>NZ_CP172890.1:0-3523604 GCF_050531475.1 Enterococcus sp. DIV0724b | reverse complement strand
ATGGTGACCTCCTTAATTTAAAAGCGGAACAAACCATTTAGCTCTGATAGAAAAATTGGAAATTATGACTAAGGTATTTTTTCCTTATTCATAGTTTATCTTTTTTCCGAAGAGCTGGCTTGTGCAGCTAGGGTAATATACAGTAACAACGTTCCGCGTTGCCTCACCTTATACTTCTTAACATCAAATAATGAATAGAGGCAACTAGACATCTCAGACCAATCAATATCTTCTCATGATTTGGCATGTTTCAAAGTAAAAGTGCATGGGGCTCGTCCAGTTCTGATAAGAAAAAAGAGAGTGGCATTTTTTGCCAGAATCAGTTTGTATTCTTTTTCCAAATTTAACAAGAAGCTGACCCATAGAACGGAACAAATTTTCTATATAAAAAAGCAGAACAAATATAAATAGATAAGCAAATAGAATTTTAGCATTTTTTCGGAACTTTTTCCACAGGCAAATTGTGAATTGTGGAAAAAAAATTCACAGAGGGTTATAAACTTATCCACAACACGAAAACAAACAGTGGATTTCTTATTGTTATTTTATTTATCCACAACAGATTCTGCAAAACAAAACCAAGTAATCCAAGCTTTTTAGGAAGTTATACACAATAAAAAAATAAGATGTGCATAACTTTTTAACACCCTGTTTTTTTGTGTATAAACACTGAGAAAAGTAAAAATGAAATGGGAGCAGCAAAAAAACTATCCACAAGTTATCCCTGAAATTTTCCATTTTGTGGATAACTTATTTGATTAGGAGGAAAAATATTTCCTGAAAAATTATTGACAAACTGACCCAATACTAGTTATACTATCAAAGTATGTCTATGTATTGATGGATAGTTACAATTTCAGGAGGTGGAACAAGAGATGAAAAGAACGTATCAACCAAACAAACGCAAACGTCAAAAAGTTCACGGTTTCCGTAAACGCATGAGCACAAAAAATGGTCGCAACGTATTAGCGAGCAGACGTCGTAAAGGCAGAAAAGTTATTTCAGCATAATCTATGTTGACTTTAAATAACGAATCAAGTTTAAACTAAGAACCCTTTATTATCTTCACAATGTATGTGTGGAAATAATAAAGGGTTCTTTTGTTGTTCATCACTAGTGAATCACCAAACGCCTAACTCTGAAAAAATAGTGCAGTAATATTGAAATGTAACACTATTAATCAGATGAAGGTAACAGCAACATTCTAAATAAAACCTATTCATTTCAACCTCACCAATTTCTAAAAACTAAAATTTTAAAAATTAACCCCGCTACCTCAAAAAATCTTTCAATCCCGTAAAATAAAGTGAAAAAAAACCAAAAAAATGATAAGATATGAAATTAGAGTCATTATCGCCAAAATCTCTAGATATTTTCCTTTAATTTTGCAAAAAAATGACTAAAATATGCTATCATTGTAGAGTGAGTAAAAAAGAAAGATAGAAAGAAACAAAGGGATGCAGATGAAGAAATCCTATAGAGTAAAAAAAGAAAAAGAATTTCAAGCAGTATTTCAACATAAACAGTCCTGTGCTAACCGAAGATTTGTCGTCTACGTATTAGAAAAGCCAGAACAAAAGCATTTTCGAGTAGGAATTTCTGTAGGGAAAAAAGTTGGGAATGCGGTTGTTAGAAATGCTGTAAAACGTAAAGTTCGTACGTCGATCTACCAATTAAAAGAATCAATCGATCCAACTTGTGATTTTATTATCATCGCAAGACCTGGCGTCGACAAGTTGACTTCTGAAGAAATTCATAGCAACGTGACGCATGTTTTAAAACTTGCAAAAATTTTGAAATAAGAGAGGAACAGTTTTGTGAAGAAGTATAAACGCCTATTATTGATGGCAGGTTTAGTGACACTTGTTTTGGTGTTGTCTGCCTGTGGAACAGCCCCGATCAACGAGAGTAGTACAGGAATTTGGGACCGCTATATTGTCTATTATTTCGCTGAAGCAATTAAATTTTTATCCATTTCAGCAAATACTGGTATCGGGATCATCCTATTTACATTAGTAATCAGAATCATTTTATTACCATTAATGCATTTCCAAACGAAAAGCATGCGTAAGACTCAAGAATTACAACCAAAATTAAAAGCGCTACAAAAACAATATTCATCAAAAGATCCAGAAACACAACGTTTATTCCGTGAAGAGCAGCAAAAATTATATGCCGAAAATAACGTAAACCCCTATGCTGGATGTTTACCATTGTTGATTCAAATGCCGATCATGATGGCGCTGTATCAATCAATTTCACGTGTACCAGAATTGAAGCAGGGAAGTTTTATGTGGCTGAACTTAGGCCAACCCGATCCATATCTGATTTTACCTATTTTAGCGGCTGTCTTTACATTTGCCAGCAGCTACTTGACTAGCATGAGCCAAATAGAATCAAATGCTTCACTTAAAATCATGAACTTCGTAATGCCAGTTATGATTTTTGTAATGGGTATGAGCTTAGCCAGCGGATTATCACTTTACTGGGTGGTTTCTAATGCTTTCCAAGTTGGTCAAACATTATTGATCAATAACCCATTCAAAATCCGTAAAGAGCGTGCAGAAGCTGAACGACAAGTGAAAGAACGCGAACGAGCATTGAAGAAAGCAATGAATCCTAAGAAAAAAAATAAGAAAAAATAAAAGGAGGTTTTCCAGATGCCGGTATATGAGGGAAACACAATTGAAGAAGCAACAACTAAGGGCTTACACGCACTGAATTTGTCAAAAGAAGAAGTAGAGATCAAGGTGATCGCAGACGCTAAGAAAGGTTTCTTGGGTTTGGGTAAAAAACTTGCTCAAGTTTCGATTGAACCTACTGTCAGTGAGCAAATCACAGAAGCAGTTGCACAGACAGTTGAAGATATCATTGTGACAGATGAGGAAGTAAAAGTAGAAACAGCTGTTGAAGAATTATTAGCTGCCAAAACCTCAGATTCCTCTCAACCAAAAATCTTGGAAAACCTAGAAGATGAAGAAGCCATCACTGAATTAGCGATGTATTTAACAACAATTTCAAAAGAATTGAATGCACCAGCATTAGTCCGCTTAGAACGTAAAGATGGTTTGTTAGTTTTCCATTTAGATACAGATAAACAGGGAATCTTGATCGGAAAACACGGAAAAGTCTTAAATGCACTGCAATATTTAGCCCAAGTTTTTGTTCATCGTGTTGCAGAAAACAAGTTGTCTGTTGTGGTAAATGTGGGTGATTATCGTGAAAAACGTCAAGCAATCTTGCAACGTTTAGCAGAAAGAACGGCAGAAAAAGTCAAACAAACTGGTCGACCTGTTTTTCTAGAACCAATGCCTGCATTTGAACGAAAACAAATTCACTTTACCTTGAGCAAAGATGATCATATCAAAACACATTCAGAAGGCGATGAACCGTATCGTTATTTGGTTGTTGAACCTGCGAAAAAATATTATTAAACAATAGATAATGCTCCTTTAAAAAGTAATTTTTTTAAAGGAGCATTTATTGTTTGTTTAGATAGTTCTTCAAAAAAATACATTGACAAACACAGTTAAACAAAGTATATTTTAAACGAAATCATTCTTATCAACGTACAAAATACGATGATAAAGTAGTTGGAGCAGTCGTGCTTCTTCCAGCCTGGTTCTTTTAGAATCAGGTTTTTTATTTTGCTAAAAACCAGAAAGAAAAAAGTGACCGAGACATAACTCTGTGAGTCATATCCCAGTCACATGGAATCCAGATAAACAGTGGGCCAAAAGCAACAACTACGCTTTACTCACATCAAGTTCAAAGTGTTAAAGCGCTGAGTTTTGAAGGCTTCGGAAATAAGCTGAAATTGTTGTGAAACACAGTGAGATATGAACTGATATCGGAGAATACCTCTTTAGTTCTTAGAGTTAAACTGTTCTGTCCCAATCTCTCTTTGAAGTACATTTAGCCAATATTTGTCTGTGTAAACTGAACGACCGTTCCATAAGCAAATATCTCAACGACCCATTTTCCTTGATATTCCACATATTTTTCTTCAAAATGACAATTGATTACAGCATCTGCTTCATATTCAAACGCAATCACTTTCAACTGACGGTAAACACCGCTGAAAACATCATTTGGATTGACATCTGGTGAAAATAAATCTGTCTCGATTCGATCTGTCGCAAAAACAATATCTCGAACGATATACTTTTTATTAACATTTCCTGTAGATAATGTGATTCCACTTAAACGATTTTCTAATTCTTGTTCATCGAATTCTTCTTTTTTTATTCGTTTCATTATAGGAACCTCCTTGCCTTATATAAGTTTATTTTAAAGATAAACCAGAAGAAATGCAAAGTTAACGAACGATTTTAGTAAATAAACAATCTTGCGAAAAATATAAAAATATGCTATTCTATGTCAAGAAATTAATAGGAATTGATGCAGTGAAAGTGCTAGATCCAACCTGAAAAAATAGGGGTGGAGTGGGCGCTTTTTTTGTAGCCAAAAATTGATTTATACATAGTTAAAAAAGATAGGTGTTGCTTAACGTAGTAAGTATTACGCGAAAAACAGCTCAATTCAATAACGAAAGGAAGTCAGTCAAACATGCAACAAATAACATTAGAATTTGATACAATCGCCGCAATTTCAACGCCTCCTGGCGAAGGAGCAATCAGTATTGTTCGCTTAAGTGGCGATGAAGCAGTTGCTATTGCAGATAAAGTTTACCGTTCTGGCAGTAAGCAATTATTAGATGTTCCCTCTCATACGATTCATTATGGTCATATTCTTGATCCTAAAGATGATAGTTTGCTGGATGAAGTGATGGTATCTGTCATGCGGGCACCAAAAACGTTTACCAGAGAAGATGTCGTTGAAATAAATTGTCATGGCGGAATTGTCGTTGTCAACCAATTATTGCAGCTATTGTTAAGAGAAGGTGCACGTTTGGCTGAACCAGGCGAATTTACGAAACGAGCGTTTCTAAATGGTCGAATGGATCTATCTCAAGCAGAAGCTGTGATGGACTTGATTCGGGCGAAAACGGATCGAGCGATGCATGTTGCGTTAGATCAATTAGATGGCAATTTATCTTCTTTGATCCGCTCATTAAGACAGGAAATCTTAGAAACTTTGGCCCAGGTCGAAGTAAATATCGATTATCCTGAATATGATGATGTAGAAGAATTAACGACAAAATTATTGCTTGAAAAAGCTGGATTTGTTAAAGCTCAGATCGAAGGATTACTAACAACAGCGAAACAAGGGAAAATTTTGCGCGAAGGTTTAAGCACAGCGATTATCGGTCGTCCAAACGTTGGAAAATCTAGTCTACTGAATCATTTATTACGGGAAGAAAAAGCGATCGTAACAGATATTGCTGGAACGACACGTGATGTTATCGAAGAATATGTCAACGTTCGTGGAGTACCACTGAAATTGATCGATACAGCTGGTATTAGAGAAACAGAAGATATTGTGGAACGAATCGGCGTAGAACGTAGCCGAAAAGCATTAGCTGAATCTGATTTGATTTTGCTAGTTCTGAATCAAAATGAGCCATTAACAAATGAAGATCGTCAATTGTTAGTAGCGACAGACGGGTTAAAGCGCGTGATTTTACTGAATAAAATGGATTTACCTTCTCAATTAAATCGAGAAGAATTAAAACAGCTCGTTAAAGATGAAGAAATTTTACCCGTATCTGTTTTATCTAATACTGGGATGGAACAACTAGAATTAAAAATCGCAGACTTATTTTTCGGCGGACAAACAGGGGAAAAAGATGCCACATACGTATCTAATACCCGCCATATCGCATTACTAGATCAGGCAGCTATAGCGCTGGATGAAGTGATTCGAGGAATCGAAGCTGGAATGCCGGTCGATCTCGTTCAAATGGATATGACACGCTGCTGGGATTTTTTAGGTGAAATCGTCGGTGACAGTGTCCAAGATGAACTGATCACTCAATTGTTCAGTCAATTTTGTTTAGGGAAATAGAGAGGAAGAGTCGATGAATCAATTTAAAGCAGAATCTTATGACGTAATTGTAGTCGGAGCAGGCCATGCCGGTTCAGAAGCAGCCTTAGCATCCGCTCGTATGGGCAGTAAAACACTGCTACTAACAATCAATTTAGATATGGTGGCCTTTATGCCATGTAATCCGTCTGTGGGAGGACCAGCAAAAGGCGTCGTTGTGCGAGAAATCGATGCGTTAGGCGGCGAAATGGGTCACAATATAGACAAAACATACATCCAAATGCGGATGCTAAACACTGGAAAAGGTCCGGCCGTTCGCGCGTTGCGCGCCCAAGCGGATAAACACGCTTACGCAACAGAAATGAAGCACACAATCGAGCGGACGGACAACTTATCATTACGTCAAGGAATCGTTGAACGCTTGATCGTAGAAGATGGTATTTGTAAAGGGGTTATCACAACAACAGGTGCACAATATCAAAGTAAAGCCGTGATTATTACAGCAGGAACAGCTCTTCGCGGAGAAATCATTATCGGTGAACTAAAATATTCTTCAGGACCCAACAATTCATTACCGTCAATTGGTTTAGCGGATCATCTTAAAGAACTTGGACTTGAAATGGATCGTTTCAAAACAGGAACACCACCACGTGTGAAATCTAGTACGATCGATTATTCTGTGACAGAAGAACAGCCTGGTGATGAACAACCAAATCACTTTAGTTTTAGTACACCGGATAGTGCTTATAATTTAGATCAACGTTCTTGTTGGTTGACTTACACAAATGAAGGAACGCATGAAATCATTCAAGACAATCTGCATCGTGCACCGATGTTTACAGGAATCGTCGAAGGAGTTGGCGCTCGTTATTGTCCTTCGATCGAAGATAAAATCGTTCGTTTTTCTGACAAGCCTCGCCATCAACTATTTTTGGAGCCAGAAGGATTGAACACAGAAGAAGTTTACGTTCAAGGACTGTCTACTTCATTACCAGAAGATGTCCAAACGGATATCTTACATTCAATTGCTGGTTTAGAAAAAGCTGAAATGATGCGTACTGGTTATGCGATCGAATATGATGTTGTCGTGCCGCATCAATTACGTCCAACCTTAGAAACTAAAGTTATCGATGGTTTATTTACGGCTGGACAAACAAATGGTACAAGCGGCTACGAAGAAGCAGCAGGACAAGGCCTAATTGCAGGAATCAATGCAGCTTTAAAAGTCCAAGATAAAGAACCTTTCGTGATGAAACGCAGCGATGGTTATATCGGTGTTATGATCGATGATTTAGTGACAAAAGGAACCAATGAACCGTATCGTTTACTAACATCAAGAGCAGAATATCGTTTGATTTTACGCCACGACAATGCAGATTTACGTTTAACAGAGCAAGGGTATGAAATTGGACTAGTCAAAGAAGACCAATACGCAGCTTATCTTGAAAAGAAAAAAGCGGTTGAAGCAGAAATTGCTCGCTTGAATTCAGTCAGAGTGAAGCCTACAGCGGACGTACAAGCGTTTTTAGAAGCGAAAGGTTCTGTTCCGCTGAAAGATGGGGTCCTAGCCGGAGACTTCTTAAAACGCCCAGAAATGAGCTATCATGAAGTGACACAATTTATCCCATCTTCTGAGGTAGAATTAGATGATAAAGTCATTGAGCAAGTTGAAATTCAACTAAAATATGAAGGTTATATAAAAAAAGCTTTGGAAAAAGTCGATAAATTAAAACGTATGGAAGCCA
Organism: Enterococcus sp. DIV0724b; assembly: GCF_050531475.1. NCBI lineage: Bacteria > Bacillati > Bacillota > Bacilli > Lactobacillales > Enterococcaceae > Enterococcus > Enterococcus sp. DIV0724b. The sequence goes on along the minus strand of NZ_CP172890.1, from coordinate 3,515,913 downwards.
AACGAATTCCAGAAAATATCGATTATGCTGCAATCAATGGTTTGGCTACTGAAGCAAAACAAAAATTGCAAAAAATTCAACCAGAAACGATTGCCCAAGCAAGTCGAATCAGTGGTGTCAATCCAGCTGACGTATCGATTTTGATGGTTTATATCGAACAAGGTAAGATAGCAAAGGTAACTAAAACAAACTAAACAACAAAAAACCACCCTATAGCGAATAGGGTGGTTTCTCTGTTTACTGAGTATCGCTCTCAATACTATCTGTGTCAGCTTGTGTAATAACAAAGTTAATGACTTCTGATTTATCTGGATTGAGGAAAATCACTTGAATTTTAACATCTGGAACTACCGTTTTAGCTCCGTCTATTACGGGTTTTAATCCTTTAACCAATGTTGGTTTTAATGCTTCTGTATCAATATTTGCAACGGGTTCCTGTGCAAATGTGTAGGTGTAAACAATAGTACTGTCTTCACCTTCAGTTATAGAAATATCAGAATACATTCCCTCGTATTGTTTTTTCAAGCTCGGGATTTGTGACTGAGCAGCTTCTATCATAAGCTTCAAACCGCTTGAGTTGTTAGATTTAGACTCAGATGTTTTTTCTACACTCTCGTTAGTAGACAACTCTGAACTTTCTTCCTGACTATTAGTATCAGTACTTGCTGAATTTGACTTATTATTTGTCTGACCGCAACCACTAAGAACTAATACGCCCATAAATAAACAAACCATTCCCAATTTTAACTTTTTCATTCCCATTTCTCCTTTTAAAATAAATTATTTTATATAACACTAGTTAATTTTAACATAATATATATATTGTGCACTGTTTATATTAAATTTTTTCTTATTTTATGTAGGTTCGGCATGACTGTTTTTGTTCAACATAATGCTTCTTCTTTAAAAAGGCTTGATACCAAGCCTTTTTTGTTTCATGTGAAACATTTTTTATTTTTAGAATGTAGACGTAAACGATTTTTGGGAGACTTTTAAAAGTAAGTTAAAAGTTAACACGCTTGATTATAGAGTAAGATCAAAGCATAAATACAAACCAAAATAAAGGAGTAAAACCAATGTATACAATTAAAACAGTCGATGATTTCTGGAAAGTAATCGATGAAATCAGAATAAAAAAAGAACTAAATTGGTCAGATTTAGTTGGAGGAAAAGCAAAATTAGCTGCTAGTCAACGATGGAATCCTCCATTGACGTATATTCTTCAAATACAGAAAAAGCTAGATATAGATATCATGAACACGTTTGTCTATGAGTTAATTGAATCTGAACAATTAGTTGATAAAGATCCGGAGACGCCCAACAAAATGAAGTTGATTCTCCAATGGATTCAAGCTGATAATTGGATGGAGGATGAAGAAATCATTCAAAAGGTTCAAGAAGTTGCTAAGACGATTCTATAAAAAATAAATTAAGGGAGTAAAAAAATGGCTAATATAGAAAATATGATTAAATGGATGACGGACCGTAAAGGAAAAGTCACCTACTCGATGAATGCAAGACTAGGTCCGAACAGCTATGATTGTTCAAGCGCAGTTTATTTCGCTTTGATCAGCGGTGATTTTTTAACCAGTGGAGTGATGGGGAATACAGATACTCTTTTCGCACATTTAGAAAAGGCTGGCTGGACTCAGGTACAAGCAGATGCATCCGGTAATTATCCTGCTAAAAAAGGAGATATTTTTATTTGGGGAAATCGTGGAGCATCAGGAGGAGCAGCAGGTCATACAGGCATTTTTGCAGATGATCAAGACCAAATTATTCATTGTAATTATGGCTACAATGGTATCACAATCAATGATCACGACACGATTTGGAAATTAAATGGCTGTCCAGCAATAACGGTATATCGGTATGGAAAAAATGAAAGCAGTCAGCTGAAACCACAGCCAAATTCCCCAAAACCAAAACCCGTGCCGCAAGAACAACAATCTGGCTTGATTTCAATGTCAGGCACATTTTATCCTGATAGAAAATTAGCGGTTAGCCGTGATACGAATCCAGATGACAATAGTAGTCCAGCACTTGATTATTATTTACCTGGCATGGCCATCAATTATGATTATTATCTTCATAGTAACGGCTATGTTTGGATCAGTTATATCAGTCAAGGGGGCGCCCGTCGTTATATTGCTGTGGGACCAGATGATGGGCAGACAGGCACGACTTGGGGAACGGGTTTCTTTAATTAATCAATAAGATATAATCTGGTAAAGATTGCCTTTCTATAAAAATCAGTAGAATTTTGCTATAATGATGAAAAAGTAACGATAGGTGGAGTGACAAGTAATGAAGACTAATTTTGTAGAGAGTGAATTTGCTCCGTTAAAAAGAGTTGTTTTAGCGCAATCACAATTTTATTTACCAGAAGGGGAAGATGAGTTAGATACAAGCTTTCTATCAGAAGAGAACCTCACTCTTTTCAGTAATAAAGTTGGTGATGTAGGTGATCTTTACCCAGATATGCAAAAAAAATGGGAAAATGAAAAAGAGGAAATGTTTCAACTATTAACATCTTATGGCGTAGAAGTTATTAGACCGAGAATGTTAACAGAATATGAAAAGACGTTAGGCGAAGAGAGTGGACATGGATATGCTAATTTTTTTTCAAGAGATCCGTTTTTCACATTTGGTCATTTCATTATTGAAGGAAATCTGAGATTTGCTCATCGACGGTTGGAAATATTACCGATTCGAGATATTTTAACTGGAGAATCCAAACATTCAGAAGCAGTTTATTTAGCTGCGCCACAACCAGATATTTCCGAAGGATTAGAAAGTGAAGCAGGTCCTTTTCTAGAGGGTGGCGATGTTTTAGTTTATGGGAAAAAAATATTTGTGGGTTACTCTGGATTGGCGAGTAATCTAAATGGAATCAATTGGTTGAAGTCACTTTTAGCTCACTGGGATTATGATGTCATACCAGTACGTTTGCATCCAGACATACTACATTTAGATTGTGCACTGAGCATGGTCAAAGATGGTTTGATGATTTACTGTGAGGAAGCATTTTTAGATGGTTTACCGACAGAGTTAAACAATTGGGATAAGATAAATATTTCTTTAAAAGAAGCGTCCTTATTAATGGCTAATGGTCTCCCAATAAATGAATCTGTGTACGTTACCGATCAATCATTTACAGAATTGATTGCTGCGTTGCAAAGTTATGGGATGAAGGTGGAAACGTTAGATTATGAAATTTCAAGAATATTTGGCGGCTCTTTTCGATGTACGACACAAGCATTATTGAGAACAAGCAACTAACTTTTTGATAAAACCCAACCAAAGATTATAAAAATCTAAAATAAATTCAGATTTTCAACAAACAATCGTAGTAAAGAATCCAATTTTTCAACACAAAATAGTCACAATTTGGAGTTATTATATATTTATACCAAACAACCCTAACAAAACACTTTTTCATTTTTTAACTCCTTTTCCCGCTCTTTCCCCGAAGAGCGGGTATTTGTTGTGAATCACTGCGACTGCCTACAGAGCAGATGATGAACAATACTTGGCGACCAAAGGGAGAGAAGTTACCATACTAGTGAATCACAGTACAACGAATCAAGCCAATCAAATCCTAAAGAAAAAAGCATCAAGCTAGTCGTTGCCAAAGCAGATGATGAACAATACTTGGCGACCAAAGGGAGAGAAGTTACCATACTAGTGAATCACAGTACAACGAATCAAGCCAATCAAATCCTAAAGAAAAAAAGCACCAAGCTAGTCGTTGTCAAAGCAGATGATGAACAATACTTGGCGACCAAAGGGAGAGAAGTTTCCGTACTAGTGAATCACAGTACAACGAATCAAGCCCGTCAAATCCTAAGGAAAGAAGCATCAAGCTAGTCGTTGTCAAAGCAGATGATGAACAATACTTGGCGACCAAAGGGAGAGAAGTTTCCGTATTAGTGAATCCCAACGCAACGTTTTGATCAATCAATTTTTTAAGACAAAAGTACCAAAATAGACTTTACCAAAGTAGTAAATCTTTTAAAATAGAAAAACACCAAAAATCAATCATTCAACATTGAAGTGATTGATTCTTGGTGTTTTTTAATCATTATAGTAATTAAATTCAATTAACTAATATAGTACTAGATAAATAGAAAATCAAAATCTATTTACTATGTTTTCCTTTTTTTCTCTTCCAGAAAAGAAGTGATCCAGCTGCTCCTGTCACAAAGGCGCCCACTCCTTGTCCCATCAGAGACGTTTCGGTTCCGGTATTTGGCAGTTTTCTTCCAGAACGTGTATTGGGAAGTTTCGTTTTTGAAGAATCTGCGATGGTAGTTGTTTTAGTACTGGCAGTCATTGGTAAAACCTTTTCTTCAGCTTTCTTTTTAGGCCCTTCCAACGCTTCAGGAGTATTAGATAGTTTTACTGGCATAGGATTTTCTACTGTTTTAGGTTTTGTTGGCGTAGTAATCTCAATTGGTTTTTCTACTGGAGCTTCTGCAGGATCTGCCGATTCTGGCGCCGTAACTTCTGGAATAACTGGTTTTTCCACTTCAGGTACTTTTTCTAGTTCTTTAGGCTTTTCCAGTGGATCTACGTTAGTAATATCTTCTAGATCATTTAACTCCACAGGAGCGTCAGGTTGAATACTTTCTTCGGCTTCTTCACTATCTAATTCCACATCTGTGATGTCTTCAGAAGTACCTAATTCTATAATTGAATCAGGAGGAGTAGATGCGTGATCCTGTGTTAGTGTTGGTAGATCAATTCCAGTGATACCCGTGAAACTATTTGTTGAAGCTGCAGAAGGTGCAATTGCTGGATTCACTGGTTCTGCTACAGAATCTACTTTTTTAGGAGTGTTGATTCCCTCTGGCTCTACAGGATTTCCGGGCATATCGGGTACTGTTGGAATTACTGGAGCTGTGAGTTCAAGAACTTTCAAAGTACCTAAGGAAATGGTTAAATCTTTAGGTTTAAATCCTGGGATTTTTACTTCTGAGGGCCTGGACTGACCGCTAATGCGCCAATTCATTGCAGAACCGACACCTTGCCCACCTAACCACCCAAGAACTGTTTCTCCAGAATTTGCGTCATATGGATCGTTTTGAAGAGCTGAAAAACTGTTGTTGTAAACGCGATCAGCTTCATCAGCTACTCCAACAGCTCCCAATGCAAGCCTGTTGCTGGTAGTTGGCTTTGTAATAGATTCTCCTGTGATTTTTTCAAAATCATCTATAGCAGTAAGCATATCATCATGTGCTGCGGTCCATCTATCAGATACACCTAGTATATATTCTGCATATTTTTTTAAATGTTCTACAGCATCTGCACCTTGATTTTCGTATGCTGAAACGATTTCGTCCCATTCAGCTGTGGTGTTCATCGAATCTAAATCATCATCAGAATAACCTAGACCACTAAAATCAACATTGACTGTTGCATTTACAATAGATAACCACTTTTCTTGCTGTTTATTAGGATCTCCTATATTTCCAGGCTGCCAACCAGTTAAATATTCTTGAAATTCTTTTTTATAATCAATATTTGCTTGGATGACTGTTTTGAATGCATTAACATTAGTAACAGTTTGCTTCATTACTTTTTCAGCATCATCAATATATGCTATCAATACTTCTTTAAAATCTTCTGGATTATAAACAATTCCTAATCTATCAGTTAAATCTATAGGGGCAATTGAGCTTTGATTGTAGGCATCACTTTTTGCTTGATAGTCCTCAATAAACAACCATGATTCATTCAATGCCTTATCCAGTGCTTGTTTTGCTGTATCATACGTAGTCAGCCATACTGCTAAGTCAGCCGGAATATTATCAAGATTCGCTTCTGTGATTTTATCAGATGGAAAACCTTTAAATACTTGCTCCATACTAGTAACCGCAGCATTAATTTGCTCTTCGGCAGTAACAGCATTTTCATAAGCAGCAAGTGCATCTTCATAAGGTTTTGCAGCTGTACTGAAGCTTTCTTTAGCAAGATCATATTTAGTTTGTAGACTGTTAAAGAGTCTAAGAGCAGCATCATAGTCATCTTTAAGTGTTTTTAGTTTTCCATTTGCACCTTGATATGCAGCATCAGCTAATTTCCACGCATCATTCGCAGTTTTGTATGCTGTATTCACGTCATCGTACTCAGACTTAATTGCTGTAAAGGATTCTGTTAAGCTTTTATATTCTTGTGAAATGGTAATGAACTCAGCTTCATGTACCTTTTGTTCAGCTGTAACTTCAACTAACATGTCCGAAGTTGTGTTATAGGTTTCCAGAGTTTCTTCGTATTTAGTTTTAAGACGAGTATAGTAAGCAGCTAAATCAGCATATTCTTTTTCTCGTAATACAAAAGTTTCTTTTACTTTTGAAATTGCTTCTGCTGCAGCTGTATAAGCTGTTTTCGCAGTTGTGTAAACTACTCCTAGATCAGAAAACTGCTTTTTAACTTCTGCGAAATCAGCCATTGTTTCAGCATATTGTGTTTTTAAATTAGTGTATTGTTTTTGAGTTGTTTCTAATATTTTTCCTAAATCTACAAAAGTTGTTTCTGTCTGTGAAAGCTCTGACTTTAATTGTGCTAATTCATTTTTTAGTGCTTGATATTCTGGGAAAAGCCGATCATATTCTGCGCGAGCTAGTTCATATTTTTGGGTAACAGCTTCATATGTTTTATTTGCCTCAATGTAGTTAGTTTCGGTCGTGCTCAAAATTTCTGATCCAATTGTAAATTTATCTGAGATAGTATCATAGGATGATTTTACTTGATCAAATTGAGCTTTTACTTCATCAGACTCTTTAAGTGTAGTTTTATAAGCTGTTTCTGTTTCAGCATAGACACTCATTACGTGAGTATAGCTAGTACTGATGGTTTGATACTCTTTTTCTACTTGCTGATAATCAATTTTTGCTTGATCACATTGTTTTACAAGGGAATCGTATGTTTGTTTGATAGACTGGTAAGCGTTAGTAATGACTTGGAACGCACTTATTGCAGTCTCATAACTTGTTTTGACCTCTTTGAATAAAGCAGTTAGCGAGTCAGATTGTTCTTTTACTTGCTGATATTCTTTATTCACTTCATTGTAACGATTATTATTTTCAGTGTATGCCGCTAGTGCCGTTGAATATTCCACGGTACCTTCTTCATATTGTTTTAGAAGAGCTTCTGCTGCAGTTCGTTTTTCATTATAAATCTTCAAATCTGTGTCGTAAGCAGCAAGTTTCCCATCATATTCAGATTTTTGTTGATCATATGTGGTTTTAGCTGCTTCATATGTTTTCGTTTTTTGATCAAACGCTGTCTTTTTGGTTTCATAGGTTGTGCGTTCTGCTTCGTATTGACTCGCTAATTCTTTTAATTGCTGTGATAGAGTCTCATAATTAGTCTTTGTTTCTTCGTATTTTTGTTTCGTTGTTTGATAATCGTTTTTGATTTTATTATACTCAGCAAGTTTACTCTTGTAATTATTTATTGAGGTGTTCAATTCGGACAGCCGTTTTTCATAAGCTACTTTATCCGCTAGGTAACTTTCTTTAGCCTTGTTGTACTCTGTCAATAGTACGTTATATTCTTTGAGCACTTGATCATATTCTGTTTTGACTTCAGAGTAGTCATTTTTAGCAGTTTCAAGTTCTGTTTTTAATGTACTGTATGATATAGTTGCCTGATTAAATTCTTTAGCTTTAGCATCATAAGCTGTCTTTTTAGTAGTATAAGTGTTAAGTAGATTCTCATAAGATAGTTTTTGTATGTTATAGTCATTCAATTGGGTATTATAAGTATCTTTTGCCTTATTATAGGCAGTTCGAACTGTTGTGTAAGCTGCCGCGGCTTCGTTGTAGATTTCTTGTTTATTTTCATATGCGATACGTAGGGTTTCGTAGTCTGTTCTTTTTTTCTCCGCATCTTCGTTTAATTCTTCATATTTTGTTCGAGCATCGTGAAATTCATTTTGCATAGTCGTAAATGTTGATTCTGATTGTTCATAAAGTATTTTTTCTGTTTCGTAAGCATTTTTGGCTGTATTATAGTGTTCAATATGTGCTTCATAATTAGACTTGTTTGTTTCATATGTAGCCCTGCTTACTTCATAATTCTTACTAGCTTCTTCAAATTTTGTTAGCTGTGTTTGATAGGTTTCCTTTAATTCATCTAAAGCTGTCTTTAGTTCATCTGCAGTTTTGTAAGTTTTGTCTGCTTCACTTTTCGATGTATTATAATCTTTTAATGCAATGTCGTAACGTTCTTTTATTTGCTCATATTCCTCTTTTGCCTGGGTGTAGTCCTGTAATACAGTCTTATAATCTTTTTCTAAAATCGTTTGAACTGATGAGGATGGTGGTATCTGTTCCAGCGTTGCGGCCAATCCTTGTACAGAATTACTTGCTGCTATGACAAGCGTACTCGAATACAATAAAAATTTAAACGAACCTTTTCTACATGAATCATTCATTAAAGCACACGTACCTTCCTTTTTTTAATAATGTTCATATGGTAAAAATATAAAATCTTAAAGGAACTTATATTTACATAAATGTAATTATACAACAGGTAAAAGTAACTTATTTATCATATTTTTCTGTATCATTCTAATTTTTTGATAAATAACAACGAAGGAGATGCTTTTTTTATGGTAAATAACAAAAAAGAAGTGAATTCATTTAACAGATAAGCATAAGTTTTTTGATAGATAATAATTAAAATACGAATATAAAAACGATATAATATGTATTTACTGAGCTAAATCATTTAATAGATTGTTTCTTTGATTTATGTAATCATTTGAGTTATGGAAATAGGACATTTGCTGTTGAATTAGAGTGAGATATTCTTACTGTAGTTTTACAGTTTGTTATAAAAAGAGCGATAGCTGATAACACGACTAGAAATAGTACCTTCTTTAGTTAGTATCTCGTTTGTGTTTAAAATTCAGATTTTCGTCTAACAAACGTATCAAAGAAACCGCAAATTCAACACAAAATAGTCATAATTTCAAGTTAATATATATTCATACCAGACAAACAACCCTAACAAAACACTTTTTCATTTTTTAACTCCTTTTCCCACTCTTCCCCAAAGAGTGGGTCTTTTTTTTGCTATCAAAGAAGTCTTAATTCCTGCTATTCCCAAAATAAAAAATTGATGTTCATTTTTCGAAAGAACCTTCTTTTAATCCGCAGTAAACTAAAGAGACAAAATGAAGGGATGGGCGATCAATGAACGAAAATAAAATAGCTCAATTTAGAAATGCACACAAAAGAGATAAACCACTGGTTCTACTAAATATCTGGAATGTAGCAAGCGCAAATGAACTGACAAAGAAAAAAATCAACTTGATTCCAACGGGCAGTTACGCAATGTCTGATCATTATGGTTATCAAGATGGTGAAAATATGCCTTTTGATGAGATACTTTGCTATATTCAACACATGGATACGGGGAATAATTACATCACAGCAGATATTGAATCAGGATATGCCGAAAATTTAACAGATCTGGAAAAGAATACTGAAGCGCTCATAAACAGCGGTGTTATCGGGATCAATATTGAAGATAGAAAATCAAATACAGAGACACTTTATTCTACAGAAGAGCAAAGTGAGCGGTTGCTTTGCATCAAACAAAAACTCAACTTCATGAAAAAAGATTTGTTTATCAATGTGAGAACCGATAAGTATTTTATTGGAGATATTGCTAATAATAATCAAGATGAACAAGTACTAAACCAAACGATCGCGCGAATCAAAGCCTATGAAAAAACAGGAATCGATGGTATTTTTGTACCAGGCTTAAAAAATAAAGAACATATCAAGAAAATCACAGGTGAAACGAGTTTACCGATCAACATTATGCTGGATGTTAAAGAAGATTCAGTTGCAGAATATCTAAATATAGGAATTTCAAGAATCAGCTTTGGTCCGTCGATTTATATGCTTTATAATGAACATGAAAATAGTGACTTAGATACATTTTATACGTCGTTACTGGCAGAGATTGTTCAACATGAGAAACAAAATCTTATTGAATTATTCAAAATAAAGTAGATAGGGGAATGCCCAATGATCAGTGAAAAAGAACAAAAACAGTATTATCAAGCGCTGTTGGCGAAAGATTCTTCATATGACGGTATTTTCTTTGTTGGCATCAAATCGACAGGCGTTTTCTGCCATGCAACATGTCCTGCAAGAAAACCGAAGTACGAAAACTGTACATTTTATGAAACGGCAGAAGATGCACTTTTATCTGGCTACAGACCCTGCAAACGTTGTAAACCATTATCCTACCCAAGAGAAATCCCGCCTTTGGTTCAGCAAATAATCGAATTAGTAGAAAAAAATCCAGAAAAACGATGGAAAGATAAAGATTTTGCAGAGTTGGGCATTCACTCGATAACGGCTAGAAGACAATTTAAGAAGGTTTATGGCATGACATTTGTTCAATATGCACGTTCAAGAAGAATGGGAATGGCTTTGAAATCAATCAAAAATGGTGAAAAACGGATCGATACGCAATTGGATATGGGCTATGATTCTTCCAGTGGATTCTATGACGCTTTTTCAAAAATTATGGGTAGAAATCCTAAACATTCAAAAGACATCAAGAGCTTATCTGCTGATTGGATCGATACGATTCTTGGACCAATGATGAGTATTGCGGACGATGAATATTTATATTTACTGGAATTTGTTGATCGACGCGGCTTGGAAAGAGAAATCGAGCGGCTACGTAATCGAATGAATGCTTCAATCGTTCCGGGAAAAACAAAAATCAATAACCAAATCAAAGAGGAATTAGGTTTGTATTTTGAAAAGAAGCTGGGTAAATTTCAGACACCTTATTTGTGTCTAGGTTCTGATTTTCAGAAAAGTGTGTGGCAGGCTTTGACGAAAATCGAACGTGGCGAAACTTCTTCGTATAAAGAATTGGCGGCTGTAATTGGAAATCCTAATGGAATGCGAGCGGTTGGGAATGCTAATGGTGCGAATCAGTTAGCAATCATTATTCCGTGTCATCGTGTGATCCAATCAGATGGTAGTTTAGGTGGATATGGTGGCGGTATTGAGCGGAAAAAATGGTTATTGAAACATGAACGGGAGTACCGTTAAATATAAAATGAAAAGCATGTCTTTTTCCTTTGGCCAGAGGAAAAGGGCATTTTTCAGTAACGGTTGTTATTTTATGTTAATTCAAAAAAATACAAAAAAGCTACTATTCTGAGCTAAAAGATTTATAAAAACGTGTTATTGTAAAGGTGAAGTTAAAATGATATACAATAAAATGAAAGAAAGCGTGGTAATTATTTTGAAAAAAACGTTATTAAATGTATTATTCGTCTGTTTAGGCAGTGCAGCTTTATTTTCTATGGGTGTGCAAGCATCTGCTCAAGGTGTAAGAATCAATGAATCAAATAATCATGTTATGGGAAATAATTTAAAAAAAGCGGAATCTACTAGAAAAAAGAGACAAGTTTCGCTACCTTACACGCAGGAATCTCTTCCGAGAGCGGACTTTATCGATATCTCTTCTTGGAATGGTGAAATATCTGTAGATTCATATAAAAAAATGAATACACAAGGTGTTAAAGGTGTCGTCGTAAAATTGACAGAGTACACAACTTATAAAAATCCTTTTGCGAAGATTCAAATCGAAAATGCAAAAAAAGCAGGATTAACTGTTTCAACGTATCATTATTCTTGGTTTGTAGATGAGCAAAAGGCTGTTGAGGAAGCCAATTACTTTGCGGATTTTGCAGAAGAACTTGGGTTGAATCCTGATACAATAATGGTCAATGATGCAGAAGAAGGGGAAATGATCCCGGCAGACGTAACGATCACATCAACTGCTTTTAAAAATCAATTAAATAAGCGCGGATTCAAGAACGTGATTCATTATAGTATGGCAAGCTGGTTTACGAATAATTGGTTAGAGTTTCCAGTTTTAGGAAAAGAAAATAGTTGGGTTGCTGAGTGGCCGAAAACACCGTCGAATGAAAATTTATTGCATTCCGATACAGCTGCATGGCAATGGAGTTCACAAGTGGAATTTTCAGGTGTGACAGGAGTATTTGACGCGAATGTGGATTATCTTGGTCGATTTATAGATACACTTGAGTTTAAGATTGGGACGGATACGAAGCCTATCCAGTATTATCAAGGGGAAGAAGTTACGTATCAAGGGAAAAAATATACAGTGATTCAAACACATAAGAACTATGGTGATCCGTGTGGCGTACCAGGGATTGCGCAAGCGTTGTTTTCAGAGAAGCGTTAATTGGAATTATGAGTAAAAAGAGTGGACAAACGGCAGAGAAAATCTGAGTATTGTCTGCTCTTTTTATTTTTCCCCTCTGTGTTGGTAGAAGCAATAAATAGTTTAGTTAAAGGACTGACTATTAAATTTTCGCGTTCTGATCATACTTCTTTGAAATAAACATGGGAAAGAAGTTAGAACTGCGGAAACCTATATGTATAATTAGTTGTCTTTTTTTGATACACTAAAGGTAGTAATGGGGGGAAAATAAAATGAAAATAGGGACACAATACAATTCATACAACCAACCAATCAGTTACCCAGTAAACAACTGGTCTACAAGAGATTATCCAACAAAAACAATCCTCGAAGGAACCTATTGTCGATTAGAAAAAATAGATCCAAGCAGACATTTAGAAGACTTATACAATAATGTCTATGGACCAGAAACCAATCCCAAGAACTGGACATACATTCCAATAGTATCATTTGAAAATAAGCAGGATTTTTCAGTATATCTTACATCGATCAGCCATTTACAAGATCCATTTCATTATGCAATTATTGATAAAGCCAGCAAAAAAGCTGTAGGTACTTTGGCTTTGATGCGGATAAATAGAGAACAGGGAACAGTTGAAGTTGGTTTTGTGATTTATTCTGATCAGTTAAAGAAAACCAGAATAGCGACAGAAGCGCAGTACCTTTTGGCTTGTTATGCATTAGATGAGTTAGGTTATCGACGTTATGAATGGAAGTGTGATGCGTTAAATGAACCTTCCCGAAAAGCTGCGTTGCGTTTAGGATTTACTTTTGAAGGGGTTTTTCGGAACGCTATAGTTTATAAAGGGCGCAATCGTGATACTGCGTGGTTTTCTATCATTGAAAGTGAGTGGCCCAAAATAAAGTCTAAATTGGAATCATGGTTGTCTATCTCAAACTTTACTGCAGACGGAGAGCAAAAAAAATCACTGAATGAATGTTGAGCATAAAAATTAGCTTACTTGAAGGGAAAGTAATGAAATGAATAATTCGGAAATTCAATTAACAAACATTTGTAAACCAACGATCTTTATGGATGTGGCTCCAACTTTTTTAACAGATGAAACTATGGATGAGAGAAAGCAAAAAGTATTGGACAATATGAAATTAGAAGGGTTTGATGCACTAGTACTTTATGCAGATAAAGAGCATGGTGGAAATTTTGAGTATTTAACAGGTTTTATTCCACGCTTTGAAGAAGGATTGCTTATTTTAGATGTCAATGGTGATTGTACATTGATTTTGGGAAATGAAAACTTAAAAATGGCAAAAGTTGCTCGAATCGAAAATCAATTAATCCATTCTCCGTTGTTTTCATTACCAAATCAACCGATGGATAATGAAGCAAGACTGGAAGATATTTTTGAAACAATCAATTTATCTAAAAAAAGTAAAATCGGGGTCGTTGGCTGGAAAATGTTTACAACAAATGAATCAGACAACGATACTTATTTTGATCTTCCTTATTTTATTATTCAAGCACTATTAACAAGTAAAGATGAGCAAGCGGTGCTTAAAAATGCTGCGCACCTATTTATTCGAGGAGATAAAGGTGCACGCACGACGAATAATTCAAATGAGATCGCACATTATGAATATGGTGCTAATTTATCATCTAGTTGCATTTTGAATGCAATGGATGCCGTTGAAATCGGTGTAACTGAGGCTGTACTAGGTAATGAATTGACTGCTGAAGGTCAAACCAATACCGTTGTAACGATTGCCGCAACTGGACAGCGTTTTGAATATGGTAATGTGTATCCGACGCATAAACATGTGAAATTAGGCGATCCATTATCTTTAACGACCGCATTCAAAGGTGGTCTATCTAGCCGTACAGGTTTTGTGATAGAAAGTGAGACACAACTTCCAGTAAATCAGCATGATTACTTAGAGAGAGTCGCGAAACCATACTATCAAGCTGTTGTAACATGGCTGGAAACGATAAAAATTGGCATGGCTGGAAAGGAACTTTATCAAGCAATCGAGACTGCTTTTCCTAAAGCAGAGTATCATTGGCATTTAAATCCTGGACATTTAGTATCAGACGAAGAATGGATGTCTTCCCCAATCTACGCTGAGTCAGAAGAGAGATTAAAGAGTGGTATGATTTTACAAATCGATATTATTCCATCTGTAACGGGCTATACAGGAGTAAGTGCCGAGGAGTGTGTGGCTTTGGCTGATACGAATTTACAAAAAGAAATCAAAGAGAATTATCCAGAGCTATGGCAACGAATAACCATAAGAAAAAATTATATCAAAGAAGTATTGAATATTGATCTAAGTGAAGATATTATTCCATTGTCTAACACAGTTGGGTATTTACGACCGTTTTATTTGGCGAAAGACCAAGCATTTCGTCGTGTTTAATCATTATTAAAAATAAGGAACTACTCTTCAGATAGGAGAGTGGTTCCTTATTTTATTTTAAACATGTATTGTTACACGTGAAACATTTGTTCTGTTTCTTGTAAAATGATGTTATCTTTCAAAGCTGCCACCGTTTCAACGGATACATATCCTACAGCTTTTTCAAGAGCATTACTTATTCCACAAGCCATCCCATAACGCAATGTTTCTTCTATAGAAAGACCTAGATCTAAAGCAAATGCAATACCGCCAACTGTTGCGTCCCCGGATCCCGTTGGATTGATGATGTCGAGTGTAGGTATGATAACATCAAAGATCCGCTCGTTATATTTAGCCACTGCACCATCTCCACCACAAGAAACTAAAATAAACGGAATACCCTTCAACAATGGATGATTTAGATGTTCGATCACGTCATTTTTACCATGGATAGGAATATCCAATAACTCTGAAAACTCATGGATATTTGGTTTGATAAAATAAGGCTTGATTGTACCTTTAAGGACATGTTGCAGTTGTTTTCCAGAAAGGTCAGTTAATACTTTTATTTCCGATCCAAGTTGATGATTTAGTTGGTACAAATAATTCTGGTACAGTCGCTCATTTTTGGTGTTTGCAGATCCGCATAACGCAATAATCGGTAGTTCTTTTTGCTGAGATGAAAAATCAATCACAGTCGCTACAATTTTTTGAGCTGTTTCTTCTGTTATTTCAGGACCTAACTCTACAATTTCAGTTTGGTTTTTCTCTTGGTCCATAACCGTGACCGCATTTCTAGATTCACCATTGATTGAGAGGAAGGCGGTTTTAAATGGTTCTTGATCAAGTGCGGTTTGAATCGATTTTCCATTTGTTCCAGCCAAAACCCCCATTGCTATTACGTCTGCACCTAAAATTGCAGCAGTTCTTCCTGCATTGATGCCTTTTCCACCCACAGCTTTGACAGGGTTACTACAACGGTTCATTTCTCCTAAAACAAATGTCTCTGTAAAATAGATAGAATCCATTGATGGATTAAGTGTTACTGTTAAAATCATGGTTATTTCCTCTCTTTCAGATCCCTAGTTAATCTGGGTTCCTGAAAAGAGTAGATCAAACCCAGTTAACTTTTTTTGTTTAATAAATTGCCATAAGATTGATAAAAATTGAATGTTTGCTCGTCGATTTTATCATCGGTGATCACATAGTCTAAATCTGAAAGCTTATAAAAAGTATAGACATCGCTAACATTGAATTTTGTGCTGTCTGCTACAACAATTTTTTTCTTAGCGTTTTTAAAAGCAGCGCGCTGAACGCCACCTTCTAAATAATTTGAGGTCGTTACGTTATTGTTGTAAATACCATTCGTTGCAGCAAAGGCAATATCGATATTGATCGTTTCGAATGTTTGCTCCGCGTGCTCTCCAATAAATTCTTCTGTGATCGGTGTAAAATCCCCCCCCGTTAACAAGATCCGATAGTCAGTGTGCTCAATAATATAGTTGAACGCCAACAAACTATTTGTAACGATCATTAAATTTTGTTTTTTGATAAAAGGCAGTGCATATAGAATGGTCGTTCCTGCACCAACAAAAACAACTTGGTGATCTTGGATCAAAGAGTTCATGATTTTTCCAATATATTCTTTTTGCTCGATATGTAGATTGATTTTTTCATGAGTGGCTAGCTCTTTGTCTTTTCTATCAATTTTTTGTGCACCACCATATAAACGAACGAGTTGATTAGAATCGCTTAGTTCATTAATATCTCTACGAATCGTCATTTCAGAAACTTGTAGTTCTTTTGCTATATCGGATACAGTCATAAACGTACTTTTTTCCAATAATTCTAAAATATGTGCATGTCGCTCTCTTTTTAGCATAAAAGTTCTCCTTTTTGTTCGAAAATGTTCATCTCTTATATTTTATACGTAAAACGAACAAAAAACAATCGAAAGAAAGCGTTGACAAACCTTTGTACAAGATGTATTCTTTTTGTATAAACAAAGTTTAACATACATTTACAAAGTTGAACACAAAAAGTTTAAATATTTAAAAGGGATAGAGGAGGAAGTAAAGTGATGAAGGAGATGTTCCAACCGGACTTAATCGATTTAGATGTAGAAGTTCGTAACGAAGAAGAATTATTTGAACTGGTTGCAAAGCGGTTGCAAGCGGCTGGTTATGTGAAAAATGGATATTTGGAAGGGATTAAGTCTAGGGAAAAAAATTTTCCAACAGGATTGATCACTGAATATCTTAATATTGCATTACCTCATTCTGATACGGAATATATTGAAAGGCCTTTCATATATGTCGCTAGAACAACAAAGCCAATCAAGGTCAAACAAATGGGGGACAATCAAGAAATGGAGGTGAGAGATTTGTTTTTCTTAGGAATCAAAGAACCCTCAAAACAAGTAGGCTTATTGCAGGAATTAATGGTCTTATTCCAAAATGAAGCATTTGTGTCAACGTTAAATGCGACAACAGAAAATGAAGAGTTATTCAACTTATTTATGAAACAATGGGAGGAAGTTAAAAATGGCTAGAAAATTAATTGTAGCATGTGGTAGTGGTGTAGCAACAAGTACTACGGTAGCAGAAAAAATCAAAAGTAAATTTGATACAGATCATATTGATTACCCAGTAGAAGCTGTCGACTATAAGTCGATTTTACAAGAGTTACCAACTGCTAGTATTTATGTTTATATTGCTAAACCCGATGATGAAGTATTGCAAGAAGCTGAAAATTTAGGGGTTACTGTATATGCAGGGGTTCCATTTTTGACTGGCATGGGTGTTGACGAAATTTATGAAGGAATCGTTAACGATACGAGAAAATAAAAACGGGAGCTCAGATTATGACGAATCCGAACTCCACTTAAATAATAATACAAACTAATCATACCAAAAAAACAAATAGATAGGTAGGTAAAAGAGATGGGAATTTTTCAATCTGTGATTGATTATATATTAAATCTTGGTTCAGCAATTTTTGTTCCTTTGATTATCCTGATTATTGGCCTAATAGCTCGTATGCCATTGAAAAAAGCCTTTATGTCGGCGATTACGCTAGGGGTTGCATTTACTGGAATGAGTATGGTAATCGGGTTTATGTCTGATGCGGTCAGTCCAGCATCTGTTGCGATGGCTAAAAATACAGGAATCAGTTTACCAGCACTTGATTTAGGTTGGACAGGTGCAGCGAGTATTACCTGGTCTTGGTCTTATGCATTTGTTTTTTTCGCGGTCGTTTTAGGTGTTAATTTTATTATGCTGTTATTGAACTTAACGAAAACACTGAACGTTGATATGTGGAATGTCTGGGGCAAAGCGTTGACTGCTTATTTAGTTTATTTTATCAGTGGATCGCTCGTTGCTGGTTTTATCGCAGCAGTTGTTCAAGTGGTTTTAGAGTTGAAAATGGGAGATATGTTCCAACGCCATATTCAGGATTTAACAGGTATTCCGTTGGTAACTGTAACACATTTAATGAACATTTCTGCGGTATTGATGTTGCCAGTTAATATTGTGATGGATAAAATTCCATTCTTTAATAAAAAGGCAGATACATCAGCATTAAAAGCGAAAATCGGAATTTTTTCAGAAAATAGTGTGATGGGATTTATTATTGGTATGCTACTTGGTTTCGGCGCGGCATATGGTATTTCTGGTTCGCTGAACTTAGGGATTCAAGTTGCTACAGCAATGGCCTTGTTTCCAATGATTAGTAAGATGTTTATGCAATCACTCTCTCCTTTGGCTGATGCGATGTCAGAGATGATGAAAAAACGGTTTAAGGATCGTGAAGTCTATATAGGATTAGATTGGCCAATTTTAGCTGGACGCTCTGAAATCTGGGTGACGGCGATCATCTTAGTCCCGGTGTTCATTGGATATGCTATGATTTTACCGGGCAATCAAGTATTGCCACTTGCTGGAATCATCAACTATTCGATTGCAGTTGGAGGACTGTTACTGACTGGCGGAAACTTATATCGCATGATTACGTTAGGGATTATCTATACGCCGCTTTATTTGTATGGCGCAACGTATCTTGCACCAGTCTTAACTGGTTTAGCCAAAAAAACTGGCGCAGTCGATTTAAAGGGCGGAAGTATTACTTGGTCATCCATTGAAGGTCCAGAATTTAGAATTTTATTTGCTGAAGCAGCTAATTTGAATAGTATGGCAATTGTTGGATTCATTATCTTTATCGCAATGTTTGTCTGGTTATATAAGTATATGGCAAAAGAGCCTGTTCCAAGTGCACGTTATGATGAAGTGGAAAATTGATTAAAGCCTTGAAGGGACTGGATAAAATGAACCAAAAAGGAAAATGGATGACGCTACTATTTTTAGATAGTTTCCTTTTTATATTAGCGCTATCGATCAATATCGTCCCATTGTATTTACTAGTCATGCTCCTTTCTCTTTTCATTTATAAAAACGGAAATGCAGTGCTTTTTAAAGAATACGATGACAGAAAAAAACAAAAATATGAAGAGTATAAAGTAGTGCAAAATGCGGCCAAAGAAGCGATCCAAACAGGTAAATTATTAAAAAAGAAGAAGGAGCTGTAATAAATCATGGCAGATGGAAGAATTTTATTTGAACGTGAAAGAGAAGATATGGCGAAAATTGTACAACTGATTTTTGAGCGTAAAAACACTAACGTTGCAGGAGGGAATTTTTCATTCAAAACAACGGATGAAAAGGGGAAGGAATATATTATCATGACTCCTACCATGATGTCACAAGCATATCTAGGGCATGTTTCGCCTTCGCAGATTTTAGTGGTAGAACCTCATACGAGGAACGTTATTGCAGGAGAAGGCGGCTTGACCAGGGAGATCAATATGCATGAAGCAGTCTATGATGCCAATCCCTTAATCAAGTCTGTATTGCATGCCCATGCGCCAAACAGTATGTTTTGGGCGACTAGCGGTTTGGATATGCCCAATTTAACAGAAGCAACTCAGAAAGTAGAATATATAGAAGTGCTGGAATTTGAACCGAATTGTTCGGAAGAATTAGCAGAAATTGTCAGTAATCACATTAAAACGATGGAGAGAAAAACATTACCGCATGAATTCTTATTAGACAGTCACGGTGTATTGATCACAACAGGTGGAGAAACGGGAATGGAAGCAATCCATTCAGCTTTAGCAATTTTGGATACGGTGGAATGGAATGCAGAAATTGCCTATAAGCAAACTATTTTCCAAAAATTAGGTATCTTAGATGGATATTATTCTAAAGGAGTTAAAATTGGTACAATCGATGATCTGATCAACCGAGAACCAATCTACAATCAAAAAATTAAAATGACGGCTGACGGAGACTAAATAATGTATAAAATGAAGCAGCTAGTTTAAGACTCTTTTTGGGTTTTAAACTAGCTGTTTTTCTTTTTACTACAAGAAATAAGAGAGGGATTTTTTTCAACAATACTATAGAAAGAAACATTTTATTACAACTGCTATAAATCTTACTAAAAACATTGCAAGAAATCTCTATTTGCGTTAAAGTAAGAAAAGACAACTGTGAAACATTTTCTGTTTCACGCAAGGAAGGAAACATATGACACCAGAAGAATTTAAACAACTATTAAGCCAAAAAGAGATCCATTTATCGGATCATCAAATGGAACAATTTGCCCGTTATTTTGAATTGCTCGTTGAGTGGAATGAAAAAATGAACCTAACTGCGATCACAGAAAAAAAAGAGGTGTACCTAAAACATTTCTATGATTCTATTTCGTTGGCATTCTTTGAAGATTTTTCAACCAATAAATCAATTTGTGATGTAGGTGCAGGAGCTGGATTCCCAAGTATTCCGTTAAAAATCGTTTTTCCAACATTGCAAGTAACGATCGTTGATTCTTTAAATAAACGAATCACGTTTTTAACTGAATTAGTCAATGAGTTGAAGTTGGAAGATGTTTCTTTACATCATGATCGTGCGGAAACGTTTGGTCAAAAAGAAGAGTTTCGTGCTGTATTTGATTACGTTACAGCTCGTGCAGTTGCTCGTTTAAATGTTTTGAGCGAGTTATGTCTACCTTTAGTAAAGAAAGATGGATTTTTCTTAGCTTTAAAAGCTGCCAAAAGTGAAGAAGAAATTATTGGAGCTAAACCGGCAATTGCTATTTTAGGTGGTAAATTTCAAAAAGAAGTTTCATTTGAATTACCAATCACAGAAGACGAGCGACATATCGTTGTGATTCAAAAAAAGAAGGAAACACCTAAAAAATACCCGAGAAAACCTGGATTACCAAATAAACAGCCAATCAAATAAGATGGAGGGACACAAATGGCACGAATAATTTCTGTAGCGAATCAAAAAGGTGGCGTTGGTAAGACAACGACTACTGTGAATCTAGGTGCTTGCCTTGCCTATTACGGCAAAAAAGTGTTGCTGATCGATATTGATGCACAAGGAAACGCAACAAGTGGTATCGGCGTACGTAAACCAGATGTTGCAACAGATGTTTATGATGTATTAGTAAATGAAGAACCAATCAAAAATGTGATTCAACAAACTTCTAGAGAGAATTTAGATATTGTTCCAGCGACGATCCAGCTTGCTGGAGCAGAAATTGAATTGACTTCGATGATGGCCAGAGAATCTCGCTTAAAAGCTGCTATAGAAGAAATAAATGATATCTATGATTTTGTTTTGATTGATTGTCCACCTTCTTTAGGGCATTTAACAATCAACGCATTTACAGCGAGTGATTCGATTTTGATCCCTGTACAATGTGAATACTATGCATTAGAAGGACTAAGCCAACTGTTAAATACGATTCGTCTGGTTCAAAAACATTTTAACCCAGATTTACGTATTGAAGGTGTATTGCTGACAATGTATGATGCACGAACAAATTTAGGCGCTGAAGTCGTAGAAGAAGTTCGCAAATATTTCCGTGAAAAAGTGTATGACACGATCATTCCTAGAAATGTCCGTTTGTCTGAAGCGCCAAGTCATGGGTTGTCGATTATTGATTATGATCCTCGTTCACGTGGTGCCGAAGTGTACCAAGCACTAGCAAAGGAAGTGTTGGATAATGAGTAAAGGAAAAGGTTTAGGTAGAGGTATTGATGCATTGTTTCAAGATTTTGCTAGTTTGGAAGATGTAGATGTTCAAAAAGAAGAAGTACTTGAAATTCCTTTAAATGAACTTCGTCCGAATCCATATCAGCCAAGAAAAACATTTGATGAGGCATCACTTCAAGAATTGGCAAACTCGATTCAACAATCAGGTGTTTTTCAACCGATCATCGTTAGAAAATCGGCTGTCAAAGGCTACGAAATCATTGCAGGTGAAAGACGTTTTCGTGCTTCAAAATTAGCAGATAAAGAAACGATTCCAGCGATTGTCCGTGAATTTGATGAAGAAGCAATGATGCAGGTCGCAGTTTTAGAAAATCTACAGCGGGAAGATTTGAATCCGCTGGAAGAAGCTGAAGCTTATGACATGTTGATGAAAAATTTGAAGCTAACACAAGTAGAAGTTGCAGAACGTCTAGGCAAAAGCCGCCCATACATTGCCAACTACTTACGTTTACTAACATTGCCAACTCAAGTTAAAGAAATGGTGCAAGGCGAAATCTTATCAATGGGGCAAGCAAGAACATTACTTGGTTTAAAAGATAAAGACTTGATTTTAACATTGGCTAAACGAGTGGTAGAAGAGAATTTAACTGTTCGTCAGTTAGAACAAATCGTGAATGACTTAAATGAAAACCAAGGAAAAAAAGCACCGAAGAAAGAAAAGAAAGCAATCAAAGATAAACCATATTATATTCGTGAAAGCGAAGATCGCTTAATGGATAAATTCGGTACGACTGTTGCAATCCAAGAAAAAGAAGGCAAAGGGAAAATTGAGATTGAGTACCTTTCACAATCAGATTTAGCTAGAATTTTAGATATTTTAGAGATTCATTTTGATGAAGCATAATTCATTCGATAAAAAAAGAGTAGGCTTCAAAACTAATGTTTAGTTTTGAAGCCTACTCTTTTTTTATCGTTGAACTACGGGTAGTAATAAAGAAAATGTTATTTACCTAAATTTGTTTTTATAAAAATGATATATGTATAAATTAAATCTATTTTTCTTATTCTTATATAAAATAAGAAAAATCTATAATTGTTTAAATTAAACTATCTGAATAGTGTTAAATAGATACTTATTGTTAAATACCTATACATCAAGTATACAATAAATAATTTGGACATGTCAATGAGTAATAAGCAAAGTATAATATATTAATTTATGTATATTACAGCGTACGAGAGAAAGTATATTAGATATTTAAAAATAAAATGTTGATAAACAGCTATATTATTATATAAATTTTATATCGAAATACAATAGCTTTACTGTGGTTAATAATAAATAGTAATTTGGACTATATTTACTTATTCTTATACGCCGTCAAATGAACCGTCAAATAAATCACGTTAGATATATACGCAACAACGAACGATTCGTTAATATAGTCTCCAAGTGTATCTGTATCCTGAGTTAAAAATCTAAGTCTGTCTCTTTAAAAGTGTAACTAAATTAAAATAATTCTATTTTTACTCTTAACACACCAGCTATTTTTAGCTAAAAAGACTTCAACAAAATATTTGATGTGATCATACTTTTGTTAAAGCTCGTCGAAAAGAGCAACCGCTTTGATTCATTTATTTTGCTAAAATCATCTTTTTTTTGAATATTAAATTATGTATTTAAGTTTGATTCACCGTCATCTAACCGTCACTACTTTATTTAGAATGCTAATAAACAAACATTTTAAGTTCATTTTTCTTATTTTATATAAGAATAGGAAATTCCTATTATCTAATATTTACAGTTTTATGTAGTACATGTTTTAAAAAATATGTATCACTGACATCTATTTCAAAGGAATTTTATCGAATATAAATGGTTGGAATTACTATGTATAAAAAATTAAGAGGAGGATTTTCTATTATGAGGAAAAAAATAATTATATTGACCGACACATTAAGTGCAAATGGATTATTGCAAAATAGTTTGTTGAATATGGATTACGAAATAATGGTTTCAAAAGATATCTTAACTCAGCCGAAAGACAAAGAGTTTTATTTTCTGCAAAATTTTGATCTTATTATTTATCAACAATCAATGTACAGTGGATTGAAAGAATCGTTTTTAGATAATTTAGCATTACTGAATAAGCCGATCGTTGTTTTAACGTTTGAGGCAGAACAGGTCAACAAGTCTAAGTATTCGAACAATGGAAATGTGAGTTTTGTTCGCTATCCAATATCTGTCACTGATTTAGCAAGTAAATTAGCGTCTATTTTTGAGGAATCAGTGAATAGTCAAGGTAACGGTGGCCAAGAAAGAGCGATGAATTCTTCTATAAACAATGAAGGAGCTTCTCAAAATCCATTATCCCATTCAAACATAGCTAAAGTAAAAAAACAATATTCATTTCAATTAAAAGATCGTACATTAATCATTGACAATTGGTTGATTCCATTAACTAAAAAAGAACATCAGGTATTGGAACATTTTATTGAATCTGACCAACGAGTGTTTTCAAGTCAAGCATTATGTGAAGCAATTTGGACAAATGCCAAGCAAAAAAATAAACAAGCACTGTTGAGTAATCTGATTAATCGTATCAAACAAAAGATAATGGATAAAACGTCAATTTTTGAACCATTTATTTTAAATAAAAAAGGCATAGGTTACTATCTGAATCAAGAGTTTGTGGAATTAGATGAACAAAATAATGAAAAAACAAGAGAACTACTGGTAGGTAGCGTATAACTAAAAGGAAAAATCAGAAAGGGAGCGGGAAATTTGGCAATATTTAACAAAAAAAACAAAAAAAAAAAGAACTATGATGATGATTACGAGGAGTACTATGATGAGTATGATGAATACGACGAGTACGATGAATATGATGACGATGAATTCGAAGAAGAGGAGTATGAGCCCCCTAAAAAAAGCCGCCCAGAAACTTCAACTAAAAGAGAGCGTTCGGAAAACATTATGAGAAAACAAGAGAACGAATTACAACAAGAACAAGCAGCTGTAATTGAACATTTGAATAATGAAAATCAACAATTTCAAAAAGAAATGCAACGTCAAAAAACAATGGCTGAACGATTGAAGGCAGAAGTTGAGAATAAGCAACAAGAAATTGATCAACTGACCATGCGTTTGACGAGCTCTTCTAAGTCAAAAGAAAGAATTGTTTCGCTCGAAGAGCAAGTGCGGAATTTAGAAGAACTGAGAGTTCAGTTAGACGAGCAGTTACTAGAAGAGCGCAATAAGAGCGCAGAGACTGAAAAGCAACTACGCCAACAAGACTTAATGAAAAATCAAATTGCAGAAGTTTTGATGGAAGCTAAAGAAAAAGCACAGCAAATTATTGAACGTGCGACGATTGAAGCAGATCGTACAGTAGAAGCTGCCAGACATGAAACTAAAAAAGCAGTTTCAGAAGCCTCAATTGAGTTAAAAATGATCAATCAGGAAGCGGCAAATTATCATACACGTATACTTCGTTTGCAAAGTGAAACAAGTGTGTTGATGGAAGATTTATTAAGTAAATCTAGCCGACTAGCTGATCAGTCATTGGATTAAGGAAAGGGGATTAAGAAGTGGTTTATCAAAATATCATGGTTGACATCTATCAAGCCGCTTCTCCAGCTGTAGGTGAACGTCTTTTTGATGACGATATGTTGCGGGATATCTGTTATATATGCGAAGAGATTTTTCAAAAAAAAAATAAACAAATCCCTTATCCTCAAAAAGAAGTAGAAGAATATTTTGAAGAATTTCATACCATAATTTCTTTTTTTAAACATGTGGAGATTACCTTAGATTTTGTAGATCTTGATTGGTCTGCTTTATTGGATGAATTGATTCATACCTTTCCCCAAATCGCTTGGATAGGTGGTTCTAAAGAGAAAGAAGATAATCGAGTTGTTTACTATATAGATTTTGTTCCTATTGCTTATAGAGATACTGGATTTCCTTTCATGGTCAATTTACTGCAGTCATTAGATCAGCAGTTACTGGGTGATAGTGATGATTTGTTAGAATCGTTCATTTACGAGATCGAAAGGCTGGTAGCTAAGTTTATCAAACCATTTAAGGCAGCGACTTCTGCTCCAATAGAAAAAACTGAGGTTGTAGAATATAGTGATGATAATGAAAATTATTTACTGAAAATGGAAGAAGCTGTCAGTAGAGAAAGATATGCAAAAGAAAGAATGCGGCTTGCAAATAAAAAATTAGAAGTTGTAATCGATCAAATGGAAAGGCAAAATCTATCTCGGGCCATGAAGGAACTGAGTAAAACCAGCGATGATGACAATGAGAACTGGGATCATATACTAAAAGTTGATTTGAGAGAATATTCTCAACTACTACAAAAGGCTAAGTTTTTAGAGCAATCTTGGCTAATGAATAAAGAGTTAGTTACAAAATCAGAAAAGATGACGATTTCTGATAATCAATTGACTTATGAAAGAGAACAAGTAAGAAGCTTTAAAGATGCAGTTTCTACAAACGAAATTTATTTGATTTTAGATGAGTGTAAGTTAATTGAATCAAGAGTAAAGATTAAGAAAAAATCTTGGTTTCGTCAGCCCCATGTCCGAATCATGAAAATGGATTATGACAGTATACTGAATAAAGCAGCTTATTTTGATCTTATACAAGGAGAAAATTATTTACTTGAACAGATTGTGTTAAGCGAGGAGTCAATCGAGGTCGATTGAAATAGCTCTTTGCTTGAAAAATAAAAAGGATTGGGAATAGTCGGCTTTTCCCGTCCGCTATTACATAATGATTGAACTGCTTACAAGCGATATCGAAAATAGAACATTGTTAAAGTGGCAAAATAATCAATGATATAAGGAAAATAACTACCTGTATATTAAAAAGAAAATCAATTGAAGTACTGGGAAAAGAGAGCAATAGTTTGAAAATACTCATTTTTAGCTATTGTTCATTTGGTTTTCAAAGTTACTATACTTGATTCTTTTTTTAATATATACATATGATTTTACTATGCAAGGAGTTTAAAATTCAATGATTAATAAACGAAAACTATTGCACCAGGTTATTGTAATGATAGGATTTTTTCTTTTATCACTGATACTGATCGTTGGTAAATCGGAAATTGGTTGGGCTATTTCAGTAAATCCAATTTTACCGAAGAACCAGCATAATTCTGAAGCAACCTATTACGATCTGAGAGTGACACCAGATCAGGAACAAGATTTAGAATTGGAATTAGTCAATACTTCTGATAAAGAAAAAAAAGTTACTCTACAAATCAATGATGCTACAACAAATGACAGTGGAGATATAGATTATTCTGATCGATCAAAAATCGTCCCAAGAGAAAAAAGTCTAAAAGTCTCTTTAAAAGACATTGCTACGGCTGAGTCAGAGCTAATTATTCCAGCTAAAAAAACAGTAAAAACAATGATTCATTTAAAAATGCCTAAGAATCAGTTTGATG
Organism: Enterococcus sp. DIV0724b; assembly: GCF_050531475.1. Taxonomy (NCBI): domain Bacteria; kingdom Bacillati; phylum Bacillota; class Bacilli; order Lactobacillales; family Enterococcaceae; genus Enterococcus; species Enterococcus sp. DIV0724b. Next base: position 3,488,756 of record NZ_CP172890.1, on the reverse strand, counting down.
GAATGATATTAGGTGGAATCAAAGTTGTTTCATCAGAAAAAAATAACGAAGCACGCGATTCTAAAAGTAAAGATAAGCAGCATAAAAAGACATATATCGTAGCGGTAAAACTAACCGAAACAGACGCACCTGTTGCAGCAAAATTGAACTTATTGGATGTTGGTTTTTCAAAAGAGTCGAAAAAAAATATTATCAAAGCAGTTATTCAAAATGAACAAGCAGTTAACTTAGAAGATATTGAATTTGTAGGCAAAGCATACAAAGAAAACTCAGATGAAATATATTCTCAAACGAAAGTAACTGGCTATCGGATGGCACCTAATTCGAGCTTTACTTTTATACTTGATGGGGAGCAACAGGGATTTCTAGCTGGAAAATATCACATTGCGTTGACAGCTAAATCTAAAGCAACAAATCAGGAATGGAAATGGGATAAAGAGCTTGAAATCATAGAAGCTGAAGATAAAAAAGTAGGAACGTCTACGATTAAATCAACTAAAGAACATATAATGTTTTACACAATTATTTGCATGATTACATTTGTATTTTTGTTAATACTCCTTTTGTTTTTACTGATTTCAAGAAAGCGTAAAGAAAAGTGCTATGAAGAAGCATTGCATTACAGAAAGCAAAAACGCGACCGAGACAGTAAAAATACGCAACGAAACAGAAAACGTAAGAGAAACAAAATTGAAGGAGCAAAGAAAAAACGTCCTACAGATCAGAATCACTTAGAAAAATAAAATGACAGCAAACACATAGAGGGGATTTTCCCTTTTTTTAGAAATAGAAGAAAGGTTATGGAACTATCCACAACCTTATAAATTGATTCGTAGTTCTAAACAGAATTGTGCATAAAGTGGATTTTATAAGATTTTCGTTCTCTGACTTAAAAAATTTAAGTGTAGAGAAATTTGATAAGATCCTCGTATTAGAAAAGAATTCGGAGCTCTATTAAAAATATTTGCATAGAAAAGTTAGTGTGTTTCCTATCTACTAAAAATATGTACAGTTGGTCATTACGGTTTTTGATAATAAAGTTTATTGATCGGTATTTTTAAATCACAGAAAGTGAATTTATAGTATAGAGATTTTAGGAGTTGGAGAATTATGAATGAAGTAGAACAAAATTCTCAAAAACAGGGAAAAAGAATAATTAAAAAATATATACTCCATCAAAAAGTTAATCCAAGACTTTTAGGTGTAGAGTTGCTCAACAAACACTTAGCTACACCGCATGAAGCATACTTATCATGTAAATTGATTTTTAAAAAAGATGTTCAATCATTGATGGAACTAGAAGAAATTGCAAAAAAGATATATGAGACATGGACTGAAAAAAATAATGAATTACTTATAAAAAAAATCAATATTTTTACGTCGGCTGCGTATATTGTATTAACGTTCACCATAGGTTTTTATGAAGAAGCTCAGGTAAAGCATTTACGTAAATTAAAAGAGCATGCCAAAGAATTGATTGAATCATATGATACCTTAATCAAGCAAGAGAAAGAAGCTGAGTATAAACGAAAAGAAAAAGAGATCTATGAAGTGTTTGACCAGCTAACTAAGAAGATGGATGGTTTAGAAGAGAGACTTACAAAAAATGAAACAATTGTTTTAGATTCTGGTGAGTTACTGAAAACAGAGCTTACAAAAGTCAGCCAAACGATTAAAGAACAAATGGGTCAAGCTGAACAAAGTATAAAAGAAGTTTCAAGTGATTCCCCAAAAAAAGAACTAGGAACTACGAAAATAAAGCAAAAAAAAAGCGTGAGGAAAGAACAACCGCACATACGTAAGTACACTCTTGACCGATCAAAACAACTAAAATCAACTTTAAAAATAAAGAATTGGACATCAAACTATTTTCCCTTAAAAAATATAAATAGAAGAGAACCGATTAAAAAAAATGATTTTAAAGAATATGTTTCTAACCTTGAGCTGGAAGTGCTAACGTGTTTTACAGAAAACAAAGAATTAAAAAAAAAACGCATGGTACCAATAAAGCAATTCTTGATCTTAAAAGCGAAAGTAGAATTTATAGATTATTTATGGATGTTATTGGAACTTGAAGGAAGAGAAGAAATTATTATTGCTGGCAAGTTAAGCTGTAGAAAGCTGATTAAAGAATTAGGTCAGTTTATGGAAACTGTCGAAAAGGTTGCTGTTGGTCCTACAATTTTTAATTATTGGGTGTTTTGCTCACAAGAAATACTGATTAAAATGGAAGGCTATGCTGCATTAAAAGATTTTTTGAGCAGTTCTTTAAGATTAAGCAATAGTACTTTAGTAAAGGAAGCATGATAATCGACGGACTGAATTGAAAAAGGGGTGGTGTACTAGAGACTAGAACAGTTTCAGATGTACGAGACCTCTTTCTTTTTCTCTTTTATATTATACAAATAGTATTTCTATAACAAAAAAAGTGACATTATACTTCCAAAAATTTTCTTTTTTTCTGGAAAATTTGAAACTAAGTAAAAAAAATAATAATGCATAATTGGTTAAGAAAAGTAAACGTATTGTATGATCATAGTTGGTTTTGATTGGAAGTAAAATGAAAAAAGAATTATTTGCATCGGTTTCAAATAAATGGTTTTTAGTTGAAAAAAATAACATATATTATTTAGAAATTTGTAGTAATTCATTTTCTTAAAGCATTGAAAATTAAGTTTTAGAAAGGATCTTAATTATGGCAAGAAGAGGAGAAAATATCTATAAAAGAAAAGACGGTCGTTGGGAAGGCCGATACATAAAAGGTAGACAAAATAATGGGAGAATTCATTATGGTTATATCTATGGATATAAATATTCAGAGGTAAAGCATCAACTTATTTTGAAAAAATACGAAAAACAGACAAACGATAGTAAAAAGCTACTACCTTATGAAGGAAAGTTATTGGATTGGACGAATTATTGGTTAGAGACATTTGTTCGTCCAAAAGTAAAAAGCAGCACATTTGCTAGCTATAAAAATAAAATGGATGTCCATGTATTATCAAGAATTGGTTCAATAAAATTACAGAAGCTGAAGCAATCAGATCTGACTTCTTTACTTGAAAAAATGGATGAAACACTAAAGGCAAGCTCCATTCGGTCAATATTTTCAGTGTTAAAAAATTGTCTAGGTAAGGCAATATCGTTGAATTTATTGACAGAAAATCCTTGTATGGGAGTAGAGCTTCCAAAAACAAAGAAAAAAACAGTACAAGCTTTATCAATTAAAGACCAAGCCAAACTAGTCAAAGAAATCAATACAAATCAGAAATTCTTTTCCATCATGCTTGCTTTGCAAACTGGACTTAGAATTGGAGAAATTTGTGGATTAAAATGGGAAGATATTGATTTTGAAAATAATACGTTAGGTGTTAACAGAACGGTGCTTAGAATTCAAACGGAAGATACTGCTGGAAGAAAGACTGAGATCGTTGAGGTTACACCGAAGAGTAGTAATTCACAACGTAAAATTCCAATCACGAAGACTTTAAGGAAAAATTTATTAGAACTTAAAAAAGTATCAACTAGTGAGTATGTTATTTCAAACAAGCATAAAGCTTTAGAACCACGTACAATTGCGTATCGTTTTCAAATAATACGCAAAAAAATTGGATTAGAAAAATTTTCCTTCCATTCTTTAAGGCATACTTTTGCAACCCGTTGTTTAGAAGCTGGGGGAAACATCGCCACAATAAGTTCGCTATTAGGACATTCATCAACAAAGATGACACTTGATTGTTATACGAATTCATTCTTTACAGAAGAACGTCAACTTGTAGAAAAACTTGAATTTGTTTGATAAAAAAACGAACGATTATCTTTTAAGGGTGCTAATTGGAGACTGATCTTGAGGGAAAAACGTTTAACTCTGAGAATCAAGTAGGTATAGTGCAACATAAACTCATAGCTTGTTATGTTTTACAGCACTAAGAGGGAGTTTACCGTTTATTGGGATTCCTTAAAGTTGTATATGACTCACAGAGTTATAGTTATGCCTCAGACCTAATGTTTTCATAGAGGGTAAGCAGAATTTATCGATTAGAGGAATAAATATCATACAGTAAGTGATCTAGATCAGATACATCTTTTTTCTCGTTATAGTTACTCAAAAAGAAAAAATACTTCCCTCTTTTTTTCAGATAGGAGCAATCTACGTTACTAATAACTAGATCATAAAGCTGATTTGAAGTTAGGGGAGTGGCTTGGGCAAAGGTGGTTAATTCAATGTATTTAATCCACCAATCCATGGATTTTTGTTTACGGAGCAAATCACCTTCGATAAATACCCCAACAGAAATTTTAGTTTTGATGCATTCTTCATAAAAATTTATAGCATGAGCATATTTTGAAATGAGAATGGTATCATGAGTGTCATCCATAAAGAGCACTGGGTATCGTTCTTTTAAGTAATCAATAAAATAATGAATAGTTTCGGAGTGTATCGTATCCACTGACTCTATATAATTTCGTTCCCAGTAATAATCAATATGCCCTTTAAATATTAAATGACGGTAGCCAATAGAGTTTAAATAATAGTAGAGGATTGAACTTTGTGTATCCTTTAAAAAAGTATTTGGGAAGCATTTTTCCATTAAGTTCAGAAATTCCTTATTTAAAGTTCGAATAAAAAAATTACTATAACGTTCAATTAAATCAAGTTCCTTTAAACAGGGAGAATTAACAGAGATGATTTCTTCACCAAACATGAAGAGAAGCAATAAGATCGTTTCATTAGGAAGTAATTTAAAGGAGTAATAAACTAAAAAAGATCCAAGTATTTTATTTACTTTTTTGAATAAGTGGGATCTTTTAAGGGCGCTTATAAATAGTTTTTGGCTGTCAATATCTGTTTTATTACTGAAAAAAGTTTCCTGATCATAGTCGTTTTGTACGCACTTTTGTGCATTTCTCCTTTTTAATAGACTGAAATAGATAATAAGTTTTTTTCGAGCAAAAAAGGGCATTTTGCAGTCAATGATCTGCTGAATATTATTGACTGTTTCGTAAATTCTAGGATCAATATTCGGTACTTTTAATTGTTGTTTAGGATCTGTGACCATATAAAGAGAAACATAAAAAAAACGAATTTGTAATTCAGAACCTAGTAGAACGCCATTTTGGATGGTCAAATCAAATTCGCTTAATAAGCTGTTTAATTCATTGATTTTTCTAAAGTAAGTTGAATAGCTTAATCCAATTTTTTCACATAAACGAGAGCTATCAATCGACCCGTGTAGTAACAATTCTTCCAAAATTTTATATTTGGGTGCATAGACAATCATTTCATTATACAAAGTGTGAAGAGAGTAGTCGGGTTTAGTTTTGAAAGTGATTGTTTGTTTAGTTACTTCAATAGAAAAGCGACTATTTGCTTTTTTTTCGGAGACCATCAATCCTTCGATCAGTTTGGATAAAAAATAATCTCCGATATTTAAATGTTGCATGAGCTCTTTTTTTGTTGCGCTACCCCCAACGTTACTTAGATATATTAGTAAGTCAAGTTGATAAACTTCTACTTTTTCTAGTAAGTCAAATTTTTTCATAGTAAAACTCCTTTAAATATCAGTATAGATAATAGTATCTTGAACAGAAATGTAGATACTGTTTGTGTAGTGATATTTTCATTATTATCCAACATAAATATTACAAATACAATCTTAATTAAATTGAATTATTTTTGATTTTTTGAGAAATAACGGTTTGTATTCCTAGTGTTTCCTTACGAATCATATAAAAAAAGCCAATCAATAAAATAGCTTTGCTTGATTGCCCAAAAAATGGTATTGTATCCTTGTATGTTTATGTCTGATTTTCTGACTATTAACGACTATTGATAGAAGGGATATATCTATTATGTATGATCTTGGTGATATTGTAGAAATGAAAAAGCCCCATGCCTGTCAGGCAAATCGTTGGGAAATTATCCGAATGGGCGCTGATATTAAAATAAAATGTACAAACTGCGGTCATATCGTGATGTTGACACGCCGTGATTTTGAAAAAAAGATGAAGAAAATTTTGGAAAAAAAACTAATAAAGGATAGTGAATGATCAATGGCATTAACAGCTGGAATCGTAGGTTTACCTAACGTAGGGAAATCTACCCTTTTTAACGCAATTACAAAAGCAGGAGCAGAAGCGGCAAATTATCCGTTTGCAACAATTGATCCTAATGTAGGTATGGTTGAAGTACCAGATGAGCGCTTGCTGCGTTTAACAGAGTTAGTGAAACCTAAAAAAACAGTACCCACTACTTTTGAGTTTACAGATATCGCCGGAATCGTAAAAGGTGCAAGCAAAGGTGAAGGGTTAGGAAATCAATTTTTAAGCCATATTCGTCAAGTGGATGCTATTTGTCATGTAGTACGTTGTTTTGATGATGATAATATTACCCACGTTGAAGGACGTGTAGACCCGTTGGCAGATATTGACACGATCAATTTAGAATTAGTATTAGCTGACCTGGACTCTATCACGAAACGCTATACTCGTGTAGCTAAAATAGCTAAGACGAAAGATAAAGATGCGGTAGCTGAATTAGCAGTATTAGATAAACTTAAACCTGTTTTAGAAGAAGGGTTGTCTGCTCGTACGATCGAATTTACCGAAGATGAGCAAAAAATCGTTAAAAGCTTATTTTTACTAACAGCAAAACCTATTTTATATGTGGCAAATGTGTCAGAAGATGAAGTAGCGGATTCAGATAATAATCCATATGTTCAACAAGTTCGTACTTTCGCTGCAAATGAACAAGCAGAGGTAATCGTTGTTTGTGCTCGTGCCGAGGAAGAAATAGCTGAATTAGATGATGAAGATAAAGCCGACTTTTTAGAAGCGTTAGGTATTGAAGAGTCTGGTTTAGATCAATTGATACGTGCAGCATATGACCTTTTAGGCTTAGCAACATATTTTACTGCCGGCGAGCAAGAAGTACGTGCGTGGACTTTCCGTAAAGGGATCAAAGCGCCTCAAGCAGCCGGGATTATCCATACTGATTTTGAACGTGGATTTATTCGTGCAGAGACGGTTTCATTTGATGATTTGAATACGTACGGCAATATGCAAGCCGCAAAAGAAGCAGGAAAAGTTCGTTTAGAAGGAAAAGAATATGTTGTTCAAGATGGCGATGTTATGCTTTTCCGTTTCAACGTATAGGAAAAAATTTGCTAAAAACTGTTTTTCTCCCTAAAAAATGTGTTAGAATACTTTTTAGGTAAAGACTGCCCCGTTGGCCACGGGCGAGGAGGACGCAAAAATGGAATCAGAAGCACTTCGAGATATTGTTTCAGAAAATCGTGAACTTGAACAAAAATTGACAAAGAGAAACGAACAGTACATCTTTGACTTAAAAAAATCATTGGTTGCTGCTAATCTTTCAGAAGAAGCACAGACACTTGCTTTGCACGAAATTCTACCTCATTTAGTAGAAGGTCAAAAAAGTGGGAAAACTGCCCGTCAGCTTTTCGGAACAGTGGCTGAACGTACGGAGTCTATCTTAAATAAACCGGAAGAACTTCCAGAATCAACACCGATCTTGATGTGGTTAGATAATACATTGTTATTATTCGGTGTAATGACGATTATGTTTTCAGTTATGATGATGTGGTCCAAAGGAAAATCACAACCATTGGGATTATTGACATTAGTATTAGCGTCAATGGCTGGTGGATATGCATTCTATCTAATGTATAAATACGTATATCAATATGATCGACCTGGCGTGGACAAATCTAAACGCCCGGGTTGGATCAAAACAGGATTCATTTTAGTTGGTGCCATGCTTTTATGGCTAGTTGTATTTACGGGCTCAGCAATGTTACCAGCTGTTATTAACCCGGTTTTAGATCCAGTTGTAGTTATCATTATTGGTGGGATTGCGTTAGGTACTCGTTATTTGTTAAAGAAAAAGTATAATATGCGTAGTAGCTTGGCACGTTAAAGAATAAAAAAGAGAAAAGTCTTGGACAAAACTAAACGTCGTTTTGTCCAAGACTTTTCTCTTTTTTAGCTAAGTATTAAATTATGGCTAAATTTATTCATAGTTTTAATCTGAAAGGGTTCATGTTTGAAAGAAAAGCGTTGGCACGATACCATAGAGAATAAGAATGAAAGTTTCAATCAATTTTCATTATGAAGAGGTGGCTCAATGAAAACATGGATCAATCAACATAGTCGATTACTAATTTTTTTAAGTTTTTTTATATTAAGTGTACTGTCTTTATATATTGTTTATCTTCAAAATAATCATATCATGATAGGTGACGATTACCATTTTCATCAAAATAGGATCGAAGGATTGGCTTTATCTTTACGTCATGGCCTATTATTGCCAAAAGTAAGTTACTTTTTTATTGGTGGATATGGGTATGCCTCTAGTTTGTTCTATCCAGATTTTTATCTATACTTTCCAGCAATTTTGCGCGTTTTTGGTTTTTCGCTTGCAACCAGTTTTATTATCTTTGCTATTGGGATAAATTTAGGTACATTTATTTTAACCTATATATCAGGAAAGTACATGGGTTTATCCGAAATGAAAAGTTACTTGTTTTCATTATTATATACGCTATCGATTTACCGTCTGCAGGATTTTTTTAATCGTCAGGCTATTGGTGAGCTCTTGGCAATGAGCTTTTTTCCATTAGTTTTAGCAAGTCTCTATTTATTGAAACATGGTAAAGAGAAAAAATGGTTACTGTTGACCGTTGCGATGACAGGAATTGGCTTAGCACATTTTATTTCGATAGAAATTATCAGCATTTTTATCGGCATGTATATTCTTTTAAATCTGAGGAGCTTTTTAAAAAAAGAGGTAATCTTTGCGATTCTAAAAGCCGCTGGGGTGACTATTTTATTACTCGCTTTTTATTTAGTACCAGTTTTTGAACAGATGAAGCATACGACTTTTCAAGTTACATCCAACCCGCTAACGTTGATTTCAGATAGAAGTTATTCTTTTAGCGAATTGTTGGCAAATAGTTTTAAAAATACAGTTTTTCATGCGTCATCTGCGAATATTGGAATTATTTTATTGGCGGGGTTGATTATATATGGAGTAATGCTATTCAAACGAGACGCACAACATCGGGACTTAATCATTTTAGCCCTATTTTTTATGATTATAGTGACGGATCTTTTTCCATGGCACTTTTTTGATCAAACACCACTAAATACGATTCAGTTTCCATGGCGTTTTTTATCGATCGTGACCTTGTTGTTGGCTTATCTCATCGCAAATGATGACATCGGATTATTCAAAAAAATTCCAAGTAGCCAAATAATTCTAATTATGGTTATTTTAATTGGTGTCGGGTTGTATGAGAAGGAAAGTATTGATACCGAAGGAAAACGAATCTTATCACACCACTCATATGATCAAACAAATAGCTATTATATTGGTGCAGGACATGAGTATTTACCAAAAGAAGTTGATTATTCTACTATTAAAAAGAATAAAAAACGTAAAGTACTTTATGACTCAGACCAAATAAACATATCGAATACCGAAATGAACTTTGATTCAGTGGCTTTTGACTATCATACAAAGGGTACACAAGAAACGATGGTTACGATTCCGTTTATCTATTATTATGGTTATCAGGCTAAAATAGTAAGTAATGGAAACGTTAAAACAATACCAGCATCATTAAATAAAGAAAATGGATTAGTTGCTATTCGTTTAGCTGAAAAAGGTCGGGTATCTATTTTTTACCAAACAACTTGGGCGCAAAAAATTTCATTAAGCTTATCGATCATCACCCTCTTAATTTGTATAATTTGGAAATCTAGACCTTGTACTTCAACTGAGCTGAACTTAAAGAAATAACTATAGTTATTCTTTTAATTGGATAACAAAAAAATGAGAGAAAACTCATGTTTAGAGAAAGTGTAAGAAATTTTCTCTAAACAGGGAAATGCGGTTGACTTACCTTTTATTATCTGTTATTTTCTTATATAAAATTAAATAGAGGAGTGGTCTGAAAAATGTCTAACTGGGAAACAAAATTTGCGAAAAAGGGTCTTACATTTGATGATGTTTTATTGATTCCAGCAGAAAGTCATGTTTTGCCAAATGAGGTGGATATGAGTATCCAACTAGCAAAAAATATAAAGTTGAATATTCCTCTAATCAGTGCAAGTATGGATACAGTAACTGATAGTAAAATGGCTATTTCAATGGCTCGTCAAGGTGGCTTAGGCGTTATTCACAAAAATATGAGCATCGCGCAACAAGCAGATGAAGTTCGTAAAGTAAAACGTTCTGAAAGCGGCGTGATTATCGATCCATTTTTCTTAACCCCAACGAATTTAGTGGCAGATGCAGAAAATCTAATGAGCAAGTATCGTATCAGCGGTGTACCTATCGTAGAAACAATGGATAATCGTAAATTGGTTGGTATCATTACGAACCGTGATATGCGTTTTGTAACAGATTATCAAATGAAAATCGATGAAGTCATGACAAAAGACAACTTAGTCACAGCCCCAGTAGGTACTTCTCTAAAAGATGCTGAAAAGATTTTACAAAAGCATAAAATTGAAAAATTACCGATCGTAGATGAAAACAATCGTCTGAGCGGTCTGATTACAATCAAAGACATTGAAAAAGTAATCGAATTTCCCAATGCAGCGAAAGACGAACATGGTCGTTTACTAGCAGCGGCAGCAGTTGGCGTTACAAGTGATACTTTTGAACGTGCCGAAGCATTACTTGAGGCAGGTGTTGACGCAATCATTATCGATACTGCTCATGGTCATAGTGCTGGTGTGATTCGTAAAATCAAAGAAATTCGTGACACATTCCCAGAAGCTACATTAATTGCTGGAAATATCGCAACAGCTGAAGGGGCTAAAGCTCTTTATGACGTAGGTGTTGATGTCGTTAAAGTTGGGATCGGACCTGGTTCTATCTGTACGACACGTGTCGTTGCAGGTGTGGGTGTTCCTCAATTAACAGCGATTTATGATGCAGCTTCTGTTGCACGTAAATATGGTAAAGCTATTATCGCTGATGGTGGAATCAAGTATTCTGGAGATATCGTAAAAGCTTTAGCAGCTGGTGGACATGCTGTTATGTTAGGTAGTATGTTAGCCGGTACAGATGAATCACCTGGTGAATTTGAAATTTATCAAGGACGTCGTTTTAAAACGTATCGTGGAATGGGATCATTGGGTGCAATGGAAAAAGGCTCAAGTGATCGTTATTTCCAAGGCGGAGTTAACGAAGCAAATAAATTAGTTCCAGAAGGTATTGAAGGACGTGTTGCCTATAAGGGTAGCGTATCAGATATTGTTTTCCAAATGATCGGTGGGTTAAAATCTGGTATGGGCTATGTCGGTGCAGCAAATCTACAACAATTACGTGAAGAAGCACAATTTATTCAAATGAGTGGAAATGGATTGAAAGAATCTCATCCTCATGATGTACAAATTACGAAAGAAGCACCTAATTACTCTGTAGAACAATAAAAAAACTACCAATGTCATAATCGACATTGGTAGTTTTTTTGTTATTGGACAGGCCGTTCATCTTTAGAACCATAATACATATGAAGCGGCTTAGCTTTTTTTCCTAGTAATTCTTTAGAAGGTAAAATCTCGTAGCCTTCTCCACGCAAATGATCAATCACAGTTGCTACAGCGTCCACTGTTTCAGGATGGATGTCATGCATCAACACAATTGTGTCATTGTAGGCTGTATCATCGATACGTTTGATAATCGCTTGAGCATTATGACTTTGCCAATCTTGAGAGTCTACAGACCATTGAATAATCGGCTTACCAATGATTGCTGCTACATCTTTATTAACAGCACCATAAGGCGGTCTAAAATCAGTTGGTAGCTTGCCAATTGCGTGATAGATGGCTTTGTCTGTTTTTTGGACTTCATCTTTCACTCTTTGGGCATCGAGGCCAGTCAATTGTGGATGTGAGTAGGAATGGCTAGCTACCTCATGGCCTTCCTCGGCTACTCGTTGTACAAGTGATTCATGTTTTACCACATTTTGTCCTAACATAAAGAATGTAGCTTTGACACCTTTTTCTTTTAGAATATCTAGAAGGCGAGGTGTGGTTTCAGGATTTGGGCCATCATCAAACGTAAGTGAAATATATTTTTTGTTTGGATCTAAAGGTGCGGGTAATACGTCTTTAATAAAAGATGCATCTACAAATTCTGGGTTTACGTAACCAGCAATGTCTTTATAAGGTAATGTGATTTCATTTTTACCAGTCGAATTGTCAGGTAGGTTTAAGCTGATTTTATCAGAATAGTAAGTGAAAGTAGTCTTATCTAATGAGAGATTTGGCATATTGAGTACCGCATCAATGATAGCATTACCATCAGAGCTTTCATCTAGCAATTTTTGTTGAACAACTTGTTGGACAGCTAGAATATTTGCTTCACTTAAGAAAATATCTTGTAGCGTCAATGGCTGTTTCGTTTTTTTGTTGACGTAAGCTGTATTTTTACCCACTTCGGTTTTTTCAGACCAGTCTTCTTTTTCTTGATCCCATGTATAGGTGTCGACAGCGGGTAAATAGCCTATCACTTGTTCATTGATTTTATCTGCTTTTACGCGCCCAATAATTTTTATGGGGGTTTCTTTAGAACTATTTTTTTTAGTAGCTTCTATTAAAGCCGTTAATTCTGTTTTTATTTCTGGTAATTGAGGGATAATGTCTGTAGCAACGGGTTCATAGATTAATGTTTGGATATTACCATCTATTTTTTCTTGTTCAGAACTTTCGAGAACCTCTTGTTTTTGAGCTTTTCGGATTTTTTCTAATAAGGCGGTTTCTTTTTCTTCATACTGGTTATCTTCTTCAACTTCATTTACCTCATCGTGTTTGTGTTGCACGGCATAAGTTGCATAAACACCACCGCAGATTAAAATAAAAGAAACACCAAGTATAGATGCAAAAGCTATTTTTTTTGTGAAAATGTGTTTCTTTTTTTCGCGCCGGCTATTTCGAGTACTTCGTGGGTGATTTTTTCTGTCCATAACGTTTAATCCCTCTAATTTATAAATTTGACTGCTTATAGTAACTCAAATGTATCATGCTTGATTTATACTTTCAACAAACATAAGGTTAAATTAGCGATTCTTTTCATTTATTTAATTAATTTCAAGTTACCCATATAAGGAACTAAAACTTCTGGAATCGTGACAGATCCATCTTCGTTTTGGTAATTTTCTAAAATAGCAGCAACAGTTCGTCCAACAGCTAGACCAGATCCGTTTAAAGTATGGGCATATTGAACTTTATCATTTTCATCGCGGTAACGAATCATAGCGCGTCGAGCTTGGAAATCCTCGCAGTTTGAACAAGAACTGATTTCACGGTAGGCATTTTGCGCTGGAATCCATACTTCTAAATCATAAGTCTTAGCAGCAGAGAAGCCCATATCGCCTGTAGCTAGTGACATTACACGATAAGGTAGGTTCAGCTTTTGTAAAATATCTTCAGCGTTGGCTGTCATTTTTTCTAGTTCTTCATAAGAATTTTGCGCGTCACTAAATTTTACCATTTCTACTTTATTAAATTGATGTAGACGGATCAATCCGCGAGTATCACGGCCAGCACTTCCAGCTTCCGAACGGAAAGATGGGCTAAGAGCTGTAAAATAAATTGGTAAATCCTTACCATCCAAAATTTCATTATTATAATAGTTTGTTAGAGGAACTTCAGCTGTTGGGATCAACGTCATGTCAGTACCTTCTAACTGAAAGACATCTTCTTTGAATTTAGGAAATTGACCGGTACCGAACATAGAATTACTATTTACGATATAAGGTGTCATCATTTCTGTATAGCCGTGATCATAGACGTGCAAGTCTAACATGAAATTGTATAGGGCACGTTCTAGTCGAGCACCAAGTCCTTTATAGTAAACAAAACGGCTACCTGAAACTTTTGCTCCGCGCTCAAAATCAAGAATATCAAGATTTTCGGCTACATCCCAATGTGGTTTAGGTTCAAAAACGAAGCTTCTAGGCTCGCTCCAACGACGTACTTCAACATTATCGTCTTCATCTGCGCCGACAGGTACTGAATCATGTGGAAGATTTGGTAATGTTGTAGAAATTTCATGAAGTTTAGTATCGATGTCTTCAATTTCAGTATCCAAGGCTTTGATATTACCGCCTACTTCTTTCATTTCAGCAATCTTGACTGTAGCATCTTCTTTATTTCGTTTTAATTGTGCGATTTCTGCTGAAACATCGTTCCGATATTTTTTTAGTTCTTCTGATTTTACTAATAAATTACGTCGGCTTTCATCTAAACGCAAGAATTCTACTAATATCTCCTCTTTTACACCACGGCTTTTCAATTTTGCTTGAACCTCATCAAAATTTTGACGAATCATTTTTACATCTAACATAATTACTCCTCCTTCAATTTTAAAGCTACATGGGCTAGCACATATAGCTAAATAACAGTGTAAAAAAAGCCACTCCATCCCTAGAAAAAAATTCTTGGGACGAAATGACTTGAATTTCGCGGTACCACCCAAGTTCAGCTATAACGCTGCCCTTGTAATGCAGATAACGGCTGCGACCGGTCTGACTTATTTCGTCAAACGCATGTAATAGAGACGGACTTCTTTATAGTAGAATATTTGCTCTCACCACCGCAAACTCTCTTTAATTCAGCACTATAAATACTTTTTCTCTTTGCTTGTCATTAGGATACAAAACTTTCGTTTAGATGTCAACCTCAGTAAATCAATTTCTTTTTAAAGGTAAATGAATAATAAACGATGTCCAACGATTATCCGAAGTCGCATAGATATAGCCGCCATGCAGAGCTATAATGCTTTGTGCGATTGCTAAACCAAGACCTGTCCCGCCCGTTTCTTGTGAGCGAGACTCTTCGACACGATAGAAACGATCGAATAATTGATCAAGAGATTTCTTAGGAATCGGGGGGCCATCATTTCTAACGGCGATTACAGCCTCGGTTCCAACTTTTTCAACATCTATAACAATGTTTTTACCACCTTTACCATATTTAAGTGCATTTGATAGTAAATTATTGAAGACACGAACTAATTTTTCGGTATCTCCATCCATTTTTATTGATGTAGGGTTAGCGTTGACTTGAATGGTCATATTATTTTTATCAGCTTCTAGTTCGAAATCAGCGGCAAGCTGTTCAACCAGTTGAGTCATATCAAAGTTGATCGTATTAATAGGGACAGAAGGTTGGCGAACTTTCGTATATTCAAAGAGATCATCAACAAGTAACTTCATCTGTTTTGCTTTTACGTAAGCTGTATGGGTATATTTCAGCAAATCTTCTTCATTGTGAAATTGCCGATCTTCGATCAAACCTAAATATCCTATAATAGAAGTTAAAGGTGTTCTAATATCATGACTCACATTTGTGATAAGCTCATCTTTTGATTTTTCAATTTTACGTTCGTCTTCAATAGCTGCAACGGTGCTATCAACCAAACCGTTGATGCTAGTAACAACTTTTGCTAAATCACCGCTCAGCTCAAAAGGAATACGGTGGTCGTAATTACCATCAGCGATATAGTGCAGCTCACTGATAATATGCCGCAACTGCATTTGACGATAACGACGAATCAAACGCCAGTACAATACAGCGACGTCTACTATAAAAAAGATTGGGATAACAAATTTACTCAAACTCCAAAATAAATCTGTATTTAGCTCGGTTGCAAAAGCACCTTTAGTTGCCCAGATGATGCCTTGTAATGTTTGGTTACCACTAAGAATAACTGTAATTGAAACATTTAATAGAAGTAACAGGATGATCGTGACGATTCCTTCAGCAAGTAATTCGCTAATTTCCTTTGATGTTAGGGTGATTCTTTTTTGTTTTTCGATTTTCTTTTGTCTAACGAGCATCGATCTTATATCCAACTCCCCAAACTGTTTGAATGACTTTTTCTCCGCCAGTTGCTTCTTCTATCTTATCTCTCAAGTGACTTACATGAACCATAACCGTTTTTGCAGAAACAATGCTTTCTTGCTGCCATACACGTTCAAAAATTTCATCAGCACTAAAAACACGATTAGGGTGGCTAGCTAATAGATACAAAATACCAAACTCTAAAGCAGTTAATTGAATTTCTTTTCCTTCAACTGTTTTTACTTCGTGGGAATCTTTGTTGATGATTAATGATCCTATTTCGAGTACATCAGGTTCATCTGCTTTCAGTTGCATTTGACTACGTCTTAAAATAGATTTAACTCGAGCCATAACTTCTAATGGATTGAATGGTTTTGTAACATAATCATCAGCTCCAGCTACCAAACCTTTTATTTTATCCATATCAGTTGTTTTAGCAGTCAACATAATAATAGGAATTTGAGATTCCTTACGCAATTCTTTCACTACTTGCATACCGTCCATGATTGGCATCATGATATCTAAGATAAGTAAATCAATATCTGAAATTGTTCGAATCTTGGACAATGCCTCTTTTCCATCGTAAGCTTTAACCACCTCATACCCCTCATTGTGAATATAAATGCTCAGTAGTTCTACAATCTCTTTATCATCATCAGCAACTAAAATTTTCATATCATTCATTTCCTCCATATATATAGTAGAATTCTTCTTCTTCATTCTAACAAAAAAATAGAAAAATTGACAAAAACAAAGAGAAGTTACGGTAAATTTAGAATATGTTACCAAAAATTAAGAAATAGGGGGAAAAGAGCTGGTTTTTTGCTCAAAAACGAACAATAAAGAACAAAAGTAATAAAACAATCGGTAACGAAAAAAAGTTTAAAAAAAGTGCAAATTTTAGTTGACCTGAGCCCGTAAACTTGGTATATTATATCTTGTCGCAAGGCACTGATGTAACACGCCAAACGATCACATAACATAACAAACCAAGTTTGAAAAAAACTTTGGGAATCAGCGAGAAAGTTGTTGACAAACGACGAACGACCTGATAAACTAGTGAAGTTGTCGCAGAAACGAGTGACAATCAACTAAAATAGAATAACAATTCAAGTTTGAAAAAACTTGAAAAATCAGCGAGAAAGTTGTTGACAAACAACGAGTAACCTGATAAACTAATGAAGTTGTCACGAAACATTCGATAACATCAAGCAGAAAAAAACTTTGAAACTTTTTTTAAAAAAGTGTTGACATCGAATCGAAGATTTGATATGATATAAAAGTTGCTGCGAGGTAACACAGTAGACCTTTGAAAACTGAACAAAGTAAGACGAACCAAATGTGTAGGTTGTTTTTACAACGGTAAAAACAAACAACAATTTTTAACAAAGCGAAGCAATATGCTAGCAAACAAATGAGCTTAACAATCTTCGGATTGTGTTCAACTTTTATTATGAGAGTTTGATCCTGGCTCAGGACGAACGCTGGCGGCGTGCCTAATACATGCAAGTCGAACGCTTCTTTTCTACCGAGTGCTTGCACTCATTTGAAAAGAGGAGTGGCGGACGGGTGAGTAACACGTGGGTAACCTACCCATCAGAGGGGGATAACACTTGGAAACAGGTGCTAATACCGCATAATAGTCGACACCGCATGGTGTTGATTTGAAAGACGCTTTCGGGTGTCACTGATGGATGGACCCGCGGTGCATTAGCTAGTTGGTGAGGTAACGGCTCACCAAGGCCATGATGCATAGCCGACCTGAGAGGGTGATCGGCCACACTGGGACTGAGACACGGCCCAGACTCCTACGGGAGGCAGCAGTAGGGAATCTTCGGCAATGGACGAAAGTCTGACCGAGCAACGCCGCGTGAGTGAAGAAGGTTTTCGGATCGTAAAACTCTGTTGTTAGAGAAGAACAAGTAGGAGAGTAACTGCTCTTACCTTGACGGTATCTAACCAGAAAGCCACGGCTAACTACGTGCCAGCAGCCGCGGTAATACGTAGGTGGCAAGCGTTGTCCGGATTTATTGGGCGTAAAGCGAGCGCAGGCGGTTTCTTAAGTCTGATGTGAAAGCCCCCGGCTCAACCGGGGAGGGTCATTGGAAACTGGGAGACTTGAGTGCAGAAGAGGAGAGTGGAATTCCATGTGTAGCGGTGAAATGCGTAGATATATGGAGGAACACCAGTGGCGAAGGCGACTCTCTGGTCTGTAACTGACGCTGAGGCTCGAAAGCGTGGGGAGCAAACAGGATTAGATACCCTGGTAGTCCACGCCGTAAACGATGAGTGCTAAGTGTTGGAGGGTTTCCGCCCTTCAGTGCTGCAGCTAACGCATTAAGCACTCCGCCTGGGGAGTACGACCGCAAGGTTGAAACTCAAAGGAATTGACGGGGGCCCGCACAAGCGGTGGAGCATGTGGTTTAATTCGAAGCAACGCGAAGAACCTTACCAGGTCTTGACATCCTTTGACCACTCTAGAGATAGAGCTTTCCCTTCGGGGACGAAGTGACAGGTGGTGCATGGTTGTCGTCAGCTCGTGTCGTGAGATGTTGGGTTAAGTCCCGCAACGAGCGCAACCCTTATTGTTAGTTGCCATCATTCAGTTGGGCACTCTAGCGAGACTGCCGGTGACAAACCGGAGGAAGGTGGGGATGACGTCAAATCATCATGCCCCTTATGACCTGGGCTACACACGTGCTACAATGGGAAGTACAACGAGTCGCTAGGCCGCGAGGTCATGCAAATCTCTTAAAGCTTCTCTCAGTTCGGATTGTAGGCTGCAACTCGCCTACATGAAGCCGGAATCGCTAGTAATCGCGGATCAGCACGCCGCGGTGAATACGTTCCCGGGCCTTGTACACACCGCCCGTCACACCACGAAAGTTTGTAACACCCGAAGTCGGTGAGGTAACCCTTGTGGAGCCAGCCGCCTAAGGTGGGATAGATGATTGGGGTGAAGTCGTAACAAGGTAGCCGTATCGGAAGGTGCGGCTGGATCACCTCCTTTCTAAGGGATATTACGGAAACTTACACATTCGTCGACACTTTGTTCAGTTTTGAGAGGTTTACTCTTATAAGTGAAAGGAATCATCTGATTCTCTTTCTTATTTATATGATTCTCTCAAACGAATTGTTCATTGAAAACTGGATATTGAAGTAAAAAAGTAATCAAAACAAACCGAGAACACCGCGTTGAATGAGTTTTTTAATTAAAATAGTTCGAAGCTTATTTTATTGGTCACGCCTCTATCGCTAGAGAAACGAACCAAACAAAACCGATCGTAAGATCGTAAGGTTAAGTGAATAAGGGCGCACGGTGGATGCCTTGGCATTAGGAGCCGATGAAGGACGGGACTAACACCGATATGCTTTGGGGAGCTGTAAGTGAGCTATGATCCAGAGATTTCCGAATGGGGAAACCCAGCATCTTTTATAGGATGTTACTTTCCAGTGAATACATAGCTGGTTAGAGGTAGACGCAGAGAACTGAAACATCTAAGTACCTGCAGGAAGAGAAAGAAAATTCGATTCCCTGAGTAGCGGCGAGCGAAACGGGAAGAGCCCAAACCAACAAGCTTGCTTGTTGGGGTTGTAGGACTCCGTTGTGGTAGTCTGTCAAGATAGTCGAAGAACCTGGAAAGGTTCGCCAAAGTGGGTAATAGCCCCGTAGACGAAATGTTGGCAACACCTAGGAGGATCCTGAGTACGGCGGAACACGAGAAATTCCGTCGGAATCCGCGGGGACCATCCCGCAAGGCTAAATACTCCCTAATGACCGATAGTGAACCAGTACCGTGAGGGAAAGGTGAAAAGCACCCCGGAAGGGGAGTGAAATAGATCCTGAAACCGTGTGCCTACAACAAGTCAAAGCCCGTTAATGGGTAATGGCGTGCCTTTTGTAGAATGAACCGGCGAGTTACGATTGCATGCGAGGTTAAGGTGAAGAGCCGGAGCCGCAGCGAAAGCGAGTCTGAATAGGGCGAATGAGTATGTAGTCGTAGACCCGAAACCATGTGATCTACCCATGGCCAGGTTGAAGGTGTGGTAAAACGCACTGGAGGACCGAACCCACGTACGTTGAAAAGTGCGGGGATGAGCTGTGGGTAGCGGAGAAATTCCAAACGAACTTGGAGATAGCTGGTTCTCTCCGAAATAGCTTTAGGGCTAGCCTCGGAATTAAGAATGATGGAGGTAGAGCACTGTTTGGACTAGGGGCCCATCTCGGGTTACCGAATTCAGATAAACTCCGAATGCCATTCATTTATATCCGGGAGTCAGACTGCGAGTGATAAGATCCGTAGTCGAAAGGGAAACAGCCCAGACCACCAGCTAAGGTCCCAAAATATATGTTAAGTGGAAAAGGATGTGGGGTTGCACAGACAACTAGGATGTTGGCTCAGAAGCAGCCACCATTTAAAGAGTGCGTAATAGCTCACTAGTCGAGTGACCCTGCGCCGAAAATGTACCGGGGCTAAACATATTACCGAAGCTGTGGATTACACCTCTGGTGTAATGGTAGGAGAGCGTTCTAAGGGCGTTGAAGGTCGATCGTGAGGACGGCTGGAGCGCTTAGAAGTGAGAATGCCGGTATGAGTAGCGAAAGACGGGTGAGAATCCCGTCCACCGTATGACTAAGGTTTCCTGGGGAAGGCTCGTCCGCCCAGGGTTAGTCGGGACCTAAGCCGAGGCCGATAGGCGTAGGCGATGGACAACAGGTTGATATTCCTGTACCAGTTGTTTTTGTTTGAGCAATGGAGGGACGCAGGAGGCTAAGGAATGCATGCGACTGGAAGTGCATGTCCAAGCAGTAAGTCTTGAGTAGAGTCAAATGCTTTACTCTATACGGACAAGCTGTGATGGGGAGGGAAATAATAGTACCGAAGTTCCTGATGTCACACTGTCAAGAAAAGCTTCTAGTGAGAAAACAACTGCCCGTACCGTAAACCGACACAGGTAGTCGAGGAGAGTATCCTAAGGTGAGCGAGCGAACTCTCGTTAAGGAACTCGGCAAAATGACCCCGTAACTTCGGGAGAAGGGGTGCTGACTTCGGTCAGCCGCAGTGAATAGGCCCAAGCGACTGTTTATCAAAAACACAGGTCTCTGCAAAATCGAAAGATGAAGTATAGGGGCTGACGCCTGCCCGGTGCTGGAAGGTTAAGAGGATGGGTTAGCTTCGGCGAAGCTCAGAATTGAAGCCCCAGTAAACGGCGGCCGTAACTATAACGGTCCTAAGGTAGCGAAATTCCTTGTCGGGTAAGTTCCGACCCGCACGAAAGGCGTAACGATTTGGGCACTGTCTCAACGAGAGACTCGGTGAAATTTTAGTACCTGTGAAGATGCAGGTTACCCGCGACAGGACGGAAAGACCCCATGGAGCTTTACTGTAGCTTGATATTGAGTGTTTGTACCACATGTACAGGATAGGTAGGAGCCGATGAACCCGGAACGCTAGTTTCGGTGGAGGCGCTGGTGGGATACTACCCTTGTGTTATGAACCCTCTAACCCGCACCACTTATCGTGGTGGGAGACAGTGTCAGGTGGGCAGTTTGACTGGGGCGGTCGCCTCCTAAAGAGTAACGGAGGCGCCCAAAGGTTCCCTCAGAATGGTTGGAAATCATTCGCAGAGTGTAAAGGCAGAAGGGAGCTTGACTGCGAGACTTACAAGTCGAGCAGGGACGAAAGTCGGGCTTAGTGATCCGGTGGTTCCGCATGGAAGGGCCATCGCTCAACGGATAAAAGCTACCCTGGGGATAACAGGCTTATCTCCCCCAAGAGTCCACATCGACGGGGAGGTTTGGCACCTCGATGTCGGCTCGTCGCATCCTGGGGCTGTAGTCGGTCCCAAGGGTTGGGCTGTTCGCCCATTAAAGCGGCACGCGAGCTGGGTTCAGAACGTCGTGAGACAGTTCGGTCCCTATCCGTCGCGGGCGTTGGAAATTTGAGAGGAGCTGTCCTTAGTACGAGAGGACCGGGATGGACTTACCGCTGGTGTACCAGTTGTTCTGCCAAGGGCATTGCTGGGTAGCTATGTAGGGAAGGGATAAACGCTGAAAGCATCTAAGTGTGAAGCCCACCTCAAGATGAGATTTCCCATTTCTTTAAGAAAGTAAGACCCCTGAGAGATGATCAGGTAGATAGGTTGGAAGTGGAAGTGCAGTGATGTACGGAGCGGACCAATACTAATCGGTCGAGGACTTAACCAAAGAAACGAAATAAAAAAGTTTTTCGGACTGTTTGATTACATTACTTCAATCCAGTTTTGAGTGAATAATCACTCAATTGAATAGCAACAACACCCAGTGTGGTGGCGATAGCGAGAAGGATACACCTGTTCCCATGCCGAACACAGAAGTTAAGCTTCTTAGCGCCGATTGTAGTGAAGGGTTTCCCTTTGTGAGAGTAGGACGTCGCCACGCTAAAGTGTTGTCTTGGAGGTTTAGCTCAGCTGGGAGAGCACCTGCCTTACAAGCAGGGGGTCGGCGGTTCGATCCCGTCAACCTCCATTTTTTGAGCCGTTAGCTCAGTTGGTAGAGCATCTGACTTTTAATCAGAGGGTCGCAGGTTCGAGCCCTGCACGGCTCATAGGAATATTTTGCGGGTGTGGCGGAATTGGCAGACGCACTAGATTTAGGATCTAGCGCCTTACGGCGTGGGGGTTCAAGTCCCTTCACCCGCATTTTTAGTCTCGTTTTATTACTAGGCGATTATAACGCCGGCTTAGCTCAGTTGGTAGAGCATCTGATTTGTAATCAGAGGGTCGAGGGTTCAAATCCTTTAGCCGGCATCCAGACTGCGGAAATAGCTCAGTGGTAGAGCACCACCTTGCCAAGGTGGGGGTCGCGGGTTCGAACCCCGTTTTCCGCTTAGCTTGTTCTTTCGCCGGGGTGGCGGAACTGGCAGACGCACAGGACTTAAAATCCTGCGGTGAGTGATCACCGTACCGGTTCGATTCCGGTCCTCGGCATAAAAATGTAGCACCCATAGCTCAACTGGATAGAGTGCTTGACTACGAATCAAGAGGTTAGGGGTTCGACTCCCTTTGGGTGCATAGTTGAAATTTTTGACTACGATTTAGAAGGTAATGGGTCTTAGTTCCTTTTAAGTGATTAGTCTTTTTTTATTATTATAGCTACGGGAAGTAGCTCAGCTTGGTAGAGCACTTGGTTTGGGACCAAGGGGTCGCAGGTTCGAATCCTGTCTTCCCGATTTATTTAATTTTGTATAAACATCACTCATTTTTTGAGTGGTGTTTTTTTACTTTACGATAATTTAAAGAATTGGCTTGTTACGGCTGGTGTCTTTTAAATGATTTTATACATAAGAAATAGATTTACACATATATTGACTTTTATAATATATCATTTGGTATAATTAATTTACAGGAAATATTTTATAAGGAAAGATAACGGTGAGTAAAAATGAAAGTTGAAATTAAAGATTTAAAGAAAAGTTATGGTGATATAACTGTTTTAAAAGGAATTGATATGAATTTTGAAGAAGGAAAATTCTACGGTTTACTTGGCCCAAATGGTGCAGGAAAAACTACACTGTTTAATATTTTGATCAATGCTATCAAAAAAACAGACGGTGAAGTTCGTTGGCAGATTGGTGATGAAGTGATTGAGTCCAGTGAAGTATATCAGCATCTAGGTGTAGTGTTTCAACAAAATAATTTAGATGAATTTTTAACAGTTAAAGAAAACTTAATGGTTAGAGGGAAGCTATATGGCCTGAATAAAAATGAAGTCTTAGAAAGTTTAAAAGAAATCGACTGCTTTTTAGGTATAGAACCAATATTAAATAAAAGATACGGCCAGTTGTCTGGCGGTCAAAAAAGGAAATGTGACATTGCTCGTGCGTTAGTACATAATCCATCGATTTTACTATTGGATGAGCCTACAACAGCTTTGGATCCTAAAACGAGAACAGATTTATGGGAAGCAATCAAGTTTTTGAACAAAACAAAAGGTATGACGATTATCTTGATTACTCATTATTTAGATGAGATGGAGTCTTGTGACTTGTTAAATGTTTTAACGAATGGTCGAGTTAGTTATTTTGGGGATATTAATGAAGCAATGGGAACTACGACAGCAAATCAAGACGTTGTTGATATGGTCAATTACTGGTTGATTGCAGGTTTAGTAACGATTACTTCGATGACATCAACTTTAGGAGCATACGGCGTTATGATCTCTGATAAAGAAAAAGGAAAAGTTCTTGATTTTCATTTGACTGCTATTTCTAATGCGAAATTACAACTTACGTATATAATTGCAGCCGTTTTGATTGGGACAGTTACTTCATTTTTTGCCTATCTATTAGGAATTATTCTATTTGTAGGTGGTGGTGCATTGCTTTCTTCAGGAATCAACACGTTAGCTCTAGTATTAGGTAATATTTTTGCAGCAGCTCTACTATCAATTTTAATGATCTATCCAATTTGTAAATTAATCAAAGCAAGATCTGCTTTTGCTACTTTGAGTACGATCGTGGGGACTATAATTGGTTTTGTATCAGGGATTTATATCTCTATCGGTAGTGTCACACCATTTATGAGAACAGTGATGTCCTATTTTCCATTGACTCAAATGAATGCTTTTTTGAAAAAAGTTTTAATGAAGGACTCCCTCAATAATGTTTTTTCAGATGCACCAGACACAGTTGTGAATGCGTATAAACAAAACTATGGTATCGACTTATCTTTTAATACAGAAACAATTCTAACAGCTCAGCAGATGCTGATTTATCTATTCGCTTTTGCTGCAATTGCTCTAGTCTTTAATATCACATTTACTAAAGTAGTGAGTAAAGTTGAAGCACAATAAATATCAATTAAACAGATTAGAAGATAACGATATACCAAGTCATAAAAGGTGAAAAAGTGACAGTTGCAGATTTTCTATTGACTTGTGAGCTGAAAGAAATTTCTGATTTTTATGTAATGTTTTATTTTTAAGTTCAATTTTGGATGAACGTATATTTACAGAAGGTTCATATGATAATCACTATGTCACTGATAGATTAGAACAATCATTATCGATCGTATAAATATTTTAGTTAGCTATATCTTATGCAGTTAGCGTTATATTTTGATAGATACCTTAAGATATAGAAAAGTGTGTGGGAAAACTAGATTTTAGTTTTTTTCACACACTTTAAATTTTAATAAAAAAATAAATCGATATTTTTTGTTAAAGAACAATTTAATAGTCTAATATATTTATCTTTTCTTATCAAATTAGGCATTCTCCTTTATTAAACACTTGAAATTATGTATAATTAAGGTCAGTATTAGTCAAGGGAAAAGGATGAGAGTGATGAGTAATCAAAATACTTCGGATTTAATAGAGGCATATTTAAAGAAGATTCTTGAAGAAAGCAGTAAGATTGAGATTCGCAGAGCTGAAATGGCTCATTTATTCAATTGTGTTCCCTCCCAGATTAATTATGTTATTAACACACGTTTTACAATTCAACGTGGCTATTCTGTTGAGAGTAAACGTGGTGGTGGCGGCTATATTAGGATCGCCAAAGTTCAGATTTCTGATAGTGATCAATTGCTAAAACAAATTGCCAAATTTACGGGGGATGGACTTTCAGAAAAAGACGCACTGATTTTTGTCCAAAAGTTATATGAAGAAGACGTGATTACCAAAAGAGAAGGTAATCTGATGTTGTCTGTTCTTGGAAAATCAGTTTTAGGTAAAGCTGGATCAAATGAAGATTATTTACGTGCTCAATTGATGCATTCATTTTTAGAACGTTTGAGTTACGAGGAGGAATGATAGTATGGATGAATTATTTACAGAAAGTGCCAAGGCGGTATTAGCTATTGCACAAGAAGAAGCAAAATATTTTAGGCATCAATCTGTGGGCTCAGAACATTTGTTGTTGGCGTTAGTTTTAGAACCAAATGGAATTGCCGGGAAGTCATTACGTCAGTTGAACGCAGATAAAAACGATATTCGTGAAGAAATCGAACATTTAACTGGCTATGGGACCGTGAAAGGATATCCTAAAGGTGCTTATTTACCGTATTCTCCTCGTGCAAAACAAATTTTTGCTTATGCAGGCGATGAAGCGAAGCGTTTGGGTGCACCAAATATCGGAACGGAACATATTTTGCTAGGTTTATTAAGAGATGAAGATATCTTGGCTTCACGCATTTTATTGAATTTAGGTTTAAGTTTATCTAAAATGCGTCAGCTATTAATGAAGAAAATAGGTATTACTGATCCGCAAATGAGTGGGAATGTAGGACGCCGGCGCAATAATCAAGCTCAAAAAGCTGCGCCAAAAGGAACACCAACCTTGGATTCATTAGCGCGGGATTTAACGAAATTAGCACGTGAAAATGATTTAGATCCTGTTGTTGGACGTTCACAAGAGGTTAGACGTTTAATTCAAATTCTAAGTCGCCGTACAAAGAATAATCCTGTTTTAGTTGGCGAACCTGGTGTCGGTAAGACTGCGATTGCTGAAGGACTAGCGCAAAAAATTGTGAACGGTGAAGTTCCTGAAGATATGCTGGAAAAACGTTTGATGATGTTGGACATGGGTGCTTTAGTTGCAGGTACTAAGTATCGTGGTGAATTTGAAGATCGACTAAAAAAAGTGATCGATGAAATTTATCAAGATGGTGAAGTGATTTTGTTTATCGATGAATTGCATACCTTGATCGGTGCAGGTGGTGCTGAAGGTGCGATCGATGCATCAAATATTTTAAAACCAGCACTTGCAAGAGGAGAATTGCAAACGATCGGCGCAACAACACTAGATGAATACCAAAAATATATCGAAAAAGATTCAGCTTTGGAACGTCGTTTTGCTCGAGTACAAGTTGATGAACCAACACCGGAAGAAGCAGAAGAGATTTTAAAAGGTTTGCGTTCTCGCTATGAAGAACATCATGGTGTAGAAATCACAGATGACGCTTTACATGCGGCGGTTCAATTATCTGTACGCTACATTAATTCTCGCCAATTACCAGACAAAGCAATTGATCTGATGGATGAGTCATCAGCTAAAGTTCGTTTAGATTTGGCAGATGAACCTTCTGAAATCAATAATTTGCGCGTGGACATTGCTCGTTTAGTTCAAGAAAAAGAAGAAGCGATTCAGTCACAGTCTTTTGAAAGTGCAGCCAGACTACGCCAAAAAGAGAAAAAATTAGCCCGTAAATTAGAAAATATTCTACTATTAGAACAAAAAGAAGCTTCTGGTTATGCTAACCAAGTGACAGAGCAAGATGTTGCGAATGTTGTTTCACAATGGACAGGCGTGCCGTTACAACAGTTAGAGAAAAAAGAAAGTGAACGTTTACTTGAATTAGAAAGTATTTTACATCATCGAGTAGTCGGTCAGGATGAAGCTGTCCAAGCTGTGTCACGTGCAATCCGTCGAGCTCGCAGTGGGTTAAAAGATCCAGATAGACCAATTGGTTCATTTATGTTCTTAGGCCCAACAGGAGTGGGTAAAACAGAGCTTGCCAAAGCGTTAGCTGAAACGATGTTCGGTAGTGAAGATGCCCTTGTTCGAGTGGATATGTCTGAATTTATGGAGAAATACAGTACTAGTCGTTTGATCGGTTCTCCTCCAGGTTATGTGGGTTATGAAGAAGGCGGTCAGTTAACTGAAAAAATCCGTCAAAAACCTTATTCTGTCATTTTATTGGATGAAGTAGAAAAAGCGCATCCAGATGTCTTCAATATTCTCTTACAAGTATTAGATGATGGTCATTTGACCGATTCTAAAGGACGTAAAGTTGATTTTAGAAATACGATTTTGATCATGACATCAAATATTGGGGCAACAGCGATTCGTGAAGAAAAAAATGTCGGTTTCAACGTTAAAGACCTGACAAAAGATTATGATGCGATGCAAAAACGAATCATGGAAGAATTGAAAAAAGCGTTCCGTCCAGAGTTCTTGAACCGTGTGGATGAGACAGTTGTCTTCCGTTCATTGGATCAAGAAGAAATCCATGAAATCGTGAAAATTATGAGCAAATCCATCATTAAGCGTTTGAGAGAGCAAGATGTCAATGTGAAGATCACAGCAGCTGCCATCGAAGTGATTGGAAAAGTCGGCTTTGATCCAGAATATGGCGCACGGCCGATTAGACGAGCTTTACAAAAAGAGGTTGAGGATCGTTTAAGTGAGGCATTACTTTCCGGTCAAATCCATTTAGGTGATAAAGTAACGGTTGGTGCAAGTAAAGGCAAGATAACGTTGAATGTTAAATCACCTAAACCTAAACAAGTATTACAAACAATTTAATCAAAAAAATCAATAATTCGCTGTGCAAAACGAATCTGTTTTGTACAGCTTTTTTTCTTCATAAAAAAGAGAATGACGAATTAATTTTTATGAAAAATGAGCGTTAAAATAAAGAGATTCTATTGGAAAGTTTGTGAACCTGTGCTACTATAAAACAGTTGTCAGAAGAACGTTTGGAAGAGATAATAGCATTGTTTTTAATGGATCTTGTTGGAGACTGAACAAGCTCATTCAGCTTTTAAACTATCTAGCTTCACGAGCTTGCTCCTCAGGAAAATGATAAAAATAGATTGTGGTAGAAAGCGCCATCCTCAATTTTTTCTATTTTCAGACGGAGCAGAACAAGCTCATTCAGCTTTTAAAGGAGGATACAAAATGATTGAACTTATTGCGACTGCTGAGTCGATTGAACAAGCAGAGGCTTTGTTAGCAGTAGGGGTAAACACGTTATACATTGGAGAAGAGCTGTTCGGGTTACGCTTGCCGACGTCATTTTCTCGTGAGGAACAGCGGACTATTACTGAAAAAGCACACGAAGTCGGTAAAAAAGTAACGGTTGCATTGAATGGCATTATGCATCCTGAAAAAATGAAGAAGGTTCCGGAATATTTGGCATTTTTGCAGGAGATCAAAGTAGACCAAGTAACAGTTGGGGATCCAGGTGTTGTATTTGTGATGCAGCGTGATGGCATTGATATCCCATATATTTACGATGGCGAAACCTTAGTGACTAGCTCTCGCCAAATCAATTTTTGGGCGAAACGTGGAGCAATTGGTGCAGTATTGGCACGTGAAGTTCCTTTTGAAGAAATGAAAGCGATGAAGGATAACTTGATGGTTCCAGCTGAAGTTCTAGTGTATGGTGCTACATGCATCCACCAATCAAAACGGCCATTGCTGCAAAACTACTATAATTTTACTAAAAATGATGAAACAGCTGGCAAAGAACGTGGTTTGTTTATATCAGAACCTAAAAAAGAAGAGACACACTATTCAATTTATGAAGACAGTCACGGTACGCATATTTTTGCAGATAATGATGTGAATTTAATTGGTGAACTGGACAAGCTTCATGAACATAATTACACAAAATGGAAACTTGATGGGATTTACGCGCCAGGGGAGAACTTTGTAAAAGTAGCTAAACAATTCGTAGATGCAAAAGAAAAACTCGAATCAGGTCTTTGGTCACATGCTGAGGCACAAAAAGCAATTGATGAAATCGAAGCTTTGCATCCAGAAAATCGTGGTTTAGACATTGGATTTTTTGATTTAGATCCAGACGAGATAAAATAAGGAGAAAAAACACATGACAAAAGAACGAACACTGAAGCGTCCTGAGGTCTTAGCACCAGCAGGGACGCTAGAAAAACTAAAAACAGCAATTCATTACGGAGCAGATGCAGTATACATTGGCGGAAATGCTTATGGTTTACGTAGCCGTGCAGGCAATTTCACAAAAGAAGATATGATCGAAGGTGTAGCCTTCGCTAAAGAACACGGGGCCAAAGTTTATGTAGCAGCAAATATGGTCACGCATGAAGGGAATCAAGAAGGCGCAGGGGACTTTTTCAGAGAAATCCGCGATGTTGGTATTTCTGCAGTAATCGTTTCTGATCCAGCTTTGATTGAAATTTGTGCAGCAGAAGCGCCTGGTTTACCGATTCATTTGTCTACACAAGCTTCAGCTACCAATTATGAAACATTGGAATTCTGGAAAAACGAAGGGCTAGAACGTGTTGTTTTAGCACGTGAAGTGTCAATGGGTGAAGTAGCCGAAATTCGTAAAAATACGGATGTTGAGATCGAAGCGTTTATTCATGGCGCAATGTGTATATCGTATTCAGGTAGATGTACGCTGTCTAATCATATGTCTATGCGTGATGCTAACCGAGGCGGCTGTTCTCAATCTTGCCGTTGGAAATATGAGCTTTATGATATGCCTTTTGGCGGTGAACGTACAAGTTTGACTAATAAAGGTGAAGTCGAAGAAGAATTTTCAATGAGTGCGGTGGATATGGCGATGATCCAACATATTCCTGAATTAATTCAAAACGGTGTTGATAGTTTTAAAATAGAAGGACGCATGAAATCAATTCACTACGTTTCAACTGTGGCGAATGTATATAAAAAAGCTGTCGATACGTATATGGAAGATCCTGAAAATTATGAATGCAAACAAGAATGGATCGATGAACTCTGGAAAGTTGCGCAAAGAGAACTTTCAACGGGTTTTTATTATCATGTACCGACAGATGAAGAACAACTATTTGGAGAGCGTCGCAAGATTCCTCAATATAAATTTATTGGGGAAGTTATGGCTTATGATCCTGAGGCAAAAGTCGCAACGATTCGTCAAAGAAACCATTTTAGTGTAGGCGATGAAATTGAATTTTATGGTCCTGGGTTCAATCACTTCCATCAAACAGTAGAAGTTATGTATAATGAAGATGGCGAGTCGATCGATCGGGCACCAAATCCAATGATGATTTTAACGATGCCGGTTGAAGAACCAGTAGCGGTTGGTGATATGATTCGTAAGAAGAAATAAATAATTTGAGTGAGGGATTGGCTTTTAATAGCTTATCCCTTTCATTGCAGAAAGGATAAGTGAATAATGGTAAAACAATATGATTACATCGTAATCGGTGGCGGTAGTGGTGGAATTGCTTCTGCCAATCGTGCAGGAATGCATGGGGCCAGCGTTTTATTGATTGAAGCCGCAGATATTGGCGGAACGTGTGTCAATGTTGGGTGTGTGCCTAAAAAAGTAATGTGGCAAGCAAGTTCGATGATGGAAATGATGAGACGAGATACACAAGGATACGGATTTGACGTGGATGTAAAAGACTTCAGTTTTAAAAAACTTGTTCAAAATCGTGAAGCATATATCAATAATTTACATGCAGCGTATCATCGCGGATTAGATAGTAACAAAGTAGACGTTTTATCTGAGTATGCAACGTTTGTGGATGATCATACGATTGAAGCAGGTGGAGAAATGTATACAGCTCCCCATATTTTGATTGCTACTGGCGGACGTCCTAAAAAATTGGGCATTCCTGGTGAAGAATATGCAATAGATTCTAATGGCTTTTTTGCTTTAGAAGAGCTACCGAAACGAGTCGTATTTATTGGCGCAGGTTATATAGCAGCTGAACTTGCTGGAACACTTCACGGATTAGGTGCTGAAACACATTGGGCATTTCGTAAAGAGCGTCCGTTGCGAGAATTCGATGAAATGCTTTCTGAAAAAGTGGTTGAGCATTATAGCGAAGATGGTATGCATATTTATCCTCACTCAACTCCTCGTTCGATTGAGAAGTTTGAATCTGGAGAATTGATGATCACTTTTGAAAACGGGACTAAAATTATAGCTGACAGTATCGTATTCGGAACGGGTCGCCAACCAAACACGGATACTTTAGGTTTAGAAAATACCCATATTGAACTAACAGATAAAGGTTATGTAAAAGTTGACAAATTTCAAAATACAACACAATCTGGTGTGTATGCTGTTGGAGATGTGATTGGTAAAATCGATTTAACACCTGTTGCTATCGCAGCAGGGAGAAGACTTTCAGAACGTTTATTTAATGGAAAAGAACACGAATATTTAGACTATGAAACAATTCCGACGGTTGTCTTTACTCATCCGCCAGTTGCTACGGTTGGTCTAACTGAAAAAGAAGCAGAAGAAAAATACGGTGACGAGAATATCAAGATCTACCAATCAACGTTTACTCCAATGTATTTTGCACTAGGAGAGTACCGCCAAAAATGCGATATGAAATTAGTGTGTGTTGGCGAAGAGGAAAAAATTGTTGGACTACATGGTATTGGTCTTGGCGTTGATGAGATGTTGCAAGGCTTTGCAGTCGCTGTTAAAATGGGTGCTACGAAGAAGGATTTCGATAATACGGTAGCGATTCATCCGACAGGTTCTGAAGAATTTGTGACGATGAGATAAAAAATAAGGATAAAACGGCTGACGTTTTATCCTTATTTTTAATTTGTTCGTGCAAGAATCGCCTGTGTGATTGTTAACAATTCATTTTTAGCATCAGTAGATGTTTCAGGTAATTTATTAATCCCTTTTAATGCTTGTTGTGTATATTTTTCTGCCAGTTTCTGTGCTTTAGCAACACCGCCAAATGAATGGACGAGTTCGTAGATTTTATTTGTTTCAGAATCAGTTAGTTCTTCTCCTTTTTCAAGGTAAGGAAGTAACATTTCACGACCGTCTTCTAAAGCATATAAAAGTGGCAGTGAATAAATCCCTTGACGGACATCTTCTAGAACAGGTTTACCGATTTGTTCAGGACTTTGTGTATAATCTAAAACATCGTCAATGATTTGAAAAGCAATCCCAATATTTTCCCCGATTTTTCCGCAATTTTTAGCAAATCGATCTGATGTTCCACTTTCATAGGCACCCACAAAGCAACTTAATGAAAAAAGTTCTGCAGTTTTACCAGAAATATTTTCAAGGTACTGATCGATCGTCATGTCAAGATTATAGCGATTGTCCATTTGGCCCAATTCGCCACTCAATATTTTTTCCATGCTTCTGGAGTTCAGCTGGATACTCTTTAAAGAAGAGGAGTAATCGGCTAATAATTTAAAACAGCTGACAAATAAATAATCGCCAGCGTAAACCGCCGTGCTATTGCCGAATTGAGATCGTATAGTTGGTAAGCCGCGTCTGATATCTGCATCATCTACGATATCATCGTGGATCAGGGTTGCAGTGTGAAGTAACTCGATAGCCGCTGCCAAGGCAACAGCTTTTTTTCCTTCTCTTTTTTCACCAAATTGTGAAAATAAAAGTTGATAGGCTGGTCGCAACAATTTACCACCAGAATGGATCATAGACATGACCGCATTTTCGACCTCTTTGTTTTTTAAATTAACACTATTTTCCATTAGCTTTAGTGTGCTGTTTAAATCTTTTGCTAGTTCAGGATATTTTTTCCACATTGGATGAATGTTCATAAAATGGCTCCTTTGATTGTACTCGATCAGACTAAGATGTTACTGGAAATATTGACTCCATTTATGTTTGGTTGTTGATTCATAGTTTAACTGGAATTGCCGTAGTGTTTGAACATGGCGTAGCAAGTAGTTAGCCGCAATTCCTATCGCAATGCCAGATAATAAGCCGATAAACGAAAGAAATGGGAGATATAGCATAGGAGCCCACGATTGAGCAAAGAAACAAGTGGTCAATAATTGCCCAACGTTATGCAAAAAGCCACCAGCTGCACTGATTCCAATAATACTGACACGTTTTGGTCCTAGCTGCATGATGATGAGCATACCTAAATAACTAAGTAACGCACCACTAGCACTGTAAAAGAAGGTAGAAATCGTTCCTCCAAGTAAAGTAGTTAAAATCAAACGCATACAGACTAAAAAGAAACTGTCCCTTTTTCTCATGGTAAAAATGGCAATAATTGTAATCAAGTTAGCCAATCCTAATTTTGCACCTGGAGCAAAAGCAAAGGGATATGGAATCATGTTTTCAATTAAGCCAATGATCACACCTTGGGCAACTAACATGGAAATATAGATGTTTTTTTGTAATTTGCTCATAATATACTGGCAACGTTTAGTAAATCAAACTGCCATCCTCACTCCCGTCAGAAGCTTCAACTGTGATGAATAGATTATGTGGTAAACAAGCAATCGGTGTTTCTCCTGCTTTGGATATCCATCCTCGTTGTACGCAAATTTGATCTCCGCAGTTAGTTTCAACCATACGGATTCTGTCTCCGCTGACTTCGATCAAGTTGTAATCGCCATCAGCTGCTTCATATTTGTATGTATAAGTTGGGCCATCTTCTTTTAGCTCAAAAACTTTGATGACTTCACCATCTACTTTCAAGACGGCTTGTTTTGCAGCATCGTCTTGGGCGGTATTTTGTATGCCAAAAACAACAAGGGGCAAGAAAGAACTGATCGTTAAAAGTAAAATAATAACAATATCCCACGGACGTATATAACTTTTTTGAATAAATTCTTTAAAATTCAACTCTTTCCTCTCCTTTGTAGTTTTTAGTTGAATATATTCTATCATAATGAGAAAAGAAAGTTCTAGGAGTAAACCTAGAACTCTCTTAGATTTTTGCTATAAAAGTAATTATTTACTACCGTATCTAGATTTAGGTGTTCCATACCACCATTTACCTAGTGTACGTTGTACCCAAGGGATAACCCAGCGGTCTAAACCAAGTGCGCGCCCAGAACCATTCATCAAAGCAAATGCTACAAAGATAAACCAAATGTTTACCCAGTAGAACATACCTGATAGACAGAATGCAATCGTTAAACCAATTGTAGCGGCACTACTTAACCAAGTAAATAATCCAGCGATCAATGCTAAAGCGATCAACACTTCAACAATTGTCATGAATTTTTGCATGAACAAAGCAACTTCTTGGTTAGGCATCATAAATTTCATAACACTTTCAAACCATTTAGGCATATGATCAAATACTTGCATTGGCTCTTCACCATAGGCATAGCTTAAACCAAATTGAGCAGCTTTAGCTGTCGTTTCAGTTGCCTCAGCGCCACCACCTGCAGCAGATGCACCAGTTGTTACTTGTTCTTGTAACCAAGGGAATGGGAAGGCAACTTTATCAGTGAACCATGAACCCTCACCAAACCAAGTGCTTGGCTTCAAGTAATCGCCAGTCCCGACAATTTTCTTCATAGATTCGACTAACCAAACCATACCATAGAATACACGCAACGGAACGCTCCATAAAACATTACCATAACGAGATGAATGTCCACGTGTTACATTACGGTCGTCTTTAATATGGAAGAACTCGTGCATAATGTATTGGAACATGTAATAACCAGAACGGATATCAAAGAAATATTTCAAGTTAACGATGTGCTTCATAATGATTGCTAAGAAACCGCTAAGGTGAATTTTATCAAATAAGTTTGCCACACCCCATTTAGAGCCGACAGAAACCATGAACCCTTGATAATTTCCTTTGAATTTGTGTTTTTCGCTACCTTTGATGTCAGCTACGATATTTGCAGCGGCTGTATGACCAGTTTGTTCAGCAGCTTGAACGATTTGTGGTGTTGGCGTTTCAGGAAATTCTTCGTAATATACCAAGTCACCGACGATATAAATATTTTTGTCTTCGTAGCCTTTCGCTTGCATGTATTCATTTGCAATCAAACGATTACCACGAGCTGATTCTAAACCGAAGTCAGCAGCATCAGAAGTTGCTTTAACACCAGCAGTCCAGATCAATGTGTGAGTTGCAACAGAAGAACCATCTTTTAATTTGATATGGTCTGCAGCTACTTCAACGATTGGTGCGTTAAGCAACAATTTCACATTTTTCTTCTCTAAATAACGTTCAGCTTTTGCTGCATCATTACGAGAAAGCATGTTTAAGATTGTTGGCATTGCTTCAACGACCATTAATGTAAATTCATTAGGGTCAAGTTTAAATTCTTTTGCAAGACGATCTTTCCAGTCGATCAATTCGCCGACCATTTCGATACCAGTAAATCCTGAACCACAGACAACAAATGTCAGCATCGCTTTACGGACTTCTGGATCTGGCTCGATTGCAGCTTTTTCAACTGTTTCCAAGATATGTTCACGAATTTTCAGAGAGTTTTCAAAAGACCATAAAGTAAATCCATGTTCTTTAACTCCAGGAGTACCAAAATCATTTGGCTCGCCACCCATACCGATGATCAATTGGTCAAATTCATAAGAACCTAACTTCGTTTGAACGACTTTTTTGTCTTTATCGATACCAGTTACAGTGTCTGTTACAAGAGTAACATTCTTTTTACGTGAGAATAAACGTTGCAAGTCATATTGAATCGCAGAAGGCTCAACACGTCCTCCAGCTACTTCATGCAACTCAGTCATCATGGTGTGGTAAGAATGACGATCAATTAAAGTAATCTCAACGTCAGAATCTTTTTTCAATTTTTTGGCTAAAAATTTAGTAGCTGAAACTCCAGCATAACCAGCTCCCACAACGACAATTTTTTGCTTTGTCATTGATAATCCGCTCCTTAAAAAAATAAAATAGAAAATGATAATAATTACACAATCGAATTCATTATATAGCGATATTCAGGTTTTGTCTAATAACAATTCTTAAATATAGGAAATAAATTTTTATTATTAAAAAAGTGTGAAAAACGGGTAAAATTTTGTCTTTCTTTTATAACTTTAATTGACATAATTGAAATTTTCTATAGAATGTAAATTATATCACAAACTTAATTTGTGAACGTTTAAGAAAAGGAAAAGGTGAACAAAAATGAAAATGAACAAAATTGTAAAGGGCTTCACAGCTATCGCACTTTCATCTCTTTTATTAGCAGCATGTGGATCAGATCAAAAGAAAGATACAGCAAAATCATCTGATTCAAGTACTGCAACATCAAAAACAGCTGAATCTTCTAAAGCAACAGAAAAAGAAGCTGGTGCAGATTTACAAGATGGTACTTATAAATTAGAAGAAAAAAATGAATCAAATGGTTACCGTGCAACATTCGAAATGACTGTTAAAGATGGTAAAATCACTGAATCTAACTATGACAATATCAACGCTGAAGGTAAATCAAAGGCGGATGATAAAGACTACAACAAAAATATGAAAGACAAATCAGGCGTAGGCCCAGCTGAATATATTAAAGAATTGAACGATTCTTTTGTTAAAGCACAAAGCGCTGACGGTGTAGAAGTTGTAACTGGTGCGACTCACTCTAGTGAATCATTCCAAAACTATGCACAACAATTGATCCAAGCAGCTCAAGCTGGAGATACTAAAACAATCGAAATCGACAATGGGGCTGACCTTAAAGATGGTAAGTATTCATTGAAAGAAAAAAATAATTCAAACGGCTACCACACTGAATTTTCAATCGTTGTTAAAGATGGCAAAGTAACAGAATCTAACTACGATAACGTTAATGATGAAGGCAAATCTAAAAAAGATGATGCTGACTACAACAAAAACATGAAAGACAAATCAGGCGTAGGTCCAGCTGAATATATTAAAACTTTAAACGAAGAATTAGTTAAAGCGATGAACGAAAAAGACGGCTCAGCTGCAAACGTAGAAGTCGTAACTGGCGCAACTCACAGCTCACATTCATTTGTAACTTATGCAGAACAATTGATCAACGCTGCTGAGAAAGGCGATACTAACGAAATCGTTGTAGACAATATTGTAATGAAAAAATAATTTTTCATAGTGTAAATTGAAAGATAATGATGTGCAGAATTCAGATACTTATCTGGATTCTGCTTTTTGCTGTGAATCACCACGATTGGCTTTGCCAGAGTGGATGATGAACAGTACTTGGCGACCAAAGGGAGAGAAGTAACCATACTAGGAATCACCCAACGCCATAATCTCAAACACCCAAAGGTAATCTGGATTCAAAAAAAAGTGATTTTATAAATACAAAGAATCACCCTGACAAGCTTTGCCAGAGTGGATGATGAACAGTACTTGGCGACCAAAGGGAGAGAAGTAACCATACTAGGAATCACCCAACGCCATAATCTCAAACACCCAAAGGTAATCTGGGTTCAAAAAAAAGTGATTTTATAAATACAAAGAATCACCCTGACGAGCTTTGCCAGAGTGGATGATGAACAGTAAAAGGTTAGTTACTCCCATTTATTTAAAAACACAATCAACAAATAGAAAATCCTTTCCATTCAAGAGAAAAAGCGCTACTATAAATAAGATAATTTTTCTATTTAGAAAGAGGGATACGATGAAAAACAAAAAATCACTGATCATTTTAATAACAGCACTATTTTTAGTCATTCTAGCAGGATGTAACTCAAAAAATGAGGGATCAAAAATCAACAAAGAACCTTATTCAGATCAACAATCACTTCTAGGGACGTATGTACAAGTAAGAATCTATGATGATGGCAAAGAAGATGTCCTGAAAAAAGCCTTTGCTCGTGTCAAGGAACTAGGGGATAAAATCACTGTAAATGAAAAAGGTTCAGAAATCGATGAAATCAATGAACAAGCTGGTATAAAACCCGTCAAAGTTTCTGATGATATTTATCCATTGTTGAAACGTGCATATGAATACAGTGAAGATTCTTCCGGCGGTTTTGATATGGCAATCGGGCCAATCACCCAATTGTGGCATATTGGCTTTGACGATGCTCGTAAGCCTTCACAAGAAGAAATCGATCAAGCGCTAAAATTAGTTGATTATCATAAAGTAAAATTAAATGATGAAGAAAAAACAGTTTATCTCGAAGAAAAGGGCATGCAGCTTGATTTAGGTGCGATTGCAAAAGGATTTATTACAGATGAAGTTGTGAAAGTCTTAAAAGACAATGGTGTAACGACTGCAATCGTGGATTTAGGTGGAAATGTCTATGTACTTGGACATAGTCCTCGCGGTAAGGATATGGATTGGAATGTCGGAATTCAAGATCCTAACAAAGCACGTAATACCGTAATCGGAACGGTTCAAGAAAGTAATAAGACATTAGTAACTTCAGGTATCTATGAACGCTTTTTAGAAGTAGATGGGAAAAAATATCATCACTTATTTGATCCTAAAACAGGTTATCCTTTTGATAATGATATTGCTGGTGTGACAGTGATTACAAATGAATCGATCGATGGTGATGGATTATCAACCGCTGTATTTTCTATGGGAGTCAAAAAAGGCTTGGAGTATGCTGAAGGTCTGAAAGATGTCGATGTGATTTTTGTTACAAAAGAGGATAAAGTATTTGTAAGTAAAGATATCGAAAAGATTTTTGAATTAGGAAAAGATTCAGGTTATACAATGGGTGATCGTAAAGACCTGAAATAAGGAGAACGGATATGTCTTTGAAAGTGTTTTTGCAAGTTGTGGAAATTCAGACGAAATTAGCAAGTCTATTTCCCTTTGCAATTGGGGTGCTATTTTCGATAGCTTATTTTAATCAGTTTCACGCAGGGTATACCCTGTTATTTTTCATTGGAATGGTTGTATTCGATATGGCGACGACCGCAATCAATAATTATATGGATTTTAAGAAAGCAAAATCGCAAGTATACAAATATGAAGAGAATATTATTGGCAGTTCAGGGATTGCGCCAGTTCTAGTTAGAAATATGATCTTTGGAATGATCGCTTTTGCAGCAGTTATCGGAATTTTTTTGACTGCTAAAACAGGTTGGTTATGTTTGGTAATAGGTGGAGTGTGCTGTTTTATTGGTATTTTTTACACATTTGGTCCGATTCCGCTCTCTCGTATGCCCTTAGGTGAAGTATTTAGCGGATTTACTATGGGACTTGGGATTTTTGCGCTGACGATTTATTTGAATGTACAAGTGAGTCCTCCGTTTTATCTAATGCTTGATTGGAGTCGTGGAATATTCGCTTTGACCGGCAATCTGTGGGCAGTATTAGCGATCATTTGGGCCTCTTTACCGATGGTGTTTACGATTGCGAATATCATGCTGGCAAATAATTTGAGAGATTTAGATACAGATATTGAGAATCACCGATATACATTGGTTTATTATATTGGTAGAAAGCAAGGTTTGATTTTATTTCAACTATTGATGTTGGCGTGTTATGTGGTTGTTTTGATTGGCTTGCCATTTGGCGTGTATCGCTGGCCGATTTTAACTGTATTTTTATCTTTGCCAGTTATTTGGAACAATCTTCAGCTGTTCAAAAAGGAATTGCCGCATCCTAAAAGCTTTGGTTATTCGATAAAAAATTTGATGGTATTTAATGGAAGTTATTTATTAGGTCTATTACTGACGATCATTTTAGAAAAAATTTAAATAAAAAAGAAGGAAGCAGTAACCAACAACGACTCTGCTTCCTTCTTTTTTTACGCTCTATTTTAACAACCCTTTTTCAAACACTACTTTTTATTTTTTTTACTCTTAATGAATAGAAATAGTATAGCTAGTAAAATAATGGCAATACCGACAATTGAAACGTAAACTGTTTTCTTTTCCCCTGTATTTGGAAATAGATCTTTTTTCTTTTCTTCTTTTTTCTCAGAAGAGGACTGTGTACTTTCCACAGGGTTAGATGTGTCTGTAGTTGCAGAGACACCAGCGAAGGTTTTATCGTTCAATGTGTAGACAGGTGAATAGTCGTTAGTTTCACTGTTAAAAGCAAAGAAACTGTAATTGTCTTGGTAAGAAAGTGTAAAGTAACCTTCAGCATCTGTTGAAACAGGATTATTTAGATCAACAAATGGATAAAATAATGTTATGTTTGCAGGTGCTGAATCATAGTTAGCAGTATTGTCTCCGTATATATGAACGTTACTTGCTGCTACGCCATCTACTGATGATACTTTTCCTTTAACTTGTTTGTTGTCAGAATCATA
Source organism: Enterococcus sp. DIV0724b (assembly GCF_050531475.1). Lineage (NCBI taxonomy): Bacteria > Bacillati > Bacillota > Bacilli > Lactobacillales > Enterococcaceae > Enterococcus > Enterococcus sp. DIV0724b. The sequence continues at coordinate 3,448,202 of NZ_CP172890.1, read as the reverse complement.
GGAGATAAACTGTATATTGTAAGTTGGGGCAGTTTTTACTACTGTATACGCCATATTTAGGATAACTTCTTGTTTTTCTCCTTGATCCTCTTCCCAAGGATAAAGCATGAAGCTAACGTTGACTAAATTTTTTCCTAGTTTATCTGTTGGAGCTTCGTCTAAAAGTTTAAGATCTCTAAATGCAGCACCATGAAAACCTCCATCTTGGTAGAGCATTTCAGCCGTCACTTTTTCTCCTTGAAAGACAACGAGTGTTGTGTGGATAATGTCACCGTACAGATTTCCAATAGTGTTGGATGTTTCGGAGGAACTTGAATCTAATGTGGAAGAAGAACTGTTCTCCACAATTTTCTCATCATTTTTTTCTGTGTCTTGTGTTGAGGCTGAAGAGCTTTCAACTTTTGAATCCTCAGTGGTAGATAATATCTCCTCTGCAAAACTTGTGATTGGAAGAGCAAGCGATAATGCAACCAAACAAAAAACAATTCTTTTCATAACTATTCTCCTTTTTGTAATATTTGTATCATTTGCAATACAAATGTAACATAACGGAAATATATAGCAAATAGAGGTAAGAAAACTTTCGCGTTTCTTAAGGGAATCTTAAGGTTTATGTTTAGTTATGAATCCTAAAGTGTTGGATTTATACTGTTCAGGCTAATTTCTCCAGAAGAAAGTACTTTTTCTTTTTTATCTTGAAGTTGGACAACTAATTCACCATGATCGTTGATTGCTGTTGCGATCCCTTTATAGTCAATGCCACTTTGCGTGAAAGAGACGGTCTTCCCAAGGACAAACGATTTTTGGCGATATTCTTCTAAAAAACTTTGTTCCGGTAGTTGATTTAGTATGGCATAAAATTGATTCCAAATTTCTCCAATCAATTCGTTTCTTGTAATGATTGGTTCATCTTCTGGAAATAGAGAGGTTGCTTTTTCTCTTAATTCTTTTGGAAACTCATTTTGTTTTAAAGAAAAATTGATTCCCATACCGATAATGACGTTTGAAATTTGTCCTGATTCTACATCACTCATGGCTTCTGATAAAATCCCACAGACTTTTTTGCCATTGATATAAATATCGTTGACCCACTTGATTTTAGTTTGTACAGGTGTCAGATTGTCCATTGCTCGAGCAATCGCTACCGCCATGATCACAGTATATTGCGCCATTTCTTCAAAGTTTTGATTCGGTCTTAATAACATGCTCATGTAAATACCACTGCCTGCTTTTGAGAAGAACGGTCGGCCAAACCGTCCTTTTGGAGCTTCTTGGATATCCGCTACAATCAATGTATTATCTGGTTCTCCGTTTATTGCGGCCAGTTTAGCATCTTTCATTGTGGACTCTGAAGAGTTTAGAACCGTTATTGCCAGGTTAGGAGTTGCAGAACCTAAAGCTAAACGAATTCCCTCCGCGGATAAAACGTCTGATTTATCATAGCAATAGCCCTTATTGCGGCTACTTGAAATAATATGACCTTCTTTTTTCAGTTCATTGATGGCTTTCCAAATCGCTGTACGTGATAAAGAAAGTTGTTGCGCCATTTCTTCTCCTGAAATAAACGCTGGCGCTTGTTTCATTAATAAAGTTAACACCTGACTTTTTGTAGACATAGACCTCGCTCCTTTATAGTAGTTTCATTGTATCTGATGTGAGGAAGAGCGGTCAACTGCAATACGTCTGAAAGAGGAGAGGAAAATCCTTCTAAAGATGTATGATTTCACCTTGAAAAATTGTTATAATCAAATGGTAGGAATGAGAAGCAAAGTATTGAACTAGAAAGTTAATAGAGAGATGGAGTTGGGAAAATGGAAAAGCAACAATATATTTGTGATAAGTGTGGAAATGAGCACTATGTTTCCGATCAGTTTCAAGCAACAGGAGGAAACTTCGCAAAAATATTTGACGTACAAAATAAAAAATTTATCACAGTCAGCTGTACGAGATGCGGCTTTACGGAATTATACCGTGGACAAACATCAGATGGTTGGAATGTTTTAGACTTTTTAATAGGTGGCTAATCGCCAACTAAATAAATGAAAAAGGAAGTTCGAGTGTACGATCACTTGAACTTCCTTTTTGTTTAAACTAATAATAACTGATCGTCTTTTAATTCAGTACCGCTATTTTTATGGAACATCTCCATCAATTCATTGACAGTTAAATCCTTTTTCTGCTCAGCAGGTACATCTACTACGACTTGACCTTGATGTAGCATGATCAAACGGTTGCCGTAACGAATCGCATCTTCCATATCGTGCGTCACCATAAATGCCGTTAGATTTTGCTCTTGGATCAATTTTTCTGTCAACTCCATGACAGTGATCGATGTTTTAGGATCAAGTGCTGCTGTGTGTTCATCTAGTAAAATCAATTCTGGGCGAATCAAGGTAGCCATTAGCAAGGTAATCGCCTGACGTTGTCCGCCAGATAGTAAACCAATTTCTGTACCTAAACGATTTTCCAATCCTAAATTCAAACTAGCTAATTGTTCTTTGAAGAAATTTCGGTCATTTTTGCGAACGCCATTGCCTAAACCACGTTTTTTTCCACGTTTCATAGCAAGTGCCATATTTTCTTCCACAGTTAAACGAACAGCCGTCCCCATCTTAGGGTCTTGAAAAACACGGCTGATTTGTTTTGAGCGGGCAACGACACGTTGTTTTGTGATGTCTTTACCGTTTAAAGCTAACTGACCTTCTTCGATCGGCAATGTGCCAGCGATACTATTTAGTAAAGTAGATTTACCAGCGCCGTTTCCACCGATGATTGTAATGAACTCCCCTTGGTTGATGGTCAAATCAATTCCTTTTAATACGTGATTTTCATTAACTGTTCCGCGTTCAAAATATTGGTGTAAGTTTTTGATTGTTAATACAGGCTCCATTAATTTGCTCCTCCTTTACGTTTTCCAAGCTTAGAAAATCCTAATTTTTTTTGAATCAGAGGTGAAGAGAGACAGATGACCAAAATGATTGCTGAGAATAATTTCAAATCCGCGGGATCAACGCGTAGCTCTAAAACACAAGCGAGGATAAAACGGTACAAGATGGCACCAATCACAATTGTAATCAAACGCAGACCAAGTGATTTATTTTTAAAGAGAACCTCAGCAATGATGATTGAAGCAAGCCCGATAACGATCGTTCCAATGCCAGAATTCAAATCAGCAAAGTTATTATTTTGTACAAGTAAAGCACCTGATAGTGCAATACAACCATTAGATAGCATATATCCGATGATCTTCATATTGTCTGTTTTGATCCCATTGGCTTCACTCATGTCGATGTTGTCACCAGTAGCTCGTGTGGCTAAGCCGATTTCAGTTTTAAAGAATAAGACAAGTAAGACAATAACCAAAAGTACAATGATCGAACCGACAACTATCGCGCTGTTGACTTTAGTGAAACCTAATGACTGAGCGTGAGAGAAAATCGAATCTGTCCCAATCAAAGAAATATTTGGAGCGCCCATGATCCGTGAGTTGATACTGTAAAGACCTGTCATTGTGATGATTCCTGCTAATAAAGCAGGGATTTTTAATTTTGTATGCAGTAGTCCCGAAACAAGACCTGCTAACATGCCAGCAATAAAAGCAAAAAGCAATGCCACGATTGGCGCTATCATATAATGGATATCAAATAAAGACTGGATAGGCGCCGGCCAAGTGGTCGGATCTTTTGCTAAAATAACTGCGGCTACAGCGCCGCCTAAAGGAAAACTTCCTTCTGTCGTCAAATCAGCAATGTCTAAAATACGGTAAGTTAGAAAGACTCCAATGGCAAGTAACGACCAAAGAAGACCTTGAGAGGTTGAGGATAGTAGTATGTCTAACAATAAAATCAGCTTCTTTCAATAATTAGTATGTAACAGTTGAGAAAAAGCTAGTCGCTTATTTTCTCAACAATTGTTTAGATGTTAAGGTGCTTTTATCGTATCAGGATCGATGTCTAAGGCTTTCGCCATGTCTTTATTTACAAAAAGTTCTAAGTCTTTCGCTTTTTCAACAGGCATGCCCTCAGGTTTTGCTTCACCTTTTAGAATTTTTGCAGCCATAACACCTGTTTGTTTACCTAGTGATTTATAATCGATTCCGACAGTTGCTAAGCCACCTTCTTCAACTTGTTCGATTGAACCTGCAATAACCGGGATCTTATGTTCTTTCGCTACTTCACCGATAACAGCAGCTGCTGAGGCGAAAGTATTATCTGTTGGGATATAAATGGCATCAACATCTTTTGCTAAGCTTGTCGTTACTTGCTGTACGTCATTCGTTGAATTTGCCGTTAAAATTTTTGCTTTGATTCCAGCTTCTTTTAAGGCTTTTTCAGCCATATCAGCTTGAATTTTAGAATTCGCTTCCCCTGCGTTGTACATAATCCCCACAGTTTTAGCATCAGGCACAATGTTCAATAATAGGGCAATTTGTTTGTCGATTGGGACGATATCGGTAGTTCCTGTAACATTGCCGCCAGGTTTTTCATCGGATTTGACTAATTTAGCGCTGACTAAGTCAGTAACTGCTGTGACTAGAATCGGTATGTCTGTTGTTTCGTTCAATAAAGACTGAGCGGCAGGTGTTGCGATTCCTAAAAGTAGGTCTGGTTTTTCTTTGACTAGTTTTTCACTCATACTTTTTAATTGGGCTTGATCATTTTGTGCATTGCTGTATTCAATCGTCAGATTTTCGCCATCCTTAAATCCGTTATCAGCTAAGCCTTCTTTGAATCCTTCAAATGCAGCATCTAGTGAGCCATGTTCAACAGGTTGTAACACACCGATTTTTTTACTGTCACTATTTGTTCCGTTAGCTGCTTTTTTGCCATCGCCACATGCGCCAAGAGCCAATAATGCTACTGCCGACATGATGCTTAGTCCTACTAGTTTCTTTTTCATCTTGATTCCTCCAATTATGATTGATGTTGATAAAACAAAAAATCCATTTAGACAATATGCCTAAATGGATTGATAAAAGTCGTAGGTAAACACTTCTTTATTCGCCACTTAGGAATGTCTAGGTGGCTGTTTGTTCAATACAAAGCGCTCTAGCCATCATAGATACAAAAACAGGTTTTTGCTGTTTGTACCCACGATTGCATGAATACAAAACTATCTAAAGTAGCTAAAGTAAGCTTTATTCAGTTGTGCGTTGATTGAGTATGTCATAAAAGATCCCTCCGCAAATTGAATTGTGTTTAGTATAAAGGAAAAGGAGGTCTACTGTCAACTCATTTTTTAAATTTTCTGAACATTCATGTAATGAACATGAATTTGTGAAATTTTTAAATTAATTGTAATAAACCAAATGAAAATGGATATCTTTGTGAATTTAAACGATTTCATGCTACTATTTAACTGAATAAATAGTAAATTATTAGGAGGATGTATATGATTTCGAAAAAATTAATCACATTAGGAACATTAGCAGCAACTGTATTAGTATTGGGTGCATGTAACAGTGACAATAAAGCTTCTAAAGATAGTTCCTCTGATAGCAAAACAGAAACATCAATGAGTTCAAGTGTTGATGCAGTGAGTGGTGCTTCAATAAGTGACAAACCAGAAGTAATTGAAAAAGCGTTGAGTAAAGATGGTAACTGGATTGTTGCGGCAACAGCTGATCTGACTTTTGATAAAGATGTTACAGTTGCTGGGGAGTTCCATGATAAAGGAGAAGCTTCAGGCGATATTTATAGAAAATTAGCATTATATGCACAAGACTCAGATAAAAAAGTGACAGCTGAGTATACAGTTACTGTTCCTAAACTAGTTGTTGAAACAGAAAACTTCAATATTGTGAATGGAACTGTTAAAGGGGATATCTTAGTTAAAGCCAATGGTTTTGTCTTAAATGGCACAAAAGTTGATGGGAACGTAACCTTCGAAAAAGAAGAATACAAAACTTCTGCTACTCTAGATAAAGAAGGCGCTGAAATTACTGGAGAAACTACAGTTCAATAAGAAAAAATAGTAGAATATGTAAGAAGGCATTCGGTGTTTTTCGAGTGTCTTTTTTTGTAGAAAGCAGGGCACTAGAAGCTTGCGAAAAACCTTGACTTTTATTATAGAAGGAAGTACAATGTATAGATGCAAAAACTATCTGAAAAATGACAAAGCAGGAGCGAAATATTGTCCGTTCCGGTTTTTAATAGGGAAACAAAAGTAGAGACGCACGAGAAATTTTCAAGAGCACATTCTATTTTTGGTTTTTTTTTGCCTAAAAACTGCAAAAAATGCTCAATATTACAGATATTTAATATTTGTAATATTAAAGAAATATTTTCGGTTAGTGTTTTGATAGACTTTTAATTAGAGGAGTGAAGAGCTTGGCTGGACACGTAGTAAAATACGGAAAACACCGCGAACGTAGAAGTTTCGCCCGGATCAGTGAAGTGTTGGAATTACCCAACTTGATCGAGATTCAAACAGACTCTTACCAATGGTTTTTAGATGAAGGACTAAGAGAAATGTTTGAGGACATTTTACCGATCGATGATTTTCAAGGAAACCTATCTTTGGAATTTGTGGATTATGAATTAAAAGAACCTAAGTATACGGTAGAAGAAGCGCGTGCACATGACGCAAACTATTCTGCACCGTTACACGTTACTCTACGATTGACAAACCGTGAATCTGGAGAAATCAAATCACAAGAAGTATTCTTCGGTGATTTCCCTCTAATGACTGAAATGGGAACATTTATCATCAATGGTGCAGAACGTGTTATCGTTTCTCAATTGGTACGTTCACCAGGTGTTTATTTCCATGGAAAAGTAGATAAAAATGGTAAAGAAGGCTTTGGGTCAACAGTGATCCCTAACCGTGGTGCATGGTTAGAAATGGAAACTGACGCAAAAGATATTTCTTACGTACGTATTGACCGTACACGTAAAATTCCTTTGACTGTATTAGTTCGTGCCTTAGGTTTTGGCTCTGATGATACAATTTTTGAAATTTTCGGTGAAACATTAAGCTTACGTAATACAATCGAAAAAGATTTACACAAAAACGCAAGCGACTCTCGTACTGAAGAAGGGTTAAAAGATATTTATGAGCGTCTTCGACCTGGTGAGCCGAAAACGGCTGACAGTTCTCGTAACTTACTGAACGCTCGTTTCTTCGATCCAAAACGTTATGACTTAGCGAACGTTGGTCGTTACAAAGTCAACAAAAAATTAGATTTAAAAACACGTCTATTGAACCTAACTTTAGGAGAAACATTGATCGATGCTGAAACTGGCGAAATCATCGTTGAAAAAGGAACAGTATTAACTCACCAAGTAATGGAAACATTAGGTGAACATATCGATAACGGCTTAAACAGTGTAACGTATTACCCAAGTGAAGATGGTGTAGTTACTGAACCAATGACAGTTCAAGTAATCAAAGTTCTTTCTCCAAAAGATCCAGAACGCATCGTGAACGTCATCGGTAATGGGTATCCTGATACAAGTGTGAAGACTGTTCGTCCAGCAGATATCGTGGCTTCAATGAGTTATTTCTTTAACTTACAAGAAGACATCGGCAATGTAGATGATATCGATCACTTAGGAAACCGTCGTATTCGTTCAGTTGGTGAATTACTACAAAACCAATTCCGTATTGGTTTAGCTCGTATGGAGCGTGTGGTTCGTGAAAGAATGTCTATTCAAGACACTGAAACACTAACACCACAACAATTGATCAATATTCGTCCAGTTGTTGCAAGTATCAAAGAATTCTTTGGTTCTTCTCAATTATCACAATTCATGGATCAAACAAATCCTCTAGGTGAGTTGACACACAAACGTCGTCTATCTGCCTTAGGACCTGGTGGTTTGACTCGTGACCGTGCTGGTTATGAAGTTCGAGACGTTCACTATTCCCACTATGGCCGTATGTGTCCGATCGAAACACCTGAGGGACCAAATATTGGGTTGATCAACAGCTTGTCAAGTTATGCCAAAGTGAACAAATTTGGTTTTATTGAAACACCTTATCGTCGTGTTGATCGTGCCACTGGCAGAGTAACAGATAAAGTAGATTACCTAACTGCTGACACAGAGGATCACTACATTGTAGCGCAAGCAAACTCACGCTTAAATGAAGATGGAACATTCGCTGAAGAATTAGTAATGGCTCGTCTGCAAAGTGAAAACTTGGAAGTGACGATCGATAGAGTCGATTACATGGACGTTTCACCTAAACAGGTAGTTGCTGTTGCGACGGCTTGTATTCCTTTCTTGGAAAACGATGACTCCAACCGTGCCTTGATGGGTGCCAACATGCAACGTCAAGCAGTGCCATTGATCCAACCTCGTTCACCACTTGTGGGAACTGGTATGGAATACAAATCAGCCCATGACTCGGGTGCTGCTCTACTATGTAAACATGATGGTGTCGTTGAATATGTGGATGCATCAGAAGTACGCGTTCGCCGTGACAATGGCGCATTAGATAAATATATGGTCACAAAATTCCGTCGTTCAAATTCAGGAACAAGTTACAACCAACGTCCAATCGTTCTTTTAGGCGAAAAAGTTGAAAAAGGCGATACATTAGCAGATGGACCTTCTATGGAAGAAGGCGAAATGGCTTTAGGGCAAAACGTACTTGTCGGATTCATGACTTGGGAAGGATACAACTACGAGGATGCAATCATCATGAGCCGTCGTTTGGTAAAAGATGATGTTTATACTTCTATTCATATTGAAGAATACGAATCAGAAGCTCGTGATACAAAATTAGGACCTGAAGAAATCACGCGTGAAATTCCAAACGTCGGAGAAGATGCTTTGAAAGATCTTGACGAAATGGGCATTATCCGTATCGGTGCTGAAGTTAAAGATGGTGACCTATTAGTAGGTAAAGTAACGCCTAAAGGGGTAACTGAGTTATCTGCTGAAGAACGTTTACTACATGCAATCTTTGGTGAAAAAGCCCGTGAAGTTCGTGATACATCTCTACGTGTGCCTCACGGTGGCGGCGGGATTGTTCATGATGTGAAAATCTTTACTCGTGAAGCCGGAGACGAATTATCTCCAGGCGTAAACATGTTAGTTCGTGTGTATATCGTGCAAAAACGTAAAATCAACGAAGGCGATAAAATGGCCGGACGTCACGGTAATAAAGGGGTTGTATCCCGTATTATGCCGGAAGAGGATATGCCATTCTTACCAGACGGCACACCAATCGATGTCATGTTGAACCCGCTTGGGGTACCATCACGTATGAATATTGGACAAGTACTAGAATTGCACTTGGGTATGGCTGCTCGTCAGTTAGGTATCCACATTGCAACACCAGTATTCGATGGCGCCAATGATGATGACGTTTGGGAAACAGTTCGTGAAGCGGGTATGGCTCGTGATGCGAAAACTGTTCTCTATGACGGACGTACTGGTGAACCATTTGATAACCGTATCTCTGTTGGTGTGATGTACATGATCAAATTGGCCCACATGGTCGATGATAAATTACATGCTCGCTCTATTGGACCATACTCACTTGTTACCCAACAACCACTTGGAGGTAAAGCTCAATTTGGTGGACAACGTTTTGGGGAAATGGAAGTATGGGCACTGGAAGCATACGGTGCAGCTTACACATTACAAGAAATCTTAACGTACAAATCTGATGACGTAGTTGGTCGTGTGAAAACATACGAAGCGATCGTTAAGGGTGAACCAATTCCAAAACCAGGCGTGCCAGAATCATTCCGCGTATTGGTAAAAGAATTACAATCACTTGGATTAGATATGCGCGTATTGGACATTGAAGAACAAGAAATCGAATTACGTGATATGGATGACGATGATGATGACTTGATCACAGTTGATGCCCTAACAAAATTTGCCGAACAACAATCAGCGAAACAATTAGAAAAAGAAGCAGCTGAAGCGAAAGAAGCTGCAGATGCAGTTCTTGAACAAGAAATAGAAACTGCTGAAGATACAAAAGACTAATTGTTTGAAGTCTTATTAAAATTGTCAAGTTAGTTTTGTTTCAATCTCTCTTTGTAGAAAGAGAGTTGATACAGTTGGTGGAAGAAAATGAGTGTTTAAAAGTACTGTATTTTTCTTTCCACCCTAACTTTTCCTATCAAGAAATGGAGGGAATCCCTTTTGATCGATGTAAATAAATTCGAAAGTATGCAAATAGGTTTAGCTTCTCCAGAAAAGATCAGAAGCTGGTCTTACGGTGAAGTAAAGAAACCCGAAACGATTAACTACCGTACGTTAAAACCTGAACGTGAAGGTTTGTTCTGTGAACGCATTTTCGGCCCAACTAAAGACTGGGAATGTGCCTGTGGAAAATATAAACGTATTCGTTATAAAGGTATCGTTTGTGACCGTTGTGGTGTAGAAGTAACTCGCTCTAAAGTTCGTCGTGAACGTATGGGACATATCGAGTTAGCAGCACCCGTTTCACATATCTGGTATTTCAAAGGTATTCCATCTCGTATGGGTCTTGTTTTAGATATGAGTCCTCGTGCCTTAGAAGAGATCATTTACTTTGCATCTTATGTAGTAATTGATGCCGGAGATACATCTTTAGAGAAAAAACAATTATTAACAGAGCGCGAATACCGTGATAAACGTGATCAATATGGTCAAGGTTTTACAGCGGCAATGGGTGCAGAAGCTGTTAAACAATTATTGGATAACGTTGATTTAGATGGCGAAGTTGCTGGCTTAAAAGAAGACTTAAAATCAGCTCAAGGTCAAAAAAGAACACGTGCAATCCGTCGTTTAGATATTTTAGAAGCATTCCGTGCTTCTGGAAACTTACCAAGCTGGATGGTTATGGATGTTATTCCTGTAATCCCACCTGATTTGCGCCCGATGGTTCAACTAGAAGGTGGACGTTTTGCAACAAGTGATTTGAATGACTTATACCGTCGTGTAATCAACCGTAACAATCGTTTGAAACGTTTATTAGATTTAAACGCACCAAACATCATTGTTCAAAATGAAAAACGTATGCTGCAAGAAGCGGTTGATGCGTTGATCGATAATGGTCGTCGTGGCCGTCCTGTTACAGGACCAGGTAACCGTCCATTGAAATCTCTTTCTCATATGTTAAAAGGGAAACAAGGTCGTTTCCGTCAAAACTTATTAGGTAAACGTGTGGATTACTCTGGTCGTTCAGTTATCGTCGTAGGACCTAACCTTAAAATGTACCAATGTGGGTTGCCAAAAGAAATGGCAATTGAATTATTCAAACCATTTGTAATGCGTGAATTAGTTCAACGCGAAATCGCAACAAACATCAAAAATGCAAAACGTAAAATCGAACGCGGAGAAGATGAAGTTTGGGATATTCTAGAAGAAGTTATTCAAGAGCATCCAGTATTGCTTAACCGAGCACCTACACTTCACAGACTTGGTATCCAAGCCTTTGAACCAGTGTTAGTTGAAGGTCGTGCAATCCGTCTTCACCCATTAGTGTGTGAAGCCTACAATGCCGATTTCGATGGAGACCAAATGGCTGTTCACGTTCCATTGAACGAAGAAGCACAAGCAGAAGCACGTATGCTAATGCTAGCTGCTCAAAACATTTTGAATCCAAAAGATGGTAAACCAGTTGTAACGCCTTCTCAAGATATGGTCTTAGGTAACTACTACCTAACTATGGAAGAAGAAGGACGTGAAGGGGAAGGCATGATCTTCCGCGACATGAATGAAGCTGTTTTAGCATGGCGTAATGGATACGTGCATTTACACTCACGTATTGGTGTTCAAACAACATTGCTTGGTGACAAACCGTTTACGGATTGGCAAAAAGAACGTATTTTGATCACAACTGTAGGTAAGATCATCTTTAACGAAATCATGCCTGTAGAGTTCCCTTACTTGAATGAACCAACAGATTACAACTTAACGGTACAAACACCTGACAAGTATTTTGTAGAAGCTGGTACAGATATTCCTGCGCACATTAAAGAGCAAGAATTAGTTTTACCATTCAAAAAGAAAAACTTAGGGAATATTATCGCTGAAGTCTTCAAGAGATTCCATATCACTGAAACTTCTAAGATGCTTGATAGAATGAAAGACTTAGGCTATAAACATTCGACTCATGCTGGGATGACCGTTGGTATCGCTGATATCATGGTCTTGCATGAGAAACAAGAAATCATCGATGATGCCCATAAACAAGTCGAAAATATTACGAAACAATTCCGTCGTGGTCTGATTACAGATGACGAACGTTATGAACGTGTTATTGCTGTTTGGAATAAAGCCAAAGATGAAATTCAACAAAAACTGATCGAAAGTATGGACGCTAAAAATCCAATCTTCATGATGTCAGATTCTGGAGCCCGTGGTAACATCTCCAACTTTACTCAGCTTGCTGGTATGCGTGGACTTATGGCCGCTCCAAACGGACGTATCATGGAATTGCCGATCATCTCGAACTTCCGTGAAGGACTTTCTGTCTTGGAAATGTTTATCTCTACCCATGGAGCTCGTAAAGGGATGACCGATACAGCCTTGAAGACAGCCGATTCAGGTTACTTGACTCGTCGTTTAGTTGACGTAGCACAAGATGTTATTATTCGTGAAGACGATTGTGGAACTGACCGCGGTCTAGTAATCCAATCAATTCGTGAAGGAAATGAAATCATTGAACCGTTAGAAGAACGTCTACTTGGACGTTATACGCGTAAATCAGTGATGCATCCTGAAACTGGCAAAATGATTATTGGTGAAGATCAACTGATTTCAGAAGATCTTGCAAGAGAAATCGTTGACGCTGGTGTTGAAACTGTAACGATTCGTTCCGTATTTACATGTAACACGAAACATGGTGTATGTAAACACTGTTACGGCCGTAACTTAGCAACTGGTTCTGGTGTTGAAGTTGGGGAGGCAGTTGGTACAATTGCTGCTCAATCAATCGGAGAACCTGGTACTCAATTAACAATGCGTACGTTCCATACAGGTGGGGTTGCCGGAGATGATATTACTCAAGGTCTACCTCGTGTTCAAGAAATTTTTGAAGCACGTAATCCTAAAGGACAAGCAGTCATTACAGAAGTAACAGGTGAAGTAATCGATATTTCTGAAGATCCTGCAACACGCCAAAAAGAAGTAACGATCAAAGGGAAAACTGATACACGTACGTATACAGTTCCTTATACTGCTCGTATGAAAGTCGCTGAAGGCGATACGATCCGTCGTGGTGAGCCGTTGACAGAAGGTTCGATCGATCCTAAGCAACTGCTACAAGTTCGCGATGTTTTATCTGTTGAAAACTACCTATTACGTGAAGTACAACGTGTTTACCGTATGCAAGGGGTGGAAATTGGCGATAAACATATCGAGGTAATGGTTCGTCAAATGCTTCGTAAAGTTCGTGTCATGGATCCAGGTGATACTGAAATCTTACCAGGTACATTACTAGATATCGCTGAATTTAAAGATCGTAACTATGACACATTAGTAGCTGGTGGCGTTCCTGCAACAAGCCGTCCAGTCTTACTAGGAATCACAAAAGCATCATTAGAAACAAACAGTTTCTTATCTGCTGCGTCATTCCAAGAAACAACTCGTGTGTTAACAGATGCTGCAATCCGCGGTAAAAAAGACCCATTACTTGGTTTGAAAGAAAATGTTATCATCGGTAAGATCATCCCAGCTGGTACTGGTATGGCTCGTTACCGTAACATGGAACCAAAAGAAGTTGGCGTAGCGAGCGAAAATGTGTACAGTATCTCTGATATTGAAGCACAAATGGCTGCTGAAGATGCTTTGAATGAGTTGAATAAATAATAGTAAACAAAAAGGCTTGAAATCATATGATTTCAAGCCTTTTTTATTTAATAAAGTTCTGATGCAGCTTCTTGATCTAAAATAATTGTTAAATTAGGATGGGTTTGTAATAAGGAGGCGGGGACATCATTTGTGACAGGGCCGAAAAATGCCTGTTTGATGATCGCAGCTTTTTTCTTTCCTGTGGCAAACAGCACAATTTCTTTTGCTTGCATCACACTTTTTGGTCCCATAGTGACGTAAAAGTCTGGACGCTCATTTTCATCGCCGCCGACCTCGCTTAATAAAATATCTTTCATATGTTCAGTAGCGTCTTCTCCAACATAAGAAGTTAAATTTTCAAATTTTGTTGTTCCTGGTAGGTTCCCACAATAATGTCCATCTGCTCCAATGCCTAGTAAAATCAAATCTAATCCACCATCTTGTTCAATTCTCTTGTCCTGATTCTTATAGTTGTTTTCGTCCAAGGGATGTATGTGGCTTTCTGGAATTTCTGCTGGTTTAAAGAATAGGTTATTAAGATTTGTCATCGTTACACCATATCCTTTTTTCTGTTTGAATGGAATCTCATCAAAATTGTAATAATGAACATTGTCAAAATAATGTTTGTTTTTTACATCAGAAACTAAGTATTCATACATTTTAACTGGTGTCGATCCAGCGGTTATGGCTAAATTCACTCGTTTATTTTGATACATTTTACCTAATAGAATATTTGCAGCGACCCGGCTCATTTTTTCGTAGTTTTCTTCAATGATGATTTTCATTTTTTTTAACAGCTCCTTCTTTTTATTTAACTTATCATGTGGGAACCATCCCATGTCAATAGAGTTTGTATAAGCAAATCAATGTCATTATTTTTTTGTTGGGCTTATGATAAGGAAAAAGATGAGGTGAAGTAAATATGGAACATCATTATTACGAAAAAGCGATTTTTGCTGGCGGTTGTTTTTGGTGCATGGTTAAACCTTTTGATACTCAACCAGGTATTATTTCCGTGGTGTCAGGATATACAGGAGGGCATGTTGAATATCCAACCTATGAGCAAGTCACAACAGGCGCAACTGGTCATACAGAAGCAGTTGAAATAACGTATGATCCTGCAATCATTCCATACGAAAAATTAGTAGAAACTTATTGGCAGCAAACAGATCCAACAGATGCCTTAGGTCAATTTGCAGATCGTGGTGATTCCTATCGTCCTGTTATTTTTTATAGTAATGAATCGCAAAAAAAGATCGCTGAAAAGTCAAAAGATGTATTACAAAAGAGTGGTCGTTTTACTCAACCAATTGTGACTAAAATTGAACCAGCTCAACCGTTCTATCCAGCGGAAGACTATCATCAAGAGTATTATAAGAAACATAGTATACATTATAATCTCTATCGAGAAGGATCAGGCAGAGCTAGTTTTATTCGGAAAAATTGGAAAGAAGATAAATAAAAAAGTGAGTTGACATTACCAGCTATTTGAATAGTAGGTAATATCAACTCTTCTTTTAAGAGCATATAACTCGAGTTTGAAGATATCAAAGGCAGCAGGAGGAATGATAATGTTATCAGTAGAATGTTGTAATTTCAATATTATTAATATATAATTAACATGATGATTGATATAATTTTTATGCAGGACGGTGAAAAATGGATATAAAATTAGAATTAGGAAAAAAAATACGCTTACTTCGTGAGCAAAAAGAAATGAGTAGAGAAGCTTTTTGTGATGACGAGTTAGAATTAACAGTCAGACAGCTTTCAAGAATTGAGTCAGGAGAATCTTTACCTACGTTACCCAAACTTACATACATATCTCAACGATTATTTGTTCCAATTTCACATTTGATAGATGAAAGTCAAATGACCTTACCTAAGAGGTATTTAGAATTAAAAATGAGTTTGTTTAGGCGGCCGCCTCAGTATAATAAAGAGATGGAAGATAAAGTAGAATCTATTTTTAACGAAATCTATGAACAATTTTATGATATTTTACCTGAAGAGGAACAATTGTTAGTTGATGTTGATCAAGCAATCATTGATGTTCATCATTCAGAAAAAATAGACTTTGGTGAAGGGATTTTAAGTGATTACTTTTTTCAAGTAAAGAATAAAACAAAATATACAGACAATGATTTGATCATTGCTAACCTTTACTTTCATTGCAGTAGGTATTCAGATGTGGATAGTAAGGAATTTGAACAGTTAGTTGAGAAGTGTCTTGATCAAGTTAATTATGCTTCAGATGTCGGTGTCTTGATTCTGGGTCAAATTTTAATCATTGTCATGGGGGTATATATCAGTATAGATGAGTACGGGAAAGTTATGAATGTAATCAAGATTTTTAATACTATCATGAAGTCAACGCAAGATTTCCACAAAAAACCAATTGTAGATATGCTAGAAGGAAAATGTTGGTTACAAAAGGGTGAAATTGAAAAAGCAAAACAAAAATATCAGGATGCTAGTTTATTAGCGAGGCTTCATCAAGAAGAGTTATTATCAAAAAAGATAGAAGAAGAATGGAAAGCGGATTTAAAAGAAAGTATATTTGAAGACTAGACAGGAAGAATTAATCAAGGTGCTTTATATATAATAACGTTCCTATACTTCATCATATACATAATTTAGATACTATTAATAGCATTTCAAATTTCTATAAACAGGTGAAACAATAGTGCTAAATGTAGGATCAAGAACAAATCCGATTACTAGCAAACCAAAATGGATTACTACACAGTATCTGATAGGTGCAGCTCTCGTAAACAATAGATTGGCAATGGGAAGAAGAGTTTGTAAATAATTAAGTCATAAACTATTAAAGCATGAGTATGTTTTAATAGTTTATTTTTGTGCATAAAAATAGGCTATATAAGAATATATGAAACCAACAACAGATGCTGGACAAGAATGTCCTGTTGAAAAAATTGATCAAGCAGTAAAGTGAGGCATGTAAACAAGAGGAAAAAAACTTATAAGAATCGAAAGAAAGCAGGTGAGCGAAATGTTTAAATTGCTAGTGCTATGGTGGGAAATCTAAAAGGATGACAAGAATGTCCTGTTGAAAAAATTGATCAAGCAGTAAAGTAAGACATGTAAACAAGAGGAAAAAAACTTATAAGAATCGAAAGAAAGCGGGTGAGTGAAATGTTTGAATTGCTAGGGCTATGGTGGGAAATCTAAAAGGATGACAAGAATGTCCTGTTGAAAAAATTGATCAAGCAGTAAAGTAAGACATGTAAACAAGAGGAAAAAAATCTTATAAGAATCGAAAGAAAGCGGGTGAGTAAAATGTTTGGATTGCTAGGATTATGGTGGGAAATCTAAAAAGATAAAAATATCCTGTAAAGAAGACATATTAAGAAAAACAGAAAACAGGATCAATACATAAGCAAGTCAAAAGAAAGGAAGGAAAGGAAATGTCTAATATAGAATATTTTATTGAAGATCAAACAGTTGTGCATAGAAAATTAATCATTGTGAATAGTAGCAAAGAAGACAAATTGTTGAAGGTATTAAATCAAGGCGAATTATTAAAGATTGTGATGATTCCCAAAAAGACAGAGAAGGAATTGATTTTTGAACATTTAAAGGTAGAAGACCTCGAAATTTTAGAAATAAAATGACAAATCCAAATAACGGGAGTGCTGAAAATGGAATTAATTGAAAAAAATAACTATCTATTAAAAACAAATGACTTGGTGAAGAAATATAAAGAGTATCAGGCTGTGAATGAAGTTTCAATGACTATCAATAAAGGGGATATTTACGGGTTTATCGGGAAAAATGGTGCTGGAAAAACAACCTTTATTCGCTTAGCAACAAGATTGATTGAAAAAAGCTCAGGGTCATTGTCTTTCAACTCAGAAAATGTGCTGAAGATGGGAGCGGTTATTGAAGGGCCGGCTTGTTATCCATATTTATCCGCCAAAGATAATTTAAATTATTATGCAATTCAAAAAAATATTAAAGACAAAAAGCGTATTGACGAGGTACTAGCATTTGTAGGACTCGATAAAGTCGACAATAAGAAACTTTTTAAGGATTATTCGTTGGGAATGAAACAACGGCTTGGAATCGGCTTAGCTATTTTGGATCAACCAGAGTTTCTGATTTTAGATGAACCCATCAATGGGTTAGATCCTCAAGGAATCGTTGAGATTAGGGAAATTATTCATCGATTGAATCAAGAGTATAGCACGACAATTTTGATCTCAAGTCATATTTTAACAGAGCTTTCATTGGTTGCCACTAGATACGGCATTATAAATGAAGGAAAGTTAGTCAAAGAATTGACGAAAGAAGAATTGGAAAATGAGTGTGGTCAAAATATTGTGCTAACAAGCTCAGATAATCATCAAGCAAATAAGATTTTAGCTAGTCATGATTATTATGTAGAAGTTCATCAAAATGAACTGTATATCAAGGAAAAGAAGGAAAATATGGAAACAATCGCTCAACTCTTATTTGACCATGGTATTTATTTAACAAATTATTATTACAAAGAAGAAAACTTAGAAGAGTACTTCTTAAATTTAATTGAAGGAGGAGTTTAAAATGATGCATTTACTAAAATCAGATATTTACAGAATTATCAAAAGTTCACTATGCTTTTACTCCATGGCAGGCTTGATTCTTTTAGGAGTATTCTTCGGATTTTTAGGCGCCTCAAGCACAGATACTGCTGAGGAGTTAATACAATCAGGGCTGTCAAATGGTTCTATGCTGATACCAGTATTTTTGACCAATGTTTTCATGGTTGCTTGGGGACATGAATTTAATTACCGAGTAGTCAACAATTCTTTAATTGCAGGAATGAGTAGAAAAACATTCTTTTTTAGTAAAACAGTCTTAACTTTTCTGCTAACTATTTTGTTTGTGACTGTTTACGCAGCAAGCTTAATCAGCGTAGCATTTATTTTAAAAGGAAGCTTTCCTTTGACTGTAGCTCTTAAGCCTGTACTTGTTCAGCTACCTTTGTATTTAGCAGCGAGTTGTGTGGGAATTTTATTATTCAATGTGTTACAAGCTTCGTATACTTCTGTTGCAGCATTTATTGCCATTGCATTTATTGGAGATACTATTTTATCTAATATCATTTCAAATTATCTTGAAAAGTTCGACTTTCTGTTGGATACATTGTTCTTTTCAAATTTACGCAACATTACAGATTTAGCAGTGATAACTAACGACCAGCTGCAGACAGCGTTAATCAGTAGTGTCATTTATGGAGTCATTGCATTACTTATTAGTTTTAACGTATTTCGTAATAGAGAATTTAAATAATGAGGTGGGAAATATGAAGAAAAAAGTTATTTACGGACTTCTTTTACTTGTCCTGTGTGCAAGCAGTTTATTCTCAGCTACAAAGGCATATTCATTAAATAATGAGATGGAGAAAAAAGAAGAAGAGTTAATCATTTCAAAAAATAACTATCCAGAAGTTTATGATTTTATCGATGCTATGACTGTGGAATCTTTTAAGAATAAAATTGAGAAACAAGAGGATTTCTATGTCTACGTTGGTCGCCCGACTTGTGGAGACTGTAATGCCTTTGAGCCAGAGTTGATCGAGTTGATTGAAAAATATGAAATTGAAAATCAACTCAAATATTTAAATGTTGCAAAGTTGAGGACACAGGAAAATGAGTGGGAAACGTTCAAAAAAAACTATGATTTACTTTATACTCCTACTTTAGCAAAATTTGAACAAGGAAAGCTTGTTAGCAAAGTTGAGTGGTCACCAGAGTCAGGCATTTCAATCAAGCAAGTAAAAAAATGGATTGAAAACAACATGGAAAAAGTTACTAATTAAATACATCTGAAAATGGAGGAAAAACAAATGAAAAAAAAGATAGCTATTCTTGTGATAGGTGTAGTCATTGCAGGTATTTTTTACCTGAATTACGTGAATGAAGAAAATACCAAGGTAAATAAAGAATGGGCATTGACGGATGAACAAGTATCTAATGTAGTGTTAAAAGGAATCAGTCAAGATTTAAATGTTATTTTGAAAAAAGGGGATACAAATACGGTGCAAGTTGCTGGGGAAATGCCTGTCTCTTTTGCAGATAAACTAAAAGAGATCCAACCAGAGAAAGATAAAATGTTGATTTCATTTGCAACAGAGATAGGTGTCAGTATTGCTAAAAATAGTAAGGAGAAATTAACAGTAACTATTCAGACTACAGACACTAAGCTGTTAAAAGAACTGAATATCAAGATGAACAAAGGAAATGTAGTTGTTCAAGTTCCTAATGAGTTTGAACGAAGATATGAACTGGAAACGAATAAAGGAGAGGTAACAAATCCGAAATCAATTAAAAATAATGCCGATGAGTTGATCAAAGTCGAATTAGGATTTGGCAATATCGATATTGTCGAGTAAGAAAGTGAGAGGGGAAACTATGTACGCACATACTATGCAAAATATGGTCAATGATTGTGGTCTTGCTACAATTCAAACGCTATTCAAGCAGCTAAAAATAAAAAATGTTGCGATGGAAGTAGAACAACAAGTAGATACTATTGAACAAGGGTTATCTTTATTAGAAATCCAACAGATATTAGAAAACAATGGTGTGATCAGCGAGGCTTATCAGGTAACAAATATTCGAGAATTATTAACACAACAATTTCCGTTGATTTGTGTTATACATCGAGATGGCTTGCCTCATTATATTGTTGTTCATGCAATCAAAAATAATGCAATCACATTTTCTGATCCAGCAGAGCCCAAAATTTTGATAGAAGATATTGAAGATTTTACGGAACGATTTATGGGCTATGCGATTTGCGTTGAGGAAATAAAAACTATAGATCGGGAAAAAAGTAATGGAGTCAAAGAGCTGTATAAAGAAATTATTGGCAATGTCAAAGTGAAAGATCGATGTGAATTGTTTATCCTGACTGTTTTAAAATATATTTTACCGCTTAGTGTGACATTTTTTATGCAATATATTATGATTTTTCAAATGGAAAATATGACGTTACCTTACTTTTTCGCATCGGTTGTCTTTTTCCTGACATTAATGGGCGGATACTACTATGTGAACCAAAAAGATATCCAGTTGAAAACAGCGCTGGAAAATCAATTTCAACAGAAAGTATTGTTTGATTATTACCAGCAAAAAAACAATAATTTTGTCGAAAAGAGAAATATGGATAATATCATGGGGCACTTCTGGAATTTGCTTTTATCGGTGACAGGAATTCTTCATAAACTATATTTGAAATTTGATAGTGTATTCATCGTTTTCTTATATGGGATTTTGTTCAATATTAATGGATTCTTAGCAGTGATGATGATGTTTTGGTCAGTTGTTTACATGGTTCTAGTGATGAGAGAAGCAGAGAAAATCCAGAATTTTGAAAAAGCTTTAGTGACGAGTTCAAATAGTTTATCATCCACAATTGAAGAGCAAGTTAGTCACTCTTTAGATATCCGTTTATTTACGAAAGATGAAGTCGCAGAAGAGAAAGTATTAGATAAAATGTCTGATTATTTCGATAAGAAATTGATCAGCTATGAATTGTCGGCTAGGATAGATTCTTTATTTGAATTGATTAGTTCGTGTATGATGCTTAGTACATTCGGTTTATTTATCTATTCCTATATTTTTGGTGAAGATCAATCGATGTCAGAATTAATTCTCAGTGTATTTATTATTTCCATTGTGATATCGAAATTAAAGCCAATTGTGCAAACGTGGTTAAAAGTTCAGAAAAGTGAAATGGCTGTATCCTATATTCAAAATAATATTGAGCGTAGTGAAGTTGATCAAGAAACGAAACAGCTTGGGGTATCTAAAGATATTGAGAAAATTGAGTTGAAGAATATCTCATTTTCATATAACGAAGACACTTCGGTTTTGTCTAATTTAAATTTGCGTTTCCGCAAGGGACATGTGACAGGAATATCAGGAGGAAATGGTTCAGGAAAAACAACGTTAACGAAGATATTATTAGGAATTTTAGAACCGGACAGCGGTGAAGTAAGCATAGATGATCATAGCTTTACTTCGCTATCACATACAAACATTGCCAAGTACACTAACGCTTATTTTCCCGAAATGTCTGTATTCAAAAACTCAATCGGAAATAATATTCAATTTAATTTGAATGAAAAAATGGCTCATTCTAATAAAATGATTGAAAGTTATAAAAAACGTCTTAACTTTGATTTGCCAGACAATCATGTTGTTTTTTCTCAAGGCGGAAATCTATCTCAGGGGCAAATTCAAAAGATACTACTACTTCGAGCTTTAGAAGTAGAAAAATCAATTTATATCTTTGATGAACCTACTACAAATTTGGATAAAGAATCGGCGAAAGAGTTTCTTCAAATCATCAAAGAATTGTCAAAAAATAAGATAGTTATTTTAATTACACACGATCAACAGTTGTTAAATCAATGTGATGAAATTATTTTATTAGAAGAGGGAGGTGCGGCATGAGAAAAAAAATATTGGGCATATTAATCATACTAGCAATGTTTGCAGCAGGAAGTTTCTGTTTTTCTCAACTTTCTTTTTCAAAAGGGAAAGAAGCGTTCATAAGTGTCAACGAGCAGGAGGTTGTGAAAGCAATCAAAGACAAACAGGATATGATTGTTTATTATGGGCAAGACTCGTGTGGTGCTTGCCGAGTATTTCAACCTACATTAACAGAAGCGATTAAAACAACGAAGAAGAAAGTATACTTTTTAGATGGGGATAACTTCTCAACAAAAAAATTTAGTGAAAAGTATAATATCACCGGAACACCTACAATGATCGTTATTAAAAAAGGAGAGGTATTGCGTTTTGAGGGGGTGATGGAACTAGCAGAAACAATCGAAACCTTAGAATCGATTTAAATAACTAACCAAAGAAAAAAAACTTTAATACTATTGTGAAAAGAATTGGAAATATAAAAAATAACTATACCAGAGGAGAGAATGAATATGAAAAAATTAACGATGAAAGAAAAAAACGAAGTAAAAGCAGGCTGGGTTTGCGTATTATGGGGAGCCGTATGCTGGGGTTAAATAAAAAAGGAGGAATAACCATGAAAAAAATGACAAAACAAGAGAAGAATGAAGTAAAAGCAGGCTGGGTCTGTGTATTATGGGGAGCCGTATGCTGGGGTTAAATAAAGAAGGAGGAACGACTATGAAAAAAATGACAAAACAAGAGAAAAATGAAGTAAAAGCGGGCTGGGTTTGCGTATTATGGGGAGCCGTATGCTGGGGTTAAATAAAGAAGGAGGAACGACTATGAAAAAAATGACAAAACAAGAGAAAAATGAAGTAAAAGCGGGCTGGGTTTGCGTATTATGGGGAGCCGTATGCTGGGGTTAAATAAAGAAGGAGGAACGACTATGAAAAAAATGACAAAACAAGAGAAAAATGAAGTAAAAGCGGGCTGGGTTTGCGTATTATGGGGAGCCGTATGCTGGGGTTAAATAAAGAAGGAGGAACGACTATGAAAAAAATGACAAAACAAGAGAAAAATGAAGTAAAAGCAGGCTGGGTTTGTGTATTATGGGGAGCCGTATGCTGGGGCTAAATAAAGAAGGAGGAACGACTATGAAAAAAATGACAAAACAAGAGAAAAATGAAGTAAAAGCGGGCTGGGTTTGCGTATTATGGGGAGCCGTATGCTGGGGTTAAATAAAGAAGGAGGAACGACTATGAAAAAAATGACAAAACAAGAGAAAAACGAAGTAAAAGCAGGCTGGGTTTGTGTATTATGGGGAGCCGTATGTTGGGGATAGACTAAAAATAGTTTAAAATGCGTCATCAAATTTTGATGACGCATTTACTTTGTAGTAATCAAGGAAGGACAAGTCTTTATGAAATAGTTTACATAATCCACACAAAAAACAAACCAAAACTAAGAAAAGGGACAAATGGAATCTCGTAAATTTCTTTCTTTAGTATATAGTTCGAGAAAATATAAAAAATCAGTCCGCTGCTGCTGGCAATACAAAGCATGAGTAATTGTGAATGGAGACCTAATAAAGTTCCCCAAATACTAATGAGTAAAACATCTCCACCGCCTAAACAGAATGTGTCTAATCGATTTAGGAGTGAGAGGCTCATAAAAGTAAGTAAACCCAATTGCCAATGAAAGATTTGAGCTAAATATAAATGGTTAATACATAGAAACAGGGAAAAGCTATAAAAAAGTTTCGGGTCAACAACAAAGTAGTAAATGTCAGTTAGCGAGAGAGAAAATGCCATCAGCAAAAAAAGCAAACGATAAATAGTGAAACTAGAGACTCCTTCAGAGAAATTATAGACAAATAATAACCCACAGATTCCCTCACTAAAGAGATAAAGACAAGACAACTGTTGTTTACAATGACGACAGCGAAATTGTAGAAATAAAATAGAAATGATCGGGATCAACTCAAAGTTCTTTAATTTAGTCTGGCAAAATGAACAGCGTGAGGCTGGGAAAAATATTGATCGGTTAATCGGCACACGTTCTGCGACTAAACAAAGAAATGAACCGACTACACACCCAAGGATAAAATAAATAATCAGCATATAAAAACTCCTTTCATAAAAAAATACGCAAATAAATGGCTTTTTAACTAGACAATTCTTTTTTTATTCGGAATAATGAAAGTGAGAATTGAGGCGAGAAGATGGAAAAAATAGCAATTGGTGTAGATATTGGAACGACGCAAACAAAGGCTGTTGCTTTTAGGGAAGATGGAGTAGTTCAAGCATCTGCTTATATTCGTTATCCACTTATTCAAGAAGTAGAAGGAATGGCAGAACAAGATGTAGATCAGATTTTCCAAGCAGTGGTGACATGTATCAAACAAGTAGTGACTAAAGTGCGACCCTTAGACATTTCGGTGGTATCTTTTTCTACTGCGATGCATGGGTTGATTGTCATGGATAAAAATAATCAGCCTGTGACAAGAGTCATTACGTGGGCTGATAATCGTGCGGAAAAATATGTAGAAGAACTAAGAGATACTGCTCTTGGAAAAACTATTTATCAAAATACAGGATTGCCAATGCATCCGATGACGCCGTTTCATAAAATTCGTTGGCTAAAAGAAGAATTTCCTGATATTTATGAGCAAGCAGACAAGTTTATTGGAATGAAAGAGTATATTTTTTACCAGTTATTTGATCGATATATTACAGATATCAGTACTGCTTCGGGGACGGGATTTTTGAATATCTATGACTTGACTTGGGATCAGCTTGCTTTGGAAGAGATGGGTATTTCTGTGGAGCAGTTGCCGTTTCTAGTACCCCCTACTTATCAAGTATCTGATTTAAAAGATAAGTGGGTAGAGCATCTGGGTTTGCCGGCTGAAACGATTTTTGTGTTAGGAGGAGCGGATGGTCCATTATCTAATTTAGGTTTAGGCGCTGTGACAAAAGGAACGGCTACACTGACTGTTGGTACGAGTGGTGCTTTAAGGTATATCGTGGATCAACCTCAAGTCCATCCGCAAGCGGAGACTTTTTGCTGCGTGCTAGATGAGACGCATTGGGTGATTGGAGGAGCAACGAGTAATGGTGCTGGGATTTTTGATTGGGCTTGTGAAAACTTATTGACGGAAGTTCAGAGTGAAGCTCGTTCGGCTGAAAAAAATCCATATAATGCTGTGATGAATCTTGTAAAAGAAACGCCTGTTGGTGCTAAAGGATTATTGTTTCAGCCGTATTTGTTAGGAGAGCGCGCACCTTTATGGAATGCAGAAGCAACTGGCAGTTTTGTTGGATTGAAGCGAAACCACGATAGTAAGTTGATGATGCGTGCAGTTGTTGAGGGGATTTGTTTGAACCTGAAGCGGATTTTGACCGAATTGGAAGACTTGGGCGGAGCAGTGAAAGAAATTCGCGCTACAGGTGGTTTTGCTGATTCAGAAGTCTTTAAAAAGGTGATGGCAGATGTTTTAGGTCAGCGCCTTTCATTAACAGAAAGTGTTGAAGCTTCGGCGTTAGGTGCTGTTTTATTAGGCTGGCAAAGTATAGGAAAAATTGCAGATTTAAATACAGCTAGTGAACAAGTAGAAATTTATAAAACAATCGAGCCAGATTTTAAAAATAATCAAATTTACCAACAGGTTTATCCTTTGTTTATAACAACGCAACAGCAATTATCTGCCAGTTATCATCAGTTAGCTAAACTAAGAGCAGATTTAGAATAAATTTTTTTGACAAATAAGGCTGAACTTGCTTTACTAGTAGTAAGAGAACGGAGGAAAGGGAATGAAAAAGTTATGGATTATCTCTTTGCTTTTAGCAGGAGTTTTTCTGACAAGTTGTGGATCTAAAGGGATCTCGGCGGAGGATGCGGGTGCGTTGTTTGTCGATCGTTTGGTTTATCAAAAAGAAGAAAATAAATTTGCTAAAGAATTTCGCGATGGTGAGCAAGTCGGTAAAGAGCTAGATGAAAATAGCAAAACTTTCGAAGAAAATTTTGCCAAAGGCTTATCCTCTACAGGAGCAAAAGTTCCAAAAAAAGAGGCAGATCAGTTGACCAACGAACTTTTACAGCAAGCAAGACAAAAAACAACTTATAAAATCGTTCAAATAGATGAAACAAAAAGCGGAGCAACAATCACTTATTATGTTACTGGACTTGATCTTGTAAGTGCAATGCAGGAAATGACGAGGCAGCTAGTGAAAGAAACCTTGGCTGATCCAGAAATAGCGAAGGACGAACAAAAAACACTAGAAGCAACTTTTTCTATCTTAGAAGAACGTGTCAAAGCAATCAAAATCAAAACAGACCCAGTTAAAATGACATTGCACTTGGAGAAAGAAAAAGGGAAATGGTTTGTGCCAGATAATCAAAAAAAAGCAGTATCTAATTTGTTTATGGCATTCATTTCAGGTTCAAAAGATATAGATACGATGAATAAAGAATTAGAGGAAGCATTGAATGAGGTTGCCAAAGAAATTATCAACTCATTGGATACTATAGCGATACCTGATAGTGACTAAGGAGTTAGTTTATAATTATTATTAAATGAGAAATAATATAAAAATGAAGATTTTAGTGTACTTTTCCATGATTTCGTACT
The DNA here is from genome assembly GCF_050531475.1 of Enterococcus sp. DIV0724b. Lineage (NCBI taxonomy): Bacteria > Bacillati > Bacillota > Bacilli > Lactobacillales > Enterococcaceae > Enterococcus > Enterococcus sp. DIV0724b. The sequence goes on along the minus strand of NZ_CP172890.1, from coordinate 3,421,407 downwards.
ACAATTGTATATAGATAAAAATTTAGGAGGATGATGTATAATGAAATTTGAACAAACTAAAGAAGTATTGAACCAACTAGTTGCAGATCTAAGCCAGTTTTCAGTGGTAATCCACCAAACTCACTGGTATATGCGTGGCCCAGAATTCTTGACATTACACCCTAAAATGGACGAATACATGGACCAAATCAATGATCAGTTAGATGTTATTTCTGAACGCTTGATCACATTAGATGGCGCTCCTTACTCAACATTACAAGAATTTGCTGATCATACTGGTATTTCAGATGAAATCGGCACATATGAACGTACAATTCCTGAACGTATGGAAAAATTAGTTGAAGGCTACCGTTATTTAGCTGACTTATACCAAAAAGGAATTGAAGTGTCTGGTGAAGAAGGCGACGATTCTACACAAGATATTTTTATTGCAAACAAAACAGATATCGAGAAAAATATTTGGATGTTGCAAGCAAAATTAGGTAAAGCACCTGGTATTGATGCAGATTCACGTGCAAAAACTCGTTAATCAAAAAAGTTAAATCTTCTGAAAGATAGCATACTATCTTTCAGAAGATTTTTTAGTTTTCTTCGCTTTCTAATTTGCGCTTACTGCGTTCAATTGCGGATTTGACTTGATCGAACCCAGTTCCGCCATACGAATGTCGACGCTCAATGGCGGTTTTTGACGATAGGGTTTGGTAGATATCAGATTGGATCAAAGGAGTAATTTTTTGGTATTGTTCTAATGGAACATCTTGTAAATAAATGCCTTGTTTTGTACAATCTAAAACTAATTTTCCAACCACTTCATGAGCTTGTCTAAAGGGCATTCCTTTGCTTGCTAGATAATCTGCTAGTTCTGTTGCATTTGAAAAATCTTTTTCAGTGGATTGTTCCATGATCTCTTGGTTCAGTTTCATCGTCTCTACCATCCCAGCCATGATCTCTAAACTAGTCAAAATCGTGTGAGACGTATCAAACATGCCCTCTTTGTCTTCTTGCAGGTCTTTGTTATAAGCTAGCGGTAATCCTTTTAAAACCGTTAGAAGGCTGAATAAATTGCCATATACGCGACCTGACTTTCCCCGAATCAATTCTGCCATATCTGGATTCTTTTTTTGTGGCATGATCGAGCTGCCTGTAGAAAAAGTATCTGTTAGTTCAACAAATTGAAACTCATGACTGCACCATAAAATGAGTTCTTCGCAAAATCTGGAAAGATGCATCATTAGAATGGAACTATTGCTAAGGAATTCTAAAATGAAATCCCGATCACTTACGCCGTCTAGACTATTTTCGTAAATGGAAGAAAAACCTAGTAATTCAGCTGAATAAGCACGATCGATTGGAAAAGTCGTGCCGGCAAGTGCTGCACAGCCTAAGGGGGAAATATCGATTCGCTTCAGACTTTCAGAAAAACGTTCTTGATCACGTGTCAACATACCGTAATAAGCCATCATATGGTGAGCAAACGAGATCGGTTGTGCATGTTGTAAATGGGTGTAGCCAGGCATAATGGTCTCAATATTGTCTTCGGCTTTGTGGACTAAAACTTGGCGGAATAAGTGGATCTTGCTAATGACTTCTTGAACGATTTCTTTTAAATAAAGATGCATGTCTGTAGCGACTTGATCATTTCTACTACGGCCTGTATGCAATTTTCCTGCAACTGGACCGATTTCATCATGGAGCAGTTTTTCAATATTTAAATGGATATCTTCATTTTCTATACTGAATGTCAGTTCACCGGCAAACAGTTTTTCTTGAATCGTCGTAAGTCCTGAACTGATTTGTTCGGCTTCATCTGCCGTTAAAATCCCTGTCTTAGCTAACATTTTTACATGGGCTAAACTTCCGATGATATCTTGTTTAGCTAATTTTTGATCAAAAGGAATCGATGCACCGAACGCATCGATCCATGCTTCGCTTTTTCCTTCAAAGCGTCCACCCCATAATTTTTCCATGCTGTACACCTCATTTATGTATTATTATTCATTATGATAAGAAATAAGGTTGGACAGAAGTGTTTTACTCCGAGAAAATAAGAAGTAGTGGTTTCTGTGCCAACCGTTTGTTCTGTTTTCTTGAGACTAAAATGAAGACGTATCGATTCCCTTATTTCGATCCGCAGACCAAAAAGAAATTCTCCTCGGATAAGTCATTTAAGATAGGTGAATCGGATAACCTTATTTACAACACTGTAAAAGTTAACTCACGTATAGATTCAACCTAGAAAAAATAAGCGTATCAGTGATTATTTTTTGTGTAGCGATGCTTGGACTTCTGCGTTGACTTTGGTTGGAAGCCCCCATAGTTTGATAAATCCGACAGCAGCGTCTTGGTCAAAGGTATCGGCAGAAGTATAAGTCGCTAAGTTTTCGTTGTATAAACTGTTTTCAGACTTACGCCCTTCAACGATAGCATGTCCTTTGAATAGTTTTACCCGTACTATGCCATTTACGTATTTTTGGGTAGATTTTAAGAAAGCAATCAAAGCGTCGGTTAATGGGTTAAACCATAATCCGTCATAAATGATTTGTGATAATTGGTTTTCGATGATTGGTTTGAAATGGGCTACTTCACGAACAAAGGTCAAGTCCTCCAACTCTTTATGCGCAGTCATTAGTGTGATCGCTGCTGGACATTCATAGACTTCACGTGATTTGATCCCAACCAAACGATTTTCCACATGATCGATCCGACCAATGCCGTGTTTACCAGCTAAATCATTCAAGTCTAAAATTAAATCGGATAACAGCATTTCTTTTCCGTTGATTGCTGTAGGAACGCCCTCAACAAAAGTTAATTCGATAATATCAGCTTCATCAGGCGCATTTTCTAAGCTAGCAGTTAGCTCATATGCACCTTCAGGAGGTGTTGCCCAAGGATCTTCTAAAATGCCACATTCATTGGCACGGCCCCAAAGGTTTTGGTCGACAGAATAAGGATTGTCCAAGTCCGCAGGGACAGGTACACCTTTTTCTTTGGCATAATTGATTTCTTCTTCTCGTGACCATTTCCATTCACGAACTGGTGCAATCACATTTAACTCAGGTGCAAGGGCGTTGATCGCGACTTCAAAACGGACTTGATCATTCCCTTTTCCTGTACAGCCATGAGCGATTGTGGTTGCGCCAGTTTCGTGAGCTAATTCTACTAATTTCTTAGCAATCAGCGGGCGGGATAAAGCCGATACTAGTGGGTAAGATTGTTCATAAAAGGTATGACCTTGTAATGCAATCAAAGCGAATTCCTGTGCAAATTCTTCCTTAGCATCAATCGTATAAGAAGCAGAAGCACCAACTTCTAAAGCTTTATTTTTGATAAAATCTAAATCTTTCTTTTCACCGACGTCTAAACAGCAAGCAATCACATCGTATCCTTCATCCACTAACCATTTAACAGCAACAGAGGTATCTAGTCCTCCAGAATAGGCTAAAACAACTTTTTCTTTCATGAGTAACACTCCTTATTTTCTAATTGTCTTTTTTGATTGTTCTCATCATATCACTTAAAAATACAAAAATCAACACTTTTTATAAATAAATATACATAAAATTAAATATTTTGGGAATAATATACATTTTTATTTTTGGGAGGCGCGTAATATACATTACGCATAATTAGGTGTTTTCTATTTTGAAATTAGAAGTAAAACTTTTTAATCGTAAAAAATTAGAAGAAAAATAGTGGAAAACCTTAGAAATTCATTGACTTTACTAGTGATAGAAGGTATCATATTAAATGGTATTGTTTGCCCCACAATGAGCCCCGGAAACTCAAGTGAATGTCAAACATCGAATAGAAAATTGGAGGAAAGAATCGTGCGTACAACATATATGGCCAAATCTGGCGAAGTAGAACGTAAATGGTATGTAGTAGATGCAACAGATATCCCAATGGGACGTCTTTCAACTGTAGTTGCTTCTATCTTACGTGGAAAAAATAAACCAACATTCACACCACATGTGGATACTGGAGATTTCGTAATTGTAATTAATGCTGATAAAATCAAATTAACTGGTAACAAAGCAAGTGATAAAATTTACTACCGTCACAGCCAATACCCAGGTGGGTTGAAATCTGTTACTGCTGGTGAATTACGCGATAAAAACTCTCGTCGTTTAATCGAAACTTCTGTAAAAGGTATGCTTCCTAAAAACACTTTAGGCCGTAAACAATTTACTAAGTTAAACGTATACGGTGGAGCTGAGCATCCACATGCTGCACAACAACCAGAAGTATTAGATATTACTAACCTAATTTAAGGAGGGAAATTCATTGGCTCAAGTACAATATATCGGCACTGGCCGTCGTAAAAATGCAGTTGCCCGCGTACGTTTAGTACCTGGTACTGGTAAAATTACTGTAAACAAAAAAGATGTTGAAGAATATATTCCACACGCTGACTTGCGTGAAGTTATCAACCAACCATTTGGCGTAACTGAAACTAAAGGCGCTTATGATGTAATGGTAAACGTTAATGGTGGAGGCTACTCTGGTCAATCAGGTGCGATCCGTCACGGAATCGCTCGTGCATTATTAGAAGTAGATCCTGATTTCCGTGCTGCTTTAAAACGCGCTGGACTTCTTACTCGTGATGCCCGTATGGTAGAACGTAAAAAACCAGGTCTTAAAAAAGCCCGTAAAGCTTCACAATTCTCAAAACGTTAATTATTGGAATCGTTGCGAATTTATTCGCTTACGAATACACTATGGGACGGAGATTTCGCAAGGAATTGAGTACCAGTCAATTAGAATGTTTCAAGACACTTTCCAGTTTTTGGAAGGTGTCTTTTTTGTAGTACTAATAGTATAATATGGATGTATACAAGTAAAGTATTGGGAAATGTAATAGTCAATATTATTAACTGAGAATTGTACTGGTAAAAAAAGAAAGTGAACGTTGCCTTTAATTTATATTTTACAAGGTTGATTGGAGTGTATTATATGAAACACTTTTCGAAAAACTATTTAGCTATGCAGTATCCATTAGCTAATGAGAAAAATGAAGAACTACTTACGTTGTCTTATAATTATGTTTTGGAAATGTCTAAATCCAAACCTTTTAACATTCAATGTATAGCTATAAAAAATTTTTTTAAGAATAGTGAAAATGAGCCATTAAAAGATCATTCGTATCATAGTAACTATCAGGTGTTTTGTGATAAACATCCAATTAATTGTGCAAGAGATTTTATTTACAAAAAAGATTATTACACTACTAGAGAGATGTATTTGATTGCTCCTTCTCATTATTTGTATTACACGTATAATGTTTTTAAATATTTCTATAAAACCTTTGGTAGAATTAAATTAGATTTTTCAACTATAAATCTTCAAATAAATTATTCTGGGATCATTTCTTTTACAAAAGAAGAGCCGATTAAAGAGCTAAGTAAATTTAACCACTCCTATGAACTATTTCAAGATAAAAAAAATGAATTTATTGGTAATAAAGTTTTAACTATTGATATTCAGGATTTTTTTAAAAATATTAGTTCAAAAAAATTAATTGACAAGCTTAGGAGAAAAAATCCATCAAAAATATGTGAAAATGATATAAACAATCTAGAACAGTTTTTTAATGCTAACTATTATACTCACTTACCTCAATTTCACTATTCAATTGCCTCGTCTTCATTGTCACAGTTCTATTTAACCGATTTCTCTAATGAAGTGGATAGAATTTTATTGAAAGAAAATTGTGAAGGAGTAAGATTTGTTGATGATATGTTTATTAGGTTACCCAAAGGTAAGTGGACTAAAACAATAAACAATATGTTAAATGAATTTACGTACCATTTATGGTGTGATGGTTTAAATTTGAATACATCGAAAACTAAAATTTTTGATAAAAATGAATATGAAAAAAGTGTAGAATTAGAAGAGGGTTCATATTTCGATGAACAAGTCAGCAGGCAAAATAATAAAAGTAAATCAAGGTTTCCTACAGAAAAGCTAATTGCTGATAAAGTTGATAAACTATTAACAAATGATGCTGAATTATTAGAAACATTTCTAATAAAGTTAAAAAAACTGGATAATACTAAGGGAATTGATTTGACTGAGTACCATAAGTTAGTAGATCAATATATTGCAATTGATGGAGAACATGTTTCTAAAGTTATAAATAATCTAATGTATGGATACAAATGGAAAGCTCTAAGTCCGAGTACTTTGAATAAATTAATTTCAAACAATAGATTCATTTTTTTTAATCCATCTCAGTTTACAACATTTTTTATACTGATTTATGAACACTTGAAATTGTTAAACAAGTTAGAAAATGATTTCTTATCAATATTAATTAATTTACTCAAACATCAAAATAGCTATACATTAAGAGAGTGTATAATTACAATACAGCATTTTGTTCAGATAAAATCTCTTGATCTTGAGTTAGAAAAAAAGATTATTGATGTCAATGCTGAATTTATAAATTTTGTTCGTGAGTATATAATTAAGTAATTGAAAACTTTGGAGAGGATTGTTGCATGTGTATGATTGTTCTAAAGATTTTGATAAATTTTACCGCACAAAAGTAATATTATCAGCGAATGAAAAAAATGAATTAAGGAAGAAAAGAAAATTAAATATCAAGCGATTAAAAGATGGATTACTAGAATATAATGAAGAAAAGAAGACAACTTATAAGATTTCAGAAGAAAGAATTCAAGGAAGTATGGCAATGCACACCATTGTACAAAATGATGAAAATGATTATGATATCGATATTGGAATAGTTTTTGATGCAGAAAATCTTGCTGATCTAGGACCTCTTGCAACTAGAAATATGGTGGCTAACGCTCTTGAAAGAAAAACCAAACAGTTTGCTGAAGCTCCCAATGTAAAAACTAGCTGTGTTCGTTTGAAGTATATATCTACAGGCTATCATGTTGACCTTGCGGTATTTAAAAGAAATAAGGAAAATGTTTTGGAAGATAAATATACCTATGAACATGCTGGTGTTAATTGGTCTGTTAGACATATTAAGGCATTAGAAGAGTGGTTTAATGAAGAAGCAAAAATTAAAGGTGTTAATTTTAGAAAAGTAGTCAGGTTATCTAAAATGTTTTGTAAATCGAGGAGTTCTTGGAAGTATATGCCCAGTGGATTAGTACAAACTATCTTATGTGATGAAAAGTTTGCTACAGATTATTCACGTTTAGATGAAATATTTTATTACACTATGGATGCCATTATGAATCGACTTGAAGTTTATTTAGAGGTGAAAGCTCCTGTTGATAACGGAAGGTTATTAACAAATCGTGAAGAAGATTATGTACGAATGAAAAATTGGAAAAATAGACTCAAATCTAGCTTAAAAGAATTAGATATATTGTTTGAAAAAGAATGTACTTATAATGATGCGATAACTGCTTGGTTTAATTTTTTTAATCATGAATATTGGGAAAAATTGGGAGAACATAACTTAGTAGAGAATATTAATTACAATCGATTAATAGAATTTGATGATACAGAGGAGTTTATTGATGATTTATTTCCAATCTATGAACTGTATGAAGTAGAAATTGATTGCAAAGTATCTGGTAATGGCTTCTCAATGATGCCGATTTCTGTTTACCTAGAAAAATATGCACCCTTAGTTCAAAAATTTATACCATATAAGTTTTCAATTACATGTAAGATAAAAAAAACTAACTGTCCTTCTTACGAAAAAATTTTATGGAAAGTGTTAAACATAGGTGAGGAAGCCCAGCGTCGTAATAATATTCGTGGACAAATTAAGGATAGAGGAAAAGAAATAAAAGAAACTTCAAATTTTAGAGGATCCCATTATATCGAATGCTACTTAATAAGAAATGGAATTTGTGTGGGAATAGGTCACGTTGATGTTCCTATTGGACAAGGTTGAAATGTAGAGGAGAAAAGCATAAATGAAAATAGTAAAAACTGGTGGTATTTTTCTTATAACAGCAACTTGCATAATTGGTGCGATATTTTGTGAGAAAAATGCTATCCCTATAGGATCTATGATAGGTAATTTAATTGCTGGGGCGTTAATTCAGCCTCTTTTTAACAGTTTTGTTGATTTAACTGATAATGAGAATTGGAAAACGTCACAAAGGAAATTGAAAAGGGCTGGTATATTACAAAAAGAAACTATTATAAGAATTTCTTTTGCGTATCTTTTTAGAATTAAAGTTGATGGGAAATACTTTTTAGTAAAAAATTCTCGTTCAGGTAAGTATCAACCAGTGGGAGGTGCATACAAATTCTATAAAGAGGAAGCTGATTATCTAAGAGATAGTATTCCCGTCGAAAATGACGATCGAATACCAGTAGACAAAATTACAAAGCGAGATTATAGGCTACTTGTCAAAAATAAACTATTAAGAAAGTTTGTTAGAAGATTTAATAAAACTTCATACCGAGAACAAATTACTGATCTTAGTCGAGAGTTTGTTGAGGAAATATTTTTTACTGGAATTTTAACTAAAGAAACTTTTGGAAAATTATCATACAATTATTGTGGACGTCATATGACTAATGTAGGGTTCGGAAATGTTTTTAAAATCTATGAGTTGCTTTTAGCTGATGTTGTTGAAGTCCAACTCTCAGATGAACAGGAAGAACTATTTAGAAAACTTATGGATAAAGATTCTGATGAGTATCATTTTGCAACTGCTTCTGAAATAGAAGCTCTTGGTGTGGAGTATGGTACTAATAATCTAGCAGATACCATTGCTAATCATACGCCTAAGATTTTGAGTGAAAATACTGGGGAGTTAATAAATCGAAATAAATACAAGCAAATAATTGAAATTGACTCTAAAAATATGTACTCAAAAAAATAAACAAGAAGTTAAAAGATAAATGGGTGAGCTGGTAAGAAATAGTTGTATTCAACTAATAATCTATTCTAGTTCAAATTGGTTCAAGTACTATCAATAAACATCCGATTTTATCCATCTCAATCCATCCCGTAAACTGCTAAGTTATTGATATAAAAGGATTTATCTGGATTGAGGTTCTTAATTGATAGTGAGCTTTTCTTTCAAAAATTTGAAAAATAGAAAGGGTGATTCGATGTTTTTTTTCTTCTTTGATCCATTAGAATCCGACCTAGCTCTAAATAGTAACATACTAAAAAAATGCTATTTAGATATTTTTTTTGAAAAGCTATATAGGGATAAATATGTCAATATTAAACAAGTTACTGACAACATGATAAAGAGCAGGTTGAGAGGAAAATATCTGGATTTAACTTATGAAAATTCAAAAAGAGGATCCATTTCAATAATACTGCGAAAACTATTAAATGCTAAAAGTGAAGATGTTCCATCGTTATTGTTTTCACTGGATAATGATTTTGAGAAAAGTGAGATCACTTTTGAAGATTTAAATGATGATGACAAAAAATCATTAATATTGACACATTTGTTATATGTTAATAAAGAAAAGGATCAGGAATCAAAGTCTAGATATGTTTTTTCAGTACTCAAGCATGAAGAGAATCACAGGATACTGATTGATGATTACATTATGAAACAAAGCAAAAAACATGGATGTTCTAATTTGAATTCAGAGAATCCACTAAATTTTTCTGATTTAGACAAAATAGAGTATAATAACGGCTATTTGTATTACCCGAAGTATATTCAAATTCAAGAATGCTCCACAATTAATGATATAGAAAATGTTTTAAATCACTTAAAATTGAATGATAGTAATAAATTTTTTTTTAGAGGACATTCAGATATTAATTATCAACTAATTCCGTCTATTTATAGGACTGAAAAAGGTTATTCTAATGAGAATATTTTTTGTGAGGAGTCGTTAATCAGAAATCCTGAAGAATATCAACTATGTGGAAATGAACATTTGAATATTTTAAAAAAAATGCAACATTACGGATTACCAACAAGATTAATAGATATATCAGATAGTTTACTAGTTGCGCTTTATTTTGCTGTGGAAACAAATTTTGATTCTGATGGAGAATTAATAGTATTCAATACAGAGTCTATCAAATACACCCGTAGTGATAGTATATCGGTCTTATGTTCGTTGGCTTTTTTTAGTTTATCTGATAAAGAAAAAATTATTGAGGCTGCAAATGATGAAACTAAGAGCTTAGATGAATTCAATAATGTAAAAGAAGTGAAAAGGTTAAAACATGAAGTTTGTTTGGAAAAACCAGCATTTTTACCGGAAATTCAACAAGATACATTCAAATCAGATTATGTGGTGATCTCCACGAGGGATAACCGGCGAATTTCACAGCAATCCGGAGCATTTATAGTACCCTCCCTAAATATTCATCATAAGAATAATGTTGATAATTTCAGAATTCTAAATAAGAACGAAAAAAAATTCGTGCTTAAAATCCAAAAAAAAAACAAGATTAAATTATTGAAAGAGTTAGAACTTTTTGGAATCACTAAAAGTTTTATCTATCCAGAGATTGAAGAAGTTGCAAAATTTTTAAAAAGTAAATATTACTAAAATGAAGATAAAGGCGAGTGTTTTTTGATCATACATCTGACCCTCTTGACCAAGTTTTACTAACAATTATTAAGATTTTACTTTTGTTTAAAATATTGATTTAAAGTGATTTGTGTTAAACCAGAGGATACCAAATATTTATGAATCACATAATATGATTTCAAAGAAATAAAAGGAATTTGAAATGACTACAAAAAATGAACTGATAAACTAGCAAGAAAATTGTATTCAACTAACATCTATCTGGTTCAAATTGGTTTAAGTACTATCAATAAACATCAGGTTTTATCTATTTCGATCCATATCACAAATTAGTAAAATATTGATATAAAAGGATTTTTCTGTATTGAAATTCCTAATTGATAGTAAATTCTGTTTTCAAAACGTTAATTCTGTTATCATTCAAAATCAAGCATCTCTCGTTTTTTTCGGGAGATGCTTATTTGATGAGATGTATTTGTAGAACTTAGTAAGAAATTACCTTGAACTCAGAAATAATGATACAAAAGTATTTCTAAATCCTAACTTTACTTTTAGCTTTCAACTCTTCAATCTGTTTTTCCAAAGTAGTTGAACGCACTAAAAAATCTTCATAAAATGCTGTGAAAATATAAGAACTAGCATGGAACTCTTTGATAATTTTTTTCTTATTTAAAGGAATACCTCTATTCGCAAAAAAATTGTTTAGAACAGAGAGAGTTTCTTTCCATGAGTCAATCTGATTAATAGTATCATTTAAACGATACATATCTTGATACGAAATTTCCTTAATTGGTTGCTTATTTTTTGTAGTAATGACTTCTTTTTTCGTTGCTTCATTCATTTTGTTTTCCTCCTATAGTTGTTTTTATGGATTGCTGTACACATTTATAATGTTCCTTTATACAATTATACCCTTTTAAAAAATTAATTACAAGAGAAATAGATGTTTTAAACTCGTATTTTTGGCATTTTATGTTGTAAAATTATGTACGAAGGGAGAGAGGTATATGCACGAAACAGATTTACGAATCTTTATATCAAAAAAATTAAATTACTTTCGACTGAAAAAGAACGTTAGTGCACGAGAGATGAGTTTAGCAATAGGACAAAGTGACAACTACATTAATTCGATTGAAAACAAGCGTGTAACTCCTTCTATCCAAATGCTGTATATTATTTGTGAATATTTAGACGTTCCAGTAAATGAGTTTCTTAATGAAACAAAGACGAAAGATTATTACTTAAAAGAAATTAATAAAAAATTAGTATCGTTAGAAAGCGAACAGTTAGAAAATATTTTGGCTATGTTGAAATCATTTTAATAGTATGCTCGATCAAAGATTAATAGTGTTATGCATTTGCTTTTTTTAATAAAACACAAAAACCACTCTGCGGCGAATAGAGTGGTTTTCTTGCACTTCTGTTGCAACTATGAATGAGTGGGGATAGAGGAAACTTGCTTTTAGTTATTGCCTTTCTCACCTAACCAGTGAGAAAAACTGTAATCACGATACCTAAGTAAGCTGAAATTCGCTAAAAATTGTTTCCGCCTTTTCTTTCGCAGTGAATGCTACTATTTCATCTTCCTCGTTATTCCGCCACATTCCCACTACTCAAATAATTTCCTTTTTCATCCAAAGGTAACCAATCCAAGAAATTTTTCACATATTTATCCCAAAAATCCCACTCATGTCCACCCTCATCTTCAATATAAGTAAGTGGAATTTCTTTCTCATCCGCAAATGATTTAAAGCCTCGAACACTTTCAAGTAAGAAATCTTCTGTGCCGATTGGAAGATATATCTTAGGAATGTCTTGTTTGTTTTCGATCAATTGATTGATTAAATAGTAATAATCTTTATCACTATCCTTGATCGTATCGATCCCGCCAAAGGCATTGTCATAAAAATCTAAACTCCAACCTGTGACGGATAATAATTCAGAACGTGCAATAATTTGATCGATCATCAAACCTGGTGAAAAAGCACCGATATGGCTAAAGGTTTCATGGTATTTCAATCCGTTGATCATAGCACCGTAGCCACCCATTGAAAGTCCTGCGATGAAAGTATCTTCTTTTTTATGAGACAAAGGAAACATGTTTCTCGTAAATTCAACGAGTTCATCTGCCACGTAGGCACCGTAGTTTTCACCACGATTTGGTTTATCGACATAAAATTGATTTTCACCGGATGGCATGATAACAGCTAGGTTATGCTCTTCAGCCCAGCGTTGGATTCGGGTGCCAGATAAATAATCTGTATAATTGCCAAAGGCGCCGTGTAATAAATACAATGTTTTTAGTGGTTTTTGTTGGAGCACTTCTTCTTTTCCAAATGAGATATGATCTAAAGGAATAATTGCGTTAAAGGTTACCGTGCGTGATAACATTTTCGAGATAAAGTTTACTTGTACTAAAGCCATTATGCATCCTCTTTTCTAATTTTTATCGTATCTTCTTGTATAGCAGTTTGTGCATTCTTTTTCTTTTGAACACTTAACAGAATAAAAGAGCATGCACTTAATAGAATAAGACCTATTCCACTCATTAAAAAGCTATCGGAAGCGGTTGTCATTCCAAAGGTTTTACTTAAAAAACTATTGATTGTGGGAGATAAAAAGACGCCTAAGTTGATCCCGACTAATAACACACCTGTCGCTAAGTTAGCGGAATTCTTCGGTGCAATTTGCCCAACTAACATAAACATGAAGGGAGCCGCTAAACTAAAGGCTAAACCTGAAACGATAGCACCAAGGGTTACAATCGCAACTGAGTTGGCGGATAAAATAATGATAAAGCCAAGACCGATACCTAATAGTCCAATTGGCAATACCAGCTGTTTTAACCACTTGAAAATCTTGCCATAGAAAACACCGACAACAATTCCGACAATTGTAACGGAGCCTAAAATACTTGCGGCAGTTTCTGGTTTGCCAATGCCAGTTTCCACCAGTAAAGTAGCTGTTTTTAACATGATCACAAAAAATAAAGCGTATACAATTAAAGCGAAAAGCATTAAGCCGATGGTCGCTCCGTTGATACTTTCTTTTTCTTTTTTAGTGTTAGCGGTTGGACCGTCTAGTTTTTCCGCTGCAGGTAAGGTCACAAAAAGAGCGAATAATGCTAATGGTAAAACGGTAATTGCGTAAACTAAAAAAGAATTCTGCCAACCAAATTTAGTAAAGTAGCCAACTAATAAGGTCATCACAGTGCTGCCAATCGACCCCATTGCTCCTTGAAGCCCCATTAAACTGGCCTGCTCATCCCCAGAATAAAGTTCAGTAATTAAACTTACGGCAAGGGCATTAAATAAACCGACTCCTGCTCCAAACATAAAGCGTGAGGCTAAGATAACTGTATAATTTTCTATAAAAACAGGAATAAGGCCAGAGATCAACGCAAGGATGAGCCCTAATAAAACCGTCTTTTTCTTGCCTAGAAATTTAACAAAAATATTGCTTAACAAAACAAAAATTAAAATCCCAAAGTTAGGAATCGTGGCAATGAGTTCAATTGACGAGGTACTTTTATCTGGAAAAGACTGCTGCATCAAAGGGATAAGTGATGAAACAGCGGGTCCCGCTACTAAAACTAATGAGATAGACAGTAATGATGCTTTAAATAAAAAGCTGTTTTTATTCATGATAGCTCCTCCGAAAGGTTATTGTAATCGATTACAAGGAAAGGATATCACGAATTTACTCATTAAAAAGGGCGGAAGCTATCGGAAAAAAGGTCATTTTCTGCCATTTTGTTTTTTTCGATAGTCCAATTGATATTTTTTTGGTGTTTGATGAAAAACATCTTCGAAGGTTCTTCTGAATGATTTCTCATTGGGGAACCCAACGATATCAGAAATCACATGAATTGGTTTGTCACTATGAAGTAATAGTTCTTGTCCTCGATTGATTCGAACCAACTGGACGTATTTCATAACACTTAATCCAAGACTTTTCTTAAAAAGTTTACTTAAGTAATTTGTCGATACGTGAAAATGATCAGCTAGGCTCCCGACAGATAATTCTTGCTGATAATTTTTTTGAATGAAAGAGATGATTGGCTGTATTTGACCTAAATGTTGCTGATAGACATTAGAATTGATCGGCATTTTTTCGCGGTGCATCCAATCTTTTGCCATTAAATAGATTAATTCGTAAGTTAAACGGATCAATTGCAGCTCTAAAAACGCTTCCGGTTCCCGTCTGACCAGATGATAAAATTGACTGAGAACTTCCCGTAATTGATTGAGTTGTGCAAGTTTTCCTGAAGGTAGATGATCAAAACGCATATACTCAAAGTTAGGAATCAGCTTACTTAAAAACTCATAAGGAATCTGGATCGTCAATGCTTCTAGATCAGCGCAATAACTGGAAACAGCACCGTGAACCTCTGCTGAATTAATGAATAAAATGGTGCCAGGTTCTGTTTGATATGTCACATTATTGATCGTATAGTTTTCGATTTTTCCAGAATAAGTGTAGGAGATTTCAAAAGAAGTATGCCAATGAGGTAACACCGTTCCTGCTGAATGATCCGCGCCATGAATAATCCAATTGACGGGGATCAATTCGTGTGTATATTCAATAAATTCATGCTCAAAAACCATAATTGCACCTCTTTAATTTTTTTCATGCCAATAGCTCTTTGGAGTCATATGTTCATATTTTTTGAATACTTTGATAAAATAACTTGCATCATTAAATTGAAGCAAGGAACTGATCATATTTAAATCGTACTGTTTAAATTCCAATAGTCGTTTGCTTTCTTCTATTTTTTGTTTCATCACGTATTGATTGAGTGAAAGTCCTACTTCTTTTTTAAACAATTTAGATAAATGAGGGACAGAGTAATTGGTGTAAGCCGCAATCATTGGGACAGATAAATTCGAGTAGATATTTTTATGGATGAACTCACATGTTTTTTTGACAGTGGTAGAGTACTTGATATAGTTGTATTTACGTACCTCTTTACAAAATAATAGGAGTATTTCTAATACGGGCGGTTGGGCTCCATGAAAGTGATTTTTTCGTTCAATGTCTTGAATCAAGTTGTCGCTTAAAGTATACGCTCGTTCATACGGAACGCCGCCTTTAATCGCATATCTTGTGGAAACCGCTACGGCTACAATTAGGATGTTTTTTTGATTCCTCAATTCTGATTCAGTTGAAAGTATGCCAGTCTGGCTATTTTTTTGAAAAGCGTAATAGTATCTTTTTAATCCTTCTTCATTGCCGTTCATGACTTCGATAAACATAGCCTCTTCGCTTTCGAAGTCGTGATGATAAAGTTGTTGTTCGATTTGCTCGCTTAGCACTTTGTCAATAATCGTTTCTCTTAGGTAGAGAATATTTTGATTGAGAGACTGAACTTCTTTAGCTGTGAATTCTTTTTCCTTCATAAATAGATGAATGGTTTCAGAAATCTTCAATAATCGATCGTTATGAGAAATAAAATTGCCGACTTCATCATCAATGAATAGACAGACCAATTGATTTAATTCATCGGTATCGTAAGCGAATAATAGCAACTTTTGTTCTTTGAAATAGTAATTATGAATGATACTTGTTTGCGTGATCATTCGTTGAATTTGTTTATCTGTCAACTGATGATTCGTAAGATTCTTCTGATGACTGATCTGTCCATTTGCTTTATCCACAACAATATAAGAAAAAATAGCGATATCGGATAGATGATTCAAAAATTTTATAAGCGCTATCATTTTTTCAGCTCCTTTGATATAAAAATACCATTAATCATAAAATTATACTATTATTTCTCTCTGAAATGAGTAGAATACAATTGAAAGCGCTGTTAAAATTTTTTCAAGAGATAATAGGAGGAAAGCCGTATGACTGAATTAACCACTCACTTTTTAAGTATTGATATTGGAGGCACCTACATTAAGCACGCCTTAATTAATCGTAGTGGCCAAATTATTTTTGTGAAAAAGGAAGAGACACCAAAGAATATTGAAGAGTTCAAAAGCTGTTTAACTGGTATTCTTGATCAATACAAAGGACAAGTTAAAGCGGTAGCTGTTAGCTGTCCAGGTAAAATCGATTCAAAAGAAGGGGTTGTTTATCATGGGGGAGCGTTGGTTTACTTACATCAGTTCCATTTGAAAGAATTTATTGAATCTTATATGAACCTAAGATGCGCCATAATGAACGACGGTAAATCAGCAGCACTTGCTGAATTGTGGTTAGGACAATTAAAAGACATCGAAAATGGCGGTGTGATGACACTTGGTACAGGTATTGGTGGCGGTCTTGTTTTAAATAAAGCACTTCACTCAGGCAGTCATTTCCAAGCAGGGGAGTTAAGTTTCATGCTTCTTTCAACGAATGTTCCAATCAGTTTGGAGACTGTGGCGGGAGCGAAAGGTTCGGCAGTAAATTTCATTCGACAAGCGTCAAACTTATTGAAGTTAGAGGACCCTTTAGATGGTAAAAAAGTATTCGAAGAATTAGAAAAGAAAAATGAATTAATTTATCCATTATTTGAAGAATTCTGTCGCAATGTGGTGATTGTCATCATGAATGTTCAATCAGTCGTTGATTTACAACGAATCGCTATTGGTGGCGGTATCAGCGAACAACCCATTCTTGTGGAAGAAATAAAGCAACAATATCAACAATTACTTGCCTCTGCTCCATTGTTAGAGACGATGTTGACGCCAGTAGAAATTGTTCCATGTCATTTTAGAAATGAAGCTGGATTGTTGGGAGCCTTGTATCATTTACTTGAGGAATTAGAAGGAAATTAATCATTTCACTTTTGGGAGGAATCATAATGGCACGGGAATACGATCTAAAATTAGTAGAAGCGATCCAAACTAAACAATATACAGAAACACGTCGTGATGTGTCGGTCATCATAAAACCAATTCCAGATTGTGATATCGAGGGTGCAATGGATCCGCGGGTGTATAAAGGGGCTAAAAAAATGAGTCTACTGATGAAATTTATCCCCAAAAGTATGCTGAAAATGGATGCTAGCCCAAAATCGATCAAACGTTTGCGAAAAATGTTTAATAGCGTAGATTCAACACCAATGGTTGAAGAGGACATTAAAGAAATGACTTTTACGATTAAAGCGGAAGATGGTTTTGATATTCCCATGACTCGTTTTCAATCGGAAAAACCGATGGCTCATTCACCTGTGCTCTATTTTATTCATGGCGGTGGCTTTTTTGCTGGTAGTACGGATGTTGTGAGAGAAGCCTTGAGGTTATTTGTTAGTCAAACCAATATGATTGCGGTCAGTATTGACTATCGTTTAGCACCTGAAAATCCTTTCCCGATCGGGCATAAGGATTGTTACACTGGCTTAAGATGGTTAGCTGACCATGTGGAAGAATGGGGAGCTGATAAGCGGAGTATTTTCGTCGCGGGAGATAGCGCTGGTGGGAACTTAACAGCGTATTGTAGTAACCGAAATATTGAAGAAAATCGTGACGATGTATGTGGTCAAATTTTACTTTACCCAACGCTTAATATGGGTGGGATCAAGGATGAATATACTGAATTTGATATCGATCAGGATGTAGCGATTTACGCGAAACAAGCCAATGTTATTCGTCCCGGTATTGAGATTTTTGGTGAAATGACGACCAGTTTATCCGATATTTTAGGGACAAAAGATATTTTAAATAAATACTTAACACCCTATATGTCAGTCAGTGAAAAAATGCCAACAACGATGATCACTTCAGGAGAGCATGATTTCTTAACCTTTGAAAGTTTAGCATATGCTAAAAAATTGGTTGATTTAGGAGTGGATACGACTTTTACTTTATACAAAGGTATGGGGCATGCATACATTGATCACGTAGGAAATTATCCACAGGCAGAAGATTGCATGCAAGATATTAGTGAATTTATTAAGAAAAATAGGCGTTAAACCGAGTAAAACCTTTCCTTGAAGCATGTAGAAAGGTTATGCTAGTATAATTAGCTATCATTTAAAGATAGACGAGGCGTATAATGTATATTATTATAACAGGGATAAGTATAGTTTAAAGGTTATACAAAAGACTTGGAGGATTTGGTGTGAAAAAAATAAAGAGCACTATTTTGTTAGGTTTGAGCCTGGTGTTTCTGGGGGTTTTAGTAGGGTGTAACAATTCTGGTAAATCAAGCGTAGATACGGTTACAATATCATCTAGCAGTAGAGAAACTACAGAGTTGACTACTAATATGAAAGAAACCAAAGAAACTAAAGAAACCACCGAACAAACAACTACGCAATCTAGCATAGTTCAGGAGACAAAAGAAACAGATGCATCACAGGAACAAGCAAGAGAAGAGCAAGCAAACGAAGCCATTGAATCGATGAATCTCTCTCAAATTCAACAAGGCGATTTCACAAGCCTCAATGGAACTTGGGTAAATGGATTAGGGAATACAATTTTTGTGGAAAACGCTACAATGAGTTTTACAGACATTTCTAACCAGAAGCAAGCAGGAGAAATAACAGGGCTAAACGTAGATATTCCCAATCTAAACTCAGCAGATGGAACACCTAATTTAGTATCATATATGGGCGATAGTAACAAAGTTAAGTCCTATGAACAGCAATTAGGACTTGAAGAAAATCAAGGATTTATTTCTTTAAGAAGTAATCTCCCTGGTGCAGTAATCTATGTATCATTTTTGCCCAAAGGTGTAATGGGCGATATAATAGAGGGAGATATAAGCAGCGATAAAATTGTTGCGGTGGGTACGCAAAATACCGCGACATCAGTTCGAGCAGAGTATGTCTATTATAAAGCTGACTAAGTTGTTAGGATACCTTGATAACAAAACAGTGGGATATCTTATATGAAGTACCTACAAAAAGTGGGTGCTTTTTTTATACTGTTTTTTTCGTACTTACTAAATCTCGGTAGTAAAAAAGAAAAAGCGCTCTATTTCTAGATGCGCTTAAAACAACTATATAACCGTATTATTCTGATAAAGGCTCATTTGGTTTCACTTTATAAAACGTCCCTAAAATCTCTCGCACTTTATCAAGAAATCAAAAATCCTGATATCGAATTTCGATGGGATCGATTTGTGGATGACTTGTTCTCATTGCTGGATATGTATCAAATAATGATTCAACAAAAAGAAGCCAAATATGATTTTTAAGAGGTACTGATAGAGTTTGTACTCTCTTCTTTTTGAAAGAATATATCTTTTATATAGTATAAAAATGGCAGCGAGAACACCTGTAAAATGGTATTATGAGATTAATATTTCAACATCTTACTCAACTTATGACGGCTTTAGATAATTCTTTAGAAGAGGCTGCCTATTGTTATATCGACTATCTATTAAATCATGACATTCAGGTAGTTCATCCATGGTTATGGAAAGCGTATTTGAAATTGCATAGTCATGTGAGGAATGGATAAAGAGCACAGTTGTTAGAATAAAAAGTAGTTATTCAATCAAACGAATAATATACTATTTCAGATAAATGCATCAAAATGAATGAGGAAAATAAAAAGCCTTCAATTACTTGAAGGTTTTTTTGTCAGTTTTAAAATCGAATAGCTTAGATTCCTTGTTGAGATAAGTTGTATAGAGAGATTATTATTTTTTTTAGAAAAAATTTTAAAAAAAAAGGATTTTTAAATAAAGAAATGTTGTATCATGATAAATAAGTTTTTCAATAAAGTATTCTTAGAGTGAAAAAAAAGAAATTCGTTTAAAAATCTAATGTGTATATTTAGTATAGTGTGTTTGGAAAATGGATATAATAAAGAAGGTGACTAGAAAATGAGATTATTTTTAGATGATATTTATGATAGAAAAATGAAAATACTTAGCATGATTAACAATAGTAAACAAGAAGTAAGCATTAAAGATATTGTAAATGAAACGGGTTTAGTGTCAAGAACGGTTTCAATGATAGTTAAGCAATTTGAACAAGAGCTGGATGAAGATGTGTTTAAAGTTAACTACACGAATAACATAATTAAAAATGTTTACGCTACGAATATAGATATAAATGCGATAGGACGTAAGTACCTACTACAATCAATAATGTACAAAATCATTGAACAAATATTTCTTTATGAAAAAATTGATGTTAGCAAATTTTGTGAGACAGAGTATATAAGTCAGCCAACTTTTTCAAGGCGTAGAAAAAAATTAAAAAAAATTCTTCAAGAGTGTGGATTAAATCTATCCAGGGAAAATAAAATTATCGGAGAGGAATTACGGATAAGAAATTTTTATTTTCAATTTTTTTCTAAAGCGTCAAACACATGGTTATTTAGGCCACAAGAGTTTCACGAATTAAATGATTACTTTTCTCAAAGAATTGTTGAATGGGAAAACAAAAGTGTGATTCAACAGTATCATATTAGTTTAATTACGTATATTAGTATTGTTCGATCCAAACAACGAAATTTTACGAATAATAAAAAATTAATAGAACTCTCAAAAAAAAGGATAAACTCTCCTAATTTAAAAACGCTATTTGATTATTTCTCAAAAAGTAAAAATAAAACGAATGAACAAATTTGGTCTGAAGCAAGTGCAACATTGTTTATTCTTTATAAGGAAAAAATTTTTAACGACCCTTTAGAAGTAGAGCAGTATGAAATGTTTTTTTCAAAAGAGCACTTTTCTTTCATAGAACATAGTAATATTTTTGTCAAAAAAATTATAAATGCTTTTTTTGATGAATCGACTGATAGATATTTATATTTAAGAGTCAGGCAAGAGATCGATTTATATCATCTGATTGTAAAAACTTGCTTTATCGACTCAAAAAAGTTTGATTATGTTTATGATGAAAGAGTATATACGAACATGGATCAATTTGAAAAAACAATACGAGAAAAAACAATAAGGATTTTTCAGCAGTTAAAAACGACACATTATAGTGAATTTTTTAAACAGATCCCTAAATATATCACAGAAACAGCTTTGATTGATTACATATATTTTTCCATTTACGCATTGTTTGTTGAGTTGAAAAATTCAGAATCTCAGTCTATTAAAATTTTTGTCCAAGATGCAGATATTACTATGAGTAATTTGCTAAAACAAAAAATCAGCTGCTTTTTTGGGAGTAAAGTAAAGTGTGTAGATCGATTAGATTTAAATCCAGATCTTATAATTACAGATACAAATATAGTCTTTGCTGACAAGCAAGTAGAACAAGTTTATATTAATAGGGTATCAGAATTTGATTTTTTGGTAGAAAATATAGAACGAAAGATACTAGAAAAACATAGTAAGGAAAAGAGGGAACTTTAAAATACATAAGAAATGATCATTCATTTTTAAAAGAAATATAGTTCTTTATTGAGCCGTCGATTATTTTGAATTGTTAAATAAGTACAATGCAAGGAAAAAATTTATTTGAAGCGATCAAAATTAAATAGAGCAAGTTAGCTAAGTATGTCTGATAAAGAGAATCGTAAAAATTAAATCAAGTATTATGATTGAACTTTGGACCAACTTATTCTTACTCTATATTTGTTTAATTCTATGCTTATCAAAAGTCCTTAAAGTCTTTTGATAAGCTTTTTTGAATCAATCTATGTAGATAAAAAACACTCTCCATTTCTGAAAAGTGTATGAACTTTCATCATAACAAGAATTAATTCTCTAGTTGCTCGGGCAACGAATCACTTGAGTCATCCATGTAAAATGCCCCCAAAATCTCACGAACTTCATCCGTCGATTTCGTCCCCATCAATTTAACACGCAAATCACTAGCGCCAGGAAATCCCTTCACATAAATCTTAAAGAAACGGTGCAAACCAACGATCGAGCGTGGAACCATTTCTGCATAATGATCCTGTAAATCAAGTTGCATCTCTAATAATCCAAGCAACTCTTTCGGCGAATGCTCTTTTGGTTCTTTTTCAAACGCATATGGATTCTTAAAAATTCCGCGGCCGATCATAATGCCATCTACACCATATTGTTCTGCCAGCTTTAATCCTGTTCGACGATCAGGAATATCACCATTGATTGTAATCAGTGTTTGTGGCGCAATGCGATCACGGATTTCCATGATTTGAGGAATCAAGTCCCAATGGGCATCGACTTTACTCATTTCATTCCGTGTCCGTAAGTGAACAGAAAGATTGGCAATATCCTGCTTTAATAGGTGTGTGATCCAATCCTCCATTTCAGCAATTTCCGCATAGCCGATCCGTGTTTTTACACTAACAGGTAACCCACCAGCTTTGGCTGCTTCAATCAGTTCAGCTGCTACTTCTGGTCGTAAAATAAGACCGCTCCCTTTTCCGCGTCCGGCTACATTAGGGACAGGACACCCCATATTGATGTCGACACCTTTAAAACCCATTTCGGCTAATCCAAGGCTCATCTCTCTAAAGAACTCAGGTTTGTCACCCCAAATATGAGCGACCATCGGCTGTTCATCTTCGGTAAAAACGAGACGTCCACGCACGCTCTCCTTACCATCTGGGTGGCAATAACTATCCGAATTCGTAAATTCAGTAAAAAAGACATCAGGTGCGCCTGCTTCTTTGACAACATGGCGAAAGACAACGTCGGTCACATCTTCCATCGGTGCTAAAATAAAAAAAGGCTTTGGTAGTTCTGCCCAAAAATTATTCATCATTCTATACTCTCCACTCTATTGCTTTCGGTTATGTTCTGAAAAACATACTCATTATACTAATAATACTAGAAAGAATCAAAGGGAAGAACTGTACTTCAGCTAAGGTTAGTGTTAGTCGTAATACAAGTTAAAGATAGAAAGTAAAAATAGTTTGCTTATTTTTAGTAAGTATATTATACTAGCGTTATCAGTTTAGTTCTAAACTAAAGAGAGGTTCAGAAAAATGGAAAAACTATCACTTACAGAAAAAGTAAAATTAAGTTGTTGGATGTCCATCTTGCAGTTTGTTCAAAAGAGTAATCTTCAGTCCAATGAGTTTCTAAAACAATATGACCTAAATGCTTCAAAATTCGATATGCTTCATCAGATTCAGGAAAATCAACCAATCACGCAAAAGGAGCTAGGAGAGAAATTACTTATCTCCAAGGGTGGTGTTTCGCAAATGATCAAACAGTTTGAAGCGGATGGCTGGATCACACGCCAACAGGAGTGGAAGGAAAAATACATTTCCTTGACCGCTAGAGGGCAAGAACAACTAGATAATTGTTTTATTGCCCAAAGTAAGCTGCAAGCATCCGCATTTGATAATTTAACGAAACAAGAAGTCCTTCAATTAGCAAAAATCAGTAAAAAATTGATGAAATCATAACAATAGTTAGAGAATGAAAAAGGAGTGTAGGAAAATGAACAAAAAAATGAACGAAAAATTCGGAATCGATTCTTCAAAAGGCATGGAAATCGGGTTATATTCATTAGGAGATCACGTTAAAAATCCAATGACAGGGAAGCTGATCAGCGAGCAACAACGAATCAATGACATTATCGAAGCGGCAAAATTTGCCGATGAAGCAGGCATCGACGTGTTTGGTGTTGGCGAAAGTCATCAAAGTCATTTTATCGGACAAGCGAACCAAGTGATTTTATCGGCAATCGCAGCGCAAACAAAAGATATTAAGATTTCTAGTTCCGTTACCGTTTTAAGTACCAATGATCCAGTCCGAGTGTATGAAGAATATGCCACGTTAGATTTAATTTCAAATGGTCGCGCTGAAATCGTGGCTGGTCGTGGTTCACGTGTGGGTGTTTATGAACTTCTTGGATTTGATTTAAAAGATTATGAAGAATTGTTTGAAGAAAAAATGCACTTGTTAAAATTATTGAATGAAGCGGCACCAAATGAACGAATGAACTGGGAAGGTGCATTTCGTGCGCCGCTACAAAATGCAGAAATTTTACCTCAACCGCTTCGTGGACAATTACCTGTTTGGCGTGCAGTGGGTGGTCCAGCAGATAGTGCTATCAAGGCTGGATTAGATGGTATTCCAATGATGTTGACGACATTAGCAGGACCTGCACCGATTTTCAAACGGGCAGTGGATGCGTATCGTTTATCTCTGACAGAAGCAGGGTATGATGAAAAAGAATTTCCACTTGCAACAACAAGTTTATTTTATGTTGCAGAGACTGGTAGCCAAGCGCGGAAAGAAATGTATCCATTCTTAAATGCCGGTTGGTCAGCGATTCGTGGTGGAACGTATCCAAAACAACATTTTGCTCAATCACAAGATACCAGAGATACGCTAATGGTTGGAGGCGTCAATGAAATTATCGAGAAGATGCTTTATCAATACGAGTTATACGGACATCAACGTTTTATGGCGCAAATCGATTTTGGCGGTGTGCCGCTTGATCTAGTGAAGAAAAATATTGAATTGATTGCGACCAAAGTGATGCCGGAAGTTAAAAAGTATACCAAAGAATAAGGTGGGATTTTTATGAAAATCGTTGCAATAATCGGATCCGCTTTTGGTAGTAAATCAAGAGTGGCTGTTAATTATACGGTCAATAAAATAAAAGAAGTGCGCAAAGAGGTTGTTGTGGATGTTATTGATTTTTCAGAAATACAATTTCCTTTCGCTGACGGACGGGAATACCTTCAGCATGAAGGCGAAGTTGGGGCAGCCTTGAAAAAAATCATGGAGGCAGATGGCTTGATCATTGGCACGCCGATTTTCCAAGCATCGATGCCAGGAACATTGAAGAATTTGTTTGATATGTTGCCAGTTAACGCTTTCCGAAATAAGGTAGCAGGAATGATCGTCACTGCGGGGTCTGAGAAACATTTTTTGATTCCTGAGCAACAAATCCGTCCTGTACTAAGCTATATGAAAGCTAATTTAGTGCCAAATTATGTGTTTATTACCGATCAAGATATTATTCGCCAAGAAATCAAGAATCCCGATATTGAATTTCGATTGGATCGATTTGTGGATGACTTTTTCTTATTGCTGGATACGTATCAAACAATGATTCAGCAAAAAGAAGCGGCGTATGATTTTTAAAATCATACGCTACTTCTTTTTAATTAAAGAGTTGGTGTTGAGTCATTTATTTCTGCTAACGTTGCTTGAACGTCGTCTAGTTCCTGTGGAGAAAGTTGATGTCCACCGTCTACAAGAAGAAGTTTTACCCAAGTAAATGCTGTTTCGAGTTGGTAAGATAGTTTTAAGACGTCCCCAGCAATGCTTAGCGTGTCTTGGGCACCTGTTGTTAAGATCAGTTTTGTGTCAGCTGAAGCTTGTGTATATTGGTAGATTAAGTTACTTGGATGAAGTAGAATAACTGTATCTGCTATGGTAGGTTGTTGCTCTAAAAGCCCTAAAATAAAATTGGCTCCATTTGAATAGCCGAGAAAGATGATTTCTTCATACTCGTGTGTAACAACCGTTGCCCAATCTTCTGTTAGAAAACTTGAGACCGCTTGATCAAATGCCTCTCTATTTAGTTTCCCGTTTTCTAACGGTGGGAAAAATCGTCTATTTTTATCTGTTCCAATTGAACCTAGATAGCTTAGTAAACTTGCTGCAGGAAACAATTTTGCCACAGTTGTAAGTAACTGATATTCATTTCCACCAGTACCGTGAAAAGCCACAATTAATTGTTTTGAGTCTGCTCCTTTTTGAAAAAAATGCTTCATTAAAAAAACCTCCGATTATGTAATAGAAAGGAAAATAATCTATGCCTGCACGTATTCATCATATTTCGATTATAAACCGTTATATCGAGCCAACATTTAACTTTTATCATAATATACTTGGATTGAAATTACTATTAAAAACGATCAATCAAGATGACCATAAGATGTATCACTTATTTTTTTCAGATGACCGTCAAAGAGTAGGTACAGAACTGACCTTTTTTGAAATCAGAGAAGGTGTAGAGCAGACATTTGGAACGAATACGATTGAACGAACAGTTTTAAAAGTACCAACGGTGGAATCTCTTGATTTTTGGCAAGTCTATTTGGAAGAAAAGGGGATTTGTCAATATGGGATCGAGCTGTTTAATGGGCGACCGATTCTTCGATTTGAGGCACCAGATAATACGCAACTAGCCTTAACGCCACTAAGATCATTTGAGAACATAGAAGATTATTTTCCCTACGTACAAGAGACTGTTCCAGCTGAACATGCTATTTTAGGCATTGATGCAATTCAGTTGAGAGTTCAATATGCAGACGCTAGTGAAAAAGAATTATTGACCCTAGACTGGCAAGTGAAAGCTCAAACATCATTTTTTACGAGTGATAATCAAGTGACGATATTGGAAAATCAAGATGATCGATTTTATCAAGAAGTCCATATTATTCAAGATCGAATAAATCCAATTGCCGAACCGGGGATTGGCGGCGTTCATCATGTTGCGTTTGGCGTACATTCTATTGAACGTTTAAGAGAAGTCGACCAAGCGTTAGAGAAGCGGAATTTTATCAATTCCGGCATTAAAAATAGAGAGTTTTTCCAATCGCTTTATTATCGTGAACCAAATCAATTACTGTTTGAGGTAGCGACAGAAGAGGGTCATTTATCATCTGAAGCTTATGCAAATCAAAGCCATGATTTTCAAAAAATCCCACTATATCTTCCAAATTATTTAAATGATCAACGTGAGAAGATCGAACAACTATTGAGCGTCCAAAAACATACTGATAGTAAATGATAGAAAAACTAGGAGCCATGTCTTTTATTGGGTTAAAGACATGGCTCCTAGTTTTTTATTAAACAACTGTCCATTCATTAAGTGTTTTACCGTTGGCATCGACGAGTTCTAGCCAGCTATTTGTTCCGCCAAAATACAAAAACAAGCCCACTTCATTGACACTTTTTAAAATGATATCTTCAGTTGTAACGAAATTTTTCACTTTATCTTGATGATCTTCTCGAATTCTTTGTCCCATTTTTGCGGAAAATCCTAGAGAGCCATCTTTATTAAGTGGCGGTTCTGCCATCATTGTTGCGCCAGCTTTTAGAAGCATTTCATTACGCTTATGCCAAAGTGCGGTGGCTTTGCTTTCCCTAGTATCGATAGAAAATTCAATTTGGCTGACTTCCTTTGTCCACTTGTGACGCGCTTTTGCAGGTTTTGACTTGGCTTTTTTAGGTTCCTCATGATGTTTTAGGTGATAACCAAATGTTTCAAGTACCAAAAGAACTTGGTCTTTATAAGCTGTGACTGTTTTTTCATAACTTGTTGGAATTTTTGTTTCTAGCTCAGGTATAGTAGCAAGTTTGATGTCGTTCTCAATTGCTTCTGTGATGAATTGTTGGACTAAATAGTTTAGCTCGATGTCCCATGATGGAGCGATCGTGATGATTTTATTAAAATCTAATTCGCTTTTGAATGTGCCTACGGAAGATTTTCCTATTGAAGTAATGATGTTATTTTTTAGTAAAATATAAACTACAGGTCGATCTAGTGTGATTGATTCGCTGTTGTCCAATATATTAATAACGTCTTGGTGGTCATTAAATGCAATGGTTGTTTTGTTCTCTGCGATAAGGACAGATAATTTGATTTCCATGTTAAGCTCCTTTAGAAACTAGATTTATAGGTAGTATTTATTTTCTTTATTGAAGTATTACTTATGTTTGATTTTAGCATGAAAATAAAAATAAATCTTTTGACAGAAGTTTATCCATTGACAATTTTAAATAATCGCAGTATGATTTAAATGTAACTTAATTTGTTACTAAGAGTTGGAGTGATAGACATGGCCATGTCGACGAAATTAAGTGTCGCAATCCACATTCTCAGTTTGATTGAGATCGGGCCACCCGATCGTGTCAATTCTGAATTGATTGCATCAAGTGTAAATACTAATCCGGTTGTCGTCAGAAGGTTGATGAGTAAGCTAAAAAAAGCTGGACTTATCCACACAAGCAGAGGCGCAACTCAAACCTATTTGTTGAAAAAACCAGAAGATATTTCTCTGTATGATGTTTATGAAGCGGTCGAGTTAGATCATGAAGTATTCAACATTCATCAAAATCCTAATCCGAACTGCCTTGTTGGAGCGAATATCCAATCTGCTTTAGAAGAACAATATAGTAGAGTGCAGCAAAGCATGGAAGCCGAATTAAAAGAAATTGCCTTAGCTGATGTGATTCATCAAATTAAGCAACAAGAGACTTAAACGTGTCTCTTCTCTTTTTAAGAGTAAATGTAACAAAAAAAGTTTCATTATAAGAAAGGAAGAATAAAACATGAAAGTAGCAATTTTAGGAGCAAACGGTAAAGCAGGTTCAGCAATTTTGAAAGAAGCAAAAAAACGAGGACTAGATGTGACAGCCATCGTTCGTAATGCTGCCAAAATCACAGATGGTACGCCTGTCATTGAAAAAGACGTATATAAGTTAACAACAGACGATATAAAAGACTTTGATGTTTTGGTCAGCGCTTTAGGATTCTGGGGTGATGTGAGCGAATTTTCTGGCTCCACACAACATTTGATCGACATTTTAACGAATCAAACAACACGTTTGTTCGTTGTCGGTGGCGCTGGAAGTTTATTTGTAAATCCAGAACACACTGTACGTTTAAGTGAAACACCAGATTTTCCAGAAGCATTTAAACCATTAGCGACTGCAATGGGTAAAGGGTTAGAGTTGTTAGAAGATGCAAAAAATGTTAATTGGACGTATATTAGCCCAGCTGCAGAATTTGATGCAGAAGGGGTAGAAACTGGTAAATATGTTACGGCTGGCGAAGAGTTAGAAGTAGATAGCGAGGGTAAAAGCTATATCTCATACGCTGATTATGCGATTGCAATGGTAGATGAAATTGAGAAAAATGCACATCCAAACCAACGTTTTAGTGTTCATCAATAGAAAAATATTTGAGAAGTTAAGACAAAGCTGTGAAAGGTTTTGTTTTAACTGCTTTTTTATTTTGAACCGAAATTCCCTGAATGACAAAATTGATAGATTCCTGCAAGATGATTCTAAGGTAAAAAAAGATCCTTTATTTTATAATACGTTAGGTTCATAAGTGAGGAGTGTATAATAATGGATAATTTAACAACAAGTAAGTTTAAGGGGTTTACGACTTTTGATTTAAAAATAATGGGGATCGTTCTGATGTTTATCGATCATATCCATCAAATGTTTGTTCCAATGGGTGCACCGAATTGGTTGGATTGGTTTGGCCGGCCGGTTGCGACACTTTTTTTCTTTGTCAGTGTGGTTGGATTTAGTCACACAAGAAGCAAGGAAAAATACATGCTGCGTTTGTATTTAGGTATGGTCATCATGACATTGGGAAGCTTTGCTTTACAGAAGATTGTTGGATATGAAGAAGTTCAGCTGATGAATAATATTTTTCGTGACCTTTTAGTCGGAGCAATAATGATGTATGGAATCGATAAAATTTCTGAAGGTCGTTCAAGTAAAAAAATTGTGAAAATTTTAGTAGGGATTGCTATTATACTATTTCCAATCATCTCTTCGGGAATTTTAATGTCGCTTATGTCAAATCCAAGCACGATCATGGCAGCTGTCTGGGGTGCTAATTTTATTCCAGCATTACTGTTTGCAGAAAATAGTGTGATGGTGTTGTTGATTCCGTTGATGTATTTGGCAAAAAATCAGCGTTGGTTGCAATGTGTGCTGATAGCTTCAGTAGCAGTGATGTTCTTTTTCCAAGGGTCAACACAATGGATGATGATTTTTGCCGTGATTCCTATTATGTTGTTTAATGGTGAAAAAGGAAGAGGAATGAAGAATTTCTTTTATTTCTTCTATCCGTTGCATATTTGGATTTTGTATTTGATTTCAGCTTATATGTTTATGCATTGATAGAGAAAAAAATAGGCACTTCCAATCGTAGGAAGGCCTATTTTTTCTATAATTTAATAGCATTTAGAGCAAGGTGTTAGACCGCGTGCTTGTGCCTCTTCTAGTGTTGCAGGAGTGTAGGTTCCATTGCCGCACTTGCGATTATGATATTTTTCTCCCGTCCGAGTAACTAGGACCATTTCTCCAGTTCCTTGTGTATCGGGTGCAGGAGTTTCTGGTGTTTGAGCGGCAGTAGCTTGTGCTTGTTGTTGTTCTGCAGCAGCTTTTTGGGCGTCTTGCTCCGCTTTCTTTTGTGCTTCAGCCACTTTTTTTGCTTCTTCTTTTTGAGCTGTAAGTGTTTGTTTTACACTGTTGGCTCGATTTGTTAATTCAGCATTGCCATTTGGCAGTTCTTTGATTCTCGCGATTGCTTGGTTGTAATGATCGTCTGTCGGTTCTTGTTCGGCTTTCTCTACAGCTTCACGAGCCGAGGCGATTTGTTTTTCTGTCTTTTCTTTTTCTGTAATTTTTTGTTGAACAGTTGTTAAACGCTTTAGTAAAGAGTCTTTATTTAGAGTTGCTTTTGCTACTAAGGCAGTTGCTGAATCGACCTGTTCTTTTGTTTGTTTTGTTTCCGCCAGTTCAACAGCCTCGTAAATCGGTACATTTTCTTTTACGATTGCTAAACGTTTTGTGAAGTCTTCTTTTTCCTTTGTTAATGAAGTGATGCGTGTTGCAGCTTCATCGTAATTTTTTTGCGTAGGCTTACTTTCGGCTAAAACTAAAGCAGTTTCCGCTTTTTTCAGGGTTTCTTGATCTTGTTTTTCTTCATTTAAAAAAGCAACGAACGCCTTTGATGGTTTGACTTCGATTGTTTCGGCTTTGTCCTTATCACCGATGGAAGCTACAAATGTTAGTTTTTGAGGTTGATTATCTTTTAAGGTAACTTTATAAGAAAATTCACCGTTTTTTGTTTCGATTTTTTCTCCATCCAGCGTGATTTTACTTTGATCATTCGTTTTTCCTTCAATGATTGCGGTTCCTTGATTGTTTGTTTCTATTGTTTTATCGGTGAGGGCAATATGTGGCGATGATGTAGGTGTTAAAGCTGCACCAATCATTACGGCAAAACTAGCCCCAGTTAAAATTAAAGCCTTCTTTTTCGGTTGTTTTTTGAAAACTGCTTTTAATGAGAGAAATCCTCCAATTACTATACCTAAAAAACTTAATAATCCAATAAGTGCTGTCATTTTGATATGTATCCTCCTTTTTTTATCAATATACAAATTGTATCATATTATTATATAAATGATAATTATTTTCCTGTTTTAAACTATAAAGTAAATAAAGCCGTTTCATAGTAACAAAAAAATTTCCTGTGATAAAATGAAATCAGAATCGTTTACGTATCTTATTAGAGAAGAGGAGAAAAATGAAAGCTGAGATCATTGCAGTTGGTACAGAGTTGTTACTAGGACAAGTCGTCAATACAAATGCGACGTTTCTATCAAAAGAATTAGCAGATTTAGGAATCGAGGTGTATTATCATACCGTTGTAGGAGACAATCCGCAGCGTCTAGAGCAATTGTTGGGTGAAGCTGAGGATCGTAGTGATTTGATCGTGTTGTGCGGCGGATTAGGGCCGACAGATGATGATTTGACCAAAGATACTGTGGCTGAACATATCCAACATGCTTTAGTTCAGGATGAGTTGGCACTTACTCGTCTTCATGAATTTTTTGAGTTTTCAAAAAACAAAATGACCGAAAACAATTTAAGGCAGACTTTGATGATCGAAGGAGGAATCGCTGTTCAAAATCCTACAGGGTTGGCAGTGGGAACATTGATCACTGAAAACGAGACGACTTATTTGTTATTACCGGGACCTCCCAATGAGTTGAAGCCTATGTTTCAGCAACATGCTCGTCCATTATTAGAAGAACTTTTCCCGCAAGCAGACCAATTGATGTCTAGAGTTCTGAGATTTTATGGGATTGGTGAATCACAATTAGTGACAGAATTAAAAGAATTGATCGACACTCAAACAAACCCGACGATCGCACCATATGCCAAACCAAATGAAGTAACATTACGCTTAACAGCTAAGATTTCGGATGAAACAGAAGGTAAGAAGTTATTAGACAATCTGGAAGCAACAGTCATGAATAAAGTTGGCGAGTATTTCTATGGATATGGTGATGAGAACAGTTTAGTAAAAGTCACAGTTGAGGCATTAAAGAAAGCTGGGAAAACGGTAACGGCTGCAGAAAGTCTGACAGCAGGCCTTTTTCAAAGTACTTTGGGAGATATATCAGGTGTTTCGAAAGTATTTAAAGGCGGATTCGTCACTTATTCTGCTGAGACAAAAGCACGATTTTTAGGTATCGATCCTCTATTGCTTGAAAAGGAAGGGACAGTTAGCGAGGCTTGTGCAATCGCGATGGCCGAACAAGCAAGAAAATTAGCAGATGCAGATTTTGCAGTATCATTTACAGGTGTAGCAGGCCCAGATGAATTAGAAAGGCAACCTGCTGGAACCGTCTGGATTGGTTTAGCAGAAAAAGGTCAGCCGACGATTGCTGTACTCCAGCATTTTAATCGTGATCGAAGTTATATTCGCCAAAGCGCTGTAATGAAAGGATTAGACCTGATTCGAAGAGCAGTTGATAAGAAAAAATAAAAAGGCGAATGTTTGTTCGTTTTTCTCTTGCTTTTTTTAAATAAACCAGTTATGATATATTTATTGAAAAGGAATTTAAATCGTTTATATATAAGGAGGATTATCGATTGGCAGATGATCGTAAAGTGGCCTTAGATGCCGCACTAAAAAAAATCGAAAAGAACTTTGGTAAAGGTTCAGTAATGAAATTAGGGGAAAAGATCGATCAACAAATCTCGACTATTCCTAGTGGTTCACTGGCCTTGGATGTTGCATTGGGTGTCGGCGGATATCCTCGTGGACGGATTGTAGAAGTCTATGGACCAGAAAGTTCTGGTAAGACAACTGTTGCATTGCACGCAATTGCTTCTGTACAACAACAAGGCGGAACAGCTGCATTTATCGATGCAGAGCATGCATTAGATCCTCAATATGCACAAGCATTAGGTGTAAATATCGATGAATTACTTCTTTCACAACCAGATACTGGTGAACAAGGATTAGAAATTGCTGATGCATTAGTTTCCAGTGGTGCGATTGATATCGTTGTTATTGACTCTGTAGCGGCGCTAGTACCTCGTGCAGAGATCGATGGCGAAATGGGTGCAAGTCACGTTGGTTTGCAAGCACGTTTAATGTCACAGGCCTTACGTAAGCTTTCAGGTTCGATTAATAAGACGAAGACGATTGCGATTTTTATTAATCAAATTCGTGAAAAAGTCGGCGTAATGTTCGGTAATCCTGAAACAACACCTGGTGGTCGTGCCTTAAAGTTCTATGCAACTGTTCGTTTGGAAGTAAGACGCGCAGAACAATTGAAGCAAGGAACAGATATTATCGGTAACCGTACAAAAATTAAGGTTGTCAAAAACAAAGTAGCACCACCATTTAAAGTCGCTGAAGTAGATATCATGTACGGCCAAGGGATTTCTCAAGAAGGAGAATTACTTGATATGGCTGTCGAAAAAGATATTGTCGATAAGAGCGGAGCTTGGTATAGCTATAAAGAAGAACGTATCGGTCAAGGCCGCGAGAACGTTAAAGTCTATATGACGGAACATCCAGAAATGGTTGAAGAAGTCTCAAAACGTGTTCGTGATGCATTTGGTATTGGTGATGGAACGGCTATTGTTGAGGAAGAACAAGCACAAGAAGAACTTCCACTTGACGAAGAATAATATAGAGTACAAAGTAAACCAATGAGAGCTGTCAAAAGCATTTCATTGGTTTGTTTTTTTGTGTATCGCAAATTCTTTTTCCCATTGAAGACCTTTCAGCGGGAAAGGGCTTTTTTAAGTTGACACACTGGTGTACAAACATTAGAATAAAGTTGTGTGCAAAACACGTATGCAAGTAGGCATATTGATAATTGATTATAGTTTATCAGAAAACTACATGAATATTGAAAAATTGAAGATAGTACGGAGGTGGAAACAATGGTTTTAGGAATTCTCCTCGCTATCATCGGTTTAGTTGTCGGTCTTGGTTTAGGGTTAGTCGTTGCAAAATCACGTCATGAAAAGGCTATAGATGGTGCAAAGTCCTCTGCAGAAGGTATAATTGAAAGTGCCAGTAAAGAAGCAGAGACTCTGAAAAAAGAAGCTTTATTAAAAGCTATGGAAGAAAACCAGAAGTATCGGTCAGAAATTGAAAGTGAGTTGAAAGAAAGCAAAGTAGAACTTAAATCTCAAGAAAATCGTTTATTACAAAGAGAACAAACGTTAGATCGTAAAGATGATTCTCTTGAAAAACGTGAAAACTCACTGGAAGAAAAAGAAGAGAAACTTGGTGCTAGACAGCAATTAATTGATGAGCGAGAAAAAGATGTAGAGAAACTAGTTGAAAAGCAACACCAAGAAATAGAACGTATTGCTTCACTATCTAAAGATGAAGCAAAAGATATTATCATGAAATCAACAGAAGAAGAATTAAGTCATGAATTAACAGTAATGGTTAAAGAGTCCGAACAACGGGCTAAAGAAGAGTCAGATCGGAAAGCCAAAAATTTACTTTCTCTGGCGATTCAACGCTGTGCTGCGGATTCAGTTTCCGAAACAACTGTCTCTGTTGTTAGTTTACCAAACGATGAGATGAAAGGAAGAATCATTGGCCGTGAAGGTCGTAACATTCGTACATTAGAAACCTTAACAGGAATCGACTTGATTATTGATGATACGCCGGAAGCTGTGGTACTTTCAGGATTTGATCCGATTCGTAGAGAAATCGCTCGTATGACTCTTGAAAAATTGATTCAAGATGGACGGATTCACCCAGCTCGTATTGAGGAAATGGTTGAAAAATCTCGTAAAGAAATGGATGAACGTATTCGCGAATACGGTGAACAAGCAGCTTTTGAAGTTGGTGCGCACACATTACATCCAGATTTGATCAAGATTTTAGGTCGTTTACGTTTCCGTACAAGTTATGGTCAAAACGTATTGAACCACTCAATTGAAGTAGCTAAATTAACTGGTGTCTTAGCCGCAGAAATAGGCGAAGATATCCAATTAGCAAAACGTGCCGGATTATTACATGATATCGGTAAAGCGCTGGATCATGAAATCGAGGGCTCGCATGTTGAGATCGGTGCAGAATTAGCTGCTAAATACAAAGAAAATTCAACAGTTATCAATGCTATTGCATCCCATCATGGCGATGTAGAAGCAACCTCTGTTATTTCTGTATTGGTTGCTGCAGCAGATGCGTTATCAGCTGCTAGACCTGGCGCTCGCAGCGAGTCAATGGAAAATTATATTCGACGCTTAGAAAACTTAGAAAATATTTCTAATGGATTTGAAGGAGTTGAATCTAGTTTTGCCGTACAAGCTGGACGTGAAGTTCGCGTAATGGTCAAACCAGATGAAATCACAGATTTAGAAGCTGTTCGTTTAGTTAGAGATATTCGTAAGAAGATCGAAGACGACCTAGATTACCCAGGACACATTAAAGTGACAGTTATCCGGGAAACTCGTGCAGTAGATTATGCGAAATAAGTAAATATTACTTGGAAAGAAGCAAAGCCGTTAGGTATTTTGCTTCTTTTTTTATTATAATTAGAAAAAATTCAGAATATTTTTACTAAACCAGTTGTAATATTTTAATTATCATAGCCTCGTAAATCTGATATATTCTTTATAGATTTTATTAAAATGGGGGTTTTTTATATGAAATTAAAGAAAATTGCCTTACTAGGCTTGGTTACGGTATCAAGTATTGCCCTAGTTGCTTGCGGCGGAAATTCTAAAAATGCTGACAGCGGATCTGGCAGTAATGAAAATGTATTTAGATTCATTGAAAGACAAGAAATGCCAAGTGCGGATCCTTCACTTGCAACAGATGAAGTAAGCTTTGTTGCATTAAACAATGTTTATGAAGGAATTTATCGACTAGATAAAGATAGCAAACCACAACCTGCTGGAGCAGCTGAAATGGCTACAGTTAGCGAAGATGGTTTAACCTACAAAATTAAATTAAGAGAAGATGCGAAATGGACAGATGATAAACCTGTAACAGCGGCAGATTTTGTTTATGGTTGGCAGAGAACAGTTGATCCTGCGACAGGATCAGAATACGCATATATGTTTAACTCTGTAAAAAATGCTGAAAAAATTTCTAAAGGCGAAATGAAAAAAGAAGATCTTGGGATCAAAGCACTTGGTGATTACGAATTAGAAATCACATTAGAAAAAGCTACACCGTACTTTGATTACTTATTAGCTTTCCCATCATTTTTACCGCAAAGACAAGATATTGCTGAGAAATATGGCAAAGACTACACAACAGCGAGTGATAAAGCAGTTTATAATGGACCATTCACGTTAACTGATTTTGATGGACCTGGAACTGATACAAGCTGGTCTTACACGAAAAATGATAAATACTGGGATAAAGATACAGTAAAATTAGATAAAGTTGCAATCGATGTTGTAAAAGAAGCGCCAACGTCATTGAACCTATTCCAAGATGGACAAGCAGATGAAGTTCCATTGTCTGGTGAATTGGCGCAACAAATGAAAAATGAACCAAACTATATTGTGTTAAAAGGTGCGTCAACTTTCTATCTTGAACCAAATCAAAGAGAAGAAAACTCACCCTATCGTAACGTGAATTTACGTAAAGCAATATCATATGCGATCGATCGCAAAGCGTTAGTTGAACAAATTTTGGCAAACGGTTCAGCAGTTCCTACGGGGTTAGTTCCAGAAGGTCTAGCGACTGATCCTAAAACAGATGAAGACTTTGCCAAAGAATCAGGTGACGAAGTTGTTTACGATGTTAATAAAGCCAAAGAATCATGGAAAAAAGCCAAAGATGAATTAGGTGTTTCTACATTATCAGTAGATTTATTGATTGATGATACGGATAATGCGAAGAAAATGGCTGAATATCTTCAAGGTTCATTATCGGATACATTAGACGGATTAAAAGTATCTGTTAGTCCAGTGCCATTCTCTGTTCGTCTAGATCGTTCTAATAAAGGAGACTTCCAAATCTCCGTTAGCGCTTGGGGTGCAGACTATGCGGATCCAAGTAGTTTCTTAGATTTATTTACAACGGGTAATTCTTATAATAGAGGACACTATTCAAATCCTGAATATGATAAATTAGTAGAAAGTGCTGCAACGACGAACGCAAATAATCCTGAAGCGCGTTGGAAAGACATGCTGGATGCAGAAAAAGTATTAATGGATGATATGGGCGTTATCCCGTTGTATCAAAAAGCTGAAGCACATCTTCGTTCTGATAAGGTCAAAGATATTGTCTACCACTCAACTGGTGCAAAATATGACTTTAAATGGGCATATATTGAAGAATAATTAGTCGGAAAATAGAATGTTATTCTGTTGAAAGAGATGAGAGCAACTTATAAAGTTGTTTTCTCATCTCTTTTTTAGTTTATAGTATCTAGGAAATAATGAATAGTAAGAGTTAAACATTGAGGAAATCTAAAAGTGAGTAAGAAAACAACGTGTTTTGATTCGAAAAAGAAAGAAGGAATTGTTAGTTTTACACTATTTATACAGATAAATAACCCGAAATAAAACTGAATCTTCGTTTTATTTCGGGTTATATTGATTCTCATATAAAAAAGGATAAATTTCCCAAAAAAATTCTGGAAATAAATAGTAATGTAATTTATATGCGTTAAAATAGGTACGCAGGGTATAAAATCAGTTTCAAAAATATATTTATTTAAGATATTTTTGATGGAATTTCTTTATTGTTTGACAATATAGAATGAAATATAAATAGAAAATAATTATTTCTATTACATCTACGATTCTAATGTTAAAACGCAAGTAAGTCAATGGGAGGATAAACTTATTATTTTCATTTTTTTAAAAAATATTTTAAAAATTAGAGAATTATTAATAATTATTTGTATTATTTATATGCAAAACACTGATTAAACAGGCTTTAAAGAGGGTTCTAAAAATAAGCCGTCAAAAATACCGTCAAAAACTTGGAGGAAATCAATATGTCGAAAAAAGGAGAAAATATTTATAAACGAAAAGACGGACGTTGGGAAGGACGTTATATTAAAAATCGTACTCCTGACGGGAAAATTCAATACGGCTATGTTTATGGGAAAAAATATACTGAGGTTAAAGAACGTCTGATCGTTTTGAAAGCAAAATATACTGGCAAACAAAATTCACAAAATATTTATTATGGTGATTTCCCAGATTGGCTATTATTCTGGAGAGAAAAATATTTAAAAAAAATGGTAAAACAAACTACATTTTCTGTTTATTCAGGTGTTATCAATAATTACCTTTTAATGTATTTTAATAAAAAAAGATTAACAAAAATAAATTCTATAGATATTCAAGAATTCATTGAGTACTTGGAAAATTTAGACTTGTCTTCAGGATATATAAGGAATATTTTTCATATTTTAAAAATTTGTTTGCGTGAAGCGGAAAAGCAAGGATACATCAATCAGAATCCTTGTTTAGGGATCACATTGCCGAAAACAAAAATAAAACCTGTACATGCGTTAACCATTAAAGAGCAACGTAAGCTTGAGTTGGCGGCATTTCAATCAAAAAGTTGTTCACCTATAATTTTAGCTTTGTATTCAGGAATGAGGATAGGTGAAATAAGTGGATTAAAGTGGAGTGATATTGACTTTGAAACAGAAACAATCCATGTTCAGCGAACGGTTTACAGAATTAGTAAGTCCACAGGTGATAAAATGAAAACGCAACTCGTTGAAGGAACACCAAAAACAGAGAGCTCAAGAAGAATTATTCCACTATCACAAAATTTAAAAAAATATTTATTAGATAAAAAAAAGGAAATGAACTGTGAATATGTTATTGCTGACAAAGGACGAATATCAGAGCCAAGACTGATCAATTATCGTTTTAAACGCTTGCTTTGTATAGCTGGATTAGAGAATATACATTTTCATTCATTGCGCCACACTTTTGCTACTCGTTGCTTGGAAAATGGTGCCGATATTACAAGTTTAAGTCGTTTACTAGGACATACATCAGTGAAAATGACGTTGGATACATATACAGATTCTATGTTGGAAAATAGACGAGCGGCTATTTCCGCAGTTGATTATTTACTATCTTCCTCTTCACAAAACTTTATTGAAAAGCAAAAATTAGAAAAAATCGTAGGGTGATTCCTACGATTTTTTTGTTTTATGCGCCGTCAGTAAAATCGTCAACGGATAGATAAATCAAGTAATATCAGTCTGCATTAGGCTTTATCTATATTGTCAAACAATAAAGATAAAGGAAATAGACTATAGGTATTGTACAGCTAAAAATAGATTTTTGGTAAAAAATAGCTTGGAAATCACTTGTAAAAGAAAAAATCAAGGTAAATATAGGTTAAGAACCCTCAATAGTTGGAAGGAGAGGAACAGATATGTATCACATAGGCTATGTAAAATTAGCAGAAATAAATGAAGAAAAATACATACATTCAATCGAAAAGGAATGTTCGGTTGAAAAAATCGATCAAAATATATCAGCGCAACAGTTAGAAAAGATAGACGGTCTCATCATTTTTATCGAAAACGATGAGACGATTTGTGCTACAAGCGAAATCATTTTAAAAATAAAAGAGCGGTCGAATACGCTTATTTGGATTGTTGCACAAAAAATGAATACTATCAGCAAAGTTGTTTTTCTCCAATTAGGTGCGGATGGAAACTTTGATGATGAGCAATCTCTAGATATCTTTCGTTTAACTATGATCAATGCGTTGAAAAGAAAACGAATAGACCAACAAGAATTATCATCGACAAAAGATGAAGAAACAACATCATTTACTTTAGATAATAGAAACCAAGTTATGAAGATTGCAGGAAAGCCAACTACTCCGCTAACCAATTTAGAGTATAGAACAATACAAGTTCTTGCAGATAACATAGGAAATACTGTAACGTATGCAGAAATTTATGAAGCAGTCTGGCACAAAAAATATACAGACGAAAAATATAAGATCGCTAATGTTATGTTCCATATTAGAGGAAAAATAGAAGAAGATACTTCAAATCCAATCTACATAAAAACGGTACGATCAAGAGGTTATTTACTTTGTAAAACATAAGGAAAAACGTTTTACTTCATTTGGTGAAAGGGGACAACTAAAAAATGAAAAGAAGAACAATAGTATTTGTTTGGATTGTAGCATGTATTTCAGTAATTGGCATTTTTTTTACGATAAAATCATTTTCTCCAATCAAAGCAGCGGAGCAACCAAATGATCAAATCAAAATCGATTCATTTGCTGAAGCGGACTTGGATCAAGCCACTGTAGTCTTAACGATCGGAGATACTAAAAAACAAAATGTAATACTGCAAACAGAAGGAATCCAAGAAGTTGACAAAAAGTTAATAAGCAGTGGAATTGATTCAGGCTTTGACGGGAAAATTACTGTAGAAGAAACAGAAGCCAAAAATCGTAAAAAGTTACGCATTGAGAATGGCACCAAACCACTGATTTTATCGTTCCCCGTAAAAAAAGAAAAAGCTAGCACACAGGGAAAGATTCGTTTAATGGGAGATGCTCAAGAAAATGTAGCAGAAAAAAGTATTGCCTTTGCTGAAGCATCAAAAGTTAACGAATCCATAGAAACTGAAGATTTAAATACGCCGCCAACGAAACAGTCTAGAGCATTGACAAGAGATGCCACAACACCGCCCGTTGATAGCTTACCGTTATTAGAAGTTTTTCGAGCACCGATAGGAACAGGGCCGGAATTGATCAATGATGGAAAAGTCCTACGGGTCACAAAAAATACAGGTAGCCAAATTGGTGCGATCTGGTCACAAAAAAAAATAAATCTAAAAAAAGATTTTCACCTTAAATCTTATTTATATCTAGGCAATCAAGGAGCAAAAGCTGGAGATGGGATTACGTTTACCTTGCAAAATGATCCTAGAATGGCGACATCACCGACATCAGTTATTGGTTCTTCTGGAATGGGATTGGGTGCTTATTATGGCGGACGTTCTGGAAATCCATATGTTCAAAGAGGTTTATCAATCGAGTTCGATACTTATTTTAATAATGGCTCAAGTAATCGCATGGACCGAGAAGTTGGTGAGAATGGTAAAAAGGGACACGTTGCCTTTGTTACACCTAGTACACAAAATAATAGCTATACAGGTCAGCATCATAGTTGGATTTTATCACCTGAGTATTTATCTAACGATACATGGCGAACGCTGGATGTATTATGGGATTCTGCCACTCAAACTTTGTCTTATACTCTATCTGGAGTAGGTTCAGATTCGTATAGAATTCCTGATTTAAATGCAAAATTTGGTGGTACAGAAGTTTATTGGGGCTTTACCGGATCGACAGGTGGATCATATGAAGAAAATGCAATAGCTATCACACAACTACCAGGTGACGTCGAGCAAACGGCACAGATAGAAAATCTTACACAAAATAGTCAAGCGCAAGAAACGATAGCTGCTAAAAAAAATGATACGTTAAAACTGAAGGATACGATCGTTTTTGATGGAAA
The DNA here is from genome assembly GCF_050531475.1 of Enterococcus sp. DIV0724b. NCBI lineage: Bacteria > Bacillati > Bacillota > Bacilli > Lactobacillales > Enterococcaceae > Enterococcus > Enterococcus sp. DIV0724b. Next base: position 3,379,579 of record NZ_CP172890.1, on the reverse strand, counting down.
CAGCATCATGAGTACAGACGGAACAAAAATGAGGGTCAATTTAGCCGAAGGTTTAAGCTACAAAGCGGACTCTTTGGTATTAGATGGTGTAAAAATACCAGAAAGCTCTATTCAGCAGGTAAACAATCAGTTGATTCTTTCTAACCTTTCATTTTCACGTGCAGATTTTCCGTATGAATTAAGTCTAGAGGCAACAGTCACAAGTAATGAAAGCGATGTTCAATTAAAGTCTACATTTGACTATCTTTCTTCAGCGGATGAAGTGGTCTCCTCATCAAATCCCGTTGTTGCAAATATTCCGTTAGTAAAAGGAACGGTGACAATTCATTATGTCGATGAAAACAAAGTTGACTTGGCAACACCTAAAATAATAAACCAAAAAGTCGGTACATCGTATGATGAAACGCCTATTACAATCGCTGATTACCTATATGATCGAACAGAAGGAAATGCATCTGGCACAGTTCAAGAAACCGCACAGGATGTTTACTTCTATTACAAAAAAGCGAAAGCAAACCTGACCGTTCAATTTCTAGACGAATCAGGAGCTGAACTTCACGATGCAATTGTAAAAGAAAAAACGATTGGTGAAAAAATTGATTTGACGAAAGATCAAGATGTAAAAGACGCGATCACGAATGTCTTGGCTAAACGATATTTGCTAGAAAACTCAGGACGTCCCACTAATGAGACGACAGTTCAAATCAGTGCTGATGGAGCGAAAGCCACATACACATTTCAAGGAACCTTATCAATTTACTCAGGACCCACAGAAATTAATTTTGGTAGTCATGAGGTCAGTTGGAAAGGGACAAAAGATGCGAACCCAACGTATGATCAACCCTTGATTATTTGGGATAATCGTAAAACCCTTGATAATTGGAAACTATCCGTCAAGTTAGAAGATGAATTAAGTATGCCAAACAATCCTGAACATGTGCTGAATGGCGTGTTGAGTTATCAAACAGCAACAGACAAAAAAACACTATCTGTCGATGCCCAAGAAGTATTACAAACAAAACACGAAGCATCAGGACAATATAACGTTTCAAACAAAACATGGGGACCTGATAAACAAGGCCTTCGCTTAGATGTACCTTCTGGAGCAGTAAAATTGATTGGTGATTATGAAACAACTTTGATTTGGCGAGTAGAAGAAGCATATTAAATATTGGAGGAAAAATCAATGAAGAGAAACAACCTAATTTATTTCCTATTGACCTCTGTAATCTGCTTCAGTTTTGGGTTAAGTAGTTTTTTGACTGTTGATGCTGAAGAAATAGGACAAGTTCAGACAAATGCAGGTGTTGGTTTTTATGAGGAAAGTACACAAAGTAGCAGTTCAACAGAGACTACAGCCGCAACTACTCAGTCAGATATTTCAAAGAAACCGATAGGCAGATATCCTTCTACAGGTGAACTGGTGAAAAAAAGTGTAGCACTTAGCGGAGTTGTTCTTATTCTTTTTGTTGCCTTATTCATTTTATGGAAACGGAAAAAGAATAATCAAAAGGAAAAGACAAAGGGGGAGTGAATCGTTCATGTTGAAAACCAATAGCGTAATTCTTCAAGCAACCGTTACGATCATGATCCTTTCCTTCATTCAGCCGATAAGTGTGAATGCTGAGTCACTTAGTCATTCAGACAGCGGGAAAGTCAAATTTAGTGGAGAGTATCCTAAAGGTATTGTCGATCCAGAACATCCAAATAAAGGTGTCGATCCAGGTCCTAGTCCTTCGACAGATGGTGCGTTGAGATTCGATTTTGTTCCTCAGTTAAATTTTTGGAACAATGTAATTTCAGAAAAAGATCAAGTATATCATGCAAATGCACAACTGTTTTTAGACGGTACAGGTGCAAGAGGAAATTTTGTCCAACTCTCTGACTATCGGGAAAAAGGCAGCGGCTGGAGTTTACAAGTTCGCCAAGAAACCCAATTGATCAATGCATCTACAAAAAATAAAGAATTGAAAGGTTCTGTGATTTCATTTGATCAATCATGGACGAATTCAATCAATAGTCCATCATACGCGCCAAATGTCTCAAAAGAAGTGATCCATATCAATAATATTGGAGAGACATATGATTTAGCACAAGCAAAACCAGGGACAGGCGAGGGGACATGGTCGATCATCTTCGGTGCTTCCATCGATAATGGCCAGGGGAAAAAAGACACATTAAGCCCTAGGATCGACCAATCAGGCCAGCCATTTTTAGATTCGGATTTTAATAATCAGCCAATCTATCAAAACAGCGCAGTCTCTTTATTCATACCAGGTAAAACAAAAAAGGACCCAGTCCACTATCAAACGATGTTAACTTGGATATTATCTGAGTTGCCATAAATAAAAAACATTTTGGGAGGAAACAAAAATGAAATTAGCACACAAATTATGCGGAGCAGCGTTATTAACAGCGGTCGGAATCGGACTTGCTTTACCATCAGCAACAAAAGCGGACGGAGGAAATGAAAAAGTTCACTCTTCAACCGGTAAAGTAAAATTCACCCAAGAAGGTACAGGAACAGATACGGTCACACCACCAGAAACGGATGGTCCTGAAATTACAGAACCAACTGGAAATACAGACAATGGTCCATTGAAAGTGATTGCTATTTCACCACTTGATTTTGGAACAAATGAAATCACTTCAGCAACTGCAGGTGGTTGGGAGTATTATGCAAAAATCTTTAAAACAACTGAAAAAGGCAATGAATCAAATGAAGTTGAGATGCCAAACTTTGTTACATTCAAAGACGAACGTGCAGATGATAAACCAAATAAATACACATTAACTGCAAAAGCAACAACCTTCACCAATACAGCTGGTAAAGAATTGAAAGCTGCTACAATAACATACGACAACATCCGTCTAACAACAACAGGTGATGCTGGGCAAATCAATTCAGCAGCAGCTCCGACAACAAAAGTATTAGCGACTGACGGAACAACACCTTCTGAATTTGTAAACCAAGATGCAGATGATAAAGGATTTGGTCGTTTTGATTTAGTCTTCGGTAAAATAGCTGACGGAAATGCAGATAAGTCAATCAAACTCTGGATTCCAGCAGCAAACAACAAATTATCAACAGCAAGTGAATATACATCAACAATCACTTGGACAATTGCAGATACACGCGCTCCTGAGGTTCCAGAAGAAGGCGAATAATCTAAGAATCATAAAATATAAGTAGGTTTGGGACAGACTCATCAGTTTTATTTTTGTGATGAGTCCTGTTCTCTTTGAAAGAAGGCAAGAGAATGAAGAAAAAAGTAAGTATTTGGTTAATAAGCATTATATACATAGCGTTGCCACTTTTTGCCATCCCTAATTGTGTATCGGCAGATGAAAAAAGTGAACAGGCTGCGGCTGGTGGGTTTACTTATAAAGTAATCTATCCGGAGAATCAACATAAAGAAGTGAGCTATTTTGATTTAAGAATGAAGCCAGGGCAAAAACAAACAGCCGTTATCCAAATGAGCAACAACTCGGATAAGGAAATTACAGTTGATGTTAGTTTGAATGCTACTAAAACCAATAGTAATGGTGTGTTAGAGAATGGGCCATCAAGTTTAGAGAAAGATCCCTCTTTAAAATATGACTTCGCTGAAATCGTAAAAGGAAAAGAATCTGTAGTAATTCCGCCAAAGCAGACTGTTGATTACCCTCTAGAAATTACGATGCCTGAAACCACATTTGACGGTGTTATTTCTGGTGGTATTTATATGATCCAAAGAGACCAAGAATCTGAGAAACAAGCAGGCATGATCAAAAATAAATATGCTTATCTAGTGGGAATGTTACTTACGGAAACGGATAAAAAAATCAAACCAGATTTGGAATTGAATAAAGTTTATGCAGATCTAAAGAACTATCGGAATACAATTATTGTTGATTTTTCAAATACCCAACCGGCTTATCTGGATGAGATGGCAGTGGATGTTCAAGTAATGGGCGAAAAGTCTGATGAAGTTCTGTATGAAACAAAGCAAACAAAAATGCGGATGGCCCCTAACTCTAAAATCAATTTTCCTGTATCGATGAATGGCGAAAAAATGGTGCCGGGAAACTATCGTGCACATATTTTGGTGACAGCTAAAACGGGTGAAAAATGGGAGTGGGAAGAAAACTTTACTATTACAAATGAAGAAGCTGATAAATTTAACCAAGAAGATGTTAGTTTGCTTCAGGAAAATCGAATTAATTGGCAATTGATCGTAATGATTATTTTAAGTGTTCTTGTAGTTATTTTGATCATATTTGTTAGTGTTCGCGTCATAAATAAAAAGAAAAATAAGAAGAAAAGAAAAGTGGTTGGACGTAAAAAACGCTGATGTTGAAAAGAATAAGATGGAGCGTAGTAAGACGTTGTTACCATACAATATCTAGCATCAAGAGCTAGCCTTTCGGGAAAAAGATAAAATATATCTGTGACAAAAAGCATCACGCCTCTATTTTTCTATTTTCCTGTCAAGGCTGACAGAGCTCTTTCAGCTTTTATATTAGGAGGATAGAAGTATGTCATTACTGGATTGGGTATTTATTGGAACATTATCAAGTGCTATCCTCTTTGCACTATTTTCTTTACTAAGCGTTATTTTCCTTTTCAGTACTCGAAATCAAGTTCGGCAGCTAGCGAGAATTAGGACAAAAAACGCACGAAAACGAAAGAAAATCAAACGAGTGTTGAAAAAAACTGAAGCAAAGCGTAAGAAACAAGGTTGGAATCTAATGGTGTTTATCATGTTAGCTTGCATTATGAGTGGGACAGCATTTTATGCACGTTACTACCAAGCGACAAATTTAGGAGAACGAGATTCAGAGGGAATTGTCCAAGGATACTATTTACTCAATGAAACGAAGAATCAAATCAATATTTTGAATGAAAGTAGTAATCCAGAGAAGGCAGAGAATAATTTACGTGAATTAGCAGCGAAACTATCAAGTTTTGGAATGCGTGGTGCCGATGGCCGATTAACAGCAGAAGGCCAACGATTATTGACTCGCTATTATAATCAAGTCAAAGAATTAGGACTAAATTTGAATAATCAAAGTGTGGAAATGGTGGGAAATACTCAAACACGTGAAACATATATCAACGATTTGCAAAAAGCACAAAAAATCCAATCGAAGATCATTACCTATTTTAAAATCAATGAAAATGCATTGAAACAAAAGAAATAAGCTGATGAAAATAATGACTGAAAAACAAAAGGGAAACAATCAGAACCTCACGAAGAAAAAACGTTCAAAAATACAAAGGTACACGACACGAGAAAATAGAAAAAGAATAAGCAACACCTCTTTTAAAAAGAAGCTAAGGAAACGAAGAAAACAACTAAAATCGACAAGAGAACTTTGGAAAGAAATAGGATTGACTATTCTTATCGTGCTCTTTCTTTTTATTATCCTATCGACAACTATTTTTGCTTTGCCAAAAAGTGAAGGCTATGGCATGGCGCCAACAGTCAACGATGGTGAGCGAGTCTTTGTGAATCGGTTTGGCACCGTTAGACGATTTAATTTGATTTATTTTAAAGTCCCCGATAGTGGAGAAAAATCAATTCGTCGTGTGATTGGTTTACCAGGAGAAAATATTCAGTACAAAAATGATCATCTTTTTATCAATCAACAAGAATCAATTGAGCGTTTTTTACAAAGCCAACTAAAACGAGCAGAACAAAATGAAGCGTTATGGACAGATGATTTTCGGTTGTCACAAATTCCTAATAACAAATTTGACCGAATACCAAAAGGCAAATACTTAGTATTGGGAGATAATCGTCCTTATTCGTCAGACTCACGCTACTATGGATTAGTGGATGAAAAGGAAATCATCGGAACGGTTGAAATGAGGATTTGGCCTTTACATAAGCTGAAAAGCTACTAAAAATCAAAGGATAAACAGATGGAAAAGAAAATAAAACATAAAAATAAACGAGCACAAAAGAAGCGTAAACAAAAGCGTAAACAATTATTAAATTTAGTATCAAACAGCGTGTTTTTCCTTTGTGTCTGTCTATGCTTATTATTTCTATTCAAAGTGAAGACACATAAGGTGGAAGGTTCCTCGATGTTTCCAACTTTAGAAAACGGAGATCGAATTTTTGTAAATAAAGGTGCAGAACCAAAACGATATTCGATCATAACGCTAGATCCATTAAAAAAGAAGAAAGAATCGTATGTAAAACGTGTAATCGGTTTGCCAGGCGATTCTATTTGGCTAGAGGGAACGAGTTTATTTTTAAATCAGGAGTCGTCTAGTTTTATTTTTGAGCCGAAAAATAGCAAATCTAGCCAACTTCCAGATGGCACGATCAAGATTACGGTGGATAAAGCAGTTGCCTCAAAAATAAAAGGAATGAATCAAATCCCTAAAGAGCATTACTTTGTGCTAGGGGATAACCGTAATCATTCCAATGACAGTCGCTCATTTGGATTCGTTTCAGCAAAGCAAATTGAAGGTGTGGCGATGTATCGTTATTATCCATTGAATCGTTTAGGAAGACTGCACTAAAAGTCGAATAGCAATAGAAAGGAATTTTATGAAAAAACAACAATCACTATTTTTTTCAGGAAGAGTTCGATATGCCGCAGCAAGTTTTATATTGCCTGTACTGATATTAGTCGGTGTTTATCTGTCCATTGGTATTTATCCAGGAAGTAAAATGAGTATTTTAGCTAGTGATGGATTTGGCCAGTATGCCAACTTTTTTGCTAGTTTCAACAATATGATGAAAAGTGATCAGAGTATTTTTTATACATGGTCAGGTTCATTGGGGTTAAATTATTTGTCACTAGTCAGTTATTATTTAGGTGGTATTTTTACACCGCTTGTTTATTTCTTTGATAATCAGCAAATACCTGATTTCATCTATTATGTAACCTTGATCAAGGTTGGTTTGATGGGTCTAGCCTTTTGGTATTTTTCTACAAAGACATTTTACTTACCTAAGTGGGGCGATCTTTTACTGAGTCTCAGCTATGCTTTGATGGGATTTACGATCGCTAATTCGGAAATGATCATGTGGCTAGATGGGTTGATATATTTTCCTTTTGTGATTTTAGGCATAAATCTTATCATGGATAAACGCAGTCCAGGGCTTTTATTTATCAGTTATTTTCTGCTGTTTAGTTCTAATTTTTATATTGGTTTTATGATCGGTGTGTACTCCTTTCTTTATTTTATCGTGCGATTATTTACGAATCAGAGGCGTTACATAAAACGTCTGCCAAGTTATTTGTTTACTTCACTGTTAGCAGGAGGATCTTCAATGATTTTACTTTTGCCAACGTTGATCGATTTACAAACAAATGGAGAGGCATTGACTGCAATAAAAGGTTGGAAGACAGCTGTTACGGGACCGTGGGATTTGATCATAAAAAATATGGTCGGGGTTTATGACACAACGCGCTATGGTTCGATTCCGTTTATATATGTTGGATTACTGCCGCTCGTTTTTTGCGTGTTTTTCTTCATGAGTAAAAAGATTATAGGACGAGATAAAATTTGTTACGGGATATTATTGATCGTATTGATCGTCAGCTTTTATGTAGAACCGTTGAATTTATTCTGGCATGGATTACACGCACCAAATATGTTTCTTTTTAGGTTTAGTTTCTTATTTTCTTTTACAATTTTGCTACTGGCTGGATATGGCTGGTCGGTGTATAAAAAAACTGATTTTGAGCAGTTAGTCAATATTTTTATTGGTTTGATGGTACTCTTTGTGGTTGTCCGTGTCGTTACAGCGAAAAGTCATGATTACGAGTATTTGACCCATACTTCATTTATTTTAACCTTGACTTTTCTAGCAGCATATTTGCTTTTCTTCTTTTTTGTTTATAAGGGGAAAGGGAAAAAAAAGGTGTTTATTTGCCTATTTGCGGGAATATATTTCTTAGAATTGGGTCTGAATGCGCAATTATTGGTGAAAGGGATCGATGCTGATTGGGGCTATGCACAGCGTTCAGGTTATGACAAAGAGTATAAAGATATTCAAAAGTTAGTAAAACAAACCAAAGATGAAAATAATTCCTTTTATCGCATGGAAAATATCACAGCCAGTTCTCCTAATGAAAGTTTTCGCTATGGGTACAGTGGCATCGGAATGTTTTCATCAATCAGAAATAGGCATTCTTCTTTTTATATGAACACATTAGGTTTTCGCTCATATGATACCAATTTATCTATCCGATATCAAAATAATACTATTTTGATGGATGCACTGATGGGAGTCAAATATAACCTATCAAACAAGGACCTGTCTAAAGCAGGTTTTGAAAAGATAGCTACAAGTGGTGACTATCAATTGTATAAAAACCAGTATGCGTTGCCAATGGGAATAATGGTGGATGAAGGGATTTATGATGAAGATACGGCCAATGATCCTGCTAGTCTATTGTTGGCACTTTCAGGTGTTAAAGAAGCGCTCTATGCTACAGCCTTTCCAGAACTGGTCGAAACTGAAAATACGGTATTAAGCGAAGGGATTAAATATGATCGTAACACGTTGATTTTAAAAGCGAAGGATAAAAATAAGCCAATGAAAATCAAGTGGAAAGTCAATGCCAATCCTCATTCTCAGCTATATCTAGATTTATTTCCAGCTGATTTTACAGGTCAAGATCGTACAAAAGTACATGTGACAACAGCTAAACAGGAAACAAATACGCAATTAACGAAGACCGGCCAATTTTACTCCTTAGGTGACTACGAAAAAGCCCAAGAAATCACGGTGGAAACAACATTTTATTATACGGATCAGCTAGAATTGTTTGAACCAACTGTGAGGGTATTGAATACAGTCAAATTTAAAGAAGCGGTACAAAAAGCCCAAGAAAAAGGCGTGGATTTTCAAGTGAATGGACGAAAGGCAACGGCTGAGGTTACTACGGAAAAAGAGCGTATTCTATTCACAACAATTCCAGCTGATAAAGGTTGGCAAGCGAAACTAGATGGAAAAATAGTACCGATCCGTACAATCAATGACGGCCTGCTTAGTATTACGGTGCCAGCAGGAAAACATCAAGTGGAATTCATCTATCTGCCACAAGGCGTATTAGCAGGTACATTTTTATTTATCCTTTGCGTGATCGTTTTCGGTGTGTATCAACACTATCTAATTCGTCGTGGCAAAGATCCATTTTACGAATAAAGTCCGAAGAAATGGCGGTGTAAGACAGATGAAAAAAGTAAGGATTTTGATGTTTTGTTGCATTTTACTTCTTGTAGGGTGTACTAACGGAATCGAAAAAAATACTTCTAAGCAGAATAAGGATGTAGCAAAATGGTCAAAGCCCCGTACCAATTTATTTAGTTCATTGGATTACCCGGAACTATCTAAGACAGAAGCAGAAAAGTTGATAGAAGAAAAGTTTGAGTTAGTAATACCGTCTTTTTTTGAACAGTCATTAGCACTAACACAAAAATTATTGAGAATCGAGAATCAAGTACAATACTCAATAAAGAGTGATGCAGAAATTTTGACGATTCGAGGGGTTATAGGAAAAGAGGATAAATCGCCCAATTACGTTGGATTAGCAGAAGCTCAGTTTCAAGTGAATCAACAAAGAAAACAAGTTTATTTAACCAAACAATCGATACTGATTCAAAATATAGCAGCAGGCAATGCGCTTCAGGGAGATTCAATCAGGTCACTAGTAAAAAGAGTAGGCGAAGCAATGGAATTGCCTGACTTGGATCAAGTAATGAAACAATCTGAGAAGAAGATGGCCCATGAAAAAAATGAAGGACCTAACCAGTTGCTCGAAATCTATAATGATAGTGAGACAGCAAAAAAACAACAGAGGGCTAGTCGTATTCTAACTATTTCCTATGACGAGAAGCATCTTGTTAAAGAAATATATGGATTGATTTCGATTGAGTAATGATTAAAATAAAGCGAGACTGTGACACAACTCTTTGAGTTAGTTCATCGTCTCGCTTTATTTGCTGATAAAACTGGGTTGCATGACAAATGTCATATAGAGTGATGACAAGAACCTCTAACGAGAGCCCCTATAATCAGATAAAATGAGGGCATAAGTAAAGGGGAGAAAAAAATGATTACAGTCACTAAACTCACAAAAATGATGAATAAAGCAACAATTTTAAACAACGTTTCTTTTACCGTAAACAAAGGTGAAATCATTGCCTTAGTTGGTCCAAATGGTGCCGGAAAAACTACGTTGATCAATTGCTTAACAGGATTGATTCGCCCGACAAATGGAGAAATAAGCCTTTTTGGTACAAATCCATTGAATAAAAAAAATAAGGTTAAATTAGGTGTGATGCAGCAAGAAAGTACAACGTTAGAAAATGTCAAAGTCAAAGAATTGCTGACACTTTTCCGTAGTTTTTATCCCAAGCCACTTTCTTTAGACGACTTGTTAGATATAACTGGGCTAACCGAACATCGAAATACATATACAACTAAATTATCTGGCGGACAAAAACGTCGGCTAACGTTTGGTTTATCAATTATCGGCAATCCAGAGTTGCTTTTTTTAGATGAACCGACAACAGGAATGGATGTAACGAGCCGCAAAATTTTCTGGAAAAAAATCAATATGTTAAAAGAGCAAGGCAAAACAATTATCTTAACCACACATTACCTAGAGGAAATTGAAAAAGTTGCTACTCGAATTTTACTGATGAAACAAGGTGAAATCGTTCATGATGGCACATTGGAAAGCATTCAGTCTGAAATGCTGCAAAATAAATTGAGCTTTCAGTTACTAGACATTCTTGATGAAGCAAAACTAGTTGATTTACCTTATGTATCAACAATTGAAAAAGTAGAAAACAACGTAACTCTCTATTCGTCAAATAGTGATGAAACGCTTATAGAATTGTTCACAACCGAAATTAAATTCAAGAATTTATTAATTAGTCCAGGGAACTTAGAAACAGCCTTCAATACTTTAGTTGAGGAGGAAAACAAATGAATCCATTCGTTGTGCAAACTAAAACAGACTTAAACCGCTCTTTAATTAGAAGCAAACCATTTATCTTTTTTTCTTTAGGGATGCCAGTTGGTTTTTATCTTCTATTTACCAAAGTATTTAATATGGGGGTTCCACAAGAGTACATGGCTGTTTTCTATAAAGACAGTATGATTCAAATGGCAACCTATAGTGTGATGATCAGCTCATTATTTTCTTTTTCGATGACGTTGATTGAAGACCGTAAACAAGGTGTGAAGCAGTTTTTACGCCTATCACCTATGCCGGAAAGTATTTATTATGCGAGTAAGATTTTAACGCAATTTTTGATCAATAGTTTGTTATTAATCGTTATTTTTCTAGTAGGACATTTTGTAAATGGAGTTCAAATGAATTTTATAACCTGGCTTACCAGTGGATTATGGATTTTATATGGTTGTTTACCGATCGTCGCATTAGCAACGATCGTAAGTCTGGTGAAAGATCCAAATACAGCTAGTGTGTTGAACAATATAATCTTAATGCCGCTTGCGATTGTGAGTGGATTGTGGTGGCCGATCGATATGTTTCCAGAAGTTGTTCAAAAAATTGCGACAGGGTTACCGACCTTTTATGCAGCACAAGGAGCGAAAGAGTTGGCAGCTGGACAATTACCAGATGGAAAAGGACTGTTGATCATCTTCATTTATTTTGTAGGAATTATGGTATTATCAATATATCTGAATGGTCGTAAAGAAGAAATAAAACGTTAGGGGAAAGTGATGATTGGGAAGTTTAGGGTGTACCCGAAAGAGGATGGCTTTGTTTCATTTATATGGTTGATTTTTATTTTGATTCCGATTATTGCAATGTTTCCGTACGATACTTTTGATAAGCAGTTAGCACTGTTTACATTAGGAATTTTTGTAGTGACCTATCGAAATTGTTTATTTAATGGGAAATGGTTTCCGTTTTGGATGGCGTTGATGTATGGAATATCACTGTTTTATACGATATATTTTGGTTATATCTATTTGTTTATCTATCCAGCGTGGATGATTGGTTTTATTCCAATGAAGAAGCACGTGTTTAAGTATTATTATATTGCGTTATTATGTATGCTGACGCCTGTGCCGTTTAGTTTAAGCCGATTGCCAGAATATGTAACACAGGATTTAAAAATCACGATTTTTGTTTATGGCTTTTTTATCTGTGCGGCACCTTTTGCTGGTCGTTCAATTCGTAAGCAAGCAGAGTTACGTAAGCAAATATATCAATCTACCCAGAGGATGGAATACGTGATCAAACAAGAAGAACGTTACCGAATCGCTAGAGATTTGCATGATACATTGGGACAATCATTATCGATCATGACGATCAAAGCAGAGTTAGCAGGGAAATTGGTAGATAAAGATCAGGAGCTGGCTAAAAAAGAAATCGCAGAAGTTGCTGAAACCTCTAGAGGTACTTTGCAAACAGTACGGGAAATCGTTTCAAGTATGCGTCATGTATTGATTGCTGAAGAAATGATCACAATTGAAAAAAGCTTACGGGATGCGAAAATCATCTTATCCACAGAGGGTGAAGAATTAACTGGAGAAATTGCCACAGATCTTCAAAATACCGTGAGTTATTGTTTGCGTGAATGTGTCACGAATGTAATTCGTCATAGTAGAGCCAGTCACTGTAGGATCATCATTGAAAAGAGTGGCGTAAATTATACCTTTACAGTTGAAGATGATGGTAAAGGAATGAAAGACTTGATTCAGGGGAATGGACTGACGGGGTTAAAAGAACGAATCGAAAGCATCTGTGGAAAACTCGAATTTACGCAAAAAAATGGAATGAAGGTTCTATTCACAGTTCCTGTGGATAAAAAAAAGGAGAAGATCCATGATTAAACTAATTATCGCAGAAGATCAAGGGTTACTGTCATCTGCCTTAGCAACGATTCTGGGCTTGGAAGATGATTTGGAAGTGGTAGGTATTGCTAAAAATGGCGTAGAAGCATTAGCGTTGATCGAAAAGCATCAACCAGATATCTGTTTAACTGATATTGAAATGCCATTGAAAACGGGGTTGGATATAGCAGAAGCATTGCAAAATCAGGAACAAAAGGTGATTATTTTAACCACTTTTGCTAGAGAAGGTTATTTTGAACGAGCCGTAAAAGCGAATGTATCGGGCTATCTGTTAAAAGATACACCCACGGATGAACTGATTGGGAATATCCGCGCTGTTATGAAAGGAAAAAAATTTTATTCACCTGAACTTGTAACGGGACTATTTTCACAACAAGAAAATCCCCTGACTGAACGAGAACAAGAAGTGTTGCTGGCAGTAGGGGAAGGCTTGTCCTCTAAGGAAATTGCGGGAAAGCTGTTCTTGACGAACGGAACGGTACGGAATTATATGTCAGAGATTTTGAATAAACTAGGGGCAAAAAACAGAATTGAAGCAGTGAGTATTGCGAAGGAAAAAGGCTGGATCTGATTAGGAAGATACATGTAAAGTAAATAAGAGTAGGAATCGAGTATGTATATATAGTAAAAAAACATTTTTTATTGATTAATTTTTTAATAAGTACCGTGATATAAAATGTATTTATCTAATTTTTCTTTTATTATTTGAGAGTACATTTTATAAAAAGGAGCTTAACTATGAAAAAGACTATTGTCAGCATGATAATTTTAGCAACAGCGGTATTTTTATTGCCATTATCAAGTGAAGCAGCACAACTTAATTTTTATGATATTGATACACTTAGTTCACAGGAAAAAGAAGCTATTATCAAAGAAAAACCTTCAATAAGTTCAGAGTATGAGCAGTATACGATTGTTTATCAAAAGGATTCAGCAGGCGATGGAACGGATGAACATACTGATTTAGGCGGTTCATTTGGACAGGGAAACTCTGGAAAGGCTTTAAAGTCAACGACCCAGTCCGCGTTACCAAAAGCGGGAGAACTTGACCATGCTAATTTACTCTTATACGGAAGTGGCGTTATTGCGATTAGTTTATTTGCTTTGTATAAACGAAAAAAGTATAGCAAGTTGTTATTGGTTATTTTGATTCCTGCTTCGATAGGAACGCGTTCAATGACGGTCTTAGCAGCGGGGGAATCATTGATTCCAACAGAAACTATTTCACTTTCCAAAGGGGAAGTAAAAAGTATTGAGCCTACTGTGATCGAAGGGTATACCTATGTAGGTTATTTTCCAGTAGGGCAAACTAATCCGCCGAAAGGAGACTCGACAATCATTGTCCGTTATATTGACGGAAATAACAATGAACTTCATGGATCGCAGATAATTACGGGGGCAATTGGTGAAAACTATGATGCATCGACAGAAAAATATGTATTAGCAATCCCAGGCTATACTTTAAACGAGGCTAAATTACCAGTGAATGCTACTGGTATGTTTGAAGAAAAAGAGCAAACAGTCACGTATGAGTACGAAAAAGAGGCTGATAAGGAAGGAAAGGTCACGATTCATTATTTAAATACAGATGGTGTTGCCATCATGCCACCTGATAGTTTAAGTGGGGAAATCGGCCAGGCTTTCCATGTTGAGAAAAAGGAAATTCCAAACTTTTTATTTAAACACGCAGAAGGTGAATTTGATGGGGTATTTTCACTGGAAGAAACAACTATCAAGTTATATTATACAGATGAAGTGAAAATTAACATTCATTACATTAATAAAAGCACGAAAGAACCACTTATGTTGAACTCTCTAAACTACTATGCTGATTACTTACGACCAGAGCTAAGTGATATTGATGATTATTATTATACGAGTTCCTATAATGGGAAAACATATAACTCAGGTAGCGTTGTATCATCTGATCAAGTAACAGTAAAAGCTGGAACGGAGTATATATTACCAAAAGAAATCAGATTTTTGATCACCAAACCAGATGGACAAACAATGGATAGCTTCATTTTTCCAAAGGTCATTGTAACATCTGAAGGTGGATGGATCGCAGGTATTTATAGTTATTCCAACTACTTGTATTTTAGTGAACGACCAGAGTACATTCCTGAAAACTATAAAGGAACGGCAGATCAACTTGAAATAAATGTTACGTATGAAGTAAGCTATACCACAATTGCGATTCCAGAACCTTGAGGCTCTATTAAACTTCAAATAAGCATGAAGACAAACTGTTCAAAGGTTGCTTCATGCTTATTTTTTTTGGATCAGCTTCTCATTCAATGATTACAATCGAGTTGAACCAAAAAGAAAGATCCCGGAAAGATTTCCTAATAATATTCCGTATTGTGTGGTCGGTTTCTGTCCAGGAGGAACCACTACAGTAGGATATTCTATTGTGAGCATTCGCGAGGGAATCGAGGCTGTCTTTTTCCGATAAACAAAAACAACTTCTTGAGGCTCGTTTGTAAATATTCCTTCTTGTGAAGCAGAGTGACTCACTAATTCCCAGTATTGACGTTCTTCCTCCTTAGCATAAAAAATAATCGTTGTTGGCTGGGCGATTAGTAAAAAAGCAAGAAAAACTGTTAATACACACAGATTAAAAGATATTGTTTTTTTCATTTTCGTTCTCCCTTAATTCAATCACTAAATCAGCAAATTTTGCCCAATCAGACGGAGTTGGCGGCTGTTTCCAAATGATTTGCCGACAACTTGTTTCTTTTAGATGGTAATCAGACAAAAAGATATGGGTGTCATTGTTAAATTTCTTCTGAATACTAACATTTAAATCACGAAAGCGCCGCAAGCTTTGACAAATATACTCTGTATAGGCTATTCCATGTGAAAAATCGATATAAATATTGATCGGTGTTCCTAATTGAGAAGGTTCTAAAATAGACAATACGGAAAACATTATGTCATAGTAAAGTTTTGCTTGATCGTTTTTGGACAGTTCTAGAGCTATCAGAAAGTGAGTTTTTCGGATAAACCGCAAGATCAATGTATGTAAGGGATAATAAACCTCAGCAAAATAGCTATACGCTGCCGTTTCGACAAACGTAGTATAACTTTGTTTGAAAATAGATAGACTTAACAATTTTTTTAAAAAAGAATCATATAGCTGCGTTTTTTGTAAATCTGTAATTTGAAATTGAGCAGCTATACGCTCTACTAGTTCTTGTGTAGCCTCTTGGTTTTGCGTAAACAACTCTTGATTGAATGTCAATTCAGGTGTAAACATTTCAGAAACAAATAGAAAGGCTAATAAGTAGTTACTTTCATTGAACGATTCTGGAACTGAGTCTTTTGTTGGACGGAGTGCTTGCTCAATCAAGGTCATCTGTTGTGCAAGTGAGTGATTGGTCTTTTGATTGATAGAACACAGGTTTTCTTTTACCTCGTGGTGCTTTTTTATTCTAATGTAGACGATGTGGATAAATAACGCTAACTTTTTTTTCTGAAAAAAGGTTAAGTCTAAATCAAAATGCGTAGTCAACAACTGTAAAAGCTGTTGTATTTCTTGATTGCTATCCTTGGAAAATGGATAGTCTTCTCCAAAATAGAAATAAGAAACAAGGTCAAAAATAATGGAACGTACTTTCATCTCGTTTCCAGTCAGTTTGTTTTTTTGAATCACGATCCGCTCTTTTTTTAGCTGAGTTAACACTTTGCTGCGAATTTGGTAAAGCGTTGTTTTTGCAATATGTTGTTCTTCTTGAAATTTTTTTATCGTTTTCTCTTCTACTAGCACCTCAATAAAAAAACGAAATTTCAATGAACGTTGAGCGAAAGTATGTTGTATCTTTTGAATCATATCATTAGAGATCGGCTGATAAATCAATTCATCGTAAATTTCTTCAGAAATCGTTATTTCTGGACACTCTTCATTTAACTCTTTTATATATTTTTCCAATAAAAACTTCGATAACCCTGTGAGCTCCAGTAATCTTTTTTGCGTTAAATATTGATCGTTGTAAAGTTGTAAGTTCATAAGTAAGTGTAACTTATCGCGATCTTCTTCATCTAAAAATTGTAAGTATTCCATGATTTTCTCCCCATTGTTGGTCAGAAGCAAAGCTGTTAAAAAAGTTGCTTCTAAGCCAGTGCTTAGTTTATTTTTTTTACTTTTTTGGCTGTGATTCTGTAAGATTCTCCGATTTTCCCTGTAATAGTACTCGGCGCAGCAAGTTCATTGCCTTGTTCATCAACAAACTTAATCGTCACAGAGCCTTTACCATCATGATGTGTTTGTTTTTCCTTAGATTGTTGTTTCACCGTTTCTTTGGAATCAATCATTTTTTCAGTGGCTGGCAGCGTATTCGGAAACAATGTTGGCAACACTAGAGCCTCTTTTAATGCCTCAGAAACGTCTACTTGGTTCTTAACGATGTGAGTAATGCTGCTAATGATAGGGTCAGTTCCGTAACCAAAATATTCTCTGGGGAATGTAGAATGTGAATTGGTCAAAGGAATCAATGGTTTCTCTATCTTTTTATACAAGTAATGGACTGCTTGTGCTTGATTCGTAAACGAGCCACTAGCATTTTTAGGAAGTGCTATTAGTTGCCAGCCTGTTATTTGTTTGTTTACAGAAGTATAAGGTGTATCAAGCTTTCCCTGCAATTTTT
Source organism: Enterococcus sp. DIV0724b (assembly GCF_050531475.1). Taxonomy (NCBI): domain Bacteria; kingdom Bacillati; phylum Bacillota; class Bacilli; order Lactobacillales; family Enterococcaceae; genus Enterococcus; species Enterococcus sp. DIV0724b. The sequence goes on along the minus strand of NZ_CP172890.1, from coordinate 3,362,085 downwards.
CTGGTTCAACAAGTGTATTCCCATTTATATCTGTGTAGTAGATCATTACAGGTTCACCAAGTGCTCTTTTATAGGTAAAAATAACTTCCTGTGGATTTTGTGTGAAGGAGCCTTCTGTATTCCCAGTGGTTGATTTCAATACCCACGTGTTGATGTCTTTAGGTACAGCGGTGAATGAGGCATCGATTTTTCCTTCTAAGACAGTAGATTCACTAATGGGCTGACCTGCTTCATCCTGGTATTTAATGGTCACTGGTGCTCCGTCTTCAGGTTCGTCAATCACGTTAAATTGTTGGAAGTACGTTCCAGCAGAAATGGCATAGAAACTAAAATGAGGTGGGGTCTCATAGCTTCCTACAGGATTATTTATCCGAGCATTATATGTAATACTAGCGAGACTATGAAATTCCTCTTCTGTAACAGCTGAGACAGTAATTCCGAGATCTGTGATTTGTAAGCGATCTGCTGGCAATTGTGCATCATTGAATTCAAGTACAGTGTTACTAGCAGAAGTTGATGTGGTAAATGGCGGTACATAACCGTCAAAATTTGTGAGTCGGTTAGGCATTCCAGCAAATGGAATAAACATTGTTTGCTGTGTGGCATCATAGTCTAAGATACTCCGGGACATCGTTACTGGAAGACTTGTTAGACCGGTATTTTGCCCAAACGCTGCTAGGTCATTCAACGCTGGAAAATCATTGATTACAGTAAAATCTGTAATACCGCAAAATTGAACAGAAATGGAACGTAATTTAGGTAAATTTTTCAAAGGTTCAAGTGTCGTAATAAACATGTTTTTATCCAAATATAGACGTTCAAGGCTCATAAATGTAGTGAATTTTGATAAGACCGCATTATCTAGTTGCCTAGAAGTTACTGAGATATGAGTAATTCCAGTACTTTTGCTTAGATCAGGAAAAGTGCTAGAGGTTAAAAAGTTCCCACTTAAACTGACGAAAACGAGCGATGTCAATTGTTCTAAAGGGGTAAAGTCCGCCACGTTGTTATTATCTAAAGAGATAGCCCCTAAGTTTGTCGCGTATTCTAGACCTACCAAATTGTTGATTTGTATAGACGTATCATTCGTTATCGTTAAAGAAGTCAGGCTCTCCATATCTTGCTTAGTAAGTACATCATCTGTTGATTTTCCTAATTTCTTTAAAATAGTTTCTCTTAGAACCTTGTCAGGAACGGATACTATTTCTGATGCAACTCTTGTAAAAGGAAGATCTGGACTGGATGAGTGTAGAGAAGAATTGTACGGAGCCGATTCAGAAGAAGGTATGGGTTCAATTGTCGTTGGGTCATCTTGGTTGATTGCTGTCGCTTCGATGGGCAAATTTACTAAAGTATAAATACTCAAACAGAGCATCGAAGGTAGGAAAATTTTTTTTGCGTTGTTCAATAGTAATACTCCTCAATAAATATAGTTATAAAGTGAAAGAATCAATCTGTTTGTGAAGTTTATTTTTGATTAAAAATTGTCTATTTTTATAGATTATTCTTTCTGGATAACTTTTTAATATCAAAAATATTTTATATAAGAAAAAGAAATCAACTAATATAGTACACTTTTTCACTAATAACATCTATAAAATAATCAAAAGAATTTCTTTATTTTTTTGTAAGTTCGGAAAAAATGCGGACATTTGCAAAAAAACGGGAAAATAGTTTCTTTCGTGTGATTGTATTTTATTTGTATCTAGACGAATATTAAATAAGCAAAATAAAAATAATTGTGATTTGTTTTTGAGATTTTTTATTGAATAGGAGAGGAATGTTATGAGGGTTGGGATACTAAACACAGAAAAAAAGAGTAGTGAAACATTTATTTCCTATAAAGCCTCTGGATGTTTAGTAGAAAATAAAAAAGTAGTCGATGAGAAGGACTTACAAGATATAGATGCATTACTCATTTGTAAAAATCAGACATTCAGTGTTGTAGAGGTTTGTGAATGGGTTATCAAAAGTAAAATGTGTCGTTCGATTCCGATCTGGATAAGCACTACTGAAAAACAAGTAGAAGAAAAAAATATTTATTTACAATTAGGTGTTTGTGGGATTTTTGAAGATTATACCATTGAAGAAATAGATTTGGCTATTAGCAACAGCTTAAATACAATGAAACCGACGCAACACATGAAAGTGAAAGAAGAGTCAATGTTGCAATTAGATCCGTTAAAGCTAAGCCTTAATGTTAATAATGTAACCATTTCACTGACAAAATCAGAATATTATCTGGTTGCTCTTCTTTATGAAAACAAGGAAGAGGTCTGCACCTATGAAATGCTTGCGGAATCTATTTTTGGTAAAGATAGTGAGTTATTGGGTGAAAGTGGGCAAAGTAGAGTAGCGAATATTGTTTGTAAAATTCGAGCAAAAATAGCCCAAGCCAGTGATGGAAAAAAAGAGTTGCTCAAAACAATCCGCTCAAGAGGCTACATGCTAACTTTATCCGAATGAAGCAAACATGGAGAGGAGGTGAGCAATAGAATCTGACGAGTCAATAGACAAGGCAAATCCTCCGACAAACAAAATCGGTACTTAGTAGAAAAGAATATCGTTATTTAAGGCAGAGGGGAGGCAATTATGAAAAAACTAATTCAATCTAGTATTTGTTTACTGCTCTTATTTGTCCTATTTTATGGAACAACTGCAGAAGCCTCTGGAAAAACGCAATCAGATATTACTTTTATTCAAGGTGACCATCCGAAAAAACCGATTATTGATACTATTTTTTCTGGAAATAAAAAAGGAATACTTCCTCATACAGGGGAAGCGTTAAGCCTGTACTTACTTATTATCGGGATTTGTCTGTTGATTTTCATTTATCTAGGGTTTTACTTAAAAAATAAAAACACACGAAAGAAGGAACAAGAATGAAAAAGAAATTAGTTGCAAGTTTATTGTTGAGTGGATTGGTATTAAGTTACGGCTCTACAGGGGTTTATGCAGAGGAAACAAGTGCAGTAGCCAAAACAAAAGCTGAAACAGAATTTACTGCTGGGGATCGTCCTGATCCATCGAAACCAGAAGAAGGACCAAAAGATCCTAATCCAGTAGATCCAGACCCAGATCCGACAGATCCAACGAAACCCAAACCACTACCAGAAGCAAATAATGTTTATGTTACCCATTTACCAGACATTTCATTTGGTTCAAATAAAACAGAGTTGAAAACAATTGAATACGAAGCGCTAACTGAAAAAAGAACAAAAGGGCAAGGCACTGAAACATTTTATATGCCTCATTCTGTTCAAGTAGCAGATTTATCCGGGAATAGTGAAACAAAATGGAAATTGAGTGTTCAACAAGATGACGTATTCAAAACAAACGATAGCACACCGAAAAAATTAGACAATTCTCGTATTCGAATTTATGGAAATACATTGACAAGTACCGCCTATGCAGCCGCAGATTTAGTGGACAAAGTTGCAGGTGTTGCACTAAATGAGACGGATGAATTTGGCGCGTTTTCAACGATCCCAGTTAAAAGTGATACACAAGATGAATTAGTGGTGTTGGAAAACAAAACACCTGGCTTCACATTGAACTCGTATACTTCTTCTGTTTTTAGAAATAGTTATATTGAAGAAGACTACGATGCGACTAAAACACCTACAGCATCTCGCTACGAAGGGGTCAAATTAAATGTGCCAGCCAGTGATCAATCACAAGCGAAAGCTTATTCAACGAATTTAACTTGGACATTGACTGTAGAACCGTAAAAATCGAATCATTAAATAAAAAAACATCTCATCAGCAACAAAGATAAGGAGCGGAAAAATGAAAACAACTATAAAAAGAATTTTAGGATTAAGCTTAGCAGCAGCGGGAATTTTAAGCTTAGCAACACCCGCTTTTGCCGAAACAGGAGCAGTAAAAACAGATGGAAAAGCGTCCTTTGTGCCTCAATCTGGTGACATCAATACGATCAAACCTGGTACAGATGAAAAAATCGATATCGTAGACGGAAACAACGAACGAGTAACCGTTGAAAATATTCAATTAATGCATGTTCCAGATTTTGATTTTGGTAGTAATGAAACAAGTGTTGATACAAAAAATTATGATGCTATTTATGAACATTATCAAAAAACAGGCGATACGACAAAATACGCCATTCCTCATTTTGTACAAGTCGGGGATGTTTCTGGTGTGCAAGGAACAGCATGGGTCGTGACAGTGGAACAAGAAGCGCTGTTTAAAGAAACTGGAGGACATGCCTTGAAAGCATCCAGAGTCAATTTATACAACCAAACCTTGACCAATAATGTTCAAACGGGAAATGTGACTGACGTTGTGACCGGATTGACGATCCCAAGTGATGGTGCGGTTCAAGTTCCTGTAAAAGGTGTGGATACAACTGGCAGTATTGCGGTACTAACATCTAAAGCTGGAAAGACTGACCAAACAACCACAAACGGAACCATCAGTTCAGTTGTTTTCCAAAAAGATTACGACGAATCAAACTATGGAAAAGTAGATTCACCAGCGTTAACAGACAAAAATACGGATGTAAAACTAAATGTTCCACAAAGCGATGGTGTACAAGCCAAAGCTTACGGGGCTAAATTAAATTGGACGTTAACGGTCGGACCGTAAAATCCAGTTTTATTGGTGGAAAGTTCCATTTTTAGGAACTTTTTGCCAATTTTGTTAGAAAGGAAAAATGTATGACTCTACTAAAACAATCAACGGGCTGGAGCAGACGAGTCTTTTTATGTTTAGCTTTGCTGATCCTACTACCATTTTCTCCAGCGTATGGAGAAGAAATTCCCATTTCCGTCAAAGCAATTTTACCAGATAATCAAGTGACAAAAGATGCCGGCTATTATGATTTAAAAGTGAACCCGGGAGAAAAACAGGAGCTCTCTTTTCAACTCTATAATCAAGGAGACAAAGACGCGACAGTCAATATCAACATCAATCCAGCCTATACAGGAGACGGCGGTTCATTTGTCTATACAGAAGATGAAGCCAACAAAGATTCTTCTTTAAACTACCCTTTATCAAGTATTGCAACCTCAGAACAAACGGTCAGCATTCCAGCAAAAGGCACGACCGTTACGAAAGTAACATTAGATATCCCAAGTGAGCCTTTTGAAGGACTGATTCTTGGTGCAATTCGTGTGACAAGTGCCGATGCAGGAGAAAAGAAAACGGAAGAAACAAAAAAAGGCTTCAACATTTCTAACAATTTTGCTTATTCAGTAGCGATTCAATTAAGAGAATCAGATGATTTGCCAAAATCCGATTTAGCACTCAAAAAGGTCTTTGCCTCCCAAGTTGCAGGGCGCAATACAGTAAAAGTAAATCTGCAAAATCCCACAGCAACGATTATCGATAACGTCTCCTATGATGCTACGGTCAGTAAAAAAGGAGACAACGCGCCTTTGCATGAAACAAAGGTAAAAGGCTATCGAGTAGCGCCAAACACTAACTATAATGTTCCGATTAGCTGGGAGAATCAACCTTTTTCAGCAGGTACATATGTTGCCAAAGTTAAAGCAAAATCAGAAGATACAGGACAAGAATGGCAATTCGATCAAGAATTTGTCATCAGTGCAAAAGAAGCAAACGAGCTGAATGAACAAGCAGTGGATCTTGAGAAGGACTATTTGTTCTATATCTTGATTGGTGGGGGAATCTTCATTTTACTTGTTATTGTTCTTATTATTCTATTGGTCATTTTATCCAAAAAGAAGAAAAAACGAAAAGAACAAGCAAGACGAGCGCGTCAAAAAAAGCAAAAAAAAGGAAAAGAACATGACAAACGAAAACAACGAACAACTGATAAACGATCATCCCAAAGTTCAGGAAACCATAAACGAAGATAAGCAAAAGCCTTTTTCTTTCTACCTTGTTCTGACCTTATTAATCTTACTTTTAATAAGCGGTGGTATTGCAGGGTATATCTGTTATCCATTCGCCAATAAAATCAGCGGCAACTGGGTATCGACCGATCAAGCCATGCAGCTAACGAGCCAAGGGAATATGTGGGAATTAGCTATTGCGGATTACCAAAAAACAAAAGGGTTTACGCTTGTGTTTACAGGAAAATGGACAGCCGCAGGGGTCAATAAATATGATGGGAAACAAGTACAATTATTCGCTAAAATAGCGAAAGCGAACTTTTCTAAAGAGGAAATCAATACATTGGAAAAAAAGTCCGATCTATACACAGTTTCTGATCAAACTGAAAAAGAGCTGACCTTGCAGTACACAAAAAAAGGAATCAAACAAATTCAGCCAGGTTCTAATTTGAATAAAGTCGTACATATGACGTTAGAAAATAGTCATTGGACGAAGCAGAAAGAAAAGTTGTACCTAAATAGCAGTTATTTTTCTACTGAACGGATTGAATTTACGTACAAAGGTGAAAACGAAATATAAAGTGTTGTTGAACATCGGACGAAACGAGAGGAGTGAACAGTTGAAATAGTGTTCTATTTCACGGCTTATGAAAAGAAAAAAGTATATTCTCTCTTTGCTTATTTTAGGGGTTAGTTTAGTGACAGGTATTTTTATCGCTACTTCTTTAAGTTCTAAAAATAAGCTCCAAGCGCAAGAAGTACAACCAACCAGAGCAATCACAGATAATATTTTTCAAGAAGTGAAAATCATCGTTCCAAGCGAAAAAAGTCGAGTATTAGAGCAAGAAGATTACCTCAAAAATGATTCGGAAGTTAAAGCTACGATGATGTTTAAATTCACGAATAAAAATTATAAAACAGGCGATACGTTTGAAACGACGTTACCAGAAGGGTTCACTTTTTCGCAAGTCATAGAAGGTCAGTTAAGTGATACAGCGGCTTATCGCATTGATCCAGCAACAAAAAAATTAGCTTTAACGATGATAAAAGATGTCCAGTCGGCAGAATATAAATTGGATTTAGTCACACGTATCAAATTTGATAGCAAACTGAATTCCAAACAAACCATGCCTTTTGAAACACAAACGCCAACAAATTATATCTTTCATCTATATGAGAAAACCAGCACACAATATCTTTATGGAAAGGCTTTTGACAAAGATAAGAATGAAACAACATTGATGCCGGCAAGTGGCGGTGCTTATGGCGCAATGGACGTCAATTACGCCCGTGTAGATTTATCAAAAAATAATCTTCAAGTCAGTTTCTCAACAAAATTAATGCCAAGTGGTTGGAGTGACGGTTACGTTAATGCAACACAAGACCTTTCATCATTTAAATTCTATACGTATGAAACAATGATTGATGGAACGCGCATAGGTGAAAAAAAAGAATTAAAGGTCAATGAAGATTTTGATGTGATTGAAAAAACAAATGTGTTGAGCCAAATTAAGTTTAAAGAGAGATTCCATGAAGCATTAGAAGTTTCAGAGGGGGAAATAAAGTTTGACTACACTGGTTTTAACCCTATCTCTAACGGGAAAAGAGGAACAGTATCATCTTGGAACACATTTAATGTTTATCCAGGAACAACTTCTGATAATTTTATCAGTTACAGCCGGTTTTCAGTTAACTTCTTTGTCGTGGAATTAGGCTATTTAGGATTAGGGACAATTGTTGCAGATACTAATGTCAAAGAAAGTGAAATGATTGTTAAAACACCGATCTACATCAATGGAACCAATCAGCAACTAAAAAAAGGGGATACATTCACTCTGACAAATGATAAGGATCCAGCTTTGGTGGCAATTGATACAAAATTGGCTCAAGAATATAATGTCACATTCAATGCCAATGGCTCTATTGTCGAAGGGGCTAAAAAAGCAATCAGTAACTGGAAAATCACGAGTACTGCATTCGGTGAGGTAACACTGACATACTTAGGTGAGGATACGACGAACACATTTGGCTTGGATATTTATACTGGAATAGATGAGACGGTTACACCACCGTATAATAGTAAATATATTCTTTCTGGAAATGGATACGAAACAAACGGGACGACAACCTTTAAAGGTCAAGCTGCCAACGTGAAAAGCGGGACATTCAACACGGAAAAAAATAGCATCGCTTGGACAGCAACCATCAATTCTCTTTATCAAAAAATCACGAAAATAACAGATACATTTGGTGATGGTGTCAAAGCTGGAACCTTGAAAAATTTAAAAATCAGCTCTGTGGAATTTGGAAGAAATGGTGTGAAAAAGGAGTTAGTTGAAGGAACCGATTATGAAGTGATTGATTCCTCCAACACTTTTGAAATCAAATTCTTAAAAGAAACCAAAGAAAAACTTACGATCACCTACGAAACAGGTGTTGATCTTCAGACGATCGATCCTAAAGTATTGCGGGCGAAAAACACCATCACCCCAAAACTGGCATTTGCTTCTTCTACAGAAAAAGAATTTCCAACGGATGGATACGCTTATATACCAAGTTATCTTTTTACAAATTCACCATTTGTACTAGGAAAAAATGGCATGTATGATCTGGCTGAAAAAATCCAAGGACAACCTGTAAACCAAGTGAAATTACTGATAAATCCATCAGGAACTGATCTTACAAATAATGAAGTCGTTATCAATTATAAAAGTATGGATGTTTCGATTTTAGATAAAAAGTTTACAGTAAACAAGGTTAAACAATTTTCTACAACAGATTATACTAAGCTACTGCCAGATGAAGAAATCACTTCTGACAGTGAAGACTATCCTGAAATAAGTATCGAAGAGAATCAAATTCGCGTGAAAAACAAGAAATTGACCCAATCAATCATCGTTAGTTTTACTTTAGGCAAAAATAATTATTATAATGCTGCGAGTGATTATGCAAAGATCAGTCAAACAAATGATAGCTTTGACCCAGTCAATGCAACGTCGGCCAGTCTGTATTTTAATAACCAGTTAGCAAAAAGTTTTACGCTAAAAACAAGTGAGGCGTACGCCAATATTGCTGAAGGAACCTTGACAGTCAATAAAAACAACGGATTTGCTTTAATCAAAGGGACGAAAATCGACCTTGCAAATATTATTCCGGCAAGGGACTCGGGAGAACTCTCAAGTTTAAGAGAAGTGACAGATGTAGACGGCAATCCTTTACCAGTATCAACTATTTCAGTGGGTGGTGGTGGTTATTCAGCGTGGAATATCACCATCAATGATGATCAGCTGAAAAATGGGTTGATCGTAAAATTAAAATGGAATTTTAACACTAGTGGTTCGAAAAGCTACTCAGGTGGAAGTTCAAGCCATCCGTTTATTGATTATCGGGGGTACACAACAACGCAAAATTATTCAAACAATAATTGGTCGGGAAAATTTGATATCGATAATTCTGGGGCAGGTGGCGGCGGAAATCTGATTTTAAAAGATATGACGATTACTATGATCGATTCTGTGACCAATAAACCGTTAACTGGTGCAACATACGAGATCATCGATAAAGATGGAAAGGTAAAAGATACGCTAACATCAAATGCAAATGGACAAATCCTTTTAAAAGAATATGTCGTTACAAACTATACCTTGAAAGAAATCAGTCCGCCAGAGGGCTATGTGTCTAATCAGGAGTATAAAGAGCCAGGTAAGGAAATCACTTTGACGCCAACAGGTGAAAATAAACTGACGATTCCCTACGTTAAAGAAGGGAAAATCAATGTTCATTTTACCTACCAAGATGGAACGGATATAGAAATGATCGATCCGATAACAATCAAAGGCGGTAATGGCACTATCGTTAATTTAAAAGAGCAAAAAGCAATCACAGACCAACTTGATGCGTTAGCGCTAGAAAATCTAGATTATCGTTTTTTAACCTTTGATAAAGGGAAAATGAACGGCTCAGAAGAAGCGCTGACGATTCCTTATGATAGTGAAGCAGTCTACTATAAATACGAAGGGCTGATTTCATTGAAGGTGCCAGAGCTGTTAAATTTTGAAACAGGATTTGTATCACCGTTTACACAGGTACTTTCGTATGCTAATTCAGATGATTTTGAGATTGCCTTTAGAGACAGTCGCCAAATCACTACATCTTCCACAACGAAACAAGGGAAAACACGAGGCAACATTCGCTTGAATGCTTTTTTATCGAAAGAATTTACGACACAAGAAAACAAGGTCTTGAAAGATGCCCGTTTGATTTACCGAAATGGCGGAACCGATATTGTTTTAAATGGATCGGGTGGGGAATTAGTGAATAATAAACAAGATGCTAACGATAAAGGGAAAAAAGACTTTAATTTCATTTTAGATACAGCGGGAAGTGAAAACCGAGGCTTTAAACTGGAAGTACCAGCTAAAGGGACATTGGCTGATGAATATACAGGGGAAGTTACTTGGGAAATCATTCAAGAACCGTAAGGCTACTGAAACAATATAAATTCCTCTGCTTATCACTGAAGATGGTTTAGGAGCAATCGATACGCTGACGGAAGAGCAACAAGTGCCTGCTGAATATCGTATTGAGTAGTTAAAGAAACTGCTTGAGCAGATTCAGATGTCGATAACTGAAAATAACGTGAGCGTTTTTGATTTTTGCCTATGGTCATTTATTGATCTAATCAGCACGACCAGTGGCTTTAAAAAACGGTATGGGTTTGTTTACGTAGATCATACAGATACTGAGAACAGGGAATTGATTAGGTATAAAGAAGATAGCTTTTACTGGTATCAAAGAGTTATCGAGAGTAATGGAAAAAAGTTGTAACGATAGAGTTTGAAGGGGCAAATTGAAGTTAGATCAGATTCTAGGTAAGATGGAATCTGATCTTTTTTGAATGTTCTGTCAATTTTTTCTGCAAAAAAAAGCTTATATTTTAGCGACCTAAGAAAAAATCTCAGTAACTTCCTTGTTTAGTGAACGGGCAATATTAAGCGCTAATGAGTCAGAAGGTTTATACTTTCCTTTTTCAATGCTTTGGATCGTTTGAATCGACACGTCGACTTGATTGGCAAGTTCTTCTTGGGTCATATTGCTGTTATTACGGGTTTCTTGCAAATTATTTTTGATTGTTTTTTTCATAGTGAATCGCCTCTTTCTTTAGTGATTATGATGGTAAGAAAATAACGTACAAAACATTTACTAATAAATTTTACTTAAAAAATATATACTAATTTGACCTTAGTGTGTTATATTTAATACGTAGTGGTGAACTACAGATAGATGGAAACCCATCTATTTATCGAGGACTTCTAGCATGAATAACTTCCCCAAGTTTTATGATTGCTAGGAGTTTTTTAGGTACTAAGGTCCTACTTGCCAAGTATAAACACTAATAATACAAGCGAGTGCAGTAAAAAACATTTCTTTTCCTCCTTAAGCATATTTATGTTTGTCAAGTTATCATAAATATATGATATCTAATACTAACAAAAATTAAGCTGGTTATAAATATATTATTAAATAAATTGTTAAATCCTCATAAAGTAATAAGAAATAAGGTGAAAATCAATGTTTTTGTGCAAATATGTCATTGGAAGGAGAGTAAGTTTTGGAAATATATGAAGCTTTACGATTTTTTAGGAAAAAATTGAATTTTACTCAAAAAGAAATTTTACCTGATGTAGATCCTTCTGTTTATTCTAGAATTGAGAGTGGAAAACAAGAACTCAAAATAAATGACTTGAAAAGAATATTAGACAGCCTATCGCTTTTACCAGAAGAAGTTTTTTCTATGGCACCATTAAGTAAAGATCAACAAAAATTTCATTTTTTGTTTACTAATTGTGCAGAGAATTTACACGGTGAGAATAGGAAAGATGACTTGATTAATTACTACCATGAACTATCTGATAAAAATAAAGATTTAAGAGAATTATCCAATTATTTTGCTATAAAGAGTTACTTTGCTCAAGTATGGAGTGAAGTTGATGAGATCGGTGTGGAGGAATTAGATAATATATTTACTATGTTGTCTAATAAAGAATATTATCAACATTATGACTATATAATTATCAGAAATGCGATGCGAATTCTTGAAAAGGAAAAGGCTGATATATTGATTAAAAAGATTTTTTTCACTAAAAAAAATAAACTAGAAACGGAGCCTATGGATGATGCTTTCTATTATATCCTCTTAAATGCAACGACAACAAGAATATATGAAAAGGATTATACTAGTGCTAAAAAATATATTCATTTAGCAAAAATGCAGGATAAGGAACGAAAAAATATTAATTATCGAATTCATCTAAAATATTTAGAGAATTTGTTAGATTATATAACTATCGGTGATTATCAATATATTCAGCGAATTCAAGAGTATATTCATTTACTTAAGGATATAGGAGACCTTGTATTAGCTAATCAAATTAGCACTGATGTTAAACTAGTTTTAGATGGTATTGATGAACACATTGATAAAAAAGATTATCCAGTTATTTTTGTAAAATATACTTAAGTACCTTTTTCTTATACACTCAGCACAGTCAAACTCTCAAGATATCTCCACCTCTTCCTTTCTACTCCAAAAACCTCTATAATAAAAACAGTAAATCAAAAGAGAAGAGGAAGTTTTTTGCGTATATTATTTATAGGAGACGTCGTAGGATCTCTAGGTCGCGATACGATAACCACTTATTTACCAAAATTAAAGAAAAAATATCGTCCCCAAGTAACCATTCTTAATGGCGAAAATGCTGCAGCAGGTCGCGGAATCACAGGGAAGATCTATAAGAAATTTTTACAAGATGGTGTAGATGTTGTCACATTAGGCAATCATACATGGGATAATAAAGAAATCTTTGAATTTATTGGCGATGCTAAAAAAATGCTTCGCCCAGCTAACTTTCCAGAAGGAACACCTGGACAAGGGATGGTTTTTGTTAAGGTCAATCAACTTGAACTGGCTGTGATCAACATGCAGGCTCGTGTTTTTATGGCAGATATCGATGATCCGTTTCGTAAAGCAGAAGAACTGATTGCCGAAGCACGCAAGCGGACGCCGCTGATTTTTGTTGATTTTCATGGAGAAACGACTAGTGAAAAGCAAGCAATGGGCTGGTTTTTAGATGGACAAGTTAGTGCTGTTGTGGGGACCCATACGCATGTTCAGACTAATGATGCACGGATTTTACCAGCAGGAACAGCTTATTTGAGTGATGTTGGTATGACAGGACCATATGATGGTATCTTAGGGATGAAGCGTGGACCAATCATTGAGAAGTTCAGGACAGCATTACCAAAACGTTTTGAAGTCGTTGAAGAAGGTCGAAGCTTATTATCGGCTTGTGTGATCGATATCGATGACCAGACAGGACAAGCTAAAAAAATCGAACCGATCCAAATCAGTGAAGATCGACCCTTTGAAGAATAAATAGTGAATCTATTCAACGATAAAATAGAAAAAGAATCAGCGGCTAGCTTCAAGCACCAAAAGAAGCAGTGTCTGATTCTTTTTTTGTTGAAAGTAAGGGTGAGCATTTGTGAACAAGAGAACCATGAATTGTTCTATAATAGGAACAGATTCCATGTACAATAGTCAATACAGCAGATTAGAAGGAGGCGTCTATGCGAAATTCTTTTATGGGAAAAAAAGAGCGGGTAAAGTTTGAACTATTTAAATCGATTGTTTTCTCAAAAAGTGGTTTGAGCTTTAATGTGTTGAGGCAAAAACATAATCTTACGAAAAGCACATTGAGCAGATATTTGAATGATTTGGCGCAAGAGGTCGAAACGACATTTGCTGAAAAAGTACATTTGATCCAAAATACTCATACTGGAAACTATCAGGTCCAAACAGCAGAATCTTATAGTATTGGGTATTTGATTGATTATATTCATTTATATTACGTTCAAAAAAGTGGTGTTTTTTTTATTTTAGATGCGCTATTAAGAAATCACTATAGCTCAGTTGAAGCAATGGCACTTGATTTACATATGAGTAGTTCGTCAGTCTATAAACAAGTACGAGCACTTAAAGAAATGTTAGTTCCGTTTGGTGGTACGATTTCATTTGAACCACTTGCAAGTCCGTTAACAGGCAATGAAGTTGGGATTCGTTTGTTTGCTTTTTATTCCTATTGGTCGGTGTTCAAATCGACAGAATATGATAATAAACATTATCCTGAATCTTGGTGGGATGCCAAGGAGCTAGAAGAATATTTTGATCATATGGCGTCACTTTCAGAATCGCAACGGGCAAAATTAAGGTTTATTCAGTTGATTACACTAAAAAGAGTACTCTGGCAAAAAAATTATATCGAGCTTTCAGATAGCTTTCTAGCAGATACGGTCTACTTTGATACGAAAGATACCGAACTTCTACCATTGTTAAAACAACGGGTACCAAATGCGTTATATCAGAAAGAACGAGCGTTGCTGTTGTATGCGACTCGAGGACTTGTTTACAATTTAGACTCATTAGAAACAAAAAAGCAAATCGTTCAACATTATCAACAATCATCCTTAGAAATTGCAGCCTATACAACGAAGCTGATGACTGAGGTACAAAAGGAATTTGACTTAGAATATACGGAAGAAGGCTATATAAACTTCTATTTTTATCTACTTATTTTATTGATCTATATCAAACATATCAACATTGATATCTCTGGCTACTACAAAAATGAACTCTCATTTCATTCAATGATCGACTATGATGAAGCAAATGTAGAAATCTTTCAAAAAATCACTAAGATTATTGAACAGCAGGAATTTTATTCTAAAATAAGTAAGAAGTCATTGAAAGGTGTTTTGTCGATTCTTTCCTTGACGATTTATTCAGGTATTTATTTAAATAAAAAGGCTGGAAGCATGTCGATCTGTGTCATATTCAATAATAATTTGATTTTAGCAGATGGTATCAAAAAAATTATTTTAGATGTTTATAATAAGGACCGAATCCTTTTTACGAATGATGTGTTGCAGGCAGATTTAGTTATCTCTGACTCTTATGAAGCAGCCAATTCTGATGCGGAATATTTCTATTTTGATGAGCAATTGAATCCAGAACAGTGGGGAAAAATGATCGATGCGATCAATGATATTTTTTATAAAACGATTTTTTTAGGTTGACGAATGGCAAAAGGAATCGTGCAATCTAAGAGAATCTCTTATTTATCGCTAAATTATCACGTAATTCTATGTTTTTAAAGGCTGAGGCAAAACGATTCTATGTTTTGTTTCAGCCTTTTTATGTACGTCTCTATTGGATTTTCAGGATAAAGAACTGTTGTTTTTTTAAATCTGAAACATATTGTTTCAGAAATATACAATTTTTTTCTGAAAAAAATTGTATTATTTCATAGTAGTGAAGAGTTGTTTATCACAAGCTTGAATAAAATAAGCAGATAGGAGACGCCCGATGAAAAAGCATATGTTTGGTTTACTCGTTTTGTTTTTCTGTCTTTTATATAGTACAGGTTCAATGGACCATGTTTTTGCTGAGGAAATATTACCCCCTCCTAACTATCCGCTAGGTGTTTCAACAAAAACGAACTTGACTGCTGGTGGTACGTTGTATTTTAATACCGATCAATTGCAGGAAAAACAATTGGTTGGTCAGTTCTTAGCAAAAAATATAACATCAACTGGTTCCTCTGGTTTATCAAAAAGTGGTTTTCAAAACTATCAAAATGCGACGCGCCAGTTAGCGTTAGATGAAATCGATCCTGCAGTAGTTTCTGAAACAATTACTGGCAGTGATATTATTCGTTGGTACGCTAATGCAACAAGTTTCAACTATCAGGATGGTTCAGATCTGCATTACTACTTAGGGAATTTACCGACAGAGAAAGAATTGAATGAGGCGCTACAATACTACCCAGAATTAAAGGACAATTTTTCCAAACGACGCTACAATGACTCGTTGACTTCATTTCCTTCTTTTGTAGATAACGGCATTGCTGATTTCTCCCAAGTGACTGGAAATATCCAAGTGGTTAGTGATTATTATGCAGCATTGACAGATAGCGATCAAACAGCAGTATATAATTCAGCAGTTCAAGCAGCGGAAATCAATACAGAGAAAAAAGTAGTAAACCCTAACGATTGGGGTGGACAATCTTCGATCCAGATCAATATTGCATTGAAAAAAAATGTAACCGCCCAAGCGGTAGTCATTATCGATGTAGACGGTCAAATTGAGCATTTTAAAAATGCTCAGGATATTTCAATCAATTATACAAACTATGATCCCGACATGATGTTGCCACCGTATGTATTTATTAATTATAAACACTTTCCATCCTTTAATTTCAGTGGGAGTACATTTTTCCATGCGACCGCTTATCCTAGTTTGCCTGGGGAGGAAGAATATCAATTTGCAGGAAATCAAGGGGTCTTTTTTGAAGGGAAATATGCAGATAAAGCTGTTCCTTTAATAAAATCTGATAGCCATACAATTTCTGATGAGTTAAAGGAGAAAACGTACAAAACAGCAACCCATCTTGTGCATAATTTTAATGATGAAGAAAATGAGATTCAGTTTAGAAGTAACGCCTCATTATTCATTGGGACTGTTTTAGCACCGAGAACTTCGGTGACACTAGATGATACGCAAGGACGAGTACTGGGAAGCGTGATTTCTGGTTATGATATTCATACAAATATGCCCATCAGTCTAGAAGAAAGTAGTGCTATGTTTGACTATGATGATTACCCAGGATTAGGTGATATCACAGGCGGTGAAGAGATTGAGATGCCGAATAAAATCGGAGCAAAGTTTGATTATACTGGGCATGAAAAGAGACTATTATATACGATCACTCAAAAAATACCAGCATATTCTTCATGTTTTCCGATCCAGAATTTGAAAATAACTGATCCGTTGGCAAAAACGCTGGCAGTTGCTGAAGAAGATGTAGCAATTAAAGATGAAACGGGAAACGACGTTGCTGATTATTTTACTATTCACCAAGATGCAAACAATGAATTAACCGTAGAAGCAAAACCAGAAAGTTTAACAGTTGAATCATTCTATGGAAAAACGTACACGTTTGAATTAAATGGTGACCTGAAGCTAACCGAGCAAGTGCTAACGGACCCTACAATGGATCAAATCCAAATTCCAAATACGTCCGTTACAACGGTCAATGATGAAGTGAAGACCAGTAACGAAGCTTTGCTAAAAGTAGATTTTATTCAAGGCGAACCTGTTAACGTAAATTATTTAAACGAAGATGGGGAAAAGATTGCCCCAACAGAAACTTTAACGGGAAAAATCGGTCAGCCCTATTTGGCTAATGCTAAAACAATTTCAGGTTATACGCTAACATCAGTCCCAGAAAATGAATCTGGAATTTTTTCAGACGAAGAACAGACGGTGAATTACACGTACCATGGTCAATTGGCATTTTCAACGGTTCCGACACAGATTAGTTTTGGGACACACCCGTTATCTAATAAAAAGGAAGAATATAAAATTGAGTCAAAGGATCAAGATATTGTTGTAAAGGATACGCGGTCCTTAGGTTCTAATTGGCAACTGCGGGCAACGCTCAATCAACCGTTGACAGCCAATAAGAGCAAGCATGTATTGAACGATGCCTTGTTTTATGTCAAAAATGGCCATTCAGTTCCACTTCGAGTAAATTCATCGGTTATCATCGAATCAGCGGTAACAACGAGTCATGATGGTTATAATGTAACCCACGATTGGGCAACTTCGGATGATGGGTTGAACGTTGTTGTAAATGCTGGAGAGGCTTTAGCAGAGCAATACTCAGGTGAAATCAGCTGGGAATTATATGACGTTGTATCGAATGAGTGAAAGGTGCAAAAACGTGAAAAATAAAAAAAGAACATGGCTCCAAGTAATTGCCATCAGTACTTGCTTTGTTTACTTACTTGAGATGCAATCAAGTTACGCTGCAGAAGATGGTCAGGCAACTGTTAGCTTTTATAAAACAGAGAAAAAAGAACAGCGAGATACAAAGGTTTTCCCCTATACGGGAGAAAACGCGTCGAACAAAATGATAGTACTTAGTGGAATATCCATTCTGTTAATTATAACAGGAATGATATCATATAGAATTTTAACGAATGAGGAGAGAATTTAAATGAAAACAAACAAAATTTTAGTAGGAATTGCCGCACTATCAATGATTTTTAGTACAAGTATGGTCGTGCATGCAGAGGAAATCGACAATCACGAGTCAACAAGTGATATCGGCTTTACGACACCAACAGAAGGTGCACTAACATTAGTGAATGTTGCTGATTTTGATTTTGGTTCCAATCCAATTTCTGCCAAAGACGAAGTCTACACAAATAAAACTGAAACAATGACTACTGTTCAAGATATCCGCGGAACAGAAACTGGTTGGACAGTTCAAGTAGCACAGAATGGTCAATTCAAAGCAGATAAAAAAGAATTGACGAGTGCTCAAATCACATTAAAAACACCAACGATCTCTGATCAATCAACAGGTTCAGCCACTGCCAAAACAGAGATTATACTAAACACAGATGGTTCAAGTGCCACGATTTTAGAGGCAGCAGCAGGTTTAGGTAACGGTGTAACAATCGAAAACTTTGCTAAAGATGCAGCAACATTATCTGTTCCAGGCGAAACGGTAAAAGTTGCGAAACAATACGAAACGTCATTGACTTGGACATTATTAGACCAACCAGCAAATAATTAATAAAGAAACCAGGGATGGAGCGGTTTAGTGAGAGTGCCGCTCCATACACATACATAGCAACAAAAAATTGGAGGGATTTACATGTTAAAACGACCGCTTAAAGTGATAGTAGCATCGGTGTTTTTTGCATTTGGATGTTTGGTAGGGACATCAAATAGTTGGGCACAAGACGCAGATTATGAAGTCAAGGCGATTCCATCAGTCAAACAAGTAGATAAAACAAAAACATATTTTGATTTACGTTTGAACCCAGAAGAAAAGCAGACAATAATGGTAAAAGTAACCAATCGATCAGACCGAGCACAAACAATTAATACTAAAATCAAAACAGCTACGACGAATACCAACGGAGTAGTAGAATACATCAATAGTGATCAAAACGAATCAATTGATTTGCCTCATGATTTAAGTAAGTTCGTTAAAACAAATACAGCAAAACTGACACTAGCACCTCATGAATCAAAAGATGTTGAATACACTATTACGATGCCTCAACCAGACTTTTCGGGTATTTTATCAGGTGGGATTATTTTTACTAGTGAAAATACTGAAAAAACGAAAGAATCCTCAGCAGATGTAGCAATCAAAAACCAATTTGGCTATGTGATCGCATTAGTATTGCATGGAGACAAAGAGGTCAAGCCTGACTTAGATTTAACTAAAGTTAGTTTAGGTCAAGTCAATAATCGAAATACAGTTTTTGCCCATTTAACCAATGATAAAGCCGCTTATTTAAATCGGTTGAATGTGAACGTCAACATTAGAAAGAAAAATACGGATACAGTTCTTTATGAAGCAAAAAAAAGTGAGTTGCAAATGGCTCCTAATTCTGTATTCAACTACCCCGTAAGCTTACAGGAAACCAAATTTAAGCCAGGGAAGTACCTTTTAGCTGTTCATGCAGAATCGAAAGGACAAGTTTGGGATTTTAAAAAAGAGTTTGAGATCAAAGCCAAAGAAGCTGAAAAACTGAATGATCAAGCCTATATCCATCAAGAAAAACAACATTATCTACTTTATCTAGTAGTGTTTATCATTTTTATTTTATTGATAATTGGATTAATTTTATATAGAAAAAGGCAACAAAAAATCAAACAATTAGAAGAAAAAATAGCAGAATTAAAGAAAAATGAAGAACAAAACTAAGACCTAGCACACGTACTGTGTTTTGGGGAAAAAGAATTAAATTAACCTAACTTAAGGTAGATAAAGGGAAAATCAAATAAGTAGCAGAAGGCTCTTTGTCAATATTAATTGATGAAGAGCCTTTAAAACGTGTAAAATCAGTAACCTATTAGATAAGTCTTTTTTTAAGGAAATTTGGGACCAGTTTTACTATTTGAAAAAGATAATAGTAGCTTTTATCAATTTCAAGCCGAACGGAGTCGAAAATACTAGTTGTTCTTCTTTTATTGTGTACTATTCTTTAATAAGTATCTGTGTTAACCATAAATAGTACCGAAACAACAGCATCATATAAATACATTGTTTAAAATTTTTTATAATTTAATCGGAAATTAGGGCTATTTTATAAATATTAAGTCATTTTAAGCAAAAAGATTTTATTGCAACTGCATATAATTATTCAAATATAGTGATTTATCAAAAGAAGTAATAGATAAAAACTACAATGGTGTAAAATTCCTCATGAAGTATCATAAATTAAAATAATAAACGTTATTTTATTAATGTAACAAAGAGTATTTTTAAATTATCTTCCTTAGTCTCTTTGTCATTCGTTTTTTACATAAAAAATATCAAATACAGGGTAAATATATAGAGTGATTTTGCTAAATTAAAAGCAAAATCACTTTTTGTTTTAATAATATGTCATTTAAACAGTATATTTTGTTTGCAAAAAAAAGTATTTTTCAATTTTTCAATTCTATCTTTGAAAAATTGAAAAGAAATTTATACAACTAATCATTATAATAAAATACGATAGTTTTTGAACGAACCGTATGTCTTGGAGACGGTATAAAATAAATTGTTCAATTGTTATTTTAATAGTACCTATTCTAAATAAAGTTCATTAAAGAATAAATACTTAGTAATCAATGAAATGAGGAAATTCTATGATTGTAAAAGGTGATTGGTAAGAGGCACATATAAAGTTGAATAGAATCTATTTCAAGAATAGAAGAAAAATGAAAGTTGTGTGAAGAGACTTCAAACTAGTTTTTGAAATGTAAGGAGATATGTTAGATATGAAAATAAAAAAGAAACTGAACATTCTGGTTTTAATCCTAACTTTAAGTACAGTATGTTGGCTTATACAAGGAGCGTCGTACGCTGAAGCTGCCAGTGTTGGCTACTCTGTTATACCACATCCTTCAGAAAAGCAAGTAGATAAACAAAACACATATTACAATTTGAAACTAGCACCTGGTGAAAAAGAAAATATTAAAGTTACGATAAAAAATAATAGTGAAAAAGAAATTACAATTGATACAAATGTGGACAAAGCCACAACAAATAGTAATGGAGTAGTAGAGTATCGCAATAGTAACAAACATAAAAGTACTAATTTAAAGTTTGATTTAACGGATTTGGTTGAAGTAAGTGAAGCTCAAATAAAATTAGCAGCAAACGAAACAAAGGATGTCACTTTTTCAATCACTCAGCCAGAGGAAGAGTTTGATGGAGTGATTGCTGGAGGTATAAATTTTACGCAAAAGAACACGGAGGATTCTGAAAATCCTTCTAGTAAAAGTAATATGGCTATTCGAAATCAGTATAGTTATTCAATTGCATTAGTACTTCATGGAAAAAAAAATCTCGACAAGCACGAGCTTACATCTGGTGATATTGAAGTCAAACAGTCGAATGGAAGAAATAATATCTATTTTCCTATCAATAACGAGACTGCAGCTTTCTTAAATAAGGTGAATATCAAAGGTGATGTTTATGTTAAAGGAGAAAATAAAGCTATATTTTCCGAAAAACTAACAAATGCGCAAGTCGCCCCAAATTCAATTTACGAATACCAAATTGGAACAAACCAAACTGAGTTAAAGCCAGGAAAATATACTGCTAAGATTCTTGTAGAGTCTAAAGCACAAGAGTGGTCTTTCACGAAAGACTTTGAAATCTCCGAAGAGAAGTCCAAAGAACTGAATGATACTGCAGTCATCAAGGAGAATGATTACAGCCTATATGTACTAGGTGCTGCGGGTATCATATTGTTAATTCTTTTAATAATTTTTGTGATTTGGTATGTACGAAGAAAAAATAAAGAAATCGAAGAATTAAAAAATATCTATCGTGCAGAAAATAAAAATCAGTACGTAGAAAAATGAGGGAAATAGATTGAAAAAAGAATTTGTACTACTATTTTTTGGTGCATCATTAGTTATTATCACTACAGATACGTTACTGACTTCCCAAATCACTTATGCTACCAAAGCTGAGACGAATATACAAAATAGAAAAAATTCTTATGACGTTAATGAAAACAGAGTTGGCTTTTATCAACAACCGTATAAAAAGAGAAATGACTTTCTATTAAACCAAAAAATGGACCTTAGTTCTGGTATCAAAATTCAAAAGAAATACCCATACCCATTAAATTATCACAATAGTACAGATACATATTTAGGGACTTTGTATTCTTCTCTGGCTGGACATCTTATTTTTGGTAGAGTGTCTATTTAAATAATACCTACACTTTTTCTAATAACTTTGTACTAATGACTTAATACTATTTTGTAAGAGTGAAGGTGGAATATATGAGAAATGTCCTTGAAAAGGATGATTATAACAAGTTTATGCTTTTTTCTTATATGGAAGGTACAACCAATCAAACGGTTACGATATCTAATATAGAAGATCGTTTTTCTTTAACGTATTTTAAAGCAGTAAAGCTTGTTGATGAGTTAATGAATGACTTTGATGATTTAAATTTAGAAGATTTTTTTTACATCGAAAAGAAAAAGAAAGCATATACCTATAGCAAAAATGGTTTTGACTCTATCAATCGCTTACTTTGGATTTATGGTAGGAGATCTTTAAAAATGTCACTTATAGATTATTTCTTAAAATATGAAGGTCGTTCAATTGAGGAATTCTCTTTTGATTACTACATTAGTTTATCAAAGGCCTATAGGATACGCAATGAAGCAAATGACTTTTTGGATTCATATGGTTTCAATTTTTTGAAGTCAAAAGAATATTCAGAAAAAAATTTGAGGTTTTTTCTTGCAGAGCTATATTTTAACATTTTTAAAGAATATGAAGAACCATTTGATAAATTGTTAGTGGAGCAAGCAAACACATTGCTTATTATACTGAAAGATACTGGATATATTGAAGATTTACAGGGGTTAGATTTTTTTAAACTAAAGTTTTATCTTTATGTTACCTATTTAAGAAATCATAATTCTCATAGTGACTTTACTGATTTAAAAGAATTATGCGAGATAAGTTCGGAGAAAATCAAAATGTTAACAGAGTATTTAAAAACTTTTTTAGTCAATCATGACAATATTGATGATGAGGTACTTGCACTGGTCAATTATTTGAAAGTAAACAACTTATTAGTGGATACATTCATTCCAGAAATAACCGAATCATTGACTGAGTCGTTCTTGATTATTTCTTCGTATAAAGAACTTGTTGAATATAATGATGAATTACAAGAGTCGTTGACGCCATTATTCATTAAATTATTATATTTTGGTAATCAATTGTTAGATAGTCAGTTCTATGCGGATTTAACTGTATTTCAAGAAAACTATTATGAAATCTATCAGTTATGTTTGAGTATCTGTGCTAATGATAAATTTATAAGTATTTTTGGTAATCAACTGGAAAATAAAAGTTTTCTCATGAGTATGCTATTAAAACTAATTCACAATCTTCCTCTACAACTCTTACAGGTCCCAGTAAGAGTTACTATTGATTTTTCAATTGGTAAAGAATATAACTCCTTTATATCATTGATGGTCGATAATCTTCCTTTCTCAAATTTAGTGGTTAATAACATCTACTCTAGGGAAACTGATATCTATCTATCTGATATTTTAACGAATAAAGTTCATTCAAAGTATATTATTTGGAACAGTCCCCCAACTGCTAAAGATTGGGAAATATTTGGTAATTTGGTTACAACTATAAAAAAAGAGAAAAACAATAATACTGTGACCCATTAGAATGACAGCTATAGTCATTGGAATTAAAAAGCTTATCTAAAGAGAATAAAATAAACGTAGAATAAATTGAAAAAATAGTAGTTTAGCATATGTGATAATTTCTTAGGCTCGGATATACCATAATCAACCAATATAATTAAGATGTAAGGTTCAGTGCAAGAGTTTTATTAATTAAAAATTATCCTAAGGTTTATTTAGGATTATTTAGTAATTCAATAATACTTTGAGTATCAAAATGCTGATTTTTTCAAAAATTGAAATCTCATTTTAAATATAAAAAAAGAAAAAAAACCTTCGATTGATTATTATAAATATGAAACATACTTTAGTTAGCAAAAGAAATGGATGAAACTTAAAAGGAGGGCTAGGATAATTATGAAAAACTCAAAAAGAAATCTATCTTTCATTTCTATTTTAAGTATTCTAGGTGCAAACGTCATTTATTTTCCGATGCGTAACGATGTTGTACTGGCTACTGAGCCAAAAGAAGTGACTAATACAAATAGTGTAGACATAGAGAGTTATAAAGAAAATGAAATTGCTAAAGAGCAAATAACCACTAATGGATTGCTAAACCTGTTACAAGTTGATTTGAGCTCGAAGCAAGAAAATTTAGTCTACATGGAAAGTGAACAAGATAATCAAAGGGAAGTAACTGGTCGTGAGCTATTTGATCATTCAGTTTCTTATACAGCTGATGCTGATCTGTATGAACAAGGTGGGCATTATGAGGGCACTATTACAATACAAAACCAAGATGGAAATGCTATAGAAGCTGGGACGACTATCATCTTAATATTACCAAAAGATGGAATTGATATGAATTCGCTTGAACTGAATGACCCTGAATTAAATGAATTTTTTGATATTTCAATTGATAAAGAGACTGGCAGTGTTGCATTAGTTTTGAAAAAAAATATTCTCGGTGATTCGTCTGTCACTGTAAAAATTGGCGGAGTAGTGATTGGAGAAAAAGGGGAAAGTTACTCTGTTTCTATGAATGCCTTTGATTCTAATAATCAATCTGCCCAAATAGTTAATAATAATCCAATATTTAGCGTAAAAGATGATACTTTGACACCATCATATGGTTTTTTAAATGCTTTCTGGGGAATCGGACCAAGTGAAATGGGAACATTTATCGGTAAGTTGAGTGGAAATATCGAAGGGCTTCCTACAGGCGTTTTTTCTAGAAGCTCTGATGTAATTCAAAATTTTGCCCAAATAAACTACGGACAAAGTTATAAATTACCAGATACTGCACATTACCGATTTGCTTGGTATATAGAACCATATAGTGGAGTGGGTAAGACAGCTATTGATGTTAAGGATGTTAAAGTTTTTAATGATATAACTAATCAGGAAATTCCAAAAGAATGGTATACAGTGACGCTTGATTCTGCTAAGCCAGATCAAGAAGTTTGGGTAGAATTTAAGTCATTTGAAGAAATTAGAGCAATGGGAGGATCTATTGATTCGGATATTAGTTTCAGGATTCAACTACAGTCACACGTCAATAATGATTCGATTACGTATCATTCAACAGCCTTTAATTACGTGATAGCTAGTGGTGGCGGAGTTATTTATTCATCAGATTTTCAGTTGAATAATAAATTTTCTGAGGAAGGTGAAAGCTCTATATTTCCTACAATCGTGCCTGAAGATAAGACGTTTTATGTTGATGAGCTTAATGATAGTAACATAAATGAAAAACTTATCGAGAACATAAAAGCTATGGACACGAATGATGGAAATATATCTGACTTGATCATTATTGATTATTCAAAGGTAAACCCGCAATTAGTTGGTGATTACGAAGTAACGTATTCAGTGACTAATTCATCTGGACATGTCACTTCTAAGAAAGCCACAATCCACATTGTAGAAAGAGTCGATGCTGAACCAGTTACTGTACGCTACGTTGATGAAGATGGTAAAGATATCATTTCACCTGAACAAATTAATGGAAAAGTTGGAGATGCATTTTCTACAGTCGCTAAAACTTTTACTGGATATAGCTTAAAAAAAGTGCCCGACAATGCAAAAGGTGTATTAAAAGAAGAGGCACAGACTGTTGTATATGAGTATACTGGTCAATTAATTTTTCAATCAGCCCCTACCAAAATTGATTTTGGAGAGCATACCCTTTCTGCAAATACTGAAAATTACTCAATTGAATCATATCAAGATAATCTTATTGTTAGGGATTATCGGTCAATCGGATCTACTTGGACTATGTCTGCACGATTGTCGCAAGACTTTACGGGAATTAATTCTGGTAAGAAGCTTGGGAGTAGATTACGTTACTACGATAGTAAAGGTAACGTGAAGGAGATTACGACAGAAGGAAATACACCTATTTTTAATTATAAAACGGATGACCATGAGGAAGTGAATTTGTCTTCATTATGGGGAAGTAAAGAAGAAGGACTTGAACTAGAAGTAAAAGCTGGTAAAGCAGTCGTTGATAAGTACCAAGCCATTATTGATTGGAACCTTGCAAGTGGAGTACCAAATAGTTAGGAGTGAGTACAAATGAAGAAACAATTCTTACAATTATTAGCAGTGTTTTCGTTGTTCACTTTGCTATGGGTTAGTACTCCTGCCAAGGCTGCAGAGGTCGCTGATTCTCAAAAAAGTGAAGCAAAAATTGGTTTTTACGATGGGTCTTCTGAATCAGAGGATGAAGAAACTAAAATTATCAATACTCAACAATCCATAAAAAGTAAATCAAATGACAAAAAGTTACCAAATACTGGAAGCATAAACCATTTATTTTTAGTGGTGCTTGGAATATTAATTATCCTGACAATAGGATTGATTATAAATAAAAAATATATGAACGAAGAGGAGAGTATTTAAAATGAAGAAAACCTTATTATCATCATTAGTCACAGCGTGTATTTTAGGAAGTGTAGCGTTAGGTGGTGTCTCTTATGCAGTTGAAGCAGATAACCAATCATCAAACGGAAATGTTGGCTTCACCACGCCTGAAGACGGTGCTTTAAAACTTTTGGAAGTGGCTGAATTTGATTTTGGGAATCATGAAATATCTGCTTCAGACCAAGTTTACAAAACAGAATCGGATACAAAATCCATTGTACAAGATTTACGTGGTACAGAAACTGGCTGGGAATTACGTGTTGCTCAGGATGGCCAATTTATAAATGGCGATAAAGTATTGACGAATGCTCAAATCACATTAGATGCTCCTGTACTAGATGAAAGTTCTACCGCAACAGCTAATGTAAAATCTTCTGTTGAACTTGATCCAAATGGAAACTCTGTAGTGATCATGGACGCTAACCAAGGGCAAGGGAATGGTGTTGCAACAGAAAATTTCAACATTGCACAAACATCTTTAAGTGTTCCAGGAAAAACAACTAAAATTACTGGTCAATACACTACAGTATTGAATTGGACTTTAATGGACGGCGTAGCAAATATTTAGTTCAGTTTTCAAGTTATTGGAGGATAGGAACAATTCTATATTTTATAAAATTGTTCTTATCCTGATAATCATCAGACAGATCTATATAGATGTGAAATTTTCGTTTTTAATTTCATTTTAAAATCAGAGCTATTGTGTTTTCGCTTTTAACTAAAATTGGTTCTTTTAACGAGTACTTTTCTGGGGATGTTTAATAATATATGTGTTTACTAAGATACTTTAGCAAAATTAAAGATTGAAAATCACTATATTAAAATTTTTTTGATAAGTTGCTCTTTTTTATAAAAATAAAGGAGTGTACATTTTATGTTTCACATTGCACCACATCTCTTTTTTCTCTTAGAAATATTTTGTATTTTGTTAGTGACTGTAGTTTTTTTAAATTTAACTTTTTTTACAGTTCTATCAACTGTTGGGTTATTAAAGCCTAAAAGAGATTATGAAATATCAAAAGATAAAAATAAATTTTTATTTCTAATTCCAGCACATAATGAGGAAGATGTAATAGCTTCAACAATTGAAAGTATTTTAAAACAAAATTATGATCCCAGTCTTTTTGATGTTGTCGTTATTGCAGATAATTGCACAGATAAAACAATTCAAGTTGTTGGTCAATATGAAAAAGCTTATTGTTTTATCAATACATCAAAACCAAATGAACCACGGGGAAAACCTCATGCAATTAAAAAATTCATAGATACAGGTTTTTGGAAAAAGTATAACTATATTGCTTTTATTGATGCTGATAATATTGTTGACAAAAATTATTTACGTGAAATGAATTCTCAACTAGTTTTTAGACCGGAACTAACTGTGGTACAGGGATATTTGGGAATCAAAAATATCGCTACTTCGATGATCGCTTCCGGGTATGCTGCAGTATATTTCATAACAAATCGTGCAGTACAGTATGCGAACTATAGACTTGGCTGGAACGCTGCAATAGGCGGTACAGGATTTGTGTTACAAACTTCCTATTTGGAAGAGAATGGTTGGAATCCACGGAGCTATACTGAAGATTTCGAGCTACAAGTTGAATTGTCTTTACAAAATAAGAAAAGTGGTTGGAATCACTTTGCAGTTGTTTACGATGAAAAACCAAATGCTCTTATTGCTAGTCATAATCAGCGAACTAGATGGGCTCAAGGCCATTGGTTTGTTGCATTTACGACTACATTGAAACAACTCAAATCAATAGTTAAATCAGAATCATTGGTGGAATGCTTAAGTAAAATAGAAACACTACTTTACTCATATTCAATGGTTCGTCCGATTGCTTTTATAATAATTATTCTATTATCACTATTAGATAAGAGGTTTCTAATGTATCTGCCGGAATTATTTTCATTACTTTTATTTTGGCTATTTGTAGAAGTATTAAATTTTTTAATCGTACCTACTGTCTATTTTATGCAAGAAGCTAAGGATTACTTTGCTCAAAAAGAGACCCTTTCTAGCAAAATCATTTTATATTTCAGACTGGTAATAGGGTTTATTTTGAATTCTATAACTTATATGGCCGCACAAGTGGTAGGTTTCTTCACTTGGTTTAAACCGCAAAATAATTGGAAAAAAACAGTTCATAGCGCTACGTTTGATGGCGAAAAATAATTAGAAGGAGGGGTGAAAATGAAAAAACCACATTCGAATTTGTTCTTTTTGATCGGTATTGCTTCATTTTTGCTATTTTTCTATTTATCAATATAAATATTATAACGAGAACAGTATAAGGGGCTAAATTTAACATGAACAAGATCAAGGTGATGACTGTTTTTGGCACAAGACCTGAAGCTATCAAAATGTGTCCAATCATACAAGAGTTAGAAAAAAATAATGAAGCATTTGAATCAATTGTTGTCTCTACTGGTCAGCATAGACAAATGATGGATCAGGTTTTAAGTACTTTCAGAATCACGGTTGACTATGATTTGAACATTATGAAAAAGAACCAGACTCTCGCTGAAATTACATCTAATGTTTTGGTGAAATTAGATGACATTATAAAAGATATACAGCCTGATGTTGTGTTAGTTCATGGCGATACCACTACTACATTGACTGCAACGTTAGCCGCTTTTTACAATCAAGTAAAAGTGGGACATGTAGAAGCAGGATTAAGAACTGGAAATAAGTTGAGTCCATTTCCAGAAGAGATTAACAGAAGATTAACAGATGCAATGGCAGATATCTATTTTGCACCTACAATAGCTAGCAAGGACAATCTAATAAAGGAAAATTTTAATTCTAAAGATATCTATATAACTGGTAACACTGCAATTGATGCATTGAAAAAAACGATTAACAACAATCGATCAGTAAAGAACTTTAAAAAGCATGATCACAGAAATAGATTGATTTTATTAACTATGCATCGTAGAGAAAATCAAGGTGAGCCGATGGAAAATGTTTTTTCGGTAGTTAGAGAGATAGTAGATTCTTACCAAGATCTAGAGGTGGTTTTCCCAGTTCATCTGAATCCAAGAATAAAGAAAATTGCCGATAAGGTATTAGATAATCACAATCGCATCCATTTAATCGATCCACTGGATGTCGTTGATTTCCATAATCTTATGGCATCTAGCTATATGATACTGACAGACTCTGGCGGGATTCAAGAAGAAGCACCCTCACTAGGAATTCCAGTATTAGTTTTAAGAGATACTACTGAGCGTCCAGAAGGTGTGGATGCTGGAACATTGAAGCTAATCGGTACAGAACGAGAACATGTTAAAAAAAATATTATTGAATTAATAGAAAGCGAAAAAATATATAATGTGATGGCAGGTGCAACTAATCCATATGGAGATGGGACAGCCGCACAAAAAATAGTCGAAATCCTTAAGAAAACTAGCAATAAATTGTAATCATCAAACAGTGGACTTGGTTTATAAGTATATCCATAAAAACTTAAATATGATGAAAGGTACCCTCTCACTAAATAATATAATAAGAAAGGGAAGATATTATGAAAATTAATAAAAAAGCTATAATTACAGGAGTTTCTTTACTTACAATTGGCTCTCAGGTAATTTTATCTCATCCGGAAATTGTAAGTGCAACGGAAGTTGATAAAGCGTTAGTGGATACAAAGCAAGGAGGAGTTGCAGAAGTAGGAACATTTGAAGAATATCAAACTGCATTAAAGGATGTCTCAATTAGTCATATTATACTCACTCAAAGCTTTTCGATGAAAAAAAATATTACTAGTATACCTCAGAGAAATCTATTGATCGATGGAAATGCAGATAAAGGGATTGTTTTGAATATTGGCAAATATGCGTTATATGGTCAAGATAAGCTAGATAAGAATGTTACGTTAGAATTAAATAATATGAGTATAGAAGGTACTCAAAAAGACGGATCTAGATTTTTTGAATTAGACGATGATGAATATGGTTGGGACGTAGAAGTTACGAATACATCATATGCTGGTGCTAGATTCTTACTTTTGAGTAACGGTAGAGTAACCTTCAAGGGAAATAATAAAATTGAAACAACCCATGAAAACGCTTGGGTACATGAGGTAATATTTGCAAAAGACAGTGTCTATAATTCAACTGCTGCTAGTGGTTCTCACAAGTCAGCATTTTATTTTAATGGTAAATTACACAACGGAAAAGTCGATGGTAAAGCTATCATTGAAGAAAATGCAAAAGTAAATATTAAAATATCACCAAATAATAATAAGTACTATCACTACCCTGCATTTTATGACAAAGTTAGTCAAGTAAATGTTAAGGAAAATGCAAGTTTAGATATAGATTCTGCAGGTGTTGCGATTGAATTTGTTGATAGATCACACTATGATGTTAATCCTGCATTAAATATAGAATCTGGTGCTGTGGTTAATTTAAATGGACGTGGAGGCGGAGATCGCCCAACTATACGTCTTGATCAAGAGAATAGTAGTATTAATGCAAAACCAAATTCAACCTTAAATGTTACGGGGAATAATTCTAAAGAAGTGATTGAAACTGAAGAAGGTTCAGAAATAAATTTGGATAATCCAAAAGCGTTTGATTTAAAAAATACAAATCCACGTAAACCAATTTTTGATGCTGATGAAACTACCTTAAGAATCAAAGAAGCAAATATAAAAGTGTGGAAAAAAACTGGCGGAAATTATGAAGAGAGTCCATTGTACTCATGGAATGCGGTTTCGTCATTAGAGACTCACATCGATGATGATGAATCCTCAAAAACGGTTTCGACAGATCAGGATTTGCAGGAGAAATTCCAAACAGAAGATTATGGGCGTATCGCTGGTGATGGGGATATAGTTCAAGTCATTGCTCCAACATTCAATCCTGTAACGGATAAAGATACTCAACTTACAGGTACTGGTCAAGCAAATGCAACAATTTCTGCATTTGTTGGAGATGAAAAGATTGGTGAAGCGGTCGTTGGTGGGGATGGACGATGGTCAATTTCACCTATAGCACCGCAAACAGAAGGAACTATTATCCATATTATCCAAACATATGATGGTAAGGACTCTAATAAAGTAGAGCAAACCGTTGTACATTTAGGGGAAGAATCAATTAACTACTTTAAATTGGGGTACTGGCAGGATTATGGGTTAATATTAGAGGGTTCGGTTGATAATGAAGAATGGCCCTTGGAAGATAGTTCTAAAGTAACTAAATCAGTTAAAGTTGTCAATAGTGAAGGCAATGTAGTAGAAGAAATTAAACCAGTAGCGAATACGGATTGGTATCAGGCAGGCATTTTCAATGGCTATCAAGCTATTTTAGATAATGAAATTTTGTCTAATTTAGAAGTTGGAGAATATAAGTTGCAGATTACTACGGTAATTGCAGGGACAGAGGTCGATGAAACAAATGACTTAAATGTAAAAAATACGTCCAAAAAGGTATTAGAAGCCTACCCTGGTCCATACCACCAAAATTACACTCAGATTGAAAAAAGAGAGTATGGTAATAAAATTATTTCAACTGTAGATAAAGACAATGTTGCATATATTAAAGTTGAGTCTAAATAATACTTTGAATATTAATAGATTGGCATAACTAAAGTAGTAAAATAAAGGAAGAATTCAGAGTGTAGAAATATTTTATTCTTTGGATTCTTCCTTTTTTAGTTTCTACACAAACTTTGTTTTAATGCGAGAGAAATATTTAGCAATAAACAGAATTTTAAAAATTTCTTTTCATAACGTGGAGGCCCAATTTTATGTATAAAATCAAATATTTTAAGAATACTGAAAAAAGTAGAAACAATGAAGTTCTAATAAAAGAGATGAATTCTCAACGAATAGATATAGTTATAAAACAGGATTTTAATTATTTTGATATGTATCAAGATATAGATGTTTTTCTAATTGATGAGAATGAGCTGATGCAAGAAAAAATTTTTGAAAGTATCATTTTTTTGAAAAAAAATACGAATGCACTGATATGGTTGCTTTCTGATTCTTCTATACAAGCAGTTAGAATTACATACTTGAGGCTTGGTGTAGATATGATTGTTTCCAACAATATACACGATGAAGAACTCAGCATTGAGCTAAGTAATATGTTGACACATAGAGCCAAAAAGACTGTAGAAAAAATGGGGATAAAAAATTCATATTTTCTATTAACAGAAAACAGAACGTTTCGATTATGTAATGGTGAAGAAGTACCGCTGACACCATTAGAGTATAAATTAATGCATTTATTGATACAAAATAAAAATAGATTAGTAACTTACGAAAATACAATTTTAAATCTTTGGGGAACCTCTAAGTTAAATAAGCTTTATATGGTTAGTAATATCATTTTTCATCTCAGAGAAAAAATAGAAAAAAGAACAGGGACAAAATTTATAAAAACTATGAGATCCAGTGGCTATATGCTGGTGAATGAGAATTGTTTTGAAATATCGGTTGATAAACTTGATAGCTTTGAATAAATGGAACAGAGAAGAAATAATTGAAGATGGATTTTAGCTAAAATAGCGATAACTATTAATTTAGTGACTTCACTATCAACTTATTTTGAATACATTGGATAAGAAAGAGGTCATCCATCATGTAGTATTCACTAGAAAAATGGGTTGCAACTTTTACCTACTTGTAGAATTTATTTATGATAACTATGTACAGTATTGGGAAAATATACACGGGGACGTTACAGCCAAAGAGGATTGCTTCTACCTCCACCGTTTACCCGTATTTAGGGTGTGAAACAAAAGTGATTTTTACTTTTGTCCCACACCCTTTTTCTTTTGCTCAAATATCTTAAGGTATGAAAAATAGATTAAATATATTTAATAACATACGATATGTTTTATACAAAAATGGTCAGAAAAAGAAAAAATTAAAGAAACCGAATCAACAAATTGCTGTATCATTTAATATGAAATATTAAGGTAGAACAATGAAATTTAAATGTTATTACAAAGATGATTGCTAATTCATCATTGAGGCTGGAGCAATTGAAGTTCCTATTTATTATAGAATCAAAATCACAAATTGTGTTAACAAGGGGTTCTGGAAAAAAGTAATCACTAAAAACAAACAACTCTTTTGGGTGAGAGAAAATAAGTTGCGTTTTTGTATATTGAGGAGACAGGAGAGAATACAGTTTGTATATGCTGTTAGTGATTAATAATTGATACATAAAAAATAAATGAACATACAAGAAAGGCATATCAAACTTATGATAGAAAAGAGAATGGTAAATAAAAAATGTATATGGGTGAATTTTCAATCAGAAAATGTAAATTCAGAACCGTTGATTGATTTTTGTAAAGAATATGATATTAATAAGAAAGTAATCACATATGCAATGGATAGTAGTGAACAAGCCCGATTAGATATATATTCAAAAGAAAGTACACTAGTTCTAGTGTTCAAAGTACTGAATCAAAAAAAGACGACTGATACAACAAATGAAACAATTCCTATTACATTCATACTTAGGGGTGACTATGTTATTACTATTACAAATAAAGACAATCATTACGTTTACGAGCAGATGAAAGATTGTTTAGACAAATGTGCTAAAAAAGAAATCTTATCTACAACTAGCTTTTTGTTTATTACCCTTTTTGAGCTGATTGATGATTATTTTCCACGCATCGAAAGTATCAATAAAACCCTTAAGGAGATGGACAGTGTGTCGCAGAAAGATAATCAATCTAATTTAGAGACACTGTCCGACTTACAAAAACGAACTATTTATCTGTATTCTGCTGCAGTACAAAATAATTTAGTTCTAGAAAAGATGAAAGAACTACCCCTCTATAACAAACTTCCCGAAGATGAGAAGGAGGATTTTAATGCCTCATTGGCAGAATCCAGTCAGTTAGTATCAATAATTGATTTATCTAATCAAATTTCACAAAACATGTCAGATACTTATAATAATTATTTCAATAATAACTTGAACAACGTTATGAAAATCTTAACAGTATGGTCCCTAATTCTGACTATACCTGCTATTGTTACAGGATTTTTTGGTATGAACATTAAATTACCTACCGAAAGTGGTGGGAAGTCAATTGGGTGGACATTCACCCTCATATTAATAGTATCATTATCTTTTCTTATGTCAGTTTTAATCAAAAAAATACTCAAGTAATTAATTGAAATATGGAGTGGAAAGAAATCTCTTAAATAGTAGAGCACTAGTATTCATTTCTGGGCATTAAAAGGTACATGTTACCTGTAAATCTTAATCGATGAATACTAATTCTTTTAAAGATAAAAATTAATGAATAACTTTGTTGGGACATAAATAAAGATTATCCATTTAATTTTTTTACATTGAATTTCATTCTGTGTTTATAATTTAAATGAAAGGATTTATTATGACATTAAATGTAGAGATTGTTCATTTATGATGAAGCAAAAAAATAATAGACCTATGAATTTTCAAGACCAACTTGATTTGTGTGAGCATGAGAATCACAAAATTGTTGATTCGTTCGATATTACAACTACTGATTATGAAATAAAAGTTGATGATGGAGTCAAGATAAGCGGCCGCTTATATGTTCCAGGGAATCAGAAAAATCTACCACTTATCTACCATATACATGGCGGAGCCTTTGAAACTGGAAACGTTGAGATGTGGGATACCATAGTTCGATATTTTGCTCAAAAACCTCAATGTGCAATTTTTTCAACTAACTATAGGTTAACACCAGAAGTAACGTTTCCAATCCCTATTGAAGACTGTATGGCAGTATATAGATGGTTACGAAATAATAGAGAAAGTATGGGAGTATCTTTAAACCAAATTGGATTTCTTGGAGATAGCGCAGGGGGGAACCTTGTAAATGCTTTAGTTATGTATATGATTGACAATGGGGAACAGAAACTACTCCCAGACAAGTTGTTTACTCTGTACTATTGGCTTGTTTTTAATGGGATCACAGATTCTTTAAAAACTAACGCCCTGAAAGGGTGTATTGGGAGTGACGACTTCGCTATGCAAGGCTTTTTAGCGATTACAGATAATGCAGATGCTAAAAAAGTGTTCAGTCCTTATATTACACAGCTTTCTTATGATAAGTACGAGCAGTTTCTACCTGCATATATTTCTACTGCAGAATAAGACCCTTTTAGAGAT
Source organism: Enterococcus sp. DIV0724b (assembly GCF_050531475.1). NCBI lineage: Bacteria > Bacillati > Bacillota > Bacilli > Lactobacillales > Enterococcaceae > Enterococcus > Enterococcus sp. DIV0724b. The sequence goes on along the minus strand of NZ_CP172890.1, from coordinate 3,326,382 downwards.
GATAATAGGAAATTAGCGCAATTGCTGATTGAGTCAGGAGTGACAACGACATTTCAAATATTTCCCGCTCTTACACATGGATACGAACAGTTTTTTGGTCCTGTAAGAGAGGCACGTAAAGCTTTAGATGTGGTATCAAACGAAATTCATTCATTCTTTTTTATGATACGTCTAAATAGAGTGACTTCTAACTACTCCCGCTAAAAATGATTAAAAACAAAGTGTTCACTGGATAAATCTGAGCAACTCTACTGAGGATCTGCTCTTTTTTATCTAGTGAACACTTTTATTTTGAATGTGTAATGTAAAATAATTTGAAATAGCAAAAATCGGTTTAATTTTCCACAAACTGTTGATTCTGCTGGAATTATGTTAAAATAAGTAGACCTAACTTATAACAAAATCTTAACCAGAATAAAGGTGTGAAATCATGGAGCCATCCATTAAAGATAAAAAAATCAACGAAGAATTAATGAAATTATTAATCTTACTTGGTGAAGATGAATTGATTCAACGTTATAAAGAATTAGAAGAAAAAGTTCAAAAAAATGAAAAGCTCACTGATTTAGTAGAACAAATCAAAGCAGCCCAAAAAGATGCCGTTCAATTTGCCCATTATGATAAACCAGAGGCAGAAAAAGCGGCAATCAAACGAGCAGATGAGCTGACAAAAGAATTCGATGAACATCCCTTAGTTGTGGCATATAGAGAACAATTGATGGAAGCCAATGACCTCTTGCAGCACGTCACAGATATGATCCAATATAGAATCAATGAAGAACTAGAGAAGGAAGGGTAACAATGCCACAAAAAACAAAACACACACCAATGATGGAACAATATTTAGCAATCAAAGACCAGTATCAAGACGCTTTCTTGTTTTACCGATTAGGCGACTTTTATGAAATGTTTTATGAAGATGCAATTAACGCATCACAATTATTAGAATTAACTTTGACTAGCCGTAATCGCAATGCAGATGACCCGATTCCAATGTGTGGGATTCCTCATCACGCAGCGCAAGGCTATATCGATACATTGATCGAAAAAGGCTATAAAGTAGCGATCTGTGAACAAGTGGAAGATCCTAAAACGACCAAAGGCATGGTCAAGCGAGAAGTTGTTCAACTGATTACGCCTGGAACTGTGATGACCAGTAAAGGCTTAGATGCTAAAGACAATAATTATTTAACGGCTATTGTTGAAGAGAATGGAACGTTTGGGTTGGCCTATGTAGATTTAAGTACAGGAGAACTAAAAACTGCTGTATTAAGCGATGAAGACGCTGTAATCAATGAAGCATCAGCGCTGCAGACGAAAGAAATCGTATTAGGTAGCGTATTATCAGAAACGCTGCAGCAAACATTAAAAGATCGTTTGAACATTATTTTTTCTGAACAAAATCAAGCAGAAGAAAATGCTGAATTTAGCTTTTTAACAAGTGAATTGACCCATCCGCTAGAAGTGGAGGTAACAGGCAAATTATTAACCTATTTAACCGTGACGCAAAAACGTGGATTGTCACACATTCAAAAAGCAGTAGAATATCAACCAGATCATTTCTTGAAAATGGATCATTATTCTAAATTTAACTTAGAATTGACCCAATCGATTCGAACTGGATTGAAAAAAGGGACTTTATTATGGCTGCTAGACGAAACAAAAACCGCAATGGGTGGACGTTTATTAAAGCAATGGCTAGATCGTCCATTGATTCAAGAGAAACAAATCCAAACAAGACAAGAAATGGTTCAATCGTTATTGAATGCATACTTTGAGCGTGTTGACTTACAATCTACCTTAACAAAAGTCTATGATTTAGAACGTTTAGCTGGGCGTGTAGCATTTGGAAATGTGAACGGACGCGACTTGATTCAATTAAAAACCTCATTAGAACAAGTGCCGTTGGTTCGTGAGTTGATCGTTGGTATCAATCAAGGTGAATGGAATGATTTATTATTAGATTTAAACCCGGCCGAAGATATCGTTGAACTGATCAATAATGCCATCAACGAAGAAGCACCGCTTGCAATCACAGAAGGAAATATCATTAAAGACAATTACAATGAAAAATTAGATGAATATCGTGATGCAATGCGCCACGGCAAGCAATGGTTAGCTGAACTAGAAGCTAAAGAACGCCAAGAAACAGGGATCAAGACCTTAAAAGTCGGGTTTAATCGAGTATTTGGTTATTACATCGAAGTGACAAAATCCAACTTAGCCAACTTAGCCGAAGGAAAATATGAACGCAAACAAACGCTAGCAAACGCTGAACGTTTTATCACACCTGAACTAAAAGAAATGGAAACCTTGATTTTAGAAGCAGAAGAAAAATCAGTGGATTTAGAATATCAATTATTCCTAGAAGTCAGAGAACAAGTCAAAGCCAATATTGAACGTCTACAAAAACTAGCAAAAACAATCAGTGCAGTGGATGTCTTGCAGGCTTTTGCAACAGTCAGTGAAAGATACCAATATGTCCGTCCCATTCTAAAAAGCAATAGCAAAGAGTTGCATATTGTTGAAGGTCGCCATCCAGTTGTAGAAAAAGTTTTGGGTCATCAAGAATATATCCCTAACAGTGTTCATATGAGCAAAGAGAATATCATTCTATTGATTACAGGACCTAATATGTCCGGTAAAAGTACTTATATGCGACAATTAGCACTAACAGTCGTAATGGCTCAAATAGGTTGTTTTGTTCCAGCTGAATCTGCGGATTTACCGATTTTTGACCAAATATTCACAAGAATCGGGGCATCAGATGATTTGATCGCTGGGCAAAGTACCTTTATGGTGGAAATGATGGAAGCCAATCAAGCTTTACGTCATGCAACACCGAACAGTTTAATTTTATTCGACGAATTAGGTAGAGGAACCGCTACTTATGATGGAATGGCACTAGCTCAGGCGATCATTGAATATATCCATAGAGAAGTTAACGCAAAAACATTATTCTCGACCCATTATCACGAATTAACTGTCTTAGATGAAACCTTGACTGGTTTGAAAAATATCCATGTCGGTGCAGTAGAAAAAAATGGCGAAGTCGTCTTTTTGCATAAAATGATGGATGGACCAGCTGATAAAAGTTATGGGATCCACGTAGCTAAAATCGCAGGGTTGCCAAGCGCATTATTAGAACGTGCAGCGACAATTCTTACCGCTTTAGAATCAGATGAACAGCCACTTAAAGCTATGGAATACAAAGATGAGATCAAAGAAGATACGGAACAATTATCACTATTTAAAGAAGTATCGACGGATGAGTTAGGTGTGATTGATACTTTGAAGAAAATCAATTTATTAGAAATGACACCAATGGATGCCTTAAATAAATTGCATGAACTGCAAAAAAGAATTTAAACGAAATAAAAAAGCTGAGCAAGGAAAGGATCGTTTAGATGGGGAAAATACAAGAATTATCAGAACAGCTTGCCAATCAGATCGCTGCTGGTGAAGTAGTAGAACGTCCTGCATCAGTTGTCAAAGAACTTGTAGAAAACGCGATTGATGCAGGAAGCACTCAAATCGATATTTTTATTGAAGAAGCAGGACTTAAAACGATCCAAGTAATCGATAATGGGGAAGGAATCGCAAAAGAAGATATTCTTAGCGCCTTTAAACGCCATGCGACAAGTAAGATCCATACCAGAGACGATTTGTTTCGTATACGCAGTTTAGGATTCCGTGGAGAAGCCCTGCCCAGTATCGCATCCGTTTCAGAAATCGTCCTAGAAACGGCTGTTTCTGAAGAAGAAGAAGGTAGTTATGTTCAAATGAAGGGCGGTAAGGTTGAAGAACATCGCCCAGCTGCATTAAGAAAAGGAACAAAAATCACGGTTTCAAACCTATTTTTTAATACACCAGCTCGTTTAAAATATGTCAAAACGATTCAAACTGAATTAGCAAATGTCGGCGATATCGTTAACCGTTTAGCGTTAAGTCATCCCAAAATCGCTTTTCGCTTGGTTCATGACGGAAATAAGATGATGAATACTGCTGGCAATGGCGATTTGAAACAAACGATCGCTGGAATTTATGGTATTGGGACTGCGAAAAAAATGTTGAAGATCGAAGCGGAAGATTTAGACTTTAAGTTAACGGGATATGTTTCATTGCCAGAAGTGACTAGAGCAAGTCGGAATTATTTATCAACGATCATCAATGGTCGCTATATCAAAAACTTTGCGCTCAATAAAGCAATCGTAGATGGTTATGGCTCGAAATTGATGGTCGGTCGTTTTCCTCTTGCTGTATTAGAGATCGAGATGGACCCGTTACTTGTTGACGTCAATGTTCATCCGACAAAGCAAGAAGTCCGTTTAAGTAAAGAAAAAGAATTGATGGCTTTGATCAGTGAAGAGATTCGGGAAGTATTAAGTCATGAACAGTTGATTCCAAACGCTGTAGATAATCTTCGTTTTAAAAAGAAAGTCGAGCTACAGCCAAAAGTTGAGCAAATGGAAATTCCTTTAACAGAACCTGAGGAAACTAGCAAACCTATTCGAAAACCAGGAAGTTTAGGCTATGATCCTAGTAGTGGAAATTTCTTTGTTAAAGAAACGTCGCCAGAATATAAACCTCAAGCACCTACTAACAATTGGCCAAAACAAGCTGAACCACAGACAGAAGAAGAGCTTGAAAAAGAAGCATTGATGGCGTATGCATTTAGTTCACCAGTTGAAATGGAAGAGCCAAAAATTTCTGATGAGCGCCATCTAACAGAAGCGACTGAGTCGGAAGAAGTGCCTGATTCAAAAGAAAAGGTGACCGTTGATGAACAGGTCTATGAAGAAGAATTAAGCCATCATCCAGAATTTGATTTTTCAGCAACTGGAGCTCAAAATGACTTAAATAAAGTGTTAAACAAGTTAGCAGATGAACATCCTAAAGAACGTTTTCCAGAACTAGAATATTTTGGTCAGATGCATGGCACTTATCTCTTTGCTCAAAGCAAAGATGGCCTATATATCATCGATCAACATGCAGCCCAAGAACGAATCAAATATGAGTATTTTAGAGAAAAAATTGGTGAAGTAACAAACGACCTACAAGAGTTATTAGTACCAATCGTCATTGATTATCCAAACAGTGATGCGCTAAAAATCAAAGAACAAAAAGAGACCTTAGCAGAGGTTGGCATTCATTTAGAAGACTTTGGTCAAAATAGTTTCATTGTCCGAGCACATCCAACTTGGTATCCAGCTGGCGAAGAAGAAACGATTATCCGTGAGATGATCGATATGTTTTTGACGACAGGTTCTGTCAGTGTGAAAAAATTCCGTGAAGCTACAGCGATCATGATGAGTTGTAAACGTTCAATCAAAGCCAATCATTACTTAAATGAACAACAGGCTCGTGTGTTATTAAAGGATCTGGAAACCTGTGAGAACCCTTTTAATTGCCCTCATGGTCGTCCTGTTTTGATCCATTTTACAAATTCAGACATGGAAAAAATGTTTAAACGAATTCAAGATCCACACTAAAAATATAGGAAGAAGGTTTAATCCTAATGGCAGTTATTCTAGCCTCGCAATCTCCTCGCAGACGTGAGCTGTTGAGTCGAATCATACCTGATTTTGAAGTCGTGCCAGCTAATATCAATGAAGAAGTCAAAGGTTATTTTACCCCGATGGACTATGTCTTGACGATGGCAGCACAAAAAGCAGCACATATTGCAAAACAATATCCAAACGATTTAGTGATCGGTTCTGATACGATCGTAACGATCGATAATGAAATATTAGGAAAACCCACTTCCAGAGACGATGCTTTTCGGATGTTACGACAGCTGAGTGGCAGAACACATAAAGTTTATACCAGTGTTGTTTTAATGAAAGATGATCAGGAATCTTCGGCTACAGTTCCGGCCACAGTAGAATTTTATGATTTAACGGATGAAGAAATCAATCGCTACTTAGATACAAAAGAATACGAAGATAAAGCAGGAGCTTATGGTATTCAAGAACAAGGCGCTTTGCTAGTAAAAAGTATTCAAGGTGATTATTATTCGATTATGGGATTGCCAATTGCGACACTTTACCGCATGCTGCCATCATTTGATTAGTAACTGAAACGATGAAAGAAGGAAACAATGAATGAAATGTTCACAAACAAGAGCCATTCAAACACATATGATCACCTATCCTCATTTAAATTTTCATAAGACCTTATTTGGCGGTCAATTAATGGCTTGGTTGGATGAAACAGCGGGTATTTCAGCTGTTCGTGTTTCAAGAGCTGCGATCGTCACAGCTTCTGTTGATCATTTAGATTTTCTTGCACCCTTAAAAGCGGACCATTCAGTTTGTATCGATGCCTATGTATCAGGTATAGGCACACGCTCAATGGAAATATTCGCCAAAGTGATCGGTGAAGATTTATTTACAGGAGAACGTTATCTAGCTGGAACTTGTTTCATGACTTTTGTAGTCCCTAAAGGAGCAAGTCTGCCAAAAACAATCGAGCCTGAGACAAAAGAAGAACGTTTTATCTGTCAAGGCTATGAAGCGAGAAAACAATTCAGACAAGCCAAACGACAAGAAAGTATCGACCTAGCCGAAAATATCGATTTAGATATTCCTTGGAACTAATAATAGACGTAAAACACTCACTTTCTAAACAGAAGGTGAGTGTTTTTTCCTCAATGATGCTATGATAAGATTAATTAAAAAGTAAGGGTGTGATTTGTCATGGAAAAACCATCAAAAGAAGAGTTGAAAGAAAAGCTATCCGATATTGAATACGCTGTAACACAGGAAAATGCGACTGAACGACCTTTTACTGGTATATATGATGACTTTTACCAAGAGGGGATTTATGTGGATGTGGTGAGTGGCGAACCACTTTTTAGCTCAAAAGACAAATACGATGCAGGCTGTGGCTGGCCAGCTTTTACAAAACCAATTGAAAAGCAAGGCGTCAAAGAGAATTCAGATTTCTCTTTAGGAATGCGTCGCGTTGAAGTTCGCAGTAAAGAAGCAGATTCCCATTTAGGACATGTTTTTACAGATGGTCCACAAGATCAAGGCGGGTTACGTTATTGTATCAATGCAGCAGCTTTACGGTTTATACCTGTTCAAGAATTAGAACAAGAAGGATACGGGGAGTACAAATCCTTATTTGAATAATATAATAGCCTATCTAAACAGTTAAAATCTGTTTAGATAGGTTTTTTTGTAGTTTGGTAAAATAAAAATGCGACTGTTATTTTATTTGCATATAAAAATGATTGCTATTTACTCCAATTTCTAGTATTATAAGAATATTCAGAAAATTAAAATTCAGAAAGAAAATAATTGTTTATTGAGGAGAAGAAAATGAAAAGAAAAAACATGACGAAATTAATCAGTGTAATGATGCTATCTACACTAGCATTAGCAGCCTGCGGTGGCGGTGGTAAGACTGATTCTACAGATAGTAGTAAAGACAACAAAAAAGCCAGTGGGGAACAGCTTTTTAAATTAGTCGTTCAACAAGAAATGCCAAGTGCAGATTTATCGGTTGCAACAAATACAATCAGCTTTTCAGCATTGAACAATGTTTATGAAGGGCTATATCGTTTAGATGATAAGAGTAAGCCACAGCCAGCTGGTGCAGTAGAGTTGGCAAAGAAAAGCGATGATGGGTTGACGTACACGTTTAAACTTAGAGAAGAGGCTAAATGGTCAAATGGTGATCCTGTAGTCGCTTCAGATTATGTTTACGGATGGCAGCGCACAGCAGATCCTAAAACAGCGGCGGAATACGCTTATATGTTTGAATTAGTCAAAAATGGCGCAGATGTTTCTGCTGGAAAAAAAGGCTTGGATGAATTAGGAATCAAAGCAATCAACGATCATGAATTAGAAGTAACCTTAGAACAAGAAACACCATACTTTGATTACTTGCTGGCCTTCCCATCATTTTTCCCGCAAAATAAAAAAATAGTCGAAGAAAAAGGCAAAGATTATGCAACTACGAGTGATGCGTCAGTTTATAATGGACCCTTTACCTTGACTGATTTTGACGGTCCTGGAACAGATACTGAATGGTCTTATACAAAAAATGATCAATATTGGGATAAAGAGGCAGTTCAATTAGATAAAATCGCAGTAACCGTCGTCAAAGAAGCACCTACGTCATTAAATCTTTTCCAAGATGGTCAAGCGGATGATGTGATCTTGAGTGGAGAATTAGCAAAACAAATGGCTGATGATCCAGAACTTGTGATCGAAAAAGACGCACGAACTTCATATCTTGAATTTAACCAAAGAGATGAAAAATCACCTTACCACAATGCGAATCTACGTAAAGCAATCTCTTATTCGATCGATCGTGATGCGTTAGTTGACCGAATCTTAGGAGACGGTTCGATTGCTTCGACTGGTCTTGTGCCAGCAGGCATGTCATTTTCACCAGAAGGCAATAAGGATTTTGCTGACGAAAATAAAAACGTATTGACACATGATACTAAAAAAGCGAAAGAATACTGGGAAAAAGCGAAAAAGGAATTAGGAATCGATTCATTCAAGTTTGATATCGTGGGTGACGATACTGATTCTACTAAAAAAGTACTGGAATATATACAAGGAGCAGTGAAAGAAACGCTTGATGGCGTAGATGTGACCGTTACAAATGTACCGTTTACGGTTCGTTTAGACCGTGGTAAAAATGGTGACTTTGAAGTGATTATGGGCGGTTGGGGTGCTGATTATGCAGACCCAAGCAGCTTCACTGACCTATTCCTAACTGGCGGATCATACAACAGAGGTCGTTACTCAAACGAAAAATACGACCAACTAGTCAAAGATTCTGGTAGTAAAAATGCTTCAAATCCAGAAAAACGTTGGACAGATATGGTAGATGCTGAAAAATTATTGATGGATGATATGGGTGTTGCCCCAGTTTATCAAAAAGCAGAAGCCCACATGCGCAGCAAAAAAGTCCAAGGTGTAGTTGCTCACGGAGCAGGCGCGCGATATGACTACAAATGGACATACATTTCTGAATAAAAAAATAAACCGATACGAATTTAGTCTTAATTCGTATCGGCTTTCTTTTTTTCAAGCTACTGATTTTTTTGAATCTGTGCTAAAATAGAAACGTATGTGCGTGTAAAGCGTAAGAAACGTTAGTGCAAAAGTAGTTACTTCTGTTCTAACCTCAACGGTATTAAGAAAGGTGAAATTATGTACGAGTATATTATTGGTAAAGTGACATTTATCAGTCCATATTATATTGTAGTAGAAACAAATGGCATTGGTTATCAGATTTCTGTAGGCAATCCTTATCGTTATTCTGGTAAAACAGATCAGCAAGTGAAAATCTATGTGCATCAAGTTGTTCGCGAGGATGCTCATTTATTGTACGGCTTTGGTGATTTAGATGAAAAACAACTCTTTTTAAAACTAATCAGTGTTTCTGGAATCGGACCTAAAAGCGGTTTGGCAATCATGGCATCAGAAGATCATGGTGGTTTGATCAATGCAATCGAAAGTGAAGATGCTGCTTATTTAACCAAATTCCCTGGCGTAGGTAAAAAAACTGCACAACAGATGGTACTTGACCTGAAAGGAAAATTAGGCGAACTGGAAACTTCAGAAGCAGCTGTTGAAGCAATGGCTAAAACACCAACGAACCAATCCGCTAATCAATCGCTAACAGAAGCTTTAGAAGCGTTGAGTGCGCTAGGATACAGTGATAAGGAAATCAAACGCATCACACCAAAACTAGAAGAACTAGGCAAACAGCAGACTGACGAATATTTACGTAATGCATTGAAATTTATGATGAAACGCTAAGGAGGAATGGCTATGACAGAAGATGAAAGACTACTTTCCGCTGAAACAAGTGAGGGGGAAGAGTCCCTTGAAAAGTCACTACGTCCCCAATTTCTCGCACAATATATCGGTCAAGATAAAGTAAAACAAGAGCTTACAATCTACATCGAAGCTGCCCGCAATCGGGAAGAAGCCTTAGATCATACTCTTTTATACGGTCCACCTGGTCTTGGTAAGACAACGATGGCCATGGTGATCGCCAATGAAATGCATGTTAATATCCGGACGACTAGCGGACCTGCAATCGAACGTGCGGGCGATTTAGTCGCAATTTTAAATGAACTAGAGCCAGGTGACGTTTTATTTATCGACGAAATCCACCGACTACCTCGCTTAGTGGAAGAGATGTTATATTCTGCAATGGAAGACTTTTATGTAGATATCATGGTAGGCCAAGGAACAACGGCACATCCAGTTCATTTTCCTTTACCGCCGTTCACTTTGATCGGTGCAACAACGAGAGCCGGGATGCTATCTGCACCACTTCGAGATCGTTTCGGGATCATTTCTCATATGGAATATTATGAAACACAAGATTTAAAAGAAATTGTTCTGAGATCTGCTGATATTTTTCAAACAGAGATCGTAGAAGAAGGGGCTTTTGAAATTGCACGCCGTTCTCGTGGCACACCGCGGATTGCCAACCGTTTATTAAAGCGCGTCCGTGACTTTGCCCAAGTTCAATCAAATGGGACAATAGATCGAGGAATTGCAGATCAGGCGTTAACATTGTTACAAGTTGATCATCAAGGATTAGATTATGTCGATCAAAAACTATTAAAGACAATGATTGAATTATATGGCGGCGGCCCAGTTGGTTTAAGTACGTTAGCTGTTAATATCAGTGAAGAAACTGAAACTGTAGAAGACATGTATGAACCGTATTTAATCCAAAAAGGCTTCATCAAACGGACACCTAGAGGACGGATCGCAACGGCTTTAGCGTATGAACATTTTGGCTATGAATCGTATTATCAAGAATAATTAATGGAATTACTCAAACTACAGATAACAAGTAGTTTGAGTAATTTTCTTTCTAGGGATAAAGTTTGCTAAACAGCAAAAACTGAAGTAGTTTTTAAAAGGTTAACTGTTTTCCTAATCTTTGATTGTTACAAAAAAAGCTTCAAACTCGGCGGCAATATCTGTTTGATCGATTATTTTCAACGTATTTAATGCCCAAAGAACTTTTTTCTCACCTGCTTTATAGTCTCCTTGACAGATAGCTAATAATCCACTGTAGTAGATAAAAACGACTCGAAAAAAACTGCTTGTGTATTCCCTACTCAGGTGTTCCAACCAATCTAATGCTTGTGAAATTTCATCCCACTCTTGTTTGCGGAATAAAGTTGGCAAGATATTTGCCAGTAAAGAGGCATAAACTGGAATTGCTCTGTCATATGCTTGATAGTTCGGTAAGGATTTTAGCAATTGCTTAAAAAAGAAAATTTGTTGTTCTTGGTTAAACATATCAGCATTGTTACTAAACAAGACAATTTCCTGCAACGTCCAACTCTGAACATTCATCAAGTAGTGACTAATGATCTGGATATCTTCTGCATTCCCGTGCCAATTTTCAAAATTTTTGTAGGTTTCAAAATAGTTGAAGGACTGAATTCTTAAACGTAGTTCTGCCTGACGAACAAGGGTCAACGTTGTAGGAGCAGCCTGGAGTAATGATTGGTACATGTTTTCTAGTGTTTTACTATCGTGGCGGTTGGCGGCATGGGAAAATTTGTTGATATAATCATTTTCTTCCGCTAAATGATACTCATTATGAATATAAAAAAATTCATCGATATCTACCATTAAACGATCCAAAATCTGCATAAATAAAAAAAGGGAGATATCGTGCTTTCCTTGTTCAAATTCAATAGCATATGATTTTGTAATGATGTCGGTATACACTTCTTTTTGACTGTATCCTTTATTTAAACGGATTTTTCTGATAGTGAGCCCATAATTTTTCATTTAGTCACTCCCTTCTAGAACTAGTTTAGCTTGTTTTTTCAACTGTATCAAAAGGTTACACTTATTTAGGTCTTATATATCAGACTAAAACGACTATAGGAAGAAAAAACAGTTATTATCTAAACAGCAGAGATGAATTGTTTGTTTTGAACCAGGCGAATCATTTGTTTACTGCAAAGATAGAAATTATACTAAAAGAAATAAACCTAAGGGTGTGGAAAAAATGCAAGAATTATTTGATAGAAAAGTAAAACTAGTTCCAGCAATTGTTTCGTTATTATTATTAGGCGGTGCGTTTTACTCATTGTTGCATACAACATTTATATTGAATTTTTGTATTATTCTCGTTGCGGGATTAATTGGAATGTACTTGATGTATGGTGTTGATGGAATCAAAAAGCTTTATTCTCCGCTTAAAAAAGGCTCAGTAAAAATTATATTGATTGCGTATGTGTTAAGTTGGGTAACAGCTCTTTTAGCAAAGTTTTTAGCTGGGGTGATTGGACAACCAACTGCTGATAATCCAATCGTAAGTCAGTTCAGTCATGGAGTAGTACCAGCCCTTACATTATTAGGGAAAACATTGTTTATGCTTGCTGGTGAGGAAATCATTACCACGATTCCGCTGATTTTATTGATTCATTTAGCACTGAATTATAAAGTTGAACGTAAAACAGCAATTATTGGCTCTGTTATCTTAACAAGTCTCATGTTTGGTTCGTTACATTTATCAACGTATGATTGGAATTGGTTCCAATGTTTGGTCGTGATTGGCTTGACTCGCATTCCATTTACGTGGGCGACATTAAAAACAAATTCAATATGGGCTGGTACAATCATTCATATTGCCTTTGATTGGCTGATTTTTATAGGCGTGATGCTCTCTACTTTAGCACACTAAAAGAAAAATCCTATTATATTTAAAATACAGTGTTATAGCTATACCATTATGAGGTTTGCTATAACATTTTTTTGTTGTGTATGCAAAACATATCCTTTTTTTTATAAGAAGTGAGTATTTGATTAGAAAAAAAATCGTATCATTTGCACAAAATATTTTAAGCTCTTATAGTTGATAGTGTACCAATTAGTGAAAATAATAGACGAAAGGATGGAAATTATGGAAAAGAATACGAGAAAAAAAGGATTTGTATCATACCTAACAACGCAGGATGAAGCAGGGGTAAATATCTCTTGGGGGGCAATTATAGCAGGATTAGTTTCCTTCTTTGCGATTTTCTTTACCTTAAGTTTGATTGGTTCAGCAATTGGTTTTGGGATGGTTAAACCAACATCGGATAATCCGTTAGATGGTGTTGGAATGGGACTTATTATTTGGACAGTGGTGACATTTGTTCTTTCATTATTTTGTAGTGGATTTATTGCAGGGGTAGCAGCGCGCAGAGTAGGCTTAGTTCATGGTTTTTTAACATGGGCAACAAGTGTCTTGGTATTATTGGCTATCCTATCTTATACAGCAATCGGAGCATTTTCAGCGATCGGTTCTCTATTTGGGAATATCGCTTCAGCAACCGGTAGCACTGTGGAAACTGTAGCATCAGGCACATCTGATGCGATCAGCAAAGGGTTTGATAAAGTGACTGACAATGTTCAATCAGTGGATACAACAGAATTACAGGGACAAGTCAAAAAAGTTTTATCTGACACTGATGTGAAGGAATTACAACCTGACTATTTGAAAGATCAAATGAAAGAAGCAACTGACGAAATCACAGATGCTGGAAAAGAAATCATTAAAAATCCAGACAACTCAGATAAAATCTTCAAAGACACTGCAGATTCTTTAGAAGCCAAAGCGAAAAAAATCGGTGACTCAATCGACCGTCCTGCAATCGCGAATGCAGTAGCAAAAAATACAGATTTATCACAAGAAGAAGCGCAACAAGCAACAGATAACATTTACAATGAATTACAAAAAGCATCGAAAGAAACACAAACACAAATCGAAAATGCCAAAACAAGTCTGGAAGATGCTAAAGAAGACTTAGATAAAAATATTAAAGAAGCAAGACAAACAGCAGAAGACGCTTCAAATACTGTCTCTAAAGCTTCTATCTGGGGATTTATAGCGATGGTTCTTGGTATGATCATTACATCTCTAGCAGGTTTATGGGGTGCTAACTTAGTGAAAGATCCTGTGACTGAAAGTAAGCTATAAGAGAAAATAGAGATAGATTCGTTTAAAAGAGGATGAGAAAAAAGTGTTTATTTCCGAAGGAGTTGCTTTTTCTCACCATTTATTCGGATTTAGAGCGCTGTACAAAACTGATTTTTAGTTTTGTACAGCGCTCTTTTACATTGTGTTTATACTCTAGTTATGAAAATAATCTAAAAATTTATTAAAAGAGTAACTGTAAGTTATTTTCTCCCAGCAATGTCTACAACCATTAATAATCCATAAAAATCCCTCAAAACCTTATATTTCCTCTCATTTTTTTGGTATGATGTATCTATCTAAAAAAAGCGAGGAAAAAATTATGAGCGAATCACAAATAACCAAAAAAGCTATCTCATCTGCATTGATTGAACTATGCGACAAAAAGCTATTCAGTAAAATCAGTGTTCAAGATATCACGAAAGAAGTTGGCTTAAACCGTCAGACCTTTTATTATCATTTCACTGACAAACAAGATCTCTTGCGTTGGATCTATACCCACGATGCATTGATTTATCTAGATTCACCTGATGTCAGTATTGACAATTGGGAAGAACAAGCCCTAAAAATGTTAAAAGCGATCCAATCTAAAAGTGATTTCTACTATAATACTGTTAGTTCCGATTCAGATATCTTAAGGAAATGTTTTTCAGCAATCACGAATAAGCTCTTCATCAATTTATTCGATCAAATGGACAAAGAAAATCAGTTGCTCCCAGAAGACAAAGTTTTTTACGCCCGTTTCTTTTCATACAGCTGTAGTGGAGTCTTGATCGATTGGATTTTAGGTGGTTATAAAGAGTCACCGCTAGAAATCGCTACGCAGTTATTCCGTTTAGCGAAAGACACTGAGTTTTTCTCCTATCGTCTCTATGCGCAAGAAAATGAACTGTTGTGACAAATTGTCCAAAGTGTCTAAAAAGAAGACGGAATGGAAAGGCTATCACAAGACATTTACATGGAATCATTGTACGCTAGGTTCATAAATTGAATCGGGGGGATTTTCATGAAAAAAAGACATATTGGATTAGCAGCAGCAGGTGCATTAAGTGCGGCTTTCCTTGCAAAAAAAGTATCCGCTGAAAAGAAAGTAGAAAAAATTGCTGAAATAGAAGAAGAAATCAATAGTCGATATTACGGAGACAAGCAGGTCTACCTGATCGGCGGTGGAATTGCCACTATGGCTGCAGCAGCTTACTTGATTCGAGATGCGAATTTTAGTGGAAAGAATATTCATGTAATCGAAGGAATGAAAATTCTTGGCGGAAGTAACGACGGGATCGGTACAAATGAAAAAGGCTTCGTTGCTCGTGGCGGCCGGATGTTAAATGAAGAAACGTACGAAAACTTCTGGGAATTATTTAGCAGCATTCCATCATTAGAATGGCCTGATCACAGTGTGACGGATGAAATTTTAAATTTTGACCATTTACATCCAACACATGCGCAAGCACGTTTAGTGACAAAAGATCAAGAAATCCTTGATGCTCATACAATGGGCTTTGATAATGAAGACCGCTTAGCAATGACAAAATTATTAGCTGCTTCAGAAGAAAGTTTAGATGGTGTAACAATTGAAGAATGGTTTGGACCACATTTCTTTGAAACAAATTTCTGGTATATGTGGCAAACAACATTCGCTTTCCAAAAATGGAGCAGTGCTTTTGAATTACGTCGTTATATGAATCGAATGATTTTAGAATTTTCTCGAATCGACACATTAGAAGGCGTTACTCGTACACCGCTAAATCAATACGATAGTGTGATTTTACCTTTGAAATCATTTTTAGAAAAACATGGGGTCGATTTTACCTTGAATGAAGATGTAGTCGATTTAGAATTCAAACCAGGTTCTGAAATCACGGTTACTGCGTTGAAACTTGGAAATGGAGAAACAATCGAGCTAAATGAAGAAGATGTTGTAATCATGACTAACGGAACGATGACAGATAGTTCTACAGAAGGTGATTGGAGCACTCCAGCACCGGCAGTTACCGAAGAATCTCGCTCTGCCCGCCTGTGGCGTAATATTGCGAAGAAAAAAGCAGGATTAGGAAATCCAGAACCATTCTTTGGCAATGAAGCTGAGACCAATTGGGAAAGCTTTACTGTAACATGTCGTGGTGACAAACTATTAAAACGAATCGAAGAATTTTCCGGCAACATTCCTGGATCAGGTGCTTTGATGACGTTGAAAGATTCAAGTTGGTTAATGAGTACCGTTGTGGCGGCGCAACCTCATTTTAAAAACCAAGATCCTGATACGACAATTTTCTGGGGATACGGCATTTACACAGATAAAGTCGGCGATTATGTGAAAAAACCAATGCGTGATTGTACTGGGGAAGAAATTTTGTACGAATGGATTTGCCAAATGGGCTGGCAAGCAGATTGGGATGAAATCGTTAAAGATGTGGTGAATGTGATTCCTGCCTACATGCCATACATTGATGCACAATTCCAACCACGTAAAATGACGGATCGTCCCCAAGTTGTTCCAGAAAATAGCACAAACTTTGCAATGGTCAGCCAATTTGTGGAGATTCCAAAAGATATGGTCTTTACAGAAGAATATTCAGTACGTGCAGCGAGAATTGCTGTTTATACGTTATTTGAAATCGATAAGGAAATCATTCCAGTTACGCCATATAATCGTGATCCGAAAGTGCTAGCAAAAGCTGCACAAACGATGTTTAGATAATACTATAATAGTTCATTTAAGTGTAAGGTTAGGTTTTACGCGTAGCGTGATGTCTTAGCCTTACTTTTTTTCAGGATAAAGTTAGTCAATAGGATATAGGAAGAATTGCCTAGAAAAATCTCGGACTTTAGATGGATGTATCTCTCAAGAAAAAACTTTACAATAAAGAAGTAGAGAAATGACAAAGAAAAAAACACTAGATAAAGTTAAAAGAGATTGGGGAAATGGATCATGAAGCGTTTATTTAAATCAGTTGTGTTTGAGATGAGTCTGTATTATGGAGTGCTAGCAGTTGTGTTGCCGTTGATTTATGCAGTGACGTATCACGTTTCTTATCTATCTGTTTTTAGCGCTGAATGGTTTGCTGTGACAGTGTTCATGTATCCAGTTGTACTTGTCTTGTCAGCAATTCGTTATGGTTATGGACGTATGAGAAAGACTAGTCACTTCTAAATGAAATTGAAATAGGCTAGGACAGAAGTGCTCACTTCCATCCTAGCTTATTTTGAAATTCTATAAGGTTAATTGTTCCATATTAAACGCATCGGTCATAGCTGGTGTTGCTTCTTTCATTGGTGTAACAGATTCTAATTCACCTTGAACGGCGATTCGTGTTGTAGCGTACATGTCACCACATGTGATCAACGTGATCATTTTCTTGCCTGGAACGTCATCAATCAGTTCTACTCTGGAAGGATCGATTTTTTCAACATAAGTGATTTTATATGTATAAACATTATTTAAATCAGTCGTATAAATCAATTCTCCTGGTTTTGAATATTCCAACGGTGAGAATAATGAAATCATATCCTGTACACGGTGGCTAGCAAGAGCATAATTGCCTTTGCCCATTTCTTGATCGGGTTTCATTGTTCCTGCACCAGTTAGTAAAACAACATTGTCCAACCCTCTAAAAATCGGTAAGTTGATTTTTACATCGGGGAGTGCGACAGCACCAACAACAGGTAGGTTTTTATTTGCAAGTTGAGCTTTTAAGACAGCTTCTGTGCTCAAAGATTCAACTGCTTCAAAATCAAAAGAAGTATCCGTTTGATTATTTTTAGCCACGATCTCAGGTGTTAACTTTTCTACAGCATAAGCTTTACCATTTTGCTGAATTAGCATATTTCTGATTTGTGTATTAAAAACTAGCGCTAAACCAACGATTAGTAATAAGAATAGGAAGATATTAATCAGCCAATTTCTTTTTCTAGATTTTTTCTTTTTAGGACGTTCTTTTCTTGAGGCCATAAGCTTCCTCCTTTTTTTTATTTAAGTGTATCATAAATAAAACTGAAACCCTAGTTTAAAATCTTTATTTTTTTATAAATATGATTATTTAAAAGGAACCTTAAAAATACGACAACTGCGCAGTATTTTTAGGGGGATATCCACTATCTGCTATAGAAAGTGGGCACTTTTTAACTCTTTGTAACTGAATCTTAAAATAAAAGACACAAGCTTTTCTCACTGAAATATTGTAGAATATAATAGAAGACAAAAGACGGGGGTGATGGAACAAATGTTGGACTTGATTTATGTACATATTGATATGACAAGTAATGCAGTATTATCAAAAGGGATCACACATACAGATTTTACACGTTCCATTGTTCATCACCCTAAGAACCTGCTTTTACTGAATCCTTCTGCCGAAGAAGGCGAATACGATATGCACAGTGGCTTGAAAATTATTCGCGGACAGGAAAACGTAGATCAATATTTTTCTACAGTTGATCGTCGGAAAATGAATGAAGAAATCAAATGGATCGATTTTTCCGACGTTACGATGCTTAAAGAATTGACGCCTTTGGAAATTTCGGAGTTGCTTTATTTTGGGCACATGAAAACGAGCTTGCATTCACCATTCTTTTATAAATTACAAAATGATTTTGTCTTTTTTGAATTTGTTGATCATATGACGAGAGTCTATTATCGTTATATTGACGAGTTTTATAGGATTTTAGCGGATAAGATCACTCGAGTCATTCTAGAGAAAGTCAATGATCGAAAAACGTTCTTCAAACGAGGCATTTCAGTTGAAAAATTAGATGGAGAATTGTTGAAAGAAATGAAGCCGGTTTTACAAGAAGGTGTTGTTTTCTGCTTTGACCAGATGGATATCAAGGGAAAAGAATACCACATCCCGATTCATGTTGTGGAAGATTCTTTATGGAAAACGAAAAATTTTGCTTACCGTAATGAACCAGTCATTGCAATATTAATTTATAATACAGCCAAAAGAACATGGCGCCTGATGCAAGAAGATGAGTTTGGATTTACTGAGTTGCCGAGGCAGGCCTAGTATACTAGAAAAAACGAGCAGATGAAAGTGAAAAACTTTCTTCTGCTCGTTTTTTTAGGTTAAATATTTTTCTGCAATCTTAAGCGTTTAGCAATTTTTTCAATAAGAAAAAGTGCTGGCAACTGCGAGGTAAGTTCGATTGTTTTATCGTGGTTGTCACTCGTTTTATAAATAGTTTCCCGATTGATCGTATATGGAATATTCAAATCAGACATGCGGCTGATTGTGGAACTGTCACTATTTGTGATCGAAATGATCGAGCATTTTTTTGTATTCAGACGTTTTATATAGTGAATGATCTCTTGAGTTTCACCCGTTACGGAAAGGGCGATCACACAGGTATGTGCCAGAATATCATCTGGAAACCATTCGATTGGATAATTAGAAGGATCCTCGATCCGCAGTGCAGTTTGAGATAAATTAGTGAAATACAGTGAGCCGTAAGCGGCAATAGGCTCAGAAGAACCAGACCCAAGAAAAAGAACCAATCCTTTATCGGCTAAAAGAGTAACGGCTTGTTCAATTTTGCTATCTAGAAAAGGCTCATTAACACGTTCTAAAAAATGAATGTGCTGTGTTTCATCTACGTCGGCGATTTTGGCTTGGTTGATAGATTCATAATATAACTGAAGTTTCACCTTAAATTCAGAAAAACCATTGCATTCAAATTTGTGACAAAAGCGTAAAATGCTAGCGGTACTCGTGTGTGTTTCATCTGCTAAATCTCTGATTCGCATATAAGTGACGATGTTTAAATGATTGGCGATATAGTGATAAATCTCATATTCTAAAGGGTTTAGATCAGGAACATAGTCTAAAAAAAGCATAGCGTCCTCCTTATGGTTACAAACTGTGACAAAATTGTGAGAAATGACAAAAGACGTCACTTATCACAAAGGAATGAAAGCGCATAACAAAACATTATAATCAATGCTATACTCCAATTATA
Source organism: Enterococcus sp. DIV0724b (assembly GCF_050531475.1). Classification (NCBI taxonomy): domain Bacteria; kingdom Bacillati; phylum Bacillota; class Bacilli; order Lactobacillales; family Enterococcaceae; genus Enterococcus; species Enterococcus sp. DIV0724b. The sequence continues at coordinate 3,306,453 of NZ_CP172890.1, read as the reverse complement.
GAGTGTGAAAGCGCAATCTGCAAGGTGGTTGAAACAGAAACTTATTTCTTAGAACTAAACACTTTTATCCCAGCCAACTTGTATTTTGTATCATGGAATCACGTTGTTCTTCGTGATTTACAATAATGAGATCGAAACGCAGTGTAGTGTTGTTCGTTTCGGATCTTGCTGTTTATCTGAATTTAGACTAATAATTGGAGGAATAAGCAATGAAAGTAGAATTTCCAAAAACATTCTTTTGGGGAGCCGCATCTAGCGCAACGCAAGCGGAAGGACGTCTTGTAGATGATGGTAAAGGGGAAAATATCTGGGATTACGCTTCAAAAGAATATAATCATCGTTTTTATGACGGGGTCACGACGGAAAATACTTCTTTATTTTACCGTGACTACCAACAAGATATTCAAAAAATGCAGGATATTTCATTTAACTCATTTCGTACATCCTTATCTTGGTCACGTTTGATACCCAATGGTACAGGAGAAGTTAATCCAAAGGCAGTAAAGTTTTACAATCATATGATTGATGAATTGATTGCTAAGGGTGTAGAGCCGTTTATCAATTTATATCATTTCGATATGCCGATGGTGCTACAAGAGAAAGGAGGATTTGAAAACAAAGAAGTAATCCAAGCGTATAAGCAGTATGCTGAAACATGTTTTGAGTTGTTTGGGGATCGGGTGAACTATTGGTTTACCTTTAATGAGCCGATGATACCAGCAGAAGCAGGTTATCTGCATGACCGTCATTATCCTTATGTTGTTGATTTTAAACGGGCGGCGATGGTATTGCACAATATTATTTTAGCGCATTGTGAAGCGGTCAACGTGTACCGTGAAATGAAACTAGCTGGGAAAATCGGAATTATCATGGATGTGATACCAGTATATCCTCGTAGTCAAAATCCAGCAGATTTATATGCGGCTGAAATGGCGGATTTATTTTATACAAAGAGTGTCAATGATGCGATTTTGAAAGGGCAGTATCCAGCACGTTTAAAAGAAGTTTTAGAAGAATATGATCAATTACCAGAAGTAACAGAAGCAGATTTAGCATTGATTAGTGCCACAAGCATTGATCTTTTAGGTATCAATTATTATCGTCCACGTCGAGTCAAAGCGAAGGAATGTCTGCCAAATCCTGACGGGGTCTTTTCGCCAGAATGGTTCTTTGATGAATATGTTATGCCTGGTAGACGGATGAATACATCTCGTGGAATTGAGATATATCCTAAAGGAATTTATGATATAGCCAAAAAGATTCAGACAGAATATGGTAATATCGATTGGTTTGTTTCTGAAAATGGTATTGGGATCGAAGGCGAAGAGGCATTTATTGAAGAAGGAATGGTCCAAGATGATTATCGAATCGACTTTTTGAAAGAACATTTGACGTATCTAAATCAAGCGATGAAAGAAGGCAGTAATTGTTTAGGGTATCATATGTGGACGTTTGTGGATTGTTGGTCATGGGGCAATGCGTATAAAAATCGTTATGGTTTTTATCGGTTGAATCTTGCGACAGGAGAAAAGTCAGTGAAAAAATCTGGTGTATGGTTTAAAGAAACAATTGAAAATAATGGGTTTGATTAAAGAAAGGAAAAGTGATTCTTATGATGAAAACTCTTGATAACTTAGCTATGAAACTGTTACCTATTGCAAATGCGATTGGTAATCAGCGGCATTTACAGGCCATCAGGAATGGGTTGATTTCGATTTTACCACTGACAATCGTAGGTTCCTTTTTTACGATTCTGCTTAACTTGCCAATCCCTGGTTATTCTGAGATGATCGCACCATATCTAGCAGCATTAGATGTTCCGTTTCGATTTACTGTAGGATTGATGTCTTTGTATGCTGCTTTTACAATTGGTTCATTTTTAGGCAATACGTATAAGCTGGATAAGATCACTAGCGGTTTTCTTTCAATGCTGGCAACGCTTTTGATGGTTATGCCGGTCAATCTTCAAGAAGGTGTGGATGTCGCTGGAAATGCGGTAGCAGGTGGCCGTTACATCCCAATCACACCGCTTGGTTCGCAAGGGTTGTTTGGGGCGATCGTAGCAGCCTTGATATCTGTTGAGATTTATCGTTTTACCAAGGAAAAAAAGTTGGAAATCAAAATGCCAGAAGGAGTTCCTCCTGTTGTTGGAGAATCTTTTGCGGCTCTGTTGCCGACATTGTTAGTAATCTTAGTCTTCTGGGTTCCACGTCACTTTTTCAATTTTAATTTAAATGATTTGTTAAGCGTGGCAATTTCACCTTTGAAAGTTTTTTTAACTGGAAATAATATTTTTGGCGGTATTATCACACAGTTTATGATTTGTTTATTTTGGGCTTTAGGGATTCATGGACATGCTGTTTTAGGACCGATCATTCGTCCTTTTTGGGATCAAGCGATCATTGAAAATGCAGAATTGTTTCAAAATGGGACGAGTGCTTTTCAATTACCCAATATTTTTACAGAACAATTTTACCAATGGTATGCACAAATGGGTGGGACTGGCGCGACTTTAGCACTTGTTTGCTTATTTTTATTCTCTAAATCAAAATACTTAAAGCAGTTAGGGAAATTATCGATTTTACCAGGGATTTTCAATATCAATGAACCTGTTATTTTTGGGACACCAATTGTGATGAATCCGTTGCTTGCGATTCCATTTATTATAGTTCCGATCGTGAATACGATTTTGGTTTATATTGTGACGGCACTTGGTTGGATGCCTAAAATGATGGTAAAGCCGCCGTTTTCGATTCCAGCACCATTAGGAGCGCTGATCACTTCTAATTGGAATTGGGTAGCCTGTGTGATGGTTTTTGTTTGTTTTGCGGTTTCATTAGCGATTTACTATCCATTTTTCAAAATGTTTGAGAAAATCCAAGTAGAGCAAGAAAAACAAGCAGAACAAGAGGACTCTGTTGCAGTAACTGAAGGGTTCTAACAGGATGTTAGGAGAGTGAAGAGATGATTTACGTTATAAGCGGATGCATCATATTTGCTACACATTATTTATTGAAAGAAAATCAGTGGCTATTTCAAAAGAAGCTGTGGCAACTGGTCATAGGCACCATTCTTTTAGTGAGTGTCGCAGTGCTATTAAGTACGTGGATAGGGTCGTTGTTTCCGGTCATTGCTGTAACGTTAATTGGTGCAACGATGCTTCAAATTAAGTACACACATCAATTGGCTACACAACGGTTAAGTTAGAAAAAAGACGAGCTGAAACGTAATCAGTTCGTCTTTTTTTCTTCAGTCTCATTTTCCTTATCTTTTAATGCATCTTCAATTTCTTTATGCAAGAAGTAAGAGATTACGGTTCGGATCACTACTAGAATCGCTAATTTTAAAATATCTTGGAATGTTGGTTTGATAATGGACTCAATAATGTCAGCTGCAATCAGTATTTCTAAACTAAGTAGAATATAGCTGCCTAAAAAACTTTTAATGAAATTATTTTGTCGTGCCATCACTACACGATTTCGATCCGTGCGTTCACTTTTTAGAAAATCGATACCAGCCATGATAACGCCCCAAATCAAGACTACGATGGAAAAAATATTCAAGGCTAAAATAAACAAATCAAAGAATGGAATCAGGTTACCCATAATATTTTGAGCTAAATCGTGCACTCGATATACCTCCTTTTGCCGCAATGGTTTAAGACTATCGAAGGGAGTTAGTCTTGTTGAGTAACTTTTTTAGCAGAAACCAACAACATCATTGGCCTACGCAGCTCGTCACGCATTTCGGTGCTTACTTCCAACATTTCAGGAGCAGGCATCGGTTCGACTAGTCGAGTAATTTGAAAGCCGTTTGTCAATAAGCCATCTAGATAGGTGGTCAACGTTTTGTGATATTTCATTACCGTCTCCCCTAAAAAGGTTGTTTCACGAATACTTTCATCAAAATATCGGTCAACTGGCCAGTAGATTGGTCGACCATCTTGATCATAAATCCAATCTTCAGTTCCTTGAGCTGTAAAAATCGGATGTTCCGCAGAAAAAATAAAGTCTCCACCAGAATTTAAACAATGATTGACCTTTTTAGCAATTTCATCGAATGAAGGAACATAGTGGAGTGCTAAAGAACTGATCACAATATCAAATGATTCACCTAACCCATCAATTTCTTCCATCCCCATTAGGTGATAACTGATTTTGGGAGAATCGGTCATTTCTTTGGCTTTTTCGATCATCCGTTCAGACAAATCGATGCCAATAACTTTTTCAGCACCGTTCTCAACGGCATAACGGCAATGCCAACCATAACCACAGCCAAGATCCAAAACAGATTTCCCCGTAAAATCAGGTAATAATTTTTTCAATTCATGCCATTCACCGGCACCTTCAAGGCCTTTTTTAGAGCGATCCATTTGGCTATAGGCCTCGAAAAAGTTTGGGTTATCATATTCGTTTTTCATTAGATATCTCCTTTTAACGAGCGTACTTTCTATCTCTTTTATTGTATCAGATTGTTAGAATAATACCCATAAAAGAGAATTTAACTAATGTAGAGAAAAGTTATTGAAATATATGACCGCAATCGCATAAGACATCGACAGCTTTTTCTTTGTCTTTGTTTTTAATTAAAAGATAGTCAGTATTATACGTGGACAAAGCAAAAATCGAAATCTGATTTTCAGCTAAAGGATTGGCTAATTGAGTCAAAATGCCAACTAAGGAAAAATCTAACTCTCCGATGACTTGAATGATGCACCAATCGTTGTCGACAGAAAGTGCTTGGCTGGTTTCAAGTGTGTTAGAAGGAACAATAATCGAGCACTCATCTTCTGTGTAGGTAATACTTTTAAATGCGTTTATTTCATGGAATAAAGCAGGTATTTCGGCATGCGTTGGGAATTTTAGGATGGTATAGTCAAGGTCATCTAATAGTTTTAACTGCATAGTATTTCCTCCAAATCGCTTTTTTTAAATAGAAATCTGTAAAAAGACTTGAGAACCGTAAACAGAAGGTAGATTATTTTCTGTATATTCAAAGCCAGCTTCTAAACGTAAAGCTTGAGTGAATGCTTTGTCTTCATTAACAATGATCGTAAGTTGATCAATGGTTGAAAAATGTTGACGAATGAATGACGGTAATAATTGTACAGCTTTTTTAACATGGCCATTGTTTAAATGGCGATAGTCTGTTGAAAGATCATGTACTAATAAACTGTTTTTATTATAAGAATAAGGGCTGCCGCCTCTAGCTTCATACAGGGTCAAAAAGGCAACCAAATGCTCGTCTTTAAAGGCAAGAACAGCATGACGTTGTGGATCCTTTTTTGTTAAAGCAATCGCTATTTTGGGCTCACGAACATAGCGTAATTTTCTTTCGGATAAGCAGTAATTATTAATGTGTTCCTGATGTGTGTCATCATACATTGTCAGATACATGATTTTTCCTCCTGTCTCGTTACGTACAGTTATTTTAGTTAGCAAAAAAAGAACAAATTACTTATTATCTATAGTATAGCTTGTTTGAACACTCTTGTGCAGTAGCTTTCTAGTCTTTTTTGAGTGAAAAATAATATTCTTAACTTCTTGCTGTGGGTTTGATTTGATGTAACGATGGATAGATAGAAAAACAGTCAGAGGAGGAAACATGTTCGTCTCCCTCTGACTGCTTTATTTATTTGATGAGGCGTTTATCATTTTTAGACAATGTACTTACCTTTTTTATATGTTCAACCGTGATCATCCGGATTTGTTGGCTGTCTTCTTGTAACCGTAACATGATCGAGTCACCTATACTCTTAGAAACGATCCATCCAGAAACTGTTTCAAATTTTTGAGAAGTCGGCACTTCTTTTAATTGTAACACCACTAAACTTTTTTGAGCAGAAGCAACTTGTAATTTCTTAAGAATTTCCTCACGCTCTTTATTTTTACTCTGTTTATCTTTAGAGTCATCTAAAAATGCCGAAAAGAAACTTTGGGAAGATTGGCTGATCAATTTTGAAATGCTTTTCATTGTTGATTTATGGTTATTGTCCATTCTTCTACCTCCTTTACGAATTTGCTACTACTGTCAGACTCTGAATAATCAGATACTACCATTTTACCTAAAAAAGTCAAATAGTTCAAGAAAATATGTTCGTAATAATTTTGAAAATAATCATTCCTACTTGCTTTTTTTACTAGTTTCAGTAATATTAGAAGTACCAATTACTATTTATGTAATTTGCTTGAAAGTGAGAGGAATGATTAACACTTTCAACTTAAAAGAGGGAGATATCCATGAAGCAAAAACAAAAAAAGAAATCAAAAGCTTATATCATAGCATTATTAGTCGGAACAGCATTTGCAGGATTCGTTTTAGCAAAAGTAGCACCAATGGAAGAAGGACATGGCTTTTCAGCTTTATTTAGTGCTGGCAAGGCTGATGAGATAAAATTGACTGAGACAAGTGAAAGTAAAAAAGAACCAGAAAAAGTAAAAAAACTAACCTATACTGAGCAAATCAACCAGGATCTGAGTGAAGGGAAATTTGTTAACCGGATGCCGATCAACTTATTATTGCAAACGGATGATAAATGGAAGTCGACACCATATGGTACGGGGAATCCAGACGGAAATACCTTAGAAATAAATGGTTGTGCGATCCTTTCTTTAGCGATGGTATCTTCTTACCTAGATAATAAAACATACACGCCTCAAGATATTCTAGACTGGTCAAAAAATGATTATTTTGTAGAAGGTGAAGGTACAGCTTGGTCGGCGTTCTCTGATTTTGCAACAGTCAAAGGTTATCAATTTGAAGATTTAGAAACGGATATCGCCTCTGTAGAAGAACACTTAAAGCAAAATCATCCTGTGATCATCTCCGTAAAACCAGGTTTATTTACGGAAACAGGCCATATCATGGTACTGAGCGGAACGAATAACGGTAAATTCTGGGTGAATGATCCAAATGATTCTGAGACAAAAGGACACTCCAAAAAAGAATTTACAGCAGATGAATTGCTGAATGAAGCATTGAACTTTTGGGTGATCTATAAATAAGAATATGAATGAGTAAAGCGAACCTTTGATTGAGGTTTGCTTTTTATTCTCTTGTAAAAAGAAACCGTTTTATTTTTTCTAAAAACCCATTGACATGGGATGGTTCCCACATTATACAATTAAGCTATAAAAAGAAATGGAGTGAGCCAATGAAAATCATCATCGAAAAAAACTTTGACGCAATGAGTGAAACAACTAAAAATATTTTATTAGGTCACATGAGTGAAGACAAACGTGTCAATCTCTCTATTACAGCAGGTAATACTCCTGTCGGTGTTTATGAAAGAATGGTAGACGTTGTAAAAGACTCGCCAGATTACGCAAATGTTCATTATTATAATTTTGATGAAATACCAGTTGCTAATCAAGCAGAAGGCGTAACAATTACTGATTTGAGAAAGTTATACTTAACGCCTGCAAATATCAAGGAATCCAATATCCATCCGTTGACTGTAGAAAATTATGCAGAACAAGACAAGCGATTAGCAATGGCTGGCGGCTTGGATGCAATGTTGATCGGTTTAGGTGGAGATGGGCATTTCTGTGGGAATATGCCAACAACAACAAGCTTTGAAAATTTGACGTATAAGGTAAAAGTAACAGGCGACGAACCGTGGTTTGTACCTGATATGATGGAAAAAGGGTTAGAATTTGTTACGATGGGACCCGTTAGTGTGATGCGCGTGAAACACTTGATTTTGATCGTTAATGGCGAGAAAAAAGCAGAAATGGTAAAGAATGTATTGCAAGGGCCAGTAACAGAAGAATATCCAGCATCCGTTTTACAATTGCACCCTAATCTTACGGTTATTTTGGATGAAGCTGCAGCAAGTAAATTGGATAGATAATAGGCATGCAAAGACTAGGGTAACGTTTCCCTAGTCTTTTTTTATCTGATTTACAAACGTACGTTCTCGTGTTATGCTTGGATAAAATAAAACAGATTGGAGCAAGATATGGAAAAAGTTCGATGTGATTGGGCCAATGGAAATGAATTAGAAGCAAAATATCATGATGAAGAGTGGGGGACGGCAGAGCATACGGATCAAAAGCTTTTTGAAATGTTGATATTAGAAAGCATGCAGGCCGGATTGAGCTGGTCGACGATCCTTAAAAAAAGAGAGACGTTGACTAAGGCATATGATCAATTTGACTACGTAAAAATTGCTGAATATACGCAAGAAAAAATTGATTCATTACTAGCAGATCCAGGTATTATTAGAAATAAGCTGAAGGTTAATGCGGCGATCAATAATGCGAAAGTATTTATGGAGATTCAAGTAGAACACGGTAGTTTTGATCAGTTTATTTGGTCTTACGTGGATCATAAGCCTATTAAAAATCGTTGGAAAAATATCAAAGAAGTGCCAGCATCTACAGAATTATCTGATAAAATCAGTAAAGATTTAAAGAAAAAAGGGTTTAAATTTTTAGGTACAACAACGGTCTATGCGTTTATGCAGGCGACAGGCATGGTAGATGATCATTTGGCTTATTGTTTTAAGTGCCAAGAAGATTAAAATAATTTGGGTGTGAGGCAAAAGTAAAAACCACTTTTGTTTCACACCTTAAGTATAAATACATGGTGGGATAAAGAGCAACCTTATTTAAGTATTCTGTTCCGCCAGATAAAGGGGCATATGAATTGGAAATTTACTCTTGTGCTTTTTCTAAAATAAGATATTCTTTAAAGAGTAGACTATTTAATTATCTGTTTGTGAACTATTTTTTAACCAGTGACATGTCATGATCACTGGGTAAGATGATGTTGTATTGCATAGCGTTCAATCTAAATCAGCTCCTATTCTTGGTAAAATCAGTATGTTTTTTTAACAGGCATTGTATATGACGAAAAAATGATATACGGAATCAGTAATTATGATAGGAAGAAATGGGTAGTATGATGGAAGTGAATGACTTGAGAAATTTTCAACGTATAGCAGCTACATGTTCGATGTCACAGGCTACTAGAACAATGGAATATGCTCAATCCAACTTAACTGAACGAATCAAATTATTGAAACAAGAGTTGTCAGTTCTTTTTTTTTTACGAACGAATCGAGGCGTTGTATTGCTTTCAAAAGGCGAAAAATTATTGAAGTACGCAACTGTAATTTTAGCCCAAATCAACGAAATTGAAACGTATTATAAGAAAATGATGCTGGGGCATAACGCTAAGAATCATATCTCAGCATCAAGGAATCCGAATAAACGGTGGGATCAGAAGCAATGCCTAGGGAAATAAGCTGAAATTGTTGTAAAACGCAATGAATATAATGAATTGATGTTGCACAATACCGACTTGGTTCTCGTAGTTAAACTCTTTTGTCCTAACCTCTGTACGAAAACTATTGGCTCTAATTACGTTGAGTTAACAGATGTTCTCGATTACCAACCTGCAATTGAACTGTTTATTGATAAGCTAGATCGATTAGAAGCAATGTATGGGAGAACAGAATTAGATATAGTAGTGATTAACAAAGTGACTTCTTTTAAAAACCAACTTCTACTTAACGAAGAAGTTGGTTGGCTGTCTGCAAAAGGTGTACAGGATGTATACCTAATCAGTTGAGATAAAGAATGTCCGTATAGAAAGATGATGCTGTCTTTAATCAATCCGCAGACATGTAAAATTGTTGAAGTTGATTCTATTTACTTGATGATTGACCTGATAAAAAAGGAGCAGGCCGGTCGATTTTACCTAAAATTTTCTTTCAAGAGAAAAAGAATCAATCGTTGCTTTTCGAAAAAATAGAGCAGCAAGTTCCTATTTATCTCGTTGGAAAGGATAAGAATAGACAACAAGTTCTCTTCTTTTTGAAACAAAGTAGCGGTTTGAGATAGAGAGGATTTAATTTATATGAGTGATATTTATAAAGTTATCAATGCAAACTATGAAAAATTATCAGAAGCTGAACAAGAAGTCATTGATTTCATTTTAAACTTTACGGATATTGGAAATTTAAAATTAAAAGATATTAAAGATGAACTGTATGTATCAAATGCTACCGTCATCAGAGCGTGTAAAAAACTGAACTATGCAACATTTAATGAGTTGAAAAAGGCATTCATTGTGTCTAGAGAAGAAAAACTAGATATTTGTCCAGCAGAATTTGATTTTTATCATCTTTTAGAAGGAATAAATAAGGATACGTTAACGACTTTGAAGTTAGCAGATGAGCAGAAGATAGACCAAATCTGTGATTGTTTGACTAATGCTAGAAGAATTTTTTGTGTTGGGATGGGTTCAAGCTCTCAAGTGGCATCTGAATTTAACCATAAATTGAACTTGATTGATCTTTGGACGGATAATTATTCAGAACAATTTTTACTTGAACGAATTCCTCAAATCTGCAAAGCACAAGACGTAGTTATTGTTTTTTCTTTAAGCGGTGAAGAGGACAAAATCAATGAAATTATAGTCAAAGCAAAAAGCAAAGGTACAACGATTATTGCGGTTACTAATATGGTATCTAACAAATTAAAGTTGATCAGTACATATTCTTTGTTGACCTATAACAGTCCTAGTAATCGGAAACAACTTCGCTCAAGATTAATGCTATATGTAGCAAGTACCTTGATCTATGAAAAGTTGATAGTGAAAATAGCTAGTTTGGGATGATATCAACTGAATTTGGTATGTGAGTTCTCCAAATTTTTTTATAGAATGACTTTTCTCTTTTAAAATAAGACGAACCAAAATGTATAGTGTGTTTTGGTCCGTCTTATTTCTTTATCATTTTATTTCGTGTCAAAATAATCTTCGTAAACTAACATCAATTTATCAAAACTCTTAGCATCAGGAATCAGTGGAATAACAATTGTCGGAATGTTATCGATATAGATTTCAGGAATATTGGTTATGATGCAATCATACGCAGATGCTTCTTTTGCAAGCTCCTCTAATGAAGTGACTTGTAGTGGTGTACAAGAGAAACGGCCCCTTAAATAGTAAGTGATGCGCTCCGAAAGCATGTTCATATACTCTATTCCAGAATTGAATAAAAGGCAAGCATTCATAGTTGGCGTTGAGTACTCTAAACGATCAAGTAAATGGGGCCAATTAGTAAATAAAATCGAGATCGCTTCATAAATCATATATTCTTTATAAGGATTGGAATAAAAAATAGCCTGTAATGAGTGAATCAGTTCCGTTGGAAAATGGCCATATAGGTTTTTGATGCTTATAAGAAATTCTTTGTTCTTATTGTGCAAGATATACGTTCGTCCGTGTATTTGGCAATCTAAGTTGTAGAGACGCATAAAAATATCATCAAAATTAGCACATTTACAGCCCATTTTCTTTTCAATTTCTTGCAGAAGAGTTTCAATTTTTTGGTATTTTAAAAAAGCATTACGGTCGACTTTTATCAGTTCTTGTACAGTATCAAGTGAGTCAGCATATTGATCACTAAAAAATAAATAGAAAAAAGTGTTTAAATTAACGGAAGATAAAGGTAAATGAAATTGACTATAAAATTCATCGCAAGCATATGTATCATTAAGAATTGGAAATTCTTTTTTAGGTAGATTGTGAAGTTGATTTTCACTATTATGTTTTAACAGATTGATAATCGTATAAGTGTAGAAACGTAGGCGATTTAGTAGAGAAAAGTCTAAGTTATATGAAGGTTCATTAGGGACTGCTTGTTTAACGATTTGAAGTCCGACTTTATCTAAAATAACCAACTGAGCAGGAGTTAAAAGACTTTCAGCCACTCCATACTTCTCATAAAAATAATGCTGCATAAAATTGCAAATACTATGTGGATCACCAACGAGCTGCATCTTCTTCAAATTGATTGTAAATCCTTCTATTTGAAGTAGTTGGTTAACTCGTAAAACAATTCGTTTGATCGTTGAGACACTGATATAAAGATCATCCGCTAAATCAACGATAGTAGAGAAATTATGTAAAAAAATTTTTTCGATCAACTGAAATTCAACACTATTTTTTATAAATTTTTGATAAATACTCGTTTTACAAAAGCCAAAATTGGTCGCTAAGCGAATACCATATTTTTTTGAGGACTCGATAGTGGCAGGTGCAAGCAATGTTTCTAATTCAATAATATCTGATTTTAATGTTTTTACAGGAGCGCTTAAAGCTTCAGATGCGGTGGAAAACGTGACCCAATCATTGTCAGCTAATAATTCCATTAGCTCTAACTGACGTTTGGATCGTGAGGAAAGGATTTCTTTCATAGTATCATCACTTTCTATTCTTTATGTTATTTTTTAAATTTGTTCATATTAAGCTGAAATAAATTTCACTCTGATTCTTATTTTAACTCGAAACAATCTATTTTGTCTATATAACAGGGGATAATAATCTATATTTTTTTACAATAATTTAAATATTTAGGTCAAATTCTTCTGTTTAGTAGAAAAATCTGACCTTTAAACATGCTTTTTTTTGATAACATTTGTAATGTTTAGTGTGTTTTGTTTAAAAATTGTTTTAATTTTTATAGAATAGCTAAATTAAATCAAGTATTCCTTTTTTTTGACGATAAATGACCCTTTTTTTTCTTACAAAACGTTTAAACTAATGTTAAGCCAGTCGAAGGCAAACGTTGAATGGAGGAGAATTATGAAGAAAAAATTAGTAGGATTAGCATTGATGTCAACAATTATTTTAGGTGGAGTAGGTCTGATGAATGCGGATGAAGCAGATGCTCACGGATATGTAGAGACACCAGCTGCACGTGGTTACCAAGGTTCACTAGATAAAAATACAATTGGTTGGGGACCCGCGATGGAGAAGTATGGAATGGTTATTACCAATCCTCAATCTTTAGAATATGATAAAGGATTTCCGCAAGCTGGACCAGCAGATGGCCGTATCGCATCAGCTCAAGGTGGTAAAGGACAAATCACAGATTTCGTAATGGATAGTACTGGCGCAAATCGTTGGACAAAACAAGATATTAAAACTGGGGTAAATACATTCTCTTGGCACTATACAGCGCCACACAGCACAACGAAATGGCACTACTATATGACAAAAGTTGGTTGGAACCCAGAAAAACCATTAGCGAGAGCGGATTTTGATTTCATTGGTGAAGTAAAACATGATGGATCAGCTGCTTCAAACAATAAATCACATCAAATCGTTGTTCCAGAAAACCGTTCAGGTTACCATGTAATCTTAGCTGTTTGGGATGTTGCTGATACAGCAAATGCATTTTATAACGTAATCGATGTAAATGTAAAAGGGAATGGGGAAATTACTCCTCCAGTTGAAGAAGCTCCTGTCACACCGACAAATGTTAAAGCATCAGAAGTGACAACTTCTTCGCTTAAATTAACTTGGAACAAGGGTTCTAATGTCAAAGAATACAATGTATACCGTGATGGTAAAAAAGTTGCTACAGTTGGTGGCGCTCAATTTAACGATGCAAACTTAACAGAAAATACAACTTATTCTTACCAAGTAGAAGCAGTTGGAACAAACGGCAAAATTTCTGAGAAGAGTGCAGCTGTTAAGGTAAAAACACAATCGTCAGCAGTTGAAGATAATCAAAAACCAACAGCACCTACAAACGTTCACTCTATGGGAACTACTGAAAATTCAGTCGATTTAATGTGGACAAAATCAACGCATTTCTTAGGTGTTAAAAACTATGAAGTATACCGTGACGGTAAAAAAGTAGCGACAACAGAAAAAACAAACTTTAAAGATACTGGCTTGAAAGCTAACACAACATACAATTACACTGTCAAAGCAATCAGTCTTGGCGGCAACGTTTCAGAAACGAGTGCAGCATTTTCTGTGAAGACAAAAGAAGCTCCAAGTGGTCAAACAACATGGGAAGCTGACAAAATTTACAACTATGGTGACAAAGTAATTTTTGACGATTTAGAATATGAAGCAAGATGGTGGACAAGAGGTGAGCGTCCAGATCAATCAGATGTTTGGAAACTTCTTTCAAAAAAAGCGGTGAACTGGGAAACAAGCAAAGCATATAGCGGTGGCGATACAGTGACATTCCAAGGTGACACATATAAAGCAAAATGGTGGACACAAGGAAATGAGCCGAAAACTTCAAATGTTTGGGAATTGATTTAATCAAATAATATCTCTATGACATAGCACTAAAAAACAATCATTACGACATAGAATAAAAAAGAAACGTTAGACCAGATATGAATCTGTCTAGTGTTTCTTTTTTTATAGGTTTTGGATAGGAGTATGTTTAAATTCATCGCGGTATTTAAGACCGTAGCCTAACGTTCGATCCATAAAAATATGAGCGCTCCAAACGATAGCGATCGGCAATAAAAGAGCTGTTTGAGTAAAAAGGTAAATGAAAATCAATAAGATTGAGAATACTAAATTATGACCTAGATTATAAATTTTAGTACCAAAAGATGGATTACTTATATAACCAATCATTGTGATATCAGGTAAGAAGAGAAAAAGGAAGGAGTATTTGAATCTAATGAAGAGAAAATTTGGAAATAATTTGTTTAAACAAATGCTAGTAGGATAAATTTTTTTGGTAATTATTGAGCCTCACATCTGCTTATTAAAAAGAGGGATAATGATTTATGAGGAAATATAGACTATAATCAAAGGAAAAGATCGCCAAACGAGGTTGCAAGAGAATAGGAGATGAAGAGATGAAATTTGAGTGGCGTAAACAAGAGAAGGCGTTGTATTTACCAAAAGCAAAACCAATGGAACTAACAGTGCCGAAACAGAATTTTTATACGATTTCAGGAAAAGGTGATCCTAATGATTCGCAATTTGGGGAAGAGACAGCTGCTTTATACGCGATGTCATACGGTATTCGAATGATGCCTAAAAACGGAACCACACCAGAAGGTTATTTTGAATACACGGTTTATCCGTTGGAGGGGATTTGGACATTGTCAGATGAAGCGGTAGCTGATGGCAGGGCATTTGATAAGTCGGATTTGGTCTATAAAATCATGATTCGCCAACCAGATTTTGTAACAGAAGAATTGGCTTTAGCGAATATAGAAAAGATTTCTAAAAAGAAGTCGAATCCTAATAATCAAAATGTAAAGTTTGAAACGATTGAGGATGGAAAATGTGTGCAAATGTTGCATGTAGGCTCTTATGATGATGAATTTAAGAGCTTTGAAGTGATGCAACATTATTGTGAAGAACATCAGTTGAGTAGAACGACATTTGCCCATAAAGAGATTTACCTTTCTGATCCTAGAAAAGTAGCGCCTGAAAAAATGAAGACCGTGTTACGTTACTTTGTTGAATAGAGAGAAAAAACGTCTGTCTGAGTAAAAAACCCAAAATAAAATGAATCTTTCATTTTATTTTGGGTTTTTATATGGAATTAAATGGTCGTTTTTCGATAAATATGAGCTTCGTAATCTGAAAGGCACATAAGCTGTTCTAGCGGTTTAGCATCTACTGTGGTTACTATTTCTTCCCATTTAGAATAATCCCAAGAATCCGGAAATGAGACAGTTGTTTGTTTCCTGTCTAACTGTACTAAAATTAGCCAAGACTCTGTTTGGGTCGTGCGTGTATAACAAAAAACAGTTGGATGTTCAGGTAAAAGTAATTGGAATTTTCCGTAAATAAGTGCATCTGTCTGTTTTCTTAGTCGAATCAAAGCTTGGTAATGATGGAAAATGCTACTGGTTTTAAGATCTTTCTGTGCGGCATTGATCATTCGGTAATTTTCGTTAACTTTCAGCCAAGGTTCAGTTGTTGAAAATCCTCCGTGCAAAGCATCCTCCCATTGAAAGGGTGTGCGGCTATGGTCTCTGGACCAATTCACTGCAATTGCTAAAGCATCTGTACTGATTGTTCCTTGTGCTAATAACGTTTGATAAAAATGAATTGTATCTGCTGCATTCAGTTCTTCAATCGAGCTAAATGGATAATTAGTCATCCCGACCTCTTGGCCTTGATAGATAAAAGGAGTTCCTTTCAATAACAAAAGAACTGTTGCTAAAGCTTTTGCTGCTTCGGGGGAATCATCGCCGTAAACAGACACGCTGCGAGGTGTATCGTGATTTTCTAAATACAGAGCATTCCAACCATCCTCTTCTAGGCTTGTTTGCCATTGGTTCAAGGAATGTTTTAAATGTGGGATAGAACCTTTTTGACGGCCTATTTCGCCAATACGTTCACAATGTTCCAATTCAAAAATCATATTAAAATACCCATGATCACCCGTCCAAGCACCAGCTTCATGATGTGGGACACCGCTGGCTTCGCCGACTGTCATAACCGTGTATTCATTAAAAATAGCCTTTAATTCTTTTAAATACATTTCGATACCAGAGACATTCATAAAGGGGGCCCATTGATTATCAGTAATCTTGAAATCCCAAGGTTCTTTTTGGATATGACTGATTGCGTCAATCCGGAAACCATCAATACCAAGATCAAGCCACCAGCGAATCATTTGGTAAATTTCATGGCGAACACGCGGATTTTTCCAGTTAAGATCGGGTTGCTCTTTAGCAAAAACGTGAAAGTAAGCTTGTTGGGTCGTTTCGTCATAAGTCCAGGTTGAGCCACCGAAAAAGGATTGCCAGTCATTAGGCATCTGGTCTTTTGTTGCATCGGCCCAATGATAATAATCACGATAAGGATTATCAAGCGATTTCTTAGACTCGATAAACCAAGGATGTTGGTCGCTAGTGTGATTGACGACTAAATCCATAATAATCTTTAAATCTAGAGCATGTGCTTCTTTAAGTAACGCTTGAAAATCATCCATCGTACCAAAATCTTCATGAATCGCTTGGTAATCAGAAATATCATAACCGTTATCAACATTTGGTGAAGCATAGATTGGGTTGATCCAAATAAAATCAACGCCAAGTTCTTTTAAGTAAGGTAGTTTTTGACGGATACCATTCAAATCACCAATACCATCATGGTTACTGTCTTTAAAACTGCGAGGATAGATTTGATACCCCACCGCATTCTTCCACCAACTATTTTTCTCCAAACTGCTATTTTTTTTAACTTTGATTGCTGTGTTAGACATGGACTCCCTCCAAATAAAAGTGTAAAAGGCTCGTTCAGCACCGACAGAAAAATAGGGAGATAGGAGAGTGGCGTAATTTGCCACAACCCTATTTCATCTTTTTTCCGAGGAGCTAGCCTTTGAAACTAGATAAGAATAAAAGTGTAAAAGGCTCGTTCAGCACCGACAGAAAAATAGGGAGATAGGAGAGTGGCGTAATTTGCACAACCCTATTTCATCTTTTTTCCGAGGAGCTAGCCTTTGAAACTAGATAAGAATAAAAGTGTAAAAGGCTCGTTCAGCACCGACAGAAAAATAGGGAGATAGGAGAGTGGCGTAATTTGCCACAATCCTATTTCATCTTTTTTCCGAGGAGCTAGCCTTTGAAACTAGATAAGAATAAAAGTGTAAAAGGCTCGTTCAGCACCGACAGAAAAATAGGGAAATAGGAAAGTGACGTAATTTGCCACAACCCTATTTCATCTTTTTTCCGAGGAGCTAGCCTTTGAAACTAGATAAATGAACCACGAATGCTTCGTAGGGTTCTAATGTTCGGTCAGAAAGTTTGCTATAGTCTTTCTCAGTATTTGCGATAATCGTTTCAGTGCTTGTTTGATCTAATGAAAATGCTTGTTTTTGGTCTGAAAAGTTGCAAACAATTAACCAACTTGTTCCTTGATAATGACGATAATAAGCAAATACTTCATCGGCTGTATTTGTTAGCAATTCAAAACTACCCCAAACGATCAAAGAAGATGTTTTGCGCAGTTCGATTAGTTTTTGGTAGGTATAAAAAATCGAATTTTTATCAGCTAAAGCATTGGCAACATTGATTTCGGGATAGTTATCGTTGGCGGCGAGCCAAGGAGTACCTGTTGTAAAACCAGCGTTTTCGATATCAGCCCATTGCATGGGTGTGCGGGCATTATCGCGACCTTTAGTGTTTATAGAAGTCAAAATCTCAACTTTTGTGTAGCCTTTTTCGATGCGATCAGCATACATATTCTTACTTTCGATATCTTCAACTTCTTTAATATCTTGAATCACACGATTCGTCATTCCGATTTCTTCACCTTGGTAAATATAAGGAGTTCCTTTTAACATGTGCAGTAAAATAGCCAGCATTTTAGCGCTTTGTACACGGTAATTACGATCATTTCCCCACCTTGAAACGATTCGAGGGAGGTCGTGATTGTTCCAAAATAGGGAATTCCAACCTTGGTCGCCAAGTTCGGTTTGCCATTTTGAAAAGACTTGTTTTAATTCTGCTATCTGTAAAGGACGCAGATCCCATTTGCTTTTTCCAGGTTCTTCATCTAATGCAACGTGCTCAAATTGAAAGACCATAGAAAGTTCGTTTCTTTTTGGATCAGAATAAAGTTTTGCGATTTCTGGTGTAGCGCCCCATGTTTCGCCAACTGTCAGCAAATCTTTTCCGCCAAAAGTCTGAGCATTCATTTCTTGTAAATAGTCGTGAAGTTTTGGGCCGTTTCCAGTGATTTTTTTGTCTGGGATTTTTCCAACTAGATCAATAACATCCATTCTAAAGCCGCCGATCCCTTTATTGATCCAAAAGTTCATCATATCGTAAATAGCATTTCGGACAGCAGGGTTTTCCCAGTTTAAGTCAGGTTGTTTTTGACTGAATAAGTGTAGATAATAGTCATCGGTCGTCTCGTCTAATTGCCACGCTGAACCTAGAAAAGTTGATTCTAAGTCATTTGGAGGTGTGTCTTTGTCAATTCCTTTGCGCCAGACGTAAAAATCACGATAAGGGTTGTCTTTAGATGAACGAGATTCGACGAACCAAGGGTGTTCATCGCTGGTATGGTTAACGACCAGATCCATAATGATTTTAATCTCTCTTTTTTCAGCTTCCTGAATCAGCTGTTCCATGTCCTCCATCGTTCCAAATTCTGCCATAATTTGTTCGTAATCGCTGATATCATATCCATTGTCATCGTTTGGCGAACGGTAGACAGGACTTAGCCAAATCGCGCTGATTCCCAATTGTTTCAAATAATCTAATCTTTGGATGATTCCGTTCAAATCACCGATACCATCACCGTTACTATCTTGAAAACTCCGTGGATAAACTTGATAAACGACGGCTTCTTGCCACCAATGAGTGCTTGCTTCCTGATTTGTCATTTTGTTCAATCCCTTCTGTTGTGTCTACTGATGTGATAAACCCATAAGGCGCAATTTCGATGGCCTTTTCGTCTAGTGATTGTGCTCGAGCGGAGAATAGAATTTCTTCTTTTTCAATGTAAATAGGCTGTTTCCCAGTATTAAAAATGCTGCGGAGCATCTTTCCTTCATGTTCATAGGCGAAATCGATAATACCTGATTGCTCATCTGCTTCATACCAACGTAATTTTCCTTCCGATAAAAGTGGTTGGTGTTTTTTTCTAAAGGCAATTAAGTTTTTGACGAATTGGTACATCTCCAGATCTTGTTTTTCTGATTCCCAAACCATACATTTACGACAATCTGGGTCTCCGTCGCCGTCCATTGCATATTCATCTCCGTAATAAAGACAAGGCACGCCTTTTTGTAAATAGGTAAACGCCAAGACTTGTTTCATTAGTTCTTTGTTGTTTTTGGCGATTGTTAATAAACGTGGCGTATCGTGAGAATCTAGCACATTGAACATGATTTGGTTGGTTTGTTCACGATAAAGCATCAATTGATGATTTAATTCAGATACGAGCTTATTCAAAGGAATCGTCTGGTGTACAAAATAAGAAAGAATTGCATCTGTAAAGGCATAATTCATGACCCCGTGAAATTCATCGCCTTGTAACCAACGTTGGGATGAGTGCCAGATTTCGCCTAAAATATAAATATCTGGTTTTGCTTCAGTGCAGACATCGTGGAATTTACGCCAAAAACGATGATCTACTTCATTTGCTACGTCTAAACGCCAAGCATCAATGTTAAATTCATCTATCCAATAACGGGCAATTTCTAGTAGATAATCTTGTACCTCTTTATTGGCCGTGTTTAATTTAGGCATATGAGGTGTGAAGGCAAATGTATCATAAGTAATGTCATTAGAAAATTCAAAATCGGCAGTCGCTGTATAAGTGACTGGAAAGTTATGGATATGGAACCATGATGCGTACGGAGAAGCTTTGCCATTTTTAACCACATCTTGCCACTGTGGCGAAAAGTCTCCCATATGGTTGAAAACAGCATCCAACATAACGCGAATTCCACGTCTATGACATTCCTCCACTAGTTTTTTAAAGAGTTTCTTATCACCAAAAGCTGAATCGATTTCGAAATAATCGATTGTGTCATATTTATGATTACTAGCAGCTTGGAAAATCGGACAAAAATATAAGCCGTTGATTCCAAGATCCACAAGGTGATCTAAATGATCTAAAACACCTTGTAAATCTCCGCCGTAAAAGTCGTCTCGTCCAGGATGTTCTTGGCTGCCCCAAGGTAAAGTACCTTTAGGATCATTGGTTGGATCGCCATTTGCAAAACGATCCGGAAAAATTTGATACCAGACTGTTTCTTTCACCCATTGAGGTGCTTTGAAACGATCTGCTTCATGAAAATAAGGAAGTTTAAAATAATTGCCTGCTGTTTTTAAAGTAGATTCTTGATAAGGAAAGAATCCGTGATCGCCGTAAAAAAGCACTGTACCATCCATTCCTTCTATCTGAAATGCATAGCTTAAGCGTCTGTGCGGTGCGGATGTTTCTACTATCCAGTAATCATGTGTCATTGTGGATAAATACTTTTCCATCGGTATCGTTGATTTAAACCATTCGCTGTGTTCAAGTTGATAAGGATCACCATTGATCAGTGAAACGTTTTTTATGTCGCTTCTACCGGTGCGTAGTCGAACGTGCATTTTGTTAGCTGTGTATAAATAAGCGAATTCGCTTTCGGGTTGGTGGTGGATTGCTGCAGTGTTCATCTAATTTTTTCCTCCTGATATCGATTCATTTTCTGTTCCTGCCATGTTTTCTAAAAACCACCCATATTATGACACATAAGAAAACCGTTTTCAACGTATTTTTCGCAAACGATTGCATTTTGTTTTAACAAATAGATTATTTGCCCTAGAAATAAAGGTAATCCTTCTGGAAAACACTATATTTAGCTATATTTAAATTTATAGTGTTGTTTATCAACGTTTTTTTGTTTGTTAGATAAGTCATTTTTAATACGTTGTGTAAATTTAATGAAAGTATTTTTATAAATTCTTTATATTTCACTTGACATTTTACGCAAACGATTGCACAATGTAAGAGAATAGAACAGTAAAAAATTCCTAGGAGGAACAAAAGATGAAAAGAAATATGAAAAAGCTTTTGACATTAGGGGTAACAATGACAGCGGCGGCGTTTACACTAGCGGCTTGTGGCGGCGGATCATCAGATGAAAAAACGACTGCCAAAAATGAAAACGCTTCTATAAAATTATGGGTAGATGTAGCTTTCGTTGATACGTACAAACCATTAGTAGAACAGTTCGAAAAAGAACATAAAGATTGGAAAGTTACGATCAAGCCAAGTGAATCCGCAACAGCACAAGAAAATCTAAAAAAAGATCCTAGTGCTGCAGCAGACGTATTCATGATGCCTCATGACCAACTAGGGCAAATGGTAGATGCAGGGATTATCTATGCCAATACAAAATATGAAGATAGCGTCAAAGAAAATAGTACAGAAAGTGCAGTGGAAGCTGCGACTTATGATGGGAAATTATATGGGTACCCATATGGCGTTGAATCACAAATCTTGTATTACAACAAAGAGAAATTAGCAGAAGCCGACGTTAAAAGTTGGGAAACGCTAACGTCAAAAGGAAAATTAGGAGCAAACTTTGGCGAAGCTGGAGCAAACTATATCTTTACACCGTTGTTCATGTCAAATGGGGATGAATTATACGGGAAAAACGGGGAAGATATCGAAGGGACGAATTTCAACAACGATAACGGGGTCCAAGTTTTGAAATGGGTTCGTGAGCAAAAAGACAATCCTGGTGTTATTCAATCGAATGCAGATGCACTTTCTAATTTAGGAAATGGCAAAATTGATGCCTTCTTATCTGGTCCATGGTCTAAATTAGATGTGGAAAAAGCTTTAGGCGATAACTTTGCGGTTGCACCATATCCAACAGTTGATTTGGGCAATGGTCCTGTTCAACAAAAAGCATTCCTAGGGGTGAAATTATTCGGAGTTAATGCATCAACTAAAAGTCCTGTTGCGGCAATGGCTCTAGCAGACTTCTTAACAAATAAAGAAAATCAATTAACCGTTTTTGAAAAAAATGGTACAGTGCCAGCAAATAAAGAAGCTCAAACAGATGGAAAAGTGACATCTGACAAGGTGGCAGAAGCTGTGATGACGATGAGTGATGCGGATCATTCTGTTGTAATGCCGAAACTTCCAGCGATGGTTTCTTTCTGGGGCCCAGCTGATGCAGTATTAAATGATACGTATAATGGCAAGATTGCTGAAGACCAATACTTACCAAAACTAGATAAATTAGTTAAAGATACCAGTAAATCAGACAAATAATTCTTCACCATTTTCAAGGTGATCTTGAGGCTGGAACGAAACTCTATGAGCTTTGTCTCAGCCTCATTTCTTATTTTAAGAACAGGATGTGAAACGCGATGAAGCGAAAGGCAAAAGCCGATGGACCGATTTCTTTTAGAGAGCTATTCAAAAAAGGGGATAAATCAATCAAGCTTACTTATGTATTTATGGGAACAGCGAATATCATGAATGGCCAAATCGTCAAAGGGTTGGCATTTTTAGCACTACAAATTGGATTTGTAGCATGGTTGGTCATTAATGGATTTCATGCACTGTCGATGCTACAAACATTGGGAACAAAATCGCAAGGTTGGATCATGGATGAGTCGCTAGGTATCGAAGTGCAGCAGCCTGGTGACAATTCGATGTTGCTTTTATTATTTGGGATCGCTGCAATTATTCTTATTTTGCTCTTTATTTTTCTATACATCGTAAACCTAAGAAGCGCGCGCAACATTTTTACATTAAAACAAGCAGGGCAACCGTTGCCAACGTTAAAAGAAGATTTGAATAGTTTGTTGAATGAAAAATTTTATATTACGTTGATGAGTATTCCATTATTGGGTGTGCTGGCATTTACTATTTTGCCGCTACTTTATATGATTTCCATTGCGTTTACAAGTTATGATCATAATCATTTGCCGCCTAAAAACTTATTCCATTGGGTTGGTTTTTCAAATTTTGGAAATGTACTGACGGGAGATATTGCTGGAACTTTTTTTCCTGTGCTTACTTGGACCTTGATTTGGGCTGTTTTAGCAACAGCTACAACGTTTTTCTTTGGGATTTTGTTAGCGCTGTTGATCAATGCTAAGGGAGTGAAAGGGAAAAAAGTTTGGCGGACGATTTTTGTGATCACGATGGCGGTACCGCAGTTTGTCAGCTTGTTATTGATGGCAAATTTGTTTAACGGCTCAGGACCGGTCAATGCGATGTTGCAAAATTGGGGCTTGATCGATCAGCCAATTCCTTTTTTAACAGATGCACTACTCGCAAAGGTCACCGTGATTTTCGTGAATATGTGGGTAGGGATTCCGGTAACGATGTTAGTTGCGACGGGGATTATTACAAATTTACCGACCGATCAAATAGAGGCGGCCGAAATCGATGGTGCAAATAAGTTTCAAATTTTTAGAAATATTACGTTTCCTCAGATTTTGTTTGTGATGGCGCCTAGTTTGATTCAACAGTTTATTGGAAATATCAATAACTTCAATGTGATTTTCTTGTTGACGGGTGGACAACCGGCGAATAGTAATTTTCACTCTGCTGGTGAGACGGACTTACTTGTTACGTGGCTGTATAAACTAACAGTGACAGCTGCTGATTATAATCTCGCATCTGTAATCGGCATCATTATCTTTGTTCTTTCGGCGGTCTTCTCATTATTTGCCTACACAAGAAGTAGTTCATTCAAAACGGAAGGGGCGTAAACAGACTTATGAAATCGAAAAAAAGAAAAAATCTATTCTTGCATTATACGTTATTGACGATTTTATCGATCGTCTGGATCTTTCCAATTGTTTGGATTGTGTTGACTAGTTTTAGAAGTGAAGGCGGAGCCTTCGTGACGTACTTTATCCCTAAACAATTTACTTTTGAAAATTATAAAATGTTGCTGACAAGTTCAACGTATCCTTTTGTGCAATGGTTTTTAAATACATTGTTTGTAGCAGTTTGTAGTTGTATTTTATCGACATTGATCACAATAGCGATGGCGTATTCTTTAAGTCGTCTGCGTTTTAGAGCACGTAAACCATTCTTGAAATTAGCATTGGTGTTGAACATGTTTCCTGGATTTATGAGTATGATCGCTGTTTATTATATTTTAAAAGCGATGAACTTGACGGGGAGTTTGTTAGCGTTGATTTTAGTTTATTCATCAGGTGCTGCCTTAGGTTTTTATATAGCAAAAGGATTTTTCGATACTATTCCGATGGCGTTGGATGAATCTGCGATGATCGATGGGGCGAGCAAGTTTGAGATTTTCACGAAAATCACGTTGCCGCTGAGTAAGCCGATCATTGTTTATACGGCGCTTATGGCGTTTATGGCACCGTGGATGGATTTCATTTTTGCAAAAATCATTTTAGGCGATAACGTGAACAAATATACGGTTGCGATTGGGTTGTTTACAATGCAAACGAAGGATAAAATCGATCAGTATTTCATGGCGTTTACCGCAGGCTGTGTGCTGATAGCTGTTCCGATAACATTGCTGTTTATCTTTATGCAAAAATATTATGTAGAAGGAATTACGAGTGGTTCTGTGAAAGGATAAGACAGGAAAAAAGCATTTCCGTATTGGAGATGCTTTTTTACGTTCGTCTTTGGGTGTACGGTGAAATATTTCCTTCGATCACGTTCGCGATTTCTGCTGCAAGCTTCTCTCTTGAAATAGGATCATAAGCTTTAACAAGCTTATTTACTCCGGGTATTTTTTTAGTCAAGTTGATAGCAGCTGCGCCGATAACAGAAGAAAAGCGTTGTTTATCCACAACTAAACTAGGGTAAATAATTGCACTTTTAGTCGTTTGTTCTTTGATCAATTGTTCAGCTTGAAGCTTAGCGTCCATGTACTTCCTTAAAGGGAATGGTGCGCTGTTTGCGGATATGAACAGAAAGCTGGCGGGCATTGCTTGTGTCTTTAAATACGTCAAAATGATTCGAACAGGTTCTAGAATAAATCGATCGTAGGTAATATTTTTAGAAGGATTCTCTCTAAGAATACCGATCGCATCAATGACCCAATCGGCATTTTTTACAGCTGGGTGCCAATGATCATCTGTTAAAACATCAGAACGAAGCCAGTGGACTTTTTTTGACCAAGAAGTTGTTAAGTCATGCGGTTTTCCGCTACGGGAAATAGCTGTTACGTGATGACCTCGGTTGATCAGTTCTTTTGAAAGTTTTTGTCCGATAAAACCACTGCCGCCGAAAATAGTTATCTGCATCTTCTCTTCCTACTTTCTTGAAAGTATCGTGATATATCTATCTTATAGCTAGTTTAGCATTATCCAACGGAAAAAAGGTTAAGGAATGCTTGAGGGAAAGAATAAAGAATTAATATTCATTGTAGTTAGTGTTTCTATTTTCTTGATGATTATTTTAGTAGCAGGCTATTTTTGGAAGTGGTTAAATGTTTTATACTATTTAAATGACAAAAAAAGGATATAGGAAGTTCCTGTGCCAATGTTGGAAAGTATTATTGAATAATAGCCGACACGCCGAAATGATCACTAATTACAGGCGTAGTTTTTCCATCGAAAACGATTTGATAGCTAGAAACGGATAATGTTTTTGAAGTGAAAATATAGTCGATTCTCAATTTCTCTTGATTTTCTCCCCAACCATCAATTGCTTTTTCAACGGTGTGTTCCCCAGTTGTTTCATCCGCTAACAAAAAACTATCTTGCAAGTGTAACGAGCTATTAAGAACAAGAGCGTGCCCCGTTTGTTTAGCTGAAGCTGGGTTATTGAAGTCGCCCATAATCAGTAATGGGGAAATGTGATCTTGTAAGGCTGTCTCGGTTTGCTTCCATTCGTATGCAAATCCGCCAGTTTCGGACCACCAAGAATAGTGGCAGCTTAAAGCGGTGATGTTTTTGTCTCCGAGTTTTGTCTGACCTATCAATAAAACTCTTCTGCGATAGTCACTGGGATCTTTTTCTTCGGAAATGACAAAGGCTTGTGGCTGGATCGGTTGTTTTGAAAGTAGGGCAACGCCTTCGTGATAGGTCGAGTAGCCAATGTGATTATACGTCCAACTCCAATGATAGTGACAGTCTTGTTCTTTTAATAGCAGAACTAAAAGGTGTGCGAAATTGTCTTCGTGGATGGGTAGCTGATCTTCTGTGGGATGAAAGTTATGAGTAGAAATAGTTGGTAAGCTATCAATCCGTTGATTGACTTCTTGTAAGGCAATCAATGCGTAATCTTCCTTCATGATGTGATCTGCAAGGTGCTGTAATTTTTCTAGTGGCTGACTTTCTAACCAGCTGTGGGTATTCAATGTTAAAACCTTCATGTTGTTCCTCCTCGTTTAAAAGCGTAGCGTAGTGGCTAGCTCGCAAAGCTATATAGATAGAAAACAGGGCCAGGATAAAACTCTGTGAGCTTTAAGCCAACCCTGTTTAAACGTGTTTTAAATTATGATTAGATCTCTAAACGTCCAATAATGGTTCCAGGATCTTGTTTACCAATTTTATCTAAGTGGAAAGTGTTGATTCTATCGCCGTTTGTAAAGACAACGATCATAGTTGTTTGTTTCCCGGCGGCTTTGATTTTATCTAAATCGGCTGTGGCAATCGTTTCGCCTGCAGTAATCTTTTGTCCTTCGATTACATGGATTGTAAAAGCAGATTCTTTCATCTCGACCGTATCAAGTCCCATGTGAATCAAAACGTCGATTCCTTCTGAGGTTGTAATACCTAAGGCATGTTTAGATGGGAAAATACTGCTGATTACACCGTCGATAGGTGCATAAATCGCTGAATCAATAGGGAGGACTGCGAAACCATCGCCCATCATTTTTTGTGAAAAGACAGGATCGTCAACTTGATCAATAGCAATTACTTCGCCATTTGCGACAGGTACAATCGTTTTTGTTACGCCTAGATAATCTGTTTTATCGATTGTCGTGTCAGTCATAGTTGTTTGAGATGAGGGTGGAATAGTAACGCCAGAATCCAATAAATCTTGAATGTCTGATTTTAACACATCTGCTTTTGGTCCGTAAACAGCCTGAACCCCGTTATCTTTTACGATCAATCCCATAGCACCTGCTTTTTTCCAAGCATCTTCTGCTCCGACTTTACTCTTATCAGTAACACTCACTCGTAAACGGGTCATACAAGCATCGACATCTGTAATGTTTTCCTTGCCACCTAATAAATGAATGATTTCGATGATTTGAGGATCGACACCATCTGCATTTTGA
Source organism: Enterococcus sp. DIV0724b (assembly GCF_050531475.1). NCBI lineage: Bacteria > Bacillati > Bacillota > Bacilli > Lactobacillales > Enterococcaceae > Enterococcus > Enterococcus sp. DIV0724b. Next base: position 3,278,966 of record NZ_CP172890.1, on the reverse strand, counting down.
GTGCTTACTTGCGTTGCATCTGTTTGAGTATCATTATTATCGTAATTTCCATTTCTACCAGGTGTGGCAAAATTGAATTTCTTGATCATAAAGTTAGCGATAAAGTAAGTGATGACACCGAATACGAGCACACATAAAACGAAATTCAGTAAATCCATGCCAAGACCGGCCTTTAAGGCTAGTGGCGTGCGCGTCAAAAGTTCGATGTTTCCGAAAGAATGAACACGTAAATTAACGATGTCTGCCATAGCGAAGGCAGCACCTTGGATTATGGCGTAAACAATATATAGTGGGACAGCTGCAAACATAAACATAAACTCTAGTGGTTCGGTAACGCCGGTCAGAAATACCGCTAATGCGGCTGAGAGATACATTGATTTGTAACTAGCGCGTTTATCAGCATCGACATTGCGGTACATTGCGAGTGTCATGCCCATCAAAATACCAGAAGCGCCGATCATTTGCCCTACTTTGAATCGTGCAGGAGTCCAATTGCTTAAAACATAATTGTACTGAGAAGTATCGCCTGAACCTTTTAGATTTACCAAATCAGTTGCCCAAGCTAACCACAATGGATCTTGACCGAAAACTTGCGTTCCTGCTTGCGCACCAGATAAAATTTCATAAGTTCCGCCTAATTGCGTATAGTTGATCGGAATCGTCAGCATATGATGTAAACCGAATGGTAGTAGTAAACGTTCTAAAGTTCCATATAAAAAAGGGGCCAAAATTGGCGCAGTATCTTGAGATTGCGCGATCCAAAGACCAAAATTATTGATACCGGCTTGGATATACGGCCAAATAAGAGCTAAAAGAATCGAAACGATCGTTGACCAAAGAATCACAACGAATGGCACAAAGCGCTTACCGTTGAAAAATGAAAGAGCATCGGGGAGTTTGCGGTAATTATAATATTTATTGAAGGCCATTGCCCCAACAAAACCAGCGATGATCCCAACGAAAACCCCCATATTTAAAGCTGGTGCTTCTAAGACGCTAGTAAAAAAACCTTTAACCATAATTTTGGTGCCAAACAAAGTGTGCGTAAATGCTTTGTCATCAGCTAACATGTCACTGGTTACGCCGAAAATCGAGCCGGTGATTCGATTGATCAAAATAAAAGAAAGTCCAGCAGCAAATGCTCCGCCAGCGCGTTCTTTAGCCCAGCTACCGCCAATCGCAAGTGCGAATAAAATATGCAAGTTGCTGATGACGCCCCAACCAATATTTTCAATAACACCGCCTGTTGTCGCTAATGCTGTCCAGTCTGGATTGATCAAAGGAATCGTTTTTCCAATACTGATCATCAACCCTGCGGCTGGCATAACAGCAATTACAACCATCAATGCTTTACCAAACTTTTGCCAAAACTCGAAACTTAATAACTTTTTCATCTTTTTTCTCTCCTTTGCAATAATAGCGCAATCGATTTCGTTGACTGTAGTATAAAGCAGATTTTTATTTTTGTAAACCCTTAAATAGTGACCATTCTTTTTCACTCTCTATAAAACGATAATATCATTATAGATAAAGAATTTTCAACTAATAAGTAGTGAAAGGTAAAGAAATGTTTGACAATGCAATCGGTTGCGTTTATTATGATGTTAATAAGCAAACCATTTATAGGAGGAGAGAAAATGAATCATTTATTTGAAATAGACCCGTGGAAAATTGCCACACATCAATTAGAACGTAATGAACGTCGTCTTCAAGAGTCGCTAACATCAATGGGGAATGGTTATATGGGGATGAGAGGGAATTTTGAAGAACAATATACAGGAGATCACCATCAGGGTACTTATTTAGCAGGTGTTTGGTATCCAGATAAGACCAGAGTCGGTTGGTGGAAAAATGGTTATCCTGATTACTTTGGGAAAGTCATTAATGCCGTCAATTTCATCGCAATGGATATTTTTGTGAATGGGGAAGTAGTTGATTTAGGCATTCAAGAACCAAAAGATTTTTATTTAGAATTAGATATGCATAACGGGTTATTGACACGTACATTTATTCTTGAAAACCAGGATACAAAAGTCAAATTCCAATTTGAACGTTTTTTGAGTATTGTGCAACAAGAACTGGCTGTGATTCGAGTAACGGCAGAGGTTATTGAAGGAATTGCGGATATTCAAATCATCTCAAAAATTGATGGAGATGTCCGCAATGAAGACAGCAATTATGATGAAATGTTTTGGGAAGCTCAACAATCTGGTTTTGAAGAATCAATTGGTTTTTTAACAACTAAGACAATCCCAAATCTGTTTGGCATTGAACAGTTTAGTGTAACCGCAGCAATGAAACATATAACAGCGGCCAAAGAAGGCGTTGTCGAAACAGAACCTTTAAACGTACAACAATCATTCCAAGCGACTCTACAAACAAACGAATCAATCGTCCTAGAAAAGCAAGTAATCGTTTTGACTAGCCGTGATATTCCAGAAGCTGAGCAACGGGAAAAAGCAGTGCAACTATTGAAGCAAACGTCTAAAACGTTTGATGAATTATTGAGTGAACAAACTGATGCATGGAAAAAACGTTGGGATCTTGCAGATGTTGTGATTGAAGGGGACAATGCGGCGCAACAAGGGATTCGCTTTAATTTATTCCAATTATTTACGACTTATTATGGTGAAGATGAACGCTTGAATATCGGACCTAAAGGCTTTACGGGTGAAAAGTATGGCGGTGCTACTTATTGGGATACAGAAGCGTATGCGGTTCCTTTATATTTAGCTTTGGCAAAACCAGAAGTGACAAAAAATCTATTGAAATATCGCTATAATCAATTAGAACAAGCGAAACACAATGCGCGCCAACAAGGATTAGCAGGGGCTTTGTATCCAATGGTGACATTTACCGGAATTGAGTGTCATAATGAGTGGGAAATTACGTTTGAAGAAATCCATCGAAATGGTGCGATTGCCTATGCTATCTATAATTATGTGAATTACACAGGTGACAACGAGTATTTAAAAAATGAAGGGTTACAGGTTTTAACTGAAATCGCACGTTTTTGGGCAGATCGAGTTCATTTTTCTAAACGAGTAGGAAAATACATGATCCATGGTGTGACTGGACCAAATGAATATGAAAATAATATCAATAATAATTGGTACACAAATACGATTGCAACTTGGGTATTGCAATATACCTTAGATAATTATGACAAGTACAAGGCTGAAACGCCAGTTGAAATTACCGAGGAAGAGCAAGTTCATTGGCAAGAAATCGTTGAAAATATGTATTATCCATTTGATGAAGAACTCGGTGTTTTTGTTCAGCATGATACCTTTTTAGATAAAGATTTGATGCCAAGAACAGCTTTAACGCCAGCTGATTTACCTTTAAATCAGCATTGGTCTTGGGATCGTATTTTACGCTCTTGCTTCATTAAACAAGCGGATGTGTTACAAGGGATTTATTTCTTTGGCGAACGTTTTTCAAGAGCAGAGAAAGAGCGGAATTTCTTGTTCTATGAACCTATGACTGTTCATGAATCCTCTTTATCACCAAGTGTTCACGCGATTTTAGCGGCTGAACTCGGGATGGAAGAAAAAGCGGTAGAAATGTATCAACGGACAGCACGTTTAGATTTAGATAACTACAATAACGATACAGAAGATGGTCTGCATATCACGTCTATGACTGGTAGCTGGCTTGCGATTGTTCAAGGGTTTGCTCAAATGAAGACGGCTGATGAAAAATTAAGCTTTGCACCGTTTTTACCAAGTACATGGACAAGCTATGCCTTCCACGTGAATTATCGTGACCGTTTGTTATATGTAACAGTGGATAAAGATAATGTTCGCTTACAGCTTGTGTCAGGAGCTGAGCTGCCTCTTACCTTATATGGAAATAAAATGGTTTTAGTAGATGAATTAATAAGTACGATGGAAAAGGTGAATGAACATGTTTAAAGGCGTTTTATTTGATTTAGACGGTGTGTTGACGGATACAGCGGAGTATCATTATCAAGCATGGCAACGGTTAGGAAAAGAAATCGGGATCACGATCGATCGTGCATTTAATGAAGAACTAAAAGGTGTGAGCCGTGAAGATTCTTTGAAATTATTGTTGGCTCATGGAGGTCGCGCACAAGATTTCGATTCAGAGCAGTTTGCTGAACTGGCAAAACGGAAAAATGAGTATTATGTAGAGATGATTCAAGAAGTTAGTCCGGCTGATGTTTATCCAGGGATTCTGAACTTGTTAAAGGATTTAAAAAAACAAGGAATTAAAATTTCTTTAGCTTCTGCTAGTAAAAATGGACCGTTTTTACTTGAAAGGATGTCTTTGCTGCCCTATTTTGATGGTATTGCTGATCCAGCGGACGTGGCGAAGGGGAAACCAGATCCAGAAATTTTCCAATTAGCAGCTGAAAAAGTTGGTTTGACTGCGAGAGATTGTATTGGGATCGAAGATGCTAAGGCTGGTATTCAAGCAATTTTAGCAAGTGGTGCACTACCAATCGGTGTGGGACGTCCAGAAGATCTTGGGACAGATATCGTTTTAGTTTCTTCTACGAAAGAATTAACGGTCGATTTACTAGTTTCTGTATGGCAAACTGCAAGAAATAATGCTTGATTCAACAGTTATTTACCTCGAATCAAAATGACGATAGCAACAAGACATCAATCTGTGGTATTATTTTCTACGATAGAATGATTTATTGACAGATTTATAATGAACCGTGAAAGGAGTGGGAAAGATGACGATTACAGTGAAAGATGTTGCTAAAAAGGCTGGAGTTGCGACTTCTACTGTTTCCAGAGTAATCAATGATCATTCCAGTATTTCGGATGCTACGAAGAAAAAAGTCTATAAAGTAATGGAAGAAATGGGGTATGTCCCGAACATTGCTGCTCGAAATCTTGGGAAACGATCTTCAGGAGCCGTGGGTGTGATCTTGCCGCCATTAGATTCTCGCGAGCGGATGGGAAACCCATTTTATTTAGAGATTATTGAGTCGATCAATGACGAGGCACGCCAACACAGCATGACAACAGCGATCGCAACGGCACAGACTTTTGAGACTTTACTGGAAAACGTACAGCTAATGCATCGGCAAAAACAAGTTGACGGTTTTATTTTGCTCTATTCTGATAAGGACGATCCCGTCATCGATTACTTATTCGAAAATCAGGTTCCCTTCTCCTTGATCGGTCAACCTTATACAAATGAAGAGAAAGTGATTTATGTAGATAACGATAATCAGCTGCTAGGAAAACATGCAACTGATTATTTGATTGAAAATGGCCACAAAACTATTTTATTTATTACGAATACGACACACGAAAATGTTTATTATGAGCGCTATTTTGGGTATCAAAAAGCGATGATGTTAGCGGGTTTAACGGTGCTTCCTTCTGTTGATATGGAGAAGCCAGAAGATTATGTAGCATTTGAGGAGCTTTTAAAAGACACACAAGCAACAGCGGCTGTCGTGATTGACGATATCTTTGCAATGCGGATGATCCAGTTAGCGCAAATGTATGGCTATCGTGTACCAGATGATTTTTCGGTGATCAGTTTTAACAATTCGATTTATGCGACGTTAGTCCATCCTTATTTGACAAGTATTGATATCGATATTGCAGAACTTGGGAGAATGGGGATGCAAAAACTGATTGAGTCATTGCAGGAAAAAGAAGCGACAGGCGTTCGGATGGTGATTCCGCATAAATTGATTAAGCGAGAGACGGTACTTAGTTTGGGTGAGAGGTAATTATGTTTTTGGATTAAATATTTAAAATGATAAAAAGCTCTTCTATTGTTAAACTCACATTGATTGAGTTTAACAATAGAAGAGCTTTTTTGTTTATTCTAGGTATTATTCATAATCTATGACTATAAACCCAAATGTTATTTTGGAGTCTAATTGTAACTCAATTGTAACTATTAGGAAATTAAATTGGTGTAAAATTTTTTAAAAGTATAAGTAATCAATTGTTTTGTTCTCCTTAAATATGGAGACAGGTGTAAGAAAAGGGATATCTAAATATAAAATTATTGTTGAGGAGGAGTTCTTAGTGGGGGAGAATATTGGTAAAATTTATGAAACAGAGGAATACAACAAGTTTAAACTATTAAAAGGGAATAGAAAAATCAAGAAAAATATTAGTTTAGAACAATCAATAGTAAAAAATGGTATTTTAATCCCAATTGCAGTAAACGAAAATTTTGAAATATTAGATGGGCAAAGTCGGTATGAAATTGCAAAAAAGTATGGGAAAAAAATATTTTATTGCATAAGTAAAGGGTTAGGAATGAATGAAGTCATAGAGTTAAATAGCACAAAAAAAGCTTGGAAATTCGATGACTATATTAATAAATTTGTAGTTGATAAGAATGAGGAGTATGAAAAGTTGAACCAATTGATACAGGAGTATTCAAATATACCTATTTCATCCTTGGCTGCTGCTGCTCAAGGATTTTTAGATTTAACTTTCTATTCAAGTAGAAAAGTTCGTGAGGGAAAGTTCTCCTTCTATAATTATCCTCATTTTTGTAGATTTTTAGAAAGCTATTCAAAGTTTATCAATCAAACTAATTTGAAAAGTAGTCAGTATGTATTTTTAAGTTATTTTAATCTATGTACAATAAAAAAATTTAATCAAGAACGATTGATTAAAGGAATAAATAAAAAACGTAACTTAGATTATATTAATAGTAATATGAGTCTTGATGTAGTTATTGAGGAATTTATACACGCTCATAACTACGGTTTACCTGGAAACGCAAAGAATGGTATGGCTATCAATTTTGAGCTATCTAAAAAAGAAAAACCAATTATTTCGGAAGAACGTGATTTGCTACTAGTTAGAACAAATAGGAAGGTGAAATAGTCTATGGATAAGATAATCAGCGATGTATATTTAACTAATGAATATGAGCAGTTTAAAAAAATTCCGGGAAACAGAAAAGTTCGCGCTAATATGAAGTTAGAAAAATCTATTTTAAAAAAAGGAATTCTTACGCCTATTGCTGTCAATAGTATTATGGAAATCATAGATGGTCAACATCGATTCAATATTGCCAAAAAATATCAGTTACCATTACCATATTATGTAACTATTTCTAAAAATATGGATGATATTATCGAATTGAATAATACTTCACATAATTGGAGTATACAAGATTATATCAATAAATATGTTAGTGATGGGATAGAATCTTATATTAAGCTAAACGATTTGTTAAGTCGTTACAAAAAAATTCCAATAGGAGATATCATTTCAGCAGCACAAGGAAGCTTGGTGAAGAGCTGTAAAGAGAATGACAAGTTAAAGGATGGAAGATTTACGATATTAAATGAAATTGAGTTTGAGCCAGTACTAAATAAATTTAATGATTTTATTTATAAGACAGGTATTAATCCAGTATCTGGTTCATTCACTGCATTTTTTAATATTATTAATATAAAAAAATTTGATCTAAATTCTTTTATTGAAAAAGTGAATGATCAAGATTTAAAAACTAAAATAATAGGTATTAGGAAGAGTGAACAACTTTTAAAACGATTTGTAGAAACTTACAATTTTGGATTAATACCAGGATCTTGTAATTACATTGAGTATAGGATGGAGAAAAATCGAACGATAGCCATTAAAGAAGAATATATAAAGAATTTAATTTCACCAGATTACTTGATAGATATTATTAATGAAAAGCAATAAACAAGCCAATATAAAACTATCTTTGCTTTTTATTATTCTCTAAAAAAACCAGAGACAAAAGTCTCTGGCTAAAATGTATAAGTTTAAAAGGGTATTATTTTACATTCACATCAATAGCTTGGAAGAATGAGTTAATTGTATCGTTAATGTCCCAAACGGCATAAACGACATGATATCCACTTCTGTCAGTTGGAATATTTACTTGTTGCATTTCATCTACAGCTGGCGTAAAGCCTTCTCCTTTAGGGAAGTCTTCACCGATAGGTTGACCGATTACTTTAATAAGATCCATATTTTTTAAAGTCAAAGGTTCATTTTGGTTCCAACCTTGTTTTGTCATATAGTATCTGTATCTGTTTGTCTTGTGAACAGCGGTATGGTGCCAATTGAAATTATTTTCTCCAGTGCTGATCGTATTTTTAACCCATCTACTTGAAGTTTGCTCGTTCAATGGTGAGTATACATCTAAACCGGCAGAAGCTAATTTACCATTCAATTTTCCAGAATCCAAATCAGCAGTCGGAGCTTCAATTCCTTGTGGTGTCGAGATGATTTCAGGATGTGATGAAATTTCGCCAGGTCCCCAACCAAACCCGTTTGCTTTAGCATTGACCACTCGGCTTGCAGGTTGATTTACGTAACCGTGAGCTGATGCTTCGTTTCCTCCACTAAACATTGTTAATCCTGTAACACCTAAAGCTAATAAACATAACGTTAAAGATTTCTTTTTCAAAATGTTCTCTCCTCTACAAATTGGTTAAATAATTATTTACAAACTGATAATAACACTGTTTGACAAGTTTACGAATCATTATGTATGTTATTTAATGTGCGGAAGATATTTAAAATAAAATAACATAGTTGGAAATTAAAAAATAGTATCAGAAAAGTTGTTTTATTTGTTTTTACACTTTATGTTAATTAAATGTATAATAAAGTGATGTGCTGTTGCTGTTAAGTTTGGTTAAAAATTCTTAGTAATAATTTTGATTAACAAAAAGAAAATATAAAAGGTTAATTAGTGAGTAATTATCTATATTTTTATGATATAATAAACAGAAAATGATGAGTATGATTAGTTTTTGAGTATGTAAATTAAAAAATAACCAAAAAAATCGAAAAATATTTTATTTAAAGGTTTAAAAGAAGGAAAAATATATCTATCTTTAAATAGCTATTCACTTGATTAAGTTAATGAGTTGAAGTGTATTTGAAATCAAAAATAAAAGCTATATGAACTCACTTTTGAACTAGTTTCGAGTATTCTACTTAAAGAATGCTCGAAACTATTTTTTTATACTATTTAAATAAAACTGTCAGATCTTTAGGTTGACAAATAGAATATTCTACCTTAATATAAAGAAGAAATGAGTCGACTACAAACATAGTCGATGTGTGTATAAGCATAAAATAGAAAGCAAAAAATAAAGGAGATGGAGAAAATGGAAGCAAAAACATTTGATATAGAAGGAATGACCTGTGCCTCTTGTGCGCAAACAGTAGAAAAAGCCACCGCAAAGCTAACGGGCGTATCAAAAGCCACTGTCAATCTAGCGACAGAAAAGCTAAATGTTGAATACGATGAAAGTAAATTATCAGAAAGAGACATTCAAAAAGCCGTATCCGATGCAGGATACGAAGCATTAAGTAATGTCCAGCAAAGAACATTTGATATAGAAGGAATGACCTGTGCCTCTTGTGCCCAAACAATCGAAAAAGCCACAAGTAAATTAACAGGTGTCACAAAAGCTTCTGTCAACCTAGCGACAGAAAAAATGGTTGTTGATTTTGATCCATCAACAATAAACGTTTCTGACATTACCAAAGCCGTATCAGATGCAGGGTATGAGGCAATTGAGCAAGTAGATTCTGCAGATACTGTAGACAAAGACCGCGAGAAAAAACAAAAACATATCAAAGAAATGTGGCAACGTTTTTGGCTATCAGCTGTGTTTACAGTTCCACTATTATATGTTGCGATGGGACATATGGTTGGCTTACCATTACCGACATTTCTAGATCCAATGATGCATGCTGAAACTTTTGCAATGGTTCAATTGGTTTTAACGATTCCTGTATTGTATTTAGGTAGAAGTTTCTTTACAGTTGGGTTTAAAGCCTTATTTAAAGGTCATCCTAATATGGATTCGTTAGTTGCTTTAGGAACTAGTGCAGCAGTAGCGTATAGTTTATATGGAACAGCGATGATTTTTGCTGGTGATCCACAATTTACGATGGCGCTTTACTATGAATCAGCGGGTGTGATTTTAACCTTGATCACATTAGGTAAATACTTTGAGGCAGTTTCAAAAGGAAAAACGTCAGAAGCTATCAAGAAATTAATGGGTCTCGCACCAAAAAATGCCCGTGTTTTCCGTAATGGGCAAGAAATGGAGATCCCAGTAGATAGTGTTCAACTAGACGATACGATCATTGTCCGCCCAGGTGAAAAAATTCCTGTAGATGGTGTTGTTATCGAAGGTTCATCAGCAATCGATGAGTCGATGCTGACAGGTGAAAGTATGCCTGTTGAGAAAAAAATCGGTGATAATGTTATCGGTGCAAGTATTAACAAGAATGGCAGCTTCCGTTTTAAAGCAACTAAAGTCGGCAAAGATACAGCATTGTCTCAAATCATTAAATTAGTGGAAGATGCGCAAGGCTCAAAAGCACCGATTGCCAAAATGGCGGATAAAATTTCTGGTGTTTTTGTACCAATTGTAATGGTTTTATCTGTCTTGGCTGGTTTAGCTTGGTATTTCTTAGGACAAGAATCTTGGGTCTTTGCATTGACGATCACGATTTCCGTTTTAGTTATCGCTTGTCCATGTGCGTTAGGACTAGCAACACCGACAGCAATCATGGTTGGAACAGGAAAAGGCGCTGAAAATGGCGTATTGATCAAAAGTGGGGATGCACTTGAAACGACACACAAAATTGAAACAATCGTTTTCGATAAGACAGGAACAATTACAGAAGGCAAACCAAAAGTGACAGATATCGTGACAATAAATGATATCAGCCGTGATGAACTCTTAAGACTAGCCGCTTCAGCCGAAAAAGGGTCAGAACATCCTTTAGGTGAAGCAATCGTAAATGGTGCAGAAGAAAAAAATCTAGCCTTTGCCAAAACAGAAGATTTTGCAGCAATTCCAGGTCATGGGATCGAAGTGACGATTGAAGGCAGCCGCTTATTGTTAGGGAATAAAAAATTGATGGATGACCGCGGTATTTCTCTAGGGAATTTAGGCGTTACCTCCGATCAATTAGCAGAGCAAGGAAAAACACCAATGTATATTGCCAAAGACGGTAAGATTGCTGGAATTATCGCAGTAGCAGATACAATCAAACCAAACAGTATCCCAGCAATCAAAAAACTGCATCAAATGGGTATTGAAGTGGCGATGATTACAGGGGATAATAAACGAACAGCTCAAGCGATTGCTAAGCAAGTTGGCATCGACCGTGTGCTAAGTGAAGTTTTACCGGAAGATAAAGCCAATGAAGTGATGAAACTTCAAAAAGAAGGCAAAAAAGTTGCCATGGTTGGAGATGGAATCAACGATGCTCCAGCTTTAGCGCAAGCGGATATCGGGATCGCAATTGGTTCTGGTACAGATGTTGCAATGGAATCAGCGGATATCGTCTTGATGCGCAGTGATTTGATGGATGTACCGACAGCGGTAGAATTGAGTAAAGCCACAATCAAGAATATCAAAGAAAACCTATTCTGGGCCTTTGCCTATAATACATTAGGTATTCCGGTAGCGATGGGTGTACTGTATCTATTTGGTGGACCATTGTTGAATCCGATGATCGCAGGGGCTGCAATGAGTTTTAGCTCAGTATCTGTATTGTTGAATGCGTTAAGATTGAAAGGGTTTAAGCCTTCAGTGTTGAAGAAATAAATAGATAAACTTAAGATGAAAAAATCGACTAATTTCTTAGTGAGCAGTAAAGAATACTGCTTCTAAGGTGATTAGTCGATTTTTTCGCTGTTCAAGTGAAGAGATAGAAAGGATTTATTTTATTCGACAACAGTCAGAATTTCATCAGTCGTTTGGCGTTTTTTCAATGGTATTTCTTTTGTACGATAACCTAATCCAAGCATATAAGAAACACCGAATTCAGTTGTATCTAACAGTCCTTTTTTACTCAAATAAGTTTCTAATTCAGATCGATTAAAGCCTTCAATGGGACAACTATCAATTTTCAATAAAGCTGCAGTAGTCATCATGTTAGCCAAAGGAATATACGTTTGTTTTGATGCCCAATCGAATAGAGCGCGTTCACTGTTTAAATCAAAATCTTTTACTTGAAACTGTTTGAACATTTGAGTTTGTGGTGCATCAGCTGAAAACGGTAGGCCAAATACATCTTCGACCATATGTTTGACATGAGAGCTATCAGCCGTAACATTTTTACGTGCTAGTGCTATGATAAAATGGCTGGCTCCGTTTAAACTGTTGATTGCGCCCCAAGCAAATTCTTTCAATTCTTCTTTTACTTGAGGGCTTTCGATTAGTAAAAAAGACCATGGCTCATATCCAAATGAGCTTGGAGACAACCGTGCTGCTTCTAAAATTGTTTCCCAATCTTCTGCTGAGATTTTCTTGGATGGGTCAAACGCTTTTGTGGCATGACGATGTTCAAAAGCTGATAAAATCTCTTGGCGTTTTTCTGGTGTGTTCATAGTCAATTTGTTTTCCTCCATTTACTTGAAAGTTTATCGCGCTAAGCAATAAGTGATTTTAGTGTAAAGGAAGTAAGTAGTGATGTAAATCGGGGAATTTTTTTATACCATCATTTGAACGGCTAGTGTATTTCTGAATGTTGTGTATTAAATGAATTGCCCCAATGATACATTGATTCAATAACAGGAGCTAATGTTCGGCCATATTCGGTTACGGAATAACTCACAGCTATGGGTTTTTCCTGTATTACTGTCCGTTGAATGAGTTTATCGGCTTCTAGGTCTTTTAATTGTAAACTTAACATTCGTTTAGTGATACCAGGGACAAAACGTTGTAATTCGCTGTAACGATAAGACCCTTCAAAAATCAAATGGTACAGCAGCACACATTTCCATTTACCTGAAATTAGTTGTAAGGTTGATTCTACAGAACAACCGTCTAAACAATTATGAATTTTCCGATTTTTCATTGTATCACGCCCTTTTACTTATTTATGAGTATAACAAACAAGTTTCTTATGACTGTATCTTATCATCTTTTTCAAGTAAAACCGTAGAAAGTTCTTTATGCAATGCCCAAACGTTTTGCCCTAAATTGCTCATGATCGTAATATTCTGGTTTAATGAGCTATCATAAGAAGAAATAAATGAAACACCTGGATCTTGCCCTTGCATATAAGGAAAAGCCTGTTCGTTATTTTTAGCAATCCAAAAGCCATAGCCATAATAATCAGAAGCTTGGATGGTTTGCATCAAACTCACCGCATGTGTAGAAATAATTTTTCCGCTAAGCAAGGTTTGCCAAAAACATTCAAGGTCTTTTAAGGTAGTAAAACAACCGCCAGCCCCAGTTCCTTTGACGTCTATACTATAAATATTGCTGTAATATGCTTTGGCTTCTTCATCGTAGATGTAAGCATTAGCGACGTTAGCTGGCAGTCGATCCAAAGCGAAATAACCTGTTGAAGTCATACCAGCTGGTTCAAAAATGACTTGTTTCAAATAACAATCAAAATCTTGGCGAGTGAGCTCTTCGATGATCGTAGCTAAAAGAACATATCCGGTATTATTGTATTGGAATTTTTTCCCAGGTGTATCCACCATTTTTTTATCAATAAAAAGTGGCAATAGATCGCTGTTTTTGCGTATTTTATAATTAGGAAAATCCTTCCATAATTCAGCATAATCAGTAATTTCTTCTTCATCATAATAATCCCCGATTCCAGAGGTATGATTCAGTAGTTGGTGTACTGTAACTTTAGGGTCGATGTTAGGCATATTTTTTGAGAGAATTTGATTGATTGGCTGATCAATCCCCAGTTTCTTTTCTTCAATCAGTTTCATGATTGCAACAGCAATGAAGGTTTTACTACCGGACGCTGTTCCAAAAATCGTGTTTACATTATTTTTTATTTGATTAGGAAGATCTCGATAGCCATATGCTTCCATTAATATAGGTTCATTATTGGATGTGATGCTGATAAGGCCGCTGAAATCTTTTGGAATAGCTTGTTTTAAGTTCATGAGGGAAACTCCTTTATTTAGAATATGTATATAGTAAGTTTACCATTGAATGGCTACTAGTCATTATTTTATTTTCTGATAAAAGTTTGAACGGTCAATACTTAAAACCAGAAAAGTGATGATAGTTAAAGTATTGTTGGAATTGAAATCGTAACTGGATATATGCTACCATAAAGAAGATGTTAAATAAACGTATAGTAAAAGAAAAGGAAGTGATTCGCTGGTGAATACATATAAATTAATATTGATCATGCTCCCGCCGCTTCCCGGAGATAGATGTTTTTTTTCAACTCTGTAAGGTAATGAAATTGCTAAGTGGGCTAGCTCTTCGTAAAAAAAGATAAAATATGTCAGTGACAAAGAACGCCACAACCATATTTTCCTATTTTTCAGTCAAAGCTGAATGAGCCCACCTCGCTTTTAATTTTATCTAGCTAAGTGGGCTAGCTCTTCGTAAAAAAGATAAAATATGTCAGTGACAAAGAACGCCACAACCATATTTTCCTATTTTTCAGTCAGAGCTGAATGAGCCCACCTCGCTTTTAATTTAGGAGGAAGTATTTTGAAAAAAAGCATCAAAATTCGTGTACCATCTTTAGTGTTACTGATTGTTTTAGTTGGATTTCCACAGATCAGTGAAACGATTTTTACTCCGTCGCTGCCAGATATTGCCCATGATTTTCAAACATCCATGGCAATGGTTCAGTTAACGTTGAGTATTTATTTTCTAGCTTTTGCGCTAGGTGTGTTCTTTTGGGGCTGGTTGTCTGATTTTGTTGGGCGACGTAAGGCTATGCTTTATGGATTGTTGTTTTACGGGTTAGGTAGTTTTCTTTGTTTTCGCTCATCAACGATTGAGATATTACTTATGGCTCGATTTGTTCAGGCTTTTGGTGCCAGTACAGGATCCGTTGTAACTCAAACAATATTACGTGAAAGTTATTCTGGTAATCAGCGCCATGCGTTATTTGCGCAAATTTCTGCAGCTCTTGCGTTTACTCCGGCGATTGGTCCATTGATTGGCGGTGTTGTTGATCAGTATTGGGGGTTTAGAGCTGTCTTTCTTGTATTAGTATTGATGAGTGTTTTGATATTCTGTTATGCATTTTTGCGCTTGCCTGAAACGTTTGAAGTTAATAAGCGAGTACCAGTAAAATTATTGCCGATCATTAAACGATTTTTAATAAATCCTAAAGTATTGACTTATGGTTTTTTAATAGGCGCGATCAATGGTATTTTATTCAGTTACTATGCAGAAGCGCCATTTATCTTTATAGAACAATTTCATTTATCGGCAGCGATGTATGGATTTTTAGGCATTGGTGTGGCAGGTGCGTCGATTCTAGGCTCTTTATTGTCCAAAAGGTTACTGCCAGTTTATTCACCGGAAAAAATTATTTTGATTGGGATTAGAACGTTGGTGTTTGGTGCAATTTTTCTGCTTTGTGTCAGTGGGGGAAGTATTCTTCTGGAGAGTATCCAGTTTTGGCTAATGTTGATGGGGATTTTTATCTTGTTAACTGGAGCAGGGATGGCTTTGCCTAATTGTCTAAGTTTAGCGTTGACCGATTTTCAAGATGTGATCGGCACTGCAGGAGCAATCTTTAGCTTAGGTTATTACTTGTTGGTTAGTCTATTCACGTTTTGCATGAGTAAATTGCATAATGAGACTTTATGGATGATGCCTTTGTATTTTCTTGCCATTGGTAGTTTGATGCTATTGTTAGTACGAAAATTTTTATTGTCTAAGAATAAAGTAAGTTAGCTAAGTGAAAAAAACAAAAAACATCTGTGCAAAAAAGTTGCACAGATGTTTTCTTATTCAAACCAGTAAGGAATAAATTTTTTTGCTATAATTTATGGTAGTGTTAGAAATAATTAAGTGAGGGGTGCGTTGGATGAAGGAAATTTTATTACAGGCAATTGGGTTCTGTTTTGTTATATTTTTAGGGTATTTAATGAAGCGAATTGGCTTGCTGAGTAAAGCAGATGGTGGTATGTTGTCAGTTATTATTGTAAATATTACCTTGCCGGCAACCGTGATCGTTAGTTTAGCTAACGTGGTTGTTTCAGGCACGCTATTTTTCTTATTAGCAATGGGAATTGTTTTGAATATCTTGGTTATTTTGATTGGTGGTAAAGTAAGTAAGAAACGTTCCGTTTTAGAGCAGAAATTCCAAATGTATTCAATGTCAGGCTATAATATTGGTAATTTTAGTTTGCCGTTTATCCAAGGTTTTTATCCGTTAGCGGTGCCATTTCTTTTGATGTTTGATATTGGCAATAGCGTGATGTTGACAGGTGGAACCACCTTGTTGATTGATAAAGTGGTTGGGACTAAAGAAGAGACTACGTTTAAGAAAATCGTTTTAGCTTTGTTTAAATCAGCACCGTTTACAGCGTATATGGTTATGTTGCTGTTACGAATCATTCAGTTTAACTTACCTGTGGAAGTGTTGGGTGTGTTAGAAATGATTGCCAAGGCAAATGGTTTTTTATCGATGTTTATGATCGGACTATATTTTGAATTACGTTTACCTAAAAAAGCGCTGCACTTAGTAAAAGAAGTTTTAGTTTGGCGTTATTTATGTGGAGCGATTTTTGCGTTATTATTTGCTTTTGTCATTCCGCTAGATCCATTGTTACGGATTGTTTTAGTCGTATTGAGTGTGGCACCCATGCCAACTTTTTCGGTGATCAATAGCGTTAAGGTCGGAATGCCGGAAGAGACAGTTGGATTTACGTCTTCTGCGAGTATTTTGATCAGTTTAGTATTGATGACACTAATAATGATGTTTATGGGATGACACTAGAAAAATGTGAGTGAGAGATAACTCTTTGAGTTATATCCCGCCCACATGGAATCGGTATAAATGGAGGAAGCAGAAGCAATTCCTTCTTATTTGCTGTAAAACACAACGAAGTAGGAGTTGATGTTGCATAGTCCCTACTTGGTTTTTGGGATTAAACACACCTGTTCCAACCTCTCAGGTTATTTAAGTATTAGACGTTCAGCAATATAGAAATCACCTTCATAAGGCGTATCTTCTCCACCTACTTTTTGGTATAGGTCTGCGCCTTTTCCAGCTAAGACGACGGCGTCTTCTGCTAGACTCATTGCCAAAGCTTTTTCAATTGCTTCACTGCGGTCTTCAATTATTTCAACTGGAATATCCGTTGTGATGTATGATTGAATCTCTTCGCAAATCGTAACGGGATTTTCATCAGCTGGATCATCTGTAGTTAAGATAGCAATATCAGCTAATTCAGATAAGACAGTACCGAAATCTTTTCTTCTGGAAATAGCTTTATTTCCAGTACTGCCAATCACCACAAGTAAACGGCCAGTAGGATGCTCTTTTTTGACAAAGGCTAACAGATTTTTTAAACTATCATAATTATGCGCATAATCTACATAGATTTTTGCACCATTTGTATTCGTTAATAATTCCATTCGTCCAGGAACAGTCGTTTCTTTGATTCCTTTCTCACAGTCATTGCGTGTAGCGCCAACTAAGGCACTAGCAAGAACAGCGCTCAAGGCATTCCCCTTATTAAAATCACCGCCCAAACGCAAGTGATACTCACCAGAAACAGCTAAGGAGTCATTTTTTCCTTTGATAGAAAAGGCAAGAGAATCATCTGCACAGGTTTGATAGATATAATCTGTGTCTGGAGATGCTTGGTCGCCATAAACGATATAAGGAATTTTATGCAATTCAGCTGTTTCTTTCAATAATTGAAAATAATCGGATTCGTGATTAAAAATCATCGTTTTTGAATGCTTAATTAGTTGTCGTTTACAGTAAAAGTAATCATCAAATGTTGGATGTTCGATCGGACTGATATGATCCGGTGTAATATTTAGGAAAATTCCTACATCAAAAAATAAACCATACACGCGATTTGTTTTGTAAGCTTGAGATGACACTTCCATAATGAAATGAGTCATGTTGTTTTTTACAGCTTCTGCCATCATTTGATAAAGGTCAAGTGACTCAGGGGTTGTTAAATGTGATTTGAAAAAGGTTTTTCCATCTAACGTAGAGTTCATAGTAGACAACATGGCTGTTTTGTTATTTGTAGCGTTATCTAAGATAAATTTAGTAAAGTAAGCAGCAGTTGTTTTGCCTTTTGTGCCAGTAAAACCAATTAATTTTAATTTATTTTGCGGATAGTCATAAAAAGCCATGCTTAAAACAGCCATTGCCTTTTTGATATCTGTCACAATGATTCCTAATGTTGCGGGGACATCATAAGGTTGTTCTGCTACATAAACAGTAAGCCCAGATTTGACTGCCATTTCTAAATACTCTGATTTGAAATTCATTCCTTTACAGAAAAAAAGAGTATTAGCATTTACAGTACGGGAATCATAGGAAAGAGTGTCAAAATTTTTATTATTCAACGAGGTAGGTAAGGTCAAAGACCAGCCGTCAGCTGAAGTAAATTCTTTTAAAAGATGTTCTTCAAGTAAACATTCTCGGATTGTTTCTAAAGAAATAGTCATCATTACGCCTCCAAGCAGTATCTAATAATCTGATTTTCAGATTTTTTGGATAGAAAACTTTAGAAATTCATCATACAATTTAAACGTCAAAACTTCAAGGCGCTTGACTGGTAGGTGGGGAAAAAAGATTGCGAAATTCTTAATGCAAATACGTCTCATTCTAATATAAAAAAGGAATTAAAATAACAATCATATAATAAGTATTTTTTTATCTAATATAAAAATAATCACAAAATTTAATTAGTATAGAGCGTTTTTTTTCTTTTAATATAAACAAAAATGGAATAGTTATAAATGAAGTGTTTCGTTGGTTTTTAGATATTTAAAATATGAAAACGACTGTTTTTTTACAAAATCTGTGTGGAAAGTATAAATAAGTTAATTTATTCAAGAAAGTCGTTGCATATACTTGGTTTAACAATTAAAATAAAGAAAGCATGTTCAAAGAAAGTTGGAGGAGTTAAATGATAAATCAACCAAATCCTGCTGATCAACCGATCTTGACTAACCAAGAGAAAATGGTTAAAGGATCTGCTTGGATGACAGCTAGTAATATAATTTCTCGTTTGTTGGGTGCGGTATACATTATCCCATGGTACGCATGGATGGGAGAACACGCCAACGAAGCAAATAGTTTATCTTCA
This sequence comes from Enterococcus sp. DIV0724b, assembly GCF_050531475.1. Classification (NCBI taxonomy): domain Bacteria; kingdom Bacillati; phylum Bacillota; class Bacilli; order Lactobacillales; family Enterococcaceae; genus Enterococcus; species Enterococcus sp. DIV0724b. The sequence continues at coordinate 3,259,919 of NZ_CP172890.1, read as the reverse complement.
ATGGGATATACTGTGTATGCTCTCTTTTTATTAATATCTACAGCGGGGCTTCCTGCGGCTATAGCTAAGCAGACCTCTTATTACAATTCATTGAATGAATATAAGCTCAGCCGACAGCTTTTTTATAAGGCTCTTCAGTTGATGGCTATTTTAGGTGCTATTTTTGCAATCATAATGTATCTTGCAGCACCACTTCTAGCTAAGTGGTCAGGCGGCGGAGAAGAATTGATTCCAACGATGCGTTCACTAAGTTTAGCTGTATTGATTTTTCCTTGTATGAGCGTTGTTCGAGGGTATTTCCAAGGAAACCAAGATATGATGCCTTATGCTTTGTCACAAATTGTTGAACAAGTTGCACGTGTTTTTTATATGTTATTGACAGCATTTATTATTATGAAAGTCATCGATGGAAATTATGTTGATGCAGTAACACAATCAACACTTGCCGCATTCGTAGGAATGTTAGCTAGCTTAGTTGTTTTACTTTACTATATTCGTAAACAAAAACCAATGTTTGACTATCTTGAAGCTCACAGTGCCAATGAGCATGAAGCTTCAACTCGAGATTTATTGACAGAGACTTTAAAAGAAGCAATTCCGTTTATTATTGTTGGATCAGGTGTGACAGTTTTTAAACTAGTTGACCAGTTTACATTTTCTAATTTTATGAATACCTTTACCGCATATTCTGGCAGTCAGTTGAGAACTTTGTTTGCAATATTTAATGCAAACCCAGATAAACTAACAATGGTAGTGATTGCGTTAGCAACCTCTATTTCAGCTACAGGGTTACCATTGATCACTGAAGCGATTACCTTGAAAAAATACCGTGATTTGTCTAAATTGATTAGTAATAATTTTCAATTGTTTATGTTTGTGATGTTGCCGGCGACATTCGGTATGATCGTCTTAGCAAAACCACTTTATACAATGTTTTATGCACCAGATGACTTAGGTGTTTCGGTCTTGATTCAAGCCTGTTTTGCTGGTTTGTTTATGGGATTATATATGTTATCATCAACAATGTTAATGGGGATGTATGAGAATAAGGCCGCCATCAAATACTTTGGTTTAGGTCTTGCTTTGAAATTGATCGTTCAATATCCAAGTATACGACTTTTCGAAGTTTATGGCCCATTGATTGCTACGATGATCGGGTTTGCGCTATCTTGCGTGTTGATCATGAGAAAAATCAAGAAAGTCAGTCACTTTAATTTTGGCTTGACGTTACGACGCGGTTTATTGATTTTTTTGATCACATTAGTAATGATGATTGCAGCAATCGTGATGAGACAATTCTTGTATCTATTCTTGGATCCAACACGCAAATTCCAATCTTTTGTGATTATCATGATCGTAGCGGCATTTGGCGGAGCAGTATACGGATATATCACATTAAAACTGCGCTTAGCGGACAAATTACTAGGAGCAAGTGTAGTTAAAATTCGTCGTAAGTTGAAAATAAAATAAATAAAACGAAATCAATAGCGGGACGCAATGTTCCGCTATTTTCGTTAAAATACATACGCTTTTAAAACTGGAGGATCATATGCGTTTAGATAAATTTCTTGCAGAAACTGGAGTTGGCAGTCGGAAAGAAGCCAAACAATTGTTGAAAAAAGGATTAGTCACTGTAAATGAGAAGGTCATCAAAGATGGTAAGACACACATTGATGAAAAGCAGGATAGCATTAAATTTGCTGGAGAAACATTAACCTATCAAAAATATTACTATTATTTGTTGCACAAACCGCAAGGCGTGATCTCAGCAACAGAAGATAAATGGGATCAAACAGTAATAGATATACTAAGAAATGAAGACTATCGCGAAGATCTATTTCCTGTCGGTCGTCTGGATAAGGATACAGAAGGTTTGTTGCTGTTAACGAATGATGGACAACTGGCTCATCAATTATTATCTCCTAAAAAACATGTAGACAAAGAATACTTCGCAAAAGTTCAAGGAGTCGTAACTGAAAAAGATGTACGTCAGTTTGCGGAAGGATTTGCGTTGAACAATAAAGAGCAAGTCAAACCGAGTGAACTAATGATTGAATCAGTAGACGAAACAAGCGAAATCTCAGAAATACGTTTGATTATTCAAGAAGGAAAATTTCATCAAGTAAAACGCATGTTTGAAGCGGTCGATAAAAAAGTACTTTACCTAAAACGGTTGCGAATGGGAACGTTATGGCTAGATGAAGACTTGACCTTAGGTGAATATCGAGCTTTGACTGAAAAAGAGCTTGAAGACCTAAAAGAGACCTAAATAAAAGGTTTTAGCTCCGAGAATTGAGATGATCAGAACGGAGTTTAGTTTGCTTTTTTCTCGCTGTTTATTCGTACAACAATATATAAATTTCCAAAAGGTGCAAGAAAAGACAACAAGAAGCGACTGTTTATTTAAACAATTCCTTCTTGTTGTTTTTTCTTTGACTAGCCAGTCAGTGCAGGTATATACTTCTATTGACTGACTAGTCAATGAGGAGGAATAATAAAATGAATGCTATTGAACTGAAAGGGTTGACCAAGCTATACAAAAAACAAGCAGCTATCGATCAAGTAGATTTATCAGTAGAAAAAGGTGAAATCTACGGTTTTATCGGTCCAAATGGTGCCGGAAAATCAACGACAATCAAAGCCATGCTAAATTTTATCTATCCTGATCAAGGAACAGCTACTTTACTTGGTTTGGATAGCATTAAAGATGTTAAAGAAATTCGTAAGCGTACAGGTTATGTATCAAGCGATGTCCGTTTTTATCCAAATATGACAACAATTGACGTGCTTAAATACGTGGCTGATTTTCACCAACTAAAAAACAGCAAACAGCAAATCGATTATTTTATTGAGTTGTTTGATATAGATGCTCATAAAAAAATGTCCGATCTATCACTAGGAAATAAAAAGAAAATTGCGATTACAGCAGGTATCTTACCAAATCCAGAATTACTGATTTTAGACGAACCTACCAATGGGTTGGACCCATTAATGCAGCACCGTCTATTTGAAGAGTTAGAAAAATACAATAAAAAAGGCATGACAATTTTTTTATCCAGCCATGATTTAAATGAAGTTCAACAACACGCACATCGAGCAGCCTTTATTCGTCAAGGAAAAATCATCACAGTTCAAGATATTACAAAGGAAAAATCATTAGGTAAAGTCATCACATTGATTGGTGATCACATCCCATTGTCGTTATTTGAACAAATGGGTGCTGCTATTTTAAAACACCAAGGAAATGAAACTCGATTATTATACGAAGGTGATTTCCGTAAAGTCCTGCCACTATTGAGTGATACTTCGATTCAAGATTTTACGATCACAAATCCTGAATTAGAAGATCAGTTTATGGCCTTGTATGAAGGAGGAGATGGAAAATGATTACAGCAAAAATCGAAAGTAAGTCGTTAGTAAAGGGGCTGATCATTTGGACTATTTTATTTGCCGTTATTATTTTTGGCTTTAGTGCAGTTTATCCCCAAATGCACAGTTCAGCGATGGAGGATCTTTTGGGCGCTAAATTGAACGGGTTATCTCCATCCTTACTAAAGACGTTCAACATTAGCGTGAGTGGACAAACAAGCTTTTTAGTAGCTACCGGGTTCTTTGGTTACTATTTTCAGTATATGTTTTTAGCAGCATGCATTTATGCTATGATGCTGGGAAGTCAGTCTTTGATCAAAGAAGAGACAGATGGCACGATTGAATTCTTATATGCACAACCTGTAACACGTATTGGGATCGTGACAAGTAAATTTGTGGGAAATGTATTGATTCTAGCTATTTTTTGGTTATTTTCATTTGCAGTTTCTGTAGGTTCAACGCTATTATATCGCCAATCAAGTGATTCTGCTGCAACGATCATCAGAGAAATCAGTAGAATCTATATCCAAGAAAGTTTGATTTTGTTGTTTTTCTTAACACTGGGCTTTTTTGTTTCGACATTTTTAAAATCTAGTAAACAAAGTACCAGTATTTCATTAGGTATTGTGTTTGGGTTTTATTTAATTGGCATTTTTTCAGATTTGAATGACTCATTTAGTTGGGCAAAAAATGTTTCACCCACACATATGGGGATTCCAGGCAACTTGTTGGATAAAGGGTTATCTGTTGGAAATGTGGCTTCATTGAGTGTCCTGCTTATTTTATTTTTAGCTGGAACATATGGAGTTTATCAACGGAAGGATTTGAAAGTCTAGTGAACGAAGTCAAGATCGATCAAAAAAAATACGACCGAATTTTAGAAGCGGCATTAAGCCATTTTGCAAAGTATGGATATCAAAAATCCAGTACGGATCAGATTGCAAACGATGCTGACGTTTCAAAAGGATTGATTTTCCATTATTTTGGTAAAAAACACGTATTATATGAACGAACGATCAGTGCAGTGGTTGATTTTTTAACTGAACAATCAAAGGATTTATTTACGGAAAAGAATCCAGATTTGGTAGAAGTCATAGTTGTATCGATTCAGCATAAAATGAAATTAGAACAAGCTTATCCGAAACATCTTCAATTGTTGAAAGCGGCATATATACAAAAACATCTGCTACCAAAAGGAATCCAAGTTAAGTTAACACAGTATATGGATGGAAATACGAACATCACCTATCCGTTATTAACTAGAATTCTTGGACAATTGCCGATCAAAAAAGGCATTAAAAAACAAGATGTTGTTCAGTTAGTTTTGGGTGTATTTAATCAAATCTCTACTGAAAGTTTGCAGCTTTTGAAAGCTGATCCAGAAGTTACCGAGGTCAAACAAATGGATTTTTTAGCAGAACGAGCAGAGATTTATATGAGGATTTTACAAACAGGATTCCTAGAAAATAAAACAGAGGAAAAATGATTATCGTTTTCCTTCTGTTTTATTGTGTAACTGTTCAAAACGTTTCATGTAATAGGGCAAATTCTTACTGATTTCAGTCGGTAAGACCACGTAATTTTCTTTCCCTAATTCTTCTCCAATGAAACTATGCAAATAAACGGCTGCACAAACGGCCGCTTCTTTTTCTTTAAATTGCGCTAGAAAACTAGCAATCATCCCAGCAAGTGTATCACCCATACCACCAGTTGCCATGGCAGGTGATCCTAAGGGGTTTTTGTATTTTGCGTTGGCGGTATAAATTTCAGTTCGATGGCTTTTTAAAACAATCGTAGCCCCTAGTTTCATTTGCCAAAGTTGGTTATTTTCGACAGTTTGATCAATGATTTTAAGGCCACTTAGACGTTCCCATTCCATTTTATGAGGTGTGAATACAACTTGTTTTGGGTAGTTTAAAGAATAATGATTTTGCGCAAATAAAGTAATAGCAGACCCGTCGATCACAAGCCACTGGGACGATTTTTGCTGTTGTAAGACGTTGTCTAAAATATGTTGACTATGAGTATCTAGCCCTAGACCAGGTCCAATTAAAATGACATCTGCTGTATCAATTAAATCATTGAATTCTTGAGTGAGCGTCCAATCAAGAACCATCGCCTCAGGTAAGCGAGCATGAAGTGCAGTATGATTTTTTTCAGCTGTACTAACAGAAGTTAAGCCACAACCTGCTTTAACGCAAGCTTCTGCACTCATAATGATTGCTCCGCCATACGAGTCATTTCCACCAATCAAAACGGAACGTCCAAAGGTTCCTTTGTGAGAATTTTGTAGGCGAGTCTTGATCACAGCAGTCAAATTTTCTTTTGATAGTTCTTTCATCTGAATATTCTCCTTTCGTGATTTACCTTCAGTATAAAACTGTTTAGAATGAAGCGCAAAATATTACAGAAAAAACTGTTCCCGCCTTTTTCTTTTAAGCCAGTTAGTGGTATGATGGGGAGGTAGAATAATGAATTGGAGTGACTAAAAAATGACAATTGATTGGCAAAAAGAAGTAGACGCACGTAAAGATGCGCTATTAGAAGATTTACAAAATTTATTACGCATCAATAGTGAGCGTGATGATTCAAAAGTAACACCGGATGCACCATTTGGACCAGGACCTGTTGCTGGCTTAAAACATATGTTAGCGTATGGCGAACGTGATGGTTTTGTTGTGAAAAATGTTGATAACTATGCTGGTCATATTGAATACGGCGAAGGCGATGAAACGTTAGGAATTTTCGGACATATGGACGTTGTACCTGCTGGTGACGGCTGGGATACGGATCCTTATGAGCCTGTCATCAAAGACGGTAAAATCTTTGCCCGTGGTTCAAGTGACGACAAAGGCCCAAGTATGGCCGCTTATTATGCATTACGAATCATCAAAGATTTAGGGTTACCATTATCTAAAAAAGTTCGTTTTGTCGTTGGTAGTGACGAAGAAAGCGGCTGGGGCGATATGGATTATTACTTCAAACATGAAGAAACTCCTGATTTCGGTTTCTCTCCAGATGCAGAATTCCCAATCATCAACGGTGAAAAAGGGAATGTCTCTTTATACGCTCGTTTTGGCGGATCAAGCGAAGGCGAATATGTTTTAGAAAGCTTCAATGCTGGTTTACGTGAAAACATGGTTCCAGGTACAGCAACCGCTGTAATCACTGTTCCAACTGCCGAAGTGGCAGAAAAAATGCAAGGCGCATTTAGTGTATTTGTGGATGAAGAGCCGATTTCTGGCGAGTTAGAAGCGAATGGTACAAGTGTAACGATCAAAGTTGTAGGAAAAGGTGCACATGGTGCTAGTCCGCAATCAGGGATCAATGCGGCGACATTCTTAGCAGTATTCCTAAACAGCTATGCATTTGCTGGCGGAGCGAAAGAATTTATTCAAGTTGCAGCAACACTTGTCCATGAAGATTTCTATGGTGAAAAATTAGGCGTAGCTTTTGAAGATGCTAAAATGGGTAAATTAACAATGAACGCTGGTTTATTCGTCTTCAAGAAAGATGCTGAAGAAGGCAACTTTATGAGCTTGAATTTCCGTTACCCTAAAGGAACAACGGCTGCTGATTTAGAAGCTGGTGTGAAAGCTACAGCAGGCGCTATCGGTGCAGAGATCGTTCAAGGCGGACGTAATCAAGAACCGCATTATGTTCCAGCGGATGATCCATTAGTTGAAACATTATTACAAGTTTACGAAGATCATACTGGTCAAAAAGGTCACGAACAAATTATCGGCGGTGGAACATACGGACGTTTACTAAAACGTGGTGTGGCTTACGGCGCAATGTTCCCAGGCTATACAGATACAATGCACCAAGCCAATGAATTTATGGCATTGGATGATTTATTCCGTGCAACAGCCATTTATGCGGATGCGATTTATCGTTTGGCGAAATAAACTTCGCCACGCTAATTTAAAAAAATCAGAAAACCTGACAGACAGTTGTCAGGTTTTTTTCTGTACAATAGAAACAAGTCGTTAGAAACATCGGACATTTTCAAGTATACTTATAAACATACTTAAAAATAATGAAAGATTACCTAAAGATAAATAGCACGTGCACACAAGAAAAAATGAGGTGAACAAATGATTAATTTCCAAAACGTATCAAAAAAATACAACGACCAATTAGTATTGGAAGACTTCGATGTCTCAATTGAGGACGGTGAATTTTTTGTATTAGTAGGTCCAAGTGGGAGCGGAAAAACAACTACTTTAAAAATGATCAATCGCTTGATCGAACCAACAGACGGCGATATCTATTTTAACGAGCAAAGGCTGATCGATTACAATCTAAAAGAGCTACGCTTAACAATCGGCTATGTCCTTCAGCAAATCGCACTATTCCCAAATCTAACAGTTGCTGAAAACATTGAATTGATTCCAGAAATGAAACACTGGAGCAAAGCCAAAAGACGGGAAAGAACGGAAGAATTACTAAGAAAAGTTAGCTTACCGCCTGAAGAATACCTTCATCGAAAACCTGCTGAGTTATCTGGTGGCGAACAACAACGGATCGGAATCTTACGAGCGATCGCAGCCAAACCAGATATTATTTTAATGGACGAACCGTTCAGTGCATTAGATCCAATTTCCAAAGGACAATTACAATTGTTGATCAAAGAGCTGCATAAAGAATTAGCCAGCACTGTTGTTTTTGTGACCCATGATATGAATGAGGCTCTTCTTTTAGGCGATCGGATTTGTGTGATGAAAGACGGTAAAATCGTTCAAACAGATACACCAGAAGCTATCAAAAGTCATCCAGCCAATGAATTTGTGGCGCAGTTCTTTCAACATGAGCATGCCAATTTGGAAAATTATTGTGCAGAGGATTTAGTAGCCGCTGGTTTTGTAGAGGATGGACAAGTAGAGAGTGAAACCACTGTGACTGTAGGAACAGATTTACCAACAGTGATTCGATTACTTGTAGAAGGAAAAACCGTTGTATTAGTCGATGAAGATGGTCCAATCGGTGAAATCACAGATCGAACGATTCTACGCTTTTTAGAGACAAAGATAGAAGGTGATCAATAATATGGGAAAACTGATCGAAACATTTATCGCCCGTAAAGAAGACTTTATTCAAGCGGTCGTCGAACATATCCAACTATCGTTATTGTCATTATTGATTGCGATTCTTATCGCAATTCCGTTAGCAATTCTACTGACGAATTACAAAAAAGTCGCTGAATTTGTTCTGCAAATTACGGGGATTTTCCAAACGATTCCGTCACTCGCTTTATTAGGTTTATTGATTCCAGTTATTGGGATTGGCAGTCCGCCAGCTATTGTGGCGTTAGTGATTTATGCCCTGTTTCCGATTTTGCAAAATACCTATACAGGCTTGACTGAAATCGATCCTTCGTTGGAAGAAGCAGCTGAAGCTTTTGGGATGAATAAACGGGAAAAACTAATCAAGTTTGAGTTGCAGTTAGCGTTACCGTATATTATTTCAGGGATTCGCACAGCAACCGTTATGATCATCGGAACAGCGACACTTGCGGCCTTGATCGGTGCAGGAGGTCTCGGAACATTCATTTTACTCGGGATCGACCGAAACAATGTGTACCTGATCTTGATTGGGGCAATTTCTTCCGCTGTCTTAGCGGTCTTGTTTAACTTTGGAATCCATTTATTGGAAAAAGCCACAGTGAAACGAATTGTAGCCGCATTTATGGTGTTACTTGCTTTATTAGTGGGTTCATTTGTCTATACTCATCAAGAAGCAGAACAAAAAGAAATCACTGTTGCAGGAAAATTAGGTGCAGAACCAGATATCCTGATCAACATGTATAAAGAATTAATTGAAGCAAATAGCGATATCCACGTAAACTTAAAATCAAACTTTGGGAAAACCAGTTTCCTATTTAATGCACTAAAATCTGGTGAAATCGATGTCTACCCTGAATTTACAGGAACCGTACTTGAAACATTTTTGAAGGACAACAAAAATACATCGAATGATCCAAGAGAAGTGTACGAATACGCACGAGATCAAATTAAGAAACAAGAAAATATGGATTATCTCGAACCAATGCGTTATCAAAATACGTATGCGGTGGCAGTCAAACGATCATTTGCAGAAGAGAACGGTCTGAAAACCATTGAAGATCTGAAAAAAGTTGAAAGTCAGTTAAAAGCTGGTTTTACACTAGAATTTATCGATCGTGAAGATGGGTATAAAGGATTGCAAAAATTGTATAACTTGAATTTAGATGTGAAGTCGATGGAACCGTCATTACGCTACCAAGCAATCAATAATGGGGATGTGAATGTGGTAGATGCCTATTCGACTGATAGTGAATTGAAGCAATATGATTTGGTGATTTTAAAAGATAATAAACAGCTATTTCCACCATATCAAGGTGCGCCATTGCTGAAAGCTGAAACGCTTGAGAAATACCCGGAATTAAAAGAATTATTGCAGCCTTTAGTTGGTAAGATCACGGAAGAAGAAATGAGTGAGATGAATTACCAAGTGAATGTGGAGCAAAAAGATCCGGCGACCGTTGCCCATGATTATTTGGTGGAGCATGAGATGTTGGAAAAATAATGGTTGATAGATGAAAAGGCACAACATAGGAGAGCTATCTATCTCTTATGTTGTGTTTTTTATACTTTATAAGGTATAATAAAAAAGAAGGTAATCATCTTTTTTATGATTACAAAAAAGCCAGTGCTACTAACACTGACTTTTTAGTTGAGTTTTGACTAAAGCTCGATAGTTTGTTGCAATGCCACTATCTTACTTTAGCTGAGCAGATAGTGGTCTTTTTTTACTCAAAAATAGAAGTGATAAAGAGTTTGATCCCTTCGATAATATAGTAAGCTACAAGCGTAACTACTATTTTCGAAGCGATATCTTTTAACAAATCTTTCAAGGATCGCTTTTCCTAAGCAATAAAGCAGGACAAAAGCGATAAAGACATATCTTTATGGCATCAACTCCTTTTTCAGAGCTTCAGCCGTTATTCAACTATTTATAGTATATCAAAAATTGCGTCGATATTGTATTAAATATTTTACAAAAATCAAGATGCTAAGTTGCTTTTCAGAGACTTTGTAAGGTATAATTGAGAGTAAGGTGATTGTTAATTATTACGATTACAAAAAAAGCCAGTGCGGAAGCACTGACTCTTTAGTTGATTTTTGACTAAAGCTCGAAAGTGTATAACATCGCCACTATCTTACTTTGGTCGGGCAGATAGTGGTCTTTTTTTACTCAAAAATAGAAGTGACAAAGATTTTAATCACTTCAACAATATAGTAAGCCACAAGCGTGACTACTATTTTCGAAGCGATATCTTTTAACAAATCTTTCAAGGACCGCTGTTCCTATGCAATAAAGCAGGATAAAAGCGATAAAGACATATCTTTATGGCATCAACTCCTTTTTCAGAGCTTCAGCCGTTATTCAACTAGTTATAGTATATCAAAGATTGCGTCGATAGTGTATTAAATATTTTACAAAATAGTAACGAGCAAACAGTCAGCCGTGGAGAATGTTCATCTGATCGAATGCTACAGATTCTGGTAGATAGCATTCTTTCTTACTATACGCATTATTGACTTAGGCAACTTGATTTATCAGTTTGTGCTGATTGTTTTTGGCTTCAAAATGTCAAGTGACCGCTTAACATATTGAGGTGTCGGCTGTTTCCTCGTTACTATCATGGCTACAATAATCTGTCTATAAAAAAGGCTTGCTCCGTCAAAAGTTAGCACAAAATTGGCAGATCATTATAGAAAAGTGAAGTGTGATGAAAGAAGTTAGATTTGCGGTAACTTCCTAAAAACGATTATTCAAATTTCAAAAAATCGTTACTCCACCGTAAGATAGAACGAAAAAAAACGGTTCCGGACACCTGCCGAAACCGCGCTAAGTACAATTAAGAAGCATTGACCTGTTTTTGTCGTTAAACTCAGAACATCAGAAAAAACACTAGTAATTTCATGAAATATTGAGTAAAATAAAAACAGTCAATGAAAATTGACTAAGGGCAACTTGTACGATCAGGTGATGCTGATTGTATAAGGCTCTGTGGGATGACGACCAATCTTCCTGCAGAGTGCCTTTTTATTTTGTCTAGCAGAACGTGATTCGTTTGGCTAGATTTTTTTTCGTTCTATCTCATTCCATTTTAATTTAAGTGAGGTGGAGAGTCAATGGGGGAATGTAAGTTTGTGTGGAAAAAATTATTTATAGTTCGTTATTTAGAGCTAGAAGTCACTTAATATTTAACTTTTTGTTTATATTTATTATGATATAATAAATATGAAACTATATAAAATATTACAAGGGTGGAGATATGGATGAGTAGATTTTGGAAAATGAATTTATTTTTATTTTCAAACATTCCTATTTTTTTTATGGTTATTATTAAAAAAATAGATATTTTTGATAAGGATGGAAAATTACTTGAAAATTTTATTACTTTGAATAATATACTTGTTTTATGCACAGCAAGTCTATTATTTATGAGTATATTAACTTTTTTTTGTTTTAAGAAAAAAATAAATCAGAAGGCTAACAATCACATTCCAATTAAGAATCTCAAAACGTTGAATATCTCCTATTTATCAACTGTAGCATCTTATCTGTTACCGACTTTTTCATTAGATATTGATGGGGTTAGAGGCATACTTATTTTTATAATGACTTTTTTATTAACTATGTACTTATTCAACAAATCTGGTGATTACTATTCCTCATTAATGTTTTATGTAATGAAATTTAATATATATAGTACAGAGATTGAAGAAAATGGAGTGACAAAGGAGATAATTTTACTTTCAAAAAATCCAATAAATGAACTTGAAGGCAAAAAAATTAAAGTAAGATATTTTGAAGAAAATGAGAATATCCAATTTGTATCCCGTGTTCTTATTGAAAAAGGAGTAGAATAAAAGTATGGAGAAACAAGAACTGATTCATGAGATTGAAGAGTATTTTGAGAAATTAAAATTTAGTAAGTTTCATTTTATGTTGAAAGATCCTGAGAAGGTCAAATATGTTGATTTTAAAAATGATGTGGATCATTTAGAAGCGAGTTTTCTTGACGGTCAAAGAAATCATTTTGATTTTATATTAGGAAGTGGACATGATTTAGTAGACTTTATGAGTGCTGATGAACGAAAGCACGCTATTTATTTCATTAATGATTGGCAAAAAGTTTTCCCAGATATCTATAATGTTAAACAAAAACTTATTGAAAGCACATATAAATATGATAATCCAGAGTTTGATGATATAAATTTGATGGCTTCTAGATTTGATACTGATGATGAAGTAAATATGCTAGTAACCTTCAAGCTTATTTCTCCAATGCAGACTGTATATAAGAAAAATACGTTTAAAAAATTTGGAGATAATGGTTACAGAATGAATAAAACAAATTCTTTTCGTATACCTTTGAATTTTGATTTTTTTATTTTTAATAATATACTATATATTTCAGATATAGAAAAATTTGAATGGAAGTATTCTGAAAAATTGGTGGAATTTAGAACTCGAGAAACTAATTCAATGCTTAAAATATTAGAAGAAAAAAATTTTTTATCTAGTTCAACTTGTAATCAATTGAAAGAATATCTTTCGAGAGACCCAAAATTGACTAAGAGCTTTTTAAGAGCCCAACCTCGCCTTATGCATGCGTCTAAGACGGTTAATGAAATCAATGTAGTCAGCTATCTGAGAAATAATTTTTCAGGTTATAATTTGACCGATGAAAAGCAACAAATAAATATAAACACTAAGAAGAAAGCAAAAATTTTTATTCGTCTTCTTGGTGATGAAATGTTGATTTCTGGTTTAACTGGAAACTTATACAAAGTTACAGCATCCAATTTGATTGAATCAAAGTAGGAATAGAATATTTTGTATTCATTCTAAACTTACTTAAGTTTTTATCAGAAATTTTCAGGTATAAAAACCAAAGCTTCGCGTCCGTGATACCAAACGAACGCGAATTTTTTTCATCACATACCCAACTTTTCTCATAATAAAGTAATTTTTACCAAAAAGAAATGCAAATTCCTCCAACTTTCGCTATAATAAAGAAAATAACCAAAACAGGAAGTGTAGCTAAACATGAAAAAAGCAGACCGACAACGGTTGATCAAGCAACTGATCACAGAAAATGAAATAGAAACCCAAGACGACCTGATTGCACTTCTTGAACAATCTGGTGTCAAAGCAACCCAAGCAACTGTTTCAAGAGATGTACGTGAAATGAGCATCGTTAAAACGCACGGTTCAGATGGTCGAGTGAAATACGCTTTATTCTCTCAACAACAAGCATCTAGCAGTGAGGAAAAACTAAAAGAATCTGTGAAAGATTCAGTAATTCGCATGGAACGAGTTCAATTTATGGTCATCGTTCATACAGATATGGGCGCAGCAGATGTTGTCACTAATTTTTTAGATGAAGTCAGTTATGAAGAAATTGCAGGAACGGTCGCAGGTGTTGATACAATCATTATTATTGCTCGTTCGGAAGATGACGCAGTAGCTGTTGTTGAACGTTTTGAAGCAATGATGGATTAAAATAGAACCAATCAAAAAATGAAGGGAGATTTGGTTACATGGATTTGAAAGCGTTACAAAACGGGTCAGATATAAGAGGAATAGCAGTAGAGCATGAGGAAAAAATAGCGAACTTAACACCAGCGCAAGTCGGGAAAATTGCAGTCGGAATGGTTCATTGGCTTCGTGATAAAAAAAACTTAGCTGACAAACAGCAATCGGGAAAATTGAGAATCGGTATCGGTCATGATAGCCGTATTTCAGCAGATAGTTTGAAACAAGTCTTGATCGATAGCTTTTTTGAGCAAAATGTCGAAGTCTTAGACTTTGGTTTAGCGACAACGCCAGCCATGTTTATGGCTACGCAATTTCCGCAATATGATTGTGATGCAGCAATTATGATCACAGCCAGTCATTTGCCTTATTATTTTAATGGCTTAAAGCTGTTCACTAAATCTGGTGGTGCAGAAAAAGCGGACATTGCTTATATCTTAGAACACACTGATGAACCTGCGCTTGTAGCAAAAGGTTCAGTAACCAAATACTCGATTTTAGAAGATTACTCTGCTGATTTAACCGATAAAATTCGTAAAGGCATGAAAACGACAGAAGAAAAACCTTTATCTGGTTTTCATATTATAGTCGATGCTGGTAATGGCGCGGGTGGTTTCTTTGCAGAAAAAGTCTTAGCAAAACTTGGCGCAGACATTACAGGTTCGCAATTTTTAGAACCTGACGGCATGTTCCCTAATCATATTCCTAATCCAGATAATAAAGAAGCGATGGCAAGTATCCAACAAGCTGTTTTGAAAAATAAGGCTGATTTAGGTGTGATTTTTGATACGGATGTAGACCGCTCAGCAGTGGTAGATGCGTCAGGCGAAGTCATCAATCGAAATAATTTGATCGCTGTCTTAGCGACGATTGTCTTGGCTGAATATCCTGGTAGCAGTATTGTGACAAACTCACCAACTTCAAGCCATCTGAAAGAGTTTATCGAGTCAAAAGGTGGCAAACAAGTGCGTTATATTTCTGGTTACCGCAATGTGATCAACAAAATGATTGAACTCAATGATGAGGGAATCGATACCCAATTAGCGATCGAAACAAGTGGACATGCAGCCTTTAAAGAAAACTACTATTTAGATGATGGGGCCTATGTTATCGCTAAAATTCTGATGTTGTTACCTACATTAAAAAAAGAAGGCTCAACACTCGGTGATTTGATCAGTTCATTAAAACAACCAGCAGAAACCCAAGAATTACGTTTTGAAATTTTGGACAGTCATGTCCGTGATTATGGAGAGCAAGTAATTCGAGATTTAAGTGGGTTTGTTTTAAGTCAACGAGGCATGAAAGTCGATCCTGAAAACCATGAAGGGATTCGAGTAAATGTTTATGATGAGTATGGGAGAGGTTGGTTTTTACTGCGGATGAGTTTGCATGAACCATTGTTAGTTTTACAAGTTGAAAATGATCAAGCTGGGATGAATCAAAAGGTTTTAGATGAATTGGCTCTTTTTTTTGAAGGGTATAAACAGTTGGATTTAACTAAACTATACGAAATATTGAAAAAATAATAAACAGCTAGGAAAGAACAAAAAAGTTCTCTCCTAGCTGTTTCAGCTTACCACAGACTTGGCTCAGCAACTGCCATAATCGTTTCTCCAGTAAATGGGTGTGTCAGGTGCAGTTCATAAGCATGAAGCATCAAGCGCCCATTAGGTTTTGGATGATACAAGGGATCACCAATGATTGGATGCCCAATGCTTGCTAGATGTACACGGATTTGATGCGTTCGTCCCGTTTCTAGAACACAATAAATAGTGGTATGGTTCGTCTTTCGATCATAAGTTTCAACCTCAACATGAGTAACAGCACCATCGCCATTTCGTTCATCAATCACTCGTTTTCGTCGATCATGACGATCACGGCCAATTTTTTTTCGAATGGTCATAGACTCTTTTAGAATACCTGAAACGATTGATTGATAGCGCCGATAGATTAGCTTGCTTTCTAGTAATCGGCCTAAAATCGGTAATACAAAAGGGTTTTTAGCAAATAAAATCGCACCACTAGTTTCTTTATCAAGACGATGAACCACATAGGGGATTTGGTTTTTAGGTGCTAAGTATGCGGCTAAATGGTTAAGTAGTGTGTCATTTTCATTTGGTTGATTCGGGTGAGTTTTCATGCCGATCGATTTATTTAAAATAATCAAATGGTCATCTTCAAACAGCACATTCACTTTAGACTCATTCCCCAAAAGAATCGTAGGCATCGGATAGTCTTCTGATTCAAACTGTAAAGTAACAATATCGCCACTTTTCACAGGAAAATGGAATAAAGCGGGCTCTCCATTGATCGAAACATTTTTTCGAGTGCGCAAAAAGTGTCTTACTTTACGAGGAACTAACCATTCTTGTTCAAGCAGTTCTCGGACGGTTTGTTCTTTAAAATTCTTCGGTAACTGGATGGCTAATTCCATTTGTTTTCCACCTTTTCAATAGCGTTCTATTTAGTTTAACAAATGGAAGGATAAGTGCAAGTGGTTAGGTAGAATTAAAGAGACAGTAGTCTATTTTGGAACTGGATTGGTAGAAAGAAATAGCTTTTCTAAAGGGTATTTTTGTATTGTTTACTATTAAATCACATTATTTTTTTGATTCACAAGTAAGAAGACTTCTCTCACTATTTTTAGCTCATCATCTACTCTGGCAAAGCCAGTTGTAGTCCTTTAATTCTTAGAGCTGTAGCTCTTAGAAAATAAAGGGAGCAATGTATCTTTCTGATACCTTGTATTGTGCATCATCGAATCACTTCGTTCTTTGTGATTTACAACAATGAGATCGAAACGAAGTGTAGCGATTCACAACAAATACCCACTCTTTGGGGAAGAGTGGGAAAGGAGTTAAAAATGAAAAAGTGTTTTGTTAGGGTTGTTTGTTGGTATACATATATAATACAAACTAAATATGAATTTTTTGTGTATTAATTTGTCTAAAAATGTAAATATTTTCTAAAGAAGGGTTTAAGATTTACACAAAAATTCCTAACTAGTTATTATTCATTGTATTGATCAAACGTTTCGTCCAGCTAAAATCGGTTTTTGTGATTGTATCATCACCATATGTCTTACCATCCCGATCGATAGCATAGACAAACATCCCGCCTTTTTGACCATCTTTTGGATTCCATTTTGCATAAGAATAAGCTCGGCTTGTTTCATATGGTTCTACCGTATCATTCCAACGGTTGTGATCTTGTTCTTCTGGGAAAGAGATGCCAGGAAGAAATTGTTGCGGCGTAATTGACGTTTTGTAGGTATTCCATGTATTATCTAAAGAACTAACTGAACGGCCATATGCTTGGACAAATAAATAATCAAAGTAAGAGGCTGTTTTTTTAAATAAAGAATGATTATCTTTATTTGTATCATAAATCAATAATTTTCCAGAATTGGAATTTGGACCTAGTTTTTTAGATAAAGCGTTGAACGTACCAACCGCCATTTCTTCTTGCTTCGCAGTCAAACTAGATTCCATATCAACATCCAGTCCATCTAAATTCCACGGAGTTAGATAAGTATCAATCAGTTGTTGTGCATATTTATCATATTCAGCTGTCGTGGGCGTAGTACCTGCATGAGGAACATTCCAAATTTCTCTTATATCGATTGTCCGAATGACACGAGTCCCTCTAGCATGCAGTGTAGGGACGTAAGTATCTTTCAAGGTATCCCAAAATTTCTGTTGATTTGTTCCAGGATTGACATAATGGAAAACAGAGACAATATCTACGCCTTCAGGAATATCTGTCATGGCAGTGACGTTTGGATCAGGCAAGGTGGAATTTGCATCGTGAGGCATTGTAACGTCTCGCCATGTACGATAATAAGCCATCATGATCGGATCTTTTGAATTTGCTTGAGTAGCATCTGATTGATTAGGCAACAGACTAAAACTTAGTAAAAAGAAAATCGGAATAAGTAAAAATGTTAGTTTTTTAGACATAAAAATTCTCCTCTTCTATTTTTTTTGTAAAACGGTTACATTTCAAAAAAAGTGTAGCATAAAAAAAGGTATAATAACAGTTAGGGAAGCGCTAGTAAATCATCTAGGTAGAAGTTTCACATCTGTTAGTCAGAGCTGAAAATTTTCTCAAAACAAAAAGAGACCCACTCTTTGGGGAAGAGTGGGAAAAGGAGTTAAAAAATGAAAAAGTGTTTTGTTAGGGTTGTTTGTTGGTATACTTGTATAATAAAGGGAAAATATGAATTTTTTATGATCAAAGTTCTGTTAAATTAGCACTTTTTTTCAACGAAAAGAAGAATTTATACATAAAATGCTATTTTCCTCCGTCAATACCTAGATTTCTTGATGTATTCTTAAACTTTTCTACATAAAAATAAAAGAAAAGCATGGTAAAATAGGCAAAACAAAATCTATGTGCATTATTCATGCTAAAGCCGTATGAATGAGAGCGGCAATCTATGGTAAAATGGCTTAGAAACTTTTATGCAAAGAGGGAGCACTATGGACTTTAAAACAATTATGGGAAAATTAAAATCTGGTTTTCAGCGCTTTTGGGCTTGGATCAAACCTTATCTTGTTCGTTTTCATCACTGGAGAAAGCGAATTTGGAAAAAATATCAAATCAATAAGATTATTTTGCTATTAGGTATGTTAGTCGTTTTAGTAGCAAGTATCTATCTATTTACCTTAGCTAAATCAGCAAATGTTGGTGCTTTGAAAAAAGGGTTAGAAGAATCAACGGTCATTTATGATAAAAATGGAGATGAGGCAGGGAAGTTGTTTGGGCAAAAAGGAACATTTGTCACAATCGATCAAATTTCTCCGCATGTCAAAGATGCCTTGATTTCAACTGAGGATCGTAATTTTGAAACCCATCACGGTTATGATATTAAAGGACTTTTACGGGCAGTAGTTGGCAAGTTGAGTTTTGGCATGATCGGTGGCGGTGGTGGCGGTAGTACGATCACTCAGCAATTAGCCAAAAATGCCTACCTTACACAAGAACAAACGATGACGCGTAAGGCAAGAGAGCTATTTTTAGCAATCGAAATCGAGAAAAAGTATGACAAACAACAAATTCTAGAAATGTATCTGAACAATTCTTACTTTGGAAACGGAGTTTGGGGAATTGAAGACGCATCACATAAATACTTTGGAGTTAGTGCAAGCGAGTTATCAGTCGGTGAATCAGCAACTTTAGTCGGGATGTTGAAAGGTCCAGGAATCTATAACCCGATAGACTATGTTGAAAATGCAGTCAATCGCCGCAATACGGTTTTACAGTTAATGGTAGATAACGGTAAATTATCTCAAGGAGAAGCCGATGCACAAGCTGGTGTCGATATGAATAGTTTATTGGCGGACAATTATTCTGACCAAAATTCAGATTACAGATATCCTTATTACTTCGATGCGGTCATCGATGAAGCGGTCAATAAATATGGGTTAAAAGAAGAAGATCTATTGAATAAAGGGTACAAAATTTATACAGCATTAGACCAAAACTATCAAAAAGCGATGGAACAAACATACGCTAATGACGCTTTATTCCCACCGAATGCAGAAGATGGCGCAATGGTTCAAAGTGGCTCCGTTGCACTAAATCCCAAAACGGGTGGTGTACAAGGAGTTGTAGGTGGACGCGGCGAACACGTCTATCGTGGGTTTAACTTCGCAACACAAACAAAACGTTCACCAGGTTCGTCATTGAAACCAATTTCGGTTTATACGCCAGCTTTAGAATCTGGAATGAAGCCAAATAGTATTTTAGAAGACAAACCGCAAGATTATTACCCCGCTGAAAATTATAGTCGTACAATTAGCGGTGAAGTAACGATGTACCAAGCACTAGGTGAAAGTTTAAATTTACCAGCCGTTTGGACATTGCACAAAATTGGGCTAGATAAAGGGTTCGAAAAAACAGAGAAATTCGGTATTCCGTTAGCGCCAGAAGATAAATATTATGGTTTAGCACTTGGTGGTTTGAAAACCGGAGTATCCCCTTTAACGATGGCGAATGCGTATAGTCCATTTGCGACAGGCGGCTCTCAGTCAGAAGCACATTTGATTACAAAAATCGTTGATTCTACAGGAGCAGTCATCGAAGATAATACTAATGCGAAAACCAAGCAAATTATTACAAAAGATACTGCAGATCAAATGACAAGTATGCTGTTAGGTGTCTTTAGCTCAGGGACTGGGATCAATGCTGATCCAGCAGGATATGTCATGGCTGGGAAAACAGGAACCACAGAAACGAACTTTGACACAGATAAAACCAATGACCAATGGGTTGTCGGCTATACACCTGATGTGGTGGTCGCAACATGGTTAGGCTTTGAACAAACGAGTGAAAGTCATTATTTGCAAGGTAGCAGTGCTACGCATGCTTCTACTGTATTTAGCAGTCAAACACAAGGCATTTTACCGTACACAGCACAAACTCCTTTTACAGTAGCAGATTCGTATGTAACAGGTGGCGTCGTACAACCAGCAAGTGAAGTAGCGACAAATGAAAATAACGATGCTTGGAAAGACAGCGTCAAAGATATTAGCGGCCAAGTTAAAGAGGGCGCAAAAGATATCGGCGGCAAAATCAAAGAAGGCTGGGACAAAACGAAAAATGGACTGAAAGACTTCTTCGGTGGTTTGACAGGAGAATAATCGGTTTGAAAACGAATCAAAGAATGGTACAATCAAAGAGAAGAATTTATAGAAACGAGGGAGATTGAATGAGTAATATTTATGATACAGCTAATCAAGTAGAACGTGAAATCCGTGAAATGGAAGAGTTTAAAGCATTGGAACAAGCTTATGCAGATGTAAAAGCGGATGAAGAAGCATACAAGTTGTTCAAAGAATTCCAAAGCTTCCAACAAGGATTACAAGAAAAACAAATGCGTGGAGAAGAATTTTCAGAAGAAGATGCTGAGAAAGCTCAAGCATTAGCTACGGAAGTTCAAAAAGCAGAAGTTATCAACCAATTGATGCAAAAAGAACAAGCGTTTAGCTTGATCGTAAATGATTTGAACCGTATTATCATGACACCGATTCGTGATTTGTATAACGATTAATAGATGAAAATAAAAGCTTTTAGAGATTAGTTGGTAAGAAACATCCTCAACGATCTTTAAAGGCTTTTTTTTGTAGAATCATAAATAAGCTAAAAGGCAGTTTTTTTCTACTATCAAAAACACATGAAATCTTAAAAAATTTCCCAATTCTCTCTTTTTTAATGCTATAGTATTACTAAACGAAAAAAATGATTGGGGAACAAATAGTATGATTGGCATTTATGATTACACAGTTATTCTAACGTATGGAAACGCAGTTTTTTCTATAGTAGGAATGTATTTAGCTTTGACGCAGCATGTTGTTGAAGCAATTTTTTGTTTAGTACTCTCAGGTATTTGTGATATGTTTGACGGATTAGTCGCAAATACGAAGGAACGTACTAAGAGTGAGATGTGCTACGGTATTCAAATTGATTCACTCGCTGATTTGATTAGTTTTGGGGTTTTCCCAACGGTTTTAGGTTATGCATCAGGTCTTACGCAAGGAATTTATTTGCCATTATTTGTATTTTATATTTTAGCTGCCTTGATTCGTTTAGCCCACTATAATGTGACAGAAATGGAGAGAAAAGAACACGCAGAAGGATATCGCGAGTATTATGAAGGATTGCCAGTAACAAGTAGTGCGGCCCTGATTCCTTTGTTATTTTTTATTGCGGGTCGTTTCCATATTGGGATTACGCTCGTTTATCCGGCAGCGCTATTGATTATTGGGTTCTTATTTATTTCGAAGGTGAAAATAAAAAAAGTCGACCCTAGAAAACTAGTTTTTGGAGCCTTTTTAGGCGCTGTTGTTGCTTTTTTTGTTCGCTAAACTTTTCAAAGGGGAAAACAAATGGAGAAGGGTTTTAAAACACAGCTTATCACTGACAATGATAGCGGGATAGTACATTATTTATATAAAAATCCAATTGGACGTTTTATGTTAAAAGGACTTATCCAACCACAGCTTACAAAAGTGGCTGGAGTTTATTTAAATAGCGCACTTTCAAAAAGAATGATCAAACGATTTATTAAGAAAAATAAGCTTCAAATGGACGAATATGAAACGATGTCATACCGTTCGTTCAACCATTTTTTTATGCGGGAAATCAAGCCAGAAGCACGCATTTTATCGCAAGGTGAATCTTCTTTAGGTGCGCCTTGCGACGGGAAAGTTACAGTTTATCCAATCAATAAAAATCAAACGTTTAACATAAAAAATTCGGAATATGATCTTGCAGAATTACTGGATAGCACAAGTCTTGCGGAAGAATGGCAAGCTGGTTGTGCTGTTATTTTTCGTTTAACTCCAGATGATTACCATCATTATTATTTTATCACTGAAGGAACGATTATAGGACATCAAAAAATAGAGGGTGTTTTCCACACAGTTCAGCCAGTAGCGATTCATAATCAACCTGTATTTTCAAGAAATTCAAGAGAAATTACGATTATTGAGACAGAAAAATTTGGGAAAATTGCTCAAATTGAAGTTGGCGCTCTGATGGTTGGAAAAATCAAAAATCTAAAAAAATCAGGAAATTGTCAGCGTTTTGAGAAAAAAGGCTGGTTTGAATTTGGTGGATCAACTGTTATTTTATTATTTCAAAAAAATCAAGTACAGATCAATCCGGAAATTTGGAGGAACACTGAAAATAATCTTGAAACAATCGTGAAATTAGGTCAAGCCTTTGGAGCAAAAATGGAGGAGTGTCATGAATAAGCTAGTATTTTTAATGATTGGGGTGCTATTTCTTCTAAGTAATTTTTACATTGGTAGAAAACTGCTCTCATTACTTGAACAGTTTTCATTTTTTAAACATTCACTCATTTTATGGGGACTTATTGGTATTTTTTCGGTGGCATCGATGCTAACGATGTTATTGTTTAATGCTAATGTAGGTGGATTAATCGGGAAAATAGGTAGTTATTGGTTATCATTTTGGTTTGTATCTTTAGTTATATTTGCTTTAACAGATTTGATTTTGAAAATTACAGGGAAAATTACGAGTGTGCCAGCAAAAACTGAGTTAATGGTTTGGATGGGAGCGGCATGTTTGATCGTTGTGTTATTTTGCTATGGTTCCTGGCAAGCACAGCAAATCAAAACGGTAAATTATCACGTAGCAATCGATAAATCGGCAAACAATAAACAGAAAAAAATAAGGGCTGTATTGATTAGCGATCTGCATCTAGGCTATGTTAATGACGCGAAAAAGTTGAAAAAAATCGTGACCAAAATCAACCAAATAAATCCTGATATTATCTTCATTTCAGGTGATTTGTTTGATGGGAATTATAAAGCATTACAAGATGTAGACGGCATAAAAAAACAATTTAACCGTTTATCTTCAACGTATGGAACGTATATGTGCTGGGGCAATCATGATGCTGGTGAGAGTTTTGAGAAGATGAAGGACCTTGTTGAAGCATCAAACATTACGTTATTGGAAGATGAAATGACTGTTATTGGGGAAGAAATTTTAGTAGTCGGCAGAAAAGATAGCCGACCGATTGGCTCACAAGATGGCCAGAGAAAAAGCATGAAGGAACAATTCGAAAAAGTGGGCAATCAACTGCCAAAAATCATCTTGGATCATCAGCCCTCAACAATTGATGAATATGATAATCCAAATGAGTTGATTCTTTCAGGTCATACCCATCAAGGACAGATTTTTCCCTTTAGTTTAGTCACAAAAGCTTATTTCACTGTAGACTATGGTTATTATCGTAAAAATGAAAACAGCCCACAAGTCATCGTTTCTTCTGGCGTAGGTACATGGGGACCACCGATGCGAATTGGAACTCAAAGTGAAATTGTTCAGATAGAGATCACAATAGAATAAGTTTAATAAATTAGGTGAGAATGAAACATACAAAGTTTTATTTTCACCTTTTTATTTTTAGGTCTTAAAAAAATGAAAAACGAACAAATTTTCGTATGTTTTTACTGACCGCTTCTAAATAAAATGATATGATTAAAGAAAAGAATTCGGGCGAATAGGAGGATCTAATGAAAGTATTGCATACGGCAGATTTACATCTGGATCGGTCTTTTGAAGGCCTAAAAAATAGTCCCAAAGAAATCCTTGAAAAATTGCAACGGGCCAATCATGAAGTAATAACGGCAATTGTTGATATAGCAATAAAAAATCAGGTGGATGCTGTTGTTTTTGCTGGAGATACATTTCACCAAAGTCGTACGTCGATTCGAACACAAGCGTATTTTATCGATGAAATGAAGCGTTTGGATCAAGCGGAAATTCCAGTGATCATGTCATTTGGTAATCATGATTACTATGTAGCAGAGCGCTATTGGTTCGATTTTCCTAAAAACATGTTCCTTTTCCAAAAAGAACAGATTGAAACGCATTACTTTATGACGAAGAATCAAGAGAAAGTAGCAGTTTCCGGTTTTAGCTATGAACATCCTTGGATCAATGAGGATAAACTGTCGGCTTTCCCAAAAAAAGATCCAATGGTAGATTTACATATTGGGATTTATCATGGTGATACGACGAATAACGGGCAGCAGAATTATGCCCCATTTTCATTCAGCAATATGAAAAGCAAAGGCTATGACTACTGGGCATTGGGACACATCCATCAACCACAAGTAGTAAGTGCAGACCCTTTGATCGTGTATCCAGGAACACCACAAGGTCATACTAAAAAAGAACGGACAGTTCAAGGTGTGGCAATCGTTTCGATAGAACCAGGACATGCTACGGTTCACTTTGAACCTGTAGCTCAAGTTACTTGGCAGCTTCAAAGGTATTCCCTGAGCCAAGCTAGAAATCTGCAGGAAGCATTGAGTATCTTGACTGAGTTTCTTTTAAAAGACATGGAAAACCAAACACAATTAACGTTAAAAGAAATTCAGTTAACTGATACTGAAGAACTTAGTGAAGAATTCCAAATATCATATGAAAATGGTGAGTTACTTCAATATTTGCAGACAACTTTACTACAGCAAACGAATCACTCCTTATTTTTATTTCAAGTAGAGGTAATGACTGACTATTTTGAGAAAAAAGTAGTGATCAGCGCAGCTCCAGAGCTGCTAAAACAATTGGAAAAAAACTATTTACAACCAGATATATTTTCAAATACCTTGCAGGAACTCGTTCAAAATCCACTCTTTTCTTCTGTTGTACAGATAAATGAAGAATGGCGTGAGCGCAGCATCGAACAAGCAGATCAAACTATCAAAGAAGATTTTGTTATACAGGAGGATCAGCTATGAAACTCATTGCAATAGAACTCGTTGGATTTGGTAAATGGCAACAACAGAAAATTGAGTTTCTTCCAAAAAACCAATTACTATTTGGGGCAAATGAAGCTGGCAAATCAACGATTTATCAATTTATTCAAGCAATGCTTTTTGGTTTTCCTGCTAAAGGCAAACGAAAAAAAGATTACCAACCTAAAAATGGTGCTGCTTATGGAGGACGTCTGTGGTTTTCCCATCCAGTTTATGGGGAAGTTCAGGTTGAACGTTTCAAAGGGCAAAATAAAGGCAGAGCAAAAGTCTACTTTAATGATCAAATCGGTGATGAAGCAATGCTGGAAAAGATGATTCATCCGTTAACGAGGGAATTATTTCAGTCAGTCTTTACCTTCCAACAAGAGCAACTTAGCCAACTAGAAAAGTTAAATGAAGAAGAGCTACAAACATCATTACTTTCGTTAGGACTATCAGGAAGTAAGCAGCTATTAGTGAGTAGAGAAGACTATTTTAAGCGAGCTCAGACGATCTATAAAGGCAAAGGAAGTCAGCCGCCATTAAATCAAAAGCTGAATGCATACCAAAGCCTACAACAACGTATCAACGAAAAAGAACAGCAGGAACGTCCTTTCCAACAATTAATTACTGAATTAGCTAATACGGAGCAATTAATAGCAGAAAAGCGCCAAGCTGCACAAGAAATGAAAAGTCAATTAGCGCTTGTCGAAAAGCAAGTAATGAATCTACCCTTATACGAAGAACTGCACTCTATCGAACAATCAAAAGCAACTGCTGTATTAAAAGCAGAAGAACAAGAGACACTGCTATCGATTTATCAGCAACATCGTTTTTTAAATGAAGAATTGACTCGTTTGAACCAAAGTATTGCTGCCCAAAGTGAGACAATAGATCAAACAGACGATTATCAGTTTTACTTACAAGAAGAAGAACATATTCAGCAATTACTCAACCAACGGTATGATATTGATAAATTGCTCTCTGAAATCAGTTGGATGACTCAATCCTTACAGCAAAACCAGCAAGAAATGTTTCCTTTGGAAAAAAAATGGGGATGGAACGCGGCAACACCACCGCAATTATCCTTTGAAGAACAAGCAGTTAACGAGATGAGAGATGAGATTGTTGCACGGACAGTCAAATTACAAACGACTCAAACCGATTTACAACTGTTAGAAGAGGAAATTGCAACACGAGAAGAAAATTTAAGTACTTTTGAAACAATCAATAAAGAAATGTTTCGGAAAAACCATCGCCAAACAAAAAAAACAGTCAATCTACTTTTTTGCGGATTTGCAGGAATTATTTTATTGTTGAGTTTCTTTTTACCAGTGCCGCTTCGCTATGGAACATTCCTTTTGAGTGCAGGATTCCTGATTGCGGGGATATTACCGCTTGTTTATCAACCCAAGGACACCTATGAAAATGAAAAACGACAATGGCAAGAAAAGCTCTCTCAATTGGATTATTTGAATGATCAGCTAATAAAAATCAAAGCTGAAATCAAAACGATCCAGGAAGAAGAAAAAGAAATGTCCCGATATATTGCTCAAAAAGTGAAAGAAAATCATTTAGGTCGCATGGATCAAGTTGAATTTTGGTTAACACATCGCACAGATATTACGCGTTATTTGATTTTGCTTAATACAAATCAAGAACTTGAAAATCAGTTGAAAGAAGATCAAAAACGTGTGGCTAAATTAGCGGAACAGACGGAGCGCTTTACGGCACGATTGCCGATTGCTGGAACGACATTAGCACAAAGGATAAGTGTCATCAGTCGTTTTGCTGACAAGATGGAAAAAGTTCGTTTTGCGCAAGAGTACCAAGCAGATGCGTATTCACGTCAGACGATTCGTGAAGTCAAAGAAAAGCAACAGCAAGTACTTGATCAAGCGAGACCATTGCTCCAGCGGTTCCAGATACCATCTATAAATGAGATTCCAAATAAAATCCAAAGTTACCAAAAAACTACGGCAAACAACAAACGAAAACAGGAATTACAAACAATGTTGGTAGGATTGTATTCTGAATCGAGCGATCCTAAACAACTGCCATTAAAACAAATAGAAATCTCTCAAAAGCTCAATGAGTTAGAGCAAAGTATGCAACAATTACAGGAAAAAGAACAAAAAATCCTTTATCAGCGCAAACAAATGTTATCAGACGGTACATTAGACGAACTGTATCAAGAACAAGCTGAGTTGAAAACGGAAATCGAGGAATTGGCTTTAAATTGGTCAGCGCATCAATTAGCTGGTCAATTATTGATGGATCTTTTAACAGAACTATCAGAAAAACAATTGCCTAATCTATTGAAGAAAGCAACGGATTATTTCAAGCTTCTAACACAAAATACGTATCAAGGAATTCAATTACATGAAGAACAATTAATCGTTACTCGTGAGGATCAGCAGCGCTTCATGTTGCATGAGCTATCCACTGGTACAAGAGATCAAGTGATCATGGCTGTTCGTTTTGCCTTTCTTTATCTACAAGAGCAACGTAGCTTATGTCCGATCATAATAGATGATGGTTGGCTACATTATGATAGTCAAAGAAAAGAGCAACTAGCACAACTATTTGCAATTTTTTCTGAACATCAGCAAGTCATTTGTTTTTCTTCTGACCAAGAAATGGTAAGCTATTATAAAGCGTTGAAACAACCGATTATAGAATTAGAAGGAGTGTAAGTATGAAAAAAATCCGTGAACTAGCTGTAGACGAAGTTTTTGAATTATTTCTTTTAATCAAAAATGCTGATGTTCGTATAGCTAAAAATGGCAAAAAATTTATCGCATTTACTTTTCAAGATACGTCAGGTACGATCGATGGGAAATATTGGGATGCTTCAGAAGAAGAAATCAGCCGCTTTACAGCAGGAAATGTTATTCTTTTAAATGGAAAAAGAGAAGTATATCAAGGCAATCCTCAAGTGAAAATCATCCATATGCGAGTTGCGCGGCCAGATGAGCCTAACCAACCAACATTATATATGGAACGAGCACCATTGAAAAGAGAAGATATGGTTGACGAAATTAACCAAACGGTCTTTGAAATTACCAATGCTCATTGGCAACGAATCGTTCGCTTTCTACTAACGCAATACCAAAAAGAATTTTTTGATTATCCAGCTGCGAAAAGAAATCATCATGCCTTTGCAAACGGCTTGGCTTATCATACGGTTTCTATGCTTCGTTTAGGGAAAGCGATTTGTAAAGAATACAATGAATTAAATGCAGCATTACTTTATTCTGGAATCATTTTACATGATTTAGGCAAAGTAAAAGAGCTTTCTGGCGCAATGACCACTGAGTATACACTATCAGGAAATCTGATTGGTCACTTAGTTCTTGTCGATGAAGAAATCACGAAAGCTTGTATTGCGCTGAAGATCGATGAAAATGATGAGGATGTGATCGTTTTACGTCATATGGTTTTAGCACATCATGGTTTATTAGAATATGGTTCGCCTGTTCGACCACGGATCATGGAAGCTGAGGTATTGCATCAAATCGATAATATCGACGCATCAATCCAAATGATGTTAGGTTCTGTTCGCCAAACGGAACCAGGTCAGTACACAGATCGAATCTTTGGGCTAGATAATCGTAGTTTTTATGTGCCAAAAGATATTTAAGTGAAATGGGGGTTGTAAGATGAACCAGTCCGCAATAGATTTATGGACACAATTTAAACATCAACATAAAATTACGCAACCTGATTATGAAGTTTGGGCCTTTGGCAACTCGCCAGAGATGGCAGATGAGCTGTTAGCACATGTTCTTAGAGGAGAGAAAACAGGTACGTCTTCTCTTCACCTTTTATATGAGTTAGGTCTAGAAGATGAGAAAATACCGGAAGTTGGAAATTACAGTGTACTTTTAGATGGTAAGAATCAAGCACAAGCGATTATTTGTACAAGAGTAGTTGAAATTCTTCCGTATTCCAGAATATCAGAAGTTCACAGTTATCTTGAAGGAGAAGGCGACCGGACTCTGCAATATTGGCGCAGTGTCCATCACCCATTTTTTGAGCAAGCATTAAAGGCGCATGGACTGACTTTTTCAGAGGATCTATTGATTGTTTATGAACTATTTGAATTAGTTTTTCAAAAATAATACAACAAAAAAAGAGATGAATTCATCTCTTTTTTTGTTGTGCTTATTTAGAAGACTCTTCAGTCTTACTTGATGATTCTTCCGTTTTGCTTGAAGAATCTTTAGATTTTTCTGAATCACTTGATTTTGATTCTTTTTCTTTAGAAGATTTTTCTTCTTTCTTAGAAGAATCTTTAGATTTAGCAGAATCTTTTGTTTCAACTAAGCCAGCTAAAACATCTTTAAATGCATCATCTTTGATTTTAACATTTGCTTCAGTTAAAACTTCAGATGTCACTTTTTGGATAAATTCTTGATCGTTTTGTTTCGCTGTTTCAGCAATTTTCTTCAACTCTTTTTTGTAAGGAGCCATGTCATTGCCTTTTTCTTTATTTTTTACCATTTTTACGATAGTGAATGTTGATTGGTAACCAGTTGAATCAGTCGCTTGAATTGGTTCTGAAACTTCACCATCTTTTAATTTGAAAGCAGCTGTTTTTACTGGTTCAGCAATTGTTTCTGTTTGAGAGTCAAATTTTACTTTGCCACCGTCTTTTTTAGTTGCTTCATCAGTTGATTTTTCTTTAGCGATTTTTGCAAAGTCGCCGCCGTCATTTAATTGTTTTTTGATCTCTTTTGCTTCATCTTCAGTAGCAACTTGGATAACTTGTGCTTCTACTTCTGGGTGGAATGTTTCCCAAGCAGTTTTTAAATCTGCATCAGTAATTTTGATGTGTGCTTTGATTCCAGCTTGATAAGCTAAACTTTGTTTGATTTGTTCTTTATAACTTTTCTCTGTAAGACCAGCTTGTTTCAATTG
Organism: Enterococcus sp. DIV0724b; assembly: GCF_050531475.1. NCBI lineage: Bacteria > Bacillati > Bacillota > Bacilli > Lactobacillales > Enterococcaceae > Enterococcus > Enterococcus sp. DIV0724b. The sequence goes on along the minus strand of NZ_CP172890.1, from coordinate 3,229,755 downwards.
GTCAGCAAAGTTTCCACCTTGTGATTCAATGCTTTTCTTCGTTTCATCAAATTTAGCTTGAACGTCTTTGTCTGAAACATCTTTACCATATTTTTGATCAAATACTTTGAAAATGATCATTTGTTGAACTGTTTGTTGGCTTTGTTGGCTAGATTTCGTTTGGTTGTAAAAATCGTCAACAGTGATTGTTCCGCCTTTCATTGTTGCGATATCTTGTGAACCGCCTGTACATGCAGCTAAGGCAAAAATACTGAACATACCTGCTGCAGCTAAGATTAGTTTTTTCTTCATTCTTGTAAGCACTCCTAAGTTTGTTTTATTTTTTATTATGTAGAAATAATTTCTCACGGTTATAACTATACCACACTATGTTTCATAAAAGAAATACGTAAGCAATAGTTTCAAAGAATTTTCGAATTTAGGACACAATTTCATCTATAAAAACGGATCGTTTTAAGAAATTTAGTCTAAATTGCGTGTACAATTGGTTAAACAAGCGAGTTGATCAGGCTTAAAAATAATGATTATTTGAATTTAATTAGAAAAATGAGGCCGAGACAAACACTCATGAGGGCTACCGCCCTCACCAAACAGAATGAAAATAAAGTGATCGACCTACAGGCTATTTCCTGTCATACTAGAGATGACAGAAGTGGCTTGTAGGTCGATCGCTTATTGAGGTTCTTCTCCAAGTAACCTTGAGGGACAAACTAGATCATTCTACTTATTTGTACCAATCATTAGGTCATAGAACCTGCGTATAAAAATAAATTTGTTTCTATAAGTAGAATAGCCTCTTCTGTACTTTTTTTCAAGGAGGAATGTTGAAAATGGAAGATGTACTTCGTTCTTGTTGTGCTGGATTAGACATCCATCAAAAAGTAATTGTTGCGTGTATTATTCGTTCTGCTGAAGGAAAAAAACGCCCAGAAAAATTCTTTGGTAGTTTTGATACGACAACTCGTGGTCTTTTTGACTTATCTGATTGGTTGACTTCTTACGAAGTCACACACATAAGCATGGAAAGCACGGGTGTTTATTGGAAATGTGTCTGGCGAATTTTACAAAATCATTTTGATTTACAGTTGGCGAATCCTCGCCACATCAAAAATATTCCAGGAAAAAAAACGGATATGAAAGATGCGGAATGGATTGCTCGTCTCACTCGATTAGGAGTCGTTCCTACAAGTTTTGTTCCACCAGAACCTATTCAGGAATTGAGAGACTTAACACGTTATCGCAAGCACTTAGTAGAAGATTTGAATCGAGAAAAAAATCGGGGGCACATGGTCCTGCAGAATGCTGGAATCAAATTAACCTCAGTGATTAAAGATATCTATGGAAAATCTGGCAGAGCCTTACTCTATGCCTTAATTGAAAATAAACCAATCACAGAGTCACTCATTCTCGAGTGTGTGTACACTACCTTACGCAGAAAAGTGCCTCAATTGCTTGAATCCCTAGAAGGATTTATGACACCTCATTATCGTAAAATGTTAGCTCTTCATCTCACTCAAATTGAGTGCTTAGAAAAACAACTAGTAGAAGTCGAAGAAACAATCAACGACTATCTCGTTCCTTATGAAGAATACGTAGAACGTTTGGAGGAAATCCCAGGAATCAATCGAAGAACAGCGGCAGTTGTACTCGCAGAAGTGGGGATAGATATGTCTGTTTTCCCGACATCTGGACATTTGGCTTCATGGGCAGGAGCGAGTCCAGGAAACAATCAAAGTGCTGGAAAGAATCGAAGTAAACGGGTAGGAAAAGGAAATTCTTATCTAAAGAAGGTCTTAGCGCAAGGAGCACTAGCGGTTTCCCAAGGGAAACCCAATCGAATCCAAGCATTTTTCTTTCGGGTAAGAAGAAATGCTGGACATAAAAAATCGGTTGTTGCGACCGTTCATTTATTAATACGTATCATTTATCGGATGTTTTCCGATCAGTCCCGCTATAATGAACTTGGAGGAAGTTATTTACAAAATAGAAAGAACACTCTAACAAATAACTGTTGAAGCGTTCTAGACCAATTTTAGCTAACTACGGTTTCAGTAGGAGGTAGCTTTTTTTTGTTTTTTTACAGTATTAGTTTTCGTATAAAAGCGTTTAGCTCCGAGAAATAAGAGGGAATTCACGAAAATTGCTTTTCAAATTTTTGTGAATTTCAGCTTATTTAAGAAGGAGCTGCTTTTTTCTCGCCGTTTATTCGGATTTAGAGCGCAAAACAAAACTGTTTTTTAGTTTTGTCCCACGCTCAAAATTTTAGTCTTCTGTTGGCAGTTTAGGTAATTCAGATTGAATTTTTTCAACTTGTTCTTGGATTTGATCTAATCTTGGTTCTGCTTGAAACATAAAATTTTCTACATCTTGATTGATTCCGTCAATAAATGGTTCAATGTACATATCAGCTGTAGCTTGAAGCGCTTGTGCAGATTCTTTGAACTGATCTAATTTGTCATTAAAGTCGTCTTTTAGATCAGACCAATCCTCTAATTCATCGACAAACTTTTGTCGAGTCGCTTTACCGCTTCTTGGGGCAAAAAGCAAACCGCTAGCAGCGCCAACGACTGCACCAAATAAAATTCCTTTAGAAAATTTTCCCATTATTGTGCCACCTGCTTCATAATTTTTTCAGCTATTTCCTGCATCTCTTCAGAAGAATAGACTCCTTGATTATTCCCAAAATGAATGGAGAAGTCATCTGTTTTCCCATAACGTGGTATTAAATGGATATGAGAGTGAAAAACAGATTGATAAGCGAGTTCCTTATTATTATTGATAATATTTAACCCGTCCATTTCTGGAAAAGCTTTCTCTAAAGCGCGTGCTACTTTAGGTACTCGTGCGAAGACTTCTCCAGCAAGTGTAGGTTCATACTCAAAAATATCTGTTACATGCTCTTTAGGAACAAGCAATGTATGGCCTTTGGTCACTTGAGTAATGTCTAAAAAGGCATAAACCGTGTCATCTTCATAAACTTTATAGCTTGGAATTTCCTGATTGACGATCTTACAAAAAATACAATCTGTCATGGTTTCCCTTCTTTCTTTTTGCTGTTTCTTTTACTTTACCATACCTTGAAATTTATTTGGGAGGAAAAGTTCATGAAACCTTCAAAAAGTTCGTGGTATAATAGATTCACGATAAAAATAGTTGGAGGTACATTAATGAGTTTAGCAATTGAACATTTAACAGGTGGCTACGGTCATATTCCTGTCTTAAAAGATATTAATTTTGAAGTAAAATCGGGTGAAATGGTTGGCTTGATAGGGTTAAATGGTGCAGGGAAGAGTACTACGATCAAAAATGTAATTGGCTTGTTAACACCACAAAAGGGGAAAATCTCTATTGATGGAGAAACATTGAGACAACAACCTGAAAGCTACCGCAAAAAAATCGGCTATATTCCTGAAACGCCTTCTTTATATGAAGAGTTAACATTGAGAGAGCATATCGAAATTACTGCAATGGCCTATGATATTCCAATTGAAGAAGCCTTTAAGAGAGCGGACACTTTATTAAAAACATTCCGTTTAGAAAATAAATTGGATTGGTTTCCAGCCAATTTTTCAAAAGGAATGAAACAAAAGGTTATGGTTTTGTGTGCCTTTTTGATCGAACCAAGTTTATATATCATCGATGAACCATTTTTAGGGTTAGATCCTTTAGCAATTCATGCGCTATTAGAATTAATGGATGAAATGCGCAACCAAGGTGCGGCCATTTTAATGTCAACGCATATTTTAGCTACAGCTGAGAGATATTGCGATCGTTTTGTCGTTTTACATGACGGGGAAGTTCGGGCAGTAGGCTCGATGGAGGAGCTGCGTGAAGAGTTCAGTTTACCAGGATCTTCTTTAGATGACATTTATATCGCACTAACAAAAGAAGAAAAGGTGGGTTAATATGTCTGGATTTTTTGGCATTCGTTTAGCACGCCATTTGAAAAAAATGATGAAATATATGCGTTATGTTTTTAATGACCATTTTATTTTAGTTTGCGTCTTTTTATTAGGGGGATTAGGTTTTTATTATTCTCAAGTGTTAAAAACACTACCAGCAAATTTTGTTTGGGGCAGACCGATTATTTTGTTTCTTTGGTTGGCGTTGTTGCAGATCGGCCGTATTGCTACATTGGCTGAGGAGGCAGATAAAGTCTTTATTTTACCGAAAGAACCTGAAATGAATAGTTATTTGAATCGAGCGCTGCGCTACTCTTTTTGGTTGCCGCTAGTAGCGTTATTCTTGGTCGGCGGTATGTCGATGCCTTTAGTAGTTGTTTCGACAGGATGGGCTTTTTCTACTTTTAGTTATTTTATAGTAATGTTAGGGATTTTAAAAGCCAGTCATTTGCGTTTGCAAAAGTATGAGTTGTATCAAATTTCTTCAAGAGAATATTATCAGTGGTTTGGCTTGTGGTTGATCACAAGTTTCGTCGCAATTGCGCTTAGTTTATATCTTATGCCATTGGCAGGACCTATTGTTGCTATTGTGCAGGCTGTTTTTTTCTATTTGGTTTTGAACAAAAAGGAACAGACAATATCGCTAGACTGGGAATTAATGGTGCAAAAAGAAAAGAATCGGATGCATCGAATTTATCAATTTATTCATTTGTTTACAGACGTACCTGAGATTTCTAGTAGCGTAAAACGTCGGAAATTTCTTGATCCATTGTTGAGGAAAATCAAGAAAACCAGCCAGAATACCTATTTATATCTCTATGCTCGTAGTTTTTTAAGAGGTTCTGAATATAGCGGCTTATTCATTCGTTTGGTATTGGTCGCTGGGGTTATTTTATTTTTCTTAAAAGAATTTTGGATTTCGATGGGTGTATCCGTTTTGTTTGTTTATTTGATTGGGTTCCAGTTGATCCCGATCTATACGCAGTTTGATTATATGGTGATGACTCATCTTTACCCTGTATCAAATGGACAAAAGAAACAGGCCGTAAGTAAGCTTGTAACGGTGTTATTACTTGTTGCAGCAGCTTTGTTTAGTATCTTTGTGTTGATTGCGTTACCGGATTTTAAAGAAGGACTAATGGTTGTGGCAGCGTTGTTTGTTGAGGTTTTGTTATTTGCTAAGTTTTATGTTCCTTATCGTTTGAAGAAAATGGAGGCTTAATCATGCATATTTTATGGAATGATCAAATTGTTGAACGCGAAGAAGTAAAAATCGATATCGAAGATCGCGGCTATCAGTATGGCGATGGTCTGTATGAAGTGGTTCGAGTGTACAATGGTCACTTGTATATGGTGGAAGAACATTTAAATCGTTTATGGAGCGGTGCTGAGAAAATCAGAATGCACTTACCGTTTACAAAAGAAGCATTGACAGACAATTTAAAAAAATTAGTTGAAATCGAAGGAATCAAAGAAGGAAAACTTTATTTTCAAGTAACCCGTGGCATTGATTCACCAAGAAATCATGCATTGCCAGATCCAGAAAAAGTCAAAGGGGTCTTAACAGCTAATATTAGATCGTATGAGCGTCCTGTGAAAAAAATGGAAGAAGGGATTACAGTGGCTGTAGTTCCTGATACACGCTGGTTACATTGCGATATCAAGTCATTGAGTTTAATGGGTAATGTATTATCATTAGATGAAGCACGTCGTCAAGGGTTTGATGATGCAGTACTTGTCCGTGATGACAAAGTAACAGAGGCCTCAGCGGCTAACTTTTGGCTAGTCAAAGACGGCACTGTTTATACTCATCCAGATGGCAACTTGATTTTACCAGGCATTACTAAAATGAAAATTATAGAATTGGCAAAAGAATTGGGAATTCCAGTTAAAGAAGAAGCGGCTTATGAAGAAGAATTATTTACGGCAGACGAGTGTTTTGTCTCAGGTTCGTTAACGGAGATTGTCCCAGTTGTAAAAATAAATGATCATATCGTAGGAACTGGAAAACCAGGGAAAATTACTAAACAGTTACTGAATGCTTATATTGCCAGTGTCGATGCAGCGTGTAAAGTGTCAGAAAATTAGTTTGAATGTTAAAAGAACAAGAGAGATGCTTGACGTTAAACGCTATGGAAGCTAAAATGATACTTACTGTAAATAATTATTAGAAGTTGTTAGGATAGGAGATAATTTCCATGGCATTTCAGTTGGATAAAGAATGGCGCTTGCAGCCAATAAAAGGCGCAACTGGCCAAACTTTCATGGGTATACGTGCGACTGAAAGAGTATTTATTAAACGAAATACTTCTCCTCTTTTGGCTGCACTGTCTAAAGAAGGAATTGCCCCTAAGCTAGTTTGGACGAAACGAACAGTGACAGGCGATATTTTAACAGCACAAGAATGGCTTGATGGTCAAGTACTGAAAGCCCAAGAAATCGGGCAAAGAAATGACGTTGTGGATGTCCTTTATCATTTACACCATTCGCATATGCTGAAAAGCATGCTGGAAAAAATCGGCGGTCAGATTCAAACACCTGCGATGATGCTTCAAGGATATGATGAGAAATTGCCTAAAGAACTTCAAAATAATTCATATCTTGCTAGGGTGTATCACTACCTACAAGAAAATATACCAAATTATTCTATTCATAATTATATGGTCGTTCATGGCGATGTAAATCATCGCAATTGGATCGTATCGAATAATTATCTGTATTTAGTTGACTGGGATTCTGTAATGATTGCCGACCCGGCCTTAGACCTTGGGATGTTGCTGGGCCATTATGTTCCACGAGGAAGTTGGAATAAGTGGTTATTATCATACGGTATGCGTCCTAGTGAAGAAGCCTTGACACGAATCAAGTGGTATGCTTTATTCAATTTCTTACAAGAGATTCTCCGGCACTATCAATCAGGAGAAAAGAGAGAAATGAATGCAGAAATTTTGAAGCTGAAACAAGCTTTTGGGTATTAAAGAGGTTGAGTATTGTGCTCTTCCTGTTTACTTAAATAATAGAGGGTAGCGAGCGTGGGACAAAACTAAAGGTCAGTTTTGTCTCACGCTCTAAATCCGAAATAAACGGTGAGAAAAAGCGACTCCCTCTTATTCCTCGGAGCTAAACGCTTTTGTCTCAGCTTCCCTACCCTTTTTAAAATTTGTTATTAAAGAAAGGAAACACTAAACATGCGAATGAGAAAAAGACCAGGAGCGGCTGAACTTTTAGCTAGTCATCCTGAATTAGTCGTTGACGAGCCAGAAAAGTGGCAAGGACGTTGGGCTGAACGTTTTGGGAATACTCACCCCATTCATATCGAAATCGGTTCTGGTAAGGGACAGTTTGTAGTAGGAATGGCGAAAGCTAATCCGAAAATCAATTATATTGGGATTGATATGCAATTAAGCGTTCTTTCGATCGCATTAGAAAAAGCGTTGGAAGAAGAATTACCTAACTTACAATTATTACATGTCAACGGAGAAGAATTGACACAATATTTTGCGGAAAATGAAGTGGATCAAATTTATTTGAATTTTTCTGATCCGTGGCCGAAAACGAGACATGAGAAACGTCGATTGACGTTTAAAACTTTTTTAGCAACGGATGAAAAAATTCTTAAACCAAATGGCGAAATTCATTTTAAAACAGACAACCGAGGCTTATTTGAATACTCGTTAAGTAGTTTTTCAAAATATGGTATGATTTTGGAACAAGTGTGGTTGGATCTGCATGCTAGTGATTATGAAGGTAACGTTATGACGGAATATGAAGAAAAATTTTCTGCTAAAGGACAGCCAATTTATCGTGTTGAAGCAAGGTTTCAAGCGGAATAAGTAAATTAAGTGAAGTTTTATTAAAGAGGAGGTTTTGTATTGCGGCAGGTATGTTGCGGTGCACTATCTTCTTTTTTTATAAGTAACAGAGCGGATAGAATAGTCTAGATAGTGATAAAAAAGAACGGTAGAAACCACATAAGTATGCTGTAGTTTCCACCGTTCTCTTTTGTTTAATCTTTGATTCGTTTTACATCGATCACAGTTCCTGTAAAAGCATCAGCAGTAAATTCATACTGGACCATAATGCCATCTTCTAAACGTGAAATTCCACCATTATAGGTCTTTGAATGAACTGCAAATTTCCGTAATGGTTTTTTCTCAAACTCGATCCAAGATCCTTCGATTGGACCTTCCTTTAAAAAAGCGTCCTTAACGTTTTCTAAAACCAAATCAGCATCTAGTGTGCGTTTTTTTTGATACCATAGTGTAGAAGCAATACCGCTTATGATTCCGAGACTTACACCAAGTGCTAAGCCGCCTTTAAAATAGCTTAATTCATTTTCTTCATTCATGGGGAATAACCTCCGTGTATTTTCAAAAGTTTGCTAAAATTCATCAGCTTTAACTACATTCTAACACATTGTATGAAAATACCGAAAAACAAAAAACGTGGGCAATTGAAAAAATTTGCGTTATAATGAAAGTGAAATCATATGAAAGGAGTATCTGCCATTTTTGTTTAAAAATCTTGTTATTTTTTTGCAAAAAAGAACGAGTGATCCGAAGCAGGAGAACTGGCAGATAATACAACGATGGAAGAAAAAACATTTCAACGCATCAAAGAACTAACAGAACTACAAGGTACAAGCGGATTTGAAGATGATATTCGTGCTTATATGAAAAAAAATATGGCACCATTAGTAGACGAGATTCAATATGATGGTTTAGGTGGGGTTTTTGGTCTAAAAAGAGCGAAAGAACAAGATGCACCACGTGTTATGGTAGCAGCTCATATGGATGAAGTTGGTTTTATGTTGACACAAATCAAAGATAATGGCTTATTCCAAGTTGTTCCTTTAGGTGGCTGGAATCCATATGTCGTATCAGCACAACGTTTCACTTTAAAAACAAGTAAAGGCAATTATCCGTGTATTTCTTCATCTGTTCCGCCACACTTATTACGTGGCACAGGTGGTCAAAAACAATTAGAAGTGACAGATGTGTTATTCGATGCTGGTTTTGAATCAAAAGAAGAAGCGGAAAGTTTTGGTGTTCGCCCAGGTGATTCGATCGTACCTCAAACTGAAACAATCAAAACAGCTAATGGCAAAAACATCATCAGTAAATCATGGGATAACCGTTATGGTTGTACATTAGTGTTAGAGGCCTTAGAAGCTTTGCAAAATGAGCAATTAGGTCACACACTGATTGCTGGAGCTAACGTTCAAGAAGAAGTTGGTTTACGTGGTTCGAAACCTTCTGTTCATAAATTTAATCCAGATTTATTCTTTGCAGTAGATTGTTCTGCGGCAGATGATATCCAAACGAAAAAAGGTACTTATGGTCACCTAGGTGAAGGAACATTATTACGTATTTATGATCCAGGTATGATTACATTGCCTCGTGTACGGGAATATTTATTAGATACAGCTGCAACTCATAACATTCCATACCAATATTTTGTTTCCAAAGGTGGAACAGATGCAGGTGCTGCACATACAACAAATAACGGTGTACCAAGTACAGTGATCGGTGTTTGCGGACGTTATATCCATACACACCAAACAATGTTTAATATCAGAGACTTTGAAGCAGCCCGTGAAATGTTGATCCAAGTCTTAAAAGGATTAGATAAAACAACAGTTAATACGATCATTTACGGAAAGTAGAGGACAGCTTATGATTATACCAACATCTTATGAAGAACTTGCAGGCTATGTCTCGGAAGGAAAAAGTGTCTTCTTTTTCACTGCAGACTGGTGTGGTGACTGCCGTTTTATTAAGCCAGTGATGCCAGAAATTGAAGCAACATTCCCAGAGTTTCGTTTTATTGAAGTAGATCGAGATAAGTTTATGGATCTTGCTTCTGAATGGACGATTTTCGGTATTCCAAGTTTTGTTGTGACAGATCAAGGGAAAGAGTTAGGTCGTTTAGTTAATAAGGATCGAAAAACAAAAGAAGAAATCACAGCCTTTTTAAAAAGTATCAGTTAACGTTTTAATTGACAATAATTAGCCGATTCAAGAGATAAAATAAAACAATCGGGAGATGGATACTATGTTAACACAAACATATAAGAATATTTTAGTTGGTGTAGATGGTAGTGATCAAGGGGATTTAGCCTATCAACAAGCAATTGAAGTAGCTAAAAGAAACAATGGTCGTGTGATCGTGGCTCACGTTATAGAAAATAAAGTCTATACGATGATGGGCTACTCCTCTTTAAACGATGGTTTATTAGATCAAGAAACAGAAGGTGCTAAAGAGATATTAGCTGATTGCAAAGAGTATGCAAAAAGTGTTGATTTTAATCAAGTAGAAACTGTGCTGACTTATGGTACTGCAAAAGAAGTAATGTGTCAGGATTTACCAAAGAAATATGAGGTTGATTTGATCATGGTGGGGCAATCTGGATTAAATGCAGTTGAGCGTTTAATGATGGGGAGTGTTAGCAGTTATATCATTCGTCATGCACCGTGTGATGTTTTGATTGTTCATCCTGAAACAAAGAAAAAGTAAATCAGTTTAGTGTAAAATAGGTGAAGCAAGGCGTAACCGTTTTGTTTTACCTATTTTTTCTGGGGCAAATACTGATAGGAAAAAATGTTATGCACTTGATCTGTTTTTTTGTTAAGATAGGACAAGTGATAGAGAGTCTTAAAAATTAGTATTTTGAAAAATGATAAAAATGGAGTGAGGTAAAAAATGATTTTTGCTTATAATAAGGAACATGTCGGCGATGTTTTAATGGTCATGGTCTCTGACGATAAAGGACAAGAAAACCGAGTAGAACGTAAAGGGAATATAGCTCAAGTGAGTGTTGCAGAAGACGGACAAGTCGTTGCTTGGAATATTTTTGAGGCATCAACGATTTTAGGCGACATTGAGGGCAATGGGCAAGTAGTATTGACTGAAAAACAATTGACAAAAGTAAATGAAGAACTTGCCAAAGTTGGCTTTTCGGAGACATTAGTTGAAGATCATGAACCGAAAATCGTCATCGGTTTCGTAAAATCATGCAAAAAACATCCAGATTCTGATCATTTATCGATCACCCAAACAGAAGTGGATAATGGTGAAGTATTACAAATCGTTTGCGGTGCGCCGAATATCAAAGCAGGACAAAAAGTCGTTGTCGCAAAACCTGGTGCTATGATGCCAGATGGTATGATGATTTGGCCAGGTGTTTTACGAGGTGTAGAAAGTTTTGGTATGATTTGTTCTGCAGGTGAATTGCGTTTGCCAGATGCACCAGCGAAAAAAGGGATCTTAGAATTGCCTTTTGATGCAGTGATTGGTGAAGCATTTCCTGTTGGGAAATAAATAAAATGTAAAGTCGAAGTTGGGACAAAGTGTCTAACTCCAAGAACCAAGTAGGTACTGTGCAACATCAACTCATATTTCGTTGTGTTTTACAGCAATCAGAGGGAATTCACGAAAATTGCCAAGCATCACAGTGAGCTTGTGAACTGATGATAATCGGTACCTAATTGGTGCTCAAATTTTTGTGACCGAGTGAGTATTGTGGCAACATCAGTTCATTATATTCACTGTGTTTTACAACAATCTCAGCGTATTTCCGAAGCCTTCAAAACATGGTGCTTTAGCACCTAGAATTTGATTTGATCGAAGCAGAGCGTGGTAGTTGCTTCTGCTCCCGCTGTTTATTCAGCCGTGGCTTACTTGCATGATCAATCACCATTATATTCAGCAAAACTTGGTCCATTTGAACGGACTTTGTTTTGTGTTTCCTCTTCTAAAGCGCTGAATAGTGTGCTGTTATTTAAAAAGGTATTCCAATCAGCATACATCATTGCATTTAACGCATCTACAGAACCGTGTCCTAGAACGTCAGTATTTAGACCGTCATCTGTAATAAAGTTTCCATTCTCATCGTGTTTTGCTTTTTTTAGTTCTTCTAAATCATGTTTTTTGCCAAATAATGTATCCCATTCTTCACGTAATTTATGAGCCATGGTAAGTCCCTCTTTCTAAAGTTTTATGTATCTTTATTTTATAATAATAGTGAACATATTGCTTATATAAAGTTGTGCCTTTAGAGCAAAAAAACTAGGTTTTTCACTTTCCGACTAGCAGAGGAAAGTAAAACCTAGTTTTTTATTTGCTCCATTTATGGATTTTGAGAATTGTTTGAATTAGATGAATTTTGTTTAAGTGCTGATTGGTCGATGGTTAAATCAACATCCACACTTTGTTCTTTGCCATCACGATAGAATGTGATTTTCATTTTATCACCAACTTTTTTCTTGTAAAGAGTACTTTGTAAGTCAGTAACAGAGCTGATATCTTTGCCATCGATTTTAGTGATGACATCATATCTTTCAAGGCCTGCTTTATCCGCTGGAGTTGCTGTTTGAACTGAACGAACTAGTACGCCCACTTGGACAGTTTCAGGTAATTTCAAGATTTCTTTTCTTTGTTGTGTTGAGACATTCGTTAATTCTTCCATTGAAATTCCAAGCGCTGGACGAGTTACTTTACCCTCTTTTTCCAATTGGTTGATAATATTCACAACATCATTACTTGGAATCGCAAAGCCCATTCCTTCAACACTTACTTGGCTTTCAGATTGTACGATTTTAACAGAATTGATTCCAATTACTTGACCTTCAATATTGACTAAAGGACCACCAGAATTCCCTGGGTTGATCGCTGCATCTGTTTGAATCGCATTGATATTGATCGCTTGACCGTTATTTTCATTTTGGATATTTCTGTTTAATGAAGAAATGATCCCTTGTGTTACTGAGTTAGCATAAGCTGAACCTAATGGAGAACCGATAGCTAATGCTGGTTCACCGATTTTTAATTTATCTGAGTTACCAAATTCGGCAATTGAATCAACTTTATCAGAAGAAATCTTGATTACAGCAAGGTCGGTATAAGAATCGGTACCAACGAGTTCACCTTGAACTTTCGTGCCATCGTGTAAAACAACTTCTAAACCTTTTGCTTGGTCTACTACGTGATTATTGGTGACAACATAAGCAGTTTTACCATCTTTTTTATAAATTACACCGCTACCTTCGCTGGCAGCTTGTAGATCACTGCCATCAGCTTTAGAATTATCAGATTCACTGCCGTCATTTCCACCAAAAATACTACCAAAACCTCCATCAGCTGTACTTTGACTAGGGCTTTGTAAGTTGATGACCGAAACAACAGAATCTTTCACTTTATCAACGGCTTTAGTAACATCACTTGTCACGTCTAAATTAACGTTTGTTACTTTCGTATCACCTTTGTTGTCTTTTACTGAGTTTGTAGTTGTGGATGAATTAGATGAGGATGGGGTTTGACCTGTGATAACATAAGCACCACCAAAAGCGAGTGCCCCTCCGAGTAAACCTCCAACTAAACCAATTCCAAATTTTTTGAATAGCCCATTTTGCTTTTTATCTGAATTAGGTGTAACATCTTTTTTTTGCATACAAGCAACCTCCTATTTAATTATCATTATTTATTATATTTAGTATAGTCTTTCAAGACACCTTTAGTCTACCCAAGAGCTTTGAATTTTTTATGAACAAGTTGGGGAGAAAAACAGATATAAATAATGAAAAAATCATTTTAAGAAAAACTTATACACAATAAAATGTGAAAAACTTTTGAAAAACAGAGGAAAACCCTTGTGAAAAAGTTATCCACAAAATGTGGATAATGTGGATAAATAAATGGGAATATGTGTTTGTATCTCAAAATACTATGAAATAAAGGATAATCCGACATGGAACTGTGGATAAGTCTGTGCATATGTGTATAACTTTGTGGGAAAGTATGTGGAAGACTCAAAACATTCATGATAAAATTGTTAACAAGTAGAAAAATGTAAAAGGAAGAGATGTGAAAGTAGTGAAAATAAAAATTATTACTGTGGGTAAGTTGAAAGAGAAATATTTGGTCCAAGGAATCAATGAGTATTTAAAACGCCTGAAAAGCTATGCAAAAGTTGAAATAATTGAAGTCGCAGATGAAAAAGCACCAGAAAATTTAAGCGAAGCGGAGATGCTTCAGGTCAAAGGCAAAGAAGGCGAACGGATTTTAGCTAAAATTGGGGATCAAGATCATGTTTTTGTTTTGGCAATCAATGGTAAACAGTTTAGTAGTGAAGAATTTTCTAAGGAAATCGAACAACTTGGAATTAACGGCAAAAGTCAATTGGCTTTTGTAATTGGTGGTTCGTTGGGATTGAGTGATGAAGTGTTGAAGCGTAGCCAGCAGCAGATGTCGTTTGGAAAATTGACTTATCCACATCAGTTGATGCGGCTGGTTTTGGTGGAGCAGATTTATCGCGGATTTCGGATAATGCGAGGGGAACCGTATCATAAGTGATGATATTTTTGGAAAGATAATACTGATCAAATACTCTTTTAAGTTGATAGATATAGGTTGGGAAGGGAACAGGTTAAGGTAAATGAATGAATTATTGACCGAAAATGAAGTAGTTGAAATTATGATGAGCTATTTAAATAGTCAAGGGTACACAATAGAAAGATACGCAACTACAACACAAACAGGAATTGACATTGAGGCATTTAAAAATGGAAACAAAATCTGTATTGAAGCTAAAGGGGCAACTTCTTCAATGAAAGATTCTGCTAGGTATGGTAAGCCATTTAATGATAATCAAGTAAAAAATCATATTGGAAAAGCAGTAGTTGCCGCACTAAAAGTTTTAAACCAAGAATGTAAAGATACTATTTCTGCTATTGCTTTGCCTAATAATGCTACGCATAAGAAACAAATTAATGAGATACAAACACCGCTTAAACAATTAGGTATAAAAGTTTTTCTTGTATCTAAAGATAATGTGTTGGATTATTTTTGAAAATTATAATTAGGTAGTATAAAGAAGAATTATTCTAAAAATAGAAAATGATTCAATGAGTAAGCCACTTTTAGATTCGTTAGTAGGCTCTATTAAAATGTTTAAAGGAGAAATCATGTATTATTTTTATTTTACAATAGTGACACTTGTAATTCTATTACTTTTGTCTGTAACTCAAATAGTAAAAATGAGAAAGTTAAAAAAAATGCAAAAAGAAAAAATCAAAATTTTTGTGAAAGAAAATGCTCTTAGTGATTCGGAGTTAAAGTTATTTGTATCAGAGATGAGAGCAACGAGGGATTACATTAATAGTATTGAAAGTAGAATTCAATTAGTTAAAAATGATAACAGTCAAAGGAAGGTAGCCAAAGCAGTAGCTGAATCGAAAAAAATTTTTGAATACTTAATGGAATTTCCTAAAGACCTATTATATTATGATTTATTTTTATATAGAAATTTACCTACTTTATACACAGTAATGGATAAAGTAAATTTAGACGAACATAACAGTGAAGAACTTCTATTATTAACTTGTCAAAATATAGAGACAGATTTTAATAAATTAAAAGAACAAATTGGAGAAGATAATAATGTACTTGAGGAGTTTATAAAATGAGTAAAGAGAATTTATTTTCTAAGAAATTCGATGAATTATTTGAAAAGCCAAAGGTCTCGTTCTTTATAAATAGAAAATATAAAAGCTTATTTATTATAGGATTATTATTGATTAGTAGTGTGTTATTATTAACGGTATTGATTTTCCCTAAACAATTACATGATATGGTAACAAATTTTAACTCATCTATCGAGACCTACAATAGAAATATGGAGGAATTGAATGAGTCCCTTGATTATACGGACACGTTAGTTTTGAAGGAAAAAGGCTTAAAACTGGAACATAAACCGAATTATGATAACGTAAAAAGTTATAGCTCTAAAATGATAAATGGAAATATTGATTTTGGAAATGGTTATATATTAAAAATAAAAAATAATAATTACACTATAGATAAAGGTTCTTTTAATAGTTTATCAATAAAAGCGAAAGAAGAGTCGATGGATAAATTTCATGTAGCAAGTGTTGATTCTCTTGCTACTTATAAATTTCAAATAACGAAATATCTAGATGATTATGATCAGGAAACTAAGAAAACAACTTATTATACAGATACAGCATATCAAACGGATAGTTATATTAGTGTTTATATATCTGATAATCTCTTAGATAATTTGAATGTACAAGTAATGAAAGAAAAAGGGGCTTTTTATGAGGTTTTACCTCTGACCAATGTAGGTCAAGCACAAACAGGAATAATTATTAATTCTAGTATAAACCATAGTATGTTTGATAATAATGAGAATGAAATTCCTAGTACTTATTTAACACTTTATAAATATTGGATTTTTCCTGATGGAACAGGTGTTTATGTACAAGAATCTAAAATTTGTTATGGCCGGTTGACTGTAGATAACGATGTGAATGCTTCTGTGACTAGTAATTTAAAAGAAATAGATATATTTTCTCAACTATATAATGGTAAGCAATCATTGCTGACTTTTATAGACAGCACATTTGAATTGCAAAAAAAATAAAGTTATTAAATTATTTTTGATAAGAATATTGACTGCCATTTTCTTAATGGCAGTTATGTCAACTAGGAGATTAAATAATATTTTTATTGAGTGCTGATAAAGAATTAGCTATTTTAGATAAAAATGTACTCGTCTTAAAATTAATAGATAAGGAAGAATATTCTCTATTAATCAGTTATGATATGGAAAAAATGACTAAAGGAAACTTGTCGGTAGTAGAAAGTATACTGGTAGGAGATACAGTGAAAATGAATGATATTATAGCAAATTTAAGAGAGCAAGCTTTACCTTACACAATTGATACCACGATTCTGGTAAAATAACGGTCAGAGTCAATTTTTTAGAAGAAGAAAAATAATAGAGTAGGAGAAATTATGGCCCCATTCTTTTTGATTTTTGCATATATGTGTGTACCATACTTGGTATATTCTTTAGTGTTTGCCTGTTTATATCGGATGTATTCTATTAATGAACCAATGAAAAATTTTGCATCTAGAATTGGACAAGAATTATCGGTTAGGTATAAGTTAATAAGTTTCTTTTGTTTGGTTGTGTTAGCAATTATTGGTACATGGCAAGTAGTTCAATACTATTTATTTTCAGGAGCGTATTTTTGGTTTGTCATACTAACGGCTGGATTATTATTATTTGTTTATCTTGCTCCTATCGGACTCTGTGTTACTCCATTTATAAGGTTTAAGTCTAGCAGTCGAAATCGTTTGAAGAAGTTTTATTGTAATTTTGTTGGATCGTTCACTTTTATGTGGGCGATAATTCTTTTGGTTGATCAGGATGTAAAAATTTATGGCGATGAAGGTGGCGTTTCGTATCGCAATGGAAGCTTACCATTAAAAATTGTAGGTGGGATAAGTTTACTCATTATCGGATTGTATGGGCTAGTTAGTATTTCTGCAAAATATAGCAATAGTTACCAAAAATATAAAGTAGAAGAATCAACATGGACTGTTGCATGCTCTTCAATAATAGAGACGATAACTAAAAAAATAAATCATTGGAAACAAAATAATCTGTATCATCGTGACAAGCCACTATTTATAGCATTGATGCCACTGATTTTATTGAGTATTTTAATGGTAGTATTCTTACTTTTGGATAATCTAGTGATTCTAGTCACATTAATGATGAATTTATTTCCTTTTATAATTTTATTTATTGCGGTACTTCTTTTAAGAAAAGTATGGCTAAGCACAAGAGTAAGTTTAATGATAAAGAGAATAGGCGCTATTGTGTTGACCATAATTTGGTTAGTTACTTTTTTATTATTATTTTTAACGTTGACGATGAGCTGGAGTATATATATTAAAACAGATCCCATTTATATTATTGTGGATAGTTTATTTTTATTAGTGAATGGATACTCATTTATTTGGACATGGATAGACTTAGCAAAGAAGGACAGAAGAATGAATTGAAATAAGAAAAATGAGAAACACTTTGTGTTAAACAAGTTTAGTTGTTATTAACTGGGCAATGTAAATATATATTATTTCTAAGAAGATCAATCATCTTAAGTGATGGTTGGTCTAATTTGTGTTCAAATTGGGACGATTATGTTTTGATGCTAATAACGATAGGAGTGAATGGATAGGTATGAAGAGATATTCAATTATATTGCTGGTATTTGATCGAGGTGTTTAGCTCCAACCAAACATAAGGACCCACCAATAAGTAGCCGCATTTTTGATTCCCCAATTACTTGATTAGCATAGTAAAAAGCTATATTGCGCTTAATTATTTAAACACCCCTTGCATTAAAAAAGATACAAGGGGTGTCTAGTAAAATAACTAAACAGTTATTTCATAAAATTGCAGTTTAATTAAATATTAACCCAAATGAAAACTGAAATAGTAACTGCAGCAGCAACTGTAATCATAGCGATCCCTCCTTTCAAAAACAGAATATTTCAAACAATTTATATATAATAATATGCTATACTTATACAAAAGGGGAGTGGAATTATAATGAATGTAGAAGAAGCACTTTATTTTTTTAGAAAAAATAAAAATTTAAAGCAAAAAGATATTCTTACACATACTGATACTTCCGTCTATTCCAAAATTGAAACAGGAAAAAAGATTCTAAGATTTTCTGAGTTAACAGATATTTTAGAACGTTTCTCTATTCCACTAGACGAATTTTCAGAATATTTAGAAGATAGCATGGAACAAAAAAAGTATCGCAGGCTGTTTAAACAGTGTGGTAATGATCCAACTGATAACTCAAGTAAACGAGAGCTACTTAACTACTACAACCAATTAACATTTTCTAAGGACATGCATCTTAGGGAAATGGCAAATTTTATCGGGATAAAAACACTGTTCTCCAATTTTTGGAAAGAAATTTCTCCTGTAAGCCAAGAAGAGTTAAATCAAATCTATGAACTTCTAATGGAAAAAGAGTATTTTTTTCAGTATGATTACGCTGTATTATCCAATACAATATTTCTATTTAACAATAAGCAAATCAATCACCTAGCTAAAAAAGTGTTGCCTGTTAAAGATATTGAAGTCAGAAATGTGGAGACAACAGAATTTATTAAAAACATGATAAACAATTTAATCACAACTTTACTACGTAAAAAAGAATATGAAGAAAGTCGTTATTATTTAAGATTAGCCGCTACAAAAGAAGGCAATCTTACGTTTGACTACAAGTTAGTCATTCAGTACTTGGATAATTTAACAAGCTATTTAATTACTGGTGACGATTGTTATAAAGAAAATATTTACGACTATATCCACTTATTAACGAAGCTCGGAGAGCAGAATTTTGCGAAAAGTATTGAGCGAGAAGTTCACTCGATTCTTTCAGAAAGCAAAGATATTCCGATCTTTATTCAAGCTGATCTGTAACCTATATTCGGATAAAAAAACCATCAACCATTATTAGCATACCACATTATTTATAGTCTTTTCACTCAAATTGTAAATAATGTTAGTTTTATAGTCATACGCTGTTTTATTTCTCATGAGAAATTACTTTTTACTAAATGGTCTGTATTCTTACTCTTTATTTTGTTAAACTACACTTATTGGAAAATAATAAGAGAGTAAACTAAACGAAGGAGTTCTTCAGTATTAGAAACAAAAAAACGATTCACAACTTGTCAAGGAACTTTACTGAGCGTCTGACAGACGCTTTTCAGCTAAATTTATCAAGTAAAAGCTTGTATTTAATAGGGGGGGCTACAGACGCTACTGTAGTTAATCGGGATTATGTCTACTAGCTTTTTAAGTAACGAATGTATTCATTTTGCAAGTATGTTATAGTTTACTTATTAATGATGAGGTGTAAAGGATGACTAAAAGAAAATTTATAGTAATAGTAGTAGGAATAGTTTTAGTTATTATTCTAGGTATCGGAGGAAAAGTGTATATGGATAACAAACGATTTAATGGTGAAATGGTGAATGTAGTAAAGAGTGGTCAAGCAAAAAAGGAAATAGAAATAGGGTTAAAGAACTTAGATTCAAAAGCTTTAACACCAGAAGGAGTAATTAGATCGTACGAAATAGATTATGAAAGTATTGAACATAATCCTATGGGGGCTATTATGTTTGATGTGATTATTAATAAAGATGATAAGCTTGTTGCTAAATTTGATTTAAATAATCATTCAAATATTGTGGAGGTTGGCGGTATTGGATTGTCAGAAAATTTATCAGAGTTAGTTAAAGGAGTAGAATATGACTAATTTTACAGATGAAGAACGTAAACTCATTGCAGAACAAGAATATAAAAATTGGAAGGTTAATGATGAAGTAACAATTAATAAAGGGAAAACATCAATAGGCTATGTATCACAAGTAGTAAATGATAAAAAAACAGGGGAACAGGCTTTTATTATCACTGACGGCAATCCCAAAATACAAAAACCATCTGAAGTGAATAACGTAACTGTGCTGTATCAAGGCTCTACAAGTCCAGAGGAAATAGGGAGTCAAGCTGGAGAAGTGAAGCGGGATTGGTGGGATAATAATAAGCAAATCTTAAATAATATCGAGAAAAGCTATAAGAAACCGAATACCATATTTGATCCGACCAAACAAATGAAATCTTCTGCTGAAACGCTGAATAATGCGATGGAAAAGTATTCAAATGCTCGTTTTGATGTGTATGGTCATTCTCAAGCTTCTTCAAATGCCCAATATGCTTTAGGAGCATTGGATTCAAAAGATAAGTTAAACCGAGTGAATGGTGCCTTTCTTTATCAAGGACCGAATGCTTACTGTATGATGACAGAAAAGCAACGAAAGCGAGTAGCTCAGTTAAAAGACCGTATCTTTAATTTCGTAGATGAAAAAGATATTGTTCCCATTGGATATAGACATACAGATTGGAACATTAAATTGTCACATGTAGGAATGCTTATTTTCATTGATTCAAAGAAAACAGGAATGATTGACCAACATATGTGGGGTGGGTATCAGTTTAAGAACGGAAACCTACAAGTAACGAAAGAATCGTTAGTACAATTCCAACAAGCAAAACATGCCTATAATATGTTGATTATGCGTGATCAAGTAAAGAACTTAGAACAATTAAGGAAGAAATTTACTTCAAGTGGTGGCGGTTTGTCTGCGGGGGAACAAATTTATTTAGATGATAGTCAAGCTTTAGCAGTTGTGAGCCATGCTTCCTCAGAATTTGAAACCGCGATGTTATCAGTTGTGATCGTGTATCAAACAGGCATACAAAGCGCAGAAAAATTATGGACAGAAACGTTAACGGATGCTCGATCGATTGGGACTGATTTATCTGAAGGAGAAATCAAATCTGCCTTAGCAGAAGGTGGTTGTACAGAACAAAGTATTGTGACAGAACCCGTGAATGAGTATAAAGAAAAGATAAATAAAGCCAAAAAAATGGCTGAAAAATTCCAACAATTAGCGAAAGAAATACGAAGTAAAATCAATGAGCTTGTTCAAAGAGACAAAGAACTAGCGAACCAATTAAAAGGGCTTGTTTCATAGAGGAGAAATAAAAATGACTGTAGATGCAGAAGAAGAATTATTCCGAAATTATCAGAAAACTAGAGTGGAGTTGGAGGAGCAAGAAGATAGAGTAAAAGAATATCTCCGAAATGGAGAAGATTATACGCAAGAATTGTTGTATCAAGTACGGCAAGTAGTGGGGAAAAGAGAGCGTTCTATGGATTCGTTAATGGATATACAACGAGAATTACAACGCAATGAAGCGAATTACTTGGAAGAATTAACCCAAGAACGAAAAAACTTGATTCAGCAACAAGACGAAGCGGAATCTGATTATCGAAAGAAACGTCAAAAATTAATCCAACAGGAGGGCTAAAGGGGTGTCAAAAGAAGCAAAAGAACGGGAACAAAAAGCACGAGAAAAAGCGTTCCGAAAAGAAAGTCAAAAAATAGCGCTACGTGGACTGGGAAAAAGTGCAAGTGCCCAAATGAACACGGATAAAGAATCAGTCAAAACAAAAGGAGAAAAAGGGATGAGTGAAGCATCTTCGATGATTAATTCAACTGGAAGCTCCTTTCGAGAATCAGTGAAAGGTCAATTTAGTAAGAAGGTAACGCAAGTATTTGAGGAACAAAAACAAACGTTAGATTCTTTTTAATAGGTATTTTCCCGAAATTTCATTACTCCTGCGACAAGTGCTCTAGAACAAACTATAAAGGGTCAACAAATGAAAAAAATTTTTCTTGTAAGTCAAGTATTATTTGCTATTAATATAGTGATACTCATAATCATACCTGCCATTTTTTTATTTCTTTTTAGTATTTTTCCTAATCTAGATTCAAGCGAAAATGGATTAGGTGCCTATCCGTTGGCTTGTTTTATATGGGGGATTGCTGGACTAATGCTAACTATTCCATTTGCCGTGATTATGGCAATTATATACGTTATTTATGAAAAGTATAACAACCAATGAAAGAAGCTGGTTCTGTTTTGTATCTTGAGTAAACTGATGTATCTAGCTCAAAAATAAGTATATATTATATCTATGAAGATCAATCATCTTAATCGGTGGTTGGTCTATTTTTGTGTTTTAAGGAGGGAATAAAATGTTTGATAACAAAGAAAATCGTTACATCACGAAGGGAGTGAATGAACAAGTACCAAAAGAAATCCAACTCTATTGCTGGCAATTGATCGACAAAAAAGAAGGGAAGCAGAAACAGAATTAGACTACTTACAAATCTTTGAATTCAATCCAGATAATCAACGCCAAGCAATTGAAGTGATTCATCGACAAGAAGAACCATTTTTCATTGATTATCAAACCTACACCATAAAGGGAAAGATGCCTGATTTCCAAATTAAAAAGTTATGGGTGATAGATGATCGTAGTCATCAAACCATGTTATTATCAGAAGATTATTAACTGCATTTTTCTAAGAACCAACTACAACAATCATAAAGGAGAAAAACATGAAAACAAACCAACCAAGAAAGCGTGTAGCTATTGTCAGTCTCGAACTGGTGAAAGAAGCCTCAACTTTTTATGCCGCTAGAACCTGTACTAGTCCACAAGCAGTATACGAGTTATTCGCTCCGTTTATTGAAACAAAAGATCGAGAACATTTGATAGTCGCTGGTTTAAACGTAAAAAATGAACCAACGGCTATTCAAGTTGTTCATATAGGAACCATCAATCAGTCGCTCGTTTTCCCTAGAGATATCTTAAAGATGGCACTGTTGTCAAATAGTGTGTCTATTTGCGTTGGGCATAATCATCCTTCAGGGAGTGTGACCGCTTCACTAGCGGATATTGAATATACTGCGAAGTTAGAAAAAGCCTGTCGATTACTTCAAATCAACTTACAGGATCATCTGATTATTGGGAGTGGTGGAAACTATTTATCTATGAAAGCAGAAGGCTATATAACCGATAGTAAGTGATGAAGCCTTATGAGGGAAGTTCATAAGGTTATTTTTATACCATTAAGCTATTTTAGATAGGTAAAATAGGGAGAAACATTGTAGATTTGATAGAAGAAGAGGAGCAATGAAAAAATAGCAGTAGTTAAAACGTGCGGTGTAACACACTCTTTGATTCTTTTCCCTTTTTTTTCTGTTTGATGATAAAATAGAGACATGACAAGTAGTAGGAGAGTGTAAAAATGGGAGCAGAATTAAATCATCAATTATTTAGTGCCGCAGATAACTTACGCAGTAAAATGGATGCGTCTGAATATAAAAATTATTTATTAGGATTGATTTTCTATAAATACTTATCTGACAAACTATTGGTTCAAGTGGTGGAATTAGCCGATGAATCGCTAGAAGAATACAATACCCAAGAAAAACAAACGAAACTGTATGAAGAATTAGTGTCTGATCCAGACGTTAAAGGTGACTTACTGGCAACTGTAGTCGATACGTTAGGTTATGAAATTGAACCGAAATACCTTTTCCACGTACTAGCGACACGAGCAAAACAAAATATCTTCCAATTAAACGAACTGAATACCGCATTTATTCACTTATCCACGAACTATGAACAGTTTAATGGTTTATTCGATGATGTGGATTTACAGTCAAAAAAACTAGGATCAGATGATCAACAACGCAATGTGACGGTCACCGAAGTCTTGAAAAAATTAGATGCGATTGATGTTTTAGGGCATGAAGGGGATGTTATTGGTGATGCGTATGAGTATCTAATCAGTGAGTTTGCCTCGGAAGCGGGGAAAAAAGCAGGAGAGTTCTATACACCACATATGGTCTCTGATATGATGGCTCAAATTGTCGCAATCAACCAAGAAGACAAGAAGCTTTTTAGTGTATTCGATCCAACCATGGGTTCAGGATCATTGATGTTAAATGTACGGAATTATCTAAATTATCCTGATTCAGTGAAATACCATGGACAAGAATTGAATACGACGACATATAATTTAGCCAAAATGAATTTGATCTTACATGGGGTAGAAGCGGAAGATATGAATTTACGAAATGGCGATACATTGAATAAGGATTGGCCAACGAATGAACCCTATACCTTTGATTCTGTCGTGATGAATCCACCCTATTCAGCCAAATGGTCAGCAGATAACACATTCCTAGATGATTCTCGTTTTAATCGCTATGGAAAACTGGCACCTAAATCCAAAGCGGATTTTGCCTTTCTTTTGCACGGTTATTATCATTTAAAAGAAACAGGAACGATGGCGATTGTGTTACCTCATGGTGTACTCTTTAGAGGAGCGGCTGAAGGTGTGATTCGTCAGAAATTATTAGAAGACGGCAGTATTTACGCAGTCATCGGTATGCCAGCAAACCTATTTTTCGGGACATCTATTCCAACAACGGTGATTATCTTGAAAAAGAATCGAACAAATCGTGATGTCTTATTTATTGATGCCAGTAAAGGTTTTATTAAAGGCAAGAATCAAAACAAGTTATCCAAAGAAAACATTGATCAAATCGTAGCTACTTATAAAGAACGAAAAGATGTGGAGAAATACGCTCATTTGGCTAGTTTTGAACAAATCAAAGAGAATGACTATAACCTGAATATCCCACGGTATGTGGATACGTTTGAAGAGGAAGCACCGATTGATATGGTAGCCATTGGTAAAGAAATGAAAACCATCCAGACAGAGAAAAAAGCGCTAGAAAAAGAACTGTATGAAACCATTGCTTCGTTGCAAACCAGTCAAGAAAATGAAGCCTGGCTTAAGGGGGCTTTAGAGGTGTTTGACTATGGAGAGTAGAAAACAGCCAGAAGTACGATTTGTGGGATATACTGATGATTGGGAACAGCGTAAGGTCCAATGGTTTTTAGATGAGTCAATAATTGAACCTCCAATGGATGGTAATCATGGTGAAAAACATCCAAAAGTTAGTGACTATACGAGGAATGGCATACCATTTCTAATGGCTAAGGATATCAAAAATAATGTTGTTGATATAATGAACTGTACATTTATATCAGAAGCTAGAGCTGAAAAATTGGATAAAGGATTTGCAAAAAATGGGGATGTTTTGATAACTCACAAAGCAACTATAGGTGAGGTAGGAATTTTAAATGATTTAGTTACAAAATATGCAGTATTAACCCCACAAGTAACATATTATAGGATTTTAAATTATTCTAAGTTATCCCGTAATTTTTTATCAATTGCATTTTGTTCACAAAATTTTCAAAAAGAAATGAAAGAAATTGCGACGCAATCAACTCGGTCTTATATTGGAATTACAGAACAGCGAAAATTGAATATTACGTTTCCAAAAGATATTGTAGAACAACAAGCTATTGGTTCTTTTTTTCACCAACTAGACAACACTATCGCTCTTCATCAGCGTAAGCTAGAGTTACTAAAAGAACAGAAAAAAGCCTTCTTACAAAAGATGTTTCCAAAAGCAGGAGCAAACACCCCAGAGGTAAGATTTGCGGGATTTACTGATGATTGGAAAGAGCGCAAGTTGGGAGAAATTTCTAATTTAAGCTCGAGTAAACGAATTCATCTAAGCGACTATGTTGAAAATGGAATACCATTTTACAGAGGTAGTGAAATAAGCTCGGGTGGTATTGTTGGTACTCAGGAATTATTTATATCTCGAAAGTTGTATCAACAAATTAAAGAAAAATATGGTGTTCCAAAAGAAAATGATTTATTGATAACAGCAGTTGGAACATTAGGAAATATTTGGAAAGTTGATAATAGGAAGTTTTACTATAAAGATGGAAATTTAATTCGAATTAGTGATTTAGAAGCTGAGACCGATTATATTTTTACATATTTGAATGACGGAATAGGTAAAGATAGATTGATTAACAGTGCAGCAGGATCAAATCAAAAAGCTTTAACAATGGCAAAAATGAATTTAGTTGATGTATCCTTGCCTTCAAAAGAAGAACAACAAAAAATTGGCTCATTCTTCAAACAACTAGACGACACCATCGCACTGAATCAAAAGGAACTAGATCTACTAAAAGAAACAAAAAAAGGATTTTTACAAAAAATGTTTGTGTAGGAGGAACGGGTTGAATGAACACCATACATCGGGATGAAGCAGAAATTGAACAACGATTGATTGAGGTTCTAGGAGAAGGACACAATCAATGGACGTATCGGCCAGAGATTAAATCAGAAGAAGCTCTTTGGCAAAATTTAAAGGAAAAAATCACGCAAAATAACTTGTCTGAATTAGGCGATCTCCCACTAACAGAAAAAGAATTTGAGTCAATCAAAACCGAACTTTTATTGAAAACACAAACCCCATTTGATGCGGCAAAGTGGTTAAAAGGTGAGAATGGCATTGCACGCTTATCAATTGAGCGGGAAGATGCCTCGTTAGGTAGATTGTCATTGATTCTTTACTCCAATCAAGATATAGGTGGGGGGATTTCCACCTATGAAGTCGTTCATCAAGTAGCGAAACAACGAGAAAGTATTGACCGTCGAGATCGTCGCTTTGACGTGACCTTATTGATCAATGGCTTACCGATTGTACAAATTGAATTGAAACAAGTAACCGCTAAAGATGGCGTTTACCAAGCGTTCAACCAAATTAAAAAGTATGCGGAAGAAGGCTTGTTTCGGAATAATATCTTTTCAACACTTCAATTATTTGTAGTGTCCAATGAACAAACCACGCGTTATTTTGCCAATGCCTTACCAAAAGATATGCACAAGAAGTTCTTATTTAGTTGGAGAACCAAAGACAATAAGAAAGTCGATCAATTGTACGAATTTTGTAAACAAGTCTTGAATATTCCTGATGCCCATCGTTTGATTGCCAGTTATACGATCGTTAGTGAAGATCAAGACAATAAAGCGTTAATGGTATTACATCCTTACCAAGTCCATGCCATTGAAGCCTTATTTACAGCAGCTAATAAACATCAATCAGGTTACGTTTGGCATGCGACAGGTTCAGGCAAAACATTGACGAGTTTTGTCGCAACCAAACTCTTAGCACGAAAATCAGGGATTGATCGCACCATTATGCTGGTTGATCGAAAAGACTTAGACAATCAAACAACGAGTGAGTTTACCAAGTTTGCTTCTGAATTTAACACAGGAATTTCATCGGGAGACGGAAAAGCCAATAGCTTGATTGTTGGTACAGGAAGTGCCAAAGAATTAAGTGATACACTGTTATCGGATGCCAATTCCAACGTGATTATTGTAACCACACGTCAAAAATTAGATGCAGCGTTGAAGTATGCACGAAAACAAGAAGCCCAAAAAGGAACGAACCGCTTTGAAAAATTAATGGGGCAACACATTGTGTTTATCGTCGATGAATGCCATCGTGCGTTAAGTGCAGAAAATATGGAAGAAACCAAGAAATTCTTTCAAAATACCACGTGGTTTGGTTTTACAGGGACACCTATTTTTGAAGAAAATAAAAAACAAGCGAAAGGGCAACTGGCACGAACAACCTATGACCAATATGGTGATTGCCTACATACTTACACGATTAAAAATGCGCTAGAAGATGGAGCAGTTTTAGGCTTCCAAGTAGAACATGAAACAACAATTGAACCAACCTCAATAGATAACCAATTGTATCGTCAGTTAATGAATGACCCAAGCTATGCCTCATATACACCAGAGCAGTTGAACGAAGAAGTCGATGCGATGACTGACGTTCAAAAGGAAGCTAGTTTATCAAAAGAAATCTATGCACAACATGAACATATCCAAAAAGTCATTCATAAGATATTTCGTCCGGATAACGCCTATACAAAGTTTGATTTCCGCAATGGTCGTCCCACGAAAGCAGCGATTTTAACAACTAGCTCAATCGCCATGGCAAAGAGATACTATCATGCAATTAAAGCAATGACTCGAAATAAGGAATGGATGCAAGAAACGTTTTCAAATCAGCCGATACGTGAAGGAAGAACAATGGATGATCCTGACTTTCCACGTATTGCGATCACCTACTCTTTAGAAGAAAACAGTGATACGTCACAACAAGAGCAAGAAGAAATGACGGCAATTATTCAGGACTATAATGCGTATTACGGTACTGCTTGGTCCCTGCAAGATATTGAACGTTATAACGGTGATATCAACAATCGTTTAGCGCGAAAGAAAGCGGAGTTTAAAGAATTTGGTCGTCAAGTAGATTTAGTCATTGTTGTGGATCGTTTATTGACGGGATTTGATGCACCAACAATTCAAACGTTATTTGTGGACCGTAATTTGGAATATGCAGGATTGATCCAAGCTTTTTCACGAACCAATCGGACCTATCCAGAGAAAACCAAAGGATTAATTGTGACCTTTAGAAAACCAGCAACGATGGAAGAAAACGTTAGTAAGGCAACAAAGCTTTATTCAGAAGCACAAGAAGAATCTGGGTTGATTTATCCAACATATGAAGAATCGAAGAAACGATTCAAGAAGGCGTTTCGTATTCTAAAAGAAATCACGGAAACAACAGAAACGATTGATGAACATACACCGATTGAAACGCGTGTGGATTATGTTAAAGCGTTCCAAGAGTTTAGTCATGCCTATGAAGCATTGGTGACCTATGACGATTATAACAACGATATGGAACAATCACCTGCACTGAAAGAACAAGTATCGATTCTAGAGGAACAGGTAGGAACCTATGAAACAGTTAAAGGCTCCTTGATGAAGAGTGAAGAAGATTCAGAAGTTACCGATGAAGATTTTTCGGGAATTACTTTTTATAGTGATGCCTCAGTGAAGTTATATGACATTGATTCTGCTTACATTGACCAATTATTAGGCACCTATGCCGCGAATAATTCCGATGTACGGGAAGAACTTGAAAAAGCGTTACAAAAACTAAATAAAACAGAGCAAGTCAAAGAAGTGTACCGTTCGATCTTAGCAGCTATTGATCAACAACAAGTAGCAGAACATGAAGATATTTTCAGTCTGAAACGTCACTATTTCACTCAAGAGCGTAATCAACTCATTCATGTATTTGCCAAAGAATGGTTTGTGTCGGAAGAAGAGCTTCAATCCTCAGCCATGCAATATATGATTGGGATGGACCCAATTCCTAATATGGGCCCAGTCATTGAAAGTAAAAATTATGAAGGATATAAGTCGATCCATCCAGAAATGAAACCATTTAAGTATCCACAAGCGATGAAACGAGCGTGGAGACATATGTTGGATGAAGCAGTGATACCGTTGGAAGATGAGTTAAGATAGTTTTAAAATTATTTGATGAGAAAAAAGCGATTTTGTAATGTTAATTAGTACGTTGTTTCTAGTATGAGATGGACTCTTAACCGTTTTCTACACAAATACAGAAGAATGAAAGGACTACAGTAATTATTGGTAATGTGAAATATGAGTAGATAGAGGAAGATAAATAAGATTGCTTATATTATTGTTTGTTTCACATTTTTAGGAAAAGTATAACTATTTAAGGAGTGAAAAAATGGACGCTAATAAAAAAACATTAGGAGATATTTTTACAGGAAATAATGTTTCGAGAATTCCTTATTTTCAAAGATCTTATGTATGGCCGCAAGCTTATTGGGAAAGATTATTAGAAGATATGTTAAATGTTTCAGAAGCTAATGAACCATATTTTATGGGATCTATTATTAGGAAAGAAGAAATTGCCCCAAATGAAATCTTTAAAGTAAACAATTTAGTAGATGGTCAGCAGAGAATAACAACTCTATTTGTTTTTTTTAAAGTTCTTTCTTTAGTTAAAGAAGAAGAAATATTTGATGACAAATTTATTGCTAAAGTTCGAGGGCATACTGAGGTATCAATTCGTCACAGTCGTTTAGATAAACCAGCGTTTGACTGGGTTATGAATTTGACAAAGTTAGAAGAAGTGCCAGAAGAGTTCAAAAATAGTCAAGTAACAAAAGCGTATGAATTTATAAAAAAAGAATTGCAAAAAGATAAAGATAAATATGATATATGGAATATTTATGAGAATTTATTATTTGTAGTTATTGATTTGGTTCATAATGAAGACGAACAACAAATATTTGATACAATTAATTCATTAGGCGTTCCTCTATCTACTGCAGAGTTATTGAAAAATCATTTGTTTAATCAAAATAATGAAACTGAGTACGAGCAAAAATGGTATTCAATATTTGAGGAAGATGAGGAAGACCGTGAGTATTGGGAACAAATGATTGATAGATTTCTCTATGCATATCTTCAAATAATAACTAGAGATAAGAAGTATAAGATTAAAAGTATTGACCGCATAAGATATATGAAATTTGACAAACTTTTTGATTCATACAAACACTTTTTAAAAAAATATATGAATGATGATAGACAAGCATTAGTTGAAGGAGTGTATCAAGCTGCACAGAAATTCAGAAAAATATTTCGTCCAAATATTATAAATCGAAAAGTTCACAAAGAAGATATGTTGGGAAGAATAAATGAGATTATTTATGGATTACATCAAGAAACGATTATTCCATTTATTTTTTATGTTGAATTATCTGTAAAAGATCAGAATGAACGAGCTAAATTATATAGCATCATAGAAACATTTTTTGTTAGACGAGTTATTACCAGAGCCACTACAAAAAACTATAATAATTTATTTCAAGATACTTTTATTTCAAATGAAATCAATTCAGCAGAAAAATTAGTTCATTACTTTGAAAAGAGAGGATCTGTTAGTGGGATACCATCAGATTCAGAAATCAAAGATGCCGTTAATTCAATAAAAATTAATAATCGTGAGGCAAAATATGTGTTATATATGATTGAATTAGAACGAAGAAATAAGTTGAATTCTACAGATATGCTTGGTTTCTCTAAGTACGAATTAGAACATCTTATGCCTAAAAAATGGAGAAGTAACTGGAAAGATATTCCTGCTGATGGAGAATTGTCAGAATTTCGTGATAAAAAATTATTGACACTAGGAAATCTTGCGATAATATCGGGAACACTCAATTCTTCAATAAGCAATTCAAGTTGGACAGACAAGTTGGAAGGTAAAGAAAATAAAGATGGATTAAGGAAATTGGGTTCAGGAATAATGACGCATGCAGATGTACTTGATGTGAATGTTTGGAATGAAGAAGAAATCGATATTAGAGCTACTAATCTATGCAATGATATAGTAACATATTGGCCATATTCATGAAAAGCGTATGAATCATCAAAAATATAAAATGATTCCTATACCAAAAAAATTGATGAAACATTTATACCCTTTATTATTATAGTTTATAAAATTTCTAGAAATATCATTCACTTGCGATACGCAGAACCGTATCATAAGTAATGATATTTTAGAATAATTCGAAACAATGATGTATTACGTTAAATTAAAATTAGATATCATTCTTTAAAAAAGAACATAGTAGTGTAGAGCAAACGGCACAAGTATCTTGGTAAAAAGGATACCCACGCCGTTTATTTTGCATCTTTGTAACTGGTTGATAATGCTTCTTGCCCCATTTTGGATTTACTAGAAAAAAGACGACTTCTACTTTATTAATACTCTATCATCTTTCGAATTATTTGAATTAGCAGTAATAAGAAACTGTACATCATATTCCTTAAAAATGAACTAGTTGTTAATAGTAATGTGATTTTCTATTTTTATACTCACTAGGCGAAATGCCCATCTCTTTTTTAAACACTTTACTAAAATAATTTCCTGTAGAAAACCCAACCTTTTTTGCAACAACTTCCACTGCGTTATCCTCCCATAATAACGATAACGAATGAAGAATGCGCACTTTTTTTAAATAGTGTATTGGTGGCGAATTATAAGCTACTTCGAATTGCCGAATCAATTTGTATTTTGAGAGTTCGTATTTTTCAGATAAAAACTCTAGGCTAATATCTTCGAAATAGTGTTCATCAATATATTTTTTTACAGCCTCGATAATGTCTGTTTTTTGTTGGGTTTCTTTTTGCACCTCTTCTTTAATATCTAAAAAAAGTGCAAAGGCTTCTTTAGCATTTTGTGTAACCGTCAATTCCTGTGTTTTTACATCAAGAATAAATCTTCGCAACAATTCAATGAATGTCTCCGATAATTCAACAATGGTAATCGATGTATCTAACCATTGCATCATACTTCCTGAAAACTCTACAAATAGAAAGTGCCAATCCTCACCAAAATAGCGATAATTTCCAGGGATCTTAGCAAAAAAGGCTTTATTTTGTGTTAAGCTAACGGTTCTATCTCCTATTTGAATAAATCCTTGCCCTCTTAATGTTACTTGCAAAACAATTAGTTGTTCTTTTCGAATACGTGCATCCCAATCATAATGAATGCTTCCTTGTCCGACACCAATGCCTCGGATGAGTGGTAAATGTCGGTCATCGATGTAATAGAATTGATGTACAAAATTCTGCAATTTATTACCCTCCATGAAATAATTTCTTCTTGTTACTTCTGATTATACTCGATATCATGGATATAATAAAAGAAGAGGAATGATAAATATGTCGATCTATTTTGATACATCACAAAATATTTTTCACCTGAGCAATAGTGAAATTAGTTATATCATTGGTATCGAAAAAGAACAATATCTTACCCATAGGTATTTTGGTCCTCACTTAGCAGAGTATCATCAAGTCAATCTGCTGCAAATGATCGATCGCGGTTTTGCTACGAATCCAATCAGTGAAGAGCGTACTTTTTCGCTAAACACGCTGCCACTTGAAACGAGTACACAAGGTAGCTTAGATTATCGGGTGAGTAATTATCAGTTTCGAAATATAGACGGGCATCGCATTACTAATTTTGTGTATGATCGCTTTGAAATTTTAGAAGGTAAACAATCTTTAGAGGGGCTCCCTTCACTAAGGGGAGAACAAGCCCAAACCTTAGCGATTTATCTTGTAGACCATACCCAGTCGCTTGAAATGGTATTGTATTATACGATATACGAAGATCTTCCTGTTATTACAAGGAGTGTAGTGTATAAAAATAATGGGACGCAAGTAGTCTATATAGAAAATGCTGGTTCGATGCTGCTAGATTTTCCTCGTTGTGACTTTGACTTATTGACACTTAATGGGGCGCATACAAATGAAGCTACTATCCATCGTCAACCACTCCATCCTGGCGTACAAAAAATCTCATCAGCTAGAGGAACGAGCAGTCCGCAACATCATCCGTTCTTAGGGCTTGCTGATCGATATACGAATGAAGATCAAGGGGATGTTTATGGCTTTCATTTTATTTATAGTGGGAATTTTGTTGCTCAAGCGGAAGTAGAGCAGTATGGAAGTACACGGGTTCAAATCGGAATCAATCCAGAAACCTTTGAATGGAAGTTGTCCCCAGGAGCAACTTTTCAAACACCAGAAGTTGTATTGAATTTTAGTGGGCAAGGATTTAATCAACTTTCCCAAACATTTCATAAATTATACCAAACTTATTTGATTCCTAAGCAATGGCAACAGGTGGAACGTCCCGTTTTACTTAATTCCTGGGAAGGGAATTATTTTGATTTTACTGAACAGGACTTGATTCGCCAAGCTCAATTAGCGAGTACATTAGGGATTGAATTGTTTGTTTTAGATGATGGGTGGTTTGGACAACGTGCAGATGATACAACTTCTTTAGGCGATTGGCATGTAAACAACGTAAAACTGCCAAATGGGATCGAGCATCTTGCGGATGTTATTCACCAACAAAAGATGAAATTTGGTTTATGGTTTGAGCCAGAAATGATTTCTGTAAAAAGTCGTTTGTTTGAGAGACATCCAGAATGGAGTTTACAGGTTCCAAATTACCCTCAAACACAGGGGCGACAACAGCTGGTCTTAAATTTGAGTTTGCCAGAAGTTCAAGATCACCTCATTCAAATGCTGACAGCGTATCTTTCAGCAAATAAAATCGATTATATAAAATGGGATATGAATCGACATTTAACGGAAGTGGGTAGCTTTCTTTTACCCAATGATCAGCAAAAAGAAGTTAGCCATCGTTATGTCTTAGGACTGTATCATATTCTATCTGAAGTAACAGAACGATTTCCCCAAGTCCTTTTTGAAAATTGCTCTAGTGGTGGCGGACGATTTGATCCAGGAATGGTTGCTTATATGCCTCAAACTTGGGCAAGCGATAACACAGACTCATTATGTCGCTCGAAAATCCAATATGGCTATAGCTATCTGTATCCACCAATTATGATGGGGGCTCATGTTTCGGATAGTCCTAATCATCAAGTAGGTCGAAACACTCCATTAGAAAGTCGTTTTTTAATTGCAATGAGTGGAAACTTTGGCTATGAATTAGCGATAGAAAAACAGTCGCTACAGGACCTCGAAATGATAAAAGAACAAATTATATTTTATAAAAAGCATCGTAAACTGTTACAGTTTGGTCAATTCTATCGTTTAAAAGAACTTGATGCGGCGTGCTCCACTGCTTGGCTATTCAAAAACGAAACAGAAGCGCTACTTGTCTATTCCAATGGACTCGCTCAACCAGCACAAACGATTCAGTATTTAAAAACAAAATATCTTGAGGAATCGGCTCTTTATAAGGATATGCGTACAGGGGAAATATACAGCGGTAGTGAATTAAATCATGCCGGTATTCTTGTTCCAAGGATCAAAGGGGATTTCAATTGTTTCTATATTCATTGGACTGTTGTTAGGTAAATGATACATTAAAAAGATCCCTTATGGCGAACCGCCGTAAGGGATCTTTTGGTTAATTTAATAAAACAGCATAAGCTTCGTAAGGGAGAAGGGTTTGACTAATTTCTTTTTCATAATTATGAATCAGGATTTCTTTGATTTGTTGTGTTGCATCCAGTAAGAATTGAGCCGGCTTATTGGAAAAATTGACAACAACTACTATTTCTTCTCCGTCATGCTTACGAATATAGGCTAAAACTGCTGCATCCTCTGTTTGAATACTCTCGAATGTTCCTTCTGTAATCACTGGTAATTCTTTTCGGAGTTGAATCAATTTTTTGTACGTATAAAATAAGGAGTCTGGATCATCTAAAGCGGCGGCTACATTGATTTCACTTGAATCTCCTGCAGGTAGCCAAGGAATACCAGTTGTAAAGCCCGCTTGTTTAGAATCATCCCACTGCATCGGATGGCGTGCGTTATCACGTCCTTTGGCATTGATAGAGGTAATGATTTCCTCTTCTGTATATCCTAAAGTGATGCGTTCATCATACATTCTACGACTTTCAATATCATCGACTTCGTCAATTGATTTTACTGGATAATTGATCATCCCAATTTCTTCTCCTTGGTAAATATAAGGTGTTCCTTGAAGAAAATAAAGATAGATAGCTAACATTTTCCCACTAAGTACCCTAAACTCTTGATCGTTGCCCCAACGAGAAATGATTCGTGGTAAATCGTGATTATTCCAAAATAGGGAGTTCCAGCCTTTTCCAGTTAATTCAGTTTGCCATTTAGAAAAAACGTGATGTAGTTCTTTTGGGTCAAGTATTTTTAGATCCCATTTTCGTTTGCCTGGTTGTTTATCCAAATTAATATGCTCAAATTGGAAAACCATCGATAATTCATCTCTGTCCTCATCTGAATAAAGTTGAGCAATTTCGGGTGTTGCACCCCAAGTTTCACCAACTGTGACCAAGTCGTATTCTCCAAAGGTGTTTTGATTCATTTCCTGTAATAGTTCATGGAGTTTTGGTCCATTTTTAGTAATGAATTGGTCGGGTTCTTTTCCGATTAAATCAATAACATCTAAACGAAATCCGCCTACTCCTTTTTCGATCCAGTAATTCATCATACGATAAATTTCGTAGCGCATCGTTTTATTTTCCCAATTTAAGTCAGGCTGCTCTTTTGCGTGTAAATGAAGATAATACTCTCCAAGTTCTGGAACCAATGTCCAAGCAGAACCGCCGAAATTTGACTGCAGGGTGTTCGGCGGTCGTCCGTCAATGTCCTTTCTCCAAACGTAAAAATCATGAAACTCACTCTTTGGATCGTGAAGCGCGGATTGAAACCACGGATGTTCAGAGGAAGTATGATTAACGACTAAGTCCATGATGATCTTGATATTCCTCTTTTTCGCTTCTTCAATTAGTGTGTCCATATCCTTCATTGTTCCATAATCTGGATCGATCGCTTGATAATCACTGATATCATAGCCATTATCTTCATTAGGCGATTGATACACAGGACTTAACCAGATTGCTTCTATCCCTAGAAAAGCAAGATAATCTAACCGTTGAATAATTCCAGGAAGATCCCCGATCCCATCTGCGTTCGTATCTTGAAAGCTACGTGGATAGATTTGATAGATCGTTGCCTTTTTCCACCAATTAGTTTTCATAGCGCACACTCAAAGCTAGTAGATCTTGGCTTCCATCAACACTTAATGTATCAATTACTTCAACAGCTTCATAGTCGTTCGTATTGGTCACAATCATCATCACTGTTGGGTCAAAGCCGGCTTGTTTGACAGCGTCTAAATCAACTGTTCCTAAGATATCCCCTTTTTTCACTAAGTCTCCATATTTTTTAGTCGTTTCAAAGAATTCTCCATTTAGTTTTACCGTATCGATCCCAATATGGATCAGTACTTCTGCACCATGAGTTGTTTTTAACCCATAAGCATGTTTTGAATCATATACGACCGTTAATTCCCCATCAGATGGTGCATAAATAATCCCTTTTTCTGGCATTACTGCAATGCCTTTTCCCATCATTTCTTGTGCAAAGACAGGGTCGTTGACTTCTTTTAAAGAAATAGGTGTGCCGTTGACTGGTGCAGCTAAGATTTCATCTTGAACAGCGATGATTTCCGCTTCAGGATCATCATTGATTTCAACCGCAACCTCACCTGCACTAGTATCATCATCTGCAAATACAGCCATATGACGTTTACCATAAGCATATGTTGTAATGAAACCGACTAAAATACTGATAACGATCCCAATCATGAAATAAGGAATTGATTTTGGTGCGATTGAAATAAATCCGATTACACTAGCAGGTCCCATCGCCACTGATAAAACATGAAATGCACCAATAAATACACAAGCAACTGCTGAAGCAATCATCCCACAGATAAATGGAAATTTAAGTTTTAAATTGACCCCGAAAATTGCAGGTTCCGTAATTCCTAGCATCGCTGAAATACTTGCTGAGGTCGCTAAACTTTTTTGTTTTTTATTTTTAGTTAGTAACATAATAGCAAGTGTCGCTGCACCTTGACCAACGTTTGCCATGGAAGCGACTGGGAAAATGAATGAACCGCCAGTGCGCGCAACATCCGCTAACAAGGTGGTCTCGATTGCTGGAAAACTTTGATGTAGTCCTGTAATAACAATTGGTGAATAAAACAGTCCGAATACACCTAAACCAATTGCTCCTGTTGTATTATACAACCAAACAAGTCCATCAGTTAAACCATCTGAAACGATTCTCATCACAGGTCCCACAACGATAAAGGTTAAAAATCCAGTAATAATAATGGCTAGCATTGGGGTGAAAGTAAAATCAAATGCATTTGGAATGCGTTTGTGGAAGAATTTTTCTAAGGTTGCTAAAAGCCAAGCAACCACTAATACTGGCAATACAGAACCTTGATAACCTGCTTGGGCAACGTTCATCCCAAAGATATGCCAATAATTCATACTGCCTTCCGCAATTGCATTCGCCACACCATAACCATTAACTAAATCAGGCATAACCATCGCCATTCCAATGGCAGCACCTAGATAAGGATTACCACCAAAGCGTTTGGTTGCAGAAAATCCAACTAAGATAGGTAAAAAGGCAAAAGGAGCAGAGGCCAACAAATTAATGATGCTAGCAACATCCGTTACAGCTGGAAACATTTCTACAACGGATTGCGGGCCAAATAAATGTTGTGCAGTTAACACATTATTCAAGGCCATCAATAAACCACCCGCAACTAAAGCAGGAACAATCGGAACAAAAATATCAGATAATACTTTAATAAAGGCCATAATTGGATTGTTCTTCTTACCGTTTGCCGCGACTGCTTTCAAATCAGCGGTGGATGCTTCTTTGACATTCGTTATTTTTATCAGTTCATCATAGACATTGTTGACATCACCAGCCCCAATAATGATCTGAAACTGGTCATTGGCTTCAAAGGTTCCTTTAACAGCATCATTATTGTCTAAAGCTTTTTGATCCACCTTACTTGAATCTTTTAAAACTAACCTTAGTCGTGTCGCACAATGCGCTGCAGCTTGAATGTTGTCTTCGCCGAGTGCTTGCTTGATTTCCTCTGCTACTTTTTTGTAATCCATTCTCGTTCCTCCTAAATGTCATTTAAGCGATTTCAATAGAAGTGGTTATCTTGTGTATGAAAGATAGAAATGAAATCGCTTTTTCACATCCAAAGTATACCAGTTTTTATAAAATTGTCAAACGTATAACAATAATTATATTCTTTTGTTTAAGTATAGTTGTGATATTTTGAAATGCAATTGATTAACGTTTGACATTGATTATCTTTAAAGTTAAACTATATGCAAGAATACGCTTACGAGGAGAGTACATATGTCTGTAAAAAAAATTTGGACAAAAGAAGAACGTTATCGTCCGTATCAAGAATGGGATAAAACGCATCTTGCCTTACTGCAAGAGAAAGCCGCTAATTCCAAATGGCGTTTAGGATATCATATCCAACCGAATACTGGCCTACTAAATGATCCAAATGGTTTTTCATATTTTAATAATCAATGGCATGTTTTTTATCAATCCTACCCAATGGGAGCCGTTCATGGGTTAAAATCTTGGTATCATCTGACATCTGATAATTTAGTGGATTGGAAAGAAGAAGGAACGAAAGTATTTCCAGATAGTTTGTATGATAGTCATGGTGTTTATTCAGGGACTGCTTTGCCTGTTTCGGACCAGTTGTTTCTTGCTTATACGGGAAATGTTCGTGATGCAGAGTGGGTTCGCCATTCCTATCAGTTAGGTGCCTGGATGGATGCATCTGGAACAGTTCAAAAAATCGAGACGCCACTGATTACTGAACCACCGACAGGGTACACATCAGAATTTAGAGATCCCCAAGTATTCCGTTACAATGATGGGTACTTAATGGTCATAGGTGCTCAAGATGAGACAGAAAAAGGAAAGATTCTTACTTATCAGAGTTCTGATTTACTTACTTGGCAGTATAAGGGCGAATTAGAGTTTACCGATAAAGAAATGGGCTTTATGATTGAATGCCCCAATTTACTAGTAACAGAAGATGCAGCATTACTTATTTTTTGTCCTCAAGGTTTAGAAGCAGCTATTTGTTTTTATGAAAATATTTATCCTAATACTTATGTTATCGGGGATTCTTACGACAGTGAAGCGAATCGTTTGATTCAGCCTACTGCATTAAAAAATCTGGATGAAGGGTTTGATGTATACGCTACTCAAGCCTTTAAAGCACCAGATAACCGTTTATTATCTATTAGTTGGGTGGGATTACCAGAAATTGAGTATCCAACCGATCAAGAAGAATGGGCCCATTGTCTAAGTAGTGTAAAAGAGCTACTTATAAAAGACAAAAAATTGTATCAACGCCCTGTCGCAGAAATGAAGCAATTACGTGCAGGTGGAGCACTTGAGTTTAACAAAGATTCCAATTCTTTTTTTGAAACAGATACAAATCAGTATGAATTAATGCTATCGTTTGACCCGCTTTCCTGTGGAACGCTTACTTTGTTTACGAATAAAGAACAAAATAAAGGATTAACCATTAATTTTGACTCGCAACATGGTAAAATAACGATAGACCGTAGTCAAGCTGGTGCTGTTTTTGGAGAAGAATATGGATTTGTCCGATCGTTTTCTGTTGAACAAAAAACCTTGGAACTACAAATCTTTGTAGATTCATCGATTGTTGAAGTCTTCATCAACGAGGGTGAAAAAGTAGCAACAATGCGAGTATTTCCAGAAGCGCATCAGACAGGAGTCCATCTAGAGTGTGATGGAGGCTATCAAGGGAAATTATGGCAACTGCGGAAAACTAACCAATAAAGGATGAATGAACATGGTTGTCAAACTAACGGATGTAGCAAAAAAAGCTGGTGTTTCTCCCACTACTGTTTCTCGTGTGATTAATAATTATGGTTCCTTAAGCCAAAAAACCATTGATAAAGTAAATTTGGCAATGAAAGAGCTGAATTATCAACCAAATTCTTTAGCTCGTTCCTTGCAAGGAAAAAATACACAACTGATTGGATTGATTTTTCCAACCGTTGCCAATCCTTTTTTTGGGGAGCTTGTTGAAAGAATCGAAGGGAAACTATTTGATTTAGGCTACCGTGTTATTTTGTGTGATAGTGCTAATAATAAAGAAAAAGAGCGTCATTATATTAATATGCTTGCTGCGAATAAAGTAGATGGGATCATAGCTGGTGCTCATAACTTAGGAATTACCGAATATGAAGATATCGAGCTTCCCATTGTTTCTTTTGACCGTTATTTAGCTGACAATATTCCAATCATTGGCAGTGATAATTTTCAAGGGGGCTATCTAGCTACTGAAACATTATTTGTCAAAGGTGCTCGAAAAATTGCGATTCTTACAGGATCACAAGAATCCAATTCGCCTACCAATTTTCGTTTAAATGGGTATTTAAGTTTCTTAGAGAAACACGAATTAGAACCTAAAATTTTTCAGATTCAAACAACGGCTAGATCAACAACGTTGAAAAATTTAGAAATCAAACATATTTTAGAAACAGAAGAGATCGACAGTTTGTTTTGTACGGATGATTTAACGGCAATCTTAGCATATAATCAATGTCAGCAGTTGAAGATAAACGTTCCTGAACAAATCAAGATCATTGGGTATGATGGAACCAAATTCATTCAAAATTATTTTCCTCAACTATCAACGATTGCCCAACCAATGGCTGACTATGCAGATATTTTAGTAGATTTGTTGTTACAACGAATCCAAAATCCAGAAAAAAAACTTGAAAAAAATTACCTACTACCGGTAAAACTAATTCAAGGTCAAACAACCTAACCCTTAAAAGGAGTGAACAATATGTTATACGGTGCAATCGAGGCTGGAGGCACGAAATTTGTTTGTGCAGTAGGAAACGAAAACTTAGAAATAATTGAGCGTGTATCGTTTCCTACAGAAACACCTGAAAAAACCATGCGTTCTGTCGTTGATTTTTTCAAGAAATTTGATGCAATCACAACAATCGGAGTCGGATCATTTGGTCCAATCGATGTTAAACGAGAGTCTGAAACCTATGGCTATATTACATCTACACCGAAACTTGCATGGAAGAATTTTGATTTTGTTGGGTACTTAAAAGACCAGTTGGCGAATATTTCTGTTGCTTGGACAACGGATGTAAACGCTGCTTGCTATGGTGAATCTATTGCGGGCTGCGGTAAAGGATTATCAAATGTAGTCTATTATACTATCGGAACAGGAGTTGGTGGTGGTGCTTTAATAGATGGCCAATTCGTTGAAGGCTTTAGCCATCCAGAAATGGGCCATGCGATGGTTCGACGTCATCCTGAGGATACATTTATCGGTAATTGTCCGTACCACAAAGACTGTTTGGAGGGCTTGGCTGCAGGACCTGCCATTGAGAAACGAACTGGAATCAAAGGGCAAGATCTACCGACAGAAGACCCATCATGGGATATTGTGGTATACTATATTGCACAATGCGCATATAATACCACTTTGCTCTTTTCGCCGCAGGTCATTATTTTTGGCGGCGGGGTTATGAAGCAAGAACAATTAAGAAAAAAAGTCCAAGAACAATTCGCTAAGCTCATTAATGATTATGTGAAATATCCAGATTTATCCACTTATATCGTTACTCCCCAATTGGGGGACAACGCAGGTGTGATTGGCTGTCTTGCTTTAGCGAAGGATTTATATTTGCAAGCTTAATCAAAGGTGACAAAGAAGAAGCCATTATAGATTATCTTTCGAAGACTGATAATTTAATCGATGTTTGCTCTTTTTTTTCATATTATTGACTTGACAGTCTATCCAACTATTATTCACTTCCAATACGCAGAGTAGTATCATAAATAGGAATATTTTTAGAAATCTCACCATAAATATACTAAATAATAAATGAAAAGTTATACACTTACAATCAGATCAAGATTACAACAATAGACATTGTAAGTAAAAACACAATCTTGTATAATAAAATAAATCAGAAAAGTTACTTCTACTTCTAGGTAGAAGTACTTTTTTTATCTAAATTTAAAGGAGGAAAAAGTATGTTTTTAAATTTTATCGGGTTAACGTTATTTTTTGGTATAGGGATATTACTCGCAAACGGTATTAGTTTTATGGTCACAAAAGGGAAAAATGTTAAAAGGATGATCGTATTACTAGTCATTGAATTACTTTTACTAGGCAGTTTCTTATTTATTGCCTTACCTAGCAAAACACTGTCCACTATTCTATGGATCAACCTAATAGGAGCTTTAGTTGCAAGTAGTTTGTTATTGGCAAGTCGCTCTCTCAGTCAAGCCTCTAATAAAATCTTGCACAAAGGGCATAAAACGACCGTGGTAAATGGAGTGAATGATTGGTCTGGGCGTGTACTAGGTATCAGCGTTGCTGCAATGGTTTTATTATTCATTGTTAGTTCTGTAACGAAGGTAACAGCGATTGATGATGTCTACCAAACGATTCCGTTAAAGACTGAAGAAAAAGCAGAAGTTTTAACCTCCACCAAAGAAACACCAATTGCGATTGCACCAAAAACAGCGAAACGAAAGATGTTGCAAAAGTTCTCGGTGATTCCTAATTCGAATATGTTTACACTAGATGGGATTACGGCGCAAGTTGTGAATGGGGAGTATGTCTATGTTGCGACAGTGGAATTTAATGGCTTTTTCAAATGGTCAAAATTAGGAGCAGTTCCTGGCTACTTCATTATTAGTGCAACGGATATCAATGCACAGCCAACATTTGTCGAAAAGCCGATCATTTACACACCTTCAGCTTATTTTGGGAAAGATGCTG
This sequence comes from Enterococcus sp. DIV0724b, assembly GCF_050531475.1. NCBI lineage: Bacteria > Bacillati > Bacillota > Bacilli > Lactobacillales > Enterococcaceae > Enterococcus > Enterococcus sp. DIV0724b. The sequence continues at coordinate 3,186,501 of NZ_CP172890.1, read as the reverse complement.
CACGTAAAATTTATGCTGCTTATCCTGATTACGCAGCTACTGGAAAAATCAATTTAGAAATTGACGAAGAGGGGAATCCATTTTATATTCAGACCTTATATAAAGAATATGGTGTTTCTGGTCGAATGAACTATAACGAATTTAAAACAGCTGTTTTAAATGCCACAACGGGTGAAGTGAAAGTCTATGATAGCAAAGATGCACCAAAATTTGTCGATGCACCAATCACTAGTTCTGCTGCCAACAGTATCAATGAATACTTTGGCCGTTACAGTCAAGGCTGGTGGAATCAAACGATGTTTGGTGCTAAAAAAGATGTTAAAATCCCAACGGAAAACGGTATCTATGCATCAGGACAAATCACGCCGATGATGAATAAAGAAGGCAGTCAATTGTTGTATTTTACGGACTTTACAAGTGGGGATGAGGATCAAGATTCCGCTTTAGGCTATTCATTGATCAATGCAAGAACAGGTCAAGTAACTTATTATCGAGATACAAAAGTTGGGATCATGGATAGTGATGGCGCTATTTCGATTGCAGCGAAAATTTACCCAGAGAAAAAATGGAAAGCCAGTATGCCAGTTTTATATAATATCGATGGTGTTCCAACTTGGATTGTTTCTTTGATGGACAGTAAAGGGATTTTCAAAAAATATGTGTATGTGAATGCAGTTGATAATGATATTGTGGTAGATGCTGATGCGGCACAAAATGCATTAGATGCTTACCGAATTGAATTAGCAACAAAAGGTAGTAATAATACAAGTAGTGAAGCAGCTAATTTAAAAGAAATCAAAGGAAGTGTTTCTCGTGTAACGATTGTTGCAAGTGAAGCGCAAACCGTTGTCTCTTTCTTGTTGGAAAATGATAAAACCATCTATAGTGTGACAACGAATAATAGTCCAATGGCTCTTTTCTTGAAAGAGGGAGACATAGTTAAATTCAAAGCGGCCGTTACAGCAGATGCAAAAGCTGCTAGTATTGAAAACCTTGTGATAGAGGGACTAGAATAGCATTATAGAGAAGTTTGTCAGTAACAGAATATAATAAGGATAGAGCGTGGGACAAAACTAAAAAACAGTTTTGTTTCGCGCTCTAAATCCGAATAAACTCTTTTGTCTCGGCCTCATTTTGATAGATAAATGAAACCAATTTACTATTTAGTATTAACTAAATACAGTTGAGTAACAATTTGGATTGATGTAACGAGAGTTAGAAAGGAAAAAAATCCATAACAAGATATGATACAATACTTCACAAATGAAGGCGTTATCTTTAATTCTTCAAATAAACAATAAAGGAAGTTAAATTTATGTATGTAGGATTTGATATAGGTGGGACGACCATTAAATATGGCGTTCTGGATGAATGTGGCACTATTTTAGAAAAAGGAAGTATGGAGACAAAATATGAACCAGATGTATTTTATGCAAATCTCCTAAAAATCATCGAAGAAGCGCAAAGAAATTATCAAATAAATGGAATTGGTATAAGTGCTCCAGGAATCGTGCAAAAAGATGGGTTTATGCTAACGGCAGGAGCTATCAAACCATTATATGGCGAAAATTTTAAACGAAAGCTTGAAGAAGCAACGGGGCTGCCTGTTACTGTAGAAAATGATGCGAATGCAGTTGCTATAGCAGAAAAATGGATTGGCAATGCAACTGATCTGGAGAATTATTTATGTTTAGTTTTAGGTACAGGAGTTGGCGGTGGGATCGTCATTAATGGGAAAGTATATCGTGGTTCTCATGGTATGGCTGGGGAATTTGGTTGGATGATGATCGACAAATTGCCGGAAACGGGTAATCTTGAGGCAGTTTCGATTAATCGACGTGCATCTGTCGTCGATGGTCTTGTTCGTTTGTATAATGAAGCGCGGCAAAGTGAGGACGAAACAGTTATGCCTGTTCAAGATGCAAGGGAGATATTTACCTTAGCTGAAAGTGGTGATGAACGTGCAATAGAAATGACGAAACAATTTTATGTGGATCTTTCAGTCGGTCTGGTAAATTTAATTAGTTGTTTTGATCCAGAAGTGATTTTGATTGGCGGCGGTGTGAGTGCAAATGAACAGTTTCATAGAGAACTTCAAAAAACATTGACGGAAGTGCAGAAGAATCATGCAGCCATCAATTATTTAAGAGGAAAGACTATTGCGCCTGTTAGACCAACAAAATTAAAAAATGATGCAGGACTTATCGGGGCAGTTTATCAAGTACATCAAGTTGTCAGCAAGTAAATTTTTTATGGTATAATTTTCTTAGCGAATTAAAGGAGATTAACATAAATGGCGATATTTGATTATCTGAAATTAAACGATCTATCCTCCGTGGAACAAGAAATTTATCGATTTGTTGTGAATAACTTAGAGAAAATCCCTTATATGCGTGTTCGAGATATTGCGGACGGTGCTCACGTATCATCGACATCTGTTTTTCGCTTTGTTCAGAAAATAGGGTTTCATTCTTTTCCAGAGTTTCGTTTTTATATTAAATCTCATTTAGATAATGTTCGCCAAGCAGAGAATAAAAAACATATTGGCATTGAAGAGCGAGTGAACTCACTTAATATGGAAATTTTTCATCCTGATGTAGAATATCAAATAAAAAAGATGGCACAAGAGTTACGAGATAGTGACCTGATATTGTTTATGGGGATGGGCGCTTCTGGTGCAATCGCACAGTATATAGCTAGAAAATTAGCGAGCTTGGGTTATTTATCCATCAGTTTGGATGATCTGACCTATCCTATTCGTAGTTTTTTACGCAAAGATCAAAAAAATGTCATCGTATTTTTAAGTGTCTCTGGTGAAACAAAAGAATTGATAGAAGTAATTGCGGGTTTACAAGATAAGAACAGTGTCAAAAAGTATTGTATTACGCTAAACAAGAAAAGTACGCTAGCTCAACTTTGTGACTACTCTATTGAGTATGAAATCAAAGAAGAACGCAAAGATATTTTTCTGGATTTGACTAGTCAGTTACCAGCGATTGCAATCTTGGAAACACTAATCAGCTATCTTAAAGACTTTCGTAATGATTAAATAAAATATAGTACAGCAAATTAACTAGAGGGGAAACCGTGCTTTAGTTAATTTTTTTTGTCTAAAATATGGAACGACTTGTTCCGTACAAGGAATTTGTTCTATTTCCCAAGAATTTATTTTTAAAAAGGAGGCGCTTACTTTTTTCCGGATTAATTTATGTATAATACGTTTATAAATGAAAGGAGTTTTATCTATGCAAAAATTTAATGACATCATTGATCGTTCATTAGTACCGATTGCGACAAAGTTAAATAATCAACGTCACATCGCAGCGGTTCGAGATGCGTTTATGTTGATTTTTCCATTAACGATTTCTGCGTCACTGGTTATTCTAGTTAACAACATTTTATTTTCAAATGACAGTTTTGTCGTGCAATTATTACGTTTGTCCAGTGTTTTTCCCAATTTAGAAGACGCTCAACAGGTTTTGTCCTCTGTGGCAAATGGAACAATCAATATCATGAGTATTTTTATCACTTATCTTGTTGCGCAAATCTTAGCAAAACATTTTGAAGCTGATTCAACTTTGGTCGGGTTAACAAGTATTGCCAGTTTTATGATCTTATATCCTAAACCTTTTAATGCAGATGATTTAAATGTGATCAGTACACAATACTTAGGGGCGCAAGGCTTGTTTGTTGCAATGATCGTTGGTTGTTTAGTAGGGGAGTTTTTACCAAAACTATTCAAAGTAAAACGACTACAAATTAAAATGCCAGATATGGTGCCACCAGCAGTTTCTCGTTCCTTTTCAAGTATGATTCCAATTGTTATTGTAGTGGGTATTTCAGCGATTATAAACTTTTTAGTGTTGATGATTGCACCTGAAGGGGTGAACGAACTTATCTATAAAGGCATTCAAAGTCCTTTACGTGATCTTGGTGGAAACGTTGTCGGCGTAATGTTATTAGCTTTTATTCAAACATTGCTATTTTCTATCGGTATTCATGGTCCAAATACGTTAAATGCTGTTCGTTCTGCTATTTTTACGGAACAAGATTTAGCCAATCTAGATTTTATCAATAAAGGTGGTTCACTTTGGGATGTTCCTTACAAAGAAACGTGGGGGATTCTAAATGATATGTTTGCGAATATGGGTGGTACAGGGATGACAATGGGCTTGATCATTGCGATTTTTATTGCATCACGACGACCTGAACAAAGAGAAATCGCAAAGATGTCATTAGTTCCAGGAATTTTTCAAATTAATGAGCCCATTATATTTGGGTTGCCAATTGTTTTAAATCCACTATTGATCGTTCCGTTTATATTGGTCCCAATGGTTAATATCATGATTGGGTATTTTGTTACGGTGGTTTGGCCGATTATGCCGTCACCTGCAATTGGTGTTCCATGGACCACACCTGGGATCATTAATCTATTCTTAGGGACAGGTGGAAATATTGTTGCAGTTTTAGTAGGAATCATCTGTTTGGCAGTTTCAGTTTGTATCTATTTACCATTCGTTATTGCCTCTAATCGTGCACAGAAGATAGATTTATAAACGAATTATTTTTGATTGAAGGAGCTTGGTTATGACGAATAAAATAGCAGAAGATTTTTTATGGGGCGGTGCCATTGCAGCCCATCAGGCGGAAGGAGCTTGGAATATAGATGGAAGAGGACCTAGTATTGCCGATGTAATGACTGCAGGAGGTAACGGAATTCCTCGGAAAATAACGAAGGGTGTTCTCGATGGAGAATATTACCCAAACCATGAAGCGATTGATTTTTATCATCACTATAAAGAGGATATCAAGCTTTTTAAAGAGCTAGGTTTAAAATGCTTGCGAACGTCTATATCATGGAGCCGTATTTTTCCTAAAGGAATCGAAGAAGAACCGAATGAAGCGGGTTTATTATATTATGATCGTTTATTTGATGAATTACTAGAAAATGGTATTGAACCTGTTATTACGCTGTCACATTTTGAAATGCCTTATTACATCTATGAGGAGTTCGGTGGTTTTGCCAACAAGGAAGTGATTCCATTATTTGTAAAATTCGCTAAATGTGTGTTTGAACGCTATAAAGATAAAGTAACCTACTGGATGACGTTTAATGAAATCAATAACCAAGCGGATGGACAAGAGCCACTTCATGTTTGGACGAATTCAGCGATGATTATTGAAGATGAAGACAAAAAAGAAGAACTTGTTTTTCAAGCGGGAATCAACGAATTGATTGCTAGTGCAGCTGCTGTGATCGAAGGGAAAAAAATAAATCCTCAATTTCAAATTGGTTGTATGATGGCCTATGTCCCAGTTTATCCGTACTCGTGTAATCCTGAGGATATGATGGCCTCTGTTAAAGCGAATGAGCGAAGATTTTTCTATAATGATATTCATGCTCGAGGAAAAATTCCAACCTATGCGACAAAATATTGGGAACGGAAAAACTACAACATAGCTATTAGTGAGAGTGAATTAGCTATTTTGAAAGAAGGAACGGTCGACTATATCGGTTTTAGTTATTATATGTCTGGCACGATTTCAACGCTTGAAGATGTCGAAGGATGGCAGACAGAAGATATTCCGAATGCAAAAATAGTGAAAAATCCATATATAAGTGTGTCTGATTGGGGCTGGCCTATCGATGAAGTCGGACTACGTTATGTCTTAAATACTGTTTATCAACGTTACGATCTACCGTTATTTATTGTCGAAAATGGTTTTGGTGCATATGATAAACTAACAGAGGAAAATACTGTTCATGACAACTATCGGATTGAGTATTTGAGTAAACACATTGAGCAAATGAAAAAGGCCATCATCGAAGATGGTGTTCCAGTTATTGGGTATACGCCTTGGGGCATCATCGATATCGTTAGTTTTGGTAGTGGGGAAATGGAAAAAAGATACGGTATGATTTATGTGGACAAGGATAACGAAGGAAACGGAACCCTTCAACGGTTGAAAAAAGAGTCATTTTACTGGTATCATAAAGTAATTGAAACGAATGGTGAAGATATTTAAGCCTCAATAAATTAAGTGCCCCCTTTTTGTCTATCCTTTAATGGATTGAAAAAAAGGGGTGTTTCAACGTGAAGTCATTCAACGATAGCCTCGAAAATTTGATGTTCCATAATCACTGTAGTAAAGTGATAGTAGAGATAAGGGCAGTAAAAACTGTTTTCATTACAATTAAAAAAGGAGAGGTCTCAATGAAAATCACACAATTATCTATCGATACGTTAAAGAGAGCACAAGAGCGTTTTGAAGAAACGCTGGATCAGATGAGCGTAGAGGAAGCTAACGCGATGCCAAAGCCCTTGATCAAATCAGTTACTTGGTTGATTTGGCACACTGCAAGAGAGCTTGATTATCAACTGTCCGAACTGAACAAGACCAAACCGTTGTGGCTAGAATCAGGTTGGAGTGAGAAATTTGCGTTGGATTTACCTGATGATACAGAGGATTGGCGTCATACGCCAGAAGAAGCAGCAAAAGTGGTCGTATCGGATAAAAAAATCCTTTTAGATTATTTAACTGCAAGTGTTGATTTTACAAATGCCTATTTAGAAAACTTGGATGAAGCAAGTCTTAGTGATGTTGTGGATACAAACTGGACACCAGTTGTAACCCGTCAAGCTCGAATCGTTTCAGCTATTGATGATGCAGTGATGCATTCTGGACAAGCTGTTTATACAAGAAGATTGGTGATTGGCGAGTAGTACTTATTTTCAACTGAAATAAAAAATGAAGAACTTGGGACTTACGTCCCAAGTTCTTTCTGTTATTCAATAGATTTCAAAAATGCGCAAAAAATTTATGATTAGCTTCTTAATCCACGTCCTCGATCAATCAAATACCAACAAACGGCATAAAGAACAGAAATGAATAAAATCAAAATGATCATAGAAAAGATGATCGGAACATCAATGGTTCCAAGAAAGCCATACCTAAACCCTGATATCATATACACGATTGGATTTATTTTTGAAATAGATTGCCAGATTGGAGGCAACATTGATATCGCATAGAACACTCCGCCAAGATACGTTAGCGGCTGTAAAACAAAAGTTGGCACAATCGATACATCGTCGAACGACTGAGCAAAAATCCCATTTAATAACCCTGCTAATGAAAATAAAATAGCTGTCATAAGAAGGGTAATAATGACAATAGACCAAGAATAAACGTGAAGTGGTACAAAGAATAAAGAGATCATTGTAACGAGTGTCCCTACTAGGACACTTCGACCAAGTCCACCGAAGACAAATCCCCAAATAATAATATGCGTTGGGACAGGTGCAACAAGTAACTCTTCAATATTTTTCTGGAACTTTTGCGAGAAAAATGAAGAAGAGACATTGGCATAAGAGCTTGTAATGACTGACATCATAATAAGTCCAGGAACGATAAACTCCATATAAGAGAATCCTTCCATCTGACCGATTCGTCCACCGATCAGATTTCCGAAAATAACAAAATAAAGGGATGTAGTGATTACTGGTGGTACCAAAGTTTGTACCCAAATCCGTAGATAACGATTGGTTTCTTTTACTGCAAGGCTCCTTAAAGCCGTGAAATATAACTTAAACATGTTCATTCTCCTTATTCGTATCAAAGTATTGATTTCTTAAATCAATCTGATGCTCATGACGTATACTATTCCACTAGCGTTACACTTGGGAAGTAGTACTGGCATCTACTAGGGGTTTTTCTTCTGTAATTTTTAGAAATAGTTCTTCTAGTCGATTGGATTTATTACGCATGGAAAGAACTTGGATTCCTTGATTTGTGAGCTGTTCAAATAGGCCATTCAAGCCTTGATTTCGTTCGATCTCTACTTCAAGTGTTTGCTCGTCTTCAAAAATACACTTGTAACCTGTGATTTCAGGTTTGTTTTCAAAAGGAGCTAAGTCAAAAATAAACGTTTCAAACTGCAACTTGGCTAGCAAGGTTTTCATGCTGGTGTTTTCAATTAACTGACCAGATTGTATGATACCAATATTGCGGCAAAGCATCTCTGCTTCTTCTAAGTAATGCGTCGTTAAAATGATCGTTGTGCCATTTTCATTCAGTTCTCTTAGAAAATCCCACATTTCCCGTCTCAGTTCAATATCGACTCCAGCTGTAGGCTCATCTAAGATAAGTAAACGAGGCTCATGCATCAAAGCTCTGGCAATCATCAAACGGCGTTTCATCCCTCCAGAAAGCATGCGAGCACGTACATTTCGCTTTTCCCATAGATTAGATTGTCTTAGATATTTCTCGCTGCGCTTTAATGCTTCTCTTCTTGAAACACCATAGTAACCAGCTTGATTCACCACGATTTGTTCAACTGTTTCAAATGGATTAAAGTTAAACTCTTGTGGTACTAAACCGATCTGTTGTTTGGCAAGAACTAAATCATTATCCAAGTCATAACCAAATACTTTTACTTTCCCTGATGTTTTATTAACAAGAGAAGTAATGATACCGATCGTTGTGGATTTACCAGCACCATTCGGGCCTAAAAGTGCGTAAAAATCACCTTCTTCTACAACTAAATCGATGCCCTTAAGAGCTTCGACTCCACTTCCATATACTTTTTTCAAATCGTTTATTTCGAGTGCATACGTCATTTAATTACTATCTCCTTTTGTCTCTTTAGTATATTGGCAAAGACAATCTTCTTCGCTATCAGAAAGTAAATGCATCATAGAGCTCATAAATTCTTTTACGAACTCTTCTCTTAATGTATAATGATGCCACTGGCTTTGTTTACTGACAGAAACAATACCAGCGCTTTCTAAAACTTTCATATGATGAGAAAGAGTGGGCTGTGTAAAATCAAAGTGTTTCAATACATCACAGGCGCACATACTACTATACGAAAGCAAATCGATTATTTTCATTCGCTTAGGATCAGCCATTGCTTTAAGTACTAAAGAAAGTTTTTCGTAATCCATGTTCATTCCTCCTGAATATAGATGACTGTCTATGTTTAATATAGGGGAACATGAATGGAATGTCAAGTAGCACTATTCCTGAAAATTAGTATAAAAAATAGAACAAACGCTAAGTTATCTCTGAAATAAAGTGATAATAATGGACAATTAAATAGATCACACTTCATCACGTGAAGCAATACTGTTATAATAGAAGCGAATACTAGTAAGATCAATGAAAAATGCATTTTAAGAGGAGTAAACTAAAAAATGAGAAACATTAAATTGACAATCGAGTACGATGGTACAAGATATCTTGGCTGGCAAAGACTCGGTGATTCAGATAAAACGATTCAAGGAAAAATCGAGAACATCTTGACACAGATAACACGTTCAAAAATTGAAATCATAGGTTCTGGTCGAACGGATGCTGGAACGCATGCCAGAGGACAAATTGCGAATTTTAAAACAGATAGTAAAATGGCACTATCAGAGATGATTGAAAGTTTAAATCGTTATCTTCCGCAAGATATTGTTATAAAAGAAATAGAAGAAGTTCCAGAAAGATTCCATGCTCGATATAATGCCAAAGGGAAAAAATATAGTTATTATCTCTGGAATAATGCGATTCCTTCTGCTTTTGAGCGTCATTACAGTTTCCATTATTCTGAAGAGCTTGATTTTGAGTTGATGGATGAAGCTTGTCGGAAATTAATCGGAACTCATGATTTTATTGGGTTTTCATCTCTTAAAAAGACTAAAAAATCAACAACCCGAACAATCAATGAATTATCGATTCAAAAAGAAGGGGATCTTATTCATTTTACCTTTATTGGAGATGGCTTTTTGCATAAAATGGTTAGAATTTTGATGGGCACCCTCTTAGAAATTGGATCAGGAACACTGAAATTAGAAACGATCGATGAAGTATTTAAAAGTAAAATCAGAAGTGAGGCAGGCATGACTGTTCCGGCACAAGGATTGTTTTTAGATGAAGTTTATTATCGTGATTGAAGGTAAAAAATTAGACTTAATTGCAGTTTGACTATTAAATAACCTGAAGTGTAACGCTGGGAGTTACACTTCAGGTTATTTAATTTATCAAGCAGTTGCATCATCAAATTCAACAAAAAAACTGAAACATCTAAAAGAGTCGTAGTTTCGATAAAAGTTTTTTATATTCATTTTAAAGAAAACTCTTTGAAAAAAGCAAGTTCATCATTATTACACTGTTTTGCGATATCACTTTTTTGATTCAAATGAAAGACATGTCCAAGCTCGGAATGATCTTGATTTGCGTAAAGACGGTAAGTTGTTTCAACGCCTTTAGACTGCAATAACGCTACCAATGGCTGGGCAAGATCTTTTAACATATCGTGTGTAGCGGTTGTAACAAAAGTTGGTGGGAAACTGTCTGTGATATAACGCTCTACTGGAAACTGACTTTCCAATGTGGGGGTGATCGTATCACCAAAGTAAAAGGGAAAGTCTTGATTAATAGCACCATCTTCTCCAATGAAATAGGCGCCACAGTTCAAAGCGACTGCCTTAAACTGGATGGCAGCAACTTTAAACGGAAAGTTTTGTGCATAAACTGAGTTACTTGTTAGCGTAGTATATTGTTCTACCAATTGAGCGCCAGCGCTATCGCCAACTAAAAAGAGGTGATCTAAATCAATGTAGTAGCTTTGTCCATGTTCAATCAACCAATTCATCAAAGCATTCGTATCTTCCAATGGAGCAGGATATTGATGGTCTGGTGCCAAACGATAATTAAAATTCACTACGGTAAAACCTTGTGTTGCCAGATACATAGTATAAAAGCGATAAAGTTCTTTATCGCCATAGAAGAACCCACCACCATGAATATTGATGATCGTGGGTAAACAGGTAGTGGTCCCTATAGGATAATAAATATCAAACGTATTTTCAATACCGTATGGACCGTAAGATAAGTCTTTGATTATTTCTAGAGTATCTGGTTCAGTCAAACCAGCATCTCGTTTTTCATCATGTTCTCTTATTTGATCGCGCATTGTTGGAATGTCAAAAGTTGCCATAGTTGTTGCCCCCTAATGAAATATGTTTCATATTTTGATGCTATTTGTATTATAATTGAAAGCGATTACCTTTGGAAGTAAAAGTAGTTTTTTCATTCTTTTTAATAGGTAAAGAGATTAGTATGGAAATTAAAAAGAGTATAGCTTAAAAAAGCAACAACCTATTAACCTATATTTTATGTAGTTGGAATATTTTTTTTAAGGTTTTGTTGTTATAATAAGTCTATGGAGCATCACATTTGTGAATTCAACTAATAGTTGAGGCGGGGTATCACTTATTCAACGGATAGCTGTTTGCCCAACGTTAATCTAGGAGGTTATGCTGGTGGTAGAGATTGGAAACAAAATAAAAGAATTAAGAGAATCAAAAAAAATGACTCAAAAAGAGTTAGCCGAGTTTCTGAATGTTACGCCTCAAGCCGTTTCGAAATGGGAACGGAATAAAAGCTACCCAGATTTGGATACGTTGGTAAAGCTCAGCAAGTATTTCAACATTTCAACCGATACTATTTTAGGAAATACTAAACAATCATTTTTTAGCTCTCTTTTTTCAAAAAAGGAAGGTAGAAAAAGTATGGAAAATGATAACAAAGTTAAGAATGAGAAGACGTCAAAAAAAATGGGAAATCCTCAAAAGATCCTACTATTTGGAATTACAGGGATGATGACAGATTATGAAATGTATACAGGTTTATTGGTGACGAAAATGAATAATCTAGCGAGAGATAACAATATAAACGTAACGGTCCAAGCGTATAGTGTGTCTAAAATCGCTGAAAAAGGCAGAGATGCTGATTGTATTTTATTATGTCCAGAACTTCACTATGCCGAAGAGGAAATCAAACATAAATTCCCAGAGATCCCTGTCAAAATTATTGCTAAAAAAGATTATGCTATGTTAGATGGTATGAAGATTTTGAAAAATGTATGGGTGTAACCGCTACTTAAATAATACGAGCGTGGGACAAAACTAAAAAACAGTTTTGTTTCGCGCTCTAAATCCGAATAAACGGCGAGAAAAAAGCAGCTCCTTCGGAAATAAGCTGAAATTCACAAAAATTTGAAAAGCAATTTTCGTGAATTCCCTCTTATTTCTCGGAGCTAAACGCATTTGTCTCGGCCTCTGTTTTTATATTTTAAAGAATAAAGATTATTAAATCATCTTGTAATTGCGTATAATTAGAGTGTCAGAATTGCCAAAGAAATTTGGTCTAGGGGGAGCAATATGAATTTTTTGAAAAAATATGGATTTTATTTTCTATTATTAGGTGTAATAAGTGATTTCTTAACACCGTATAGCTTGGGTTTGTTTTATCCAAAAATGAGTCAAATGACCATGGTGATCAGTATATTTGGAGATGTCGATAGTCCAGTACGACGTGCATTTTTGATTTGGTCTGTAGTATCAGGTCTATTATTTGTATTGGCAATACCGGCAGTGTATCAAGCTTTTAGAACTACGTCAAAGACATTAGCCAGCTTATTAACTCTATCAATTGGGGTGTATGGGATTGGAGATTGTCTGTTTACTGGATTGTTTAGCATTAACACGGAACAAGCAAATTGGAATTTTTCTACATGGGTTCATAATATTGGCTCTGGCTTAGGGTACGTTGGTTTTCTACTTTTCCCCCTTTTTTTGTATTTACTTTATCAAAAACAAGGTAAAACAATCTTTAGCAAACGTTACTTGATTTTGTTTCTGATCAGTATTTTTTTTGCAAGTATATATGGTTTAGCTCGAATTCCAGGAATCAATCAGTTTCCCGCTTTGAATCAAATCGGTTTTTGTCAGCGGCTAAGTTTTATCTTTAATTACTTACCGATAATGATTTTTGCCATAAATCAAATCAAAAGTAAGAAAGTTAACTATTAAAAAAGGTAAGAAAATGATTGAAACGGTACCAGCAAAAGTAGAGTTATATTATTAAGTAGTAACGTTTGGTGCTGAGTATATAAGAGATTATAAATAAAGAAGGAATCGTGTGGTGGAATTTTTAGCTCATGATTCCTTTTTTGATTACGTAATAGGGACAGCGAGAAGATTAATGTCTTTTTAATGATAGATAAAACGACAAAATGTATGATATTTTGTATTTTTAAATGATAGAATAATACTTAGAAGTGATTTAAGGGTACCAGACTTCATGAGCTACTTCGATCGCATCAACTCCTAAGAGCTAAAGCTCCAAGGAGTGAAGGTCTTAGGAAAAAATAGATAGAATGAGGCAAAAACATCTCAGCCCTATTTTTCTCTTTTCCTATCAAAGCTGATCAAGCTCTTTTAGCTTTTTAAATTTAGGAGGAATAAAAATGTTAAAGAAAATGTCAGATAGCAGAAGAATTGCAATAGTTATCGCAATTTTTGTCGTTTTACTTGGGATTGGTACGTTTGGGGACTTAGCAATCTCAAATGCAGTGATGAGTCAAAATTCATACATTGCCACCTTTTTACAAAATTATGCCTGTTTTCCAGTAGGGGTCGTAATCATGATGAGCGGAGAAATTATTATTCATTTTGCGGTTCGATCAAGCCAACCTATGATAGCAAAAGTGTTGATTGCCGTGTCTGGAGTAGGTCTATCCTTTTATGGGATATGGTACTATTTAAAATTTGCTATTCAGTATACCTTATCATCTATCCAAAATGTCGAGCATGGTCGTCCAATCGGGCAAGCAAATAATGATGGTGGTATTAATCCCACGTTACCAACAATTATCAATATCATGATTTGTTTCGTTGTTTTTGCTGTAGCAACGTTGATCATTCAAAAATGGTTACGCCATAAAACGGCAGAAGAGTTCGATCGTTTAATGCGTGTGGCTATTTTAGGAATTGCAGTAGCCTTTGTTTATCTAATGTGTGTAGAGGAAATTAAAATTTTATGGGGGCGTGTTCGTCCATATGAGCTAAATGCTGTCCAAGATAATTTTACGCCATGGTACAAAATGAATGGACCAACTGGACATAAGTCATTTCCGTCAGGACATTCTTGTGAAAGCATGTTTGCTATATTCTTTCCTTTATATGCGAGTTCTAAAAATACTAAGCTACGTAAAAAATTATTGGTTTTTGGTGTGACTTGGGGCGCTATTACAGCAATCAGTCGAGTGTTATTAGGCTGTCATTTCTTTAGTGATGCGACAATGGGGGCATTCATCATTGTATTCCTTGTTTTTGTTGGGACAAGATGTGCCCAGCTAAAATTGGTAGACTAAGAAATAATCGATCAATCTATTAAAATCTAAGTATAAATCTGGAAAAACGAACAATTTATTGTTGGTTTTTCCAGGTTTTTTTAGTCTGTTTGGATAGTATGGATGTAAAGATCCCTTTTAGTTGAAGCGGAGTAATCAAAAAAATGCAAAACAACATATTTATTTTGTTATAGAGCCATAAAACATTACATATATGAAAATAATCATGAAACACATAAAATGAAAACTACCTGCATAAAGAAATAAAATAATAGAATCAGAAAGGATTTTTAAAGAAAGCGGCACAGTCATTCAATTGATCAAAATATGAATTAATATTCCATGCGTGTGCCAGACTATTTAAAAAAAGCATATTAGAGTAAAACATAGGGGGAATCTACTAAATGAAAAAGAAAACAAATGTACTATTAACCATAATTATGATAGGAAGTATTTTATTTGATAGCTTTGGAGCCTTTATTTTACAGCCAGTGTATGCACAAGAAACTGGTAGAGATTTAACTAGTTTGCCTGCATCGGAGTCTCTTTCTCGGGATGTAAATGGGAATAAGACGATCTTTAATGATGTATTATTAACTTTAAATGGGGAGGAAGTTACATCAGGTAATCCCTTGAAAAAGGGCGATACATTCCAAATTGAATATGCATTCTCACTTCCCGATGAACTTGGAAAAGAAATGCAAGATGGGGATTATTTTAAATTTACGTTACCAACAGATTTTGCTGCTTTAGGTGAGCAAAATGGTGAGTTGAAAGACCCAGCAACGGGTTTGCTATACGGAAATTATGCCTGTGATGCTGCAGGTAATGTAACGATGACATTTAATTCTGAAGTTCAAAAGCATGACAATGTTGAAGGGCGTTTAAGGTTCTCTATCACTTTAGATGAACGAAAAATTACGGTTCCTGGAAAGAAGAAAATACTCATCCCATGGTCAAAAGATGCAGAAGGAAAAGAGATCTTTATTAGTACAAAAATTACTTCTTTTATCCAAAAAGAGTATTTAAATACAAGATATGATTCAGATGGGGCGCCAATAGTTGACTGGAAAATTCTAATCAACCCAAACAAGAACCTGATTGAAAACCCAACTTTAACAGAAGAAACAACGAATAGTGAGTGGAAAAAAGTAGCTTCAGCTTATACTATTACAAAAATGATGAAAGCCAATGTAGATTTGGATGGAAATGTTACCGAAAATGAAGACGTAACAGGATTGCTCGCTTTTGATCCATCTGGTGTTGCGCATTTTCCATCTAACATTGAAGAATCATTCGTTTTATATCTAAGTACGCCAATCAATTATGCAGGTCAAGGAACGATTACGAACAAAGTCAAGTTGAGTAGCAGCAATCGACAAGATGAAGAAGCAAGTGCAAGCACATCACTGCAAGAACATGTGGATATCAGTAAAAAAGCCGGCGATTTTGACGAAAAAACACAAGAAATCAGTTGGACTGTAACATTTAACCCGAGTGGTCGTCACATTCCTAAAGAGGAGGCAAAATTTACTGATATCGTTGGTTTTCATCAAAATTTTATAAAAGACAGTTTGACCGTTTCTCCAACAGTTCCATACACAGTCACTGAAATCGAAGAAGGTTTTGAGTTTCAGTTTGAACAAGATATTGATCAACCTATCGAAATCACATACAAAACAAAGGTGACCTATCGTCCAAGTGAAGGTACGTCGATCAGTAACACGGTTTATCACGGAAAACATCATATCTCAGTACCAAAGGAAATTCCGGGAACAGGAGAAGAACCAGCTGAGCCAGAATCAACGGTTTCAAAGGATTATTTTTGGGATCAACAAAGTAATGAATTAGATTGGACGATTATTGTGAATCAAAACAATCGCTCAATCAGCAAGTGGTTTATCATCGACAAATTAACTTCAGGTTCTATGTTAGAGCAGTCGATCATTGTTACAGATATAACAACCAATAAACGATTGATTGAAAATCAGGACTATTCTTTGAAAATGATTCAAGAAAATGGTGAAATAAAAGGGTTTGAATTGTACTATTTGTCTAATGAGGAAACGAATCATACCTTTCAAATAAATTGTAAATCTCATTTTGATGATAATGTTCCTCATAGAAATGGTTGTGTGTATAGATATACACAAGGGGGGCAAGAGAAAGAAGGCCGTGCAGGTAAAGAATTTTATAGACAAAAAAATTCTATTCCCGTTACTAAATTTGGTACTTATCTTCCTAAAACACATGAAGTAGAATGGCGAATCATGATCAATGAATCAAAATACAAGATAAATAAGAATAGTATGATTGAAGACCCCATTCCTGACGATCAGGAATACGTGGATGGTTCTGTAGAAGTTTTAGAACAACGATATGAAAATACAGATTATAAACCAACGGAAAAAGCAACAGCGACTTTTGATCAAGGATCAAATAAAATACAAGCAAATTTTGATGAAGGGGCAGATTACCGTTTTTTGATCGTCTTTCGTACCACTTTAAAAAATAAGGAAGATATCTTAAAGAAAAAAGTGAAAAATATTGCATACTATGAAGATGATTACACACCTAGAAAAGCAGTTGAGGCAAGTGTTGGTTATAGCGTAGGTCAAGATATGGTCGTTAGAAAAGAAGGCGAAATCAGCAAAGAATTTCCAAATAGAATCAAGTGGAAAGTGATTATCAATGAGCATAAATTTGATTTGAAAAATGTAGAAATTGAAGACTACAATTGGATCAACAATCGTGCCTTATTTGATACTATGAAATTAGTTTATACTTCTGGTGACAATAAAGGAAAGACTCTAGAACGAGGAATAGATTATACGTTTGAACATACAGAACGCAGCTTTCATATTAAATTAATGAATGACTTAAAAGATTCTCTTGAACTAACTTATGATTCGGAAATCACGTATTCTAAGAAGGATATCCCAGGGCAGGAGATTCCGGTTATGAACAGTGTTAGGGTATCGGGAAGTGACCTTATCATAACGGACGATCCTCAGATAAAATCTGTTCCTGTGATTGTTCCTAAAAGTTCAGGTGAAATTATTGGAACGACAGAAGAATTACAAGTATTCAAAGTAATCAAGGGAACGCAAACTCCTTTAGAAGGTGCCGTTTTTGTATTATACCGAGGAGAAAAGAAAGATAGCGAAAAAATCGTAGAAAGAGTTACGACTGACGGACAATATGGCTGGGCCAGTTTCAGGTCATTAACCAAAGGGAAATATCTATTAGTAGAGGAAAAAGCACCTAAAGGGTATGCAGTAAGTCCAGAATTTGCTAAAGGAATAATTATTACTGTTACAGCTGATAAAGATAATGAAGTAATCCAGCGAACTGTTGAAAATGAAAAACGAACAAGAGAAACAACGGAAATCAGTGGTAAAAAAGTTTGGAAAGATTATGAAAACAAATTTAACACTCGTCCAGCATCCATAACAGTTCGCTTATATCAAAATGAACAAGAATACCAAGTTCAAGAAGTCAAAGCAACAGAAACAGGAGATTGGACATACAGTTTCACCAACTTGCCAAAATATGACACAAAAGGCAATGAGTATAACTATACGCTAAAAGAAGACCCAGTCAAAGGGTACGAAACGAAGATCGATGGTACAACGATCACAAATAGCTATGAAAACAAAGAAACAACGGAAATCAGTGGTAAAAAAGTTTGGAAAGATTACCAAAACAAATTTAACACTCGTCCAACATCCATAACAGTTCGCTTATATCAAAATGAACAAGAATACCAAGTTCAAGAAGTCAAAGCAACAGAAACAGGAGATTGGGCATATAGTTTCACCAACTTGCCAAAATATGACACAGAAGGCAATGAGTACAACTATACATTAAAAGAAGACCCAGTAAAAAATTATGAAACGAAGATCGATGGAACAACAATCACAAATAGTTATGAAAACAAAGAAACAACAGAAATCAGTGGTAAAAAAGTTTGGAAAGATTATGAAAACAAATTTAAAACTCGTCCAGCATCCATAACAGTTCGCTTATATCAAAATGAACAAGAATACCAAGTTCAAGAAGTCAAAGCAACGGAAACAGGAGATTGGGCATACAGTTTCACCAACTTGCCAAAATATGACACAGAAGGCAATGAGTATAACTATACGTTAAAAGAAGACCCAGTAAACGGGTACGAAACGAAAATCGATGGAACAACAATCACAAATAGTTATACAAATAAAGAAACAACAGAAATCATTGGAAAGAAAATCTGGGAAGATTACCAAAACAAATTTAACACTCGTCCAACGTCTATTACAGTACGCTTATTCCAAAACGATAAAGAATATACTGTAAAAGAAGTCAAAGCAACAGAAACAGGAGATTGGGCATACAGTTTCACCAACTTGCCAAAATATGACACAGAAGGCAATGAGTACAACTATACGTTAAAAGAAGACCCAGTCAAAGGGTACGAAACGAAGATCGATGGAACAACAATCACAAATAGCTATGAAAACAAAGAAACAACAGAAATCAGTGGTAAAAAAGTTTGGAAAGATTACCAAAACAAATTTAACACTCGTCCAACGTCTATTACAGTACGTTTATTCCAAAACGATAAAGAATATACTGTAAAAGAAGTCAAAGCAACAGAAACAGGAGATTGGACATACAGTTTCACCAACTTACCAAAATATGACACAGAAGGCAATGAATACAACTATACGCTAAAAGAAGACTCAGTTAAAGGGTACGAAACGAAAATCGATGGAACAACAATCACAAATAGCTATGAAAACAAAGAAACAACAGAAATCATTGGAAAGAAAATCTGGGAAGATTACCAAAACAAATTTAACACTCGTCCAACGTCTATTACAGTACGCTTATTCCAAAACGATAAAGAATATACTGTAAAAGAAGTCAAAGCAACAGAAATAGGAGATTGGACATACAGTTTCACCAACTTACCAAAATATGACACAGAAGGCAATGAATACAACTATACGTTAAAAGAAGACCCAGTCAAAGGGTACGAAACGAAAATCGATGGAACAACAATCACAAATAGCTATGAAAACAAAGAAACAACAGAAATCAGTGGTAAAAAAGTTTGGGAAGATTATGAAAACAAATTTAACACTCGTCCAACGTCTATTACAGTACGTTTATTCCAAAACGATAAAGAATATACTGTAAAAGAAGTCAAAGCAACAGAAACAGGAGATTGGACATACAGTTTCACCAACTTGCCAAAATATGACACAAAAGGCAATGAATACAACTATACATTAAAAGAAGACCCAGTCAAAGGGTACGAAACGAAGATCGATGGAACAACAATCACAAATAGTTATGAAAACAAAGAAACAACAGAAATCAGTGGTAAAAAAGTTTGGGAAGATTATGAAAACAAATTTAACACTCGTCCAGCATCCATAACAGTTCGCTTATATCAAAATGAGCAAGAATACCAAGTTCAAGAAGTCAAAGCAACAGAAACAGGAGATTGGGCATACAGTTTCACCAACTTGCCAAAATATGATACAAAAGGCAATGAGTATAACTATACGTTAAAAGAAGACCCAGTCAAAGGGTACGAAACGAAAATCGATGGAACAACGATCACAAATAGTTATACAAATAAAGAAACAACAGAAATCAGTGGTAAAAAAGTTTGGAAAGATTATGAAAACAAATTCCAAACGCGTCCAACGTCTATTACAGTACGTTTATTCCAAAACGATAAAGAATATACTGTAAAAGAAGTCAAAGCAACGGAAACAGGAGATTGGGCATACAGTTTCACCAACTTGCCAAAATATGATACAAAAGGCAATGAGTATAACTATACGTTAAAAGAAGACCCAGTAAAAGATTATGAAACAAAAGTTGAAGGTACAACGATCACAAATAGTTATACAAATAAAGAAACAACAGAAATCAGTGGTAAAAAAGTTTGGAAAGATTATGAAAATAAATTTAACACTCGTCCAGCATCCATAACAGTTCGCTTATATCAAAATGAACAAGAATACCAAGTTCAAGAAGTCAAAGCAACAGAAACAGGAGATTGGACATACAGTTTCACCAACTTGCCAAAATATGACACAAAAGGCAATGAATACAACTATACGCTAAAAGAAGACCCAGTCAAAGGGTACGAAACGAAAATCGATGGAACAACAATCACAAATAGTTATACAAATAAAGAAACAACAGAAATCAGTGGAAAGAAAATCTGGGAAGATTACCAAAACAAATTTAACACTCGTCCAACGTCTATTACAGTACGCTTATATCAAAATGAACAAGAATACCAAGTTCAAGAAGTCAAAGCAACAGAAACAGGAGATTGGACATACAGTTTCACCAACTTGCCAAAATATGACACAGAAGGCAATGAATACAACTATACGTTAAAAGAAGACCCAGTAAAAAATTATGAAACAAAAGTTGAAGGAACAACGATCACAAATAGTTATACAAATAAAGAAACAACAGAAATCAGTGGTAAAAAAGTTTGGAAAGATTATGAAAACAAATTCCAAACGCGTCCAACGTCTATTACAGTACGTTTATTCCAAAACGATAAAGAATATACTGTAAAAGAAGTCAAAGCAACGGAAACAGGAGATTGGACATACAGTTTCACCAACTTGCCAAAATATGACACAAAAGGCAATGAATATAACTATACGTTAAAAGAAGACCCAGTCAAAGGGTACGAAACGAAAATCGATGGAACAACAATCACAAATAGTTATACAAATAAAGAAACAACAGAAATCAGTGGAAAGAAAATCTGGGAAGACTACAAAAATAAATTCCGAACACGTACAAATTCAATCACGATTCGTTTATATCAAAATGATCAAGAAATGAAACAACAAACGGTCAAAGCAAATCTGAAGACAGGTGATTGGAATTATACGTTCACTGATTTACCAAAATACGATGCAAAAGGCAATGAATATCAATATAGATTAAAAGAAGAGCCAGTTAAAGGGTACAAAACAAGAATCGAAGGTACGACAATCATCAATACCTATGTAAATGAAGAAACAACCGAAATTACAGGCAAGAAAATCTGGGAAGATTATCAAAACAAATTTAACACTCGTCCAACGTCTATTACAGTACGTTTATTCCAAAATGATAAAGAATATACTGTGAAAGAAGTAAAAGCAAACGAAGATGGTGACTGGAATTACGCATTCACAAATTTACCAAAATACGATGGTAATGGAGATGAATATAAGTACACACTAAAAGAAGACTCAGTCAAAGGGTACAAGACAAGAATTGAAGGTACGACCATCATTAACACGTATATAAATAAAGAAACAACCGAAATTACTGGTAAGAAAATTTGGGAAGATTATCAAAATAAATTCCAAACGCGTCCAATGTCCATTACAGTTCGTTTATACCAAAATGACCAAGAATATGCATCAAAAGAAGTAAAAGCGAATCAGCTTGGTGACTGGAATTATAGCTTCACAAACTTGCCTAAATACGATACAAAAGGCAGCGAGTATAACTATACGTTAAAAGAAGACCCAGTCAAAGGCTATGAAACAAAAATCGACGGAACGACGATCACAAATAGCTATGAAAACAAAGAAACAACTGAAATCAGCGGAAAGAAAATTTGGAAAGATTTCCAAAACAAATTTATGACCCGCCCAGATTCAATTACTGTTCGTTTGTATCAAAATGCTAAGGAATACAAAGTCCAAGAAGTAAAAGCAACGAAAGCAGACGATTGGAACTATCGTTTTAGCGATTTGCCTAAATATGACATCAAGGGAAATGAATACAACTACACGGTGAAAGAAGACCCAGTAAAAAATTATGAAACAAAAGTTGAAGGTACTACGATCACTAACACCTATACAAATAAAGAAATCACCAAAATCAGTGGGGAAAAAATCTGGAAAGATGATCAAAATAAATTCCAGACTCGTCCAAACGCAATTACCGTTCGCCTATATCAAAATGACAAAGAATACAAAGTCCAAGAAGTAACAGCCAATGAAACTGGCGACTGGAACTATACCTTTGTAAATCTACCAATATATGATAATGAAGGCAATGAATACAATTATACCGTGAAAGAAGACCCTGTAGAAGGATATGAAACAAAAATCGAAGGCACAACAATTATTAATACACATGTTCCAGAAGAACCGACAAATTCAACGGATATAGAACAAGATCATGATAAAATAGAGCATATAAAACACTATCCTAAAACAGGTAGTATCCAACAACCGATACTTAAAATAGTAGGGCTAGTATTGATCGCTTTAATAGGGATCGTCTGGTATAGAAAAAGCAGAGAAGTTTAACCTTAAGCAGTAAAATAGAAAGAGCGAGCCAAGAATCATTTGATTATTGGCTCGCTCTTTGTCTTTAGACTAACAAAAAGACAGCGATGAAGCCAAACAATAACAATGGATTTAAAGATTTACCCAATCTTAACGAAATCTATACGAGGATCATACACCAACTCAACAATTCTTTTCTACAATTTAATGTAGAGAGGAGGTTCATTAATGAACTTTATAAAAGAAAAAAGAGAATTGGCTATAGTTACATGTTTAGGAATATTATTGTTGATCGGTGGTATCTGGGATAACCAAATCAGTCAGGGAATAATGAATCAAGGATCGTTATTTGGCACATTCTTTCAAAATTATGGGTTGATTTTTCCAGGAATTATTCTATTTATGTCTACTCAAATTTTTATTTATTATGCGAAAAAAAGTAATTTACCAAACTTCGGTAAGGGGAGTATCTATTTTATTGCTATTATTGCTGGGCTATATCAAATTTGGCAAATGATCAAAATCATGCTTTTTTATACTGTAACGTCACTGAATAATCGTCAAAATAATCAACCAATAGGTGCTGCCAATAACGATGGTGGTGGAGCAATGAGTTTTCCAAATTGGTTCTTTCCAGCTCTCGTTATTCTTTCATTATTTACGTTTGCAGTGGGATGCATGTTGTGTAATCGTTGGCTCAAAGGAAAAAATCAGCAGGAACTAAATGGCTTAGTTTTGATTGGTTTGGGCGCAATCGTGACGGTTTATGCTGCGAATACCATAGTAGACGTGATGAAAACTCTTTGGGGTAGATTCCGACCTTACGAATTGCAAAGTAATTGGGCAGAGTACACAAGTTGGTGGAGTATCAATGGAGCGAATGGTCATAAGTCATTCCCTTCAGGACATTCAGAACAGGCTTGGTTAGCGTTATACTTACCACTTTTTGTTGATCCTTTGAAAAAGAAGAAACGTCAAATAATGGTGATCTTGGCAAGTGTATTCGGTTGTTTCGTTGCTTTTTCTAGAGTTCGGATCGGGGCGCATTTTTTGAGTGATGTAACAGTTGGTTCTGTGATTGCTATTTTTGTGATTTACGTGGTTTCTCGCCTTTTAAATCAACGATTAGATGGAGAAGTTTTATCAGAATAATAGAGTTTTTAATAGTGAAATGGCGGGTTTTCTTAATGAAGAAAGCGTGTCATTTTTTATTTAGATGAAACGTTGCAGAGGAAGTACAGTTAGTAACCTTTGTATTTACTTATTCCATTGTTTATTATATGATTAAACACGTTGTTTAAGTAATACATTGCAATTTTACGAACAAATTATTGTTCATATTTTAGCTAGCTACACAGGCTAGTCTCTCGGAAAAAAGATAAAATCTGCTTGTGACAAAAAGCGTCACAAACCTATTTTCCTATTTTTCTGTCGAGGCTAAACTAGCCTGCTACGCTTTTAAATTTTAGGAGGATATCAAGTGAAAGAAAAAATTATTTCCTATTTTGAGATCGACAAATTAAATACGACTATGAAGCGTGAATTTCTAGCTGGGTTTACGACATTTATTTCTATGGCGTATATTCTATTTGTTAATCCAACTGTTTTAGGAGCTTCAGGAATGGACGAAGGTGCAGTTTTTACTGCAACAGCTTTAGCGAGTGCTTTAGGGTGTATATTGATGGGGATTTTTGCTAAATATCCGATCGCAACAGCACCAGCGCTAGGGATCAATGCCTTTTTTGCTTATTCTGTTTGTGTGGGAATGGGTGTTCCTTGGGAAACAGCGTTAGCAGGAGTTTTTGTTGCATCCCTGATTTTCATTTTGATCACTGTATTCAAATTACGTGAATTGATCATCGATGCAATACCAGCAGATTTAAAATACGCTATCTCTGGCGGAATCGGTCTGTTCATCGCTTTTCTAGGTCTAAGTGAAGGTGGGATCATTGTTTCTAATGAGTCAACACTAGTTGCTTTAGGGCCGTTGAACGTTGGATCGACTTGGCTGACTATTTTTGGTCTAGTGATTACAGCTATCATGATGGTGCGTCGTGTTCCTGGAGGAATTTTTATCGGGATGACCGCAACAACTATTTTGGGATTGGTAACGGGTTTGATTGAAGTGCCGGCTAAAATCATTTCAGCAGCTCCAAGTCTGAAACCAACATTTTTAGTTGCGTTAAAACATGTTGGAGACATTAATTCTTTACAGTTATGGGTTGTTGTCTTAACGTTCTTATTAGTGACATTTTTTGATACGGCTGGAACGCTTGTCGGTTTAGCAAATCAAGCAGGTTTTATGAAAGACAATAAAATGCCACGAGTTGGAAAAGCACTAGCTGCTGATTCAACAGCGATGCTAGCAGGTTCTCTTTTAGGAACTTCTCCGGTTGGTGCGTATGTAGAATCTTCTGCAGGAATTGCCGTTGGCGGACGTTCTGGATTGACAGCTGTAACGACTGGCCTTTTCTTCATTGTTGGACTATTTTTCTCTCCACTGCTTTCAGTCGTAACATCTCAAGTAACAGCGCCAGCTTTAATTGTTGTGGGAGTTTTAATGGCTCAATCACTTAGCCAAATAAAATGGAAAGAAATGGAAATCGCAATTCCTTCCTTCTTGATTCTTTTAGGAATGCCTTTGACTTACAGTATTTCTGATGGAATTGCACTTGGGTTTATCTTCTATCCAATCACAATGATCGCTGCAAAACGTGGCAAAGAAGTGTCACCGATCATGTATGCGTTATTCTTTGTTTTTGTAGGATTTATGTGGATTTTAAACGCTAATTAAGTAGAAAATAGTAACCAAACAAAGACGACGAGACAAAAGTTTAGCTCCGAGAAATAAGATGGTCTTCAACTCATAGAAGTTGAGATGATCGGAACGGAGTGTAGTCTACTTTTTTCTCGCCGTGTATACAGTCTCTTGTGTAACAGTGAGTTTCTTAAAATTTTGACTTTTCCACTAAAAACAAGCAAAATATAACTAGTTGAAGAGAATAATCTGCGAGGGATGATCAAATGGAAACACCTCTTATATCACAATGGCTGGATTACACAAAGAAGCAGTCCATGGTTGAAAAAAAAATAGAAGAAATGTTAAAGAAAAATAGTCACCTCACAACAAGTGAGTATTATGCCTTATATCAACTTAAACAAAATGGACGTCACATGAGGCTGAATGATCTAGGAAATTATCTTTGTTTAAGTCAAAGTGCGCTGTCTCGTTTGGTCAATAGGTTAGAAGACAGAACGCCTCCAGTTATTGAGAGAAGAAATTGTGCGGATGATAAACGTGGAGTTTATATTGATTTGACTAATGAAGGGGTGACACTCGTGTCATCTGTTGAGCCGGAAGTAGATGCTATTTTGAAAAAGTATTTTATATAGAAGACTAAAGAGTTGCTTTTTAGTCTTCTATTCTTTATTATATAATTAGTTGCATGCGCATGCATGTATAGGCTGAGGAGGAAAATTGATGAATAACGTAGATACAGGTTTAACATTTAAAAGAGGACTACACCTAAAAAATAGATTGGTTGTTGCACCAATGACAACAAAAATGTCTTTTTTTGATGGTGTTGTAACGAATGACGAAATTGAGTATTACGCATTACGTTCAGGCGAAGTGGGTGCATTTATCACGGCTGCAGCCAATGTTCATGAAGGTGGTAAAGGTTGGGATGGAGAACTGGGTGTTTATGATGATCGTTTTATTCCAGGGCTTGCTAAATTAGCTGCTGCTATTAAAAAGAATCATACAAAAGCAATCCTGCAGATTTTTCACGGTGGTCGTATGACAGATTCTAAGGTCTTACAGGGTGTTCAACCTGTTGCACCAAGTGCTGTTGCGGCTGAACGTCCTGATGCGCAAATACCAAGAGAATTAACTGAAGATGAGATAATCGAAATCTTAGAAAGCTTCAAACAAGCAACGAAACGAGCAATCCAAGCAGGTTTCGATGGTGTAGAGATTCATGGAGCTAATACCTATTTGATCCAACAATTCTTCTCTCCTCATTCTAATCGACGTACGGATGATTGGGGTGGATCATTAGAAAAAAGATTTAAATTTATCAATGATTTAGTTGATGGTGTCACAGAAGTTGTAGATCAATCTGGTGTAAAAGACTTTGTAGTAGGGTATCGTTTTTCACCAGAAGAATATGAAAATCCAGGGATTCGCTTGAGTGATACGTTGTTCTTAGTGGAGCAATTGTCTAATAAGCCTTTGGATTATTTACATTTGTCAATGAGTAATTATAGAAATCATTCAGTTAGTGATGAGTTCAAGGAAAAACCAATTATAGAGTATATAAAAGAAGCAATGAATAACCGTCTTCCGTTGATCGGTGTAGGAGATATCAGAAATGGTGCAGATGTCAAAGAAGTACTGGCAACGGCTGACTTAGCAGCTGTTGGTCGAGCAATTTTGATTGATCCTCATTGGGCACAAAAAGTTCTAGATAGACAAGATCAATTGATTCGAACAGAACTTTCTCACTATGATCGAGATGAGCTGCGAATAAGTAATGGTGTTTGGGGATTTTTAGAATTAATGATGCCTGAGCGCCTGAAATAAAAATAGGCTTGATAGAGGGCTGTATGAGGGAGAATTCCTTATACGGTTCTTTTTTTGTTTAAATTAGATATTGTTTATTATCGAAATGTTTAGTACAATTTTACTATAAATAAAAATATTTTTTTGGTCTTAAAAATTATTAGGAGGTTGAGAGCAATGAGTAAAAAATATCTAAATTATGTAGGTGAAATTATTACAGACGTGGAGTACCACGGCTTAGGAGAACCGGAAAAATTTTTAGAAGTACACATGGAGGTAGAGCTTCCGTTTCGACTGTATTGTAGGATGGGGGAACAAGATTGGGAAGAGGTAACAGAACAAGAACGTTTAGTCTTAGTTGATCAGTTACAAGATAAGAAATCAAAATATTCTAAGAGTGACTATCAATTTTATACATTGGACTTTTATCTAGCTAGCTTAGGTGGATTATAACTTACAAACATAAATGAAAGCGTTTTAAAATATACTGATCAATAAGATAAATAGAAAACCATTTACTAAATACCAAGTGGTTTTCTATTTGTATTTACTTTAGATCACATAAGTAGGTACAATAGAGTTAGAAGAGAAGATCAAAAAGTGGAGGTGCCTCATAATGACAATCAAAATAGAAAAAGTAGCAATAACCCACCCAGATTTATTGAATTTAGTGCAGGAATTAAATGATTTTTTCAATGAAGAATGGGGAACTGAGATAGCTCAAGGGTATCAAAATCATCACAATCTAGCTGAAATGGCCTGTGCAGTTGTGGCTTATGATGATCAAGTTGCAGTTGGATGCGGTTGTTGGAAACTATTAGATGAACAAACACCAGAGATTAAACGAATGTATGTAAAACAAACGAGCCGTGGTAATGGAGCTGCTGGAGAAATTATCCAAGCGTTGGAAGCAGATATGCTGGAAAAAGGGTATCAGCAGGTCGTTTTAGAAACAGGTAAAGACATGTTAGGTGCTATTCGATTTTATGAACGACACGGGTATCATATTATTCCAAATTATGGTGAGTTTATCGGGGATAAGCTATGTATTTGCATGAAAAAAATAATAAAAGAGAGCGTAAAACAAAACTAAAAATCAGTTTTGTTTTACGCTCTAAATCCGAATAAACGGCGAGAAAAACCCATCTATTTTTAAATACGCTAATTATTTGGCTGTTAAATGATGATAGACAGTAGTAAATTTATATAGGTAATAGACTGATAAAAACGAATGCTAAACAGACTAAAATCATAGAGGCTGTAAACCAATTATATTGGGATAATAAAGCAATATATTCGCGAATAAGCGCAGTTGGAAGGAAATATAGAGCAGTTGGAGCGCCAACTCCTTCTGCTTTTAAATGAGCTTTTCTAGCATACAAGGCCCCTCGCAATACATGGTAATTATTTGTTGAGAAGAGAATCGTCGGAGCTTGGTCTTTATTTTTCCAGTCTTCAAAAATAATTTTTTTTGAAAAAGCCATATTTTCAAAGGTTGTTGTCGATTGATCCTCCATTAAAATATAAACATCTGGTATTTGCTGTGATAGCAAATACTTTTTCATAGCAAAGGCTTCTGAAACGGGTTCATCTGCTCCTTGTCCACCACTAACAACAATTTTGGCATTTGGATTTTTATGATAATACTCGATTGCTTTATCCAATCTACTTTTAAGCAGTGGGGGAACTTCTTCACTTCTAATACCAGAACCTAATACAATGATGTAATCGACCTTTTTTTTGATTGGAATCATTTGATACATCCATGAATAAAATAAATAGCAAGTGAACAGAAAAGAAAAGAGCAAATCACTTAATAATAGAAAAAGTAATATTGAAAAAAGCCAGAGCGGAATCTTACTAGAGCCCATAGACAATAAATAGAAAAAAGCTGGTACGGTAATAAGTAGATTGATCCCTAATAGCGCGGAAAGTTTTGCGGTAACGCTGCGACCTTCTTTGGTTTGCATCGTATGTGTGTTAAAAATAAAAAAGGCGCATACGATTAAAAGTATCAAGGGAAATAACGTGTAGAAAATAATAGTGACAAGTTCTGAACTACTTGTAGAAATTTCACTTATTTTTATCAATCCTACTACGAATAAAGTCAAAATAAGAAACAAGCCGCCAAAGGCAAAGAGCATGCCTCCAAAAAAGCTGCGACGTTCCTTTAGTAAAATAAGGCCCCCGATAATAATAAAAATACAAGATATAATAACTAATGGCATTAAACGTTACTCTCCTTCTTCAACTAAATAAGATGGAAAAAAGTCATTCATTTTTTCCATCTTATTTAGTTGAAGAAGGAGAGTAGCATCAATTTAAAAAGCTTGTGTTCTATCTCTCGTCGTATAGTTGATTCATTTCAACATTATTATAATTGATTAGAGCCTTAGATGCATCAGATTTGACTTTTAAGACACCGAGACTAATTGGTGAACCAGTAAACTCGTTGTATTGATTATCTGGGAGAATGAACACGCTATTGACATAGGCGGATGATTCACCTAATGTCACATACTCATGTACTTTAGAAGAAAATGCTTTGTTTGCTTCATCTTTAATTAAAGGTGCTTCTTCTTTTGAAAATAAAGTTGCTTCATTTTTAGAAATTTGTTTTATTGGGCTAAACGTATAATTATTTTTTGAACCAGATACTTTTTGAAAGCCATTAAATGCAGTTATTTTTTGTGCATCACTTGTACTTAAAACAAGAGTTTTCGAATTTTCGACCCATTTACCATTAACCACGATCGATTTTTCGATATCCTTTTTTTGTGAGGTGATTGAATCCGTTACTTTTTTTTCATCTTTATCTAAAATAATTATTCCGTAAACGGGCTTGTGCTTGAAATTATTATAGAGAAAAAGTCCTCCTATAGATAGGACAATTAGACTTAAGATAGAAATTAAAATTTTTTTTAACATGAAAACTCTCCTTTTATCATTATTTAACGCTAGTATATAAAAAAAACAAAATTTTCATCATCGATTAAGGTGTATATGAACGAACAATAATGAAAGATAATATGGATTTTTTTGTAATTAAATCGCATAAATAATGTCTAAAGCTTGCTTTTAAGCACAATAAATCTATAATATTTATGAGATGCTAAGTTAAGCGTAGGGGGATTAAGTGTGGAAAAAAACAAATTTAGTATAACATTACCAGAAAAAATAGTAGAAGAATTTCATTTAGAAAATGAAGATGACGTAATAGTAAGTATCAAGGATCAAAAAATAGTGATCGAACCAAAGAAGAAAGTAGCTGGGAACCAGACACTTTCATTGAGATGGTTTTTGATTCCGACAACGGTGATCAGTCTTTTGTTTTTGGGATACCTATTTTATACTGATAAAACCCAAATTGCGTTGGTTGGAGCGTATTCAATTGCGAATTTTGTTCTTTCATTTGGTGTATTGAGTGGTGTATTCAGCTTTTTACTCTTTTTTATCAAAGGAAAAAGAAATCAAGTTACAACGCAATCCAAGGATATTTATTGGCGAAATTTCCCTACGATTTTGCTTTCGTTTATTGTTATTTTAGTCTTTGCGCTACTCGTTTTTTTCAAAGTGATCGGTTTGGTGTTTATCGGGGCAACTTTTGATCGTTATACAGCAACACTGTTATTTTTTGTTTTTGTAGGACTAGTCAATTATTTTATGATTTACTCGGCATTGTCTATCACACCAGCTAAACTGACTAATTTATTGATTTTTGTGATTATTGGCGGTGTTTTACTTGCGATGATCACGAATAAGGATTATCAATGGTGGCAATTTAACTTTAGTTTTTTAGGGACAATTGAAGCCAAAAGTAGTTGGCAATTTAATTTGACGTTGATGTTTTCATCTTTGTTGATGGTGGCTTTGATCGATGGATTATTTGTAGAATTGCAAAAAGCGATTCCGCATAGTCGCCGTTTGACTATTTTGCGTATTCTTTTAACGTTAACTGCATTAGATCTTGGTGCTGTAGGACTATTCCCTTATACCGAAACAGGCCCTTTCCAAGGTGTTCATAATCAAGTTGCGGGTTATTTAGTTTATTTGATTGTGATTTTGATTGTGGGAATCAAGTGGCTATTGCCTAATGTAACCAAAGAGTTTTTGTCGATTTCTTATATGATTGCGGCGACATTAGTTGTCGTTGTTGTGTTATTTCAATGGACAAGCTATCTATCGCTGACGGCATTTGAATTATTATCCTTTATGTTGGCGTTTAGCTGGATTGTCTTGTTACTTCAAAATCTTCAGAAGATGGCACAAAATATTAATAATACATTTCAAGTAAAAGTTAAACTGGATCCTGAAAAGCAAGTGGATATGGATTAATATGTTTGGCTTGATAAATAGAAATAAAATCGGGTTAGCGCTAAGCATGAAAGTTTAGCGTTAACCTTATTTTTTATTGACTTGATTCGTTTTATCAAGATACCGTGACATAAGTTCCATATGATGCATCACAGCCGCTTTTCTCATAACGCCCATTCCTGGGAATTTATTTTTTGCAACAGCCTCAAGCAGTAACTCGATTCCCAACGTCATTTCTTTTCCGCATAATTTATCTGTCCAATCGTTTATCGCATTCATGAGCTCGAAAAATTTATCTTTTTGAGTAGGGGAATCCTCACCTGAAATAAAATGATGGATCCGCAATTGATTACTGTCAAAATAAACAAGATGCAAGCTCAAGCGTTTTGAAGGATAGCTATGTTCATAGTAAACACGGCTATCAATAGAGAAATCACTAAATCCGATAAAACCACTTTTTTGAAAGGTCAAATGAGTATCTGAAAAAAATTCATCCTGACATTCTTGATAAAAACTGGATTTAGGAAGTCGGGTAAAAACATCTTGTGAAAGAATTTTCTCCCCTTTAACTTTTTGCAGTAGACGGAATTCTTTTGGGATGAGGACTTTTGTTTGATTTGCTTGCCAGTCGCTTTCTAGTACAGGTGTTGAATTTCCAATCACAAATAATTCTGGTTCTTCGCTCAATGTTTCGATAGGCTGTTCAACGATCACTGCCTTTTTTAAGGATAATGCGTTTAGATAAAGGAGTCCCTCTTCAGTCAAAAAATCACCAGCTTGAGGGTTTTGAATAAGATAAAAAGGCTGATTTTCTTTTTGAAACAAGTGAATGAATTTTTTTAGTGCATTGGAATTTTTGACGGGTTCGATGATCGGGAGAATCTGAGAAGACAAGCGTTTTTGTTCTACTAATGTTGTCAAAGCGAACAAATCAAACTGCTTGCCGCGAAAATAAGGATAATACATTATTTTTCCTCCAAAAGGCGCTGTTCCAATTCAAAATAAGCCTCACGTGTTGCGTCCAATTCGTTCTTTAAGGCTTCAACAGCTTGATTACAAATATCTTCAGCAAAGCGATCATAAAAATTGACTCCGCCGCCAAATAGATCATAATCCGGTTGTCTTTTCTTCAACTCTTTATAGAGCTGATCCGTTGAAAAGACACGTAAGCCGCGTGCAGTTTGTTTGGCTTTACCGACTTCGCGAGCCTGTGCTGTGATCAAACGGAAAAGCAATTCTTGTTCATTGACTAAAAGCTCTTGTTTTTGCGGCTTTTTTTCTATTGTAAAGTAACCCGGCAGCATTTGGTTTTCTGTAGAAAGATACTGATGATAAACCATAGCGCCGATATGACTGGGGATTTCTTCTTTTATTTTTTCAAAAAGAGCAACTGGTAACACAAAATAATTATAATTTCCGATAAAGGAAAGCTTTGCCTTGGAACGAAAATCAGCTTTACTTGCCTTCAGCTCATAACAACGCCACTCAAATTGATTCTCAACAGTCAAGCGACAGCTTAAGGTATCAACAATACCTTGATCCTCTGGCATTGTTACTTCTTCGACCACAACATCTCCGTTTTCTCGACAGTAATAATATAAAACTTCTTCCATTTGGGTCGTTAATGACGTTTTCATGTTTAACTCCTTTTTTCTTTTATACTACTATAAAACGTACGTTCGTAAAAATAAAGTGTTTTTTCATTTTTTATTATAATTTAAAAAAAGGTAATTAATTTGTTGATGGAGAATATTAGTTTAAGAAGTGCTGGTAATATCCATTAAAAGATATATTTTTTAAATATTTACAAGAATTTATTTTCATAAATAGTCGTATTTTTTTGTAAGAGAAATCAGATTTAAGTTAGATAAAATAGCGGTTTTACTAGAGATAACAGCAGATATGTTTTTATTTTTTGTTAAAATATAAAAAAATAATCATAATAAAGTTTAAAAAAGTATAATATATTATTATATGAAAAAATTAAGATGAAGGAGTTCGTTCATGAAAAGAAGAAAATTACATATCTTGATGCTTGCGGTACTACTCACACAGAGTTTTGGTTCAACCGTAAGTGCTTTTGCAACAACGACCACGAATATAGATGGAAATCCCCAAAGTGAACTGTCAGGTGACACACCAGTAGAAGCAACTTCTGCAACTGACTTATCAAGTGATGGAATGGAACAATCGTCGGAAAGCCAAAATACAAAAACAAGTGAAGGGGATGGCTCGGGAACAAGCAATCCTTTAACAGGAGATTCTATTGGTGGGATAGAGCAGGCAACTACAGAAAGCTTACCAACGCCTAAAACAAAAACTGCAGAGACAAATATGGTGATTGAAGATGAGATTTTAGCAAACATGACGCTTACAGATATGGCGGGGACTGAATACAATCAGACAACTGTCACCAGACTGCTGAATTCAACACCTGTAACAGCAAAGCTTAATTTTGTGATAGAAGATAAAGACTATGCACCAGGCTCAGTGTATAAAATGTCTTTACCTGAGCATTTAGGGTATTCAGACGTTAGTGGTGAAGTAGCCAATGTTGGTGCTAATTGGTCAGTTGATGCGCAAAGCAAAACATTGACGATCACATTTAATCAACGAATTACGGAAACGCAGTTTAATTTAGATTTGAAGAGTTACGTGTTTACAAATGCTGAACCATTAGTAACCATTAAAACGCCAGGTCAAAAAACAAATCAGTATAATTTTGATTTGTATGAAGAAGTAGCACCTATCAATTATGAAGAAACGACTAACCAGTACGGAATCAAAGGAACTATTTATTATAACTTGGATAGATCATTAGTTGGTAGTCAGACATTAGAATTAATAATGTCTGAAACACCCGGAGCAAAATTTTACAATACTTCTAAAGAACCAATCAATGTTTTCTCCTATGATGTGGATATCACAGGAAATGTGATCCCAGATTCAAAACAACTCTTAGAAAAGGATAAAGATTATACAGTCAATGAAGACGACGCCTATCGCGGAGCAGTCACGATTACAAGTATGGATCAACAAAAAGCATACGCTTTATCCATTGATCGTGCGTTAGCGTTAGAGAGTGTTTCAAATTATTCCTATAGTTTTTACAATCGATATCCAACGACTAAATTAGGATCTGTTAGTTTAAATCGTTCATCTGCACAATATGGCGGAATTGAATTTACAGCAAAAACAAGTAAAGATCAAAAATCTGTAAAAGAAGCCAATTTAGGCATGCTACAAGGTGCTAATTTCCAAGAGAAAGGAAATTATTATGTCTATATTTACGAACTCCCTACGCAAACTAAAGTAGGAGAACAAATCATTTTAGAAAGTAAAAATGGACAAAAAATCACTGATTACAAGCTTTCTGCTTATGATAAAGAGTACAAAACGGTTCCGATGAATGATTTTTTTGATATAAAACAAGAAGAGAATAAATTAATTTTAACGGCAACTAAAGACAGTGTGTTAAAAATAAAAGCGGATAAGTTGATCATTCCTTTTGACCAAAAAGACATTGATATTGCTGTTAGTACACCTGTTGTCAATGGCGGCAAAGAAATAATGCTCGTTTCTGATCAATACCTTCAGCCAATCTCCATCATCAATCCCAACAATGTAGAAACAGCTTGGGGAAACTATGATAGAAACGGCGCTTACTCTGGTGATACAACAATTGCAATCGAAGGAAGCGATAAAAATCCTGTAAAGAACGCAACAATCAAAATTGAACACCCAAACTATTTACAGTTAAGAGCACCTAAAGGGGAGTACGACTATTACAAACTAGACAAAGATTACACGATAACGGCAGTTGAAGGCGGCTCTCTTATTAAGTTTACAACGCCTGTCACTCGTTCTTTCAATCTAGATTTAGGTTTTAATTATATCCCAGATAGTCTTGAAAAAAGTAAGAGTATCCCTGTTGATACCCTTGCTGTGACACTAAGTGCAGATGACTATGAAGCAGTGGAAACAACCGTTAGAACAGGTAGAAAACAGTACTCAGAGCGAACGCTCCAAGCTAGCAAAAATCAATTTTTAGTAAACGCAAGAAATGATTCATTTGACGCGTTGAGTGTCACAACGAAAATTCCAGCTGGAGTAGATGTCGTTTTTGATATTTATGATGTTTCAAATGACCAAGTGGAATCAATTTATCCCCAGTATTGGGATCGTGGGTACTACTTTGATAAACCTTTAGCACCGACTAGCGCAGCTTATCCGAAAATTACATTCGACGAAACTGCAAATAGTTATAAATTTGATTTTGGTAAAACCTCAAAACGTTATCTTATTGAATACAAATACGCCAATGGCTGGATCGATACAAAGACGATCAACGTGACTGGAAGTGCTGCTGAGCCATTATATGGTGATCAGATCATGTCAACATCAGTATCAGTAAACAACGAAGGAGCAGAAATCTTATCTGCCACTCAAACTAGCCATGAATCTTTGAAAAACGTAACAAAAAATGAAGTCAAAACCAAAAATATCAATAGCAGAACACGCAGTGTTAAAAATCCGACCTTTGATATTAAAACGAAAGGAAATACAAATGCTGGAATCGATTTAAATTCAATTGTGATCGATGGTGTTCCAAAAGATTCGTATACAATCAAGCAAACGGCTACAGGCGCTCAAATTATTTTTAAAGAGTATACGTTAACTGAAAATATCACAATTACTTACAATACGATTTCTAAAAATGCAGGACAAATCTCTACCGAAACCATTATTAGTGCAGAGAATTTAGAACAAATGACAGAAGCTCGCAGAACAGCTACAACAACAGCTCTTGTTTTAAGGTTCTCTGATGGAGATGCTGAAGGAGTCGTTTATTTGGCTCAAGCGCAATTTCACGCGTATAATGAAAACGACCCAACAATAACTATTCCAAATGTCTCTTTTGAACTAGTGGATAATGTCACCGATAATCGTACGGAATTTACCACAGATGAGAAAGGTGAATATCACTTTGACGCGATCATGTCAGGAGAATATACATTAAGAGCAACGAGTATCCCAGCGGGGTATACGATTGAAAAAGAATATATCAACGGAAAAGTGCTTAAATTGACGAAGGGGATAAATCAGATCGGCGTTCCTCTTGCAGAAAAAAGGGTTGACCAAACAAGTATCAGCGTAAAAGATTCAACCATTTATGTAGGAGCAAGTTGGAAGCCACAAGATAACTTTATCGAAGCCACCGATATAGATGGAAATCCAGTTATGTTCGATCAAATAACTGTAAATGGAGCAGTAGATACCACAAAAGTCGGTGATTATGAGATTATATATCATAATAAAAACAAAGAAGCGAAAGCAACCGTTTCTGTCATTGCAAATCAGGAGACGTTAAAAGTCAAAGATTCAACGATCTATGTAGGTGATTCATGGAAAGCCGCAGATAACTTTGTGTCAGCGACCGATCAAAATGGGAAAACTATCCTGTTTGATGAGATAAAAACTTCTGGAACCGTTGATACAACAAAAGAAGGAATCTATGAAGTAATTTATCACTTTGAAGGACAAACAGAGACTGCTAAAATCACTGTTTTAACAAACGAAACGACCGTTCGCGGAAAAGATTCAACCATTTCAGTCGGTACAAACTGGACGCCAGAAGATAATTTTGTGGAGGCAAAGGACAAAACAGGAAAACCTGTTGCTTTTGATCAAATAACTGTAACAGGAACTGTCGACACAAGTAAGGTAGGAAAGTATACAGTCACATACGAAAACCAAGGTCAAAAAGATCAGGTCATCGTTCAAGTTGTCTCTACACAAAAAACACTTGCTGTCAGAGATTCTGTTATCTATGTGGGTGATACATGGGAAGCTGTCGATAATTTTGTATCAGCGACAGATGCTGCAGGCAATGATGTTTCAATCCAAGACATTACAGTAACAGGATCTGTAGATACAACTCAAGCAGGAGTCTATGAAGTTGTTTATGGAAACGACACCTTAAAAGAAACGGCCAAAATCACTGTAAAAGCCGATCAATCAACTTTGATCGTAAAAGATTCCACTATTTATGTCGGTGATGATTGGAAAAGTGCAGATAATTTCGTGTCAGCAACTGATCGAGATGGCCAAGCAATTTCTTTTGAAAAAGTAGAAGTAACCGGAAGCGTTGAAACAAAGGAAAAAGGGAAACAACAAGTATCCTACAAGGTTCAAACAGCTCAAAAATCTGAACCAAGTAAAGCGAAACAAGCAGCAAAGGCTGACAAAAAACTTGCAGCTACTGCAACAATCACAGTCCTTGAAAAGAATGCACCTAAACCAAATACAACAAACAAGGATCAAACCCATAGTGCTAAACCAGACAAACAAGGGAACTATCCTAAAACTGGTGAAAAAATCAATTATTCTTTCAGTTTGATTGGCCTGCTCGTTATAATGGTCACAATAGTTAGCGTGATCCGAATAAGAAAACGAAGAACCGATTAACTGAACGCTACAGAGGATTGGGCTAGAACAAAAGCCGAGTGACAACGGCTTTTGTTCAGGCCTTTATTCGATTAGATCAAACTCTAGGAGGCTTAAAAAAACAGTGAAAAATAAACCTTTGTTAGTTGGCACGGCATTATTATTTTCATCGGCACTTTTGGTTCATTTTGACACGTTTTATGGAGAAGAAGCCACAACTCCTGGGAAATATAAAATGACATACGAGGTAGATGGAAAAGTAGAAACCGCAATAGTTGATGTAAAAGAAAACCAGACGGAACTACTCCTAAAAGATATTGTTATCAGGCAAAACGAAAAGTGGACCCCGCTAGACAATGTAGTGTCTTTAATAGCCAAAGATGGGGAACCGTTGAATATAAACCAAGTGACAATTAAACACAATGTTAATACACAAAAATCAGGTGTTTATTTTGTGAAATTCTCTTATGAAACTTATGCATCTATTGCTATGGTATCAGTGAATCAGTTTAGCAAACCTAATTCAAAACAAAGAGTAATGAATGACTATTCCCCGATAGATTCTCAAATAAAAGTTATGCTGAATGATGAACTGCTACACACTGAACTTGCTAAACCAAAGCAAAACCTAAACAATTCCGGAGGAGCGGATCTGCCAGGTTCCACGAATTTTGGAAATATGTTGAGTTTCCTATCAGGTACCTTACTGTATGGAACAAGGAGAGTATAAATGGATTTCTTGTTATTAGATGAGCGAACGAATTTAAAATTATCAATTATCCAGAAATTAGAACAACATTATTCGTTTTCGGAGCGTAAGGATATTTTATGTGAGCAATTGAATACTTCACAATATCTTTTAGAGCGGAGTGTTTTAGAAATAAATGAAGACTTGAAAAGATTTGGATTGATTGAGGATATGGAGTTGATCGAGCATGGCAATGAAATCATCCTATTCCAAGGTCAGCAAACATCATCAAGCATTGTTGAGGAAAAATATTTAAAATATTCACTGGAATTTACCTTACTACAAACCATATTTTTAAATCAATTCACTTCAATCAAAAAATATGGAGAAAAACACGGTATGAGCCGCACGGTTGTCTATAAAATCGTAGATAGAATCCGGAATGAGTTGGCCCAATATGATATAAAATTATCTAAAACGTTTCAGTTAGTTGGCGATGAAATGAAGATTCGCCAGTATTTTAATATGTTGTATTATCGAATTTACAAGGATTCAGATGAGCCGTACAATCAGTCATATGTCTTATCGGTCAATGAACTTTTTTCCGCTATTAAACCACATTGTGAAGAAATAAACACGTATTATCTGTTTAAACATTACTTGTTTGTTATGCTAGAAAGGGTAAAGCGGAAACGTCAATATTTTTTACCTAGTCATTTTCATTCCGCTGATTTTGATCAAGAAAACACGATTTATCAGGCCATTGCACAATGGAGCAGACAGACATTAAATGGCACAACTCGAGAAATAGAATCCGAAGTGCGAGGTATTATCAGCCAGCTTTCAGTTTATCGAATCGAATTTTGTGATGTTGAAAATAAAAATATTGAAAAATATACACAACAGTTGACCCAATTATTTCTTGAACACCCAGAATTAACGCTAACAGGCCATGAATTTTGGAATAATGTGAATAGGACGATTTACCAGCATAAATTTATTACGCCTTTAATAGACCTTACGCTACGAGTGATGGATTTAGATTTTTTCCATGAGCGTTACCCGATCCTATTTGAAATCTGTCATACATTTATTTATCAATTGGGCAAAGAGGAATTTAAGTTCAGTAAGAAATCACTTTTTTTTAATTTATTGCTAGAACTTTCCCAGCAATACGATCAGGAAAGCGAAAAAAATACGATTAATATCCATGTGAATTTCACTCAAGGTGAAAAATACAACCAATTTATTAAAGCACAAATCAAGATTTTCGATTCTTTTAGCCTAAATTTTCAGCCAGTTATACGTCCAGACACAGATTTGATCGTCTCTGACTATCTTCCCACAACAACTTTTTCAGCACGAAATCTGATTTGGTTAGCTCCCCCTAGAGCAAGCGATTGGCGAAATTTCGGTAATGAAATCGTACAAATCAATAAGAATCTACAATTGGTAAAGAATAGAAAAGAAGGAGAGCAATACAAAAATGTTTAGCTTTGAGAAAATAAGAGGGCATGTTCAAATTTGATATAGAAGTATTCTTAATTGGTGCTTTTCAAATTTTTTTCTTGTTTTTTTGAGCTAAAAGATTTAATATCGGTCTTTTTTTAGCATTAGAAGCAAGGGAGAATATAAAAATCTACTGAATCACAAAAGAAGTAACTTCAACAATCGGTGCATCTTTTTGATTGTTTTTAAACTGTATGATATCTGAAAAATAGATTTTATCACCGTTTTTTGTTGTGAGTATTCCATGAGCGGAACCTTCTTTTCCATGTGTTAAGATAGACTGGATTTCCAGTGTACTAAGATTTTTTTGCTTTTGGAGGATCGTATCAATAAACACTTCTCTATCTTCTACAGGACGTTTGCCTGGAATAATCCAGCGAAACGGGTCAGAAAGTATGGTTTCTAACAGCTGTTGATTTCCTGATGCTGCAGCAATCAAATAATCTCGGATCATTCTTCTTTTTGGCGCATTGTCACAATTTAATGAGCAAATAACGGCAAATTCTGTGTTCGGGATCTCGTCGTTATCAAAACGATTTTGAAAAGTTAAATTGTGGTCAGCTAAGGCTTGTTCTAAGATCTTGATCGCTTTAGGCCCGACACCGTGCATTTTTGAAAGGGTCGCTTTATCCAACGTGCTAACTTGTTCAATCGTTGTAAAGCCAATCGTTTTAAGTGCGTTTTCGGTAGGTTTGCCAATGTTTGGTAATTTAGTCATCCAAGTTGCCTCCATCCTTGATTTAGTCCTATTTCCTATTATAAAGCTATACACTTAGGTTTGGAAATGATCATGTTTGAGGTAAAACGACTACAGTGCAAAAATCATTGACTACTGTTGTTGTATTAACACGATATAAACGAAACCTGTAGTTGTTCATAAATAGCTACGACGATAAATCGACCTTATTTTATTTGGATTTGACTATTTTTCTGCAAAATGGTAGAGTAACCCCTGAGGAAGGTGTTTCAAATGTACGTATTATATATTTCAACTCTTAGCTCCCTACAACTTATTTTTGATGAAGTGTTGTATGGAGCTTAATCGGAAAGCTTATGAGCTTTTCTTATTCATCAGTAAATTTCGTATACTAAAAAAATAGCACTTGTTTGCTATGTATTTAGTCTGCTTATTTACTGAAGGATATATAGATTAAAAGGCCCTAGACATTTTGTCTATGGGTCTTTTTTGTATGTTCTTTAGTAAAAATCTAAGAAACCACATGAAAGAGGAAACGAAAATGGAATTATTACAAGTCAAAGATTTAACCTATGCAGTACCAGATAAACAGCTTTATGAAAATAGCTCATTTACCTTAAGAAGTAATGAACATATGGGGATTGTTGGGAAAAATGGTGCAGGGAAAAGTACCTTGTTGAAGATGCTTTTAGGAGACGTATTACCTGATGAAGGCGTGATTACTTGGAATCCTGCAGCGACTTTAGGTTATTTAGATCAGTACATCGATATGGACCAATCGCTTACGATCAACGAATTTTTAACGTTGGCGTATCAAGAATTATTTAACACAGAAAAAGAGATGCTGAAACTATATGAAAAATATGGTGAGTCAGGTGACGATCAATTATTGACGAGAGCGGCAACCTATCAGGAGCAATTAGAAATCAAAGGATTTTATCAAGTAGAAAATGATATCAATAAAGCGATCACAGGGCTAGGAATCAACGATGCGGATCAGACATTGAGTTCTTTAAGCCGTGGCGATCAAATAAAAGTGATTCTAGCGAAATTATTGTTGGAAAAACCTTCTGTTCTGATCTTAGATGAACCAACGAACTATTTAGATCAAGAACATATTGAATGGTTGACAGATTATTTAAATGCTTTTGAAAATGCCTTTATTATAGTATCCCATGACACAAACTTTTTGAGCAATATTGCAACCTGTATCTGTGATATTGATTTTGGTTCCATCAAAAAATACCATAGTAATTACACAGATTTCTTAAAACAAAAAGCACATTTATCAGAGGCTTACCAAAGTCAATTTGACGCCCAACAAAGAAAAATTAAAGAAACCGAAGCCTTTATTCAAAAAAATATCGCTGGTATTAAAACGAAAATGGCTCAAGGAAGAAGAAAGCATTTGGAAAAGATGGATCGACTGAAAGAACCAGAAAAGAAAATCAAATCGAATTTCTCCTTTAAATTAATGCCCCAAAGTTCACCCAATGTTATGACAATCGATGAACTAACGGTAGGTTACAAAGAGTCTTTGATTATCGTACGTGATTTACAAATAAAAAAAGGTGAAAAAATAGTGATCACTGGTGCTGATGGTGTCGGGAAATCTACATTAGTGAAGACCCTTCTGTCAGCCATACCAGCGATTTCTGGAAAAGCTCAATTTTCACCTCAAGTCGTTATTGGCTATCATTCACAAGAAATCGAATGGGAAAATACTGAATGGACACCAATCGAAGCGTTAGCCAATAAATACACGAAGCTTACCTATGAAGATGTTCGTCGTGAATTGGCAAAATGTGGTTTGAAACGTGAAATTGCTTCAAAAAATCTTTATATGTTGAGCGGTGGCGAACAATCGAAAGTGAAATTGTGTGATTTAACGATGCAGCCAAGCAATTTTCTGATCTTAGATGAGCCGACCAATCATTTAGATGTCGACTCAAGAAAAGCGCTGCAAGATGCTTTAAAAGCGTTTAGAGGAAGTGTTTTATTAATATCAAACGATGAGGAATTTTACTTACCAGTTGCCGATCACGTTTACACCGTTGCGGATAAACATTTTATTAGACAGTGAGGCGATTGGTGATGGGATTGACAAGTATTAATAACGCCCATATGTATCAGCTTCCGTCAGTAGGACAAGCACAAGAAGTTTTAGAAAGTCAGTTGGCTGAACGGATTTTGATTGTTGGCAGTGGTGTTTTAGAATGCATGATCGCGATTGAGTTAGCTGAGCAAGGGAAAGAAATCACGCTTGTTGAAAAAACAGATGAGTTACTTTTAGATTGTCTAGACACTCCGAAAAGAGTAGAGCTTTTGAAAAAAATAGAGTATTTGGTTGTGACCATTTTTTTAGAGACTTCTGTGAGCAAGGTTTTGGAAAATCAAGTATGTCTCTGTAGCCAAGAAGGTTTTGAGACCTTTCTCGACATTGATAATATGATTGTTCCCGAAAAACTATGAATATTTTTAAAATCGTTTATAGTTAAAGAAATAAAGTAAATAAAAGGAGAACAATTATGTTTATACCGATAGAAGAAGTCCCGTTTCAACAAGTTGTAGAAACCTGGAATCAAGGTTTTAGTGATTATCTATTACCAATTCATGTCGATCAAGAGGCCTTAGAGCGAAGAATTCAATCATTTAACCTTTCAAAAAAACTCTCAGCTGTATTTTCTGTTGATGAAGAATTTGCTGGTATCATTTTATTAGGGATCCAAACGTTTCAAGAAACAAAAGTGATGTGGGTTGGCGGTATGGCTGTAGTTCCTAACTATCGCAGAAGTAAAGTTGCATCTAAATTGATCGATTACGCAGAAAGTTTAGCAATAGAAAATCAATGTGATCATCTGATTCTTGAAGTGATTGCAAC
Organism: Enterococcus sp. DIV0724b; assembly: GCF_050531475.1. Classification (NCBI taxonomy): domain Bacteria; kingdom Bacillati; phylum Bacillota; class Bacilli; order Lactobacillales; family Enterococcaceae; genus Enterococcus; species Enterococcus sp. DIV0724b. The sequence continues at coordinate 3,142,898 of NZ_CP172890.1, read as the reverse complement.
GAACGAGCGTGCCAAGCAATTATACGAAGCAAAAGGGTTTCAACGTGTAAACGAGCTGGCAGTAGGCGAAATTATGTTTCCGACCGTAAGTAGCGAAAAAAACGAATTTCATTTTAAATCAGTTTCTTCTAAAGAAGTTGCAGGAATCGAGAAGCAATGGACACCTTGGCAAAATCGCTCTGTTTTTTCAGATAGAAACTATGAATTCTATCAAGAAAAATCGAAAATTGGTTCAATTAGTTTCAATTTAGCTGAAGAATCTGATGAAAAAGTGTTAATCATCAAACAATTACATTTGCTAAAGATTGAAGATCGATCATTAATATTGGATATGCTGCTCACATTAAAAGAACAAGAACATTGTGACACCGTCAAATTAGCTAATTTTGATATGGAAATGCCTGTTTATGCTGAGCTTGAAAAAATAGGTGTTGCATTACAGCTCACACAATTTCAGTTAGCAAAAAAATGCTAAAGAAGGAACAAACTATCTATTTTGAATGAAAAAAAAAGGGCTGTTGCATTCGTTTATCCAAATGATTGTAGCAGCGTTTTTTTGCTTGCTCTTTTTATAGAAACGTTACTAAATAGCATTAAATCAATAAGCAACGTACCGTTGCAGTAGTCTTTATTGTATAATTAAATAATGCAACGTATTTATGCGTTAAAAAGGATAGACGTTAGAAAAGGAGTGGCTTATAGTGACTGTAGAAATTGGCAAACAAATTAAAAAGTTCCGTCAAGAACAACAAATCTCGCAACAGGATTTAGCAGACTATTTGAACATTTCACGTCAAACGATTTCTAAATGGGAGCTGGGGAAAAGTCTTCCGGATTTGGAAAACGTTGTGAGGCTTTCTGAGTACTTCAAGATTAGTGTGGATGTTTTATTAGGACGTAAAAAGCCTGGTTTCTTTAGAGGACTGTTCGATGGAAAAGAAAGAAGGCAAAGTCACATGGATCAAAAGAAAGAAGAAATAAATAGTACGGTTTTCTATAGCGCCTATGCACCAGACATCAAACTGCTATTTTCAGAGGGAAAACGAGTGAATACATTTATAAAAATTGAAGATGATATTTTTCCTCAAGCCACGTTTTCAAAATTGATGGGGTATGCAAATTGCTTATGTTGTTTTAAGGGTGAAACGGTCTCAATCGATCAGATAGGAAAGTTCAAATTTGCTGTAAATATCCCACTAGAACATCCAATAGCTACATTTTCGCTACATGATATAGTGGAAATAAATCTGCAATTTGGTAAATATTTTCGGAATGTTGGCGGGAATTACGTGACGTTGATCGATATTATAACGAAAGAGCAAAACTATTACTTGTGGGGAGAATCTTTAAAAGTTGCATATGCGTTTTGGCACCACGAGATATTTTCTTCAGTGCAGATCAATATAGATAAAGCATTCCAAAAAGCGTTAAATCTAGAAAATGAAGATGAGGCTGTTGAAGCAATTCGTGATCAGGCGGAAAATATTCCATTGTTTTATGGAAAAGTGAACGGATAAAAAGATTTCTATAGTGCTTATTGTGCGATTAGGAGAAGACTCGAAGAGTTATCTCCTAATCGTTTTTTTTGTTTAAAAATACTTCTTGACGCGTTATACTATGTATTGTATAGTAATGTGTAACAGGAGGTATATTATGGATTCACAATTAAAAAAAGGCTTGCTGGAATATTGTATTTTAGCCATTTTAAAGAAATCTGATTCCTACGGTTATCAAATCATCAAAGATTTATCAGATGTGATAACAATGTCAGAATCAACATTATATCCAATCTTAAAACGGTTAGAAACAAAGGAAGAATTAGAAACATATTCAATGGAACATAATAGTCGCTTAAGAAAATATTATCGAATCACAGATACCGGTAGAGATAAGATCAAAGAGTTTATCCAAGAATGGGACGAAGTAATGAAAGTATATCACTTTATTGAAATGGGGGAGAAAGATGAATAAACAATCGTTTTTGTACCAATTAAAAGAAGGGTTGATTCGTTTGGACGAAGCGGAAAAAGAACAATTTATCCGCTATTATGATGAACTGATCGAAGATTATATAGAAGATGGTGCAAGTGAAGCACAAGCTGTAAAAAAACTAGGGAAGCCATCGGTCATAGCTAGTAAAATTTTGGAAGAGGCATTTGAAGAAGGAAATATTACGCCGAAAAAAACGCTCAGCCCGTTACTTGTGCTGTTGCTCGTTCTTGGCTTTCCTTTATGGGGTAGTCTTTTAATCGCTGTAATTGCGCTTGTTGCATCTGCTTATGTGGTTATATGGTGTCTTCCTTTTTCGACTGGAGTGTTTGCAGTGGCCGGGTTGATTGCGTCCGTTTTTAGTATGTTTGCTAGTTTTTTTGCACTACAAGATGGTATTTATATTGCAGTCACGCAGTTAGGTGTTGGCGTTTTAGTATTGGGATTAGCCATACTGAGCGGGCTGTTAACGATTTTGATGGCAAACTATTTCATCAAAATTTCAAGAAGCTTTTCAAATAAAGTTTTCCGTCTGATTCGGGTTAAGGAGTTGTTATTATGATGAATAAAAAAAACATATTTCGGCTGGGGATTGGATTGACTGTAATCGGTTTGATCATTACATTAGTGGGCTTCACAATGGCAGGATGGCAAATGGATAAGTATCACGAAGAAGCACCAATATCTTGGTATCGAACAGTTCGGTTCAATTAAAAGGATAGAAGCATTTTCTAGGGGAATTCCTGGCGATGTTTCTATTTTTATATAAGTAAGAGTTATTTCTAAAATAGCGATACAAAAATCAGCCTCAGTACCGATAAATTTTAAAATAGGCTTTGTTATAATAAAAACTAAGAAAAGGTGTTAGGAAGTCATGATTGGTATGGGGGTGAAAAGTATCGACAGATTAGCGAAAGAAAAGCAGCTGAGTACTAAAGGGATCGATTTAGTTAAATATGCGGCAGCAATTTTAGTTATTTGTTTTCATTGTGAAAGTGTTTTTCAAGATCCGGCAATCGGTCACTTATTTAAAAATGTTTTGTGCCGGGTTGCGGTTCCTTATTTTTTGATTTCAACTAGTTACTTTGTTAAAAGAGGACAGAATCAATCATCTGATTACATAAAACAGTATATTAAGTCATTGGCGAAATCTTATTTGTTTTGGAGTCTGATTTATTTGCCGGTTGGGTTTACGTGGATTCAGCAAAATTATTCTCTTAGCCCTATGCTATATCCAGTCGCTTTGGTAGCCGGATTATTTTATACAGGAACTTATTATCATCTTTGGTACATTCCAGCTGCAATTTTCGGAATCATTTGTGTCCAGTGGCTGCTCAAAAAAACTGGCTATGTGGTTTTGTTTAGTTTAGCTCTACTTATGTATGCGTTTGGTTCGTTGGAAACCTATTATGCTTATATTGGAAATGAACAGTTGAAAGTCTTTTTTGATCAGTATATGGGAGTATTTGTCACAACTCGTAACGGCTTGTTTTTTGCATTGATCTTTGTGGTGATTGGCTTCTTCTTATGGGATTATCATGAAAAGATCGTGAACTACCAAAGATACTTAGGCGGGCTTTTAGTCCTGATGGGAATCTTTTTAGTAGGCGAAGGAATTATTGTTTACTCAAACGTTGGAATCGATAAGAATTTTATGTGGATGCTCGTTCCTTTCACTGGTTGCCTTTTTAGCTGGAGTTTATTTGTGAAGGTGGAGAAGAAAATCAATGTAAAACGGTTGCGAGAGTTAGGTAAATATTATTTTTTTGTCCATCCATTATGTATTTTGTGGGCAGCTAATTTAGTGCATAGTTATGAATTTTTTGCCAATAGTTGGCTACAGCTGATCGTGACGTTACTGGCTACGCATCTATTAAGCTCACTAATAATCACGGTGACTGAGCAATTACCTTGCTACTATTTTGATTTACAACTTATGCTAAAAGTAAATAGTCGCTATATCCAAAATCTTATTTAATACTCGATGATGAAATGAAAAAGTGAGGCTGGGAGTAGATTTTTTACCTTCTCCCAGCTTCATTTTTTTTAAGTAAGGTGAACGCCTTTATCCACGTAAATAATATCGCCGACAATACCAGCAGCGAGTTCGCTCACTAAGAACGCACAGGTATTTCCAACTTCTTCGATTGTAACACCTGCTTTGTCTGGCGTACGACCTTCTGAAATTTTGATCAATTGATCGTAATCTTTCACGCCAGTCACTGCAAGTGTTTTGATAGCTCCAGCGGAAATTCCATTCACACGGATTTTATCAGCTGCAAATTCATAAGCTAAGTATTTTACGGCTGTTTCTAGCGACGCTTTAGCGATTCCCATCATGTTGTAGTTCGGAATGGCTCTTTCAGAACCAAGATAGGTCATTGTGACAATTCCTGACCCTGGATTTAGCATTGGCTTAGCGTGATGTGCAACAGCTAAAAGTGAGTAGCTGCTGATATCTTGAGCCAATAAAAAACCTGAACGGCTGATATCACTAACATTTCCATCTAACTCTTCTTTGTTAGCGAAGGCAATAGCATGCACTAAACCATCGATTTTGTCATATTTTTCTTGAATCGTTTGGAAAGCTTTAGCAATCGACTCATCAGAGGCAACATCGCATTCAACAAGTAAATCTGTTGGTTCAGCTAATTTTAACACTTGTTTTTTCATACGCTCATTTTGGTATGTGTAAATAATATCAGCACCTTGTTCTTTTAATGCTTTGGCACATCCCCAAGCGATACTTCTTTTGTTTGCTACGCCCATCACGACGACTTTTTTATTTTTTAGAAACATATGGTTTTTCCCCTTTTAAAATTATTTTTAGTGTGTGAAAAAGGTCTCACATCTTAACAAAATCTAAATATCTGATTTTATTTAAGTTGACGGATAAAATTGCAACTGGTATTATCTGTGTTGAGAATGATAAAAAAATTCTCTAATGAATAAGCAACACCCGTACAGACATTTTATCGGATGTCTGAATTATTAACTAAAATACTTTGAAAGTCAAACTATTTTACTTAAATTTAAACAAAAAAGTGGTGTTTAAGCAAGTTCTTTTTAATTTGATAGTCAAAACAATAGTGGAGGTGCACGATGAAACGAGTTGTAATAACAGGAATGGGAGCAGTGACTCCTTTAGGAAATACTGTGAAAGAGTATTGGCAAAATCTAGTCAATGGAAAATTAGGAATCGCTAAAATTACTAAATTTGATTCTGAAGATACAGGTGTGGCACTTGCAGGCGAAGTGAAAGACTTTGACCCAAGTGAAGTTCTTGATCGTAAAGAACAAAAGCGGATGGATTTATTTTCTCAGTATGGGGTAGTCGCTGCGATGGAAGCGTGGAATATGAGTGGTTTAACGCAAGATACAATCGATCCCAAGCGTTTTGGTGTAATTGTCGGTAGTGGGATCGGCGGTATGACAACGTTACAAGATCAAGTCAGAGTCATGGATAAAAAAGGAGCTAAACGAGTAACACCTTTCTTTGTACCAATGGTGATCGCAAACATGGCTTCAGGAAATATTTCAATCAAATTAGGAGCAAAAGGCCCCTCTCAAACAATCGTGACAGCCTGTGCTTCAGCGACGAATGCTATCGGTGAGGCATTCCGTACAATCAAATACGGTTTAGCTGATATGATGATCACAGGTGGGACAGAAGCGACGATTTGTGAAATCGGTATTGCTGGTTTTGCCGCTTTGAGTGCGTTGAATACGACAGAAGATCCAACAAGAGCATCGATTCCGTTTGATAAAGAAAGACATGGTTTTGTAATGGGTGAAGGTGCTGGCATGTTGATGTTAGAAGAATTAGAGCACGCGCAAAAACGCGGTGCAACGATTCTAGGTGAAATCGTAGGTTACGGTAGTAATTGTGATGCTAGTCATATGACAGCACCGTTGAAAGACGGTAGTGGTGCGGCAGATGCTATCGAATTAGCTTTAGCAGAAGCGGCAATTGATGCTTCTGCTGTAGGGTATGTCAATGCTCATGGTACGTCAACACCAGCCAACGATGCCGCAGAAACAGCTGCATTGAAACGAGTGTTTGGCGAACGTGCCTATGATATTCCAGTTTCAAGCACAAAAAGTATGACAGGTCACCTTTTGGGAGCCGCTGGAGGAATTGAAGCAATTGCTTGTGTGAAAACGTTACAAGAAGGTGTTGCACATCCAACAGTAGGCTATGAAGTAGCTGATCCAGAATGTGATTTAGATTATGTAACAGATGGCTCACGCCCCGTACAAGCAGAATATGCGATCAGCAATTCGTTTGGCTTTGGCGGTCATAATGGCGTTATTTGTATGAAAAAATGGGAGGAAAACTAACAATGACAAGATTAATGAATGCAACAGAAATTATGGAAATGATTCCAAACCGTTACCCAATTTGCTTTATCGACTATGTGGATGAAATCATCACGGACAAAAAAATTATTGCGACAAAAAACGTAACGATCAACGAAGAATTCTTCCAAGGACATTTCCCTGGAAACCCAACAATGCCAGGTGTTTTGATTATTGAAGCACTAGCACAAGTTGGATCGATTTTAATTTTGAAAATGGATCAATTTAAAGGTGAAACAGCTTATATTGGTGGAATTAATAAAGCAAAATTTCGTCAAAAAGTAGTGCCTGGTGATGTGTTGAAACTACATTTTGAAATCGTGAAAATCAGAGATTATGTAGGAATCGGGAAAGCTACAGCTTTTGTTGAAGATAAAAAAGTTTGTGAATGCGAATTGACATTTATTGTAGGTAGATAATAGAGAGTAAAAGACGAAAAGCCGTAAAGGGAAGCCCTTTTTCGGCTTTTTTTTGTTTGATAATGGCTATCAAATTTTGGAGTATATTTTTATTATACAGTAGATTTAATCTTAAAAATCGAATTTTTTTTTGCTTAAATTGAGTGACTAAGTAGCTATTACATATGATACACTATTAAAAAAGGAGGAATTTTATGAAAAAGAAAACTATTATGGGTGTGTTGTTAAGTACAGTGGTGTTAGTTGTTGGTATTTCCTATTCGGTAAAAAACGCGGTACAGGCTTCAGATACAACACCAGTGACGAACACAAACGCTGTGATTGATTATTATTATCAAGCTGAGACTGAGAGACCATCATTTAACTTGGAAGGTAGGAAACAAAGCCTTGCCCCGTTAACTGTCAATCATTATGTAGATCCGGCTTCAAATGATGGTGATTTTTATCTATTTAAGCAGGAGCAATATTTTGATATAGGGAACGATTTTGTATTTAACCCTAAGGACCATTACTTAAATTTTGATTTTACTGAATGGGATCCTGATTATTCTCATAATGATTTAGCATCAGATGAACCATTTAGAATACGCAGAGAATCAAAAAATAGGACGATAAATTATTACTACGTTGCTGAAATAGAGACACCCTCATTTCGTTTAGATGAAAATGATCCGAAACGTAAGAGTGTGCTCACTCAGTTAACAGTAAATCATTACGTTGATGGTGGTCTTGAACGTGCCTACTTATATATGCAAGAACAATATTTTAATGTAGGAAGTGGGATGAAGTTTGATCCTAAAGATCACTACTTAAACTTTGATTTTACCGAATGGAATCCTGAATATTCCCATAATAATCTAAGTTCAGATAAACCATTTTTAATTGGCGATCATGCTAAATTAGGTGAGTATTGATCAAAAATAAAAGATAGGTCCGATTATAAAAATAGTAATCTAACTGAGACAATAAATGACGACTAAAGTGTTATTTATTGTCTCAGTTTTTTTGTGCAATATTGGAGCCATAGAAATTTTATTTCTGTTTTACTTTTAGCAGCGTAAAAATTGAAACACGGCTAAAGTGACTAATGGTACAACTCATACAATTTTAACGCCAATTGCAGTGCAAAGGTATTTTTTTCTTGATCTAGATCAACTGGCAGTAGCCCTTTGATTTTGTCAATTCGATAAAGTAACGTATTTCGATGGATAAACAACCCTCTTGAAGTTGTTGCGATATTCAAATGATGCGCTAAATAAGCCTTTAATGTTGGAGTGAAACTTGTGTTATTCTCTCGATCATAGGTCAATAGGGTATCTAAATAGTGTGTGTAGAATTTTTTTCCCTGTTCCTTTGAAATCGAATCAACTAAAAAGGAATCAAAGTAAAAGTCATTAAAAAAATAGATTTTCTCTTCTCTTAAGTCATCCTCAAGCAATTGGATGACTTTTTTTGCTTCATCAAAACTTTGAGATAATTCAAGGATCGGCAACGTTGAACCAATCGTACAAAATATTTCCCGTTCAGAGTGACCCTGTTGTTCCAAATACATACGGATTCGTTCAGCAGTATCAGAAATTTCATTATGAGTTTTTAATGTACTTAATTTTGGATCGGTGCCTAACAGCATAACTAACTGATTTTTACGGCTAAACAAGTGAAGCTGTGGAAAACGGGTGGCTGTGTAGGTTGTTAGTGATGATAATAAGCTTTTCATTAGTCGATCTTCTGACTGCTTCTTTTTCATCAAAGAATCCGATTCGTGACCGAATGTTTGTATCGAAAAAATCAAAACTGTATAGTTTAAGCTTGGGTCAATCGTTGTATCATAAGCAGCTAAAGCCTCTAGATTTTTGATTTGACCTGTTAATAATTGATCGAAGAAATCACGACGAATCCGATTTTCCGTCCGTTCAATTTCAAAAATCCGCATTTGCTCTAATGCAAATGCCATCGAACCATTTTCTAAAGCAACATAATCAAGGTCGGTTAATGGTCGTTCTATTTGATAAACCAAAATGAAGCCGTAATGAATCGTATCAAAGTAAACAGGCATGATCACGCAAGGGTATTCTTGTTCATCCAATAGAATACCTCGAGTGATCGGCTTTTGAATACGCTCAAAATTTGTTGGTAAATCAGTAAAAATTTGAATAGGGAATGGACATGTATCATCGGACTTTTTGATAGACCCTTGGATCAGCGGTTGTTTATAATCACTGACAGCTAATACCGTCCAGTCTGTATCAACTAAGACAACAGGATTATTGACCATTTCTGCTAATCCCAAAGCAATTTTGCTCATGCCACCACCATGGAGCGAGATTTCAAAAAATTGTGAATGGATATCTAAAGAAGCTTGGTTCAGCTCATTCATCCGTCCAGAAATTTCTGCCATGACAGTATTCATTATTTTTGAAAATGCGATCCCATAAGGAATTTCAATAATAGGAAGAGAGAGTTCATCAGCTAAATTCCTCATAGATTCAGGAATCCCTTTTAAGTAAATATGTGGTTTGATACAAATTGCAGAACAATTGATTTCTTTAAAACGTTGAATAAAGCGTTTTTGGATTTCGGCATTTTCACTGAAAAAATACCCAGAAGTAATCAGTAGTTCTCCAGCTGACAACCAGTCTGAAGCGTCAGGATTATCTAAAATATTTACACCGGTGATCTTATTTTCAAGCCCTTTTGAACCAGCGACGAGTTGAAACGATTTGAAAGGAGCAAGTTGCAGGAAGTTTTTGACTGTTAGCATGATACACCATCTTTCTAGTTTGTGATCTTGTTTTCTTAACTATACGATAATTGGTTAAAGTGTACAACTGAGAAAGAAAATATTCGGCTACTCTATCTGTATATGAAAAGGCTTACTTAGTGTAAATTGAGTAGTGTAAAGAAGATAAACGATTGAGGAAGTGAATAAGATGCGTACGTATCAATCCCTGTCAGGAACTCGAAATTTCATATCTGAGATTCAAAATCAGTCATGGAAAGGAGCAGTGCATAGTACGTTTAATCGAACAATAAATATAATTTGTGATTCAGGAGAACTGTACACCATAGCGGCAGAGGAATTGGACAATGCGCCCAATACATTGAGAGTAACTGACTTTTTTTACAATCGGCCTCAAATACGTATAAAAACCCCAGTTTATTCCCAAAAAGGACTATTAATGATTGGGGAAACAGCAGCAATTGAGAGTCAAAGTGCGAGTGAGTGGTATTATCCGGAAATTGAATTTCCAAAGAAGTCTGAGTATTCAAGGATCGAAAAACGATTAGCCCAACTGAATCAATGGTTAATCCAATTGGAAAATACCGGTGGCTATTTATTAAACAAGACACAAGCAACAACATACGAAAAAACAATACACGTGATGCTTTGGCAAGAATCAGAACAATTATTGGTGTACTTGAAGGAGAAGCAGCTGTTTCAAGCGATGAGACAATTAAATCGGGTGATTGGATTAGGTCCGGGTTTGACTCCTTCAGGTGATGATTTCTTAGTTGGATTAGCACTCATTTTTACCACCGTTAATTATCCGTACCATTCATTCAAACAATGGTTGTTCAATAGCCGAAATGAGTTGAAAAAACGAACGAATATTATCAGTTTTTCCACATTAGATTGGGCGATCAAAGGGATAGCTAGAGAACGGATCGGTTGTTTCTTGAAGGAGTTATTTTATGGCGAAAGCGAGGCAGTTTTGAAAGAGAAAATGTTTGCAGTATTGGCAATCGGCTCAACATCTGGTGGTGATATATTGGCAGGCATGTTGGCAGGAATTAAACTGACGTTGGAAAGTGTAAAGTGAACTGTTTTTATTGAATGTTATCTAGCAATGCAGGCTAGTCTCTCGGAAAAAAGATAACTAATAAATGAGGCAAAAAACACCTCAGTTATTAGTTTCTATTTTTCATTCGAGACTAAACGAGCCCGCTATGCTTTTAGTTTATCTAGCAATGCAGGCTAGTCTCTCGAAAAAAAGATAACTAATAAATGAGGCAAAAAACACTTCAGTTATTAGTTCCTATTTTTCATTCGAGACTAAACGAGCCCGCTATGCTTTTATATTAAGGAGGAACGCAAATGGCAATCAGTATTAAAATTCAACCCAATACGTATATTGACTCTGTCTCTTTGATGGCACTATCAACAAAAGCTAATCAGTTAGCTGGAGTCGATCAAGCAATTATTGCGATGGCAACCGAAATGAATAAAGAAGTGATGAAAAATGTTGGTTTATTTACAGATGAAATTGCTCAAGCTCAAACGAGTGATTTAATTATCGCTTTAGAGGCTAAAGACGAACAGGAATCAGCTGACTTGATTCAAAAAATCGAAACGTTGATGACTGAAAAAAAAGAAAAGACTGCTAATCAAACGACCGAAAGCTTTACTACGATTGAAACGGCGAAAAAGGCTATTCCAGAAGCGAATATAGCCGTAATTTCCGTCAACGGTCAATATGCTGCTCGTGAAGCTAGAAAAGCGTTGAACAATGATCTACATGTGATGATGTTTAGCGACAACGTGAGTGTAGAGGAAGAAATCGAATTAAAAGATCTAGCTCATGAAAAAGGTTTATTAATGATGGGTCCGGATTGTGGAACGGCAATTATCAACAACGTTGGCTTATGTTTTGCGAACAATGTCCGAAAAGGGAGCATAGGGATTGTTGGAGCTTCTGGCACAGGAAGTCAAGAAATCAGTGTTCGAATCCATGAATTTGGTGAAGGGATTTCTCAATTGATTGGGATTGGTGGACGAGACCTCAGTGAAGCGGTTGGTGGAAAAATGATGTTGGATGCGATTGATGCAATGGATGCAGATGAAGATACAAAAGTGATCGTGCTGATTTCTAAACCGCCAGCAAAAGTGGTGGAAGAAAAAATCCTTGCTAGAGCTAGAATAGCGGATAAACCTGTTGTTATTTGGTTTATTGGTAGTGAAACACGAGAAAATGAAGAAGGTATTTACTTTGAAAAAATGTCTAAATCCGCAGCTTTAAGAGCTGTTACTTTAGCAGGAATCGATCAAAATAGTTTGGATGTTCATCCGTTGAATTTACCTTTGATCGAGGAAGTTCGAGGGAAATTGAATTCAGAACAAAAATACATTCGTGGGTTATTCACAGGGGGAACGCTCTGTGATGAAGCGATGTTTACTGCAAAAGAACGTTTTTCTGATGTATATAGCAATATCGCAACGGATCAAGAATATCTTTTGCACTTTGGTGATAGGAGTAAAGTACACACATTTATTGATTTTGGTGCAGATGAATTTACCAATGGCAAACCCCACCCAATGATTGATCCATCTAATCGAATTGCTCGTTTTACAGAAGAAGCAGCTGATCCTACAGTTGGTGTGATTCTAATGGATTTTGTACTAGGATATGGCGCTCATTCAGATCCAGTCGGTGTGATGATTCCGGCAATGAAAGCAGCGAAAGAACAAGCGGCAGCAAAAGGGAGACATTTAGAAATCATCGGCTATGTCTTAGGGACAGATTCAGATAAACAAAACATCAATGAACAAGTCGAGAAATTGACTTCAATTGGTGCAACATATGCCAGTAGCAGTCAAAATGCTGGCTTACTAGCAAGAGAATTTGTTGTGAAAGGAGCAGAAAAATGAGTAAAATCACTGAATTATTTCAAGAAGAACCTGTTATTATCAATCTTGGTATTGAATCATTTCAAGAAGAATTGGCCGAACAACAAGTCAAAGCGACTTATTTAAATTGGGCCCCTCCAGGACGAGGCAAAGCCAACATTTTAGCCGCTTTAGAGAAAATCGAAACACCTGAAAATTTAGAAAAAATCAAAAATGCAAATGAAGAAGCGGTGCATCGTATCATTTCTTCTCAAATTTCGCTGAGTGGCTACGATCAAGCTATCAATGTTGTACCAGGTATGACTAAAAATACGATTTTACATGCGGGACCACCGATTACTTGGGATAAAATGAATGGTCCGATGAAAGGTGCAGTCAAAGGCGCATTGGTCTTTGAAGGCTTAGCGAAAGACTTAGAAGATGCGGAACAAGTTGCAGCTTCTGGTGAAATCATTTTCTCACCATGCCACGAACATCAATGTGTCGGTTCAATGGCAGGCGTAACCTCAGCGTCTATGTATATGCATATCGTGGAAAATAAAACATACGGCAACGTGGCTTTTACCAATCTAAGTGAACAAATGTCAAAAATTTTACGGATGGGTGCTAATGATGATAGTGTGATCGAACGCTTGATTTGGATGCGGGATGTTTTTGGTCCAATTTTACGTGACGCTATGAAATTATGTACTGATGGTATCGATTTAAAACATATGCTGGCTCAAGCGCTGCATATGGGAGATGAATGCCACAATCGCAATAATGCTGGCACGACATTACTGATTCAAGCGTTGACGCCTTATATTATTCAAACAGAACATTCTATCGAAGAAATGAAGGAAGTATTTGACTTTGTTGCTAGCAGTGATTATTTTTCAGGACCAACTTGGATGGCAATGTGTAAAGCAGCGTTAGATTCAGCAGTTGGTATTCCCTATAGTACAGTCGTTACAACAATGGCGAGAAATGGCACGGAATTTGGTATTCACATTAGCGGTATTGAAGGGAATCCATGGTTTGTTGGACCTTCTCAAAAAGTTATCGGTCCGATGTTTGCAGGTTACAAGCCAGAAGATGCTGGACTTGATATTGGAGATAGTGCAATCACTGAAACTTACGGAATAGGGGGCTTTGCAATGGCTGCCGCTCCGGCAATCGTCGCTTTAGTCGGTGGGACGATTGAAGATGCTCTACGTTTTTCTACGGAAATGCAAGGAATCACAACCGCAGAAAATCCAAATATCACGATCCCAACATTAGACTTCATGGGTGTTCCATCAGGGATCGATAGTTTAAAAGTCATCCAAACCAATACATTACCAATCATCAACACAGCAATTGCTCATAAAGAAGCCGGAATCGGAATGATTGGAGCGGGCATCACTCACCCACCGATGGAAGCTTTTGAAAAAGCCATTATTGCATTTAGTGAACAACTATAAAAAGTAGAAAGGAGAGAAATCATGGATACAACAAAAGTAGATCAAACCTTATTCCAAGCAATCAAATTAGAGCAAACGGAACAGGTTCAGCAATTATTAAACGAAGGTTGTGATGTGTCGGTGACTGATGAGTGGGGACGTTCCCCGTTGATGGTAGCGGTGCAATCTAATCATTTGTCTATGGTCAAAGAATTGCTGATTTTTGGTGCAGATGTAAATCAGCGTGACCACACACTACTTACACCTTTCATTTGTGCGGCGGCTAATGGATTTGATGACATCGTTAGTGCAATCATTCAATCAGGACGCGCGGATTTAGCTTCTGTCAATCGTTTTGGCGGCACAGCCTTGCTTCCCTCTAGCGAAAAAGGTTATTTAAGAACTGTTCAGCTGTGTCTGGCAGCAGGTGTTCCTGTTAATCATGTTAATCGTTTAAGCTGGTCAGCGTTGTTAGAAGCTGTTATTTTAGGTGATGGTGGTTTCTTATATCAAGATGTGATTCGTGAATTAATTCAACATCATGCGGACATCGCTCAAATAGATGATACTGGGAAAAATGCGCATGATTATGCGAAAGAAACAGCTAATGAAAAATTAATCTCTATTGTAGAAAAACAAGAAGTCGAAGAGTTGATTTTTCACGAGGTACGAACCTATTTGAGAAAAGGAAAACTGAATCAGGCCCTTAACGTATTAGAAGCACAAGATCAAACGAATTTAGAAGTTCTTTATTATTTAGGCTATACGTACCAACGCTTAAAAGACTATCCTACAGCAATCGATTATTATAAAAAAGGCTTGGAACAAGATGAGCAATTTGCTTTCTATATCGGAAATAGTTATCGGATGATAGGAGAGATAGACCGCGCATTGCAAATTTATGATCAAGCAATCAAAACAGATCAGGGCTTCTTTTATCGTTATCATAAATCTAATTTTTTAAGAGAGTTAGGTCGCCATGAAGAAGCTGTCAAATTGATGGCTGATTTGTTAAAAGACTATCCTAGACGAGTTGATTTTTATTTTCACAAAGCAAACAGTTTACGTAGTTTGAATCGGCATCAAGAAGCCATCGAAGCCATGGAACGAGCGATTCAACTCAATCCAGAAAATCCATTATTTTCAGAACACCGTGCACAATCACTTCAGTTAGTAAAAAACTAAAGAAATGTATTGGAGGAAAAGACAATGGAATCAGTAGAAAAACAAGTCATTACGGACGCACCGACCTACTCAGCAGAATTATTGCCAAAAACAGGGGCAGATAAAAATTGGGGAATCTTCAACTATGTCACTTTATGGATGGGCGCAGTTCACAATATTCTTTCTTATATGACTGTAGCTGGTTTTTTCTTATTAGGTTTAAATACGAAACAAGTGCTAGCCGCCGTAATGTTGTCTGCTGTGATCGTCTCAATTTTCTATGTACTAAACGGGATTGCATCCGCTAAATATGGGTTGCCATTTCCGATGTTGTTACGCTCGGTTTTCGGTGTAAAAGGAGCAATCATTCCGTCGCTATGTCGTGGGTTGATTGCAGGTGTCGTTTTCTTTGGAACACAGAGTGTGGTAAGTGCTCAGTCTTTAGATGTTTTATTCAGCCGTATTTTTCCTAATTATATGAATATTGGCGGTGGGATGACGATTCTTGGAATGCCTGCTCCAACGATGCTGAGCTATTTGATTGTTTGGTGTGTAACTGTTGCTCTATTCTTAGGTGGAACGAAAGTTTTGGATAAATTCGGTAACTGGTCTTCACCGATTGTTTATGTGTTTATTATAGGTGCGGCTGTGTGGACAATTCAAATTGCTGGTGGTTTTGGTCCCATTTTAGCGTATACACCTGCCAATGCAACAACTAGCCCAATTGTTTTTATTGCCTGTGTGAGTGCATTAGTTTCAAATTGGGCAGGGCCAATCGTTAATATCGGCGACTTTACTCAAAAAGCGAAAACGTCAAAATCAATGATCATTGGATTGCCACTTGGCTTTATTCTTTCTTATATCTTGTTTGCAATTACATGTGTAGGGTTGATTGCAGGCACTCAAATCGCGTTTGGAGAACCGATTTTTAACATTGTCAATGCCTTTGATAAAATCGATAACACCTTTGCAGTCTTTGTTTTGATTCTAGCTTTGAATATGGGTGCATTAGCCTTTGTCGTTTTTGGAAATTTATTCCCGGCAGGCTTGCAAATGTCATCCTTATTTCCAAAAATTTTAGATGTGAAAAAAGCAGGTGTTTTAACAGCTATCATTGGTACGATGATTTTACCTTGGAAATTAGTAGAAAATGCATCGACATTATTTTATTTTTATAGTTTTATTGGATCGATGTTTGGACCAATTGCAGGAATTATGCTAGCGAGTTTTTATATTGAGCATAAACAAGTACTCAATTTGGACAACATTTACGTTGAAAATGGTAATCTTGGAGAGTTCAAATCAGGCTATAACAAAAAGGCGATGATTACTTTAGCGACTAGTTTTGTAATTACGATGTCAGGTGCCTTTTTACAATCAATTCCGTTTTTGAAAACGATCAATGATTTTGCCTTCTTTTCAGGATTGATCTTTTCGTTTGTTGTGTATAGTGTTCTTAGCAAAGTGGTGAAAGACTAACTATAAGAAGTCAAGTAAAGAATAAAAGAATTAGTCCAAAATTTAATAACAAAAAAGTGCATAACAAATAAGAGAAAGCAAAGGTATTTTTTTGAGTTACATTCGTATTTCGTAAGGTTCGTTCTTTTTGAGAATCGCATGAACGATGTAACATAACTTTCTGGAAACTGCTCCAAGAGCTGTGAGGTGGTGTTTCCCTTCAGAACGTTTCTTTTCGTAGAAGGCTTTAAGAACAGGATCATGTTGTACTGCAATTAAAGCAGCTGAAAATAAGGCTTTTCTAAGATAAGGGGAACCACGTTTACTCATAACGTTATGTGTTGCTTGATATTGACCAGACTGAGAAACAGTCGCGTCTAGACCAGCGTATGCGACTAATTTTGTAGGATTGGAAAATTTACTAATGTCTCCAATTTCCCCAAGAATAGTAGCGCCATTGATTGGTCCGATTCCTGGGATCGTTTCAATGACAGAATGCAGAATAACCATGATTTTTTTGATTTCAGTTTCAGTATCTTTAATTTGGGCTTCCAGAAATTTAAGTTGTTCAATCATTGATCGTAATTGGAAAGTAAAGGTCTCTTGAGCAAAAGTAATACCAAAAGATCGACTCGCAGCACTTTTTAAGGCATTGGCTTTATCTATCCCTAAACGATTGTGACTCGCTTCTTTAAGTAGTTTCGCAAGAGTATTCGCAGAGATATCATGGAGTGTTTCAGGAGAACTAAATTCAAGTAAAATTTCTTTGGATGCTTTACCAAAAACACCTGATTTACCGAATACTGAGTCATACTCAGGGAAAACTTGGTCTAATACGGCAATGATTTTACGTTTAAAGTCACTCGCTGTCCCAACTAGATAAGTACGATAACGGGAAAGCTGTTTAAGAGAAAAAATATTTTCATCAGAGAGTGTCGTTTCAACAAAGGAACCGAAGCGAATCAGATCTGCAATTAAAACTGAATCAATAATATCATTCTTACGTTTACGAATTTCTGTCCCTTTACGCCACCCATCCGTTTGGATGGGGTTAAGAACATGAATTAAAAACTCTTTTTCATGTAAGTATGAAAAAACCGTTAACCAATAATGACCGGTAGCTTCCATACCTACAGTAAAATCATCTGATGAAGAAGAAAAATCATGAATTTTTCCAAGTAATTTTTCTCCACCTTCAATGGTATTCGGAAAAGAAAATCCTTTAAGAACAACCTTTCCTTCATCATTCATGATTGAAGCAACATGGGAACGTTTCCCAATATCAATTCCAATGTAGAACATAATTATACCGCCTTCATAAGGATTTGGATTGAAATCCACTCAACTGAAAAGCGTTACTACCTTGTTCTAGATACGGAGTAAAGCTAGAAGGCTTTCAACATCTAACTCATTCGTAAACAGCTAAACAGAGAGAGGTGTCAGTCTTTCGATGACGAGTTCATAGACTCAAGGAGAAAACGACATAGCCTCTCAATCCAGTAATTATATTATCTCAAATTTATTGAGTTAATACCTAATGAAAAATAACAATGGTTCATAAGGTTATCCACTAAAATCGGAAGATTAAAACCTTAAATATAATATACAAGGAGAAAAAGCATGAACTATATGAAAATGGCAGCAGATGCAACTGTTGTTGGAATGGAAAATAAATTTGGTGGTCCATTTGGCGCAACACTCGTTAGAAAAGGTGAGGTGATCGTTTCAGTCAGTAATACGATGATGCGAGATACTGACCCATCCGCGCATGCAGAAATGGTTGCTGTGCGTGAGGCTTGTAAAAAGTTAGAGACAATGGACTTATCAGATTGCGAAATTTATGCAACATGTGAACCTTGTCCAATGTGTGTTGGCGCTATTTTATGGGCAGGGATCAAAACGGTCTATTATTCAAATACTAGAGAAGATGCTGCAAAACATGGTTTTTCGGATATGCATTTGCGAAACTATCTTGATGGTACTGATAAATCATCGTTAGCAATGATTCATACAGGCGGATGTCCGGAGTGTGATTCTTTATGGGAAATGTTTGATAAAATCAATTTGAATGATGTGGAGAAGGAAAGGTAGTATACTTTTACGGCCTCTATCTATCTGAATTTTATGTGATTGGGATATGACTCAACGAGTTATCACTCAATCACTTTTTTTGTCAAATGAGATTTTCCGATGTTTTACTGCAAAAAAATGAATCCAAACAACGTATTCTCTAGAATATCCGCTAGTAATCTGCTACAATGGTTGAGAAGAATTTTTTTAAGAAGGATCTCTAATTTAGAGGCACTACACTAACGTTTCGATCAGACTTTTCGGTCGAACCTTAAAGAAAGAGGAGAAAACAACATGATAGCAGTAAGTGATCTTAAAGCAGGTATGACTTTTGAACAAGACGGCAAATTAATCCGTGTAATGGATGCTAGCCATCACAAACCTGGTAAAGGAAACACGGTTATGCGTATGAAATTGAAAGATGTTCGTACAGGCGCTACAACGGACACAACGATGCGTCCAGACGATAAAGTCAAGAAAGCTTTTATCGAAAGCAAACCAGTTCAATATTTATACAGCCAAGATGATACAGCTAATTTTATGGATTTAGAAACATATGAACAGTATGAAATTCCAACTTCTGTGATTGAGTATGAATTAAAGTATCTTTTAGAAAATATGGAAGTAAAAATCCAATTTTACGGATCAGAAGTAATTGGGATCACACTTCCAACAACAGTTGTCTTGAAAGTAAAAGAAACGCAACCATCGATTAAAGGTGCGACTGTTTCTGGTTCAGGTAAACCCGCAATTATGGAAACAGGTTTAGTAGTAAACGTTCCTGATTTTATCGAAGCGGATGAATCATTAGAAATCAATACACAAGAAGGTACGTATCTAAAACGTGCATCAAAATAAGATAAATGAAATAGCTGGCAGGTGAGAAATCAATCTGTCAGTTTTTTATTGTGCTTGTCAGGTAGGAATCCTTCCATAACTACTAATTCTAGTTGGCATGGTACAATAAGTTATGTATTTTTATATAGAGAAAGGGAGAGAAATATGGGTTTTCTATTAACATTGTGTCTGGTCTTATTATTTACAAAACTTGCTGGGCATTTTTGTAATCGAGTGGGGGTTCCTTCTGTCATTGGGGAATTGTTAGTCGGTATTTTGATTGGACCAGCCTTATTAGGTTGGATCAAACCAGATGACTTTATGCATTATTTTTCAGAAATCGGTGTTATTATTTTAATGTTTATTGCAGGGTTGGAAAGTGACTTGGAATTATTGAAAAAATATTGGCGGCCGGCCTTATCAGTCGCACTTTTAGGGATAGTATTTCCTGCGGCGATGGGTTTTGGTGTTGGGGAAATGTTTCAGTTTTCCGTTCAAAATTCGATTTTCCTAGGGGTTCTTTTTAGTGCTACATCCGTTAGTATTTCGGTTCAAGTACTTAAAGATTTAAAAAAAATAGACAGTGAAGAAGGAGCGACCATTCTTGGCGCGGCCGTTGTCGATGATATCGTTGTGGTGTTGATCTTAGGAATCATGTTGAGCTTGATGAATCGCTCTACGCCAGGAGGAAGTTTACCGATGTGGGAAGTGTTACTACTGAAAGTTTTCTTCTTTGTTGTGATTTTTGCGGCCAGCAAATGGCTTGTACCTTGGCTTTTGAACTTGAGTAAAAAATTGATTGCGATAGAAGCTGTTTCTGCGATTTCCTTAGTGATTTGTTTAGGTTTTGCCTATTTTGCAGAGATGTTGGACATGGGAGCGATCATCGGAGCCTTTTTTGCTGGGGTAGCAATTGCTCAGACTGATTATCGTAAGCGAGTAGACGAAAAACTAGAGACAATTGGGTATACCGTATTTATTCCGATGTTTTTTGTTTCTATTGGGTTGAATATGACATTTGCCGGTATGTCGAAGCATTTTCTTTTTATTGTCGTTTTAACGGTTGTTGCAGTGTTATCGAAATTATTAGGTGGTGCTTTAGGTGCCCGTGTCACTGGGTTCAAAGGCATTTCTACAATGATTATCGGCTCAGGAATGGTTTCTCGTGGTGAAATGGCATTGATCATTGCTCAAGTAGGCTTGACCTCAAGTTTTCTTTCAGAAGAGTATTATTCATCTGTGATCATTGTTATTATCGCTACGACGATCATTGCCCCATTGTTGTTAAAAGCAACGATCATGAAACAAGAAAAACAACTTCAGTATTAGAATAAAAAAAGTTTCTGCCAAAGCCGAATAGAATGCGCTTTGGCAGAAACTTTTTTTAGTGGACAGAACCCATTAATTTTTTGATTGGTTTCTTTGAAAGAATCAGTAGAATACCAGCGATGACCGCTACAATTCCGACGATACCGAAGTACGCTGATTCAGTTTGAGGTGTATAAAAACGTGCGATTTGAGCATTGATTGCTTGTGAAGCGGCATCCGCTAACAACCAAATCGCCACTGTTTGTGATTCAAAAGCTTTAGGCGCAAGCTTTGTTGTAATCGATAGTCCAACGGGTGAAATGCACATTTCCCCTACGATCATAATGAAGAAACTAAAGAATAACCATAAAGGACTAACTCGTGTATCCGTTCCGTAAAGTAATCCTGGCAGCATTAAAAGGACAAAAGAAAGACCAGCAAAAACCAATCCTAATGAAAATTTGACTACGGTTGATGGTTGTCTTTTCCCTAATCTTGTCCATAATGTCACGAAAACAGGCGTTAAAACAACTACAAAAATCGGATTTAATGATTGGAACCAACTAGGAGCAATTGAAAACCCAAATAAGGTATCATTTGTCCGTTCATTTGCAAATAATGCTAAAATTGAAGAGCCTTGTTCTTCTAATGACCAAAAAACGATTCCTGCTAGAAACAATGGAATGTAACCAAGAACTCTCGGTTTTTCCTCTGCCGTTACGTTTTTAGAGGTTAACATTTTGATAAAATAGTAGACAGGTAACAAAATACCCAGCACACTAACACTATTGATAAAGAAACCAATTGTTAAATGCCCCATCATAAAGGCTCCGCCAAAAAGTACGATGACAAAGACAAGTGCCATCAATAACGAGCGTTTGAATGCTTTGCGTTCTTCCGTTCCAATCGGATTCGTTGGTTTTAAGCCGATACTTGCTAATGATTTTTTACCTTGTAAATAATATTGCAGTAAACCAAAAAACATACCAAATGCTGCTACAGAGAACCCAACATGATAGTTATAGGTTTGACCTAATGTTCCCACTATGAATGGTGCCAGTAATGCGCCGATGTTGATACCCATGTAAAAAATAGAAAAGCCGGCATCTCGGCGTGTATCTGTTTTTGAATAAAGATGACCAACCATACCGGAGACGTTCGGTTTTAACATCCCTGTACCGATTACGATCAATAGGATAGAAAGAAATAATGCAGCAATCCCAAATGGTGTCGCTAGAACGATGTGACCGACCATGATGAATACGCCGCCGAAAAAGACTGTTTTTCTAGCACCCAGCACTCGGTCAGAGAGCCAGCCGCCAACAATACTGGACATAAAAACAAGAGATCCATAAATCGACATGATTGCCAAAGCTGTTTCTTTGGGTAACCCTAAACCGCCGTTTGCGACCGTATCATAGATATAGTACAGTAGAATTGCCCGCATACCATAGTAACTAAATCTTTCCCACATCTCAGTAAAGAAGAGTGTAGACAATCCTTTTGGCTGACCCAAAAATGACTTGTCTAACTGCTGCTCGTCCATAAAAAATAACCTCAATTCTTTTTAATATTCAGAAAATTCATTTAACCTAGTGTTTCTGAAAAAAGTATATAGAGAACATTTTAAACCTTTTCTCTTTTAAACATCATAAATTTTCATGAATAGACTATAAGAAAAATGGTATTTTTATTCATTTTTTTTTCATAATATGAATAGAAAGGAAGTTGGCTATGAAAATAATAGCTCAAAGACAGCAAGAATGGAGTGCATTGAAATATTTGATTTTGTCAAAATCTCAAAGCGATTATAGAGCAATCAGAAAATTATTTACGGATGATAAGTGGGATGAAGGAAAAGAACGGGCATTTCGAAGCTATTTGCAACACGCACTAGCTGAGCCACCAAAAAAAGGCAATCTTCTAAACGCGTATCAACATGTTTGGGGATATTTTAAAAACAAAGCATCAGAGACAGAACGTCAAAAATATGAAGAGTTGCTCAAAACATTTTCTGTAGATCATGATACATTACTCTCTTTTTTAAAAGAACTCACGTTAAAATATCAAGAACAATATCTACTACAGTCAAAACTTCTTTTTCCAAAAGAAGAAAAATAACTAAATGAATGAAAAAGCGATTCAGACAACGGATTTTTATCATAAGTTCGTTATAAATGTTTGAATTCGCTTTTTTTACATGTATAAATATATTTTTTTGTCAATACACGAATATTTATCGCTTGAATAAAAAAAACATATTGAAATTAGATGGAAAAATGAGTATACTAAATCAGTGGAAAAACGAACGAGGAGTGTATAAATGAACAAGAATGTTCCGTATTTTATCGTAGCACCTGGAATGATTTTATTATTATTTTTCTTAATGATTCCTTTGGCGACAAGTATTTTACCAACTATTTTTTCAGATCAAGGGGTGACATTGAGCAGCTACCTCGATTTTTTTAAAGACGACTATAACATGTCGATCTTTTGGCGCACGATTAGAGTTTCATTGATCGTTACGTTTATTTCAATTTTATTAGGGATTCCAACCGCTTATTATATCGCTGGAGTTAGTAAAAAATGGCGTGGGATTTTAATGGCGATGACCTTGTTTCCGTTGTTGACTAATTCAGTAATTCGTAGTTTTGCTTGGATCAACATTTTAGGAAAAACTGGTGTAATCAACACATTGTTGTTGAAAACAGGTTTGATCGCTGCTCCTCTGAATTTATTATATACAGAGTTTGCAATTATTATTGGCTCTGTTTATCTTTTTTTACCAACGATGATTATGACGCTTGTGGGCGTGATGGAAAATATCGAAGGGGAAATGCTAGAAGCCGCTGAAACGTTAGGGGCAAGTCCATTCACAGCATTTCGGAAAGTTGTTTTACCGCTTTCTATTCCAGGAACGATCGTTGGTAGTATCTTGGTTTTTACCGGGACACTGACAGCCTATACAACACCTCAATTGTTAGGTGGAAATCAGAAAATGATGATGTCGACCTTTTTATATCAAAAGGCCAATACCATAGGAGATTGGAATGCAGCGAGTGTTTTAGCCTTGATCATGATTGTTGTAACATTGATCGTTATGAAAGGCTTAGACATAGTAGCCAAAAAAGTTGATAGGAGAGAAGCAAACAATGCGTAAACAAAAAGGGATGACGTTGATTGCGATCCTAGTATTTTTATTTTTATTCTTACCACTTTGCTTGATTGTTGTGACGTCTTTTGGGACAGCCGCAGCAATTCAGTTTCCGATAAAAGGATTTACTTTAGATTGGTATGCAAAAGCGTTGCAGTCAGATACGTTTGTGAGCAGTTTTAAATTAAGTTTAATGATTGGTGTATTAGCAACCGTTTTAGCATTGGTTGTTGGGATTCCAGCATCATATGCCTTAGCACGTTATTCAGTTAGAGGACGAAACTTTATTAAAAGCTTCTTTTTATCCCCAACTGTGATTCCGGGAATCGTTGTTGGATACACATTATTTCAATACATTGTCATCAAATTAGGCTTACCGATTTTTCAAGGGTTATTGATTGGGCACTTTCTAATCAGTTTACCGTATATTATTCGAGTAGTTGGTTCAAGCATGGAGCAGTTGGACTATTCGATGGAAGAAGTTGCTTGGACTCTAGGGTGTACGAAAACAAGGGCATTTATTCAAATCGTTTTACCAAATGTCTCTTCAGGCATATTTGCAGCCTTTATGTTAGCTTTTGTAAATTCATTCAATAATGTTCCAGTGTCGATGTTCTTATCTGGACCAGGAGTGACCATGTTGCCAACTTCTTTACTTAGTTACATGGAATACAATTATGATCCAACTGTTTCAGCCATTTCGGTAATGTTGATGTTACTTACAATGGGCTTGATGTTTTTGATCGAAAAAACATTAGGATTAGCTTCGATTGCGTAAATAAAAGAGAAAGCAATCGTATATTTCGGACTTAATAGGTAGAAAGAGGAGAAAATTTTGACTTTTGTTGATTTAAAAGAGATACGTGTCAGTTATGACGGCAAACAAGATATATTAAA
Organism: Enterococcus sp. DIV0724b; assembly: GCF_050531475.1. NCBI lineage: Bacteria > Bacillati > Bacillota > Bacilli > Lactobacillales > Enterococcaceae > Enterococcus > Enterococcus sp. DIV0724b. The sequence continues at coordinate 3,118,196 of NZ_CP172890.1, read as the reverse complement.
AGATTTGAGCATTTCAATGGAAAAAGGGGAGTTAGTTTCACTCCTTGGGCCAAGTGGTTGTGGCAAAACAACAACGCTTCGAGTAATCGCAGGATTGATCAAACCAAACGACGGCAGTTTTACATTAGATGAAGATGACTTGACGAAAGTACCTGTGCATAAACGGAATTTTGGCATGGTATTTCAAAGCTATGCATTATTTCCACATCTGACGATTGCAGAAAATGTGGCATTTGGATTGAAATTAAGAAAAGAATCAAAGGGTAATACAAAAGAAAAAGTCGAAAAAATGCTTGAGGTCTGTGGATTAGAAAATCTTGGTGATCGTTATCCTAAGCAACTTTCAGGTGGACAAAGACAGCGTGTAGCTTTAGCTCGGGCCTTGATTATTGAACCAAAATTATTATTATTAGATGAACCATTAAGTAATTTAGATGCAAAATTAAGAGTAGCCATGAGGATCGAAATCAAACGAATCCAGCAGCAATTAGGTATAACAACAGTATTTGTGACCCACGATCAAGAAGAATGTTTTTCTATTTCAGATAAAGTCGCAATCATGAATAACGGCGTGATCGAGCAATACGATTCGCCAGAAAAAATTTATCGTTTACCAAGAACAAAATTTGTAGCACAGTTTATCGGGTTTGAAAATTTCTTTGCTGTGACAAAAAACGCGGAAGGTCAATATAAAAGTGAAAACGGTCAGTTATTCACTACGACTAATCCACAACCAACGGCAACTGAGACGGTTGCAACGATCCGTCCAGAAGACATTGAAATTGTGCAAGAACCAACGCACGAATCTGTTGAAGGGATGGTCGCAATCAGAACCTTCTTAGGAAAAAGTTATCAGTATGAAGTAACAACACCACTTGGAAAATTATTAGTCAATGGCACAAGTGAACAGATCTATGAAACAGGAGATAAAATCAATTTAGCTTTTCCAGCAGATAAACTAGTTATTTTAGAAAAATAAACGATAAGATGAAGGGGAATAAATAAAATGAAAAAGAAACTACTGATTGGCGTTTTAGCAACAGCAACTTTATTAATGGCAGCTTGTGGCAATAGCGAAGCGAATACGAAAGAAGAAAGCAAAAGCGGTAGTAAATCACTTGTTGTTTCTACTTTTGGTTTAAGTGAAGATATTGTAAAAAAAGATATTATTGCTCCTTTCGAAAAAGTAAACGATGCAAAAGTGACATTAGAAGTTGGTAATAGTGCAGATCGCTATACAAAACTATTGAATAACCCCAATGCTGGAATCGATGTGATCGAATTAGCGCAAGCCAATGCCACACAAGGTGACAAGGAAGATCTTTTTGAAAAAATCACAGAAAAAGAAGTACCAAATATTAAAGAGTTAACAGCTGGAGCAAAAGAAGTCTACGAAAGTGGAGCAGGTATTCCAATCGCAGTTAATAGCGTAGGAATTGTTTACAACAAAGAAAAAGTCGGCAAAGAAATCACAAGCTGGGATGATTTATGGTCGTCTGATCTTAAAGGGAAAATTTCTGTTCCAGACATTTCTACAACAGCAGGCCCCTTGATGTTATACATTGCTAGTGATCATGCAGGTGTTGATATTACAACAGATAAAGGCAAAGCAGCCTTTAATGCAATGAAAGAGTTAAAACCAAATGTGGTTAAGACATATTCAAAATCATCAGATCTAGCCAACATGTTCCAATCAGGTGAAATTGAGGTAGCGGTTGTTGCTGATTTTGCGGTTGATATCATTCAAGGTGCTTCTAAAGACGCAACGTACGTTGTTCCTGAAAGTGGCACCTACGCAAACTTTAATACAATCAACGTACCGAAAAGTTCTAAAAACAAAGAATTGGCTTATACATTCGTTAACGATCGTATCAGTGAAGCGTCACAAAAAGCAAAAGCCGTTTCATTAAATGAAGGTCCAACCAACAGCAAAGTAACACTTGATGAAAAACAAGCAGAAAATAAAACATACGGTAAAGTAGCGGATCGAGCAAAAACAGTTGATTTTTCATTCATTAATGACAACTTATCTAAATGGGTCGATCAATGGAACCGTACAATGAATCAATAAACAAGTGAGAAGGGCGATAAGTATGAACGTAGATATGATCATTCAAGACGTTTTGGTTTTCCAAACGTCAACACAATCTTTTATCAAGAAAAATGTCTCCATCAAAGATGGAAAATTTTATTATATCAGTAACGCAGAGCTAGATCACTTGACGCCTGAAACAATCATCAAAGCCGAGAATCAGTATATGATTCCCGGCTTGATTGATGCCCATATGCATATTGAAAGTTCGATGACAACACCGACGATTTTTTCAAAAGCAGTATTACGCTATGGGGTAACAACAGTTGTAGCAGATGCTCATGAGATGGCCAATGTCTTTGGTTTAGATGGCTTAGAGGAATTTATGAAGGCAGAAACTGAGCTGGATATTTTTCATGCGATTCCGTCTTCTGTTCCTTCAACAACACCAGAACTAGAAACAACGGGTGGTATTATCGGACTTGCTGAAGTGGCAGCGCTGTTGAAGCATCCTAAAATCGTCTGTTTAGGTGAAGCGATGAATTTCAAAGGAATTGCCTATGAACCAGAGTCTTTGATTCGCCAAATCATTGATCTATGTAAAAAAGAACGGCCGACGATGCCCTTAGAAGGCCATTGTCCAAAAATTTATGATGAAGAGCTGGCAGCCTTTTTATTTAGCGGAATCACTTCAGATCATACACATCAATTTCCAGAATCCTTAAAAGAAAAAATTGAGGCCGGTGTTTTTATCCAATTCCAAAATAAATCGATCACACCGGAAAATATGAAGGTTATTGTAGAAAATGATTTTTATGAATATGCCAGTATTATCACAGATGATGTAATGGCGGATGACTTGCTCCAAGGTCATTTAAACGAGAACTTGAAAAAGGCGGTAAAAGCAGGTTTACCGATTGAAAAAGCAATTTATATGACGACCTACACACCAGCGAGACGGATGGGTTTTCACGATCGTGGGGAAATCGCGCCGGGACGAAATGCTGATTTTATTTTATTAAATAATTTAGAAACGTTGACGTTTGATGCTGTTTATAAATCAGGCAAAAAGGTTTATGAAAAAGGAGCAGAAATCGAATATCCTGCTGTAATTGAGTCATTTCCAGAAGAGTATAAGCAATCAGTTCATTGCAAACCACTTACGGTTTCTGATTTAGTGATCAAAGTGGCAACGAACAAAGAATATGTCCGCTGTAATGTGATTCAAAAACAAGAAGTAGGAACATTCACTGAACGGATCACCAAAGAAATTCCCGTGAAAGATGGGATTTTACAATGGCAAGAAGCTAACTGCGCTTTATTGATTGTAATGGAAAGATACGGTAAAAATGGCAATATTTCCATATCACTAATGGATAAACCAATCACTGAAAAAGGCGCAATTGCAACTACTTGGGCACATGATCATCATAATGTAATGGTTATGGGCAATAATGTAGAGGATATTGTGACAGCGCAAAATGAATTAATCATGATCCAAGGTGGCTACATTGTTGTTTCAAAAGGAGTTATCACAGGGAAATGTCCTTTGCCAATCGGCGGAATCCTCTCCCAAGCACCAATTGAAGAGCTAGGCAGCGACTTACAAAAAGTCCGTGCAAGTATGCAAGCGTTAGGCTACAAAAACATGAATGAAATCATGTCTTTTTCTACATTATCTCTACCTGTTTCACCGGCTATCAAGGTGACAGATATGGGAATGATGAATACAAAAACACAAGAATTTTACCCATTGATTTTTCCAGAAGATGGAGTATTGCTGAATGAAGACTCTCATTAAAAATGTGCATATCCTTTCAATGGATGATTATTTTTCAGAAGTTAAAGATGGATTTGTAATGATTGAAGATGATCTAATTACAAAAATCGGTCATGTTTCTGAACTTGTTTCAGTCACTAGTCCTGCTGATAACGTAATCGATGGAAAAAGTGGGTTGTTGATTCCAGGTCTGATCAATACGCATACACATGCAGGGATGATCCCGTTTCGTTCTTTAGGAGATGATGTTCCAGATCGACTGCGTCGCTTTTTATTTCCTTTAGAGCAACATATGACAAAAGAGTTGGTAAGAGCCAGTACTGATTATGCGATTGCAGAGATGTTATTGAGTGGTGTGACGGCGTTTTGTGATATGTACTATTTTGAAGATGAGGTAGCTAAAAGTTGTAAAGAAATGGGAATCCGAGCATTAGTTGGCGAAACTATTATTGATATGCCAACTTGTGATAGTTCTAAACCGTCTGGTGGCTATGAATATTGCGAAACATTTTTAGAAAAATGGCAGAACGATTCGTTAGTAACACCGATCATTGCACCACATGCGCCTAATACAAATGATCTAGAAACGCTAAAGAAAATCGTGGCGCTTAGCGAAAAATACAATGCCCCGATTACGATGCACGTATCTGAAATGACTTATGAAGTGGAAGAGTTTCAAAAAAAATATAACCAAACACCAATAGAATTTTTACAAACATTAGGGTACTTTGAACGTGACTTTATTTTAGCTCATTGCATTTTAACAACCGAAAATGATTTAGACATCATTGCGTCCTCAAAAGGAAAAGCTCGCGTCGCTCATTGCATTGGTGCGAATACCAAATCAGCAAAAGGGGTAGCATCTGTCAAACAAATGCTCGAAAAAAATATCGTGGTAGGTTTAGGAACAGATGGACCAAGTAGTGGGAATACTCTAGACTTATTTAGTCAAATGCGTCTGTTTGCTAATTTTCATAAAACCCATAATCAGGATCGCGCTCTTTTTCCTGCAAAAGAGATTGTCCGTCTCGCAACAATAGGTGGTGCAGAAACGTTAGGTCTAGCAGATCAGGTTGGCTCGATTGAAATCGGAAAAAAAGCAGATTTAACTTTAATCGAAACGGAGTCTGTTAATATGTTCCCCATTTTCGATCCGTACTCAGCCATTGTCTACTCAGCTAACGCCAGTAACGTAGATTCGGTTTGGGTCAATGGTCGCCAATTAATTAGTGAGAAAAAAATGATTGAACAAGGGTTGGAAAAAATCAAAGAAACGCTGTATCGTGAAATGGAAAACTTCGTTATAGAAGCAAAAAAATTATAATAAAAAACAAGCAGGAATAAAACCTATTACGTTTTATTCCTGCTTGTTTTTATTTTGATACGTAAGTTTCAATCGGTTTTTGATAGTTCTCCCAATCGTTTTTCCCTTCATTGAAATACTTCGCTAAGAGAAAGCCGATATAAGGTCCGGTTGTCAGCCCAGAAGACCCTAAACCACTAGCCACAACGGCTGTGGGATTATCAGGTAAATAATTGAAAAAAGGAGCAAAATCGGATGTATAGGCGCGTGTCCCGACACGATAATTCGCAGGATTGGTTTCGAAAAAAGCCGCCTCATTCAGAAAAGGAACTGTTTTTTGTTGTAGTAAAGAAAACGCCTCTTTCGTTGGTGTTAAATCAAAGCCACCATCATTTTCATGTGTTGCACCGACTAAGATTTGTCCATCTTCAAACGGAATCAAATCACTTTCGCCATCTAACATCGCGACTGGCCAACTGCCGCTGTTTTTGAAGGATGTTTCAAAAGCTAATAGCTGCCCTTTTTGTGCTCTAATATCCGTGGAATATCCAAGCGGATTTAACAATGAAGGCAATCCTGGTCCAGCACATAGTGCAATTGCATCATATTGTTCTGTTTCGTTAGGTGTCTGAACAAGCCAATGTTCCTGTGTTCGACTAAGTTTGGCTGTGTCAGTCTTTATGGTGATCATTTTGGTTAGCGCACGTTGTCTTAATGTTTCCAAGTAGCTAGCACCGTCTAATTTTCCACCGCCTGTGATAAATAAGGCTGGCTGTGCTTTTAATAAAGGTAGTTTTTCTGTGACTTGCTCTGCTGACAATAAGTGAATGTCTCCGATTTCAGGTGCATCCTGTTTTCTTTCTTTTGCTAGTTGCATAAGTGATCCAAGTTCACCGTCTTTTCGAAGAATCAGGGTACCGGTTTGCTGATAAACAGTATGTGGTAGAGAAAAGTCCTGTACTAATTTCGGATAAAATGCAGCCCCGTCTTTAGCTAGTTGATACCATTTTTTATTGCGGCGTTTTGAAAGCCAAGGGGAGATGATGCCAGCACTAGCTTTAGTAGCTTGTCCAACAGGATTGTCATACACGGTTACGCTATATTTTGTTAAATCAATGTAGTTGGCTAAGGTCAAACCAATGATTCCGCCGCCTATGATCGCTAATTTTTTCATGAGTAACTCCTTTTATATCTTTATGAAATCAAGTAATTCATTTTCACATAAGTTTGTAGAGGATGCAAGGAATTTTGAAGGCTAATGCGCTGGATATTATGTCTATAAAAATAAAATTCGGTAAAAGAATAACTTGAAAATAATGAGAAAACGCTAATTTTTTATGGTATGATAATGAGTGTTATATTTTTTTAAATAAATGTCGATCATATAGGAGGTTACTAAATGAGAAATACAAGATTAGGGTATTTACTAGCTGCGACAAGCTGCATCATTTTGCTTGGCGGATGTGGTTCTGGTAAAGAAAAGACTGGCGAAATGAGTCAAAAATCAACAAACAACGGACAAACATTTTCAGTTGTTGCAAAACAAGAAATTCCATCGATCGATGCATCTGTCACAAATGATGTTGTCGGTTGGGGTGTACTGAAAAATACAGGTGAAGGATTGTTCCGTGCAGATAAAAAAGGGAAATTGATTCCAGCAGGTGCTGTGGAAATGCCAAAAGTCAGTGAAGATGGGTTGACTTATACGTTTAAATTACGCGAAGATGCCGTTTGGTCAAATGGCGATCCTGTTATTGCAAAAGATTATGTATATGGATGGCAACGGACAGTCGAGCCAAAGACTGCTTCAGAAGTGGCTTACCTATTTGAATCAATCAAAAATTATCAAGCAATCATGGATGGGAAGACACCAGCAGAAGAATTAGCCGTAAAAGCATTGAGTGATCATGAATTAGAAGTGACGCTTGAATCACCTGTACCCTATATGGAATCCTTATTGTCATTACCACCATTTTTCCCACAAAATGAAAAAATCATCAACGAAAGCGGCGAAAAATATGCCAGTTCAAGTGAGCATATGGTTTATAATGGACCGTTTGTTTTAAGTGACTTTGAAGGGGCAGGGACTGATACAAAATGGGCGTATGTAAAAAATGATACCTATTGGGATCAAGCCAATGTGACGATGGAAAAAATCAATTTTGATGTAGTAAAAGAAGATGCGACGGCATTAAATCTATTTCAAGATGGGCAAACTGATGACATCGTTGTGACGGGTGAGTTGGCACAACAAATGGTAGATGATCAAGCATTTTTCTCGCAAGATATGTCAAATGCGACATATGTAGAATATAATCAAACAAAAAAAGAATTCCAAAATGAAAATCTCAGAAAAGCAATTTCCTACGCGTTAGATCGTCAAACTCTAGTAGATCAAGTCTTAGGAGATGGATCAATTGCAGCAACAGGTTTAGTACCGAAAAATATGTCATTCAACCCTGAAACGGAAGCTGATTTTGTAAAAAATTCAGGTAATCATTTGAAATATAATCCAGAAAAAGCCAAAGAATATTGGGGTAAAGCAAAAACTGAATTAGGAATCGACACTTTAAAAATCAATTTGCTTTCATCCGATGCTGATTCTGCAAAAAAAGTGGTAGAATACATGCAAGGAGCAATTCAAGGAACCTTGACAGGCGTGACAGTCGAAGTCTCATCAGTCCCCCTTTCTGTTCGTTTAGAACGTGGGAATAAAGGTGATTTTGATATGATTCTAGTTGGTTGGGGTGCAGAATACAACGATCCAAGCGTGTTCTTGGAATTATTTGCATCAGATAATATCAATAACAGCGGTAAATATACCAACAAAGAATTTGATAAATACTTGAAAGCTTCTGCTACAACAAATGCAGGTGATCCAAAAGCTCGTTGGAATGATTTGATTGAAGCGGAAAATATTTTAATGGATACGATGGGTGTTTGCCCAGTGTATCAAAAAGCAGAAGCGCATTTACGTAATCCAAAGGTCAAAGGGATAGTGCCGTCTGGCCCAGAATATGATTATAAATGGACATCCATTGAAAAGTAAGTGAACATAGAAAAGGTGGAGATTAAATGATTCATCGCTATATAGAAGTAACAGGCTCAGCATTTGAACGTGGGGTCAAAATCGGCGAAGTGCTAAAAATGCAGATCGAAACAAACTTATCTAGTCAAAAATTATTTTATAAAGATTCAACTGAAATCATTACCAAATGGTTGGAAAAAGCGCAGGTATATCTTGACTATACAGAAAAATTTGCACCAGATGTGGCTGCTGAAATGCGGGGTGTTGCGAAAGGAAGCGGTGTGGATTTTCAAGAAATTTTGTATTTGTATACTGTTTATGAACGATCATTTTTTGACGAATTGATCAGTGACAAATGTACCTCATTTGCAGCGAAAGGAAATGCTACTTTTGACGGGTCCGTGATATGTGGTCAAACGAATGATGAACGTCTTGATGAATACCGTTCTGAGGTCGATTGTGTTGTACATCATCACGATAGTGAATCTGATTTTGAATCATTGATTTATAGTCATCCAGGTATTCCCGCTTATATGGGCATGAATAATTATGGCTTAGCTGTGATGTGGACGTATATCGATAATGGTCAGCGCAAAGAGGGCGTTCCTACAGCTGGAATTATTAGAGAGCTACTTAATAAAAAAAGCTTAAAAGAAGCACGCGAGTATCTTTACAGTGTTCCTCATGCAGTGCCAAATCAGTTTAGTTTATCTCATACAACTGAAGGAATCGCAAGTTTTGAATGTTTTCCAAATAAGATTTATGAGCATGAGCCAGCAGATGTGATGATCCATGCGAATCATAATAGTATTGCGTTAGAGGAACCAGAAGAAGGTGGTTCTAAAACATCTCATTCTCGTTTTGAAGCGATGGAAGCGATCGTTAGTGAAAATTATGGTATTATCGATGCGGAGCTAGGGAAACAGTTTTTAGCAAATCATCGTAATTTTCCAAAAAGCGTCTGTAATCATCCATCACCAGAACACCCACTATCAAAATCATTGGCATCGATGGTCTTTGATTTAGGCAAAGGTGAGATGCATTTAGCTTTTGGGAATGCTTGTGAGCAGCCGTTTTATACGTATCGATTCAAGCAAAGGTTTGGATAAATAAAAAACATACTAAGATTAGAGGGTAAACTTAGTATGTTTTTTTAGTCTTCTTCTTCCTAAAATTCATTTGAAATCGTGTTGTATGGCCCGGTCCTTTTTTGACACCATCATACAAAGTAAGAATTTTTCAAGATAGTCAATTGAATCAATCAGATTGAAATCTCTCCATATTTTACAAGACGAATTAATTTCAATCTTACAAGAATGGGTTCATACTGATTATTAAAGAGGGGATGGGAGGAAGAATATATGAATGAAAACAAACAAATGAAAGCAGTCGGTTTTTTTGAAGGTTTACCAATTAAAAATGAAGCAAGTTTTATGGACGAGTACAAAACGATTCCACTACCAGGTCCTCAAGATATTCTTGTGAAAGTCAAAGCTGTTTCCGTAAATCCCGTCGATACGAAATTAAGACAAGTGCCAAAAAAACAAACACAATTAACGGTCTTGGGATTTGATGGTGTTGGAGAAGTCGTCTCTGTAGGTGAAAATGTTAGTAAATTTAGTACTGGTGATCGTGTTTTTTATGCAGGAACAACAAAACGTGCGGGCAGTAATCAAGAATTTCAACTAGTCAACGAAGGAATTGCCGCCTTAGCTCCTAAAAATTTAAGTGATGAAGAAGCGGCGGCCTTGCCATTAACATCATTGACAGCATACGAGTTATTGTTTGATAAATTCGGACTGATTCCAAAAGAGAATGCGAATCAAGGGAAAACGATTTTAGTGATCAATGGAGCAGGTGGTGTTGGATCGATTTTAAATCAGCTTGCTCATTGGGCCGGGCTAACGGTGTACGCTACAGCGAGTCCCGCAAATTTTGACTGGTTAAAAAAACTTGGTGTAGATTACCCAATCGATTATCATCAAGATCTCAAACAAAGCTTAGAAAAATTAGGGATTCACACAGTCGATTATGCGGCGGTTTTATTCAATATCCTTCCATATTTTAACGATATCTCTGAACTGATCGCCCCTTTTGGACATATTGGAACGATCGTTGGTTTAGATGGGAATTTAGATATCAGTCAACTGAAAAATAGGTCTGTCAGCTTTGACTGGGAGTATATGTTTGCTAAAACAGATTTTAATGATCAAATTGAAACACAAGGAGCAGCACTATCCTTGATCGCTCAACTTGCAGAAGCTGGAAAGCTAGTAGCAACGGTGGGTAAGGCTTATACCGATGGAATTAATGCAGCGAATTTGAAAAAAGCGACAGAAGATGTTGAATCAGGTCATATGAGAGGGAAAGTCATAGTAAGTGGACTATTTAATGGACAGCCGGAATAAGCAGCTGATCATGTTATATAGAGTGAAAAGTGATTTGTTTAGGTAGCTATTTTACGGTGAGTAGCTTGCTTGTGATTCCTAAATGCCACACTAGTGCTTCAAATTCAACTCGGTAATGAAAAAGGCAAGAGCCAACAAAAGTATTTGTACACTTTTGTTGGCTCTTGCCTTTTTTGATTATGAAACGTTTATTTTTCTTGTCTTACTTTTTTTAGCACAAACTGATAATTTACGAATCCGATAAGACCAAGACCAAGGAATAACCAAATATAGTTGGAATGTTCGCCAGTAACAGGAAGTCTCTTTTTAGCCGAAGCATTAAAATTAGTATTTGTTTTTGGTGAGTGGCTGTTTTGAGACGCATTGGCTACTTGCTCTGTTGAATTTTTTGTTTCGGAAGAATCCGTTGATGTAGTAGGGTCTGTTTTATCATCTTTAGTATAAACATAAGTTACAATCTGATCTTCTTGGGTAAATGTACCTGTAGTGTCGCCTTTGACTTCTTTCAAAGTGTACCCTTTGAATGTAAGTTGTTGTGTTGTGAAAGTTTCTCCAACTTCACCAGTTTGCTCCAAAGCTGGTTCATGAAGTGGTTTATTATCTGTATCCACATAATGAACAGTCACTTTGCCTAATAATTCAATGATTGGTTTGTATTGTTTATACACAAACGTCACTGTTTGTTCTTGATCAGAAAAACTGCCGGTGGCATTAGCAGGTATTTCAGTTAGCTCATAATTAGGAATGAGTGGAGCTGGGATCTCAAACGTTTGACCAACTAAGCCTGAGCGTGTTTCACTAGGCAGTAATAATTTCCCGTCAGTATCCTGATATTGAATCGTTACAGGTTTACCATCATCAAGAACGTTGAATTGATGTAAATAAGTTCCTGATGATATCGCATAAAAAGTAAAGCCAGGTGGTTGAGCGTAAGAGCCTGCTGGATTGTTTAAACGAGCATTGTATTCAAAGCTGGAAAGGTTTGCAAATTCATCTTCTGTGACGCCAGAAATCTTGATCCCTTCATCAGTGATTTGTAAACGATTTGCAGGTAATTGTGTACCGTTAAAATCAAGATAAGTATTGCTGGCAGAATTTGATGTGGTGAATGGTGGAACATGGCCATCAAAATTTGTCAGTCTGTTTGGCATCATAGAAAAGGGTATGAATAAAGTTTGTTGTTCAAAATCATAATCTAATGTAGAACGACCAATTGTAGTTGGTAGATCATTTCGACCTGTATTTTGTCCGAATGCTGCTAGATCGTTAAGAGCAGGAAACTCGTTGATTACCGTGAAATCTGTGATACCACAAAACTGAACCGAAAGTGACTTTAGATTAGGAAGTACTTTAAATGGAGCAATCGTCGTAATGTTCATATTGGAATCCATGTAAATCCGTGTTAATGATGTTAACTGAGCAATTTTAGGCAAGATATCGTCATCAATACTTGTAGAGCCTAAACTAAGATTTGTCAGTCCAGTATTGTTGCTTAAGTCAGGGAAGTTAGCACTAGTTAAACTCTTCGTTTGAAGCGTGACAAAGGTTAAAGAAGATAGTTGTTCTAACGGGCTAAAATCAGTTATATTATTCGTTGTATTCATATAAATAGAACTTAAATTTGTTGCATGTTCTAATCCAGAAAGCGTACTTATTTCAGCTGAATTAAGGGAAAGATTCGTTAGACGTTCCATGTCTGCTTGAGTCAATTCACTGTCGCTAGGTAACCCTAGAGTCGATAAAATCGCTTGTTTCAAAATTGGATCAGCAATCGTGATAGTATCAGCTTTAGGAGTAATAAAGGCAACGGCTGGTTCTTCAGTAGTTGTAGAATCTGACGTTGAAACTGTGGTATCGCTCTCAACTGAAGTCGTTGATACAGTTGGCTCTTCAAAAGCAGAATTTTCTGAAGTTGTAGAAGATTTTAGCGTTGTTTCTGTCGTTTCTAAGTCTTTTTTTGTTTGAGATGGAGTTGTTTGTTCATTTGCGGGTGTGCTATCTTCCGCAAAAACAAAAGACGATGTTAGAAATAACGGTACCAATAAAGCAAAAATCATGGCTGTCCGGATCGTCTTTCTCTTATGTATTAGTGTTCTGTGCCTGTTTTTCATATGTTTTTCCTCCATGGTTCATAATAGGTGTGTGTTGATAATAAAAGAATATTATCACAAATCATTTTATCATAAAAATATGAATAAAATTCATTAATTATTTAAAAAAGTATATAATTATGTTAGAAAAATCTTTTAATACTTATTTTCATGGGTTTTTGAAGTTTTTTATAATTAAATTTAAATTAAAAAATGTTCAGTTGTGGCTCGGATTAAAAAGATGACAAGATTTTGACGAGTAGCTTATAATAAAGTGAATTGATATGGAAAAGTGCACGGTCGGTGGAGTAGAACGTTATTGTTATACGCTCTCATTTAGTTTTTAGAATAAGGAGTACAAAAAATGACATTAAAACAAAAAATAATAGAGGAAAGTAAACGTTTAGGGATCGATAAAATCGGTTTTGCTTCAGCGGAACCTTTTTATGAATTAGAAGATTCGTTGAAAGAACAAAAAGAACTCGGGTTTAATTCAGGATTTGAGCATCAAGTGATCGAAGAACGGATCTATCCAGAAAAAACATTTGAAAATCCGAAAACAATTATTTCCATTGCCTTGGCTTATCCAACAAAAATTGAAGGGAAAGTACCGAGAGATGAAAAAAGAGGAATGTTCGCTCGGGCTTCTTGGGGAATTGATTATCACGATGTTTTGCGCGACCGATTAGGAAAGTTGATTGAGTTTATTCACTCGCAAGCCCAAAACTTAGAAGAAACGGAAAGTTGGCGTTTTGCCCCCCAAGTAGATACAGGAGAATTAGTGGATGTGGCGGTTGCTCAACGTGCTGGCTTAGGGTTTATTGGAAGAAATGGGTTGTTGATCACAGAAGAATTTGGTTCTTTTGTTTATTTAGGAGAAATTGTAACGAATATTGATTTTGAAGTAGATAAACCAGTCCCCTTTGGCTGTGGTGATTGTACGCGTTGTGTAACGGCATGTCCTACACAAGCACTGTTAGGCAACGGCAGTATGAACGCAAAAAAATGTTTATCTTATCAAACACAAACAAAAGAGATGATGCCAGAAGAATATCGGAAAAAAATGCATAATGTTATCTATGGCTGCGATATTTGTCAGCTGGTTTGTCCTTATAATAGAGGGAAAGACTTTCACTTTCATAAAGAAATGGAACCAGAAGTTGAAACTGTTTACCCTAAGTTAAAACCAATGTTAAGTATGTCGAATAAAGAATTTAAAACTCAGTTTGGACATCTATCAGGTTCTTGGCGAGGGAAAAAGCCACTCCAGAGAAATGCGTTGATTGCCCTAGCAAATTTAGGAGATCGAAGTGCATTGCCGGAAATTTTAGTTTGTGCAAAAGAAGATGTTCGACCTGTGATTAGGGGAACAGCGGCTTGGGCAATTGGAAAATTAGGGAACAAAGAAGCAGAAAAATGGCTCAATGTTTTAAATGAGTTGTTGGAGATAGAGCCAGAAGAAGAAGTACTAGTAGAAATAAAGAATGCAATTAAACAGCTAGAAAAGTAGGTTTTTAGTATATAGAAAAAGAGGCCGAGACAAACACTCATGAGGGTTACCGCCCTCACCAAACAGAATGAAAATAAAGTGATCGACCTACAGGCTATTTCCTGTCATACTAGAGATGACAGAAGTGGCTTGTAGGTCGATCGCTTATTGAGGTTCTTCTCCAAGTAACCTTGAGGGACAAACTAGATCATTCTACTTATTTGTACCAATCATTAGGTCATAGAACCTGCGTATAAAAATAAATTTGTTTCTATAAGTAGAATAGCCTCTTCTGTACTTTTTTTCAAGGAGGAATGTTGAAAATGGAAGATGTACTTCGTTCTTGTTGTGCTGGATTAGACATCCATCAAAAAGTAATTGTTGCGTGTATTATTCGTTCTGCTGAAGGAAAAAAACGCCCAGAAAAATTCTTTGGTAGTTTTGATACGACAACTCGTGGTCTTTTTGACTTATCTGATTGGTTGACTTCTTACGAAGTCACACACATAAGCATGGAAAGCACGGGTGTTTATTGGAAATGTGTCTGGCGAATTTTACAAAATCATTTTGATTTACAGTTGGCGAATCCTCGCCACATCAAAAATATTCCAGGAAAAAAAACGGATATGAAAGATGCGGAATGGATTGCTCGTCTCACTCGATTAGGAGTCGTTCCTACAAGTTTTGTTCCACCAGAACCTATTCAGGAATTGAGAGACTTAACACGTTATCGCAAGCACTTAGTAGAAGATTTGAATCGAGAAAAAAATCGGGGGCACATGGTCCTGCAGAATGCTGGAATCAAATTAACCTCAGTGATTAAAGATATCTATGGAAAATCTGGCAGAGCCTTACTCTATGCCTTAATTGAAAATAAACCAATCACAGAGTCACTCATTCTCGAGTGTGTGTACACTACCTTACGCAGAAAAGTGCCTCAATTGCTTGAATCCCTAGAAGGATTTATGACACCTCATTATCGTAAAATGTTAGCTCTTCATCTCACTCAAATTGAGTGCTTAGAAAAACAACTAGTAGAAGTCGAAGAAACAATCAACGACTATCTCGTTCCTTATGAAGAATACGTAGAACGTTTGGAGGAAATCCCAGGAATCAATCGAAGAACAGCGGCAGTTGTACTCGCAGAAGTGGGGATAGATATGTCTGTTTTCCCGACATCTGGACATTTGGCTTCATGGGCAGGAGCGAGTCCAGGAAACAATCAAAGTGCTGGAAAGAATCGAAGTAAACGGGTAGGAAAAGGAAATTCTTATCTAAAGAAGGTCTTAGCGCAAGGAGCACTAGCGGTTTCCCAAGGGAAACCCAATCGAATCCAAGCATTTTTCTTTCGGGTAAGAAGAAATGCTGGACATAAAAAATCGGTTGTTGCGACCGTTCATTTATTAATACGTATCATTTATCGGATGTTTTCCGATCAGTCCCGCTATAATGAACTTGGAGGAAGTTATTTACAAAATAGAAAGAACACTCTAACAAATAACTGTTGAAGCGTTCTAGACCAATTTTAGCTAACTACGGTTTCAGTAGGAGGTAGCTTTTTTTTGTTTTTTTACAGTATTAGTTTTCGTATAAAAAGCTTATTTCCGAAGGAGCTGCTTTTTTCTCGCCGTTTATTTGGATTTAGAGCGCGAAACAAAACTGTTTCTTAGTTTTGTTTCGCGCTCTTTTTGATAGTCAAAGAATAATATTAAGCTTTTGCAGCTTCTTTTGGTTCGCGGCCTAAAATAGCTTGTAAAACTGTTAACACACCATATGAAGCTAAAATAGTGTAAATCAAGCTTGAATAAGTTAAGATATCGAAATCCCACGTTTTGTAAATGACTAAAACAATTGCTAAAACAATACCTGCAAGAACGTTGAAGAATGCAAACGCCCATAGATTTCCATTTTCTTTACGTGAAAGATAGTAAATTGAAAACCATAAACTCAAGACACCCCAAGCAATGCAGACTAAAATAGCTGCCCAATAAATAATAAATGCTACCACGAAGTTTCACCTCACTTTTATACATTAGTATTCTATCACGTTCTCTTTTGTTTGTCATGAAAAGACAGTGAAAAACCTAACATTCTTAACAGCTTCTCACTTGTTTTTAGTCCGTATATTCGTGTTTATAAATAGTGTTTCAACGCTGAAGAATAATCTATTTTTTTTCATTTTATTTTCTCTCTACTCCTTATTTACGTTATAATACACTTAGTAGGAGATGAAATGATGCAAACAATTGATAAAGAGAAAGCTGTATCCATGATCGAGCAAGCTGAAAAGATCACATTCTTGACAGGTGCCGGTGTTTCCACTGCTTCTGGAGTGCCTGATTATCGCTCGTTGTCCGGAATTTATACTGGAATCGAACGACCTGAATATTTGCTAAGTCAAACATGTTTACTTGAAGAACCAAAGAAATTTTATTCATTTGTGCAAACAATGTATCATCCGAACGCCAAACCAAATACCATTCACAAAAAAATGGCAGAATTGGAAAAATCTAAAAACATATGGGTTATTTCACAAAATATAGACGGACTTCATAAGGCGGCAGGCACACAACATTTAGTTGATTTTCATGGAGATTTATATGATTGTTACTGCACAAGATGTGGACAAAAAGTTTCCGCAAAAACATATTTATTCTCTGATAGACATGATCAATGCGGTGGCCAGATTCGTCCTAATATCGTATTGTATGAAGAAGGTTTAAAAGAACAAGCAATTGCTACATCGATTGAGGCTGTTTCTAAAGCTGAATTGATCGTAATTGTAGGAACTAGTTTTCAAGTACATCCGTTTTGTGATTTGATCCATTATGCATCAGATACTTCGGAGATTTTAGTGATCAACGAATCCGCAGTTCAATTAAATAGAGAAGCTTATTTTTTAAAAGAAGATGCCGTAAAGGTTTTCGAAAATATAGTATAGAGGAGTTTTAACATGGAAGAAATAAAATCAGAACGACAAAAAATGATTGATGGCGAACTTTATTTTGCTGGTGATCCAGAGTTAGCAACCGCTCGCAAGTTTGCTAGGGAACAAATGAAGTTGATTAACAAAGAAGAAGACAGTCAAATTCGTCGTCAATTAGTGGAAGAAACATTTGGAACTACTGGTACTGGCAGTTACATTGAACCGTCGATCAGTTTTGATTATGGGTTTAATATCCATGTTGGTAAAAACTTTTATGCGAATTTTAACAGTATCTTTCTAGATATATGTCCGATTACGATTGGGGATAACTGTATGTTTGGACCAAATGTTCAATTGTATGCAGCAACGCATCCTTTGCATCCAGTCAAAAGAAATAGCGGATTGGAATACGGAAAGCCGATTACAATGGGGGATAACGTTTGGCTTGGAGGCGGCGTTGTAATCACTCCAGGTGTGACTTTAGGCGATAACGTTGTAGTAGCAGCCGGTTCAGTCGTAACAAAATCATTTCCAGATAATTGTGTGATCGGCGGCAATCCAGCGAAAATCCTCAAAGAAATCGAATTGGATGAAAAAAAACAATCTCCCTTAACCGTTCAACGAAGTAAAATCGATACGTTGGACAAAAAAATTGTCGCATTATTAGAAGAACGTATGGATGCAATAGAAGCAATCGTCACAATCAAAAAAACGGCTGATAAGCAAATCCTAGACGCATCAAGAGAGCAAGAAGTATTGGGAAAAATCGCTACTTATATTAAAAATGATGCGTATAGAGATGTGATCAAAGAAACGTATCAAGGAATTATGGATGCGTCAAAGAAGTTTCAGCAAAAGCAAATGGATTAAGAGGACAGGAGGAATCTGAATGGATGGCGTAAAAAGGCGAGAAGCGATTTTACTTGAATTAGAATCAGCAGAAAAGCCCATCAGTGCCAGTCGTTTTGCCCAAAAATTTAAAGTCAGCCGCCAAATCGTGGTTGGGGATGTTGCACTCTTAAGAGCAGCGGGATATGAAATTATCGCAACTGCTAGAGGCTATTTACTTGAATTTGAAAAGGATAAAGAGGGGATTATTCGAAAAATCGCTTGCCAACATATGCCGAATCAAACAGAAGATGAACTAATGACGATAGTATCATTAGGTGGGGAAATAATCGATGTAGTGGTGGAACATCCAATTTATGGTGAATTAACTGGAGGACTGCACATTCGTACTGAAAAAGAAGTGAAAGAGTTTGTTGTATCTTATAAAAAAAGCACTGCTTCACTATTGTCTGAGCTAACTGGAGGTATTCATTTGCATACGATACGTTGTGAAAATGAAGAAATATTTAGACAGATCAAAGAAGTTTTGGCACAAAAAGGTATTTTGTACAATGGTTAATAAAAAAATGAGAGAGTTGGAACTAAATATGAAAAAGTACGTTATGATTAGCTTGGGAATGTTGTTATTATTAGCGGGGTGCTCAAGTGGCGAAAACAATAGTAGTACAAGTAGTACCAGCAGTTCGGTTAGTCAAATGACAGAAAAAAGTACAAGTAATTTAGCTGTATCTGCAACAAGTGAGTCATCAAAAAATTCAAACTCTAAAGAATCGTCAACAACTGATATGAGCAACGAATACCCTTACGATGTGTCACTAGATGCGGTAAAAGCAGCAACGTTTTATAACAATGGGATGAATATTCCTCAGGAAATCGCATTGACAGTTGAGCAAGGGAGTCAGGGAACAGCCTCATTTACTATTAAAAGTCCAGATGGAGATTTTATGACGAGCTATGCAATTTCTTATCAACAAAATCCTACAAAAACAATCCGTATTTTTTCGGCTGATACACATGAAATACGGACAGTTAAGGTGAATACTGAATTAGTATTAGGAGATCGATTGTTTAGTGATCAAGATCGTGTGATGGCTGGCAATCTGTATGTTTTTGTGAATAAAAGTGGTGGCTTGTCGTTAGCAACGCCTAATTATGCTGGAAACGTTGATGAACAGGACTCAGATGTGATGTTAGAATATTTGCAAAACAAGTAATTTATTAACGATTCCATAAAAAAATCTCTACCAGAATGAATAATCTTTGCTGGTAGAGATTTTTATAATTAATTTTGATGGGATGTTTTATTGTTTAATTATTTTCAGCTTCAAACTTTTCAAACGCTGACTTGATTACTTCTTTCAACGCATTAGCGGAAGCATTCATCCGATCCATTTCAGAATCTGTCAACGGAATTTCAATAACTTGCTTGATACCTTGACGGTTGATTACGGCAGGTGCACCGATGTAGATATCATTTTGTCCATATTCACCATCTAGGTAAACAGAAAGCGGAAAGACAGAATCTTCATCATCTAAAATCGCTTTTGTGATTCTAGCCAAGGCTGCTGCGATACCGTAGAATGTCGCACCTTTTTTCTCAATGATTGAATACGCTGCATCTCTTACATTGAAAAACAGGTTAACCATTGCTTCTTCATCGACATCTGGATTATTCTTAACCCATTCATAAATTTGTAAGCCGGCAACATTGGCATGAGACCAGACAGGAAACTCAGTATCGCCATGTTCGCCTAAAATATACGCATGGACATTACGAGCATCTACATCAACTAATTCAGCGATTGCTTGACGGAAACGAGCTGAATCAAGTGAAGTTCCAGAGCCGATAACGCGTTCCTTTGGAAATCCTGAGAATTTCCATGTAGAATAAGTTAAAATATCAACTGGATTGGCCGCAACTAAGAAAATCCCGCTAAATCCAGAATCAACGATAGCGGTAACGATTTGTTTGTTGATCTTTAAGTTTTTATGAACTAAATCGATTCTTGTTTCACCAGGTTTTTGCGCAGCGCCTGCCGTTAACACGACAAGATCAGCATCATGACAATCGTCATAAGTAGCTGCATAAATCTTTTTAGGAGAAGTAAATGCTAAAGCATGAGATAAATCAGCGGCATCTCCTTCTGTTTTCTTTGTATCTATATCAATAATACCAACTTCTTGAGCAATATTTTGAGTGACTAAGGCAAAAGCATAACTAGATCCGACAGCGCCATCTCCAACTAAAATTACCTTTTGGTGGTCTTTGTTTCCAACTGCTGCAGTCATGTGTATCATTCCTTTCAGATAATTGTTTT
This sequence comes from Enterococcus sp. DIV0724b, assembly GCF_050531475.1. Classification (NCBI taxonomy): domain Bacteria; kingdom Bacillati; phylum Bacillota; class Bacilli; order Lactobacillales; family Enterococcaceae; genus Enterococcus; species Enterococcus sp. DIV0724b. The sequence continues at coordinate 3,097,973 of NZ_CP172890.1, read as the reverse complement.
ATCACAATGATAATACCATCGTTTGTGAGGTTTGTCACGTTTTTTGTTTATATAAATTGATACAGTTTTCAGAGGTGTTTCATAAGAAAAATCTTTTATGTGCGATTATTCACTATTTCTGGTTTTTATGATTTTTTTCTTTTTTAATGGAATAAATGAAGCTTACGGCTTTTTTAAGAATTTAAATGAGTCGGAAATCGCTTGTTTTATGGTATAATTATAAAAAAACTGGGCAAGGGATACTCCTGCCCAGATATTTTGTGTTGGAGAATGAATAAAGGGTGGTAAAATAGCACCTCTTATTAAGGAGAATATAAATAGATGAAAATGATTGTCGGATTAGGTAATCCAGGAAGTAAATACCAAGAAACAAAACACAATATCGGTTTTATTACTGTGGATGAAATCGCTCACCGATACAATGCAACCTTTAATAAAAGCCAATTTGAAGCAGATATTGCTGAATTTTTTATAGGAACAGAAAAAATCATGTTGGTCAAGCCCCTTACATTTATGAATGAGTCCGGCCGTTCTGTTGGTCCTTTGATGACCTATTATGGTGTAGAAGATGAAGACTTGATCGTTATTTATGATGATTTAGATCTAGAAATCGGTAAGATCCGTTTACGTGGAAAAGGCAGTGCTGGAGGGCATAATGGCATAAAAAGTTTGATAGCACATTTAGGAACAAATGTGTTTCCGAGAATCAAGATTGGTATTGGTCGCCCGATTGGCAGTAACACGGTCGTTCATCATGTATTGACAGGTTTTCCTAAAGAAAAACATGAAGAGATTTTATTAGCAGTGAAAATTGCAGCAGATGCCGCAATCTATGCTTGTGAAGGACATACGTTTGTTGATACGATGAATCAATTTAATGGCAAATAAGCAAAATAGAAAGTATAGAAGGAGGAGCCTGTTTTGAATATCATTGAACGTATTGGCGCAAGTGAATTAGCAAGAGATTGGCAAAAGCAACTAACAGGAAATACTCGCCAATTGATCACAGGTTTAGCTGGCTCTGCTAAAACACTGGTCATGACTAGTGGCTACAAAGAAAAAAATAAAAAAATCGTCGTTGCTGTCCCAAATCTTTATTATGGCAATCAGCTAGTGGAAGATTTTCGGAATATTTTATCAGATGAAGAGGTTTATCTATTTCCTGTTGATGAAGTGTTGTCTGCAGAAATGGCCTTTTCTTCACCAGAAGCTAGAGCAGAAAGAGTAGCGGCACTTAATTTTCTTTTAACAGATCAAGCAGGGATCATCGTTGTCCCTGTGGCTGGTCTAAGAAAATATTTACCAAGTAAACAAACGTGGGAACAAGCCCAACTTTACTGGGAAATTGGTGGAGAAATCGATCTAGATACTGTAGCACAGCAACTAGTTTTGATGGGGTATGAGCGCCAATCATTAGTTGGCAAGCCCGGTGATTTTAGTATTCGAGGGAGTATCGTTGATGTCTATCCATTAAATTCTGAATATCCAGTCAGAGCAGAACTATTCGATATCGAAATCGATTCTCTACGTTATTTTGAAGCAGATACCCAACGTTCTGTAAGTGCAATTGAATCGGTGACACTTTCACCAATGACAGATCTTGTATTTTCAAATGAAGACCTCGCCTATGGAGAAAAACAGCTAACCAAAGCTTTAGAAAAAAGAGTAGCGATCGCTAAGGATACCGCCGAAAAAGACTTCCTTCAGGATTACTTTGGTCAATTGGCAACATCTTGGAGTCAAGGAATACCTACCGATACGGCTCACTATTACACAGATTTTTTATATGAAACAAAGACAACATTATTGGATTATATTTCTGAAGATAGTTTAGTTTTTGTAGATGATTATGCTCGGATTTTAGAAGCGGAACGCGAAATAATTCGTGAAGAAAATGAATGGCAAGTGCTTAAATTAGAAGAAATGCGTGTTTTTCCAGAGCAGACATTCGGCTTGGAGTTTCATGAGCAAGTACGGAAAATGACTTTTGCGACAACGTTCTTTTCCTTATTTCAAAAAGGAATGGGCAATTTACGTTTTCAAGCGGTTCATAATTTCCAGTATCGTTCGATGCAGCAGTTCTTTGGTCAAATGCCATTATTAAAAACAGAAATGGATCGCTGGCAAAAACAAGATCAGACCGTTGTTGTTTTTGTCCCAACGAAAGAACGCAGTCAAAAAGTCGAAGAGCTGTTTCGTGATTTTGATATTTCAAGTGTAACAGCATCTTCTGATAAATTAATAGAAGGAAAAATCCAAATTGTTGAAGGTTCTTTGCAATCAGGTTTTGAATTACCTGTAGAAAAAATCGTTGCTATCACGGAAAAAGAAATTTTTCATACAACAACGAAAAAAAGAGCACGTCGTCAAACTGTTTCTAACGCAGAACGATTAAAAAGCTATAGTGATTTAAAAAATGGAGACTATGTCGTACATGCTAATCACGGTATCGGTAAATATATTGGGATGCAAACGCTAGAAGTTGATGGCGTTCACCAAGATTACATCACGATTTTATATCAAAATGATGATAAGCTATTTATTCCAGTTACTCAGCTTAATCTGATTCAAAAATTCGTAGCTTCTGAAGCAAAATCACCAAAAGTCAACAAACTAGGCGGCAGTGAATGGAGCAAAACAAAGCGTAAAGTATCTTCTAAAATTGAAGACATTGCAGACGATTTGATCCAGCTTTATGCTTCAAGAGAATCTGAAAAAGGGTATGCTTTTCCACCAGATGATGCCTATCAAAAGGAATTTGAAGATGCCTTTCCTTATAGTGAAACAGACGATCAGTTGCGTAGTACAGCTGAAATCAAACACGATATGGAAAAAACACGACCAATGGATCGATTATTGGTCGGTGATGTGGGCTACGGCAAAACAGAAGTAGCATTGCGGGCTGCATTCAAGGCTATCAACAATAATAAACAAGTGGCTTTTTTAGTCCCGACAACGATTTTAGCCCAGCAACATTACGAGACTATGTTAGATCGTTTCGAAGGTTTTCCTGTAGAAGTAGGCTTGTTGAGCCGTTTTAGAACAAAAAAGCAACAAAGTGAAACTATCGAAAAAATCAAACATGGACAAGTAGATATTGTTGTAGGAACGCATCGTTTACTTTCGCAAGATGTGAATTTTAGCGACCTTGGATTGTTGGTGATCGATGAAGAGCAACGTTTTGGCGTAAAACACAAAGAGCGTTTGAAACAATTAAGAGCGCAAGTCGATGTTTTAACACTGACCGCAACACCGATTCCTAGAACACTGCATATGTCGATGCTAGGTGTTCGTGATCTTTCAGTTATTGAAACGCCGCCGGAAAATCGTTATCCTATCCAAACGTATGTTATGGAAAACAATCCTGGTGCGATCAGAGAAGCAATCGAAAGGGAAATGGCACGTGATGGACAAGTTTTCTATCTTTATAATCGAGTCGATACGATCGAACAAAAAGTTGAAGAAATCCAAGCGTTGGTGCCTGATGCTAGAATTGCATATGCGCATGGTCAGATGACAGAAGTTCAACTAGAAAATACCTTATTTGATTTTATTGAACGGCAATACGATGTTTTAGTTACGACAACGATCATTGAAACAGGCGTAGACATTCCCAATGCCAACACACTATTTGTAGAAAATGCCGATTATATGGGCTTATCTACGCTATATCAATTACGTGGCCGTGTTGGTCGAAGTAACCGTGTCGCATATGCCTATTTTATGTATGAACAACAGAAAATTTTAAATGAAGTCAGCGAAAAACGTTTAGAAGCAATCAAAGATTTCACTGAACTAGGTTCTGGATTTAAAATTGCGATGCGGGATTTATCGATTCGTGGGGCAGGGAATCTATTAGGCGCGCAACAACATGGCTTTATTGACTCTGTTGGTTTTGACATGTACTCACAAATGCTTTCAGAAGCAGTTGCTCGTAAACAAGGGAAGAGTGTCCAAGATCAAAAAACTTCTGTTGAAATTGACTTGGGCATTGATGCGTATCTACCAACAAGTTATATTTCAGATGAGCGCCAAAAAATTGAAATATATAAACGAATTCGTCAGTTAGAAAATATGGATATGTATGATGAACTTGAAGCAGATCTACTCGATCGTTTCGGTGAATATCCAGATGAAGTGGCTCATCTATTAACGACAGGTCAAATCAAAATGGATGGCGATCGTGCCTTGGTTGAAACGATCCGTAAGAGACAGCAGGAAATTACCTTTACTTTAAGTAAAATTGGGACAAAAACCTATAACGTAGAACAAATATTTGAGGCGCTATCTCAGACTCAGTTAAAAGCAGATCTTGCTGTAGATAACGAAAAGATGTCTGTTCGTTTAAAAGTGCCTAAAGATATGAAAGAAGCTGCTTGGCTGCAGGAAGTAGCACTGTTTACCACAGCGTTACGACAAGAAAAGTATAAGACAACGGCTGTTGAGTCAGAGTAAAAATTACTGGAAGCGATTCTTCCTATTTTCCAGTCTAGACTAAACGAGCCTGTTACGCTTTAAAATAGGAGGTCAATTAATGGCGCATAAAGAAATGCGGTCAATGATGCAAGGAGCAGCTATTTTAACTATTGCATCATTTATTGCCAAAGTATTGAGTGCAGTTTACCGAGTACCTTTTCAAAACTTAGTTGGTGATGAAGGGTTTTATGTCTATCAACAAGTTTACCCAATATATGGTATTGCGATGACCTTAGCGTTGTCGGGACTGCCGCAGTTTATTTCAAAAATTGTAGCAGAACAACCAGATATCAGTGGGCAGAAAAAAATTTTACAACAACTCTTTCCGTTTGTCTTTATGATTGCAGGTTTATGTTGGGCGTTTTTCTTCTTAGGAAGTCATGAAATTGCCTTTATGATGGGTGATTATCGATTAGCGTCTTTGATTCAAGTTGTTTCGTTTACGTTTTTATTGGTTCCTGTATTATCATTTTATCGTGGAAATTTTCAAGGACATTTAATGATGATTCCGAGTGCCGTTTCCCAAGTGATGGAACAACTTGTCCGGGTAGGGGTGATCTTGGTTGCAGCATACTCTTTTAGTCGATTCGGTTGGTCTGTTTATCAGACCGGAACGATCGCTATGGGCGGTGCTTTGTTTGGTGGTGTTGTTGCTGCTGGAATTCTTTGGTATTATGATCAAAAAATCCGTGTAGGTAGCTCAGCCTATCTTACGCAGTGGAAAGTTGAAAAGGGTTCAGGAAAATTATTTGGACGCTTATTAGTAGAAGGTGGAATTGTCTCTTTATACAGCGCATTTTTGATTTTCTTTCAATTGATCGATTCTTTTTTTGTTAAGAACTCTTTAGTAGCATCAGGTATTAGTGACTCAGCAGCAAAAATCGATAAAGGGGTCTATGACCGTGGGCAGCCTCTAGTTCAGTTAGGTTTAGTTGTTGCCTTAGCATTAAGCTCAAGTTTCCTACCTACATTGACAAAATATTTCACGAGCAAAGAAAAAGATCGATTCTTACAGGCAGCTAAAATCTTTTTACGGTTAACAACAGCAATTGCTGCCGCAGCCTCGATAGGTTTAACATTGTTATTGCCATATATAAACTTTGCATTATTTAAAGATTATAAAGGGAATGGTGTGCTAGGAGTATATGTTTGTTCGATTGCATTTATGGCAGTCATTCAAGCCTACCAAAGTATTTTACAAAGCCGGAATCAATTTTTCATCTCGCTATTTTCAGCTGGGATTGGTTTACTGGTCAAGCTTTTCTTAACAAGCTCTTTGACCTATACTTTTGGAACGCTTGGGGCAAGTGTTTCAACGATTGTTGGATTAGTAGTTACTTTATTTTTACTCATTCTCTTTTCGAAAAAGGAAATCAATCGCTATATTATAGAAAATCATTTCTTTAAAAAATTATCGATTAGTTTAGGAACAATGGGAATTGTGTTACTCTGTTACCAAGGGGTTATTGGGATAGTATTAGGAGCTGTCGAACATCGTGGGCAGGCTTTAATTATTGCAATAGTGGGTGTTTTAATTGGCGGCACAACGTTTATTTCTATTGTTATTAAAATACAGTTATTTACAATTCGGGAATGGCTGACATTACCGTTTGGAGCTAAAATATTAAGAATGAAGAGGTAAGATACATGCGTTTAGATAAATTTTTGAAAGTTTCGCGTATTATTAAAAGAAGACCTGTAGCCAAAGAAGTGGCGGATAAAGGCCGGATCCAAATCAATGGAATCTTGGCAAAATCTTCAAGTAACGTAAAAATTGGTGACCAAGTTAAGATCCAATTCGGCAATAAAATCTTAGAAATCGAAGTACTTGAACTTCGTGATTCGACGAAAAAAGAAGATGCAGAAAAGATGTATCAGGTTGTTTCAGAGAAAAGAGTCGAAAATAGTGATAATTTAGATTAGACAAGCTTCTTAGATGTTGGTATAATAAGACAGACAAACCAAAAAACGAGTGGAGCGGAAAACATGGGCAAAAAGAAAAAAGACATGGATAAAGTTGCTGCATTAGATAATGAGTATACAAAAGAACAGTATGCTGAATTTCAAAAACAGCAAAAGCAGTTGATTTTCAGGCGCCGACGTCTGGCTGTTGTTTTTCTCGTGGCGTTTGTGATTTTTATCGTTTCAGGTATCCAGCTGATGAAAGATTATCAGCAACTGAGCGCCTTCAAAACTCAGCAAGCTGAAGCAGTGGCTGAGTCGGCAGAAGCAGATAAGAAGTTAAGTCGTTTAGAACAAGATGTTGCTCTTTTAAGGGATGACGATTATGTGGCGAAGTTGGCCCGCAGCCGTTATTATGTCTCTAAAGAAGGCGAACAAATCTACAACATTCCTGAGTTAGGCGGAACGACTAGCTCCAGTAATGAACAAAAATCATCAGACAGTCAATCACAGTCTCATTCATCTGAAAAACAATCAGGCGAATAACTGCAGATATAATAGGGTAAATAATAGGAGGAACATTTTTTTTATGTCAATTGAAGTAGGAGCGAAGTTGCCAGGAAAAGTGTCTGGTATCACTAATTTTGGTGCCTTCATCGATCTAGGTGAAGGAAAAACAGGGTTGGTTCACATTAGTGAAGTATCAAATGGGTTTGTAAAAGATATCCATGACGTATTGACCGTAGGGGATGAAGTAACGGTAAAAGTTACCTCAGTCGGTGATGACGGTAAAGTAGGCTTGTCTATTCGTAAAGCACAAGAACAAGCAGCAGAACCAAAACGTGAATATCAACGTCGTGATAACAATGAGCATCAAGGTAATCGTGATCGCGGAGCACGTCCAGCACCTAAAAAACAATTTACAAGAGCGCAACCAATGAATTCAAAACAAGACTTTGATTCATTAATGAGCTCATTTTTGAAAGATAGCGATGATCGTTTAACTTCATTGAAACGCAACACAGAAGGTAAACGTGGTGGACGCGGCGGACGTCGTAACTAACGAATAAATAATTGAAGCTGAGCGAAAGCTCGGCTTTTATGTTTTGGGCATTTTTTGAGGAGTCTATAAACTATGAAACAAAGAGGTGAGTAGATGTTTCAAGAATTTTACGATCATTGTAAAAGAAATGAATACTGGCTGCCAAACCAAAAAATCTTATTAGCAGTTTCAGGTGGCGTCGATTCAATGGTTTTATTGGAGCTGATGCAAACTGCTGCTCAAAAAGACCACTTAGAATTGGCAGTAGCCCATATTGATCACCAGTTGCGGGTAGAGTCAAAAACGGAAGCTGCCTATTTAAAAAGCTATTGCCAAAAAAAAGAAATTTCTTACTATAGTAAAGTATGGGAACAACTAGACAAGACAAAAAATACAGAAGCTCGTGCTCGTAAGTTTCGCTATGATTTTTTTTCTGAACTCATGGCGCAAGAAGAAATCCCTACACTTTTGACGGCACACCACAGTGATGATCAAGCTGAAACGATTTTAATGAAGCTGACAAGAGGAAGTGCTCTACCGAATTTAGTAGGAATTAGAGCAAGACAATCGTTTGGAAATGGTACGTTGATTCGCCCTTTCTTAATTTTTTCCAAAGAACGATTAGAGCAGTTCGCTAAAGAATCGGAAATCGTGTATTTTGAAGATAGCTCAAATCAGAGCGATACATATATGCGCAATCGTTTAAGGCATCAAGTTGTGCCAGTTTTAAAAAAAGAAAACGCAAAGTTTTTGCAGCATGTAGCTGATTTTAGTGAACAAATCACGTTAGCTGATGAAATTATTCAGTTGGTTATAGAACCAAAGTATGACAAATGGGTGAAAAAAACAACAAAAGGCTGGTTAGTTCAGCTATCGGAGCTAAAACAAGAAAAAAGAAGTGTACAGACTTTTTTCTTGATGAGCCTGTTTCAACGTACAATAGTACCAGAAGGCGTGGCGGTTAGTCGGATGCAGATTGAACAACTTCTGTTATTGCTCAACCAACCAGCCCCTCAGTTATCCATGGATTTTGAGCAAGGATGGCAAGTTATGAAAGAGTATAACACCTTCTATCTGAAAAAAAATGAATTAACTCAGAGAGAAAATCTCTTTCAGTTGAATGGAAACGATCACGTCTTTCTTTCCGAAAAGGAATGGCTGGGGATGGAAACGGCAGGAAAAAAGATTGAACCACCTGAATCAGTAAAAGACTGGACAGAGATTTCTTTGCTTATAACTGAGCAGACGCCTTTGCCATTAACGGTTCGTCATCGGCAAGACGGAGACAGGATTTCGCTAACGCCAAGTTTAACCAAACGATTAAACCGTCTTTTCATTGACCAAAAAATCCCTAATTTAATCAGAGATCAGGCTTGGGTCATTCTTTCAGCTGAGGATAAGATTATTTGGGTTCCAAAATTTGCAAATTCATATTTGAGTATTCCTAAAGAAACTGATAAAATACTCTACAGGCTCCTTTATAAAATAAAAGAGTAAAGTCTAAAAATTACTTTTATTCAAAGAAGCAAATAGCATAAAATAATAACTAAAGATCTCAAAGGAAAAAGAGTACCGTTACTTTTACGAATTTATTCATTTAGAAGTAAGAGGTACTAAACTAGCGTTTCGATCACATCTAATTCTAAATGTTCAATCATAAAGAGTTAAAGGTCGGACCTAAAAGGAAAGGGAGAGCAATATGTTAGAGAACGATATTAAACAAGTCTTGATCACGAAAGAACAAATTCTTGAAAAATCAACTGAACTTGGTAAACAACTAACAGAAGATTACAAGGACAAAAATCCTTTAGTAATCGGTATTTTGAAAGGTGCCATACCGTTTATGGCTGATATCACACGCTGTATTGATACTCATTTGGAAATGGATTTTATGGCCGTATCAAGTTACGGAAATGCCACAGTGTCTTCAGGTGAAGTAAAAATCATCAAGGATTTGGATACAAATGTTGAAGGTCGTGACATCTTGATTGTAGAAGACATAATCGATAGTGGGCGTACATTGGCTTATCTAGTGGATCTTTTTAAATACAGAAAAGCAGCATCTGTGAAGATCGTCACGCTGTTAGATAAACCAGAAGGACGTGTCGTTGATATCATTGCAGATTATGTTGGGTTTGATGTACCAAATGAATTTGTTGTAGGTTATGGTTTGGATTATGCAGAAGCGTACCGTAATCTTCCTTATGTAGGCGTATTGAAACCTGAAATATACGAATCAAATTAATATCTCTCTTAGATTTAGTTATGTTACAATGTAAAGGTCAGAATTGATAAAAAATAAAACGTAAAATTGAATTACGCGCAGTAGTCAAAGGAGGACAGGCATGAATAAAAAGAATAGTGGCATGAAAAATGGCCTTTATTATGTATTGCTGATTTTGGCGATGGTCATGGTTGTTTATTTCATTTTTGGAAATAACAATCCTCAGTCACCAGATATCGAATACTCAACCTTCAGCACTCAGTTAGAAGAAGGTAAAGTGAAAGAACTGACGATCCAACCAACTAATGGTGTATACAAGATCACAGGTCAGTACAAAGCAAAACAAGAAATCAAAAACACTGGCGGTCTTTCTTTATGGGGATCAACAGAAGTTTCTACAAAAGCATTTACGACGATTGTCTTACCAAGTGATATCACATTATCTGGTATCCAAGATATGGCTAAGGACAACAATGTGAAACTTACAGTGAAAGAACAATCATCAAGCGGTGCTTGGCTTTCTATCTTATTTAGTTTCTTACCGATCGTATTGTTCATCTTCTTATTCTATATGATGATGGGACAACAAGGCGGCGGTGGCGGTGGTGGCGGCCGTGTCATGAACTTTGGTAAATCAAAAGCCAAAGAAGCAGACAAAAAAGCGAACCGTGTACGCTTCTCTGATGTAGCAGGAGCGGAAGAAGAAAAGCAAGAATTAGTCGAAGTGGTCGAATTCTTAAAAGATCCTCGCCGTTTCGTTGAATTAGGTGCCCGCATTCCAGCAGGTGTTCTATTAGAAGGACCTCCAGGGACTGGTAAAACATTACTTGCTAAAGCCGTTGCCGGTGAAGCAGGCGTGCCGTTCTATTCTATCTCAGGTTCAGACTTCGTTGAAATGTTTGTCGGTGTCGGTGCAAGCCGTGTTCGCGATCTATTTGAAACAGCGAAGAAAAATGCACCCGCAATTATCTTCATCGATGAAATCGATGCAGTTGGTCGTCAACGTGGTGCTGGTATGGGCGGCGGACACGATGAACGTGAACAGACCCTAAACCAATTACTTGTTGAAATGGATGGATTTGATGGCAACGAGGGCGTAATCGTCGTAGCTGCAACAAACCGTTCAGACGTGTTAGACCCAGCGTTATTGCGCCCAGGTCGTTTTGACCGCCAAATTTTAGTTGGCCGTCCGGATGTGAAAGGCCGTGAAGCAATCCTTAAAGTTCATGCCCGTAACAAACCATTAGCAGACGACGTTGATTTGAAAGTCGTGGCACAACAAACACCAGGTTTTGCTGGTGCTGATTTAGAAAACGTATTGAATGAAGCTGCATTAGTTGCTGCTCGTCGCAACAAGAAGAAAATCGATGCATCCGATGTGGATGAAGCAGAAGATCGCGTTATTGCAGGACCTGCGAAAAAAGATCGTGTTATCAATAAAAAAGAACGCGAAATGGTTGCTTACCACGAAGCTGGACATACAATTGTTGGTTTAGTATTAAGCCGTGCTCGTATCGTTCATAAAGTAACGATCATTCCTCGTGGACGTGCTGGCGGTTACATGATCGCTTTACCAAAAGAGGATCAATTCTTGATGACTAAAGAAGATATGTTTGAACAAATCGTTGGATTACTTGGTGGACGTACAGCAGAAGAAATTATTTTCAATGTACAATCAACAGGCGCGTCTAATGACTTTGAACAAGCAACAGGCATTGCCCGTAGTATGGTAACGGAATATGGAATGAGCGACAAATTAGGTCCAGTTCAATATGAAGGAAACCACCAAGTCTTTGTTGGTCGTGACTATGGTCAAACAAAAGCTTATTCAGAACAAGTTGCTTTTGAGATCGACCAAGAAGTTCGTCGTATCTTGATGGAAGCACACGATAAAGCGCGTGAAATCATTGAGTCACATCGTGCACAACACAAACTGATTGCTGAAAAACTATTAGAGTATGAAACATTAGATGCTCGCAGTATCAAATCATTGTTTGAAGAAGGTGTTATGCCTCAAGACGTTATCGATAGCCAATTCCCTAGTGAAAAAGCACAAACGTTTGAAGAAGCAAAACGTGCATTAGAAGAAAAAGATGCGCAAAGACAAGCCGAAGAAAAACAAGATTTTGAAGAAGCAAAACAAGAATTACATGACGAAGCTGAAGAAGTAAAAGCGGACAGTGAAAAAACAGAAGAAAAAGTTCAATCAGAAGTTAAATCTGATGATGAGCATAAAAATGATTCTGAATATGACCGTAATAATTTTGATGATCGTTACAAATAGAACGAAAAGAGCATCCCTCCTTTGGGGGTGCTCTTTTCTTGAAGTTGAAATTATTTAGTTGAAAAAATAGGTAAATCCTAGTATTATCTGATAATGAGTCAGAATTAGTACCAAGTGAGAAGAGGGAAATGAAAATGGAAGATTACTTAGTAAAAGCACTATGTTATGAAGGATCAATTCGCGCATACGCTGTCTGCGCAACTAATACAATCTCAGAAGCACAAAAACGTCATGATACATGGAGCTCGTCAACCGCAGCGCTAGGGAGAACGATGGTGGGGGCATTATTGCTCGGTGCAACTTTAAAAGGTGAAGATAAATTAACAGTTAAGGTTCAAGGGAACGGACCAGCCGGTAGCATTATTGTTGATAGTGATGGTAGTGGAAACACGAAAGGCTACATAAAAAATCCTCACGTAAGTTTAACGCTAAATGAAAGTGGTAAAATCGATGTCCGTGGAGCTGTTGGAACAGAAGGTATTTTCACTGTTATCAAAGATTTAGGCTTGAAAGAAACATTTTCAGGGCAAACGCCAATCGTTTCTGGTGAAATCGGTGAAGATTTCACATATTTCATGGCTGTTTCCGAGCAAATACCATCAGCAATCGGCTTAAGTGTTTTAGTTGATACAGACGAAAGTGTCAAAGCAGCGGGTGGATTTATGATCCAAGTGATGCCAGGAGCAGATGAAAAAACGATTGATTTTATTGAACAACGTTTGCAAGAAGTACCAATGATTTCCCGTTTGATCGATGAAGGCGAATCACCTGAAGGAATATTAGAACGCCTACTTGGGAAAGATCAAATCGATATCTTAGAAAAAATGCCAGTTCAATTCGAATGTAACTGCTCAAAAGAAAAATTTGGCACAGCAATCATTGCCGTTGGTTTAGATGAAATCAATGCAATGATTGAAGAAGATCATGGGGCAGAAGCTGTTTGTCAATTCTGTGGTAACAAATATCATTATAGTGAAGAAGATTTAATTGGACTACGCGATGAAGCAATCCAAAATACTCGTGAAAAGTAGGAGAGAAGCGCTATGTGGAAAATAGGAAATATTGAAATTCCGAATCGCGTTGTAGTGGCACCAATGGCTGGTATTAGTAACGCTGCTTTTCGTGTGACAGTGAAAGAGTTTGGTGCAGGTCTTGTTGTCTGTGAAATGATCAGTGATAAAGGAATCCAGCAAAGAAATAAAAAAACGTTGGACATGCTTTATATAGATGAGCGAGAATATCCGCTGAGCGTGCAGATTTTCGGTGGAGATAAAGAAAATTTAGTTGAAGCTGCAAAATTTGTAGAAGAAAACACCGAAGCTGCAATTATCGATATCAATATGGGGTGTCCTGTAAACAAAGTGATCAAAGCCGAAGCAGGAGCGAAATGGCTGTTAGATCCGAATAAAGTATATGAAATGGTAGATGCTGTTTCTTCTGCCATAGATTTGCCAGTCACTGTTAAAATGAGAACTGGCTGGGATGAAGACCACTTATTCGCAGTTGAAAATGCATTGGCAGCTGAAAAAGCAGGGGCATCTGCTATCGCAATGCATGGTCGTACGAGAGTTCAAATGTATGAGGGTCAAGCGAACTGGGATGTTTTAAAAGAAGTGAAACAACATCTAACGATTCCTTTCATGGGAAATGGCGATGTTCGTACACCAGAAGATGCCAAACGTATGTTGGACTATGTAGGGGCAGATGGTGTCATGATTGGCAGAGCTGCTTTGGGAAATCCTTGGATGATTCAACGTACCAAACAGTATCTGGAAACAGGGGAACTGATACCTGAACCAACCCCGCACGAAAAAATCGAAACAGCTAAAATCCATCTACAACGTTTAGTCGATTTAAAAGGCGAAAAAATCGCGACTAGAGAATTTCGTCAACATGCTTCATACTACCTAAAAGGAATTCCACGTGCTGCTAAGGTAAAAGTGGCAATCAATCAAGCAGAGACCCAACAAGCCATGGTGGATTTGATGAATGCATTTGAAGAAAAGGCAGAAAAACACGCAGAAAAAGAAAAAATCGAAACAATCTAATAAAAAAAGCAGGCTGAAACAGAAATTCGGCTTGCTTTTTTTTGTTTCAATGTGGCATTATAGGGGTATGTGATTTCAGAATGGAGGAAATACAGTGGCAGATGAACAACAAGCGCACCCAGAAGATCTAAACGATCAAATGCTTGTGCGTCGTGAAAAAATGGAAAACTTACGTGAAGAAGGGATCGATCCTTTCGGGAAGCGTTTTGACCGAACACATAATTCTAAAGAATTACATGAACAATTTGACCAACACTCAAAAGAAGAGTTAAATGAAATGGATTTATCTGCAAGCGTTGCTGGTCGTATGATGACAAAACGCGGCAAAGGTAAAGCTGGATTTGCCCATTTACAAGACCGTGAAGGACAACTTCAAATTTATGTGCGAAAAGATCAAGTCGGTGATGAAGCATACGAACTATTTAAACATGCTGATCTAGGCGATTTTTTTGGCGTAACTGGACAAATCATGAAAACAGATACAGGTGAAGTGACTGTTAAAGCGAAAACAATCGTACTATTAACTAAAGCATTGCGCCCATTACCAGATAAATACCATGGCTTAACAAATATTGAACAACGTTACCGTCAACGCTATTTAGACTTGATTAGTAACAAAGATAGTTTTGATCGTTTTATGAAACGCAGTCAAATCATTAGTGAAATTCGTCGTTATCTTGATAGTAATGGCTATGTAGAAGTAGAAACACCTGTCTTGCACAATGACGCTGGTGGTGCTGCAGCACGTCCATTTATCACGCATCATAATGCATTGGATATGGATTTATATTTACGAATCGCTTTAGAGCTACATTTGAAAAGATTGATTGTCGGCGGCATGGAGAAAGTCTATGAAATCGGTCGAGTATTCCGTAATGAAGGAATCGATACAACGCATAACCCTGAATTTACTATGTTAGAAGCGTATACCGCATATACAGATTATAAAGATGTAATGGACTTGACTGAAGGAATTATCCGTAACGCCGCTGAAAAAGTCTTGGGAACAACGACTATCACATATGATGGTAACGAAGTTGACCTAGGATCTGAATTTAAACGTGTGCATATGGTTGATGCAATTAAAGAACAGACTGGTGTGGACTTCTGGCAAGAAATGACTGTCGAAGAGGCACGGGCTTTAGCGAAAGAACATAATGTGGAAATCAATAATAATATGGCAGTTGGGCATATTTTAAATGAGTTCTTTGAAACGTTTGTCGAAGAAACACTGCAACAACCAACATTTGTCTATGGACATCCAGTAGAAGTATCTCCTTTAGCGAAGAAAAATCCAGAAGATGATCGCTTTACAGATCGTTTTGAACTATTTATAGTAGGAAAAGAATTTGCTAACGCATTTACTGAGTTAAATGACCCAATTGATCAACGTGAACGATTTGAAGATCAAGAAAAAGAGCGTGAACAAGGAAATGATGAAGCTCATGGTGTAGATGAAGATTTTATTGAAGCTTTAGAATATGGATTGCCGCCAACTGGTGGTTTAGGAATCGGAATCGATCGCTTAGTTATGCTTTTAACAGATGCTCAATCAATTCGCGATGTCCTATTATTCCCAACAATGAGATAAAAAGTGAAAGAGTAGATTATTTGTTGATAATCTACTCTTTTTATTTTTTTGAAAAATGACATAAAAACTCATGGGAATATACAGATTAAAGAGGAAAAAACGAACAATGAAGAACAAAAGTAATAAAACAATCGGTAACGAAAAAAAGTTTAAAAAAAGTGCAAATTTTAGTTGACCTGAGCCCGTAAACTTGGTATATTATATCTTGTCGCAAGGCACTGATGTAACACGCCAAACGATCACATAACATAACAAACCAAGTTTGAAAAAAACTTTGGGAATCAGCGAGAAAGTTGTTGACAAACGACGAATGACCTGATAAACTAGTGAAGTTGTCGCAGAAATGAGTGACAATCAACTAAAATAGAATAACAATTCAAGTTTGAAAAAACTTGAAAAATCAGCGAGAAAGTTGTTGACAAACAACGAGTAACCTGATAAACTAATGAAGTTGTCACGAAACATTCGATAACATCAAGCAGAAAAAAACTTTGAAACTTTTTTAAAAAAGTGTTGACATCGAATCGGAGATTTGATATGATATAAAAGTTGCTGCGAGGTAACACAGTAGACCTTTGAAAACTGAACAAAGTAAGACGAACCAAATGTGTAGGTTGTTTTTACAACGGTAAAAACAAACAAAAATTTTTAACAAAGCGAAGCAATATGCTAGCAAACAAATGAGCTTAACAATCTTCGGATTGTGTTCAACTTTTATTATGAGAGTTTGATCCTGGCTCAGGACGAACGCTGGCGGCGTGCCTAATACATGCAAGTCGAACGCTTCTTTTCTACCGAGTGCTTGCACTCATTTGAAAAGAGGAGTGGCGGACGGGTGAGTAACACGTGGGTAACCTACCCATCAGAGGGGGATAACACTTGGAAACAGGTGCTAATACCGCATAATAGTCGACACCGCATGGTGTTGATTTGAAAGACGCTTTCGGGTGTCACTGATGGATGGACCCGCGGTGCATTAGCTAGTTGGTGAGGTAACGGCTCACCAAGGCCATGATGCATAGCCGACCTGAGAGGGTGATCGGCCACACTGGGACTGAGACACGGCCCAGACTCCTACGGGAGGCAGCAGTAGGGAATCTTCGGCAATGGACGAAAGTCTGACCGAGCAACGCCGCGTGAGTGAAGAAGGTTTTCGGATCGTAAAACTCTGTTGTTAGAGAAGAACAAGTAGGAGAGTAACTGCTCTTACCTTGACGGTATCTAACCAGAAAGCCACGGCTAACTACGTGCCAGCAGCCGCGGTAATACGTAGGTGGCAAGCGTTGTCCGGATTTATTGGGCGTAAAGCGAGCGCAGGCGGTTTCTTAAGTCTGATGTGAAAGCCCCCGGCTCAACCGGGGAGGGTCATTGGAAACTGGGAGACTTGAGTGCAGAAGAGGAGAGTGGAATTCCATGTGTAGCGGTGAAATGCGTAGATATATGGAGGAACACCAGTGGCGAAGGCGACTCTCTGGTCTGTAACTGACGCTGAGGCTCGAAAGCGTGGGGAGCAAACAGGATTAGATACCCTGGTAGTCCACGCCGTAAACGATGAGTGCTAAGTGTTGGAGGGTTTCCGCCCTTCAGTGCTGCAGCTAACGCATTAAGCACTCCGCCTGGGGAGTACGACCGCAAGGTTGAAACTCAAAGGAATTGACGGGGGCCCGCACAAGCGGTGGAGCATGTGGTTTAATTCGAAGCAACGCGAAGAACCTTACCAGGTCTTGACATCCTTTGACCACTCTAGAGATAGAGCTTTCCCTTCGGGGACAAAGTGACAGGTGGTGCATGGTTGTCGTCAGCTCGTGTCGTGAGATGTTGGGTTAAGTCCCGCAACGAGCGCAACCCTTATTGTTAGTTGCCATCATTCAGTTGGGCACTCTAGCGAGACTGCCGGTGACAAACCGGAGGAAGGTGGGGATGACGTCAAATCATCATGCCCCTTATGACCTGGGCTACACACGTGCTACAATGGGAAGTACAACGAGTCGCTAGGCCGCGAGGTCATGCAAATCTCTTAAAGCTTCTCTCAGTTCGGATTGTAGGCTGCAACTCGCCTACATGAAGCCGGAATCGCTAGTAATCGCGGATCAGCACGCCGCGGTGAATACGTTCCCGGGCCTTGTACACACCGCCCGTCACACCACGAAAGTTTGTAACACCCGAAGTCGGTGAGGTAACCCTTGTGGAGCCAGCCGCCTAAGGTGGGATAGATGATTGGGGTGAAGTCGTAACAAGGTAGCCGTATCGGAAGGTGCGGCTGGATCACCTCCTTTCTAAGGAATATTACGGAAACTTACACATTCGTCGACACTTTGTTCAGTTTTGAGAGGTTTACTCTTATAATTGAAAAGTAATCATCTGATTCTCTTTCTTATTTATATGATTCTCTCAAACGAATTGTTCATTGAAAACTGGATATTGAAGTAAAAAAGTAATCAAAACAAACCGAGAACACCGCGTTGAATGAGTTTTTTAATTAAAATAGTTCGAAGCTTATTTTATTGGTCACGCCTCTATCGCTAGAGAAACGAACCAAACAAAACCGATCGTAAGATCGTAAGGTTAAGTGAATAAGGGCGCACGGTGGATGCCTTGGCATTAGGAGCCGATGAAGGACGGGACTAACACCGATATGCTTTGGGGAGCTGTAAGTGAGCTATGATCCAGAGATTTCCGAATGGGGAAACCCAGCATCTTTTATAGGATGTTACTTTCCAGTGAATACATAGCTGGTTAGAGGTAGACGCAGAGAACTGAAACATCTAAGTACCTGCAGGAAGAGAAAGAAAATTCGATTCCCTGAGTAGCGGCGAGCGAAACGGGAAGAGCCCAAACCAACAAGCTTGCTTGTTGGGGTTGTAGGACTCCGTTGTGGTAGTCTGTCAAGATAGTCGAAGAACCTGGAAAGGTTCGCCAAAGTGGGTAATAGCCCCGTAGACGAAATGTTGGCAACACCTAGGAGGATCCTGAGTACGGCGGAACACGAGAAATTCCGTCGGAATCCGCGGGGACCATCCCGCAAGGCTAAATACTCCCTAATGACCGATAGTGAACCAGTACCGTGAGGGAAAGGTGAAAAGCACCCCGGAAGGGGAGTGAAATAGATCCTGAAACCGTGTGCCTACAACAAGTCAAAGCCCGTTAATGGGTAATGGCGTGCCTTTTGTAGAATGAACCGGCGAGTTACGATTGCATGCGAGGTTAAGGTGAAGAGCCGGAGCCGCAGCGAAAGCGAGTCTGAATAGGGCGAATGAGTATGTAGTCGTAGACCCGAAACCATGTGATCTACCCATGGCCAGGTTGAAGGTGTGGTAAAACGCACTGGAGGACCGAACCCACGTACGTTGAAAAGTGCGGGGATGAGCTGTGGGTAGCGGAGAAATTCCAAACGAACTTGGAGATAGCTGGTTCTCTCCGAAATAGCTTTAGGGCTAGCCTCGGAATTAAGAATGATGGAGGTAGAGCACTGTTTGGACTAGGGGCCCATCTCGGGTTACCGAATTCAGATAAACTCCGAATGCCATTCATTTATATCCGGGAGTCAGACTGCGAGTGATAAGATCCGTAGTCGAAAGGGAAACAGCCCAGACCACCAGCTAAGGTCCCAAAATATATGTTAAGTGGAAAAGGATGTGGGGTTGCACAGACAACTAGGATGTTGGCTCAGAAGCAGCCACCATTTAAAGAGTGCGTAATAGCTCACTAGTCGAGTGACCCTGCGCCGAAAATGTACCGGGGCTAAACATATTACCGAAGCTGTGGATTACACCTCTGGTGTAATGGTAGGAGAGCGTTCTAAGGGCGTTGAAGGTCGATCGTGAGGACGGCTGGAGCGCTTAGAAGTGAGAATGCCGGTATGAGTAGCGAAAGACGGGTGAGAATCCCGTCCACCGTATGACTAAGGTTTCCTGGGGAAGGCTCGTCCGCCCAGGGTTAGTCGGGACCTAAGCCGAGGCCGATAGGCGTAGGCGATGGACAACAGGTTGATATTCCTGTACCAGTTGTTTTTGTTTGAGCAATGGAGGGACGCAGGAGGCTAAGGAATGCATGCGACTGGAAGTGCATGTCCAAGCAGTAAGTCTTGAGTAGAGTCAAATGCTTTACTCTATACGGACAAGCTGTGATGGGGAGGGAAATAATAGTACCGAAGTTCCTGATGTCACACTGTCAAGAAAAGCTTCTAGTGAGAAAACAACTGCCCGTACCGTAAACCGACACAGGTAGTCGAGGAGAGTATCCTAAGGTGAGCGAGCGAACTCTCGTTAAGGAACTCGGCAAAATGACCCCGTAACTTCGGGAGAAGGGGTGCTGACTTCGGTCAGCCGCAGTGAATAGGCCCAAGCGACTGTTTATCAAAAACACAGGTCTCTGCAAAATCGAAAGATGAAGTATAGGGGCTGACGCCTGCCCGGTGCTGGAAGGTTAAGAGGATGGGTTAGCTTCGGCGAAGCTCAGAATTGAAGCCCCAGTAAACGGCGGCCGTAACTATAACGGTCCTAAGGTAGCGAAATTCCTTGTCGGGTAAGTTCCGACCCGCACGAAAGGCGTAACGATTTGGGCACTGTCTCAACGAGAGACTCGGTGAAATTTTAGTACCTGTGAAGATGCAGGTTACCCGCGACAGGACGGAAAGACCCCATGGAGCTTTACTGTAGCTTGATATTGAGTGTTTGTACCACATGTACAGGATAGGTAGGAGCCGATGAACCCGGAACGCTAGTTTCGGTGGAGGCGCTGGTGGGATACTACCCTTGTGTTATGAACCCTCTAACCCGCACCACTTATCGTGGTGGGAGACAGTGTCAGGTGGGCAGTTTGACTGGGGCGGTCGCCTCCTAAAGAGTAACGGAGGCGCCCAAAGGTTCCCTCAGAATGGTTGGAAATCATTCGCAGAGTGTAAAGGCAGAAGGGAGCTTGACTGCGAGACTTACAAGTCGAGCAGGGACGAAAGTCGGGCTTAGTGATCCGGTGGTTCCGCATGGAAGGGCCATCGCTCAACGGATAAAAGCTACCCTGGGGATAACAGGCTTATCTCCCCCAAGAGTCCACATCGACGGGGAGGTTTGGCACCTCGATGTCGGCTCGTCGCATCCTGGGGCTGTAGTCGGTCCCAAGGGTTGGGCTGTTCGCCCATTAAAGCGGCACGCGAGCTGGGTTCAGAACGTCGTGAGACAGTTCGGTCCCTATCCGTCGCGGGCGTTGGAAATTTGAGAGGAGCTGTCCTTAGTACGAGAGGACCGGGATGGACTTACCGCTGGTGTACCAGTTGTTCTGCCAAGGGCATTGCTGGGTAGCTATGTAGGGAAGGGATAAACGCTGAAAGCATCTAAGTGTGAAGCCCACCTCAAGATGAGATTTCCCATTTCTTTAAGAAAGTAAGACCCCTGAGAGATGATCAGGTAGATAGGTTGGAAGTGGAAGTGCAGTGATGTACGGAGCGGACCAATACTAATCGGTCGAGGACTTAACCAAAGAAACGAAATAAAAAAGTTTTTCGGACTGTTTGATTACATTACTTCAATCCAGTTTTGAGTGAATAATCACTCAATTGAATAGCAACAACACCCAGTGTGGTGGCGATAGCGAGAAGGATACACCTGTTCCCATGCCGAACACAGAAGTTAAGCTTCTTAGCGCCGATTGTAGTGAAGGGTTTCCCTTTGTGAGAGTAGGACGTCGCCACGCTAAAGTGTTGTCTTGGAGGTTTAGCTCAGCTGGGAGAGCACCTGCCTTACAAGCAGGGGGTCGGCGGTTCGATCCCGTCAACCTCCATTTTTTGAGCCGTTAGCTCAGTTGGTAGAGCATCTGACTTTTAATCAGAGGGTCGCAGGTTCGAGCCCTGCACGGCTCATAGGAATATTTTGCGGGTGTGGCGGAATTGGCAGACGCACTAGATTTAGGATCTAGCGCCTTACGGCGTGGGGGTTCAAGTCCCTTCACCCGCATTTTTAGTCTCGTTTTATTACTAGGCGATTATAACGCCGGCTTAGCTCAGTTGGTAGAGCATCTGATTTGTAATCAGAGGGTCGAGGGTTCAAATCCTTTAGCCGGCATCCAGACTGCGGAAATAGCTCAGTGGTAGAGCACCACCTTGCCAAGGTGGGGGTCGCGGGTTCGAACCCCGTTTTCCGCTTAGCTTGTTCTTTCGCCGGGGTGGCGGAACTGGCAGACGCACAGGACTTAAAATCCTGCGGTGAGTGATCACCGTACCGGTTCGATTCCGGTCCTCGGCATAGAAATGTAGCACCCATAGCTCAACTGGATAGAGTGCTTGACTACGAATCAAGAGGTTAGGGGTTCGACTCCCTTTGGGTGCATTTGTAAATACGGGAAGTAGCTCAGCTTGGTAGAGCACTTGGTTTGGGACCAAGGGGTCGCAGGTTCGAATCCTGTCTTCCCGATTTATTTTGTGGGGCCTTAGCTCAGATGGGAGAGCGCCTGCTTTGCACGCAGGAGGTCAGCGGTTCGATCCCGCTAGGCTCCATTAGTACTTTATTATTTTCGCGGTGTAGCTCAGCTGGCTAGAGCGTCCGGTTCATACCCGGGAGGTCGGGGGTTCGATCCCCTTCGCCGCGATTACTTTTTAAGAGCCAAGGACCTTTAGCTCAGTTGGTTAGAGCAGACGGCTCATAACCGTCCGGTCGTAGGTTCGAGTCCTACAAGGTCCATTGTAGTGACAATTTATTTTATTCCGGAGGATTACCCAAGTCCGGCTGAAGGGAACGGTCTTGAAAACCGTCAGGCGGGTAAAACCGTGCAAGGGTTCGAATCCCTTATCCTCCTTTGTTGATAACCACAGTGTTTTAGCACTGATGCTTATCAATACTTGGCGAACATAGTGAGAGAAGTAACCTTACTAGGGATCACCAAGAATCATCACCTTTCTATAGTCAATAGACTATAATTATCGCGGGGTGGAGCAGTCAGGTAGCTCGTCGGGCTCATAACCCGAAGGTCGTAGGTTCAAATCCTGCCCCCGCAATTGCTTTTTAAAAGCATATGTAATATAGTGATGCAATACATTTATTTTGGTTTGGTAGTTCAGCTGGTTAGAATGCCTGCCTGTCACGCAGGAGGTCGCGGGTTCGAGTCCCGTCCAGACCGTTTTAAAGTATTGCGGGTGTAGTTTAGTGGTAAAACCACAGCCTTCCAAGCTGTTGTCGCGAGTTCGATTCTCGTCACCCGCTTTATGGGCCTATAGCTCAGTTGGTTAGAGCGCACGCCTGATAAGCGTGAGGTCGATGGTTCGAGTCCATTTAGGCCCATTTTTAAATATTTTTCTTGGGGAAGTACTCAAGTGGCTGAAGAGGCGCCCCTGCTAAGGGTGTAGGTCGGGAAACCGGCGCGAGGGTTCAAATCCCTCCTTCTCCGTTTCATAGCGGCCCGTTGGTCAAGCGGTTAAGACACCGCCCTTTCACGGCGGTATCACGGGTTCGATTCCCGTACGGGTCATGTTTTAATATTTATTCCGGAGGATTACCCAAGTCCGGCTGAAGGGAACGGTCTTGAAAACCGTCAGGCGGGTAAAACCGTGCAAGGGTTCGAATCCCTTATCCTCCTTTGTTGATAACCACAGTGTTTTAGCACTGATGCTTATCAATACTTGGCGAACATAGTGAGAGAAGTAACCTTACTAGGGATCACCAAGAATCATCACCTTTCTATAGTCAATAGACTATAATTATCGCGGGGTGGAGCAGTCAGGTAGCTCGTCGGGCTCATAACCCGAAGGTCGTAGGTTCAAATCCTGCCCCCGCAATTGCTTTTTAAAAGCATATGTAATATAGTGATGCAATACATTTATTTTGGTTTGGTAGTTCAGCTGGTTAGAATGCCTGCCTGTCACGCAGGAGGTCGCGGGTTCGAGTCCCGTCCAGACCGTTTTATTAGTTTTTGGCGCAGTAGCTCAGTTGGTAGAGCAACGGATTGAAGCTCCGTGTGTCGGCAGTTCGATTCTGTCTTGCGCCATTTGAAAGAAGAAACATGCGGGTGTAGTTTAGTGGTAAAACCACAGCCTTCCAAGCTGTTGTCGCGAGTTCGATTCTCGTCACCCGCTTTTTTTCTTTAAGGGCCTATAGCTCAGCTGGTTAGAGCGCACGCCTGATAAGCGTGAGGTCGATGGTTCGAGTCCATTTAGGCCCATAATTTTTAAAAGGCCCGTTGGTCAAGCGGTTAAGACACCGCCCTTTCACGGCGGTATCACGGGTTCGATTCCCGTACGGGTCATGCTTTGAAAACATTTAGCTATGTGCTGAATGTTTTTTTATTATTTTTAAAATAAATTTAATGAAAACGTTGACAATGCTATTATAATAGGGTATTCTATGCTTGTACACAACAAGTAAATAGATGGATAGTGATTGTTTAAATACAAGCTAAACCTAATTTTTCCAATGAGGAAGATATTCTTCTTTTTTGGAAAGGTTGGGTTTTTCTTTTTTACAATTAAAGGGGATAAGCGTGAAGAAGGGAGCGAAAAAATGGTTATTCAAAAAATTTTGAATAATAATGTTGTGATTACGTTGGATACAAATGAGCAGGAACAAATCGTGATGGGACGTGGTATTGCTTTTAAAAGAAAAATAGGTGATTTTATTCCAGAAGAACAAGTTGATCAAGTATTTCGATTAGCAAACCAGGATACTTCTTTGAAATTCCAAGAGTTATTGGAAGAATTACCCTTAGAAGTAATGCAATTATCAGATGAAATTATAACATATGCTAAGACCAAACTGGGTAGACGACTAAATGATACAATCTTTATTTCTCTAACAGATCACCTTCATACGGCTTTAGAGCGTATGAGACAAGGAATTGAAGTGAAGAACTTTCTATTATGGGATATTAAGCGTTTTTTTTCAGATGAATACATCATTGGGAATAAGGCTGTCGAGATGGTTAAAGAGAAGTTTGATGTGCAACTACCAGAAGATGAGGCAGGATTTATTGCTTTACATATAGTCAATGCCGAAATGGATGAAGAAGTTGGAAATGTTTATGAACTAACAAAAATTATGCAAGAAATTACGAATATTGTGAAATATCATTTTAAAATTACTTTTAATGAAGACTCGGTCTATTTTTATCGTTTTAGTACTCATTTAAAATTTTTTGCTTATCGTTTATTAAATCATAAAGAATTACATGATGAAGATGATGGGGAACTATATGAAGTAATTAAAAAAAAGTATCGTAATGCCTACAATTGTGTGAATAAAATTTCTAAATTCTTAACTGAAGGCTATGACTATACTATTTCTAAAGAAGAGAAAATGTATCTGATTATTCACATTGCAAGAGTTATACAGACAAATGGTTAACAAGATTATCAAATCTAAGTATAGATTAGTAATGGAACGAAAGGTGGGGAGAAGAGTAGGAACCGCAAAGCAAGACCCCTTGGATAGTGACATTAAGTTGGCTAAACCTTCAAAAGTAATGGATTGAAAAAAACTAAACTTTGGAGGAACAAAAAATGGGAAAATATCATGATTTAGCAGAGAAAATTGTTAACAATGTAGGCGGAAAGGAAAATATCAATAGCTTGACACACTGTATTACACGCTTACGTTTTAAATTGAAAGACGAATCAAAAGCAAATGACGATGTTTTAAAAAACATGGATGGTGTCGTTACTGTAATGAAAAGCGGTGGACAATATCAAGTAGTAATTGGGAATCATGTCCCAGCTGTGTATGAAGATGTTGTAAGTATTGCTGGAATTTCAGCAGATGCAGAACAGGAATCATCTGGTGGGAATTTATTCAATCGTTTGATCGATATTTTAAGTGGCTGTTTCCAACCGTTCTTGGGAGCATTAGCTGCAGCTGGTATGGTAAAAGGTCTAAATGCTTTACTAGTTTTCTTGAAATTATATTCCGCTACTTCTGGGACATATACAATGTTAAATGGTATTGGCGATGCAATCTTCTATTTCATGCCAGTTATTTTAGGCTATACAGCAGCTAGAAAATTCAATTTAAACCCAATGGTGGGAATTGTTATCGGAGCAGCGCTTTGTTACCCAACAGTTCAAGGGTCTGCTTTACAAGCTGCTTTTGAAGCAACAGCAGGTGCAGGTGCTCCAGCGCCATATAGTCTATTAGGATTACCTGCTTATGACACATTTTTAGGTATTCCATGGGTTGGTGCTGGCTATACAAGTAGTGTTGTACCGATCATATTCATTGTTGCTTTTGCAGCCCAAATTCAAAAACTCTTCAAGAAACTTATTCCTGAAGTTGTTCAAACATTCTTGGTACCTTTCTTTGTACTATTGATTGCTTTACCAGTAGGTTTCTTAGTGATTGGTCCAATCATTAGTATGTTAACAGACTTACTAAGCGCTGGCTTCCAAGCTTTAATGGGCTTCTCACCAGCATTGTATGGTGTTATTCTTGGTTTCTTCTGGCAAGTATTGGTTATTTTCGGTTTGCACTGGAGTGTTGTGCCACTTGCAATCATGCAAATTACTCAAGAAGGAGCAAGCCAAGTATTAGTGGGGTCTTTTGCAGCAAGTTTTGCTCAAACAGCAGTAGTTATGGCAATGTTCTTTAAATTAAAAGATGCAAAAATGAAAGCTCTATGTCCTCCAGCAATCATTTCTGGGATTTTTGGAGTCACTGAACCTGCAATTTATGGTATTACTTTACCAAGAAAAACACCGTTTATTTTTTCAATGATCGGAGCTGCAGTCGGTGGATTGTACTTAATGATCAATGGCGTAACCTCTTATACAATGGGCGGATTGGGAATTTTCGGAGTATTAAACTTTATTAATGGTGACGATGCAAGTGGAATGATTCATTCTTTTGTCGCAATCTTGATTGCTGTCGTTATCGGATTTACATTAACATTCTTTTTCTGGAAAGATGATACAGTATTAGAAGAAATCACTGAAAATAAAAAAGCTCAAAAAGCATTAAAAGAAGCCGTTTTAAGTCCAGTTAAAGGACGTGTTTTACCTTTAAGCAAAGCAAGTGATCAAGCTTTCGCACAAGGTGCTTTAGGTAAAGGTGTTTTGATTGAACCGACAGAAGGCGTAGTTAGAGCACCGTTTGATGGCACAGTTATGACACTATTCCCAACGTTACATGCGATTGGTTTGATATCAGATCAAGGTATGGAATTGCTGATCCATATTGGTATGGACACTGTTCAGCTAGAAGGAAACGGATTTGAAGGAAAAGTGTCCCAAGGTGACAAAGTGAAAAAAGGGCAAGTTTTAGTTACATTTGATATAGAAGCGATTAAAGCAGCTGGCTATAGTGTAGAAACGCCGGTTATTGTTACAAATACTGGTGACTATCTAGATATCGTGGAAACGCAAGAACGCGAAGTAACTTCAAATGATACATTAATTACTGGATTAACTTAAAAATAATAGATAAGAATTGAGCTTGCAGTGAAGCAGGATAGGCTTTGCTGTAAGCTTTTCAAAGAAAGGAATTTTGATATGGCATTTAGAAAAGATTTTTTATGGGGCGGCGCAACAGCTGCCAATCAATGTGAAGGCGGTTATAACGAAGGAGGACGAGGTTTAGCGAACGTGGACTTAGCCCCAGTTGGACCAGATCGTTTCCCAGTAATCACTGGAGAGAAAAAAATGTTTGCGTTTGATGATGAACATTTTTACCCTGCTCAAAATGCGATCGACATGTATCACCGTTATAAAGAAGATATCGCATTATTCGGCGAAATGGGCTTTAAGACTTACCGCCTATCAATTGCCTGGAGTCGTATTTTCCCTCTAGGAGACGAAACAGAGCCGAATGAAGAAGGCCTGAAGTTCTATGAAGATTTGTTCAAAGAATGCCGTAAACACAATATAGAGCCCCTTGTAACGATCACTCACTTTGATTGTCCAATGCACTTAGTGGAAAAATATGGTGCGTGGCGTAGTCGCGAGCTTGTTGGTTTTTATGAAAATCTATGTAATGTGATCTTCAACCGTTATAAAGGCTTGGTAAAATATTGGTTGACGTTCAACGAAATCAATATGATCTTACATGCACCATTTATGGGCGCGGGTCTTTACTTTGAAGAAGGCGAAAACAAAGAACAAGTCAAATATCAAGCAGCGCATCACGAATTATTGGCAAGTGCGATCGCAACGAAAATCGCTCATGAAGTCGACCCAGAAAACAAAGTCGGTTGTATGTTAGCAGCTGGTACAAACTATGCATATACATGTAAACCAGAAGATGTCTGGGCAGCACGTAAAGCCGATCGTGAGAATTTCTTCTTTATCGACGTTCAATCACGTGGCGAATACCCAGCGTATGCTCTTAAAGAATTAGAGCGTGAAGGTATCGAATTGCCAATTGAAGACGGTGATTTAGAATTATTGAAAGCACACACAGTAGACTTTATTTCATTCTCATACTACTCATCACGTGTTCAATCAACAGACCCAGCGGTTAATGAACAAACAGCTGGAAATATCTTTGCTTCAGTGAAAAATCCCTATTTAGAAGCAAGTGAATGGGGCTGGCAAATCGATCCATTAGGATTACGTACAACAATGAATGATCTATATGATCGTTACCAAAAACCATTGTTTATCGTTGAAAATGGATTAGGTGCCGTCGATACACCAGACGAAAATGGCAACGTGATCGATGATTATCGTATTGACTACCTAGCTGCACACATTCAAGCAATGAAAGATGCGGTAGAGCTTGATGGCGTAGATTTACTCGGTTACACAACATGGGGCTGTATCGATTTAGTGTCAGCTGGAACAGGTGAAATGAAAAAACGTTACGGTTTCATTTATGTAGACCGTGACAATGAAGGGAATGGAACCTTAAAACGTTCGAAGAAAAAATCATTTGACTGGTATAAAAAAGTCATTGCGACTAATGGAGAAGATTTAACGAACGAATAAAATAGGGGGCTATCAAATGAAAAAAGTAGTAAAACTGTTAGGGGTTTTAATGTTAGGGTTATT
Source organism: Enterococcus sp. DIV0724b (assembly GCF_050531475.1). Lineage (NCBI taxonomy): Bacteria > Bacillati > Bacillota > Bacilli > Lactobacillales > Enterococcaceae > Enterococcus > Enterococcus sp. DIV0724b. Next base: position 3,069,451 of record NZ_CP172890.1, on the reverse strand, counting down.
AGTAGTTTCAGGATGTGGTAATGGTAACGTCAAAAAAGATGATGCATCAACAGCAAAAAAAGCACCGGAAGAATTGACATTGTACATTGTGCGTCATGGTAAAACAATGTTAAATACAACCGATCGAGTTCAAGGTTGGTCAGACGCAGTCTTAACGAAAGCTGGCGAAGACGTTGTAACAGCTGCAGGAGTTGGTTTAAAAGATATCGAATTCCAAAATGCTTATAGTAGTGATAGTGGTCGTGCAATTCAGACAGCAAATTTGATTGTAAAAGAAAACGAAAAATCATCTGATCTAAAAGTCATCACAGATGAGCGTTTAAGAGAATTTAATTTTGGAACTTACGAAGGCGATTTAAATCATACCATGTGGCAAGATATTGCGGATGATCAAGGCGTTACATTAGAAGAGTTTATGAAAAATATGACACCAGAATCATTTGCGAATAGCGTTGCTAAGTTAGATGCTAAAAATGTAGAAGAAGCTAAAGTCAATTGGCCAGCTGAAGATTACAAGACAATCACGACTCGACTTAAAGCAGGTCTTGATGATATCGTTGAAAAAGAAATGAAAAACGAAGGTTCTGGCAATGTCTTGATTGCTTCACACGGATTGAGCATTTCTGCTTTACTCGCTACATTATTTGATGACTATAAGATTCCAGAAGGCGGTTTAAAAAACGCCAGTGTTTGTACTGTAAATTATAAAGATGGGAAATACACGTTAGATAAGATCAATGATCTAAGTTATGTTGAAGCAGGGCAAAAAAAATAAACCAGAAACAGACAACTTCAACTTCATTTAAGCAAAAATTCGATCAAAGAAACATTTTTGATCGAATTTTGTGTATAATAAGAACAAAAAGAAGGAAAAGGGATAAAAATTATGGTGACTATTACAAATTTTCGTGATATCGGTGGTATTAAAAATAAAGCTGGCAAGGAAATTAAAAAAGATGTTTTTTTAAGATCAGGAGAGCTATCTAATTTAACAAAAGATGACGAACAGCGATTAGAAACAATCTATCGTTTAGGCAAAATCATTGATTTAAGAAGTGAAGCTGAAGTTGGAGAAAGGCCAGATATGTCTGTTCCTAAAGCAGAATACATCCATATTGATATTTTGGAAGATATCAAAGATGAAGGCGCGTCAATCGAAGATTTTGTTAAAATCGGATCTCCTGAGAAATCAGCCGCTTATATGGAAAAACTTTATGCTGATATTGCTTTAAATACGACATCTCAAAAAGGCTATAATAAGTTTTTTGAAGAAATTTTAGCGTTACCACAAGAAGAAAGTATATTATTCCACTGCTTTGCAGGCAAAGATCGTACAGGAATTGCTGCATTATTAGTTTTAGAAACATTGGATGTACCAAGAGAAGCTATTTATACAGATTATCTGTTAACAAATAATTTAAGAAAAAAAGAAAATGCACAGATTTTAGAACAAGCTAAAAAAGCCCAGTTAGAAGAAGCAAATTTAGAAGCGTTACATGTTGCTTTAAATGTAGATAGTAGCTATCTAGATAATTTTTATCGGACCGTTGAAAAGCAGTATGGAGACGTCTCTGCTTATTTAAAACAAGCAATTGGCATCGATAAAGGAACAAAAGAAGTATTGAACCATCGCTTTGTTTTAGATTAAAACGTATGAGAGGTGAGGAATCAGTTATGACGAAAAATCAACATATTAAACTATTGAATCGCTGTATTGAAATTTCGCAAAAAGCTCGTGAACATGGCAATACGCCTTTTGGGGCTTTATTGGCCGATAAGGAAGGGAATATTCTTTTAGAGCAGGAAAATATCGAAATGACAGAAAATATCTGTACAGGACATGCGGAGACGACCTTAGCGGCAAGAGCTTCACAAAAATATAGCAAAGAATTTTTATGGGAGTGCTCGTTGTATACTACAGCAGAGCCATGTGCGATGTGTACTGGAACGATATACTGGGGAAATATTGGAACCATCGTATATGCAATGACTGAAAAACGTTTACTAGAACTAACTGGTGATAACGAACAAAATCCAACTTTTGACCTCCCTTCAAAAGAAATATTGCGTCATGGTCAAAAAAATATTCAAGTAATTGGACCGTTTCCTGAAATTGAGCAAGCGGCAGCCGCTGTTCATGAAGGCTATTGGGATTAATAAAAAAACTCCATTGTGAAAATAGTTATAGGGTGTGGGTCAAAACTGAATATCAGTATTGATCCGCACCTCTACTTTAAATAATTCTATTTTAACTTAAATTAAAATGTCAGAATTTTCAAAAATGTTATTGACTTATTGAAAACTTAAGGCAATAATAGATAAAATCACCTACAAAAAAGGAGAGGTTATTAAAGTATGATTATCAAACCATCGCTGCCGCAAGAAATGACGATTTTTTTCGATGCAGAGAATCAACCAAATGAAAACGTCCAGATGGGTGTAGTTATTCTACAACCAGGAGAAAAAAGACCATTAGATGGTTTTGCTAGACATGATCAAGATGAATATTCTTATGTAGTTGCTGGTGAAGCTCATACAATTTTAGAAGATGGACAAGATTTAGTTGGAAAACCTGGTGATGCTCAGCTGATCGAAGCAGGTGAAGGACATATCAACTATAACGATGGGGACCAAGCGGCGGTTGTTGTTTGGATGTTAGTTGAACGCACGTAAAACAAACATAAGGGAGAAACGTATGAAAAAAGGAATTAAAGCAATTATCGGTCTAACACTTATGCTGACCATCATTTCGGGATGTTCTGGTGGAAAAGAAGCAACAAAATCACAAGAGACAAAACCATTAAATCTAATGTCACCTTCGGAATTAACCACGTTGGATACATCTGTTATGCTAGATTTTCCAGATGCAATTGTCCAAACCGCAGCGTTTGAAGGTTTATATGCACTAGATGACAAAGATCAACTAATTCCAGCAGCAGCAAAAGGAATGCCAGAAATTTCAGAAGACGGTAAAACCTATAAGATCAAGCTAAGAGAAGAGGCTAAATGGAGTAACGATGATCCAGTGACAGCAGCAGACTTTGAATATGCCTGGAAAAAAATGATTGATCCTAAAAATGGCTTTGTGTATAGTTTCCTAGTAGCAGATACAATTTTAAATGCTGAGGAAATTTCAAAAGGAGAAAAACCAGTTGATGAACTTGGGGTAAAAGCAATAGATGATCAAACACTAGAAATAAAATTAAAAGAAGCGAAACCTTATTTCACATCCGTTCTTGCTTTTCCAACCTTTTTCCCGCAAAATCAAAAATTTGTTGAAAAAATGGGAACGGATTACGGAACAACAAGCGAAAATGTTATTTACAATGGACCATTTACTGTGGCTAACTGGAAGCAAACAGATTTAAGCTGGGATTTAAAGAAAAATGAAAAATACTGGGATCAAGCAAATGTAAAATCAGATAAAATACATTATGAAGTAGTCAAAGAAGCTTCGACAGCATTGAACCTTTTTGAAGATGGGCAGTTGGATGTCGCGACAGTCACTGGTGAATTAGCGAAACAAAACCAAAGTAATCCAAACTATCATTCCTATCCAACAGCAACTATGAATTATATTCGCTTAAACCAAAAACGTAAAGATAAAGAGACACCTTTGAAAAATGAAAACTTAAGAAAAGCCTTAGCACTAGGTATCGATAAAGAGAATTTAGTGAATAATATTATTGCAGATGGATCAAAACCCTTGTATGGAGCGGTTACAGAAGGTTTTGTAAGTAATCCTGAAACAGGTGTAGATTTTAGAGAAGAAGCTGGCGATTTAATGACGTACAACAAAGATGAAGCTTTGAAATATTGGACACTAGCTAAAAAAGAATTAGGCGATAATATTACACTCGATTTGATGGTGACGGATGATGGCTCGTATAAAAAAATGGGAGAAAGTCTTCAAGGGAGCCTAGAAAAACTATTTGAAGGTCTCACAATCAACGTAACAGCATTGCCAACTGAAACAGCATTGAATCTTAGCCGTGAGAGTGATTACGATATGTTCTTGATTTACTGGACACCAGATTATCAAGATCCAATTTCAACACTGAACATGTTACGTACAGGAAATGATCGCAATTACTCAAATGCCAAGTATGATGCGTTGTTGGATGATGCTTCACAAAAATATGCGACTGATTTAGAAAAACGCTGGGAGACTTTGATCACTGCTGAAAAAGTAGGTATTGAAGATACAGCTGGAATGATTATTATTAGCCAAAATCAGCAATCAGTTTTACAAAATGAACAGGTTAAAGGGGTTAATTACCACACTTTTGCAGCACCTTTAACGTTAAAAAACATCTATAAAGAAGCTGAATAATGATAGAGCTAAAAAAGTCTTTCAAATGAAAGGCTTTTTTAGTCATATTAATATCAGAAATTATGTTCCGGTTGTATGATAGTAGTATGCAAAATAAGATAAAATAGAAAGAGCAACGATAAAAAGGAGTGAAGTGTCGTGGTTAAGCAAGAACATAAAAAGCATACGACTAGTAATGAAATGCCATTAAAGAATATAGAAGAAGAAATTCGACAATTTATTTTGAAACAGCGTCCAGATTTAACAGAAGATTCCGCTATTTTATTTCCAGAGCTTTTAAATTATCGTTTAGACTATATAAAGACAATGATTAAAAGTGATTCACAAACAATGGAAAAATTGAATGAGACAATTGTTGAAAATATCAAAAATAATGAAACAATCTCAAATAATTTAAATACGACTGTCGAAAAAAATTTAACATTAGGACAAAAAACTGCTGATAACATCGCTAAATTTGGTGGAAGTTGGCCATTCATTTTCTTATTTATTGCGGTATTAATTATTTGGATCGTCGTTAACTCAACGCAATTGCTAGGAAAACCATTTGATAGTTATCCGTTCATTCTGTTAAATTTAGCCTTATCTTGCTTAGCTGCAATTCAAGCACCAGTCATCATGATGAGTCAAAATCGTCAAGAAACAAGAGATCGAGAACAGGCAAACAATGATTATAAAGTGAATTTGAAAGCCGAAATAGAAGTCAACCTGTTACATGAAAAAATGGATTATTTAATCAATAGCCAATGGCAACACTTAGTTCAGATGCAGCATATGCAAATTGAACTGTTAAGTGAACTGCAAGAACAACTCAATGAATTGAGTGAAAAGAAAAGAGTTGATGCAGAGCGTTAGGGAAAAAGAACAAGTATGATAGGAGGATAACATGAATCAGCACCAAGCAACTGAAAATGAATACAGTAAACTAGTAGATATCTGGGCAAGATCTGTAAGACAAACTCATGATTTTTTGAAAGATGACGATTTTAAAACAATAAAATCTGAATTAGCGACTTATTTTCCTCATTTAGATGTAAGAGTGTGGACGGATGATGAAAAGATTATTGGTTTTTCTGGAGTGGATGGCACTAAATTAGAAATGCTGTTTCTAGATCCTGTATACATTGGAAAAGGATACGGAAAACAGGTAGTGACAAGTCTAGTAAAAGAAAATAATATTCAATTTATCGACGTCAATGAACAAAATTACTCTGCAAAAGCTTTTTATTTCGCAATGGGGTTTGAAGAATATTCACGAAGTGAAGTGGATGATGCTGGAAGAGTGTATCCAATTTTACATTTTAAAAAAAGTACTAAGGAAAAGTAACGAATTCCTTAGTACTTTTTTCTTTCATACTAAAAATCAAATAGTCAATTTAGAACTTTGTTCGAACATCTTTTCAAGAAAAATTTTCCTTTGTTTGTCATTTAGATTTTTCAGGGAAGATAGTGAAAAATGTTTAACTTTTTTGATACCGGACATTTTTAATACTTGCTTTTTCAGAACAGTACCATAATCTTGTTGAAATAACGTTTTATACCATTTAGGTGCATCTTCTGTTGTGATCATCCAGGCTGATTTATTTTTTAAAAGACCTACGGGGAGATTCCCTTTATAAGTATAAGCAAATCCTTTACTAAACACTTTATCAATAAAACCTTTTAAAATGGCAGGCATGCCGCCCCACCAAATTGGAAATATAAAGATGATATGGTCAGCCCATAAAATCTGTTCTCGATAAATAGCTGTTTCCTCGTCGAACTGCATATTTCTTCGTTTCTTTGTTTCGTTGAAAACTAATACAGGATCGAAATTTTCTTTATAAAGATCGATAATTTTGACAGTGTTTTTTTGTTCAGCTCCTTGCTGGACGTGATTCATGATAGAGTGGGTATAGCCTGTTGCATTAGGATAAGCATAGAGAATCAGTATATTCATTTGTAACGCCTCCGGATAATAAATTTAAGGATGCAGGTCTTCAAAGATTGTATCTGAAAATTCTGCTAGTTCTTTTTTCATTTGTTCGTAGTTTGTTTCGCATTCTTCATAGGTTTCAGGAATTGGCAATGACTTTATTGAGTCAATGATCAATTGGTAATGTTTGATCGTTGTTTCTAGATCAGTGATCTTGTTCGCCATAAGTTCACGACTACGGTTGTTGCATTCTAAAGAGACGGGCTGATCAAATAATTGCAGTAATTCTTTCATCTCTTTTAAAGAAAAATGAGCATACTTCATAACCGAGATATACTTTAGACGCGCGAATTCATCTTGGCCATAAAGCCGATAATTATTTTCCCCACGTTGCGGTTGGATCAATTGTTCTTTCTCATAATATCTGATCGTATCTTCGCTCAAATGGACTTGCTGAGAAATTTCTTTGATGGTTCGTCTTTTTTCCATTGCAATCACCTCAAAACTATCTTAACATTGGAGCATGCTCCAATGTCAATAACCCAAATTAGTTTTTTTGCTCAGTGAGCGTTATGGTTTTATAGATTCCTGATAATGTGTATAATTCTTATAAATAGATCAATATTTTTTTATCTTTATAATGAATAAAATCCTTAAATATGTAAAAATACGAGATAAATAGGTAATAAACCAAATAGAAAAATAATTGCATTTAGATAGTGTCAAAAAAAATAAAAAATGCTTAATTTCCTTATAAACACTGGGGAATGGGCTTTTTTTTTGTTTTAAAGTAGAAAAAAAATAGACATAGGAATGAAAAAAATGACAAATAAAATTCATTTTAATAGCATATTACTTGATATAAGAGATTGAGAGATACTATAATGAACTTAAGTCAGCGTTTTTAGCTGCTTAGATATGGGAGGAGAGAGCATTATGTTTAGTTACACGGATATGATTTTGTCAGTAATGCAACGAGTTGAAGTCTACAATGAGATTTTTAATGCCATTTCTAAGGAAGTACAAGAGAACAGCTGTAGCCAAGCCATTAACAGAAGAGGGAAAGATACGTATTTATTTTGCCGCAGTAATGTTAATCGGTTCTTTGTAGAAGAAGAAAGTTTTAGAAAAAACTTAGTATTTTATGGCGAAAAAGAAGCAACAAAAATCTTGTTAGAAGGTTTAGATGCCTATAAAGAAGGAATCTATTTTTGGTTGGAAGCATTAAACGACAAGTGTGAAGTGATTGATGAAATCAAGTACAAACGTGGTTTGAATAGTACAGAGAGTTCATTTGAATTAATTAATCAAGCATGTAAAGAAGCTTGTGGTGGTATTCAAAGTGCACATAGTGTACATAAAATGTAAATTAGATAGACATCCTATAAATTAGTAGAAAACATCGTTCAGTTGCCCTAATAAGTATCGAAAATTGATATCATCTGGTTTTAATTCCATTCATTTTGTAGTTTTTTTAATTATTTATTTCAAAATAAATAAAATACCAAGGCAAGTATTCTGTTGGCTTTGGTATTTTTTTCTATATTTTTGTTAAGAATTTTTCTGTCAGTGAATCTAGTGCTTGGTCGATTACTTGAGCGTTCTTAGGATCTCGTTGTAAGAAAATTTGCGAGAAATATTACATACCAATCACTGTTAATGTGATCGCTTGCCCGTCGGCTATTGAAATTATAATTTGAGGTGTAACAACACTTTTACCACGGAGACCTAAACCGATATAAGCCAATTCTATCGTCTGTTTAATGATTGTTCTAATTCGATAATAACCATCTGTTATAGATTTTTTATCCTCATTAAAGCACTTCAATAAAGTATCAAGTTTCTTTTTTCTGTTCATTTTATCCTTCCTTTCTAATTATTGTAGCATTTCTCATAAATATGGATCAAGCATCGAGAGAATGTTATAAATCGCTATTATCTCCAATAAATATTTAAGAAAAACACTAGGAAAAACAATAGGAAACGATATAATACTCACATAATTCTCAAATATTTGTGTTATTTATCAAAAATATGATAAATAAAAGATTATAATTGTATAGACTTGGCAAATAAAATAGATTAAACTTATTTTAGTTTGGTAAGTATATTAATTTTATATTGAATTTATAACTTTTCTGACATTTATGTGGTACGAATATGCGTAATATCGATACAAATGGCTAATCTAATAACGAAATCATAAAGGGGAACTACTATATGTACAACATAGGTTTTGTCTTGCTTGACAACGAAGATGAACAAAAATACATAGATTCACTAAAAAGCACTCAATTAAATGTGTATCCAATCAATAAAAATGAAATTACTGAAAAAATTGGGCATTATGACGGTATTATACTTAACGAACAGAATGCACAAAATATTGGTGTGATTTGCGAACTGCTTCTTCTGTTAAAGAAAAAACAAGATCCTTTTATCTGGGTGATCTCACAACAGAGCAATAAAATGAATCATATTGTTTATTTACAACTGGGTGCTGACGGTATAATCGATCAAGAATGTGACCCAGAAGAGTGTAAGCTTTTGATGTTCAATGCATTCGATAGATATAATCGAGCATATCCGATTGCCGAAGAACCCACAGACAAGATGCTTGATACTCAAAAAATCCAATTACGTCCTTGTAATTATAGTGTCCTTTTAAATGGTGAAGAGATCAATTTAACAAAGTTAGAATTTAAAACGATTGAATTTCTAGAAACAAAAAAGGGTGTGGCAGTTTCTTATGAAGAGATTTACAAAAAAGTTTGGGAGAATGAAGGAAATGATAAGCAATATCGCGTATCAAATTTAATTTTCCATTTAAGACAAAAAATTGAAGAAGATGCTGCGCATCCAAAATATATTAAAACAGTTCGTTCAAAAGGCTATAAGTTAACTGTATAGTTTAATCCCTGTTTATAGAATAATCTAATTAGAAAAGTAAGTAGCAATGTCATGGCGGTTGATCTAAAAAAACAAGACAATGACGGTGACAAAAAACAAAATATGTTTTCTTTTTTTCAAACCAACTGTTGATCATAACAAAATAGAGAAAATCAGTGCTCTTTTACTAACGTCTATATAGAGAACAGCCATTCTCCATAGACTAGTAAAAAAATGAGCGCTAATTTTCCCCTGCATTGTGAATGTATCAAAAATTTAAACAATTGGCAAGAAAAATAGAAATAGATTGTACGTTCTTTTAAGACAGACGTACCAAAAATGTTAGGGGAGGAGTTGAGAATATATGAAAATCGGAAAAAAGTCTTATATTGTTTTTGGATTGGTTTTATTGGTGGGAATTCTCTGTACGGTTGTATGGCATAATACTACACTTACGAAAGCTTCAGAAGAAAAATTTTCCATTAAAACTGAATCAATAAATGAATCTGGGGAAATACCAGTAACATTAACGATTTCTGAACCGAAAAATGAACAGCTAAAGCTTTCGTTTGAAGGAGTTTATGAAGTAAAAGCCGATGAATTATTAGCTGGTCTTTCTGATAACTATGATGGGACAGTATCAATAGAAGCTGTGGATGAAACGAGTGTTAAACTTACAACCAAAAGTTATGAGGAGTCTTTAAAAATCAGTTTTATAGTTAGGCCATTAAATCAGGCTGAAACAGGCAAGCTCGTACTGTCTAATTCAGCAGGGGAAGAGTTGGCAACTAGTAAACTAAGTTTTTCTGAAAAAAAGACTAAGCTAGATGAAAATATTTTAGCGGATAACCTATCTTTGCTTAAAACCACAAGAACTGGAATAACCAGAGATGAGATTAGCGGACCAATTCCAGCTACACCGGAAGAAAAGGCTGCAGCAAATGAAGCGGCTAATACTAGATTTGGTTTTGACCCATCACAAAATTCAGTAACAGTTGATACTTGGGCAGATTTTAAACTTGCTTATCAGAATAATGCTGTTACAAAAATTACGATGATAAATAATATCTCAAACAGAGCCGTGAGCGGAGCTGCTGGAAACCTGGGTGAAAGATCCAAGTCCATTGAAATTGATGGTGGTGGTTTTTTACTTGATTTAAATGATCAAACACTTCGTTTAGCAGGTACACCAACAGATGGAATTGGTTTTGTCCATGTGCATAACATGTCTATCAAGCAAAATGTAACTGATGCTGGTTACAATGGTGGAACTTATAGTTGGGCATTTATCATGGGAAATAATGGGACTGCTTCTGCAAGAAACTGGTACTTTAGAGTTGGAGATATTCGTAGTTTTGAAGAGGTCAATGGTGAAAAAATTGCCCGTTTGATTCGTGGTACACGTAGTGAAATCACAGTTTACGGGAAAATGACCCTATACACAACGTCTGAAAACTTTTATGCGGGAAGCGTCATTATTGAAGATGGGACAGAATGGTATGGCGTAAATACAACATCGCCTTGGTCTTTGGTCTGGTATGAGCAAAATTCCTCAGGAACAGATACGGGTGCGGCTCAGAAATATATTGTAGGAAAGCATAGTTATATTTACCTACAAAATAGAGGGAACAACCCGACTTATCCATCTGTATTCAGTTACTATAAAGAATTAGAGGTTGGAGAAAACTCGATTTATAATGCCAATATGGCTGGAAATTCTGTAAGATTTGATAATCCGGGAGTTATGACTGTAAAAGCAAATGCAGTAGTCAATTTGCTGAGTCGCGGAACAGGTGAAGTTCTTCAGTATTCTTCAAATGATGCTTCAGTAGTTGTTGAACCAACAGGAAGTTTATATGTTGTTGGGAATACGACTGGAGGAGTTGTTGGTTTAAATGGTGGAAACAATCGCTCACTAACGTTAAATTCACCTAAAGGATATGATATTCGAAACCGAAACAACAGTGGAAGAGCGATTGCAATGACAGCTGTTGCAACACAAACATTCAATATAAATGATTCTGATATTGACTTATGGACTGTTGGTAAGGATATGTCTGGACCTTCGCAAGAAACCTATGCTTTAGTTACAAACTTCACTTCTACTGGTACGAATGTGATTACTACTTCTGAACCAGGGTTACAAACGTTTAGATACGCAAACTATCGAAGAATTACAGGGATGAATTCTAAGCCTACGATGGAATGGACACCAGTGACTGATGCAGATAAAACATATCAAGCAAAGGTCAAAATTGGGATGACTCCGTCAGACGACTTTGATGAAAATGGTAACGTTGTTTTAGTTCCAGTGTATGCTTCTAAAGGTCAAGCATCTGTCACATATACAGATACTTTCAATGATGCACACACCGCATCAACTTTAGATGATGGTTTAGCACCATTTACTGATACAAAATTCAATATTGCTGGTAAACAAATCAGTGCTCATGCAATTAGAGGTCCGTGGCTATCGGAACCTGATGAAGTAACAACAGTTATTGATGTTACACCTCCAGAACCGGCAGTTGTAACGGGTGGTAAGGTAACAAATGCAATGAAACAGCTAAGTGGTAAAGAGGCTGAACCAAAAGCAAAAATTTACCTTGATATCAACGGTGTTCGTCAGAGTGCGGTAGGCACTGTTAATGACGATGGAACATGGACATACAATCTACCTCATTATTTAGAAAAAGGCGATACAATCCAAATTTTCTTAGAAGATAATGCTGGGAGAGTTACTGAAACACTAACTCCAGCAGCACCATCAACTAATAGTGATACTGGTAATATCAATCCAGCAGCAAATATGACCTATCGTGATGCAACGTTTAAAGCTGCAACAAAGTATACAGTAGAAGATGTTCTTCCCGATAAACCACTGATGGAAAAAACAGTTACTTCTTCAGGAGGCGCTACAACGCAAGTTGGTGATAACTTGACGTACACGTTAACAGCTAAAAACAATAAAGAAGAGTCCTATACTACATTATGGGCGAATACTGTTGTGACAGATACGATTCCTTCAGGCTTAGATTTTGATCCAGCAACGGCTGAAATCAAAATTGACGGAGTTGCTGCTGAAACGCCAAAAGATTATTCCTATGATTCTAACTCACGAGTATTAACAGTTAAATTGGGAAATCTAGCATCTGGGGAATCATCAGTTATCACCTTTAAAGCCCAAGTTGCTTCTTCTGCTGTAGGGACTGTAATTAGTAATATAGCAGATATAGTTGGTGATTCACCAAGAGAAATGCCATTTGTTGAAGGTCCGATTGATCCAGATGCTAAACATGAAACTTACAATGCCACCTCTCAGGAAGCTAAAAACCCTGGTGGCACAGTCTTTGGTGTTCTAGAAGTAGCTTCTGCACCAACAGAGATTGACTTTGGCAGCGTGAAGTATCAAGGGAAGAAGACTCGTATCAATTCTGCTGAACATCGTGGAGCAGATTTAGTGATCAAAGACAGCCGAGCCAATAAAAAAGGATGGTCATTGACTGCCAAACTTACAACGCCGATGACAAACCAGAATCCTGATGTACCAGAATACACATTGGATGGTGCGCTCAAATATGTTTACAAAAATAAGGAGATCACCTTGAATGGCGGTGCTCAGGATATTATGATACAAAATGCTAATGCTTCAACAGCAGAAACAACCTATAACATTAGTGATACGTGGTCTGAATCTGGAGATGGCTTCAAATTTGAAACCTCAGCTCAAGATGTAAAAGCATTAGGTACTTACCAAGGTGAGATCCTCTGGGAATTGGGCGATACTCCATAAGAGTAAAGGAGATTTTTAATTTATGAAAAAAATAATCAAATCTACAATCATCTCCTTTACTTTTGCGTTAACGTTGGCACTCACCTATCCACTGAATGCTGCGGCTAAAGCAAATGGAGGAGAAGTTCAAACTAATGGTGTCATCAGCTTTTATGAAGAGAGTTCTTCAACTGAAATCTCCAGTACAACAGAATCTTCTTCTATATTAGAACCATCAACAAGTGAACCAAAAGTGGTGAAACCTGTTGGTCGTTATCCAAGTACAGGTGAGATGGTAAAGACAAGTCTTGTCTTTACAGGGATTGCTTTAGTAGTGATTGGTTTACTTCTGTTTTTCTGGAAACGTAAGAAAGAGCATGAAGGGCGGGATGAATGATGGAAAAAAAATCTAAACTAATTTCGTCACTTATTTTATCGCTCGCAGTATTATCTTCATTATCATGGGGACACACTCAGGTTTATGCTGAAACGGGATCAATCAATGGTTCTGGCACCATTAAATTTGAGGGAGAATATCCTCAAAATATTGTTGACCCTGAAAAACCGGGTGAAATTGTTGATCCTGGTGAATCTCCTAAATTAGAGGGAGATTTAAGAATCGATTTTGTGCCAAGATTCGATTTTTACCAGAATAAAATTTCTAATAAAGATGAAGTCTATTACGCGAATGCCCAAAATTTCTTTGGTGCAACGAAGCCTAGAGGGAATTTTGTTCAGGTTACTGACTTGAGACAAAAGCCGACAGGTTGGACTTTACAGCTTCGTCAAGAAATGCAATTCACCAACAATGATACAAAAAATAAAGAAATCAAAGGCGCAATGCTTTCACTAGATAAATCTTGGGTGAATTCTACCAAAAACCTTAGTGAGGCTCCACAGTTGTCAAAAGAAATTATTAACATAGACAATGTGGGCGCTTCATACAATTTAGCTCAAGCTAGTTCAGGACAGGGCAGTGGAACTTGGACAATTTCCTTTGGTGCATCAGAAGAAAATAATAGTAACCAAAAGAACACCTTAGAGCCAAGACTGGATAAGGAAGGGCAAGCAGTGCTTGATCCAATCTTTGATCAAAAACCTGTCTATCAAAATAGAGCAGTTTCATTATCGATACCGGGAACAGCTATAGTTGAGCCGGTACCGTACACTACGGTGTTAACTTGGATATTAGCCGAGTTGCCATAAATAACACACACACAAACACACACAATACTAGGAGGAAACACACATGAAAACAAAAACATTATGTTCAGTAGCTTTATTAGCAGTAGTAGGAGCAAGCTTATCTTTACCAGCAGCAGCAAACGCTGAAGCAAAATCACAAGCAGCAGAGGGTACAATGACTTTTACAGAAGATAACGATCCTAAAGATATAGTTGACCCGGAAGATCCAGAGAAACCAATCGTAGAACCAAAAGAACCAATCATCATTAACCCAGATCGCGGTTCATTCAGTATCGATGCTGTAACAAAATTGGATTTTGGTACTGATAAAGTTAAAGCTTTTGCAGAAAACCCTGAATATTATGCAGCAGCAATTCCAGCAAAAAATGCTGATGGCGATATCACTCGTGGAAACTTTGTTCAATTCACAGACGTACGTGGTACAGCAAACCATAAATATACAGTAAGTGCACAATTAACAAAACAATTTGAAGCGGGCGCAAATGCCGGTACTTTCTTGAAAGGTGCTACAATTGACTATTCAAATGCAGTAATCACTTCTAAAGATCCAGCGGCTCAATGGCCAGCGACTACAGTTGCAGGATTTCAATTAGCACCTGATGCAGCAGGAACAGGTACTGGAGATTCAGTTCCAGTATTAGAAAACAAAGATGCCTCAAAAGGTATCGGAACTTATACAATTGAATTTGGTCAATATGGTGACGGAACTGCTGATACAACAGCTGACTCTGTTAAATTAACTGTACCAAATACAAATATTTTATTAGCTGATACTTACACAGCTGAAATCACTTGGTCAATTGCTGAAGTATTATAATTTAAACTAAATAATAGGTTGGATTATAAATGATGCTTTAAGTAGTCATGTTTCAAATGAATGGCGAGACAGAAATTAAAAAGTATTTCTGTCTCTGCCTTTTTAAAGAGAGGGATATCGATGAATAAAAAGAATCTATTATTTTTATTAACAACAGTTATTATAGCAGTATTTCTGCCAGTCACAACCTATGCAGAAGACAGCAGTAGCGGCAACGCAACTGGCTTTACATATGAATCAATTAAACCGGACAATCAAAGAGATACAGGGGCAGGTTACTTTGATTTAAGGATGACGCCTGGTCAAAAACAAACGGTCAAAATCAAAATCAAAAATTTAGCTGCAGAAGAAATCGAAGTCTCTGTAAAACTCAATAGTACAAAAACAAATGCGAACGGAGTTGTAGAATACGGTCCAACGACAATAAAAAATGATAAGTCGCTAAAATATGATTTTGAAAAAATAGTTAAAGCACCTGAGACAGTTAAAGTACCAGCAAAAGGTGAACAGGATATTGACATAGAAATAAATATGCCAGAAGCCTCATTCGATGGAATGATTGCAGGTGGGATTCAACTTCAAAAAGTTGAAAAAGAACAGAAAAATGAACCGAAAAAAACAGGAGTTATCAACAAATATGCTTATGTTATTGGGATGATCCTTACAGAAACAGATAAAGAAATACTACCAAATTTAGAATTAAACAAAGTGTATGTTGATTTAAATAACTTTAGAAATACCTTTTTCGTCAACTTTTCTAATGTTGAAGCAGCTTATTTAGAAAACATGACAACACAAGTTCAGATCATGAAAGAGGATAGTGACGAAGTATTATATGAAACTAAACGTTCAGGTATGCGA
Source organism: Enterococcus sp. DIV0724b (assembly GCF_050531475.1). Taxonomy (NCBI): domain Bacteria; kingdom Bacillati; phylum Bacillota; class Bacilli; order Lactobacillales; family Enterococcaceae; genus Enterococcus; species Enterococcus sp. DIV0724b. The sequence continues at coordinate 3,053,658 of NZ_CP172890.1, read as the reverse complement.
ATGGCACCCAATACATTGATCAATTTTCCAGTTAGTATGGAAGGAGATCGGATGGTAGCGGGAAATTACCGTGCGAAGATCCTTGTAACAGCTGGGGACAAAAAATGGAACTGGGATGAAAACTTTAAAATCACAGATGAGGAAGCAGATAAGTTCAATAATCAGGATGCTGGTTTAGAAGATGTTCAAACGTTCAACTGGAAATTAATCGCAGGGATTATCGGTGGGGTCGTTGTTTTAGCAGTAATTATTTTTCTAGTAATCAGAACGATCGTCAAAAAGAAACAAGCAAAAAAAAAGCTAGCAAGAAAAAAGAAGTCAAGAAAATAACTAAAACGGAGACAGTGAGGAGGTAAAGAAATGACAATATTAGATTGGTTTTTTATTATTTCTTTGTCTCTAGCCAGTATCGGTTTAGTATTCTCAGGTATTTCTTTTTATCTGATGACTCAAACGAAAAAGGCTTTGAAGAAAGTAAAAAGAACAAAAGTAAGTAAGAAAAAACGTAAACAAAAGAAATATAAAGTCAGAAAGTTGTTACAGAAAAGTAAAAAGCAGCGTAACTGGGGCACGGCCTTAATCATACTCTTTTTACTCTCTGGATTTACAGCAGGTTATTCTTTGTATTACCAAGCAATGCATTTAAGTCAGAAAGATTCTAAGGCGGTAGTTCAAGGGTACTACTTAATGGATAATCTAGAAAATGAACTGAAAACAGCAAAGGCGACAGAGAATGACGTGAAATCAGGGAAAAATATCAAGTTGCTAGCAGGACAGCTATCTAGTTATGGTATCTACAAAGCAACAATTAGAAACAGCGAGGCTGGACAAAAGAAATTGAACAAGTACTACAAATCAATGAAAGAGTTAGGGATTAATTTGTCCTCTCAACCAAACGATTTCTTTAAAAATGAGACTCTTTTGAATGAATTTGAAATGGATTTAGCCACAGTTAAGAAAAATCATGAAGAAGTTGTTCACTACTTTAATATTAATAAAAATGCGTTGGTAAATAAAAAATAGCCTGGTGATTTTATGAAAAAAACAACTCATAAAAAAGAGAATAGAGATGTTAAGAAGAAGTCAGGGCAAAAAAAATCAGTCAAAGTACCCCAAAGAATTTCTAAAAAAGCACAGAAGAACCAAAGGAACACTAGACCGAATAACCATAGGAAAAAGAAAGTAACGAAACGAAAAAAAAGATTTAAAAAATTAACTATTCTTTTTTTTGAAATAGTATTAACTCTGATTGTGACACTGAGCATTTTATATATTACTTCTCTTTTTACATTCACTTTTGCAAGGGTAGAAGGTTATTCGATGAGTGAGACGTTAGAAGATGGCGATGTTGTTATAGTCAATAAAATGGCCCAAATAAAGCGGTTTGATCTTGTTTATATCAAGGTGCCAAATTCAAAGGATAAATCTGTCCGTCGAATTATCGGGTGTCCAGGTGATAGTTTATACTATAAAAATGGACAGCTCTTTATTGATGAACAAGAAAAAGACGAAAGCTTTATTGCAGATTATAAAAGACAATTTGAACAAGATGGAATGATTTATACAGAAGATTTTACATTAAAAGCATTGACTGGTAATCCAACTATTCCTAAAGGAAAGTACCTTGTTTTAGGAGACAACCGTCCTTATGCCACCGACAGTCGCTATTACAAATTAGTGGATGAAAAAGAGCTTATCGGAAAAGTGGAAATGAGGGTTTTACCGTTGCATAAAATTCAGAAAGTTAAATAACTTATAAGGAAACAAGGACCTGAAATACGTCTTGTAGTATGCATCATCGAATCACTTCGTTCTTCGTAAGATATGAAAATCTGATTGGAGTTTAATAGGGTTGCTTTTTTTTACCATCGTTTATTTGGATTTTAAGGGGCTGGGATCTAACTCGAAGAGTTTTGTCCCAGCCTTATGTTTTTTAGTAAAAAAATAAAGTCAGTTAAAAAACGAGTTTTTTATAGTGATATCTGTTATAATTGAAACGTTGCAAGTTCCCGAAAGGATTTGTTTAGAGCTGTATAAAAGTATATGTAATGCTTTGATTGCTTGACAAAGATGCCTTGTAACCGAATACAACTAGGGGGAATACATTATGACAGAGAGACATTTATTTACATCAGAATCTGTTTCTGAAGGACATCCGGATAAGGTTGCTGACCAAGTGAGTGATGCAATACTAGATGCGATTTTAGAACAAGATCCTAAAGCCCGTGTGGCATGCGAAACAAGCGTTACAACTGGGTTAGTTTTAGTTTTTGGAGAGATTTCTACTACAGCTTATGTAGATATTCAAAAAGTCGTTCGTCAAACACTGAAAGATATTGGCTATACTCGAGCTAAATATGGTTTTGATGGAGACACTGTTGCAGTTCTGGTTGCAATTGATGAGCAATCGCCAGATATTGCACAAGGTGTAGATGATGCGCTAGAAACACGTGGTGACAAAGATACTAAAGATGATATTGGTGCTGGAGATCAAGGATTGATGTTTGGTTTTGCAGTAGATGAGACACCAGAACTAATGCCTTTACCGATTTCGTTAAGTCACAAACTTGTGCGCCGTTTAGCACAATTGCGTAAAGAAGAAAAACTTCCTTATTTACGCCCAGATGCAAAATCGCAAGTCACAGTGGAATACGATGAAAATGGTAAACCACAACGTGTAGATACCGTCGTAATCAGTACACAACATGATGAAGAAGCTACGCTGGAGCAGATTCAAGCAGACGTAAAAAAATTCGTTATTGAAGAAGTGATCCCAGCAGATTTATTAGATGAAGAAACAAAATACTTTATTAATCCGACAGGTCGCTTTGTTATTGGTGGACCACAAGGTGATGCTGGTTTGACCGGACGTAAAATAATTGTCGATACTTACGGAGGTTATGCTCGCCACGGTGGCGGTGCTTTTTCAGGTAAAGACGCGACAAAAGTCGATCGTTCTGCAAGCTATGCCGCTCGATACATTGCTAAAAATATCGTTGCAGCTGGTTTAGCTGGAAAAGTTGAAGTACAATTGGCTTATGCGATTGGTGTAGCACACCCCGTATCGATTTCAATCAATACTTTCGGGACAAGTAATGTACCAGAAAGCAAATTGATTAAAGCCGTTAGAGAAAACTTTGACCTGCGTCCAGCAGGAATAATTGAAATGCTTGATCTACGCCGTCCAATCTACAAACAAACGGCAGCATATGGTCATTTTGGTCGTACAGACATTGAACTACCTTGGGAGCAGACGGATAAAGTCGATGCAATCAAGAAAAGCTTGATGGAGTAAACGAGGCGGCGCTACTAATGAAAATTAGTGGCGCCGTTTTGCTGCAAATCACTGCGACTGCTGCGCAGTGCAGAGCAGATGATGAGCAGTACTAGGCGATCAAAGGGAGCGTAGTCACCTTACTAGTGAATCACCAAACGCTGTAATCCCGAATAACCAATAGCAGTCAGCAACAGAAGTGCTTGTAACCACCAAACGCCATAAACAAAAAAACAAATAGAAGTCAACTAGCCATAAAACCATGAAGTAAGTAGCAACAAATCTAAAAACGCTAATAATAATGTAAAGCCTCACAATCGTACTAACAAAACTCTGTAAATGAATTCATAAGTAACTTTATTAAACAAAAAATATCAAAAAGGATGGAGATACATGGAAAGAAAAACAAACGTCAAACTTGTAACAATCAGCGTTTTCGTTGCAACGTTTATGACAGCAATCGAAGGAACGATCGTTTCAACAGCGATGCCAACGATCGTAGGATCACTGCACGGCATGGAAATTATGAACTGGGTCTTTTCTATTTACTTATTAACCAATGCAATGTTAACACCGATTTACGGAAAGCTAGCAGATAAAATTGGGCGTAAACCGATATTCATGATTGGAATTATTATTTTTATTATCGGTTCGTCACTTTGCGGCTTAGCACAAAATATGATTACCTTGATTATTGCTCGAGCAATTCAAGGAATCGGGGCAGGGGCAATAATGCCAGTTGCTTTGACGATTTTGGCTGATATCTATTCAATTGACAAGCGTGCAAAAATGTTAGGTCTGAATAGTGCAGCTTGGGGAATTGCCAGTATTTTTGGTCCGCTTGCAGGTGGATTTATTGTAGATACAGTTGGTTGGCATTGGATTTTCTTCATTAATGTACCGATAGGACTTGTCTTGATGGGCTTGATTGCTTATTTTTTAGTGGAGCCGAAAAGAGAGAAATCTAAAGTACCAATGGATATTTTAGGTAGTGTTCAGCTGATGTTCGTTTTATTAACGCTATTATTAGGATTCCAATTAATTGGTGATGGCGGTTTTAGTTTAAAAGTATTCCTGTGTTTGGGGGCGTCTGTTTTATTCTTCATTGGATTTATCTTTGTGGAAAAAAGAGCCAAAGATCCTGTTATCGATTTGATGCTATTTAAAAATTCCACGTTTGTGATCGTTAATATCGTAGCAGCTTTGATCAGCGGTTTTTTGATGGGTGTGGAAGTATATATTCCAATGTGGATGCAAGGCGTTTTAGGTAAAAGCGCAGGAATTGGTGGCTTGGTATTAGCACCAATGTCGATTTTATGGATGGTAGGATCGTTTATTGCCAGTAATTTAATGGAGAAACATACAACCAAAAGAGTGCTGACTATTGGCTTGAGTATTACTTTGTTAGGTGGTATTTTCTTAGTGTTGGTTCCAGCGACCATTTCATTTGTCTGGTTCTTCGCAATTTCTTCTGTTTTAGGAGTTGGCTTTGGGATTACGATCACAACAACAACTGTGACTGCTCAAAGTAGTGTGGATCCGTCTGAGATGGGTGTTGCAACGTCATTTAACACATTGGCTAGAACCATCGGACAAACGTTGATGGTGTCGATTTTTGGGGTTATTATTAATGCAGTGACAACTTCAGAACTGGCGAAAAGTTCGTTAAAAGTCGATCCTGATGTGATGAATCAACTTGTTAATCCACATACGGCGAACACGATTTCAGCAGATTTATTAAAACCTTTGCGTGGTATGCTGTATGCAGGTCTTCATAATGTGTATGTAGTTGGAATTGGATTGATCATTGCTGCGATTATTTTAAATGTAAGTGTTAAAAAGAAAATAGCTAAGTAGAGGAGTTACTTTTTCTTTAGAAAAAAAGACCATATAATGCGTAATTTTGACATAAAAAGTTCATAGTTACTTTGTATGATTTAGCTATACCAAAAGCAAACAACTTTTAGCACAATTATTTTTCATTTTTAACTCCTCCTCTGCTCGTTCTTCTAAGAAGAACGAGTTTTTTTTTAGTCAAAAAATACTCAAATTAATGCTACAATAAAAGAAAACAAAAAATGAGGGATGTTGAATGGCTTTTCTACAAGCAAATATTTATTCAAACGTATTAGAAATGGAAGTATCAATGAATGTTATCTTGCCTCAAAAAACGGAGAAAAAAATCGGTTCAGCGACAAAAGGAAATTCTACTGATGTCCCTGTTATGTATCTACTTCATGGGATGGGTGGAAATCATAGTGTGTGGGAACGCCGGACATCAATAGAACGTTATGTTTCAGATTTAGGTTTGGCTGTGATCATGCCATCTACAGATCTTGGTTGGTACACGGATACAACTTATGAAATGAATTACTGGACGTTTATTTCGGAAGAACTGCCGGCTATCTGTCAGGAATTATTTCCCCAAATAACAACGAAAAGAGAAAAAACGTTTGCTGTAGGACTCTCAATGGGCGGATATGGTGCTCTAAAATTGGGACTAACTAAACCTGAAAACTTTGGTGCTATGGCTTCCTTATCAGGTGCTGTGAATCTTGCTGACAGAATAGAAGATTTGTTAGCGGTCAAAGGGAGAAAGTTTTGGGAAGGAATTTTTGGTCCGTTAGAAAAGGTTCAAGGATCGATTAATGATCCCATGTTTTTACTAGATCAGTTAGCTGCAAGTGGTAAAAAAGCACCGAATATTTTTCTTTGCTGCGGTGAAGAGGATCTACTTTTACATGGAAATAAAAAAATGGCGGAAGCTCTGACAGCTCATAATATCGAGTATACATTTGAAACAGGTCCTGGTAACCATGATTGGATTTTTTGGGATGCTTGGATTCAACGGGTGCTAGAGTGGCTACCTTTAGGGAAATAAATAAAAAATAGGCCGAGACAAAAGCGTTTAGCTCCGAGAAATAAGAGGGAATTCACGAAAATTGCTTTTCAAATTTTTGTGAATTTCAGCTTATTTCCGAAGGAGCTGCTTTTTTCTCGCCGTTTATTCGGATTTAGAGCGCGAAACAAAACTGTTTTTTAGTTTTGATGTGCGCTCTTTTTTGCGTACTTACTATTAGATGAATGTATCTAACCCATTCAAAAACACCCGCAATGTTTTCATAAAAAAATCTTTTTGCTTTTCTTTTTGCCGATATTGAATACTTTCGCTGATATTATTCAGCTCATGTTCTTGAACATATTGTTTCATCAAGATAATTTGCTTTTTCAAATAGTCGTCGCCAGCCATGACTTTATTATATAATTTCTTCTCCTCGGCAGAATCCATCAGCATGCCAAATAGTAAATGCTGTAAAGAGGTGATTGTCATATAACTTAATTCGATGGAAAATCCAGCTTTATTAAGAATACCTAGAATGGCATCGAGATTTCTTAAACGAGAGGGGTATGAAGGAATTGTTTGAATTTCGATTTCAATAGCGCATGGATATTGTTGATACAATTCATAGTAATTTTCCATATAAGCATATAGGGTTTCTTTCCAGTTTTTTTTCGGTTTTGGTGGTATAAAATGATTTTCTATCTCTTCGGCCATACTTTGAAGTAGCGCCTGTTTATTTTCTACATGCCAATAAATCGCAGGAGCTTGAATCCCAAGTTTTTGAGCGACTTTACGCATGGATAATTTTTCTAATTCAGGATTTTCACTTAATAATTGAAATGCTGCATGAACGATTTTTTCTTTTGATAATTTTTCTTCCAAATTTCTCATCCTTTTATCTAAAAATATAAGCTAACTTCTTGAATTTCATTTCTAAAAATGGTAAATTGTTATGCGGCCTAATTTTACAGTGTTAAGTTTGTGAAGTCAATGATGACAGCGCATCTAACATTACCACATAATAACATTAAATGATCGTTGAAAGTTGCACAACGAATCGGACAAGGCTAGTTTTACAAAGAAAGTTGGGATACAAGTGAGTATTATTATGGAACATGTAAAAAAGTACAAGCTGGAAGTTACCATAGCATTGATTACCGTTATTGTCATGGTCATGTCAGCGTTATGGCAGCCTAAACTATTACAAAAAGTGTTAGAAGCAATTATTAAAGATGATAAGAGTCAAATGAAAGAGCTTGGGTTATATTTAATTGGAATCGCAGGTCTAGGCTTGATTGCTGGTGTTTTCAATACGATTTATTCTGCAAAAGTTGCACAAGGTGTAAGTGCAGATATTCGTGAAGCAACATTTCGTAAGATCCAGACATTCTCATTTGGAAATATCGAAGAGTTTTCAGCGGGGAATTTAGTTGTTCGTTTAACAAATGATGTGACTCAAATTCAAAACGTGATCATGATCGCACTACAGTCATTATTTAGAATCCCGATTCTGTTTATCGGTAGTTTTATTCTAGCAATGATGACACTACCGCAATTATGGTGGGTGATTGTTTTACTAGTCATTGCAGTGTTCATTATCACAGCATTATCATTTTCTCAAATGGGCAAACATTTTATGATCATTCAAACATTGATCGATAAAGTAAATGGCTTAGCAAAAGAAAATCTTTTAGGGATTCGTGTAGTTAAATCTTTTGTACAAGAGAAAAATGAGTTAAATCGCTTCACCAAAGTCAGTGAAGAATTGACGAAACATAATTTAATCGTGGGTACGCTTTTTTCAGTAATGATTCCATCTTTTATGTTGGCAGCTAATCTAGCGGTCGTAGGATCGATTTTCCTAGTTAGTAACTTAGTCAAAGACGATCCAACCGTTATTGGCAGTATAGCGTCATTTATGAGTTACTTAATGCAAATCATGATGGCAATCATTATCGGTGGAATGATGATGATGATGACTTCTCGTGCAGCTGTTTCAATCAAACGGATCAAAGAAGTCATGGATACAGTACCAGCACTTACGTATAAAGATGTACCAGAACAAAATTTAGATGGCAGTGTAGTTTTTGAACATGTTAGTTTCCGTTATCCAGGAGATGATTCAGATACATTGAAAGATATTTCATTTTCTATAAAACCTGGTGAGATGGTCGGAATCGTAGGCGCTACTGGTGCAGGTAAATCAACCTTAGCTCAGTTGATTCCTAGATTATTTGATCCTTCTGAGGGGAAAGTAGAAGTCGGTGGTATCGATTTGAAAGAAGTCAATGAACACAGTTTACGTAAAGCTGTATCTTTCGTGTTACAAAAAGCGATTCTTTTCTCTGGCACGATTTCACAAAATCTGCGCCAAGGAAAAAGAGATGCCAGTGAATCTGATATGTCGCGGGCAACTGAGATTGCACAAGCAAAAGAATTCATCGAGAAGTTATCGTTACAATATGAAGCGCCAGTTGCTGAACGAAGTAATAACTTTTCGGGAGGACAAAAACAACGTTTATCTATTTCACGAGGTGTGATCGGAGATCCTAAGATCTTGATTTTAGACGACAGTACAAGTGCGTTAGATGCTCGTTCAGAACGGTTAGTTAGAGAAGCATTGGATAAAGATTTAAAAGAAACAACGACGATCGTGATTGCACAGAAGATTTCTTCAGTTGTTCACGCAGATCGTATTTTGGTTTTAGATAAAGGCCAATTAGTGGGTGAGGGAACGCATGAAGAATTAGCGAAAACAAACCCAATCTATCAAGAAATCTACGAAACACAAAAAGGAAAGGATGAAAATAATGACTGATTTAATAAGAGCTAGTAAATTCTTTTTTCATTATTTAAAGCGGTATAAACTTTCCTTCTTGTTTATCTTTGTGACAATTGTTATTGCAACCTATTTACAAGTTAAAGCACCTCAATTTGTTGGGGAAGCGATTCAAGAATTAGCCAATTATGTGGGTGCTTTGATGCAAGGAACAGATGATAAAAGCAAATTTATTGATATTATCTGGAAGTTATTGATTTTTTATGTGCTGACAAGTGCAGCAAATTTTATTTACAGCATACTATTTACTCAAGTTGTTGGAAAATCAACAAACCGGATGCGTATTGGATTATTCAATAAATTAGAAAAATTAACGATTCGTTTCTTTGACTCTCATCAAGATGGAGAAATTTTAAGTCGTTTTACTAGTGATTTGGATAATATTCAAAATAGTTTGAATCAAGCATTGCTTCAAGTTTTGACGAATGCTGCATTGTTTGTAGGAATTTTGATTGTGATGTTCCGTCAAAATGTTCAATTAGCCTGGGCGACGATTGCTTCTACACCTGTAGCGATCTTGATTGCTGTAGTTGTGATCAGCAAGGCACGAAAATATGTTGATATCCAACAAGATGAAGTCGGTAAATTAAACGGCTATATGGATGAAAAGATTAGTGGACAACGTGTGATCATCACAAATGGTTTACAAGAAGAAACAATCGATGGATTTTTAGAACATAATGAAACAGTGCGTAAGGCAACCTTTAAAGGTCAAGTATATTCTGGTCTACTATTCCCAATGATGCAGGGGATGTCCCTTGTAAATACCGCTATTGTGATTTTCTTTGGTGGTTGGTTAGCGCTAAATGGTGACTTGGAAAAAACAGTTGCTTTAGGTTTAGTAGTAACATTTGTTCAGTATTCACAACAATATTATCAACCGTTGATGCAAATTTCTTCTGGATACAGCATGATCCAGTTAGCAATCACAGGAGCTCGTCGTTTGAATGAAATGTTTGATGAGCCGGATGAAATTAATCCAAAAGATGGAAAAGAAATCGATGGCGTCAATGAATCAGTTTCCTTGAACCATGTTGATTTTGGTTATGATCCAGAAGTGCCGATCTTAAAAGATGTTACAATTAACGTTAAAAAAGGTGAAATGGTCGCTTTAGTTGGACCAACTGGCTCAGGTAAAACAACGATCATGAATTTATTGAATCGTTTTTATGATGTAAATAACGGTTCAGTTACCTTTGACGGAACAGATATTCGTGAGATCGATTTAAGTAGTTTACGCTCTCATGTGGGGATTGTATTGCAAGATTCAGTCTTATTTTCTGGAACGATTCGAGCAAATATTGCGTTTGGTAATCCGGATGCTTCAAATGAGGAAATCATAAATGCAGCTAGACAAGCGAATATCCATGAGTTTATCATGGAGTTAGAAAACGGCTATGATACAGAAATCACTGAAGAAAATAATGTTTTTAGTACAGGTCAAAAACAATTGATCAGTATTGCTAGAACCATCATTACGAATCCTTCATTATTGATTTTGGATGAGGCAACTAGTAACGTAGATACGGTGACAGAAGCCAAAATCCAAAAAGCAATGGATGAAGCAATCAAAGGCAGAACGAGCTTTGTGATTGCGCATCGCTTAAAAACAATTTTAAATGCAGATCGTATCGTCGTTCTAAGAAATGGTGAAGTGATCGAAGAAGGAAGCCATCATGAATTATTGAAACAAGAAGGTTTTTATTCGGAATTGTATCATAATCAATTTGTGTTTGAATAAAATAGTTAAGTAGTTTATTTTCTTTAAGAAAGCTTGAAAAAACAAGGTGATTCTTTTTTTGTAGGAGAATCACCTTGTTTTTCTATTTAGGTTGTTAAGATAGATTTATTTTTTCTCAATACAAAATAAAATTGGTGGGTTATTTTTCTGATTGATAAACTGATAAGTCAATACGCTATAGGTTTCTTGCGGTAGCTCTTGGCAATAATTTTGTACAAGGGTTAATTCCATTTCACCACCAAGATGCCCATAATAAACGACTATAATAATTCGACCTTTGGGTGCTAAACGAGGAAGCAAGGCATCTAGAGCCTTTTTTGTTGTATCTGGTTTTGTGATAATTTGCTTATCACTTTTAGGAAGATAGCCTAAATTAAAAATAGCAGCAGTTAGTTGTGTTTTTTCTGGAATGGTTCGATTAATCGTTTCATGCCCTTTATGAACTAAAGACACGTGATCCGTTAAGCCTAGTTCTGTGAGTTTTTTTTCAGTATTTATCAGAGCTTGTTCTTGAATATCAAAAGCATAAACCAAACCAGTTGATCCAACAAGATCAGCTAGAAAAGCTGTATCGTTACCATTTCCCATCGTAGCATCAACAACAGTATCTCCTTTTTGAATAACTTCTTTTAAAAGAGTGTGACTAAAACGAAGTGCGGTCTGTAACATTAATGAAGGACCTCCTTAGCCATACGAACATTCTGGCATCCTTGGAAACTATTCCGACGTTTCATTTCATCATCGATCGCATTTAATACTTCCCATTTTTTTAAACTCCACATAGGACCAACCAAAGTATCTGTTGGAGCATCACCAGTTAGGCGATGGATTACGATTTCTGGTGGAATCATTTCCAGTTGGTCACAAATAACATGGACATAGTTTTCACGTGTCATCAATTGCAAGCGTCCTTCGTGATAATCTCTTAACATCCGTGTATTTGTCATTAAGTGAAGTAGATGCAATTTGATTCCTTGAATATCTGAATCAAGAATCGTTCGGCGAACATTTTCTCTCATCATCTCTAAACTTTCACCAGGCAAGCCATTGATCAGATGCGTACAAACGCGAATATTGTGTTTTCGTAATTTTGCTACACCATCCAGATAAGTTTGGTAATCATGTGCTCTGTTGATTGTATTGCTGGTATTCTCATAGGTAGTCTGTAAGCCTAATTCTACCCATAAATAATAGCGCTGGTTCAGTTCTGCTAAATACTCAACAACATCATCAGGCAGACAATCTGGGCGAGTACCAATCGAAATGCCGACAACGCCTTTTTCATTGACCACTTGCTCAAAACGATGTCGAATCACTTCAACAGGCGCGTGAGTATTTGTGAAATTTTGAAAATAGACGATATATTGGTCGACATTCGGCCACTTTTTGTGCATCATCTGAACTTCTTTTTGAAATTGAATGGGTAAAGGATCTTTAGGCGCTACGATCATATCGCCTGATCCTGAAACACTACAAAAAGTACAACCGCCCTTAGCTACCGTTCCATCTCGATTAGGACAATCAAAGCCACCATCTAAAGGGACTTTAAAAATTTTACCGCCAAATTGTTCGCGTAAGGCATAATTCCATGTATGATAACGTTTATTAGGATCTTCCGTATATAAAAATTTAGACATCGTTCTTCTTCTTTCTATTGTTGTTTACTTTTAAAGCGCCAGACAAAGCGTTTTTCTAAATAAATCGGGTAGGTCATCAATAACCAAGCTAAACCAAAACAAAAACCACCTAAAACATCACTAGGGAAATGAACACCAACGTAAATCCGGCTGATACCGATCAGAAAAATGCCTAAACCTAAGATAATTTGTAAAAATAAACAAAGGTTTTTTTGCTTAATAAATTGTGGTAGCAATAAAATGATCGTTCCATATAACAGAACGCTTCCAGTTGAATGTCCACTAGGAAAACTATAGCTATGCTCAGTTACTAAATGATTTAGGGCCGGACGCGGGCGCATAAATAATAGCTTGATCAATGGGTTTGCGATGCCAGCGATCAATGCTGTATTGATTAAAAGCCAGAGAGTTTCAGCATAATATTTTCCTCTAAATAGTATAAACGCAGTGGCTAAAGTCAAAAGCCCAATGGTCAATGGATCAGCAAACTTTGTATACCAAATAAAAAATTGGTTCGCTGAAGGATATGGTGTTCGTACAATTGTTGTGATTGTTTGATCGAAACCTTTTAACCAACCAGAATAAAAACGCACTACATAGCCTAAAAACATAAAGACAACTAAAAAGCAGCTACCAGCAAATTGATAATATAATTTATTTTTCATGAAATATCCTTTCCAGATTAGATAAAGTTTATTATAACATCAAATAATTAAGAACACATCTGAGAATCACAAAAAAAGAAGCCTATACGAAAACTTTAAAAGTTCAAGTATAGGCTTTGAATTCAATAGAATGTTACTCCTCATCTCCATCTTGATAATCAGATGGACCTTCAACTGAAATATCTCCAGAATTTGTTTCCAAAGTGAGTGCTTTTGTACCTTTTCCTCGTTTGTAGGAAGTTCGCTCTTTTCCGAAAATCGTACTATCGCCCAACTTAGTTTTTGTTTTGATCATTACATCATATAAGATTTCTTCTGTGTGTAGATCAATACTTCCTTGTTGGGATTCAACGAGTAATTTTTGGGGAATTTCTGTTCCATATAACGAAAAATCACCATTGGTACTTTTAACTTTGACTTCGCCTTTAAGATCAGTTGCCTGGATCTCACCATTTGTTGTCTCGATTGTAGCAATTCCTTTGACACTATTTATATAAATATCTCCAGAAGTACTGGCAGCAGACCAAGTAGACGCAGCAAAATCATTTAGTTGAATTTCGCCGTTTGTAGTTTTGAATGAAGCATCATCTGTTCGGACATCGGTATGAACATTAAGATTACCATTCGTTGTTTCGATTGTTAATTTTTCTGAATTACTATCACTAAGGTTGATATCCCCATTACTCATTGAGATGGATAAATCCTTTGTTCGAGTGTTTGAAAGATAGATTGATCCGTTGGCTTTTCCGTCGATGACTATGCGTTCAGTATCATCAGGAATCGTTAAGGTTACAGCAGAACCACGATCGAAAATATCAAATTTTAATCCGTTTGACTCTTTCTTTTTTTTGCTACTATTTGCTGAAACAGTCAGTTGATTATTTTTTTCTTTAACGTCTAAGGAACTGTTAAGTGAAACAGGTACAGAACTTCGAGTGTTCATTGTGATTTTATTTGAATTTTCAGTGAGAATATAAAAATCTGCGTTGCCTGAAAGATCAAGATGAATTTCTTTTGTATTTTGTTTGTTTTTTATCTCATATGTTTGCGTTTTTGTGTCGGTCATAGAATTTTCAGCGCGTCTGAAATAGACAGCACTGCCGATTCCGCCGATGATCATGGCTAAAACCCCAATGGTTAGAAAAAAAGCAGTTGTCTTTTTCATGCTAAATCTCCCCTCTCAAAACGCGAATATTCCATTGTAAATAACGTTTGAATACTTTTCCAAAAAATTTTGTTAGCGGCGTTAGAATCAGCAAGCCAATAACACCCGCACCGGAAAGAAAAATACTGAGGAACAACTGGAACATCGTCCCGTCATTAAAGCCAGCAGAGACTGAAATTCCGCCTAAAACCGGTGAAAGTAAGAAAACAACCGCCACTAGCCAACAAGAAAATAAAACCATAACAAATGCAAAAATAAGCCAAAACATCAAAAGAAAATTAAAAGAAAGAACACCAGCAATCTGACAAAATCGTGTAAATCCATTGTGTTGAGGACGTTCGTAAGAATGGTAAGTCTGCTCATAAGGGTGCTCAGGTACTTCTTCGTAGTAATAGTCTTTGTTTGCAACAGGCTCAATTTCTTGCCAACCATCACGCTCAAGTTTTTTTTCAGGGACAGTGATGTCAAATTCTTGTAAGATTTCTTCGGCGATGCCTCTTGGTTTTCCTAAACTTTTAGCGATCTCCTCTTCGGTTTCACCGACAGCTAAACGTTCTTCAAAGATTGCCTCATATTTATTCAAGATAAACACTTGCTGTTGGGCAGTTAAAGGTTTTAAATAGATCTTTAATTCGATTAAAAAGTGTTCCTTATTCATCTTGTTCCCCCATCTCATTTTCAAATCCGTTACTTCTTCTCAACTATAATTTTTTTTGGGTGTAATAACAAGCCTTTAATTAAAAAATCAGCCTAAGGTAAAGAGAGTAATCAGTCTTGAGACCTAGTCTCGTTGAAAATGAGGTATGATGATTGTGATAAAATCAAAAAGAAAGAAAAAAATTACATTTTTGTTTTAATAACTAATGAAGAAAAATCGAAAAATATTTCTATTTTCTTTAAAAAAGGGTATACTATAAATCAAAGAATACTTTTTTAGAAAATTCGGAGGATATATTATGGAGAAGTACAAAATATCAAGAAAAGAGCGGAGAAAAGCTGAACAGAATAAGATGACTTCTGATCAGCTAAAAAAAGGAACCACTATGCTTAGCTCTGCGATTGTTGTCTCATCAATTGCTGCACCTATTGTCGCGCCAAAAATTGCTGAAGCGTCTGAAGATAAAATTCCAAGTGAACAAGTAAGTTACTCAGATACCAACACACATACAGAAGTCGTTCAAACACAAACAACGACGACTGATTCAAACAATTCGATGACACAAGACACTCAGTCAACAGCACCTGAGACATCTTCAAGCGAAGAAACGTCTGAAACACAAGAATCATCAGAATTAAATACATCAGAAACAGCACAAAGTACTGAGTTAACCGAATCTACAGAAGAATCAACTGAAGCGACTGATTCATCCTCCACTGAAACGGAAGAACCAAAAACTCCAGACCTTTCGATGCGTGCAGCTTTTTCTGCGCAATCTAGAAGTGTCAGCCCAAGTACCTTTATCGCTGAAATAGCCGGACACGCTCAATCTGTGGCTGCAGCGAACGATCTTTATGCTTCTGTAATGATGGCTCAAGCAATCCTTGAAAGTGACTGGGGGAAAAGCACATTAGCAGCAGCTCCAAACCATAATTTATTTGGAATTAAAGGAAGTTATCAAGGGCAATCTGTTACGATGAAGACGTGGGAAGTTATTAATGGTCAGTGGATTCAAGTAAACGCTGCTTTTAGAAAATACCCATCTTTTTCAGAGTCATTTGGGGACAATGCCTATGTTTTAAGAAATACTTCATTTCAAGCAGGAGTATATTATTATTCAGGCGCATGGAAGAGCAATACAAACTCTTACAGAGATGCAACAGCTTGGTTAACAGGTCGTTACGCGACAGATCCTAGTTATAATACTAAATTGAATAATATTATTACAACATACAATCTAACTCAATATGACACACCTTCATCTGGAGGCGGTAATACAGGCGGTAATACCGGAGAAGGAAACACTGGTGGTAATACAGGGGGAAATAACGGTGGGAACACAGGAGGCGAAACAAGTGGTCAAGATGTGATTCACACCGTAAAAGCTGGCGATAGCTTATGGGCGTTATCTGCAAAATATGGCACCTCGATCGCTAACATCAAAAATTGGAATAAGCTTTCTGGTGATGTTATCTATGTAGGTCAAAAATTGATTGTGAAAAAAGGATCTGGCAATACTGGTGGAGGCAACACTGGAGGAAATACTGGTGGCTCAACAGGAAATACCGGCGGTTCTGGTAATGCAGGAACAACAAATTCTTATTACATAGTAAAATCGGGTGATTCGCTATGGGCAATAGCCAATGCAAATGGCATAAGTATTGCGAATTTACGTCAATGGAATAATTTAAATGGCGATATCATTTATCCAGGCCAAAAATTAATCGTGAAAAAAGGATCTGGCAATACTGGTGGAGGCAGCGCTGGAGGAAATACTGGCGGCTCAACAGGAAATACCGGCGGTTCTGGTAATGCAGGAACAACAAATTCTTATTACACAGTAAAATCAGGTGATTCACTATGGGCAATAGCCAATGCAAATGGCATAAGTATTGCGAATTTACGTCAATGGAATAATCTAAATGGCGATATCATTTATCCAGGTCAAAAACTGATCGTGAAAAAAGGATCTGGGACTACTGGTGGAGGCAACACAGGAGGTAATACCGGCGGCTCAACAGGAAATACCGGTGGTTCAAATACTGGATCAACCAGTAGTTCTTACACAGTAAAATCAGGTGACTCATTATGGGCGATTGCCAATGCAAATGGTATAAGCGTTGCAAATCTACGTCAATGGAACAATTTAAGTGGAGATATTATTTATCCAGGTCAAAAATTGATTGTGAAAAAAGGCCAAGGCGGCTCGACAGGTTCTACTAGTTCAACTGGTAATCAAGGTGGCAGTCAAACCGCGGGCTCACATACTGTGAAAAGCGGAGATACACTATGGGGACTTTCTCAAAAATATGGATCAAGCGTTCAAAAAATCAAACAAATGAACGGTTTATCTGGCGATATCATCTATATTGGTCAAAAGTTGAAAGTTAAATAAAACAATTGAAATTGACTGAAATATTTGGTAGTATGATAGCACATGACAGATATCTAAACAGTGAAGAGGAATAGTAGAAAGAACCATGTTTTAGAGAGCGTATGGTTGGTGAAAATACGCACAGAAGCTTTCGAACTCGCCTTTGAGTTATTTTACTGAATGAGTGCAGAATTGCTCTTTGAGCTTTTTCTGATACAGATGGATGACGAATAGTAATTCGATGATTCTCTAAACTTTACTAAGTAAGATCGGTGACGACCGTTAGCGCGTTGAGGCTTGTAATAATACAAGTAAATTTAGGTGGTACCACGTTGTAGATCACACGTCCTATAGGAATATTTTCCTGTAGGACTTTTTGTTGTTCATCACTACACTTCATTTTGATCTAATCAATTTCTAAGAGCTAATGCTCTAAAAATTGAGGATTTGCGACGGGCTATGCCAGCACAGATGAAGAACGACACAAGGTATAAAAAGGTATCAAACGAGTGAATCAATACCAAGTAAACATTCAGAAAAGCGATTCTAAGAGAATGCAGAACCAGCGTCATCAAACATTATTAATAAAAATGCTACTTAAAATAGGAGGAAACAAACGTGAGTTACGATCATAAAGTAATTGAGAAAAAATGGCAAAAATATTGGGCTAAGCATAATAGTTTCACTACCCACGATGATGTTAGTAAAGAAAAATTTTATGCCCTAGATATGTTCCCTTATCCATCTGGGCAAGGTCTTCATGTTGGACATCCTGAAGGTTATACAGCAACAGATATTTTGTCTCGAATGAAAAGAAGCCAGGGATATAGTGTTTTACATCCAATGGGATGGGATGCTTTTGGTTTGCCAGCAGAACAATATGCTCTAGATACTGGTAATGATCCAGCTGAATTTACGAAAAAAAATATTGAAACATTTAAACGTCAAATCAATTCATTAGGATTCAGTTATGATTGGAATCGTGAAATTAATACGACAGATCCTGACTACTATAAATGGACCCAATGGATTTTCACAAAACTGTATGAACATGGTTTGGCTTATGAAGCAGAAGTAGCAGTCAACTGGGTGCCAGAGCTTGGAACAGTAATTTCAAATGAAGAAGTTATCGATGGAAAAAGTGAACGAGGCGGTTATGATGTTGTCAGAAAACCAATGCGTCAATGGATGCTGAAAATCACAGCGTATGCAGATCGCTTATTAGATGATTTAGATTTAGTTGATTGGCCAGAAAGTATTAAAGACATGCAGCGCAATTGGATTGGGCGTTCTGAAGGTGCCAATGTCACGTTTAAAGTAGCGGGGACAAAAGAGGAATTTACAGTATTTACGACTCGTCCAGATACATTATTTGGTGCAACTTATACCGTTTTAGCACCTGAATTAGAATTGGTGAAAAAAATTACTACACCTGAACAAAAAGAAGCTGTAGAAGCTTATATAGATGCTGCTTCTAAAAAATCTGATTTAAATCGGACAGATTTAGCTAAAGAAAAAACTGGTGTCTTCACAGGTGCTTATGCAATCAATCCAGTTAATGGGGCTGAAATTCCAATCTGGATCGCAGATTATGTTTTAGCCTCTTATGGAACTGGCGCAATTATGGCTGTTCCTGCTCATGATGAGCGTGATTATGAATTCGCAAAAGCATTCAATATCGATATCATTCCAGTATTAGCAGGAGGGAATATCGAAGAAGCACCATTCACAGGCGATGGAGCACACATCAATTCTGAGTTTTTAGATGGTATGAATAAAGAAGAAGCAATAGCTAAAATAAATGAATGGCTAGAAGAAAATAAAGTAGGGAAAAAAGAAGTTAGCTATCGCTTACGTGATTGGTTGTTTTCTCGTCAACGATACTGGGGTGAGCCAATTCCTGTAATCCATTGGGAAGATGGGACAACAACAACTGTTCCAGAATCTGAATTACCTTTAAGATTGCCAAAAACAGATGATATCAAACCAAGTGGAACAGGAGAATCACCACTTGCGAATATTACTGAGTGGATCAATGTAGTCGATCCTGAAACAGGTAAAAAAGGCAAACGCGAAACCAACACGATGCCGCAATGGGCGGGAAGCTCATGGTATCATTTACGTTATATCGATCCACATAACAAAAATGAAATTGCTAATTATGAAAAACTAGAACGCTGGTTGCCAGTAGATATTTATATTGGTGGAGCGGAACATGCCGTACTTCACTTGTTATATGCACGTTTCTGGCATAAATTCTTATATGATATTGGTGTTGTACCAACAAAAGAACCATATCAAAAACTCTATAACCAAGGCATGATCTTAGGTCAAAGTTTCCGTGATAGTCGAGGAGTACTAGTCCCTACGAATATGGTTGAGAAACGTGATGGCGTTTGGGTGAATAGTGAAACAGGTGAAGAGCTAGAAGAAGCACCAGCTAAAATGAGTAAGTCATTGAAAAATGTTGTAAATCCTGATGATGTTGTCGAAAAATATGGTGCGGATACCCTGAGAATGTATGAAATGTTCATGGGTCCCCTTGACGCATCGATTGCTTGGAGTGAAAATGGGCTTGAAGGCAGCCGTAAATTCTTGGATCGTGTATGGCGTTTGATTGTAGATGAAAATAATAAAATGCGTGACCGCATCACGACTATCAACGACGGACGTCTAACTAAGGTTTATAATCAAACAGTGAAAAAAGTGACAGAAGATATGGAAAATCTCCATTTCAATACTGCAATTTCTCAATTGATGGTCTTTGTAAATGAAGCGAATAAAGTGGATGTTTTACCGTATGAATACATTGAAGGCTTTGTTCAATTACTAGCGCCAATCGCACCACATATCGGTGAAGAGCTATGGGCAATCCTTGGAAATGAAGAGAGCTTGACGAATGCACCTTGGCCAACATATGATGAAGCTGCATTGATCGAAGATGAGGTCGAAGTCGTTTTCCAAGTTAACGGAAAAGTTCGTACAAAATTAAATATCGCTCGAGGGTTGAGTAAGGAAGAGTTAGAAGAGAAAGCATTAGCAGCAGAAGAAATCCAATCGTTTATTGAAGGGAAAACAGTACGTAAAGTCATTGTTGTTCCAGATAAATTGGTGAATATTGTAGCGAATTAAATCTATTAGAAACAGAGGTGCTGAATAAAATCAGTATCTCTGTTTCACTATAAATAGGAATGTGAGGGGAAAAATGATCAGTCATATGACATTTATCGTTCGAGATTTAGAAAAAGCTACCCTTTTTTTTGAAACAATATTTTCTGCAAAAGAGATTTATTCAAGTGGAACAGCGATGTTTTCTGTAGCGCAAGAAAAATTTTTCTTGATCGATAATCTTTGGATAGCGATTATGCAAGGGGATTCTTTACCAACAAGGACATATGATCACATTGCATTTAAGATAGAAGAAAGTGAGTATGACAATTACTTAGCGAAAATCAACACTCTCGGATTAGAAATAAAAGCTGGCCGTTCACGAATTGAAGGCGAAGCAAGCTCTATTTATTTCTACGATTTTGATAATCACTTATTCGAACTGCACACAGGAACTCTGGAAGAACGATTAAAACGTTATCGACAAGGGGCTAAATAAACACATTTTGCACAAATAACAGCATCATGCTACAATATACTTAAGAAATGACGAAGGTGGTGAATAAGTACAATGGTCAACATGCCAAAAATAACAACAGGTTTTTCATATATAATAGCGTACCTAGCTTTTTGTCATGTTATTATTTCCATTTTTTTATCTCAAGGGACAAGTGTGTCTAAAAAGGGATAAAAAATTAAATAAAACAGACCATTCAGACTTATTTACTTGAAACGAATCAGTCATAAAATAACAGAAGTATAGTGATTTTTTCGCTCATTTTAAACAGAAGTGTAGTGGAGAATCTCTCGCTAACAGTAAATAATGAAGGTTGAACGGAGAATTTTGTTCAGCTTTTTTGTGTACGCTAAAATTTAGTATAAAAGACGATAACGTTTATTGTCGTTGATCTGTCTGAATGGCAGAAAGAGGAAGAAATGTTAGTACAATTACAAAAAATAACTAAAAATTATGGAACGGAACCACTGTTTGAAGAATTGAATTTACAATTAAACAAGGGTGAAAAAATCGGATTGGTTGGTACAAATGGCTCGGGAAAATCAACAATTTTAAAAATCATCACAGGAATCGAAAACGTTGATTCAGGAACAGTCAGTTGCAAGAAAAACGCACGTATTGGCTATTTAGCTCAAATGCCAGATGTTTGCGAACAGAAAGTCAAAGACTACTTGCTAGAAACGTTCACATTACTAAATACGATTCAAAAGCAATTAACACATTTGGAAGAGCAAATGGCGACTACAGAATGTGACGTAGAAAAAATACTAGCACATTACGGTCAAAAACAAGAAGAATTTCAACAAGCTGGCGGTTACGAGATGGAAAATAAATTGGAGATGATTGCTAATGGTCTAATGATCAATTATTTGTTACCAAAAAAACTTTCGGAATTAAGCGGTGGGGAGCAAACGATTGTTTCATTGGCAAGAATTCTATTACAGGAAAATGATCTTGTACTGTTAGACGAACCAACGAATCACTTGGATGCCAAAAGAATTACCTGGCTGGAAGGCTATTTGGCTCATGAGAAAACGGCTTATTTGATTGTTTCTCATGATCGATTATTTTTAGATCATACAGCTGAAAAAATTGTAGAACTAGAAGATGGCAGATTACTGGAATACAAAGGGAATTACACAGCTTATAAACGACAAAAAGAAGAGCAACTTGAGAAGCTTAGAAAAGATTTTGCCGAGCAGCAAAAGGAAATTCAGAAAATAAAGCTGGCCATACGTCGCTTTCGACAGTGGGGACACGAAGGCGATAATGAAAAATTCTTCAAAAAAGCCAAGCAACTTGAAAAAAGGTTAGAAAAAATTCAAAAAATCCCAAAACCTAAAGATGAAACAGACAAAATAGGTAAAAAATTTAAAGATGTAAATCGTTCAGGTAAAGAAGTTCTTCAATTTAAGGAAGTCAGCAAAAGCTACGCTGATCGAATAGTGTTTGATAAGGTTGAGTTTTCACTATTTTGGAAAGACCATTCGGCGATTATAGGGGAAAATGGTGTAGGCAAAAGCACCTTGCTAAAACTTGCACTAGCATTAGAACCCTTCGATAGCGGCGAAATCAAGCAAGGAACAAACCTTCAGGTAGGCTATTTGCCTCAAGTTATTCAATATGAAAATCCTAAACAAACAGTGCTGCAATCCTTCAGTGAAGGTTGTTCTTTAACAGAACAAGAAAGCCGTCGCGCACTTGCTAAGTACTCCTTTTATAGTGAGGATGTGATGAAACAGGTACGATTTTTAAGTGGCGGTGAAAAAATTCGTTTAGAATTAGCCAAATTGATGCATAATGAGGTCAATTTTTTAGTATTAGATGAACCAACGAACCATTTAGACATTGAGACGAGAGAAGAGATAGAAGAAATACTGGAAGAGTTTAAAGGAACAATGCTAGTAGTTTCACATGATCGCTTCTTTCTACAAAAAATGTTTGATTCGTTTTTAATTGTCGACCAACAGAAAATCAGAAAAGAAACGGGGACATACTTAGATGTACTTGCTTCTAAATAGATAAAGAAAAATATGGAAGAGTAGGCTAAAGGTTGGGACAGAAGAGTTTAACTCCGAGAACCAAGTAAGTATTGTGCAACAGCAGTTTACTATATTTACTGTGTTTTACAATAATTTCAGCATATTTCTCAAGGAGTTACTTCTGCTCCCACCTTTTATTCAGTCTTTTCTTTTTAGCATAGATGTCTAAAGAAAAAGTTAAGAGCTTTGAAAAAACTTAATAATTGTGAAGTATTAAACAAAAGTACTTGAAACAGCGATGTAATATAAATATAGTTTGAAAGGAAAAGTTATAAACTGTGGAATAAATATATAATATTTTAAAAATATAAATATTAAATTGATATTTATATAGAATTGCAATACAATGTTATAAGTAATGTATATTATTGTTGTGTTTTATATAAAATAGTAAGGGAGGACTGTCATGAAAAAAAATATACACTTGATATTTACCTGTTTTATTATAGTAATAATTTTTCCGATTGATTGGTCCTACGCCATAGAAATTGAAAAACCTGCTATAGAGACATCGTCAACAACTGAAGTGATTGAAGAGGATGTAACGTCAGATTCGTCAGAAATGCCAGTCAGTGATTCTTTATCTAGTCAGGAATCAACAATGGAAGAAGTTATAGAAAATGAAAAAATAACGGATAGTAATGATATAAATGACGATAATTCTGAAATAAACAGTAAAAATATGGTGAAAGCAGTTGCTACACAAGATGCAGATGGCTTCTGGTTAGTTGATTCAGCTGCTACTTTGACTGAATATTTAAAGGATAGTCAGAAGCTGAAATTTCGTTTAACCAATAATATCGACTTAGGCTCCACTGGTTATCAGCTTAAAGATGGTGTGATTATCGATGGGGCAAATCATATTATTACATATAATAAAGGGGCTTCAGCTACTAGTGGTTTTTATGCAAATCAAGCAAATGCCGTAATTGAGATTCGTAATACACAGTTTGGAAATCTTGATGGTTCAGGCGCAGTGGGGTATTATGGCTTTTTATCTGGTGGAGCCGCGGCTAATATGACATTTATCTTTGATGGTGTCGATTATTATTCAACAAATGGTCAAATGATCTATAACATAAACGGATCGGTCATTATGCGAGGGCAAAATACGATCGACCAAAGAGGAACAAGTACATATTCCCAAGAATGGGCAGAAATCAATTACGTAGAAATTCAAAGCGGTCATACTTCGATCAAACATTCTTCCAATCAAACAAGTGCATTTATTTGGTCAACTAGTAACTCTTCAGCTAATCCTTATGCAGGTAAATCCCAAATCATAGTTAGAGAAAATGCACAACTTGATATCCAAACAAACAGTAATATGACGTATGGCACGTTGTCGCCAAATTATATCGTTGAAAAAAATGCTGTTTTCAATTTGGACAAGGTGACACTTGCTACAGGAGGTGCAAGAAATCAATTTTTTGCATCGGCTCAAACACAACCAGTAACATTTGATTTCCAAGAAAATGCTCAAGTCGATTTTAAACTCCCTTCACCAATCAATCTCTATACGGCTAAAGGTGGAATGACAGTCGCTGAAAATGCAGATGTCTCACTAGATGTTGTTAGTGGCACTATCTTTTCAACTGCTTCGTCTAGTACATTTGCACTTAACATGAACAAAGCAAAAAAAGTGTCGCTTGCAGGAACGAGTCTGGGAACTTTGGGGCTAAATGGGGCAAATGGTGTAAAGAATTTATCTTTTACAAGTAACTTTTTACAAAAAATAGAAACCTTTTCAAGTAAAACAAGCAGTACACCGACACAAGAAATATTTAAAAAAGCTTCAGATTTGAGTGTTCAAGGAACGAACTTTACAAATATACAAGGTTCGAGTAATCCATTTAGTGCATCAGAAATACTTGCTTTAAAAAATGCACAGAAAATGGTGTTTAGCGAGTTTGTTGATGTTCCAGATCAATTAGGGCTATTTGCATATGATGCATCCGATACATCAATTTCATTACATGGAAGCTCGGTGAATAATGGAAGTCAAGCAACAGAAGTAAAATTCTTTATTTTTTCTGCTGAAGAAGAGGCAAATGATCTAAGAAATGCAAGGCAAATCGTTACGTTAAGATCGTTTGATGATCAAGAAAACACAGCGCTTAATTCATATTATAATGTCACCGTAGATGGCTTAAATCCAAACACCGTTTATTGGGTTCAAATGATTGTTGTTAACCGAGCAGGGGAAAGTGAATTTTCTGATACTGAACTATTTGCTACCAAGCCACAACTAAGTACCCTTACAGCGAACGTCACAAACACTACCGCAATAATCAATGGTGAGCTAGCTAGTGATACAGGGAAGTGGACTGATTATTCAAATGGAGAAGCAGCAGCAATACCTGATCAACAGGCTTATTTTGGCGGTATGTATCGAAAAGTCACAATAGAGTATAGTAAAAATAAGGACTTTCCAGAAAATGAAACAAAAGCTCAAGTCGCTGATCTTTCTGGCAATAAGAATCAAAAATTTAGTACGAAATTAAAAGGACTCGAAGGCGAGGTCACTTATTATGTTCGTGCTAGAGTTGCAGGAGTTTATGGAGAAGAAGTTGTTTTGGCGATGAACCCTTTAACTGAATTTCAAACAGTGACAGAGATAATCAACGTTGAAGTTCCTATCGAAATGGCTTTTCAAACCCAAAATAAAGATTTAGGAACCTTAAATGAAGGCAATGTATCTTCAGCTGAATATCCTGTTATAAACAAAGGGAATACACCAACAAAAATATCCATAACCAATCTAACAAAAGAAAATACAGCAGCTAATCAACTGTTGCTATTAGATAGTCTTTCTGGAAATCCAGGCAAAGATGAACTAGCGCTGCAAATGCTAGTAAACAACAAGCAGGAAGCACCACTTTTTTTAACGAGTGAATTATCTAAGAATCCTTTATCGATTGGCGTTTTAAACGTGAATGAAGAAAAAAAATTGAGCTTGCAAGGCAAGTACTTTAATCCAACGAAACAAGCAGTATTTCCAGACTACAAAGTGACTTTTAAAGTTGAAAAAAATGAAGAATGAGAGGAATTCTATGGATAAGACAAATCAAACAAACGAAGAGAAGAAGAAAAAGAAACGACTGCTGATTTTATTGCTGTTATTCTTGTTAGCTGTATCAGTAGGCGGGTTATATTATTATTTTTCAACTAAAACAGAACCTGTTCAAGTCGTTTCGGGAGAGTATTTGCCAGATACTAAAGGTGCTAAAAAAATGAGTGACAAAGAAGTTAAAGCAGCTGAACAAAAAGCTGTGGACGAAAGTAAATTCAATATGGTCATTAAATCAGAGGCTGTGTTTGAAACTAGTGACAGTGAAGGTAGCTTGTACATTCAAAATCCAGTCGAAAACGGTTATCCGATCAATGTGGTGATTCGTTTAGACAGCAATAATGAACAGGTTTATTCCTCTGGTGCAATTCAACCAGGTTATGAAATAAATGGAGCAAAACTAGAAAAAAAACTTGCTCAAGGAGATCATCCAGCAACCGCCACATTTGATATTTATGATTCAAAAACAAACAAGAAACGTGGACAAGTTCAAGCTGGAATTACAATTCGCATCAACAACTAATCTCGTTATTTAACAGATTTTCTGTTAAAAATAAATCATCTTACACATAGAAGGAGAAACAATATGAAAAAAACTAACTTTTTACTTGCTGCAATGATGCTAGGTCTAAGCGTATCAGGACTAACACAACTAGCTTCAGCAGAAACCATCGATGGAGAAAATTCAGCTGATGTTATCATCAACGGAACAATTGGTAAACTAGACAATACTGATCCAGATGCGACTATTCCAGAAGGTTCTGATGAATGGATCAACGTTACGGTCGATACAGCGACAGCATTTCATACAACGACTGCAAGTGCACACAAGAATATTCAGTCTGCTGATTATAGTATCGTGAATAATTCAGGTCGTGGTGTTGCTGTTACATTGAATAAAATGGAGGGAACACCTAAGTATGTCGATACGTTAACAATCAATGCAAAGGGGAGTGGTTTAGTTGCGACTCCTACTGCGACTAAGTTGGTTGAAAACAATGCTTTAGTTGATTTGACAAGTGCGCCAGTTTGGATGCGTTTAGCTAATAAGGATGGGCGTTTAAATATCGCTAGTGACGCTGCTTCAGCATATGCAAATTCTGCAAAATTTAATTATACTGGGACAACAACCGCTAACTTGCCAATTGACGTCAATGAAAATGCAGCAAAAGAAAACTACACATTAACATTGAAATTCACATCGATCCAAAAAGACGGTACAACAATTGGTGTAACGCCATAATCAAACAAAGGTTGTGATATACAATGAAGCGATTTAGTTGTCACATCATTATATTCATTCTTTTGGCGGGCTGTGGTATCTTGTTTCAAGATTTTGCTTATGCTACTACTGATGTAGAGATCCATGGGCAAATCGGTGGAAATGAAAGGCACACACAGCCATCAAAGGAACCAGAATCAAAAACAGATACAAAATTAGCCCAACCAAAACAAACACATATAGAACTAACGAAATTTCCTAATACTGGCAGTATCATCGAACAGCTAACGCCCATAGGTTTATTGCTGTTGTTGATTTATTTATTGCTTAATCGATGGAAAGCACATAGACATAAACGTTTGGGATAGAGCTGTTGGATTCCAAACTATACTTAATGGGAAACCGGATAATGTAGAAAACGCATTATTCGGTTTTTGCATGATCAAAATAGATAATGCGTCATCGAGTTTTTTTCAATAGGATCTATTTTTATAGGGTGGTTGATTAAAAATCGAATTGACAGCGCTTTCTGTTGTGTTATAATTATATATAACGGAATGTAACTGAATTTTCAGGCATAACCATAATATAGTAAAGATGACAATTGATTTGTTGTGTTTATTCTATTATGGTTTTTCTATTTTCTAGTAAAAAATAGAGATATACAGTACTGATTATACGTTCTTTTATATGACTAAAATATGTTTCTTAAAAATTTATAGTAAGGAGAAATGACCAATGAGTAAATCAATATTTCCAGAAAATTTTTTATGGGGCGGCGCAACAGCAGCCAACCAATATGAAGGCGGCTATCTTTCAGGAGGCAAAGAATTAAGCACTTTAGATGCAATTACTGGAGGTAGCCATACAACGCCAAGAATGATCACCTATAAAACTAAAGAAGGTAAAGTTGAAACGTGTACTAGAGGAGAAGCTTTGCCAGAAGGTGCAGTGGGATATGTCGATCCTAACCAATATTACCCAAGTCATGTGGCAACGGATTTTTACCATCATTATAAGGAAGATATTGCTTTGTTTGCAGAGATGGGCTTTAAATGTTTTAGACTTTCAATTGCTTGGTCTAGAATTTGTCCAAAAGGAACGATGGAAATCAACGAAGAAGGTTTGGCATTTTATGATAAAGTTTTTGATGAATTGTTAAGTTACGGGATTGAACCGATCGTGACAATCAATCATTTTGATATTCCGATGTATTTAGCAGATGAATTAGACGGCTGGTCAAGTCGAAAAGTGATCGATTACTTCTTGTTTTTCTGTGAAACATTATTTAAGCGCTATAAAGATAAAGTCAAATACTGGATGACCTTTAATGAAATTAATTTCTTACGTAGCTGGACGCAAATCGGCATTCATCAAAATGGTCCACAAGAAAAATACCAAGCAGCACATCATTTATTTGTAGCGAGTGCAAAAGCTGTTAAATTAGGACATGAAATCAATCCGGACTTTAATATAGGAATGATGGTAGCGTATATACCAAGTTATCCAATGAGTTGTAATCCGGAAGATGTAATGGAAGCAATCAAATTTAATCGTGAGCAAGAATTTTATATTGATGTTCAAGTTAAAGGATATTATCCAGCACACAAAATAAAAGAATTTGAACGAGAAAATGTTGTGATCAAAAAAGAAGTGGGAGATGATGAGCTTCTTAAAGAAGGAACCGTCGACTATATTGGCTTTAGCTATTATATGTCAACTGTTTCTGCGTCTAATCCGGATGAAGTGAAGTATGTAGGTGGTAATCAAATGCCAGCAGTCAAAAATCCATATTTACAAGAATCTGATTGGGGTTGGGCTGTCGATCCTCTAGGACTGCGTATTTCTTTATGTAAATTGTATGACCGCTACAATGTCCCATTATTTGTTGTAGAAAATGGTTTTGGAGCTGTTGATAAAATTGAAGCAGACGGTACGATTCAAGATGATTACCGCATTGATTATTTCAGTAAGCACGTAGCTGCGATGAAAGATGCAATTGAATTAGATGGTGTTGATTTAATTGGTTATACACCTTGGGGCTGTATTGATTTAGTGTCCGCTGGAACAGGAGAAATGAAAAAACGTTACGGGTTTATTTATGTCGACATGGACGATGAAGGAAATGGCACCTTGAACCGATCTAGAAAACAATCCTTCTATTGGTACAAAAATGTAATAGCAGCAAATGGTATACAAGAATAATAAAAAAGGGACGAGCGTGAGACGAAACTAAAAATCAGTTTTGTTTCACGCTCTTAAATTTGAATAAATGGTGAAAAAAAGCAGATTATACTCCATTCCGATCGCATCAACTTCTAAGAACTAAAGGATTAAGTGTTGTAGGACTTCGGAAATAAGGTAAATGCTTTAGGTTCGCCTTTCTTTTTTTTTTAATAAAATTCACAAAAAAGACGTAAAATCTATGAATAGTGGTATACTGCTAATGAGGCAAATTTGCTGATTACGGAATTAAGCAATAGTAGTCAGATGTTTGAAAAAGCCGCAGGGGGAATAGTAATAAGATGAAAAGAGTATCGATCAAGGAATTAAAAGAATTAATTGAATTAACCGTCAATGAGCCAGTTTCGATCATTGATGTTCGAGAAGTGGAGGAATTTGCGGCAGGGCACATTCTCAATGCAAAGAATTATCCTTTGTCTACCTTACCAGAAGCAATGGCTCAGATCGATCATGAACAACCGCATTATGTTATTTGTCAGCATGGTGTGCGTTCTGAGCATGCGTGCTCTTTTCTTGAAAATTATGGATACAATGTGGTTTCTGTTTCAGAAGGTATGTCAGTTTGGGATGGAAAAGAAAATAATTACTAAAAAAAGTCGTAATGAGCCTGGTACTCATTACGACTTTTTTTGAAAAAACTGAGGGAAGAGTAAAGTTTGAAAATAAACTTACTTTTAATAAGTGAAAACTCTTGTAAATTCACTTACTTTTTGTTAGTATATAAATGTAGATAAGAAAACAACAGTTATTGGAGGAAAAAATCATGACAACAAAATTATTAATTGCTTATTACAGTTCAACAGGAACAGGTACACAAATGGTAAAATGGGCCAAAGAAGCAGCGGAAGCAAATGGTGCAGAAGTTCGTTTGAGAAAAGTTCATGAGTTAGCACCAGATGTGGCAATCGATTCAAATCCAGCTTGGCGTAAAAACGTTGAAGCAAGTAAAGAAATCCCAGAAGTGACAAGTGACGATTTATTATGGGCAGATGCCTACATCTTCTCTTCACCTTCACGCTTTGGTGTAATGGCTAGCCAATTAAAACAATTCTTTGATTTACAAGGTGGACTTTGGGCACAAGGAAAATTAGCGAATAAATTTGTCACAGCATTCTCTTCTGCACAAAATCCAAATGGTGGACAAGAGCAAGTAATCCAAGGTATTTACACAGTAATGCAACACTGGGGCGCAATCATAGTCCCTGCAGGCTACGTAAATCCATCAACTTTCGCAGCTGGCGGTAATCCTTATGGAACAAGTGCTTCAATCGATGGAGAAGGAAATATGTTAAAAGCGGATGAAGTAAAAGCAGCTATTCAAGATCAAACAAAACGTTTGGTTGATGTGACTAGTAAATATCTAGGTTAATAAAAAAAGAATAATTCTAAAAAATACAGTACTTTTTAATAGGTTTACTAAAAAGCGGTATAAGCAACTCACAGATAAATGTTAACCCCCAAGAGAAGTGGTTTCTCTTGGGGGTTTTTATTGTTTATACCACCTAATATGATTCTATTTCTTATATTTGGTAGTGAACCAATACTAAAAAAGGGAAATGGAATCTCGACAAGAATTGGATAGATACATGGGTATAGCAGGGAGATAAGCAAAATAAGAGATAATTCATCATAAAGAAATAGGTTTATTTCGTCACATCTTCTCCAAACCATTCCTTAGAAATTTCAGCCAGTTTTCCAGATTTTCTTAACTGCTCAAAGCCGTTGTTGATTTTTTCAGCCAGTTTTTTATCAGATTTACGTAAGCCAACCGCAAAAGCCTCGCTTTCAAAGTCTCCGCTAATAATTGAATAGTCAGCCAAATTATCCTCGTGAGAAAGATAATAATTCGCGTAAACACGATCAATCAATAAGCCATCGATTCGTCCTGATTTTAAATCCATAAAAGCTTCATTGAAACCATCATATAAAATAGCGGTCTGATCTTTAACAAAATTTTTCAAGATTTCAGGTTGCTGTTCAAAGCTGTTGTAGCCAGAAGATCCATTTTGAGCACCGAGGATTTTTCCTTTCATATCAGTGAAACTAGTGATATTATTTTTCTTCAAGGACACAACGACTTGTTCATTTTTCATATATTCATCGCTGAAAAGAACTTTTTCTTCCCGTTCAGCACTTTTAGAGTAACCATTCCAAATCAAATCGATGGTTTGATTCTGTAACTCATTTTCTTTCATCGACCAATCAATTGGTTGAAAGTCCACGCTGATTCCATACAAATCAAACACTGCTCGAGCTAGATCAACATCAAACCCGATGATCTCCCCAGATTTATTTTGAAAGCCCATAGGGACAAAGGAATCATCAAGACCAACAATGATACGTTTTTCAGAATTGATTCGGGACCATTGATCGATGTCTGTTTTTTTTCTACCGCAAGCGGCTATAGATAGGACAGCAATTAATGCAGTTATGGTAAGAATTAGATAGTTTTTTTTCTTCATATAAAGTGTCCTTTCTACTGAACAGGTTTTACTGTTAGCAAGTTATCGGCAATATTTTCAGCAAAATTCATATCATGAGTGACGACGATTTGAGTCATGCCTTGAGCTTTTAGGGTTAAAATCACTTCTTCGACTTGTTGGCGAAGTTCAGGATCAAGCGCACTAGTTGGTTCGTCATAACCTAATACTCTAGGTTTCATAGAAAGAGCACGTGCGAGAGCAACTCGTTGCTTTTGACCCCCAGATAATTGATAAGGATACAAGCGCTCTTTACCACTGAGACCGAATTTTGTCAGTAAATCAATTGCTTCAGATTCACTTTCTTCTTTTGATTGTTTCAATGAAAGAATCGGTGCTAGTGTTATATTGTCTAAAACTGAAAGGTGAGGGAATAATTGGAAATCTTGAAACACGATTCCAACAACTTGATCTGCATTATCCATTTCAACAGGATTAAAAGGCACACCATCCATCGTCAGTTCACCAGAATCGATTGTTTCTAGACCAGCTAAACAACGTAATAAAGTTGTCTTTCCACCGCCAGAAGGTCCGACAATTGTCAATATTTCTCCATTTTTGATTTCTAAATTCAATTGATCGATGATACGACGACCATCGAAACTTTTAGTTAAATTTTTTATTCGTAACATGATTTTCCTCCTAAATTTAAAGGCGTAGCGGGCTCGTTTAGCTCTGATAGGAAAATAGGCCGCAAAGCCAAATAATATACGGTAATGATAATTCACTAATGAATGGAAGTAACGTTCTTTTTATTTGTAATATTGATAGTGTTTTTCCAATTTTTTTGAAGCTAAAGTCAACACGGCCGTTAATAGCAGATAAATAATACCAACTAAAACCAATGGTAATAAACTAACATCACGACTCATCGCAATTTTCCCAGCGCGTAATAAATCGCCTAAACCAAGTACATAAATCAATGAAGTATCCTTAACCAAATTAATCACTTCATTACCAATAGAAGGTAATACAACTTTGATTACTTGAGGTAAAATAATCCTTGAGACTGTTTGAAATCGTGTTAAGCGTAAAACTTTAGCCGCTTCATATTGCCCTTCTGGAATCGATTGAATCCCGCCGCGAAAAATTTCTGCAAAATAAGCTGCATAATTTAAAATAAAAGCGAACAAGGCTGCATCATATCGCTCGAAGACGATCCCGATTAATGGTAATCCGTAAAAAACAAAAATAAGTTGCAATAATAAAGGCGTTCCTCGCATTAACCAAATATAAATATTGATCAAAAAATTCAAGGGTTTAAAATTTGTCTGCAAGGCAAAGGCAACTAAAATCCCTAGCGGAATCGAGCCTAGTAGTGTAAAAATAAATACTTTCAATGTCATGAGTGCGCCGTCCAGTAAAGCCGGCATGATTTCTAAAACGTAGTTCATAATTTTTCCTCCATTTTTTCCAATTTTTTTCTAAGAATAAATAAAAAGTCCTCTTGGCTGATTTGCCAAGAGGACGAAAGAATCGTGGTTCCACCTCAATTTGCTAATACCTCACAGTATTAACCTCATAGAATCTTTTGTAAGCTAAAGATTCTTTTCTGATAACGGAGAATGCCGCATCTTCTTACTTGATTCAGAAGATGACTGAAACAGATGTGTTCATCAAAGGTTTCCAGCTTTTTTTCTCAGCCAATAAAAAAGTCTCTGTCAGGAAATGGTCTGTGATTACTTGTTCTGTTTATACGTTTTGGTTTAGTTGATCATTTTATTTTGTATTAAGGTTAATGCCTAAATTTATGAGTAAACAAAAAGTCCTTTGGCAATTAAGCCAAAGGACGTAAAATTCGTGGTTCCACCTTTTTTTATTATCGCTTCACAACGATAACCTCATGAAGTCATAGACTTCTAATGCTATAACGGGCATGCCCGAACTTTCCTACTAATCTGTTCAAAAAGTTAACTCCCAGATGTGGTTCGCTTTATCTTTTTGTCTTTTTACACCAGCCAAAGACTCTCTTCAATAAAAAATAAAGGTACTCTTCTGTTCTTTGTTTTTTATAACTTTACCACCAGTTTTTCCACTTGTCAACAATTCTTTGTTTAGAAAATTCAGAAAATAAGATAGTTTAAGCATAAAAGTAACCAATCAAGGAAAGTTGGGGTAAAATAGAAATAGTTGTTTCCTATTAAAAAGTAAGTAAACAGCGATAGCGAAAAACTATCGCACCTTTTCTATTTATACTATCCTTTCATATATATATCTGATAAACTATGTACAATTATTGTCGGAAAGTAAAAAGGAGTGGTGTCGTTTGAGACGTCCTATTATTGGGATTGCAGCAAATGAAATTGAAGATGCAGGAGGGCGATTGTATCACCTACCAATCAGTTACACTCCTTGTGGTTATGTTAAAGCAGTTCAAAACGTGGGCGGCTTACCTATGATTTTGCCGGTTGGGGCTCCTGATTTGGCTAAAGAGTATATTAATCAGATCGATAAGTTGATTTTGGCTGGTGGACAGAATGTTTCACCAGCGTTGTATGGTGAATCAATTCAAGTTGAAGAAGCATCTTTATTTGAAGAAAGAGATCGATTTGAGTTGGCTTTGATTGAAGAAGCAATTATACAAAAGAAACCTATTTTTGCCGTTTGTCGTGGGTTGCAACTGGTTAATGTGGCACTTGGTGGTAGTTTATATCAAGATATCAGTCATTTGAATGATACGAAGATTGCTCATATGCAAGTACCAATATCCAGAGAAATTCCTACCCATCAGATTCGCACAGAAGATACGAGTATTTTACGTGAAATCTATGGTGAAAAAACAACGGTTAACTCGTTTCATTTTCAAGCGGTGAAAAAATTAGCAGAAAAACTAAGGGTTACAGCGCTTAGCGAAGATGGCATCATTGAAGGTGTGGAAAGTGATGATTCAAGTTTAGCATTTTTAGGAGTGCAGTGGCATCCTGATTTTGCTTATGATCATGTAGAACAAGAAATGGCCGTTTTTCGTTATGTCGTGGAAGAATTATAGATTTTCTAGATTGCTCAGGAACGAATTGTTCTGTTTAGCTTTAAGAAAGAGGAGGAATTAGATAATGAAGAAAAAGTTTGGTGTTTTTGTATTGGCGGCCAGTTTGTTATTGACTGCTTGTAGTGGGGAAAAAGGAACAAATACATCTGGTGAAAAAACAGATAGTGGTAAAACGGATCAAACACAAGTGATCAAAGTCGCTTCAGGTGGAGAATTATCAACATTGGATAGCGCTCACTATACAGATGTTTACAGTTCAGATATGATCGGTCAAGTTGTTGAAGGGCTATATCGTATGGATAAAAACCATGACCCTGAATTAGCAGTTGCTGCTAGTGAACCGACTGTTAGTGATGATGGATTAGTTTATACCTTCAAATTAAAAGAGATAAAATGGAGTAATGGGGATCCTGTTGTAGCGGGTGATTTTGTTTCTTCATTTAGAAATGTTGTGGATCCAAGCTTTGGTTCAAGTAGTAGTAACCAAATGGATATTTTCAAAAATGGACGAAAAATTCGTGAAGGACAAGCTAAATTGGATGAACTTGGTGTGAAAGCAATTGACGATCAGACCTTAGAAATGACGTTAGAATATCCAATCCCTTATTTAGCGCAAGTCTTAGTAGGAACACCCTTTATGCCTAAAAATGAAAAATTCGTCAAAGAAAAGGGCGAAGCGTATGGCACTTCAGCAGATAATTTTGTTGGCAATGGCCCATTTGTGATTTCTGGTTGGGATGGCAATACAGAAAATTGGAAATTATCGAAAAATAAAGACTACTGGGATCAAAAAAATGTCAAGTTAGATACGATCGATGTTCAAGTAGTCAAAGAGCTCGGTACAGGAACAAATCTGTTTGATGCAGGTGATTTAGATTACACTGTTTTAGCAGATACGTATGCGTTGCAATATAAAGATTCACCTCAAGCACATTTTACACCAAAAGCCATGGTTGGTTATTTAAGCCCTAACCATAAACGAGAAGTAACTGGGAATGTTAATGCTCGTAAAGCGATTTTACAAGCAATCGATAAAGAGACTTTCGCCAAAGATATTTTAGGGGATGGCTCAACTGCAATCAATGGTTTTGTACCAAAAGATTTTGCCAAAGATCCTGGAAGTGGTGAAGACTTCCGGAAGGAAAATGGTGATTTTCTTCCGTTTGATTTAAAAGCAGCTCAAAAAAGCTGGGAAACCGCTAAGAAAGAATTAGGCAAGGATGAAATTGAATTAGAATTACTTTCAGCCGATTCAGCACTTGCAAAAAAGACGATCGAATATGTTCAAGGACAGTTACAACAAAATCTACCCGGGTTAAAAATCACCTTAAAATCAATTCCATTACAAAACCGATTGGATTTACAAACAGCTGGTAATTTTGACTTAGTTTTTGGTACATGGACACCAGATTATGCTGATCCGATCAACTTCTTAGAATTTTATGATTCTAAGAGCGGTTTGAATACAGCGGGCTATAACAATCCTGAATACGATAAGGGATTGAATGATGCCAGGATCACGTTAGCCAACGATCCAGAAAAACGTTGGGATAAATTGAAAGAATTAGAAGAAACACTGATCGAAAAAGATGCTGCTGTTTTACCGCTTTACCAAGGAGCAATCGGTTATCTAAAAGCGGATCAATTAAAAGAACTGCAAGTTTTTCCTTTTGGGAGAACAGTATCTTATCGTTTAGCCTATGTTGAATAATAGTTAACCAATTAAAAAGTAAGTTGATGTTTAAGATATTTATCTTATAGCTCAACTTACTTTTTTTATTCGTTAAAATGAAGTGCTAAATATGTTGATACCAGTATTTATAGCGTATAGAATGTGAGAAAATAATAGGAAAATCCAATAAAGAGTATGCGTATCTTTTGTAATTGTTGGATAATGCGTTTAACATTAAATATGTAGACAGGAAAACTTTTGCAAAAGAACAAACAACGTTGGAGGGAAAAACGATGCGAGTGATCAAAGGATTTATCTCTTTATTATTAATAGCTGGTATTTTTGGGATCGTCGGTTTATATTCTCAAATGGTGGATTTAGGCGTTGTGTCTACGTTTTTCAATAATTTACTATTTCAATATGACTGGTTGTTTTACTTTTATCAGGTTGTACTTTTTGTTTTACTAGCAGTCTTGTTGTTGACTTTTTTGATGATTCTATTCAAACCAATCGCCAAAAAACAAATCCACATAAAAAAAGACACAGGACAGGTTAATTTGCCGTTGAACACACTGGAATCAATTGCTAAATCTTCATTACATGGCATTGTAAATGTTGATGATGCACAGGTGAAAGTAAGATTGACAAAGAAACAAACTGCCGATGTAGAAGTCACCATAGCAGATGAAAAACAGCAGCAGTTCTTAAGTCGTGGGAAACAAATTCAAGAATTGATTCCACAAGCGTTGCAAAACATGGCAATGATCAAGACGAATAAGATAAAAGTTATTTTCAAAAAGAAAAAAGCAGAATCGTCCTTGTTGCCACTGTCAAGCAGTAAAAAAGAGTCACGTGTGGTTTAAAGGAGGAAGTATAATGAAAAAACAACTACCATTAGCTCCTTACCGCAATCAGATTGTCTTCACCACTTTAGCCGTCTTAGTTGCCATACTTTTTATGACAATCGGCTTTTGGAAAACCGTTTTGCTTGTCGCTTTAACAGGAATCGGCTATCTTATTGGCAAAACGAAAGATGAAAAACGCTCTATCTCTTCAATTTTAGCTTCTATACAAGCTTTTTTTGAAAGGTAAAATAAATTGAATCAAAATCAGAAAGGTTGAGAAGAAAATGGATAACAAAGCAAATGGAAACACAACTGAGGCAACAAATGCAAATGGGATCAAAACAAAATTAACATTTGACGATCAAGTCGTGAAAAAAATTGCTGGTATCGCCGTATCAGAAATCCCAGGTATTTTGGGATTAAGCGGAAATGCAATTACAAACTTGACCGATAAATTTACGAATGGAAACAACCCAACTAAAGGAATCAGTGCAGAAGTTGGAACAAAACAAGTAGCAATCGATTTAGACGTAATTGGGGAATATGGTAAAAATATTGCTCAAGTATTTGATACAGCAACTAAAAAAGTTGCAGATGAAGTAAAAAATATGACGGGTTTGGATGTTATTGAATTTAACATGAATGTTGATGATGTCATGTCAAAAGAACAATACGAAGAAAAATTTGAAAACAAGAAAAAAGATGATAACGAAAATGAGAAAAAACAAGAAAATAATACACGTGGATTACAATAATATTTCGCTGTATTTGAATTAGAGGAGGACATTTAATATGTTTAGTTTTATTTGGTCATTGATTGTAGGTGGTGTGCTAGGAGCCATCGCTGGAGCAATTTTAGGTAGAGATGTACCGGGTGGTGTGATTGGTAATATCATCGTTGGATTTATTGGTAGCTGGGTAGGTACAATGCTTTTAGGAAACTTTGGTCCGATTATCGGCGGTTTCCCAATTATTTCCGCACTGATCGGTGCAGTGATTTGTATTGCGATTTATTCATTTATTGCAAAACGAATGGCATAATCGAAAAAAAGAGGACGAGACAAAAGTGTTTATTTCCGAAGCCATCAAATCTTAGTGCTTTAGCACTTAGATTTTGATGTGATCAAAGCTAATCATAGTAGCTGCTTTTTTCTCGCCGTTTATACGAATTTAGAGCGTGGATAAAACTAATCTTTAGTTTTATCCACGCTCTTTTTTGTTGAGTTGAAGTTGTTATTCCAGCATTTCTGCCGGAAGTAAAATTGTTTCTTTATTGCCATCATCAAAAGCAAAGACTTGAGATGGATATTCTTCATAATAAGGGAAAGGCAAGTCAACGGCCATTTGAACGTCGCTGATTTCTTGTGAAAAATGAACGGTCACGTTTCCGCCATTATCGATCAAATCAAAATACAGCATATTCGTGAGCGGAATAACGCCTTTCAAATCTAAATCAATGATTAGCCAGATACTGTCGATCAAAGCCGCAGGTAAGCTTTCAACTACACCTAAAGAAGCATACCGACTACGTTCACTATCAAAACTTTCAACCATTTATATGACCTCCTTTATCTATCTGATATCACCAGTATACCTTATTTAGTAAAAACTCGCTTCTGTCATGTTTCATAAAAAAAGCAAATATAAAGCTTGCGATTGGCTGTAGTAAAAAAGAGACAAGGTCAAAAGACCTCATCTCCCTAAATCTATTTTAAGCAATTATTTATTCTGGTTTTTCACCAATTACTGTAGGTTCAGCAGCTTCTCCAGAGCTTTCTTCTTCTGTTGCAGCTTTGGCTTCTGTAACGGCTAAGATTTGCTCTTCACCATCGGTAATAATATCGTAATCTTTGCTTTTTGGTAAGTCAGCGACTGTAATTGCATCGCCGATTGCTAGTTTAGTAATATCGACTTCTACACGTTCTGGTAACTTATCTGGCGTAGCTGAAACTAAAACATTATATAAGTTTTGTGTTAGTTCGCCACCGGATTTAACTCCTTCTGATTCACCAACAAGAACGATCTCAGCTTCCACTTCAGTTGTTTCTTTCATGTTTACAGCTAGAAATTCGACATGCTTCATTTGATTTGTGAAAGTGTCCAATTGTGCTTTAAACAGCAATGTATTGATTTTTTTACCACCAATAGTCATTGTAATTACAGCATTGGCACCATTATCTCGTAAAATTTTTGTTAATTCTTTTTGATCAACTGAAATAGGTGTACTTTCAATTTCAAATCCATAAACGACGGCGGGAACTTGACCTGTGTGACGTAGTTGATTTCTTAGTGAACGTGGACGGACAGCTCTTTCTTTAACTTCTAATGATACTGACATAACCTAAATTCCTCCTTGATTTAAAAGCCGAACGAGCGCATTTAGTCTCCACTAATTTCCGAGAGACTAGCTCGTGAAGCTAGATAAATAAAATGAATTTATATTTGGTTATCTGCAAAACGCAACATGATGGAAAAAAGGAGTTTTGTTGACGCAGATTGTAAACATGTAAAAGCATAAACTTAGCTAAGGTTTTCCTGTTCAAATTTGAAACGAACAAGCAGCTTCTACAAACGAACAACAAAAACAAAAAATCCCGAATAATTGTGCACAATTATCCAGGGGAAAATTCCATATGATACCTTATTCTCTCCCAGGTCATTACGCTGTTTTTGAGAAACCTTATTCACTTTCTATATCAACCATAACGCGAATCCAAAGTTAAGTCAAGGGAAGTGAAAGAAGAATAGACGTCTTTTAAACAGTACTTAAAGTTTTGTTTAGGTGGAAATGAACCGTTTTCTTAACCTGTTTGCTTTTCATTCTCTCACTTTTATACTAGAATGTTAGTTGAAATGAGGAAAGTAAATGCGTTTAGATAAATTATTAGAACAAGAAAAAATCGGATCGAAAAGAAAAGTCAAAGCCTTGATACGTAGTAAACAGGTCACGGTCGATGGACAGGTCATGATGGATGAGAGCTTAAATGTAGATGCAGCTTTACAAGAAATTTTTGTTGGAGATAAAAAAATCCAGCAACAAACCCATGTTTATTATATGCTGAATAAACCTCAAGGTGTTGTGACAGCTGTTAAAGACGCTCAGTATCAAACGGTTATTGATTTAATCAAGACAAGTGATCAAAGAGCAGGACTTTATCCTATCGGCCGCTTAGATCGTGATACAGAAGGGTTACTGTTGATTACGGATAATGGTCAGTTAGGCTATCAGCTATTGTTGCCTCATAAAAAAGTCTCAAAGCGTTATGAAGTTATCGTTAATGAACAGTTAACATCGCGTGATTGTGAAGCCTTTGCTGAGGGAATCGTGTTTTCTGATGGTAAGCGCTGTAAGCCGGCAGAACTCATTATTTTGTCTTCGACAGAAAATAAAAGTAATGCTTATTTAGATATCACAGAAGGGAAATTCCATCAGGTCAAAAAAATGTTTTTATCTGTAGGCAAAAAAGTGATTTATTTAAAACGGTTATCGATGGGACCAATCCAGCTAGATCAGACACTTGATTTAGGTGAATACCGTTCTTTAAACAAAGAAGAATTACAGGCATTACTCCCTTATTTTACGATTCATAAAAAAGAAAAGAGTGTGGAACATGAAATTTAAAACATTATTATTTGATGTTGATGATACATTACTAGACTTTCAACTAACAGAAAAAAAATCACTGCAGGCGCTTTTTCAACAAGAAGAACTGACCTTAACAGATGAAATAGAAGCAACATATAAAAAGATCAACAGTCAATTGTGGCGGGACTTTGAGCAAGGGAAGACAGATAAAAAGACGGTTACAGATACTCGTTTCAGTTTATTATTTGCTGAGTTGAATAAAAAAGTGGACGGTAAAAAGATGGGAGATCAGTATCGCTATCATTTAAGTCAAGGACACGATTTACTGGGAAATAGTAAAGAAATTATTGAACGACTTAAACCAGATTATGAGTTGTATATTGTGACAAATGGTGTGGCTAAAACACAGTATCAGCGATTGAACGATTCTAATATGACAGCTTTTTTCAACGATATTTTTGTATCAGAAGAAGTGGGGTATCAAAAACCGATGAAGGAATATTTTGATTTTGTTTTTGAACGAATTCCTAGTTTTGATCGGGAAAAAACATTGATTATTGGTGATTCACTAGCTTCAGATATTCAGGGAGGTAATTTGGCTAAGATTCAGACTCTTTGGTTAAATCCATCAAAACAACCAGCAACGAAAGAGATTCAACCAACTTATGAAATTAGTCGTTTAGACGATATATTTAATGTTTTAGAATAATATCAAAACAGTGATCAAGAGGATTCTCAGAACCACTTGATCACTGTTTTTACTAGTTATACATCAATGCTCAATCGCACCATATCTTTCAAAACTAACTTATTTTCAATAATTTCTTCTTCATAATGACGTAGAAAAAAATCACGATCAATACTTGTCATACGAAAGCCACATTTTTGATACAGATACAATTGCCCAAAGCTAGTACTGCCAGTGCCAATTTCAACTGTTTGATAGTGATGATTTTTAGCATGAGCTAATGCAAACTGGATCAATGTTTTTCCTATTCCTTGACCTTGAGATGTTTCAGAGACAGCAATGTTGACGATCTCCAATGTTTTAGGACGTGTGGGAAGCAAGACTAAAACACCTACGATTACTCCGTTGGAAAGAGCTTCAAAACATAAGCCGCGTTTTACATAACCGTCAACTAAATGTTCATCTGGATCAGCTAATAATAATAAATCATAGTGAGCTGCTTGAAGTACTTGAATTTTTCTAATCGTCATACTATTATTTCCTTTCCGATTAAACTGTCAAAAAATCCACAGATTTCAAAAAATAAATAGATAAAACTGTAGCTTTCTTTCTAGTTTCTATTATAATAGAAAAAGGTTATTATGACTATTACACATAAGAGAGAGGTTTCGTTGAATGAAAAATACTCAACCAATCGTGATTGGTGTTACTGGCGGTTCCGGCAGTGGGAAAACCAGTGTCAGTCGGGCGATTTTCAATCATTTTCCCAATCATTCTATCATGATGTTGGAACAAGATTCTTATTATAAAGATCAAAGCCATCTAAGTTTTGAAGAAAGATTAACCACTAATTATGATCATCCGTTTGCTTTTGATACGGATTTGCTGATCGAGCATTTACAACAACTGATAAACTATCAAACAATTGAAAAACCAGTGTATGATTATGTTGCGCATACACGTAGTTCTGACATTATCATTCAAGAACCAAAAGAAGTTATTATTTTAGAAGGTATTTTGATTTTGGAGGATATCCGTTTAAGAGAGTTAATGGATATTAAACTTTATGTTGACACAGATGATGATATCCGCATCATCCGCAGAATCAAACGTGATATGGAAGAGCGTGGAAGAACCTTAGATTCTGTTATTGAACAATATCTAACAGTAGTAAAACCCATGTATCATCAATTTATTGAACCAACGAAACGTTACGCAGATGTGATCGTTCCAGAAGGTGGAGAAAATCATGTGGCGATTGATTTAATCACAACAAAAGTAGCAAGTATTTTAAATGAATTATAAATAGATCGTTATTTTATAAAAACAACAATTGTATTTGATCATATCGAATACGATTGTTTTTTTTGTTATTTTATTCTAGTTTAGTAAAAGGAAACATGGACAAATCATTCTTAGATATAGTATCTTATGAGATAACTATTGACTCGGACATCAGTTAGCTCAGAGAGGAACGTGTTAGATGAGAATTTTAATTATTGAGGAC
The DNA here is from genome assembly GCF_050531475.1 of Enterococcus sp. DIV0724b. Taxonomy (NCBI): domain Bacteria; kingdom Bacillati; phylum Bacillota; class Bacilli; order Lactobacillales; family Enterococcaceae; genus Enterococcus; species Enterococcus sp. DIV0724b. The sequence continues at coordinate 3,010,493 of NZ_CP172890.1, read as the reverse complement.
AATCGTGAACTGGCATTGTCAGTGCAAAAAGGATTAGAACGGGAAAAATTCTTAGTAGATCTGGCTTTTTCTGGATTAGAAGGAGAAGAAAAAGCCTACGTGAATAACTATGATGCTATATTATTAGATTTGAATTTACCTGATAAAGATGGGTTATCGATTTTAAATTTTTTAAGAGATTCAACTATAGATACGCCAATCATTATCATTACAGCGAGAGATGAAATTGAAGAAAGAGCAAAAGGACTTGATTTTGGAGCGGATGATTATTTAGTAAAACCATTTGAATTATTGGAATTAGTTGCGCGCATCCGTGCGGTTATTAGGCGTTTTCATGGACGATCATCGCCTAATATCAAGATCGATCAATTGATGATCGATCCTGTAAAGCGTTTTGTTTTGTATGGGGAGACAGAAGTTGTGTTAAAGCCAAAAGAGTTTGATATTTTATTATGTATTGCTCAACAGCATCCAGCAGTAGTATCCACAGAGGTGATTGCCGAACATGTCTATGATGAAAATTTTGATCCATTTTCTTCTGTCTTGCGTGTCCATCTTGCCAGGTTAAAAAAACAACTTGCCTTAGCATCTGGAAAAGAATTACTTAAAACCATTCGTGCGAAAGGATATCAATTATGCGAGTAAATTTTAAAATCAGTTTAACTGTGTTGACCTTTGCTTTTTTTGTTATTTTGATTATCACTGGTGGCTTTTTTGCAGTAAAAAGTAACTGGAGTTCACTGAATATCGGTCAATCGATCGGTTCAGCAATTTATATTGTAAACGATGCAAATGAAACTATTGCCCAAACACAACCGGCAGCCTCGATTGAACTTAAAGCGTCTGAATTAGTCAGCACACAAGCGCTGGATGATATTTATTTGAATAGTTTATTAAAATATTTGCCAATGATTGTTCTAGCGGTGTGCTCAGCTATTTTAGTGTTGACTATGACATTATGGTTTGTTTTGCGACGAATCTATACGAAGCAAATGGTTACGATCATTCATGATCTACAGTTTTTAGAAAAATTTTCAGAAGATAAAGTTGAAGATAAATCTGTTGCTAAAGCATTCAAACAGTTAAAAGATAAATTTGATGGGAACTTAGAAGATTATAAGAGACTCAGTAGTTATCTTACTCATGAACAGAAAAATGCCATTGCGATTTTAAGAGCTAATTTGGAATTAGAACACAATGAAACGGGCAATCTACATATTCTCGATCGTCTGACGGATAGTATCGATGATATCTTAACTCTTTCAAACAGTACGGAAGAAGTAATGAGTGAACAGGTCGATGTTTCATTGATCTGTGCTGAAGTTTGTGATACGTATCGTAAAAGTTATCCTGAGCTTACATTTTCTTTTGATGAAATCGAATCGACCTTGATCATTGGCAAAAATCGTTGGATCTATCGGGCAGTATCAAATTTAGTAGATAATGCAATCAAGTATGGTAACGGCAAACCTATAGAAGTTTCTGTCAATAACCAAAAAGGTAGTGTTATTGTTGAGATCAAAGATCATGGAAAAGGAATTGATCCAGAAGTCCATGCAACTATTTTTAATCATAATTATCGAATCAACGGACTAAAACAAGATGGTTATGGTATCGGATTATCAGTCGTGTCCCATGTATGTGATTTATGCCAAGGCTTTGTTTACGTCGAAAGTAAACAAAATCAAGGCTCTACTTTTTATCTATCATTTCCACAAATTATCGAAAGTTAACATTCAGTTAACAATTGGTTTGGTATTGTAGTATCAAGAAAGGGGGAGAGCAAGAACATGTTCGTCTTTAAACATGCTTTCTTAAATCTTAGAAGACATATTTGGAATTATTTACTAGTCGGTGTCATGTTATTTCTTTTGATTTTTGGGACAATGGTTACAAACACCATCTATTCTTCTGCTAAACTATTTACAAAAAATTACAGTAAGCAGTTTAAGACCATAGTAACAATTCTAGAACCAGATTTAAGTAATTTAACGCATGAAAAAAAACTAACAAAAGAACAATATATCAAATTTGGAGAGTCTAAGTATATAAATGGAATGAAAATGATTGGTACAACGCCTATTTCATTTGACACGTTAAAAGCAATCCCAAGCTCATTCCCGTTTCAAAATGTGAAGGGGATTGAAAGCGAAGAGCATTACGATCAAGCCACTGCTAATTGGATTGGTGCTGAATCGGCTGATCTTGTAAAAGAGCTCACCGAAAGTGGGATGGAAATCAGTGCAGGAAGCAATGTCCTAAAACACAATGAGTGTTTGGTCAATAGTGAATTTGCTCAGTTGAATCAACTTAAAATAGGAGATTCGATTCAAGTATTTTTAACAGGAAATGAAAAGAAGGAGAAACAAACACTGGTAATTGCCGGAATGTATCAACCGAATAAACAAGTCCAAGCATCTGGAACAAGTCAGTTGGCGAGGGCTAAGGGAAATGATATTTTTACGAATTGGGAAACGTTAGATGCTATGAAAGAGTTTGATTACTCAGGTTATAACAGCGTATCGTATGAATTAAAAAGCGCGGATATGTTGGATGAATTTTTAAAAGAAATGAAAGCCAACGGTTTGCCTAGTGAGTACCAAGTGATGACCAATGAAGCGAACATGAAACTATTTTTAAATCCTATTAATGGATTAGGGACACTGGCAGGAACAATTCTGCTGGGATTCTTAATTTTCGGTAACTTTGGGTTAGCATTATTTTCCATTCGGAAGTTTAAACAACGGCAAACAGAAATTTATGTGTTCCGTAGTATTGGAATAACCAATCAACAAATAATCAAAAGTCGAGCAATTGAATTAGTGATAGTTACGTGCGTTAGTTTTAGTTTAGCGTTTGTGGCTGTAAAAGAATTCGTACAACCAATTGCTGATTGGCAATTAGGAAATCAAAGACGATTGACGGGGAATATTGACCAGCTATTTAGTTTAGTGGCTAGTGAAAAAAAAGAATCCATAACGTCTATTCCTATGGTGATCGATGCTAATTCTTTCATCACTATTTTTGGAATTACCAGCTTATTTTTGATTACGATCATGTCTATTGACTGCTATAAAGTATTTAAATTTGAATCAATTGAATTTTTGTTAGAAAGGAAATTAGACGAGTGATGATTCTCTCTCTTAAAAATATAGTATATACGTATAAGAAAAACAACATGACTGTACTGAATGGTACAATGATCGGTTTTTCATCTGGAAAGGTTTATGGCATTTTAGGGAAAAGCGGCGCAGGAAAAACTACCTTGCTTGCATTGCTTGCAGGCCTTGATAAAGTCAATTCAGGTGGCATTTTTTTTAAAAACCAAAATCTTGAGAACATTGATCGAGACAATTATCGTCGGCATGAAATTGGCACAGTTTTTCAACAGTACAATGTACTTTCAAATGAAACAGCTTTGACAGCACTTAAATTATGCGCGTCAAGCTCTGTTACACAAGGAAACGATTATTTCTATGATGCCTTAAAAAAAGTAGGAATCGATGAGAAGGTGGCCAATCAAAAAATCAAAAAAATATCTGTTTCCAACCAGCAAAGGGTTTATTTGGCCAAAGCAATAGTTAATGATCCAGAAATCGTCTTGATTGACGAACCCGCTGAGTCATTAAGTGAACTTTCATTAGATATGGTCATGGAGTACATACGTATATACGCAAAAAATGAAAATAAGTGCATCATCATCAGCTCTCAATCAAAAGCGATTGCTGGATATGTTGACGAATTATGGGGATTGAATGGTGGGAAACTATCATTTATCAAAGACAATGTAGAACAAGATAAGCTTTAGCATTTATCAAAGAGTGTTGTTGACTCAACTGAATAGTGTGATGGTATCTGCCGAAGTTAATTCTTCATTGTTTTAAGTAGGAAGGAAGAATATATGAACTATTGGAATCGAGCGCTGTGCAGTGTTGCAAGAAGAAAAGGGAAATCAGTTATTTTATTTGCAGTTATTTTTATATTAGGAAATGTTATTGCAGGATCAATCGCAATTCAGCAATCTACTGCAAATGTCGAAAAGAAAATCAAACATGACCTAGGTGCAACCGTGAGTGTCGAGATGGATTATCAAAAGATAATGGATGAAGGTCAATCATCTTCACCCTCAGCTTTAAAGGTTGAGGACATTAAAAAAATGGGTGAATCGACCTACGTAAAAGAATTTGACTATAACGTGCAGACAAATCTTTTTGTGAAAAAAATCAAAACTTATGAAATGGAAAATGCGTCGACTATGGGCGGTATGCCCCAGACGCTGAGCCTTAAAGGAACTAACTTACTAGAACCATTGGATTTTAAAGATAAAAAGGTAAATCTTGTTGAAGGTCGAATGTTTAAGCAAGATGAAATCAACAGTGGTAAAGATGTTGCGGTCGTCTCAAAGAAATTTGCGGAAGCAAATGGTTTCAACGTAGGGGACAAAGTAGTATTAGATAGCTCAGTCATGGATTTTAAACAAGATGGATCGACGGAAGAGTTAGCATCTCAAGACCACCCTGTAGAGATTATTGGTATATTTGAACCTACGAGTGTTGAAAAGAAAAAATCAGATGGAAAAGATCAAAAAGGCGGTATCCAAGAGCAGTTCATGGAAACAGCGCAATTTAATACATTATACATGCCAAATGATGCTGTAATGAATATCAACAAAATAGAATTTGAAAAAGGGAAAGAACTAGTACCAGATCGCTATAAAAAAGCAGATGGTACAGATATGTCAGTTGAAGATATGAATCAAATCACGCCTGTATACGTACTAAAAGCGCCAGAGGATATTGAAGCCTTTAAAGAAGAAGTAAAATCAATGATTCCAGACGGATATAAGTTAACAGCTTCAAGTGATCAATATGATCAAGTAGGCGGAACATTTAAAAAAATGTCTCAAATCTCTGGCTACGTAGTGCTTTTAGCCATCGGTGCCACTTTGTTGATCATTTCGTTAGTGGTCATCCTCTTCTTACGTGACCGTAAACATGAATTAGGAATTTATCTATCATTGGGCGAAACAAGAGCGAAAGTGATGCAACAAATTCTGATTGAATTATTACTCATTAGTCTAGTTGCTATGTGTTTGTCCTTAGTTACAGGGAATATTCTTGGAAAACTAGTTTCAGAATCTTTGATTGCCAGTGATGCATTTTCACAAACTAGCGATGCAGCAAGCCAAGGTGGTGCGATGGTGGTTGGTGGTGGAATGAATATGCCAACATTAACAACGGAAGATGTATCGAGTGCTTATGAAGTGAAATTCTCAATTAGTTATATCGTGACGTTCTTGATTGCAGGATTAAGTACAGTTTTATTATCTGCGATTTTACCTTTAACGTATGTTTTGCGGTTAAATCCAAAGAAAATCATGATGTAGGAGGAAACGATTATGACTATTTTACAAACAAAAAACGTAAGCTACTTTTATCAAGATGGAGACAAGCGGCGAATGATTTTACAAGATACATCGATCAATTTTGAACAAGGGCAATTTTATACGATTCTAGGCCAATCTGGTTCAGGAAAAACAACATTCCTTTCGTTGATCAGTGCATTGGATGAACCCAAATCTGGCGAAGTTTTATACAAGGGACAAAATATCAATAAAATTGGACTTGAAAAATATCGCCGAGACTATATCAGTATTATTTTTCAAAGTTACAATTTAGTTCCGTATCTAACAGCATTAGAAAATGTTTTAGTGGCGATGTCGATCACAGACAATGATATGCCAAAAGATAATCGTGAAGTAGCATATAATTTATTGGATTATATCGGAATCAATAAAGCGAAAGCTGATCGCTTGGTGGGACAACTATCAGGTGGTGAACAGCAACGTGTGGCAATCGCTAGAGCTTTAGCAACGAATGTCGATATTATTCTTGCTGATGAGCCGACAGGGAATTTAGATGAAGGAATGGAACAAGAAATCGTGGATATCTTTAAAGATTTGGCTGAAACTCATAATAAATGTGTGGTTGTTGTAACCCACTCGAATGAAATAGCAAAACAGTCAGATAAAACCTATTTTCTTAAGCAAGGTGAGTTGATGCTGAATGAGTGATTTTTTATCTAATTTCAATAAATCGAATTACGATAATACCAAAGAAAAAAAGATACAGGAAGACACTGATAAAGAAGAGCTAACAAATCAGAGAGCAACAGGATCTTCACTCAATGAACCGATTGATAAAAGAACGAGTGAGCCGCCAAACAAAATAGGACCAGTCAATGTAGCTGAACCTAAAGGAGATACTCCTAATACGGAACAACAAACAACTTCTCAAACACGTAGAAGTCAGTCAGCAGATGAAACAGAAATAGACCCGACCTATCATAAGAAAAGGAAACGAAAGTTTTTACTGATTGGAATTGGGAGCTTTTTAGTCCTGTGTATCTTGTATTTTGGTTATTATCAAATGACACATGTTGCTCTTCCGGATTTTACTGGAAAAGAGTTGGCCGAAGCACGAACTTGGGCAACTGAAAATAAAGTGAAATTAAAAGTGGATCAAACTTATAGTAAAGAAGTAGAAGCGAATAAAGTAATCTCACAAAAAGTAAAAAAAGGCAGCAAAATCAAAAAAGGTGCTGAATTAACGATCAACGTAAGTACAGGTGCTGACCCAGAAGAAAAATTGAAGTTGCCTGATTTTATGACGATGAAAAAATCAGAAGTTGAAAAATGGATTAAAGATAATAAAGCAGAAAATATTTCTTTAATCGATGAATACAGTGATTCCTTGGAAAAAGGCAAAGCTGCGCGCTTTGAAATCGTCAATAAAGAAGTGACAAAAGAAAATTATAAGCGCAAAGATAAAGCCAATATGTATTATTCTAAAGGTAAAGAAACCTTTGAAAAAAATATCTCAGTTCCTGATTTTACGAAAAAAATGAAGACCGAAGTTGAAAGTTGGGCCAAAACAAATGACATAAAAGTGACGTATGAAGAAGCAAGCTCAGCCGAAATTCCAGCAGAAAGTATCATTTCTCAGAGTATTGCTAAAGATCAAAAAGTTGCTAAAAAAGACAGTTTGACCGTGACAGTATCTTTAGGCAAAGGCTACACTGTTCCGAACTTTGCAGACTATACCCAAGAAGAAGCTGGGACAGCAATAGAAGGACTGACAGTTCAAGCGAAAAGTGTCTTTACGAATAATGTTCCGTATGGGCAATTGATTTCTCAAAGTGTTGAAGCAGGAACCCAGTTAACAAGCAAAGATGATTTGAAAGTAAAAGTTTACTATTCAGCTGGACAACCTTATCTTAAAGATTTAAGAGGGAGTACAGTGGAAGGCGATTTGCAAAAGCAATTTTATGACGAATTCCAATCAAAAGGCGCTAATATTCAATACACTGTCAGATATGTTGACTCTGCAGAACCTAAAGGCACAGTGGTGGGCATGAGTGCTTATAATTTATATGTACCATTGGAATACACTGTATCGTTGGATGTCAGCTTAGGAAATTTAGCAGGTGCGTCAAACTACACGCCTAAATCTTCTGAAAAAGGTCCTGAAAGTGGGACTTCCCCCAAAAATGAGGCTAAATAAAGTAAAATAAGACTAAAGAAAGAAACTAGGATAAATTATTTCCTAGTTTCTTTCTTTTTGTCAGGCAAAGAGTGGCAAAAAACAAATAAAAGTTTGGTGAGAATTGTTTTTTTTGAACAATTGATTAATAAATCAAATTTATTTTTTTAAATGGGTATATTTAGATCTAAATCATATTTTTTGTATAATTAGAAAAAAGTACGGTTTATTTGATTCTTTTGATTTTGTTATTTTTTAGTTTTATTAGGTTGCTATATAACATTTCCGTGGAAGGTTATTAATATTTTTATGATTTTTATTTGTATTTATGCGGTTTAATCTATAATGTTTGTTATTTAAAAATAAAAAATAGAGATTACTATTCTATTTTTTTTAAAGGAGAAAGGCTCGTTTTTTTTCTCATGGAATCCTCTTTTTTATAGAGTTTATCAAAGTTTTTATGAGTTGCGACAAAATATGGAAACATTCTACTGAAAAAGCATGATATAATTTACACGAAAACAGTTTTGTTAGTTAGGGGTGATAAAGTATTATGATGCGAAGGGGAGAAATCTTTTATGCAAATCTCTCGCCTGTTGTTGGTTCAGAGCAAGGAGGAATTAGACCAGTATTGATTATTCAAAATAATAAGGGAAACTTATTTAGTCCAACGTTGATTGTTGCACCTATAACTAGGAATGTGAATAAGAAAATGCAGCCAACACAGGTTAAGGTGGATATACCGCATGACGAAAGAATGACACCGTCATTGATATTATTAGAGCAAATCCGAACATTGGATAAAGAACGAATCCTTCATAAAATTTGTCAACTTCATGAAGACGATATGTTAAAGGTTAACCAGGCACTGAAAATAAGTATTGGTATTCGTTAATGGGAGTAGTACATAGGTAAAGATATACATAAATATTCGTAAATAAAGAAGTAAAAAATTAGGTCGAATGTTTTGCGAATATGTTTTTTTGGATTATGAAAAAATAAGAGGCCGAGACGAAAGATCTGCTTTTTTCTCGCCGTTTATTCGGATTTAGAGCGCGAAACAAAACTGTTTTTTAGTTTTGTTTCACGCTCTTATTTTTATTCAAAATCATCGAATGTAAATAAATAGAGAAGAAATCTCTTTGAAATTTTTAGGATTTATAGCTATAGTAGGTTCAAAGGAGTCGATAAGAATGGAAAAAATCCGCTATGGAATTTTAAGCACAGCTCAAATCGTTCCGCGTTTTGTTGAAGGAATCAATAAAAGTAGCGTAGGAGAAGCTGTCGCAATTGCTTCAAGAAGTTTGGATAAAGCCGAACAAATGGCAAAACAATTGAATATTCCAAGAGCTTATGGTAGTTACGAGGAATTATGTAAGAATGAAGAAATTGATATTGTTTATGTCGCTACATATAACAAAGGACATTATGAAGCAGCCAAATTGGCGTTGACATATCATAAGCATGTCTTACTTGAAAAGCCATTTACCTTAAAACTAGCGCAAGCAAAAGAACTTTTTGACTTAGCCGAAAAAAATGGCTGTTTCTTAATGGAAGCCCAAAAAGCTGTTTTTTTACCGATTAGCGTACAAGTAAAAAAAGCAATTCAGCAAAATAAAATTGGGAAAGTCCAATGGCTACAATCTGTAACGACATATCCCAACGTTGACCACATCTCTTGGTTCCATTCACTAGAGGCAGGTGGTGGAACGCTACATGGGTCAGGAAGTTACCCTATCCAATATATGCAGTTTATATTAGATCAAGGGATTGAAGAGTGCCATGGTAGTTCTACAAGAAGAAAAGGTGCAACAGATGATCAGGTAAATTTGGCTCTGAAGTTTGATGAACAAGCTTTGGCTACTATTTTTATTTCAGTAAAAATTGATATTCCAAGTAAAATGATCATTTATGGAGAAACAGGGCGTATAGAAATTCCGTATTTTTGGAAAACGAAACAAGCAATCATCTACTATGAAGATGGAAATCAAGAAAAATTGATTGGTGAGTTTGATAGTGAATTTGTTTTTGAAGTCGAACATGTTAATGAATGCCTTCAAAATAAGTGGCTAGAAAGTCCTATTATGACTAAAAAAATGACTTTAGGCACAGTAGAGCTAGTAGAACAACTTTATAGAGAATGGCTAAAAACGGATGAGTTGATATAGAAGAAGTTGCAATTGATGCTTATCTGTGTTAAAATAATCCTCATGCGACGAGTTGACTCAATCAGATAGCTTCGGCTGTTCCGTTTTGACGGCTAGTGATTGACAAAACAGCAGAGGCACATATGTTAGATCATACCTACCGGATGTAGGCGTGTCGGATAAATATTTTTGTGGAGAAGATGTTATCTATTTATTTTTATAAATACTGCGTCAAAAAAGAAGACTTCGGTCTTCTTTTTTGTTGTGAAATATATCGTATTTTCTTGTTATCTATCTCCATGGCAAAAATGGTTGCACTAGTTGGTGCAAAAAGTATTCAATAATGGATAATTTATATTGCACTAAGTAAAAATGGCGTCAAACCGTACTATTTCGCTTGAAATATAAGAAGGATGTCATATAAAATAACGTTTCGAGCAATACAAATATTCCAAATATAATAGTATACTAAGAAAGTTGCACTTGTGTAAGTGCAACTTTTTTGTGTTGTTATGCAATAAAAATCAAGCTATAGTTCAAGTGTAAGGGAAAGAAAGTTGGTGAGTATATGTCACTGCACTTATCAAAACGAGAAATAAAAATCTTGTTATTGCTTTTAGATTTAGAAGACAGTGTTACAACAAAAGAATTGGCAGAAACCTTCCATGTCAGTGTGCGGACAATCAAATATGATTTAGAAAATGTCCGCGATTGGTTCAAAGAACAAAATGTTTTACTCAAAACGCGGCGTAATAAAGGAATTTGGCTAGAGATACCCGATTCAGAAAGATTGACTTTGAAAAATGAAATTATTGAAGTAGAGCGATTTGAAACGTATCCTGATCAAGAGTTGAGAGTCAATCAGTTGATTTTTCGCTTGTTATTAGCCTCTAACTATTTAACTTCACAAGAATTGGCCGATGATCTTCAAGTGAGTCGTAATACGATCATTAGTGATTTAGATCGTGTGGAAGAATTGATCCACAATTATGAACTTGCACTTAATCGCCAAAGTCGCCAGGGATTTTCTATTGTTGGGGAAGAGAGCAAAATTCGTTTGTTGATGGAATATATCACGCAAAAAGAAATAACTGAATATGATATTTACCAGATTATGAGTTATTTTGTTCAATCAGGACAACAAAAGAAAATGCAGGAAGTTCACGTTGGGGTCAATACGATTTTTCAGAAAATCTATCAAGTTGCGTTAAAAGAAATGACAGGTCTGTTAGATCCTTCTTTGTTTGATCAATTTAATTACGCTGAAATACTCTCGATTACATTACGTGTGGCAATTGCGGCATCCAGAATGCAGCTGCATCACACGGTTGGTGGCTATAAAATGCTCACGAATCAAAAAGTATTACAGCAAAAGCAAGAATTACCGTTTTTATTGATGAAGAAAGTTTTCAATCATTATGAATTACCACTTTTAGCAGATGAATATTTCTATATCTATAGTGATGTGTTCGTTGCAAATAATCAAAAGGACATTGTTGGCCTGACGGAAGAGTTGATCAAAGATGTGTCTGAAGAAATCAACTTTCCTTTCTATCGTGATCGTCAACTATTTACAAATCTTTTCGCACATTTATCCTTACGACTAACAAAGAAACATCTTTTTATAAATGAGTATAATCCCTTTGTTGATGATATCAAGGCTAAGTATCCACAATTGTTTTCAGCGATTCAGCTTGCCAGCCAAAGTGATATCGAAGGTTCAGTCTTGTTGATCAATGATTCATTTATTGCCTATATTGCTTTGCACTTTTTGGTTGCGTATGAAAAAAATCTACATGAAGTCAATGTGGTCAGGATCGTGTATGTATGTTCAACTGGTCTAGGTGTGACGAGTTTGATTGAACAAAAAATCATGGAAGACGTTTCAAATGTTGAAATTGCTGGATTTGCATCCGTTTTAAATGCAGTAGATGTAATAGAAGAAAAAAATCCAGATTTGGTTTTAAGTATTTTTCCAATCGAAATTGTAAATCGTCCTTTTGTTAAAGTGAATCCGCTACCGACAGAAGCAGATATTCATAGTATTCAAGAGGAAGTCAATAAAATTTTGACGCATACAAAAACAGGCAAGGTCCCACGATTGATTCCTCGTCAACAAATAAAAGAAAAACAAGGAATCGAAGCGGAAAGTAGAGATATTCTTGTACGGACCTATGTGATCTATGAAGAATTACTTAAAGCATTTGCTGAAAAATTGACGCAAGAATATAAAGAAGCGTTTTTACTTCATGTAATGCTGATGGTCCATCGAATCACTTTTGATAGTCAATACGAAAGTGAAGGGAATATTGTTAAAGAGACTTTGTTGGCACAGCAAGAATTAGTTGAACAAATAGAACGAATTTTTGCTAAAAACGATCTAATGGTTAATCAAGCAGAAATTACTGCTTTATTGAATTATATAAGAGAGGAGGGGCACACATGAAGTTAAATGACGATGCTCAAAAAATCATTGATGAAAGCCCAAATAGAGTTGAGTTGGAAGCATCACTGGAAAAAATCAATACATTGTTAGTAGAACAAGCAATTCAGCCGACTGAATTACAATGGACGATTTTGATCAATCATGTCAATGAAATGATCAAACGCTCGATTGCAGATGAAAAAATGTCTGGCGTTGATCCAATAATGTTTGAAGAAGTATCTAAAGAAGCGTTAGCGATTGCAGATCAAGTTGTTCAGCATATTGGAAATCTACCGCAAGACGAGATGTATGTATTATCGATCCATTTTGAAGCAGCAAGACAAAATGAAGCATAAGAGAAAATAGAAGCATCAATGATGCACGTTTAAATAAAAAATTGGAGGAATAAATCATGATAACAGTAGTAATTGCAGATCGTTTAGGTAAAGGTCAAAATGTTGCAAAAGGGGTAGAAGCAGCTGGCGGCAAAGCAGTTGTTGTGCCGGGAATGGGTGCAGATATGCGTTTAGGAGATGTCATGCAACAAGAAAATGCGGATCTAGGGATTTCATTTTGCGGAAGCGGTGGTGCAGGTGCATTAACAGCTGCTACAAAATATGGCTACCCAGAACGTCACGGTATGCGTTCTATTGATGAAGGTGTGACAGCAATCAATGATGGTAAAACGGTATTAGGTTTTGGTTTTATGGATCAAGAAGAATTAGGGAAACGTATAGTGGAAGCGTATCTGAAAAAGAACGCCTAACATTAAAACTGGAGGGGGAGAACCAAATGGAAAAAGTAACAATTAAAAAGCGTCAGGTCATTCAGGTCGAAGGGACAGGAAAAGAAAAAAATCTGGCTTTTGCAAATGCGTTGAATCAAATCCATAATCGTGTATTAAAAGAAAAAGATGATGTGATCGTTCGAATTGAACCGCTGGATATTCAAATCGTAAAAGCAGAACAAGAAACCTTTACAGAGCGCTTTTTCTTTTTCTTTTTACCTCGTACACGTGCAGATTATCGTGTATTGTTGGATGTTGAAGTTGAAATTACATTGATTGAAATGGAAACAATTCCGTTTATCGAAAAAAGAGTTACTGATCCAAATGGTCTTCCAATCCCTTTTGGAAAGAAAAACAGAATGCATAAGGGGGCAAATTAAATGGATGTTTTAGTCGTTTTACTCAAGTCATTATTGATTGGGGGATTAGTTGGATTTGCAGCAGGAGCAGGAGCTGCAAGAATGTTCCATGCGCCAAGCACACAAGGACTAGGTGCTTTTAGAACGTTAGGTGAAATGAACGCTTGTGAAGGAGATGCGGCCAGTCATTTTTCATTTGGACTAGGATTCTTCTTTAATGCTTGGGCATCAACTGTTGGAGCAGGAGCATTTACTCAAGATGTGGATCACCGTGTGATTCCTAACTGGGCAGCAGCAGCATTATTAGTAAAAAATAAAAATGTTTCTGAAACAATGCATAACCCGAAAAAAATGGGGATTTCAGGTGCAATTGTTGGGATGCTAGTCGTGGCTTTCTTGAATACGACGGCTTCTGCAATTCCAGAATCATTACAAGTAACTGCGGTTGCAGTTTTAGTACCGGCAGCAAATTTATTGATCAATACAGTAATGCCAGTTTTATTCTGGTTAGCAGCGATTGATGCTGGAAAACGCTCTGGACTTTGGGCAACAATTTTTGGTGGTCTTGCAACGATGATCATGGGAAATGCAGTTCCAGGTGTTGTACTAGGAATTCTAATTGGTAAAGGTGTCGATGAAATCGGCTGGAACAAAGTAACGAAAAGCATGATGGCAGCAGTTATTCTATTATTTGTACTTAGTGCTTTTTTCCGAGGATTCGATTTACAAATGATCGAAAGTTTCCGTTTACAGATTCCAGGTTGGCTGCAAAATATGCATGATATTTTTAGTATAGGCAAGTAACTAAATAGAAAGTGGGGAACCTTAATGGATGAAATAGTAGAATTAGAAAAAAAGAATTTTTGGTTTGCTGATTGGTCATTTCCGATTTTAGTCGGGTTATTATCAGCAGGTGTGTTTGCTGGAACGCATATGTATATAGAGCATGGCGTGGGAGCTTTTAATGAAGTGGCAATCGTTGCGATGTTAAAAGCTGGAATGGACGGCGGCTCTTATGGTGCAGCTGCGGCATTTGGGGCAAGTTTCTTGTTTGCACGTATTTTGGAAGGATCATTAGTCGGTATTTTAGATATTGGCGGAGCGATTTTAACTGGAGTTGGGATTGGGGTTCCAGCGATTCTTTTAAGTATGGGAATCACAGCACCCGTTGAAAACTTTGGACTTTCCTTACTAACTGGGATGGTTCTTGGATTGATTATCGGTGGAATTATTATTATGATTCGGAAATTTACAATCAATCAGTCAAATTCTACATTTGGTGCGGATGTCATGATGGGAGCTGGAAATGCTTCTGGCCGTTTCTTAGGTCCTTTGATCATTATTAGTGCATGTGGGGCTTCGGCTCCAATCGGTATTGGCTCAATTATCGGGGCTGTAATTTTCTATGTGTGGAAAAAACCAATTGCTGGTGGTGCAATTTTAGGTGCAATGATCTTTGGTGCAATATTCCCAGTTGATTTACCTAGTTAAAGTCAATTAAAGTTGCACTATTCATTTGAAAACCGTTTACATTATAATGTTACCATGTTATTATGAATAGGAAATAATTTGATTTTTTATTCATACTAATTTTTTGAACGGAGGACAAAAGAAATGAATGGTTTTGTGCAATGGATGGAAGTAAAATTGATGCCGATCGCCAATAAATTTGGCTCTCAAAGGCATATGACGGCGATCAGAAAGGGCCTTATTGCAACTATGCCTTTGACGATCGTGGGTGCTTTTTTCACAGTATTTCAGAATATTCCAATCGATGCTTACATGAAATTTATTGAACCCTATGAAGCAGTTTTAGATATTCCATCTCGGTATACAATGGGGATTTTAGCTCTGTATGCAACATTTGGTATTGCCTCTTCTTTGGCGACGAGTTATAGATTAGATTCTTTAACTTGTGGGATCTTAGCAGTGATGGCCTTTTTGGTCACAGCAGCTCCACCAACTCGTGTTTTTGAAGACGTAAAAGATGTTATTGGTGCAGGCCGTTACATTAATTTAGCTAATATAGGTTCCGCTTCGTTGTTTGGAGCGATTGTTACAGCGCTAGTTTCTGTGGAAATCTACCGCTTCTTTATTCAAAAGGATATTACGATAAAAATGCCTGATGGTGTTCCACCAGAAGTTTCCAATTCGTTTATCGCGCTGATTCCTGGCGCTGTGATTTTATTGTTATTCTGGGTGATTCGTCATGTGATTGGTTTTGACTTAAATGGTTTCTTGAGTACGTTATTAATGCCTTTGAAAGATACCTTAGCTGGAAACAGCTTATTTGGTGGGCTACTTACCGTCTTCTTGATTTGTTTCTTCTGGGTTTTAGGGATTCACGGACCAGCTATTATGGGACCTATCATCAGACCATTTTGGGATATGTCGATTGCAGAGAATACACTTGCTTTCCAAGAAGGTGCATCGGTTCATAATTTGCCAAATATCTTTACTGAACAATTTTTACAGTGGTTTATCTGGATCGGTGGCGCCGGTACTACTTTAGCTTTAGTCGTTTTAATGATGTTTTCTAAATCAACATACTTGAAAAGTTTAGGACGTTTGTCCTTCCTACCAGGATTATTTAATATTAATGAACCAGTGATTTTTGGTACACCGATCGTAATGAACCCAATATTAGGGATTCCGTTTATCGTGGCACCGTTGATCACAACAACTTTTTCTTATTTCTTAACTGTGACAAATGTGATCCCAATGATGGCAGCGCGTTTACCATTTGCCATACCTGCGCCGATTGCCGCTTGGATGAGTACAAACTGGAGCGTACCAGCAGCACTGCTTGTTTGCGTTAATTTCGCGATTACTTTGGCGATTTACTACCCATTCTTCAAAGTATATGAAAAACAACAGTTAGACAAAGAAGCAGAAGAGTTGGCGGCTGAACAAAAAGCAAAATCAGCTGCTTAATTAAGAAGAGAGGGAGGGTAGTAGTGTTACTATCCTCTTTGGTGATTAAGGTCATGATAATTTGGTTTATTGTATTTTTTATTCTTAGTCAAGTAATGATTGAAAAGAAGTGGCTACCTGCAAAATTTATGGAATTAAGATTATTATATTTGTGTATAGCTTCGATTGGGTTGATTTTCTTATCAATCGTGATTGGAATTTTAATCAAACAACCTGTATTCATAGTAGGGACCGTAACCATATTGTGCAGCTCAGTACTTTCTTTTAAATATCGTAATAAATTCGACCATATAAAGCGAGGGTAAAAGCCATGAAAAGAGCATTAGGTGTATCTGTATATCCAGATCATAGTGATACAGAAAAAGATAAAGCGTATTTGAAAAAGGCCAGTGAATGTGGGTTTTCACGAATTTTTATGAGTATGTTGGAAGTAACAGAAGGCAAAGAAGTTGTAAAAGAAAAGTTCAAATCGTTGATTGCTTTTGCAAAAGAGTTAGGGTATGAAACGATTTTAGATGTGGCACCGAATATTTTTGATGAATTACAAATTTCATATGATGATTTAACGTTCTTTTATGAGACTGGTGCTGACGGTATTCGGTTAGATGCTGGATTTGATGGCAACAAGGAAGCGAAGCTGACGTTTAATCCATTTGATTTAGCGATTGAACTGAATATGAGTAACGATGTGGCGTATCTTGATAATATTTTGACCTATGAAGCCAACGTTCCATTTCT
Source organism: Enterococcus sp. DIV0724b (assembly GCF_050531475.1). NCBI lineage: Bacteria > Bacillati > Bacillota > Bacilli > Lactobacillales > Enterococcaceae > Enterococcus > Enterococcus sp. DIV0724b. Next base: position 2,993,562 of record NZ_CP172890.1, on the reverse strand, counting down.
TTATGGATGTCACAACTTTTATCCGCAGGAAGGGACAGCTTTGCCGTATGATTTCTTTGAGCGCTGTAGTGTTCGTTTTAAAAAACATGGGATTCGAACAGCGGCATTTATCAATTCTCAAGCAGGCAAGATTGGTCCTTGGGATGTGAATGATGGATTGCCAACATTAGAAATGCACCGACATTTACCAGTAGATATCCAAACAAAACATTTATTTGCAACGGGCTTGATTGATGATGTGATTATTGGAAATGCCTATGCATCAGATGAAGAATTAGAATTACTAGGCAGCTTAAATCGTTATCAATTAGAATTCGCTGTTGAATTTAAAGAGGATACAAACAAGGTTGAAAAGGTGATTATATTGAATGAACAGCACTTCCGTCGTGGGGACATTACGGATCAAGTGGTTCGTTCAACCGAAGTACGTAAAAAATACAAGAATGAAGCCAATCCAGCACATGACAATACAGAAGGATTTCAAGTTGGAGATGTTGTGATCGGCAATGATGCGTTTGGGAAATACAAAAATGAGCTGCAAATTGTTTTACAGCCGCATTCAGATGACCGTAAAAATAAAGTAGGTCAAATAACAGAGAAAGAATTGTTGTTGTTGGATTTTGTAAAACCCTGGACAAAATTTAGATTTAAAGAAAAGTAGGGGATAAAATGAGTTACGACTTAATTATAAAAAATGGGCAAACCATTGAAGGTAGACCAATAGAAATAGCAATTAATGCTGGGAAAATTGCAAAAGTTGCCGATAAAATCGAAGCAGATAGTAAGAAAGTTGTTGAATTATCAGCGGACGCTTATGTATCCGCTGGTTGGATCGATGATCATGTCCATTGTTTTGAAAAAATGACTTTGTATTATGATTTTCCAGATGAAATTGGTGTTAAAAAAGGCGTAACGACCGTAATTGATGCGGGTACGACAGGTGCAGAAAATATCCATGAATTTTATGACTTAGCCAAAAAAGCGAAAACCAATGTTTATGCTTTAGTGAATATTTCAAAATGGGGGATCGTTGAACAAGACGAATTGGCAGATCTTAGTAAGGTGAAAGAAGAATTAGTTCATAAAGTATTGACTGAACTGCCAGATTTTGTTGTAGGAATCAAGGCCCGCATGAGTAAAACGGTGATCGGGGACAATGGGATCACTCCTTTAGAAATGGCTAAGAAGATTCAAAAAGCAAACAATGATCTGCCTTTGATGGTGCATATTGGATCGGCTCCACCAGAATTGGATGAAATCCTAGCACATATGTCTAAAGGTGATATACTGACCCATTGTTTCAATGGCAAACCAAACGGGATTTTGGATCAATCAACAGATAAGATTAAAGAATTTGCATGGGAAGCCTATGATAAAGGGATTGTTTTTGATATTGGTCACGGAACGGACAGTTTCAATTTTCATGTTGCTGAAACGGCATTATCTGAAGGAATGAAAGCAACATCAATCAGCACAGATATTTATATCCGTAACCGTGAAAAAGGACCTGTGCATGATTTAGCTACTACAATGGAAAAATTACGTGTAGTTGGTTATGACTGGTCTGAAATCATTGAAAAAGTGACCATTGCTCCTGCTGAAAATTTCCGATTTGAGTCAAAAGGTCAGTTGAAAGAAGGATATGATGCTGATATCACGATCTTTACAATTGAAGCAGGTCAAAAGACCTTGACAGATTCCAACGGATTTACCAGAGAAGCAAAAGAATTGATCAAACCTGTAAAAACCATTATTGGAGGAACAGTCTATGACAATTAGTTATGAAAAATTCAACCTAAAAGAAGTCATCAATGCCTCAGGTAGAATGACGATTTTAGGGGTATCAAAAGTGTCAGAAAATGTCTTAGCTGCTCAAAAATTTGGCGGCGAACATTTCTTTGAAATGAGTGAGTTAAGTATTCAAACAGGTGCTTATTTAGCGAAACTTTTAGGAGTTGAAGATGCTCAAGTCGTTTCTTCCGCATCTGCTGGTATCGCACAAAGTGTGGCTGCTTTGATTGGTGAGGGTTCCGTTTATCATGCTTATCATCCCTACACAGATAAAATCACTAAACGGGAAATAATCCTACCTAAAGGGCACAATGTAGATTATGGGACGCCTGTTGAAGTGATGGTCGAACAAGGTGGTGGTCAAGTTATAGAGGCTGGTTACGCTAATATGTGTTCACCAGAACATATCGAAATGATGATTACGGATCAAACGGCTGCGATTCTTTATATCAAGAGTCATCATACTGTTCAAAAAAGTATGTTAAGTGTTGAAGAAGCAGCAACCGTAGCGCAGAAACATAAGCTACCATTGATTGTGGATGCCGCAGCAGAAGAGGACCTGTTCAAATACATCAAAGCAGGTGCAGATCTAGTGATTTATAGTGGTGCAAAGGCTATCGAAGGTCCAAGTGCAGGACTTGTGATTGGGAAAAAAGACTATATCGAATGGATTCGCCTGCAAGGAAAAGGAATCGGAAGAGCGATGAAAATCGGTAAAGATAACATTCTAGGATTTACCCAAGCGGTAGAGGATTATGTGAAAAATGGTAGTGAAGCAGGGGATTCAATGCAAGCACGATTAACACCATTTATCGATAGTCTAAATAAAATCACAAATATTGAAGCTAAAATCGTTCAGGACGGTGCAGGTAGAGATATTTATCGTGCTAGTATCAAAGTAAGTGGCGTAAAATCAGCTAAAGAAGTCATCCAAGAACTAAGAGCTGAGAGCCCTGCAATATATACTCGTGAATACCAAGCAAACAACGGTATCATCGAATTCGATATCCGTTCAGTCAATGAAGAAGAAATGAATAAAATCGTGACTCGTTTAACCGAAATCATGAAATAAAAAAATTATAAACAGGAGTGAATCAATCATGACATTAACACCAAATTATTTAGAAAACCGTATTTGCCTAAACGTCCTAGCTAACTCAGTAGAAAATGCGAAAGACTGTTATGAAGCAGCAGAAGGACACATTGTATTAGGTGTATTATCTAAAAACTATCCAACTGACGAAGCTGCGATTGAAGACATGAAAAAATATGCCGCAGAAACGAACAACGCATTATCTGTTGGTTTAGGTGCAGGTGATCCAAATCAAAGCCAAATGGTATCAAGAATTTCAAAAGAATTACAACCCCAACATGTCAACCAAGTCTTTACAGGTGTAGGTACATCACGTGCATTATTAGGTCAAAACGAAACAATCGTCAATGGCTTAGTATCACCAACAGGTAAAGTCGGCATTGTCAATATCGCTACAGGTCCATTAAGCTCACAAACACCAGCTGGCGAAGTTACGATCGAAACAGCGATTCGTTTATTACAAGATATGGGGGGCAGCTCAATCAAATTCTTCCCAATGAAAGGCTTAGCACATATCGAAGAATATAAGTCAGTCGCTGAAGCATGTGCTAAATATGACTTCTACCTAGAGCCAACAGGGGGAATCGATTTAGAAAACTTTGAAGAAATCGTACAAATCGCAGTAGATGCCGGAGTGAAGAAAATCATCCCTCACGTGTATAGCTCAATCATCGATTCAACAACAGGAGATACAAGACCAGAAGATGTGAAAACATTACTTGGGATGATCAAAAATACATTAAAAAAATAAAAGCTGAGTGAAGTTCGTTCGGCGCTGACAGAAAAATAGGAAAATATGACTGAGGCGAAATGTGTCTCACTCATATTTTGTCTTTTTTCCGAAACGCAAGCTCACAAAGCTAGAAAAATAAAAGCTGAGTGAGCTCGTTCAGCGTTGACAGAAAAATAGGAAAATATGACTGAGGCGAAATGTGCCTCATTCATATTTTGTCTTTTTTTCGAAACGCAAGCTCACAAAGCTAGATAAAAATAAAAGCTGAACGAACTCGTGAAGCTAAGAAATAGGCAGGGATCGACATGAGAATTGCAGCATTTGGTGAAATAATGATGCGTTTGACGCCACCAGAATATCTGATGTTGGAACAAACCAAAGAATTACGTTTAGACTTTACAGGAACAGGAGTTAATATTTTAAGTAACCTCGCTCATTTTGGCTGTCAAACAAGTTTACTGACAAATCTTCCTAACAACCGATTAGGTGAAGCAGCTAAAGCAAGTGTCCGTCAGTTAGGGATTCAAGATCGTTGGATCGGTTTTTCTGGTGATCATATTGGTTCTTATTTTGCAGAAATGGGGTTTGGACCAAGACCGACACAAGTAACGTATCAAAATCGTCGAAACAGTTCATTTGGTGTGAGTGGAGCTTCTAAGTATAATTTCGATATATTTTTAGCTGAAACCGATTTAGTGCATATTTGTGGAATTTCATTAAGTTTGACAGAAGAAACTCGTGAGGCTGCGTTTGTTTTAGCCGAAAAGGCGCATGCTCTAGGAAAGAAAGTCTGTTTCGACTTTAATTTTCGACCTAGTTTAAATGAAGTGCATGGTACTTCATTTATGAAGGAACAATATGAAAAAATACTACCATATTGCGATTTAGTTTTTGGTAGTCAACGTGATTTAACAGACTTATTGGGAATGAAGCTTGATGAAACAGTGGAACCGTCTAAACAGTTTGAAGCATTAATTCACCAATTTATGCTGGAATATCAGATTGAACGCTTTGCTGGGACGATTCGTCAAGGCGAAGGGAATAAACATTATTTAACTGGTTTTTTATTCGATTTAGAAAGCTATGTTCAATCAGCTCCCCGCGAGATTATTAATTTGGATCGAATCGGTGCAGGTGACGGTTATGCTGCAGGGATTTTGCTTGGATATAGTGAATCATGGTCATTACTAGAAACAGTAGAATTTGCCACTGCCAATGGCGTTTTGGCGCATACAATTCAAGGAGATGTTCCGCTGACAACGCGAAAACAAGTTAGGCATATCATGGAACAACCAACGGTAGATTTGATCCGCTAGAGGAAAGATTAGAATGAAAAAGTGTAAATGCGTTTATACTACTTTCGTTCTAGTCTTTTTTTCATTATAATGAGTATGAGCTGGAATTTAGCGAAACCATTTACGTAGCTGGGATAAATTGGTATGCTAAAGGAGTAGTGAATACATACATGTTATTTTTTTTAAAAGTCTGTTTGTAGGAGGAGATCAACGTGACCGATGAAAATATTTGGAAAGCACTAGACGATGATGTTTTGAAAGATAGTATTCGAAAACGACCAGGTATGTACATTGGTGGAATTGGTTCGACAGGCTTGGAAAGTATGGTGCTGCAAGTGCTGGATCATTTGCTGCAATTGGCAGTTGATCTAAAGCAGACAGAACTGTCGATCGAACTTTCAAAGACGCAATTCATTTTTTCTTTTTTTAGTAAAAAAGGGTTATTTTTAGATAAAAGTCCTGAAGAACAGTATACACCGCCTTATCTTTTTCTTTCTGTCGTCAATGCGTTGTCAGAACAATTAGGTTTTGGGGTAGAAAAATTAGGGAAGCGAACGATTCAAATCTATCAAAATGGACAGCTGAATAAAAAAGCGCTGATTCCTTCGGAAGATGAAGGGCAAAGAATCGAGCTGGCCTTTACACCAGATGAGACATTATTTGGCAATAAGCCGGTATCCTATTTTGTTTTATTTAACCGATGTCAAGAACTAGCAATGCTAAATAGCGGGTTGACTATTTCGTTGACCGATGGTAAAAAACAGAAAAATTATTTTCATTATGAGCAAGGTCTCGTAGATTATATTTTTCAAAAAGATGACAGTATCACGCGCAGCGGTCAACCATTGAGCATTAATACGATCAGTGAAGGTGTGACGATTCAAGCTGTCATCTCAAAAAATGGTTCGACGAGTATTAAAGACAGTTTCGTCAACGGGCATTTACCTTCTGATGGCGGAACACATCTTGATGGATTTGTGCAAGGGACTGTTGACGCAATCAATCAATTTTTAGAGGAAACGAATCGCTTGAAATACTTAACAACAGATAATTTTTCAGAACGTTTTGACGTCGTTTTGTCAATTCAAGTCAAACGACCAAGATACACTGGGGCGATCAAAAAGAAAATCAGAAATCCTGAGCTTTATAAAATCGTGAAAGAAGCGGTATTCACTGAAGTTTCTATCTTCTTAAAACGACATCCTGCTTGGTATTTAAACTAAGATCAAAGCACTGAAAGGAAACGAGGATGAAAATTTTTGTCGATGGTGATGGTTCACCGGTAAAAGATACTACAATTGAAGTTGCCTTAACTTATTCACTTGAGGTTGTGATCGTAACGAGTATCGATCATTATTCTTTGAAAGAGTATCCTAAAAACGTTTCATTTGTTTATGTTGACAAAGGGGCTGATGCTGCTGATTTTAGAATTGTTCAACTGATCAAAAGAGAGGACCTTTTAGTGACACAAGATTATGGGTTAGCTTCATTAGTTTTGCCTAAAGGTGTGTGCGTACTTCATCAGTTGGGCTATCAATACACAGAAGCAAACATCGATGGATTATTAGAACAACGATATTTTAGTGCGAAAGTTCGCAAAAGTGGTGGTCATACAAAGGGACCTAAAGCATTTACAGCAGAAGATCGTGCGACCTTTAAAGGGAAGTTAATCGAAGTAATCGAGGCGAAAAAAGAGGATTTATATGTAGAATAAGGCATACTTAATTGAATGCTTTATTTTTTTTTATCTTTCATATCAGGCAAATCAATGCACTTTTCTCGATTAAAAGAATACCAAGGCTGAAAAATTTCCTTGATTTAATGATTTGTTTCTATTCGGACTGTGGCTTTTATGCTAAAATATGAAAGAGCTATTTCGAATTTCTCTGTTGATGCAACAGTATAGAAGAAAATTTAGGAGGAAAAGCATTTGAAGATTATTTTGCTATATGGTGGGAGAAGTGAAGAACATGATGTTTCCATACTATCTGCCTATTCCGTTTTAAATGCGATTTATTATAATTACTATCAAGTCCAACTGGTCTTTATTAGTAAAGAGGGACAATGGGTCAAAGGACCGATCCTAACAGAAAAACCTGAAAGTAAGGATATTCTTAAACTAACTTGGTCTGAGGATGGGGAAATAGATAAATGGGGTGAATTTACTGGTAAAGTGATTCAACCTTGTGATATTCAAGAAGAAGATGCAATCGTCTTCCCAGTATTGCACGGGCCAAATGGTGAGGATGGAACGATTCAAGGCTTTTTAGAAACGATTGGAATGCCCTATGTCGGAGCTGGCGTATTAGCTAGTGCTAATGCAATGGACAAGATTATGACGAAGTATTTGCTTCAAACAGCAGGTATCCCTCAAGTACCATATGTTCCAGTTTTAAAAAGCAATTGGAAAGAAAATCCTAAGAAGGTTTTTGAACAGTGTGAAGGCTCTTTGATTTATCCTGTTTTCGTCAAACCTGCTAACATGGGTTCTAGTGTGGGAATCAGCAAAGCCGAAAATCGTGAAGAGTTACAAAATGCTTTAGAAGAAGCGTATCGCTATGATTCACGTGCAATTGTTGAACAAGGGATCGAAGCACGCGAAATCGAAGTGGCTATTTTAGGAAATGAAGATGTACGGACAACACAACCTGGTGAAATTGTAAAAGATGTTGAATTTTATGATTACAACTCAAAATATATCGATAATCAAATCACAATGCAAATTCCAGCAGAAGTGCCAGATGAAGTTCATCAAAAAGCACAGGAATATGCTAAAAAAGCCTATACTATATTAGATGGTAGTGGATTGAGTCGCTGCGATTTCTTTTTAACAAGTAAGAATGAATTATTCTTAAATGAATTAAATACTATGCCTGGTTTTACTCAATTTAGCATGTATCCATTGCTATGGGAAAATATGGGGTTGAAGTATAGTGATTTAATTGAAGAGTTGATACAATTAGCGTTAAATCGTTTTAAACAAAGACAAAGTTTTTTCGAAAGATAAAAAATAGGGAGGAGATAAAACCGTAGAAGTTTTGTCTCAGCCCTTTTCTGGTTAAGAGTACTAAAAAATAATTGTATCTGATTGAACTTGATCGATCGCACAATTAAGAAGGAGAACAAAACAATGAAACTAACTTTCTGGGAAGCGGCCGAAGCAATCAAAGCAACCAATGATTGGAAACAATGGCCTGATTTCGACTTGACTGGCATTGAATTTGATAGTCGTTTGATTCAGTCGAATAATCTGTTTGTGCCACTAAAAGGAGAAAATGATGGACATTCATTTATTGAGAGTGCCATAGAAAAAGGCGTGGGTGCTACACTTTGGAGTGCAACAAAAGCGGCACCAGAGAAATTACCGATTCTACAAGTTTCGGATACTTTAAAAGCTATGCAGGATTTAGCAGTTTATTATTTAAAAAAAATGAAGCCAACGGTCATTGCGATTACTGGAAGTAACGGCAAAACAACAACAAAAGATATGACTGAAGCTGTTTTGGCGCAACAATTTAAAACGTATAAAACGCAAGGTAACTATAATAATGACATCGGTTTACCCTATACTATTTTACATATGCCAGACGAAACAGAGAAACTAATTTTAGAGATGGGTATGGATCACGCAAATGAAATTGATTTTCTATCGAGACTGGCTCAGCCAGATGTGGCAGCCATTACAATGATTGGTGAGGCGCATATTGAAAATCTTGGTTCAAGAGCAGGAATTGCAAAAGCAAAAATGGAAATCACTGCAGGACTTGCTAAGAGCGGTCTGTTGATTATTCCAGCAGATGAACCATTATTATTGCCATTGACAAAAGAGTTACCGCAAGCGATCAAAACATTTGGTCTAGTACAAGCGGACTGTATGGCTGAGATCATTGAAGCGCAAAAAGAATTTACATCGTTTAAAATAAGCGGTTCAAACACATTATTTACGATTCCTGTTCTAGGTGAATATAACGTAGGAAATGCCTTGATTGCCATCAGTATTGGTCAGTGGTTTGAACTTTCAGAAGAAAAAATCAAAATTGGCTTAGCTGATTTTAAATTAACTAAAAATCGCACAGAATGGCTAAAAAGCAGTACAGGTATTGAAATTTTAAGTGATGTTTATAATGCGAATCCCACAGCAATGAATTTAGTGCTGGATAGTTTTAGTCAAATGCCTACACAAGGAAAACGAGTGGCTGTTTTAGGGGATATGCTTGAGTTAGGGCCTGATTCTGCTAGTATGCACGCTTCTGTGAGTGAACATTTAAAGCCAACAGAAATCGATGAAGTTGTTCTTTATGGATCTGAAATGCAAGCATTATATGATAGTCTGACGACAAAATATGAAAAAAAACATCTCCATTATTTCAAAAAAACAGAAAAAGCAGCGTTAACGGATACATTAAAAGAAATTCTTGAACCAAAAGATATGGTTATTTTAAAAGCAAGTAACGGGATGGGTTTAAATGAAGTAGTCACTAAACTTCTCGAAATTTAGCAAGCTTTCATAAAACTTGCTGAAAATGTAAATCTATGCTAAAATAACCTATTGCCGAAAGATCGAAGTAGATAAAACGAAAGTACCTATTGAAGATACTTTTCTATCATATAAAGATTAAAAAAGCTGAACGAACTCGTTTGGCTTTTCTAGTGCCTGTAGCTTCATAAGGTGGATTTTTCGGTAACGCTAATGAGAAAATAAACTAAACCTATGTTGAAGGTTTACTGACTCCATGAACATTTTCGAAATTAGTGAAAGTCAAATCACCTGTAACACTATTAAATTAGAAGAATCACTTTCTTCTGCAACAAACACTATTAGGAGGATATCATTTGAAATTTAAAGAACTAGGTTTAGAAACAGATTTATTGGCAGCAATCGAGCGCTCAGGATTCGAAGAAGCAACACCCATCCAAGAGGAAACAATCCCTCTAGCATTAGCAGGAAAAGACGTAATTGGACAAGCACAAACTGGTACTGGTAAAACTGCTGCGTTTGGCTTACCAATGTTGCAAAAAATTGATACATCAAACCGTGTCTTGCAAGGAATCGTTATTGCACCAACACGTGAATTAGCGATCCAAACACAAGAAGAATTATACCGTTTAGGCCGCGACAAAAAAATCCGTGTACAAGCAGTTTATGGCGGAGCTGATATTGGCCGTCAAATTCGTGGATTAAAAGAAAACCCACATGTTGTTGTCGGAACACCTGGACGTTTATTGGATCACATCAATCGCCGCACATTAAAACTAGATACAATTGAAACATTAGTTTTAGATGAAGCAGACGAAATGTTGAACATGGGATTCTTAGAAGATATCGAAAAAATCATCTCTAAAATTCCGTCAGCACGTCAAACATTACTATTTTCAGCAACAATGCCGCCAGCAATCAAAAATATTGGCGTGAAATTCATGAAAGAACCAGAACACGTGAAAATCAAAGCAAAAGAAATGACTGCAGATTTGATCGATCAATATTACGTACGTTCAAAAGACTTTGAAAAATTCGATGTGATGACGCGTTTATTGGACGTTCAAACTCCAGAATTAACCATTGTTTTTGGTCGTACAAAACGTCGTGTAGATGAATTAGCTCGTGGTCTAGAAGCTCGTGGATATAAAGCTGAAGGAATTCATGGGGATTTATCTCAACAAAAACGTATGAGTGTTTTACGTTCATTCAAGAGTGGAAACTTAGATATCTTAGTAGCAACAGACGTTGCAGCTCGTGGGTTAGACATTTCTGGTGTAACACATGTTTATAACTACGATATCCCACAAGATCCAGAAAGCTATGTTCACCGTATCGGCCGTACTGGTCGTGCTGGTAAAGGCGGAATGTCAGTGACTTTCGTTACACCAAACGAAATGGGCTACTTGCATGTTATCGAAGAATTGACGAAAAAACGTATGACACCATTACGTCCACCAAATGAACAAGAAGCATTTAAAGGACAATTAGGTGCAGCAATCGAAACAGTCGAAGAAAAAATGGCAGAAAATGGTCTAGATAATTACTTGCCTGCTGCTAAAGATCTTTTAGAAAAGTACTCTGCTGAAGATTTAGCAGCATTACTACTAAAAACTATTTCTAAAGACCCATCAGATGCTGTTCCAGTTAAAATTACACCAGAACGTCCATTACCATCAAATAAAAAAGGTTTCAACAAAAATAATCGCAGCGGAGGCGGCGGAAATAGCCGTAATCGTAATAAAAACGGTGGTGGCGGCTATCGTGGCAACAAGAATAACAAAGGTACAGGCGGCGGCACTGGAAACGGTGGCGGCTACAATAAGAGCAAAGATAATCGTTCAGCAAAACGCCACAACGATAAAAAACGTAGCTTTGTTATTAGAGACAACTCAAATTAATGAATCCATAAAGGCTAGAAATCAGAACTACTTATTTATTTCGTAGTATTTGCTGGATTTTAAGAGGGTGGAACAAAGCATATACGCTTTGTTCCACCCTCTTTTATTTGATTTTATCTCATTGGAAAAAAGATAAAACTTGACTGAGGAAAGAGGTGCCTCAGTCCCATTTTTCTCTTTTTCGGTCGAGATAAAATGAGTTCATTCAGCTTTTTATTAATTTTTCCATTATTATGTGGAAAAATTGCTAAAATTTGATAGAATAAGAGTAATTTATAAAATAAAAAAAGAGGGCTCTGAAGAATGATAAAAGGAATTGGTATAGACATGGTAGAACTTTCAAGAATCGATAAAATTATCGGCAATAAATCTTCTTTTGTACAACGAGTTCTCACCGATAATGAATATGTGCTCTTTCAAAAATTACCACATAAACGTCAAGTAGAGTTTTTAGCGGGGCGTTTCGCTTGTAAAGAGGCTTTTTCTAAAGCTTGGGGAACTGGAATAGGAAGTTTGGGATTACGTGATGTTGAGATTTTAAAAGAAGATAACGGAGCGCCTAAAGTGACAAAATCTCCCCATGAAGGAAATGTATTTGTGTCTATCTCACATACAGACACACATGCTGTTGCTCAAATTATTTTGGAGACGAGTTAAACGAGAACGCATTTTATCTATAAAATTTGAATAAAGGTCCAGATAAATCCTCTGAACTGATAGACTTGGTTCTTTTCAGTTTGAGATGTGACTTAGATCGTTTGACTATTTTGATTCGACTTTAAAAGAAAGAAGGATACATATGGCTGTAGGATGGCATCGCCCCACAAAGTTAGTAATCGATACACAGGCAATTAAAGAAAATGTTTGCAATGAAGTAAAACGTATGCCCGAAGGAACAGAGTTATTTGCTGTAGTCAAAGCAAACGGCTACGGACATGGAGCTGTTCAGACGGCACAAGCGGCCATTAAAGGAGGCGCTACTGGGTTTTGCGTGGCACTCTTGGATGAAGCTGTAGAACTACGAGAAGCCGGTATTACAGAACCGATACTCATTTTAAGTGTCGTAGATGTTTCTTACATAGACTTGTTGCTAAAATACGATTTATCTGTCACTGTAGCAACTCAAGAATGGTTGGAGCAGGCAATCGATCAATTGAACCATATAGAAACACAAACACCATTGAAAATACATATAAAAGTCGATACAGGGATGGGACGTATTGGATTTACTACGCCTGAAGCTGTTAAACAAGTAGTTGAATTAGTACAATCGACTCAATTCTTTATTTGGGAAGGGTTGTTTACTCATTTTTCTACTGCAGATGAAAAAAACGGATGCTACTTTGAAAAACAGACACAACGTTTTCAAGCAATATTATCAGTATTGATTGAATTGCCAAAATATGTTCATGTAAGCAATAGTGCAACGGCCCTTTGGCATCCTGATAATGTGGGAAATATGATTCGATTTGGTATAGCTATGTATGGATTAAATCCTTCAGGCCGGGCATTGCCAGAAGTTTATCCGTTAAAACCTGCATTAAGTTTATTCTCCTCTCTAATTCAAGTGAAACAACTTTCAGCTGGAGAAGGAATAGGTTACGGCAATACGTATACGACAACTGAAAAAGAATGGATTGGCACGGTACCGATTGGTTATGCTGACGGATGGCTACGTCACCTGCAAGGTTTTTCAGTATTGGTTAATGGCGAAAAATGTGAGATCGTTGGAAGAATCTGTATGGATCAATGCATGATTCGTTTGCCTAAAAAAACAGCAGTAGGAACGCAAGTCACACTGATCGGACACGATCACGGAGAACAGATCACAATGCAGATGGTGGCAGATAAATTAGAGACGATCCACTATGAGGTGGCATGTACGTTTTCTGAACGCATGCCAAGGGAGTATAAATAGAATAGGAGGCTTCAAATGGTCAAAAGGGGTGACATATATTTTGCAGACTTATCCCCTGTTGTAGGATCAGAACAAGGGGGAGTACGTCCAGTACTAGTCATACAAAATAATTTAGGCAATCATTTTAGTCCAACCATTATTGTCGCTGCAATAACAGCGAAGATGGCAAAGCCAAAATTGCCTACACATATAGGAATTAATTCTGAAGAAACAGGAATTGAGCGCGATTCAGTTATTTTACTGGAACAGATCCGCACCATTGACAAAATACGTTTAAAAGAAAAAGTTTGCCATCTAGGTATAGAAATTATGGATTCTGTCGACCGAGCATTAGGAGTTAGCGTAGGGATTTTTGAGGCAGAACTAGAAGAAGAAAATCTTGGTACATATCGTTAAGAGCATCAGGCTATTTAAAATAGAACATAAAACCTATTCTATCTTCAGAATAGCTGTTTCAGACAACATAAGATGAAATAGAGAAACCTTACTAATTACTTATGAGCTGTTATTTTTTCTTGCTTTTTAATGAATAGAAAAAATACGGATATCAAGAACAAAATACTGTAAAACAATCACATATATATAATTTCCTTTAGCTTAAATAATAAAAAAATACTTAATTTTGAGAATCACCCTATTGTTTTTATTGACTTTTAACTGTGTTTATAAAAAAAAGTTGGCAATAACGTAACGTAATGTTACAATAAACTATGTATAATTGGGTGGAAAGTGGATAACTTTCAAAAAAATAGATATATTGAGTGTTTTTTTATTAAGGGATAAAGGAGTTTATATTTGATGACAATTTTCATGTTTGTATTAGTAGCAATACTGTTTCTTTTTTTCAGTTATCAGTTGTATGTTCGTTTTCAATTGGAGAGTCTAGATTCTGATAGTCCAAAAATGAAACGCAAGATTAATTTTTATAAGTATCAAGAGAATAATCGATCATTATTATTTTTGATGATTGCAGCAATTATTTTTTGTCTAATACTTTTTGGGATACTTTATAATCAAGATGCTTTAAGAAAAGATAATAAAGATTTAGAATTGAAAATAGGGGAAATTAAGGATGCCAGAGGCGGAGCTTCTGGTGCTGAAATTGAGAGCTATAAAGAAAATTCATTGAAATTGACGGAATTCCCTTGGAAAAAAGTCGTTGAAAGTCGCGATGCTCAAACACTAGATAACTATGAACTTCAATTTTTGAGAGATTGGCAACCCTTTTTTGGAGAGGCAAACGTGGCAATCATGATCAGTCAAAAAACGGAAACATTGACAATCTCAGTCTTTCCAACAGCATTGACATTTAGTGATTTCCAAACCGCTGAAAAAAATATCGAGACATTTATTAACGAGTTACAGCCAGTAAAAGAAATCACAATGATTGATTTTAACTTTACATATCGAGATAAAACGAACAAACTATCTAAAAAATCGATCGTTTATACAAGAGAATCGAAAGAGAGTAACTTAGAAAAGGTAGTATTAGAAAAATAGAGTAGAGAAATAAAAGACGGGGTGTAAAACACATGGCAAAGAGACGGTTAATTAAGAAAATTAACGAAGTTTCCGAAGAAGAATTAACACAAGAGGTAGATTTTAATTCGGAAAATGAAGAGAGACCATCTACAGTAACAACAAATAATAGTAGTTTATTGGCTGAACAAGAGCAAGAGATCACACGCTTAAGAGAATTGATCGAAGAATATAGATTGCAAGAAACTGAATTTGAACAAAATAAAGAAGAAAATTTTCGTTTATCTCAACAAAATAAACAGTTAGTAATCAAGGTTGAAAGCAATCAAGATGAACTTGAATTGTTAAAAGAGAAAAATGATGAATTGGCAACACAACTGAATCAAAAAGAAACTGAAATTTTTGAATTGGAAGATGTGAATGAAACAGCTGGCTCTTCTGAAGAAATCACAAGTTTAAAAGCTCAAATAGAAGAATTAAAAAAAGAAAACGTCAGTGGACAAGAACAAATTGCTTACTTGGAAACAGCCCTTGTTGAAAAAGAAAAAGCATTAGAAACACAAATTCTTGAAAAAGAAAAAGAAGTACAACAATTACAAGCTGATTTAGCTGCCCGAGGAACAATCGGAGAAAAACAAGAAGCATTGGAGACGGTGAAGATGGAATTAGAATCATTGAATGAAAAACTTCAAACTACTGATAAAGAAAATCAAGAGTTGACACAAAAACTTGCTGATCTTCAAGAGCAAATGCACCAATTACAACAAGAAAACCAAGAATTAAAAGAAAAAGAAATCACTCTATCAACAAATAGTGATGCTTCTGTTGATAACAGCCGCGTTGAAGAACTAAAAAGAGAATTAGAATCTGTTCTAAAAGATAAGAGCGAATTAGAAACAAGCTTAGGACGTATCCAAGGTTTGAATGATAAGTATTCGATTCAAAAAAATGTATTTGAATCTGAATTAGCTGGCTTAAGAAGCATCTATAAAGAAAAAGAAGAAGAGTTAGAAAACTTAAATGCTGAACTTGAAACAATGCGCAGCATGTCTGCAACGGGTGAAGCAACAGGAAATCAATTAGCTGAACTATTACAAGCAAAACAACAAATCAATGATTTATTATTGAAAAACCAATCATTGCAAGAAGAAGCCTTGAAATCACAACAAGAAATCGGTGAAGTAATGGTTTCTGCTAAGAAAGAAGCAAATCGTATTATCAGTGAAGCTCAAGTTGAAGCAAAACACATGGTCAACTCAGCTGAACTTGAAATGCTAAATATTGGAAATCGCGCGAAAAATATTTCTAATGAAGTAGAAGAGTCTAAAAATGAAGTAATGACGATCTATCGCGAATTAGAAGAACGTTTAAGTAAACTATCACGTTTGGACAAATCTGGAAACTAAATGACCACAAAACAAATGAAGGGAAGAACAATATGAAAAAACGAATCAATAAAAAAAATTCTATACTGTTGATTTTTTCTGCAATATTGTTTAGTACTGCTATCTACTTTATGTCTAGTTCATTGGTTTTAGGAGCATCAGTCGGAGGCTCTTCACCAGTAACTGCTGGTGGGGAAGAAGTGGTTTTACCTACTCCAACGCCTGCGCCTATTGCGCCAGAATCAGAACAACAGAAAGAAACAACAAATGAGAATACTGTTGCTGAACAAAAGGAAAAAGAAGCGCCTAAAGAAGTCTATATTGTAAAGACGGGTCAAACTTTATGGGAAATTGCTCAAGATTCAGGCCTATCGATCCAAAACTTAATGAACAAAAATCAGCTTAGTAGTAGTGTCATTGTTGAAGGACAAGAATTAGTATTTGATTAATAATCGATAGTATCGTATAGGTACTCAAAAAGTATTGACTGAATTATAGGTGAGTGAAGTAAAACTTTTAGAGTTTTACCTCACTCGCTTTTTTCAATATAAAAAGCAGTAAACGAATAAAGAGACACTGAAAATAGCTGAGAACAAATCAGCATGTTTTTGCTAGTGTATAGAGGAAGTCTGGATGCTTTTCATACTTCCCGAGTTTTGTATGGAAAAATGGACAGCAGTCTGTTATTCTTAATTAAGAGTATTAATTGGTAGGATTGAGGTGTACCATGGATGAGATAAAAAAGCGTTTTGAACGACTAAAACGCCAATTAAATAGGAAATTCAATAAAAATAAAAAATCAAAAAATAGAACTAAAAATAGAGAACATTCGCAAGCTGTAGTTAAAAAGAAACGACCGCAACCTAGAGAACGAGTGGTACCAATAAAAGAAGATATTCAAGCTAAATCAAGACTTAAAGAAGAGCAAGCTAGAAAAAATCCTCCGACTAATAAAAAGAGAAAAAAGAAAAAATTAACGAAAGAAGAATTCGAAAAAAGAAAAAAGAAAAAAAGAAAAGAAAGCATTATTGAAATCGTCAAATTTATGCTCCCAGTTGTTTTTTTTGCAATTTTTGTTTTTTTCTTTATCTTAAATACGTCACCCCATATGGTTGATGGAGACTCAATGAAACCAACGTTATTAAATAAAGATCGCGTTATTGTTCGACGTACGAAAGAGCCAAAGAGATATGAGGTTATCACATTTAAACCACCTGTGAAAAGTGATTTTCAATATGTAAAACGTATCATAGGGATGCCAGGAGACTTGGTTTGGACAGAGGGGACTGATTTATTCATCAATCATCAGGCCGAATCATTACCAAAAAGCTCAGAATTCTCCGCTGCTAGCGAATTACCGGATGGAACGATCAAAATAAATGTATCGGAAGATTGTTTGGACCAGATGTCACAATTGAAAAAAATCCCTAAAGGACATTATTTTGTATTAGGAGACAATCGAAATAATTCCAGCGATAGTAGAGCGTTTGGATTAGTGGACGGTCAAGCAATCGAAGGGGTTGTTTCCTTCAGATTTGCTCCGTTTGATAACATAGGTTGGATAAAATAAAAAAACGATATTTTTATATCGTTTTTTTTTGTTTTTGTAAATGAACTAAAAAAGATTAATATTTGCAAAAAATGTAGAAATATTTATAAACAAAAATGCGAAAAAATAGCTCAAATTTATGATTATTCTCATTAAATTTAATAGATATCAAGAAAACGGAGAACATCAAGAGCATGTTCTCTGCTATAATTTCATTAGTAGTATATGAATAAAAAATTGTTTTATCTAGTATCAATCAGCTGAATGATCAGTTTTTCGATTTCAGTCATATCATAACTATTCCCAATATCTGAAAAGATATAGACTAATTCTTGTTTTTCAGAGATCACTTCACTATAAATATTAGAAAGTAATATATCATAGTGACTATCTTCTTTGAAAGCTTCTGCTTTGATGGGATATTTGTGTCCTAAAACATTTGTTAAGTGCTGGATAACTAATTCACCAATAAATGGATTCAGTGAATGATAAACACCAATCGCAATTTTTTCTTCATTTAATTCAGCAATGTGATTTAATATGATCGTATAGTGAATTTCGGTAAATTTATTTTTATAGCTACCTTTTTCACCATCTTGATCAAACTTTTTAGTCGCAATATCCATCAATTCAAAAACTTCATTACCCGAAAACGGATGACGATGTGCATTGACTATGGATTTTATAGTCCAACTATCAAAAGGCAGGATAAAACCATCAAAGTAATAAAGTTGAGAATGAAGTTGGAACAATAGATTTTCAATATACAATAATCGAGCGGATGAAGCATAGCTCGATAAATAACCTTGTTGCTTTAGATATTTTAAGATCACTTTATTCATATAGTTTAAATAAGAACTTTCCCTGCGTTGTTTTTCTGCCAATCTAAACGCAAAAGAAGAGTTCGGAGAAAAATTATGCATAGAACAAAAGAAGTCATAAAACATGTATGCTTCATAAATAGTATATGGACGGTCGATTTTTTTCATATATGTATGTAAGGCTAGATTGATTTCTTCAAATAACGGTCGATCGGGATAATCATAATTCGGACTGATGACAGGATTGTATTCAGTAGTCAGCCGCCTGAACGATATTTTCATCCACAATTTAATTTGCAATACTTCAGTTGGATCAAACACTAGGTTAAGAGAATCCTTTAAAATATCTACAAAGCCAAGATACTGATTAGCAGTCTCTTTTTCCAAGCTTGTCTTATCTTCAAAAAGAAACCAAAAGAAACTAAAGAAAAAATAGCGTATTTGTTTTTCTTCGCCAATAAGTTTTCCGCGTTTGATTTGCAAGCGAAATTCCTTTAAAAGGTCATTTAGTTCAGTGATCTTACGATAATACGTTGCGGAGCTGATTGCATAGTTCAACTGAAAATAGTCACAGGTTAGCTCCCCTTTATTGAATAATTGATTGATCATTTGAAATTTAATTGATTTTTCTAGAAAAAGAACAACGACTTTCTTTAATGGAAAAGTTGGTTGTTTTTTCAACGAAATATTTTCACCGTTTAATGTTATTTCTACTTGCTCACTTACTTGGTTCTCTTCAAGGAAACTTTGTAAGAAAGACAGGTATTCATTTAATGTTGGTAAGCTAATTTGAAATTCAGTGACTAGCTCATTTTTTGTCGCTTTGCCTTGATTGTTGTATAAAAATAATAATATATCATTCATATAATCGAAGGGCTTTTCTAAAAAATCTCGTTTTAGCATAATAGACACCTCACTTTAAGGATACTTGATTCATAAGAAAATGGCAATACGCAACCTATAAAAAGAAATTTACTACTTAATTATTATTTAAAAAAATCAAATTTTTATATATAATGGGATAGAATGTTGCTTATATTTATGCAATTATATAAATAGGTTATTTGATCGAAAGGAGAAGAACCTTAGTGAAAGTGGTAATTATCGGAGCCTCACATGGTGGGCTTCATGCAGCATTAACATTGAAGAAATTAAATCCTCAAACTGAGGTTATTCTAATTGAAAAAAGAAATGAGGTTAGTTTTGTTTCAAGTGGAATCATATTGAGAATGAATCAATTAGTCGATGAATTAGATAAAGTGAGATATCTTACATCAGAAGAATTGGATAAAAAAGGCATAGACGTTTTACTTAATGCAACAGTTACTACGATCCATCCTGATAAAAAGACAATTATTTATGAAGATATCCATAAAAACACAAGGGAAGTCAGTTACGAGAAATTAATTCTTGCAACGGGATCAAATCAATTTTCAACAAATCTGACATTGCCAAGTAAAGACAAAGTAACGGTTTTTAAAAGCTACCCCAGTTCAGTGGAAGTCCTGAAAAAATTAGAAAAAGCGAAATCAATTTCAATTGTCGGAGGCGGCTATATTGGAGTAGAGTTATGTGATGCATTGAAAGGAAAAGGAAAAGAAATTCACTTGATCGAAAGCGCAGACTCAGTCCTTTTTCGATATTTAGGTAAGGAACTATCTGAACTAATTGAACAAAAAATAAGAGATTCGGGGGTCAAACTTCATTTAAATGAAAGTGTTATTGGTTTTTCTAACATAGATGAAGAGACGTTTATCACAAAAACAACGAATGAGGAAATCAGAAATGATTATGTGATTGTGGCAGTAAACGCTCGTCCGGATACTACTTTAGTGAAAGAATTTTTAGATTTAAATGCGAATGGAACAGTTCGGGTCAATGAGCATATGCAAACAAGCGATCCTGATATTTTTGCATTAGGTGACGTTATTTCTTATCCAGTTCGTAATAGTTACCGTAAATCATTTATTCCATTAGTGAATAATGTTGTACGAAGTGCAACCGTTGCGGCTATGAATGTATTGGGCCATCCGATGAAATACAATATGACGCAAAAGACAACTGCGACAAAAATTTTTAACAGCTACGTTGCTAGCACAGGACTTACAGAAGTCGAGGCTAAATTCGAAGGCATTGAAGTTGAAAGTACCTTTTTAACATTACCATGTCAATTACCTTTTCTTGAATTACAAGAAGAAGTACATATCAAAATGGTTTTCGAAAAAGGATCGCACAAATTAATCGGCGGTCAGTTGATGTCTGAAAAAGATATTACCCAATCAATCAACACATTGTCACTAGCAATTGATAAAGAAACAACACTGGAAGAATTAGTTACAATGGATTTCTACTTTAATCCAGGAATCAACCAGCCAATGGGGATCATAAGTCGAGCAGCGTATGAATTTTTAATTGAAAAGTATAAAGTTTAAAAGATCGACGAGCAATTAATGATTTTTGGATCAGTTTGCAAAACAAGGAGATAAAGCTGGTGTTTGTTTATTTTGTTTTTTCACATAATTCTATTTTAGGATGATAAAAGCAAATCACTTCTACTTATTGTTATTTAAGTTTATAATAGAATAAAATTCTAGGAGGCATAAGCGATGAAAGCAGACGAAAAGAAATTTTATGACTTCATAATGGATCGAACAACAGCGGAGCATCAAGAAGACATGAAACATTTACTAGCAGAATTGATGGAAAGAAAATCAACGGATAAGCTAGATAAGATGTATCTTATGAGTGTGGTTCCTAGAGCACTTTCCTACTTAGATCCTGATTCAGTGAACGAAGTTAAAAAAGTAGTATCAGAGTTTTCAGCAAAACTATAAACAGTTAAGGTAAAGACAAGCTGATTCAGTCGGATGAGTTTGTCTTTTTTTAGGTGTCAGAAAGGCTCCGCTAAATACATAGAAGAAATCTCTACGACAATTTGAGAGACCTGTCGTAGAAATGGACAAAAAAATGATTTTTCATTTGTTATTGATAAAAAGATTATGCTAAAGTAAATCAGTCATTAAAAAGAGTGGGTGAACAGGATGAAACA
The DNA here is from genome assembly GCF_050531475.1 of Enterococcus sp. DIV0724b. Lineage (NCBI taxonomy): Bacteria > Bacillati > Bacillota > Bacilli > Lactobacillales > Enterococcaceae > Enterococcus > Enterococcus sp. DIV0724b. Next base: position 2,972,071 of record NZ_CP172890.1, on the reverse strand, counting down.
CATAAAAAATACATTGAAGTTATTTAAATTAGATTGGCAACGCATTTTTAAAAACCCAATTGCTACATTTTTGATTATTGCACTGATGATTATTCCATCACTTTATGCATGGTTCAATATTAAAGCCTTATGGGATCCTTATGCAAACACAGGAGAATTACCGATTGCAGTATACAGCGACGACAAAGCAGCAACCTTCAAAGACAAAGAGGTCAATATTGGTGATGAAGTTCTTAAAAATCTTCATAAGAATAAGCAATTAGGTTGGAAATTCGTAGACTCGAAACAGGAATTAGATAAAGGGGTAAGATCTGGTAAGTATTATGCGGGTATTTATTTACCAAAAGATTTCTCTAAAGATTTGTTGAGTTTCACGACGGGGGAAATTACTAAGCCTAAAATAGATTATTCAATCAATGAGAAAATCAATGCGATTGCTCCTAAAATTGCAGAAAAAGGTGCGTCTTCTTTACAAGCACAAATTACAGATGAATTCACTAAAACAGCCAGCGGCACATTAGTTAGTGTGTTTAACGATATTGGTTACAATTTAGATTCTAATCTAGTTAGTATCACTAAAGTGAAGAACATGATTCTTTCAACAGATGAGAATATCGATCAAATCGATAAGTATACACAAGAAGTTGTAGATTTACATGGTAAAATGCCAGAGCTGAAAACAAAACTAGCTAAAGCAAATGAATTTGTGGAATACTTACCTCAAGTCGATGCATTAGGTGCAAAACTAGTCGACTTAAATAGTAAGATGCCGACGATCAAAGAACAAGCCAAAGTTATTTTAACCTTACAGCAAAAAATTCCGGAAATTCAAAATGCCGGTAAACAGTTAGCGATGATCGATGAGGACTTCGCTTCAGTTGAACAAACAATGACTGAAGGAATCAATGAAGCAAAACAAGGACTAACAATTATTCAAGGGGTACAAACAGCTTTACCAGATATTCAAAAGCTGGGTGATCAAGCAGATAGTTTAGCGACAGCAACTTCTGAAGGGGCGGCTAAACTACAAGAAGCGCTACCAGGCATCACCAGTAGCATGAAAGTAACTTTACAAGCAATTGGAACCATTAGCTCAAGCGTTGCCTCTGTGGTAGAACAACTGCGTGACAATCGTTTGACACCAGAAGAACGTGAAGTATTGAAACAACAGTTATCAAATAGTTTAGGGCAACAAAAAGCGGTCATTCAACAATTGATCCAAACCTTGACTCAGATACAAGAATCGGCTGGAAATCAAGATTTACAGCCTACTATTGATAAGCTAAATACAGTTAGTAATTTGATTTCGACTTTAAAAGCTAAAGTGGATAGTTTAGACGTCAATGCAATCACGGATGCTGATTTGGAAGCTATTCAAAATGGTGCAAATGAAATTGCTGCAACAGCTTCAAGTATTGATGTTGATGCAGTTTCAACGATGGTCAATGATATTTTAACTAAATTAATCGCGACGATCGGCACGGCTCAAGGTTTACTAGATAAAGCAAAACAAATCGATTTTGCTACATTACTAAATTCAACAGAGGGCACAGTCGCTAATGCGATCGGTATCTTAGAGAAATACCAAGCTGAATTACCTGCAATCAAACAAGAAGTCCACGATGCCAATGTTCTATTGAACGGTCATATGGATACGATCGTAAATGGTATCAATAAAGGGGCAGACCTTTACAATAACGAATTACCAGTTATAGAAGAAAAATTAGGTTTAGCAGCTGGATTTATTCAAAATGATTATCCAGGAATCAAAGAAAACATCACAAGTACTTTAAAAACAGTCAATGAAAAAATGCCTGATCTTGAAGCCGCTTTGGATAAAGCCAATGACCTTGTTCAAAATGACTGGCCAAACATCAAAACAGGTCTTCATAAAGCCGCTGAAGCAATCCGTAAAGGGGAAAAGGATGTTGACCTTGGTCAAGTGATAAAGTTGCTTAAACTGGATGCTAATGCTGAAAGTGACTTTTTTGCTAAACCAGTTGAAGTTTCTGAAAATAAAATTTATCCTATCGCCAATAACGGATCAGCAAGCACACCATTTTATACAGCTCTTTGTTTATGGGTGGGGGCCGTTTTATTTTCAAGTGTTGCAACAACCGACTTTCATTTAGACGAAAAAGACCGCGGAAAATATTCTAAACGAGAACAATTTTCTGCAAGGATGTTAACATTCTTAGTCATGGGACTAGCTCAAGCTTTGATTGTGACATTAGGAAATTACTTCTTATTGGGCGTAGATGTAAGGCAACCATTTTACAGTGTCTTGTTTGCGCTATTGATCGCCTTTGCCTTTATGATGATGGTTTATGTACTTGTAGCCTTGTTCGGCAATGTCGGAAAAGGAGCTGCAATCATTATTCTAGTACTTTCTATTTCCGGAGGTGGAGGAAATTATCCAATTCAAGTCTCTGGTAAATTCTTCCAATTTATCAATCCATTTTTACCATTTACGCATGCGGTGAACTTATTGCGTGAATCTGCTGGAGGAATATACTGGCCTAATGCTTGGAAGGCGATCATTATCTTAAGTTGTATTTCAATTGTATTCTGTGTATTAGGGATTTTCTTCTACCCTTATATCGAAGAAAAAACGAAAAAATTGGCGAAGGTTTCACACGAAAGTCATATTTTCCATTAAAATTCAGTAGTGATCTATAGCAAAAGATTGAGGCGACGTTCTAATAAGTCAGCTTCAATCTTTTGCTATTTAGTGACGATCAAAACATGATATAAGTCATTATTTTCTTTCAAGGCATCCCTAATAAAAAAACAAAGAAGTCCAATCAATCAACTTGGGTCTTTCTAAACAATAAAAAGTCACTAATAAAAGCTCCTTTTCACTATACAAATTTCTGAAATCATTTTATAGTCTTAAGATATGCTAAAAACGAGGTAGGGAATATGATGATAAATTTTTTAATTGATCGCTTTGAAAAAAAACAACAAAAAAGTGCTGATCTTAGAACGGCATTTGGAATTTTTGCCGGGATCATCGGCTTATTATCCAACTTGCTGCTTTTTGTCAGTAAATTATTGATTGGGCTAGTTTCAGGAAGTGTGTCGATCATGGCCGATGCGATGAACAACCTGTCAGATACAGTGTCTTCGGTTTTGACACTCGTTGGTTTTTATATTTCTGGGAAACCAGCAGACGAAGAACACCCGTATGGACATGAACGTTTTGAATATATCAGTGGTATGTTAGTGTCATTGTTGATCACGTTTGTAGGATTTCAATTTTTTATGACATCTATCGAACGAATCAAAGACCCGCAAAGTATCAAGGTAACACCTGTGATTTTGATCGTGTTGTTATTGTCTATTTTGATCAAAGTTTGGCAAAGTGTTTTTTACAAACGAGTTGCTAAGAGAATTGATTCGAATACCCTGATCGCAACTGCTAAAGATAGCTTAAATGATGTATTCACAACAATTGCTGTTTTAGTTTCAGCTTCGGTTGAAGGACTTACTGGATTGAGAATCGATGGAATCGTGGGACTAGTAATTGCTTGTTATATTATTTTTAGTGGGTTGCAGTTGATCCGAGAGTTTGTAAATGAATTGATGGGGCTACGGCCTAATCAAGAGGCTATCGATAAAATGAAACTTTATTTATCTTCCGTTCCGGAAATCATAGGGTATCATGATTTGCTGATTCATCAATACGGACCGAATAAAACCTTTGCTTCGGTGCATATTGAAATCGATGATCGCTGGGATTTGACACAGGCCCATGAAACAATTGATGAGATTGAAAAGAAATTTAAAGAGCAGTTAGATGTGGATCTTGTTTGCCATATCGATCCGGTAAACTTACACGATCAAACACAACAGTTCATTCACCAAGAACTAAAGAAAATCATTAAAGGGATCAATGGCGAATTAAAAGGACATGATATTCGTTTAGTCGATCATGGTGGGAAACAACGTATTTTATTTGATTTAGTTGTTCCAAATCATTTTAAGGCAACAGATCAAGAACTAAGGATTCGTCTACAAGAACAAGTGTATAGAAACATTGGTGATTATATCGTAGAAGTGACCTTTGATCACAATTATTTACTTTAAATATATATTAAAAGATAAAAAATATAATAATATATTAATTTTTCTCAAAAAAATATCTAAAACCAGTGGTTTTTACTAAAAAAATGAAAAAATATGGACTTCTAACATGGTAACATAGTGATGGGATTGTTAGGAGGAATTATAAATGGATACAAATTTAGTAATGGTGCTATATTTTTTAGTGGTCGTAATCGTTGTTTTGACCTTGGTCATTGTTAGAGAAAAACATTTTTTAGAGAATTTATTGGGTAAAAAGGATATACAACAAGAGGAAATCATGGATTTAAAGTTAGAAAAAATCCGTTTGAAACATATAATAAAAATGCAGGATGAAACAATTTCTCATATGTTGACAGCGAATGCTCAGTATTCTAAATCAATAGAATTTGAGTATCCTAAAAGGAATACTTTAGAAGAACCTGCAGTACAAGAATGGCACTTAGATGAATATGAAAGTATGAATAGAGACTATTATCAATTATAAAAATAAATAACGAGGACGAGACAAAAGCGTTTAGCTCCGAGTAATAAGAAGAAATTCACGAAAATTATTTTTCAAATTTATGTGAATTTCAGCTTGTTTCTCGGAGCTGCTTTTTTCTATCCAGTTATTCAGCTTTGTTGCTTTTGGATTTTCGAAAGTACGAGTCAATTGTGTTTACTCTTTTCCTTGTAAGTAAATATACAAAACCCTATACTAAAATTAAAAGGAGGATGTTGAATGGAGGCTCAATTGATTGTAATAGGATTTATCGGACTGATTATGTTGATTATTACTATAATGGAAACACATAATCGTTTGAAATTAAAGACAATGGTAAAAAGGAAATGGGGAACATTTCCCAGCGGGCGTTTTTTTGATAAAGAAGAGAGCTTAAAACTTGCGTGGCAAAAAGCTAAAAAGTATAGAACTTACGATAGTGAGGTCGATGATATTACTTGGTATGATTTAGACGGATTTGCTTTGTTTGAACGAATCAATGGAACGTATTCGAGTATTGGTTCCCAAGCGCTGTATCAACGCTTAAGGAATTTCAACTTTTCTGAAAAAAGTCACGATCGTTTGGAAATGCTGATCAACTACTATCAACAAAATCCTGATATTCGTGAAGCAGTTCAATTTCAATTTGCCTGTTTAGGTAAACAAGATAATAATCATGTAGAAAGTTATCTAAGTGAAACAAGAAGCCAAGAGTTACCAAATACAACATTATACTTAGTGTGCGGATTATTGCCGATTGCAGCTTTAGTATTGTTACTAGTATTTCCAACAACGCTATCCATTGTATTGCTTTTAGGGTCAGTTTTATTTAATGTGATCTATTATCAGATAAAAAAAGAAACCTTACAACGTGAGTTGATTTGTATGGGCTACCTAGTTCAAACGGTTGTTTGTGCAAAGAAATTAGTGAAAATAAAAACTCCTTTTCAAGAAGAGTTAATGAAAAATCTACAACCACTTAGCTCAATGACTAAATTTGGTATTTCTTTCAGAATGAAGTCTAATAGTGAAGCTGAGATGATGTTTGACTACTTAGCAATGATTTTCATGTTGCCATTTATTTCGTATAATTTTGTTTTGAAAAAGTTATCAAATTATGAGATTCAGGCAAAAGAAATGTGGCGTCTACTTGGAGAATTAGAAGTTGCAGCGGCTGTTTTAAACTTTCGAACAGTAATGCCTGATACAAGCCAACCCATCTTTTCCGATGAAATCGTGGTAACTGGAACAGAAGTTTACCACCCCTTATTAGCGACACCTATGCCGAATGATGTGGATTGGAGGAAAAACACTCTTGTAACAGGTTCAAATGCTTCAGGCAAGTCAACTTACGTCAAAAGTGTCGCAATCAGTTGTATCCTTTCTGCAACGATTCACACGGCTTTAGCCACTGAGTTTCAATTACCATTTGGACATATCTTGACCTCAATGGCTGTTGAAGATAATATTTTTGAAGGAGACAGTTATTTTGTGGCAGAAACTAAGTCTGTTAAACGAGTGCTGGACTTTGCCGAAACGAGAGTTCCTTGTCTGTGTTTCATTGATGAAATATTAAAAGGAACAAATACGATTGAACGAATAGCCGCTTCATCTAGTATGATTCATTGGTTAAATCATTACCCATCGCTCGCTTTTGTAGCAACTCATGATATCGAGCTAACAGAAATTTTGAAAGAATCGTGCGAAAATGTTCATTTTGAAGAACAAGTAACGAAAGAACAGGGCGTGACTTTTGATTACCGCTTGAAACAAGGGCCTTCAACAACGAGAAATGCTATTCAGCTTTTGCATGTACTGAATTATCCAGAAAGCGTCGTTGAACAGGCGAAAAGAGAAGCTGATTATTTTGATAACTATCGCACTTGGCAAACGTTAGAATAATCTTGAAGACATGGACAGCTATTAAGGCTGGTCGTGTCTTTTTTGCACGATCAAAAATAGGATAATCGAAATATTTTTTTTGAAAAGAGAATCTTGATAAAATGAAGAAAATAAAAGGTTTGAGAGTTTCTTTAATAGATAAAGAGGAAGGAATGAATATTTCAAGAGTTTAGCAGATAAATAATTGACAATTGTAATTTATGAGAGTAGCATATGTCATTGTTTGTGGAAAAAATATAGTTTTTTTCTGAAAATAGGATAGAAAAAATCAGAGAAGGAGAGAGTAAAAAAGTGGACTATTTAAAACGATTGTTTATCGGAAAGCCCTTAAAATCTACTGAAAACGATGAGCATAAATTAAGTCGATTTGCAGCACTGGCGTTATTGTCATCTGATGCTTTGTCTTCGATTGCTTATGGTACTGAACAGATCGTTGTTGTACTTGTTACATTATCCGCTGCTGCCATATGGTATTCGTTACCGATCGCTGCTTTTGTTATTATTTTACTTATTTCATTAACGTTATCTTATCGGCAAATCATTCATGCGTATCCTCATGGCGGCGGTGCTTATGTTGTCAGTAGTGAAAATTTAGGAAAGAATGCAGGTTTAGTGGCTGGCGGATCACTACTAGTTGATTATATGCTGACAGTTGCTGTTTCTGTTTCTGCAGGAGCTGAGGCGATAATTTCAGCAGTGCCTGCATTGTATGGGCATCAAGTAGCCATTTCAATCGTCATTGTTTTGTTGATTATGTTGATGAATCTGCGAGGTTTAAGAGAATCGGCTAGTTTTTTGATGTTTCCTGTGTATAGTTTTATAGCTGTAATCACCTTGTTGATTGCAACAGGTTTGTTTAAAATCATGACAGGAGTCGTGCCGTTGCATGCAACCGCCATACCTGGAACCGTTGTACCCGGCATTACGGTAGCCTTGATTTTACGAGCATTTTCTTCTGGTTCGTCTTCATTGACAGGGGTTGAAGCAATTAGTAATGCAGTGCCTTTTTTTAAAAAGCCTAGAGCAAAAAATGCGGCAGGTACGTTAACATTGATGGCGGCAATTTTAGGGTTTTTCTTTGTTGGGATTACATTCATAAATTATTGGTATGGAATTGTTCCTCAAACTGAAGTGACTGTGTTGGCTCAAATCGGAAAAGCAGTTTTTGGGCAAAATATACTTTATTATGTCTTGCAATTTACGACAGCACTAATTTTAGCTGTAGCCGCCAATACGGGATTTTCAGCCTTTCCAGTGCTAGCCTATAATTTAGCGAAAGATAAATTTATGCCGCATATGTATATGGACCGGGGGGATCGTTTAGGCTATTCAAATGGTATTTTGACCTTAGCTGCGGGTTCTGTTGTGTTACTATTGATTTTTCAAGGGTCAACTGAACGATTGATTCCGCTCTATTCAATTGGTGTATTTATTCCATTTGCACTATCTCAGACTGGGATGGTTATTAAGTGGCGGAAAGAGACTAAAAAATGGTTATCAAAATCGATTGCTAATATTGTGGGTGCTTTGATTTCTTATGCGATCATCGTTATCTTATTCATGTATCGTTTAGGCGATATCTGGCCTTTCTTTATAATTATGCCAGTTTTGATTTTTGTTTTTTACAGTATTCATGCTCATTACCAAAACGTAGCCGAACAATTACGTTTAGAAGAAACGGTGAAGGAACAGGCGTTTCATGGGAATACAGTGATTGTTTTAGTAGGTAATGCGACCCAAGCAAATGTGGGGGCAGTGAATTATGCACGTTCAATCGGTGATTATGTGGTTGCGATGCATGTGTCACTAGACGAAAATATCGAAAAAGAAAAGGAAATTGAAGCGGAGTTTAAACAACAATTTCCTGATATTCGTTTTTCTATTGTTCATTCTTCGTATCGTTCTATCACAAATCCAATTCTCCGTTATGTAGATTTGGTAAGTAAAAATTCAGCGAAACGGAATTATACGACGACGGTTTTGATTCCCCAATTCGTTCCGAATCGACGTTGGCAAAATATTTTGCATAATCAGACGAGTTTACGGTTACGGTTAAAATTATCTTGGCGGGAAAATATTGTTGTGGCTACGTATAGTTATCATTTGAAGAAGTAATAATCAAAACCTCCAGTGAGAACTGGAGGTTTGCTCTTCGGCTGAAAGCCTCTTTTACCGGCCACGGCCTAAAAGGCCTTCTGATCGGGTCTCCCTCACGCACCACTTCTTCTCGCTGATTCTAAAAGAATCTCATTTTTTATTTTTTGCTATTTTTATTACCTGTGAACGGATCATACTCCTCAAACAACGTCAGCTGATCTGCTATATGATCTTCCTGAACTTGATTGCGTATATATTCTTCTATTTGTTTTTTGTTTCGGCCAACGGTATCGACATAATAGCCACGACACCAAAACTTACGGTTGCCATATCGATACTTTAAATTCGCATGTCTATCGAAAATCATTAAACTACTTTTTCCTTTTAGGTAACCGATAAAACCCGAGACACTTAATTTCGGTGGAATACTGACCAACAAATGAATGTGATCTCGACATGCATTTGCCTCGATGATGTCGACGCCTTTTCTTTCACATAAAAGTCGAATGATTTCTCCGATACTTTTCTTGTACTTGCCATAAATGATTTGGCGACGGTATTTTGGCGCAAAGACGATGTGATACTTACATTTCCATACGGTGTGTGATAAACTTTGATTGTCCTTTTTCATAAAGGAACCTCCTTTAATGTTGATGATACGGTCGGGAAACCTATATCAGTTTAACATTTTAGGGGGCTTTTTTATTACCTCGCTGGAAGCTCTATGGAACCACCCGCATAGCAGGTGGTTTTCAGAACACACAATAAAAGCAGATAAGAATCTGAAGAGATTCTTATCTGCTTTTTTTTGAAAGAACGGGTTTATTCCGCTTTTCTATGAATGTTTACTCGCTGGATCTAATCGGCGTTCGATCATGCCTAATACCCAGTCTGTAATGATTGCCATTAAAGCAGTAGGTAAGGCTCCAACAAGGATGATCGCGGTGCCGTCAGTTGCATTGGTTCCGCGAATAATGATGTCACCAAGGCCACCGGCGCCTACAAACGCTCCAATTGCTGTGATTCCAATCGCCACAACTAAAGCATTACGAATACCAGCCATGATCACGGAAACAGAGAGTGGCAATTCTACCATATAAAGTCGCTGCCATTTTGTCATGCCCATTCCTTTACCAACATCTAAAATATTTCGATCGACTTGGATCATTCCAGTGTAGGTATTCTTGATGATCGGTAATAGAGAATAGAGGAAGACGGTGACAATAACAGTATTTACCCCAAGTCCAAGACCGAGCATCAAAATTGAAAGCATAGCAAGGGAAGGAACTGTTTGGATCAAGTTAGCGATACTTACGACCCAGCCAGCCATTTTTCTTCTGCGAGCAATGAAAATGCCAATCGGTATTCCAACAATTGCGGCAAATAATACACCGTAGATAGAAATTAGAAAATGTCTGACAAATTGACTCAAGACATAGCTACCGTTTTGTTCAAAGTAATAGATAAACTGCTGCAGTAAATTCATATCTTGTAGGTTCTGCATTATTTTCCACCTCCTTCAGACTCGAAGAAATGGTGTTCTTTTAAGAAATTATCAGCAACAGTCTCAGGTTCCATCAAATCATTATCTGCTTGATAATTTAGTTTTTGCATCGTTTCTGTTGAAATTTGTCCAGATAACTTAGCTAGAACGTCATTTAATTCAGGATGTTTTTTTAAGATTTCATCTGTTGCAACAGCACAAGCATCATAAGGCGGGAAGAAATGGAGATCATCTTCTAAAATAACCAAATCATAACTGCCGATTCGGCCATCTGTTGAATAACCTAAAACGACATCCATCTTATTTGCCGCAACAGCATCATAAACTAAACCAATCTGCATCGGGAAAACGCGTTTGAAATCAAAACCATATGTTTCAGTAAAGCCTTTATAACCATCACCTTTACGGTCAATCCAAGAAGTATCCACACCAGCTGTCAATTGATCACCAACTTTTTTTAGGTCGCTGATGGTTTTTAAATTATACTTTTTAGCGGTTTCTTGTGTGACCATAAATGCGTAGGTATTAGCGAATCCATAAGAATTAAACCATTTTTGCTGAAATCTTTTTTGAAACTCTGATTGTACAACTTCAAAGGCTTTTTTAGGATCTTTGATGGGTTCTAAGTTTAATGTAGTGGTTAAATCAGTCCCTGTATAACGGGCAGCTGAAATTTGTGCGTCGCCATTCATCATAGCTTGATGATTGATCGTAGTTGTTGCCAAATTATTGATGATCGTTGTTTTTTCATCCGTGTAATGTTCAATCATGCCAGCGACTAAACTTGCTAGTATTTGTGCTTCTGATGTGATTCCCCCAGTAATGGAAATTGTTGAGTCATCAGAGTTAGAAGCAAGTCCTGGTAAAGAACAACCGGATAATAATAAAGCGCTACAAAAAGTTATGAGTAATAATTTAAATTTTCGTTTCATCATTCTGCCTCCTTCAATGCTTTAGGAGTAAGTTTCTTCTCTAACAGACCGAGTAACAAGTCTGCTGCTAAAGCTAAAATAGTAACAGGAATGGTTCCAGCAAAAATCAAATCAGGTTGATAATTATTTAATCCACTGAAAATAAAGTCTCCAAGGCCACCAGCACCAATGTAAGAAGCAAGTGTTGCCCAAGCGATTACATAAACTGCAGCTAGACGAATCCCAGCCATGATGGTCGGCATTGCTATCGGCAATTCGACCATGAAAATCGACTGAACATTTGTCATGCCCATCCCTTTAGCAGCATCTTTATAATCAGAACTGACTTCTTTGATCCCAATATACGTATTTCTTAAGATAGGGAGTAAAGAGTAAATAAACAAAGCAATGATTGCTGGAATTTTACCAACACCAAAAATCGGAATCATAAGTGCAAGTAATGCCAATGAAGGAACGGTCTGTAAAGCACTTGTTAAGCCGATGACGATGGCTGCAGTCCTTTTGGTTCTAGTTAATAAAATCCCAATCGGTACTGCAAATAAAATCCCTAAAAGGAGTGCTACACCTGAAATGAAAATATGTTCACCAATTTTAGTAACAAGTTCATTTCCTCTTTCTAAAAGAAATTGATTCATTTTTTACACCTCCGCTTGAGGTTGTTTGACATCAGTTGATTCTGTTTCACTTAAAGCGGGAGTCCCATCTTCTGTTTCTTCTTCACCCCAGATGACATCATAAACGATATCTACGAGAGAAGCTCTGGTTAAGATCCCAACTACTTTTTGTTGGTCATCTACAACAGGTACATATTTTAAGCCGCGTTTTAAGATTCGTTGTAAGGTATCGCGTAGTAAAGACGATTTTTTTACAAAGAATACTTTTGGATTCATGATATCACTCACGCTAGTAGCAGTATTTCTACGACGGTCAAGTGTTTCGACATCAATAAAGCCTTTTAATACGCCTGCACCATCCACCACTAAGAGTGTATCAACACGTTTTTCTCTCATTAGCTTGATCGCTTCTGACAATGATTTTTCTGGTGTGATCGTGATGGCATTGTTCAGCATCACTTCACCAACTGTCGTAATATCTGGTTTGGCTTGGATCAGGCGATCTTCACCAATCAATTCTTCAACAAATTCATTGACAGGATGACGTAAAATATTATCTGGTGTATCAAACTGAATAACTTTTCCTTCGCTCATGATTGCGATTCTATTTGATAGTTTTAGTGCTTCATCCATATCATGAGTAACAAAAACAATCGTTTTTCCTAACCGTTCTTGTAAGTCTTTGACTAAATCTTGCAAAGAATCCCTTGTGATTGGATCTAAAGCACCAAACGGTTCATCCATCAAAATGATATCTTGGTTGGCCGCAAGAGCACGGACGACACCGATTCTTTGTTGTTGACCACCGGAAAGTTCATTAGGATAACGATCTAGCATTTCTCTAGGTAGTTCAACTAAATCAATCATTTTTTCTGCAATTTTGTTGCGTTCCTCTAGGTCGACTTTTAATAACTTAGGTACAAGCACGATGTTTTCTCTGATTGTCATATGTGGCATTAAACCGATATTTTGAATGACATAACCGATTTTTCTACGTAACTCTACTGGATTGATTGTTTGAATATCTTCACCATTGATCAAGATTTTTCCTTTTGATGGATCAGTCATTCGATTGATCATCCGCATAGAAGTTGTTTTTCCACTACCACTGGTTCCGATAAAGCAGATAAATTCACCTTTATCAAAAGACAGATTGATGTCATCTACGGCGATTTTACCGCCTTTGTAAATTTTTGAAACATGTTGAAATTCGATCAACTTTCTCACCCCAAATTCTTTTTTCTGTATCTTGTTTCCTAACTGATTTCAGTGTTTCCTAAAAAACGTTTCTACTACTAGTATGCTACAAAACAGAGATTTCGACAAATCAGATGTTTTTTTTCGTTATTTAAGGCCAAAAATAATGGGAAAATCTAATTTTTTAACAACAAATATACTGAAAAAGTTAGTTAAGAATTTTGTGTTGACTATTATTCTATTGACAATAGATGTAAAGCTTAGTATATTGTTGACTATCGACTACTATTTTATGAATAATAGGGAGTGAGAAGGAGAATGAAATAGAAATTTTTGGGTTAGCCTATTTGGTATTTAGTGTAAGTTATTTAGTTTTGTTTTATCTTGTTTCAAAGAAACATGTTGGGTATCGAAAATTTGTATTAACTGGTTTTGCTAGTATTCAATTTATTTACTTGATATGGCGCTTTTTTTCACGATTCCAATGGAAATAGCGCTGAAATCATAGCTAGAAGCTTGTTTTATTAGGTTATTTTATTTTTGAAACCATATAAACGTGCTGAAAATTCATTGAATGAATAAAAAAAATTGCCCACGGTTGATAATTTGAGTGCGACATATGCAGTAGAGGATAAGCAACTAATCAGAGTTAAATTCTATACGATTTTTAAATATATAATCAAAAATCGAAAAAATACAAAAAATCAACAGTTATTGTTATAAAAGGAGCCAATTAGACGTATGAAAAAAAAGAGAATAATTATTATATTAGCTTTTATAGTTGTTGTTTTGACTGGATGCGCAAATAATGCCAATCCGAAAGAGGTTGCTACAGCTTTTATCAACAATGTAATTTATGGTCAAGATAAAGAAGCAGCAGAGAAGTATTTTTATCAATTAGATGCACCAAGTGAAAAGGATTTGATTCAGGATTTTTCTGAACTATTTGACCTTTCAAAGGAACAAGCTAAAGAATTAGCCACAATTTATCAAGAACGATTGGAGAAGGAAACAAGTTTCTCAATAAAAATGAATGATCGTACAGGAAAAAAACAAGAAGCACAAGTGACGGTTATTGGGTTAGATTCGACAAAATTTGATCAAATCATTGATCAAAAAACAGATGAAGAATTGGTACTATGGTTAAAAAAGAAAGGTTACGACACGATCAGAACGATAGAGGATATCGATAAAATTTCTGATGAAAATCAATTAAATGGGATTTTAAAAGAATTAGATGCATTAAATGACAAAGACCTTAATCAAATCCAATTTGAAGCATTGAAAAAAACGTTTAAAGAATTGAAGGCTGACAAAGAACCGAAAACGATTCATTTGGAGTTAGAACCAGATAAGAAAGAAAAGAACTATTGGATCATTGTAGACGAAGAGAAACGTTTTAATGAATTGCTGGATGCTTTCCAAGGATAACTATAGTAAAGAAATATGTTGATTAAGGAGAAGTTAGAATGAAAAAATTTATAGTATTTTGCATAGCTCTTTTGATGATAGGTATCGGGATGACCCAGACAATAAATACCACAACTGCTGCATTTTCTAAAGATGAAGTAGTCAGAGAACGATTTGCTTTAAAAAAAGAGCGTCTAGCTGAAGTTGTTTCAAAAAAAATCGCTCATGTTGAAAACTCAATCAAGAAAAAGCTAAAAGAGCAAGAAGCGCAAAAAGTAAAAAAACAACAAGAAGAGATCGAAAAAAAAGCAGCTGACAAAAAAATAGAAGAAGAAACAGCTGCTAGCCAAATAAGGGAAAAAGAGGTGGGACAAGAGTCAGAAACAGAGCAGGAAGTAGCTAAATCACCGATAGAAAATACACAGGTAGCACCTGTACCTGAAAATGTGGAAGCAGCTGATACGGTTTCTGGTGCTTCAACTAATGGGCGAGAAAGAGGTCAGAAAAACAGAGAGTGGAACGAGCAATTGGGCGATCCTAATTTGACACCAGAAGAGCGTCAAGGTATCATTCAAGAGAAAAAGAATTACAACCGCAATAACCACTGATAAAGCACTTTAGAGCATGACTATTTCTAGTAAATCATAGAATGTTGAGTTTTTTTTAGAAAGCTCATTTTTAAGAATCTAGTACGTTAACATAGTCATATTTACTCTTTTCATAGTCAATTTATTTCAGTGGACAGTTAGGGAAACCGCGGGTAATTTGTCCATTAAAACTGTGATAAGGGGATTGAGCGATGAGAGCTTCTAGCCAATTTAAAAAAGGTGCTTTAGAAATGTGTGTGCTTCATTTTATCCAAAAAGAAGATCGATATGGTTATGAATTAACACAACGAGTGAATCAGTTTATACCAATTACTGAAGGGGCGCTTTACCCAGTTTTGCGTCGTTTAGTCAAAGAATCGTATTGTGTCATTTATACGAAAGAATCGCCAGATGGTCCTTCCAGAAAGTATTACCAAATTACCGAAAAAGGAACAGAATATTTGGAAACTTTGGAGCACGATTGGGATGAATTTGTTGAACAAGTGAGTAAACTGAGGGAGGCAGATTAGTGAATACAATGGAAGAATATTTAAACCAACTAAAGGCTGCTTTTGCTGAAGAAGATATGGAAGATTTTGAGGAGTTAAAGGAAGACTTACTAGAGCAATTAGCCATTTGTTTAGAAGAAGGGCAGACAGAAGCAGAGGTAGTGGCAAGACTTGCTCCTCCAGAAGAAATCGCAGCAGACTACTATGCAGATTTAAGTTTAGATGCTGCAATCAATGCCAAAACTTCTGTTGTACCTAGAGAAGAAATTCAAGACGTATTCATTCAAACACAGAAAAAAAGAATGAGAAAATTTTTAAAAACAGTGTTTATGATGTTAAAACCGTTATTGTTTCTAGTGCTTTTAGGATTGTTTGGCTTTTTTCTAGTCTATACAATAAAAGAGCTAAGTGGAGAGCGAAATCTCGCTGGAATTCCAACGATTTTGTGTTTATTATTGTCCGCCCTCATTTTACAATTGATAAAAGGCGGGATCGTAAAAAAACGAAAATTAATCAACGGATTGACAATTGGTTTATTGGCATTTGGAACGATGATGCTACTGTTTTTTTCAGCTACAGGACAATTGATGTATACCGGCAGACAATATTATAAAGAGATCAGTTTGACTTCTAGTAATCATGCCGCATTTAGTTTTGATTCAGATGCTGATGTTGAGATTACAACTGTAGAAGTATCTAGTACTGAAAAACCAAGTTTGATGGTCAAAGGTCGTTTTAAAGAAAGTGACATTAAAAAAATTGAAAATGGGTCTCACGATAATAAAATCAATTTATCATTAGATAAAGAAAATATTTTTGATACTTTTACTCGAACAGGACGTTCAGAAGTGATTTTCTTCATTCCAAAAGGAACGATCCTAGATGATTTTCATTTAGGCTTAAGCCGTGGAGATCTGCGCTTATTGGATATTCAAACCAAAAATTTCGATTTAGATTTAATTGCTGGTGATGTCTACGCAAAAAATATTATTGCGGATGAAGGCAACATAGATAGTGAGTCTGGCGATGTAATCATAGAAGAATCTGCCATGAATTTAAAGGTTAATAGCATCTCTGGAAAAACAGTTATCACAGGTATGTTAGGGGACTTAACGATTGAAGGCAACAAAGGACTATCTATTTTAAAATTCTTACGTTCGGATAATGTTGCATTAAACAACTATTCAGGCCGTATGATTTTAGAAGATTCTGAAATAAAGAAACTTAAAGCAACTGCCACAGATGGTCAAGTAATTGTTAAACGAACAAAAGGTGATATTTTGCTAAGCAATGAAAACGGGAAAATCGTTTCAGAAGAAAATCTAGGTACGCTAGAGCTAGAAAACGGTTCTGGGCCAACGATTGCGATTCAAGAAAGTAAGGTAAATGCAAAAGTCTCCAGCCAATCTGGATTTATTAAATGGTTGCAAGACCCTAGTCAATCTGTAAAAGTCACAGCAAGTACAGGGACTGGTGAATTGAGAAATGATTTTTCTGATGTAACAGATAGTGGTAAATATAAAATTGACGTGAAATCTAAGACAGGAGATGTCAAAATCTTAGAAAAAGTTGAGTAAGATCAATCAGATGTAATAGATAGAAAATTACTGATAAATGTTTATCTGCAAGATGTTATGTACTATTGGAAGCTATAATTTAAAAGGGGAGCTGGGCAAAACATTACGCGTTTTGCTTAGCTTCCCTTTACTAATGTAGTACATAGATGTCGAGCAAAAGAAATTCTGCTATCTATCAGTGTAGAAGGATTTTGTCTTTGATTCTATATAGAAAAAGTTTTAAGGTATTTGTTTTGCTTGATAGTAGGGAGATGTGTTTTGAAGAAGTAGAGGTCAATTATAATCAAGGTTCTCTTCTAAAAAAAGAAATATTTTAGAACAAGAAGAAATCACTAGAGACTCTTTTAGAAACTACGAAGATTGCATCAAGACACGAGTGTCCAGCAATTATACCAATAGTTAAGCATCATAAGAACTATTAGCAACATAAAATCAGCGAAACAAAAAATTTTCTGACACTTTGTTGACTATGGAATTGTTTTTCTTTAAAATGAATACTAGACGGAAACGAATATAATAAAAAAGGCACTTCACAGATCAGTTGGCGCTGATCCATGAAGCCCTGAGAAGTCAGAGAAAGCTGACCAATCAAGTTGCCCGTGTCAATGCGTAACATCGACATATTCCATTTTACTCAATTTTGGGAGAAATATCTAGAACTTTCTTTACCAGAAGTTAAGCTGGAACATAGGATGTCTATTTGTTGAACATGCAATGGTGTTGGTGTAGTTAACCAACATCATTTTTTTTGTTTGTTTCTGTCTAGAAAGAGCAAAGAAATATAGTACGGACAGCTAGTGATTGAAGCCGACAGTCTAAAGCTTTTCGGTAAATATTATCTTTGTGATTTTGGAATAATCAAAGACAAAAAAGACTGATAGAATCGTTAAATGGGTAATGTTCTAGTTAGTCAAAAGTAGTTTTTGATATTTCAGGGATATAAACAGAGGGTACTTAATAAAAATAACGTTGATTTATTCTAGGTAAATCAGTTTATTTTTAAGCCCCTGTTTATATCTTTTATTAAAAAGACTAAGTACATAGACGATATGAGCAGTTATTCTTAAAATAGCTGCAGGCCAGTTTTTTGTAATTCCTTGTATGATAAATAAATATACAGACCACTAAGGTTATTTTTCTTTATAAATATTGGTTTCTATTTCGACGCGACCTCTTTCTAGAAATGCTGGTAAGGCAAGACTTTCTCCCAACATATTTAACGGTTCATCAATGGTAAATCCTGGCGTTAAAGTAGCAAATTCAACGCGATTACCACTAGGTTCTCTGATGTACAAACTTTTAAAGTACCCACGATGAACTATTTTTTCAATAGTCCACCCTTGATTTTTAGCTCTCTCGTATAAATTCTCCAGTTCATTTTCATCTTTAACGGAAAACGCAACGTGATCCATGCTTCCTCGACCCATTCGTGTTTTTTCAGTTGTTGCTGTTGAGACAAATTGAATAAAGTCAGTTCCATTTAGCTGAATCCGGTTATTGCTAGTTTCCCAACCCAATAATTGAGAGAAAAAATGAGCAGTTTTTTCAGGTTCGGCAACGTGGAATTCAGTCGACAAAAGACCTAAAATCTGTTTGGTCAAAGGAATAGAATTATCCACTTGTCGTTCTTTTTTTAAAGAAGCTTGTTCTACTTCGACTAAACGAATATTCACATGGTCTTTATCTTTAAAATGAAGTGTATTTTGTTCTTTCGTGAATGAGATGTGTAAGTCGCTTAAACGTTGTTCCCAAAAAAGCAGGCTGCCTTTAGGAATCTTTAATCCGATCGTACTTAAAAAATGACGGTTATCATAGCGATGAGCGAGTGATGGAACCACAAAAAATGTAATAACAGAACCAGGAGTCCCAGCATAATCTCCATAATAGTAATGAAGCATCTTATGATTATCTTGATTGACTGTTTTTTTTACGAGACGCAATCCGAGAATTTCAGTATAAAAAAATTGATTATCTTCAGCAAATCTTGTCAATAATGAAACATGATGAATGGGTGCAAACATTAAATGACCTCCTTTGAAAGTAACTTACTAAAAGTAAGTTTATGCTTTTTAAATAACAGTTGCAAGTATTTTGAATTTTAATAGCGGATTTTCTTCATAGCCAGATAGTGTAAAAGATGGTAGAATAGCCAAGACAAATCAAGTAGAAAGAGTGACAAATATGCTTAGTACAGAAGATTTTGATTTTGATTTACCAGAAGAACTAATTGCTCAAACGCCGTTGAAAGATCGAACGAGTTCAAAGCTTTTAGTATTAAATCGCGAGACAAAAGAAATAGAAGATAAACACTTTCATGAAATCGTTGATGAATTGAATTCTGGTGATGCGTTGGTTATGAACGATACGCGAGTATTGCCAGCACGACTATATGGAGAAAAACCTGAGACAGGTGGACACTTAGAAGTCCTTCTTTTAACAAATACAGAAGGGGATACTTGGGAAACCTTAATCAAACCAGCTAAACGTGCGAAAATCGGAACGAAAATCAGTTTTGGTGATGGCCGCTTAACCGCAACAGTTGTTGAAGAATTGGAACATGGCGGCCGGATTGTAACGTTCAAATACGAAGGGATTTTCTTAGAAATCTTAGAATCACTTGGTGAAATGCCATTACCTCCATACATCAAAGAGCGGTTAGAAGATCCTGAACGATACCAAACAGTCTATGCTAAAGAAAATGGCTCTGCAGCGGCTCCTACAGCAGGTTTACACTTTACGCAGGAACTACTTACTAAAATCCAGTCAAAAGGCGTGAAGCTCGTTTATTTGACCTTACACGTTGGTTTAGGAACATTTAGACCTGTCAGTGTGGACAATATTGCAGAACATGAAATGCATAGCGAATTTTATCGTTTAACTGAGGAAGCCGCAGCACAACTAAATGACGTTCGGGAAAATGGCGGTAAAATCGTTGCAGTAGGAACAACCTCGATTCGTACGCTAGAAACAATTGGAACAAAATTTGACGGACAAATCAAAGCAGATAGCGGATGGACGGACATTTTTATTACACCGGGTTATGAGTTTAAAGTTGTACAAGCTTTTTCTACTAATTTCCATTTACCTAAATCGACATTAGTAATGCTAGTCAGTGCATTTGCTGGTAGAGATTTGACACTTTCGGCCTATCAACATGCAATTGATGAACGCTATCGCTTCTTTAGCTTTGGCGATGCGATGTTTGTAAAATAAAAGATAAGAAAAAACTCATTTAGTTTCTAACTGAGCCAGATAAGAAAGAACAACGCTGCGTGCTTTGCAGAGTATATCTATCTTCTAAGGCCTAGTTAAAGACAAAATGAGTTTTTACTTTTTTAGATTCGAGGTAGTAACAGTTATAAGCCACTTAAAAGTAATGTTTGGGATAATTCTCTTTTACGGACTGATCTTGGTAAGAAGCAACGAATTTCATCTTCATTAAAACCAATCTGTAATCTTTTTTCATCAATCATAATTGGTCGGCGTAGTAATCCTGGATTATCTTTGACCAACTCCAATAATACATGCAACGGTAGTTCGTTAATATCTGTATCTAATTTTTGGAAGACTTTAGAACGAATTGAAATAATATCCTCAGTGCCTTCTTCAGTAAGAATTAATATATTTTTAAGTTCATCTAATGTAATAGGAGTAGTGCCAAAATTCTTTTCTTCAAATGGAATATCATGATCGATCAGCCATCTCCGTGCTTTTCTACATGATGTACAGCTATTTGTCGTGTATAATTTTAACATGTTTTTCAGATCCTTTCGAAAATATTGGTACATACCTCTTAATGACTATAATATACGAAAAGTAATAAATTCACAAAATAAATGCTTACAAAATAGCTGTTTATTGCTAACAAAAGATACAAATAACTGTATATTCACAAACGTTTGTTATTTATTTCAGATAAACTGTAATGTTAGGTACGATGCTTGGAAATTCGATCTGTTATGTAACGTTTTTTGTGCTACGTTCATTTTTTCTCGAATAAGTAGAAGCGTTTACAAGTTTTTAGCAGAAGAGAGTATTTATTTTGAAACCTATTACAGATATTGTTTATTTTTCTAGAATAAACAGTTGACTGTAGGGTGACCCTATAGTTTATGCTAGCGGAAGAGTAAAATAGAAATAACGTAAAAGGTGGTCGGTCTTTTTTTGGGGTCAGAAAATATGCACTTTAGGAGGAGAGTAAAATAGAATCGTATTTAACTATGGGACAATTAGCTGAACTAATGGCTATTTCCAAACATCAAATTCGTTATAACGAGGAGAAAGGTTTATTTTCACCAGCATTTATAGACGACAATGGATATCATAAATATGGAATGGATCAAGTTTATCAGCTTGCAAATATTCTTTTGTTGAGAAACTTAGGCGTATCGACAGCTCAAATTGATCAATTTATGAATAATAAGGATAATGTTTGGGCTGAAAGAACGCTGAAAGAAACACTAGAAGCGACAGAAGAAAAAATTCAACAACTAGTTTCTGCAAAAAATAAAATTGAAAACTTATTACCAGAAATTGAACAAAAAGAAGAAACATACATCCAGTTTCCTGAAAGAAAATTAAGTAAAGTCTATTCTTATTCGCTGATGGATTCTTTAAATGTCAGAGACTTTTTTAAAGCTATAAAGAAAAGTCAAAAAAATCATGAACTATGTTTGGAATCGTTCTATTATCTGTTTAATGATCAGCAAGTAGAGGTGTATGTCAAAGAGGAGTCCTCAACGGAAAAACACTTACCGGCAGGTGATTATTTCGTAAAAAGAGTTTGGATAAAAGAAGAACATGAATTGTTAGCTGCAATAGAAAAGTTTAGCCAAGAAATAGAGCAACCTTTTTTTAAAACAGCTGAAATCATTGTTAAAGAAGCTGCATATTCTTCAATCTTAATGAACAATAAAGTCTTATACGAGCTACAGTATTTTATTTCTCTGGAAGGATGAGGTCTGTTTGAAAAGAAAAATAGCTATAGCTGATCGTGATCAATTAAGTGAGCGCGAAAAAAGAGGGGTCTTCTGTTTGCTTTTGACTTCTTTTTCCGCTAAGTTTGCAAGCAACCGTTTGACATTGAAGGAAAAGGTTGATATTTTACTTTATCTTGAACAACATTATGCTTCTCAGAAAAAGTCGCCAGTTGATTATATTGTAAAAGATCAAGATGAAATTATTGGTGTTCTAACAATTTCAGAAAAAACAATGGACTCAAGAAAAAAGAACTACCCGTTTGAATTGTCCAAAAAGTATGGTTTTTTGCCTATTTTTAAATATCTGCTGATGTTGAGTGCTCTTGAATACTCTCCGCAAGGTAGAGAACAGTACATTGAAAATGTTGCTGTTCATGAAAGATATCAAAGACAAGGAATTGCTAAAGTTCTGATTTTAGCGGCGCAAGCCGAAGTAAAAACGGGTGGTAAATTGTCTTTAATCGTTTCTGCTAACAATCAACAGGCAGTGGGATTGTATTTAAAGTGTGGCTTTTCAATTGTTAAAAAACAGAGAGTCCTTATTTTAAGATTTTTAGCAAATGAACCTAATTGGCTTTTTATGGAATGGAGTAGGTAATATGAACTTGATGAAAAAGAGCATGCTTTTTTTGCTAAGTTTGAGTATTATTTTTGGTGCTTTTATTTGGTATGAACACAGCTATGAGATGGAGGAAATGAGTCAGTGGATTCCAACCTCTAAAGGTAAATTATCTGCTGTATTGACAAAACCAGTAGGGACTCGATCTAAAGGAATTGTTGTACTCGTTCACGGAGATGCGCCAGTGGATGCGACTAACGAGGGTGGGTATAGACCAATGATGGAGCAATTTGCTAAAGCAGGTTTCACAACAATCTCTTGGGCGAAACCTGGGGTTGCTGGTTCTACTGGGAATTGGCTCAATCAATCTATGCAAGATCGAGCAGATGAAGTAACAGAAGTCATTCAATGGGCACTGAAGCAGCCCAAACTAAATACAGAAAAAATTATGTTGTGGGGAGTAAGTCAAGGTGGGTGGGTCGTGCCAAAAGTGGCAAGTCAAAAGAAAGTACCTATTTCTAAAGTGATGTTGGTTTCCCCAGCAGTTAATTGGTTGAGTCAAAATACTTATTATACGATACAAAAATTAAAACAGAAAGGTCAAAAGCCAGAACAAATCAACGAAGCACTGGATAGAGAAGCAAAGAGTATCGACTTGTTGAAAAAGGATATTTCTTATAAGGAATATTTAGCAAAAACACTAGAGCAACAGCCAATGTCAAAAGATCGCTGGGAATTTGTAAAAAAAAACTTAGACTCAGATGTTCGCCTAGATTTGGAAAATAGTGATATTCCTGTCGATTTATTCCTTGGGGATCATGATCAAAATGTTGATACTGAAGAGACTGAAAAAACGTATTCAAAAATAATCCCGAACGAATTACTGACGGTTTTTAAGATAAAAAATACTGCTCACAGTATGATTTATTCAAATATTGCGCAGTCTGAGTTTTTTACTGCTGTAGCTTATCTATTGGCACCTAAAGATTTTTTGATTAATAAAGATTTTTTACGGCAGTGTTATTTATCTGTTGGGGGAGATTGAGAAGCTAAAGAACAGTTTTGTTTCGCGCTCTAAATCCGAATAAACGGCGAGAAAAAAGCAACTCCTTCGGAAATAAGCTTTTGTCTCGGCCTCATTTTTTTAAGAATATAGTCAAAATAAAAATAGGATAGTATTTTTCCTACTTTTTTATTATTATTATAAAGAAGACAGAGGATTCTAAAGGAGAGGAAACAATGATTGAAGAGTTGACATATAGCTATGCTACAACAATATTAGAAAGAATTCAGTGTTGGAAGGATTTAAATGTAGAAGCAAACGATTATTTAAAGCAATGGCAATCACGTAAAAGCTTATTAAATAGTACTGATTACGATAAAATGCTTCATCAATATCATTTAGACAAGAAAATCTTTAGTAGAGGATTGTTGCCTTTTACAGAAGAGAGAGCGCAGTTATTATTACCAAAGGTGGAAAAAAGCGAGTGGTTTGAGTTACACAGACAGTTATTTATAGACGAAATACCAATAAAAGAAATGACTTTAACCGCTGCATTGCGTTTTCACTTGGCTTTTTACGAGAAACATATCCAACAACTTTTACAAAAGTTTCCTTTGATTCAGGTATCTGAAAAAGTAATTTCAGAGCTAATTGACCAACTGTCAGATGATTTCTTTTTTATTGCCCAAAAGACATTAGTTTGGGATGTTCATCAGATGATTGAAGAATATCAATTGCAGGCGGAATCGAAAGAAGAAGAGTTCACTAACTATATCAAGGAATTTCTTGGTGATAAACAAAGGACCTATCTTTTTTATGCAGAATATCCCACACTTGCTAGGTTGCTTGCTGTTAGATTGGCATTTGCTTGTGAAATGATCGAAGAGTTTTTTGCTGACTTGAACAATTCTACTGAACAATTGGTAAAAAAATTTTCTGTCTCAATACCAATGGAGCTTACAGAAATCGTACTTGGACAAGGAGATAGCCATGATCGCGGTAAAACAGTGATACAATTTCAGATAGATGAAAAGCCCTTGATTTTTAAATTTAAGAACCTAGAGATAGGGGAGCGTTTTAATGATTTATTGACCTATATCGAAGCGTTAAACCCAACATTATCTTTTTATAAAATCAAAAGATTCGTTCAATCTACCTTCACGATTGAGGAAAAAGTTCCTTATCAGGAATGTAAAGTGGAAAGCGAGGTCATTGATTTTTATCAAAATTATGGTCAGCTGTTAGCAATCGTCTATTGGTTAGGGGCGACGGATCTGCACATGGAGAACTTGATTGCCAATGCTCAATATCCTGTGTTGATCGATGTAGAAACATTGATTCGACCTGAAATGTTTAAATTGACCAACAAATTATCTAGACAAACTCGAATAGAAAAACACTCTGTAATCGTTGCAGGCTTGTTGCCACAAAAAAAACAATGGAAACGAGATCTTGAGATGGATGCATTGTCTGGTACCAAGCAAAAATTACCTAAAAAGGTTAGAAGGTTAAGGAATGATCGCTCCAGCGATATTGCGTTTCAGCTAGAAGAAGCGTATATGGATGGCGCCCAAAATATTCCACGTTTAGATGGAAAAGAAGTTGACTATCTAGTTTATCGCGATGTGATCCAGAGAGCATTTAAAGAAATGAATCAGCTATTATTAGAAAATAAGTCTGAATTTATTGAGAAAGTCAAAGTACTATTTTCAGACACAACAATTCGATTGATATACAGGGATACGCAAGACTACGGGAATTTGTTGAATTTTACCTTGCATACAGATTGTATGTCTAATTACATTGAACGAGAAAAGATTATTGAAAATTTGTGGGCCAGTCCAATCATTCCAGAGGTGCTGATCCCTTTTGAAGTGCAAGCGATGTTAGATCACGATGTACCGTTGGTTACAGCAAATACCTCTTTAACCAATGCCTATACTAATGGTCATGAACTGAGTGACTTGTTAGAGAAAACGCCATTGCAAGATACGGTGGATCATATGGAGCAAATAACAGATAAAACCAGCCATTTTTCTTATCTTTTATTAAAAGAAAGCTTAGGGACTTTAGCGTATAGTCCGCAAGAAATAACGATTTCAATGAAAAATAGTTCCATTGAAGAACCTCTATTACAAAAAGCTGCTGATATTGGTGATAAAATCATTGATCAGATTGTAGTAGATAAAGAAAATAGTGAAGTTGATTGGCTCTCTATTGTTCCTGCATCAGATGGCGAGGTTGAGATTGCTTATCCAGGTATGGATCTTTATGAAGGCGTGGCAGGTGTTTATCTCTTTTTTGTTTATTTGAATCATTTTGTGCCTAAAGATAGTTACCAAGACGTGATCACTATTTTAGAGAAAGAAATTTTTCTAACTGAGGATGGGAATAATACCTATGAAAGTGGATTTTTTGATGAAGGGATGCGGCTGACAGTTGCTTTTTATGTAACTAGATTACTTGATGATCCTAAACATCATTCCTATATGGAAAAAAGCTTGAAAACATTAAGAACATTTCAAATAGCAGCAGAGAACCAAACGAATGAATGGATTTATGGTAAAGCAAGTTTACTCGCAGTTTTAGCAGCTATCTATCAAACATACCCTAGCAAGGAAGCTTATGCTGGGCTTTTACACTATGCACAAGCAGTGACCTGTCAAGAAATGACTGATAATAGTTTTGCTCATGGCTATGCTGGCGTATGCTATGGCCTAAGTAAAGCAGACCAAATTCTTAAAGAAGTGGAAATCCAAGAAAAACTTGAGTGGTATCAAGCAAAATTTGAAAGCAATCTTAAAAAGAATGAAAAAATAAATGATTCTTGGTGTAAAGGGAGAACTGGAATCAAAGAAGTTTGTCAATTGTTACAGCTTACTTTTGCTGATGAGCTGTCTAAAAAAATAGAAGAGCAATATACAGAAGATGCTTGTCTTTGTCATGGGATTTATGGGAATAAAGATGATTATTTAAATGATATTAATTTATTAATACGCGATGTTATTAAACTGAAGTCTGATCCAGCAAGTGTTCCTGTTGGCCTTTTTTGTGGCTTAGCTGGAGTTGGTTATCAAGTATTGAGGGCATACGAACCGTGCATTGTTCAATCCTTGTTATTTATTAAGTGACACAATCTGAAAAAAGAACTTTACTTATCTCGAGGAACGGATTATAATCTAAGTATTAACGCAAGGGGGAGAAATATTA
Source organism: Enterococcus sp. DIV0724b (assembly GCF_050531475.1). NCBI lineage: Bacteria > Bacillati > Bacillota > Bacilli > Lactobacillales > Enterococcaceae > Enterococcus > Enterococcus sp. DIV0724b. The sequence continues at coordinate 2,945,421 of NZ_CP172890.1, read as the reverse complement.
TCATGAGAAAATTATCGATTGAAAAAATGGAAACAAAAACAGATGCAAAAAAATTAGACAAATTTGTAGGTGCTTCTTTCGAAAGAAATGAAGAGACTGAAGAAATGTTTAATCGTCTTGAAGAAACTACTCCTAACTCACTTGGTGGTTGGACTAAATTAATTTGTTTCTAAAAAAAAGACCTCTTTACGGAGGTCTTTTTTTATTTTATTCTTCTCAGTATTAATATACCAATTGCTTCAACGCCAGAAATAAGCAATACAAAGAAATTTAGTATCCAGTTAAAAGATAATTCATTCTTTGAAATAATCTCAAAAACTACTGCATTGTTATTCAAAATAGATATTAATACTACTGTAATAATAAAAGAGATGAAACTTGCTGTTGAAATAATTTTCTTTCCACGTTCATCTTTACCTTCTTTGCTAAAGTAAAAATAAATTGAATACACAATGAAAATAACTGATAGTACAGCGATTACTATACTAGACCAATGATTTCTAGGCAAGTTATCAAAAAAAGATTTAAGTGATTCAGTCATAATTTATCCTTTCCTTCCGTTAGTCGGTTTCTTCGTTTGTTTGCTCGTCTTCTGTTAGTTTCTTGAAAGTGAAGATTTGTTCAATCGGCACTTCGAAAACGTCTGCTATGTCGTGAGCCAGTAAAAGGGAAGGATTGTATCTATTTCTTTCTAACTGAATAATTGTTTGTCTAGATACTCCCACTTTGTCAGCAAGTTCCTGTTGGGTCATGCGTTTCATGGCTCTGTAGACGTGAATGGAACTCTCGAAAGATGAGTTCTTCTTTTTTGGCAATGCAAATCCCTCCAATAGTCTAATTTATGTAGTAAATAAAAAGCGCATAGTCAATATACCATATCTTACTTTCACTTACAAATATCATGCAGATAAAATATAAAGAAAAAAGCCAAGCTTCTCGACTAGCTTGGCTCTTGTTTCCGGAAGGAATCAGTGTATCGAATGATTTTTTGTTACTTTTCGTTATACATGCAAAGTAATTAGTTGAATTTCTTGTTCATAAACCAAATGTTGTCTTCATTACATTTTCTACATTTCTTTTTTTTATTTTTTTCAATCAAACTATCTTTATACGTGTTTTTTTGTTGTATTTGGATCGATTGTCCAACTTTTTACACATATTCACTATTTGTAAAGATGCTTTTATGATTTTTATACTTTACATATATTTATTGATGAAAGGTGAATCGTGTTCTGCTAACAATTTTGTGTTTACTCATTCTTGCTTCGAGAAATTCTTCAATACAACTGATATTTCCTCCTTCCTTCTAAAATTATAATACCATATAAAGTAAGCGTTTTCAAGTCGGGTGACTTTTAATCAGTAACTAAATTTTATGGGGTAACTAGTTTACAGGGTTGAAAAAAGTACTAAGAAAAAATGAAAAATTAGCCATATTTATTGAAGTTTGAAAAAAAAACATGGTATAGTGAATATAGATACTATATTAATAGAAGGAAAAAATAAGAATGGGGGGATAGGATGGAAGCATACAAAAAACCTATCGAAACAATTATCAAAGAAGTGAACACAAATAAAGAGCAAGGATTAACAGAACAAGAGGTAAAGAAACGACTCGCTGAACATGGTGCTAATGCGTTCCAAGAAGCGAAAAAAGATTCTATAGTAAAAAAATTTCTTCATAGTCTATCTGATTTTACAACAATTATTTTATTAGTTGCAGCAGCTATTTCGTTCTACACAGCAATTGCTACAGATCACGGGGATTATTTTGAAGGAATCTTGATTATCGCAATTGTGGTAATCAACGCAGTACTGGCAATCGTTCAAGAAGGAAATGCTGAAAAATCGTTAGCTGCATTACAGGATATGAACAAACAAAGCAGTTCAGTGTTACGTGATGGCAAAGTCGAGACCATCGATGCAGAAAATGTTGTTGTTGGGGATATACTTGTGTTGGAATCAGGCTCAATGATTACAGCAGATGCACGTTTGATACAAGCATCACAACTTAGAGTTGAAGAATCTGCCCTTACTGGAGAAAGTGAACCTGTTGAAAAAGATTCGGAATACATAGGAGAAGATGATTCGTCGATCGGTGATCAAATCAACATGGTATTTAAAGGTTGTACTGTATCAAATGGTCGTGGTAGAGCAATTGTCACAGCGACTGGCATGCAAACTGAAATGGGAAAAATCGCTGGATTATTGAATGACGATGTGACACAACAAACACCTTTACAAAAACGTTTGAATCAATTAGGTAAGCGTATTAGCTTAATTGCTTTAGGTGCGGCAGCCTTAGTATTTATTATTGGGGAACTACAAGGTGAGCCAATGTTGGAAATGTTTATGACAGCAGTATCATTGGCCGTTGCAGCAGTGCCTGAAACATTAATGGTGATCGTTACATTAACACTGGCTTATGGTGTTCAGAAAATGGCTAAAAAACACGCGATCATTCGTCGCTTGCCAGCTGTGGAGACTTTGGGAACTGCCAATGTTATTTGTTCCGACAAAACTGGAACGTTGACTCAAAATAAAATGCGTGTCAGACGTGTTTGGTCACGTGGAGATGAAGTAACGGATACAGAAGATGCGATGACAGATGAGGCTATGGAAGTTTTAAAAATGGCCTCTCTTTGTACAGATGTTATTGTGGATAAAGATGGGGATGACTTAGTTATTCAAGGAAACCCAACAGAAGCTGCAATTGTACGTGCCGTTGAAGAGAATTACCATACTAAAGCTGAATTAGAAGAAAAATACCCGAGAATCGGTGAAATTCCATTCGATTCAGAGCGTAAAATGATGACCACTGTGCATAAAATGGGGAAAAAATATATCTCTGTAACAAAAGGTGCTTTCGATGTTTTGTTGACTCGCTTCCGTTTTGGCGATGTAGAACAAGCCGCGGTAGTAAATGACCGCTTTGGAAAACGTGCTTTGCGCGTGATTGCAGTTGGTTATGCGATCTATGATGAAGAACCTACGGAAATTACTTCAGAGGCATTAGAGAAGAATTTAAGGCTATTAGGATTGATTGGCATGATCGATCCACCAAGACCAGAAAGTAAAGGTGCTATTGCCCGAGCTAAAAAAGCTGGGATCAAGACAGTGATGATCACAGGGGATCACGTTGTAACAGCTGGAGCAATTGCGAAAGAATTAGGTATATTAACAGACAAAAGTGAAGCTTTGACTGGCTCAGAGTTACAAAAAATGTCAGATGAAGAATTAGATTCACGAGTGAAATCACTCTCTGTTTATGCTCGGGTAACACCGGAAGATAAGATTCGTATAGTCAAATCATGGCAAAGGACAGGTGCTGTTGTGGCCATGACCGGTGATGGAGTCAACGATGCGCCCGCTTTAAAAGCTAGTGATGTTGGTTGTGCCATGGGAATTACTGGAACGGATGTCGCACAAGGAGCGGCTGATATGATTTTGACGGATGATAATTTTGCGACGATCGTTGATGCAGTCGCACAAGGTCGGGCAGTTTATCGAAATATCCGTAAAGCAGTAAACTTTTTACTAAGCTGTAATATCTCAGAGATATTCATTGTGTTGATTGCCATGCTTTTAGGCTGGGGGGCACCATTTACGGCTGTCCAATTATTATTTGTGAACGTTGTGGCAGATGGTCTCCCAGGGTTTGCGTTAGGGAAAGAACCTGCTGAAAAAGGAATCATGGATGAAGCACCAATTCCAAGAGATGAAGGAATCTTTGCGCGCGGTTTGTGGCAAAAAATTGGAATCAATGCGTTTGTTTTTACTGTAATTACTTTGTTTGGATTTTACTTAGGTGCAAATGTTGATTCAGTTTCATACTTTTTCGAAGCAAGTCATGAAATTGGTCAAACTGTCGCATTCTTGATTTTAGCTTATTCATCTATTTTGCATGTTTTTAATGTGAGAAGTACAGAATCAATTTTTAGAGTAAAATTATCGACAAACAAATCACTCTTTGAAATGGCCGTATTGGCTGTTATCATCACGACAGTCATTGCGTTATTACCATTCACGCAAGAGCTGTTTGGATTAGTTCCAATTGGAATCAATCATTGGTTACTTGTAATGGGCTTATCGATCATCCCAATTTTTGTAAATGAAATGATCAAATTCCATTACTCACCAGAAGAAGATACTGAATAAAAAAAATAAATTCAACGCTTGAAGTGCGGATTTTTTACTGAATATCCGTACTTCAGGCGTTCTTTTTATAAAAATTTAATTATGTGAAAGGACACATTGAAAATACTATTGAAATTATTTACATAAAAGGCTTGCTAAAATGTTAAAGGAGTATTATAGTTGTTATCAAAATCAGTTATTTTGATTTTTTAACTGATATTTTTTAATTAAATTATAAATAGTAACCGATATTTTTATTTGGGCTTCCAGATAAAGATCTTAGGGGAGTAGCAACATAGTTTATCTATGTTTTTAGATCAACAGCAAGTGTGCAAACACTGGTCTAAGGATGAAATTGCGAGACCTAAGTGTAAGGGCCAAGTGTCGTTTCACTTAGGTCTCTTGTTATCTAGCTACGCGGGCTAGCACTTCGGGAAAAAGATAAAATCTGTCAGTGACAAAAAACGCCACAATCAGATTTTCCTATTTTCAGTCAGAGCTGGAAGAGTCCGCTTTGCTTTTAGTATTATCTAGCTTCAAGAGCTAGCCTCTCGGGAAAAAGATAAATCATGAAAGAGGCAAAAAGCACCTCAGTCATGATTTCCTATTTTCCAGTCGAGGCTGAACGAGCTCTTTTAGCTTTTAGTATTATCTAGCTTCAAGAGCTAGCCTCTAGGGAAAAAGATAAATCATGAAAGAGGCAAAAAGCGCCTCAGTCATAATTTCCTATTTTCCAGTCGAGGCTGACCGAGCTCTTTTAGCTTTTAAATTGGAGGAGAATCTTGTGGTAGAGAAGTCAAAAATTTCGCATCATCAGAAATTGACCGCTGCTGGTCTTTTAGTAGCAATGGGTGTTGTTTATGGTGATATCGGAACAAGTCCGCTTTATGTAATGAAAGCGATCGTCGGAGATAATGGCGGTCTTCAGAATGTTTCAGAGAATTTCATTATTGGTGCGGTATCATTGATCTTTTGGACATTGACGATTTTAACAACAATCAAATATGTTGTAATTGCGTTGAATGCAGACAACCATGGTGAAGGTGGAATTTTTTCTTTATATACGCTTGTTCGTAAAAAAGGGAAGTATTTGATCATTCCCGCTATGATTGGGGGAGCTGCTTTACTGGCGGATGGTGTATTGACGCCAGCAGTAACGGTGACAACAGCGATTGAAGGGTTACGGGGAATCCCGGTTTTCTTTGATCGGTTTGGCAGTGATCAAAACATTATTGTGATGATTACCTTAGTCATTATTCTTATCTTATTTTCTGTTCAACGTTTTGGGACTGATGCAGTTGGTAAAGCGTTTGGACCGATCATGTTTGCTTGGTTTACATTTTTAGGTGTGATGGGGCTAATCAATTTTGGACAAGACTGGACAGTTCTTCGTGCATTGAATCCTTATTATGCGATTCATCTGTTACTTAGTCCTGAAAATAAATTAGGAATCTTTGTTTTAGGGAATGTCTTTTTAGCAACTACTGGTGCAGAAGCGCTATACTCTGATTTAGGTCACGTTGGTAAACATAATATTCGTGCTAGTTGGCCGTATATCAAAATTTGTTTGATCCTCAATTATTTAGGACAAGCGGCTTGGATTTTGAGTGCAAAAAATGACCCGTCTATTTTAGCAATTGAAAACCTAAACCCGTTTTTCCAAATGATGCCAAATAGTATTATGTTGATAGGTGTTGTTTTTGCAACAGTTGCAGCAGTTATTGCGTCTCAAGCATTGATTTCAGGATCATTCACACTAGTTTCAGAAGCAATTAAATTGAAATTATTACCAAGATTGAAGATTATTTACCCAGGTGCTAATATTGGGCAAATGTATATTCCAGCAGTCAATATGATGTTATGGATCGTGTGTTCATTAATCGTGATCACCTTTAGAACATCTACGCATATGGAAGCAGCTTATGGTCTTTCAATCACTGTGACAATGTTGATGACAACTATTTTATTGATGTTTTATTTATTGCAAAAAGGTGCACCAAAATGGGTTGCGTATCTGGTTACCTTGTTCTTCGGTAGTATCGAATCGATTTTCTTTGTCTCAAGTATTGCGAAATTCTTCCATGGTGGTTATGTTGCCGTCGGGATTGCTTTGTTGATTCTAGCAGTGATGACAATTTGGGAATGGGGCAATATTATCAAAGAGAAAACATCCGATACCGTTCCGCTTAAACAATATGTAGAACAATTACGGATGCTAAAAGATGACACGACTGTGCCAAAATCTCAAACTAATGTTGTTTTCATGACGCCAGATACGATTGGAGATGAAATCGGCCGTCAAATCATTTATTCGATTCTAGATAAGCAACCAAAAAGAGCAAATGTTTACTGGTTTGTAAACGTTGAAGTAACAGATGAGCCTTTTACGAAAGAGTATTCTGTAGATATGATGGGCACAGATTTTATTGTGCAAGTTCAACTTTATCTTGGTTTCCATGTAGCACAAGAGGTCAATGTTTATATTCGTCAAATCGTTTATGATTTAATGAAAGAAGGTCGTTTACCTAAACAGCCGCAAAAGTATTCATTGACACCAGGCCGTGAAGTCGGTGATTTCCAATTTATTATTATTCGTGAAGAGCTATCTAAAGTAACCGAATTGAAGAAATGGGATCGTCAAATCATGCAACTGAAATTGGCTATCAAAAAAAGAACCACCACGCCAGAAAACTGGTTTGGTTTGGAATATAGTGAAGTGAAATATGAATCAGTTCCGTTGATTATTGGTGATACAAGAAAGACACGATTAAGGGAACGAAAAGTTTTATCTTAAAAATGAAAATCACTAAAAACAGAGGGAAAACTCATCGAAGGATGAGTTTCTCCTCTGTTTTTTTGATTTATAGATTAAGAATTAAAAGGAAAATCGATCATAAAAAACTGGATTGGACAACTTATTTCAGCCATCTATTAACTGACACAAAACATTATCTGAGTTGAATCTTTACCAAGATATTCCAGGGGTTGGGGAAATATCTTTGACTATACTTATTGGTGAGCTTGGAGATATTCAACGGTTTGGAATCACAAAAAAGTGAATTCTTTAGTTGAGATAGGTACTATAAGGAATTATCTGAAAATTCTCTTGTTCAAGATCTTAGCGGCAATCTTAAAGCTCGGAAACTGCTTTATCTTGTCATGAAATTATGATCCACTAATAAGGTATCGCTCTTAATCATATTGTAGTTTACTATTACAAATTAAAAACGCAACCTGTATCCAAGAAGGAGGCGGTTACGACCGTAATTTGTAATAAACAGATTAATAAAATGCTTCTATTCTATGAGTGAGAGCGAAACAAAGTACGACTATGCATACAAGATATCTATAGAACAAATTCATGTTAAAAGGAAATAAAGTTCTTTACTGATAAAAGATATCAGGTTTTTCCAAGCCTCAGAATCTTCAGGATGCTCGAAATAAAAAAAAGGTTTATCACTATTTTTTTCAAAAGAATCCGAGATAATTATATCTGCTTCATTTATATCAAAAGTGATTCTGAGGGTCGTATCCTTGAAAAAAATAAGAAGTATATTTTTTATTAAATCATACCCATAAATCGATTTTGAATGTTGGATAAGTACATTCAAGGGGCGATGTTTATTTGAAGTGATCAAAACTAAATAGAGTAGCTTAGCCAAGTATGTAACTAATGATGGAATAGTGGATATAGAAGGAAAGAGTTCACTATTCCAATTTTTATGGATAAATTTTGTCAGCTCAGCTTCATGAATTTGAAATAGTCCATCTGATGTTTCAGCCATGATGGGAATATCATCGCTGATTTCTGAAAATGGGCTATCTATGTTAAAAAATTTTACATAAAATAAATGAATAATTATTAAATAGTAGCTAGTTGAATAGCTTTCTTGAGTCAGACTAACATTGTATTTCTTTAGAAAGTCGTTTAAAAACCTAGACGTAAAAGTAGCAATTGGAAGAGAAGATTCGATAAGCATAGTAGTAATAAGAATTTTGTTGGTTGGAGAATCGATATTCGAAATAAAAAAACGAGCTAAAAAGCCAAAAAATAGTTCTTCTTCATAGATGTGTTCATCAGATACATGGCGTTTACGTAAGGAGTCTTTAATAATGTCCGCAAACGATGTGGGAGATACTTGTTGGAAAATTTTCAAATAAGGTAAAAAGTCTTTCGATAAAGAGATAAGTTCCAATTTATACGATAGATGCCAATAGGTAATCGATTGAAAATAGTTTAATCGAGCTTTTTGGGATGGAGAAAGTAACTGTGAATTGATTGGCACAGGAAGTGACTGTAAAGAGGTAGGCAAAAAATTAAAAGGCCATTCGATTCCCTTATAAACACTCCAATAAACATAAAACATAACTAGGCGTCTATTTTGTTCGTTTCCTATTATATTTGATTGTTTCTTTTTAGATGAGAAATTTATAGATATATCGAAAGGTTCTAATAGTTTATTAAAAAGACCTAAAATCTTATATGTGTGAGAGAGGCTCAAATTTAAGTTTTGAGATAATTCTTCTGCACTATCATAGTAACGGTAGGATAAGGCATTTAGTATAGAAAACGTTTGAGAAATTTTTATATAGTAAAGCCTCATTGTATCGATGATATAGCTAGTATTTAGAGTAGATGTAATCAAATAATCTGTCTCCTTTTTTTCTAAAATGACAGAATTATCTTTAAAAGCGGAAGCTAAATCATCTTCTAATTGCGAGCGATAGATATAGAAAGAGTGGTTTGGAATGCTTAACTTTTGAGATACTTCGTTTGTCGGCAAGCCTTTTTTTGAATAAATAAGTAATTTTAATAATTCAAAGCGGAGCTGTTCATTTTTTTTCATAAATAACTCTTGCATGTAAATACCTCCTAGATAGATTATAACGACAAATCATTCAGGAATGACAGTTGGAAATGCTTTTTTTGAAAAAAAAAACAAAAAAAATATTTTATACTAGTTTTGTAGTGAATTGATGTAAATATTTCTTAATAGAAGTATACATTACAATTATCTAGAAATAAAAAAAATATACTCAACTTTTAGAACAGAAGAGAAAATGTTATACATAGTTATTTTACAATTTTGTGAAAATCATAGTATATAGGAATCTAAGTTAGATGAAAAAATAATAGATACGTAAGAATTACCTTTTCTATATATATGTAAAAAAGTTTGTTAAAGAAAAAAGTGTACAAATTAAAAAAGAATCAAAGATGAGAGGATAATATACGATATGTTGAACTTGGGGATAATAGATAACGAAAATAATCTGGATGCGACATTGGAGGGTTTGCTGAAGCCTGAAAATTATCATGTATCCATTGTGGATAAAAAAGAACAAATCCAACAATTAGATGGATTGGTAATTGTAATGAAAACAAAACAAGATTTTCCAAACATAATTGACTGGTTACTTGCTTGTCAAACAATACCAAATGTCTTTGTTTGGATTTTTTCAGAAGTTTTATTGGAAAGTGAAGAGACCATTATGATGAGTTTAGGAGCGAATGATGTAGTAACCTCGACAGCTAACTTGCCTCATCTATCAATCGTTATAAAAAATACATTCTTTCGACTGAAAAATTTAATAGTAGAAAAACAAGAAATTTCGTCCATGAAGCTATTAAACAAGGAGAATCAAACTGTGTATATTAACGGAGAAGAACTTTTGTTAACAAGAAAAGAATTTAATGTTTTACAGATTTTATATGATCATAAGAATACAACCGTTCGTTACGAAGAGTTCTTGGAAAACTTATGGGCAGATCAATCAAAAGAGAATATTTTTTTGGTGTCAAACGTAATATTTCATTTGCGTAATAAGGTAAACAAAAGGAAAGACATCGAGATAAAAACTGTACGCTCCAAAGGATATATGCTGAAAATCGAAAATGATAAACAGAAGAGAAATAGTCCTTTTTTTGTATAGATATGTATTAATTGTTCTCTTTAAGGTGTGACGGATATTACTTGCAACTAAAGGGGGTGAATTTATTTTTAGAAGAAAAATCATGTCATGGAAGAGAGGAGGAATAAAATGAAAAGTAAAAAAATTATATTTTTACTCATGGGTTTGATTGCGATAGCAAGTATCTACCCGTATAGTGATACCTCATTTATAAAAGCAGAAGAGTCTACTCAGCTGAGCACAGTTGAGTCTAAATCGGAATTGGCTGAAACGACCAATGAATTAGATACAGATGCATCTAAGGAAATTACAGATAAACAAGACCCAGAACATGTTACTTCAGAGGTAATTTCACCAAAAATGACGAATAACGAAGCATATGAACTTACAGCAGATGGAACAGGAATTGTTGTTAAGAATATTGCGAAAACAATGAGTGATATCCAAGGATACAATGGTGATACAGCAGCAATCAAACAAATGATTCTGAACGATTCAGGCGCAAAAGCATATGGGATATCGGCAGGATCAGTTGTTGATGTGACAGATAAAATTCAAATATCCGACTTAAATGGAATTGATACAGTTGATTCCAATGATCTACAAGAATTTCATTTAACGTTAACGGTGCCAGCGAGTGCGTCTGGAACAGGCAGTGAGTTGAGTAGTGAAGTCATTGTTTATATTGGAAATGTCGCAAAGGTAACTAATTGGAGTCAATTAGACACTGCGTTGATGAGCAATACGGTAACAATCATTGATGTTCAAAACTCTATGACAAATACAGCAACTAATAGAACAGATCGAAATCTCTCAGATAGCCGTCAAAACTATGTATTGCTAGGGAATGGATACTCACTAGATTTTATTGGATATTCATATAGATGGGGAACAAATACATCTATTGTGCACAAAGCAGTAGTTGATAACGTTGATATGTACGGTGGACACTATTACGGTCCTGTAACAATGTGGGATCGAAATGCTTATGGTTCGAGTATCACGTATCGAAATATGAATTATACAGGAGCACAAGTGACCGCCTCTTTCCAAGCCGTTCTGCGTTTTGAAGGAAAGAATGTGATTAAATCTAAAGCGACTCAATACACTTCTTATGACGGGACAGTACGTACTATGGCAGACAAAAATCAATCTGGATTAGAGTCACATACACTTGTTTTTGCCTCTAATACAGATACAACGATTGAAGTAGAAAATGGTGATGGAGTAATTCTAGGTAGTTGGTATTCTAACTATGATACTGTGGCAACGATTCAACCATCTTTGACATTAGAAGATAATGCTACTGCCACGATTCGTACGTTGGGGAATACAGGAGAAACTAACTCTTGGCAAACAGCTGGAGGAAATATACCGTCTGTTATTAGTGTTCAACGAAATGGAAAAATCGATGTTGGGAAAAATGCTAATCTAAATGTCGAAACAGCGGATGGAACTACACGTGTGCCTATACGTTTAGGATATCAGTCAACAACATCAAAATGGATCACAGGTATTCATCTTGCTGACAATAGTAAATTCACTGTAGATATCAATGGGCCAATCAGCACTACTGGTTCTCGTGCAGGCTTTATGCTTCAACAAAATTCTGCAATCGATGTGGGAAATAGTGCAGAGATGACCATTAATGCTAATCAAATGACCGCTGGTGCACCGGTTATTTCCATGGGACAAGACGCTCAATTTGATGTAGCTGAAAAAGGAAGACTTGTCTTGAATAAAAATGGAGGAACAGGTCGCCTTTTGGATCTTTCAACAGGTTCAAAATTTAAAGTAAGTGATCAAGGTGCTGCCAAGTTTGTTTCTAGTAACGAAGGAGCCTCTAAAAGTTCAATGATTTATGGAGGAAGCGGATCATCATTTATTATCGGTGATAAAGGTATATTCGAGTCAGTGATAACTGATGGTACTAGTGTAAGAAACATGCTGGACTTTGGAAGCAATACTATCTTCCAATTCTCAAATGCCCAAAAAATTGATTTAGATGCACGCAAAAATACGAGTGCTAATCTAATTAACATGACTAATCCAGGTACGTTTACAGCCGATATTCAAGAGGTTTCTGCTTGGAGTAAAGAAGATTTTAATCAAATAACGCCAACTTTCCACTGGATGCCAATGTATGGTATGTCAATCAAATACAATGGTATCACTACTACAAGCGTAGCGGGAAATAGTGTTACTAATGCTATTCAGAAAAGTTTTTTAGATAATTATCGAACTGAAAAATTTTCAAGAGTTGTTTACGACTACATCCCAGATGTTGTCGTAGGGTTTGATAAACCTAGCGATAATAGAACACTAGAAAGTGGGCAAAAACTCACTGGAGCAGTCAATAATGGTGCTTATATGCTCTTTTATCTTGTAACTGATGAAAATGATCCAAGTAAAGACGTATTATTGACAACGCCTACCATTACATCTCCCGTAGAAGGAGATACACGCAAATTCCATACGATTGCTGACAATAATGGAAAGTTTACGTTTGAAGTACCAAAAAGTGTAGTGCTAAAAGCTGGTCAGAAAATAAAAGCGTACGCTTGGCTAAATGGTAAAGACAGTTATATGATTCAAACCGTTGCAGATAAAACAGCCCCAGAAGGAGAAGCTGTTCATTATCATGTTGCATTGAATGATGCAACTCCAATGCCAGAAAATTTTGTGAAAAATCCGATTGATTCGAATCCAGCACCACAGAAGTTTACGTATGCATTCAATGCAGAAACACCACAATCAATGGTTGATGGTTTTATGAGTCAAATAGGCGAACATATAGTAAAAGTTGATCTATCAGATGAAGCCGGTAATACGACGACGATTACATCAACGCTGACTGTTAACGAAGCAAAAGAAGCAATTGAGGGTTCTGATTTCGATGCACCGTATATTGATATTCGCAATTTATCTGCCGACCAATTAAAAAGCTATATCCTTATGCAGAGTAAACCAACGGCGTATAAAATTGTCGATGGGCAAAAAAAAGATCTTAGTTCATTTGTGACCGTTACCGATTTTGGTGGATTGAATGATATCACAAATATTCAACCGAAATCTTATCCTGTGACCCTGACTGTGAAATCTGTAGATTCAGGCCTGCCAACAGATATTTCTACAATAATCAATGTAACGGTTGTCGATGTGGATGCGGTATTAAAGGTAGAATTTGTGAATGAATCGAACCAAGTACTTCCAGGTTATACAGTAACAATTAATACGCAAGTAGGGGATACGGTGAATTTAACCCAAAAAGATGAGGTTAAACTCCAAGTGGAAAATGTTACAGCGGCAGGGTATGAAATCGCTGAACGTCCAATAAATGAAACCGCAGTGAAAATTGATAATACTACTGTCACTGTACAGTACAAACTACAAGGCGTACTAAGTCTAACCTCTGTTCCAAGTGTACTGGATTTTGGAACATTAACTTACAATGCAACGACTAAGCGGGTGGATGATCCACATTTTGACAATCAATTGGTCGTGACGGATACACGGGCTGATGCAACCAATGGTTGGCGGATGACTGCTTCTTTGTCAACACCAATGCGTAACGGTAATGGACAAGAGTTGGTCAACGCCTTGCGCTATGTGAATCAAGGGAAAGAAACAATCCTAAATCAAAATGCGCAAGTCGTTCATACCAATGCTAAAGGAGTCTCAGGTAGCTATGTTATCAGCAATGAGTGGGGAACCACTGCCAATACAGACGGAATCAAACTTCAAATCAACTCCTCGGATACTGTATATACCGGAGATTATGTTGGTGTCATTACGTGGAAAGTAATGACAGGACAACCATAAAGGAGAGAGGAAAATGAAACAAATGCGAATCATCTTGTTCTGTTGCTCTCTGATTCTATGTCTGGGTGCTGTGTATACAGGATATGTTGTCCTAGCGAGTGAAGAAATCGGTGGTCAAGTCAGCACGAATGGCAAAATTTCATTTTATGAAGAATCGGCGGAGCCAGACATTTCTACTGACCAAGAACCAGTTTCAGCGACACCAAGCAAACCAAATGGGAAGCCTCTTCCCAATACTGGAGAACAGATACAAAAGTATGGTGTAATTGGAGTCGTTCTGATTTTCTTGATACTCCTTGTGCTCTTTTTACGGAAGCGTAGAAAGGGGGAACCGAAGTGAGAGTTACACGTATGTCTTTTTGGCTCAGTACCATCGGTTTATTGCTTTTCAGCAGTTCTATCAGTTTGACCGTACACGCAGCCCAAAATCTGTTAGATGAACCTGACGCCGTTTCTGTAAAAGGAAGCGTAGTGACCAATCCGATTGACCCGGAAAATCCAGGAAATGTGATTGATCCAGGAGAAGGTCCTTCTACTAAAGGAGCATTGCGGATAGATTATGTGTCGGCACTTGATTTTGGTGAAAGCAAGATCAGTCAAGAGAGCCGTGAATATAAAGCTTTAGCTCAACAGTTTTTCGGAGATACTGGACCAAGAGGTAGCTATATCCAGATCACGGATCAACAGGCTAATTCATCAGGTTGGACCTTGCAGATTAAGCAAGAGAAGCAGTTTGCTAACTCCATCATTCAAGAAGCGGGAGAACAAGAACTCAAAGGTGCCGTTCTTTCTTTAGATGAAGGCTGGGCGAGCTCAAACAGTACTAGTGAAGCACCAACAGTGACACGTGAAACAATCGCCTTGAATTCTATCGGTTCAGCTTATGAAGTCGCAATCGCCAAAACTGGGAGTGGGAAAGGGGTTTGGACTATCGCTTTCGGTGCTTCAGATACCAATAAGAACAATCAGTCCCCTACCTTGAACCCGGTGCTAGACACTTCAGGCGAGCCGGTCATAGACCACACTTACAATAAACCAGTCTATAGTAATTCAGCGATCACCTTGACCGTACCGAAAACAACGGTGATACATCCGGTCGAATATCAAACGGAGATAACTTGGATTTTAGCCAAGTTGCCTTAATAAATTACACACTATTAGGAGGAAAAACACTATGAAAGCAAGAAGTCTTTGTGCAACAACATTAGTAGCAATTTTAGGAGTAACGGTATTAGGAACTGCTTCACCAGCCTTTGCTGCACCAACAGAATTAGATTCAAAAGGGACTGTAAAAGTTGAAGAAGGAACAGCAGGTGGTGGAGACACGGGTACAGTGGATCCAGAAGATCCAAACAAACTATTGCCAGATCCTGATCCAGAGAGTCCAGGCGAAAATACAAATAAAGATACAGGTTCGCTAGTAATTGAAAAAACAACAGATTTAGATTTTGGAACAATCCAAACATCAGCCAATGCCGTAACAAGTTTTGCTAAACCAATGAGCTTTGAAAGTGGAGCAAAAACTCGTGGTGCTTATATGCAATGGGCAGATGTCCGTTCTGGAGGGACATACGGGTACAGCGTAACCGCTCAATTAACAAAACAGTTTGCAGATAGTACAGGAACAAATGTACTAAAAGGATCAACAATCGATTTTGCTAATGGAATTATGGCTGCACAAGGAGATAATGAAAATATTGTACCATCAATTGCGAATACTGCATTCCACTTGACAGAAGCACCTGATGATGCACAACCAGTTGTAAAGGCAGATAAAGATAAAAAAGAAGGGAAAGGCCGTTACATTATGGAATTTGGTCAAAGTAAAGATTCATCTGTGGGAGAAAAAAGTACAGATGCTAACTCTGTGAAATTGACAGTGCCAGCAGTAACAGCTTCAAATATGGCAGCGACAGATTATACAGCAACAGTAACTTGGAAAATCACTGCAGCAGAATAAGTCGTTCTATTAGCTTTTTTCATGCCAACAAGGAATTCTTGTTGGCATGTGTACATAGAAAAAATAATTTAGAATAAACGAGGTTAATTATGAAAACATATATTACTTTTACATGGAAACATATCTTGCTTTTTTGTAGTTTAGTCGCAGGATTCCAGTTTTTTTGTCAACCTGTTATCGTCCATGCTGAGGAAGAGAATCCAGCAGGTGCAACTGGGTTTACCTATAGCATTATTTTTCCGGATAATCAGGTAGACAAAGAAATTGGCTATTTTAAATTAAATATGACTGCTGGTCAGCACCAACAATTAAACATTTCATTAAGCAATCCAAGCACAAAAAAAGTTAAGATTGATGTGAAATTAAATGGTGCAAAAACGAACCAAAACGGTGTGATTGAATATGGTGAATCCATGATCAAAAATGATGCTTCATTGAAATTTAAGTTTACCGATCTTGTAAAAGGACCAGAATCGGTTGAATTGGCACCAGGAGAAACTAAAAATCTGGAACTGACAGTTGAAATGCCGGAAACCACCTACGATGGTTTAATCGCAGGTGGTATCCAATTGATGCGTGTTGGACAAGACGAAGCAACAACCAATAGTGGTGGATCAAAAATTATTAATCAATATGCATATGTTATTGGAGTAGTTTTACAAGAAACAGACAAGAAGGTAGCGCCAGATTTGGCATTAAACAGCGTGAAAGCTGGGCAAAGCAATTATCGCAATGCAATCTTTATTAATTTTTCCAATGTGATGGCAGCGTATTTAGACAATATGACTATTGAGGTACAAATTACTGGAAAGGGAAAAGAGACAGTGTTATATGAACGAAAACAAACGGCTATGCGGATGGCTCCAAATTCCTTTATTAATTTTCCTGTAAGCATGAATGGTGAACGAATGGTTTCGGGAGACTATGATGCAGATATTCTTGTCACTTCTGGGGATAAAAAATGGGCATGGAAACAAGCTTTTAAAATCACAGACGAAGACGCCAGTAAATTCAATGAGAGAGATGTGGGCTTAGTTCAAAAAAAAGGCTTAGACTGGAATTTGATCTTGTTGATTGCGGGTATCTTTCTTGTGTGTATTTTCATTCTCTTTTTTATTCTTCGTTTTTTTAGAAAGAAGAAGCAAAAGAAAGAAGCTGCAGTTAAGAAAGCTCGGCAACAAAAGAAAAATCAAGGAAAAGGGAATAAAAGTAATAAGCAAGAAAAACCAAAGAATTAGTAAGGTATAGGAGCTGAAGTGAGTGTCTATCGTAGATTGGATTTTCGTTGTAGGTGTTGCATTAACAATCGTTGCACTCCTGGGGTCAAGCTATTTTTTTGGACAGGTCTTACGAATAGGAAAACAGATCAGAAGAGTGTCAGGAAGACGAATCAAAAACAAGAAAAAACGACGAGCAATGGCACGCAAACGCCAGTTGCTTATAAAAAAGAGAAAAAAGACTATTCGACAGTGCTTAATCCTATTGCTTGTGACTGGCGTATTTGGTGGAGTAGCTGGCTATCTTTCTTATTATCAAGCGATGAACCTGACGACGAATGATTCAGATTCTGTAGTGAAAGGCTATTATCTTTTACGCGATTTTGAGCAACAGTTAATCATCGCCAAAGAGAAAGGTGAAGAGGAAGAAAAGTTGCAGAAAAACATCCGATATCTAGCTACAGCGATGGCTAGTTACGGCACTAAAACGGCTAGTATAACCAATTCTGAGGAAGGCCAGCTGACGTTGAATCGTTATTATAATGCGATCAAACAGGTAGGGATGAACGCAAGTACCCAAACCAAAAACTTCTATGGTAATGCCCAAGTGGTCGATAGTTTTTTAGCGGACATCAAGAAGGTACAAACATACGAAAAAGCCGCTTTCACCTATTATAAGGTCGATGAATCAGCCTTTTCAGAAGAAAAATAAGCGGAGTGAGAAGCTTTGAAGAAGATACAGTCATCTCGAATGTCGCAAAAGCCTGCGGCTAAATTTAGGCAGGGCAAAAAAAAATCAATTACTTCAAAGAAAAAGAGACGACGCAAACAGCGGAGTCGGTTCCTTAAGGAGTTGTTTTTGGCTTTGGCAGGAGGAAGTATTTTGGCAATTGGGCTTAGCTTAGCATTCGTAACATTATTAACGGTACACGGTTTCAGTATGGTACCAACGTTGCGAGAAGGTGATAAGGTATTAATTCGAAAAAATAGTGAGTTGCGTCGGTTTGATTTAGCAAGCTTTACCCTAGGGGGCGGAATCCCACAAGTTCGACGTGTAATTGGTTTGCCGGGGGAAACAATTCGTTATAAGGATGATACGTTATACGTTAACAATCAGCCCGTAGATGAGAAGTTTTTGGTGGCAGCTATAAATGAAAGTCAAAAAAATGGCCGTAACTACACTGAGGATTTCGTGAAAAAGGCAGTTATAATTCCAAAGGGCTATTACTTTGTATTAGGAGACAATCGACCCTATGCGACAGACAGTCGGCATTATGGTTTGGTAGCAAAAGGGAATGTTTTTGGAAGAGTGACTACACAGATTTTTCCTTTTAACGAAGTTAAGTCATTTTAAACTAGTTGATAAAAAAATAATTTTCTAAAATAAAATTGATGTGATAAAAATTCGAAATTAATCAGAATACGTTTTGCCTAAAAATACCTGAAATAGATAAGTGTACGACATTTTTAGAAGAAATAAGGTATGTAGAATAATTTTTAAACATATTTATAGATGTTTATAATTCAGCATAGCAAGAACGGGAGTACATCTTCCATTGGCAGAATTCTTCCTTGAGAAAAGGACTGAAGTACCGATTTTTCTTGCTAGAAAAAGATTTATTTTGATACTTAAGATCGACGACCTAATGATTAGTGTAGACTTTTTCGTATGACGGTTGATTTCAAGAGTAAATAAGTAGATTTGTCACAAGCATACTTTTTAATCTCAATAGTTCCTATTCGCGCTAATTTGAAAGGACAAGTATAATAAAGAGATAGAAGAAAAATGAGGTGTAAAATATGCTTGCAATAAATTTTTTCATATTATTTTTAATGATTGCGATTACGGCATTTTTTGTAGCAAGTGAATTTGCTTTAGTGAAAATTCGTATGTCAAGATTAGAGCAATTAAAAAAGGATAACGTTAAAAACGCAGAACTGGCAATCCATGTGACCCATCATTTAGATGCCTATTTATCTGCTAGTCAACTAGGGATTACATTGACAGGTCTAATCATTGGGTGGGTTGGTGAAGGTTCGGTCGCAACATTACTACATCCACTAATCGGGAATCTCCCCATCAGTGCCGCGCTTAGTAGGACGGTTTCAGTGATTTTAGGTTTTGCTATTGTGACATATGTAGATGTCGTGGTGGGCGAATTGCTGCCAAAAAGTTACAGTATTGCCCAAACTGAAAAAGTTGTTTTAGCTATCGTTAAACCTTTGCATTATTTTTATAAAGTAATGTATCCTTTCATCTGGTTACTAAATCATTCTGCTGCGAAACTAGGAAAATTATTAGGGATAAAATTAGTTTCAGAAGGCGAAGAAACGTTAACACAGGAAGAATTGCTGTATGTAGCAGTTGATTCTTATAAAAAAGGCGAACTAACAAAAGAAGAATACCATTATATGGAAAATGTATTTGAATTTGATGACACGTTAGCAAAAGAAATCCAAGTTGACCGAACATCTATGGAAGTTTTTGATGCAGATGAAACAGTAGCTCAAGCAATCCAACATTCTTTAAAAAGAGGACATACACGTTATCCAGTAATCGAAGAATCTAAAGATAATGTCTTGGGATATGTAACACTGCCAGCTTTGATCAAGGAATCATTTGTTAATGACCAAAAAAAGGTCAGTGAGTTAGTGGAAGAGCCTATCGTTGCTTTAACAACTATTCCTATCAAAAGTTTATTGACAATGATGCGAAAAGAAGGAAAACACATTGCAATTTTAAAGGATGAATACGGTGGAACGACAGGAATGGTCACAATTGAGGATATTTTAGAAGAGCTGGTCGGAGATATCAGGGATGAAACGGATTTGGAAAACGCCTTGATTGCAAAAGAATCAGATAATTCTTATATCGTTTCTGGAAAAATCACGCTTGATGATTTTGAACGTTACTTTAAAGTTAAAATTTCATTGTTTGAAAACTCAGAGATGTCTACATTAGCAGGCTTCATTGTAGAACAAAAAAATAATCAAATCGCTGTAGGAGATCAAATCAAAATAGATCGTTTTACTTTTGAAGTGATGGATTATGAACATGCTCATATTGATTATTTTAAAGTAACAAAATCAGCAGAATAAAAAACAGTAAAACATACTAAGATAGATAGAACTAACGGGAAATCCAGATACCCTTCATGATGTTTGAACTCTGGAAAGTGACGATTCAATAACTGTTTTCTGATGAAAAAATAGGTGAAATTTATCTTTAACAAAAATTGACGTAAAATAAGCTTTCAGTTTTCTGAAAGCTTATTTAGGTTTTACTCGGTTATTTGCCCGAAGGAAACAACGGATACACAATAAAATTGGGTTTGTGCCAATTTCTGCAAATAAAAAAGCCTACAAATAAGGAAGAACATCACAAATATTTATAATAAAGGAGAATAAAATTCTTTTACGATTATGAGTTAAAATTAGCAAAAAATAAAATTTATAATACAAAAGAACATATAAAATATCTTGAAAGAATAAAAAAACTAACGTTATCAATGACTTATTGAACAATATGGAGTATTCTATTTATAGAGGGCGCTCTCTAAAAATATTAATTAAAGGGTGAAAATTTGTGAAAAAGAGTACAATCAATAAAATGTTATGTTTAAGTATTACTGGAGCTATAGGAATTAGTATGGGTGGAGTAACAACAAATGCCATGTCTAATGGTCATGCTCAGAGCGAAAATGGGAATGTTTCAATCTTTAAATCTGAAGAAAAAAGTGATTTTGATTTAAAAAATCTTTTTTCTTTTAACGGAAATGCAACTCAGATAAATTCAAAGACTGCTCAGCTTACTGCTGCTGAGAAGTCTCAGAGAGGATCGATATCTGGAATTGTATCACTCGATATGAGATACGATTTTAACTTGGATGTTGATGTGAATTTAGGTAACGACATAAAAGGGGCTGACGGAATTTCTGTTGCTTTTCATCAAGATAGCATTGGTAAACTTGGAGAATATGGCGGAGGTCTTGGAATTAGGGGCTTGAAGAATGGAATCGGATTTGAACTAGATACTTTTTCAGAGGCTCCAGATGATAATGATCCAGCGTTTAATCATAAAGACATGAAAGGTGCCCATGCAGGGTTTGTTTCAACAGACAAAAGTAAAAATGTTTTAACTGCGTTAGCACCTATGCAACAAATTAAATTTGCACCAAACCAATTTAAAAAACTAGTGCTTAATTGGAATAGTGAGCGAAAAGTTATAAACGCAAAATACGACGGACAAACATGGGAATTGAAAAATCCAAGTATTGACAAATCGAAAAAGTATACCTTTACTATAGGTGCATCAACAGGCTTATATTTCAATAAACAAACAGTTAGAGTAAACAGCTTTGAGGCAGTTTTTACTAAGCCAGAATTAAAAGCAAATGATATTGAGCTTTACCAAGATGATAAATTTGATCCATTTGACAAACGAATTGGTTTAAGTGCATATGATAAAGTAGATGGAAACTTAACAAATAAAATAGCTGTGGTAGAGAATAATGTAAACACAGCAATTCCAGGAAAATACAAGGTTACTTATCAAGTTAAAAACAGTGTGAATGAAGTGGCTAGAAAAACAATTAATGTAACAGTTTTTAGTAAGCCAGAATTAAAAGCAAATGACATTGGGATTTACCAAGATGATAAATTTGATCCATTTGACAAACGAATTGGCTTAAGTGCATATGATAAAGTAGATGGGGATTTAACAGATAACATAGCTGTGGTAGAGAATAATGTAAACACAGCAATTCCAGGGAAATACAAGGTTACTTATGAAGTTAAAAACAAAGCGAATAAAGAGACTAGAAAAACAATTAATGTAACAGTTTATGCTAAGCCAGAATTAAAAGCAAATGACATTGAGATTTACCAAGATGATAAATTTGATCCATTTGACGAACGAATTGGTTTGAGTGCATATGATGAAGTGGATGGAGATTTAACCAATAAAATAACTGTAGTAGAGAATAATGTAGACACAGCAATTCCAGGAAAATATAAAGTTACTTATGAAGTTAAAAACAGTGCGAATAAAGTGGTTAGAAAAACAATTAATGTAACAGTAAAAATACATGACACATGGCCTGGCGGAACTACAGATGGTTGGAAAATGTTCTCAGGTGAAGATATTGAATTGATAAAAGATCCAGTGAATGCTTTAGTTGGTGAACACACATTTTACGCTGATAAACATGCTAGTATTTATAAGCTTTATACTGGAAAAGACGCATTAGAGGCAAATCAAGTTTATAGAGCTACTGTTTATTTTAAACCTATGGATAATAATTTGGTTGGTCACTACGTTAAGTTGTCACTAAAAAGTGATCCTAGCAGTAAGGAGAGTCGTGAGATTTTTAATACGACATTAGATAAAGGAATACCTGCAGAAAAGGGATATTATTGCGTAACAACAACTTTTGAAGTTGGAGAAGATGAAACTGACCCACTAATTGTAGTTGAAAATTATGAACCTGGATATATCGGATCTGTAAATATTTCTAAGGTCAATAATTAAGGTTTAAATTTATATGCTCTTTGTCAACGAATGTTGTTGATGAAGATATAAAGAAGTAAACCAACTATTTAATAAGAGTATGTGACAATAATCAGACGAAAACTGATTATTGTCACACTTTTTTATTTTATGTCGCTATGTTTACCTCCAACAAGTCTTACGATAGTTACTTTGAACAATTTGGGTAAGATCAAAAGCTAGTAAAATGTAATCAACGACTCGCTTACTAAAAAATTAATGACTATCTAGCAAATTCTGTATAAAAGATCAAAGAATCGCTGGATAAATGATTATTAAAAAAGTAAAATAAATAGGAATGTATAATTTATACGGAGGAGTCATAATGATAAACTTAACAGAAATAACAGAAAAAATGTCACCCAATCAAAAAATCAATTATGATCGTGTCCTGCAAAAAGTTATTGCAGAATGGGAAAAATCGGATGTTCGTCCCACCATTTTACTTCACAGCTGCTGTGCACCTTGTAGCACCTATTCACTTGAGTATTTGACACAATATGCGGATGTGACGATTTTTTTTGCTAATTCAAATATCCATCCAAGAGCAGAATACCAACGCCGCGAAATTGTGCAGCAGAAATTTGTAGAAGATTTCAATAAACAGACAAATAATCAAGTTAAATTCTTATCAGCACCATACGAACCTAATAAGTTTATCCAAATGGTGCAGGAAAAGGAACTGACAGAAGAACCAGAGGGCGGAAAACGTTGTTCGGCCTGTTTTCAAATGCGTTTAGATATCGTAGCTGAGAAGGCCCAAGAATTGGGTTATGATTATTTTGGCAGTGCATTGACCTTGTCTCCAAAGAAAAACAGTCAATTGATCAATGAAATCGGGATAGATATTCAAAAATTTTATGCAACCAACTATCTACCTAGTGATTTTAAGAAAAATAATGGCTATAAACGTTCGATTGAGTTGTGTAAAGAGTATGATGTATATCGCCAATGCTACTGTGGATGTATGTTTGCGGCAACTAAACAAGGTGTAGATTTAAAAGGCGTAAATAAAGAAGCAAAAGAATTTTTAGCAGTACAAAAAAAATAGTAGATGAAGATGATGATTTCCAGTGGATGGAAGCATTGTCTTTTTTTATCCAATAAATGATTATAGTTTTTAACTATATTTAACGATAGAAATTAAGTGTTATTCTATAATTCTTTCTCATGGTACAGTAGTTGAAATACCTTATTGAAGGAGGAAAAGTATGAAAACATCAATTATCGGGTTTCCAAGAGTAGGAGAGTCAAGAGAATTAAAATTTGCAACAGAGAAATATTTTAGAAAAGAAATCACAGCAGATGAATTAGAAGCAACCGGAAAAGAATTACGGAACAAGCATTGGCAGTTATTAGTTGATCAGGGAATCGACTTTATTCCAAGTGGTGATTTTTCTTTCTTTGATACAACGCTAGATACAGCAATTTTACTGAATATTGTACCCACAAAATATCAAGCACTAAAACTAACGCCATTAGAAACATATTTTGCATTGGCTAGAGGGTATCAAGGAGAAGAAGGTGATGTTACAGCCTTAGCAATGAAGAAATGGTTCAATACAAATTATCATTATATGGTGCCGGAAATCGAGGATGATACCGAACTTAAACTTGTTGGAGATCAAATTTTTAGATCATTCGATGAAGCAAAAGAAGCAGGAATCATCACTCGTCCCACTATTTTAGGACCATTTACTTTGTTAAAATTAGCCACTTATCAAGGAAGTAAACGAGCAGGAGATTTTTATGAAGCTGCAATACTAGCGTATGCACAAATATTTGAAAAATTATCTGAACGTGATTGTGAATGGCTGCAAATTGATGAGCCAGCCTTGGTTTTGGACTTGTCACCAATTGAAGTGAAGCAATTTAAAGCGTTATACCAGAAGCTTCTAGCTAAAAAAGGCAATTTAAATATAGTAGCACAAACGTATTTCGGAGACGTTCGAGATGCTTACCAAGAGTTAGTTGAATTGCCTTTTGATGGTATTGGTTTAGATTTTATTGAAGGTAGAAAAACACTAAGCTTACTTGAAACATATGGATTTCCTAAAGATAAATTATTATTTGCTGGAATCATCAATGGAAAGAATATATGGAAAAACAACTATCAGCAAACGTTAGCGTTACTAAAAAAAATAAAACCATTTGGGGAAGTTGTATTGAATACCTCCTGTTCACTACTCCATGTACCATTTACATTAGACAATGAATCAACACTAAGCAAAGATGTTAAAGATCATTTTGCGTTTGCTGTTGAAAAATTAGCTGAGCTAAATGATTTAAAGAAAATAATGGCAGATAACGATGGAAATCAAGTCTTTTTACGCGAAAATAGGGCACTATTCGATCAAGAACGTTTTTCTAAAAATGAGCAAGTGGCAAAGCGTATCGAAGCATTGACTGAGAAAGATTTTGTTCGTCTACCAGCCTTAATGAAACGGGCAGTGGTCCAAAAAGATAAATTGAAATTACCTATTTTACCAACAACAACGATTGGCTCCTTCCCGCAAACAAAAGAAGTCAAACAAAATCGAGCAAAATTCAAAAAAGGTGAAATTAGTGAATATGAGTATAAAGTATTTAATCAAGCAAAAATCGCAGAATGTATCGCTTTTCAAGAAGAAATTGGTTTAGATGTTTTAGTCCACGGGGAATTTGAACGCAATGATATGGTGGAGTATTTTGGTGAGAGTCTAGATGGTTATCTATTTACGGAAAAAGCTTGGGTTCAATCGTACGGGACGCGCTGTGTAAAACCACCAATCATTTGGGGAGACATTTCACGCTCAAAACCAATCACAGTAGCATACTCGAAATACGCTCAAACCTTGACTGAGAAACCAATGAAAGGAATGCTGACAGGACCTGTAACAATTTTGAATTGGTCATTTCCACGTGAAGATATCAGTTTAAGAGAATCGACACTGCAGTTAGCCTTAGCTATTCAAGAAGAAGTTTTGGATCTAGAAGCCAATGGCATTGGCATTATTCAAATTGATGAAGCGGCATTACGTGAGAAATTGCCTTTACGTAAAAGCGACTGGCATTCTGAATACTTAGATTGGGCAATACCAGCTTTTCGTCTTGTTCACAGTAAAGTACAGCCGGCGACACAAATCCATACACATATGTGTTATAGCGAATTTGCTGATATTATCCAAGATATCGATAATATGGATGCTGATGTTATTTCATTTGAAGCGTCTCGTTCAAATTTAGATATTCTAGATGCTTTAAAAGCGATTGATTTCCAAACTCAGGTCGGACCAGGTGTTTATGATATTCATTCACCGCGTGTTCCATCAGTAAAAGAAATTGAAGTGACGATTCATAATATTTTAAAGAAATTACCGATTGAAAAAGTTTGGGTGAATCCTGATTGTGGTTTAAAAACGCGGGGAGTACCAGAAACACAAGCCAGTCTCAAAAACTTAACACTTGCAGCAAAAAAGGTACGTGGAGGGGTGTAAATGAGAACAGATACCTTGTTTAAAGATAAAACCGTCTTTTCCTATGAAATTTTTCCACCGAGAAGAACTGCACCGATTGACACGATTTATCATACATTGGATCGTTTGAAAGGACAGCAACCTGATTTTATCAGTGTGACTTTAGGGGCGGGAGGAAAAGGAGCTAACTTAAGTACTGCTGATATTGCACAGAAAATTCAAGATGAGCAATTTTTGCCAAGTGTAGCGCATCTACCAGCCGTAAATTTTTCAAAAGGTGAAATCATAGCTATTTTGGAAGAATTAAAACAAAAAAAGGTAGAAAATATTTTAGCTTTGAGAGGGGATATTTTACCAGATAAAGAGCCGAAAAAAGATTTTTCATATGCGAATGATCTAGTCGCTTTTATTCAGGAACAAGGTGATTTTAATATTATCGGAGCTTGTTATCCTGAAACCCACAGTGATGCAGCAAGTTCAGTTGAAGATATTAGAAACTTAAAAAGAAAAGTTGATTCTGGGACGAATCAATTGATCTCACAATTATTTTTTGATAATCATTATTTTTACACATTCAAAGAGAAGTGTGATATCGCAGCAATTGAAGTGCCGATTCAAGCAGGTATTATGCCAGTTGTCAATAAAAAGCAAATCGAGCGCATGGTCAAGATGTCTAATGTAACACTGCCAACGAAATTTTTAAAGATGATGGAGCGTTATGAGCATAATCCAGAAGCGATTCGAGATGCAGGGATTGCTTATGCAATTAATCAAATTGTTGATTTGGTTACACAAGGAGCTGATGGGATTCATCTGTATACGATGAATAATCCATATGTTGCACAAAAAATCAGAGAGGCTACGCGTAGTTTATTTAATACTTAATTCACATAAAAGGAATGCAATTTCGGTATAAAACTAATTTTTAGTTTTATATCGTTTTTTTGTCCAATTTAAACGTTGTTATTTTGTTAAAAAATAACAACGTTTTTTTTTTTTTTTTGGTTATTTCGAAAAAATGTGTTTTATTTTTTTGAAAAGATATTTTTTTAGAAATATTATTTTTTTAGGTTAAAAACACTTTAACTAAGGTCTTTACTCGTTTTCCAACCAATTATGATTCGTTAGATTAAGAAGGAAATTCTATTTTTCTATTTTAGTAAAAAAAATATGAAAGAAAGTAACAAAAAAATATTGACTTGAAAAATAACAATGTATATAGTTTATTTATGGATAAAAAAGATATCTTTTAGAATAAAATGTATTTCTAATGTGATTTAAGTATAGATTATTTAGTTATGAGTTGTAAAAGTAAGTAACAACTCATAATTTTTTGATGAGATGAAAGGAGATTGTGTATGCCGAGAAAAGCGTCTGTCAAATTGAATAACTATTCTAAAGACGAATGTGCTAGGCGAAGTAATACAAAAGTTGGAAGAGGGGATTCAGAAAATAAAAGTTATGAAAGAGAGCGTTTAAAAAAAAGGCCGAGCCAAAGAAGGAGAAGCTCTCGTGACGATTTTTCTGATACATTTGAACGATATGGACATCGAAAAAGTATTCAAACAAGACGTATACGACCTCAGCGACCAAATCGAGAACGAAGCTTGAGAAATGATTATAAATTCCGTGAACAACATTCAAGTACTAAAAGTCCGGGCATCTTAATATTTTCTTTTTTTAGTAATTTGGTATTTTATGGCGTTACGATTGGGATTATTTTTATGGCAGTTATGTTTTCTTTCAGTTCAAAATCAACAGCATCGATTTTTGGTTATCGATTTTATACAGTTTTGACTAATTCTATGGTTCCACAAGAAAATGGTCCAAAAGGGGGATTTTATGCTGGAGATGTCGTCATCGTTAAACTTATGGATGGTGATAAGGTCAAACCTGACGATATTGTAACTTTTGCTGTCGGCGATGGTTCACGTTATTTGACTCATAGAATGGTTGAGCGTAAAGAGGAATTAAATGGAGAAAAAGGCAACTATCTAGTTACAAAAGGTGATGCGAATAAAAGCAATGATCCGCCAATAACCTCAGATCGTGTGTTAGGTAAGGTGGTCTTTGCAGTACCGAAGATAGGTAACGTTATTGAATTTGCTCGAGAAGAATTTTGGGCGTGTCTTGTTTGTATTCTTTCATTGTATGGTTTCTTTCTAGTTCTGAAATCCTATCTATTTACACCAGAAAAAGATCTAAATGAGAGAAAAAAGGGTAGACGACCCATGTACGAAAGGCAATATTAACACTTAGCTTTAGTTTAAAAAGCAAGTGAGAATATACATTAATTTTAATAGGAGGATTATTAAAAATGAAAAAGAACAAAAAGAAAAAGTTGGCGGCAGCTTCAGGATTGGCTTTACTAGCCTTTCTTGCAGGTACTTTTGCTTGGATTAACTCGCAAGATCAAAAAATTAACCGCGTGGATGCAGCTGCAATCAAAGATGACAGCGTCAGTGTAGAAGAGGTGTGGAACCCTAAAGATATTATTCCAGGAACAGAAGCAACCAAAGAAGTCACTGTTAAAAACACGGGGAATGTACCAGTATTTGTGCGTGTGTCTTATGAAGAAGTATTGAAATATCTGACAGAAAAAGGTGCTGTGACAAATCGTGATAAAGGGTGGACAGCTAGCGAAAAACCAAATCCGTTAGCAGATGATGTTCCTGTCGAATATGACGGAGAAAAGTATGTTAAACAAGAAAGTGGCTATACAGATGTGACAAGCAAGGTCAAAGATTCTCAAGGAGCAGCTTTACCAGCAGGTGTAAAGGTTTATGCAAAAGGTTCAGTTACCAAAAATCCAGTAACGACTGCAGAGGTAACTACTTTCAATTATTCAGCATTTTTTGAATATGCACCAGGTAAATACCAGGCAATGGAAACAGATGTCTCAGTAACTGGTGGAAATACTGAAGGTTCACTTGTTGGAAACTGGAACTTTGCTATGTCAAAGGCTAAATACTCAGTTTATAGTGGTGGATACAAATATGCAGTAACAAACTGGGCAGCGGCTTCTTTAGAAGGTGCATCGCCAGAGGCAACTAAAGCAAAAGCTTCTTTATTAGGAAGCGCAGGTAAAAAGTATGATATAGAGTATGACTATACGACTGCAGCGTTGGGTCTTTCAGAGATTCCTGCTGTAACAATAGCGACAGCAGCTGAACAAATCCCAGTGGCCAACTCAGAGAAAAAAGGTGTACAAGCAGATAAAGCAGCCTTAAATATTAGTGGAATAAATATTGAGTATGGTACAGATATGGGAACAACTGCAGACTTGAAGAACGATAACTGGGTTTACAACAAAGAAGATGGCTATTTTTATTTTACTAGTCCACTTAAGTCAGGTGCAACAACACCTCAGTTAATGAAAAAATTAGTATTTACAAATGCTATTGGAAAAGAATATACTAATGCAACCTATGATTTGATTGTAAAAATGGAAGCCATTCAAGCAACTAAAGAAGCGTTGTCTGATAACACTGGTTGGAACCTGAATGGGTCTGATGGTTCGGAAACTAAAAAAATCACAACGTATTTAGATGGACAAGCAGTAAGTTAATTTGTAATTGATATGAGTATGGAATAGGAAGGGGAAAAACGATGCAGCAACAATCAATGCGAAAACGTATATTAGTTTTGGTTTTGTATAGTTTTTCAAGTATCTTCTTCACCTTTACCAACGCTAAGCTAGTAGCTGTTGCCAGTCAAACCCTTCCTCCAGGAGTGGTCATTGGCGATGAGACAGGGATATCTGCTACATCTGAAGGAGAGTATTATGTCGATTTGCCAAATGTCTTACCTGGAGAAAGCTATGAAAAGACCATCACGATTCGTAGTATGGACGTAAAAGAACCATTCGAGTTAGGACTATTAGCTACTCCAGAGTCAACTAAAGGAGTAATCGATTTTAACAAGCAAGTAAAATTAACTTTGTCTCTTGATGGAAAAAAATTGTATCAAGGTCCGTTATTAGGGAACGAAGAATTTGATTGGACTGTGCAGCCTTTAATAATAGGCGTTTGTGAATATGGTAAAGATCAAATTTTGACTGCTATGTTTGAGGTGGATAAAGATTTAACGCTTGCAGATTATAAAGAAGAAAGTCAATTACTTTATCACTGGACATTTATTGCTACAAAAAATCAGCCTAAGACAATTGATAGTAGTACATCTGCACCAGATAAACCAAAATCTAAAGGTATGTTTCCAATGACGGGTGAAGAAGTTAAAAATCTGATTTATAAAACATTAACTGGACTTTTGTTAGTGTTAATCACGATTTTACTATGGAAAAAGCGCAAAGAAGAACAAAGTAAAGTAGATTAGAGGAAGGGGGAGGCAAATGAGCAGAGGGAGAAAGCTATTGAAAGTAATTAACCAAAATAAACCTTTTTTGGCGGTGTTTTCTTTATTTTTAAGTCTATTGCTTATAGTAGGAAGTACTTACTCTTGGATCACCTACAGTGATGAGAAAATCAATCCCAGTAAGCCCAATGCTAAGAAGCTTTCCGCAACAATCGATGAAGCGTTCATTCCAAATCTACAATGGATGCCAGGTAAAGTAACCGCAAACGAATTATCAGTGGAAAATAATGGACAAATGCCGGCTATTGTTCGTATCTCTTTATATGAGTTTTTTGCTCAGTTTGAGCTAGATACGGCCGACGGGATTGGCAATGGCAAGCGAAAAGTTGTGAATCGTTCTAGTGGGGCTGATATACAGATAGAAAATGCTGCAACTTGGGCTAAAGGCAATACATATAAAGTAGCTTCTGGAAAATATTATACAATATCAGATATTTATAAAGGAGATAAAACAAACCCAAAAACTGCATATAGTTATAAAGGGAATCGAACCGTGGACGGTCTTAAATACGTGACGATTCAATTTAATGATAAAGATATTTATGATATAAAAAATAAGCCAGCATCTGGGATAAAGAATTACTGGTACTTTTCTGATGGATATTTTTACTATTCAGAAGTATTAAAACCTAAAGAAAAAACCAAACAGTTGATTCGAAGTGTAATATTAGAGAAAAACGTTCCTAATAAGTATAAAGGATCTTTGTATCAATTAATCCCAGTCATGGATGCTCATGATATTACGAAATCTTTATTGGGAGATTGGAAAGTCACTTCTAATTCGTATGTAGAAACGATGTATCGTGGAAAAGTTCATTAGGAGGTACTCAAAATGAAACACAAGAAAAAGTTTGTCCATATTTTCTGGCTAATATCTGTGATTGTCTTGTGCTTAGTGGTAGGAAGTGCGGCAGCATACGCTGCGATGATGGTAAGGGAAGAGAAAGCAAACCTTTTTCAAATCGGAGACCTTCAAACTAACGTGAATGAAGTTTTCAATGCACCAACAACGATTTTACCAGGTACTTCGGTTGAAAAAAAAGTAGCTATAGAGAATACAGGCACAGTCAATCAGTTTGTTCGAGTAATGATTCAGCCAGAAATTCGTTTAGAGAGTAGTGGGAGTATTCGTTTGTTACCTTCAAAAATTGGAGCAGAAGTCATGTTAGATTTGAATAGCGAGTACTGGAAACTAGGTGAGGATGGGTATTACTATTATTTAAAAGCTTTAAAGCCCGGTAGCTCAAATCGTACAGAGACTGTATTTAATCAAGTAACTTTAAAAAAAGAATTAGGGTCAGAATATCAGAAAGCTAATTTTAGTTTATTGGTAAAAGCTGAAGCCATTAATTGTGCGAAATACGCTTATCGTGATGCTTGGTGGCAGGGAGCTGTACCTAATCATAAAGAACTCCAAGCAATTGATAAACAGTTGGCAAGTAAAGCGGAGTAAAGATAGGCGCATGGAATGACTATTCCATGTTTGCCTTTTTAGGCGCAACACTCATGAAATGAGTGTTTTCAACAAAGAAATCATTGATTTGATGAGTATTGAAAAGCAGGGGGATAAAATGAAAAAAAGAGGACGACAAAACAAACTAAAAAATAATAGAAAATGGTTGTTGGTGGTGTCATTAGTATTAGTGGCTTTAGTTTTGGGCCATCTTTTTGAGGAGAGAGATATGCTTAAGGCATCTACTGTGGTGACAAAGGGCGATTTTAGGATAACAGCAGAGAATAAATGGAGTCAAAAAGACCGGAAAAATTATGCGGCTTTAAATTGGGACAAGGTAAGTGATTTGAGTCAATCTGGTTACCAATTATTTCAATCTGAGGATGGTAAAACATGGAATAATCGTTCACTGAATTATGGAAAATCAATAAAAGTTTTGAATATATATCCTGATGAGATCAAGTCAAATACGTTAAAAGCTTGGATGGACGGTTTAAATTTAAAAGCATCAGATGGTTCTAACTTGATTCAGGTTACTCCAGTAACGTTAAGTGCGTATAATGCCAATCCAAATGCCTATTTGAAAAATAGTGCAGGTATTTATCAGTATGATGTATTGATGTTTGGATCATGGGATTCAAATAATATGAAAGATATCAATAAAAACGCTGCTGAAATAACAAGAGCATATCTTGATACAGGGCGAGGTGTATTATTTGGTCATGATACAGTCAATAATACAAGAGCTGTGTTTTATGCGCATTTTAAAGACTTATTAGGAGTGGGTAGGCGTCAAACAAATTCTATAACGGGTTCTGCTGAAGTTAAGTTAGTTAATAATGGATACTTAATGAAATTTCCTTTTGAATTAGAAAATGATGTCGTTTTGAATATTCCCTATGCTCATAATATCGAGTTGCAAGATACAACTATTGGAACAACATGGCTTGAATTTATCAATCCTACTGATCCTTGGCCAAACCCAATTTTGGTAGATGGAAATTGGCGAGGTGGTTGGTACTTAAAGACTAATAACAATGTTGGAATGATTCAAACAGGGCACTCTCAAGGAAGTTCAAGCTTAGATGAAAGAAAGATCATTGCTAATACTTTATATAATTTGGCGCAAGTATCGTTAGATAACTTTGCTAGTGACCAGACTGTTAAAGATGATAGAGCACCAAACAAACCTAATGCTAGTATCAGCTATGGCAAAGAAGGAAACCTGAATGTTAGGTTAGATGCTTCTGATCAAGGGAAAGAATATCAATGGTATATAGAAGCCCATACTAAATCATTTGGCAAAAAAAAATCAGATATAGTGAAAGAAGTTATTATGAGTAATGTTGAAGGCTACTTTTATGAATTAACAAGTTCACCAAACTCAAATTTAAAAGAAAAAGTTGAAGGGTATAAAGATACTTACGGCAGAATAGATCCAGAAAAATATGATTTATATGTTGCTCCCAATAATGATTCTGTCGAATATGATACGAGAGGTACTTTTGCGATTCAAGAAAGTAAAAATTCAGAAAAATATCTACATGTTTTGGCTGTAGATCGCTCTAGTAATATTTCACCAGTAAATAGTCAACGCATCAAAGATTTGAGTCAGAACGTTGATTTTAAAGTTGAACGTACAGAAAATGAATTTAAATTAATTGAATTAAATTTAGATAGCACTTTAAATAAAAAAATGGGTTCACTGGAAATACTTACGCCTAAAAATACAGTAATCAAAAATTTTGGCTCTTTAATACTACCTGCAAAGTGGACATCTAAGGAAGACAATACAGTGCCGCAATATAATTCTTTTACATTTGCTATCAAAGAAAATAATGATTTGAAGATAATTACTAACTTCATCAATCAACTACGATTTTCAATCAAGGATCCTGTTGACCAAAAAGGTGAAATTAAAATAGTTTTTTATGAGAAAGATAAAAATGAATCTTCAATAAATGAGGTAACTAAAGTCGGTTGGGCAGAAGACGTCCCTCAAAAAATTTTATTGAAAGCATATGATGAAGCGAATAATCCTATCCCTTCGGCTAATATACTGTTAGATCAAAAGTTAACAATTACCAAGACTGAAAGTATTACTCCCAAAAAAGTAGAGTTTTATGATTTTATTAAGCTAGTTAGTATGGGCGGTAATCAAATAACAAAACTTGAGTGGTTGATTACAAATGAATTTCAGGAAGGTCGCTTAATTTATGGCCTTCGAAAGTTGACCCTTCATAGTAGACAAGTTGTCAATGATGGGAACGATCAGGTTGTCATACCTAAAAAAGGTTTTGGTCAATTAGTAAGCCAAACTAAGTTAGGACAAAATAAGGATGAATTTTCTGTAACATTTAATTCAACTACAAATAATAGTGCAGCATTTGATACTTATATTATTCGCTATCAAATGGGAGAACCGGTGTACTCTTTTACTTCAAAAATACCAATGAATTACGAACTGATTGGTTATGTGTTAACAACTAGTAAAGTGCAACATTTGCCAAATGCTAGTACACAAAAGTCGGTACAGGTGGATGTGTCAGTTAATCCAGAAATTTGGCTAACAACATACATCAAACCAGTCACCAAACAACCTTCATTTTATCATTGGGAGTATAAGGACAATAAATTAGGAACAATTAAGACTGAATAAATAGAAAAGGAAAACATTTTTCAGGATTTAAAGAGATTGGTTTGTAGAGTACCATTGATTGGACTAATTGAAAACTCTAAATCGGATGAATAGGAATGACGTAAAATGTATTTACTATTATTGGCTTTAGGGAGCATCATTTTTATTCATAGTATCCTACTTATTTTCGTCATACGAAAAAATACGGAAATAGCAATTAGGCTTGATCAAATTACTAGAAGAAGATCAGCTTCTAAGCCTAATAGACAACCCGCTTCTTCAAAAAAAGAAATAAGTAGGTATGATGAACAGTAGATAAATAAAAGAACAAACTGAAGAGACGAGGAAGTATGGAACGATGAAGCTAGGTTACGTTCGCGGCGATAAATTAAATCAGCAATTTGACTTTTTAGAAGATTATGAAGTAGAAGAAATTTTTTCAGATGAGACTCAGAGCTATGAAGTATTTCAAAATCAAAAGAGTAACTATCAACAGTTGTTAGATTACTCAGAACCAGGAGATTGTATAGTGATTGCTTTTTTGGAAGTAATTTCAAGAGACTATCGAATGCTACTCAGATTTTTTAATGAGTTGGAAGTTTTAGAACTAGATTTAATGGTATTAACCTCCCCGGACTTGACGTTAATAGAGTGGCGGGAAGTTATTTCATGGGTTGCTAGAAATGATCAATTAGTGCATCCGCGTTTAATTAAGTTAAAACTAATGAAAGAAAAAAATAGAAATAAAGAAGCTTATTCTGTGCTCAGCAAAGATAGTGAGGCTAAGAAACTGTATCGTGGAGTGATGTGGCAATTGCTTGGTAAACAAAAACTGAGAGAAATTGCTGAGCAAAAAGGTGTTCCACTTGAGACAATTTATCGGATTCAACAAGAGTTCAAACGAGTTAAATTAGCTGGAATTTTGACAGTTTGTTTCTTTTTGGCGATTGCTACTCTCAAAATAACTGAGAATTTTTCGGATAATTTATGGATTCAAATAGTCGTGTGTATGGTTGCAACACTAGCAATTTTATACAATACTTTAGCTGATAATGAGTAGTTATAATAAAAATAGTTTTGCTTTCCCAATTATTAGATTTGGGAAAGCAAAACTATTTTTATTTAGAAGCTCATTTTCTCTATCCGATCAAATGCTTCTTTCAACACGTCTATATCCTGAGTTGCTGCCAAGCGTACATAATTATCACCTGTTGTTTCACCGAATGCTTTTCCAGGGATCATCAATACATTTGTTTCTTTCAATACTTTTTCAACAAAAGGAACAGAGGTAAATCCTGTTTTAGAGATATTGATGAAAGCATACATACTTCCTTTAACTGGATGCAGCGAAAGGAAAGGAATCTTAGAAATCCGCTCTTCTAGGTATTCTAGTCGGTTTTTAAAGACCGAAACCACATCAGGTACTAACGTTTCAGCATGATTTAATGCGTAAATACCAGCTTGTTGAGAAGGACTAGGTGCTGAGTAGGTTATACTTTCATTGATCAACTTCGCAGCATCGTTAATATAGTCGGGAGCAATCATATACCCAATACGCCAACCAGTCATCGCGAAGGCTTTTGAGAAACTGCTAAATGTAATCGTATTGTCAGGAGCAAATGTTGCCATTGGGACGAAATCATCATAAAAACAAAATGCTTCATAGACTTCATCAGAAAGAATATAGAAATCATGTTCAATAGCTAAATCAGCAATAGCTTTGAATGTTTCAGGAGAAAAAACGGCTCCAGTAGGATTGTTCGGTGAATTGATAATAATTGCTTTTGTTTTATCTGTAATAGCAGCTTTCAATACATCGATATTGATCTGAAAACCATCTTCTTCATAAGTTGGAATAAACACAGGTTTTCCACCAGCGAAAATAACTTGATCTTTATAGGGTGAAAAGTAAGGTTCATGGATAATGACTTCATCTTCTGGATCTAAGAGAACTTGTAACGTTAAATACATCCCATGCAAGGCACCAACTGTTGCCCGAACTTGATTAGGTTCAAAGGATAAGCCATATTGTTTTTTGTAAAAGGCCACGACAGTATCGATAAATTCTTGACTACCACCAGAAGCTGTGTATTTTGTGTGTCCGTTTTTAACATCTGTAAAAGCAGCGTCAATAATTCGTTCATCTGTAATCAAATCGGGGTCGCCGATCGACAGGTCTAGTAAATCAGGTACTTGTTTTGCTAAAGTGGCAATATCCATTAAGATATTTTCAGCAGGTTGTTGATGTTTCTTTGAAATATTTAGTCGATCCATTTTGTTACCTCCAATTACTTGTTGCTTAACTTCATTCTATACTATTTTTTTAAGAGGGCAAAGTAAGTAGAAAAACTTACTTTGCCCTCTTTTAGTTTTTACAACACTTTTCTTAAAAAATCTTGAGTTCTAGGATTTTTCGGTTGTCCAAAAATTTCTTCTGGTGTCCCTTCTTCTTGAATGATTCCAGCATCCATGAAAATCACACGGTCGGCAACTTCACGTGCAAAGCCCATTTCATGGGTTACGACAACCATTGTCATTCCTTCAACAGCTAATGCTTTCATAACAGCTAACACTTCACCAACCATTTCTGGATCTAGTGCAGACGTCGGTTCATCGAAAAGCATCACGTCAGGATTCATTGCTAGCGCACGGGCAATTGCTACCCGTTGTTGTTGTCCGCCAGATAAGCTGGAAGGGTAGCTAGTAGCTTTATCTTTCAAGCCAACTTGTTCTAATAAGGCAAAAGCCTTTTCTTTCGCTGCATCTGTTGTTTCTTTTTTGACCTTGATTGGGCTGATCGTTAAGTTATCTAAAACTGTTTTATGAGGAAATAGATTGAAGTTTTGAAATACCATACCCATTTTTTGACGAAGGGCGTCGATATCGGTATCTTTGTCTAATAAATTTTTTCCTTCAAATTCAATCGTTCCATCTGTTGGTTGTTCTAATAAGTTTAAACAACGTAAAAAGGTACTTTTTCCGCTACCAGAAGGGCCGATGATCACGACAACTTCACCAGCGTTTACATCTAGGTCTATGCCTTTTAAGACTTCATTTTTTCCAAAGGTTTTGTGTAAATTTTTAATATTAATCACTAGTGCTCATTCTCCTTTCAGCAACACCTAACAGGCGTGAAATGGTAAAGGTTAAAACAAAGTAAATCAATGATACTACAAGGTATGGTAAGAATGGTTTAAAGCTTGCGCCTTGAACATTACCGGCTTGGAAAATCAACTCTGAAACCCCGATTACCGAAACGACAGAAGATTCTTTGATTACAGTTACAAACTCGTTTCCTAAAGCAGGTAAGATATTTTTGATTGCTTGCGGTAAAATGATGTAACGCATTGCTTGCGGTTGATTCATACCAAGAGAACGAGCGGCTTCTAACTGACCTTTATTAACGGCGTTGATTCCAGCACGAACGATTTCAGCAACATAAGCCCCACTATTTAAGGCAAGAGCGATACAACCAGCAGCTATTTTGGATAAATCAAGACCTAACACTCCTGTACCAAAATAAACGATAAAGATTTGTACTAGTAATGGTGTTCCACGAACATACTCAATGTAGCAAATTGCGATTCCACGTAAAATTTTAGATTTAGATAACTTCATTAAGGCTAATAAACCACCCAAGATAGCACCGAATAATACACCCATAAAGGCTAAGAAAATTGTATAACCAGCACCACTAATATAGAATTTACCGTATTTTCCAAGGAAACTTTCATCATCAGTAAACATTAATTTACCAGCTTCTTTTTTATAACCATCAAGTAAGTTATTATCATTGATCGTTTTGATCGAAGCATTGACCTTTTGTTCTAAAACAGGTGCATTTTTGGGAATGGCAACAGCGGCATTTTTTTGGCCCTGTTCAAATGTAACGTCAGCAAATGTCAACTCTTTATCGCGTTCAACATAAGCTTCAGCAACCGGACCTTCTAGAACTGCAGCATTAACTTTTTTATTTTTTAAGTTCATGATGATGTCGGGTACTTTTTGTAAAGATGTTGGAATCGAACCAACTAATTCTGTCTTTGCCAACTCTTCTTGTGTGGTTTGTTTTTGGACGCCGACTTTTACACCATCGAAATCTTTTGTTGATTTGAATGTATCTTTGTCATCTTTTCTAACAACTACTTTTTGTTGAACGGTCATGTAAGGTGTTGAGAAATTAACTTCTTGAAGACGTTCAGGAGTTGGTGCCATACCTGAAATGAT
This sequence comes from Enterococcus sp. DIV0724b, assembly GCF_050531475.1. Taxonomy (NCBI): domain Bacteria; kingdom Bacillati; phylum Bacillota; class Bacilli; order Lactobacillales; family Enterococcaceae; genus Enterococcus; species Enterococcus sp. DIV0724b. Next base: position 2,906,677 of record NZ_CP172890.1, on the reverse strand, counting down.
TAAATCGATTTTACCTGTTTTCAATGCACCTAATAATGCATCAAAACCCAGTTCTTCAATTTTTAATTTGACCCCAAGATCATCTGCGATTTTTTGCGCGATCGAGATATCGAATCCAACGACCTGATCTTTGCCATCTACATCTGCGTGAAATTCATATGGTGCATAATCAGCAGACAAACCAACAATCAGTTCACCACGTTTCATAATGCTGTCATAGACTGGATCAGGCTCTTCCGCAATTGCTGTGGTTATGGGGATAAAAGTGAGTAGTACCAGCAATATAGGGATAATAAGTGCTAAGGTTTTTTTACATAATTTCATTTGTTCTTCTCCTTTATGATAGAGTGATAACAGTTGAGTAAGTATAACTGTCTAGTTTTTCAATAAATATTCTAAAAAACGTGTATAAATGTATAAAAATTTATTGTTTTTGGATGTGTTTTATCATATCATAGTTTAAGGGAAAGGAAAAGTGAATTTTATCAAAGAATTTAAAATTTTCGCTTTTGTATAAAAATTAGTAAAAAATGAAAGGTCGAGACAAATGAATCAATCATTGATAGTAAGAGGAGCACCGCAAGAATATGAATGCCGAGTGGGTGCGTGGGATGATTTAGAAGAACACTTAAATAGAAGAAAAATCAAACGGGTAATGGTTTTACATGGGAAAGATTCATGGGAAGCAGCTAAATCTTACTTTCCTACATTAGTGAATATAGATGCACACTTTGTTTATTATGGTGGAGAATGCACGGACGAGCAGACGCTAGCTTTAAAGCAAAGGTTTGAGCAAGAGCAGTCAGAAGGAATCATTGCTGTCGGAGGTGGAAAAATTGCAGATTTAGGTAAAGCGGTGGCAAACCAATGTAACACACCGATTTTCATTTTACCCACATTAGCGGCAACCTGTGCGGCTTACACACCGCTTAGCGTAATCTATAAGACTGATGGTGCTATGGATCGCTATGATGTCTTTGCACAAAGCAATGCCTTGGTTTTAATTGAGCCTAAAGTTATTTTGGATTCACCCATTGCATTGATGATTGCAGGGATTGGTGATACTTTAGCTAAATGGTACGAAGCAGATGCAATGATTTCGCAATTAGAAGTACAACCCATCGAAATCCAAGTAGCTGCTTTTGCAGCCAAAAAATGCCGAGATGTCTTGCTTTCTGACAGTCAAGAAGCACTTGCTGCTATGGAAAGCAAAGAAATCAATCAAGCCTTTTTAAATGTTGTCGAAACGAATATTCTACTCGGCGGAATGGTTGGCGGATTCGGTGATGATTATGGACGAACGTCTGGCGCTCACTCGATTCATGATGCATTAACTATTTTGCAAGAGAGCCATCAACAGTTACATGGTAATAAAGTGGCTTACGGTGTTTTTGTCCAGTTAGTGATTGAAAATAAGTGGGCTGAAATCGAGCAACTAATTCCGTTTTATCACAGCCTTGATTTACCAATTTCTTTAAAAGAGATGAATATGAGTTTATCAGAGGATGATTATCAGCGTGTTGCTGAGCGCGCTGCCCAGCCGCATGAAACGATTCATTATATGAAAGAAAAGATTACGCCTGAAATTGTGAAAAGAGCTATGATGAAGCTTGAAACAGCGATGAGCGATAAATAAGAGTAGTTGAAACACTGGAGCTAGATGAATTTTTATCTAAGCTCCTTTTATTGTAAATCACAGTAACTGCTTGCAGAGCTGAAGGGGCACAATACTTGGCGAGCGAAGAGCGGCGTTTCATTTATCTAAGGATATCCTAAAGAAAGCCCGTAAAACCTTGCAAATACGAATAAAAAAAAGTATGATGAGGAAAGTGTAAATTTACAAAAGAAAGTAGGAGAATGAATGACAGAACCAGCCATTCGTTATCGTTTAATAAAGAAAGAAAAACATACAGGTGCCCGTTTAGGTGAAATCATCACGCCTCACGGTACGTTTCCAACACCGATGTTTATGCCTGTAGGAACGTTAGCGACAGTAAAAACAATGTCACCAGAAGATTTGAAAGAGATGGGCGCAGGAGTGATTTTGAGCAATACTTATCATTTATGGCTACGTCCCGGAGATGATTTGATTGCAGAAGCAGGCGGCTTACATAAATTTATGAATTGGGATCAACCAATCTTAACAGATTCTGGTGGTTTTCAAGTATTCTCATTAAGTGATATGCGTAAAATCACAGAAGAAGGGGTTCATTTTAGACACCATTTAAATGGGTCTAAGTTATTCCTTTCTCCAGAGAAAGCAATCAATATTCAAAATAATCTAGGCTCTGATATTATGATGAGTTTTGATGAGTGTCCGCCGTTTGATGAAAGCTATGATTACGTGAAAAAATCAATTGAGCGCACGTCACGTTGGGCAGAACGCGGGTTGAGAGCGCACGCTAATCCAGATCGTCAAGGCTTGTTTGGTATTATCCAAGGGGCAGGATTTGAAGATTTACGTCGTCAAAGTGCGAAAGATTTGATCAGTATGGACTTTCCGGGATATTCCATTGGTGGTTTATCTGTAGGTGAACCAAAAGCTGAAATGAACCGCGTGTTAGATTTTACTACTCCTTTAATACCTGATAATAAACCGAGATACCTAATGGGTGTGGGAACAGCAGATTCATTGATCGATGGTGTGATTCGTGGGATCGATATGTTTGATTGTGTCTTGCCGACTCGAATTGCTAGAAATGGTACTTGTATGACTTCTAAAGGTCGTCTGGTTGTTAAAAATGCACAGTATGCAAGAGATTTCCGTCCGTTGGATGAGAAATGTGATTGCTATACTTGTAAAAACTATACTCGAGCGTATATTCGTCATTTGATCAAAGCAGATGAAACATTTGGTATTCGTTTAACGTCTTATCATAATCTTTATTTCTTATTGAACCTTATGAAACAAGTTCGTCAAGCAATCATGGATGATAATTTGTTAGAATTTAGACAAGCCTTTTTTGAAGAATATGGGTTTAACAAAGAGAATCCAAAAAGTTTCTAAAAAATTGATCAAAAGACTAGTGTTGTACATGAAATTTTGTTACAGTAAACTAGTGATTATAGGATAGAGAGGTGAATAGATAATGGGCGGAGGACTTTCGTTTATTTTACCATTAATTCTTTTAGCAGGAATGATGTTTTTTATGACTCGTTCGCAAAAGAAACAACAAAATGAACGTCAAACACTTTTGGATGCAATGAAAGTGGGCGATGAAGTTGTAACGATCGGCGGATTACACGGTGTGATCTCTGAAATCGATAGCGAAAAAAGAACAGTATTGATCGATTGTGAAGGAATCATCCTTGAATTTGATCGTGCTGCAATCAAAACTGTCAAACCAGGTACTGTTGTTACAAATGACAGTGACGTAACAGTTGTTGAAACAGAAGAAACAATTGTTGAAGAGCCAACTGTAACAACAACTTCTGAAAACAACGAAACGAAAGAATAAATTCCAGCTTGCTGGAATTTTTTCTTTCTAACGCAACTAGGCAAATAGACATAGATTATTTTTTGGAAAGAAGGGGAGAACCATCGAAAAGCTGTCCTGGCACCAAAAGTTCTTATTGAAAAAAGAGTTAAAACTCAAATGCCGATCTTTTCAGCAACTTGGTTATTCTTCAGTCAACGAAACAGAATTGATGAACTATCTCGTTTCTTATCGTTGGAAAAAGAACGCTCCATCATCGATCAAAGCTTGTCGTGAAGACATTTTACATATTGAGCCAAATGAATTTTTTGATTATCAGCAATTGATTGCGCAAACAAGCAGTTTAACGATTAAAGATTGGCATGACTTAACGGATCTATTCTAATACAGAATAGGTTCTTTTTTCTTTTTGTATAATAAGAAGCGCTTACTTGAAAAAGATGAATAAAAAAACGATAAATGTGAAAAAAATCACAATAAAACTATTTACAAGAAAAAAATAATGTTGTATGATGTGTATGTGAAATAGTTAACAAACAAAAAATAACTAACTTATTTTTCTAGGAGGATCACAATGGCTAAAACAATGAAGAAAGAAGATACCAAAACGACTGATGTATCAGCAATGATCGACGAGTTGGCAAGAAAAGCAAATATTGCTTTAAAAGAAATGGAAGACTTCGATCAAGAAAAAGTTGACCACATTGTGCACCAAATGGCAATGGCAGCATTAGACCAACATATGCCTTTAGCAAAAATGGCTGTAGAAGAAACTGGCCGTGGAATTTACGAAGATAAAGCAATCAAAAATATGTACGCTTCTGAATATATTTGGAACAGCATCAAGCATGATAAAACGGTTGGTGTTATCAATAAAGACGACCAAACAGGCTTAATCGAAATCGCTGAACCAGTTGGGGTGGTTTGTGGTGTTACACCAACAACGAATCCAACATCAACAACCATTTTTAAAGCGTTGATTTCAATCAAAACACGTAATCCAATCGTATTCGCTTTCCACCCAAGTGCACAAAAATGTTCTGCTGAAGCTGCTCGTATCGTTCGTGATGCAGCCATTAAAGCAGGTGCTCCAGAAAACTGTGTACAATGGATCGAACAACCTTCTTTAGAAGCAACTTCAGGTTTGATGAATCATCCTGGTATTGCCATTGTTTTAGCTACTGGTGGTAGTGCTATGGTTAAATCAGCCTATTCAACTGGTAAACCAGCGTTAGGTGTTGGACCAGGTAATGTTCCTTCATATATTGAAAAAACAGCTAAAATCAAACGTGCAGTAAACGACTTGATCGTGTCTAAATCATTTGATAACGGCATGATTTGTGCTTCTGAACAAGCTGTGATCGTAGATAAAGAAGTTTATGCGGCTGTAAAAGCTGAATTTGAAGCACACCAAGTATACTTCGTTAAACCAAACGAATTACAAAAACTTGAAGATGCTGTGATGAACGAAGGAAAATATGCAGTAAATCCAGCAATCGTTGGGTACTCTGCTGAACATATCGCAGAACTAGCTGGTATCAAAGTACCAAAAGGCACAAAAATTCTAATTGCTGAACTTGAAGGAGCAGGAGCGGAATACCCACTTTCTCGTGAAAAATTATCACCAGTTTTAGCGATGATGAAAGCGAAAAATACAGATCACGCCTTTGATTTATGTGAAGCAATGCTTGAATTAGGTGGTTTAGGCCATACAGCAGTGATTCATACAGAAGATGAAGACCTACAAGTGAAATTTGGTTTGCGTATGAAAGCTTGCCGTATCTTAGTAAATTCTCCATCTGCTGAAGGCGGAATCGGGAATATCTATAACGAAATGATTCCTTCATTAACATTAGGTTGCGGATCTTACGGTAAAAACTCAGTCTCTAAAAACGTATCTGCTGTTAACTTGATCAATGTCAAAACTGTAGCGAAACGGAGAAATAATATGCAATGGTTTAAATTACCGCCAAAAATTTTCTTTGAAAAAAATTCATTACAATATCTACAAAAAATGGAAAATGTTGAACGTGTCATGATTGTTTGTGATCCAGGAATGGTTCAATTCGGCTATGCGGATACAGTTCGTAAAGAATTACAAAAACGTAAAAACGACGTTCAAATCGAAGTATTCTCAGCCGTAGAACCAAATCCATCTACAAACACAGTGTATGCTGGAACAAAAGTCATGGTTGATTTTGAACCAGATACAATCATTGCTTTAGGTGGCGGATCTGCAATGGATGCGGCAAAAGGCATGTGGATGTTCTACGAACACCCAGATACAGAATTCTTTGGTGCGAAACAAAAATTCTTAGATATCCGTAAACGTACGTACAAAATTGAGAAAGCTGTTAAAACACAATTTGTATGTATCCCAACAACATCAGGTACTGGATCAGAAGTAACACCATTTGCAGTTATTACAGATAGTGATACGCACGTAAAATACCCGTTAGCTGATTACGCTTTGACACCAGATGTTGCGATCATCGATCCTCAATTTGTGATGTCAGTTCCAGCTTCTGTAACGGCTGATACTGGTATGGATGTATTGACACATGCAATCGAGTCTTATGTTTCAGTAATGGCGTCTGATTACACTCGTGGATTAAGTTTACAAGCAATTAAATTAGTTTTTGAACACTTAGAAAACTCAGTGAAACGTCCAGATGCTGAAAGTCGTGAAAAAATGCATAATGCATCAACAATGGCTGGTATGGCTTTTGCCAACGCATTCTTAGGAATTTGTCACTCAGTAGCGCATAAAATTGGTGGAGAATATGGGATTCCTCACGGACGTACAAATGCGATTTTATTACCGCACATTATCCGTTATAATGCCAAAGATCCTTCAAAACATGCAATGTTCCCTAAATATGATTACTTCCGTGCAGATACAGATTACGCTGATATCGCGAAATTCTTAGGTCTTAAAGGAAAAAATACAGCAGAATTAGTGGATGCATTAGCAACAGCTGTTTACGATTTAGGTGTATCTGTTGGAATCGACATGAACTTGAAAGCACAAGGTGTGACACAAGAAATTCTTGATTCAACAGTTGATCACATGGCTGAATTAGCATACGAAGATCAATGTACAACAGCAAATCCAAAAGAACCATTGATCAGTGAATTGAAACAAATCATCATTGATGCCTACAATGGCTAATTGAATAAAGTGAGAAGAGTAGCTAAAAAAAGTTACTCTTCTTTTTTTATGAAAAGGAGTATAATGAGAGAGATCAAAAGCGGAGGGATAGATAATGACAATTAGAGAAGCAAAACTAGAAGATATCGAAGCAATCAATCAACTAAATACGTATCCATTAAATCATGAATATCCATTAGAAGATGCCAAAGAACAGTTGAGCTATCTACTTTCATCACCAGTCAATAAATTATTTGTAAAAGAAATAGCAGGAAAAGTAGTTGGGTATATCCAACTCAGTGAATATGTCTGCACTTATGGACCAAGATTGATGAATGTCATGGCACTTGTGGTGGGAGAAGATATGCACGGAAAAGGAATAGGCAAATCACTATTGAATCACGCAGAACAATGGGCAAAAGAAAATAGTGCACAAGGTATTCGCCTAAATTCAGGAGTAGAGCGAACTAAAGCCCATAAATTTTATGAGCATCAAGGCTATGAAAAAGTGAAGAAGCAAGTGAATTTCAGAAAATTATTTCAATCAAAATAAATTGAATCAAGAAAAGAGGAAACAAATGATTACATTAAAATCAAAAAGAGAAGTAGAGAAGATGGCAGAATCAGGTGCATTATTAGCAGATGTGCACAAACAATTACGAACATTTATCAAGCCAGGGATTACAAGTTGGGATATAGAAGTATTCGTTCGTAATTATATTGAAAGTCATGGCGGTGTGGCTGCTCAAATTGGATTTGAAGAGTATAAGTATGCAACATGTTGCAGTATCAATGATGAAATTTGCCATGGTTTTCCAAGGAAAAAAGTATTAAAAGATGGCGACTTGATAAAAGTCGATATGTGTATTGATTTAAATGGTGCTATTTCAGATTCTTGTTGGTCTTACTCAGTGGGAAGCGCCACAGATGAAACAAAACATTTAATGGAAGTCACTAAAAAAGCTTTATATTTAGGTATTGAACAAGCTAAAGTTGGTAATCGTGTTGGCGATATTGGTCATGCGATTCAAACGTATGTGGAGTCAGAAGGCTACAGCGTTGTTCGTGATTTTATAGCGCACGGCATTGGTCCAACCATTCACGAAGAACCCTTTTTCGCTCATTATGGAGAACCAGGTAAGGGGTTGCGACTAAAAGAGGGCATGACAATAACGATAGAACCGATGGTCAATGCTGGTTTGTGGCAGATGGAAATGGAACCAAATGGCTGGACTGCTAAGACAAGAGATGGTAGCTTAAGTTGCCAATATGAACATAGTTTAGCGATTACGAAAGATGGGCCAGTGATTTTAACTTCTCAAGGAGAAGAAGGCAGTTACTAGAGTAAGATATTGTTCAATAATAATAAGGAGCATTGCTTTTTCAAATAAATCATTTGGTGTATATAATGGGATTAAAGTATTAGATTTATTTTATTCAAGAAAGGATGATTGAATATGTCTAAATTTTCTCCGTGTTTATGGTTTGATGGAAAAGTAGAAGAAGCAGCTGAGTTTTATGTGAACGCATTTGAACAGAGTAAAATCAATAAGGTTGATTACTATGTAGACAGTGAACATCAACCTAAAGGATCTGTTCTAACAATCTCGTTGACACTTGCAGGACAAGAAGTTATTTTGCTAAATGGTGGACCTGAATTTAATTTTACTCCTGCAATTTCATTTTTCGTAGAATGTGAGACAGAAGCGCAAATCAATCGTTTATGGGAGACACTAAGTCATAATGGTGAAGTATTGATGGAATTTGGGGCTTATCCTTTCAGTAAGAAATACGGTTGGCTAAAAGATCAGTATGGTGTTTCATGGCAGCTGGTGTTAGCTGAAAAGCCGCAGTCTATTGTACCAAGCTTTTTATTTACCGGAGAACAGTTTGGAAAGGCAGAAGAGGCGATGAACCAATGGATCGAGATTTTCGGTGATGGTAGTGTCGAATATGTCCAAAAAAATCCAGATGGTACTGTAGCGCAAGCTTTGTTTACGATGCATGGACAGCCGTTTAGGGTAATGGATAGTGGTGAGGCACATGGGTTTACATTTACGATGGCGACTTCATTTTATGTCTATTGTAAAGATCAGGCTGAAATCGATCGTTTATGGGAAGAAGTCACGGCTCAAGGGAAAGAATGGCCTTGTGGTTGGATGGAAGATGAATATGGTGTCTGTTGGCAAACTGTTACATCGGATATGGAAGAATTATTTGATCACTCTGACCCTGATAGAGCCTATCGTGTGATGCAGGAATTGTATAAAATGAAACGCATTGACATAGCTGCACTGAGAGAAGCGTACAAGGGATAAGATAAAAATGCTTTTTTCTCGCCGTTTATTCGGATAAAGAGCGCTAAACAAAACTAATCTTTAGTTTTGTTTAGCGCTCTTTATTTACTTCTCTTTGCAAACGGTTGATATGCAATCCCACGACTTTCGCACCAATGAATGATTTCAGGAGAAAAAATAATATCAGTTGTTGTAAGCTCAGCTGTGTTTTTCTTTCCTAGTAATGTATACAACATTTTAAGTTCATCTTCCCATTGCTGAACAAGTGCAATCGTTTCATCAAGACCATGTGTCATTAGCTGATTTAAGATAGTTCCAGCTATACCAACACTTTTAGCACCTAAACTCAGTGCTTTGACAATATCTAGTGATTGCCGAACGCCACCAGAGGCTAAAACGTCAAGGTCACGATGCCAATTCGCCGCTTCCAAGAGTGAGAGGACCGTTGATTGCCCCCAATCAGTTAAAAAGCCAAGCTCTCGTTTCTTACGCCGTGCATTTTCAATTTGGGTAAAACTTGTTCCGCCTTGGCCACTCACATCAACTGCTTTGACACCGCGCTGAACTAATTGTTCAATCGTCTCACTACTCATGCCAAAACCAACTTCTTTGACAACAACTGGAACAGACAGTTGAGACGCAATATCTTCAATAGTATCTAGCCAACCATGAAAATCACGATCTCCTTCTGGCATTACCAGTTCTTGAGGAACATTCACATGAATTTGGAGTCCATCAGCATGAAAAAGTTCGACAGCTCTTTTGGCTGCTTCTAAAGAAAGTCCAGCGCCGATATTCGCGAAAATCACGCCTTCAGGATTTTCTTTGCGCATGATTTGGTAAGTTTCTGCTACGTCAGGATTTTTCAAAGCAGCGTTAACAGATCCTGTTGCCACCATGATACCCGTTTCTCTAGCTATGATGCCTAATTGCTGATTGATTTCTTTCGCACGATCACTACCGCCGGTCATAGCATTGATATAAAACGGCTGTTTGAAAGAAAAATCAAGAAAAGATGTTGAAATATCAACGTCATCCATTGCTACTTCGGAAAATGAATGATGAACAAAACGGATTTGGTCGAAGTCATTGGTTTTATCTTTGTGAAAGGCTTTTGCCAAAGAGATATGTTCATCTTTTCGATTCATCTTTTTCCTGCTTTCCGTAAAAATATACATGTAATGGTAAAGGCGTGATGCCTTCTTTTTCCCAAGAGCTCATTAAAGGTAAGATACCAGATTTTTGTTTAAATAAGACAATGCCGCAATCGCCGCCACCTGCGCCAGATGATTTCGCTGCACCACCACAAGTTTGTGCTAAATTACATAATTTTTTTAGGGCAGGAGTTTCGATCATAACACCTGTGATCGATGTTAGTTGTTGGAGTAATTGCCGGTTTTTCCGGATTTGTGTTTGGATCAATGTGATATTTTCTGTCTGAAAGCCTGTGATCATCGTTTCGACACACGATTTACTTTCATCTAAAAATTGCTGATAGGCTGTTTCTTGGACTTCTTTTGATTGGTTGACTTGATCGACTAAATCAGATGTAGAAGCAGGACTTCCCGTCCAGCCAATCAGCAGCCGTAGTTTTTTTGGAACTGTCAGTGTTTTGATCATTAATTTTGGCCATGCTGCTTGAAGTAATGCAGTCAGTGTTTGTTTTTGAGCCTGATCATTAACCCACTGATGATCGAAAGTTGAAAAGGCGATCCAACCGCCATAACAGCTTGCTGCGATATCTCCGCAAGAGCCATTTCCTTGAACCTCTAAATGAGCTAGTGCGGAAAGTTTGAATATTTCTTCTTCAGTTAACTCTAAGCCGTAAAAAAGACCCAACGCTTTTACAGTTGCAACAGTTACAGCACCACTGGAGCCTAAGCCATATTTTCGTCCGTTTGAATTGTCTAATTCACTAGTGACTTTTAAGTGATAGAAAGACAACTCTTTATGTTGTTCTTGCGCATATTTTTCAGTTAAGCGAATTGCTGCCAATACATAGTGAAAGGGATTTTCCCGAATATCTAAAACGAGTTCGTTATTTCTTCTTGTCCAACGTACAGGTAATGAACTGTATTGGGCAGACTGAATACTACCGACATTTTCAGCTGATTCAAGCGTGACCGTTACAAATTGATCCACTGCAACGATGATTGCTGGATGTCCTGGTTCAACAACGGCATATTCTCCAGCAATAAATAACTTACCAGGTGTGGAAACTTCTATCATAAATCTTCCGACCTTTCTATAGGAATTGCTTCAATTCCGGGTCCTGCAAAAGCCGTAATCAGCTTTTGCTCAGGCAAATATTCTGCTAAAAAGTTCTTTAAAGCAGTCAGATTTTTCTTTTCTACTAAAATTTTAACATTCGGTCCAGCATCCATTGTAAAGTAGCAAGGTAGACCGGCTTGTCTGGCTGAACGGACTAACTGCATAACGTTAAGACTTTCTGGTGACCAGTAAGTAAACGGTGGTACGGCAGCTAAGGTAGTACCATGCATGCGCAAACCATTTGCTTCAGCGACTTCCCCTAATTTGTTAAAGTCTTTTTCCTTAATTGCTTCTTTGGCTGTTGCTAAATCTGCTTCGACATTTTCTAACCAACCAGAGTAAAAACTTGATGTTTCAACGGTTCGTTTCATACCATCACGGCTGGAAATATCTTTCACTCCATCATCAACTAAAACGAATAACATCGCTAACTCGTTTTCCCAGCCCTCAGAAGGAATAGATTTTGCAAATGAGGTTTGATCAGAGTCGCCTTTTTGCCATTCAGCAAATCCACCAAAAATACTGCGGCAGGCAGATCCAGAACCACGTCTAGCTAAACGAGATAGTTCTGTCTCAGTTAACTGCAAATCTAATGCTTCACTACAAGCACCAGCGAGAGCCGCTAAACCGCTAGCGGAAGAAGCTAAACCAGCTGCAGTCGGGACAAAGTTTTGACTGTCGACTCTTGCAAATAATGATAGATTTTGCTGTTGGCGAATGAGATCTAAGAATTTAGAAATTTTTGCTGTTTGCTTAGAATCTTGTTTTTTTCCATCTAAAACGAAGAGATCTTCTGTTAATGATTTATCGAAATAGACACTAGTTTCAGTATAAAAAGCATCCAATGTTAAAGAAAGACTGCTATTCATAGGCAATATCAAGCGTTCATCTTTTTTTCCCCAATATTTGATCAACGCAATATTTGTATAAGCTCTTGCTTTTCCAACATACATTATTTTTTCACTCCTAATGATTGAATCCAAGTGGCAAAAGCTCCAGCAGACTTTAGTGCAGCAGCAATTTTTACTGCTTGTTCTTTAGATTCTGCTAAAGCAATCATACAGCCGCCGCGGCCGCCACCTGTTAATTTTGCGCCTATTGCGCCATGTTCTCTGGCAGTTATAACTAACTGATCTAATTGGTCATTGCTGACAGTAAGTGATTTAAGCTGATCGTGTGCCTGATTCATTACGTTTCCTAATGTATGAACATCGTCTTTAGAAATAGCTTGTTTCGCAAGTTTAGTCAACCGACCTAATTCAGTAATATGTTGTGAGATTTCTTTTTTATTTTGCTCAAAAAGATGAGCTACATCGCTGACGGCAGCTCTCGTTTGTCCTTTGATTCCAGTGTCAGCAACGATCAAAAAAGCATTGGAAACATTCATTGGGAATGATTCTAATGGATGATTTTTTATGAAAAATAACGGTTCGTTTCCACTAGTTGCAGCTGCATCAATACCACTAGGATTACCGTGAGCAATTTTTTCAGCTCGATTGACTAAATGGAGCAGTGTTTCTGGTGAACAAGGAACCTCAAAATAATCAAATAAAGCACGAACGATAGAAACAGCAACAGCAGCGCTTGACCCCATACCACGCTCTGCTGGAATTGTACTAGTGATGGTGATTTTAAACGTCATATTTTTCTGGTGAAGTTCAATCAAGGCTTGATTGATGACTTCTTTAACACTTTTTAATTGTGGCGGAACTTCTGAAAGTGCTCCTGAATAATAATGACAATCCAGTATCATGGTACTGTCAGGTTCAACCTTTGTTGAAATGAAGGTTTCCTGAAATGGGATGGCAATTGCAGGTTCGCCGTAAACGACAGAATGCTCACCCATCAGTATAATCTTTCCAGAGGCTTGCCCATGACCAATTTTTTCTTTATTCATTTTAATAAACAGTCCTTTGTTTAAATATCAAGTGTGTGATGATCTAAGTTGCTGCATAAAGAATCATAAAATGAACGCCAAAAATTCAGTCCATTTATTAAGAGTACCATAAACGATTCATACCAGCAAAACGCCTAAAATAGTCATTAGCCCTAGATATATGCAAAAGCTAATAGTGCCTCATGTAATGTGTATAGTTCATAGCGATATATAAGTAATAATTGAAACGATGATCGAAGTAAACAGAATTGGCAAAAATGTGCCACCATTCCTAAGAGTATCGTCCATTGTAAAATCCTATTATTGAATGAGAATTACTCTCAAGCTACATTAGTTTACCAAAAAAGCTTATGAAATAAAATTTTTAGATTCTATTTAAGGAAAAAATTAACTTCTCATTAATATCTACAAGCAAAAAAAGAAAGAGCGAAGGAAAATAGCTGGAATTTAGCTCCGATTTTTCTGCTTAATTATTCTTCAATAATTAAGCCCAAACCCGCAGCAATCGTAATTGCCTGTTCTTGTGTTACGTTTAATCCTTTGAGTAATTCTTGTGAAAAAGCAATTTTTTCAAAGGTACTTTTTGTTAAATCAAGACCAGCCAATTTTGTATGGAACCAGTTACTTCCAGTCAATGAACAATTATCTAATAATAGATTGTTCCAAGTGACTTCAACAAATTCTGTATCGTTCAAACTGGTTTGTTTAAATTGAACGACTTTTTGATTTGTAGCGCTGAAAGAAGTATAGTCTGCTAAACAATCTTCAAATAAGCAATCTCGTAAATAACTTTCCGCAAAATTTGTTCCAGTTAATTTACATTGACGAAAATGGACTTGATGAAAGCTAGCGCCAATCCACTCTGTATTTGATAGGTCACAATGATCAAAAATCACATTGCTACACTCAAATCGCTCTAAATGATTTCGATTCATAGTCAATTTTTCAAACTGACATTCCCTAAAAACTAAATTGCGGACATCTTGATAACTTAGATCTTGCTCTTTGACAGATAAGCCTTCAATAATAACTTCATCATCTAGAGAAATAAAATCAGTTTCAGTTAGTTTAGGTAATAACGGTGCAACAGGCTTTTTGATTTTCATAAATAAACCCTCCAAATAAGTGTGATTGATGAATGAGGCAAAACTATTCTGTTTCTTTATCTAAATTTTCATTTAATTGATACGCACGATTATAAAATTTTAAGCAGGTTGTTAACACATACGCCCCTAGAAGGCCTAAAAGACTGCCTAAAACGATCCCAATCAAACGATAATTCAGTAAACTGACTAAATATTGATGACGAGCTAGGTTAGCAAGTAGTAATGACATTGGCGTAGTAAAAAAATTTGCAATCGTATAATTTCTTTTGATAAAAAATTCTACAGTCAAAAAGAAAAAGCAAATCAGAAAAATTGTTTCTAGAGAAGTAAAAGAAATACTCAATAAAAGAGCTGCAATCAACAGTCCAATCATTGTCCCTAAGATTCTCTGAATATTTCGATGCATGACTGCTCGTAAATTATCCCCTTGTAAAACTGCAGCACACGAAACGATCATCCAATAAGCATTCGTTAGATGTAAAGACTGACTGATGTAGGTTGCTAAAAATAAAATAGCTGCATAATGTAAAGCATCTAAAAGTGCCGCAGGATCTGTATAAAGTCGCTCTTGTAAGGAAACTTTTTTTTCTGGTTCAACGACTTCACCTTCAACAAAGTATAAGATGACGGCCACCACAAGAGAGGTTAAAACACCTAATAAAACATAACTCATCATGATTGGAACTTTTTCCAAAGGAATTTTAGTCCCACTATCCATAGCGGTGACCATGACAATAAAAAAAGCCCCAGGCTTTGCAATTCTATACAACCTAAAAATAATTCTGGCAAAAAAGGAAATCAACGCTATAGCGATTGGAATAACCCAAGGAATATGAGTACTCAAGACACCAATCAGGTTTCCAAAAAGTAAAAATCCACCAACGGAACTTAAACGAATCAGCAGTTCATTTAATGGAAGAGTTTGATAGTAGAGAAAAGTAAAAATCCCAAGTGAGCCGAAACTTCCAATCAATAAATTATTTGAGAAATAGCCAATAAATAGCGGTACGGCCATACAGATACCGGCACCAATCAAGCGAAAAGGTGCTTTTTGAGGTTTGTGGAATGTAGTTAATTCTTTGAAAAATGATGAACGATGCATCTGATCACTCCTTACTATTGTTATGAAACACGGAAAATATATTTAAAATTAGTTGGTAACTAGATACGCCAAAGCGAAAAAAAAGATGGCTTACTAGCAGTACGGTCTGTTTCTTCCATTACTAATCTAACATACTTTTTTATAAGAAAACAATCGCTTTTTATCTAATCTGGTTTTACGAGCTAACCTTTCGAAAAAAAAAGAGAAAGCTTGATTGTGGCAAAAGTGCCATTCTCCTACTTTTCTGTCAAAGCTAAACGAGCACGTACCGCTTGTTATGACCATTTCTAAGAAATTGCTTCTAATGAAGGTACAATTTAATGATGTAAGTATTAAAAAAAAATAAGATTATTCTTGATTTTTTAATTTAAAAATTGTAAACTATATCTCAGTACAGTAAATAATTATTAAATTCTGATTTTTCAGAAAATACTTAGGGTCTTTTAGGGAGGAAAAAAGAATGAAGTTAAAGAAGTCATTTGCTTTTGGATTCATCACTTTATTTAGTTTAACACTCGCAGCGTGCGGTAACGGCGGTGGAAATACAGACGATACAGGCAGCTCAAAAGCAGCCGATGGAAAACCAAGCGGAGAGCAAATATTCCGTGTCAATGTTTTACAAGAAATGCCAAGTGCCGACTTATCAGTAGCGACAGATGTTATCAGCTTCACTGCTTTAAACAATGTATATGAAGGAATCTATCGTTTGAATCTAGATAATAAACCAGAACCTGCTGGAGCAGCTGAAAAAGCTGAAGTCAGCGATGATGGCGTTACGTATAAAATCAAGCTAAACGAAAAATCTAAATGGTCAGACGGAAAACCCGTAAAAGCAGAAGACTATGTCTATGGATGGCAACGTACAGTTGATCCAGCGACGGCTTCAGAATATGCCTACCTTTATGAATCTGTAAAAAATGGTGCGGATATCGCAGCCGGTAAGAAAGACAAAGCGGAACTTGGAATCAAAGCGACAGGTGATTATGAATTAGAAGTTACATTAGAAAAAGCAACGCCTTATTTTGATTACCTATTAGCGTTCCCGTCATTCTTCCCACAAAGAAAAGACATCGTGGAAAAATATGGCAAAGAATACGCAGCAAATAGCGATAACTCAGTTTACAACGGCCCGTTTGTCTTAGATGGCTTTGATGGAGCAGGAACGGATACTGAATGGTCATATAAGAAAAACAAAGAATATTGGGATGCAGATTCTGTAAAATTGGATGAAGTAAAAACGAATGTTGTGAAAGAAGCACCAACTTCATATAACTTATTCCAAGATGGACAAGCAGATGATGTAACATTAACTGGTGAGTTAGCGCAACAAGCAGCCAATGATCCAGCTCTTGTGATCCAAAAAGAAGCATCGACTCAATACATGGAATTAAATCAAATCGACGAAAATTCACCATATAGAAATGAGAACTTAAGAAAAGCTATTTCTTATTCAATCGACCGTAAATCGTTAGTTGAACAAATCTTAGGTGATGGATCAGTAGAACCTAAAGGGTTAGTTCCAGCAGATATGTCTAAATCTCCAGATGGAAAAGAAGACTTCACAAAAGCGGCTGATGATAAAATTGCTTATGATAAAGAAAAAGCAAAAGAACATTGGGAAAAAGCGAAGAAAGAATTGGGTATCAAAACATTAGATATCGATATCTTATCTTCTGATGCAGATTCATCTAAGAAAACAGTAGAATATATCCAAGGTGCGATCCAAGATACTTTAGAAGGAACAAAAGTAACCGTAAGTCCAGTACCATTTGCTGTTCGTTTAGACCGTTCTAATAAAGGTGACTTTAAAGCAGTTATCGGTGGTTGGGGAGCTGACTACGTAGATCCAAGTAGTTTCTTAGATCTATTCCAAACAGGTGTTCCATATAACCGTGGACATTACAGCAATCCTGAATACGACAAAGCATTAAAAGCTGCGTCAACTACAAATGCTAATGATCCTGAAAAACGTTGGGATAACTTAGTAGATGCAGAGAAAATAATCATGGGCGACATGGGTGTGATTCCTCTTTACCAAAAAGCTGAAGCGCACTTACGTGCTGAAAAAGTGAAAGATGTTGGTTTCCATCCAGCAGGTGCGCAATACGATTACAAATGGACTTATATTTCAGAATAGTCTGAAATAGTTTTCAATAGTAAAAGGACCTTTGCCCTCTTTGAATAAAAAGGCAACGGTCCTCTTGCTATCTTTGCTCATAAAAAGTAAAATAATAAAGAAACAATAGAGACAATCAGTAAAATACCTCCAGTTTCAAGCCAGTAAAGCTGATGTGCTTTGCCAATTTCTGAAAATGGAATGAATTCTTTCGGTTCATTTTTCTTTCTAAAACGAAAATGCATTTTCATAAAACGTTGGAAATTATCAAAAAATCCTGAGGACATAATCCACATGGCTAAGCCGATAATCAGAAAGAATAATGAAACGATGAAGAAGGTATCAGATACAGAACGGATAGTCAGTGACTGTTTTATCAATAGGTAAGTAAAAATACCGATGCTTGAGACCGCTGAGGTAATCAAGGGCCATTTTAAATTTTTCATGTGCTCATCCTTACTTAATTTTCTATCCTTACTTTATCGAAAAATACTGATGAAGTCAAAATAATCTCGGAGGTGTCATTCTTGAACAGTTTTGGAAAATATTTTCTTAAACGGGTCTTCTTCATGATCATCACATTGTGGCTGATCGCAACGATTACGTTTTTCTTAATGCAATTATTACCAGGTACTCCTTATACCAACCAAGAAAAACTTAGTCCAGAAACAATCGCTATGCTGAACAAGCAATCTGGTTTAGATAAACCAGTGATCGTTCAATATGGAATTTACTTAAAAAATCTTCTAGTTGGTGACTTTGGTATTTCATTCCAATTTAAAAACCAACCAGTAGCAAAACTTTTGGCAGGTCGTATTGGGCCTTCTGTCCAATTAGGCGCACAAGCCATCATCTTTGGTACGCTAGTCGGTATTTTACTAGGGATCATTGCCGCAATGCGCCAAAACACATGGGTGGATACAGTAGCGACGTTAATGGCAATTTTAGGGCGTTCGATTCCTAACTTCGTCTTTGCGGTACTACTGCAATATATCTTTGCCATGAAATTAAAAGTGTTGCCAATCGCAATGTGGAATGGATTTGCTTACACGATTCTCCCAACGATTGCTCTGGCAATGAGTCCAATGGCCGATTCCGCCAGGTTTATACGAACGGAGATGGTCGAAGTTTTACATAGTGATTATGTAGAGTTGGCTCGCGCCAAAGGCTTAAGCCGCTGGCAAGTTGCCGTGAGACACGGACTTAGAAACAGTTTGATTCCTTTGATTACATTACTCGGCCCATTAGCCGTTGGTTTGATGACAGGATCTTTAGTTGTTGAAAATATTTTTGCGATCCCAGGTATTGGGGAACAGTTCGTAAAATCAATCATGACAAATGACTACCCAACAATTATGGCCGTAACGATTTTATATTCTGCTTTGTTAGTATTCGTAATCTTGATCGTTGATTTACTTTATGGATTGATCGATCCAAGAATTCGTGTTTCAGGAGGTGCCAAAGGTTAATGGAAACAGTTGACTTAAATAATGTCCCAGAAAAAATCAAAAACATACCTGCAAATGACTTCCAGCCTTTGGATACATCAACAACCAAGGAACGTGAACGAATTGCAACGCCGTCACTAAGCTTTTTACAAGATTCTTGGCGTCGTTTGAAAAAGAATAAAGCTGCTGTGATTTCCTTGATTCTTTTAGGAATCATCATCTTTATTTCAATTATAACAATTTGGGTGTCACCACATGACCCAACACAACAAAATGTAGCGTACATCAATTTACCACCGCGTATTCCGTTTTTAGATAGTATCAATGGGTTTAACGGTACAGCCAATGTTGCTGGTAAAATGGTAGATAAGTACGCTCAAGCGAACGTTCCTGATAACGTGAATTTCTATCTTGGAACAGATGGCTTAGGCCGTGATGTATTGAGCCGTTTATTCATGGGAACACGTATCTCATTATTGATCGCATTTATCGCAGCTTTACTTGATATTACGATTGGTGTAACATATGGTTTGATTTCAGGACTATTAGGTGGACGTGTCGACACAGTGATGCAACGTATTTTAGAAGTTCTTTCTGGAATCCCTAACCTTGTTGTCATGATCTTGATGCTGACAGTTTTTGATCCAGGTATTTTATCGATCGTTTTAGCGATGGTTATTACTAACTGGATTTCAATGGCCAGAATCGTTCGGGCGCAGACCTTGAAATTAAAAGATCAAGAGTTCGTTTTAGCTGCCCAAACATTAGGTGAATCTCGTTTGAAGATTGCCGTAAAACATATTTTGCCGAATATCTCAAGCGTGATCATCGTTCAAATGATGTTCAGTATCCCGTCGGCCATTTTCTTCGAAGCGTTTCTAAGTTTCATCGGTTTAGGATTAAGACCGCCGACCGCTTCTCTTGGAACATTATTAAATGAAGGATATAAAACGTTCCGTTTCCTTCCATATTTGATGTGGATTCCTGCCGTAACACTGTCAGTCGTAATGATTTGTTTCAACTTATTAGCTGACGGACTACGTGATGCCTTCGATCCTAAGATGAAAGAGTAGAGTGAATGACTATGGAAAAAGTATTAGAAGTAAAAGACTTACAGATTTCTTTTGATACGTTTGCTGGAAAAGTAAATGCTATTCGTGGTGTGAGCTTTGAATTGTTCAAAGGGGAAACTCTTGCGATCGTAGGAGAGTCTGGTAGTGGTAAATCAGTGACTACTAGAAGTATCATGCGATTATTGAGCAGCAATGCAAACATTGACAATGGAGAAATTCTGTTTAAAGGTGAAGATATCGTACACAAAACGGAAAAACAAATGCAAACCATTCGTGGGAAAGAAATTGCAATGATTTTCCAAGATCCAATGACCTCATTGGACCCAACAATGCCGATTGGCAAACAAGTTGCTGAATCGTTGATCAAACACAATAAAGTGTCGAAAAAAGAAGGGCTAGATCAAGCATTAGAATTATTAAAATTAGTAGGGATTCCAAACGCTGAAAAACGTTTGAAAAACTACCCTCACCAATTTTCTGGCGGACAACGTCAACGTATCGTCATTGCGATTGCGTTGATTTGTTACCCAGAAGTTTTAATTGCAGATGAGCCGACAACAGCTTTGGATGTTACGATCCAAGCGCAAATTTTAGAATTATTAAAAGACTTACAACAAAAAATCAGCACATCGATTATCTTTATCACCCATGATTTAGGTGTAGTAGCAAACGTGGCTGATCGTGTAGCCGTTATGTATGGCGGACGTTTAGTGGAAGTAGGAACATCAGAAGAGATTTTCTACAATCCGCAACATCCATATACATGGGGACTACTTGGCTCAATGCCGACAATGGAAGGAACGGAAGATAAGCTATATGCGATTCCAGGTTCACCTCCCGATTTATTAGATCCTCCAAAAGGAGATGCTTTTTATCCGCGTAACGAGTTTGCAATGAAGATCGACGCAGAAGAAGCACCACCGTATTTTGAAGTATCACCAACTCATAAAGCTGCAACGTGGTTATTAGCACCACAAGCACCAAAAATCACCCCTCCAGCTGAAATTGTAAGACGTTGGGCGATTTATGCTGAACGCCATAATACGACTGCAGGAGGCGTTAAATAATGAGTGAAAAAAGAAAAGTACTTTTAGATGTTAAAGGGCTAAAACAATATTTTAACGTTGGACGTCCTGACGAAGTTAGAGCTGTTGACGATATCAGTTTCCATATCTATGAAGGTGAAACATTTGGATTAGTTGGAGAATCTGGTAGTGGTAAATCTACAACTGGTCGTAGTGTAATTCGTTTATATGATCCAACTGGTGGCGAAATCATTTTCAATGGTGACGATATCAGTAAAATTCGTTCAAAATCTGGGATGCAGGCATTCCGTCGTGAAGTTCAAATGATCTTCCAAGATCCATACGCTTCATTGAATCCGAGAATGAAAGTCAACGATATTATTGCTGAAGGAATCGACATTAATCATTTAGCAAAAGATGCCGCTGAGCGTGAATCTAAGGTCAATGAATTACTAAAAGTCGTTGGACTTGATCCGAGTCACGGAACGCGTTATCCACATGAATTTTCAGGTGGTCAACGTCAACGTATCGGGATTGCAAGAGCTTTGGCAGTTGATCCGCGCTTCATTATCTGTGATGAGCCGATTTCAGCTTTAGATGTATCGATTCAAGCGCAAGTAGTCAATTTATTGCAAGACTTACAAAAAGAAGCCGGTCTGACTTATTTGTTTATTGCCCATGATTTATCAATGGTAAAACACATCAGTGACCGTATTGGTGTTATGCATAGTGGTAGATTATTGGAGATGGGGTCAAGTGATGATGTGTATAACTTTGGTGTACATCCATA
Organism: Enterococcus sp. DIV0724b; assembly: GCF_050531475.1. NCBI lineage: Bacteria > Bacillati > Bacillota > Bacilli > Lactobacillales > Enterococcaceae > Enterococcus > Enterococcus sp. DIV0724b. Next base: position 2,884,964 of record NZ_CP172890.1, on the reverse strand, counting down.
CACTGAAAGCTTATTATCAGCTATTCCATTACCAGATCCTGATTATGAACGTACACGCAAACGTATTGTTTATAAACCGCAAGCAGAAGACAATAAAGAACGTAAACTAAGAGAAATCACACCTGAGCATTATGTGTATTGTTCAGAAGATGAAGTTGATGTGTACCGTAAAAAAATTGAAGAGAAAAAAGCCAGAGCGAATCACGAATAGTCGTTTGGCAAAAGAAAGACTAGCTAAGAAGAGACCTATTTTTCTTAGCTAGAATTTTTAAACCTAAGATGAATGAATCATTTTTCTTTGTGACATAATCATTTTGTAATAGTTTTACGGGCTAGCCTTTCGGAAAAAAGATAAAATCTAAATGAGGCAAAAAGCACCTCAGTTAGATTTACCTATTTTTCATTCGAGACTAAATGAGCCCGTTCAGCTTTTTATTGGTAGGGTGGTATTCTAATGAAGGTATTAAAGGCGTATAAATACAGGCTTTACCCTACTTTATTACAAGAAGAGTTCATCAAAAAAACTTTTTCTTGTGTTCGGCTTGTGCATAATCTTTTATTGCAGGAAAGAATTCAGCTGTATAAGGAGTTGAAAAAAAATCCTGATTTAAAAGTAAAGTTACCGACACCAGCTCAATTTAAAAAAGAGCATCCTTGTTTGAAGGAAGTGGATAGCTTAGCATTATCAAATGCGCAGGTTTACTTGGATCGAGCATTCAAAAAATTTTATAGAGAAAAGTCAGTTGGTTTTCCTAAACTAAAACAAAAGAAAAATGCTGTCAGTTCTTACACAACGAATAATCAAAACGGCACAATTAAAATTATTGATGAAAAATATTTAAAAGTCCCTAAACTGAAATCGTTGATTAAAATGAAAATGCATCGTCCGGTAATAGGGAAAATAAAGTCGGCGACGATCTCTTTGACTCCTAGTAATAAATATTTTGTTTCGATTCTTTGTGAAGAGGAGCTTCCTAGAGTTGAAAAGACCTATTCAGCAATCGGGATAACATTAGGAGCTTCAGAATTTGCTGTATTATCAAATGGTAGACGTATCGATAATGATAAATTTACAAAAGAATTCGAACAGAGGATCACCAGAGAAGAAAGAAAATTAACACGGCGAAAAGAAATTGCTAAATCCAAAGGAACAGAACTGTTACAACAAAAAAACTATCAGAAACAAAAACTAAAAGTAGCAAAAATGCGAGAAAAGTTAATGAATCAACGAATTGATTTTCTGAATAAAATCACGACAGAAATTGTTAAGAAATATGATTTGATTTGTATTGAAGATATTCATCAAGCTGATTTTTTCAGAAATACTAAATTACATCGAGGCGTTTCAGATGTTTCTTGGGCATTGTTTGTCTCAAAACTTGAATATAAAGCGACATGGTATAACAAACGATTAATCAAGGTTTCGGCATGTGGTAAATGTTCGGAACATTCAGATAATGATTTGGTGAGTCAAATATTTACTCAAGACGTCAATGAGGAAAAAGGAAAACATGATCCTGAGACTGCGGCGAGTATTCAAGTGTTGATCCAAGGATTAAAAGGAACAACGGCCAATTAAAAAAAGAAGAACTGTAGGGACTACAGGGATAGCCTAGGGCATATAAGATAGATATAGCGTTTAGTCGATCATTTGTCTTTTTCTAGGAAATTTCTAGTTAAATAGAGATAGTTCACTAATTATTAGTTGATGAAAAATAAAAAATCGAACTTTATTCTACTCGTTTAAACAAGAAATTGTTTAAGATAGAACGGAATAAAGTTTTTTGTTCGTTAAAAAAGTATAGTACAATAAATAAGAAGAGAAGATGAAAAAGGGGAAAGCTATGAATAACTACAGAGCACTTGTTTTCTTTGATTTGGATGGAACGTTATTAGATGCTGAATCAACTATATCTAAGGAAAATCACCAAGCAATTTTGCAATTGAAGAAAAACGATATCCTGCCATTGATTGCTAGTGGCCGATCTCCAAAGGAAATCCAACAAATCACAAAAGGCGTAGCAATCGATTCTTATGTAAGTTTAAATGGACAGTTTAATGTTGTTGAAAATGAAGTTGTTTCAAAACATGCAATACCATTGAAACAGATTCAAGAATTGATGGCGCTTTCTGAATCATTTGGTCATTCCTTGGCATGTTATACAGAAACTGAATATGCTGCTTGTTATTCAACTGCGAGCATGGAAAAATTATATCGCTTAGATCACGCACCATTGCCGAAAATTTCAGCAGAGTTTCATAAAGATCATGAGATTTACATGGTTTATCTTTTTTCAGAGGATGAAGAGAAAGATTCATTATATCGAGAAAAATTTGCGGATATATTTACTTTTTTCAGAGATAGTCCTTATTCAATGGCAGTTGTGTCAAAGGGACAGTCAAAAAAAGCAGGCATCCAGGAAATAATTAAGACATTGGATTTGGCTCATGTACCAACATACGCATTTGGTGATGGAAACAATGATTTAGGGATGTTTGAAGCAGTTAATACGGCAATTGCGATGGACAATGCTTCACCTCATGTAAAAAGCCATGCTGATTATATTACAAAATCTCATCTGGAGGATGGTATTTGTTTTGGATTAAAACATTTTGAATTATTAGACTGAAAGGAAGTAGAAAAATGACGGTAAAAATGATTGCAGTAGACATGGATGGAACGTTTTTGAACAGTCAACAAGATTACGACCGAGAAAGATTTAGTCAATTGTATCAAGAGATGAAGCAACAAGGGGTTCGTTTTGTTATAGCTAGCGGCAATCAATACTATCAACTTAAATCTTTTTTTCCAGAAATTGAAAACGAATTATCGTTTGTAGCAGAAAACGGAGCGTATGTTGTTAGTGAAGGAAAAGAAATATTCACAGGCGAAATCGATCCAGAAGTCATTCACGACGTGCTTACTATTTTAGCTGAGTTCAAACAAGGACATACGATTCTTTGTGGGAAAAACAGCGCTTATGTAGCTGAAGAAGAACCAGATTCTTTTATTGAACATGGTCAGAAATATTACCATCGATTAAAAAAAGTTCCTAATTTGTTTGACGTAAAAGACGATACGTTATTCAAGTTTGCTTTGAGTTTTCCTGTTGAACAAGTGCCAGAAGTGCTTGAACAGCTGCATCAAACGTTAGGAGACAAGGTTATTCCGGTTTCTAGTGGGCATGGTGATGTTGATTTGATTATTCCCGGAATCCATAAAGCGCACGGCTTGATTAAGTTACAAGAGCTGTGGGGGATAAAAAATCATGAAGTGGCAGCTTTTGGTGATAGCGGCAATGATCTGGAAATGTTAAAACATGCGAAATATAGCTATGCCATGAGTAATGGACAACCACAGGTCAAAGTAGCAGCTAAAGAAATTATTTTATCTAATGATGAAAATGGTGTGCTTCTTAAAATAGAGGAACTGCTTGGAAATTAAAGAAAAAAGTTTGAGACAGAAGCTCATTGTTCTATAATTAAGGGTTTCTGTCTTAAATTGGGAAAAAGCATTGACAAGCTTTTGGAAATATCGTATACTATTAAAGTTGAGAAATGAAAGCAGAAGCACCCGCTTCTCGCCTTAGCTGACAATGTCACTGGGCTAGATATAGGATTCTTTATATCAAATGATATGAATCTGAATCAATCGCGGGATCTGTGTACAGAGCCTGTTTTTTATTGTATTTTTTACAATAGCAGACTTTTGGAAAAAGAGTTTCAGCATTGATTTTCTCTTAAAAAACTTGGAGGTGAATGACCATAGCAAAGGATATGATGGTGAACGACGGCATTCGTGCACGCGAGTTACGTTTGATCGGACAAGATGGGGAACAATTAGGTGTAAAAACAAAAGTGGAAGCACTACAAATTGCTGAAACAGCCAACCTAGATTTAGTTCTAGTAGCACCTACTGCGAAACCGCCTGTTGCGCGAATTATGGATTACGGAAAATTCCGTTTCGAAACGCAAAAGAAAGAGCGTGAAGCTCGTAAGAAACAAAAAGTGATCAACGTAAAAGAAGTACGTTTAAGTCCAACAATTGATTTAAATGACTTCAATACAAAACTTCGTAATGCACGTAAATTCTTAGAAAAAGGGGATAAAGTGAAAGCTTCGATCCGTTTCAAAGGCCGTGCCATTACCCACAAAGAAATTGGTCAGAAAGTTCTTGATCGCTTAGCGGAAGAAACTGCAGATATTGCTACAGTGGAACAAAAAGCGAAAATGGACGGACGCAGCATGTTCCTAACGCTGGCACCGAAGAATGAAAATTAAGCTAACAAGCTGATAACTAGTTAATGAAAATTTTTGAGGATGCTAGTTCAACTTTTTCAACTAATTTAGTTGAACTGTATGCGAAATGAAAATGTAGGAGGAAAATTAGTCATGCCAAAACAAAAAACACACCGCGGATCAGCAAAACGTTTCAAACGTACTGGTAACGGCGGGTTAAAAAGATTCCGTGCGTTTACAAGTCACCGTTTCCACGGTAAAACAAAAAAACAACGTCGTCAATTGCGTAAAGCAGGAATGGTTTCATCAGGCGATTTCAAACGTATTCGTCAACAATTAGCAAGAATGAAGTAAAACAGCTTTTAGGATTATTCCTGAGGCGACTAGTAACAAAGCTTGCTGAATTTGAGAATGAACTCATTCATGCAACAACTTAGCAATTAAAATAACTCATAGAGATAACAGATATTTAGGAGGAATTAACCATGGCACGTGTTAAAGGTGGCGTAGTAAGCCGTAAACGTCGTAAAAAGATCCTTAAATTAGCGAAAGGCTATTACGGATCAAAACATACTTTATTTAAAACAGCAAAAGAACAAGTAATGAAATCTTATAGTTATGCATACAGAGATCGTCGTCAAAAGAAACGTGATTTCCGTAAATTATGGATTGCTCGTATCAATGCAGCGGCTCGTATGAATGGCTTGAGCTATTCTAAATTAATGCACGGTTTGAAATTAGCAGAGATTGATATCAACCGCAAAATGTTAGCTGAATTAGCTGTTAACGATGCAGCAGCATTCACAACTTTAGCTGACCAAGCTAAAGATGCATTAGCTAAATAATGATTGAATAAAAATGTTCCTTTCGTAAGAAAGGGACGTTTTTTTTATATTAATAGGTAGTTATTATCAAGTACTTTGATCCATTCAAATAATAATAAAAAGAAAGTTAGTTTTTGAGTGAAAAAGAAAAAGTTTGGGGTAACTGTTCTTTTTTACTATGTTTTTTTATTAGAGTGAAAACTGAGGTAACGTCAATCAATTATTTACTACTTGGTTCCTAAATTTAAAAATCTATGGTGATATAGGTTTTAGTAGAGATGAACGATTTAGAACGATTAATATGATGAGATAGGAAATAGCTCTTCATAAAATTAAAAGGAACAGAAGAGAGGTTATTCACGTTCAAGCCTATTTTACTCTGTAGCTGTAGTCTGATAAGATAAAGTGGTATACAAGAAATTTATTTTATAAAAAGGAGAGTACTGGGATGGTGTATGTTAAAAATTTTTTTATTTTAGTTGGTTTGTTTCTGGTAAGTCAAATTAGCATGACAGCATTTGGTGTGGCTAAAGGATTTTCATTAGGGATGGGAGAAGCAAATCTGTCTTTATTTGCATCGATTATGTTGATATTACTGGTTATAGGGAATATCTGGTTATTGATATTTTTAGGGAAAAAACTAGGATTATCAAACTTAAAATGGGATTTTTTCACTAAGAAAAATGTTGGAATCATTCTAGGTGGTTTTATTTTAGCAAGAGTGATTGCTGTTGGAGGAACTCTGTTACTAAATAATCAAGGATCAGAAAGTACTGCAAATGATGCGGCGATCCAATCTATGTTCACTGGAGAAAATCCTTTATTGATCATATTATTAATTGGAATTTCTGCACCAATAATGGAAGAAATCGTTTTTAGAGGTGGAATCATTGGTTTTTGGTTGGAAAAATTTCCGATAGTTGGCATCGCAATTAGTTCTATTTTATTCGGTTTGATTCATGGTCCGACGAATCTAATCAGCTTTTTAATTTATGGTTCGATGGGTCTGATTCTTTCTATGGCGTATTATAAAACGCAGCGTTTAGAGATTAGTATATCTATTCACTTTTTAAATAATATATTTGCTGCAATCGTCATCGCATTTGGACTGATCTAGTTTAATAGAAGAATAAGCAAAAAGCGAAAAATCGAGGGAGGATTTTTCGCTTTTTTATTCATAATTAGACTTTAAGCTTCCTCTAGGATTGCTGTCTCACGAGTTGTTTCATCTTCTGTCTCGATTCGATACGCTTTTAAATCTTCCATCTTGAAGAAAGGATAATACAATCCAAAGCTAAGCAAAATCTGAACGATCTGTAAAACAGCTCCTCGCCAGCCGCTAACCATCAATCCTGCAATAACAGGTGGCATGGTCCACGGTAAATTTACGCCGTTCGCTAAGGGAACAATTCCAGTTGCCATTGCAGTATACGCCAACAGACACATCAAAAGTGGCGCAATGACAAAGGGAATCAGCATCATTGGGTTTAACACGATTGGAATACCAAAAACCAAAGGTTCATTGATATTGAAAATGGCTGGCGCAAATGAGAGTTTCCCTAAAGTTTTAAACTGAGAGGATTTTGCGAAAAATAGACAAGCGATAGCTAAACCAATGGTGGCGCTAGATCCACCAAGTTTGACGAAGTTACTATAAAATTGATAGTTCACAATATTGGGTAATTTTTCTCCTGTAGCGAAAGCTTGGGCATTTTCTACCGTCAGCGCGATCCAAATCGGCTGCATGACAGCACCCACAATATTTGAACCGTGAATACCAAAGGACCACAACAACGCTTCAAATAGTAAGATGATCAATGTTGCAGGAAGTGAACTGCCTAAAGCCAAGAGCGGTGTTTGCAGAACTTCAAAAATAAAGTTTTGAGCAGTTTCATAAGAAGTGAAGGTAAAACCAATACGAATCAAGTTAAAAACGATCACCACGAAAAATCCCGGAATCAATGCTGAAAAAGATTTTGCAACGTTGGAAGGGACAGAATCAGGCATTTTGATGGTCCAGCCTTTTTGCACGACCCAACGAAAAATTTCTGCCGCTAGAATAGCTGTGATCATACCGACAAATAGACCAGATGCCCCAAAGTTTCCCAACGGTAAAAAGGAACCGTTATCCGTTGCCATGATCGGTGTTAGTACTAGAAAAGCAACTAGAGCAATTGCCTGAGTTGACCCTCGATCAACAGCGTAATATTTTGCCATCTCACTAGCAATCCCTAATATCACAAATAGGGTCATTGCATTCATTGTCATATCGTTGACTTGTAAAAATAGTGACATCCAATTTTCCCCTAAAATAGACGCCATAAAATTAGTATAGGGTTCTATCGGTAGTTGTGTGACTAATAAAAACATAGAACCAATGATCAACAAGGGCATCGCGACAAAGAACCCATTCTTGATTGCTGAAAGATAACGATTAGAATCAAGTTTATAAGCGATTGGACCTAACTTTGCTTGTAACTTATCTAAAAAAGTATTCATGTTGTTCCTCCTTTTTTTGGAAACCCTTACATTTTTAAATTAATAAAGATGTATAAATTTATTTTATAATATGTATTTACTAAAATCAATACACTAGAGTCAGTTTATTTTGATTAAAAGATTGATTTATTTTTGGTGAATGCTTAATAATAAAAAGTCATCCTAGCACCCAATCCATTGAGTATCCAATAAATTTGAATGCAAGGATGATTCAAAAGGAAATAAAAATTACAATATTCCACGTACAAGGATAAGTAGAATCATGTGTAATGGATAAAATAAATAAAAACCCCATTTGACCCAATTTGGAGAATAACCACGTTTCCCATTATAATTTAAAAGTAGCGGAATGGTTCCCAGAATACCAAGTCCTGATAGAAGTTCATACCAGGGGACTGAACTAGGTGAAATGAAGTACACAACCAACATCAATAAAAATAAAAATGCAGTGGCATAAATTGGTGGCAAGATTTTCTTAAGTTTAACATTTTGAATATGATAAAATCCAAAAATAATCAAGACGCCAATTAAATTCCAGTCAGACATTACTGTTGTAAGTGAAAAAATAATAACGAGCAAAACATGGAGTGCTGTATTTTTAGTTTTATCATACAGCGTAATCAAAATAAGCCCCATTAAAAGAGTAAAGAAAATATTATTGACTAACTCTGTCGGACTAAAAGGATGATCTTGATAAAATAAGGCATGAAAGGGATAAATCGAAATGATCCAAAAAAAGGCGAGTCGAGCAGCATATTTTTTTACATTTCGGGTATAATGAAACCCCTCAACTAATAAATAGGCCATTATCGGAAATGTCAGTTTACCAATAAATTCGGTAAAGAAAAATAATTGATCTGAATACTCGAACAACCTAAACCCACTGCCTATATGGTTTAGTAACATAGCAACAATTGCAATAACTTTCAAGTGAAATGCATCTAATTTCTTGTTCATATATGAATTCCTCCAAACGTTCTAATTCAAAAATAACATAAGTAATATACAAAAGATTGGGACTTTAGTTGCATTTTTCACTCAGACTTTTTACTTTGATTCTAAAAAAAAGGAGCCCAAGTGATTGACAGATATGACTTTCTTCCAGATTTAGATTTTTACATCATCTTAAAAAAATGTTATATTATTCTTATAATGAAAGAATAGCGAATGTCTTGAGATAGACTGATGCAATTGCATTGAAACGAAGGGAGAAAAAAATGAAAGAGGAACAGAGATTTGGAATCATGAAAAAATACGTTAATTGGGTGTTAGATATCGTTTTAGGAGTACTTGCCTTACTTATTTTGATTTTTATGATTCGTCAATTGATTGATATTGCTACATTTATCAACAAACCAATGACACCTAAAAATTTATCGATCGTGATGCAAGAAGTGGTGGCATTTTTCATGTTATTTGAGTTTATTATGATGGTGATCCGCTATATTCAAGAAGGTCATCATATTCCAATTAGATATTTGATTCTGATTTGTATTACGGCAATCTTAAGACAGTTAATGGTATTACATGGTGATGCAGTTCAAACATTATTATTATCTGTATCGATTTTATCATTGGTTATTGTGTTGTTTGTTCTTAATTTAAGTGGGAATAAATCCTACGTTGGATTTAAATCTCATACAGATGATAGTCAAAAAATAGATAAATAAAATCAGTAAAAAGATCACTCAACGAAAATTTGAGTGATCTTTTACTGATTTTAAATTAAATTCTTAATAAAGAAATCAACGCGATAGCTAAAATAACTTGAATAAGCCCGACTGATAATCCATAGATTAAGAAACGTTTTCCTTCTTTGAAGAATTTTTGGAAATCTAAACGTAATCCGATAGCAGCTAGTGCAGTGATTTCAAACCAACCACTAAAGAAATGAGCAGTCTCACTTAGTTGTGCGGGTAAATGAACCAGACTATTGATAACACAAAATAAAACAAATCCCACAACATACCAAGGTAAAGCGCCGTTTTTTTTCTTAGGGGTTGCTTCTACAGTGGAAGAGAACGCAAACCTTTGTTGTTTAAATTTACCAAAAAAGTAAACAACGACCACAAGTAGCATGATGCGCATGATTTTAAATAGCATAGCAAGCTCGACAACTTCTCCGTTGACCATACTGGCACTTGCAACAACTTGTCCCACAGATTGCAGGATACCGCCGATCAAAGCGCTTTTGGTTAGAATGTCACTGCCGTAAATAAGGGAGCCGATAATAGGCAATAACAACATTAGGATGGTTCCAAGCAAATTGACCAACGTAATGATCTGCCCTTTTTCTTCTTCTTTTGCGTGAATGGCAGGAGCGATCGAAGCCACCGCAGATGAACCACAGACTGCGTTTCCGCCAGCCATTAATAACGACATATTATCTGAAAACTGCATCTTTTTACCAAGTACATACGAAGCTATAATCGTCAAACTCATTTGTAAAAGGACAAAAATACCACCTGAGACACCAATTTGAGCGATGGTTTGGAATGTAACGGTTGCACCCAATAATACAACTGAAAATTCTAATAGCTTACCTTCAGCCACTTTAGTTCCTTTTTCTAAAACTGGGTTTTTCAAAAAAGTGTTGCCCAGTAAAATCCCTAATAAAATCGCAATTGTCGCGGCGCCTAAGGTCGGCAGCCAGATGGCTACAATTTTACTAATAACCGCTACGATAAAAGCCGTAATCAGTCCAGGTAAAATGATCATGGCCTTTGTTAAATAAGAATGTTTTACATTATTGTTTTCCACTAAATCATTCATCTTCTTTCTTTGTTTGTCTATCTATAAATCTAGTATAACGAAATAATTTGCATTTGAGAAATAAATAGTTAAAATGATATCTATAACGAAAGTGAATGGAAGGGGTCTCTATGTTTAAACTACTGAAAACATTTCGTGCTGTTTATGAAACAAGAAACTTTTCAAAAGCGGCGGAACTTTTATATATTTCACAACCGGCCGTTTCTAATCAAATCAAGCAGTTGGAAGAAGAACTTGATATTCAGCTATTTGTTCGTAATGGACGGCAAGAATTTATTACGACGAAACAAGCTGATATTTTATATCATCATTTGCTTAATTTATCAGATGATTGGGAAGATACACTACATGCGTTGCGGATCCAAACAATTCCAAAAGAAACATGCAAAATTATTGCTTCAAATACGTTTGCAGTGTATTATCTCCCAGAATTAATGGAACAATTAATTAGAGAATTTCCTGAGGTTTCATTCATTTTAGATATGGATAATTCTGAACAAGTGTTGGATAGTATCGAAAAGCATCAAGCACATTTTGGGTTTATTGAAAAACCGTTGATAACAGATGCCATTATACGGCAAGAGATTTTATCGGATGAACTAGTTCATGCAGGTGATTTTTCTCAAGGGCTATGGTTGGTTCGTGAAAATAATTCTGGTGTTTTTCATTATACCGAGCGATACTTTTTAGAACATAATTTAACTCCTCAGAAAATGATAATCAAAAATAATGAAATGATCGTCAGATGCTTGGAACAAGGGATAGGACAATCAATCATATCAAAGAGAGCGTTGAATGAAAAAATAAAATGGCATTCATTGAACCAAGACTATCAGAGGAAGTTTTATTTTATCAAGAGACAACATATTGAATCTTTTCAATTACGAGCAATTGAAAAGTATATCAGTCAATACTATCAGCAAAATAAAGTGCAATGACTTAAAATTGATAAAAAATGGAAAAAAAATAGAATATATTTTAAATATGTTAATAAAATAGACATTTTAATGGAAAAAAATAGGTAGCTTGTGCTATCTTAATAGAAGATAAATTAATAGTGACAATAATAACAGAACTAAATTGCTTTTATAGCGTTTTTCATTTTACGTTTTGGCAGGAAAGATGATTAGAGTAACTATAGGACGGGAGGGAATAATATGGAAGCATTTTTATGGAATGTGGAGCTAAAAGAGTATATCGAAACAGTAGATCAAACAATTAATATTGACCAAGAGTATATCGATTATTATCATGATTTAGCAGAAGAAGCCAATCAACTAGTCAATAAGATAAATGCAACAACGTTAGCGTCTATTTTACCAAAATTGATGGCTATTGACGAAAAATGTACCTTGGTCATTTTTTATATTTTTAATGGGTATGCCTTAGAAAATGACTCGGCAGGTGATACCATCCAACTGATTGAGCAAGAATACAAGAAGACACATAGAGAAAAGTACATTTTTGATATGCCAGAATATGAAACGTGGTCTATTTCTCAAAGAATTCATTGATCTGTAAAGTAATAACTACATAGATGCTCAATGAAAATAGCAAAAAAATCCTTACTTCAGAAAAAATTAAGACAATTATTAGGATTGATCTATAAAATAAACACGACTAGAGAGCGATGCTAGTCGTGTTTATTTTATGTAATGATATCGAGTTGATGCTTTTTTTTTATGTCAAAGGCTTTATTTCTATAAATTTTACGTGATACAATAAAATAGAAGTCTATCAGAAAGGAACTTAATAATGGAGTCATTGGATTATCTAACAAAACTAGTAAGTAAAATAAGCGATTTACCGTTAGAAGATTTTCAAATTGAAGAGCAAAATAAAGAGTATGAAGGAGCTACTTTTTCGCTAGGAAAACAAACATTTAGAAGTAGAAAAGCAAAAAGAACACCGAAAAAAATAGGCTATTTCGTTTCTTTTTGGGAAAAGGATACTGAGCGTAACAATCAACCTTATCATTCTACAACAGCACCTGATAAATTAGTCATCACTGTATTGGATCAAGAAAAAAGCGGGCAATTTGTGTTCCCTAAAAAAGTTCTAATAAAAAATGGGATTTTAAGACATGGAGAAGTAAGAGGAAAGATGGCACTACGAGTATATCCTGACTGGATTCAGGCATTGAACAAAACAGCTACGGCCACACAAAACTGGCAAAGGCCATTTTTTATTGATCTAACTGATGAACTTGATTTGGAAAAACTAGAAATGCTTTATTTTAAGCAAGCTGATTTGTTATCGAAATAAAAATAGACTAGAAATAAGCAATCAAGCTTATTCCTAGTCCTAATAGTCATCAATAAAGAAAATACAAACAATGATATTCATATAAAAGGAAGTATTGAAAAAGGTTGTGTTGATTTTTGATCATTGTGTTTTCTTAATGAATACTTGGGAGTAGTAATGTGACTATTATTTTTTAAGAATCGCTGCTTACTCCCTAAATCATCCAGGAGAATGGGTAAAAGACTGGTTGGGATCAGCTTTTAATATAGTCAATGGTTGGTTGACAGTTATATGTTATGATTTAAAAAGTAAGCAAGCGTTCCTTCATGATAGAAACGAATACATAAAAAAATGGCGTTGGACACACATCCAACGCCATTGTAAGTTCAATAAATAAGCATAAACATTTCCAAGTCAGAAAAAAACTAGTATAAACCTCTAGAAATTTCTGTCAAAATTGAGTAAAATGGAATATGTCAATGTATAAATATTGGCTTAAGCAACTTGATTGGTCAGGTGTTCACTGACTGTTCAGGGCTTCGTGATTTAGTTGGTAGCTAAATCATGAAGTGCTTTTTTTTATCCTATTCGTTTCTATCTAACATCCATTTTATAGGAAAACCCTTTTAGGGTCAATAAAGGGTTGGAAAAAAATTACGTGAATTGTTAAATTGTTTTAAATATGTACGGAAAATATATATATCAAAAAATAAAATAAATATATCATGAGAGGTATATAAATAGAAGAAACACAAAAAGGAATTTAAAAATAAAGCCAAGTATGATAATAGCGCTGTCGGGTGTAATGAATATCCAAATGCTTAACAAAGTGAAATCACTATCTCAATATGCTGGGTCGATTAATATAAGTGAAAAGTGAGTGAGAATAAACGACGGGTGCAAAAGTAATTTCTTCGGAAATAAGCTGAAATTGCTGTAAAACACAATGAATATAATGAACTGATGTTGCACAGTAATTACTTGGTTCTCAGGATTAAACAGTTCTGTCCCATCCTCTTGTTGTATCCGCTATGAAACAACGCAGATTCCAGTGAAGATCTAAAAATATAACTTTATATAAGAAACCCTATCATATGCACTTTCCGTGATCCCTTGATATAATTAATCTGTGTTGTACTGTTTGTATTAGTTTCTTTGTTGATGCAACTTAAATAAGTTAAGAAATAAAGGAGGATGCTACAATGGAACATTTTGATGTAATTATTATAGGAAGCGGACCTGGCGGTATGGCGGCAGCTTACGATTTAGCTGCTGCTGGGGAAAAAATTGCTGTAGTAGAAGCTGATTTATGGGGCGGCACGTGTCCTAATCGCGGTTGTGATCCAAAAAAAGTTCTTTATGGAGCAGTTGAGGCTAGGGATATGCTTAGCCAATTAAAAGGTAGTGGTTTTGATGTGATACCAGAAGTTAATTGGAGCGATCTGATGGCGTTCAAGGAGACTTTTACCCAGTCGGTACCTGTTGAACAAAAAACGGGATTAGCAAATGCAGGGATTCGAACAATCACTGGATTTGCTCGTTTTAACGATAAACATACGATCACAGTAGAAAATAAAAATTATCAGGCTGACAAATTTATTTTAGCGACAGGACAGCGATCCGCTATTTTAGATATTCCAGGAAAAGAAAATTTTGGTACGAGTACTGATTTTTTAAATATGAAAGAGTTACCTAAAAAAATAGCCTTCGTTGGTGGAGGATATATTTCTCTAGAACTTGCTAATATTGCTAATAGTTGTGGCAGTGAGGTACATTTACTGCATCATAATGAACGACCTTTAAAAGGATTTGATGAGGCGTTGACAAAAGAGTTGATCGAAAATCTTAAGCTCCGTGGAATTCATTTTCATTTTAATGACTCGGCTGAAACGATTGTCAAGAAAGGTACACAATTTGAAGTAGCCCTAACCAGTCAGGGAACATTAGTGGTTGATCGTGTCTTTTGCGCAACAGGTCGGATTCCTAATGTGGAAGGCTTAAACTTAGAAAAAATAGGTGTCGACTTTACCCATAAAGGCATTAGCGTAAATGAGTATTTGCAAACAACTGTAGAAACGATTTACGCATTAGGAGATTGCTTAGACAAAAATAAACCCAAGTTAACGCCTGTTTCTAGTTTTGAAGGCAGCTATCTTGCAAAATGTCTTAGCGGAAAGTCGCAAGAAACCATTAAATATCCTGCACTGCCAACCATTATTTTTAGTTCGCCTAAACTAGCGCAAGTTGGTTTAACAGATCAAGCAACTTTAGAGGATAAAAAATATAAAGTGCAAGATTTAGATTTAACTCAATGGTTTACTTACAAGCGTCTTAATGAGCCTTTAGTAAAAGCTAAAATTGTGACTGAAAAAGCAAAGGGTCTATTAGTTGGTGCAACAGTCTTAGGGAATGAGGCCGATCAGTTGATCAATCTGTTTACTCTGATGATCAACCAAAAATTGCCAGCTGATAAAGTCAATGACATGATTATGCTTTATCCAACGGTTTCTAGTGATTTAAGTTATCTATATTAAAATAAGCTGTAAACGAAATTTATAAGATTTCGTTTACAGCTTATTTAATTATTTATTTATAGAAGAAATTAAACGTTGACTTGCAGCTAAGTGTAAGTAATAATAGGATAATTACTTACATTATAGAGGAAAGTAATTGATAAATAATATTTATCAATTACATAAAAATAAAGCATTAGATATTATAGACGATTCTTTTTAAAATATAGATAGTGAAAAACTGAACAAAGTTAATTTTAAACAGCTAGGAGAATGGCAATGGAAACAACCAAAAAAAATTACACCCCTTTGATCGGATCATTATATACAAATTTTATTTTTCAGGGTATGGCAGCAATTATTTTATCCCAAAATCTTAATGCTTTGATGGATAGTTGGCAGGCAACTGTGCAACAAGTAACTTTAGTTATTAGCGGTATCGGTTTGGGACGCGTGCTGATTTTGTATTTTGCTGGTTATTTTTCGGATAAATTTGGACGTAAAAAAACAGTACAGTTAGGGATCATCAGTTACTTGATTTTTTTCCTTGGAATCTTAATTAGTCAAAATTATTTACAAGGTCTCTTTTTTGCCTTGTTTGCTGGGTTTAGTAATGCCTTTTTGGACACAAGCACCTATCCAACCTTGATGGAAGCTTATCCAAATGAAAAAGACAATAGTTCTCTTAGTGTGCTGAACAAAGCGTTTATTTCTTTAGGGCAGTTTATCTTACCATTGCTAACACGATTTATGTTGAATCATGGAATTTATTTTGGACTTGTTTTCATTGGATGTGCTGTAGGTTTATTTCTTAATTTGTTGTATATTTCTAAACTGGGATTTCCAGAAAGAGCAGAAATAGATGTGAGCATACCGCAAATGATCAAAGAAGAAGTAGATGCTAAGAAAAAACAACCGTTGTTTAAAGTAGAAGGATTAGCATTATTAGTGTTTAGCTTTACTTGTGTATCTACGTTCAATATTTTTATTTTGTGGGTTCCATCTTTTGCAGAATCATTAAATCTTATGAACCATTCAAATAGTTTGGTTTTAGTTAGTGCATATAGTATTGGTTCATTTGCATCAGTATTTTTAACGTCATTGATTGTAAAACGTGGAGTTGCACCAACGTTGTTATTAGTCTGGTGTACGCTGATTTCATTATTCTTACTGGTTGGCATGACACTGTTTCCAAGTATACCGATGTTTTTGATTGGCTCGATCGGTATCGGTGTTTTTGCAGCAGGAGGAATCTGGCAGTTGGGACTGGCTGTATTGCTAGAGCTATTTTCAAAAGGGAAGGGACGAATCACTAGCTATTATTCGATTGCGACCTCTGTGTCTGTGATGATCATCCCTTATATAACAGGGCAACTTGAAAAAATCAATGTTTCACTGATTTTTGGATTAAACATTGTTCTGACTGCGATTGGTTTTGTTGCCGCAATAATCATTCGGTACCGCTATAAAAAAGTAACGAGTGAGTGGAAAGAACACGATAAAGAAATGATTGAGTTAAAAGGAATCGTTGAGTGATAAATCTAAAAAAGCGTGGGACAAAACTAAAGAACAGTTTTGTTTCGCGCTCTAAATCCGAATAAACGGCGAGAAAAAAGCAGCTCCTTCGGAAATAAGCTGAAATTCACAAAAATTTGAAAAGTAATTTTCGTGAATTTCCTCTTATTTCTCGGAGCTAAACGCTTTTTATACGAAAACTAATACTGTAAAAAAACAAAAAAAAGCTACCTCCTACTGAAACCGTAGTTAGCTAAAATTGGTCTAGAACGCTTCAACAGTTATTTGTTAGAGTGTTCTTTCTATTTTGTAAATAACTTCCTCCAAGTTCATTATAGCGGGACTGATCGGAAAACATCCGATAAATGATACGTATTAATAAATGAACGGTCGCAACAACCGATTTTTTATGTCCAGCATTTCTTCTTACCCGAAAGAAAAATGCTTGGATTCGATTGGGTTTCCCTTGGGAAACCGCTAGTGCTCCTTGCGCTAAGACCTTCTTTAGATAAGAATTTCCTTTTCCTACCCGTTTACTTCGATTCTTTCCAGCACTTTGATTGTTTCCTGGACTCGCTCCTGCCCATGAAGCCAAATGTCCAGATGTCGGGAAAACAGACATATCTATCCCCACTTCTGCGAGTACAACTGCCGCTGTTCTTCGATTGATTCCTGGGATTTCCTCCAAACGTTCTACGTATTCTTCATAAGGAACGAGATAGTCGTTGATTGTTTCTTCGACTTCTACTAGTTGTTTTTCTAAGCACTCAATTTGAGTGAGATGAAGAGCTAACATTTTACGATAATGAGGTGTCATAAATCCTTCTAGGGATTCAAGCAATTGAGGCACTTTTCTGCGTAAGGTAGTGTACACACACTCGAGAATGAGTGACTCTGTGATTGGTTTATTTTCAATTAAGGCATAGAGTAAGGCTCTGCCAGATTTTCCATAGATATCTTTAATCACTGAGGTTAATTTGATTCCAGCATTCTGCAGGACCATGTGCCCCCGATTTTTTTCTCGATTCAAATCTTCTACTAAGTGCTTGCGATAACGTGTTAAGTCTCTCAATTCCTGAATAGGTTCTGGTGGAACAAAACTTGTAGGAACGACTCCTAATCGAGTGAGACGAGCAATCCATTCCGCATCTTTCATATCCGTTTTTTTTCCTGGAATATTTTTGATGTGGCGAGGATTCGCCAACTGTAAATCAAAATGATTTTGTAAAATTCGCCAGACACATTTCCAATAAACACCCGTGCTTTCCATGCTTATGTGTGTGACTTCGTAAGAAGTCAACCAATCAGATAAGTCAAAAAGACCACGAGTTGTCGTATCAAAACTACCAAAGAATTTTTCTGGGCGTTTTTTTCCTTCAGCAGAACGAATAATACACGCAACAATTACTTTTTGATGGATGTCTAATCCAGCACAACAAGAACGAAGTACATCTTCCATTTTCAACATTCCTCCTTGAAAAAAAGTACAGAAGAGGCTATTCTACTTATAGAAACAAATTTATTTTTATACGCAGGTTCTATGACCTAATGATTGGTACAAATAAGTAGAATGATCTAGTTTGTCCCTCAAGGTTACTTGGAGAAGAACCTCAATAAGCGATCGACCTACAAGCCACTTCTGTCATCTCTAGTATGACAGGAAATAGCCTGTAGGTCGATCACTTTATTTTCATTCTGTTTGGTGAGGGCGGTAGCCCTCATGAGTGTTTGTCTCGGCCTCTTTTATGTTACCCAATCAAATTGACTAAAATCCCTGTAATGAAAACAGATGTAATCGTTACGGTAGAAAAACCAGCGATAACCATCTTTGGTAGAATTTGTCCTTCGATCAGAGCAATTTCTTCAGGTGTGCCGTTGATACTTTTCGCTGCTTCCTGACTCAAAATCATTGTTCCAGGGAAACCATATAATGAAGTTAAACCGATCGCAATCGACATAGATAAACTATAGCCAAGAAACTTGCCGGCAATCGCCGCAAACAATACATTTCCGGTTACACCGACTAAAAACGAAAGTGTCAAAGGTAAAATCAATTCGATCAAATCATGTATAGAAATCGTTGCTAAAGGACCAAAGATAATAATCAAAATAGCTAACATCATCAATCCATACGCATCAATCCCATTCAAGATATTTGGCTTAAAAATATTTAACTCTCTTAAAGCAATCCCAAACAATAAGCAGAGAATGAATGTGTTGATCATGCCATTCGTTAGATTATTAACAAAAGTAGCAAGTAAAACAGTTACTCCAACAACAAATAGTGTCCCTGCTGTTGTGTGGAAAAGTTCTGGTAAACGTGTCTTTTTTTGTTCTTTTTCTTCTACTTTTTCAGCTTTAGCAAAAGCATCAGGATTTTCTTGGTATTCTTGATGTAGACGGTTGGCTTCTTTTCTTAAAATTAAAGAAGTCAATGGAAAACCAATCAACCCTTGAAAGGCTGAAATCAAAACAGGTAAAACAGCAACAGACAATAAACCTGCAGCGATTGCGGCATCTTGAACCATGATGATTGAAATTGTACCGCCAGAAATCGCCCCGATTGCAGCAATTGCATAACTTTGATCTTCGAATAATGGACCAACTAATAATAATGCTGCAACAATCCCAAGAGTTGCGGCTACTCCAATCAAGAAAGTTCGCCATTGTTGTTTAAATTCTTTTAAACTGATTGTTGTTCCCAGGTGGACTAAAATAAACCCAACAACAGTTGTTCCTAAAGCGAGTAACGAAGAACTAGGTAATAGATCCTCTGGAAATAAGTTTGTTTTAAAACCAATCAAGAAGATCAATGAGGCAATCAATAAGGTTGACAGCAGCGACTTGGTTTTTTTAGAAATATAATCACTAACCGTCCAAACAAGCATAATAATCGTAAAAGCTAACACAGAATTCATAATTTTCGCTCTCCTTTTTCTAAGTGGCTATTTTTTATTGAATAGGATGGTAAGTAAATCCTAACCCGTGAACCTCGGCAACATTTGAAACAATCACAAACGAAGTGGGATCGATCTGGTCGATAATTCGCATGACTGTAGGGTACTCATTATTTGAACTGACGATCATCAACATTTGATTTTCCTGCTCCGTTTTGCCACCGGTAACGTTGAAAAGAGTCACACCGCGATTAACTGTCCGAAGTAGTTCCTGTTTGATTTCAGATGTTTTATCCTGACTGAAAATCAAAATAGATTTTCTTCGTTTTACGCCTGTTTCAATATAGGTCATGACAATAGACGTAATGATGATCGACAATATCGCATATAGAAACGATTCAACACCAAAGATAAAAACATTCAGTAAAACGATAAAAGCATCTGTTACTAAGAGGCCGGTTGATGTATTGATGTGCCAATATTTTTGTAAAATAAGTGGTGGAATCGTTGTTCCTCCGCTAGAGGCGCCGATTTTATAAAGAATCGCAACACCGATCCCAAAAATTGCACTGCCGAAAAGAACAGAAAGCAAACGATCTGAGGTGACCATGATTTCAGGGACGATTGCTAAAAAGAATGGAAACAATAAACTACCGATCAGTGTATTGAAGAAAACTTTTTTACCTAAAAAGAAGATCGTTAAAAGCAACATCAAACAATTTAAAACCAAAACAACGATCGACCGATCAATCGAAAAGGCCGCTTCTGCCAAAATACCTAATCCACTTACCCCACCTGCCGCTATCTGATGAGGACCTAAAAACATATTAATAGAGATACTCAATAGTAGGACAGCTAATATGATTAGCAAGATATTTTGACCTTTACGTAGCGCAGTCATTTTACTGACCTGCTTGAAATGGTGCTGTCTGGCATTTCATTGACGATAGCCAAAGCTAATTCAACTGACTTTAGCATTTCATCAATTGGGATATATTCATTGACTGTATGGATTTCTTCATATCCAATCGATAAATTCAATGTTGGTTTACCTTGTGCATTAAAGATATTAGCGTCACTGCCGCCACCACTAATTTCAGGTATAAAGGTTCTGCCGATTTTAGTTGTTGCCGCTTTAGCGATTCTAACAGGGGCAGAATCGTCAGCTAAATGAAAACCAGTAGCTTTTTGATCCACCGAAAGAGTGAAGTCACCGCCGTGTAAGCTAATAGCATTTTTGAATGCTTGTTCTAATGTAGCAAGAAAGTCACTCGCTTTTTCATTCGAGATAGATCGTACTTCCCCTTGTATCATCAAATGTTCCATTACAACATTAACTCCTGCGCCACCGGAAATTTTTCCGATATTTGAAGTAGTATGCTCATCAAGTCTACCAAACGGAATTCCTTCTAAGGCCGTTTGAGCGATCGAAAAGGCTGAAATGCCCTTCTCTGGTTCTAAACCAGCATGAGCCGCTTTTCCTGTAACGTCAATATCAAACATATAGAGGAAAGGACTAGCTACGATCCCATTACCAGCGGCCCCAGAATTATCAAATACATAGCCAAATGTTGAGTCGATCAATGACATGTCCAATGCGGCTGCACCAATCAAACCAATTTCTTCCCCAGGAGAAAAGACGAGCTCAATCGGTCCTGTTTCGATATTGTTATCCAAAATCGTTTCCATCATTTCTAAAAGAATCGCAATACCCGCTTTATTATCTGCGGCTAAAATTGTTTCACCTTTCGAATAAAGAATATCGTTTTTTTCAACTACTTCAATGCCTTCACCTGGTTCTACAGTATCAACATGACACGAGAAGAAGATTGGCTCCTTCGCTAAATTTCCAGTGTATTTGGCAATCAAATTGTTTGAGCCAAGTTGTGTTGTTTCCATTGAATCATCTTCTATGACGGTCAACCCTAATGAAGTTAATTTGGTACTTAATAATCGTACAAATTCCCCTTCTTGACGTGAAACAGAAGCGACTTTTACCAACTCAGTAAATGTATCAACTAATCTTTGCTTATTCATATAAAACATCCTTTCTTGTTAATGATTATTTATTCAGTGACCATCCAGACTTCATCGACGAGTTTGATTTGATGCAATTTAAAATCTTGCAACAAAGAGATATGAGAAATAATTTTTTCCATGGCGATTTCTTCATTAGGTTCCATTGAAACAAATTGCTTTGTGATCGATTCGCCATGTTTGTTCAATAATTTGGTTTCAAAAAGGTATCCATAAGAAAAGTACTGCTCGATTTTCATGATTCATCACCATCCATTCCAACTTACTTGTTTTCTATGTCACAAATTTAACATGTAGAGTTCCTAAAATGAATGGCAAAAAAAGGACTGAAATGACATTTTCTGTCATTATTGTGTTTTATTTTAAGCATAAGTCAATAGGGACAAGGGCTTAGCTAGAATAGTTCGTTTTATCCGGCAATGTTTTCCTTTAAAGTGAAAAAAATGCCTGTATTATTAGATTTTTATCCGTTATTATAATGAATAAACAAGTTTTTTATAAAAATAAATCTACAGTTGTTATAGTAGTTTTATAAAAAAACTTTAGTTATTTTAAGGAGGATAAATATGAATCAGACGTTACGCCAATTTAGTATGGTTTTGTTTGTTACTATAATCACATTTTTATTGATTTTTATTTTTTTACCACAATTTATTTGGATTATATTTTCATTTTTTGAACTGATTTCTATTTTATTAAGTATGTACATTGTTTTTAGACGCAAAGATGTTACGAGCGTCAAAGTAGCTTGGGTGCTGACGTTATATTTTGTTCCAGTCGTTGGTCTATTTTTATATCTGTTCTTTGGGCGCAGTAATTTGAAAAGTAGTGCTGTTCAAAGGCGAGAGCAGGATAGACTGATTCGCTATGTAAACTTGAATACAAAGCCTTTGAAACCCTTGAGTCGTTTGGAAGACAAAAATGAGCGGTTATCGAAAAAATCGGTAGTAGGAGGTAATCAATTTGTGGTGCTGAAAGATGGTGAAGAGACCTTTTCTGCTATTTTTGCAGCATTGCACGAAGCTAAACATCATATCCATTTGTTTTATTTCATAATCAAAGAGGATGAACTTGCAGATAAGCTCAGAAGAATTTTGATAAAGAAAGCTTCCGAAGGGATCAAGGTTCGTTTTGGTGTGGATGGGTTAGGTTCAGTGAAGTTATCGGATGAATATCTTGATTCTTTAAAAGCAGCACAGATAGAGGTAGAAATTTTTAATCCGATCCAATCGTTTTACCATATTGCTAGGGCAAATTGGCGCAATCATAGAAAAGTGATCGTCATTGATGGAACGCTTGGGTTTGTGGGTGGTTTAAATATCGGAAATGAATATTTAGGTATAACCCCAAAATTTTCTCATTGGCGCGATACACATTTGCAAATAAAAGGTCCTTTAGTAACACAGTTACAAGAAAGTTTTCTCTATGATTGGCTATATATGAAAAATAGTGCTGGAAGTGCTAGTGAGTTTATGCTGGAAAGTTATTTCCCTACAGTTGAGGTAGGTAGCGATGAAGGTCAAGTGATATACGGTGGTCCTTATGATAAAGAACGATTGGTTCGCGATGTTTTGTTTAATTTGATCGATTCAGCGAAAGAAAAAATTTCTATTGCCAGTCCGTACTTTGTTCCTGATGATGAATTATTGGCATTATTAAGAAGAGTTGCTCGTAATGGTGTGAGTGTGGAGATCATCATTCCAGGAAAAGGGGACAGAAAACTTTCTTATTATGGAAATGACTTTTATTTGGAAGATTTAATTAGTGCTGGAATTCATGTTTACAAATACGATGATACCGCTTTTTTACACTGTAAAGTAATGATTATTGATGAGCAAGTTGCAACGATTGGTTCGACAAATTTTGATATTCGTAGCTTTGATATCAATCATGAAGTGTCGGCTATTTTATATTCTGGCCAAGCAATTCAAAAATTAGCCGATGATTTCAAAACGGATCGAACCAATGCAAAACGGATCACCGCTCAAGATTTAGCACAAAGAAGTACCTGGAAAAAAATCAAAGGTAAAATATGTGGTCTTTTTGCACCCCTTTTATAAAACTGAAAAAATCAAATCAGGCGTGTTTTGAAAGTGCTCGTGCTATACTAATATAAAGGATTTTAATGGAAAATAACGGCACATCCAAGGGGGAAAAACATGCGGAAATTGTATATAGATTTAGTAACAGATAAAAAAGCAATTCGATTGATCAATCTAATTTATTTTTTAGCGGATACCTCTGATTTACTAACAATGGAAGATGTGGCAACCAACTTAGGTGTGACAAAAAAGACGTTAAAAAGTGATATCGCTCTATTACAAGAATACAATCCGGTGATTGATGGATTTGTACAAGTAAAAAAAGAAACCATTATCTTTAATAGAGATAGCACCTACACGATTGAAGAGATTTTATCGGATATTATCGATCAACAGCCGCTTTTTACTTTGTTGAGCGCTCTGTTGGACGGGGAAGAATATTCAATTGAAACTTGGTGTGAACGGATTTGGCTATCAGAACGAACCTTAAGACGCTATTTACCTCATCTAACTGAGGTGTTAGAGCGATACAATTTAACCTTACAATTATCGCCATTTCTAGCTCTGATTGGAGAAGAAGCAGATATTCGGTATTTGTATTTTGATTATACGAGTCAACGTGGTTGGAGAGACGAAGATGTTCAATTAGATGAAATGGTTCAAAAGTTTTATTATGAATTTCAAGAAGCCTTTCTAAAAAAATATCAACGAGTGTTGACACTGGATGCTAATCGGGCAAAAATGTGGCACCATGTTATTTTGCAAAGAGTCGGCAAGCATTTGTACATCCCTAAAAAGCAAGAAGCAAATAAGAAATATGGGATGACAGATCGTTTTGAAGTGTTTTCTGAAATCTATGATCAATTGATGAAAAAGTATTTTTCAATAGAAAACCTCCCTTATGAAGAACATATCTATGCTTATATCACAACCTTAGCAACTGTCATTTATTTACCTCCAGAAGGGGAAATTTACTCAATCAATCTGACACGGAAATCCAATTACGACAATCAGTATAATACGCTCTTTGATTTTGGTGAAAGCATTCCTTTGGATCCTACAAGAAGAAAAGAAATGTATCATTGCTTGAATTCATTTTTAGAAAATCTTAGCTTGCTATCTAGAGTTACGTCGTTATTTCAAAGAAACTCATTTGAGCTGAATCAGTACGCTAAAAGCGAATTTCCGACGATTTACCAAGCGTGTTTGGTAAAATTAAAACAAGTCAAATTAGCTCATGATGCGCGATTAGTATATCCGGAAGATGTAGCAACGAATTTGAGTTTGTTGCTTAGTTCCTATTTAATTGATACGACAATTGAAAATAATAAGAAAATTCTTTTAAGCATTTCGGGTGAAGCCTGTTATGTTCAGCATCTGATTGCTATTTTAAAGAAAAGAATTCCTGGTAATTTTGATGTTATCTGGGTTTTTAATGAAAAGATTACTGAAGAGTATATAAAAAGAGAAGGAATTGACGTGATTATTTATAACCATGTGATGCTAGTACCAATTGAAGGCTGTTTAAGTATTAAGGTTTCGCAGTTTCCTGCAACAGGTGAGTTGGAGAGACTGACGAAAAAGTTATTTGAGCTTTGAGTAGAATCCTAAACAATAGAAAAAGCCGAAATGAACTTTAGTCTGTTCATTTCGGCTTTTTCTATTGTTTAGTTTAAAAATTCTTTTGCAATGTTTTCATTGATCGTGATCATTTGGTAAAAGTCATTGATGTTCACGAATTCATTTGGCTGATGCGCATATTTAGTTTCACCAGGTCCTAAAATTAAAATGGGGAACTCTTTTTTTACACGCTCAAATTGAGAGCCATCAGTATAGCCTGTCATACCGAACGTATTCGCTGCTTTACCAGTAACCTCAGAAACAACTTTTTGAGTTAATACAGTAAATGGATCGTCAAGTTCAGTTTTCATTGAAGGTAAATCATTGATGAACTCGATTTCTGCTTTAAAATCAGGGACGGTTGCGGTTAATTTATCCAGCATATCGCTAAATTGTTTTTTTAACTCTGAATGATTTTGCGCTTTGATTGTTCGGATGTCGATTTCTACTGTACATTTATCGGGAACGACATTGGTTCCATTACCGCCGTTGATAATATCTAAACTGGAAGTCGAAGCACCCACTAATTCGTCTACAGATTGAGAAAAATCAAAGGTTTCTTTAAAGGCATTTAAGACTAAAAGCATATGCTCGATTGCATTTACTCCTTGATCTGGCATTGAGCCGTGAGCTGTTTTTCCGTAAGTTGTGATACGTGGCCATAAGGCACCTTTATGAGCCACACCAATCTCAACGTTTGTAGGTTCACCAATCACTAAGGCGTCTAAATCATCTGCATAGCCTTTATCAACTAATTGACCAGAACCGATAGCGCTTGTTTCCTCTCCTACAGTAGCTAAAAGTTTGATGGTTCCTTTAAAGTTTGAACCAGCTTCTTTTAAACGAATCATCGCAACAACGGCTGCAATCAAGCCTGATTTCATATCACAAGTTCCACGTCCATAAAGTAAACCGTCTTTTTCAATTGCTGCAAAAGGATCTTCATCCCAAGGGATTTCTCCCACAGGAACCACATCCATATGACCAGAAAAACCTAGGACAGGTCCTGCTTCAGTACCTTTTAGAGTCGCAACTAATTGATTTCGTCCTTCGCTATATTCTACTTGTTCACAAGGGATGTCATACTTTTCAAAAAGAACCTGCAGTTTATCTGCAACTAATTTTTCTTTTCCTAAAATACTTTTGATTTGAACAACTTCTTTTAATAATTGTAATGCTTCTTGATTATCCATGAATGCTCTCTCCTTATACTTGTTTTTCTTTTGGAATAATAAATACGATTGAACCTAAGGCTAAAACACAGAAAAGAATATTTGTCAGTAAGCCAAATGTTGCACCTTGTGTATAATTACCACCAGCACTAAATCCATTGTAAACCGCAGCAGAAATCGCAACACCTAATGCTCCTCCAAGAGAACTGGCCATTTTGTAAATACCAGAAGCCACTCCGGCTTTTTCATTTGGCACACTGGAAATCGCTGTATCTGTAGAAGGTGTTGCATACATGCCAAGTCCCATTCCAAATAAACTATAGCCAATAAAAACTAATACGAAATAGGCAGTGCCAGTAATCATGGTTAACGCCATCAAACCAACACCCGTGCCGGAAAGAATCGTTCCCCATAACATTGGTTTTTTCGCTCCGATTGTTTGCAATAATTTTTCGCCGATTCGAATCGTGATCAAAACTAGACACAAGTAACCAATCGATAACATACCCGTTTTAGCAGAAGAAAGGCCTCGGCCTTGTTGAACATAGGTATTGATAACAATCAAAGTACCTGCAACAGCATTCAATAAGAAATTAGAAATCGTTGCACCAAGATAACCGCGGTTTTCAAATAAAGCAAACTCAACAAAACTATTATCGATTGCTTGTTCCACTTTATAAAAAGCAATCAGCCCTATGATAACGACTACGGCTAAAATAAGCACGATCGGACTTGTCCAGCCGAGTTCAGAGCCTTTCGAAACAACTACGTTTAAAGCAACCATTGAAACGATAAATAAAAGCAACCCAATTGAATCGAATTTACTATTACTATCGCTAGCAACCTTACTTTCAGGTGTACCAAAAATCAATAATGCACTACAAATTGAAACAATAATCGAAAAAATAAAGACATAACGCCAGCCTAAAGAACTAGCAATGGCTCCGCCAAAGAATGAACATAAACCAGAACCACCCCAAGAACCGATCGACCAATAACTTAGCGCTCGTTGACGATCTTTGCCTTCATAATATGTTTTGACTAGCGCCATCGTTGCAGGCATGATACACGCAGCTGATAATCCTTGTAAGATGCGACCACCCACAAATAATATAGGTCCATGTGCAACCACCAAAGCTGCTGAACCGATAACACTTAAAATAAGTCCAATATATGTTAATTTCATTCTGCCTAATTTATCCGCCAATCCGCCAGCTACGACGATAAAAATACCAGAGAATAAACCAGTCATGGAGATTCCTATGTTTAAAACGCCAGAAGAAACACCTAAGTCACTTTGTACGGCTGGCGCCATATTTAGTAAAGATTGGGCAAACAACCAATAGGTTAATACGCTTAAAACGATGCCTATCAGTAATTTGTTTGTCCCTTTATATGTTGCAGCATCTGCTGTATGTGTTGTTGCTTTCATGATTAAACTCCTTCAGATAAATAATGTAGAACAGCTGCACCCATTGATTTTGCAGCAATTAATAAACAATCTTCATCAATATAAAATTTTGGATGATGATGTGGATACATTGGTGTTCCTTCTTTATGCGCACCTACGAAAAAGAAACAGCTTGGTCGTTCTTTGGCATAATAAGCAAAATCTTCAGAAGGGGTTTGTGGTCCGCATTCGACCAATTGCTTCACTTCGGGAATTTGCGCTTCAGTCAATGCTTTAGCAACCATTTCAGTAGTTTTAGCATCATTGACACAAACTGGATAATCATTGGCGTAATCAAGCTCATAGCTGATGCCGAATGTCCGACAGATGCCGTCTAGAATTTGTTTGAATTCTTTCTCTACGATGGCGCGTGTTTCTTCTTTCATGATTCGTACATCACCTTCTAATGTAACAGAATCTTTGATAACGTTAGCCGAACCTTTACCGTCAAATGAACCAATCGTAACGGTTGCTGTGTCAAAAGGATTGATTCTGCGACTGACGATGGTTTGAACGGCTGTAACGAATTGAGAAGCCGCTACGATCGTATCGTTGGCATCTTGTGGTGTTGAACCATGCCCGCCTTTTCCTTGCATTACAATTTTAAAAGTTGCCCGACCAGTGTGAACGGGTCCTGAATGATAAAGAACATCGCCAAGCGGCATCAAACTCATTACATGAATTCCCAGAACATGATCCACCCCATCTAAACAACCAGCTTCGATCATCCCTTTAGCGCCACCTGGTGGTACTTCTTCTGCTGGTTGATGAATCACACGAATCGTTCCTGCTAATTGATCTTTTAATTCAATCAGTGAATCAGCTAAGATCATCATGTATGCTGTATGGCCATCATGTCCGCAAGCATGCATAACACCAGCTGTTTTGGATGAGAAGGGCAGTCCTGTATCTTCTTGGATCGGTAAAGCATCGAAATCTGCTCGAATCGCTAAAACAGGTCCTTTTTTTCCACCATGAATATCGACTAAAATACCATTGCCACCGCCAATATTTGTTTGGAGAGTACAATCTTTTCCTGCATAAAAATCAGCAATATAGCGTGCTGTTTCTGTTTCATGAAAAGATAGTTCAGGGTTTTCATGGAAATGACGGCGAATTTTGATCATGTCTGATTCTTTTTGTTGAAGTTTTGTAAATAATTGCGTACGTAAATCGTTCATTTGATCTTCTCCTTTCAATTACAACTCATATTCTATGCTTAATTAAAAAGTTCACAATGCTAAGAATTTCTAAATTTCAGAAATCCCTTTTAGAATAGATAGATCAGAAATAAAAAGGTTATCGAACGAACGATATTTTCTTGTTTAAGTGTTATAATGAAATGAGAATAAATAAATGAGGTAAGTAAATGATTGTAAATGAAAATTATCAGATCAATTATCAACAATTACAGGCAGAACAAGCTATGTTTTGCAAAGAAACCACCATTTTGATCGTCTTAAAAGGAAGTATGTTTATTACTATAGAAGAAACAACGAATCAAGTAAGTGCAGGAGAAGTGTTTGTAGTCAATGCAGGGGATC
This sequence comes from Enterococcus sp. DIV0724b, assembly GCF_050531475.1. Taxonomy (NCBI): domain Bacteria; kingdom Bacillati; phylum Bacillota; class Bacilli; order Lactobacillales; family Enterococcaceae; genus Enterococcus; species Enterococcus sp. DIV0724b. The sequence continues at coordinate 2,855,596 of NZ_CP172890.1, read as the reverse complement.
ATTTAATTTTGACTGCTGAGGCAACACAAAATTGTACTTATTTGCAATTAGGAATCAATAGTGTTTTCTTTGCGGCACAATTTCCCGCTTTTTTCTATACTCGCTTTGACTGTACGCCAATCCAAAAAGAACATGGGAAAATGCCTGCGATTGCAGCTTTAAGAAGGCAAGTTGCGGAGTTATGTTTAGTTGAATTAAGTGATGATCCTTCAAAAAGGCTCAAGATCACATTATTTTTAACTCAGATCATTTTGTCTCTGGTTCTTCATTTTCAAAAAGAAGAAGTGACAGAATATCATCCTTCAGACAATCAAAAATTAAGGGAGATTTTGGACTATATCGAAGAGCATTATCATGAAGGTGTTTTATTATCTGATGTAGCAGAATATTTTTTTATGTCGGATTCCTCTTTATCGAAGTTTTTTAAGAATGAAACTGGAGAGTACTTTTCTCATTATGTGCGGACGATTTGTGTGAAACATAGTTTATCAGAGTTGCTGTATACGAAAAAAAGTATCGAACAAATTGCTTTAGATAGTGGTTTTAGTAATAGCAAAACCTATCGTCAACACTTTAAAAAAATCTTTAATGATTCTCCAACTAGTTATCGTTCATCTCACTTAGAACAAACGAAAGCACCGCAGACAATCAAACAAGTTGCGCAAACAACAGAGCTTCAAATCAAAGAAATTTTGGTTCCATTATATAGTTATATTCAAACTGGTTTAGAAGAATCTCGTCCTTCAGAATTATCGTTAAAGACTAAACAGCTTCATATTACAACGGAACAATCCGTAGTCGATTATTTAAAAAAAGACGTGATCATTCATGTTGGTTCGTGGGAAGCGTTAGCCTCTAAGAAAATACAAAGCGAGATTTTGAACATAAAAAAACAAATTGGCATCAAGTATATTAGTATCCAATCGTTATTTACACAAGTCCCTTTATCTGTTCAGATCCATCAAGAAGCAGGTATGAATTCATTTCCTGCGTTTGAACAGTGGGACTACATTCTAACATTTTTAGAAGATGCTCGGCTGGAACTTCTTTTTCAGTTGTCACTTGTAGAATTTAAGCAACTTAGTCTTAGCTTGAAACAGATTTGTCGTAAATTTTTCCGACATGTTCAAAATAAGTTTGGAACAAAAATGACGGAGCAATGGAAGGTTAATTGTCTCTTTAAAGGTCAAAATCTTGCAGAATACTATCCAGAATTTCTAGAAGTAAAAAAATTACTAGTTGAGATCGCACCTAAAATAGCTGTAGGAGCAGAAATCCCTTCACCAGACCCGTTTTTTGAGCAAAAGGATCCAGAGCAAACGCGTTTTTTTTGTGAGACGATTGCAATAAAGTGTGAATTTCTGTCATTTTCTGCCGAACCTAATTATGTGTTTCAAAATTTGGATAGTACCTTTCCGGATTTAAAAAATTATCATCAATATGTGCTGAATAAAACCCTACATATCAAGCATATTCTAAAGGAATACGAAATCAAACTGCCGCTTTATCTTACTGAATGGAACACATTGACTGGGATGACAAGAAATAGTAATGGAACATTCTTTAGAGGAGCGATTATTTTAAAAGATCTTTTAATGTTAGATACATTGGTAGATGGGTTCGGTTTTTGGTTGAATATCGAGTTGTATGAGAAACAAACACAAGAACGCCCCTTAAAAAATGATGGATTGGAGTTATTTCATTTTTATAGTGGAAAAAGACCTGTCTATTTTTGTTTATGGCTAGCTAGAAGGCTGGAAGGGAAGGTTTTGGCACAAGGTGAAGAATATCTATTGACCTACATCAATGGCAAGTACCAGTTGTTGTTGTTTAATACGAATTATTTTGATCCTCATCTTTCTTCTGAAGAAGCTTTTCTTGAAAGCCAGGCTGTGACCTTTGAGATTGAATTAGCAACAGTTACACCAGCGCATTATCAGATCAAGCAAATTGATTTTAATCGGCACAATGGAGCGTTATTTTACACTTATGAAGAGTTCCGTAATGCTGAAGCACTTGATTTTGAAACGCAAAAATATGTTGTAGATAGTACTAGACCGAAGATCAAAGTTTTTGATACCCAAGTTGAGGATGCGTTTAATTATTATGTGACACTAGATACAAACGGCATCGTGCTGTTGGAATTGACGCCAATCATAGAATGAAAGTAAAACTCGTTTCCTTGACGAATACATTTTTACTAGTTAATATTTAACCAATACAGGTAATTGGAGAGGGAGAAGCAAAATGAGTATCTATGATTATCAAGTAAAAACAACAAATGATGAGACGGTTTCGTTGGAAGCGTATCGAGGAAAAGTGCTCTTGATCGTGAATACTGCAACTGGTTGTGGGTTTACACCTCAGTATGAAGGGTTGGAAAACTTATATAAAAAGTATCGTGAACAAGGCTTGGAGATTCTAGATTTTCCTTGTAATCAGTTTGGCCATCAAGCGCCTGGTACAGACCAAGAAATCAGTGACTTTTGTCAGTTGACGTATCAAACAACGTTTCAAACGTTTGGAAAAATCGATGTGAATGGCGAAAATGCTGATCCTTTGTATGATTTTTTAAAAGGTGAAAAAGGTGGTCTTTTAGGTGGCGCGATCAAGTGGAACTTTACTAAGTTTTTAGTGGATCGTGAAGGGAATGTGGTAAAACGTTTTGCGCCCACCGTTGAACCAGAGAAAATTGCTGGAGATATTGAAAAATTACTATAAGAAATACTTTTTTTATTCTTGATATCATGAATCATCTCACGATATAATGATCTTGCTAAGAAAAAATACAAAGAGTAATCCCCTGGATAGTGCGATATCCAGGGGATTTTTGTGGGCTAATGTTGCCACATCTACTGTTACTTCCTGTATTTGTTATTCAGCCAATACTCAAATAACGAGATTAGGATCCCAACAAGAAGCGTACAGACAAGTGCTACAGATCTCCATCCAGTCGCAGGACTGTAAGATAGGCGATGTGCAAAGCTGAAAGTGAATTCATTTTTTTCTGATGTTTTAGCATGGAATAAATTGAAACCCCTTACTAGTATAAAGATTGTATAAAGAACCAATCCTAACTTTAACACTATCTTTATATCAAATTTGATATCCTATTTTTATCAAATGAAGGAGAGGAATTTTGATGACGATTATTTCCGGAATTATTGCAGCATTACTGCTAATTTATTTATTCTATGAACTATTTTGGGGGGATCAACAGTGAGCGCTATTTTTATTCAACAAGCTATCTTTTTTATTGTATTGATCGGTTTAGCCGTTCCGCTAGGCTTTTATATTCATAAAGTGATGACAGGTCAAAAAACACTTCTGACTAGAATCATCAATCCAATTGAAAATACAATCTATCGTTTTTTAGGAACACCAGCTCAAAAAGAAATGAATGCAAAACAATATAGTTTTAGCGTATTGTTTTTTAGTTTATTTTCTCTGTTATTACTTATGGCAATGATGTTGGGACAACAGTTTTTACCACTAAATCCAGAAAAACTTCCAGGTACCAGCTTTTCATTGGCGTTTAACACAGCTGCAAGTTTTGTGACGAATACGAACTGGCAGGCATACGCTGGAGAGGATACATTGTCGATCTTTACGCAAGCTTTCGGGCTGACTGTTCAAAACTTTGTATCAGCGGCGGTCGGAATTGCTGTGTTGTTTGTTTTATTAAGGGGCTTTACGAATCGAACAACAAAATATATTGGGAACTTTTGGCAAGATTTATCAAGAATCACCTTATACGTTTTATTGCCACTTTCGTTTGTTGTTTCATTGATCTTGATTTCTCAAGGTGTCGTTCAAACATTTGCTGGTTCAGTTGAAACGACAAGTTTAGAGTTAGGACAAAAAATCTTCTTACCTTTAGGAACAGTTGCCAGTCAGGTTGCAATCAAACAATTAGGAACTAATGGCGGCGGTTTTTATGGTGGAAACTCTACGTATCCTTTTGAAAATCCCAATTTGATCAGTAATTTTGTGGAAAATATTTCGATTTTATTGATTCCAGCTGCTTTGATCGTTGCATTTGGCTTATACGTTAAAGAGTGGAAACAGGGCAGAACGATCATGATCGTGTCGCTTGGTTTTTTAATTGCTGCAATGATTGGTGTGACATTGAGCGAATATTATGGTCCACAGTTTAGTCAAGTGCTTGGACAAATGAACTTAGAAGGAAAAGAAATGCGTTTTGGCGTTGGTTGGTCTAGTCTTTGGGCGGTTAGTACAACAGCTGCTTCCAATGGTTCGATCAATGCCATGTTAGATAGTTTTATGCCATTAGGTGGATTGATTCCGATGTTCTTGATGCAATTAGGAGAGATTATTTTTGGTGGTACAGGAAGTGGTTTATATGGAATGATTGCTTTTATCTTACTAGCAATTTTTATTGCAGGTTTACTAGTTGGACGTACGCCAGAATACCTTGGGAAAAAAATCGAGCCTTTTGATATGAAGATGGTTTGTTTAGTCATTTTAACGCCGCTTCTTTTAACACTAATAGGCACAATGTTATTCATCTTAAATCCGCAAGCAATGAGTTGGTTGACGAATTCAGGACCGCATGCTTTTTCAGAAGTTCTCTATGGTTTTTCTTCTCTAGCCAATAACAACGGGAGTGCTTTTGCAGGATTGACGGCAGATACAACATTCTTGAATATTCTAGGTGGTATGATCATGATTTTTTCTCGGTTTATTCCAATGCTCGCAATCATTTATCTTGCAGCTAATTTAGGGAAAAAGAAAATCGTAGCAACTGGCTCAGGTACACTTTCAACAACCAATGCAACATTTGTGACAATGCTGATCATTGTGATTTTAGTTATTGGGGCATTAAGCTTCTTACCAGCAATGGCATTGGGGCCAATTGCGGAACATTTCATTACAAAATAAGTAAAAGAAGGGGATTCTTTTGAAAAATACGCAAAATAAGCGCAATGTTTATATGGATGCTTTTAAATCTTCTTTTAAAAAACTTGCGCCAAACATTCAAGTTAAAAATCCAGTGATGCTGGTGGTTTATACAGGAGCGATCTTAACAACGATTCTTTATGTTCTAACATTTTTTGGCCATACAGATGCAAACCCGTTTTTTATTTTAGTGATTGCCATCATTTTATGGCTGACGATTTTATTTGCTAATTTTGCTGAAGCAATTGCGGAAGGACGAGGAAAAGCGCAAGCAGAAAGTTTAAAACAAGCCAAAAAAGATGTTACAGCACATAAAGTGGATTCTTTAGAGGATGCAAAAAATCAAAAATTCACCCAAATCAAATCGTCTGAACTGAAAAAAGGTGATCTTGTCTATGTGGCTGTTAATGAACAAATCCCGATGGATGGTGATGTGATCGATGGAGCAGCTTCTGTAGATGAAAGTGCGATCACAGGAGAATCAGCACCAGTGATTCGTGAATCAGGTGGAGACCGCAGTGCCGTAACGGGAGGAACAACAGTAGTTTCGGATTACCTCGTGATTAAAGTTACCGCTGAAAATGGTGAATCCTTCTTAGATAAAATGATTTCAATGGTGGAAGGAACAGAACGGAAGAAAACACCGAATGAAATCGGCCTACAAATTATTTTGATTATGTTAACGATTATTTTCTTAGTCGTTTCGGCAACATTACTACCATTTACGAAGTTTTCAAGCGAATTAGTAGGAACAGGCTCGGCTTTATCTTTAACGGTAATTATTGCTTTACTCGTTTGTTTAGCACCTACTACGATTGGGGCATTGGTCTCTTCTATCGGGATAGCTGGAATGAGTCGTTTGAATAAAGAAAACGTTATTGCCATGAGCGGACGTGCAATCGAAGCTGCCGGTGACGTCGATATTTTGTTATTGGATAAAACAGGAACGATAACTTTAGGAAATCGCCGCGCTAGCGAATTTATCCCAGTGACTGGTATTAAAGAATTTGACTTAGCGGATGCAGCGCAACTGTCTTCTTTAGCGGATGAGACAGCTGAGGGACGAAGTATTGTAATCTTAGCGAAAGAGAAATTTGATATCCGTGGTCGGGAACTCAATGACGTCGAAGTCGAGTTCATTGAATTTACAGCCAAAACAAGAATGAGCGGTATCAATTATCAAGGAGATAAAATCCGTAAAGGTGCTGCAGATACAATGAAGAATTATGTAGAAGCAAACGGTAGTGTATATCCTGAAGAGTGTGACTTGATTGTTCAACGAGTAGCCAATGAAGGTGGAACACCATTAGTAGTGGTTAAAAACAACCAAGTTTTCGGTGTGATCTACTTAAAAGATATCGTGAAGAATGGTGTCAAAGAAAAATTTGATGATATGCGTAAAATGGGTATCAAAACCATTATGATCACTGGAGATAATCCGATGACGGCAGCCGCGATCGCTGCTGAAGCCGGCGTGGATGATTTCTTAGCAGAAGCAACGCCAGAAAATAAAATGAGCTTGATTCGTGAGTATCAAGAAAAAGGGCACCTTGTGGCAATGACAGGAGACGGCACTAATGATGCGCCAGCCTTAGCTCAAGCAGATGTAGCCGTGGCAATGAATACAGGTACACAAGCAGCCAAAGAAGCAGGGAATATGATCGATTTAGATTCTAGTCCAACTAAATTAATCAGCATTGTAAAAATTGGTAAACAATTATTGATGACACGCGGTGCTTTAACTACATTTAGTATCGCCAACGATATTGCAAAATACTTTGCGATCATCCCGGTGTTGTTTTTCAGTATTTATCCTGCACTAGATGCGTTGAACATTATGAGATTGACTAGCCCGACTACTGCAATTTTGTCAGCGATCATCTATAATGCGTTTATTATTGTAGCCTTGATTCCATTGGCATTAAAAGGTGTATCATATAAGGAAAAACCAGCTAGTCAGATTTTACGCCACAATTTATTGGTTTATGGATTGGGTGGTGTCGTGGCACCATTTATCGCAATCAAATTGATCGATATTTTCTTGACATTGATTTTGTATTAAGTGCGTTGAAAGATGTCAAAAAATATAGGATTTTCTAGAAAAACGATGGGTCATTACACTTTTAGATTAGGAGAGAAAAATAGTGAAAAAAATTATGATTGCATCATTAAAAAGTATTTTAGTATTCACTTTACTGTGCGGTGTAGTTTATACAGTTGCAGTCACTCTTGTTGGTCAAGTTGTCTTTTCAGCTCAAGCCAACGGTAGTTTAGTCAAAAAACAAGAAGCTGGGAAAACTGTAGTGATTGGATCTAAATTGATTGGTCAATCATTTGTTGGAGAAGGATATCTTCATGGACGCCCAAGTGAAGTGAGTCAATTATCACCTGTTTCAAAAGAACAAAAAGAACGAGTTGAAAAACGAGTCGAAAAAATCGCTGCAACAGATATTCCCGTTGATTTAGTGACTGCTTCAGCTAGTGGTGTCGATCCTGAAATTTCAGTTGAAGGGGCGCTTTTTCAAACCGAACGAATCGCTGCTGCCAGAAATATGAAAAAAGAGGATGTCCATGCTATAATCAAACAAAACATCATCGGCATGAAAATTGGTGGAATCACGTCGCAACGTGTGAATGTTTTAGGTGTTAATCACATGCTAGATGAGTCTGAATAAACGGTGGAATCAAATAAACTCCTTCTTAATGCTGTAAAACACAATGAGGTACGAGTTGATGCTTTCTTTTCAAAGGCTCAGAGCAGATAAACAGTGTTGCACAGTGCTTAATTGGTTCTTGGAGTTAAAATTTTCTGCCTCAACCTAGGAATAAAGGATGGAACGACAAGTGGAAGAAGAACGTTTAGATCCAGAACAACTTTTAGCAAAATGGAAGAAGAACGAACAAAGCCTGAGGTCTGGTAGACTGAAGGTTTTCTTCGGTTATGCGGCAGGTGTGGGGAAAACCTACGGAATGCTCAAAGAAGCGCATGAACAACAAGCAGAAGGAAAAAATGTGTTGATTGGTTATGTGGAGCCACATGCACGTCCAGAAACACAGTCCTTAGTGAATGGGTTACCGACTCTATCCACCAAAACATATGAGTATAAAGGGATTCAGATCAATGAATTTGATGTGGATGCGGCACTAAAAGAAAAACCAGATATTATTTTAGTTGATGAATTAGCCCATACAAATGCTATTGGTGCTAGAAATAGAAAAAGATATCAAGATATTGAAGAACTATTGAAAGCTGGCATTGATGTTTATACAACGGTCAATGTGCAACATATCGAAAGTTTGAATGATGTTGTTGAGCAAGTGACAGGTATCCATATTTCAGAAACAGTTCCGGATACATTTTTTGAAACAAGTTCGCTAAAAGTCGTTGATATTGAAACGGATGAGTTATTGGATCGATTGAAGCAAGGAAAGATTTACCATTCTGAAAATGCTAGAAAAGCGATGGCAAACTTCTTTACCTCCGACAATTTAACGTTATTAAGAGGGCTTGCCATTCGTAAAGCTTCAGATCATATCAATACGACAAATCAACAGGAAACGCAAAAAAGTACAGGGATCCATTCCAAATTACTAACGATTATTGATGAAAAAAATCCGGATATGACCAAAAAATGTTTGCGTTGGACTGCTCGTTTAGCTCAAGCTTTAGGGGCAGAATGGATCGCATTAGAAATTTTGGAAGACACATCGGAGCATACCGAATCTGAAAATTCGAAGTTAGCAACAAAATTAGGTGGCGAAGTGGTTACTTTAGAGAGTGACAATCAACGAGAAACGATAATTCAGTATGTGAAAATGCGAGGCGTTACGGATTTAGTCATGGGTAAAATCATCAAACGGTCTCGCTTTCTTCGTTTGTATCGCCCTGATTTAGAAGACGAGCTAGTCGCGTTCATTCCAGATGTAGATATTCATTTAGTTCCTTATCAATCTAGTAAGTACTTATTGAATAAATACGCTACAAAGAAAAAGAATCTGAAAAGCATCTTCACTTGGCAAGATTTTTACATGACATGTGGACTACTTACTGTGGCAACGATTCTTTCTGAGTTTGGCTCTTACTTTCATATTGGTGATCAAAATTTGATCTTGATCTATATTCTTTTTGTGTTGCTAGTTGCTCGATTAACGACTGGGTATCTTTGGGCAGCACTGGCATCGATTGCCAGTGTCTTGATGTTTAACTGGTTTTTTGTTGAACCGTTATATTCGTTAACCGTATATAAACAAGGATATCCAGTTACGTTGATCTTTATGCTGTTAGTCGCGTTATTAGTGAGTAATTTAATGATGCAGATCAAAAAACAAGCATTTTATGCCATGAAACGAGAGCATCAATTAGAAATTCTATATGAGCTGAATAAAAAGTACTTAGTTACCCATGATCAAAAGGAAATTTTAGCAACGACTGCTGAATATCTCTCGAATATGCTAGACCGAGAAGTTGTATTATATGGCGAGGAAGAACTTAAAAATCCGACAGGAGCGCCAATCAAAGGACCACTTAGAAGCTTAGAAGAATTGGCTGTTGCCAATTGGGTCTTTGTTAATCAAAAAGAAGCTGGTTATGGAACAGACACACTGATGGGGGCAAAAGCGCTATACTTACCTGTTTTATCAAATGGTGTAACTTTAGCTGTTATTGGGATTGAAAAAAGCAAAGAAGATCCAATTACAGATGAAATCATTACCTTTATCGAATTGATTTCTACACAGCTTTCATTAGCAATCGAGCAAAATAACTTAACCTTAGAACGACAACAAATTTTATTTGAAAACGAAAAAGAGCGGATGCGTGGTAATTTATTACGAGCTATTTCTCACGATCTTAGAACTCCATTAACAGGGATTTCTGGTTCTGTAGAAACAGTTTTAGATGACCACGAAGCAACTAAATTACCGGAAGAAACGAAAAGAAAACTGCTTGTAGGTATCAAAGAGGATGCAGATTGGCTGATTCGTATGGTGGAAAATTTACTGTCGATCACTCGGATCAATGAAGAAACAATGAAAGTTGCCAAAAGCAAAGAGGCAGCTGAAGAAGTTGTTTCATCAGCCATTCAGCGTATCAAAAAAAGTTATCCAGAAAGCGAAATCAGTGTTACACTTCCAGACGAATTTATTCTGGTTCCGATGGATTCGATTTTGATTGAGCAAGTCTTATTCAATTTGATGGAAAATGCAATTCGCCACTCCAATTGTCACTCACCAATCTTTGTGAGCGTTACAGCTACTGCTAAAGAGGTTACATTTGAAGTCGCTGATCAAGGGAAAGGTTTAACTGGGGAGCAAATCAAATTGTTGTTTGATGGCATGAGTAAACAAAATACACCAGTTGATTCTAAAAGCGGTATGGGGATTGGATTGTCTATCGTTAAAACAATCATCATGGCGCATGATGGAACGCTTAATGCAGGAAATCGACCACAAGGTGGGGCGGTCTTTACCTTTACCTTACCGCTAGAGAGAAAGGAGCAAAAGTGATGGCAACGATTTTGATTATTGAAGATGACGATGTAATCGCAGAATTTATGGGTGCTGTTTTAGAAAAAGAGAAACACACGATTCACATAGCTCACTCGGCATTAGAAGGACTATCAACTTTTCGCATGTGGTCCGTGGACCTGATTTTGCTTGATTTAGGTTTGCCAGATCAAGATGGAATTCAAGTATTAAAGAAAATTCGTGAAACATCCCCTGTGCCAGTGATCATTATTTCTGCTCGTGATCATGAAAATAATAAAGTTGAAGCGTTAGATTTAGGGGCAGATGACTATATTACGAAACCCTTTGGCACACCAGAATTGCTTGCTAGAATCAGAACAGCATTAAGACATGCTGTAAATGGAGCCAAGTTAAGTGAAGCAAAGAAAATTATCAATGGTGAATTATGCATTGATATCGAACATCATACAGTGAGTAAAGGCGGACAAGTGATTCATTTAACACCGAACGAATATAAGATCATTCAAGTTCTTGCTGAAAATGTCGGCAAAGTGTTGACCCATACCTATATTTCTCAAAAAGTTTGGGGACCTTATAGCAATGAAAGCCAAACGTTGAGAGTAAATATGTCCAATATTCGTAAAAAAATCGAAGATAATCCAGTCGAACCAGACTATATTTTAACTGAGATCGGGATTGGTTATCGCATGTTGGAGAAATAAAGAAGTACATCATTCTTGAAAAGAGGGGCAAAAATGAAGATATTGACAGCGATTGATTCTATGAAAGGCTCTTTAAGTAGTATTGAAGCGAATCAAATCATTGCGGATATTTTTACGAAAGAAGGTCATCAAGTCCAGCAAGTCGCGATAGCCGATGGCGGCGAAGGAACGGTTGATGCTGTTGTAAAAAATAATAATGGTCAAAAAATTGCTGCGCACGTTCAAGCATTAGATGGAAAAAAGATCATTGCTCATTTTGGCTGGTTTGAAACTGAGAAATTAGCGGTAATCGAATCAGCAGCAGCTTCAGGTATTCAATTTTTAAATGGAACAGTGATGACACATCCTAAAAATACTTCCTCATATGGTACTGGTCAGTTGATCTTAGCTGCAATTGATCACGGTGCCCAAACAATCATTATTGGTTTGGGCGGAACCGGAACAGTTGATGGCGGTATTGGGTTATTGAATGCATTAGGGATCGAATTTTATGATAAAAATCAGCAAAAATTATCAGCTAAAGGCAGTAATTTGGCCAACATTCACAGTTTCTCAAAAAAACGATTGGACCCTAGAATCGCGAAGATCAACTTTCAAATCGCAGCGGATGTCAAAAGCCCATTAACAGGAGCAACTGGAGCTGTAAAAATGTTTGGGCAACAAAAAGGTATTAGTCAATCAGAGTTAACCGACTATGAATTAGCCATGAAATACTACCAAAGGCTTTTAATCAAAGAGGAACAATCAGTACCTGGAGATGGTGCAGCTGGAGGATTAGGTTTTGCCATCAGAACATTTTTGCATGGGACTTCCCGTTCCGGTTTGGAGTTTATTTCAGAGCAAACAGATTTAGAAAACTTGATCCAACAAGTTGATTTAGTAGTTACTGGTGAAGGGAAAATGGATAAGCAAAGTCTACAAGGAAAAGTACCTGTAGGCATTGGCAGAATAGCTAAGAAATATGGTGTACCTGTTATTGCTTTTGCAGGGACGTTCTCAGGAGATGAGGCTCAGTTTCAAGAGGAAGGTATTTCGGTAATCATTCCAATAATCGACCAAATTACGACATTAGAAGAAGCGATGAATGGTGCAAGAGAAAATTTAAGACGTACTTCAAAGCGTACGATTCGTTTAGTAACATTATTCAATTAATAAAAAAACAAGATTATCTGGTTAGAAAACCAAGTAATCTTGTTTTTTTATTGTAAGCGGATTATTAACTTAAGTCTAATAAATAGATAGGTCTTAAGTACCATGACAATCAGTGTGAATTCCTTCAAAATGAATAAGTGTAGAAGGGAGTAAAATGAAAATAGGGTTGTAAATAATTATATAACGAAAAATAAGTGAATAGAATCAGTGGAGGGGAAAACATGTCTGTAATTGAAGCAAGAAATATAAAGAAAAGTTATGGCCGTAATGAATCGAAATTTGATGCATTAAAAGGTGTTGATCTAAAAATAGAAGAAGGTGAATCCGTTGCGATTATCGGAAAAAGTGGATCGGGTAAATCAACGTTCATGCACATTTTGGCCTTATTAGATAAACCAACTTCTGGAGAAATTTTATTAAATAATCAAGATGTAACGAGCATCGGTAAAAAAGAACTAGACAAAACAAGAAACAAACAATTCGGTTTTGTGTTTCAGCAATTTTTCATGAACTCTAAAGATACAGTATTAAATAATGTCATGTTGCCGCTAAAAATCGGTGGAATTTCAAATGGTAAACGTAAAGAAATGGCACTTGAAGCACTAAAAGCAGTTGAATTAGAGGATAAAGTCAATAATAAAGCCAATAACCTATCAGGTGGCCAAAAACAACGTGTTTGTATTGCACGTGCATTAGTCAATAACCCTAAGATTATTTTTGCGGATGAACCGACAGGAAACTTAGATTCCACAACGGGTGAGAAGATTGAGCAGCTGCTATTTGATTTGAACAAAGAAAAAGGGATCACACTGATTATCGTCACTCATGATCCAGAACTTGCGGCACGTTGTGATCGACAAATCCATGTGCGTGACGGATTAATTGTGGGAGGGGATGAGTAGATGAAATTTAGTGATATTTTAAAATCAGCCAGTTCAAATTTAATGCGCAATAAAGGGCGGACGATTTTAACCATCGTAGCCATTTTTATAGGAGCATTTACCATTTCATTGACAACAGGAGTGAATATTGGTGTTAATGATTACATCGATAAACAAGTGGGAAGCGTCGGTGGACAAAATCAAATCATGATCCAGCCAAAAATGACTGGAGGACCTAGTGAAGATGGTGAACCACAAAAATATGATGAGAACAAAAAAACAAGCTCAATGCAGCAACAAGAAGCGTTAGATAGTAAAGACCTTGATAGAATCAAAGAAATCAAAGGAATCAAAAACGCGGAAGCAATGAAATCCGTTTCAACAAGTTATATTTCTGGAAAGAACAATGAAAAATATGTCTTTTCAGGAATGCCGATGGTGGAAGAATTGAATGTAGATCTTGAAGCAGGTAAAAATCTTGATCAAAATAGTTCAGAATTCCAAATCAATTTAGCACCAGAATATGTGAAATCTTTAGGTTATAAATCAAGTGAAGAAGCAATTGGTAAGACAGTCAAAATCGCAGCACCTTCTACCGCTACTGGAGAAGAAAAAGTAGTGGAAGCGACTATCGTTGGCGTAAGAAATACAAGCTTGATCCAAGGTGGAATGTCTTTATTGAATCGTTCTCTTGTTGATGAAATCTCAAAAATCAACGAAGCAGGTTTACCAGAAACGATGACTGGACAATATGGATTGATCATGGGTGAAATGAGCAAAGATGTGACAAAATCAGAAATTGCAGATGTAAAAGAACGTTTAGATAAAGCAGGCTATATGGGGCAAACGGTTGAAGATCAAATCGGCATGATTCGAAACGTAATCAATGCAATCACAGGCGTCTTAACAATGTTTGGTGCCATTGCATTATTAGCCGCAAGTTTCGGAATCATCAACACATTGTATATGTCAGTACAAGAACGTACAAGAGAAATCGGCTTAATGAAAGCAATGGGACTTAGCAGTGGTAAAGTCTTTACGATTTTCAGTGTGGAAGCGGCGTTGATTGGATTTTTAGGTTCTCTTTTAGGTATTTTAGGAGCTGTCGGTGCAGGTGCGTTGATCAATCAAATCGCAGCTGATTCATTCTTGGAATCATTGACAGGCTTTACCTTGATTCAATTTTCAGCTTCTTCCTCTGCTGTAATCATTTTGGTAATTATGGGAATCGCATTCCTTGCAGGAACATTGCCAGCACGTAGAGCAGCGAAATTAGATCCGATTGAATCATTACGTTATGAATAAGCGTTAAACTATAAGAACAAAGCAAGTTTGCTTTGTTCTTATTTTTTGTAAGCATATTTTTTACCTAAATAAAAAATAAGGAGTATACTAAGTTCACATTTTGTTTAAAAGACGGAGGAATCATAAATATGAAAGCAGTAGTTATCAATCAATATGGCAGTAAGGAAGAATTAACTGAACAAGACGTTACTTTACCTGAATTAAAAGGAAACCAAGTACTCGTAAAAGAACGTGCAACATCCATCAATCCAATCGACTGGAAATTAAGAGAAGGCTATTTAAAACAAATGTTTGACTGGCCGTTTCCTATTATTTTAGGCTGGGACGTGGCGGGTGTCATAACAGCAGTTGGTAGTGACGTAACTGACTGGAAAGTTGGAGATAAAGTTTTCGCTCGTCCAGAAACAACTCGTTTTGGTACGTATGCAGAAGAAACTATCGTGGATGATAATCTATTAGCGAAAATCCCTGAAAATGTTTCTTTTGAAGAAGCAGCGGCTGTTCCTTTGGCTGGTTTAACTGCTTTACAAGCACTATTTGACCATGGAAAACTTCAAAAAGGTGAAAAAGTATTGATCCATGCTGGAGCTGGCGGCGTAGGAACTTATGCAATTCAACTAGCAAAACAAGCGGGTGCTTATGTCATCACGACAGCGAGTGAAAAAAATCATGAGCTACTTAAAAAACTAGGGGCAGATGAAGTAATCGATTATCATACAACTAATTTTGCAGATGTTCTAACAGATATTGATCTAGTATTTGATACGATGGGCGGAGACGTTCAAAAAGCAAGCTTCTCTGTTCTAAAACCAAATACTGGACGTTTGATTTCAATCGTTGGTATTGCAGATGAAGAGTTGGCGAAAGAAAAAAATATTAAAGCCGAAAGTATCTGGCTTCAAACAAACGGAAAACAATTACAAGAAATTGCAGATCTAATGGCTTCAGGCAAAGTAATTTCAGTGGTTGGAGAAGTTTTTCCTTTCTCTAGACAAGGTGTTTACGATGCCCATGCATTAAGTGAAACTCACCATGCTGTAGGTAAAATCGTCATCAAAATGGCTGACTAAATAAATAGGAGGCCGAGACAAAAGCGTTTAGCTCCGAGAAATAAGAGGGAATTCACGAAAATTGCTTTTTCAAATTTTTGTGAATTTCAGCTTATTTACGAAGGAGCTGCTTTTTTCTCGCCGTTTATTCGGACTTAGAGCGCGAAACAAAACTGTTCTTTAGTTTTGTCCCACGCTCCTATTCGTTTGTTTTTCCCGCTCTAAAGCGGATCAGTTCTATTAATCCAGGCAATTCTCGTTGGATGTGGTCTTGATTTAAAACATATGTCTTAGTTGTCCCAATTTTGATTTCTTGAATCAGTTGAGCGTCCTTAAGCAATTTTATGTGGTGAGATAAGGTGGATTTTACAATATTGTATTTTTCTGAAGTAATCCGTTTTTCACCATCAAGTAATAAGCAAGTAAGGATATTCAAACGAATGGGATCGCTGACTGCTTGCAACGCTTGAAGAACAGGGTCGTTGTTGTTATCGGTCATTTTATTTTTCATAAACAGATTATAACATAAACATTCTACTTTACATATTGCTTAGGTAGTGATATATTTTTAATGTTCGAAAATAATCGAACGAAAAGAAAGATGAGGGATATTATGGAAAACACATATAAAGAAAATAATTTTGACACGATCATGAAAGGCAGAAGATCGATTCGCAATTACGATCCAACAGTTAAAATTAGTCGTGAAGAGATGGAGCAAATCATCAACGATACTGTTAAAGCACCATCTTCAGTGAATATGCAACCTTGGCGCTTTACAGTTGTCGAAAGTGATGAAGGAAAAGCAGCGTTAGCACCTCTTGTTCGTTTTAATAAATTACAAAATGAAACGTCTGCTGCGATGATCGTGATTTTTGGTGATTTAAATAGCTTTGAACATGCTGAAAAAATTTACGGTACGGCTGTTGAACAAAACCTAATGCCTCCAGAAGTGAAAGAGCGTCAATTAGAAGCACTGAGTCCTTTGTTTGAGCATATGCCCACAGAAGATAAAAAAGAAATGGCCATTATCGACGGAGCCTTAGCTGCAATGAATTTAATGTTAGTTGCTCGTGCTTATGGTTATGATACCAATCCTATCGGCGGCTTTGAACGAGAAAAAATTGCTGAAGCGCTAGACATGGATAAAGAACGTTATTATCCAGTGATGATCGTTTCAATTGGTAAAGCAAATGAAGAGGGATACCCTTCATATCGATTACCAGCAGCTGATATCACAACGTGGAAATAGGAGGAGAAGACCATGCATATTGTTCCTTTAGTTTTAGCTGTGATCGTTGCAGTTGAACATTATTACATTTTATATTTAGAAATGTTTCAAACGGCATCTCCTGCAGCACAACGTAGCTTTGGTTTGGATAAAGAATTTTTGGATGATCCAAGAGTTCAAACGCTATTCAAAAATCAAGGACTATATAACGGCTTTTTAGCTACAGGAATTTTATGGGGTGCTTTTTTTGCAGCAAATAGTTGGAGTGTGGTAACATTTTTCATCATTTGTGTAGTTGTTGCTGCCGTGTATGGTGGACTGACTTCATCCAAATCAATTTTGATAAAACAAGGGTTGCCAGCAATTATTACGTTAGTAATGTTATTTATTTTTAGATAAAGAGAGAAAAGTTTGAGACAAGAACCTCCTTGTCTCGGGCTTTTTTTTACTTTCAAAAAAAACTTATAAAAAGTAAGTCAAATCTCTTTACTTACTTTTAGTAAGACGATATACTAAGAAAGTAATCTAAAAACTAATTCGAATCGAAAAGGAGCAATACACATGACAGAATTTATTCAAGCATTAAAAAAACGCCGTTCAATCTACTCTTTAGGAGATAACTTACCACAATCACAAGAAGAAATCACAGCTTTAGTGAAAGAGATCGTTAGAGAAAGTCCAACATCTTTTAACTCACAAACACAACGTGTGGTTTTCTTATTCGGCGACGCACACAAAAAATTATGGTCAATGACAGAAGAAGCATTGAAACCTTTAACACCTGCAGAAGCTTTCCCAAATACACAAGCGAAATTACAAAGCTTTGCAGCAGGATATGGCACATTGCTTTTCTTTGAAGATATGGATATTGTTAAAAACTTACAAGAACAATTTGCCTTATATGCAGATAACTTCCCAGTTTGGTCAGAGCAAGCAAGTGGTTTAACACAAGCAAATGTTTGGACTGCTTTGGCTCAAGAAAACATTGGTGCAAACTTACAACATTACAACCCAGTAATCGATGAAGCAGTTGCGAAAGAATGGTCTATTCCAAGCCAATGGAAATTAAGAGCACAACTTGTTTTCGGTTCAATCGAAGCAGAAGCTGGCGAAAAAGAATACATGGAAGATAGCGCACGTTTCCTAGAATTTAACTAATAACGAGCAAATGGAGGAGAAATGTATGGTGTATACATTACCTAAAGAAACAATCGCAAAACAAGTAAAATTAAAAGTAGAGAATCTGGATGAAATGACAGAATTTTATACACAAATGATTGGACTTGTCTTACTAAAAAAAGAAGAAAATACAGCTTTCTTAGGTGCACAACAGTCTTCTGAAGCAATCCTAATTTTGGAAGAACTTGTTGATCCTGTCGTGAAATACAATACAACAGGCTTGTATCACACAGCGTTTCTCTTACCTACTCGTAAAGATTTAGGCAATACCTTGTTATGGCTGATGCAAAACAAAATTGAAATTGGCGCTGCTGATCATGGTTACAGCGAAGCTATCTATCTAACGGATCCAGAAGGTAATGGTATCGAAATCTATTGGGATAAACCGATGTCTGAATGGGATATTCGAGCAGACGGAGAAATCATTGGTGTGACGGAAGAGTTGGATGGAGATGGCGTTGTCTCAGAAGCGGATGGAACGTGGTTAGGTATGGCACCAGGCTCAAGAATCGGTCATGTACATTTACAAGTCGCGGATTTAGAAGAAACAGAGAAGTTTTATGAACCGCTTGGTTTTTCCTTGAAGTCTAATTTTGGCAGTAGAGCTAAATTTTTTGCGGCAGGGGAATATCATCATCATATTGGGACGAATACTTGGAATAGCCGAAATGCAGACTTGATTGGTGAAAATCAGTTGGGGTTGGCTTGGTATACATTTCAGTTGCCGTCTAAAGAGGTATTTGAGTTGTTTGTTAAGCAGCTTGATGAAGCCGCTGTGGAGTATGTGAATGAAAATGAACAAATTACGATTCAAGATCCAAACGGGATGCAGATTAAGTTTGGGTATTGAGTTGGATAAGTCAACTTCTTAAAGGAGGTTGGCTTTTTTTTTGATTTTGTAAAGTAGTGATTTGTTTGTTTAGGGATAAGGGGGAGATATTAAAAATGACGGTTTATGGGAAGGAGAATTTTAATGGTTCATGAACTAAAAATTGTGCCTGAATATTTTCAGGACATACGAACTGACTTGCGAAAAAAGTGGGTACGTTTAACTAGGTATTGAAAATACTTCAAAACCCATATATTTATAAATCAATTGGAAAGGATAGAATTATCCTTTCAATGTAACATTATAGTATAGTCAAAAGTGATCTCATACAGCTGCTACGAGATTACTTTTGTGTCGTAAATTTTAAATGAAAATAAGGTCAGAGCTATTTTACTCTGACCCAGAACACTTATAATTTTCTTTTTTCTTTCTCTTTCTTATCAATAACTGATGTTTTTTAGGAAATATTACTTCAAGATCATTGCTTTTATCTAAAAAAAAAAAATCATTGTTTTCTTTTTGAATTTGAACGGGTGTGGCATTTTTATTTGCTGGTTCTGGTGTTGGTGCTGGAGAATTGTAGTCGTTATTCATATCATGACCTCCTGTTTTTTTTTTATAATTTTATATCACAAATTCTTGTTAAAATAAAGTTATACATTATGATGAATATAATTTAAAGAGGCGTATACAATGATTGTCGTGCATGCTATTATAAATACATAAAATAAATTAACAAAGGAGATGTTTAGTTTTAAAAAAGTTTTGTATGTTGTTACTAGTGTAATGTTTATGTCTATTGGTGTAGTATTGTTATCAAATGATTCTTATGCAGCGGATATCAGTAACATGAGAGATGGGGAAATCATTGTAAATGATGATAAAGGGAATGTGATTGAAGGAATTGAAGTAATTCTGGAGTCAGAAGACTACACACTTCAAAATGAATTGTTACAAAGTCGCGCTGTTGGCCATATGGTTTATCGTAATATTAAAGTCGTTCAAAACAATGGAACAGGTATTTTTGCTGGACCAATGTATTATTCTAAAAAAGAACCAGAATATACAACGCCATTTACAGGAACTTTATATCGAGAAAGTGCTTGGAGTCAAAACAACGGTTCTTGTACTGTCTACTATGCTAGATTTTCTGGAACAGTTGCAGCATACTTAGGCTAATATTCTTACAACTTAGTGGAGGTGTACCATGAAAAATAGATTGTATGTACTTTTTCTTTTGATTAGTTTAACTACACTTTATGGTTGTACACAAAATAATAATAAAGAAACATCAAAATCTATTGATAGTACAACGCCAAGTGGTATGATATTTTTGAGCTCAGAAGAAATTTTTGATGGAGATTCAAGCGAATATTTTACTAAGGACTATACAAATTATAAAGAAATACCAGAAGAGATTTCAGAAAAAGGAAAATCAATGAAACTATACGTTGTAACAAAGTATGAAAATAAAAAAAGATACACTGCTTACTACAAATGATGTTTAAGTGAAAAAAACTAGGTGTTGTTTTAAATAATTAACTGGAGTTTTACAAACTATAATCAAATTTTGAAAAATTGAAGTGAAAAGAGAATCTGACACAAGCACGTTGAGTCAGGTTTTCTTAAATATAAAGTCCTAATGAAAGTTATTATTTCTTTTAACGCTTTAAATATAACTAATAATTAAAAATAGATTTCAATGCTGTTTCTATTCACTTATTATTATTTATAGTACAAATTGTACTGATAATAAATATAAGGAAAATTAATGTATAAAAAATTTATTTTAGAGTTAGCAATTTGTTGTTCAATCAGATTTGGAGCAAACGTAGTTTACGCGAATGAGGTTGTTAGTGAAGTTGATTATGGTATGGATATGACACTTGGTGAAATTGAAGATGTTTTAGTGACATATTTAAGAGAGCGAGGGTTAAACTACTTACTTCATTCTAAAGATTTTTCCGACTATCTATATGATCAATTAACTAGTTCAAGTGAACAGGAGCTAACTAAATTAAACAAAATATGATAATATATTTAGAAAAACTTCCTGCGGAAGAAGGGGAAGTCTCAACGATTGAAGAGTCGTCTGATATGACGTTAGCTGATGTTAAAGAAATTGTTGATGAAGAAAACTTAGAGGCTTCACAAACAGCTTCTGAACAAGAAAATAGTGTGCCAATAATTCCACCTTGTAGAGTCTGGTAAAATAACCATGTCACTAATTATGGAGGTGGAGATTGTACAAATTTCGCTTCACAAGCACTTAGAACTAGAGGAGCTAAAGGTGGAGTAACAGGTTATCTAGGTTATATTGACCGATCAAGTAAAAGAACTAGTCAAGGATTAAAATATTCTGCTGCTTGGATAAATACAGATGTGTTCAGACAATACTGGGAAGTAAAAGGGCGTAGTGTACGAAGATATTCAAAAGCTGTAGTCGAAAATGAGTATAAAGAGTTTTTGACTGTAGGTAGACCTGTAATTTTAACTTTTTATCAAGAGATCTCTGATAGAGTTCTTAAAGACTATTCCGAGGACTATAAAAAAGATTTAATTGTTCTAAGTTCCGATATTAGAACTAAATTATTTTCAGGCTCACTATCGCCATCATCACTTTATAAAGATAGTAAAGAAATCATTTTAGGATTAAACTTAACTTTAAGTAAATGATACGAGAAAGAAGGATTAAAATGAAATTTAAACAAAAAACAATATTGTTTTTGTCTTTGTGCGTAGTTATAGTGAGCGCTTCCGGGTGCAAGAATTTAAATAATAAAGTAACAGATAGTACTATTGACAAATCAGACTTAGTCTTACCTCAAGACACACAAAAAGAAGGAGATGTTATTTCTCCTTCTTCGAAATAATATACATTTATTATGCAATCATCGAGTAAACATAAGTAGTTAAACTATGCCTGTAAGCGTTCGCGTGTCTTTGAGCTATGGTTTTGTTACCAATAACATGAAAACCGCAGCTTTTACATTTATAGCCATAGGTAACACCAGCTGCAGCCTCCACAGTGTTGTTTTCGGTGGGAATAATTGGTGCAAGCAAAACAAGTGACAAAGCAACAAAATAAAACATACCTTTAAATTTCTTCATAATAATAAACCCCTTTCATTTTTTTATATCGTACCATATGATCGTTTATATATATCGATATGTTTATTAAATATTACCTTGTTTTAAAAGACTATAGTATTAGAATAATTCTGACGCAAACTGATTGTGCCAGATTTTTTCAACATAGGTTTCCCAAAAACAGTCATTTTTAGGTCAAGAAGGATAATTCCCATTTATCCTTTAATATTTTAATTTACCTTCCCAAAACTTACAACATATTCAATGTGTCAATAACTCCCGTTTATGATGTAATTTTAGTGGGAGTGATGACATGAAATACACTTATGGTTATACACGAGTAAGTACAAAGTCTCAAGAACTAAATCGGCAACTTGATATTTTAGAAAAATACAATTGTGATGAGATTTTGACTGAAAAAATTAATGGGACAAAAGCAAGTCGACCGCAACTAGACAAATTAAAAGAATCTGTTCGAGAAGGTGATACTGTAGTGGTAGAAAGTTGGAGCAGACTCGGACGTAGTACCAAAGATCTTTTGGAATTAGTTGATTTCTTTTCTGAGAAGAACGTACAAGTGATCAGTGACAAAGAAAAATTTGATACGTCAACACCACAGGGTAAAGTGATGTTAACTGTATTTCAAGCTTTTGCAGAATTTGAGAGGGACTTGATAGTTGAGCGTACTAGAGAAGGACTTAAAAGTGCAAGAGCAAGAGGACGTGTTGGTGGACGTCCCAAAGTGTCAGATAAAAAAATTCAGCAAGCTATTAGTCTATATGATACAAAACAGTATTCAGGAAAAGAAATACATGAAATGACAGGAATTTCTTCTTCTACTTTGTATAGATACCTTGAAAAAAGAAAATACAGTAATTAGAGAGAGGCTCTAAGAGCGTTTGTGCTATTTACTTTGGGTAGTTTTTTCACAAAATAGAAAGATTGAGGAATAGGAGATTAGACATGTTAAGTAATAAGTTAGGTATTACAAATCAAGTTGAACTTGCAAGAGTTGAAGAAAAAATAAGTAAGTCAAACGCAAAGAAATTATACGATACTGGTGATATAAATAAGTTGGAAGTGGGAACATACAATGGACTAGCAGATATTCATAGGTACCTATTTTCGGATATATATGAATTTGCAGGGAAAATTAGAACCGCCAATATTGCTAAAGGAAACTTTAGATTTGCACCAGTTATGTATTTAGAAGTTTCTCTACATCAAATTGATCAAATGTCACAATCGACTATTGATGAAATTATCGCAAAATACGTTGAGATGAATATCGCTCATCCTTTCCGTGAGAGGAATGGTCGTAGTACAAGAATATGGTTAGATTTGATCCTTAAGAAAGAACTCAAAAAAGTTGTTGATTGGAACTTGATTAATAAAGAAGATTATCTTTCTGCTATGGAACGTAGCCCTGTAAACGATTTGGAGATAGCTCATTTACTAAAGAAATCTTTGATCTCTTTAGTAAATGATCGAGAAGTATACATGAAAGGTATCGATGTTAGCTATTATTATGAGGGATACACTGAATACAATATAGAAGATTTATGATGAAATAACTCTTTGGTCAGTCAAAAACGATCAGAAAGGATGATTGAATGATAAGGTTGTACCGTGGATAGTAGTAATTGTATTGCTTTTTATATTTATTAAACTGTTATCTGTTAGTTGGTTCTATTATGTTGTGTATGCTCTATTAGGAACATTTACAGTGGGTGTAAAAACATTAGCATTATTGGCAAAAAGAAAAAAGTGATTCCTAAAAACGATTAATAGTAAGAAAAATAATTTGAGAAAAGCTTTATTAGTAATTGATAGTCAAAGTAAAACAAGTAAATCACTGTATGATAAAGAACGATTTTTGAGAAGTGTTTGTCCCAACCTTCTCGTTTGTGCATATCTATAATCAAAAAGAAATTAATCTGTAGTTTGTAAATTAAAAAAATGATTGAATAAATACTGTGACAACAGACATTCAAGGACTCTAAATGAACTAACTGAAATTTGCATTTAAAAGAATCAGTTAATAAGGTGTTGAATGTGTTTTAGACTAAAAGCTTCCAAAAAATAATCTAGGAGGTTTAGAATGAATAAGAAAGCTAAAAAATTGGTCCATGAATTGTATAATACCATAGGCGACAAACAAGGGAAAAGTTATTTAGAACTAAAAGAAGTGTTGTTAAAAGTCTATAAAAAGTTGGACAAAGAAACGAATGATGATTTTTTGATATCTAGGCTTATCAACTATATCTATTTCAAAAATTTAACTGAAAAGATAACCTTTACTGAAAAACAGAATCAATTGATAATGGAAATGAGTCAAATAGCTAAAACTTCTGGTGTAAATAATAATTATAGAGGATACTTAGGCAGTGTCTCTCAATTTGATTAATATTCAATGGAATTCCCAAAATTAATCAGAAGGACTTTAAATGTAGTGAATATAATAAATACAAGCAAACGGTCAGAAGATATAGTTAAACTGATTTTGACGTCAATATAATCAGAAAAAGTGAAAGGAGCATAAAATGATTTTAGAAGAAGAGTTGAAAAAAATCGCGAAAATTACCAATGGGTTCAAACCAATGGAACACTTAGCTGATTCACTTGAAAAAAAGCTAACAGAGAAGGAATTAGAAGATTTAGCATTTATGTTATACTCGTCTGAAATTTATCAAATACGAATGGTCGCTGTTTTTCTGTTTGGAAAGCTTGCACCAAAAAGGAATGCGGTATTAGATTTCTTGAAAAATAATGTTTCAAAAGATGACAATTGGCGAGTGCAAGAAATTTTAGGGATGGCCTTTGATCATTTTTGTAAAGAAATAGGCTATGAAGAAGCCCTAGTGACGATAAAAGAATGGTTAAACTCTGAAAATAGTAATACTAGAAGAGCTGTTTCAGAAGGGTTGAGAATTTGGACGAATCGTCCTTATTTTAAAGATAATCCTGATAGGGCTATTCATTTGCTGGCAACACTTAGAAATGATGATAGTGAATATGTTAGAAAATCATGCGGCAATGCACTAAGAGATATCAGTAAAAAATATCCTGAAAAAATTATGGAGGAATTATCGTTATGGCAAGCTAGTAAGGAAGAGCTTCAAATAGAAAAAATTATTTTCAAAAATAAACATTTAGGACATTTTCTTAATAACAATTTTGAATAGTTTTAGTCGACTTAATTCTAAAGGATATCAGGGTGTCTTTTCTATTTTTTTGCATTAAAAAAGATGCCGATGATTTCTCACCAACATCAGAAAGTATAGAGCCGCTATTATAAGTATATAGAGGTAGGTTCATAAAAATATACTAGTCTACAATAAAATTCGATTGGTAGGTTATGGATAGATTAAGAGAGGATGAGCACCTTATTGTGTAAATAATGAATTTGATGAAATAATCAAAACAAGCGAGCGCTTAAAACAGAGTTTTAAAAGTATAGATAAGCGTTTGCAGGACATTGAAATATCAAAGGAGAAAATCAAAAAATTATTCTCAATAAGTGATACACTTTTTTGAAACAGTATAATCATTGCCTTTTTTCAGGTAAAGAAAAGCTAGCGATAACAAAATTATTTTTCCATTGAAATGAGTAGGTTGTTTTTGGATACTGCTTTAATAGTTTGATTAAAATAGGGAGACCGTTACCCTGGTGTCCTTTTTTTGTTGTGAAATTATTTTTCAAGGCTTTTTCAATCAAAATTGGACCATTAGACTTATTTTTTACTTCTATATAAATACCAGTAGATCTATTTTCAAAATGTAAGCTTATTAGTGGTTTTTCTGTATTGATAGACGCTTCAAATGCATTATCTAATAAAATAGATAAACAACGAATAAAATCAACTAAGTGGATAGTTATATCAAAATCAGAAATTAATTGATCCACAAAAAAATGGACAGGTACATTTTCTTTAGAGCATTTTTCAAAAAAATTTAAGAGTAATCCTTGTATGGGCGGAATATTTATTTTTGAAATTTGGGTGTAATGATTTGTTTCAGTAAGGTCTTTGGAATAGTCAATAATAGTAGAAAGGTAGTTACGCGCTTGATCAAATTGCTCTTTTTCAAGGTACACATCTAAACTGAATAAAATATTTCGATAATCATGTCTAAATTCATTTGCTAAACTAATTTTTTGAGATTCTTGTGCCATTTTTTTTGAAAGTAGAAATATTTGTTGCTGCTGTTGATAAAACCGACTTATGATGTAAACAATATAACTAAAAGTACTTGTAAAAAAGAGTAAAAGAAAAGTTAATTGGAAAAATACAGTCAAATTAATATGTCTTATGCTAATCTGTCTCACCAAATTTAACGTAAGAAGTAACACTACACTAAAAATAGATTGAAAAATATATTTCTTTTTGAGCTGAGAAATAGAATTGAAAATTTCATAGTTAGTACTTATCTTCCTCATAAGAATCAATAATGAAAATAGCAGAAGCTGTTGAGCAACAATAGAAATTGGCTTTAAAATGGCAAAGGATGTATCACTCATTAGTCCTGTTTCATGAAAAAAATAGGTAAAATCCCATGTTACGAGCCAAGAGATAAGCATCAGTGAGTTTTGTAAAAGATAATACAAAGCGATTAATGTCCAGCTTTTTGTGAATCGAAGGATGAATATCGATTCTATTATTGCAAAAGGTATAAAAACTCTTAAACCAATTTCTCCCCCGACAAGGAGAGCTATAAGTACTTGTATAAATAAATAAGTAGACAAGAAAATAGTTTGCCTATAACTTAAATATCTTTTATATCCTATAATCAAACACATTTGGAAATAGTTAAAAGAGAACAGTATTGCCACTAAATGAACTTCCATATCTTTTCACCTCATCTAATAAATAGCTATAAAAATTTGTTTAGTTTGTCAATGATACTTATTCCAACTTCTAATTCAGAACCATTATCAAACGTAATTAGACCAACTGAACGTTGGATAGATGCTAAGTGATTTCGATTGATGATCAATGATTTTAATCCAGTATAAAGGTAGGGTTTATCAATTATCTTTTTCAGTTTATGAATTGTTCCCTCTACCATCTGTTCAGAATCTTTGGTATGTACTACTAAAGTATTACGCATAGTAGAAATAGAAGATATATAAAGAATGTCAGTATATTTTATATAGACTACTTCACCAAATTTTTTGAAAGACATATAGTTATCTTTATTTTGAATACGATTAATTATTTCTATTTTAATGGGTAAAAAAATACTTTCAACTTCTTGAATATCTAAATTAGTCCCTTTAATAATATAGGATTTTGGTTGAATGTCTTTGTTAATGATTTCAAGGGCCTTATCCTCAAGGTTGGTAAGAAAGAGAATAAAACAGTCTTTGTTTTGTTCTCTAATTTTTTTTGCAAGATCAATCCCTGAATAGTATGACTGTAAATCAATGTCAACTAAATAAATATCTGTATCTTGTATTTTATGAGTAGCTTCCGACAAACTGGAATAAAAGACATCTAATTTTTCTATCGAAATAGCTTCTAAAGAAAAATAGTTGTCAGATACGGGTAATTGTTGAATTAGTTCTTTTATTTTTTCACGAAAGATAAAATTGTCTTCGATGATGTAAGTGCGGATCATTAAATCCATAAAATTCACCTCATTTTCTTTCTAATAGTGTACAATTTTACGAAAATAAACACAAAAATAAAGAAAAAACGCACCAAATTAATTTGGAAACGTTCTAATCTGAGTCATGTATTTTTTTAATTTCATATACTAACTGTGTTGAAACAAACAATAATACATAGCATTATTTTCTTAGAATTATCCATTCTAAGATAGGTAATATTTCTCATTTTTATCAATTTTTAAAAAATAAATCCGACAACATAAGAAATATAACATAATTAAAAAAAGAAGTCTATATTAAATGAAGAAATTCATTACCTTTTTTTAGGATTTTTAATGAAAAAATAGGTTGTTCTTCTGTAATACCCGTCATTGTGGTGGTCAATTTTAATTGAAAGGAGTGAGTCACTATGCCTAGAAAAGGAGAAAATATTTATCAACGAAAAGATGGTCGTTGGGAAGGACGCTATCGAAAGGCTAGAGATTCACAAGGAAAACTTGTTTATGGTTCTGTTTACGGAAAGAAGTATATGGAAGTAAAACTGAAATTAGAGCAGATTAAAGCTCAGTATAGTAGTCAAAAAGCTTATTCAAAACTATTTTCAGGAACAACGACAGAATGGTTAAATTATTGGTTAGATCATTTAGTGATCGGACAGGTAAAAAAATCAACATTTGCTTCTTACAAAACCAAATTAAATAATCATATCGTTCCATATATTGGACATAAAAAACTAAGCCTACTTCAAAAGAAAGATATCCTGGAGCTTCTTTTTTACTTAGGAGATAAAGGACTGAGTACAACAACCATTCACAACACATTAACGATTTTTAAAGGTGCGTTAACGAAAGCAGTTGTAGAAAAAGCATTGGTTGAGAATCCTTTTGATGGAGTTGTCTTTCCTCCTATTAAAAAGAAAGCTATAACAATTCTTTCACTTGAGCAACAAAAAAAATTAGAAAGCATAGAACTTCAAAAGAAAGAATGTTCTCCTATTATTATCGCCTTATATACAGGATTACGAATTGGAGAAATCAGCGGATTAACCTGGGCTGATATAGATTTAGATAATCGAATTATTCATGTCGTTCGAACTGTACAACGGATATCTGTCACTGGAAAAACAGCAAAAACGGAGATTTTATTTGATTTACCAAAATCAAAACAATCCCTAAGGAAAATCCCAATAGCACAAAACCTATATACCTACCTATCACAAAAAAAGGAAGCCACACAAGGCAGCTTTGTTATCAACAATCATAATTCATATGCTGAGCCTCGTTTAATCAATTATCATTTTAGACGAGCAATCAAACAAGCAGAAATCACAGGCATTCATTTCCATGCACTGAGGCATACATTTGCGACACGTTGCATTGAAAATGGTATTGATATTGCAACTCTTAGTCATTTATTAGGTCACCAATCAATCAAACTGACTTTAGATACCTATGCTGGATCATTGTGGGAGACTCGTGAACAGGCAATGTCTGTTATTGATGCTCAGTTAAATCTGGCAGAATAGTTACTGTGATAAACATAAACCGTCAAAAAAATCGTCAACGTTAACATTATTGCTGTTAGAAAAAGGATAAGTCTTCCTTAACTTAGAATGGATAATTCTGAGAAAAAAAATTAGGTAGAACACATATAGTATTACTGACATTATACGTAATAAGTTGCAATCAATAAAGAAATATGAATTATTGATTGCTTGAAACTATCAAATTCAAAGGACTAGTCATAATTAATTTAATAAAAGTTGAAAGGATAAGTCACATGCATAAAATTAGTTTGGTATCTTCGTCTATCACTATGAAAAAATCTATAGAAGAGGCTTTTACGCGTGAAAATAGTATGATTCAAATATTTCCCAAAGAGATAGATTTGAATCAGTTGAAAGAGTCAGAAATCATTATTTTGGAAGAAAATAGTCCAGAAGACATCAGTTATCTTTGTTCAATTATTTTTTCAATCAAAGAACAAGCAAGTTCATTTATTTGGATATTATCGAATCAACGATGCTACATTAATGATCAAGTTTATCTTCAAATAGGAGTTGATGCCATATTAGATGGCAAATGGTTTCCGGAAGAGGTTGCCTTAACTGTCCGAAATACTTTTTCTCGTTTTAAAGAAGGAAAATCAAAGAAAATTATTTTAAGCCATAAAAGAAATAAGGACAGAAGTTACTTAGAAATGAGAATGGGAAGTCAAAGTGTGCTAGTGAAATCAATTGGGAAAGAAAAGGAAATAGAGCTAACCAAAAAGGAGTATAAACTATTGGCCTTACTTATAAGTGATCCTACGAGGGCATTTTCATACCAAGAAATTCATAAACAAGTGTGGAATCAACTAAATTCAAGTAATAATTATCGAATAGCGAATCTGGTGCTTCATCTTAGAAATAAACTGGATGAAAATGAAAAAGACAGTTATATAAAAACAGTAAGGTCAATTGGTTATCGATTAGTTGACTTGGAAATAAGAAATTAAGGTACTAAGTATCGTTTAGATGAATCTATAAGCGACAGATATATTTAGTTTGAGATGACTATTATTCCATCGGTGATAAAGAGCTGTAAGGAGGAAAAAATGAGAAACAAGAAATTAATATATAGGAGTATGGTTTGCAGTTTAGGAATACTTAGTTTGTTAGGAATATTATGGGTTAGTATTCAATCTACTTCTATTAGTGCTAAGCCGAGCGGCACACCAATTATTATTGATAAGAAGGATCCTAATGTACCTGAGGAGGGTCCAGACTATTCTTTTGAACTACCAAATGATGCTACTAAGTTAGTAGAAGAAGATCTCATCAATAATAGTCAATTTGATGGTTTTGTGCAAAATGAGGATATTGTAACAAACTTTAAAAAAGAAACAAAGTTTATTGGATATAATTCTATTCCTAATTTTAAAGATAGTTTTGAAGGGAAATTTATACAAGTTCCTAATAAAGAAGAATATATTATACAAGTTTCTATCAGTAATAGTCCTACTAATGGAACAATTTTACTAGTTAAAGTAGATAGTAACGGGAATTATATCAGTAAATTTTCTTTAGCTGATTTATCAGTATATGGATCAGATTGGCAACCTGTAAATAAAAATTTACAAAGTCCTTCAACGTGGTTTATATCAAATGTAACAAATATTGAGTTAAGTGATGGGAAAGGTATTGTATATTATTCGCAAGGAAATGGGACAAATAATGGTTATGTAAAAAAATATGTATACTATAATTTAGCTGATTTTAAAGTTTTATCT
The DNA here is from genome assembly GCF_050531475.1 of Enterococcus sp. DIV0724b. Lineage (NCBI taxonomy): Bacteria > Bacillati > Bacillota > Bacilli > Lactobacillales > Enterococcaceae > Enterococcus > Enterococcus sp. DIV0724b. The sequence continues at coordinate 2,824,891 of NZ_CP172890.1, read as the reverse complement.
AAAGGTATAGCATCAGGTTGGGGTGTTGGATATACAAATGGATCTGGATATGGTTCAGTTGGACCGGTGTCAGCATCAAATAAAGATGCAGCGCTAAACGGACTAGATGGTAAACCTAAGGATCGCTTTCAGATTCCTGCACTTTCTGATTTTGGTTCATCCAAAATAACTACAGGAAGAATTGAATTTGGGGTAAATAGATTACATAGTTTATCTGATGGAAGTGTAGGTGGAACATTTACATACTCAGATAAAGGCTTTTTAGGCAATGGTGAGGAGGCTATCATTTGGGATGAAAAAAATGGAGATTTACCTAGACAGATAAAAAATAGATTTGGTTTAATTAAAGGAAAAAATACACATTTTCAGATAATTGCTGAATTAAGTTCAGACAAAGAAGTATATTATCAATATACGTTAGCCAATGAATTCTATAAAATAGTCAAATATTCTATTGCAACAAATACTTTTACAGTAATAAGATCGTTTGAAGCGGGAACTTCTCTTAAATTTTTTAAGAAAGGAAATGAAATATCTTTTATAGGGTATGTACCTATATTACCCAACAATAACATAAAAGAGGCGACTATTGCAGGAGTAATGGATGTAGAACTAAATATATTATCCGTATCAAATATACCATCTAATGTTCCGCTTGACTTTTTAGATATAGTAGGATTATATAATGAAAAATTTTTAACTATTGGAAATACTATAAAAAAAGGTAATTTTATTGATGAGTGGGTTGGTCAGGATAGTAATGCCGTATTTTTAGGCGTATTAAGAACAATTCCAGATTATTCCCCTATCATTGAGTCTCCCAGTAGTATATCTCTTAATTTAGATATATTTAAGAATGAAGAATCATCGATAAAAGAAAGTATTCTATTAAGTAAAGATGGTGGGAAGCAAGCTATTAGAGTTTATGATGAACATGATATTAATAAATCATTAAATCCAATATCAGAACAAGAATTTCAAAAAAGACTTAATCGTAATCCAAAAGATATCACATTACCAATAGACTGGAAATCGTTAGGATTTGACGAAGACAACACAGGGCCGCAACGGGTAACCTATTTTGTTACTGATAGTCAAAAACAAGCAACAGCGACCTCTCGTATCATTAATGCAAAAACAGGTAAAACAAAAGAAAAAGACAACTATTTTTTAGATGCTAATAACTTTTCTTTGCCACTGACAGATGTTTCCACCTTGACAGAAAAGGCAGTTAAAATCAAGGCTAAAACAAAGGCTTGGAACGGGAATTTGGAAGATGAGTTTTTAGATGAAGATGCGACAAAGGAGACCCCATTCCTCAGTTCAAAAGTAACCTTTCCGATGCCAGATCAGCTAAAAGCAATTCAAGAGACAAAAAAAGTTGGGGTCTACCCTCTAGATATTGAATACAAAGGGGCGGACGCAATCAAGGTTTCTAATCGTATATGGGTGTTTGTGACAGATAAAAATACTGTTGTAGATAAAGAAAATAATATCGTCATGTATGCCAATGATTATTATCGTCCTGTGCATGAAGCGAAGAATGAAAATGCAGTGAAAATGTGGGGATACACGCCAAAAACACCTGCTGAAGGAGAAACACCAGCAGTGCCAGAAGTACCTGGTGCAGATATTAAAGTGTACAACTACAAGGCAACAGAACAGACTGGAGATACGCTACCAATGCTAGCTGATAAAGATAAAACTACGTATTTAAGTGTCAATGAGGAGCTGCTAACCGCGATTAGAGAGACACCCTCACCATTACCAAATGGTGAAACAAGTAGAAATTATCCAGCTCAGATTAGCTATACTGCTAATAATAAAACGACCACCGCAAGCATTACTGTTACACTAGGTCAAGAACTTACCGATGTAACGATTCGTTTTGTGGATGAAGATGGGACATCAATTAATGCCAATGTGATTTTAAAAGATCGTCAAATCAACTCAACAATTGATTTGTTAAAAGAACAAGCAATTACAGATGTGAATAAAGTACTCGTGGATTCTAAGAACTATGAACAAAAAATTATCCCAGAAACCTATAAGGTTCAGGTTGAAAATAATGAAGTAACCTATATTTTTAAAGGACTCCTTCGTTTAGTTGATGTTTCAGAGGAATTAACGTTCCAACAAGGTTACACCTCACCCAATGATCAAGTATTAGAATATGAATCATCCAATGACTTTGTGGTGAATGTGGGGGATTATAGAAATTATACCGCTCTAACAGGTGAAGAAAAGAGAGCGAAACAAAGAGGGAACTTTAGCATATCGGTTGCACTGTCTTCACCATTTAGGTTGGTGGGTTCAGATGGGCAACCAATGACAAAAGTGTTATCTGAAGCCCTTTTAAATTATACACCTAAGAATGTGGTCGAACCGCTCACGATTACTCCAGAAGGGGTTACGATTCATTCCTCAACGCAATCAACAGAAGATCCAAAGAAAACAGATTTCTCACTAAAACTGGATGAAAAAAATAAAACAGGAAGAACTGGAAAAGGATGGTCATTATTTGTTCCATCCAAGAAAGTACAAAAAGGAACGTATCAAGCAGAATTGACATGGTCATTAACGACAGGTCCATAGGAGGAAATGAAGATGAAAAAAATGGTCCAGTATAGCTGTTTAATTGGCATAGCTTTTCTATTAATGATAGGCCTATCCGCAACACCAGTATTTTCGGAGAGTACAGCGGATGGACAAACACCAGTAGGTGTGACCTTTGTTGAAGGGGATCCTACAGAAACTAGTGACTCTAAATTTTCAGAGAAACAAGTGGGAAGAACGCCTTCATGGTTACCAGAAACAGGAGAGATGGCAACAATCTTTGGATTGCTAGGTTTTCTTCTCGTAATAGGGATTGTAAGTACTTATTATTATCGACAAAAGAACCATTGAAAGACTTAAAAGTGGCATTAAGCATAACCTAAGGTTATCTATGCAATATAAATGAAAAGAGAGAAAGGAAGAAACATAGAATGAAAAAGTATATACTAAGTAGTTTTCTATTAAGTATTGCTGCACTAACATTATTTGGCCATACAACATTGGCACAAACAGTAAAAGGAAACTCAAAAGCGGATATTCAATTTGAAAAAGGGGAGCTTCCATCAGTGGTAGATCCAACAGATCCCAACACTTCAGTAACACCCAGTCCAGGATTGAGTAAACCTATAGAAACAACAGATGGTGTCGGGGTAACGGCAGTTCCCTTCTTTAGTTTTGGCACAGTAAAAGTGAATGCTTTAAGTCAAGAATATCCTATACAAAAAGGAATGTATACTAAAGGTGAGGGAGAAGATAAGTCCACTTATTATTCTCCTCAGTTCCTTCAAGTTGCAGATGTTTCAGGAGCAGATAAGCTTTGGTCTGTGAGCGTTGGCCAAGATGCTGTTTTTACTTCAGGAGAAGGAAAAGACAAACAAACATTAGAGAACACACGAATTCGCTTATACGGTCAAACAATCACAAATAGTTTACAAGAGCCAGGGAAAGATTTGATAGGTTTTAACCAAAGTGAAGGGTATGGAGAAATTCCTGTAGGATCTACAACGTTAGAAGTATTCAGTTCCAAAAAAGCTGGATTTACAAATAGTTCAATGTCTTCCCTAGTATTTGAAAATAACTATACAGAAGAAAGTAAATCTACTGAAAAAGGTACGAGTGATGGTGTGAAATTGTATGTTCCGAGTAGTGATAAACCAAAGGTAAATAACAAGTATACCGCCAATTTAACATGGACGTTAGCAGTAACACCATAAAAAAGAAATATACTAAAGAAAAATATAGAAACAAAGAGGAGAAAAAATGATGAAAAAATTAGTTATCAGCAGTTTATTAGTAAGTACAGTAGCATTAGGTGGATTTGGAATGTCTGTGTCAGCAGCTCCAACAACAAACGGAAAGGCATCATTTACAGATAAGGATGCGCATACGCATGTTGTAAAACCACAAACGTTAGAAGCAATTAAAGATGTCACAGGAGGTCAAGCACCAGATGGATCTGTTGCAGAAAGTGGAGCAGTTCGATTAATGTATGCACCGACTTTTGATTTTGGAATCAATCAAATTTCAACCATTGATGCAGATTATGCTGTGAAGATGAACTCTGTTCAACCTATTACTTGGACAGAAAACATTGAAACAAAGCCGTCTACTTGGACACACAAAAATACACAAACAGGTGATCCTGCAAAAGACGCAGCAGCCTATGATATCCCACAATTTGTCCAAGTATCGGATATTTCAGGAATAGATACAACGAATTGGAATGTAACGGTGAAACAAGATACAGCATTTACTAATGGAACTGGAGCAGATGCCAAAACATTAAAAGCCGGCACAACGATTGATATTTATGGACAAACATTGACAACAACGTCAGAAACAGCTGTAGCGAATCTTGCAGCGGGGATGACTATGGATGCCTCAGGTAAAGCATCTATTCCTATTGGAAAAGATGTCGGTGGATTAAAAGTATTAGGTCGTAAAGACTCAACCGCAGCAAGTGCGACTACAGGAACGATTACGTCAAATGTCTTCAAGAAAGAGTATGGTGAAGCAGATTATAGTTCAACTAAAACAGCAACATCAACTGAAGATTTTCGTTATAATAACGATGTGAAATTACATGTACCAGCTCAAAAAATTACGAAAGACGTTACTTATTCAACAACCTTAACATGGGCAGTCACAATTGGTGAATAATTAAAGATAAATCTACGTTTGGGCGGGCAAGTGCCCGCTCTTTTTTTAATAGAAAGGAAGCAAGTAATGAAGAAAATTATACATAGTCTACTCCTTATACTGGTGTGTTTTATTTTACCTACAGGAATTGTAAAGGCAGAAGAAGCACCAGAAGGAAGTATTCCATTATCAGTAAAAGCGAATATCCCAGAAAATCAAGAAGAAGGGAAGGAAGGGTATTTTTCATTAAAGGTACAACCAGGAGCGGAACAAGAACTAAGTATTTCACTAAAAAATACAGGGGAAAAAGAAATAGAAGTAGCTTTAGCCGTTAATACAGCGACAACGAATCAAACAGGAAGTATCGAATATGGACAACTGTACGATAAGAAGAAGAAAGATACGAGTTTGAAATTTCCACTTTCAGAATTGTTAATACCAGAAGCAAAAACAGTGAAAATTCCTGCAAAAAAAGAAATAGAAGCAACATTCAAACTGTCTGTACCAGCTGAACGATTTGAAGGAATGTTATTGGGTGCCATTAATGTATCACCAGTAAATAGTGAAGAAAACAATAAGAGTAATGGCGCTGTTGTTATAAAGAATAGATATGCGTATAATATAGGTGTGAAATTAACGGAAGAAGAAGACCCAGGAGAAATCAAAAATACATTGGATCTTTTAGGCATTGAGGCTTCACAGATAACAGGAAGAAATACGATTTTAGCACGGATCCAACATGCCAATCCGACCATTGTAGATGAAGTTTCATATGAAGCAAAAGTGTACAAAAAAAATAGCGATGCTATTTTGCATGAAAAGAAAGCAGAGAATTATCGAATTGCCCCAAATAGTACGTATGAATTTCCGATTTCATGGGAAAATGAGCGTTTTCAAGCAGGAGACTATCGGTTAAAAATGGTAGTGAGTTCAAAGAAAACAGGGGAAAAATGGGAATTTGACAAAGAATTTGCGATCACTCGTGAAGAAGCGAATAAATTGAATGAGACAGCGATTGATTTAACTCCTGACTATACTCGTTGGATTATTTTAGGAGTGGTAGCCTTTGTAGTTCTTATTGTCGGACTGATAGTATTGGTAATTCTGTTACGTCGACGGAAGCAGAAACGTCAAGCATTAGAAAGAGCGAGAGCAAAAAAGAAAAGAAAGAAAAAAGCAGGTGTAGCAAATAATAGAAAGAAAACTGAGACAGGGAAGCCAAAGAAACGAAAGGACTCAAGGGAATGACATTATCAGAGCAAGAAGAACAAGAACTGCCAGTTGTTGAGCTGGAAGAAGCATCACTTCTTTTAGAGGAACAAGAGGTTGTGGAAGAGGAAGAAATGTCAGAGCAGAAATTTCCTTGGAAGCTATTAAGCGGATTGGTAAGCGGTCTCCTAGTCGTGAGTCTTTTAATGGGTTTTTATTTTCTGTATCCAGCAACATGGAAAGTGAAAGGCGACTGGAAAACAAAAACAAGACCTTTTATTGAGATGTCCATTGATTCGTCAAAAAATACAACAATAGAGTTTTTGAATTACGGAGGAGCGAGAGGAATTACGCTCCAGTTTATCGGTAAACTAGAGGCAGTAAATTTTAATAAGTATCAACTAACAAAGATCAAAGGGGAACTACATTTTGATAAGGACCAAGTATCCTCAGACCAACTAAAGCCCTTTGACGAAAATCGCTCATTCTATAAACCTGTATCTGGAACAAAACAAACAGTCCAGTATCAATTGACCAAAAAAGGCTTAGAAAAATTGATGGGCACAAAAGAAGCAGGCCGTTATTTTGTTTTTGATCGAGTATCACTGATTCCCTGGAAGACACCAACATTCTGGCTGAACAATTCTTTAGTATCAGAAAGACGTATAGAATTTACTAAGGAGTAATAGAAAATATAATAAAAGCGATGAAAAAATAGAAACGATGGACAAGGTTGTAAGAAAGCAACCTTGTTTCTATCGTTTTCAATCTAAAACAATGGATTGCATCGGAGAAAGAACACTATATTACATTTATCATCTAACAACAAGTATACTTATTATATAGTCACTATTTTTGCAATGTTGCTTTAAATCGAATCTTAATTATCTAGGAACTGTAATCTGCCTGATAGGGCTATTCATTTGCTGGCAACGCTTAGAAATGATGATAGTGAATATGTTAGAAAATCATGCGGCAATGCACTAAGGGATATTAGTAAAAAATATCCTGAAAAAATTATGGAGGAATTATCGTTATGGCAAGCTAGTAAGGAAGAGCTTCAAATAAAAAAATTTATTTTCAAAAATAAACATTTAGGACATTTTCTTAATAACAATAAAAAAGGACTGAATCATCTTGTTGACAACTGAACGTATCTCTTTTCAACACGAAGAACAAATAATTCTAAACGATATTACCACATCATTCGAAAAAGGGAGCCATACAACGATTACCGGACCATCTGGCAGTGGGAAAAGTACCTTGCTTAAATTACTGGCTTCTTTATTAACTCCGACTAAAGGAGTCATCCTATTCAATGACCAAAACATTGCAGAGTTAACACCAGAAAAGTATCGCATGCAAGTTTCCTACTGCTTTCAACAACCATCATTATTCGGTGAAACTGTGCGAGATAATTTTATGTTTCCATACGAAGTACGCAAAAAAGAGTTTCAAGAGAGCCATGTACTAGGTTTGTTAAAGGAAGTTAAACTCTCTGAAAGTTATTTGGATAAAAAAATCACCAAATTATCCGGTGGCGAAAAACAGCGTATAGCCTTAATCCGTAATGTGATTTTTCTCCCTGAAGTGTTACTGTTAGATGAGGTAACAGCAGGTTTAGATGAAGAAAGCAAAGCAATCGTCAATCAATGGTTGTTAAAATTGAATCAGGAAAAAAATGTAACATTGATTCGTGTCACGCATGATCCTGAAGAAATTGCTCAAGCCTCGATCGTCAAAAAAATCGTAGCGGGTAGCTTGGAGGGCGCAAAATGAATCTAGCTGTCAATGATCTGTCACTTTTATTTGCTGGAATGCTAGTTGTAGTAGCATTACTGATCAGTTATAAAGAAAAATTAGGATTTACCAAAGATATTATAATCAGTGTTTGCCGGGCAATTGTTCAACTTGTTTTAGTTGGATACCTTCTTAAATATGTCTTTCAAATCGACAATGTGATTTTAACCGTAGTCATGGCTGGAATTATTATTGTCAATGCTGCGTTGAATGCAGGGAAACGTAGTAATCATCTGAAAAATGGTTTTTGGATCTCTTTGTTGGCAATATTTTGTAGTACAGGAGTCACGATCGGTGTTCTGGTTTTATCAGGTGCGATTCGGTTTATTCCTTCGCAGATCATTCCTATTAGTGGCATGATCGCTAGTAATTCAATGATTGCGATTGGTTTATGTTATCGGAATATGGATAGTTTATTTCATGATCAAAGACAAGCTGTGCTTGAAAAATTAGCATTAGGTGCAGATATCAAGTTAGCTTCTCGCTCGATTGTTAGAGCAAGTATCCGAACTGGAATGGCGCCAACCATTGATTCTGCTAAAACGGTTGGGATCGTTAGTTTACCTGGGATGATGTCAGGACTGATTTTTGCTGGAGTTGATCCAGTTCATGCAATCAAGTATCAAATCATGGTGACCTTTATGTTGCTTTCGGCTACAAGCATTGGTTCAGTTATTGCAACTTATTTAGCGTATAAAGAGTATTATAATGATAGAAAACAATTGATTATATAATTGGCTTGTTAAAAGATAAGATGAATTTTGTCTTGTCTTTTTTTGTATACTTTGTTTTATAAAAGTATAGACATTTAAAAGGGTTCGCTTTATAATAGTAGTGAATAGGATCGCGAAAAGTATTTTGAGGAAAGTAGGGACAGTCATGCAAAGAACATTTAAAGAAGATTTCTGGTGGGGCGCTGCGACATCAGGCCCGCAAAGTGAAGGGCGTTTTAATAAAAAACATGCGAATATGTTTGATTATTGGTATGAGATCGAACCAACAGATTTTTATGATCAAGTTGGTCCAGATGTGACGTCTAATTTTTATAATAGTTTCAAAGAAGATATTGCATTGATGAAAGAAATTGGCTTGAATAGTGTTCGTACTTCGATTCAATGGAGTCGTTTGATCGATGATTTGGAGCTTGGATCGGTCAATGAAGATGCGGTTCGTTTTTATAATGAAGTGATTAATGCGTTTTTAGAAGCTGAGATTCGTCCTGTGATGAATTTACATCACTTTGATTTACCTGTAGAACTGTACCATAAATACGGTGGATGGGAATCAAAACATGTCGTTGATTTGTATGTAAAATTTGCGGAAAAATGTTTTGAACTTTTCGGTGATCGCGTGAAGGATTGGTTTACTCATAATGAGCCGATTGTGGTTGTTGAAGGAGAATACTTACATCAATTCCATTATCCAAAAATCGTGGATGGTAAAAAAGCAGTACAAGTTGCATATAATCTGAATTTAGCTTCTGCCAAAGCAATTCAAGCGTTCAGAAAAATGGGGCTGCAAAATGAAGGTGGTAGAATTGGAATCATTCTAAATTTAACCCCAACTTATCCTGCATCTGATTCACCCGAAGATGTAGCTGCGGCCAATATTGCTGAGTTATTTAATAATCGAATGTTTTTAGATACCGCAGTACATGGAGAATTTCCACAAGAGTTAGTTGATTTATTTATCAAAGATGGTGTTCTTTGGGAAAGTACACCAGAAGAATTAGTGATAATCAAAGAAAATACAATTGATGTTTTGGGAGTTAATTTCTATCATCCTAACCGTGTACAAGCACCGGATATTGCACCAAATAGTGTGGGAGCTTGGCTTCCAAATCGTTATTTTGATGAGTATAATATGCCAGGACGTCGAATGAATATCGATCGAGGCTGGGAAATTTATCCTAAAGCATTATATGATATTGCCATCAATATTCGTGATAACTACAATAATATTCCGTGGTTTGTCTCTGAAAATGGAATGGGAATTTCTGGCGAGGAACGTTTTATGAATGAAGTAGGTGTTGTTCAAGATGATTATCGTATTGATTTTATTCGAGAACATTTAGAATGGGTTCATCAAGGAATCGAAGAGGGTTCTAATTGTTTTGGTTATCATTTATGGACACCGATCGATTGTTGGTCGTGGGCAAATGCCTATAAGAACCGTTATGGTTTCATCTCTACTAATATTCATACGCAAATCAAAACAATCAAAAAATCAGGTCATTGGTTTAAAACGGTTGCCCAAACAAATACAGTAACAGATAAATAAAAAAAGAATGTGACGCAAAATGGATTATCCGTTTTGTGTCACATTCTTTTTTTTAACTAGGCATAATCAACATTTAAAATAGAATAACTTCTTTGATCGTACCGATTTCGGCTACATGAAAACTCGATGGGACGACCATTTTTTGAATAGACAACTTGCTGTACTTCAAGTACAGGATCATCTTTTTTGCAATTTAAATAGTGTTGATCGTATTCATCAGATTTATCTGCTTGAATATTTCGATAGGCTCCTGCAAAATCGAGAGATAACTGTTCTTTAATATACGTATAAATAGAGTCTTTCAAAATATCTGTTGTGAGGCCAGGGACTAAATCACAAGGCATAAACGTATGTTCCAAAATAAAGGGCTCATCTTCAAGAATCCTAAGACGAATAATCTTGTAAACAGGCTGTTCTTTAGAAATAGCTAAACGTTCTTGGACTTCTTTAGAAGGAAATTCGACTTCAAATAAGATCACTTGGCTTTTTAACTTTTTATGGCGGTCATGCATTTGTTTGCTAAGCCCATCATATTCATTAGCTGGTGAAGTATCTTTGTCCCAAAAAGAGCGATTCAATACTTTGGTGCCTGAACCTCGTTGAGAGTATAAAAGTCCTTCCATGACTAAAATACCGATTGCTTTTTTAACTGTCATTCGGCTTACATTAAATTCTTTTACCAAATCTGTTTGGTTAGGAATCAAGGTATCTGTTTTATAAATATTATTCTTTATTCGTTCACGCAAAGTATCTGCGATTTCTTCATATTTTGGCTTCATATCGTTACAACCTCCTCATGTGTATTGTAACTGATTATGAATGTATAGACAATTAAAGAAAAAAAGTGCAATTAAATCGCACTTTCTTTTTCTTTATCTAATAAACGTAAGAATGGATACCAGATCAGACCGACAAGGAGTAGATCGATAAGTTGTAAGATACCGCCTAAGATCGAATTTGTTGCTAGCATGCCACTAAAGAAAATTGGAACAGTCCAAGGGACAGATACACCAGTTGGAGGTGGAATAATGCCTGCCGCCATTACAAGATAATTAAGCACTGTAACGATCAGTGGAGCTAGTACCCAAGGAATTAGGATAGTCGCATTTAAAACGATTGGTAAACCAAAAATTACGGGTTCATTTACGTTGAAAATTCCAGGCGCTAAACTTAAACGACCAATATCTCGGTATTGTTTTTTCTTCATGACAAAGGCCATGATCAAAATAACTGCAAGAGTCATACCAGAACCACCCAAGCCAACAGTGAAAGTTTCCATAAAGGGTTTTGTAATGATATGGGGTAATTTTTCTCCTGCTTTATAAGCATCTAAGTTTTCTAACATTAAAGTGTTCCAAATAGGATCCATTACAGAATTAACAATGATTTGTCCGTGTAAACCGAAGAACCATAAAAATTGGACAAAGAATAAAGCAATTAAAGTTGCCGGTAAGCTGCTGCCTAAGCCGACTAACGGTTTTTGGATAACTTCATAAATGACATCATGAAGATTAGTTTTGAACAAACCAGTAACGATTGCATTGATAAACAGAAAAACAGATAACGTTAATATAGCAGGAATCAAGGCAGCAAATGATTTAGCGACAGCAGGTGGTACACCATCTGGCATTTTAATTTGCCAACCCTTTTTAGTGATTCTACAATAAATTTCACCAGCAAGAAAGGCTGCGATCATCCCAATAAACATCCCTTTAGCGCCTAAACGATCTAAAGATAGGACACCAGATACTTCTGTACCATCTTCAAGTGTCATCATAAATGGAGTTAGAAGTAGAAAACTAGCAAATGAAACTGCTCCGCCAAAAATGCCTTCAACGTCATAAGATTTAGATAAATAATAGCCAATACCGAACGTAACAAAGACTGCCATAATGCTCATTGTCGCATTTTGACCGTTACCAAATAAAGAGGATAAAGTTCCTTTGGTAGTGTCACTAAAAAAAGGTAAGTTGTTGATAACGACAATGATTGATCCGAACATTGTTAAGGGAAAAGACAACATAAAAGCATCTCTTAAAACAGAAAGATAACGATTTTGTCCGAGTTTATTGGCAAGTGGCATGATCTTTTCTCCAAGAGAATCCATGAAACTATTCATACTGATCAGTCCTTTATAGTTTATTTGTAATCGATTACAAAAATAATATACCACTTTATTTATTAAATGTCTATACTTTTATCTTTAATGAATATATATATATATGCGGATGAAAAAAGAGCAAACCACAAGGGTTTGCTCTTTTCTTGATTTATTTAGATAAAATCGGAATGCTTCAATTTCTAAATACTAGCGCCGCCACCACCGGAAGAACCGCCTCCGCCAGAGAAGCCACCTCCACCGCCGAAGCCGCCGCCACCACTTGAAGAGCCACCGCCAAAACCGCCACCCCAATACCAAGGACCACCGCCGCGACCACCTCGGCCGCCACGTCCCCCAAATAATATGAGAGGCAGGATAATAAGGAGAACGAAGAAAACACTGAAGAATCCTTCGCCATCAGAGCTGTCTTCTGAGGCAAATTGATCTATTTCATCATCTGACAAAGCATTTTTATCAACAGGATAGTCATAATGTTTATCGATTAAAGTAGTGACTGCATTAAATGTATACTGTAGTCCCTTATTGATCGAAGTATCATTAGATGATTTCAGATCATCTTTAGCATGTTGCAGAATATTTCCAGCAACGCTATCGGTAATGACATCTTCCAAACCATAACCAACTTCAATCCGGACATTTCGTTCGCCATCATTGACTGCGTAAAGAATCAAAACGCCGTTATCTTCTTTTTGATTACCAATTTTCCATTTTTTAAATAAATCGGGCGCATAACTATCAATACTGTCACCATCAGTCGAATCAATCACAGCCAAAACAACTTGTGGTGCTTCTGTTTTTTCTTTATAAAGCTTGCCTTTTTGATCAACTAAATTTTTAGTTGTTTCATCCAGAATTCCTGGTTGGTCCAGGTAAAAATGATCGGGTGAAGCAGGTAAGTTTTCAGCAAAAGCAGGTAGTTGAAAGCCAAGGAAACAGGTGACAAGGAAAAATAATAGGCTAGGGAATAAACCTCGTCTAAAACGTTTCATCGATCATCACTTCCCACTAGAAGTGCTAGTAGAATTATCAAAATTCACGGAAGGTACAGTGCTAGCTGTTGGATCAGCTTTAAAGTAATCCTTCTTACCTAGACCCATCATATTTGCAAAGATATTTTTAGGGAAAGAAACCACTTGTTCATTGTATTCTTTCACGACTTCATTGTAACGTTTACGTTCAACTGAAATACGGTTTTCAGTGCCTTCTAATTGTGTCATTAATGTTTGCACATTATCATTTGATTTTAGCTCAGGATAATTTTCATTGATGACATTGATCAACGTTCCAACAGATTGATCCAACTCTTGGCTAGCTTTGATTTTATCTGAGTCATTGTTAGCAGAACCATAAGCCTCACGAGCTTTAGCAATATCACCAAAGACTTTTTGTTCTTGCTGCATGCTTCCCTTTACGCTGTTGACTAAGTTTGGCACGAGATCTGCTCTACGCTGCATCACGTTTTCTACTTGACTCCATTGAGACTCTACTGATTGTTCTTTTTTCGCTAATCCGTTGTATTGACTGACCCCGAAAACGCCTAGTAAAACAATGACGATTACAGCGATCAAGCCAAATCTTGTTTTGTTGTTTTTCATGTCTTTTCCTCCTAAAATTAAAAAACTGAGTGAGCTCGTGAAACGAGCCTTTTAAAGTTGATGTAATGATATTGTAATGTTTTTGCAATGTTTTGACATCCAACTTAAGACCTATTTTTTATAAACAGATGGTTTTATATTGTTAATTATAAGGAGTTTTAAGCGATAAGCCAAAGAAACCGACTTTTTATGAAAACTTGTTTAGTGTAAAAACGTATCATTTGTCAGCTCTAGTATTTTGTATTAGGGTAAAAGAGTAAGCTGGTAGTTCTTTTTTATTGCCAACAAATTCATAGGAGGAATCAAGATGACAGAAAAAATCGAAAATCCGTTAACAAGATTCTACGATGGGAAATTTGAAAAACAATCACAGGAAGCACCCGCATTACAACAAAAAATGACACCTGTACCTGATTGTGGAGAAACTTCATATAAAGGGTCTGGCAAATTGGAAGGGCGTAAGGCACTAATTACAGGTGGAGATTCTGGAATCGGTCGTGCTGCGGCCATTGCATATGCAAGAGAAGGTGCAGATGTGGCAATCAATTACTTACCTTTTGAAGAAGAAGATGCGAAGGAAGTTAAATCATTGATTGAAGCAGAAGGACGTAAAGCTGTGTTAATACCAGGTGATCTAAAAGAAGAATCATTTACACGCAAACTTGTTCATGAAGCTGCTAAAGAGTTAGATGGTTTGGATATTTTAGTCCTAAATGCAGGTATGCAGCAAGCTGTGGAGAACATCAAAGACTTATCCACACAACAAATAATGGATACGTATACGACAAATATCATATCAATGTATTGGACAGTGCAAGAAGCGTTAGATTACTTGCCAAAAGGCGGTAGTATTATCACAACGACTTCGATTCAAAGTGCTGAACCAAGTGCAAATTTATTAGATTATGCCGCAACAAAAGGGGCGATCACTTCGTTTAGTAAAGGCTTATCCGCACAATTAGCTTCTTCAGGGATTCGTGTAAACACCGTTGCACCGGGACCTATTTGGACAGCCTTACAAATTTGTGGTGGACAACCACCAGAAAAAATTCCAGAATTTGGACAGCAAGAATCAATTGGCAGAGCGGGACAACCTGCTGAATTGGCTGCTGTGTACGTGTTCTTAGCTTCAAATGAGGCCAGTTATGTTACTGGACAAGTTTATTCGATCACTGGTGGTAGTTTCTTTGCCTAACTAATTTCTTTATGTAAGGAGATGAATGATAATGCCTTGGGATTTAAAAGATTATCCAAGTTCGTTTAAAAACTTTGAGCTTTTATTAAAAAAGAAAGCCATTGAGATTGCGAATGCATTAGTCAGTGAAGGGTATCCAGATGATAGAGCGATCCCGATTGCGATTTCACAATCGAAAAAGTGGCTTGACGAAGCGACCGATACTGAAAAAGCTGCTTTTAAGAAGATGGCTGATCCTAAAAAGACAGACAAACACAGCGATAAAAAAATCAATACAGATTTGTTAGATAATGATGTGTTGGTTTTTTATAAAGAAAATCGGTGGTATGTTCAGACGAAAAATGCTGAAAAAGCGGTTGATTCATTTGATACTAAAGAACAAGCGATAGAAAGAGCAAAAGAAATCGCTGAAAATAAAGACTCAAAGGTTGTTGCGTATAAAAAAGACGAAGAGCCTAATACTTGATCATGTGATAGTAGATTTTTAGATAAAAATAACAAAATAGCTATGGAGTTCGTTAACAATTGACTTCCATAGTTATTTTGTTATTTTTTTAATTGAGTCCAATCATTTTGAAAACTCAAAAATAGATTAGACCCAACGTTTCTTTAATTTGTAGCGGTTACATTATATAGTGAGTACAGGAGGAGCAAGATGATTGATTATCGAATGAGTTATCTTACTGGCATGTCGCACAGTGTAGGGTACTCCTTTCAAGAACTGAGCGAAATGACAGGATTACCTACAGAAACAGTGATTGATCAGTTAGGAAAAATTGATGAGCAGCTGCAGAAATTTTCCTACGAACCGATTTATTGGGAAAAAGACAAACTCTATTTTCCAAAGCAAGTAGCTGATAAATGGTTGGAACTTCATTTTAGCAAGTTGGAAATAGAAATCTTCTATTCAGAGTATGAAAGACAAGCGCTGCTTTATCTGTTGACGTTTACTGCAGACGAGGATTTATCTGTGTTTCATTATCAAGAATTTTTTCAAGTCAGTAAAAATACGATTTTAGCGGATATCAAAAAGTTACGGAAACACTTAGCTATACAGCAAATCAGTTTAGACTATTCACGAAAAAATGGGTTTTATTTATCGGGGAACGAAGAGCAGATTCGGATTCAAGCACATCAGATGATTGCCAAAGTCGTCACATCAGTTTCAGGGAAATGGGGCTTAAAAAAAGGCTTGGTCAAGTATACAAGAACGTTTGAAGCAGACGTTCGTACGTATCTTTTTGACACGATCAAAGCAAGTGAGTTGGTTATTGTACCCAGCCGAATTGAAGAGACGATTTATTTTATGGCGTATGTTTTAAGGCGGGCAAAATCACATTCAATTAAGTTGGATAGACAAGCAAAAGAGAGGTTAAAAGAGCTGAATGCGTTTCATGGAAGTCAGTTGTTTTTAGCTAAATTTTCGAACATCTTAGATTCTGAAAGTGAAGAATTCTATTTCACAGTCATTTTTATGACGATCACACAAGGAGAAATCCGTGATACAGCGCTAGAATTTTTGCTAGAATGTGGGAGCCAAATCATTCATGAGATGGAACGTTTGGCGGTCATCGAATTTAAAGCCTATCGAAAATTACTACTCGATCTTTTTTATCATTTAGTGCCAGCTTTTTTTAGAATCAAGTATCATTTTTCGCTGACCAATGTGTTGATAGAAGAAATCAAAGAACAATATGGTGAGCTATTCGCCTTAACCAAAATAGCGCTACACCCTTTAGAGAGGCTGACAGGTCAAGCGATCCCTGACGAAGAAGTGGGGTATTTTACGATTCTATTTGGTGGTGAAATCGGGAATCAGCGGGAGTTAAATCGGGTGAGCCGGTATAAAGCATTGGTTTTATGTCCAAGTGGAATTAGTTCTAGTCTAATCATGCAATCAGAGTTGAAGGAACTTTTTCCAACGATCGACTTTAGTTTAACAACAACCGTTGATCAATTAGAAAGTATTGCCGAATCTGAATACGATGTGATTTTTTCGAGTGTTCCATTAGATACGCCAAAGAAAACGTATTTGATCAATCCAATCATGACGCAGTTAGAAAAAAATAACTTGATCCGACATGTGCAAGAAGAGTTATTGATACCAGGAATCGTTGTCCCTTCTATCGACGAAATTATTGAAACGTTATTACCGTATATCGAGTTAAAAAAGGGTGTTACCAAAGAAAAAATATACAGAATTTTAAATCGAAAAATGATCAAAAAACTAAAAGTGAAAGAAGATGAGAAGCCAATGCTATCGGAGTTGCTAACGACAGAAATGATTCAGTTGACGGATAAAAAATTAACGTGGGAAGAAGCGATTGCTTATGCGGCCCAACCTCTAAAAGAGCAGGGGAAGATTACAGAGAATTATATTGAAGCGATGATTAAAAAGGTGAACGATTATGGCGCCTTTATTCATATTGGGAAAGGAATCGCCTTGCCTCATGCAAGACCTGAAGATGGGGTCAAACAATTAGGAATGTCCCTTTTAAAAGTGGAAGAACCGGTGTTGCTTTTAGATGATCCGAAGCATGAAATAACGATTTTTATCTGTTTAGCGGCTGTTGATAATGAGATGCATTTAAAAGCATTGGCAAGTTTAACGAAGATTTTATCCAATAAAGAGAATTTAGAAAGACTATTAGTAGCAAAGGATCAAGCAACAATTATTCAGTTATTAAAGGAAGGAGAATCATTATGAAAATGGCAGCAGTTTGCGGATCTGGATTAGGATCTAGTTTTATGGTGGAAATGAATATTAACAGTGTGTTGAACGAATTAGGGGTAACAGGAGTTGAGGTGGCCCATTATGATATGGGAAGTGCCACACCGGATTTGGCAGATGTCTTTTTTGTCGGTGGGGATTTAGCAGATAGTGCGCAGCATTTAGGAAATGTAGTTATTTTAGACAGTATTATCGATATGGACGAATTGAGAGAAAAAGTGAAAGCCGTTTGTAGCAAAGAAGGGTTACTTTAAAGTCTAAAGAAGGTGGGAGAAAAAGATGAATAGCGTTTTAAATATATTGATCGATATTGCAAGTACCCCAGCAATTTTGGTGGCGTTGATCGCGGTGCTTGGGTTAGGTTTGCAGAAAAAGCCGATTTCAGATGTTGTCCGTGGTGGAATCAAGACATTTGTAGGGTTTCTAGTCGTGACTGCTGGTGCGGGAGTGATCGAAGGGTCACTGGCACCGTTTGGTGAAATGTTCCAGCATGCGTTTAATATGCAAGGAGTAGTGCCAAATAATGAAGCAATCGTTGCTTTGGCTTTAACAAAATACGGGACATATACAGCACTTATTATGTTAGCAGGAATGGCGTTTAATATTTTGATTGCCCGTATTACAAAATTTAAATATATCTATCTAACGGGTCACGCGACACTTTATATGGCGTGTATGATCGCTGTGATCATGAGTGTGACCCAAATGAGTGCAGTGCCGTTAGTTTTAGTTGGTGGTTTGGCGTTAGGATTGGCTAATACGATTTTTCCAGCGATCGCTCAGCCATTTACCAAACAAATCACGAAAAATGATTCAGTGGCTTTAGGCCATACAGGAAACTTTGGCTATGCTCTAAGTGGGTTTATTGGTAAATATGTGGGCAATAAAGAAAAATCAACGGAAGATATCAATTTTCCAAAGGGCTTGTCGTTCTTACGTGATTCAACGGTTAGTATTACATTGACGATGGGAATTGTGTATACGATTGTGGCGTTGTTTGCAGGAAATGAGTTTATTTCAGAAAACCTTAGCAATGGGACCAATTATATTATTTATGCCTTACAACAAGCAGGGATGTTTGCAGCAGGTGTCTTTGTGATTTTAGCTGGTGTTCGTTTGATCTTAGCTGAAATTGTACCAGCGTTTAAAGGAATCTCAGAAAAATTAGTGCCGAATTCTATTCCAGCTTTGGACTGTCCAATTGTTTTTCCTTATGCGCCAAATGCTGTGTTGATCGGTTTCTTAACTAGTTTTGTTGGCGGAATCGTAAGCTTGTTTATAATGATCGCAACTGGTACGACTGTAATCATTCCAGGTGTGGTGCCACATTTCTTCTGTGGCGCGACGGCCGGTGTTTTCGGAAATGCTACAGGCGGTGTACGTGGCGCTGTTGTCGGTTCATTTATTCATGGCGTGATCATCAGTTTTATGCCGATTTTATTGATGCCAGTTATGGGTGATCTAGGCTTCCAAGGATCAACATTCTCCGATACAGATTATGGTGTGACGGGGATTTTTCTTGGGAAACTAGCAGATATGGGCGGTCAAATCGCAGTCGTTGCAGGAGTGTTGGCTGTGTTGGCGTTACTGATCGGTTTAACTGTTTTCGGCAAGAAAAAGACCACTGAAACGAAGGAGGCAGCATAATGGATACACAGAAGTTTGTGGATCAGATTCGTTTTTATACGATGAAGGAATTAGACAATCTAGGCTTTGGTCATTTTGGTGGAAGCTTATCTATTGTAGAAACATTAGCGGTTCTATATGGAAACGTCATGAATGTATCGCCAGAAAAGAAAAATAATCCAGACCGTGATTATTTTGTTCTGTCGAAAGGACATGCTGGACCTGCACTATATGCTACCTTATTTTTAAAAGGTTATTTTGATGAAGGATTTCTTTACAGTCTAAATCAAAATGGAACCAATCTCCCTTCACATCCTGATCGAATCAAAACACCTGGTGTAGATATGACCACAGGTTCACTTGGGCAAGGGATTTCCGCTGCAACAGGTATTGCAAAAGGCAATCAATTGTTAGGTAAAAGTAATTATACCTATGCGATCGTTGGAGATGGAGAATTAAATGAGGGTCAATGCTGGGAAGCCTTTCAATTTGCGGCGCATCAAAAGTTAGATCATTTGATTGTGTTGATCGATGATAACAAGAAGCAGTTAGATGGTTATACCACAGATATTTGTGATCCATTTGATTTTGTTGAAAAAATGCAGGCGTTTGGTTTTAGCAGTTGGCGGGTAGATGGCAGTGATGTTGATGCCATTGAAGCTGCAATCGATCAAGCAAAACAGGTAAAGGGAAAACCAACAGCAATCGTTTTAGATACTGTAAAAGGACAAGGCGTTCCTTATTTGGAGGAGTTAGTAGATAATCACCATATACGTCCAGATGAAGCAGACAAAGTAGCAATCAAAAAAGCCATTGTAACATTGGCTGGAAAAATCGAGGTGAATCCACAATGAAGGACTTAGAAATGCGGCAAGTTTATACAGAAACCATTTTAGCATTAGCAGAAAAAAATCAGAAAGTTGTCGCTTTAGAAGCAGACCTAGCGAGTTCGATGGGAACGAGCAAATTAAAAGAACAGCTAGGGGAACGCTATATAAATGTGGGAATTATGGAAGCAGAAGAAATGGGGGCAGCTGCTGGTTTGGCGGTTACTGGCTTCACACCATTTATCCATACCTTTGCGCCATTTGCGACTAGACGCTCATTCGATCAAGTGTTTCTTTCGTTAGGGTATGCTCAAAATCATGCAGTCATCGTTGGGACAGATCCTGGTGTCACAGCTGAAATGAATGGCGGAACGCATATGCCGTTTGAAGATGTTGCATTGATGCGGGTGATTCCAGGAAATAATATTTATGAAGTGTCAGATCCGTATCAGTTTAAAGCGATTTTAGAGTATGCGCATACGGCAAAAGGGTTGTTTTACATTCGGACGATACGCAAACAAGCAACATCACTTTATACTGGAGAAGAAGATTTTTCTAAAGGATACGTTAAACTGAAAGAAGGAACAGCTGGGACGATTTTTGCGAGTGGGATCATGGTAGAAGAAGCGCTTCAGGCAGCGGCCGATTTAGAGAAGTTGGGTATTTCAGTTCAAGTGATCGATTTGTTTAGAATCAAGCCGATGAATGAAGAAATCGTGATTGAAGCAGCTAAAATGGGTCCTATCGTAACCGCAGAAAATCATAATGTGATCGGTGGTTTAGGAAGTGCTGTAGCGGAAATCGTTACGGAAAATCATCCAGTAAAAATGAAACGGATTGGGGTCAAAGAGCAATTTGGTCAAGTGGGTAAACTAGAGTATTTGAAAGAAGCTTATGGATTGAAAGCAATTGATATTTCAAATGCGATAGTTGATTTATTGCATTAAGTGTTTTGAAGGAACGAAGAAATTAAGAAGTAACACTAAAAAGCCGTGCAAATTTTACATGACTTTTTTAGTGTTACTAATAATAGTAGATTTAAGGTATTAATTATTTTAATTTGAAAAGTGTTTCGACGGTTACGCCAAATACACGTGCTATTTCCAGTGCTAACTCTAAGGATGGATTGTATCTGTTGTTTTCTAAATGAAGGATAGTTTCCCTTCGAACACCAACTTTTTCCGCAAGTTCTCTTTGAGTCAGACCTTTTTCTTCTCTGTATTGTTTTAAAGTCGTTTCTATTTTTCCCATGAGTTATTTACCTGATAGTTCTAATGATCTAAAAGTTGAACCATGAAGGATTAGAATTACAGCGAGTATAAATGAAATTATAGCGGGTGAGAGATTGAGACCCATTGGAATAAAATAAACCACTATTCCAACTACGAGTAAAAATATCAAAATAAAGAAAAATGTTGTATTACTAGATTTATAAAAATTATTTAAGGCACGTTCATCAAGTTTTTCTTTATTAGTAAGGATGGTTACGACCATTATTAATAACAAGACTAGAATCATTAAACCTATTGCTAGGTTTTTTATAATTTCTGGGGTTGTTGGTGGCGTAATGAATAGAATTCCTAAGCTATAGAAAATCATTCCGCTCAAGAGTTCTATGGTATAGATTTTTCCAGTTAGATTCATTTTAGTTTTCATAATTAGTACATCCTTTCTGGTGATATATTTATAACTTAGTTATAAATATATCACCAGTTGTTTTAATAGTCAATAGAATCTTTTTCGATATAGTTAAACAATCATATTTCGTTTTTTATGTTATGATAAGCAAAAAAGTTATGCGTAGGAGAAGGATATGAAAAAGAACCAACCATCGAAATTTGACTGGTACCATAACCAATGGGGGAAACCCACACATGATGATCATTTACTTTTTATCTTGTTAACAGTAGGCACCTTCCAAGCTGGATTAAGTTGGAAAGCAGCAGCGGGGAAGCTGGATGTGTTTTTGAGAAACTTCCACAATATGGACATTCAAAAGGTGGCTGGTATGATGCCAGATGATGTGGAGAAAATCATGCAAGATCCCGAAATGATTCGCAACCCAAGAAAAATCAATGCGACGATTCAAAATGCTCAAGCGATTTTAGCTGTGCAAAAAGAATATGGCAGTTTTGCTGAATATATGTGGGATTTTGTTGGAGGTGTGCCTCGTTTGAATGTTTATGAAGAAGCATATGAGGTTCCAAATGTCACACCGTTATCTAAAATTGTAGCCAAAGATATGAAGAAACATGGTTTTACCTTTGTCGGACCCGTTGTGACGTATATGTTTATGAAAGCCAGTGGCATGATTCAAGATGAAGTGTTGAATCATGAGTCATGATAAGAAAGAGGTTGGACAGTAGTGTTTAATTCTGAGAACCAAGTAGGTACTGTACAACATTAAATCATACTTCGTTGTTATGTTTTACAGCAATAAGAAGGAATTCACGAAGATTGCCAAGTATCACAGTGAGCTTGTGAACTGCTGATACTTGGTACCTACTTGGTGATTTCTTTAATTTTTTATGAATTTCAAGTTATTTCAGAAAGAGTTACTTCTGCTCCTACCGTATAGTTAGAAGTGGCGAAGACGTGAGACGCAGAGTTATTTATGTCCTAGTAAATTTCTATTGTGGTAAGTAGTAATTATTAATGATTCATTTCATTTATAAGCTTTTTTAATTGCGACTTATTGATTAGATAGTCCTTGTCTTGTTTGATCAAATAACCTTCCTCCGTCATTTTTTTTAAGACATGTTTATAGTGCCTATAGCTAACACCAAGGTATTCTGCAATTTCGACGTGTTTTTCATGGTAAATCCCATTAATTTGGGCTTGTAAAATAATCTCTGCCAGCCGATACTTTAATTCATAGGATTGATTTCTAGAAAAATGCTCTACACGAATAAGGAGCTTTTCTCCGATATATTGGGCTATCTTCTTGAAAAAAATCCCCTCTGATTTTTGAATCTCCCTCATTGGTATAGCCAAACAAACTGTATTCCCTATTGCTAATACATCTTTAGGTATCTTCTCCGCTCCAACTACTGTTAAATCTCCAATAAAATCTCCAACTGTTAAAAATTGAAGTAAGTTTTTCTTCCCATTTTCGTGAGTAACATAGATTTTTGCTCTACCTTGTAGTAAAAAGAAAAGCTGGTCTAACGGTTGCGTTGCTTGCGTAATATATTCATTATTTTTATATTCTCTGATTTTAGCCATGTCTAGCATCTGATTTGAAAAATAGCGTTTAATGCTTTCTAAATCAGCTGTGCTTAATCCTTGATAAACTTGTAAACTAGTTTGTTTCATTTTTTCACCTCAATAATAGGAGATATCTCCTATTATCATAGCACACTTCTCGTTTATACTAAAAAGGTAAGGAATCAAGATTAAAGGAGTGTTTCTCATGAATAACATCATTAAAACGTTTATTTTTTATGTCTTCAGTGCTTTTGGTATCAGTCTAACCATTAAAGCCAGTATTGGGGTAAGTAGCTTCAATTCCATGAATGTCGCATTAGCTGAAGTCCTTTCTATTAAAGTTGGCACTATTACAACTGCGACTAATTTAGGCTTTCTTTTATTGTGCCTGTTTCTTTCTAAGAAAAATATCTTGAAAGACTATCTACTCATGTTCAGTGCGCTTATTTGCTTTGGCATTGTTATTAATTTTTTCCTCTACGATATTCTTGCTAGCTTTACCATTAGTACTTACTTCTTAAATGTTAGTCTCTTTATTTTAGGAACAATTATTGCTGGTTTTGGAACTGGACAGGTGTTAGCGATTGGTGTTCTTAAATTTCCCATCGAAAAATTTTGCGAATTAATGGCTGCTAGAACCGTTCATTCATTTGCTTGGTATCGTTATGGACTTGATATTTTCTTCGTGCTTACTTCACTCACACTATCATTTTTATTTCATTTTCCGATTTTAATTAGAGAAGGGACCTTACTAAGTTTGTTGCTATTATCTGGCATTATTGCTTGGTCAAAAAACTTAAGCTTAAATAACAAAAAAGAGTTGGGACCAGAAGCGTAGCGCCACCCCCAAAAAAGTTAGAGCGAATAGAAAATCAATTGGTGGGCTGAAGTCGTCAGTATACTGTATTTAGTCCAGCCAATTTTTCTTAACTCGATAACTAATTCATCTAAATATCTTTATTATATAGTAAGTAGTCTTGATCAAAGTGAACTAGTTTTTTTGAAAAAGATGAAGCACATTTTTCATGTTTAGTTGAGATTGTTCGAAAAAAGCTTGATCGTTTTCTTTGATTTCATAATCACTATGAAGTTCATCAAAAATAGGAGTTGATAGTTGGAACAATGTCAAAAAGCCCATTCATTGTCCTAATAAGTGCTTGGAACATCAGTCGTTATCAAAGGTTTCATATAATAGGAATAGCGTTGTAGATAAGGATCTATATCATTTTTAGCAGGTGCAATCGTTATGTAATAAAGAATACACGCTGATGGAACAAGAACAGCTTTTTCAAAGCTCTGGCAAATTACCTCATTAAGAATGAAAACAACTTGTGGAGGATACATAGAACCTACACAGGTTGTTTTTTTAAAGATATTTAGTTAGGTTGATTCCACTAATTTATTCAAAGATTCCTCAGTATCGACCAATAAGGTTCCAAAATTCTGATAAACCACACCGAATATCTCTGAGCAAGCTTCTATCTCTCTAGTGGTTCTTACTTTCTTAGTATCAAGAAAATGAAACATAAAATGCAATGCTTCATGCCATGATTTTAGCTCACACAAAGTAGCTTTTACTGACAAAATCTCCTGATAAGTGATTGTGTTAGATTCCTGTGATTGTCCCATGTCTACATTCTCCTAGTCTAAAGTTGATTAAAAACCCAACTAGATAGACAAATAAAAAACGATCAGACCCGCGCCTCATCGTTTTCAATAGACACAACCACAGCAAATTTGTCGACACAATCCAAAAGAATTTCTCACATAAGGTAGAAATCTGCACTGAAATTGGGTACAATAAAATATGCTGGTACTTTGGTATCGGCTATCGGCAACTTGTATTGGCAGTGGATGCTGTCTTTACAGGGCCTCATAATTTTGGTTCCCGCCAAAATTGTGAGGTGCCGTTTTTTTATTTTCTATCAGGTTGTTGTTACAAAATAGGATAGCAAAAAAAATAGATATCGGGAAAATATCCCAATACCTGTTCATCAATAGTATGAACTAACTTTACTATTTCACTTCTCATCAAATAAAACACGACAAAAAAGAAGCGGTCAATGACACTTGTTTTTTGTACAATGAAAGAAGCTAGTTGTAATGCTAGCGACTATTGGCGACTTGTTTGGGCAGTGGATGCTGACTTTACAAGGACTTCAAGTATAAGGTTCCCGCCAGATACTTGAGGTGCCAATGGTTATTTATATGTGATGGCGCTTTGCGAACTTTTACTAGTTCGTAAAGCTTTTTTCGTTGCTATCCTATACCAATAAGTATAAAGAACTTAACATGAATGGTCAATACGAACAAGGGAGAAAAATAGTTGATTTAAGTAAATTGAATGGTTAGCCATTGTGGGTGTGCTAGATAATTAATTATGAAGCAAAAATTTCGATGAAATCGACAACAAAAAATCATAATTATAAACACGGAAATATTCAATAAGAAGTAAAAATGAATGGCATAATATAATCAATATCTATTCAAAAAAGACCTGATGCAAAACTTCCAGAAGTTACGAGCTATTTCCCAGTTGTTAAAATGTTAGACGGTGATGAATTAATCATTTATTAAAAACTATACATACTGATTCCGCATTATTAACAGGTATGTGAAGGGAACAAAAACAAGTAGTATACCCAACATTACCAACATCGTGCGAATGTATTCTTTATAGTTTTAGCAGTAAGTAGGATTTTACAATATGTTATGATGTCATTGATTTAAAATTATTCCCTTGAACTTATTCAACATTGAAAATAACGCCAATCCAACGTTTAACTGTTGTATTTGACGTTACAATTCAGATGGACAGACTAGTTTGGTTAATTTAAATTATCTTAGTGAAATAAAAATCAACCATAAATTTTTTTTAGTGAAACTTTTATTCAAATTTTGAAGTCTAATAAGTGAAGGAGAAAATATTTAGTCTATGTTTTCTTAGAAATGGAAGGTGTATAAATGAAGAATAATGATTCAAGAATATTTTTAATTAAAAGAGCTAAAAATGGTGATGCAGAGGCATTTATCCAACTTTGTAAACTATATCAGGATGTTTTATATAACTCAGCATACAGAATACTCTTAAATGATGAAGATGTTGCTGATTGCCTGCAAGAAACAGAAATTAGAGCATGGGCAAACATTAAAAAGCTAAAAAATGAATTAGTTTTTAATACGTGGCTATTTCAAATAATGATTAATGTTGCAAAAACTATGTTAAAAAAAAGAGAGGATATCGTCCCACTAGAACATGAAAATATTATAGACACAGGGAATTCACCTTTTGAACTAAAAAATGAATTGAGTACTCTACCAGAGATTTATAGAATCCCTATAGTATTATATTATTATGCAGGATTTAGCATAGAAGAAATTTCTAAAGAATTAAAAGTACCAAAAAATACTATAAAAACAAGGTTAGCACGTGGAAGAAAACAATTAAAAAAGATATTAGGAGGAAGCTTTAATGAGTAAAAAGGATATTGATTTGATAAAAAAAGAAATGAAAATTCCATCAGAAGTACTGGCGAAATTAGAAAAAAACAGACAAAATATTTTAGATGGAAAAATTCATCAAAAAAAGAATCTAACCAAAGAAATAATAATTTTTGCAAGTGTTATTGCCTCAATAATTGCTCTTGTATCATTTAATCCTCAAGTAAATACAGCAATAAAAAGTTTGTTAGGAATTAGTCAAGATCAAGGAATTGAAACTGTAGAAAATGAAGGGATCTCTACAAAGACACAATTATCTAGTACCAAAAATGATTTAGAAATTACACTTACTAAGTTTGTTGCTACGGAAAAAAAATATGCTTTTGATTATCAATTTGAAATCAAGGATGATAAGTTAACAGAATTACTGGAGAAAGAAATCAAGAGTGGAAATAACAGACAATTTATTCGATTTCAATTGTTTAGTAATGGTAATCAAGAAGAATTAAATGATAGCGAAGGTGTCAAATCTACTTTTCGTAAAGAAGGTAACATGTTTTACGGGTCTGTAATTTCTACTTTTACTACTAACAAGATACCCAAAGATGCTAAATTAACTTTAGTTATTAATAGTTTAGAATGGCAAGATCGAGATGTTTTGGAGGCAGCAAAAAAAGGAGCGCAAGCGGATCCAGAAAGTAAATACTTTACTGTAGATCCAGCTTTAAAGTATTCGGGAGATTGGTGTTTTGAAGTTAATACAGAACTTTTAACTCAAACTGCTATCCCAAAAATCAGCAATAGCAATAACATTACTAATATCATCGCTTCTAGTGATGCCTTACAAACAACGGTTACTTTTGTTGCTAAAGGAGCTCAATTTGAAGACTATTATTCAGAAATTGAAAGATTATATGATGAGAGATATGCTACTACTATTTATAAAAATGGTATCGAAAGTAATGATCAATTTTTAATGGAAACTTGGGATCCTACTACTGGTGAGTTTGAAATAGTGTTTAATTTAAGTGCGTTAGATAAACAATCTAGCTACAAACTTGAAGTGAATCAAATCGACGACACAGGAAAGGCTATTAAGGCAGTTGGATCATTTGAAATAGATAATAAATGAATTTAAGATTTTTCTTGAGAGTTGTAAAGTAAACTATAATTTCAAGTGCATTGACACGGGACTTCGAGATATGTTATTCTGTTAATAAGAAATATATAAAGGAGTTTTTGTATGAAAAAGATATTTTTGGGAATTGGAGTATGTTTGTTTTGTAGTATTATTTTAAGTGAAAATGCATCAGCTGCTTCATTTGAATCGATGAAAGAGAACGTAAACAACGGAGAAGGGCTAGTATATAATCCGATTTCAGAAGGCTTCATGACTGAAGAAAGCTCTAAGGAGTATGTAGAGATTATTGAAAAAAAATTGCTTGAAAATCAGGAAGAAGCAAAAGAGGATATCTTACCAGAAGTAATGGAGGAGACTTATGTAGAGACTCAAGATTTAGAAGTAATAGATTCAGAAACGTCACCTGAACCACCTGCTGATATGAGTAGACGTGCTAGCAAACCAACTGCTGTAAGATATTTAGACGAAATTCCTATGAGTTCAGGCTCAAATATTTTTTCAGGAAGTGGATGGAGATACAGTGGATACTATTTCAGGTTCAGGAACATAAAGGCTAATCCTTATTATGCAGTTGCTGTTTCTGGAGACTCTTTTTACTTTCATGGCATTTATGGAGGGAAAGATCCTGTTTACCCCGGATACACTTATTATTTTGATTCGACAAAACCTGGAGTAAATTACCCTGCTTATTTTTCAACATACAATCCTGTATATGGTAGTAGATACTATATATGGTAGTATTTATTAAACCATATTAAGTTTATTAGTTTTTGGCTTTGTAAATAATGTTTTTTAAGATTTTTTTATCAAATTAGTCTTTTTTCAATATCTATGTTGAATTATTTTAAAATACTTAATTGATTAAATAGAGTAGAAAAGAACAAATCAAGAAATTGATTTGTTCTTTTCTACGTTTAACTATGTTCGCCCAAAACGAGCAAAATGATTCTTGTCTGCCCGCTTTTTATTTTGGCTCTTTATCAACTAATATTGGTAAAGAAAATCCAAAGAATTAAAATGAGTATTATGAAGTTACTCATCTAAACTCTTACAACTCTTCACCATTACTCTTAATCACTTGCTGATACCAATCAAACGACTTCTTCTTAGAACGCTCTAAAGTCCCTTGTCCTTCATTATCCTTATCCACATAGATAAAACCATACCGTTTCTTCATCTCACCAGTTCCCGCAGAAACCAAATCAATAAAGCCCCAAGGCGTATAACCAATCAACGGAATCCCATCAAATTCAACAGCTTCTTTCATCATCTCAATATGAGCTTTCAAATAATCAATCCGATATTGGTCATTGATCGTGCCATCTGCTTCAATTTCATCAATGGCACCAAAGCCATTTTCCACAATAAACAACGGCAATTCATAACGCTCATTAAACCAGTTCATGGCATAACGCAAGCCTAACGGATCAATTTGCCAACCCCAGTCAGAGGCTTCTACATAAGGGTTCTTTACTAAATCTTTCGACTCATCATAATCAAAAGCAGGGCCTTTTTCATGATCTTTGATCGCAAACGACATATAGTAGCTAAAACCGATATAATCCACACAACCATGGGTTAAATCAGTCAAATCCTGTTCCGTAATATCTAAATCAAAGCCTTTACGCGCCAAATAATTTTCCATAAAGCTAGGATAATGACCGCGAACATGAACATCCGTAAACCAGTACCGTTTTTGCATGGCACTGACTGACATCATCATATCTTTTGGATCACAAGAATACGGATAGATTGGACACATGGCAATCATACAACCAATTTGAAAATCTGGATTGATTTCATGGCCGATTTTTACCGCTTGGGCACTCGCTACTAATTCATAGTGAGCCGCTTGATACATGATTTTTTCACGATCTTCGCCTTCTTGGTATTTGATACCAGAGTTGGTAAAAGGAGCAAAGTCTTCAGCGTAATTCGCTTGGTTATTGATTTCATTGAAGGTCATC
The DNA here is from genome assembly GCF_050531475.1 of Enterococcus sp. DIV0724b. Classification (NCBI taxonomy): domain Bacteria; kingdom Bacillati; phylum Bacillota; class Bacilli; order Lactobacillales; family Enterococcaceae; genus Enterococcus; species Enterococcus sp. DIV0724b. The sequence continues at coordinate 2,795,055 of NZ_CP172890.1, read as the reverse complement.
CAATATCTAACTTTATCTTTATAACGATCAAAACAAACACGGGCAAACTTCGCAAAGAAATCGATCATTTTACGATTACGCCAACCACCATACTCGGTGACTAAATGATACGGCATTTCAAAATGAGATAAAGTGATTACAGGTTCGATCCCATATTTTAAACATTCATCAAACAAATCATCATAAAACTGTAATCCTTCTTCATTCGGTTCTGCTTCGTCACCATTGGGGAAAATCCGGGTCCAAGCAATCGATGTTCGGAAACAATTTAGCCCAAGGTCTGCGAATAATTTTACATCTTCTTTATAATGATGGTAAAAATCGATGGCTTCATGGTTGGGGTAATTTTCCCCCTGCAACACACCATCTGTAATTCTTCTAGGAACACCGTGAGCGCCAACCGTCATCACATCAGCAACACTAACACCTTTACCACCTTGGTCCCAACCACCTTCTAATTGATGAGCGGCAACTGCACCACCCCAAAGGAAATTTTCTCTTAAAATTGACATGTGATCTACTCCTTACAACCTTACTATTTTTTTGACGAAATACTTTATTATCCCTGCACAGCTAGGAGGAATCATTTGAACGGAATCAGCTGTGCAGGAATGTTTAAGTCAGTTTAGAACGGATTTTTTTTAAGCTTCTGCTTCAATTTCTTCTAAGACTTCTTCTGTAATGGGTTGATTTGTTTCTTGTGCATAATTGATTGCATCCATTTTTCTAGCAAATGGTAAGTAGATGAAGAAACCTAACGTTAAGACAAATGCTTGTAGTAACGCTGCTTGCCAACCTCCGACTAATAATCCGGAAATGATTGGAGGCGTTGTCCAAGGGACTTGAACCGCTGTAAATAGTGGAACTAAACCAGTATAGAGTGCAAAATACGTAATAACAGATGAAACAACAGGTGTTAAGATAAACGGAATCGCCATAATTGGGTTCATAACGATCGGTGTCGCAAAAGTAATTGGTTCATTGATATTGAATACAGCAGGACCAATCGATAAACGACCTAATTGTTTGAACTGCGCAGATTTAGCAAAGAATACCATGTAAACCACTAATCCGAGTGTCATACCAGCACCAGTCACCGTTAAAAATTGATCTAAAAATTGTTGTGTTACGATATGACCACCGTTGGCAACAGTCAACTCTTTACCAGCTTTTAAAATATCTGTGTTTTCTAAAGAGTTCGCTTGTAAGATCGGGCCCATGATTCCGCCAACAATCGTTGAACCGTGAACACCAAAGAACCAGAATAGGGGAACTAAGAAACCAAGGACTAAGGCGCCGCCTAATGAGTCTGTTACACCTTGAAGTGGAGATTGTAAAACATCGTAAATGAAATCAAAGAACGTTGTGTTAAAGACTTTATCAAAGAAAATATAAACAAACATTGCGCCAGTAATTAAAGCTGCCGCTGGAATCAAGGCTGTAAAGGAGTTCGCAACATTTTCGGGAACTGCTTCAGGTAATTTGATCCGAATATCATGACGTAAGAACCAGCTGTATACCCAACCAACAATTAACCCAACGATAATTGCTGTGATCATTCCTTTACCGGCAGTCCAATCTTTATTGATAACATTGCCGATTGTTACACCGCTGTCTAAATCAGTAACACCAGGTGCCATAAATAATATAAAGACAACGAGTGAAATCATTCCAGCAGGTAATCCTTCAAAGCCTTCTGTTTTAACATAAGAATAAGCAATCCCAATAACAGCAAAGATAGACATGATCGCAAAAGAGGCACCATACGCCTGATTAAAGTAAACAACTAAACCACTGTCAGTGATCCATTTTGCCACAGATTCAATTGGTAAATTGGCTAATAATAGAAAAATCGAACCGACGATCGTAAATGGCATCGTGTATAACATACCATTTCTTAATGCTGTAATCGCTTTAGTATTAACGAATTTTAACACGGGTGGTAGAACTTTTTCATTGATCCATTCATTCATTCTAAACCTCTCCTTTGGCTAACTAAAGTAACGGAAAATAAGTGCTTGTAGTAGTATTTCAATAGAACGGCCGCTAAGATTTTTTTCTAATGAATACGTTTACAATTTTACTATAAAAGAATTTTTGCGTATTTTAAATAGGGTAAGCTTGTTCAGAAACATGTACCGTGTAAAAAAACAAATCAATCAAAATACGACCTTGAAATAAATCAAACAGCAATTTACTTCAAGGTCGTATGTTTATTTACTAACTGCAGGTAGTTTTAAGATGATTTTTTTATTTTCAAAATCAAGTAGTTGAATATTGTTTGTTCCACCGATCTCATATTCAGGTGATTGGTAAAGCTCGCCATAACTTGCGCCGATAAAGTTATCAATATCTGCCAAAGTTTCCCAAGGTCCTGTGAATACGGCGTAATCGCCAGTTTGTAGTGTAAAGGTACGATTTCCTTCGCTATCTTCAACAAAATATTTGTACGTACCATTGCTTTCATCAGGGTCATTGATAATGATTGCTCGGATACTTTTTTTGTCAGTAGGCAAAATCTCTAGTTTTTGGTTATTCACTTCAGCAAAATCTTCTGGTGTTTTAGGAATAGCAAATTTGTACTGTTTTCCAGTGATTACTTCGTTGTCCAAATGCTCGATGTTAAAAGACATGAATCGTCACGCTCCTCTTTTATAATAGGTCAGATGTACTTTCATTATTTAACTATGTTTGGCTCCAGATACTTGGTACACCGTCTCAAAAACCATAGCAACTCTTAAGTGTTTTGTCAAAATTTCGGTATTATAATTTGTTTAAATCATTTACTCGGGTTGTTGTTTTTTTGCTCCTCTGTTTTTGCAAACTCTTTACCCGCTTGATGGGCAAGTAGTTCGATCAAGGCAATAACTGGAATTTGTGTAGTGATATTGATATACGGATCAGTGTAAATAGATCGTTCGTCAGGCATGTAATAGGAGATATTGTAGTCAGCTAAACGGGCAATCGTTGAATGTTCATCATTGGTAATACTTAAAATTTTAGCACCAGACCGTTTAAAATCAGTCACCTGTTTGATAACTTCAGTGGTTTCACCAGAAACAGAGAGAATGATTGCTAACGTATTCTCAAACCCCCTTTGAGGAATTGGTGTAAATGGGTCACCGATACTGTAGGCGTTGATGCCCATATTAGCAAAGTAACGACTACCATAGGTTCCTAAAATGCCACTTGTTCCAATCCCTGAAAAAACAATATGGCGAGCAGAGGAAATTAAGGTGATCGCTGGTTTCAATGTTTCATAATAGGTTTGTTGATTAAGACGTTTTAAAAAAGAATCAACATGGATTGTGGCATCATAGTATTGTTCAAAGGAATGTTCTTGTTGTTGTTCTTCCTTTTTTATAGCATATTTCAATTCTGAAAAACCATCGAATCCCATTTTAGAACAAAAACGTAGAATCGTTGAAGTGGACACATGACAATTTGTAGAAAGTTGACGAATCGTTAACTTTGGAATATTGCTCATATGTTCTAAGACATAGTGATAAACAAGCATTTCCAGCTCATTTAACGACTGGACTTTTTCTAAATCGAACAAAAAGATCCCTCCTGCACAAAGATTGTGGTTCCTTCATTTTCTTTATAAGAAACAAAAAAAGTGTTCAACCTATATTGTACAGGAAACGTTGTTATTTCGCTTGTTATTACTATCTTTTATCAATAGAAACAAAACAGCTTAGTAGAACTAATGCTCCTAAGTATTTTCAGTAAGTTCTTTTCTTCTATGGAATCGTTGATAAAGTAAATACGCAATCAAGGAAAACAGCAACGGTCCAATCAATAATGTTAGACTTTGCAATAGATTTCCTTTGGAAAGAGGCTGATAGAGCTGGAAGCCAATCGCTAAAGCAATACTTATAATAACACTGCCACTAATAACTGTTGCACGGCTCGTTGATTGAATCAAAACGGATGTGGGATTGTCTGTTAATTGTTTTTTCTTAAACGATGGATAAGCAAGTGCCACTAATAAATAAGGAATAGCTCGTGAAATATTTGTCATCAACGTCAGTTGGTTATATAAAAAGACCACATACTGACTTCCAAGAATAATGCCTAAAATAAATAAACTGATCAGGCTGCCTTGAATCAACAAAGCATAAATCGGCATGTCATGTTTATTTTTGTGTTTCAAACGAGGATGCCAGTAATGCTTAGGTGTTCCTTCTACTAGTGTGCGAATCGGCAGATAAAAAATAGTCGATAATAAACTGATATAAGAAAGCAATAACGTCAAAGCCGTAAAACGAGTAAATAGTTGAGCTAGAATCTGAGAGTGAGTAGATGACAATGAAAGAGCGTGACCGCAAGCGTAACCCAAATGTTCCATTAATTCATACATTAAATTCCCTAAATGCACTGTATTATTGGCTTTTAAATTGTTTAAATCCGTTCCACCGCTCCATAAAAGAATGCCTAAAAAATAACAAATAACTACTAAAAAACTGCTGTAAATCAATAATTTAGGAAACTGCTTCTTTTGTTTTCCTGTTTTATCCACTAAGCTTGCAATCGTATCTAAACCACCAAATGCTGTAATGGCAAAAATCAGAAAAGATAATTGTCCGACCAAGGATTGTCCTGATTGTGAATCTGTTTGAATCCCATTGAAACTAGCGGTAAGATTAGGTAAAATGTCTGAACGATTAGTAATCCATAACAACAAATTTCCGCCGAGGCTTGCAACGATTAAAATAGTCATCATGATCCCGCTTAAATACAACGAGGAAGCAATTCCTTTGAATCCTTTACTAACAAAAAACAGCGTTATGATAACTGCAAAAATAGATAAAAGTCCAATTAAAACGGATGTTGAAAAATAAGGGATAGAACTGGTTTTTTTAGTAAAATCTTTACCAAAAAGTAAAATTGATGACGGAATCCAAATCTTCATAAACAAGCTGATCATCCAAATAAAATAACTGCAGTACCATAAAAAAGCGGCAATAAAAGCAATTTTTTCAGAGAGGTGACCGGCTAACCATTGATACAACCCGCCAATATGATTTTTATAAACGCCTGTAAATTCTGCTATAATGATAGCGTAGGGAATAAAATAGAACAAAGCTGCTCCAACAAAATATGGGAAAGCCTTGATGCCCATTAAGAAAAACGCTGTTGTCATACTAGAAAAAGAAAAAACAGTCATGGTAATAATCATAACCAAATGCTTGGGACTAAAAGTAGTGGTTGTTTTCATATAAAAATCCTTCTAAAATTAAGATGATGTTGGCTTAAGAATAAGAGAAGATTTAGAAGAAAACAAGCTTTTTGTCAAAAATTAGGGAATAGGAGTAGTCAAATGACGGATCAAATTCAGCAAAGAATCGATCAAATAAAAGAGGAACTTCAAGTCGATTTTGTTGCGTTAGCTCTATCCACAGTTAATGAGATGACAAAAGTACGAGTGATCCGCTGGAAGTACGTGGCTGGAAATACCAATCATTATTATCAGCGTATTCGTCTGCAAGTCGGTAAAGGAATTGGTGGAATAGTTTGGCGAACCGGTAGAGCGTACCAAGCAACAGATTTACAAAAGCAGCCGGAAAAATTAGTGGAACTACCAATCACACGGATGGAAAAATTGGAAAGTATTGCAGCCTTTCCTGCATTAGAGCAGGGGGAAGTAAAAGGTGTTCTTCTAGTTGGCTATCGAGAAAAAACGATTATTACAGAGGATTTTTTGACAGTTGCAAAAGACAAAACGGATGAACTGGTAGTTTATTTATAGGTGAAAAAATGGAAATGATTATAGTGAAAAAAGTATTTGAAAAAGCAAAAGATGCCTTGTTTTTGATTGAAGAAAACAAATGCATCCAGCAAAATAAAGCAGCAATTAAATTAGAAAATGATTACCTGTTTCCTTTAGAAAAAGTTCTGGAAATCGCTAGAGGAGAAGGTTGTATGCTTCATTCTACGATGGAAAAGTGTTTAGATTGTGAAGTGAGAGCCGATTGGGATCAAGCTGCGTTTCCTTTGATTTTGGGAGATTCCAAAGGTAGACAGGAGCAATTCAGTGGTAGTTATACAGTGATCGATCAGAAAAATGCCTTGTTGAGTATTCGTCGTCTAGCCGTTCAGGATCGTCTGCAGCAAGTGATTCAAAATAAACGCTTGATCGAATACGTCAATCAAGCACATGAAAATGAGCGCCGAGCACTTTCTCAAGAACTGCATGACGGATTAGCTCAAAGCATTTATAGTTTGATGTTGGAGACCAGACAGTTAAAATGGAGCGATCAATCAGACAACTTAGCAACTAAATTACAAAAAATCGACGAGGATTTTGTCGCGTTGCTTGGTGAGGTGAAACAACTTGCTATTGATTTACGGCCGACAGCTTTAGATGATTTAGGCTTGATTCCAGCAATCGAAACCTTATTACATCGCTTGACAGAAACAACTGGGGTAGCGATTCATTTTATTCCGATGATCGAAAATAAACGTTTTCCTGATAGTGTGGAAACGATCACTTATCGTGTGTTGCAAGAAAGTGTGATGAATAGTGTTAAGCATGCTTCTGTGGATGAATTGTGGGTAACATTGAGTGAACAAGCAGCTCATTTGATACTGACTGTTCGGGATCATGGAAAAGGCTTTGATCTTCAAAAGGTGAATGAATATAGTCAGGGATTAGGTCTTTTAAATATGCAGGAAAGAGCAGAATCAATCGGTGGTCATTTAATCGTTCATTCGGAAAAATCAGAAGGAACAACAGTGACATTACGGTTGCCTATTCAATGGGAGGAAGTCAAATGAACATCATAATAGCAGATGATCATGCAGTAGTCAGAAGTGGTCTTCGTTTATTACTGGAAAGCCAACAGGATATCACCGTTGTAGGGGATGCGGCAGATGGCACCGAGGCTTTTTTACTCCTTGAAAAATATCCAGTAGATGTTGTCTTGATGGACATGCGGATGCCGCCAGGAGAAAATGGTTTGCAAACAACACGTCGTATCAAAGAGCATTTTGCCGATGTAAAGACGATTATTTTAAGTATGCATGATGAAGAAGAATATGTTCGCACAGCATTAGAATACGGCGCAAAAGGTTACATTCTTAAAAGTTCACAGGATATTGTCTTATTAGAAGCAATCAAGCAAGTAGCTGCTGGAAACATTGCAATCGACCCCTTATTTGGTCCACATAATAAAGATTATTGGCTAAAAAAAGTTGATAAAGAGGAAAAGGATGAAAAATACAAACGCCTATCAAAAAGAGAACGTGAAGTTTTACCGCTCGTTTCTCTAGGATATAGTAATAAAGAAATCGCGGAACGCTTATTTATTTCAGTTAAAACAGTGGAAGTCCATAAATCCCATGTAATGAAAAAATTAGAATTTGAAACGTTTAGCGAATTACTGCAATATAGTATGAAACATCAATTAATCGACTTATGAGGTGAGAAAAAATGATCGGAATTCTTTATGTCTTTCATGGCAGTCAGAAAGCTGAAAAAAATCAAGCAGCAATGGATTTTATTAATCAATTAAAAACAAAACTCGATCCAACGATCTACCAAGCAACAGCTTTTTTAGAAAATCATTCTGATACAATCCCGAAGGTTGCCGAAGAAATGATCAAAAACAATGTGACGCAAATAATTGTTGTTCCTGTATTATTATTTGCAGCGAAACATGCTTTAGTTGATATCCCGAATGAACTTGAACCTGTTAAAAGGACACATCCAACAGTCAAATTTATTCAAACAGAAACGTTTGGTAGCAAAAAAGGCAGCCGTCAAGTATTGTTGGAACGATTCCAAGAAGTAGCGTCGTCGTATCCAGATGAGCAACTAGTGGGAATGTTAGTCGCTCATGGAACCAAGCAAACGGATGAACCACAACAAGTATTAACTGAGATTGCAGCCGAAATCCAACAACAAGTCGGTTTTTCCATTATCCCAACAAGTTTGAAAGGGCAGGAAGACTACTTAGAAGATATCAAAAAACAAGTATCAACGGATCAAAAAATAGTGATTGTTCCTTTCTTTTTATTCGATGGACATTTGATTACGATCATGAAAAATAAACTTAACGAAGCATTTCCCAAAACGGATTTTATCATGACAAGAACACTGGAATTTGACCCGCGGATTTTAACCGATTTACAAGGAATTGTGAAAGAGGCTATGACATGTATCCAGTAATGCTTGATTTAACGGGGAAGAAAATCGTGATCATCGGCGGTGGCCGAATCGCATTACGAAAAACCATCGCGATTTTAAGCGCTAAAGGACAGGTGACGCTTGTTGCACCAACTTTTTTAGAGGAATTCAATGAATTAGAAAATATAAAGCGGATTAAAGCAACCTATATGGCTGAGTATATCAAAGAAGCCCATCTAATTTTTGCTTGCACTGATTCCAAAGCCATCAATCAGGAAATCGTCGACGATGCATCTGAATCTCAATGGGTCAATGACTGTAGTCAGAAAGAGAACAGTGATTTTTATAATATGAGTACGATCGAATCTCAAGATTATTTGATAGCGTTGTCTTCTTATGGAAAAGACCCGGCAGCCCTAAAAAAGAAGAAAGAGCAATTCAAACTGTTGTTAGAAGAATAAAAAATAAACTATAGATTATCAAGTTCTGTCCCTTTTTATACAGTTCGTCATTTTGAGCTTAGCAATCACTCAAGCATTATTAATTATTCACTTTCCCAGTAGACCTCGAACTGCAGTTGAACAAAATAGCCTGATTTGCCGAATAATCCTTTTTAACAATTTAACAATACCAAACTATTCGTTTGCCATTAGAAATAAGATAGCTCTCTTTTTTACCAAATAATTGATAGGAATGTTTCCAACTGTAAATTAAATCATTTGATGGGAGTCCGTATTTTTTAGCTAATGCACGTCCGCCCAGAGTACCTTCAAGGTACTCTTTTACTATCTTTAATTTAAATTCTACTTCATAATAGTTCATAAAAAATAACCCCCAAAAATTGTATTTTTCACGTACAACTTTCGGGGGTCACATCATTATGTCCCAGGCCTATTTCAATTACAACTAAATAATGACATAGACAGTTAATTCAAAAAATTTCCTTGAATAATTCTCCAACTATTTTTATCTTTTTCTAAAATCCAATAATAATCTTTATAGATTGATAATGGAGAGAGTGCACCTGAAAATAATTTAGTTCTAATATCAGAACTTAGAACAATTAAATCTTTTTTATAGTCATCAGAATAGTCTTTAAGAACTCTGTCGGAGATCTCTTGATCAAAAATTAAAGTTACAGGTCTACCTACAGTCAAAAACTCTTTATAATTATTTTCCACTACAGCTACAGCATCTTCTATTTCTTCTTTTGAATATTCACTTGATTCTCCTATATTCTTATCTATTGAATAAAAACAAGACGTTAAATATAAAAGTGGAAGTAATAGCAGTATCCATTTTGCACGATTCATAGACATTTTCCTTAATTTCAATATTTTGTCGAATCATTTAATAAATAATTTAAATGGCTCTAATAATATAAACATAATTATCGTTTAAGCTCAAAGATATACTATTCCAATTCCAATTAGTTCTGTTTGTACTATGTTGACTAATATAAATGTTTCCGTTCAGTTTATCCGTTACTACAGCATTATGCCAAGATCTACCAGTTTTTTTATTTGCATAATTCAAAATATCTCCAAGCTGGGCATTTTTATTCACATCATTTCTATTTGAATATCTTCGTACACTACGCCCTTTTACTTGCCAGTATTGTCTAAACGCATCTGCATTTATCCACGCAGCAGAATCTTTTAATCCTTGGCTAGTTCTTTTACTTGACCAGTCAATATAAACTGGATATCCTGTTATTCCATCTTTCGCTCCGCCAGCTCTAAGTGCTTGTGAAGCAAAATTTGTACAATCTCCACCTCTGCCATCATAATTATTGTATGCTGGATTTGGTCGCGTTCCAAAAGTTCTTGCATAATTAGAGACATGGTTATTTGACCAGAGTCCACGAGGTGAAATTCTTGGAACACTATTTTTTTGCTCAGAAGCTGTTTGTGCAGACTCTAAGTTTTCTTCATCAACAATTTCTTTAACATCAGCTAATGTCATATCAGACGACTCTTCAATCGTTGAGATTTTCCCATCTTCTTCAGGAAGTGTTTCTAAATATATATATTCAGCTGCATAAGCTAGTATATTATCATATTCGTCTAATTTAGTTAGCTCTTGATCACTTGAACTAGTTAATTGATCATATAGATAGTCAGAAAGCTCTTTGGAATGAAGTGAGTAGTCTAATCCTTGCTCTTTTAAATAGGCCATTAAAACATTTTCAATTTCACCAAGTGTCATATCCATACCAGAATTAACTTCACTAACAGCCTCATCCGCATAAACTACGCTTGCTCCAAACCCGATTGAACAACAAATTACTAACCCTAAAATAAATTTTTTCATACAATAACCTTCCTTCTGTGTATTATCAGTACAATTTGTACTATAAATAATAATAAATGGTTTGAAAGAACATTGCAATCTATTTTTTATTTTTAGTATCATTTAATTTTCCTGAAATTAATTTAAACTTATGCTAAGTTGATATGTTGGTGGTGATTTTTATAATATGAGTACGATCGAATCTCAGGATTATTTGATAGCGTTATCTTCTTATGGAAAACAGCCACAAAGAAATTAAGAGACTGGTTGATCGATGTTCTTGAAAAAAGATGAACAGTTTTTATAGGTACTAGGCTACTTTGCTTATTTTAGCGAAGTGGCTTTTTTTGTTGACATTGTTCTTTAGTGCAATGTTAAGATGCAGTTAGATCAATAAAAAAAGGAGTTGAGAGGATGTACAAAATGAAGGATGTAACCAGCGAAATGACTATTCCACTTTCGACGATCAGATATTATGAACGTCAAGGAATTGTTATAGGAAAACGGCAAGAAAATGGCTATCGAATTTTTGATGAAGCAGATAAAATTTTATTAGAGTACTTAATCGTTATGAAGCACGTAGGTTTTTCCATAGAAGAAATGAAAGAATTATTAAATTTTTTGAAGTTTCCAGAAAACGATGAATGCAGTGAACGCTCTGAACAGCTTTTGACTAAAAAAGAAGCTGAAATCAAACAAAAGATCAAACATGAAAAAATGGTTTTAACATTGATCAAAGAATTGAAACCTAAGATCATTGCAAAAGAATATGAACAGTATGAACCAGAAATCAACAAAAAAATCAGCGATATTTATCAAGAAATCAAGCAGTCGAAGTTAGGAGAGAAGTGATGAAAACAACCATTATTTATGCTCATCCATGGGAAGGTAGTTTTAATCATGCCATTTTGAGCAATTTAATAACACGTTTAAAAAACGAGCAAAAAGAATATCAATTAATTGATTTAAATAAAGACCAGTTTAATCCTGTTTTTTCGGAAAAAGATCTCGCCTTATTTTCCAAAGGGGACACAACAGATCCTCTTGTTAAACAGTATCAAAAAATGCTGGGAGAAACGAGCGAGCTATACATTATTGCTCCGACATGGTGGTATGAATTTCCTGCAATCATCAAAGGTTTTTTCGACAAAGTGATGTTGAAAAATAGTGCGTATGATGACTCAGGACTAAGTTTAAAAGGGTTGTTTACTAATATAAAAGAAACGACGATACTCAATACAGGAACAGCGCCCAAGTGGTATCTAACAGTTGTAAAAGGAAATTATGTTAAGTCTGTTTTTATTAAAGGAACACTGAAAGATGTTGGGATTAAAAATGTGAAATGGAAATACATCGATGTAAAGACTGCATCAAAAAACAAAAGAGAACAATTTCTAGCCAATGTTTAAACATTGATCATAGTAAAAATAGCAATCAATTGTCTTAACTAAGAGGAGGAATTTACTTAGTTTAGGACAGTTGATTTTTTTGTTGGAAAAGCAGCATAGCCATCAATTCAAAAAGTATTGGTAAAATAGCCAAGTTATTAGGTAATTCCCTAATAGCCACCATCTGTCATTCTTGCTATTCTAAAAAAGACAAAGCATCGACTAAATTGCTCAAAAAATCACAAAGGAGTGTTTACATAAAATGAAAGAAAAGCTTGTCTTAATTGGAAATGGAATGGCTGGCGTTCGTACGATTGAAGAAATCTTAGATCGTGATCCCGAACGTTATCAAATCACGATCATCGGAGAAGAAAAATACCCAAATTACAACCGGATCATGCTCAGTAATGTTTTACAAAAGAAGATGTCTGTTTCAGAAATCATTACGAATCCAATTGAATGGTATGAAGAAAATCAAATTAAACTAATCAATCATGATCCAGCAGTCAAAATGGATACAGACAATAAAAAAATCATTACACAATCTGGTAAAGAAATTTTCTATGATAAATGCATTCTTGCCACAGGATCTAGAGCGTTTATCTTACCAATTAAAGGCGCTCAACTACCTGGTGTTGTCGGTTTTAGAACAATTGATGACACAGAAAATATGCTTGAAGCCTCTCAAAAATACCAAAAAGCCGTGGTAATTGGTGGCGGATTGCTTGGGCTAGAAGCGGCCAAAGGATTGTTAGATCAAGGTATGGATGTAACAGTTGTTCATTTAGAAAAATGGCTGATGGAAACTCAATTAGATGAAAAAGCAGGCAAAATGCTGCAAGCCGATTTAGAAAAACAAGGATTAAAATTTCTAATGGAAAAAGCGACACAAAAAATCCTCGGCGAGACTCGTGTTACTGGTTTAGCTTTTAGTGACGGAACTACAATTGAAACGGATATGGTCGTAATGTCGATCGGGATTCGCTCAGAAACAACACTAGCAAGAACAACAACGATCGAAGTGAACCGTGGAATCGTTGTGGATGACTTTATGAAAACAAATGTTCCAGACGTTTTTGCTGTAGGGGAATGTGCGGAGCATAACGGCAATGTGTATGGGTTAGTTGCGCCCTTATTTGAACAAGGAAAAGTCTTAGCGGATGTGTTGACAGGTAAAGAGGCGAAACCCTATCAAGGAAGTACCACCTTTACTTCGTTAAAAGTATCTGGCTGTGATTTGTATTCTGCTGGAAACATCAAAGAAGCAGAAGGCATCAATAGTATCGAAGCTTTTGATGGCATCAATTATACGTATAAAAAGATTTTTGTGAGAGAAAATCAAGTGGTCGGTGTTGTTCTTTATGGCGATACAAGTGAAGGAAATCGTTATTATAATATTTTGAAGAAAAATGAAAGTATTGAAGAATATACGCCTGTCTCTTTACTGCATATGGTTGGTGAAGAAGCGAGTGCTGACGTTAGTGAATGGCCGGATGATGAAGTGATCTGCGGTTGTAACGGCATCGATAAAGGAACTATCATGACTGCCATCAATGAAAAAGAGCTAACCTCTGTTGCAGATGTAACAAAACATACTAAAGCAGGCGGTTCTTGTGGAAAATGTAAATCAGTGATCGGAGATGTTTTGGCTTATGCATTAGGTGGGGAAGTAGTGTCTGCACCAACAGGAATTTGTGGTTGTACGGATTTAACCAGAGATCAAATCGTCACACAAATCTATGCGAAAAAATTGACCTCATCAGATGAAGTTTACCGAGAATTGAATTTTACCAATCCAGAAGGGTGTCCTAAGTGTCGACCAGCTGTCAATTTCTATTTAAACGTGGCTTGGCCTAAAGAACATGCGGATGAAAAAGAATCACGTTATGTCAATGAACGTTTATATGCGAATATTCAAAATGACGGTACATTTTCAGTGATTCCAAGAATGCGTGGCGGGAAAACAAATCCACAACAATTGTTACTAATTGCCAAAGTTGCTGAAAAATACGATGTACCGATGGTTAAAGTTACAGGTAGTCAAAGAATTGGGCTATACGGAGTAAAAAAAGAAGACTTGCCAAAAATCTGGGAAGAATTAGACATGAAATCAGCAGGTGCATACGCAAAAGCTGTTCGCTCTGTTAAAACGTGTGTCGGTGCGAACTTCTGTCGTTTTGGTACCCAAGATTCAATGGGGCTTGGGATTAAGTTGGAACAGCGTTATGAATTTATCGATACACCGCACAAATTTAAAATGGGTGTTTCTGCTTGCCCGAGAAGCTGTGTAGAAAGTGGTGTGAAAGATTTTGGCATCATCGGAGTGGATAATGGATTTCAAATTTATGTTGGCGGTAATGGCGGAACGGAAGTCAAAGAAGCTGTACTGTTAACAACGGTTGAAACAGAACAAGAAGTGATCGATATTTGTGGGGCAATGCTTCAATATTACCGCGAAACAGGTATTTATGCTGAACGAACTGCACCATGGATTGAACGTATGGGATTTGATGTTGTGAAGGAAGTCTTATTAGATCCCGAAAAACGTCAAGAGCTGTTGTCTGCTTTAGATGAGGCTGTCATAGGACGTCGTGGAAATCCTTGGGACGAAGTTGTAGAGGATAACAATACACGCCAAGAATTATACACAGTAGGGAGAGTATAACATGGAAAAAATTTTAGTTGGTCAATTAGCTGAGCTAGCTCCTAGAATGGGGAAAGAAATTATTGTTGGAGAACAAAAAATTGCTGTTTTTCGTTTAAGCGATGATCGTGTCAAAGCGATTGAAAATATTTGTCCACATAAACAAGGTCCATTAGCTGAAGGAACAGTTTCTGGTGAATATGTTTTTTGTCCTCTTCATGACTATAAAATCAATTTAAATGATGGGCAAGTTCAAGAACCAGATGAAGGTTGTGTCCGTGCATATGAAACGATTGTCGAAAATGACCTCGTTTATGTCATGGTGTAGTTTATGGGAAACGTTTATTTTGTCGGTGCTGGTTCGGGCGACCCTGAACTATTGACGCTTAAAGGAAAAAGAGTGCTGGAATCAGCGGATGTGATTATTTATGATCGCCTAGTTCATCCAGTGTTGTTATATTTAGCGAAGGATTCAGCACGTTTTATTTACAGTGGAAAGTACCCAAAAAATCATGTGTTGAAACAAAAAAACATTAATCAATTATTGTTAGAAGAAGGGCGTAAAAATCAGATTGTAGTCAGATTAAAAGGTGGAGATCCTGGTATTTTTGGTCGAGTAGGGGAAGAAATCTCCATACTTCAAAGCGAAGGAATCGGCTACGAGATTATTCCCGGGGTTACCGCTGCGTCCGTTGCTAGTAGCTATAGCGGTATTCCCTTAACTCATCGGGCGTACAGTAGTAAAGTGACGTTAGCAACTGCTCATCGTCAAGCTGGCGAAATAATTGATTTTAAAGATCTGACAGATAACGGTACGATGTGTTTATATATGGGCGTTGAAAAAGTGCAGAGTACGCAGAAGAAACTTTTAGAGCAAGATGTTTCGCCACAATTACCGGTGGCAATCGTGGAGTGGGGTAGTTTAGGTCGTCAGCGTACAGTCGCTGCAACGGTTCAAACGCTAGTCAAAGCAATCGAAGAACATCAAATTCAAAACCCTTCTCTGATCATTTTAGGAGATGTTGTTTCTTGTCGAAACGGTGCAGATTGGTTTGAACAATTACCGTTATTTGGACACAAAATATTGTTGATCGATACAGAAAAAATCGATTTTGAAATAATCATTTCTTACACACAAAAAGGTGCGGATGTATACGCGATTCAAGTCGGTAAAAATCGTGATCAGCGTTTTGATGAAGTGCATCAGCAGTATTTAAAGGATCACTATTTTGATGAGATAATCTACTTGAATGAAGAATTAACAACAATGTATAAAAAGCAGTGGGATATTTTAAATAAAAAATTTGTTTAGGTGATTTTATGGGTTAGATTCTCGGGAAAAAGATAAAAATTAAATGTGCCAAAGAACGTCATAGTTAATTTTTGCTATTTTTCAGTTGAGACTTATCAAACCCACTGAGCTTTTAAGTAAAGGAGATAAATCTATGAGTTCACTTCAACCACCAGAAATAGTCGATGTGACAATTGACAAAGGGGTTCAGAAAGCGCGCGCTAGCTTTTTGACGTTAGCGGTATTAGGATTTTTAGCAGGTGTTTTTATTGCTGTTGCAGGTATTGCGATGATTCGGGCGATGGGGACAATGCCTAAAGAGTGGGGATCACTTGTTAATGTGATCGGTGCAGCTGTTTTTCCATTTGGATTGATATGTTTATTGCTTGCCGGAGGAGAATTGGTCACAGGGAATATGATGGTTGTTTCGATGGCGTTGTTTGCTAGAAAAATTACTGGAAAAGAATGGTTTCGCAATATTATGATCGTGACGATCTTCAACTTGATTGGTTCTTTATTTGTTGCTTATTTCTTTGGATATTTGAGTGGGGCGTTGCAAGGAGATTTTGCTGAACGGGCGATTCAGGTGTCCCTTGGTCGAACCAAAGATACTTTTTTACAAGGGTTTCTTTCAGGTATTGCCTGTAATTTCTTGGTCAGTACAGCAGTTTATTTAAACTTTGCAGCGAAAGATTTTATTGGTAAGATCGTTGGGATTTTCTTGCCGATCATGGGCTTTGTGATTTGTGGGTTCCAACACGTAGTTGCTAATATGTTTTTGATTCCGATGGGGATTCTTTTAGGAGGCAATACGTGGTCAGCTTTTGGTCAAAATATGGTTAGTGTATATCTAGGCAATATTATTGGCGGCGGCTTTTTTGTAGCTGGGCTTTATTTCTTAGCGTATAAAGTTGGTACAGGGCAGTTGTCAAAAAAATAAAATTCAGTATGATTAGAAGATAAGTAAAGAAAAAAGGAAGTAAGTTGAATGAAAACTGTTCGTGTCGGTACCAGAAATAGTCCTTTAGCGATGAAACAAACAAAGATCGTATTAGATTTATTAAAAGAAGTTCAGGGAGAGTTTCCAGTAGAGATTATCCCAATGACGACTAAAGGAGATCAAATGCTTTCAGTCAGTTTGTCCAAAATCGGAGGAAAGGGATTATTTATCAATGAAGTAGAGCAGGCTTTATTGAAAGGCACGATCGATTTTGCAGTCCATAGTTTAAAAGATATGCCAGCAAAAGTCGCAGACGGATTGACATTAGCCGCGATTCCAGAGAGAACGGATCCTGCTGATTGTTTGATTTTTAGAGAAGTGAGTTCACTAGACGAGTTGCCAAAAGGTGCGAGAATCGGAACAAGTAGCTTGCGTCGTGAATTTCACATGAAGAATTTGCGAGCAGATCTTCAAGTCGAATCAATTCGCGGAAATGTCGGCACTCGTTTAAAACGGATGGAAGAACAGGGATTAGATGGTATCGTTCTAGCTGTTGCTGGTTTAAAACGATTGAATTGGTTTGATGTGCCTACTCATCCCTATGTCGTTTTGACAAGCGAGCAATGCATTCCAGCGGTAGGACAAGGTGCGTTAGCTGTAGAATGTCGTAGTCAAGATCAAGAAATGAATGACTTTTTAAGCCCGATTGATGATTTGTTAACAAGAAAATTAGTTATGGAAGAACGAGCTTTTTTAGCAATGCTGAATGGTAATTGTGATATTCCGATTGGTGCCTATGCTGTTCAAGAACAAAATGGTTATCGTTTTTCAGGTTTTTTAGGGGATAAAAAGCTACAGCAGTCATTTACTAAAACTACTGTTGTTCAAGAATTATCAGGTGTTGGAGCGCAAATAGCAGCAGAATTATTAGATGAAATGAATCAGGGATCATTATGAAAAAAATTCTTCTAACACGTCTGCCAGAAGATAATTGCGAGGATTGTTTATATTTTCAAAAAAGAGGATTTGAGACGGTCGAAATCCCTTTGCTTACCTTAAAAAAAAGAGCAGTAGAACATTCATTTGAATCATTGGTAAAGCAAAGTGAATGGGTCTTTTTAACAAGTCAACATGCTGCGGCATTCTTTTTTCAGCAACTAAGAAAAACAGAGTTTGAAACGAAAAAATTCGCTGTTATTGGTGAGAAGACTGCTCAAATTCTTTTAGCAAATAATGTAGTTGTAACGTTTCAAGCGCCTTATCCAACAAAAAAACACTTATTTGAAGCTTTTGCAGCCTGTTATTTAGAACCGACAACGATTCTTTATCCAAAAAGTAATTTAGCAGATAACGCTGGTGAAGCTGGATTAGTAGCAAAGGGACATCAATTGTTTTCACCAATCCTTTACGACAATTATTTTCCAAAAAAAAATCAACAGTTACTAAAGGAATCTTTGTTGACCCAAAAAATAACGGCTGTTTACCTAGCAAGTCCGTCTTTATGGCATCGATTTTTAGCTGTTTATAGAAAAACTGATTTAAAAGAAATGCCTAAATTATACTGTCTAGGGCAAACCACAAGACAGGCGATTATAAAAGATGGTTTCACCGCAACGTTAAGAAATGAAGCATAGTTGAATGAGGTTGGGACCAAAGTGTTTAACTCAGAGAACCAAGTAGGTATTGTGCAACATCAGTTCATTATATTCACTGTGTTTTACAAGAATTTTAGCCTCTTTCCACTAGGCTTTTTTTTATTGGACAAACTAGTTGACGAAAGTTATAAAACAGGTACAATGAATAGTTCGAAGGCTATACCTATTTTAAACTAGATGGAGGTTTATTATGAGCAGAGAAGTAATTTTATACATTGCGGCAAGTGTTGATGGGTATATTGCGGAAACAGATGGCAGCATTGACTTTTTAGGCGGCGGAATTGAATTAGTGGAAGAAGATACTAGCTATCAAGAATTGATGGGGAAAATCGATACAGTAGTGATGGGGCGAACAACCTATGATCAAGTAGTCAATGAATTATCCCCAGATCAATATCCTTATGAAGAGCAAATGTCGTATATCATTACGAGTCATCCAGATGAAAATACTGAAAAATTGATTTTTACAAGTAAAGGACCTGCAGAATTGATTCAAGAATTAAAAGAACAAGACGGAGAAGCAATTTGGGTTGTGGGTGGCGCAAGTATTATTGCTCCATTAACGGAAGCAAAGCTGATCGATACGTATATCCTTACAACGATACCGACGATTTTAGGGAAAGGGATTCGTTTGTTTAATGAATTCAATGGACCAGTGAATTTAAAAGTTGAACAAGTCTACGTGAAAAATGACATGGTCTATACAAGCTATTCCAATCGAAACCAGTAGAAATTCCTATAAACGATACTAAGTTTAAGAACAACAGCCGTAAAACAGTAGCTTAATATGAACCAACCGAGCGTGGGACAAACACTCATGAGGGCTACCGCCCTCACCAAACAGAATGAAAATAAAGTGATCGACCTACAGGCTATTTCCTGTCATACTAGAGATGACAGAAGTGGCTTGTAGGTCGATCGCTTATTGAGGTTCTTCTCCAAGTAACCTTGAGGGACAAACTAGATCATTCTACTTATTTGTACCAATCATTAGGTCATAGAACCTGCGTATAAAAATAAATTTGTTTCTATAAGTAGAATAGCCTCTTCTGTACTTTTTTTCAAGGAGGAATGTTGAAAATGGAAGATGTACTTCGTTCTTGTTGTGCTGGATTAGACATCCATCAAAAAGTAATTGTTGCGTGTATTATTCGTTCTGCTGAAGGAAAAAAACGCCCAGAAAAATTCTTTGGTAGTTTTGATACGACAACTCGTGGTCTTTTTGACTTATCTGATTGGTTGACTTCTTACGAAGTCACACACATAAGCATGGAAAGCACGGGTGTTTATTGGAAATGTGTCTGGCGAATTTTACAAAATCATTTTGATTTACAGTTGGCGAATCCTCGCCACATCAAAAATATTCCAGGAAAAAAAACGGATATGAAAGATGCGGAATGGATTGCTCGTCTCACTCGATTAGGAGTCGTTCCTACAAGTTTTGTTCCACCAGAACCTATTCAGGAATTGAGAGACTTAACACGTTATCGCAAGCACTTAGTAGAAGATTTGAATCGAGAAAAAAATCGGGGGCACATGGTCCTGCAGAATGCTGGAATCAAATTAACCTCAGTGATTAAAGATATCTATGGAAAATCTGGCAGAGCCTTACTCTATGCCTTAATTGAAAATAAACCAATCACAGAGTCACTCATTCTCGAGTGTGTGTACACTACCTTACGCAGAAAAGTGCCTCAATTGCTTGAATCCCTAGAAGGATTTATGACACCTCATTATCGTAAAATGTTAGCTCTTCATCTCACTCAAATTGAGTGCTTAGAAAAACAACTAGTAGAAGTCGAAGAAACAATCAACGACTATCTCGTTCCTTATGAAGAATACGTAGAACGTTTGGAGGAAATCCCAGGAATCAATCGAAGAACAGCGGCAGTTGTACTCGCAGAAGTGGGGATAGATATGTCTGTTTTCCCGACATCTGGACATTTGGCTTCATGGGCAGGAGCGAGTCCAGGAAACAATCAAAGTGCTGGAAAGAATCGAAGTAAACGGGTAGGAAAAGGAAATTCTTATCTAAAGAAGGTCTTAGCGCAAGGAGCACTAGCGGTTTCCCAAGGGAAACCCAATCGAATCCAAGCATTTTTCTTTCGGGTAAGAAGAAATGCTGGACATAAAAAATCGGTTGTTGCGACCGTTCATTTATTAATACGTATCATTTATCGGATGTTTTCCGATCAGTCCCGCTATAATGAACTTGGAGGAAGTTATTTACAAAATAGAAAGAACACTCTAACAAATAACTGTTGAAGCGTTCTAGACCAATTTTAGCTAACTACGGTTTCAGTAGGAGGTAGCTTTTTTTTGTTTTTTTACAGTATTAGTTTTCGTATAAAAACGAAAGATCAGTTTTGTTTCACGCTCTAAATCCGAATAAATGGCGAGAAAAGAACAGATAAAATCTTCCCTTTGACAAGTTGGAAAAAAAGAGCTATTATTAATCTATCAGTTGACTACACATGTAGTTCTTGGAGCTATGTAAAGAAATCAATAAAAAGGAGACTTTTTATGTCAGATAATAAAAAAGCATTAAATATCACTGATGCAGAATGGGAAGTCATGCGTGTTGCCTGGGCCACTAAAGAAACAACTAGTAAAGAAGTGACGGATATTCTTAATGAAAAAACTGAATGGAAGAGCACCACTGTGAAAACGTTACTGAGTCGTTTAGTTGATAAGGGTATGTTAGGAACAACGCGTAATGGTAACAAGTTTACCTATTTTCCTTTAGTAGAAGAACGAAAAAGTATTGAGGCACTTTCTAAGGAGATGTTGACCAAAGTGTGCAGCAAAAAAGTTGGCAGTGTTCTTGAATCGATAATTCATGATAGTATATTGAGCTTTGAGGATATCGATGAGTTAGAAATACTATTGAAAGAAAAACGAAAGTCAGCTGTAAAAGAAGTCCCCTGCAACTGTGTACCTGGACAATGTCAGTGTCACTTAGTTAGTTAAAGCAATACCAATAAAAAATTACAAGGAGTGTTTACCAATGGAAAAAACAGTAACGATCAACGGAATGAAATGTGATGGTTGTGTGAATATCGTTAAAGAAAATTTCGAAAAAATTTCAGGTGTTCAATCTGCAAGTGTTGATTTAGAGAAAAAATCAGCTTCAGTAACAAGTGATAGAGAAATCTCAAATGATGAATTACAAAATTCATTGTCAGAAACAAAATTTACTGTTGCATAAAAAACTATACAAAAAAAGGGCCTTCTCTGAAAATATTTCAGATGAGGGCTCTTTTTTGTACAGTAAAAAAATTTGGCAAAATCAGTTGCTTAATTTTTATCTTGACGATAAACCATCAAATAATTCATAAGCATAACACCGTTGCGGTATTTAACCTTTTGTTCTACTAATTCAAATCCAAGAGATTCAAAAAATGGTTTAGCTGTGATGGAAGAGTATACAGTAAGTTCTTTTGCTCCAGCTTTTAATGCATGATCCATTAAATCTGTAGCCAGCATTTTTCCTATGCCATAACCGATCCATTTTTTATCTACATACAATAGATCAAGTTCACCGGTATCCGTAATATTGCCAAACCCAATAACTTCCATTCGATTCAAAGCGACCATACTATAGCTTGACGAAAGTCTAGCATGCCATTTTTCATAATCAGGTTTTAGTTGAACCCATTGATCGATTTGTTGTTGTGTATAGTCTTTTTTATTGATTGCTTGAACAGTTCCGTTAAATATAGCAAGTATGTTTTCTAAATCAGATTTTTGATATTTTCTCAAACTGAATACAGTCATTATTCCTTCACTCCTATTCATTATGATTAGTTTAATCACATAATAGGAATATGTCAAAGTATAATTGACAGAATATAGTCTTTTTTAGAAAAAATATTCCTCTCTAGTCAAATCCACTAAATTTGTGAGGGGGGTTCTAGAGGATCAAGCAACTTTTTCATTGAAAGAAATGAATAGTAAGTATGAGCTGAGAGGAAAAGTTGAACTATATTTGTTTTCCTAACTTATTCTTATTTTCTTCGAGTATCCTGGATAGTCCGATAGTATTTTTCAGTTAAGCTACTATCTTTATTTGTATAGTAGTACAACTTATCTTTAGTCTTGATTTCTAAAATTGGTTTTTTATCTGTTAAAACAAGTAAATAAGCCGGTTCAGAATTAACCTGAAATTCTCCAGTTAAATAATTTTCTGTTGCTGTTCCGAAAATACGGAGTTTGTCTTTCGGGAGGTTATCAACCAATTTTACGGATTCAATTTCATTCCAAGCAATCTGTTTATGTTGACTTAATGGAGCGGATAATGAGATGCCGTTATGAGTTGTAGTCAATTCAAATGGATTACTCGAAAAATCACTGATCAGCATCGGGATACTTGCTCCAACTAGAGCAACCAAAACTAAAATTCCGGTTAGACCTAAAGTTAATTTTCCAACGGGTCTGCCTAAATTGACAGAGATATTCATCCCAACGCGATCTGGTACCATGATTCTTTTATCATTCGGATTAATATAGATTCCGTATTTCCAGTATTGATCTTCATCACTGTAACGGTATTCCTTCGCTTGTGCAATCAAGTCATCTTGTTTTTTTCTAGAGGAGAATAAATAATAAAAAGTGAAAATGACAAATACAAGTATAAGGATAGTGTAACCAATTGAAAATGCCATCATTTGTTCATAAGGAACTACTAGAGAACTAGTTGGCAAAAAAGCCAAAGGACTCAAAACAAATGCTGAAACAGCCATCAAAACAGACCAATGATGACGCATTTGGTCATTGACCTTTTGATTGATTGTTCCATTGCTTGTGACGGATTTAACTGGAAAACGTGCAATAAAATAATAAAAAAGTAAAAACATTCCCATTATAAGGAGAGAAATAAGGCAAATAAGCCAAGTGCCATTAGACAATCCAAGGGTTGTAAATGCATAAATACAACCTGAAAGAGTAATCAAAATGCTAGGTAAAAACCACCAAACAGAAATCAATTTACGATTTTTATTGGCTACTAATGTTGTATCAACTAAAATTGGGCTTGTTGGTAAAATCCAATTATTTTTGACTTTTACTGTCGTCATTTTACGAATATAGACAACTTGTAAGTAAAAAGAAGCCCCAATCATGCCAATGATCATTACCAGAAAATAGAGCAATGTCAAAGAATCATAAGGAATCAAAACAATCGGCAGAGCAATAATAGTGAAAACTAACGCCAATTGCAGCAATCTTTTTTTGTACGTTCTACTAACCAATAAAACTTGATCATCTTGCAGTTTATCTTTAGGTAAAGTCGTTTCTAAAAGAACATTCTTATGCGGATTTGCAGGAATTCTCCCAGCAAATGCCATTAAAAAGTTGACCCCAACAAGTAATAAATAAAGAAAAAAATTCATTTTCAACACACCTTTTACTGTTCAAATTTTTGATAAATCTGTTTCACTTTTTCTTGTACCATACTTTCTGAAAGTTTATGAATAGAAGCTTCAGCTAATAAAAGTTCTAACGCTTTTGAAAAACGCTCCTGAAATGGCGGATCAATCGTTTGTTTTTCAGCCACTTTGGTTCCGTTTCTACGATCGGTTAAAATGTATCCATCATTTTTTAACAACGTATAAGCCTTTGAAACAGTCATCATATTTACACCAATTTCGTCAGCCATTTGTCGAACAGATGGCAAAATTTCTCCAGGCCGCAGCTTATTTGTGGCAATACCAAGAATCAATTGGTTACATATTTGCTGATAAATCGGCATTTGGCTTTGAGTATCTATTTCTAATAACATATTTTCACCTCTTTTTTAATCCTTTGTATTACATATAATAATACAAGTGATGCAAAGAAGCAAATTTATCTTATCAAAAGCTTGAGGGATTGAAGATTCAGGCATATAATAAATAAGGAATAGGATGAATGAAAGGATGAATCAATATGTCAGTAATCGAACCAACAGTAACACAAAAATTTCACGATACCTTTGCGAAAAACAATAAACATAATGCCTTACAACGCGGGGTTGTCAAAAATGGTATTACCGCTTCAGCTCAAAATCAAAGTGCCGAAGTAAATAATGTCCCTGTATTTTCAGTTGACATCACAACTGGAAAAGTAGCAAATCAAAAACAAAGTGGACGTTGCTGGATGTTTGCTGCATTGAATACGTTTAGACATAAAATGATCAACAGTTTTAATTTAAAAGATTTCGAACTTTCTCAAAACTATACATTTTTCTGGGATAAATATGAAAAATCAAATTACTTCTATGAAAATATTATTGCAACAGCGGATCAAGAATTAGACAGTAGAAAAGTAGCTTTCTTATTAGCAACACCTCAACAAGATGGTGGACAATGGGATATGATCGTTTCTCTTTTCCAAAAATATGGCGTTGTGCCGAAAACAGCGATGCCTGAAAGTAGCAATAGCTCAAATTCTCGTGACCTAAACAATTATTTAAACAAAAAATTAAGAAAAGATGCAACAGTTTTACGTGAGTTGATCGCGAGCGGAAAAACAGCTGCAGACGTTCAAACAGCCAAAGAAGCAATGTTAGAAGAAATCTATAACTTTTTAGCAATTTCATTAGGAACACCTCCAGAAACATTTGACTTTGAATATCGTGATGAAGAAAAAAATTATCATCTAGATCAAAATCTAACACCACACTCTTTTTATGAAAAATATGTGGGTGTGAATCTTGATGATTATGTGAGTATAATCAATGCGCCAACAGCTGACAAACCATACAATCAAACGTATACTGTAGAAATGCTTGGAAATGTTGTAGGCGGCAAAGAAGTCAAATATATCAACGTGGATATGACTACATTCAAAAAATTAGCAATTGCTCAATTAGAACAAGGAGAATCTGTTTGGTTTGGTTGCGATGTAGGTCAATCTTCAACAAGAGATAGTGGGATTATGTCTCTAGATGCGTACGACATGAATGATTTATTCGATATCGATTTCACTATGACTAAAGCACAACGTTTGGATTTTGGTGAAAGCCTAATGACTCACGCGATGGTTTTAACTGGTGTCGATATGATCGATGGTGCGTCAACTAAATGGAAAGTAGAAAATAGTTGGGGCGAAAAAGTTGGCGATAAAGGATTCTTTGTGATGAGTGATGCGTGGATGGATGAATATACGTATCAAATCGTTGTTCGTAAAGAACTTTTGTCACCAGAATTACAAGAAATATGGAAACAAGAGCCAACTGTTCTAGCACCTTGGGATCCAATGGGCGCTTTAGCGTAGTAATGGTTTTTGTTTCGTGAAGAAGAGTCCAAAAATTGAAAAAATAAATGCGAGAGCGCGAAATAAAACGAAAGATCAGTTTTTGTTTCGCGCTCTAAATCCGAATAAATCGTTTATTTAACGAAACAAAGGAATAGAATAAAACGCATAATAAATGAACTTCAAAAAGGAGTAAAACCAATTTATTTTAACTATATGTAAAATAATTGAGTTAGGTTATTGACTTTTTTTGAATATCAAGGATAATCATAGTTAGAAAGCGCTTTCTTTTTTGTTAGGAGTGAGACAGTGGAAAATAAGAAAACAAGAAATATTAGTTGGATGCTAGCAGCTATCTTTTTGGGATACACGTGTATTTATGTAGATAAAACGACAATTGGTATGTCACTAGTAACGATTGCAAATGATTTAGGCTTTGATCCGCAGCAAAAAGGATTAGTATTGAGTGCTTTTTTTCTAGGATATACGATCTTCCAAATACCGTTTGGCTATTTATCTAATAAGATTGGAACGAGAAAAATGATGATCACCTCCGTTTTTTTAGTAGGAATTTTCCTCTTTTTATTTGGATTCGGCTTTTCTTTATTATATTTGATTTTGATCCGTTTTATGACTGGAGCTGTGGCACATTCTGGTTACCCATCTTCAGTAAGTACGTTTATTTCACAAGAACTGCCTATGGAAAAGCGAGGTCCGGCACAATCCACAATGATTGCATCATCAGGTTTTGCAGCAATCGTAGGTCCATTATTGATTGCCCCGTTATTACTGCAAGTTGGTTGGCATAAGACATATTTTTTTTTAGGAGTGGCTGTTTTATTGATTGCCGTTGTAATGTCTTTTGTAATTCCTAAAGATTTTGGGGGAGTAAAAGACCAGTTAAAAAATAAGAATGTTATTTCATTTCGAGAAGTGTTGAAGGACCGAAATGTGTTGATTTTGATTTTTGCAGCATTTTTTATCAATGCTGCGCTATATGGACTCAATGGCTGGATGGCGACATATCTTGTTGAAGCACACGGGTTGGCATTAACCCAAACAGCCTATGTAGCAGCTATTATTGGTTTTTTCACAATGGCTGCAGCTATGTTGGGCGGTCTTATAGTGAATAAATATTTTATTGGAAAAGAGAAAAATGTGATTTTTGTAGCAACGATCGGTGGGGGGATTTTTTCTGTTTTAGTTTCAGTTTTCGGAACATTTTTGATGAGTATGATTGCGTTAACATTCTCTGTGGTTTTTGCTAGTTTAGCATTTGCTACGCTAATGAGTATCCCGGTGAAACTATTTCCATCGGATGAAGTATCTGCAAAATATGCAACGATCAATGCAATTGGTGTATCAGGTGGCTTCGTTGCACCTACGATTATAGGAGCTCTAATCAAACTTTCAAATGGTGCTTTCTTCAGTTCCTTTTTATTTATAGGAATTTCATTCGTTGTTGCAGGAGGAATTACCTTACTGGTTCAAAAAAATAACGAATCTTAGTTCAGGATTTTGAAAAAATGGAAAGGTTATGAGAAAATGTTTACAGGAATCACAAGTAAGTTTAAAGTAGGAAATCACTATTAGAATTGAATCCAAGAACTCATTTATTGATAAACTATGATATTCTTGTAGGCGTTTTAACTCATTGCCCTAAGTTGATTGGCACTTAACCATTCTTCAAAATCAGGTAGAAGTTAGTGAGGCGATAGCGCCCGATATTCAGATGTAAAATCGCAATTCTTTAACAAGCGCGTGATCTAAACATTCTCCTTAAATTCTGACATAATTAAGCACCACAATAGTTTGAATAAAGAAAGAACGGTATTAGTTTTCAATGCCTAAAAAAAGATAGAAATTATGTATAATCTAAATTAGATGGAAGAGAATTACGGGAGAGACTAGTCATAGCACCGAAGGAATAAATGATCAGTGGCGCAAACTATTGATTGTGAAGATCTCAGGTAAAAAGGACCGTAATTGGACATCACTCTGGAAAGCGGAAGCACCGAAGGAGCAACTCTTCAATATGAAGACGAATCTCTCAGGTTTTGTACAGAGGAGCAGGCATTTTTTAAAGATGCCTGCTCCTCTGTTTTTATATCGTTATTTTAGTTTGGAGGTGTCTTAGTAAAGAACGAAAAATAAAAAGAAGCAAAGGAGTAGAAAAGATGGATTTAAAAACACCTTTATACGATGCACATCTTAAAGCAGGCGGGAAAATGGTTTCATTTGCTGGCTACATGCTACCTGTCCAATATAAAGATGGCGGTGTGATCAAAGAACATTTAGCCGTTCGAAATCAAGTAGGACTATTCGATGTTTCCCATATGGGGGAAGTTGTTTATGAAGGAAAAGATGCGTTAGCAAATTTGCAGTATGTATTAACAAATGATTTTAGTAATTTGGAAATTGGTCGTGTTAGATACACTTTGATGTGTAACAAAAACGGTGGTGTAATTGATGATTTACTCGTATATAAATGTAGCGCTGAAAAATATTTATTAGTGGTCAATGCAGCAAATAGAGAAAAAGATGTAACTTGGATGAAACAGCACTTATTCGGTGAAGTTGAGTTTTCAGATCAATCAGATCGGTTTGTTCAGATTGCATTACAAGGACCAAATGCCAAAGAAATTATTGGACAACTAACCAAAGAGGAAGAGATTCCTAAAAAGTATTATAGCTTTGTTGAAGACGCTAATGTTGGGAGTGTGTCCTGTATTTTGTCGCGAACAGGCTATACAGGTGAATTTGGATATGAATTATACTGTCGACCAGAAGATGGACTTAAATTATGGGACTTGTTATTAAAATCAGGTCAAAAATATGGCATTATTCCATGCGGATTGGGCGCTCGTGATACCTTACGATTAGAAGCTGGAATGCCGCTTTATGGTCACGAAATGACGGAAGAAATCACGCCACTTGAAACGGATCTGAGCTTTGCTGTCAAAATGAATAAAAAAGAATTCATCGGTAAACAAGCAATCCTTGATAAAGGAGAGCCCAAAATCACTAGAATCGGTCTACAGCTAACAGAAAGAGGAATCGCACGTGAAGGGGCGAATATTTATTTCAATGGTAAAAAAATTGGACAAATAACCTCTGGTACAATGTGTCCGTTTATTAATAAAGCTTGTGCGATGGCTTTAGTTGAAAAAGGCATCGTAGAAATAGGTTCACCTATTGATGTAGAGGTAAGGGGCAAGAAAATTACAGCTGAAGTTGTCGCAATACCGTTTGTAAAAAAATAATTGGAAGAAAAGGAGTCGTTTAATATGGAAAATACAGCAGAAATGAAGTTTTCAAAATCACATGAGTGGGTACTGTTTGATGGAGATAAAGTAAGGATCGGCCTTTCCGATTATGCACAAGATCAGTTAGGGGATATTGTTTTTATTGATTTACCAGATGAAGGCGACGAGGTAATCAAAGGTGAGTCATTTGCTGATATTGAGTCTGTTAAAGCTGTATCAGAAGCATATTCTCCAATCACAGCGACGGTTTCAGCAATCAATGAAGAGTTGATGGATAGTCCAGAACTGATTAATTCAGCACCTTTAGAGTCATGGTTGATCGAGGTGGAAGGAGTCGAAGAAATCGAAGACTTACTGAGCGCTGATGAATACAAGAAATTCTGCGAAGAATCTGAGGAGGCATAATGAATGGGTAACTATCTTGGATCAACAGAACAACAACAACAAGAAATGCTAAAGACGATCGGCTTAAAAGAGATGAGCGATCTTTATCAAGTTCTTCCAAAGGAAATGATCGTAGAAAAACTAGATATTCCAGCAGGGAAGTCAGAGTTTGAAGTGCGACGTATTTTGGAAAACATGGGGAAGAAGAATAAAGTTTTCTCAAGTATTTTTCGTGGTGCAGGTGCGTATAATCACTATATCCCGGCTATTGTAAAACAAATCTCAGCGAAAGAAGAATTCATGACATCATACACACCTTATCAACCTGAAATCAGTCAAGGCTTATTGCAGTCGATTTTTGAATATCAAACGATGATTTGTGAAATCACTGGAATGGATGCTACGAACGCTTCTGTTTATGATGGTGCAACAGCGGCAGCAGAAGCAATCAATATGTGTTTAGAGAAAAAACGGTTGAAAGTGCTGATTTCAGAAACGACTAATCCCATGACGATCCAAACTGCATTGACCTATTTTAGTTCTAGAGATATTGAATTTATCATGATTCCAGAAAAAGACGGGCTGACCGATTTAGCTGTTTTACAAGAAAAATTAGATGATACAAGTGCTTGTTTCATCGTTCAACAGCCAAATTATTATGGCGGGATCGAGCCTGTGGAAGCGATAGCTGAAATGGTTCACACAGCAAAAGCTAAGTTCATTATGAGCGTGAACCCAGTTGCTAGTACAATTTTGAAAACAGCTGGCGAAGTTAATGCTGATATTGCAGTAGGAGATTCACAACCATTTGGGTTGCCGTTAGCTTTTGGTGGACCCTATATTGGTTTTATTGCTACCAAAGAAAAATTGATTCGAAAATTACCAGGTCGTATCGCGGGAGAAACGGTAGATGAAGCTGGTAACCGTGCGTTCGTTTTAACGTTGCAAGCACGTGAACAGCATATCCGCAGAGAGAAAGCAGCTTCGAATATCTGCTCAAATCAAGCACTTTGCGCGTTAACGAATGCTGTTTACATGAGTACGATGGGTGCGCGCGGGATTCAAGAAGTAGCAGAGCAATGTTATAGTAAAGCACACTATTTTGCTGATCAATTAAGTCAAATCAATGGCGTAAAACGAAATAATGAGAACCCTTTTTTCCATGAATTCGTTACAACATTTCCAGTAGCAACTGAATCTATACTAGCTAAATTAGAAGAACATGATATTTTAGGTGGTTATCCTACAGAGCAAGGGTTATTATGGTGTGTTACAGAAATGAATACTAAAGAACAAATAGATGAAGCCGTTGAATTGGTGAAGGAGGTATGTGTTCAATGAAATTGATTTTTGAACGTAGCGTAGAAGGATATTATAATGAAATGATTTCACCTTGTGATGTGCCGACTACCGATCTCCCAGAAGAACTAAAACGTCAAACAGAACTGAATCTACCCTCACTTCCTCAACCGGAAATCAGCCGTCATTACACAGAATTAGCCAATGCAACTTTTGGCATCAATAATGGATTTTACCCACTGGGCTCATGTACGATGAAATATAATCCTAAAATAAACGACGAAATGGCCGCTTTTTCAGCTTTCGCTGCTATTCATCCATTGCAGCCGGAACATACTGTTCAAGGATCACTAGAAGTTTTTACCATGACAGAAATGCTGCTAAAAGAAATTACTGGAATGAATGCGATTACTTTTCAACCAGCAGCTGGAGCTCATGGGGAGTTTACGAGTTTATTGATGATCAAAGCATATCATGAAAAAAATGGTCAGGGGCAAAGAAATAAAATTATTGTACCTGATTCTGCTCACGGAACAAATCCTGCAAGTGTGGCGATGACTGGCATGACTACGGTCAACATTCCTTCCGATAAATACGGATGTGTCGATATCGAGGCCTTAAAAGCTGCAGTTGGAGAAGACACGGCCGGCTTGATGCTGACAAACCCTAATACAGCAGGGATTTTTGATAAAAATATTTTAGAAATCACAAAAATCGTTCATGATGCTGGTGGGTTGAATTATTATGATGGTGCAAATTTAAATGCCATTATGGGTGTTGCACGTCCGGGAGATATGGGGTTTGATATCATTCATTTAAATTTACACAAAACTTTCTCAACTCCGCATGGCGGCGGTGGACCAGGGTCTGGCGCTGTAGGGTGTAAAACTTTATTAAAACCATTTTTACCTAATTATTATCCAGTCAAAGAAGGTTCGCAAATCACTTTTACTAAACCGGAGTATTCAATTGGGATGGTTAAAGGATTTTATGGTCAGTTTTCGGTGTTCTTGCGGGCATTGACTTATATCTTATTTCTAGGATCAGAGGGGATCTCATCAGCTTCTAAAAGTGCAGTGTTGAACGCTAATTATATGCTCCATGAATTAAAAGATATTTTTGAAGTGCCATATGGTGAATCTTGTATGCATGAGTTTGTTATGAGTTTAGATAAATTGAAGAAAGAAACAGGTGTTTCAGCATTAGATGTAGCTAAAGGAATTCTGGATCATAATATGTATCCACCAACAATGTATTTCCCACTGACGGTGCCAGAAGCGTTAATGGTAGAACCTCCTGAAACTGAGTCAAAAGAACGAATGGATGATGCAATTGCAGTTTACCGTAAGCTTTATGAAGAGGCACATAAAAATCCAGAAGCCTTTCATGCTTACCCATTACACGCGCAAATCCATCGAGTGGACGAAGTAAGAGCGGCTAGACATCCAATTGTTCGGTATGATTTTAAAACGAATTAAGGAGAGGAGAATAAAAAGGTGAAGTATGATTTGATTGTGGTCGGTGCGGGTCCAGGTGGTTATGTTGCGGCAATCAAAGCAGCTCAGTTGGGCATGAAAGTAGCGCTTGTTGAAAATGATCGTGTTGGTGGTACTTGTTTAAATAAAGGGTGTATTCCAACTAAAACATTATTACATTCGGCTGAAACAGTCCGTGAAATCAAAAACGCTAGCGAAAATGGTATCAAGGTCAGTAATCTTCAAATCAATATGGAAGAACTCTATGCGAAGAAAAATAAAGTCGTCGATAATCTAGTTCACGGAATTGAAGGCTTAGTCAAAGCAAATAAAATCGAATTGATTTTTGGGAAAGCTCAAGTTATCAAAGCAGGTGTAATCAAAATAGATGAAACTACTTACGAGACCAAAAAAATCATGATTGCGACAGGTTCCACCCCAACTATTCCACCGATCCCAGGAATTGATCTACCAGGCGTATTAACGAGCAATGAACTTTTAACAGAACCAAATGATTATAAAAAAATGACTATTATCGGCGGTGGCGTGATCGGTGTAGAGTTTGCTATGATTTTTAATGAGTTGGGCTGTGAAGTAACGATTATTGAAACGGCGGCTACATTATTACCGAATTTTGATAATGAGATTTCAAAGAAATTAGCGTTGGTTTTGAAGAAACAAGGCATCAAAGTGGTTACAAAGGCCGTTGTTACAACTATTTTTAGAGATCAGTATTTGACATGTACTTACACTATCAAAGGGAAAGAAAACACTGTAGAAGCTGATGCAATTTTGATTGCTACAGGTCGAAAATCAAATTTTGAAGGGGTTTTTGCACCAGAGTTGAATGTGAAAATTGAAAATCAAAGCATTTGGGTTGATGATTATTTTGAAACATCCATCAAAGGTATTTATGCGATTGGAGATGTAGCGAGTCGTGGCATACAACTCGCACATTTGGCTTCTGCTCAAGGTGTGAATGCTGTTTTAGCAATGAATCAACTTCCTGTTGAGTATGACTTAAATGTTGTTCCTTCTTGTGTCTATACAACACCGGAAATCGCGTCTGTTGGTATCACAGAAACTAGGGCAAAAGATCAAAACAGTTCAGTAATAGTCGGCAAATACAATATGGCAGGCAATGGGAAGACGATGATTGCAGGGGCTTCTTTAGGCTTTATCAAAGTCATTGCAGATGCACAGAGCAAAAAAATTATTGGCGCACAGTTGATGTGTGATCGAGCAACGGACATGATCAGTGAGTTTACAACTGCAATTGTTAATGGATTAACGATTAATGAAGTGACTGCCATCATTCATCCGCATCCAACTTATAATGAAGGTATAGGAGAAGCGTATGAGAATCTTCAAGGTCTTGGAATCCACACAATTCCTAAAAAATAAAAAAATAGGACCAATAATCTGAAATCTTTGGTACTATAATAAGAGAAGCTTCTTATCCGTTAGTTTTGTTTGTATTATTGGTTTTTACAATGGCATCAGAAGCTACTAGCTTTAAATGAAAAGGAGAAAAATAATGCTGACAGAAAATCAAAAGAGATTTGCCGATAGCTTAGAAGACGAACTGATCCAAATTAGAAGACATCTTCATCAAAATCCAGAAATCGGTATGGAGTTGCCAAATACGGTTGCTTTTGTAAAAGAGAAGCTCACAGAGTATGGTTATGAGCCACATCCTTGTGGAGAATCAGGTATCACAGTTATCGCTGGTAAAAAGACTGGGAAAACATTTTTACTGCGAGGGGATATGGATGCACTACCGATTCGTGAATTAACTGATCTTCCGTTTAAATCTGAAAATGGCTATATGCATGCATGTGGTCATGATATGCATACAACGATGTTACTTGGAGCCGCTAAACTTTTAAAAAATTTCGAAGATGAACTTGAGGGTCAAGTAAAATTACTATTTCAACCAGGTGAAGAAATTCTTTCTGGCTCAAAAGACTGTATCGATAATCATGTATTGGAAAATCCTAAGGTAGATGCAGGGATGATGATCCACGTTTTTCCTTTTAAAGGATATAAAGCCGGACAAATCATGCCGACACCAGTTGGAACTTTTATGGCCAGTGCTGACTGGTTTGAAATCAATATCAAAGGACGAGGTGGGCACGGCTCTCAACCAGAGACATCGATCGATCCAATCAACGTAGCCGTTCATATTTATACAGCCTTACAAGAACTTTCAGCGAGAGAAATTGGTTCAGAAGAACGTTTTGTACTAACGATCGGTGAGTTTACTGGAGGTACCCCAGGTGCTTCGAATATTATTCCAGAAACAACCGTGATGAAAGGGACACTACGTACCTTAAAAGAAGATGTTCGTACACAAGTCAAAGAACGAATGACAGTCATGGCAGAAAATATTGCGAAAGCGTTTCGTGCCGAAGCGGAAGTGATCTTCACCAATGGTTGTACAACGAATGTGAATGATCCACAGTTGACGGCTTTTACGAAAGAATCATTAACAGAAACCTTCGGAGCTGAACGAATTGTTGCTATTCCAACATCAACTCCTCTTATGGGAAGTGAAGATTTTGGTGAGATAAGTCAATTGATTCCAACAACGACCGTTCTGTTGGTGGCATCAGAAGAAAATATCAATCTTCACAATCCAGCGATTATTTTTGATGAATCAGTCTTAGTCGAGGGAACGAAAGTTTACGCAGATACAGCAATGTCCTGGTTGAAAAAAGACTAAAATTCGTGATACTTTTTAATAAAAAACGGGTAATGAAGCGGAGGAGAAAAAGTGGTCAAAACAGATATTGAAATTGCACAAGAAGCAACTATGTTACCTGTCACCAAAGTAGCAGAAAAAATTGGGTTGAATGCAGACCAGTTTGAATTATATGGAAAATATAAAGCAAAAATCGAAGTTGAAAAAATAACAGCCGACAAAAAAGGGAAAGTTATTCTAGTTACCGCCATCACACCAACACCAGCTGGTGAAGGAAAAACAACAACGGTTGTTGGCTTAGGGGACGCGTTAAATCGAATTGGCAAAGATGCAATTATTGCATTGAGAGAGCCTTCTTTAGGACCTGTTTTTGGGATCAAAGGAGGAGCCGCTGGCGGTGGCTACGCTCAAGTTGTACCGATGGAAGATATCAATCTTCATTTTACCGGTGATTTTCATGCAATCGGTGCAGCGAACAACTTGCTAGCAGCTATTATTGATAATCATATTTTCCAAGGAAATGAATTAGGAATTGATAATCGCCGAATTACATGGAAAAGAGTAGTCGATATGAACGATCGTCAATTAAGACATGTGGTTGATGGTCTAGGTGCTAGGGTCAATGGTGTTCCTAGAGAAGATGGGTTTGAAATCACTGTGGCATCAGAAATTATGGCCATTTTATGTTTATCTAATGATATCGAAGATTTAAAAACAAACTTAGGTAATATTATTATTGGGTATACGTACGACAATCAGCCAGTTACAGCGAGAGAATTAAATGCCCAAGGTGCAATGACGGCTTTATTGAAAGAGGCAATCAAACCTAATTTAGTTCAAACATTGGAAAATAATCCTGCCTTGATTCATGGCGGACCCTTTGCAAATATTGCTCACGGTTGTAACAGTGTGATCGCAACCAATGCTGCTAGAAAATTAGCTGATTATGTTGTGACGGAAGGTGGTTTTGGTGCAGATTTAGGTGCAGAAAAATTTATCGATATCAAATGCCGAAAATCGGGTATTCGTCCTTCAGCTGTCGTTGTAGTAGCAACTGTCCGTGCGCTTAAAATGCATGGTGGCGTGCCCAAAAATCAACTTGGCGACGAAAATATTGCGGCATTAACAGCTGGATTGCCAAATCTTTTAAAACATATTGAAAATACAACGACTGTGTTTGGTTTACCAACGGTTGTGGCAATCAATAAATTTCCTACAGATACAGATGCAGAGCTTGATCTTGTGAAGAAAGAATGTCAAAAACGCAATGTGAATGTGGTTCTTTCAGATGTCTGGGCAAATGGCGGAGCTGGTGGAGAAGAACTAGCAAAAGAGGTTGTTCGTTTGTCAGAGCAAGAAAATCATTTCTCTTTTGCTTATCCAGATGAACTGTCAATCAAAGAAAAAATTAGTGCAATTGTGGAAAAAGTGTACGGTGGAAGCGCTGTAAGGTATGAACCGATTGCTGAAAGAGAAATCACTAAACTGGAAAAACTTGGTTTTGGTCATTTGCCAATTTGTATGGCTAAAACACAATATTCATTGTCAGACGATCAAACTAAATTGGGAAGACCAACTGACTTTACGATTACGATCAGTAACATCAAGATTTCGGCTGGAGCAGGATTTATCGTTGCGTATACAGGAACAGTGATGACGATGCCTGGATTACCTAAAAAAGCAGCTTATGAAAAAATTGACGTTGATTCTGATGGGAAAATTGTGGGTCTTTTCTAGAATGAAACCAACAATTAAGTGATAAACGAAAACCTCAATCATTTGATCAAGTACAGATCGAATGATTGAGGTTTTTAATGATAGTGGTTCAAAAACCGAATTTAGCGTGGGACAAAACTAAAAAACAGTTTTGTTTCGCGCTCTAAATCCGAATAAACGGCGAGAAAAAAGC
This sequence comes from Enterococcus sp. DIV0724b, assembly GCF_050531475.1. Classification (NCBI taxonomy): domain Bacteria; kingdom Bacillati; phylum Bacillota; class Bacilli; order Lactobacillales; family Enterococcaceae; genus Enterococcus; species Enterococcus sp. DIV0724b. The sequence goes on along the minus strand of NZ_CP172890.1, from coordinate 2,758,444 downwards.
AGATCCTTCGGAAATAAGCTTTTGTCTCGGCCTCCTCTAATTAAATAAATGGATATGTGTCTTGACACATAAATGTTTCTCCCTTAAAATAAATAGTATCATACATGTCAAGACACATCGGAGGAGAGCATGAAAAAGAATTCAGTCAGACATTTAACGATTTCAGCTTTACTTGTTGCAATGGGGATCATCATTCCAATGGTTATGCCGCGAATCACGATAGGACCAGCTTCTTTTACATTAGCTAGTCATGTACCAGTATTTTTAGCGATGTTTTTTTCACCCGGAGTTGCAATTGCGGTTAGTTTAGGTACAGGCTTTGGTTTTTTTCTGTCTGCAACACCGATCATAGCTTTAAGAGCATTTTCTCATTTACTTTTTGCACTCATAGGGGCGTTTTATTTGGAAAAACATCCGACGATCGTTTTGACTAAAAATAAATTTGTTATATTCAATGGTCGTTTTCAATTATTTAATTTTGCAATTGGCTTAATACATTCTGCTGCTGAATTAGCTGTAGTAAGTGTTTTTTATACAATGGGAAATATGCCGGAAACTTATTATTCACAAGGGTACATGTACTCGATCTTTTTGTTGATGGGGGTTGGCGGATTGATCCATAGTTTGATCGATTACAACATTGCTTATTTTGTAGCTAATGCATTAAGTAAACAATTTGATATTCCAATATTTAGTCAGGCTAAAAAATTGGAACAAGCAAAAGCAAACATCCTTCCCCAAGAGACAGAAACAATGGTATAAAAAAATGAGTAGCGGATTTATACGCTACTCATTTTTTTTATATAGCAATTAAGGCAATTTAATCACTTGTTCCGTTTCTGGATCGAAGAAGTGCGCTTTATTGATATTGAATGCTAAATCGACCATCTCTTCAGGTTTATGGAAATCACGAGCATCTACTTTTGAGATGAATTCTGTATCGCCTAATTTTGTATAAAGCATTGTTTCAGCACCTAATAGTTCAGATACCACAACTTCAGAGCGAACCACCGCATCGTTCATTGTGTCTAAGGCAACTTGCTCGCTGTGAATATCTTCTGGTCTGATGCCAAAAATAACTGATTTTCCTTCATAACCTTTTTCAACTAATAATTTATTTTTCCCTTCTGGAATGATAAGTTCCAATCCATGTCCATCACGAATGACTCCGTTGTTTAATGTAACGTTAAAGAAGTTCATAGCAGGTGATCCGATAAAGCCTGCGACAAAGATGTTATTCGGTGTATTGTAGACTTCTTTTGGTGATCCGATTTGTTGGATAAAGCCGTCTTTCATGATAACGATCCGATCAGCCATAGTCATAGCTTCTGTTTGGTCATGGGTAACATAGACGGTCGTTGTTTCTAGACGACGATGTAATTTTGCGATTTCAGCGCGCATTGCGACACGTAATTTTGCATCTAAGTTGGATAAAGGCTCATCCATCAAGAACACTTTCGCGTCACGCACGATTGCTCGACCTAAGGCGACACGTTGACGTTGCCCACCAGATAAAGCAGCCGGTTTACGGTGTAAATATTCAGTCAGCCCTAAAATTTCTCCCGCATTTTCTACACGTTTTTTGATTTCAGCTTTGTCATATTTACGTAGTTTTAAACCAAAAGCCATATTGTCAAAAACAGTCATATGAGGATATAGCGCATAGTTTTGGAAAACCATTGCGATATCCCGATCTTTTGGTGCAACGTCGTTCATTACTTTATCCCCAATTGAAAGTTCACCTTCTGTGATATCTTCTAGTCCTGCGATCATTCTTAGTGTAGTTGATTTACCACAACCAGAAGGACCTACAAAAACGATAAATTCACGGTCAGCAATTTCTAAGTTAAAATCAGTTACAGAATAATTTTCTGCATTATCATATTTTTTATAGACATGTTTTAACGCCATTTCTACCATCGTCGTCACTCTTTTCTTTTTTATTGTATCCTTAGTATAAATGAAAGCGCTGTACATTCTCAACGGAAGGTTGCACAAGAAAGAATGCAATTTTTCGTCAAAGTGACAAAGAAGCAAACATTCCTTTAACTCTATAATGGAAGAGTTTGTTATAATAAGAAAAAGAAATGAATTGAGGGATCACGGATGAAAATTGCATTGATAGCACACGATCGTAAAAAAGAATTGATGGTCAAGCTGACCTTAGCGTATCAACCGATATTAAAAGAACACGAACTTTTTGCTACGGGAACGACTGGTTTGAAAATTTCAGAAGCTACTGGACTCCCTGTTCATCGGTTTAAGTCTGGACCATTAGGTGGAGATCAGCAAATCGGGGCAATTATTTCAGAAGATAAATTAGATATGCTGATTTTTTTACGAGATCCATTAGCAGCACAACCTCATGAACCTGATGTTACAGCGCTGATTCGTTTGAGCGATGTGTATGAGATTCCTTTGGCAACCAATATCGGAACGGCTGAAATTTTATTAAGAGGATTGCAAGCGGGGTTTGTCGACTTTAGAAATGTGGTTCACGAAACAGATAATAGACCATTATCGTTTTAACTATTTTAGTCAAAGTTTGTTGCAGCAATGTAGGGAATATGCTATATTTCACTTAGGCTTAGGCCTAAATAAATCAGAGTAGGAAATAAAGCGTTAAGTGCTGAAAGGATGGGATGTTGCCTTTCGGACGAAGAATACATGAGAATAGTGAAATAGCTAGACCAGTTTTATAATCTAGCTGCACGAACTAGCTCTTCGGAAAAAAAGATGAATAATGCTAGTGGCAAAAAGCGCCACAATCAGTATTCCCTATTTTTCTGTCAGAGCTGAACGAGTTCGTTCCGCTTTTCTGTATTCGCGGTTTTGTTTTCGCATTCGCTGCATATTTTGTGTAGCAGCTCTTAGAGGAGATGCTAGAAATGAAGAAAAGAAAAATTGATACACGAACCATTACGCTGATGAGTTTATTGATTGCGTTAATGGTAGTTTTCACACGATTTATTTCGTTTGAAACCCAATTTTTACGAGTTAGTTTGACCTTTATTCCAGAGTCATTGATGGGCATTCTTTTTGGGCCATTCTGGACTGGGATAGGCAGTGCCGTAGCGGATACAGTCGGTATGTTGTTATTTCCCAAAGGACCCTATTTTCCTGGGTTCACATTGAATGCATTTATTTCTGGTGCAATTTATGGGTTCTTTTATTACAAGAAGGAATTAACTTGGAAACGAGTAATCATGGCGACGTTATCAGTCACTTTGATTATTCACATGTTTTTGACCCCATTGTGGCTTGGACTGATGTACGGTGTGAATATTTCCAATCTTGCTTGGTGGGCACCTAGAATCGTGAAGAATATCATCTTTTTCCCGATACAAGTAGTTGCTACTTACTATTTAGGGAATAAAGTTCCTTATAAGCAATTTTTGAGTAAATCCTTAACAAATTTTAAATAAAAAGAACCTCAAACTATCCTACATCCCAAGGAAGTTTGAGGTTTTTTAATACCTATTCTACTTATAATTGATTTTTAAACTGAGCGTCATATAACGCATGATAATAACCATCTTCTTTATGGATCAATTCATCATGACTACCGATTTCAACTACAGAACCTTGATCCATGACTAAAATTTTATCTGCGTTTTTAATCGTGGAAAGACGGTGAGCGATTACGAAGCTTGTACGGCCATCCATCATCTGTAAGAACGCATCTTGAATGTTTTTTTCCGTCAACGTATCAACAGAACTAGTCGCTTCGTCTAAAATCAACATGGGTGGGTCACTGATCATTGTTCGAGCAATTGTCATCAGTTGTCTTTGGCCTTCGGAAATTTTGATTCCGCTAGCACCAATCAACGTATCTAAACCTTCAGGTAGACGGGTGACAAAATCAAAAATATAGGCTTTCTTCATAGCTGCTTCAATTTGCGCATCGGTTGCATCAGGTTTTCCATAAGTCAGATTATCCCGGATCGTACTATCAAATAACCAAGTGTCTTGTAGAACCATTCCAAAACTTTTCCGCAAGCTATCCCTTGTGACTTGGGTGATTTTGTGATCATCGATCGAAATTTGCCCGTTGTCTACTTCATAAAAACGCATTAATAAATTAACTAGTGTTGATTTACCAGCACCTGTTTTTCCGACGATAGCAATAGTTTCTCCTGGAAGGGCCGTTAAGTTAAAATCTTGAATCAATGGATTTGATGGTGTATAAGCGAAATCTACATGATCGAACACCACTTTACCAGTAACCTCAGTTAACGCAAATGCATGTTCACCATCTGGTTTTTCTTCAGGTTGACTGATAATTTCAAAGGTCCGATCAAGTCCTGCTAAAGCAGTTTGAATTTGGGTTGTGATTCCAGATAATTCGATAAAAGGTTTAGAGAATTGGCTAGAATAAATCGTAAAACTAGAAATAACACCGATCGTGATAGCTTGATGACCACTTAACAATAACAAACCTCCAACAAGACCAATAGATAAGTAAGCTAAATGATCGATAAAACGTGACAGTGGGTTTGTTAGTGAAGATGAAAACTGTGCTTTTTGACCACGTACATATAACGTTTGATTCAAAGCTTCAAAGCGTTGCTGAGAAACATTTTCTTGCTGAAAGGCTTTGACGATTTTTTGATTACCAACCATTTCAGACACATATCCAGAAATTTCACCTACGATTTTTTGCTGAGCGGAAAAATTTTTCTGTGATGATTTTGCAACGACCCAATTAACTAGAAAAATAATTGGTGTCGCAATCAACACAACTGCAGTAAGGATTGGGCTTAATTTAAGCATAAAGAAAAATGCAATGATCACCACAGATAATCCTGAGAATAATTGGTTAAAAACAGCAGAGCTAGCCACAGAAATATTATCCATATCATTTGTAAAACGGCTGACAATATTGCCATGAGAAGTTTGGTCATAATAATTTAAAGGCAGACGATTTAAATGAGCGAAGGCATCTTTTCTCAGTTCTGCAACTGAAAGATAAGAAACACGGTTACCTAAACGCTGAATCAACCATTGGCTGATCACTGTAATCACTAAAATACCAGCTAAAGTGCTCAGAAATCTCAAGAGAATCGAGAAATCAACATTACCTTTTGCAATCATTGTATCAACTGATTTTCCCATATAGTAAGTCATCAAAACAGTTGTTAATCCACTAAGAATACCCAGAATAACGGCAGCAATCATTTCCTTAGGATATCGGAGCAAATAGGGCATGAAACGATTAAATGAACTAATTGTTGTTTTTTTCGTTGTCATGATATAGTTTCCTCCTCTTGTGAAGCAACAATTTCTTGGTAGGCTTCTGAATAGTGTAATAATTCTTCGTGAGTTCCTAGACCAACTTGTTTTCCACTAGCCAAAACTAGAATTTGATCCGCTTGTTGAATCGAACTGATTCGTTGTGAAATTAAAATCAGGGTCGTTTCTTTTAAATCTTGACGTAAAGCTGTTCGCAAGTTTAGATCTGTTTGATAATCTAGAGCACTTAAAGAGTCATCTAAAATTAAAACGTCTGGTTTATGAATCAAGGCACGGGCAATCGTTAAACGCTGTTTTTGACCACCAGAAAAATTTTTTCCGCCTTCGTATACGATTGTATCTAGACCGTCACTTAGGTTTTCAACGAAATCTTTGCACTGAGCAGTTTCTAATGCTTGCCAGCATTCTTCATCCGTCGCGTTTTCTTTGCCCCATTGAAGATTTTCTCGAATCGTTCCCGTAAATAAAACAGCGGTTTGAGGTGTAATTGCGATTTTTTTGCGTAGTTTATCTAGAGGCCAGTCACGGACATTGAGACCATCGACAAATAGATTTCCTTCGCTCGTATCATAAAAACGAGGAATTAATTGTGTTAAGGTGCTTTTACCACCGCCTGTGGGTCCAGTGATACCTAACACAGAATTTGCTGGAATCTTCAAAGAAATATCAGTCAGTGCTAATCCTGCAGATGGTTGATAGCGAAATGAGACATGATCGAATACAATTCCTGCTGTTTGTCCTTTTATAGAAATATCCTCATTATCTGATTGAATACTTGGCTCTACAGATAATACTTCACTAACTCTTGACGCAGAGGCAGAAGCACGAGTAAAAATGATAACCAAATTTGACACAACAATCAAAGCAAGCAACATTTGATTCATATAGTTGATCAAAGCCAATACCTCACCTTGTTGTAATCCACCAATTTCGACTTTGATGCCGCCGAGATATAGCAAAGCTAAAATACCAAGATTCATTACTAGGGTAGTAGCAGGAGTTAATAAGGCTGAAATGTTAGAAACACGAATATAAATAGAAGAAAGATCATCCGTTACTTCATTTACATGCTTTTCTTCGGTTTTTTTTCTAGCAAAAGCCCGAATGACACGAACACCACTTAAATTTTGACTGATTTGTCTGTTTAACAAATCCAACTTTTCTTGTACTTTTTTATATAAGGGCACTGTCGTTTTTATAATGAAATAAAGAATAAGGCAAAAGATTGGCAGCATAAGTAGAAAAATCAATCCCATTTGCACATTGATATAAAAAGCCATTATGACAGAACCAATACTTAAAAAAGGTGCACGAATCACAAGGCGAATCAACATGGCTAAAGCCAATTGTAACTGATTGATGTCATTGGTCATACGCGTAATCAAAGTGTCAGTTCCAAAACTATTTAATTCAGCATGGGAAAGCTGGTTGATTTTTTTCATTAACTGATTTCTCAACTCTGTTCCAAAACCTTGAGATGCAACTGAGGAATAATATTGACAGATCATGACACAGATTAATCCAATCACAGACATCAAAAACATCCATCCAGCCATTTGTAGCACATAAGATCGGTCATTATTTCTGATCCCTTGATCCACTAAACGAGCCATAAATAAGGGCAAAACTAATTCAAAACAAGCTTCTAAAAACTTGAAAAAAGGTCCAAGAATAATTTGCTTGCGGTATTTCTTTGCATAAGTAAGTAGACTGAACATGGGATTCCTCCTAAGTTTAAAAGTGTGTCGGCTCAATTATCTTTTCCGAGAAGTTAGTCTGCAAAACGAAAGACTACATGCTAACATCTTTTTGTTTTAGCTGAAAATAAACGGATAATGAGCGGATTATTCTTATAAAAAGATTTCTCTTCTATTGTATATCAATTTTTCTTGATAATAAAGTTGCTCGCACAAACCTATAGTTCTTTGATACAATAAATAGCAAATGCTTATTTAAAGGAGAAAATATATGAATGAATTTATTAAAATCGTTTTATTATTTTTTATCTACTCGTTTATCGGTTGGTTGTGGGAGACCGTTTATTGCTCATTAAAAGCTGGTAAGTTTGTGTATCGAGGCTTTTTATTAGGACCCTATTGTCCAATCTACGGTTTTGGTATTTTAGGCGTTCTCTATTTTTTAGAGCCACTAAAACAAAATATTGTCATTTTATATTTATTATCAACGATTTTAGTTACTATTTTGGAGTATATCACGAGTTACGGGTTAGAAAAGTTATTTCATGCTTCTTGGTGGGATTATAAAGATGTACCACTGAATATTAATGGGCGCGTCGCTTTGCCTGTTTCGTTATTTTGGGGAATCGGTTGTGTACTGATCGTACGTGTCATCCATCCCAAAGTGATGTTATTCGAACGATTTTTATCTGAAAAATTTGGTATTCTGCTACCAATTATTTTATTGCTCCTGATCGTGAGTGATTTGTTTTATACTTTAGTAAACATGCAGTCTTTCAAAAAAGTCACGGCACAAATCAGTACAGCGGTAGAAGATCGCAAACAAGAACTATCTGCTGTGTTGACTGAAAAACGGGATGAACTGTCTGCTAATCTAACCGAACTAAAACAATCTGTGTCAGAAGAACTCAATGAGCGCAAGCAGCTAAAAGCAGCTGAACGAACTTCTTGGTTGGAAGAGTTTAAAGAAACACCAACAATCAAAAAATTATTAACACATATGAGCTTCAATCAAAAACGGTGGGTACGAAATTATCCCAATTTAAAGTTGAAAAATGTGAAAAATCCTTCTGAAGTTCAACAAATCATCAATAAAAACAAAAAAAATAGTAAGTAATATGTATTGAGTATAACAGTCTGTTTTAGTGTTCCATAATTGATAGAAACCTTGATTTATATGGGTATTTATGAGACTATCAGAAATAAAATGAGGCGAATTAAAACGAACAATGTTACAGGAAAAGGGCTGTTTTCGCTAAAACGTAACAAATTGTAACAGTATTGAAATAAAATAAGCCCTATAGATTAGTATAATAGGTGGAGTTGGATTTAGTTAGGAAAGGTGTTGGATTCAGTGAAAGTAAAAAAATTGATACCATTTTTAGCTGCTATCATGCTAGTAAATGTCGCTCTTCCAATTGGAGCCGCAGCAGAGTCATTAGACGAGCTGAAGGATAAAGAGGCGCAAGCTTCACAAACGGGAGCATCACTTAGCGAAGATATCAATACAGCTTTGAATGATGTTAATGAAAAATACGCTGAAATTGAAAAACTCAAATTAGATATTTCAAAAGCTGAAGAAACAATCAAAAACTCTGAAGCTGAAATCACAGTGACAGAACAAAGTATTGCACGCCGTAAAGAAGTCGTTGGAAATCGTATGAAAGATGTCCAGCTAAGCGGGGAACAACGTACATGGCAAGTATTATTAGATGCTGAAAGTGTATCAGATTTCTTTAATAAAGCGTATGCGATGACTATTTTACAAAATGCAGAAAAAGAAAAAATCGATCGTCTATCTGAAGATAAAGAAAAATTATCTGAGCTTCAAGAAACTGTAAAAAATAAACAAGAAGAATTACAAACCAACGAATCAAAATTACAGGATGAAGCATCAGCAATGAATGAACAAGTTGTAACCTTAAAACAGCAATTATCTGATAATCAAGAAGCGTTACAACAAATTGCCAGCCAAAAACAGACTGAAGAAAAACGAATCACTGATGAGAAAAAAGCAGCTGAAGCTCGCAAACAACAAGAGGCAGCTAAAGAAGCTCAAAGAAAAGCTGATATTGTTTCATCGTCAAGCTCAAGCAACAGTTCTTCATCAAGTAGTGAGTCAAGCGACAGTTCAAGCTCTAGTTCTAGCAGTGAAGAACAACCAGTCGTTACACCTCCATCTCAACCAGAAGAAGTACCAAGCACTGGTGGAGAGACGGGGAATGGTGAAGCAAATGGTCGTGTTCTATACATGCAATCAACAGCTTACTCATGGAGAGAAGCAGGTTCTGGCTTTATTACAGCAACAGGGATCGATCTTCGCTCACAAAGCAATGTGATTGCAGTTGACCCAAGCGTGATTCCGCTAGGTTCACTTGTTCAAGTAGAAGGCTATGGATTTGCAGTTGCTGGTGATACTGGCGGCGCAATCAAAGGCAATATCATTGACGTTCATTTCCCTACAGTTGACCAATGTTTAACATGGGGACGTAGAAATAATGTTAAAGTCACAATTCAATAAAACAATGAAGACGCTCATTGAGCGTCTTTTTTTTGTGGGTGGAACCAAAACTAAAAATCAGTTTTATTTCGCGCACTAGATACGAATAAACGGCGGGAAAAAACAGCTACTATGCTTCGATCACATCGAATTCTAAGTGCTAAAGCACTAAGTTTTGAAGGCTTCGGAAATACGCTGAAATTGTTGTAAAACACAGTGAATATAATGAACTGATGTTGCGCAATACTACTCGTTCACAAAAATTTGAAGAGCACCAAGTAGGTACTAACTATCATCAGTTCACAAGCTCACTGTGAAACTTGGCAATTTCCGTGAATACCCTCTTATTTTTCTGATCTAAACGCTTTCGTCTCGACCTCATTTTGTAAGAAAAGCAATTTTTGTTAGAGAACTGAATGGAATCACAAGCGCTTCATTCTAATTATTAAAACAAATTAAAAAAAAAGTGAATGTAATGCATTAAAGAAAAATAAATGTTACACTTCAATAAAGAAAGTGAGGAATAACAATGATTCGTTTTGCAACAAAAGAAGACGGAGAGGCTATTGCTCCGTTAATTTTAGTTATTTTAAAAGATATGGAATTACCTTTATTGGAAATCATTCCAGAAGAAACGCTTTTGGCTGTCTTGGCTGAAGCAGTAGAAGATCCAATCTATCGTTATGGCTATAAACGAGGATTAGTGTATGAAGAAGATGGACAGGTTGCTGGAATTGCATTTGGTTATCCAAATGAAGATGAGCCAATAATTGATGAACCACTAAAAAAAGTTTTAAGTAAATACAATTTGGATGAAGAAATCAGAATATTTATCGACCCCGAAACATTGCCGAATGAATGGTATTTAGATTCGATTTCTGTCGATGAAAAATATCGTGGAACAGGAATTGGGTCTAAATTACTAGATGCTTTGCCAAAAATGGCTAAAAGAGATGGTAAAGAGATTATTGGATTAAGTGTGGATAAAGGAAATCCTAATGCTAAAAAATTGTATAGCCGTAAAGGCTTTAAAGATGTTGCTGAGATGATGATCAGTGGCCATCTGTACGATCATATGCAGAAAAAAATCAGCGAATAACACTCGCTGATTTTTACTTTATATTAACAAGTTCCCCAACCAATGATTGGTTTATGATTCTGATTCTTTTTTTTATTATACAACCAATAATCTAAGACGGCAGCAACACAAATACATAACGGCGCATCTTCATCATCAGCAACTTCCAAGCTAAAGTAATTACCAGAAAAAAGAGTTGCTTTACTCATTTCCATCACTTTGCGATTGACTTGATAAATGGAATAACGATGATTCCTAATATCGCCTAAAACAGTCCAATGCATATGTTGAATATAATAAAAATCAGCATTTAAATTTAAGATTTTTCTTAGGACACCAACTTTTTCAAATCCTTTATACAAATCAAAACGTGAACCAAAGGCAAATGATGTCTGCCTGATACTAGCAACTAACTCACCACTCATCGTGTATAAAGAAAGTGCGTCTCCACGTGTTCCCCAGCGGCCAACAAGTAAGAAAATGGACTTGCCGTCTTCGTCTTTGACAAGGGTTCTTGTGACCTTACTCAATTGTTGTTCTTGAATAAAAAACTCAGACACCATATCTCACCTCTTTTCGTTATTGTTAAGCAGCTTGAACGATTATAAATCTTCCCTGATTGCTCGTAAAATCGCTTCACCTACACCATTATCTAAATTGGTAGAAGTAATATATTTGGCATGATCTTTTACTTCCAACTCGGCATTTCCCATTGCGAAACTAACGTCGGCCCACTGCAACATACTGACGTCATTAAAGTTATCACCGATCGTCATGACTTCTTTTTCGGAAATCCCACGTTCTTTTGCGACATGAGCCACTGCAATTCCTTTTTGTGCATTTTTATGATTGACTTCAATATTATTTTGAGCAGAAGAAGTAACAACTAAGTCTGCAAGTCCCCTGATTTGAGTACTTGCAGGAGCTAGTACTTTAGGTCCTTCCATGCTAAAACCAATGATTTTTAAAACTTCGATATCTTTTTGTTGAATCAAGGTACGCATATCTTCGATATAAGTAATATCCAACAATGATAAATGAGCTGCAGCCATCGCAATTGCTACTTTATAGGTCAAATGTGGCATTGTAGTGGCGATATGAGAAGCAAAATTTTCAATTCTTTTTTCTTGTTGTTCAGAGTATATCCCTTTATTAGTCGACACTTCAAAATAAATGTCATTGGCATCTAATATATCTAAGATGTCATTGGCTGTCTTTTTTTCGATTCCAGCAGTGAATAGTGAGTTACCTGCTTTATCAAAAACTTTAGCACCATTTAAAGTAATCATCGCGCATTCGATCCCAGCTTCTTCTAAAGCAGGTTTAGCCTCCGCGTATGCTCGGCCAGTGGCAACCATAAATTCGATCCCTAGACGTTCGGCTTCTCTAATAGCAGAAACATTGTCCTTTGAAATCCCCATTTTTGAATCCAGTAGTGTTCCATCCATATCTGAAGCAATCAATTTAATCATAAAATTTTCTACCCCTCGTTTATTTAACTTATCTATAGTTTACCATGTTTTTTCCATTTCAGTGCAGAAAAAATTCTCTTGTCACATCTTAAAAAATCAGATATGCTAAAAGTGTAAAAGAAAACTGTCAGAATAGAAGCTTTACTTATTAAGAGTTAAATATTGGAATCAATCTAATCAAGGAGGGCAACTAATGAAAGCAATCATTCATAATAGTTGGCAGGAAGTTTTAGAAGAAGAATTTACGAAAGAATACTATTTAAACTTACGAGAATTTTTAAAACAGGAATACAGCGTTCAAACGATTTATCCAGATATGTATAATATTTACTCAGCATTAGAACTAACGCCATATGAGGAAGTAAAAGTTGTGATATTAGGGCAAGATCCTTATCATGGACCGAATCAAGCACATGGCTTAAGCTTTTCTGTACAACCTGGGGTCAAAACACCACCTTCCTTAATGAATATCTATAAAGAACTTCAAGCAGATTTGGGGTATCCGCCTGTTTCACATGGTTTTTTAGAAAGTTGGGCGAAGCAAGGAGTCCTTTTATTAAACACTGTTTTAACTGTTCGCAATGGCCAAGCCTATTCGCACCGGGGACAGGGCTGGGAAAACCTTACAGATGCTATTATTAAAAAGTTAAATGAGCGTGATAAGCCAATCGTATTTATCTTATGGGGCAAACCAGCACAAGAAAAAATCAAGATGATCGATACAAACAAACATATTATCATCAAATCGCCGCATCCAAGTCCGCTAGCTGCTCATCGTGGTTTTTTTGGATCAAAGCCATTTTCTAAAACTAACCAAGCGTTAGAACAATTAGGAGAGACTCCAATCAACTGGCAATTGCCTGATACAGTGTCATAAAACAGGACGCTCTGTTATAGTGCAGTATGGTAAGTTTGTGAAAATAATATCAGAATCAACATTTTTTACACTAATACAGCTATAAATAACTGTTATTTTCTTGGAGAATGGTGTATGATTAGATTGTATAAATAATCAGTTGGAGGGTATATCGTGGAATTATTCGATAGCTTAAAATTTAAAGTCATTCGCCGTAACATCAAAATTGTTTTCCCAGAAGCAACAGATCCTCGTATTTTAGGAGCTGCAGCTCGTTTGAAAGCAGAAGAGTTAATGGAACCAATCTTGATTGGGAAACAAGAAGCCATTGTGGAAGCAGCACATGCTCGTGGAATCAAGGCATCTAACTTTACGATTATCGATCCAGATAATTATGATGGATGGGAAGAAATGGTTACAGCGTTTGTTGAACGTCGTAATGGTAAAGTCACTGAAGAAGATGCACGCAAGATTTTGAAAGATGTCAACTATTTTGGAACAATGCTAACTTACATGGGCCTTGCTGATGGGATGGTCAGTGGTGCAATCCACTCAACTGGGGACACAGTTCGTCCAGCCCTACAAATCATCAAAACAAAACCAGGTGTTAGCCGTACAAGTGGTGCGATGATCATGGTTCGTGGCCGTGACCAAGAAAAATACATCTTTGCAGATTGTGCGATCAATGTGAATCCAACAGCGCAAGAATTGGCTGAGATCGCCGTTGATAGTGCAAAAACAGCTGAATTATTCGATATCGATCCAAAAGTTGCAATGATGAGCTTCTCAACAAAAGGTTCTGCTAAAGCACCTGAGGTTGATAAAGTTGTTGAAGCAACTAAAATTGCTAAAAGCTTAGCACCTGAACTTGAAATCGATGGAGAATTACAATTTGATGCTTCATACGTAGCCTCTGTTGCTCAATTAAAAGCACCTAATTCACCGGTAGCTGGACAAGCAACGGTCTTTGTTTTTCCAGAATTACAATCAGGAAATATTGGCTACAAGATTGCACAACGTTTAGGTAACTTTGAAGCAATTGGACCAATCTTACAAGGATTGAACAAACCAGTTTCTGATTTATCTCGTGGAGCAAATGAAGAAGATATTTACAAATTATCTATTATTACAGCTGCACAAACATTAATGAACTAATAAAAGCTATAGAGAACTAAAACAAAACGTTTAGCGTTATGTCTTAGTTCTCTAGTTTTTTTTGCAAAAATTCGGTATACTACACTACATAGAAATACGAAATGTTTAAATAGGCAGGTGAAAAAATGGATAGTAGGATCAATAATCCAAAAGAAACGGAAGCAATAGCAAAGATCATCGGTTCAGTCGCTGATGCAGGAGACACGATTATTCTTTCTGGCGATTTGGGTGCAGGGAAAACTACAATGACAAAAGGAATCGCATTAGGTCTAGGGATCGATCAAATGATCAAGAGCCCGACGTATACTATTATTCGCGAGTATCAGCAAGGACGTTTGCCACTGTATCATATGGACGTCTACCGTATTGAAAATGGAGCAGACGATCTTGGTTTAGATGAATATTTTGAAGGTGATGGCTTATGTGTTGTTGAATGGGGGAAATTATTAGGAGAATTTTTACCGGCTGACTATTTAGATATCACGATTGAAAAAGATCCAGAAGACATGGAAAAAAGAAAACTACTAATTCAAGCTTTTGGGGAAAAATCAGAACAGTTTTTAAGCCGTATTGAGCAAAAAATGGAGGAACGTACATGACAGAGGTTGAATTTACAATTCGAGAAGCAATTCCAGATGATGCTGCAGATATTCTACAAGCCTTAAGAATCGTTGGAAAAGAGACTCCCTATCTTGTAATGGATGAAAAAGGCATGGAAATGACGACAGACGAGATGAGTGAAAACTTGGCAAACTTGTATGAATCTCCCAATAACGTGTTGATGGTTGCTTTAGCAGACGGGAAAGTCATAGGAACGGCTTCTGTCAAAGCATCAGCGAAAAAGCGCATGGAACACATTGGAGAGATTGGTATCAGCATTTTAAAGGATTTTTGGGGCTTCGGTTTAGGGAGTTTAATGATGGAAGAACTAATTTCATGGGCGCAAGAAAGTGAAGTTATTCGCCGCTTGGAATTAACTGTCCAACATCGAAATCAACGTGCAGTTCATGTTTATGAAAAAATTGGTTTTACGACAGAAGCAATCATGCCTCGAGGTGCGAAAACGGATGACGGAGAATTTTTAGATGTTCATTTAATGAGTATGATGATTGATTGAGTTAAAAAGGATTGAACAAGAAAGTTTGTTCAATCCTTTTTTTGTAACACCTCGTTACTCAAATGTCACAGGTTACTTCTTCCTTTACTATGTAACCACTTTCTTCTTCTCTATATATTCTTACTTGGTAAAAGGCTATACTTAGGTCAGATAAAACGCTTAAGGAGCTGAAGGAAATGTCAAAAGGAATTAAAATCGTGACTATCGGTGGAGGATCAAGTTATACACCAGAATTAGTTGAAGGCTTTATTAAGAGATATGATGAATTGCCAGTACGCGAGTTATGGCTAGTTGATATTGAAGCAGGAAAAGAAAAATTAGAAATCGTTGGTGCAATGGCTAAACGGATGGTCAAAGCAGCTGGGGTGGATTGTGAAGTTCATTTAACATTAGACCGTCGTGAAGCATTGAAAGACGCTGATTTTGTGACAACACAATTACGTGTAGGACTTTTAGATGCACGGATTTTAGATGAGCGCATCCCATTGAGCCATGGATTGATTGGTCAAGAAACAAATGGAGCTGGCGGTATTTTTAAAGCGTTGAGAACAGTTCCCGTAATTTTAGATATTGTAGAAGACATGAAAGAACTCTGTCCAAATGCTTGGTTGATCAACTTTACCAACCCAGCAGGTATGGTAACAGAAGCTGTTTTACGTTATGGTAATTGGGATAAAGTTGTTGGATTGTGTAACATCCCAGTTAATGCAGTATTTGAAGAAGCAGCATTGTTAGGAGAAGACAATCGTGATTTATTCTTCCAATTTGCTGGGATCAATCATTTACACTGGCATACAATTACAGATAAAAATGGCAAAGATCGTACAGACGAGCTGATCAAAGTAATGTACGGTCAAGACGATGCAAAATCGATCGTAGCGAATATCAAAGACAATAACTTGATTTGGGAACAAGTTGAAAATCTACACATGGTTCCTTGTCCATATCACAATTATTACTACTATACAGATAAAATGTTAGCAGAAGAAATAGAAGACTTCAAAAACAATGGCACACGTGCTGAAAAGGTCAAAGAAATCGAACATGAATTATTTGAACTATACAAAGATCCTAATTTAGATTACAAACCAAAACAATTAGCAGAACGTGGCGGCGCCCGCTACAGCGATGCAGCGTGTGAAATTATCAACTCCATTCATAATGACAAACGTACAACAATGACAGTCAGCACTAGAAACAATGGTACGATCACAGATTTACCAGCTGAAAGCGCAGTAGAAGTAACGTGCACAATTACTGGTAAAGGTCCAGTGCCTTATAACTTTGGCAGCTTCAAACCACAAGAACGTGGCTTACTACAAGTGATGAAATCAATGGAAGAATTAACGATTGAGGCAGCCGTTACAGGAGATTACGGTACCTTGTTACAAGCCTTCACAATGAATCCATTAATTACAAGTGGTGATGTTGCTAAAGAAGTAATGGATGAATTATTGGAAGCGCACAAGCAATATTTACCAGCCTTTTTTAAAGAAGGTAAGTAAACTAAAAAAACAAGATCACTCGTTTTTATGAGTGGTCTTGTTTTTGTTTCTGGACTTCTTTTGCCAAATACTCTACCGTGTAAAGTGCAGGGACTTGTGAAGTGATATCGCTATCGCCAATTCTTTCTGTTGAAATGTAATATGGAATGTTTACATCTGAAAGGGCTGCAATCGGTGACTTCTCACTATTCGTGATCGAGATGATCGAACTATCATTTGTAATAAAATGATTCAGATAATTGATAATTGCTTCATTTTCCCCACTGACAGAAAGAGCAATCACGCACACATTTTTCGCCATACTTTTATTAAAAAAATTGACTGGATGATTGATTGGGTCTTCAATATGAAAGGCCATACTGAAGATAGAAGAGAAATACAATGCACCATATTCAGCGATAATATTGGAAGAACCTGTTCCTATAAATAAAACTAAATCCTTTTCAGACAATAATTTGGCTGCCGCTTGAATGCGTTCTTGATAAAAAGACTCAGTAGAACGTTGAATAAAATTAGTAAAAGACGTTTCATCCACAGCATGTGTTGTCACAGGTTCAGCTAAGGATTTTCGATATAAATTCAATTTGATTTTAAATTCAGAGAACCCTTCGCAACCAAATTTTCGGCAAAAGCGTAAAATACTGGCGGTGCTGCTATGGGTTTCTTTCGCTAATTCACGAATACGCATATAAACAACTTCATCAATATGAGAGGCAATATATTTATAAATTTCTAAGTCGATAGGACTCAAATCTGGACTGTGATCTAAGAATAACAAGATATCCACTACTTTCTTCTTAACTATTATTTAATTAAATCAATACTATAAACAAAATGACGAACAGGCAGACTAGAATAATCTTTATCAAATTGTTTGATGATGGTCATACCATTTTTTTCTGCAACTTTTCAAGAAGAGAGATTCGTCTCTCGAATGATTGAACAGATTTTTTCAGCTTTTAATTCATCTTTGGCATAAGCGATACATAGTTGGCTGGCGGAACTTGCATAGCCTTGATTCCAGTATCGCTTGTTCACTAAATAGCCGATTTCTAAGAGGGATTCATCTTAGACATCAGAATAGACAATCCCACATTGACCGATAAAGTCTTTACTTTTTTGATCGATGATAGCCCATAGACCAAATCCGTGTTCTTGATAGCTTTTCAAATTCCAGCTCAACCAATTGTTTACTTTTTCTTCTGTAAAAGCTGCTTCATAGGCATACATCGTTTCTTCATCTTGGAGAATCAAACATAGATCCTCAAAATCTTTGGATGTGAATTCTCTTAAATAGAGTTGGTCATTTTCGATTATTCTATTCTGCATCACTTGTCTCCTTTAATCCAATCTTACACTCATGATATATAAAGGGCCATATTCTCCATCAACGATTCTGTTTAGCCGTTGATACCCAGTTTTTTCATATAGACTTTGCGCTGCTATATTTTGTTTATTTACTGCAAGAATAATTTCATTCGCATTTGGAAAATGTAGATGAACAAATTCGGGTAATAACTGGAGCGTTTTTTTCGCATAGCCTTGTCCTTGGTATCTTTGATCCGTGGAGAAGGTTCTAAGTAAAAGTGCTTGCTCATTGCTTGTATATAAGGCAACATCCTTCTTTTCATCTAAGACAAAAAAATTCGTCAAGCAATCATTCGCGATTCCTATTATCGGATGGATAAACGGATTTTTCAAAGAAATCTTAATAGGCATTTCTGGCGTTCCTGTATAGCGCAATTGTTCGTCATTTAATTGGTATTGCTGGATCATCTTTGAGAAATCGTTGGTATATTTTTGTAAGAACATGATTCAGCACATCCTTTTTTGTCGTTTCCATTATTTTACCATAGTAACAGCTTTTATCAGAAAAAAAGAAGGTTTAAAACTCTAAATAGTGAAAGAAATGTAACAGTATCTTGGGATAATTTTGACAGACTCCTGGGAGTTTGAACTCACTATTTCTTTGTATACTAGGTTCATCAAGTAATAACTGCTGTAAATATTTGATTCACAGAGTCGCCCGTGACTTTAAATGAGAGGAGATGTCAAAGTGAAAGTAGAGGATGTTGCTTTGCAAAATAAGATGTACGTAACTTTTCAGCAGCAAGATAAGGCAATCAAACAACAGTTAAAAATTATCGAAAAACTGCAACGAAGAGTAAAGGCAGAACAACGACGGAAAAATCAATTGGCATCTCAATTAAAAAAAATAACACAGCAGTAAAACACAAGGAGGAAATGAACAGATGACAGCATTAAGTGGAGTAGATGTAGTGTGGCGTTTTCGTTTAGCCGAAGATGAAGGAAATGAAAGTGCGTGGGGCTTAGCATACAGCACAGAGAATGGTTATTCAAAATCAAAAGAAAGTGAATCAACTGTTACGAAAGATGGCAGCGTGGTCACACCAGGAGCGACTGAAACAACAGTGACGGCAACAACATTGTATAAAATCGGTTCAACTCAAATCGACAAATTGGAAACGGCAATGGATGAAAACAAGCGTGTTCAGATTTGGCGTATTAATACCAAGGAAATTGGTACTGGCAATGATGAAGGCAAGTTTAAAGCAAAATATTTTGAAGGCTATTTTACTTCATTTGAAGAAACTGATTCAGCAGAAAATAAAGTTGAATACTCTTTGGAGTGGGCAATCGAAGGTGCTGGGAAGAATGGCTTTGCAGCATTAGAGTTAGATACATCAGAAGGCGGCGATTATGAGTTTAAAGACACTGTAAAAGTGGAACAGAAAGCATAATCGCAATATTTTATAACTATTATGAAAGAGGTTAATTTCTAGCCTCTTTCACATTTTATAGAGTGAGACAATTATTGCAGTTTTTAAATTTTATTGAGCTTCCCAGGCTAGCTCTTCGGAAAAAAGATAAAAATAGAGTGAGATAAAAAGCGTCTCAATCAATTTTTCTTATTATTAAGTCAGAGCTGAACGAGCCTGTTCAACAATTAAAACTATCTAGCTGCACAAATCAATCCTTAGGAAAATAGATAAATCGTCATTGAAACATAGGAACGTTTCAATGCCAATTTTCTAATTTTCTACAGGCTTAACCGATTTGTTCTGCTTTTAAAATTAGGAGGAAAAGATATGGAATTAGCAATGGACGAAAAAGTTTTTGGCTGTAAATTTGGCTATGGTTTTTTAAAAGAAATCAATAAACGTTATTCAGTAGAACGTGGTGGGATGCAGTTGAAATTAGGTGTAGGAGCAATTGTTTCAAATCTGCTTTTATCTGATGTAGATACTCTTTTTGAAGTTTTATTGATTGCAAATATGACAGAGAAACCTCGGATGACGGTTAAATTTTTAGAAGATTACGTTGAACAAAATGGTACAAAAAATCTGTTTGAAGAAGTGATCGATGAGCTAAAAAAGTCGGAATATACCGGGATGATGACCAGCAAGATGTTGGAAGAAGCACAAGCGTAACCACCGTAGATTTTGATGAAGTATACGAGCAAGTTCGATTAAACTGTTTACGTTTCTTGAAAATCGAGGATTTTAATGAAATAGATCGTTTGACGATTCCGAATTACGAACTACGTATGAAGGCCTATCAATTAAAACAGTTGGATCGACAATATGAGATTCATCTACAAGCTTGGGCAACTGTTATGGCGGGACAAACACGAAAAGGCAAACCTGTTTTTAGAACCTTTGATAAATTCTTCGATTATCGTAAAGCAGAAGAGAGATTATTAGGCAGACAAAAACGTACTTCTCCTGATAAAGAAAAACTTCAAAATTGGATCGCCAATTTTAATTCATAGGAAAGGAGGAGGAAGATGACAGACGAGATATTACCAACAACAAATAGACAATTTGCTCGATCCATAAACAAATCAATCAAGGCTACTAAGGGGTTGGATCAACAAATAGTTAAAGCGACTAAGCATTTGAATAACTTTGTAAAACCGCTATCGAAAACTTCAAAACTATCAAAACCATTTCTTCATATGGAAAAGCAGATCGAATCTTTAAACAAAGCAATTTCAGC
Source organism: Enterococcus sp. DIV0724b (assembly GCF_050531475.1). Taxonomy (NCBI): domain Bacteria; kingdom Bacillati; phylum Bacillota; class Bacilli; order Lactobacillales; family Enterococcaceae; genus Enterococcus; species Enterococcus sp. DIV0724b. The sequence continues at coordinate 2,737,791 of NZ_CP172890.1, read as the reverse complement.
GAACGATTTATCAGAATTTCAAACAACTCTTACAAATATCGGAGTGGCCTTTTCTGAGGTAACGAATCAAAGTTCTCAGATGATTCGTTCAATGAATCAAGCAAGTAAGAGCTATGAAATGCTTAGTAAAGTTTTCAATGGGGAACTAAGTATAGATGACACTAGTTTAATTTCGCTGGGTAGCCAAACAAAAACTTTAATTCGAAGTTTTGTCAGCTTTCAAACTCTTCTAACTAGCTTGAAAAACGAGTTAGTTCTGGATGGTTCAAATCTTAAGGAATTAGTTGATATCGGAAGAAAAATAACAACCGAATTTTTTAGTATGAGCCAAAGTATAAATGCTTTCAGTACAACATTTACGAGCAGCCTACCAATTGTTGGAACTTTTAGCAGTATAATTAACGCGACGATAGCATCAATCGATGCATCAGTTTCTAGTTTGATAGTAACGAGTGAAAAACTAAATAGTACATTGACAAATGCTATAAAGGAACCAGAAAAGCAAATAAAAAGTACAGAAAATAGTTTTCAAAAGTTAAAAATAAGTTTAATAGGACTTTTTAAGCCATTAGAAAATACTTCCAGCATAGGGAACTCATTTGATGAAATAAAAGCTAGGATAAGTAGTTTGGATGGAAATCTAGGGAACATTGGGCTGCCAGATTTTCAAAATTCTCTCATGGGCATTGGAAAAGCCTTCCAAACAGTTACTTCTAAAAGTGGTTCAATGTTTCAGAATATGAATCAATCGATGGATCAAACAAGTCAGAATTATTCTCTATTAAAAAAAGTATTTAACGGGAAATTGGAAATTGATGACTCCCAATTTAATCGAATGGATGAAAGCACACAAAATTTAGTTCGACGATTTTCAGATGCCAAAAATGGTCTGAAAGTTTTTAAGGGAGAACTAAAAATTGGGGATGATGCATTTAAGGAGCTTGATAAGGCGTCACAAATATCTGTAAAAAGATTTTCTGAGTTGGAGAAAAAAATAAGTGGTGTCAAGGAAACGATGAGTAATACAGGATTTTCGATGTTAGCGAAGATTGCTCCGCCCAAATTGACAGACCCATATGCTAGTGGGGAATTAGATCCAACTGCAGCGCTCAGATCTACATTAGATTTTGGGTTAGAAGATATAAAACAGAAACTTTCAAAGTTCAGTGTAATAGGTACCGGATTATCTAAAGCAATACAAGTACCGATGAAAATCGGAACAACAGCTTTAGGTGGAATGGTTCAAGGATTAGTGTCAGTTATGGGGATTGCCATGAAAGCTATCGCACCTACGGCCATTTTAGGTGTTGCATTAGCTGGATTAGCTTTGTTAGACGGTCAGATGGGTGGTCAAATTAGTAGTATGATTGAAACTGCTACAACCAAAGGGCCTGAAATCATTCAAGGATTTGTAGATGGAATTATTACTAAATTACCAGATTTGATTAGTTCTGGTGCTCAAATAGTTACTGGATTAGCAGAAGCTATCGCTGTAAATCTACCTGTAATCATGCAAAGTGCAGTTGATCTGATTGGCGCACTAGTTCAAGGTGTAATTGAAAGCTTACCTACCTTGATTCCAGCAGCACTGATGTTGATTGAATCATTAGCCACTAGTTTATTATCGGCAGCACCACAACTATTATTGACAGGATTAGATTTGTTGATTGCATTAGTCGATGGGATTTTAGCGAATAAGGATCAGATTGTTACTACTGTAACAAATATTATTGAAGCATTCACCACAAATATCACGAATAAATTACCAGAAATTATTAAAAAAGGTGTTGAGGTTTTAACAAAACTTGCAGAAGGGATCGCCTCTGTATTACCCACTTTGATACCAGTCGCTATAGAAGCAATTGCAACCTTAGTAGGAACACTATTAGAGCAATTACCAACTTTAATTGATGCAGCAATAAAAATTGTTGCAACGTTGTGTAAAGGATTATGGGATAATCTACCAGAAATTTTATCAGCAGCTGGTAAGTTGTTAGGGACTTTTGTTGAAGGGATTATTGGGCTTTTACCAGATATTGCTAGTGCAGGATTGAGAATGGGTAACGAAATAATCAAAGAACTTACAGGAGTAGATTTATTTGAAATTGGTGGCAATATAATCCAAGGCTTGATAGATGGTATCGAGGCAGGAGTGAAATGGCTTTTTAAAACTTTATCCAATATTGGTGATGGTATTAAAAATTTCTTTACTGGCAAGTTCAAAATCCATTCACCATCTCGTTGGATGCGAGACGAAATCGGCGCAATGTTACCAGCAGGTCTAGCTATTGGTATTGAACGAAATGCTCATGTAGTTGACCAACCAATGGATAAATTAGCTTCTCAAATCATGTTGCCAAGCTTAGACAGTTTAGATCAACAGTTAGAAACGATTCAAGATGTATCGGTTCAATCAAGTAGTAAACAAATGATGATCCAGAGCAAACAACCTGCAACCTTCAATATCAAACTCGGCAATCAACAATTCAAAGCCTTTGTTTCCGATATTTCAGAAGCAATGGGACAAGATTCTGCTATTAACTTAGCATTTTAGAAGGAGGGAAAACATGTATTATTTTGAAGACACAACTAAAAAAGTCCATAAAGATGATTTGATCCTTCCTTCCTCAGCCATGATGTATGATGGTGTTTATCTCGAAAAAATGATCGATGGTTATCGTACTTTAGCGGTAACAGGTAGAGAAATGCTGTCACTTACGGTAGACACGCAAGAAACCCAAGTTGGAAGTATTAAATTAAATCAAAAATTACCCGCTCGAACAATTAAAGTGACCTATCAGTTGATTGGAAAAGATGCTAAAGAGGTTCAAAAAAAATACCATCAATTGATGCAATTGCTTTATAAAGAGTCGGCTGTTGAAATTCGCTTTAAAGATGAATTAGATTATCATTATCACGGACAATATATGACAACAGATGAAGTTCGTGGAGATACCAATAGTATCATTGCAAGCTTTGAAATTCTTTGTACCGATCCCAAGAAATATTCGGTGTTACTGAAAACGGACGGACCCATTACAACCTATTTACCCTATCAAACGATACCAGAAAAAATCAAAGTGACGATTGTCGCTTTTGGTCCTTTAAAGATTACAAACGGCGACCAAACAATTAAAATCACTAGCTACAATTTAAGCGCAGGCGATCAAGTTGTGTTTGATTTTTTAAAAGGAAAAGTTTTTGTAAATGAATTGGATCAAACTTTTTTACTCGATTTAGAAAGTGACTTTGAAAACTTTAGGATTAAAGAAGGTCAATCCGTTCACTGTAATAACGGTAAAATGATTCTTTCTTATCGGGAGGTACAACTATGAACAAGAGCGTTTATTTTTTTGATGAGCGGCAACATTTGCTTCGAATCGTTAAAGAAAATGAATTAGTCGAAGTGATTCAGGAAAAAGAAATTACTTCAAATAAAGCTGAATTGATGAATGATACGCTGAATGTATCAACCATCTATGACGAAGAATTAAAGCAAGCAGCTTATATGGCTGTGAAGGAAGAATCCGCTTCATATAGTTTATATAGAATTATTTTAGATAGTGAAGAGGAAAACTTGTTATCTTTTGTGGGAATTAGCTTTGCCCCTGATGAGTTAGATTCGTACGTGGTTAAAAATGTTCAAGTTAAAAATGAATCAATCAAAAATACGATTCAAAAATTGTTGACAGAAACCGAATGGAGCTTGGGGAAAATTGAGTCCAATTTACCGTTACTAACAGAAGATTTTCGTTTTCTCTCTGTGCGGGATGCCTTAAAAAATATTCAAGCACAAGGCTGCGAAATCTTGTTTAAATATAAGATTGACGGAATCGGTATTACCGATAAATGGCTAGAAGTCTATCGTGAAATTGGGGAACAAAGCAAACAACGTTTTACCTATGGGGAAAAAGCGTTAAGCATTGTGAAAGAACAAGACCGTAATCAGGTTTACACAAGTTTAATCGGTCGCGGACGTGGCGAAGATGTGGGCGATGGTAAAGGCAAACGAATCGAATTTACTAATGTAGAGTGGAAAAAAGCCAATGGCAAGCCTTTGAATAAACCCAAAGGACAAAATTGGCTGGAATTTCCCGAGATGACCAAACAATATGGTATCCCGCTAAAAAATGGTGGGATGCGAAGACGGGAAAAAGTCATTACATTTGATGAAGAAGAAAGTCCAGAAAAATTGCTACAAAAAACATATGATTCGCTTGTTGAATATTCTCGTCCGCTCGTTCAATTTAAAACTGAGATTTTAGGTGGAGACACGATTGGTAATACCGTAACGATTCATCGTCATGATCGAAACTATCATTACCAAACTCGAATCTTCAAGGTGAAAATTGATCGTTTAACGGGGAAAGTCGAAGCAGGTTTAGGAGATAATATTAAGAAGAGCATTTCAAAAGTTACTTCGGATCTCAAAGGAAATGTAGATTCATTGGAAGAGAAAAAGATGACTTTTTATGATTCTGAAGAAATTTCCAAATGGCAAGATGATATTATTCGTGGTGCCAAAGGCGGTTCTATAAAATTAATGAATGGAATTGAAACAGGAAAATCCAATAACCGTGAACCTTATCAACAAGTCTTTATGGATGGAAATTCGTTAGAGAATAGTAAACATTTTTTAATCATGAACTCTGATGGCATAGGCTTTGTTAAAGATAAATTTACAAATACGCCTAAAACAGCTTGGACGATTGATGGAAAGTTTAATGCTGACTTTATTCAAGCTGGCACCTTAGAAGGCGTTACTGTTCAAACAAAGAAAGATAATGATTTTCAAATCAAATTACAGTCAAATGGAACCATTGCTTTTAGAAATCAAAAAAAGAATGAAGAAGAAGGCTGGATCGGTGCTGTAATAGATGGGAAAACGAAAGAACCAGTGGGTGTTGCCATTTGTCAAATTCCGGGATATAAGTTTTCAATTGGTTCAGCGGTTTCTAAAGAAGAAAGAGCACCGAGTGCGGTGTTTGAAATCCCTAAAGAATCAAACGCAAATAAGAAAATATGGCGATTACACGGTCAAGGAGAAATTAATGGTGACTTAAATATTACTGGCAATCTAAACATTAAAGGGAAATTGTTCCTAAACGGCAAAGAAATCACCGGTAATGGGAATGGCAGTGGTGGTAACGGAAGTACTGGTGGTGCATATCCGCCTGAGGTAAACACTCAAACAGATAAATTTGCTTGGGATTTGTGGAGCTTTCTAATCTCTAATGGTTATAGCCAAGCAGCTGCCGCTGGTATTTTAGGAAATGTTCAACAAGAAACTGGTGGAACGATGGACCCAAATACAGACCAAATTGGTGGACCAGCCTATGGTTTGGTGCAATGGGATGGCTCAAGTTATCCGCTAATTGGCAGCCCAACTTGGGATGGGCGCGAGTACGTTAAACGTTTGATTGGAGCGGCGGGTATTACAAATGATTATCAATCAACATTAGCGCAAGCTAAATTAATTGATTGGTGTATGTACAACGGACAGTGGATCGGTGCGGTTAATCCAACAAGTGTTAGCAGTTTTAAGGCGATTTCAGATCCAGCCAAAGCTGCTTATGCTTTTGAAATGAATTTTGAACGCCCTAAAAATGCACACCCAGAAAGACAGGGCTATGCACAAGAATGGTATAACAAATTTAAAGAATTAAAACCGTCAAATGGAGCAGGAAAAGCAGGACTGGATCATTTAGAATCCTTAGTTGGTCGTTATTGGGGGAATGGTCAATGTTATGCTGTACCAGCAGAATATTCAGGTTTTTTAGGAGGCTGTGGTTTGGGCGCTCAAACGAACTATCCTTTAAGTCATGTGATTGGAAATACAGAAGCGGCAGCTGATATTGGTAGCTCGTATGATTGGGCTGCGCTTGGCTGGAAAGTTATCTATCAACCTGAGTATAAAGACTTGATGACAGGTGCCATAATCAACTGGAAACGTGGCGGAAATATTGGTGGCTTCAACGTCGACTATACGTATGGACATACAGGCGTCATCAGAGGAGTAACTGCTGGCGGATTTCAGACGTATGAACAAAATATCGGAAAAGGTCAAATTATCGAAAGATACGACCGCACATGGGTCGGGTCAAGCGAAATCAGTTCGATCGTAATCCCACCCAAATAAGCAATTTTTAGAAAGGAGTGAGCAAATGTCAATTATATATCCAATTTTTTTATCGATCACACAACCAAACGATAACATTCCATCAATCATGATTCGTCAATTCGATGAAGGAACGCAAGTTTTGGATGTGACCGTAACAGAGCACGGAAAACCAAAAGACATTTCAAATTTAACCCCATTTTTTTGCGTCAAACAAGGACATCATGCAGGTCTTGGTTTATCTGAGCAAAAAGTCACGAAAATCATTGATGCAAAAAAAGGTAAATTACAATACACATTAACTAATTACGATATGCAAAATACAGGAGAAAATATAGCTTATTTCAGCTTTAGAGAACTTCAAAAAGATCTAAGTTGGCGACAACAATTTTCCACTCGAGATTTTGCTTACCAGGTTAAAGAAAGTATTTACGATGAAGGAATCAAAGATAGTAACTATATTTGGACGTTTGAAGAAATTTTACGCTATTTCACAGAATGGGTGAAAACCTGCCAAGAGATTTATGATGACTGGTATCTAGTCGCACAAGAAGAGCTACAGCACATCATTGCGGAGTTTCAGACATGGATCACAACCAGTCAACAGCGCTATGATCAATGGACGGAAGTTCAACGAGCTACATTTGATCAATGGTTTGCTACAATCAAAGGGATTTTAGACGAAAATGTTGCAGGAAATCTTTTGAATTTGATTGAAGAGCTAAAACAAGCACATTTTACGTTGAAAAGTGGAGAGACAGGTGTTCTTAGAACAATTCGCGATGATAAGTTTAGCTTGAATCATACTGTAACTAAAGTAAGAACCGTTACTCATAAAAAAGAAGAATCGGCTTTGGTTATAGCTGAGATCGACAGTCAAAAGCAAAATACGTTCTTTATTCGAAAGGTGGGATCAGTATAATGGCTCATGAAGTAGAGATCAAAAAAGTCATGGAAACAGATGAAGCAGGCGTACAACGTCAAGTATTTCCCGAGACGCATGTTAGTGCAATACTCGGTTTAGATAAAATCGAAACAGTAGGAGCCGGCGTAACGTCGATCAACGGAAAAACGGGCGATATTACATTAACGGCCAAGGACTTAGGGGTTCAAGGCACAAATATCACAATAGATAAGGTGGGAACAGTATGACAGATATCGTTGAATTAAAAAGTGATGGAGCTGTTGTTTATCCTAAAACACACGTCAGTGCAGTTGAAGGGATCACAACAATCAAAGGTGAAAAAGGAGATACAGGTCCACAAGGCCCTCAAGGTGCAACGGGACCACAGGGACCAGCTGGAACAAACGCTACAACAACAGCTGTAGCAACACAAACAGTCAATGGACTGATGAGTGCCGCGGATAAGAAAAAATTAGATACATTACCAATAATAACGTTTAGTAAGGTGGGAGCAGTATAATGGCAGATATTGTACAATTAGAAGAAAAAGGAAATTTATTATATCCGAAGACGCATACAAGTGCGATTGATGGATTAATTGATTTGATTTATCCAGTAGGTTCAATTTATATGAGTACTAAAGATATAGATTTGAATAGTTTTATTGGCGGGACATGGGAAAGAATCAAAGGGAAAGTACTAGTTGGTGTGGATGAAACTGATGTGGATTTTGTTGCAGGTAAAACTGGTGGTTCGAAAACCCATACTTTAACCGTGAATGAAATGCCCTCTCACGGTCATCAACTTGGACTTACCAAAGGGACGAATCCAGCTGTAAGTGGTACAGGAACTTCTGGTTTTTTATGGGGTGATGCTGAAAATAAGATGTCAAAAAACTCTGGGGGAGGGTTGGCACATAATAACTTACAACCTTATAAAACCGTGTTTATATGGCAGCGTACAGCCTAGTTAATTTTAGTAAATCAAAAAACCTGAAGATAAGTCATCTTATTTATCAGGTTTTTTGACTTGCAGAACTATCATGTTAATCTATTCCATAGATTTATAAGTATCGTATCTACTAACAGAAAATCTACTTCTATATAGACTCCCTTGACTATATGATAATATCTATCGTACTATAGTTAGGAGCCGAACTATATATTAAGGAGGTAAATCATGGACAGAAAAATCGGTCTAAAAATCAGAATATTAGCCAACGAACTTAACCGAAAAGCAGCAGAAATTTTAAAAGAAGACGATGGCGAAGCATCCTCAAGCATCCAAATGCGCATCCTCAACTTTATCCATCGACGCAATAGCCAACAAGTACCAGTCTATCAAAAAGACATAGAACAAGAATTTGATATTCGTCGATCCACTGCGACAGGTGTTCTACAAACAATGGAAAAACGCCTATTTATCCAACGAAGCAGTTGCAAAGAAGACAACCGCTACAAAACGATCATCTTAACTGAATTAGGGCAACAAAAAGTCAAAGAAAACATTGTAAAGCTACATAAATTCGATGAGTTACTCGTCCAAGGAATACCAGAAGAAGAATTAGTAATTTTTTTTAAATTATTGGACAAACTGTCTGAAAACAGCAAAAAAATAAATAAGGAAGGTGAACGGATTACATGATAAAAAAACTGATCGCCAATATCGGTGTCTATAAAAAAGAAAGTATCATTACGCCGCTTTATGTAACTGGAGAAGTAATTTTAGATATCATTATCCCATTGGTTATGGCAATGATGATCGATAACGGCATCGAAAAAGGCGATACCAAAGCCATTTTGATGTATGGAGCAATTCTATTTGTTTGTGCCATCATTGCGTTATTTTTTGGTGCGATGTCCGGTCGGTATGCCGCGGTTGCATCAGCTGGATTTGCGAAAAATTTACGAGATCAATTATTTGTTCGCATCCAAGGGTTTTCTTTTTCAAACATTGATCGTTTTTCAACGTCTAGCTTGATCACACGAATGACAACGGATGTGACCAATGTCCAAAATGCGTATCAAATGATTATTCGACTTTTAGTCCGTAGTCCATTGATCATGATTTTTTCATTAGCGATGGCTTATAGTATCAACAAGGATCTGTCCTTGATTTATTTAGGTGTTGTACCGTTTTTGATGATCGGTTTAGCGCTAGTTATTTATTTTGCTCATCCTAATTTCAATAAAGTTTTTCGTATTTACGATAAATTAAATAACGTTGTTCAAGAAAACTTGCAAGGAATTCGGGTCGTTAAATCTTATGTAAGAGAAGAACATGAAGACGAGAAATTTAAAACTGTTTCTAAAGATATTTACAAAACTTTCTCAAAAGCTCAAAGTATTGTTGCGTTTAATAACCCTATTTTACAATTTGCAGTTTATACATGCATGTTGTTGATATCATGGTTAGGGGCAAAATTTGTCGTTGGCAGTACATTGACTACTGGGGAATTAGTCAGCATGTTTACCTATACCATGCAGATTTTGATGAGCTTAAACATGCTATCAATGGTTTTTGTGATTGTACTTATTGCACGAACTTCAGCTGAGCGAATCACAGAAGTTTTATCGGAAGAAAGTGATTTAAAAAATAACGAAAACCCACTTTTTGAAATTCCAGATGGCTCTGTTCGTTTTAACGATGTTTGTTTTAGCTATGCCAATGATCTTGAAAAACTAGCCTTGATGCATGCGAATATGGAAATCAAATCGGGTGAAGTGATCGGAATAGTTGGTGGAACGGGGAGTTCTAAATCAACTTTGGTTCAGCTGATCCCAAGACTATATGATGTCACACAAGGCTCTGTAGAAGTCGGTGGACATGATGTACGGGAGTATGACCTAAAATCATTACGAGATCAAGTTAGTATGGTTTTACAAAATAACGTTTTGTTTACAGGAACCATTAAAGAAAATTTACGTTGGGGAAATGAAGAGGCTACAGATGAAGACTTGATCAGAGTCTGTAAAATTGCTCAGGCGGATAGTTTTATTGAAGAATTTCCTGACAAATATGATACGATGCTTTCCCAAGGTGGAAACAATGTATCTGGTGGACAAAAACAACGGCTATGTATTGCTCGTGCATTATTGAAAAAACCAAAAATTTTGATTTTAGATGATTCGACAAGTGCGGTGGATACCAAAACAGATCGTTTGATTCGGGAAGGAATGCGCCAAGAAATTCCAGGAACGACAACCTTTATCATCGGACAACGTGTGTCTTCTGTTCAAGATTCTGATCGTATTATTGTGATGGATAAAGGCTTGATCGATGCCATCGGAACCCATGACGAATTACTTGCTACGAATCAAATTTATCAAGAAGTCTATGAGTCTCAGGAGAAAGGATTTGGTGAAGAGAATGCGTGATGAACAAACAAAAGGGATTCGCAAAAGTCAAGATCCTTTGAAAACGCTAAAGCGACTGTTTTCATATATGGTTAAAAAATATAAGTTTCGTCTAGTATTAGTAATGATTCTCATTTTGCTAAGCACCTTCGCCAATGTTCGAGGCTCTTTATTCTTACAAGTTGTGATTGATGACTATATCACACCATTACTTGGACAAAGCAATCCTAATTTTTCTGGATTATTGAAGGCAATTACGACGATGGCGCTGATTTACGGCGTTGGGATCATTTCAAATTTAGGCTTTAATCTAATTATGGTTCGTATTAGTGAAGGAACACAAAAAACAATTCGAGATGAAATGTTTACCCATCTAGAAACATTACCGATTCGTTATTTTGATTCAAATTCTGATGGGGATATTATGAGTCACTTTACCAATGATACGGATACCTTGAGGCAGATGATTTCTCAAAGTATTCCTAATCTGATTGCCGCTGTAGTCAGCTTTATCAGTGTGTTTATCGCCATGTTTACCATCAGTGTGCCATTGACTTTAGTGGTGATCGTCTCTGTTTCTATAATGATCGTGACGATTCGAATGATCGCTGGGCGTAGTAGTCGTTATTTTGGCAAACAGCAACGGGATTTAGGAAGTGTAAATGGGTTTATTGAAGAAATCATGCATGGACAAAAAGTAGTGAAAATTTTTAATCACGAACCGCAAACAATCAAACAATTTAAAGTCATCAATGAGGAATTACGTCAAAGTGCTACTCAAGCGAATAAATATGCGAATAGTTTAATGCCAATCATGATGAATTTACTAAATATTCAATATGTACTTTTAGCGGTAGTCGGCGGCATTTTTTCTGTATATGGGGTTTCTGGTCTGACCATTGGGATGATCGCTTCTTTTCTTCAATTGAGTCGTTCATTAAATATGCCGATCAGCCAAGTCTCTCAACAAATCAATTTTGTGATCATGGCGTTAGCAGGAGCTGACCGTATCTTTGATTTGATTGATGAAGAACCGGAAGTAGATGATGGTTATGTGACGTTGGTTAATGTAAATCGTGAGTCAGGTACTCTTGTTGAAAGTGAAGCTAGAACGGGATTGTGGGCGTGGAAGCACCCTCATAACGATGGCACCGTTACGTATACTGAATTAACTGGAGATGTACGCTTTGAAGATGTCTCATTTGGCTATACAGATAAGCAACGGGTATTAAAAGATATCAATCTATATGCCGAACCAGGTCAAAAAGTAGCTTTTGTAGGTGCAACTGGAGCCGGTAAAACAACGATCACGAACTTGATCAATCGGTTTTATGATATTCAAGAAGGTAAAATTCGCTATGATGGAATCAATGTGAAAAAAATCAAGAAAAGTTCTTTACGAAGATCATTAGGGATTGTCTTACAGGATACTCATTTATTTACTGGCACGATTCGTGAGAACATTCGTTATGGAAAATTGAATGCATCGGATGATGATGTCATCAAAGCGGCTAAGTTAGCGAACGCTGAGGATTTTATCAATAATTTACCTAATAAATATGATACTGTAATCACAGGGGACGGTGACGGATTATCACAAGGACAACGCCAATTGTTGTCAATTGCGCGTGCTGCGATTGCTGATCCGCCAGTAATGATTTTGGATGAAGCAACTTCTAGTATCGATACAAGAACAGAAAAACATGTGCAAGCTGGTATGGATCGGTTGATGAAAGGCAGAACGGTATTCGTTATCGCCCATCGATTATCGACGATTCAAAATTCAGATGCGATCATGGTAATGGATCATGGACGTATCATTGAACGAGGCAGTCATGAAGATTTGCTTGAAGAAAAAGGGATTTATCATCAACTCTATACAGGCAAAGTTGAGCTTTCATAACAGCAATAAAAAACACCAACCATAAAATGGTTGGTGTTTTTTGATATGAACGTTTAAATAATACGCCAAGAGAGATTCGAACTCCCGACCGCTCGCTTAGAAGGCGAGTGCTCTATCCAGCTGAGCTATTGGCGCAAAATGTTAACGCAACAGAATTTATTATAATGAAGATACATAACAAAGTCAATCATAAATTAGAAATAACAACAAAAAAATTTGAAAAGAAGTTTGTAGGAGAGAAAAGTCAAGTTTTCATTGACTCAGTATTCTTATTTTGATACAATATTAATGTTGTAATTGTGGACTCCACAGCTACAACCGCACAGAACAAGTTTTTAAGCATGACACTAGTCATCACTTGGGATGGCGAGTCTAAGTCTAGAAGAAGGAGGTGCTGTATAGCATGTACGCAATTATCAAAACTGGTGGTAAACAAGTAAAAGTTGAGGTAGGTCAAGCAATTTACGTTGAAAAATTAGACGTAGAAGCTGGCGAAAAAGTTGTTTTTGACGAAGTTATCTTAGTGGGTGGCGAATCTACAAAAGTAGGAGCTCCAACTGTAGCAGGTGCAACTGTCGAAGGAACTGTAGAAAAACACGGCAAACAAAAGAAAGTCGTGACTTTCAAATACAAACCTAAAAAACACACTCACCGCAAACAAGGTCACCGTCAACCATATACAAAAGTTGTAATCAACGCAATCAACGCATAATTCTTTTAAGTTGCATAGGAAAGAAGGCCTATCAATGATTAAAAGTTCTTTTAAACGAAATGGCGCAGGCCAAATCGTTTCATTTGAAGTCTCGGGGCATGCTGAATCAGGTCCATATGGCAGTGACATCGTTTGTGCAGCAGTGTCTGCTTTAACGATCAGTACCGTCAATGGTATCGATGCTTTAGCTGGATTTGAACCGATTGTTGAAACCAATGAAGATGAAGGTGGTTACCTTTATGTTGAAGTGATTTCAAATGCTAATCAGGAACAAACTAACATTGCCCAAATTCTCTTGGAAAACCTTTTATTAGGTCTACAAGCAGTCGAGCAAGAAAATCTTGATTTTATTCAAGTCAAAACCATAAATGAAAAATAGGAGGTGCAGACTATGTTATTAAACATGAATTTACAATTATTCGCCCACAAAAAAGGTGGAGGTTCTACTTCCAACGGACGTGATTCAGAATCTAAACGCTTAGGCGCTAAAAGCGCTGACGGACAAACAGTAACTGGTGGATCAATTTTATACCGTCAACGCGGAACTAAAATTTACCCAGGTGCTAACGTAGGTATTGGCGGAGATGACACTTTATTTGCTAAAGTAGACGGTGTAGTACGTTTTGAACGTAAAGGCCGTGACAAAAAACAAGTGTCTGTTTACCCAGTAGCTCAATAATAATTTTAAAAAGTTGCTCTATCCCTTGTCACGTAAGGGATAGAGCTTTTTTTATTTTCTTTAATTTTTGACTGACCTTGAAATTGACCTTGAACAGTTAAAAGCTTGCAAACTTAGCTAGTTGCTTAACTGTTTTCTCTTTAGATTTCTTGGTTACATGAGTATAGATATCCATAGTCATTTCAATTGAACTATGACCAAGCCTTTCTTGTGCGTCCTTCATCGATACACCAGCTTCAAATAGCATAGAAGCGTGGCTGTGCCGGAAGCCGTGTGTCCCGATGTTCGGTAATCCTGTTTTTTGAGCCAGACGGCTAGAACGCTGATACAAGGATTGTCTTTCGGTGTGTGTCCCGTTTATATCCGCAAAGATAATATCGCAACCCTTGACACGGTTAGCAAAAAGGAATTCTTTTTGCCTTAATTGCCAACGTTTTAAAATTCTTAGCGTTTTAGGATCGACACCGATATTTCGGTTAGAGCTTTTAGTTTTAGGTGTTGAAACAGCGAAGCCTTCTCTTGTTTTAGATAGGGTTTTGCTAACATTTAGCGTCTGTTCTGTGAAGTCTATATCATCCCACGTTAAAGCCGCAGCTTCTCCGCCCCTCAAACCAGTAAAAGCTAGTAGCCGATACAAAGTATATTCATATTCGGCGAAAAACTTTTGTAGCAATGTGCCATCCTTATATTTATTCACGTTAGTTTTAAGATAGACCATAACGCTTTCTAATTCTTCAGCAGTATAAAACTTAATCTTCTTTTGTTCTGCAGTTTCTTTTCTAACGGGACGGATCACCTTTTTAAATGGATTGCTATCGATGATTTCTAAATTAATGGCGTAGTCCATGACTTTAATCGCATACTGCAAAACTACTTTAAATACCTGTAATTTTTCCGCCCAATCATTCACCGCTTTTTGGCACTGCTTAAGAGTGATTTTATCTATTCTAGACTTTCCAAAGACTGGTAAGATGTGCAATTTCATGTAACGCTCTGTGGCGATGCTGGTCGATTCTTTGACAGTATTCTTATAACTTGTATACCAAAGGTCGTAAACCTCTTGAAACGTTGTTATATTTTGCTTTTTTAAGCCGTTCTTTTCATAATCAACTAGCAACTCATTCAGTTTCTTTTGAGCTATCTTTTTCGTTTCAAAATTACGTCTAGTTGTTTGTACCTGTTTTCCGGTAGATGGATCGGTACCAAGGTATGCTTTAAACATCCAAGCCTTGGACCCATCTTTTTTTGTATATTGTCTAAATGTTGCCATGTTTTATTCTTCCTTCCATCTTTACAGGCGTTGCGAGATGGATAGGGATGTATTTATTTAACTCTTAATGTCATACCTGGCATAATTGGCATGGTGTCTCCACCGCTAGTACCAGGAGGCGCTGGCGTTGGTTTGGTCTATGTCCTATATATTGGATATCTATTAATGGAAATTAAATCTATTTTTGAAAACTACCAAAAAATGGGGATTGGAACAGAACTGTTTGAAGATTTTATCCAAAAAATTAAAAAAGATAAATAGATCATAGTCCTCACGAAGAGGGCTATTTTTTATATAAAAAATTATGAAAGAGGTTTTAAAATGAAGAAATTTAGTAAGTTTTTATTGTCATTGATTGTTGTTACAGGGTTGTTGTTGCCAGTGAGTGCGAGTGCCTACACTATTGAGCAAGATCCAATTAATTTTAGTTACCATCCAGGATATGCAAGTAACGAAATTATCGTATTACACGAAGCTGGCAACCCTAGCAATGTTGGTGCTGATAGTTTGGATCGTGAAGTTAGTTTTATGAAGCGTAATTGGCAAAACGCTTATGTGTCATACTTTGTCGGATCAGGTGGACGTGTAAAACAGTTAGCGCCTAATGGCTACTATCAATATGGAGCTGGAGCTACTGGTAACAGTAAAGCTCATGCCCAAATTGAGTTAGCACGTACAAATAACGCAGCCACTTTTAAAAAGGATTATGCGTCATACGTCAATCTTACTCGTGATTTAGCTAAACAAGCTGGATTTACATTTGATTTGGATGATAGCACACCTTATGGAATCAAAACTCACTTGTGGGTTACTCAAAATTGGTGGGGCGATCATACTGATCCTTATAGTTATCTAGCGAGTTGGGGCGTTAGTAAAGCTCAATTACAACATGATTTAATTAACGGTAAGACAGAAAATGGAGCAACCAATCCAACTAAACCGAAAGAGCCGGCTAAACCAGCACCAACAAAACCTCAAACAGGACAGCGTATTGCAATGTCAGGAGTATTTACAACAAATCAAAGTTTGCCTGTGTCTATAGATACTACAGTTGAGAGTGCACCACTGGCTTGGTACGATCCGTACGAAGTAATTGTATATGATAGTTATGTACAATCTGCTAATTACGTTTGGATAAGTTACATTGATTATGGCGGTACACGTCGCTATGTTGCAGTTGGCCCAGATGATGGACGGATCGATACAACGTGGGGTAGAGGATTTTTTAATTAAATTATTAAAAAACATGAGCGCATCTTTTGAAATAGTTAATTGCAGGAATTACTATTAAATTACCCTATAACTAGGTACGCTATATTTGTACCACTCCTTTTCCCATCTCTTTTGAGGTGGGATTTTTTTGTTAAGCGAATTCGGTTCATATCGAGATTGGTGAGGAGATTATAATTTTTCTTCAGATGGACATAGATAATATGGTACTAATTTAGGGAGCAATTTGGGAGATTTTAGATATTCTCAACGATAAGGCTTAGTTTAAAATAAAATTCAAACTATATTTCTGAAAAACTATAGATATTTATTCTTACTATTGGTATTATTAATTTGTGAGGAGGGGAGAAATGATTGAAAAAATACACAAAATAGTTTCATCGGATTTTTATAATGATTTAAAGAATATCTCTGAGTTTTTCAGTTTTCTAGTTGCGATAATAGGTATAATTGCTATATTTGTATCAGTTAAGCAGTTAAAATCTGAACAAAAAAAGATGATAGACGATCAAAAAGATAAAAAAAGCAATGTACAATATAAGCAAAAAGAGAAGGCTATCGAGATACTAGAATTTTTTGCGAATGATTTAATTCCCCAAATTGACGAATATATACGAAAGTCGAATAAGGAATTGTCAGGAATTGAAAGTTTACGTAATGAAAGTATCGAAAAGCAGCAAATGATTTTGTTATTAGTTAAAAAAGATTGTGGAGCAGGCTATATATTTAATCAACTTGAGCATGTTTGTTTAAATATCTGTGCAGGGCTAGCAGATGAGGATATGATTTATTATCCACTAAGCAAAATTATTATCGGTTTTGTAGACAATAATAAGAATGTTTATGAAGATTTATTGAATGAAGCTCCGTACAAATATCTGACCCAGGTTTATGCAAGATGGACAAATAAAGAAAAATTAGAAGTTCTAGAGAAAGAATCAGAAGAGATAGAATCAAAAAAAATGACGATTATGAATCAAATGGAAAAGAATAATTGATATTATCAAAAAAAACAGTATACTATTAAGTATGTACTTTATTATTGGGAGGGAATAATAATGGTCGAAAAATTATTAGAAAAAACTTTAGAAGAATTAAAACAAGAAAATGATAAGGTGAATAAACAAGTTGCTAAAGAGCTACACAAAAATATCGATTTATCAAAAAAGCAAAAAAACTAGTAACCTATCGAGTTGTCTGTAAATAGTTTTCAAAGATTAGTTTTAACTAAAATTTCCTTATCCGACCCTAACCGGTCGGTATTTTTGTGTAAAGAAAAGTTTAATCAATATAATTCTATATATATGTTGTAAAAAAATAACATTGTGGTAATATTGAATTATAATGAGAAAGGAGATGTTTATTATGAAAAAAATGTTTTTTGGTGTAGCATGTTTTGTTGGTTTATCAGTTTTAGGTGGTGTTTCTTTTGGTAGTATTGATGCAGCCGCGGTTGCATATAATAGTGACTATAAAGATTTTGTACCTGATCCAAAGTCTAATAAAGAAGCCCTTGAAATATTAAAAAGGGATGGTGATTTATCTAAAACTAGATTCCCTTTAGACAAAATAACGACAGAACAACCAGTAGAATCAACTAGCCCTTTGTACACTAAACGGAGTGGAAGACCAGAATTTTATTATGTTGATGAAGCTAGAACTATCTATGGATTATATCAGTTTCGCACTAACTATTTAGCACGAGTAAAATTTAATTGGTATGATAATGGAATTCCTGCTTCAGCAGTAGTTTGGACTGGTCAAGACAGGGTATATTGCTTTGTTGGATCACCAATTAGAGATACTGGTGTAGGCACCTATGATGGTGGATATTATTGGCGAAGATTTTTAAGTTATGATAAAGGGCGTCCGATATATTATTGGTTAAACGCTTGGAATTTAAATGATTTGGTGTATCGTTAATTTTTATGTAAATAAAAAAGCTACTGATTATCAGTAACTTATATCATCTCGCAACGCCTAATTTTTTGACCTTGAAATTGACCTTGAATACGTTCATATCTATTCATTTCCATTCATATTGAAAAATACGAAAAAAGTTGCATATAATAGAAGAAACACGTTAATTCTTATTGGATTGATAGCTCTCGGGTTATACCCAGTAGCTCAATAATTTTGAACTTAATGGAGAGTGGGACAATAATCAGAAAAAATCTGATTATTGCCCCATTTTTTTGATTTTAGGGTACACAAAAAGCACACAACCTTGTAAGATTAAAGTGACGAAACCCAACCAAAAAGGAGCATGCTTTTATGTTTAAAAATTATACCATCAATCAAACAACTTTACCATTAGATATGGAAAAATATATTCCTGAAACCGATGTCGCTTTTGCGGTCAACGCCTTAGTAGAAGCAATCCCTCAAAAGCTTTTCGATCAAATAGAACAACAACTCGGACGTCCGGCTTATCACCCCAGAATGATGTTGAAAATTATTCTTTATGCCTATACACAACGTGTTTTTTCTGGAAGGAAAATTGAATTTCTACTAGATGATAGCTATCGTATGCGCTGGTTAGCCAACCACGAACAAATCAGCTACCGCACAATCAACCGGTTTAGAAGCCACGAGACAACCGCTCAACTTTTAGCTGAAGCCTTTGTCTTATTTCGTCGTCAGTTGATTACGAATCGAGTCATCGACAACGAAGCCATTTTTATCGATGGTACAAAAATAGAAGCCGATGCCAATAAATTCAGCTTTGTTTGGCGGAAAGCGACCACTCGGTACGAGCGGACTTTAGACGAAAAATCCGAAGCCTTCTATCAAGCTCTTTATCAAGAAGAGATCCTGCCCTATTTAAAAGAAGAACGTCAATCCGATGGATTGACAAGCGACCAATTAGAAGAAGTCGCTCATCATTTAGAAGCAGAACTCCATGAAACAGAAGCACAATTAACACATGAAAAGCGCAAAGAAAAACAAAGCCAATTAAAGAGAAAAAGAAGAACGTACAAAAAATATCTCCGAAGAGTGCAAGCAGATTATCTACCAAGAAAACAAAAGTACGAACGCTACAATCAACTGTTTCAAGACCGCAACAGCTTTTCAAAAACGGATACAGACGCTACATTTATACGGATGAAAGACGATTACATGCGTAATGGACAGTTGAAACCAGGCTATAACTTACAAATCGCTACAGAAAATCAGTATGTCCTAGCCTATGATCTCTTTCCAAATCCAACCGACACAAAACCCTTAAATCCATTCTTAGACAGCTTTTTAGCGCAACATAAAGAACTACCAGAATATATTGTGGCCGATGCTGGGTACGGTAGTGAAGAAAATTATATGTATATCAACGATATTCTGCATAAAACTCCTTTGATTACGTACGGCAGTTACCACAAAGAAAGTAAAAAGAAATACAAAGAAAATCCATTTAACGTTGAAAACTGGCTCTATCTTGAAGAGCAAGATGAATATAGTTGTCCAGCGAAACGTCCAGTTAGTTTCAAAAGATATAGCCGACGAAAAGATAAAGGTGGGTTTGTACGAGATTTCAAAGTCTATGAATGTGAAGACTGTCGGGGGTGTCCAATCCGTAGTCAATGTACGAAAGCCAAGAGCAATCGAAATCGGCAAATTCAGGTCAACAATTCATGGCGTTATTTCAAATCAGACTGTAAAAAGAAGCTTTTAGATGAAAAAACAGGTTCGATTTACCGAAAACGGAAAATCGATGTCGAACCAGTGTTTGGTCATCTAAAAGCTCAATTGGCGTTCCATCGTTTCCATTTGCGTGGAAAACAAGGAGCGAAGATTGATATTGGGCTAGCGTTAATGGCCTTAAATTTAAGAAAATTAGGGAACTATATGGAAAAGAAAGCACGTAAAAAGAAGAAAACTAGTCTGATTTTGACACTAATCATCAAAATCAGGCTAGTTTTCTTTTTTAGAAGGACTATTGTCCCAGACTCTTTTTTTGGTACAAACATACAATTGATTACAGAGTAACTAAAAAGCCCTACAATCAGGGCTTGCATAAAAAATCAAAAAGTTATAACAGAACCATTAAACATTGAAATAAAGACATAGACCATCAAAATCACAACTAAAATCAATGATAGTGTTAGCGGGAAAATACTTGCTCCTTTTTTCTTGTCCCAACTATAAGTAGTTTTTTTTGATTTACTGCCAAAAATTGAAAACAATACTAAAATTAAAATAGCAATCAATAATATTTCCATAATAAGCCCTTGTTGTAAACGCATATCGTTAATAAATGTAAAACCTAAAAACATCATTTTTATTCTCCAATCATTTTAACCTTATTTTATCACAAAATAGCTGAAATAAAATGTCCATATTTACTTTCAATTTATTGAATGTCTAATTTTCAAAAATTATTTTAGAACGTTCAGATATCATTATAAAACAATTAAAAAAATTTAACTTACGAGAATTTTTTTTATATGATAGCATAAACTCTGCTTTAAAAAATTAAAGGAGAGTGTTTTATGCCACAAAACAAAAAAGAAGGAATATTTTTTACAACAATTGTCTGTTTTTCTATGGTGATTTCAATGAGTGCCTATAATCTCTTACTACACGGACAATTTTCATTAAGTAATTTATTCGGTGGACTAGTGCCAGGATTTATCGTAGCGTTTATATTTGATGTCTTAGTAGTTTCATCGCCAGCTAAAAAAATTGTCTTTTCTTTGCCTGTCAATAAAGAGAAGAAAATTCAGCTGATCATTGCAGTTTCTAGCTGTATGGTTTTAGGAATGGTCTTTTTTATGTCAATGTATGGTGTTTTTATGCAGTTTGGTTTTACAGAAAATTTCTTGCGTTATTATGTTGATGCATTCGCTAAAAACCTTATTATGGCTTTGCCGCTACAGTTATTGCTAGTAGGTCCACTCTGTAGAATGATCTTAAGTATGAGTCGGCAAAGTAACTGGTTAAAAGAAACGAATGATTAAAAAAGCAAAACGAAATACTTACACAAAAGCATTTGTATAAATGTAGAGCGTAAGACAAAAACGTATTTTGAGTTTTTGTCTTACGCTCTATTTTCTATTATATAAGAGAAATCCCGTTCCAAAGGGGTCTAGCTTTCCAAAATTGATATAAAATTGTTATAATTAATAGAATATTGATTAACAGGGAGGCCTTCAATAATGGAAATACATGAGCGAATTGTCAGGTTATTAAATTCAAGTACAGTATTTTTGATTTCAACAATTGATAAACGTGATTTCCCAACGGTTATTACTGTTTCAGAACCGTTATGGAGAGAAGGCTTGTTGAAGCTACAGTTTTATTTGGATGCTAATGGAGAAACCGTTAAAAATATTCGATGTAATCCCAATGGTTCTGTTTGTTGTTATGAGGAGATTGAACATGAAAGTCTGCTTTTAAAAGGGAAGTTTACAGTTGAACAAATTGAATCACTTGACGTAATCGAACCCAAACTATCAACTTACCAAAAAGAATTGAATCACTCAGAACCTGTTTTGGTGAACTTTGAGACTTGGACTGCTAGGATTCATATGGATAAAAAAACAAAAGACATTATTGTCTAGTAATTCTGTTGTATATCTAAATAATTACTAGAAAAGGGAGGTTTTGATATGACTCATAGAGTTATGTCATAACCTCTCTTTTATTTTTTCTTAATCATTCTTCATCATTTATTCAAAAAAACTTATGTTTGAGTTAAGTTATTTTGAGTATAGTTAGTTATCATCAAATTTCAAAAAGAAAGGGGGAATGGTGATGTACGCTGTAAAAGTATTACATGGGTATATTGGTAAAGACGGACAACGTACAAGAGATAAACGGTGTGTTCGAATCTTTCAAACTAAAAATTATGCAAAAAAATTTGCCGATAAGATTGGCGGTCGAGTTAAAGAACTTGGCTAAATTAATAAACTAACAGGAAACGAGTACCCCGAAATGTAATTATTTCGGGGTACTCGTTTGTAGTGGCGCTTTAAACGTAAATATCAAAAACAGCGATTTCCGGAGGCACTCTAAAACGTGCTGGAATTTTTGTTGTGCCTAATCCTGTGTTGACGTATAACGTTGTATCATTTGCTAAGTTGTAAAAACCTTCAAAATATTTTTCCGCCATCACATTTTTGATCGTTAGGAAAGGTAGTTTAACTTGTCCTCCATGACTGTGGCCAGATAATATCAGCTGAACATTTTGATCAAGCGCTGAATCTGCTTTATCCGGTTCGTGACTTAGTAATATAGTGTACTCACTTTGTCGATCGGCAAGGGCATCATTGACAGAAGAGTTTCCCAGTAATGAATCATCCAATCCAGCGATATAAAGCGATTTTCCATTAGGTAATGAAACGTTAGTGCCAGAATTTTCTAATAGTTGAAAATCAGCTGCTTCGAGGATTTCTGGATAAACATGGGCCGCAGCTCCACCATAATCATGGTTTCCCCAAACAGCATATTTGCCTAGAGGAGCACTTAAACGACTTAAAGCTTGCGTCACTTCCTCGGCAGGACCATATAAGGCGTAGTTATCAAATAAATCCCCAGTAAATAAAATGATGTCGGGTTTTTCGTTATTGACTTTTGTAACAATTTTTTCTAATTGCGCTGCTGGATATTTTTCTTGAATATGTATATCCGAAATTTGGATGACCTTGACAGGTTTTTGACCATCGTTGTTTCCAACTGTATAGTTATGGGTAACAATTCTTTTTGGTTCTATAAAAAAAGCGTAGAGAATTATACCAATAATGGCTAATAAAAATAAGTAAAAAAAGTATCTTTTTTTCATTCGAGACCTCACTTTCGACTCTCACTATAACGGAAAGAGATTAAAAAAGGGTAAAATATCGCGTATAGCGTAGAAACTTTAGAATAATTTAGAGGTTGTAGTTCTTCGGTGTTTTTCAAAATCATTATTTGCTATAATAGAGAAGAAATTATTTTTGAAAGAAGGATGAAAAAAATGATGGTAAGAATAAATAAATTAAGAGATTTAATGAGAAAAAATGATCTCTCAGGTTTTTTGATCACGAGTCCGTACAATTTACGTTATCTAACAAATTTTACTGGAACAACAGGACTTGCAGTGATTACTTTAGATAAAGCTTTTTTTGTCACAGATTTTCGTTATACAGAACAAGCTGCAGAGCAAGCGCAAGGTTTTGAAATCATTCAAAATGCTGGTCCGATCTATGATGAAGTTGTAGCAATCGCTGAAAAGGAACAGTTGCCTAATCTAGCGTTTGAAGAAACTTTTGTCAGTTTTGCGGAATATAGTTTATTGGAAGAAATTACACCTTGTGATCTAATTCCGGTAGCAGGTCTAATCGAAGAATTACGTGAAATTAAAGACGAAGAAGAAATAGCGATCATTGAAAAAGCCTGCAGCATTGCTGATCTTGGGTTCAAACATATTTTAACAGTGATCAAACCTGGTATGACCGAAATCGAAATTGCCAATCAATTAGATTTTTACATGCGTTCTTTGGGCGCGACTAGCGTGTCTTTTGAAACAATCGTTGCAAGTGGTCTTCGTTCGGCAATGCCGCATGGTGTTGCTAGTGAAAAAATCATCGAAAAAGGTGATTTGATTACACTAGATTTTGGTTGTTACTATCAAGGGTACGTTTCAGATATGACTCGAACCTTCGCGATTGGCGAGCCGAATAGTAAATTAAAAGATATTTATCAAATCGTTTTAGAAGCGCAGTTAAAAGTATTAGATGAAGCAAAACCTGGTTTAACTGGAATTCAATTAGATGCGATTGCTCGTGATCATATTGCTTCCTATGGATATGGCGAGGCCTTTGGACATAGCACAGGTCATGGTATTGGCTTAGAAATCCATGAAGGACCAAATGTTTCCTTTAGAGCAGATAAACAATTTGTTGCTGGGAATGTGATCACAGATGAGCCTGGAATTTATTTACCTGGTCTTGGTGGCGTTAGGATCGAAGATGATTTGTTGATTACTAAAGATGGTAACCGTGTTTTGACACACTCACCTAAGGAATTGATAATTTTATAAAAATATTTGTAACATTGGTAAGAAAAGAAGTAGTAGATATTCTAAATGGAAACTATTTTCTTTGATTAAACTGTTTTCGACTTGATTTCTCATAGTTTTTTTGGTAGCGAAACGAGCTGATTAATGATAAACTATGAGGGAATGGAAACTTAGATAGGTAATTGAATTATGACGAAAAATGGAATTCTCTGATTTTCCTATTTTCCTGTTGAGACAATACGAGCCTGCTACGCTTTTGCTTTGAAACATGCCAAGAAATACGACGAAGTTATGAGTTGATATTGATTGGTACAAGGAGACTGAAAGGACATTGCTTCCATTCGTTACCTAATGTAAAAAAGTACAAAGTTCAGCGAAGTGGAACGTTGTTACCTATATTATAAGGAGGATTAAAATGACTGAAGAAAAAAATCTAGTGATCAATACAAAAGATTCTTTAGGTGAAATTGTTATCGCACCAGAAGTAATAGAAGTCATTATTGGTATTGCAGCTTCTAAAGTAGAAGGTGTTTACGGCATGCGTGGAACATTTGCTAATAATGTAACAGAATTTCTTGGCCGTGCTGCTCACGATAAAGGCGTTTATTTAAGAGCTGAAGAAGAAGGTCTTAAGGTCGACATTTACTGTTACTTAAATTATGGTATCTCAGTACCTAAAGTAGCCTTAGAAATGCAAGATCGTGTAAAACAGCAAGTGTTGTTCATGACAGACATCGATTTAGTGGAAGTTAATATTCACGTAGTAGCAGTAGTTCCTGAAAAACTGCCTGAACCAAATTTTGATGAATTATTCCCGGAAGATGAGGAAGAAAATGAGTAAGCCAAGTTTCACTCGTCACGAGATTCGTGAAAAGGCGCTTCAAGCGTTGTTTCCTTTAGATTTTAATGTTGACTTAACAAAACAAGATGCAATTTCTTATGCATTGGAGTTAGATGATCAAGAAATCATTAGTGAAGATGGGGAAGAATTTGTCCCAACTTACTTAGATTTATTGGTGGGCGGCGTTTGTGATCGAAAAGCTGAACTTGACGAGGTTATCAAAAAGCATCTAGGTAACAACTGGTCGATCACACGTATTGCTAAGATGGATTTGATTATTTTACGCATGGCCATTTTTGAAATGCTTTACGTTGGGGATGTCCCTAACACAGTGGCTTTAGATGAAGCTATTGAGTTGGCAAAAAAATACAGTGATGACCGTTCAAGAAAATTCGTAAACGGTGTTTTAGCGAATGTGATGAAAGATATTGATTCAAAGTAGAGATACTTTGAATCTTTTTTCATTTAGAAAATATAAGAAATGATCAGTGTTAAGACCCAACAAATTATGCTAAAATAAAACAATACAGACAAAAATGAGGAGTGAGCTTATGGGAGAGTTAATCAACGGCCGCGAACTAGCAGATAAAATGCAGGCGCAAATCAAAGAAGAAGTGCAAGAACTTGAGAAAAAAGGCATTCGTCCAGGTTTAGTTGTTTTATTAGTTGGTGAAAATCCAGCTAGTCAGACCTATGTGAAAAATAAAGACATAGCAGCTGCTAAAATCGGGATCCGTTCAAAAATCGAACGTTTACCTGAAACGATTTCTGAGACTGAGTTACTTGCTGTGATCGCACATTACAATCAAGATCCAGAATACCACGGAATATTAGTTCAGTTGCCGTTACCTAAGCACATCGATGAAGAAAAAGTGTTGTTAGCTGTTGATCCCAAAAAAGATGTTGATGGTTTCCACCCAATGAATATGGGGCACCTATTTATTGGGGAACCAACGATGATTCCTTGTACGCCATATGGCATCATGAAAATGTTTGAAGCTTATAATATTGATTTACAGGGCAAAAGAGCCGTTGTGATTGGGCGAAGTAATATTGTTGGGAAACCAATGGCGCAACTGATGATGATGAAAAATGCTACAGTTACGATCGCGCACTCAAGAACCGTTGATTTGCCAGCAGTAGCGAGAGAAGCAGATATTTTAGTTGTCGCAATCGGCCGTGGTCATTTTGTGACAAAAGAATTTGTAAAACCAGGTGCGGTCGTGATCGATGTCGGCATGAATCGAGATGAAAATGGAAAATTGATCGGTGATGTGAAATTCGATGAAGTCTCACCTATTGCAAGCTTTATCACACCGGTGCCCAAAGGCGTTGGACCAATGACGATCACGATGTTGATGTATCAAACGGTAGAGGCCGCAAAAAAACAAAAGTAAGGTGAGAAGATGGAGCAGCAATATTTAACAGTTACAGCCTTAACAAAATATTTAAAACGTAAATTTGATGCTGATCCATACTTGGAACGGGTTTATTTGACTGGGGAAATTTCTAATTTTCGCCTGCGCCCTAATGCTCATCAGTATTTTAGTTTAAAAGATGATGGGGCGAAGATTTCCGCAATCATGTTTAAATCGGCGTTTCAGAAGCTGAAATTTCAACCAAAAGAAGGGATGAAAGTTCTTTTAGTTGGTCGTATTTCATTGTATGAGAGCGGCGGATCTTATCAAATTTATGTAGAGCATATGGAACCAGATGGCGTTGGAGCTTTATATCAAGCTTTAGCGGAATTACGTGAGAAATTAGGTAAAGAAGGTTTGTTTGAAGGACCAAAAAAAAGGTTGCCGAGATATCCTAAACGAATTGCGGTTGTTACAAGTCCAAGTGGTGCGGTTATCCGAGACATCATTACAACAGTCAAACGAAGATATCCGATTGCACAGCTTGTGTTATTCCCCACGTTAGTCCAAGGAGATCAAGCTGCTGACGATATTGTCCGCAATATTCAGCGCATTGAAGAATTGGGAACTTTTGACACAATGATCATTGGTCGTGGTGGTGGTTCAATCGAGGATTTGTGGCCGTTTAATGAAGAACGAGTGGCAAGAGCGATTTATCAGGCAAATACCCCAGTTATTTCGTCTGTGGGACATGAGACAGATGTAACGATTGCCGATATGGTAGCGGATGTTAGAGCAGCAACACCAACTGCCGCAGCAGAATTGGCCGTTCCTGTACTGAATGAAGAACTACTAAAAGTTAAAGATCGCCAAACGCGCTTAGAGCAAAGTTTTCTCTATCAATTACAACAAAAAAATGAACGGTATCAACGTTTAAGAAATTCATATGTATTTAAGCAGCCAGACCGTTTATATGAAGGACAAACAATTAAATTAGATCGAATCACACAACGCTTGATTCAATCGATGGAAACTGTTTATCACCAAAAACAACGGACAGCCCAAGAAATTATTGCCCAGTTTAGACAACAAACACCCCAAGGACAAATCAGAGAAGGACAGCAGCAACTCAAGTATTTAAACCAATCGCTTCATGACCGTATGGAACAATACATGAAAGATAAAGAAAAACAATTTACTTCTGCTGTCCAACAACTGGATTTATTAAGTCCGTTAAAAATTATGGGCAGGGGCTATAGCTACACGACGAAAGAACAGCAAGTGATCAAGTCAGTCAATGAACTGCAACCAAAAGAAAAAATTCAAATCCACTATGTGGATGGGATAGTAGATACGGTGATTGAAAAAATAACACCGGCTGAAGAGGAGTAAAAAGATGGCTAAAGAAAAAGCAGTCGAAAAAACATTTGAAGAATCATTAATTGAATTAGAAGAAATCGTCCAACGTTTAGAGCGTGGAGATGTTCCTTTAGAAGAAGCGCTAGCCGCTTTTCAAGAAGGGATGGTTTTAAGCAAGCAGTGCCAAGATACGTTAGAAAAAGCTGAAAAGACACTGACAAAAGTCATGACAGAAAATAATGAAGAAGTCTCATTTGAAGAGAGTGAGGACAATTGATGGAAGCTTTCAATGATTTTCGTAAGCAGAGTTTACCGCTTATTGAAAAAGAAATGGAAAATTTCATCAAGGAATACACTACAAATGACCAGTTAAAAGAAGCAATGTTGTATTCGATTCATGCTGGGGGCAAAAGATTTCGTCCGCTTTTAGTGTTAGCTGCGATTCGTTCATTTAATAAAAATGTGCAGACGCATGATTATCAAGTTGCAGCAGCTTTGGAAATGATTCATACGTATTCGTTGATTCATGATGATCTACCAGCGATGGATGATGATGATTTACGCCGAGGCAAACCAACAAATCACAAAGTATTTGGTGAAGCTCATGCAATTTTAGCAGGCGATGGATTGCTTACCGCTGCGTTTCAACTAGTAGCACTCAGCCAAATCGAGTCAGATCAAAAAATATTGTTGATTCAGCTATTAAGCAAGGCAGCTGGTACACAAGGCATGGTTGCAGGGCAAGCTGGGGATCTACAAGGGGAAAAACAATCATTGTCATTAGCTGAGTTAGCGGATGTTCATGAAAAGAAAACTGGGGCTTTGATCGAGTTTGCTCTTTTAGCTGGTGGAATTTTAGCTGAGCAGCCAGAAGAAATTGTTGATTTATTAGGTATTTTTGCCAAACATTTAGGGTTAGCTTTCCAGATCAAAGATGACTTACTGGATGCAACCAGTTCTGAAGAAGAATTAGGCAAGCAAGTTGGACGTGATGAAGTCCTAAACAAAAGTACTTACCCAAGTTTACTTGGATTAGAGGGCGCTAAAAATGCGCTGGAAGAACAATTAACACTTGGCAGTGATACTTTAGCTACAATAAAACAAACCAGCTCGGAATTTCATTTAGAATTATTACAAGAATTATTAGAACAATTGCGGTTAGGATAGAAAGAGGGCACTTATGAAAAAAGAGCGCGTCGATATTTTAGCGTTTAATCAAGGGTTATTTGAAACAAGAGAAAAGGCCAAACGTGCAGTGATGGCAGGGCTTGTTTATAACGATAAAAATGAGCGATTAGATAAACCCGGTGAGAAAATTATGATTGAAACACCACTACAAATAAAAGGCCAAACATTGCCGTACGTTTCTCGAGGCGGCTTAAAGTTGGAAAAAGCATTAGAAGTTTTTGAAATAGACGTGACAGATAAGACTATGTTGGATATTGGGGCTTCAACGGGAGGTTTTACTGATGTGGCCTTACAAAATGGTGCTCGGTTAAGTTATGCATTAGATGTTGGGTATAATCAATTGGCTTGGAAAATTCGCCAAGATGAACGAGTAGTTGTGATGGAACGAACGAATTTTCGATATAGTAAACCAGAAGATTTTCAAGAAGGTGTACCAGATATTGCGACCATTGATGTATCGTTTATTTCACTGAAATTGATTTTACCGCCACTTCACAAAATATTGAAACCAAGTGGTAAAGTGGTTGCATTAATTAAACCTCAATTCGAAGCAGGTAAGGAATTAGTCGGTAAAAAAGGTATCGTCCGGGAACCTGAAACGCATATGTTGGTTTTAAACGATATTCTATCGTTTGCTCAAAAACATGGCTATGTAATCAGTGGGTTGGATTATTCCCCTATTACTGGTGGAGAAGGCAATATTGAGTTTTTAGCTTATTTGACTTCTAGCGAAGATTCAGAGCCAGAAGATCTTTCAACAGAGATTACTGCAGTAGTTGAAGCGGCTCATAAGAAATTGAAAGGTTAATTCGTAAAAACAGATTCTAAAATTGCGAATAGTGATTAAGAAGACTGAAGAAAGCGCTAAGCGTTCTTCAGTCTTTTTTTTATGCTTTCAAAATGAATAAAAATACGCTATGATAAAATGGAAATGCATCGAATAAAAGTGTTTCTATTCAAGAGGTAGAGACGGTGACACTGCTTTTTAATTCTAAGTGCTGAATCATTGAAATTTGAAAGACGGATCATTAGGAAAAGGAGTAAATTAGTATGAGAAAAAAAGATCGGCATCGCCTGATTACTCGTTTATTAGCAGATAAAAATATTCAAAAACAAGAAGACTTTGTGACTTACTTAGAAGAAAAAGGAATTGACGTAACTCAAGCAACGATTTCCCGTGATATTAAAGAAATGAAATTAATCAAAGTTCCTTCAATAGATGGAGGTTACCGCTATAGTGTTCCGGCCGAGACAAAGGAAGATACATCTATAAAACTAGAAAAATTGATGAAAGATGCATTTGTTTCAGTCGATCAAATGGAAAAACAGGTTATTTTGCGTACTATACCAGGGAACGCTGCGGCAGCTTCTAACTTGATCGAAAAACACTATAAAGAAATTGTCTTTGCCACAATCAACGACGATGATGGTGTATTAATCATTGCACGAACCGAAAAAGATGCTGAATTTTTAAAGAATGAATTTTTCCGATATTTATAAAATCGAGGTGAATATTAATGCTGCAAGAACTTTCTGTAAAGAACTTTGCGATCATATCCTCTTTGCAATTAGAATTTCAGATGGGAATGACAGTTTTAACAGGTGAAACAGGTGCTGGGAAGTCTATTATCATTGATGCAATGGGATTACTGACTGGTGGTCGTGGATCAAGCGACTATATTCGACAAGGCGCTTCTAAATGCACGTTGGAAGGTCTTTTCACGATGCCAAAAAATCAAGAGCTAGTGAACCTTTTAGAAGAATTAGGGATCGAAACAGATGATGAATCAATTGTGATTCAACGTGATATTTCAACCTCGGGTAAGAATGTTTGCCGAGTGAATGGTCGGATCATCAACATCTCTAATTTACGTAAAGTTGGTGAATTTCTAGTTGATATCCATGGTCAAAACGAACACCAAGAATTGATGCAAAGTGAAAAACATTTAGGTATGTTAGATGACTTTGGCGGCAAAGAGTTATTCAAGATAAAAGAGCAATATGAAGGAACGTATTCAGAATACCGTCTCATCGAAAAGAAAGTCAGGAACAGACAAAAAAACGAAAAAGAATTTGCTCAGCGTATGGACATGCTCCAATTTCAAAGTGATGAAATCGCTGCAGCTGAACTGGTTTTAGGTGAAGAAGAACAATTGATCGAAGAACGAAATAAGCTAGGTAATTTTCAAAAAATCGCAGATGCATTGGCAGCAAGCTATGAAGCGGTCAATGGAGATGGAGATAGCAGTCTAGATAAGATTGGTTATGCGATGAATGAATTGCTATCGATCGAGATGCTTGACCCAGAATACAAAGCGATATCTGAGGCGGTTCAAAATAGTTATTATCTTTTACAAGAAGCCAGCGGAGATTTGTCTCGGCATATTGATAGCTTGGAGTTAGATGAAAATCGTTTGAATGAAGTAGAAACTAGACTTGAACTTATTCGACAAATGAAAAGAAAATATGGCGAATCGATTGAGTCGATTCTTGATTATTACCAGGAAATCACACAGGAATTGGCAGATGCTGATTTCCTAGAAGGCCGCACGGGTGAATTAGAGTCATTACTTGTAGAAAAGAAAAATCAAGTAATTGAAAATGGCTTGAAATTGCGTGATGTTAGGAAGAAAATTGCAAAAAAACTAGAAAAAAATATTCTAAAAGAACTAAAAGAATTGTACATGGAGCGAACAGTGTTCGATATCCGTTTTACTGAATTACCAGAAGAACAGTTCAACGAAGAAGGACTGGATCAAGTTGAGTTTTACATCACAACAAATCCAGGAGAACCATTAAAACCCTTGGTAAGAGTTGCTTCTGGCGGAGAACTTTCTCGTGTGATGTTAGCATTAAAAACAATTTTTTCTAAATCACAAGGCATTACAAGTATTGTTTTTGATGAGGTTGATACAGGCGTTAGTGGCCGAGTGGCACAAGCAATTGCAGATAAAATTTATCAGATTTCTGAAAACTCGCAAGTGCTATGTATTACTCACCTTCCCCAAGTTGCTGCCGTGGCAGATTATCAATATTTTATTGAAAAAGAAATTATTGGTGAGCGGACAGAAACGAAGGTCAGAAGATTGAAACAAGATGAACGAGTAGCAGAAATTGCGCGCATGCTTTCAGGTAGCGAAATTACGAAGCTAACAACTGAACATGCAAAGGAATTATTGAATATGGCAGGAAATGAACGAAGAAGCTAACGAAGTAAATTAGGATCTAAATCCGGTTAAATAGCGAAAAAAGCAGACTACACGTCATTTTGAAGACCATCAGCTTCTAAGAGTTGATGGCCTTCGCATCTAAACAATTTTGTCTCGTCTAGGTTCAAAGGATTATTCGTATTTGAAAGTTATAAAAAAATGGGAAGAAAAACGATGTCAACCATCAATTTCTCTTCCCATTTACTGTTTATTTAGTTGATTATCCTAAACTCATTATTGCAGTCAATATTGTTGAGCCAGCAATGGCAATCAGCATCAACCAAACAACGATTTTAGTGACTTTAGAAAATCTACTTGTCTTTTTATCGTTCAATGATTATACACATCCTTATTCTTTACTTTCTCTAGTTTACATCGTTTTACTAAAATCAGCAACTAGAAATTTTACAAAAGGTTTCGTTTTTTTAGCCGTCGAATCACAAAAATACATGTTGCAGTTGTGACAACAAAGATCCAAAAAAAAGCATCTTCCCGATTGGCGAACGGTAATTTTACATTCATACCGAAGATTCCTCCGATAATCGTTGGAATGGTCAAAACGATAGTTAGGGAGGTTAAAATCTTCATTACGTTATTCAGATTGTTCGAAACAATTGCTGAAAAAGTATCGCTCACTTTATCTACAAGTTTTAGTTGGATCTTAGTCGTCGTGGCTGCTTGTTTTGTTTCGACTAGAATATCGTGGAGCCGTGGTAAATGTGCTCTGGGATCAGTAAATATTCGGGCGTTGTAAAGCATATTTAAGACTTCTAAATTAGAGTTTATCGCGGATTCAAAATATACTAGGCTTTTTTGAATATCCATCATTTGATAAAGTTGACTATTTTCTGTTGAAACTTTTAATTCACCTTCAAGTTTATTTGTCTGATTGATCAATTCTTTTAAAAAACGATTATAGCTGGTCGATATTTGCCATGATAAATATAGAATCAGGGTCTCCTGAATGGGTAATTGACTATCTGGGACAGGACTCGTGACGGTTTGCTTTAAAAAATCTGCCGAATTATTGATAACGGTAATCACTTTTCCATTTGTTGTTAAAATGATTGCAAACGGAAAAGTGTCTAATTGAGTGTACCCGCTAGGACTAATTGTTGCATGGGGATATTGAAGCAACATCAGTGCGGGTTCCTCTAATGTATTTTGATGCAAACCTTCAAATCGAGAATTTTCGTTATCATCAAGCACACCTGTGATATAATCCTTAGGGAGTTTATAGGTTGTGACTAATTGGTCGATTTCTTCTTCATTCGGTTTCTCAACAGCGAGCCAGACCGTCTCGTCCGTATCAGTTTGTGATGGAATCAACTGACTATTTTCTATCTTTAAGTAATTAATCAAAATGTCACCTCTTTTTTTATAGTGCTACTCTATTTCTATTATAATAGAGTTGAAGTGTTTTTGGGGAAAGAAAGCCCTTATAAATTGGTATTATTTAGGCACGAACTTTTAAACGAAATGAAACATCAATGTAAAGAAAATAAAGTATAGTTAACACAGTGTGTTACGAAAGGAATTGTTAGGAAATGGTGTCGTTTTCAGTCATTATGCTATTTTGGTATGTTTTTCCATTAATTGTTTTATTTGCGTGCAATTTTATTATTTCAACATTTTCGTTGACAGAACGTTTTAAAGTAAAAGCACCAGATATCTCAATCCCATTTTTATTCATAGGATTAAATGAATTGTCCAAAGACAGTTATGGACAATCAATAGTGCCTTACATGGTTATCTCAGTTTTACTACTTGGTATTTGTGTAGCGGTCTTTCAAGCATACTATTATGGCGAAATCCTTTATGGCAGATATTTTAAGATGTTTTGGCGGTTAGTATTTCTTTTGAGCCTAATGCTATATGCAGTTCTTATTTTATTGAATATCATCCATTATTTTTCATAAAAATGAAATGGTGGTGGGCAGTAATTCCCCCACTACTCCCCACCATTTTTGTTTGTAATATTTTTATGAGAGTTTCAACATATAATTAATAAAGAAAATTCCTTATAAAGTCAATTATATAGGTGTTGGTACCGTTTTTTTGAAAAAAATCTCGTACATTAAAATATTACAAACTTTTTAAATAACCATTAAAAGAAGGAAGATTTATTGTTTTTGGTGGTAGAAAGTGGCGGGATGTGGTAGACTGTTTCTATCAAGTGGAAAAGTGGGGAAAATTGGCTATGTTTATGGGTGAATTTCAACATAATATAGATGCCAAAGGCCGACTCATCGTACCAGCTAAATTTCGCGACCAATTAGGTGAGAAGTTTGTGGTAACTAGAGGAATGGATGGCTGTTTATTTGGTTATCCAATGTCCGAATGGGAACAACTAGAGGAAAAACTAAAAGAAATGCCTCTAGCGAAAAAGGATGCCCGTACATTTGTCCGCTTTTTTTACTCGGCTGCCACAGAATGTGAAATCGATAAGCAAGGTAGAATCAATATCCCTGCTGCACTTAGAACGCATGGTAGTTTAGAAAAAGCTTGTGTAATCATCGGTGTTTCAAATCGAATTGAGATTTGGGATGAAGCACGTTGGCAAGAATTTTCTACCGAAGCTGAAGAGAATTTTGATGAAATTGCAGAAACAATGATTGATTTTGGTTTTTAGAAAGAGGAGCATCATGACAGAGGATTTTCAACACTACACTGTTTTACTAAAAGAGACAGTTGACGGCTTACATGTGAAAGAAGACGGCATTTATGTCGATTGCACATTGGGAGGCGCAGGTCATAGTGAGTACCTACTCTCACAACTAAATGAACGAGGTCATTTATACGCGTTCGATCAAGATCAAAAAGCATTGGATTTTGCAGCTCAACGATTAAAAAAATATGTTGATAAAGGGATGGTAACCTTTATCAAGTCGAATTTTCGACATTTAAAACAAGAATTAGCCAATCATGAAGTTTATCATGTCGATGGTATTTTATATGACTTAGGTGTTTCTTCACCTCAGTTAGATGAAGCAGAGCGTGGTTTTAGTTATCACCAAGATGCACCATTAGACATGCGAATGGATCAAGAGGCAGAATTGTCTGCATACGAGGTCGTGAATAATTACAGTTATCATGAATTAGTGAAGATTTTCTTTCGTTATGGTGAAGAGAAATTTTCTAAACAAGTTGCGAGAGAAATCGAACGAGTTCGGGCAAAAGAACCAATCGAGACAACTGGAGAACTAGTAGAAATTATTAAATCAGCAATTCCAGCGCCAGCAAGGCGTAAAGGTGGACATCCTGCAAAACGAATTTTTCAAGCAATTCGAATTGCGGTCAATGATGAACTAGGTGTTGTTGAAGAATCTTTAGAACAGGCTATTTCCTTATTGAATATAAATGGTCGGATTAGTGTGATCACTTTTCATTCTTTAGAAGATCGAATCGTGAAAAGCATGTTTAAAGAATATAGCACAATGCAGGATTTACCTCCTGGATTACCTATAGTTCCAGAAGAGTTTCAACCAGAATTAAAAGTAATTACTAGAAAGCCGATTTTACCAGGTGAGACTGAATTGGCTGAGAATAATCGCTCACGAAGTGCTAAACTAAGAATTGCCGAAAAAGTTAAATTAATCTTATAAAGAAAGGGGTAACGACATGGCTGAGTTAAAAAAAGTGGATGATTTCCAATACGATATTCCAATGATGGATGAACCAGTCATAGGTCCTGAACATGAACCTAAAGTTCAAAAAAATATAGACCTACCCCAATCTCCAAAAAGGAAGTTGAGAAATATCTCACTTTTAGAAAAGACAATCGGCTTTTTATTGTTAGTAGCGATTATTGGAATAGCAATTCTCACCATTCAAGTACGTACTTCTATTACACAAATGACAAATAGAATCACTGAAACGCAAGCAACGATCCAAGAAAAAGAAGAGTCTGCTTTAAAATTGGAACAACAAAAAAATGAATTATCAAAAGCCGACAGAATCAAGGAAGTTGCAAAGAACAAAGGCCTTTCAGATAACCTTGATAATATAAGGAAAGTGAAATAAATGAGCATAAAAAATAAAATAAAGAATTTTGTCAAAAAGAAGAACTTAAATCCAATGAACAATCGTAAAAAAGTAGGCATTATTTTATTTGCTACGAGTATTGGATTGTTCTTTTTATTTGCCTTTAGATTAACCTACATCGTAGCTGTAGGGAAAGTCGCTGGCGTTTCGTTACCAGAAAAAACTGCAAATCTCTATCAAGGCAGCAAAGTTGTTAAAGCAAAAAGGGGTGCGATTTTAGATAGAAACGGTGAAGTAATTGCAGAAGATGCTACTTCATATTCTGTTTATGCGATTTTATCTGAATCTTATCTAGGTGAGGAAAATAAAAAGCTGTATGCACAGAAAAAGGATTTTCAAGCTTTAGCAGAAATATTGGATAGAAATACAGAGCTTACTAAAGATGAAGTCCTAAAATATTTAAATAGCGGTGTGAATGAAGATGGTTCTGTGAAGTTTCAAGTTGAATTTGGTATTAAAGGGAAAAACATTACTTTGGAAACCAGACAAAAAATTGAAGATGAATTGAAACAGAATAAACTAGCAGGACTCTATTTTGAAGGACATCCAGCTCGGATTTATCCAAATGGCGTCTTTGCTTCCCACTTTATTGGTTATACAGATTCAGTTGATGCTGAAGATGATTCAAAAGGTTTAGTAGGGAAAATGGGCTTGGAAGAATCATACAACGATATCTTAAAAGGGCAAGATGGCAAAATCGAATACGAAAAAGACGTATACGGAAATCCATTACCGGGAACTGTTGCTAGTAAAAAAGAAGCAATAGATGGTAAAGATATTTATACAACTCTAGACAGTCGAATTCAAAGTCGTTTAGAGGTATTACTAGATCCAGTTGTTGAAGAATTTAAGCCAGAAGATATGACAGCTATGCTTATGAAGGCCAAAACAGGTGAGATACTTGCGATGTCACAACGTCCGTCGTTTAACCCTGAAACAAAAGAAGGTTTAGGCAAAGATACGGTTTGGCGTAATATATTAGTAGAAGATAAATTTGAACCAGGTTCTACTATGAAGCTTTTCACTGCTGCGGCTGCAATGCAAGAAGGTAAATTTAATCCCAACGCAACGTTTGCTTATCCTGCTGGGGGTTATAAACTAGATGATAGAACTGTAAATGATCATGATTTCGGTGCAGTGGGGCCACTAACATTCCGTCAGGCTATTTCTTGGTCTAGTAATGTAGGCATGCTTACGCTAGAGCAAATGATGGGTGGAGACAAATGGAAAGAGTATCTGGAGAAATTCGGATTTGGTAAATCAACGAATTCAGGGTTAGTAGGTGAATCATCAGGAGAACTTCCCGGCGATAACTGGGTCGACCAAGCGATGTCTTCATTTGGTCAAGCAATCTCTGTTACAAATTTTCAAATGATGCAAGCTTACACAGCGATAGCCAATGATGGCTCTATGCTGAAACCGCAATATATCAGTAAAATTGTTGATAAAGGTACGGGTGAAGAAAAAGTAACACAACCAGAAAAAGTGGGTCAACCTGTTATAACACCTCAAGCAGCGAGTGATATTCGTACCTATATGATAGACACGGTAGAGGATCCAAATTATGGTATTGCTTATGATGTGTATAAAATACCAGGTTATCATATAGCCGCTAAAACAGGTACTGCACAGATTACTGGAGATAATGGTTACATGGCTGGTTTGACCGATTACACCTATTCAGTTGTGGAGATGGTTCCAGCAGACAATCCAGAATATATTTTATATCTTACAATGAAAAAACCTCAAACGTATACAAGAGAAGCGCTTGCTAAAATTGCTAATCCTTTGATGCAAGTAGTAATGGATTCAATGGATAGCGAGTCAAATGCAACAGTAGAACCTGCCAAATAAATGAAAAAGTAAATCAATACGAGTTGAATAATTAGGAGAGATATCATGGAGTGGACACAAATTTTTATTCCCATAGTATGTAGTTTTGCAATAACAGTAGCAGTGATGCCAATGTTTATCGGCTATTTCCAAATGAAAAAACAAGGTCAAACAACACGTGAAGATGGTCCAACTTGGCATAACGTAAAAACGGGTACGCCAACGATGGGCGGGTTGGTTTTTCTAGTTGCAAGTTTTATTACGTCGTTATTAGTGGGATTATGGAAACAAGAACTCACTCCTTCTTTACTTATTATTTTGTTTATTTTAGTTCTTTATGGGCTATTAGGGTTTTTAGATGATTTTATCAAAGTATTTAAGAAAAGAAATATGGGGTTAAATTCCCGTCAAAAATTGATTGGACAAATTATTGGTGGTTTGGTTTTTTATTTTGTTTATCGTTCTGAAGGATTACCAGATACATTAGATTTATTTGGTGTTGTTACATTACCATTAGGTATTTTCTATGGTGTGTTTGTCATTTTTTGGTTAGTTGGATTTTCAAATGCTGTGAATTTGACGGATGGTATTGATGGACTTGTTGCCGGTTTGGGTACGATCTCATTTGCTACCTATGCGATCATTGCTTGGAAACAGCAACAATTCGATGTAGTGATCATATGTTTAAGTGTGATTGGTGGATTATTAGGGTTCTTTCCTTATAATAGAAAGCCAGCTAAAATCTTTATGGGAGATGTTGGCTCACTTGCCTTAGGTGGGTTGTTAGCAGCCATTTCTATTATATTACGTCAAGAGTGGACGTTATTATTGATTGGTCTTGTTTATGTTTGTGAAACGGCTAGTGTTATTTTACAAGTTACCTCATTTAAATTATTTGGGAAACGAATTTTTAAAATGTCGCCGATTCATCATCATTTCGAAATGTGTGGCTGGTCTGAATGGAAAATCGATATTGTTTTTTGGTTAACGGGCGCTGTCTGTTCAGCTATTACACTATGGATCGTACTGTAAAGAAAGTAGAACATTGACGACATCTGACCTTAAGAAGCAGACTTTAGCAAGGTAGATAGTCTTTAACCGGAACAAAAAGCGTTCCAATTTCAGATTTCTAACTTTCTACAAAACTAATCGCTTCTTTCAGCTTTTCTAAGATAAGGGGAATTTATAATGAAAAAAATAACAGAGTATGAAAATAAAAAAGTCCTTGTTCTTGGACTTGCTAAAAGCGGTGTTAGTGCTGCGAAATTGTTGCATGAGTTAGGTGCATTAGTGACAGTCAATGACTTTAAACAATTTGATCAAAACCCGGAAGCCCAAGATTTATTAACCTTGGGTATTCGTGTTGTTACAGGCGGACATCCAATTGAACTTTTAGATGAAGATTTTTCGTTGATTGTAAAAAATCCTGGAATTCCATATACAAATCCTTTAGTAGAAAAAGCCTTGAGTATGAATTTACCTGTTCTCACGGAAGTGGAGTTGGCGTATCAAATCGCTGAATGTCCAATTATTGGAATTACCGGAACAAATGGTAAAACAACGACAACGACCATGATCGGATTACTTTTAAATGAAGACCGCA
The DNA here is from genome assembly GCF_050531475.1 of Enterococcus sp. DIV0724b. Classification (NCBI taxonomy): domain Bacteria; kingdom Bacillati; phylum Bacillota; class Bacilli; order Lactobacillales; family Enterococcaceae; genus Enterococcus; species Enterococcus sp. DIV0724b. Next base: position 2,698,188 of record NZ_CP172890.1, on the reverse strand, counting down.
CATCTGGAACTGCTCGTTTAGCTGGAAACATTGGCTATCCTGCTAGTGAAGTTGCCGAGGAGGCGGCTTCAACAGATGATATCGTGATGGAGTTATCAAGTTTTCAATTAATGGGTATTGAAACGTTCCGTCCGAAAATTGCTGTAATTACAAATATTTATGAAGCGCATTTAGACTATCATGGTTCAAGAGAAGAGTATGTGAAGGCTAAATGGGCAATCCAAAAAAATATGCAGGAAAGTGATTTTCTGGTATTAAATTGGAATCAACAAGAAATTCAAGAATTAAGTAAAACAACGAAAGCTGCAATCATTCCTTTTTCAACGAAAGAAAAAGTCCAAGGGGCGTATCTTTTGGATGGAAAAATATACTATAAAGATGAATATATCATGTTAGCAACAGAGTTAGGTGTACCAGGTCATCATAATGTTGAAAATGCATTAGCAGCTATTTCTGTTGCTAAATTAAAAGACATCTCAAATGATGTGATCAGACAAACATTAATGATTTTTACAGGTGTACCTCACCGCACACAATATGTGGGGGAAGTATTTGGACGGAAATTTTATAATGACTCTAAAGCGACAAATATACTTGCTACTGAGATGGCTCTAAGCGGTTTTGACCATTCATCACTTATTTTATTAGCAGGTGGTTTAGATAGAGGAAACAGTTTTGATGAGTTAGTTCCTTCATTAAAAGAAATCAAAGCAATTATTCTGTTTGGAGAAACAAAAGATAAATTGCACAAAGCCGCAGTCGAAGCGGGCATCCAAACCATCCGATTAACGGAAAATGTGCAAAGTGCTGTACGTGATGCCTATGATTTTTCTGAAAAAAATGATACTATTCTATTATCGCCTGCGTGCGCAAGTTGGGATCAATACCCCAATTTTGAGTTACGTGGAGAGGCATTTATAAACGCAATGCACCAGCTAAAAGACATAGAAAAGTGAGAGAATTATGAAGATATTGATAACCGGTGGCGGAACAGGCGGGCACATTTATCCTGCGCTAGCTTTAGTTAACCATGTAAAACAAGTGGAACCAAATACAGAATTCATGTACGTAGGATCGCAAGCAGGGCTAGAGAGTCAAATTGTTCCAAAATATAATATTCCTTTTAAAACGATTAAAATCCAAGGATTTCGTCGTTCACTTAGTCCTCAAAATATTAAAACTGTCTATCTTTTTTTGAGCAGTATTGGAAAAGCTAAAAAAATTATCAGAGATTTTCAACCAGATATTGTTATTGGGACGGGTGGATACGTATCAGGATCGGTCGTTTATGCAGCTAAGCAACTGAAAATTCCAACAATCATCCATGAACAAAACAGCATACCTGGGATGACTAACAAGTTTTTAAGCAGATACGTGACAAAAGTAGCTATTTGCTTTCCAGATGTTGCTGAGTATTTCCCTAAAGAAAAAGTTGTTTTGACAGGTAATCCCCGGGCTCAAGAAGTAGTAACGATTGAAAAAACAAATGTCCTAAGTGAATATGGGTTAGATCCCAAGAAGAAAACAGTCGTTATTTTTGGGGGCAGTCGTGGCGCATTGAAAATTAATCAAGCGTTTATCGAAGCATTTCCGCTTTTTGAAGAAAGAGAGTATCAAGTTCTTTATGCGTCTGGAGAGCGATATTATAAAGAATTACAAGAAACTTTAAATCTTTCCGAAAAGAAATTGACAAATATAAGCATTCAGCCTTATATTGATAAAATGGCAGAGGTCTTGGCTGCAGCTGATTTGATGGTTGGTCGCGCCGGAGCAACCTCTATTGCAGAATTTACAGCGTTAGGATTGCCTGCGATTTTAATTCCAAGTCCATACGTCACAAATGATCATCAAACAAAAAATGCCCAAAGCTTAGTTAGATCCGGAGCAGTTGAAATGATTACGGATCAAGAACTTACAGGTCCCAAGCTAGTAACTGAAATCGATGGAGTTTTATTGGATGATACGCGTCATCAATCGATGGCTGAGGCCTCAAAAAAAGAAGGCATCCCAGATGCTGCTGAACGACTTTACAAAGTGGTCAAAGAAATAACTTGATAGGGGGTGTAGAAGATTAGTAAGAAAAAGGATGTTTCAGAGGGACAAGAAGACCAAACAGTGGATACCACTGACCAATTAGATGAGCAAAATCTGACTCCATGGCAAAGAGAAAATTTAGAATATTTAAAAACACAAGGAGATCAACCAGTTTGGAGCCCATCTGTTGTAAAGAGTGAAACAGAAGAGCAAGAAGAAAAAGCTGATGAGGCTGAAGAAGCCCAAACGGAGGAATTCCCTTCGGATGAGCCTGAAACAGAAGAAAAACAAAAGAAAACTTACGAATCTTTTGCAGACCGCTTACCAAAGATCAAAAAAGTTCGAAATAAACGATTATTTCGCAGATTGACATTGATCGTCTCTGTCTTTTTGATTGCGATATTGATTGTCCTTTATTTCGTTTCTCCACTCAGTAAGTTGGGCAGTGTCAGCGTGACGGGAAGTGAAGCTGTCGATAGCCAGCAAATTATTGCTCAATCTAAATTAGAGAAAGGCCAGAGTTTGTGGGAGCAATTTGGAGACAGAAAAATTTATGAAGAAAAAATCGAACGTCAATTACCGCGTGTTAAAAAAGCGACGATCTCACTAAGTGGAATTAACTCATTTAATATAAAAATCACTGAGTATGAGGTCGTTGCGTTAGAATCTGTCGAAAATGTTTATCATCCTATTTTAGAAAATGGGAAAATTTTGCCAGAAGAAATGAAAGCACCGATAAGCGGCATGCCAGTTTTTCAAAATTTTAAAGAGCAGTCGGTTATTAAAAACTTAATGAATTCTTACAATAAACTTCCTGAGGATATGAAAAAAAATATTTCAGAAATTCGTTATGCTCCATCTAATGCCAATAAAGAATTGATCAATCTTCATATGAAAGATGGTAACCAAGTAATCGTAAATATCTCTCAATTAGTGGAGAAAATGGCGTATTATACGAAGGTAGCCGGTCAGATGGAGAAATCAGGAATCATCGATATGGAAGTTGGGATTTTCTCATATCCTTTTAATAATGAGGAGACTGAGGAAACCGTAGAAGAATCTTCACAGGCGTTAGAGTAAAGTTAAGAAAAATAAAAGAATAAAATAGTAGAATCTACTTTCTAAAAAGCCTATGTTTATGGTAAAATTGAAAGAAGTGAGTATTCATAAAAAAATATATATTTAAACGGGTGTTTTATGCCCGCTTACATATTGGAATTAATAGGAGGAGGAACCCCATTCATGGCAAAGACAGGAATGTATGTAGGCCTTGATATTGGTACAACGTCAGTAAAAGTTGTAGTTGCTGAGTTTATCGAAGGTCAAATGAATATCATTGGCGTAGGAAACGCAAAATCTGATGGATTAAATCGAGGGATCATTGTCGATATAGATAAAACAGTAAATGCGATTCAAAGAGCAGTAAGACAAGCAGAAGAAAAAGCGGGAATTCAAATTAAAAGTGTGAATGTGGGGTTACCAGCAAACTTACTTGAAGTTGAAAATTGCCAAGGAATGATTGCTGTAAGTAGTGAGTCAAAAGAAATCACTGATGAAGATGTAAGAAACGTAGCATCTGCAGCTCTGGTTCGTTCAACTCCTCCTGAACGCCAAATCGTAGCAATTTTACCTCAAGAATTCACAGTAGATGGATTCGAAGGAATTAAAGATCCTAGAGGGATGATTGGCGTTCGCTTAGAAATGTTCGGAGTGGTCTTTACAGGTCCGAAAACAATTATTCACAATACAAGAAAATGCGTTGAAAAAGCAGGTTTAACAGTTAATGAATTAGTTATTATGCCATTAGCGTTAACGGAAACAGTTCTCTCAGACGGTGAAAAAGACTTTGGAACGATCGTTATCGATATGGGTGGCGGACAAACAACAACTTCTGTGATGCATGATAAGCAATTGAAATTTACTCATGTGAATCAAGAAGGTGGCGAGTTTGTCACTAAAGATGTTTCCATTGTGTTGAATACATCCTTTAATAACGCTGAAGCATTGAAAATCAATTATGGTGATGCTTATCCAGAAAGAACATCAGTTAGTGAAGAGTTTCCAGTTGATGTGATCGGTAAATCTGAACCAGTAAAAGTTGATGAACGTTACCTTTCAGAAGTGATTGAAGCTAGAGTAGAACAAATCTTTAAAAAATCAAAAGAAGTATTGGATGAAATCGATGCATTAGAGCTGCCAGGCGGAGTAATCTTAACTGGTGGTGGTGCAAGCCTTCCTGGTGTTGTCGATTTAGCTCAAGAGATCTTTGATGCAAGCGTAAAATTATACGTGCCTAATCATATGGGGTTACGTAACCCAGTCTTTACAAATGTGATTAGTATCGTAGAATATTCTGCGCAATTAAATGACATTTATCATATTGCTAAGGGCGCGATTCCAGGTGAGAAAATCAAATCTTCACAACCAATTGCTGTTCAACAAGAAGTACAATATGATACTTATGCAGATACAACTCAAGATGATTACGATGATTCTGAAATACATGAATCGGGTGAAAAAGTTACAGGTAAGATCAAAGACTTCTTCTCAAACATTTTTGACTAACAATTAAAACAGGAGGAAACGATACTATGGAATTTTCTTTAGACAATAACATTAACAATGGCGCTGTCATCAAAGTTATCGGTGTAGGCGGCGGTGGCGGAAACGCTGTTAACCGTATGATCGATGAAAACGTCAAAGGCGTTGAATTCATCGCAGCCAATACAGATGTACAAGCCCTTAAAAACTCAAAAGCAGAAACAGTGATCCAACTTGGACCTAAGTATACACGCGGTTTAGGTGCTGGCTCTCAACCTGAAGTTGGCCAAAAATCAGCAGAAGAAAGTGAACAAGTAATTTCAGATGCCTTACAAGGAGCTGATATGATTTTTATCACTGCTGGTATGGGTGGTGGAACAGGAACAGGAGCTGCTCCTGTGGTTGCTAAAATCGCCAAAGAATTAGGTGCATTAACAGTTGGTGTTGTTACAAGACCATTTAGCTTTGAAGGGCCAAAACGCGGACGCTACGCAGCAGAAGGTATTGCTCTTTTAAAAGAAAACGTTGATACATTATTGATTATTTCAAACAACCGTCTATTAGAAGTTGTTGATAAAAAGACACCAATGCTTGAAGCATTCCGTGAAGCAGATAACGTATTACGTCAAGGAGTACAAGGTATTTCAGATTTAATCACAGCGCCAGGGTATGTCAACTTAGACTTTGCTGATGTGAAGACAGTTATGGAAAACCAAGGAACTGCTTTGATGGGAATTGGTGTTGCTAGCGGTGAAGATCGTGTGATCGAAGCCACTAAAAAAGCTATTTCTTCTCCATTACTAGAAACATCTATTGATGGTGCTGAACAAGTACTATTGAACATTACGGGTGGCTTAGACATGACATTATTTGAAGCACAAGATGCTTCTGATATCGTGACAAGTGCTGCAACTGGTGATGTAAATATTATTCTAGGTACTTCTATCAATGAAGATTTAGGCGATGAAATCCGTGTTACAGTTATTGCGACAGGAATCGATCCTTCAAAAAAAGATCGTAAATCTCCACGTCAAAATAGACCTACTCAAATCCAAACAGTGCAACAAGCACCTGTTTTGGATATGGAACAATCAAAACCATCACAACCTCAACCACAAGAAGAGACAAGTGCTTTTGGTGACTGGGATATCCGTCGTGAACAAAACGTACGACCTAAAGTCGAAGATACGACATTTGAAAATGTTGAGAAAAAAGATTTTGAAACATTTCATCGTGAAGAACCATCACAAAGCAATGACGATGAGTTAAATACACCACCATTTTTCCGAAGAAAAAGATAGGAGCGACTTTTGATCATGCTAGTTGATAACTTAGAAAAAATAAATCAAGAAATTCGGCTAGCATGCCAAAAAGCAGCGCGGTCAGACAATGATGTAACGATGATTGCCGTGACTAAATCAGTGGGAAATGATAGTGCCAAGGAACTTGCTGAACTTGGTATCAAGAATATGGCTGAGAACCGAGTCGATAAATTACTGGAGAAAAAAGAAGCCCTTAAAAATTTTTCGTCTATTAAGTGGCATTTGATTGGTAATTTACAGCGTAGGAAGGTAAAATCAATAATAAATGAGATAGATTATTTTCACGCTTTGGACAGTTTAAAATTAGCAGAAGAAATTCAAAAGCGATCAGAGAAGCAAATTTCCTGTTTCGTTGAGGTGAATGTTACTGGTGAAGCAAGTAAACACGGGTTCAGATCAGAGGAAGTTTTTGATTTTATACATCAATTAGCTGAGTTTGATCGCATAAAAGTCGTAGGATTAATGACCATGGCGCCGTTGGATGCTTCTGAACAAGTTCTTCATGAAGTGTTTTCTCAGCTAAAAAAACTGCAATTAGCAATAAATAATCAGCATCTGTCATATGCACCGTGTACAGAGCTTAGCATGGGAATGAGTAATGATTTCCCAATCGCTATTGAAGAAGGTGCAACTTTTGTACGAATCGGAACAGCAATATTTAGAGGTGCGTAAAGGAGGGGAATCTATGTCAATTTTTAGTAAAAATGCGTTATCGAGCTTTTTTGGATTATCTGGTGAAGATGAATATGATAATTATGATGAATACGAGGAACAAAAGGTTGTCAACGAACAACCAAGACAGACGGTTCGACAAACACAAGCACAGGTACAAAGACCGACTGCAACTGAGCCTTTAACTGAAAAACCATCTGCTCGTTATCGTTCAACAGAAACGCATCAAGATAAAAAAGAAAGCCGTCAGGAAACAGCATTTAATGAACAAAAGGTTGTCTCCATGCGTAGTTCTAATAACTCAAATTCTAAACGATCGCAAGATACACATAATTCAAGTAAACCTGGAAAAATTACAATAATTGAACCACGAGTTTATTCTGAAGCAATGAATATTGCTAAACATATTATTGCAAGTGATGCTGTATTGATTAATTTTCATTTAGTGGAAGAGAATCAAGCAAGAAGAATTGTTGACTTTCTTACAGGAACTGTTTATGCATTAGACGGAGACATTCAACGCGTAGGCGATGAAATTTTTCTTTGCACACCATCAAACATAGAAATCGATAGTGCCACTGCACAATCGTTAGCTAAGAAACAAATGTTTGATTTTTAGTTAGGAGGTAATGAGTATCGCTCTATTTATATTTCTATTATATAAAGGTGTTCAAATCTATTCAGGTGTTTTAATCATATATGCATTATTATCTTGGTTTCCAGGAGCATATGATTCTACGTTTGGCCGTTTGATTTCAAGAATTTCTGAACCTTACTTAAGTTTGTTTGATCGATTGAATTTGAGCATAGGTATGGTTGGTTTTAATGTAATGATTGCAATCATTGTGTTGAATTTAGCTGCGAGTGGACTGGGACGGATTTTACAATCAATCTTGTATTAATAAAAGAAAGGATGGTTTATCTATGAACGCAAATGTGTATCAACATTTTCGAAAAGATGAACATCCTTTTATTGATTCTGTAGGAGATTGGTTAGAACAAGTTGAAAGTCAATACGCTCCTTACTTATCAGATTTTTTAGATCCTAGGCAAGCTTATATTTTGGAAACGTTGATACGACAAAATAGTGAGCTTGAATTTCAGTTTTACGGTGGATATGAACAAGCTGAACGAAAACGTTGTCTGATTTATCCTGATTACTATGAACCAAAAGAGGAAGATTTTGAAGTAGAAGTATTAGAAATCGTTTATCCTGTAAAATTTTCTACATTGTCTCATGGTAAGGTGTTGGGTACCTTACTTAATACTGGGATCAAACGAGAATATTTTGGTGATATCATTTCTGATAGTGACAGATGGCAAGTGTTTGTTGCGAAGGAAATAGCAAATTTTATTGTAACTCAGATAGAAAAAATCGGGAAAATTTCTGTAAGATTAGAAAAACGAAAATATACAGAGATCATACGTCCTAAAGATGACTGGACACACGAACGAACAACAATAAGTTCGCTACGTCTGGATAATTTGATCTCTAGCGTATATAATATATCTAGACAGAGATCAAAACAATTGATTGAATCTGGAAAAGTAAAAGTGAATTGGACGGAAAATACAAGACCAGATTTTCTAGTGGATCTGTTAGATATCGTATCTATTAGAGGTTTTGGCCGAATCCAAATTCAAGAGTTAGAGGGAAAGACGAAAAAGGACAAGTTTCGTTTGTTACTGGGAGTTCTACGAAAATAATCCAAAGAGGTGAAGGAATATGGCATTAACTCCATTAGATATTCAAAATAAGAATTTCTCTACAAAAATGAGAGGTTACAACCAAGACGATGTCGATGATTTCTTAGATCAAGTAACGAAAGATTATGAAGATTCTCTTCAAAAAACACGTGAACTTGAAAAATCATTAAAACATGCTGAAGAAAAATTACAATATTTCAATGAATTAAAAGATGCATTGAATCAATCGATTATTGTAGCGCAAGATACTGCGGATAAAGTAAAAACGAGTGCGAATAAAGAATCAGAGGTAATCGTTACTTCGGCTGAAAATACAGCGAACGAAATGATTTCTTCTGCTGAAAAACGCTCAAGCAATCTTATTACATCTGCTGAAGAAAAAGCCAAAGAAATTCTAACAGATGCGACTGATCGAGCTCGTCAATTGGCTGCTGAAACAGACGACTTGAAGAAGAAAACACGTGTCTTCCACCAACGTTTAAGTTTGATGTTAGAAGCACAACTAGAACAAGTGAAGAGTGAAGAATGGAATGAATTATTAAAACCATTCTCAAGTTACGTAAGTGATTCCCATACTGTTATCAAAGAAGTACTGGCGCAAGAACTTGATAAAAGTGACGACGTAGTTGCAGAGTCAGTTACAGTTGCTGAAGAAGAACCAACACTTGAACAAGCTGCAATGGATCCAAAAGCAATGCTTGATTTATTAAATAAAGATCCTAAATAATTTCGTATATAAATAGAACAGAAAAGTCAATAACCATTCTTTTAGCGAGTCAATGATAGTGAAAGTTTGACAGATCCTGGTATTGAAAAGATCCTCTATTTTACTCAAGTTTGAATCAAGTAAAACTTGACGAGTGATTTCGTTAACAATTAACAGAGGAAATAATTGAGTTGATCGATTGTTTTAAATTTGGGTGGTAACGCGAGTACTTTCGTCCCTTGGGATGGAGGTACTTTTTGTTTTGCTGTGAATCACCACGATTGGCTTTGCCAGAGTGGATGATGAACAGTACTTGGCGAACCTAGTGAGAGAAGTTTCCATACTAGTGAATCACAAAAACAGAATGAGTAGCTAATATACAATACAAGTTAAGTTCTGACTTCGTAAGAGCTAAATTCAAAGAATACACGAAGAGATGAACAGTACAAGGCGTGTGAAGTGAGAGAAGTTTCCTTACTATTGAACCACCAAAATACCTGTTGAAAAACTTAGTAAGGATTAGTTTAAACTAGTTAACACTGTAACTTATTTTTCAATCAACATTTAGAAATGAAAGCGAGGAAATGATAATGAAAATGAAAGAAACATTACAATTGGGAAAAACAGCTTTTCCAATGCGTGGAAATTTGCCAAACCGTGAGGTAGAATGGCAAAAAGATTGGGAAGAACAAAAGATCTATGAAAAACGTCAAGAATTAAACGAGGGCAAACCAACATTTGTTCTTCATGATGGACCGCCATATGCTAACGGGAATATCCATTTAGGTCATTCATTAAACAAAATCAGTAAAGATATCATTATCCGTTCAAAATCTATGTCAGGATTCCGTTCGCCTTATGTCCCTGGTTGGGATACACATGGGTTACCAATCGAACAAGTACTAACAAATAAAGGGATCAAAAGAAAAGAAATGACATTAGCGGAGTACCGGGAAAAATGTGAAGAATATGCACGTTCGCAAGTAGACACACAACGTGCTGATTTCAAACGCTTAGGTGTTGCTGGAGATTGGGAAAATCCTTATGTTACATTGGACCCATCATACGAAGCAGCTGAGATTCGCGTATTTGGAAAAATGGCTGAAAAAGGCTATATCTACAAAGGATTAAAACCAATTTACTGGTCTCCATCAAGTGAGTCTTCATTAGCTGAAGCTGAAATCGAATATAAAGATGTAAAATCAGCATCTATCTATGTTGCATTTAAAGTGGTTGACGGTAAAGGAATTCTAGATACAGATACATCATTGGTAATCTGGACAACAACTCCTTGGACACTTCCTGCAAACTTAGGTATTTCTGTAAATCCTACTTATCAGTATGTTGTCGTTAAAGCATATGGTAAAAAATACGTTGTAGCCAAAGAACTTTTAGACACAGTTAAAGAAGCAATCGGCTGGGATGATGTAGAAGTGCTTGAAACGATTTCAGGTAAAGATATGGAATATATGACTGCTCAACATCCATTTTACGATCGTACTTCATTAGTTATGTTAGGGGATCACGTAACTTTAGATGCCGGTACTGGTCTAGTTCATACCGCTCCAGGGCATGGTGAGGATGATTATATCGTAGGGAGAAAATATAACCTAGACGTTCTTTCACCTGTGGATAATCGTGGTATCTTTACAGAAGAGGCTCCTGGATTTGAAGGAGTGTTCTATGATAAGGCCAATCCGATGATCACAGCACTCCTTGATGAAAAAGATGCATTATTAAAACTAGATTTCTTTACACATAGTTACCCACATGACTGGCGTACAAAGAAACCTGTGATTTTCCGTGCAACACCACAATGGTTTGCATCAATCGATAAGTTCCGTCAAAATATCTTGGATGAAGTTGAAAAAGTTGATTGGATTCTACCATGGGGAAAAACACGCCTTTACAATATGATTCGTGACCGTGGCGACTGGGTTATCTCTCGTCAACGTGCATGGGGCGTACCATTACCGATCTTTTATGCAGAAAACGGTGAAGCAATCATTACGCCTGAAACAATCGATCATGTAGCCAATTTATTTGCTGAACATGGATCAAACATCTGGTTCAAACGTGAGGCAAAAGAATTACTACCAGAAGGCTTTACACATCCAGGATCTCCAAATGGTGAATTTACAAAAGAAAATGATATCATGGATGTTTGGTTTGATTCGGGTTCATCTCATGAAGCTGTCTTGCGTGAGCGTCCAGAACTAACTTTCCCAGCTGATATGTACCTAGAAGGCTCTGATCAATACCGTGGTTGGTTTAATTCAAGTATTACGACAAGTGTAGCAATCAATGGCGTAGCACCTTATAAAGCTGTTTTATCGCAAGGTTTTACGTTGGATGGCGAAGGCCGTAAAATGAGTAAATCTTTAGGTAACACAATTTTACCTGATAAAGTGATCAAACAAATGGGTGCGGATATTTTGCGTTTGTGGGTAAGTAGTGTTGATTATGAAGCGGATGTACGCGTTTCAATGGACATTTTGAATCAAGTTTCCGAAGTTTATCGTAAAATCCGTAATACAATGCGATTCTTATTAGCGAATACGAGTGATTTTGAACCAAAAGAACATACCGTCTCTTATAAGGAATTACGTTCTGTGGATAAATATATGATCGTTCGTTTAAATCAAGTAATTCAAGAAATTCGTGAAAAAGGCTATGAAAAATACAATTTCATGCAAATCTACCGTTCAGTGATGAATTTCTTAACAGTTGATCTATCTTCATTCTATTTAGATTTTGCCAAAGATGTTGTCTACATTGAAGCAGAAGATAACTATCAACGTCGTTGCATGCAAACTGTATTCTATCAAACAGCTGTTGCATTAACAAAATTGTTAACGCCAATTATTCCGCATACTTCTGAAGAAATCTGGAGCTTCCTAAAAGAAGAGGAAGATTATGTTCAGTTAGCTGAATTTCCAGGATATGAAGAGTTTGCGAACCAACAAGAGTTGTTAGACACTTGGGCAGCGTTTATGGACTTTAGAGATAATGTACTAAAATCTTTAGAAGAAGCACGTAATTCTAAATTGATCGGTAAATCGTTAGAAGCTAAAGTAACAGTTTATCCTAACGAACAAATCCGCGAGCTATTAACAGCTGTCGATGCAGATGTTGCTCAATTATTGATTGTTTCTGGTTTTGAGGTGGCTTCTTTAGCAGCAGAAGTTCCTGAAAATGTTGAAAAATTCGATGATATGTCGATTCTTGTGGAAAAAGCTGCAGGTGAAACGTGTGACCGTTGTCGTGCAGTACGCACAGATGTTGGTGAGGATGAAAAATTACCACATTTATGTGGACGTTGTGCTAAAATTGTTGAAGAAAATTATCCAGAAGCGGTAGCTGAAGGATTCGAAGAGTAGCATAGAAAAAAGCTCTGGATAATTTCCAGAGCTTTTTAATTTATTCTAATTTGCCTCGTTCACGATACCAAATATCAGGTTGCCAATCCCAGGTAAAATTATCTTGTTTTAATAAATCAAATGCAGCCTCAGGCCCCATAGTTCCTGCTGGGTAATTAGGGAAGTCTACAGAGGTTTTATCCCAAGCTTGACGAATAATATCTACAATACGCCAAGATTGAGCCACTTCATCCCAGTGTGAGAAGTTTGTACCGTCGCCGTTTAAGCTATCCAATAGTAACTTTTCATAAGCTTCTGGGCTATTGCCTGTTGTCTCCGCACTATGACGATAATCTAATTTTACAGGAGTTGTTGTAAACCCTTGACCAATTTCTTTACCATTTAAGGTCATTGAGAAACCTTCAGTAGGTTGAATATAAATTGTTAGGACATTTGGCGGTAAGTCTGTTTTTTCACCACATTTATCGATATCGTCTTTGAAAACATTGACTGGTACTTGCTTGAAGACGATGTTGATACGTGTGCCTTTTTCTGTTAGACGTTTACCAGTACGGATATAAAATGGCACACCTGACCAACGGAAATTATCGATTAGGAATTTGCCAGCAACAAATGTTTCAGTTTGAGAGTGTTCATCTACATTCGGCTCTTCACGGTAACTAACAAATTCTTGATCATCAAGTTTACCTTGACCGTATTGCCCACGAACGAAATTTTCCAAAGCTTCTTTTTCAGAATAAAGACGAATTGCTTGTAATGCTTTGACTTTTTCAGCGCGAATTTCAGCTTCTGAAAAAGCAACAGGTGGCTCCATCGCTAATAATGCTACAACTTGCAAGATATGGTTTTGGACCATGTCTTTTAAAGCACCGCTGTGTTCATAATAGCCACCGCGGTCTTCAACTCCAAGACTTTCAGCAAATGTAATTTGAACATTATCGATATAGCGGTTATTCCACTGTGACTCAAAAATGTTATTTGCAAAGCGAATCGCAGAAATATTTTGGATCATTTCTTTTCCTAAATAGTGATCGATTCTAAAAATATCTTTTTCTGGGAAAACAGCACGAATTTCTTCGTTTAATTGATAAGCAGAGTCATAATCTGAGCCGAATGGTTTTTCGATGACTAAACGATCAAATCCGTTATCTGTTAGAATTTCTTGTGATTTTAAGTGTTGTACGATTGTTCCAAAAAATTGAGGTGCCATTGCTAAGTAGTAGATATGATTACCACCCAGTTCGTATTTATCGTTTAAAGTATCAGATAATTTTTTTAAAGTATCGTAATGCTCAGAATCATTGACATTGTGGGATTGATAGTAAAAGTGACTTGAAAATTCTTCTGCCTCTTTTACAGTAGGATTAAGATCTTTAATCGTTTCACGAACAATTTCACGGTAGTGATCGTCAGACCAGTCTCTTCTTGCAGTGCCGATAACCGCAAAGTGGTTCGCTAAATTTCCTTTACGATATAGACGGAACAAAGAAGGGTAAAGTTTTCTTTTTGCTAAATCGCCAGTGCCGCCAAAAATAGTAAATAAAGCTATCTTTTCGTTCATTTCATTTCCCCGCTTTCATAGTGGTGTTTTTTATAATCGATCAACAAAAATTGTACTTGCTGCTTTATAGCTGATTGCCAATTCTTTTTTATTATTGCTGATACTGATTGGGCCTTCATATGCGGCAATTTCATTGATTGTATATTCTTCATGGATTTGTAAGTCGATTGATACTAAGTAGTCCAGTAGTTCTTTTTCATCTAATACACGTGCGATTCGAATTGTAGTCCCAACAGGGTAGTCTATTAAAGTTTGACGCTTTTCTTCGTGGACAGGCTGATCATCTCCAGGTATTACACCACCATGAGGGCAAAATTTGGGTTGATTCAAGTACGCAGACAAACGATTGGCTAATGTTTGTGAGGTGACATGCTCTAATACTTCTGCTTCATCGTGAACTTCATTCCATGAGTAGTTTAAATGTTCCACTAAAAATACTTCCCATAATCGATGTTTGCGAATAAGCGTACTCGCTTTTTTTAGTCCTAGATCTGTTAGTTGGACACCTTGATAAGGTGAATGTTCAACTAATTTTTCCTTCACTAGTTTGGAAATCATCTCACTCACTGATGCCGCTGAGACATCTAGACCAGAGACGATTTGTTTATTGTTGATTTTATTTTCATCGCCACCTAATTCAAAGATTAGTTTTAGGTAGTCTTCACGATTGGGGGTCATATATTTCATCCTTTCAAAGAAGCCATCAGAATAAGTTTATCAGAAAATTGTTTTTTTGACCATTTAATAATATGTTAATCTTAAAAAAATGGATATTTTATTTTTTTGACTATTAAAATATGGAACAAACGCATAATTGATAACGTTTTCTAGAAAAATTTATTTTAATCTTCTGTGGATAAGTTTTTTACGTGGTTTTATAAAAAACGGATTGTTAAAAATAGATTAGAATTTATGGTTTTTGAGAAAAATAGGGATTCTGTCTCGCTTTTAAATACGAGGGCTCTTGAATATTATTTTATGCGTGCTTAAACCTAAGGATTTATAAAAAGTCATAGGCTATCTTTTTATTTATGATAGAACGGGACTTTTAATGGTACTTTGCTTTATAATAAAAGTATCATTTTCAAGGAGCGAACAAGACGTGAAACAACATCAATATATTTTATCAATAGATCAAGGAACAACGAGTTCAAGAGCCATTCTCTTTAATCATGATGGACAAGAAATCGCCAAAGCACAAAAAGAATTTACACAGTATTTTCCCAATCCTGGCTGGGTGGAACACGATGCGAATGAAATTTGGAATTCTGTTCAGTCAGTCATTGCTGATGTGTTGATTGAGTCAAAGTTAAAGCCTAATCAAATTAAAGCAATTGGGATTACCAATCAACGTGAAACAACGGTTGTATGGGATAAAGATACAGGAGAGCCGATTCATCGAGCAATTGTTTGGCAATCTAAGCAAACGAATGAACTGGCCAACGAACTGAAAGAAAAAGGCTATCAAGAGTTTATTCAAAAACGGACAGGTTTGATTATTGATTCTTATTTTTCTGCAACTAAGGTGAAGTGGCTGTTGGAAAATGTGAAAGGGGCTAAAGAAAAAGCCCAGTCAGGGCAGTTACTATTTGGAACAATTGATACATGGCTATTATGGAAACTTACAGGTGGAAAAGTCCATAAAACAGACTACACGAATGCCAGTCGGACAATGTTGTTTAATATCCATTCCCTTGATTGGGATCAGGAGATTTTAGCTATTTTAGCTATTCCGAAATCAATGTTGCCGGAAGTTTGCTCGAATTCAGAAGTTTACGGATATACTGAAGATTATCATTTTTATGGAGAAAATATTCCAATTGCCGCAATGGCAGGTGATCAACAGGCTGCACTTTTTGGACAAGCAGCGTTTGAAAAAGGTATGGTCAAAAATACGTATGGCACGGGTGCCTTTATTGTGATGAATACAGGTGAACAAGCTATTTTATCTGAAAATGGGTTATTGACAACGATTGGATATGGTATCAATGGCAAAGTTAACTATGCTCTAGAGGGAAGTATTTTTGTTGCAGGCTCTGCTGTTCAGTGGTTACGTGATGGCTTGAAGTTGATTGAAGAATCTGGAGAATCTGAAGTTTTAGCAAGTCAAGTACCAGATTCGGATGGAGTGTATGTTGTACCGGCTTTTACTGGTTTAGGTGCTCCATATTGGGATCAAGAAGCAAGAGGATCTGTTTTTGGATTAACAAGAGGAACAACAAAAGAACATCTGATTCGAGCAACACTAGAATCAATTGCTTATCAAACCGCAGATGTAATCAAAACAATGGAAAATGATTCTAAGATTGCTATCAAATTGCTAAGAGCGGATGGTGGTGCGTCTAAAAATAAATTGTTGATGCAGTTTCAAGCAGATATTATCAACAAACCAGTTGAAGCAGCGGATTTCTCTGAAACAACGGCTTTAGGTGTTGCCTATTTAGCCGGTTTGGCTGTTGGTTTTTGGAAGGACTTAGCTGAAATCAAAGCATTTGCACATCAGGGAAAACGATTTGAACCGCAAATCACTAGGGAAAAGCGAACTGAACTGTATACTGGCTGGAAAAGAGCAGTACACGCAACCATGGCTTATAAGAGCACAGAATAACTCACAATCAAAGCAAGAAAGGAGTTTGGGATGGATTATCAACCAAAAGTTTGGCAAGATTATACAAACGACTATCACGAACTTGCTCCTGACGTGTGTCTGCAGCCATATATACAATCTTATTGGTTTAGTTATGTGACTTCATCTAGTATGCCAGATAGAATTATTCCGGATTTATGCTCGGACTTGATTGTGAAACTAAATCCTGAATTAGATGTTTTACAAATTAATGTATGTGGTCCGAGTACGCACTTTTTTTATTCTAATTCAGATCAGGTAACTATTTATTTTGGGATTCGGTATTATTTAGGTGGTATGTATCCTTTTTTTAATCAGTCTTTTAAAGGATGGAAGAATCAGTTTTTTGAATTAGGAATGGTCGAAAAGGAAATGATGGTAGCGTTGAGAGATAAATTGTCTGGTAAGCATTCACTTAGCGAGTTGGTTAAAAGTGCGGATCAGTATTTTTTAGAATGTTTGAATCGTTTATCTGCAAAAACAGTCTCAGTACCGATTCGAATGTTTATCAAAAACCAACCTAATTTACTTAGCTATGCTGAAAATACAACGAGAAGTTTGTTATCTGAAAGAAGTTTACAAAGACTTTTTAGAGAAGAAACTGGACTGTCTCCTTACGAAGTATTTGATATTTTACGTTTTCAACATGTTTATCAGGAACTAATCAAACAGCCAGATATAAGTCATCTGGACTTAGTTGAAAAATATGGCTTTTTTGATCAAGCTCACTATACTCGTAAATTAAAAAAAATGACTGGGTTAACACCCCAAGCGATTCGTCGCCATGTCGGAATTTTACAAGACAAGAAGTGAACAGAGGACTATAATCAAGGAAAAAGGACGGAGGCTATATTATGAAATTGGATATGGTTGGAATCATTGTCGAGTCGATGGAACAAGCAATTTTATTTTACGAACGTTTAGGTTTTGAGGTTTTAGGAGAAAAAAAGGCTGATTACGTAGAAGTGGATAATAAAGGCATGCGAATTTCATTAAATACTAAAAAAATGATTGAAGGAATTTACGGTTACCCGCCAAAAAGTGAAGGGGATAAAATTGAACTGGCTTTTCTTTGTGATTCTCCTAGAGAGATCGATCAATTATGTGAAAAAATGAAAGGCTTTGGTTATGACATTTTTAGAGAACCGTGGCAAGCATTTTGGGGGCAATATTACGCAATCATCAAAGATCCAGATGGAAATCTGTTAAGCTTATTTTGTAATGATCAAAAGGAACAAGTCGATGAAAAATAAAATCCAGTACTTAAAAGATACGGCTAAAACATGGCCGGGAGCAACAGTTGATTATCGAGAAGATTGGGATTGCGATTATTTTGGGCTCGAGAAGAAATGTTTTTGCATGCTTGGAACAAATAAAGCAGGTGATTGGGTAATGACAGTTAAAGGGGATCCAGAAGAAAATGAGTTGTTGCGCGAGCAATATTCAGATGTAGTTCCTGGCTATTATGCCAATAAAACACATTGGAATTCTTTTTTACTGGAAAATTCATCTTTTACTGAGGAACAATTGGCTAGTTTTTTGAGGAAATCTTATGAGTTGGTATTAAGAAAGTTGCCAAAAAAAGTACAAATGAAGTATGAATGATCAGAGATTTAGAACGTGGGATAAAACAAAAAATCAGTTTTGTTTTATCCCACGTTCTAAATCAGAATAAACGCCGAGAAAAAGTAACTACTCGATCGCATGTGTTTCTAAATGTCAAGGAACTAAGGTTTGAAGAGCACCAAGTAGGTACCCATTATCGTAAATCTCTCGTAATTCTTGGAGCTAAACGTTTTTTTCTTGTCCTCTTTTTGTTAAATTAACCTTGATGTAGATAAAAATTTACCAATGTGATAATCCATAAATGCGCAGGATAAAATACATAGAATAAATATTTAAAGAAAGGATTATTGCTGCCTTTTTCTCCATTATACAAATGAATAAAAGGAATCACAGTAATAAATAGAAATTCAGGATTTCCTTCAATCTGTACTTTGATCATCTCGAAAGAATAATCAGGTAATCCAAGCAAAGGCATGATAAGTAAAGGAATAGCAAAAATCAGATAGGAAATGTCACGTTTTTTAGCATTATCTCTGAAGAAATAACTGAGTAACATAAATGGAATAACGACAAATCCTCCTTCTGCAGGGATTAAACCTAAGAAAATGGCTACTGTTAAAAGAATTGCTAGAATCGTTGCTGAGATTCTAAAGAAAGGTTCTTTCACGTTTTTGGCAAAATCAATCAGCGATAAAATAGTCACACCAACCGCTAGTGTTAGAAAAATATTGTTGTAAGAAAAATACATTGGTTCTTTGATAACGAGTGTATTGATCACTGTATTTCCTATAAACATGATTGTGGCCCAGCCGTAAAGACGGAGCAGATAGTTTTTTCGGTTTCTTGTGTAGTGAAAACCTTCAACTGCCATAAAAGCAAAAAATACAGCAACACAGCGCGTCAACATATGGATGGGGGCACCAAATTGTGGTGGTAAAAATGGAACAAGATGATCAAGGAGCATCAAGCCCATCATAATTAGTTTTAATTGATTTCCGTTCATTTCATTCTCCTAAATAAGTGTTATTTTTTAACTTTTTTTAGTATAAATAAAATCTCTGTTTTTGGCGTGGGAATCAACGAACAAATGTCTTACAAAATTGAGAGTAAGAGGTAAGATGATTATTTAATCTAGATATTCATTTTGACTACGTTAAAATCATAAACCGATTTTGCGTAAAGATAAGGAAAAAATTAGATGGATATCATATATTTTTTTACCCTAATACAGTAATCAAAGTTTAAAATTTACGCGTAAATTATGTAGAAAAGCCTGATGAATTAAAATTTTCAATAATTGGCTATTGACTAAATTTGTATTTCGTGATAAATTATTTAGAAATAAATGAGAATTAAATGAAAGAACGATGATCAGAATAGTAGGTGAATCGATTTGTTTTAGAGAGTTTCCGTTTGCTGCAAGGAAATAACGAATCATCATCGAACACGCCTGTAAGTTGTTTTTCTGAAATAAGAAGTTTAGTTTAGCGAAGTTTGATTCGTTTTCTAGATGAGTAGGAAAAATCGGTGAGTCCGTTATCACTCCTTAGTTTATCGAACTAACAGAGGTTTTTACTGTGAAGTAAAAACAAATCTGAGGTGGGACCACGTGAAAAATTTCTCGTCCTCTTGGCTTATTTGCCAAGGGGGCGTTTTTTTTATTTAGTTTCATAAGTTAGTATCGTAGAAAAATATAAAATCTGATTGTAGCAGAGAATGACACGATCAAATTTATTTAATAAGTTATCTAAAAAACAAGGAGGGAATTTAATGAAGTGGAATCGTAGTTTACCATCAGGGACAAAAGATAAATTATTCCGAGAAGCAAACGGCGCTTATCAATTAGAAAGACAAGTCAATGATATCTTGAAAAAAAGAGGATATCAGCGAATCGATACACCGGTAATCGAGTTTGAGGACGTATTTTACAGTGAAGAAAAAAATGAGAAAGAATTCTATCGTTTTTTTGATAAGCAAGGGCGATTACTTGTTCTGCGACCTGATATGACAATGCCAATCGGCCGAGTGATTGCAACGACGGGGATTCATCCGCCACTTAAATTATCCTATAGTGGAAAAGTGTTTCGCTCAAATGATGATATGTTGGGGGAACAAAATGAACTGACTCAGGCTGGAATTGAATTGATTGGTTATTCTTCTTTAAAAGCTGAAGTTGAATGTATCACTTGTGCGGTTGAACTTTTAGAAACTCTGAATGTACCAAACTTTCATTTTGAATTAGGTCACGCACAAATTTTCCGTTTTATTGTGACGTCACTAGGAATAGAGAATGATGCAAAATTAGAACTTCAACTCTATTTTAATAATAAGAGTTTAACTGATCTCCACCGCTTTGTAGAAAAATTTCCAAGTGAATTAGATGCATTTATTTGTGCAATTCCAAGACTATTTGGTGAGGCAGATGAAGTGTTGGCAATGGCCAAAGAACTGTTACCTAAGGAGTCACAGATTATACCGATCATCGATGAATTAGAAATGCTAATGCGCACGATTAAGACCTATCATCAAAACATTTCATTGACTGTAGATTTAGGTTTGGTTGCTTTAATGGATTACTATACAGGTGTTTTATTTAGTGGATATGCCGATTTAGTACCCGATATTTTTTTACGTGGCGGACGATATGACCATTTAGCAGAACAATTCGGGCATTCGACAATTCCAGCTGTTGGATTTGGGATCAATTTAGATACTTTAGTCACTTTGCAATATCAGCTTAATAATCTTGCTTCATTGGATCAACCAACAACGTTAGTTCACAGCTCTTTAGCACAGTTGGCAAAAGCGGACTTACTAGTCAAAAAGAATCCTGGCTATCAATTATCATTATTTGAAACAGTAGAAGAAGCTCTAAATTATGGAGAAAAATGGCAATATCAACAAGTCATTGAAATAACTCAAGATAAAATTCATGTAATCAAGGTAGGTGATCAAGAGTGACACAATTGACGATTGCATTAACAAAAGGACGTTTGGAGAAGGAAACATTAGCACTATTTGAACAAGCAGGAATCAATAGTTCATTTATGCAGGATAAGCAACGAAAATTGATTTTCACCAGTCCAGATCAACGCTTTAAATTTCTTTTAGTGAAAGCAGCTGATGTGACAACGTATGTTCGTCATGGTGTGGCGGATCTTGGAATTGTTGGAAAAGATGTATTGATCGAGCATCCTGTTGGTTATTATGAAATGCTTGATTTAAAGATTGGCGTATGCAAGTTTTCCGTGGCATCAACAAAAAATTATCAACCGAATGATTATAAACGAAAACGAATTGCAACCAAGTATCCAACTGTTGCATCTGAACATTTTCGTAAAAAGGGCGAGGATGTTGAAATCATTAAGATCGAAGGATCAGTAGAAATTGCACCTGTTTTAGGACTGGCAGATGCAATTGTGGATATTGTTGAAACAGGCACAACACTAAAAGAAAACGGCTTGGAAATTTTTGAAGATATCTGTCCAGTTTCAGCTCGAATAATCGTAAATAAAGCCATGCTGAAACGGAAGCGTCAAGTAATATTTCGGCTGTTTGATAAATTAGAAGCTGTAATTGGAAGGAGTGATGGAACATGAAATGGCTAGTGGGGGAAACAACTGAAATTTTAGCGGCCTTAAATGAGGATGCAGAGCTGACTCAAGAGGATAATCAACATGTAGAAGAACAAGTCCGCCAGATCATTAAGCAAGTTATTGAAAATGGCGATCAAGCACTAAAGGAATATTCTAAAAAGTTTGATCAAGTTGAGTTAGAGGACTTATTAGTATCAGAGGAAGCAATTAATTTAGGGTATCAGCGAGTAGAAGATGAAGTGATCGAAGCTTTAGAAGTAGCGAAAGAAAACATTATTAGTTATCATAAAAAACAAAAGCAATATGATTTTATGGACACAGAAAAAACGGGTGTTTTACGAGGACAATTGGTATTGCCGTTGGCTCGTATCGGTGTGTATGTACCAGGAGGAACGGCCTCTTATCCGTCTTCTGTATTGATGAACGTTCTGCCTGCAAAAATTGCAGGGGTTAAAGAAATCATCATGGTCACACCGCCTTCAAGCAATAGTATACCTGATGTGATCTTGGCAGCTGCAAAGATTGCAGGAGTAGATAAAATCTTTCAAATTGGCGGAGCGCACAGTATTGCCGCACTTGCTTATGGAACACAAACAGTACCCAAAGTAGATAAAATTGTAGGGCCTGGCAATATTTATGTAGCAACTGCTAAAAAGCAAGTATTTGGTGTAGTGGGAATTGATATGATCGCAGGTCCATCTGAAATTGGCATTTTAGCAGACCAAACAGCAAATCCCACATATATTGCAGCGGATTTGCTGTCTCAAGCAGAACATGATACGCTTGCCAGAGCGATATTAGTGACAGATTCAACTAAGCTTGCTGAGCAAGTCGAAAAAGAAATTTACAGACAATTAGATACATTACCTCGTAAGAAAATAGCTGAAGTGGCGATCAAAAATCATGGATTGATCATTATTGCATCAACAGTCGAAGCCATGTTTACAATTATGAATGAGATTGCACCAGAGCATTTAGAAGTACAATTAGCTGATCCAATCAGTTATTTACATGAAATAAAAAATGCTGGATCAATCTTTTTGGGAGAGTATGCATCAGAACCAGTAGGCGATTATTTCTCAGGGACAAATCATGTCTTGCCAACAAGTGGTACAGCAAAATTTTATTCGCCATTGGGTGTGTATGATTTTGTAAAGTATAGTCAGGTTACCTACTATACAAAAGAAGCCTTGGCACAAGCGAAAGATGCGATTGCTCTTTTAGCAAGAAAAGAAGGCTTGGAAGCACATGCTAGAGCAATTGAATGTCGTTTTGACTGATCGTATAAAATAGATTTTTATATTGGGGGAAAAGGAATGAGAACAGCTAATTTAAAAAGAGAAACTGCAGAAACAAAAATCGAGTTGACACTTGATTTAGATCGTCAAGAACCTGTCAGTATTCAAACTGGTGTTGGATTTTTTGATCATATGTTGATTTTATTTGCCCGTCACAGTCGTATTTCTGTAGAAGTAACAGTAGAAGGTGATTTAGAAGTAGATAGTCATCACACGGTAGAAGATGTTGGGATTGTTTTAGGCCAGTGTATTCGAGAAGCTTTAGGAGATAAAGTAGGAATCAATCGCTACGGGACAAGTTTTGTGCCGATGGATGAGTCTTTAGGTATGGCTTCTTTAGATTTAAGTGGGCGATCTTATCTAGTGTTTGATGCAGCGTTCGATAATCCTAAGCTTGGAGAGTTTGACACAGAGTTGACAGAAGAATTTTTTCAAGCATTGGCTTTTAACACTCAAATGAACCTTCACTTAAAAATTTTACATGGGAAAAATACCCATCATAAAATAGAAGCATTATTTAAAGCGACTGGCCGAGCGCTAAGAGAGGCAATTACTCAGAATCCTGCCATTCAAGGCGTCAACTCAACGAAGGGAATTTTGTAAATGATTATTATCATTGATTACGATACTGGAAATACCCGCAATGTTCAAAAGGCCTTAGATTATGTTGGTTTAGCAAATAAAATTTCCGCTGATCCTCATGAAATCAAAGCAGCAGATGGTTTGATTCTGCCTGGTGTCGGGGCTTTTTCGTTAGCGATGACAGAATTAAAAGAGCGTGGATTAGTTAATGTGATAAAAGAAACAGCTCAAAAAGGCACACCGATTTTAGGAGTCTGTTTGGGGATGCAACTGCTTTTAGAAGGCAGTATGGAAAATGGCTTTACAGAAGGCTTAGGATTGATCGAGGGGATCTGTGAAAAATTGCCGGACGATCCTGATTTACCTGTTCCTCATATGGGCTGGAATAAACTAGTTGTGACGGAAAAAACGTTATTAACAAAAGAGGTAGATGGGCAGTATGTTTATTTTGTTCATTCTTACTATACGGATTGTGAGCCTGATGTGATCGATGCATTGGTTCAATATTCAATCAAAATACCTGCAATGATTTCAAAGGGAAATATTTACGGAACGCAATTTCATCCAGAAAAAAGTAGTGAGGCCGGTCTTGCAATTTTAAGAGGATTTAAGGAGGTAGTAGAGCATGCACGTTTTACCCGCAATTGATATCAGAGAAGGAAAAGCTGTTCGACTAGTTCAAGGTGATTTTTTGCAAAAAACGATCGTCAATCATCATCCAGTAGCGCAAGCAAAAGAATTTAAAGTAGCGGGTATCCAGATGATACATGTGGTTGATTTAGATGGTGCTTTGATGGGGAAAGCTTCCAATGCTGCTTTGATCGAGCAAATGAAAAAAGAAACGGGATTAAAAATCCAAGTTGGCGGAGGCATCCGCACATTGGAACAAGTAGATACTTATGTAGCGCTTGGAATCGATCGAATCATTATCGGTTCTGCTGCGTTGAGAGATCCCAAATTAGTTAAAGAAGCTGTTTTGAAACATGGAGATAAAATTGCCGTCGGTATCGATGCTAAGAATGGGAAAGTCGCCATTAGTGGCTGGCTGGATGTTAGTGAGACAGATTATTTACAAATGGCTAAGGAAATGGCAAAGATGGGTGTTAAAACGATCATCTACACAGATATTACTAAAGATGGAACCTTGGCGGGCCCCACTTTTGAAGATTACATGAAGCTATCAGCAGTTGTGCCAGACGTGCAGATTATTGCTTCTGGCGGTGTCAGCAGCAAAGAGGACTTAATGAAATTAGCCGAATTAGGGTTATATGGAGCGATCGTCGGAAAGGCTTTTTATAACGACGCTATCACTTTAGCCGATATGTTGGAGGTGGAGACCAATGTTAACTAAGCGCATTATTCCTTGTTTAGATGTCACTGATGGACGAGTGGTCAAGGGCGTTAATTTCGTTGATTTACAAGATATCGGAGATCCAGTGGCGATCGCACGAGCCTACAATGAACAAGGCGCAGATGAACTCGTTTTTTTAGATATTACGGCTACTAGTGATGACCGCGAAACGATGATGGAAGTGGTTGAACGAACAGCAGCAGAAGTATTCATTCCTTTGACTGTTGGCGGAGGCATCCGCACGGTTTCTGACATGAAAAAAATGCTGCAAGCGGGAGCTGATAAAATCTCACTCAATTCGGCAGCTATCCAACAACCAGAGTTGATCAGAGAAGGCGCTGAAAAATTTGGCTCACAGTGTATTGTTGTGGCAATCGATGCTAAGCAAACAGGAGAGTCCTGGTCTGTTTTTGTTAAAGGTGGGCGTGAAGAGACTAACTTAGATGCGATAGAATGGGCAAAAGAAGCTGTAGCGTTAGGTGCTGGTGAGATTTTACTGACAAGTATGGACGCAGATGGTACAAAAAATGGCTATGATCTTGCATTAAATCAAGCCGTAAGTTCTGCTGTAAATGTCCCAGTGATTGCATCAGGTGGTTGTGGTAATGCAGCAGATATCGTGGAAGTATTTGAACAAACTAAGGTAAGTGCCGCTTTAGCTGCAAGTATTTTTCATTATGGCGAGGTAAATATCCCAGATGTGAAAGAAGCATTAGCGCTCAAGGGAATGGAGGTACGTCGATGAAACCAGATTTTACGAAAGGATTATTACCCGCAATTATTGTAGAAGCAAAAACAAATGAAATCTTGATGCTTGCGTACATGAATGAAGAGAGCTATAAAAAGACACTTAATACTGGAACAACTTGGTTTTATTCACGTTCCCGTCAACAATTGTGGAACAAAGGAGCAACCAGTGGCAACATCCAAAAAGTAAAAAGCATCGTTACAGATTGTGATAAAGATACCTTACTTATTACTGTTGAACAAACAGGATCCGCTTGTCATACTGGCAAACATAGTTGTTTTTTCAATGTAATTAGCTAGGATAACGGAGGGAAAAGAATGATCGAGACACTCTATGAAGAAATACAAGCTCGTAAAGTAGACCCTAAAGAAGGTTCTTACACGAATTATCTATTTGAACAAGGCTTAGATAAAATTTTAAAAAAAGTTGGGGAAGAAGCAACAGAAGTCATTATTGCAGCTAAAAATGATGAAGCAGAATTAATTTCTGAAACATCGGATTTAATTTATCATATGTTAGTTTTGTTAGCTGAAAAAGACATTAGTTTAGAAGCTGTCAAAACGGAATTAAAAAAACGAGAAGGAAAATTAAGTAAAACTAAAGAACGCAAACAAATCGATGAATTATAAAATAACTAAAAAAAAGAAGCGTCCCACATAAAACAATTACGGGGATTGCTTCTTTTAATTTTCAATTGGACAATCTAAAGAATCCGTTGCTTCCAAAACATAAGTAGCATCATCTGCTTCATCATAAAGGGAGGCAGGTTTATCATTCAAACACTGAACAATCAAATGATACCCATATTCATCTTGGGCGACTAAGCGTTTATTCGTCAACTCTACTAACATGTAACTTAATTTTTTGCCATCAATAATGATCTGCAAATCATCTTCAATTTGCAAGGTGTGCTGAGTCGCTTTTGCTTTATTAACAAACCACCAGCTACCTAAATAACTTTTATATAAATTAGGGATATCTGCATCGGTCTGCAGTCTCTCTTGTTTCTTTTTCAAAAACAATGAGCCGGCAATACCTGTAATAAGTGATGCACCTAAAAATAATGACCAATGTTTTTTCATACTATCAATCTCCTTCAAGACAATCATAGCACGAAATTAAAAAACAAACTATTCGAAAATCTTTTCCTATAAAAAAACTTAATGAAGTCCGTATCATTTTTTATTCTGAACGGATTTTATACACATCTTTTCTATTATATAGTGGAGGATTTGTTTGAAAAGTTTGACGATGCTTTTTCATCTAAAATATGGTATTGTTTTGAAGAAAGGGTGTTACAATGATTACATATCCGAACGTGCATTTAGCACATTTTATTGATAGACCAAATCGTTTCATTGCAGAGTGCCGTTTACAAAAAACAGGTGAAATGGTAACGGTTCACGTGAAAAATACTGGACGCTGTAAAGAATTATTTTATCCAGAAGTTGAAGTTGCTTTGACGTATCAACCTTCTCCTAAAAGAAAAACCGATTATGATTTGATTGCCGTTAAAAAAGGCACAGATTGGTTTAATATCGATAGCCAAGTTCCAAACGCATTAGCGGCTAAAGCAATCAAAGATGGTATAATTACTTTGCCAGATTTAAATGGAAAAATTGTTTCAGTAAAACGAGAAAAACGTTTTGCCCACTCAAAATTTGATATATTGGTAGAAACAGATACTGGCAAACAAGCATTTGTTGAAGTGAAAGGAATGACTTTAGAAAATCACTCATTAGGTGCCTTTCCTGATGCGCCAACATTGCGAGGTTTAAAGCATGTGACCGAGTTGATTGAAGCGATGGAAGAAGGGTATCAAAGCTATGTATTGTTTGTCGTTCAATTTGAAAAAATTGAACTGGCAACGATTCACACAGACATGCAGCCAGCTTTAGCACAAATGATTTTATCAGGGCAAAAACAAGGATTAAGCGTCATTGCTTACAATTGTAGCGTCACTCCTGATACAATAGCAATAGAACATCAGGTGCCATTTGATGTCACAAAAATGTTTGAAGATCCAAATTCAGAAAGGTGAGGGTAAATATGATTCACTTAGGTATTATTGGAACAAACTGGATTAGTCATCAATTTGTCAAAGCAGCATTGGAAACAAAGCGCTATGATCTGACAGCCGTCTATTCACGAAAGCTAGAAACAGCACAAAAATTCGGTGAAGAATATGGTGATGTTGAATATGCAACGGATTTAAACACATTTTTCGGTATTGCACATATGGACACAGTCTATATTGCTTCCCCTAATTCACTTCATTTTGAGCAAGCCAAACAAGGGATTTTAGCAGGGAAAAATATTATTGTTGAAAAGCCAGCATTCTCAACGCCAGAAGAAATGGCAGAAATCATTGCATTAGCGAATCAGAAAAAAGTCTTCTTTTTTGAAGCAGCTCGCAATATTCATGAGAAAAGCTTCAAGAAAATTCGCGATTTATTACCTTTAAAAAATCAAATTACAGGCGCAAACTTTACCTATATGAAATATTCTTCACGCTATGACCAAGTACTTGACGGAAAAGAGCCAAATATCTTTTCTCCACATTTTTCAGGAGGTGCTATGGCCGATCTTGGTGTTTATTTAGTTTATGCTGCTGTGGGTTGGTTTGGTATGCCGAATGAAAGTCATTATTTTGCAAGAAAAATTCCGACAGATGTTGATGGAATAGGTACGGCAATTTTAAGATATGACTTGTTTGACGTAACATTACAAACAGGTAAAAATGCGGATTCATTCTTAGATTCTGAAATTTATTTTGAGGGTGGCACGTTGATTTTAGATAGTGTAAATGCCATTTCTAAAGCAGAGTTTTATGATCGAAACCATCAAGAACGTGATATTATATCTGTCACAACCGAAGAGAATCCAATGATCGAAGAAGCCAATGATTTTGCAGATGTACTTGAAAATCCTAATGATCCAACAATGGGTGTACGTTACGAAGAATGGGTGGAATTATCACGTAATGTGAATAAAGTAGTAACAACTTTGAGAAAAAGTGCCGGCATTGTTTTTGATGCGGATAAAGAATAAACAGCTTTAATGAGGAAAGGACTATTATGACATTTATCAAAAATTTACCAGAAGCTTTGCAAGAACATTGGCAAGCTTCTGGTTTTAGCGAGCCATCATTGATTCAAGAAAAAAGTTTTCAGCCTTTAAAAGACAAAGAAAATGTTTTGGGAATTTCTCCAACAGGATCAGGAAAAACCTTAGCTTACGTTTTACCCTTACTTTTAAATGTAGAAAAAGATCAAGGGAATCAATTATTGATCCTAGCACCTTCACAAGAATTAGCGGTGCAAATCAGCCAAGTTGTACGTGATTGGGCGACATTGCTTCAACTAAAAACACAAAGTCTTATCGGTGGTGCAAATGTTGGTCGTCAAATCGAAAAATTAAAAAAGAAACCAGAAATTTTAGTAGGAACTCCAGGCCGTGTATTGGAATTGATCAAAACAAAGAAAATCAAAAGTCATTTGCTAAAGACTATTGTGATGGATGAAGTGGACCAACTATTCCATGAAAAGGAATTGAATTTGACCAAACAAATTCTGGCAAGTGCGCCAACAGAATTTCAATTAGTTTTTTATTCAGCAACAGCCGATCGTGTGGCAGAAGAAGCACAGAAATTAACGGATCAATTGTTGATCATTGATGTAACGGATGAAGATCAATCAGCCGGAGTTGTGAATCATTATTTCATGGCCTTGTCTCCTAGAAAGAAAAGCGATTATTTAAGAAGCTTAGCTTATACAGCAAATTATCGGGCGATGGTATTTTTCAACCAAGTTGCTGATCTAGGTTCAGTGGAAGAAAAATTAATCTATGAAGGATTGGCAGTAGTTGGACTTGCTTCAGATCAAAATAAAACATTACGTAAATTAGCCATTGATCAATTTTCTAAAAAAAGAGCCGTAATGCTTCTGACAACAGATATTGCTGCTAGAGGATTGGATTTTGATGCAATCCCATTTGTTGTGAATGCTGAAGTTCCTTTGTCAGAAGAAAGCTATATCCATCGAGCTGGACGTGTTGGACGTATGGGAGCTGCAGGTTCTGTCATTACATTTGTTAATGATGCAACCAAAAGAGATTATCAACGA
Organism: Enterococcus sp. DIV0724b; assembly: GCF_050531475.1. Lineage (NCBI taxonomy): Bacteria > Bacillati > Bacillota > Bacilli > Lactobacillales > Enterococcaceae > Enterococcus > Enterococcus sp. DIV0724b. The sequence goes on along the minus strand of NZ_CP172890.1, from coordinate 2,668,374 downwards.
TTGATGAAAAAAATAGAGCTTCCTTCAAAAGAAATTTTTCTTTACGATGGTGCAATCCATCTAACTAGAAAAGAAAAAAGTTCGGCTGAAGAAAAAACGACAAGTTCAAAAGTGACAGTTAAGAAAGAACAACCAACAAAACAAATCCCAACGAAAAAAACAACAAAACCTAAAAATCGTCCAAAAAACAATAAAAATAAAGGCGCTAGACGGAAATCGTCTAAACCTGAGTAATCGTTAAAAGGTAAGAACGTCATGATTTAAGGAGGCTATCCATGAAATCTAGAAAAGACGAGATTTTAGCAGTTTTAGAATTAAAAAAAGAAGGCATGACGGCGGCCGATGTCGCTAGTCATCTTTCAATCGATCGAAGCAACGCCAGTCGCTATTTAAGTGAATTGTTTAAAGAACACAAAATCGTTAAAAGTGATGGCCGGCCAGTCATCTATTCAGTTGTAACCGAAGAAGACAAAGTTCACGTGGATAATTCCAGCGAGGTGACTTTTGATAACTTAGTGGGATCCCATGATTCTTTGAAGGTCAGCATCCAACAGGCAAAAGCAGCGATATTATATCCGCCGCGGGGCTTACATACAATTATTTTTGGTGAAACTGGAACCGGAAAATCACTATTTGCTGAATGTATGTATCATTTTGCGGTTGATTCTAAAACACTGGCAGCTGATGCTCCGTTTGTTTCTTTCAACTGTGCAGATTATGCTCAGAATCCTCAATTACTTTTTGGCCATATTTTTGGGGTTAAAAAAGGGGCTTATACTGGTGCGAATGAAGACAGTCCAGGTTTAATGTCAAAAGCTGATGGGGGAATTCTTTTCCTTGATGAAATTCATCGCTTACCACCAGAAGGGCAAGAAATGTTGTTTACGTTTATTGATAAGGGGATTTATCGTCCGCTTGGTGAAAGCGGTCAAACTTATGAGGCTTCTGTTCAAATCATTGGTGCAACAACGGAATCTTCTGAAAGCTTTTTGACAACCTTTAATCGTAGAATTCCTATGGCGATTACGCTACCTTCATTAGATGCACGCTCACTTGATGAACGTTATGACATTATTTCATTATTTATTAAACAAGAAGCAAACCGCTTAAATCAACGAATCGATATTAAAAGAGAAGCAATCCTAGCCTTTATGCTGTACGATGCGGAAGGCAATATTGGTCAAGTAAAACGAGATTTAAAGCTCGTTTGCGCCAAGTCATTTCTTCATTACCGCACACATGATGAATCTAGTTTAGTGATCCAAAAACGTGACTTGCCACTGCAAGTACAAAAAGGCTTATTAAAAATCAAAGAGGTTTCTGATCGTCTAGACCGATTTGTTGACAGCAAAAGCAATTATCTGAGTTTTGAGCCAGGCACTAATGAAGTGGTTTGGTCCCAAGATCCAGCTCGAGATATGCAAGTCTATAATGAAATTGAAGAAAAAGTTGCGACATTATCAGCGAACGAATTGGAGAATGTCAATTTAGAACAGCTGATCTCAAGCGATATGGATGCTTATTTTCAAACCTACGTGGACGAATTAACGCAAAATCCTGTGCATAAAGAATTGCTGCCGGAACCAATTTGGAAATTGACAGATCATCTATATGATATCGCAGAAAAAAGATTAGAACGTACCTATAATGAAAAAGCCCGTTTTGCCTTTGCATTGCATTTACAAAGTACGATCGAACGAGTTAGAGAAGGGCATGTTATCGTTCATCCCAATTTAAATAACGTCAGAAAAAAAATGAAAAAAGAATTTCAAGTAGCAATGGATCTATCTGCTATCATCGAAGAAGAAAACAATATAGAAATTCCTTTTGATGAAATCGGTTTTATTAGTATGTTTTTATCCATCAATGTTGGCAGTAAAGAAAAAGTCCATGCCAATAATGTTGGGGTAGTAGTTCTGATGCATGGGGATTCTACGGCTTCCAGTATGTTGAAAACAGCGCAGGAATTACTTGGAACAGAAACCGGTGTTGCAATGAACATGCCACTTACGATGGAAGTTCAAACCATGTATGAACAGCTAAAAAGCTTTGTCATGAACCATCGTGATAAACTCGTAAATGGTATGTTACTTTTAACGGATATGGGCTCACTGAACTCTTTTGGAAACCTGATTTTTGAAGAAACAGGTATTCGGACAAAAGCGATCACAATGACGAGTACGATGATCGTTTTAGAAGCGATACGTATGGCAAGTGTGGGACGAAGTTTAGAAGATATTTATCAAAATATCCAAATGTCTTTTGAAGGTATTATTAGAGAGCAGTTCAGAAGCAGTCCGCAAAATCGTGAAGATATTAAGAAAGCAGTAGTTGTGACCTGTTTCACTGGAGAAGGCGTAGCAGCAAAATTATATCAACGCATTTTACCTGTGATCGATGAAAACAAAGTAGAAATCATCCAAATGCAGTTTTTAGAACGAGAAGCATTTAAAAAGCACATTGATAGTTTAATGGAAGATTACGAAATTAAAGCGATTGCTGGAACAGTTGATGTTGAATATCAGAACATTCCCTTCTTTTCAGCTTATGATATTTTTGATGATGAAAAATTGAATGTGCTGAAACGAATTGCAGGTGATGAAGTCCCAACGGAGAAAATCGTAAAATCGTTAGGTGGCACGATTACAGCAGTAGATTCCCTACAAAAATTGATTGTCATGTTACAAAAAACAGTACATCAAATTCAAACAGATATGCATATTATAGTAGAACCTGGTGTTGATGCAGGGATCGTGATTCACTTAGCCTTTTTGATAGATGCGATATTAAAAGGGGAAAAATCAAAAGAATTTGATAATCTTACTGAATTTATGAAAAAGAATCGTCTAGAAACAGATGTCACTAGAACAAATTTAATGACGATCGAAAAGGCCTATCGCTTAGCCTTTACCGAGTCAGATATTGCACACTTAACACAATTGTTTTTAGAAAACAGAATTGAATTAGTTACAGAATACAAACAAAAATAAGTAGTGTGTATTTAAAAAAATAATAGTGTGTACACAAAATGTATAGACCAAAACCGTTATAATATAAGGGGTTTGGTCTATATTTTTTTTGGCACGCTTCTTGCTTATATAAAAGTGTAAGTAAAATTAAATTCAAAGGAGTGGCAAAAATGACTAAAAAAACAATCATGCTTGTCTGTTCAGCAGGAATGAGCACAAGTTTACTTGTAACAAAAATGCAAAAAGCAGCAGAAGATCGTGGAATGGAAGCAGATATCTTTGCAGTATCCGCATCAGATGCAGACAATAACTTAGAAGCAAAGGATGTAAACGTATTACTTTTAGGCCCGCAAGTTCGTTTCATGAAATCTCAATTTGAACAAAAACTAGCACCTAAAGGAATTCCTTTCGACGTAATCAACATGTCAGATTATGGTATGATGAACGGCGAAAAAGTGTTGGATCAAGCAATTGCTTTGATGGAACAATAATCAATAAAATAAAAATGAATGGGGTTTTAGAATATGGAAGATCAACAAAATTTAGAAGCAGTTATGGGATTAATCATGTATGGAGGAAATGCTAAAAGCGATGCAATGGAAGCGATTGCTGCGGCTAAAGCAGGAGATTTCGAATTAGCAGATCAAAAAATCGTTGATGCAGAGGAATCTTTAGTTCAAGCACATCATTCTCAAACAGGAATGCTAACACAAGAAGCACAAGGCAATCATATTCAAGTAACTTTATTGACTGTTCATAGTCAAGATCACTTGATGACAGCGATCGCTTTTACTGATTTAGCAAAAGAGATCATTGATTTATATCGTCGTATGGATAACGAATAAGAGAAATAAAATAAAAAACGAACCGTTTAGATACGGAACATTAGTCAAAACTGATTTGAAGAGCATAATAGCTTTTTAGATAAATATTGTTTAGGGGGATTTACAAGAAATGGACGGATTTGTTCAATGGATGGAAAAACATTTTATGCCAAAAGCCTCAGTGATTGCGGCTCAACGCCACTTAGTGGCCATTCGTGATGCGTTTGTCGTTACGATGCCATTAATGATTTTAGGAGCACTAGCGGTACTTATCAATAGTTTACCAATACCTGGATTTCAAGAATTAATGGATAAATTATTCCCAATGATGGTCAACGATGCACCGATTTGGAAAAGTTTTGGTGGCAATATTTGGAATGGAACATTTGCTATTTTTTCAATTTTAGTTGCCTTTTTAGTAGCATATAACTTAGTAAAATCTTACGGTAAAGACGGAATTGCGGCAGGGACAGTTTCAGTTGCTTCATTCTTTGCAGTTGGTGGATTAAGTGGAACAGATGCTACAGGATTATTTATTGCTCTAGTTATTGCACTTATTTCAGGAGAAATTTTCCAAAGATTAGTTGGAAATGATAAATTAGTCATCAAAATGCCGGATGGTGTACCACCAGCGGTTGCTAAATCATTCGCAGCATTATTACCTGCAATGATCACAATCAGCCTGTTTAGTTTGATCACATCAATTTTATTAGGCTTTGGAGTTGAAAATATCGTAGTATCATTCTACGAAGCAGTTCAAAAACCATTTATGGGATTAGCAAACAGCTACCCATCAGCATTACTACTAGCATTTATTACACCTTTCTTATGGTTCTTTGGGTTACATGGTGCGAATATGGTCGATCCATTGATGCAAACGATTAATGTACCTGCAATTGATGCCAACATCAAAGCACTAGAAGCAGGAGAAAAAATTCCTTATATCGTGAACAAACCTTTCTTTGATTCATTTGTAAACTTAGGTGGAACAGGTGCTACATTAGGATTGTTGATTGCAATCTTCTTAGTAGGACGTAAAAACAAACCATTTAAAGTAATCACAAACTTAAGTTTAGCACCAGGTATTTTTAATATTAATGAGCCAGTAATGTTTGGACTACCGATTGTATTGAATCCGATCATGTTTATTCCATTTATCATTACACCGATGGTTCTAGTAACAACAGCATATATTGCAACGTCAACAGGTCTTGTTCCAGCTGCGACATTTATGCCACCATGGGTAACACCTCCAATTATTGGTGGATTCTTAGCAACGAAGAGTATTGCCGGCGGAGTATTAGCTGCAGTGAACTTGCTAATCTCTGTATTGATTTATATTCCGTTCGTTAAAGTCGCAACGGATCAATTCTTAAAACAAGAATCAGCAGCGTTAGCTCAAGAAGAACACACACAAGCTTAATGATAGAACGAATAGATAAAATTTCCTCAAGAGAAAGCCACGTTTGGCTCGATTTTTGAGAGATTTTATCTATTTTTCAAATAAAATTATTTTAGGAGATGATGAATATGAATTATCAGTTTCCAGAAGGTTTTTGGTGGGGATCTGCAGCAAGCGGACCTCAAACAGAAGGTGTCTTTGAAGGTGATGGAAAAGCTCAAAATATATGGGATTTTTGGTACGAAGAAAAACCTGAAAAATTTTTTAATAGAGTAGGGCCAGATAAGACTTCCCAGTTTTATAAAAAATACCACGAAGATATTCAATTAATGAAAGCGACCGGCCATAATTCTTTTCGAACATCGATCCAATGGAGTCGACTGATTCCTGATCCAAAAACGGGCCAAGTTAATCCAAAAGCCGTCGAATTTTATAATGACGTAATCAATAGCTTATTAGAGCAAGGCATTGAACCTTTCATGAATTTATATCATTTTGATATGCCAATGGTATTGCAAGAACAAGGTGGTTGGTTGAATCGTGATGTTGTCGATCAGTATGTGTTTTATGCTAAAACTTGTTTTGAATTATTTGGAGACCGTGTGAAAAAATGGTTTACACATAATGAACCGATCGTGCCGGTTGAAGGTGGTTACTTATATGGCTGGCATTATCCAGAAGAAGTAAACTTAAAACACGGGGTTCAAGTTGCGTATCACGAAGCATTAGCTAGTGCGAAAGCGATTGAAGTATATCATAATATGAATTTAACTGGAGAAATCGGAATCGTTCTTAATTTGACACCAAGTTATCCTAGAAATCCTGAAAATGAAGAAGATGTTAAAGCTGCTCGTTTCGTCGATGGGTTGTTTAATCGGTCATTTTTAGATCCTGCTGTAAAAGGTCATTTTCCTGAAGATATAGTAGCATGGGTCAAAGAACAAGATTTGATGCCGGAAACAACTCCTGAAGATCTAGCTGTGATCGCTGAAAATACAATCGATCTTTTAGGTGTAAATTATTACCAACCTCGTAGAGTAAAAGCCAAAGAATCACCAATAGAAATATCAAGTAATGGTATCTTACCAGAAGATTTTTATGATGTGTATGATATGCCAGGGAAAAAAATGAACCCATATCGTGGTTGGGAAATTTATGAAAAAGGCATTTATGACACCTTAATGAACTTGAAAGAAAACTATGGCAATATCCGTTGTTATATTTCTGAAAATGGCATGGGTGTTGAAGGGGAAGAACGTTTTGTGAATGCTGAAGGAATGATCGAAGATGATTATCGAATCGAATTTGTAACAGATCATCTAAAATGGGTGCATCAAGCAATTCAAGAAGGAAGCCAAGTTCAAGGATATCATATGTGGACATGTATGGATAACTGGTCGTGGTTGAATGCCTATAAAAATCGCTATGGGTTTATAGCGGTTGATTTAGACAATGAAGCAAATAGAACGATCAAGAAAAGTGGTTACTGGTTCAAAAATCTAACTGAAAATAATGGCTTTAACTAAAAATAAGAAAGATTCTTATAATCGACAGAAATGTCTTTATAACAGTAAAGAAAGCGCACACAAAATATAGTGTGTAGCGTATAGATTAGTAGTGTGTGCACAATCTGTATAGACCAAAACCTTGTTATGACTAGGTTTGGTCTATATTTTTTTTGGCACGGTTCTTGCTTTATAGAAAGGTGTAAATACAATTAATTTAGAAGGAGTGTAATAAAATGGCTAAAAAAACAATTATGTTAGTATGTTCAGCAGGAATGAGTACAAGTCTATTAGTAACAAAAATGCAAAAAGCAGCAGAAGATCGTGGAATGGAAGCAGATATCTTTGCAGTATCCGCATCAGATGCAGACAATAACTTAGAAGCAAAAGATGTAAACGTATTACTTTTAGGTCCACAAGTTCGTTTTATGAAATCTCAATTTGAACAAAAACTAGCACCTAAAGGTATCCCATTTGACGTAATCAACATGTCTGATTATGGCATGATGAATGGTGAGAAAGTCCTTGACCAAGCGATTGCTTTAATGGATAACTAAAAAGTAAAAATAAAAAATGAACGGAGTTACAAACGTGGAAGATCAACAAAATTTAGAAGCAGTCATGGGTTTGATTATGTATGGAGGGAATGCCAAGAGCGATGCAATGGAAGCGATTGCTGCAGCCAAAGCAGGAGATTTTGAATTAGCAGATCAAAAAATCGTTGATGCAGAGGAATCTTTAGTTCAAGCACATCATTCTCAAACAGGAATGCTAACACAAGAAGCACAAGGCAATCATATTCAAGTAACTTTATTGACTGTTCATAGTCAGGATCATTTAATGACAGCGATTGCTTTTACTGATTTAGCAAAAGAGATTATTGATTTATACCGTCGTATGGATAACGAATAATCTGTGTTATTTTCTTTTTTGAACGGAAGAAAATAGAGGTTAAAGTTTTTTGAACGGGACTTTAACAACTACTTTGTTTTAAGGAGTTTAATCGCTCTTTAGATAAATATTATTTATAGGAGGAATTAAAAAATGGATGGATTAACAGCCTGGATGGAGAAGTACATTCTGCCTGTAGCCGGTAAAATTGGTGCTCAGAAACACTTAGTAGCATTACGTGATGCGTTTATCGGAACAATGCCGGCAACAATGGCGGGGTCGATCGCAGTTATGATCAACGCGATAATTCGTGACCTGCCGCAACAATTTTTCTCTGACTATGCAGCAAACCTTGCAGCAGACAAAGGGATCTTTGCAGTTATTAATGTTATTATTGGGATCAACGGGTTTGTTTGGAATGGTACTTTGGCAATTGCGGGTTTGATTTTTGCCTTTTCTTGGGGGTATAATTTAGCAAGAGCATACAAAGTAAACGACTTAGCTGGTGGTATCGTTGGTTTGGCAACATTGATTCAAGGAATCGCATTTTCTTACTCTAATACATTAGAGACAGCAATTCCTAAAGAATTAATGAATACAATCAATGAAAACTCAGCAACAAGTGGTTGGTCAGCAACAGCTGAAGGCTTAACGGCTGGTGGTTGGGGTTGGTTAAAACTAGATCACTTGAATGGGAATGCATACTTCACAGTCATGATCATGGGTGCAATTTCTGTAATCATTTTCTGTAAATTAATGTTGGCGAACATCACAATCAAAATGCCTGATTCAGTTCCGCCAGCAGTATCAAAAGCTTTCGCTGCTATTTTACCTGCAACGATCGCATTATATGTTATTGCAATTATTAACTTTGTAGTAGGGAAATTAACGGATGGACAATTGATCATCGATCTTGTTCAAAAATATATTGCGGAACCATTCTTGGGGTTATCTCAAGGTCTGGGTGCAGTATTGATCGTAACGATCTTCGTTCAAATTTTCTGGTTCTTCGGTATCCATGGTCCAAATGTATTGGCACCAGTTTTAGAAGGTATCTGGGGACAAGCACAATTAATCAATATCGATATTTTCCAAAAAGGTTACAAAGGCTTAACTGGTACGCCAGCTGTCTTGAAAGCTATTGATGATGGAAAAGCCTACATGTGGGTTCGTGGTTCATTTGATGCCTTTGCATGGTTTGGGGGTTCAGGTGGTACGATCGTCTTGATTATTGCTATCTTGCTATTCTCTAAACGTGCAGATTACCTAACTGTTGGTAAATTATCATTAGGACCTGGTATTTTCAACATCAACGAACCAATCATGTTTGGTTTACCGATCGTATTAAATGCAATCATGTTTGTACCATTCTTAGTAGCACCAGTTGTTGCAACAACAATCGGCTGGTTAGCAACATACTTTGGATTAGTCGCACCAGTATCACAACAAGTAACTTGGGTTGTACCGCCAATCTTGCTATCATTCTTAGCAACAGGGGCCGATTGGAGAGCACCAATCGTAACGATTGTCTGTATGGTTGTTACATTCCTTATCTGGACACCGTTTGTTATTGCGGCTAATAGAATGGAACCAACTGATTTCGAATAAAATTAAATAGTCTGTTACTTTCACTTCTAATGAGGTGAAAGTAACTGCTTTATTAAGGAGAGCTTAAAATGATCACAATTGCTAGTGCAATGCAACAAGAAGAAATCAAAAAATTATTAGAGAACTATGATGGTGGCGATTTTACATACACTTTCAAAGAAAAAAAAGGAATCAAATTAGCATTTGATGTCACAGGAGACAAAGAAGAAGCAGCGAAAAAAGCAAAAGAACTAATCAAAGCACAACCTTGGGGCGGTGTCTTGTTCTTCCAAGCAGCTGCAGTTTAAAAAGATTGGATGGATGTAAAATGGTAAGAAATGGTTTGTTTGTATGCAGTATTGGCTTAATTATAATTTTATATGCGCTTAATCCTGCATCAATGCAATATGATTTGTTAAGTATGACTACAGGTATTTTCTTAGTGGTTGTTGGAGGGTACTTTTTCTTCAAAGGCAGAAAGAAAGAAGAACAAAATAAGAAAGATAGCAACGAGGTGAAAAGATAATGGAAATTATAAAAAAAATGAATATTCCAGCATCTGTTTTTTATGACCAAGTCATGGATTCTGTTTTGTTTGATATACGTAAGCATACGGGCAAAAGCTTAACAAGAAAACAGTTAAACAACTTTGAATATGTTAAGGAATTTTCAAAAAATAGCCGAGCACGTATCAAAGTAGAAAAACTTGTTGAAAATACATCTTACCATTTTCGAACATCTACAACAAAAAATGATTTCTTGGTTCAATATGATATTAAACCATTAGATGAAAAGTCGTGTGAGATTCATTATAATGAGAAAATGGAATCATATGGTTTTTTACAAAAAATGAATGATGCCGTACTTGGCACTATCCTTATGTTTTTTAAAAAACGCCAGTTTACTAAAATGTTAAAAATGATGGAAGAATCATATTGATGAGAGTGTCAAAAAGGCACTCTTTTTTTTTTGCATTTTTTTACACACAAAACGCACAGTGTAATTCGTGTGTAAAGTAGTGTGTTGAGAAAGCGCTTTATAATCATCAGGTTTTGGTCTAGATCAATTTGGCATGATTTTTGCTTATTATAAGAATGTAAGATTATATTGATACAACATTTTGGGGTCTAGATTGTTTATTGTTTTGGTTAGTACGGATTTGCTTTAGAAAGTGAAAGCTTTTTAAATAAAAAAATTTTGGGAGGACAAAAAATGAATGGATTAACAGCGTGGATGGAACGGTACATTTTACCTGTAGCTGCGAAGATTGGGGCACAGAAGCATTTAGTGGCACTTAGAGATGCATTTATTGGTATGATGCCGGTGACGATGGCTGGCGCTATTGCAGTTTTACTAAATGCGTTTATGCGTGACTTTCCTAACACGTATTTAGGAGAAGGAAATGCAATTACTAGTTTCTTTACACCGGTGATTGCGATAAATGGCTTAGTGTGGACGGGGACTTTAGCGATCATGGCCGTTGTTTTTGCCGCATCTTTGGGTTATAACGTTGCTAGAGCGTATGATGTGGATGCTTTATCAGGTATGCTCGTATCATTAGCGGCATTTTTTATTGGTTTACCACAAAGTGCAAGTGCAACAGTTACTTTGGCTGAAAAATTACCAAAGAATGTTGCCCAACTTTTTACGGATGCAGGTGCCACGGTTAATACGGTTGATGGTGTTTCAGCGGTTGACGCAGGTGCTTGGGGGTATTTCCCATTTAGTAAATACATGGGTGGAACAGGTTTGTTTACAGCAATGATTTTTGGGTTTATTTCTGTTATTATATTTGCTAAATTGATTAAGAAAAATATTGTTATAAAAATGCCTGATTCAGTACCGCCAGCAGTTTCTAAAGCATTTGCTGCGATTATTCCTGGTGTCACTGCTTTATATGTTTCAGGTTTGATTTATCATGTATTTGAACAATTAACAGGAAAATTATTGATCGACTGGATCTCTGAATCGATTCAAACGCCATTGCTCGGTTTGTCTCAAGGATATGGCGCTGTTCTATTGATTGTGTTGTTAGTACATGTTTTGTGGTTCTTTGGACTTCATGGAACGAATATCATGTCGCCGGTTTTACAATCGATTTATGGTGTTGCGATGGTTGATAACACCAATGCTTATCAACAAGGAAAAGAAATCCCTTATAAATGGGTTGCCGGTTCCTTTGAGGCATTCGTTTGGCCTGGTGGAGCTGGTGTGACACTGGTCTTGATTATTTCAATCCTGCTTTTATCTAAACGGGCGGATTATAAAACGGTTGGAAAACTTGGCATAGGACCAGGCTTATTCAATATCAATGAACCAGTGATGTTTGGGATGCCAGTCGTGTTGAATCCAATTATGTTGATTCCATTTATCCTAGCACCGATAGCAACAGCTACGATCGCTTATTTTGCAACAATGGCTGGATTAGTGAATCCTGTTGTTGTAAATGTGATTTGGGTAATGCCAACGATTATTAGTGGTTTCTTAGCAACAGCTGGTGATTGGCGGGCAATTGTCTTAACGATTGTCAATTTGGCTGTGGCATTTGTGATTTGGGCTCCATTTGTTATTGCAGCGAATAAAATGGATCCAAATCTAGGTGAGCCAGAAGAATAACGGTAAAATCCATTTAAATTTAGTTAGTATAAGTGAATAGGAGTTGATGAGACTAGGACATGACTACCAATGTTATATCCTAGTCTTTTTCAATGACAGAGTTCACTTTTTTCTGGACATCATTTTGTATAGGAGTACAATGAAAAGTAAATAGTTACTTTTAGTTAGGGTGGTCACAGTGGAAAAAGAAGTACGTCTTATGGGTGAAGAAAAAATTGATGAGATATTTGATTTAGCGGCATATGCTTTTAATGCTGAGCCAACAGAAAAACGAAAATTACGTTTCAAGAATATTGTTACCCATTCTTTGAATTATGGGTATTTTTCAGAGGATACCTTAACAAGTCAAATTATTTCTACACCATTTAAAGTAGCATTTCATGGAATAAGTTATCAAATGGCCGGAATCGGTTGTGTTTCGTCTTATCCTGAATATCGGGGACAAGGCGGTATTTCAATGATTATGAAACAGCTGTTAACAGAGTTAGCTGAAAATAAAGTTGAACTTGCTTACTTAGCCCCATTTTCGTATCCTTTTTATCGAAAATATGGTTTTGAGCAGATATTTGAGCAAATAAGTTATACAGTCAAAGCGGAAGATTGGCCAAACGTGAAGGCCACACCGGGCAAAATGAAACGAGTTACCTATAAAGAAGCCAAAAATGTTTGTCAGCAAATTTATTCTGAGTTACCAAGTAACCAAAGAGGAGCAGTGATTCGTGATGATTGGTGGTTTGGTTACGCATTTGGTCTAGATGATAAGAATCGATTCGCGCTCTATGAAGATGAGTTGGGAAATCCTCAGGGATACTTGATCTATCAATCTAGTGCAGAGCGTTTTGTTATTAAGGAATGGGGCTATGTAACAAATCAAGCATTTCAATCGCTTGTTCGTTTTATTGGTTCACATAATGGAGCATCACGAGAATTTTATTTAGAAACAGGGTTTGATGGCACAAATCTAAGCTATCTGATGTCGTCTCCTTTAGTAGAAATGAAAATCACTCCTTTTATGATGGCGAGAATCGTTGATTTAGAAAGCTTTCTTGATAAATATCCTTTTACAGAAGGAGATAAAGAAACATATTATATTAAAGTTGAAGATGAGTATGGTCCATGGAATAAAGGCATATGGGAATTGGAAATAACTAAAACGGGTCTGAGTACTGTCAGGAAGCTTGAACAAATTCCTGAATCATTAACAGAAAATGAAGTGATTAGCAGTACGATCCAAGTTTTGACCCAACTTTTTATGGGGTATCGTACAGGAAGTGAATTATATTTTTATGGGAAAATCACAGGACCAGAAAAGCTGATTCAAACATTGGGTCAGCGCTTAGTAAAAGGTAAACCGATTTTAGCAGATTACTTTTAAAAAATAGGCGAAGTGAGTTTGTTGTTTCAATACTCACTTCGCCTATATGACTTTAAGCTTTGTTTTTATCATCTTTCGCTATTTCTTCTGAGGTTTCTTCATGATAGTCTTTTAAAGCTTCTTTAAAAATCTCTTCTTTTTCCTGCTTATAATTATCTTGGCGTTCAGCAAAGACTTTTTCTTTTGTTTTATCAGTCATACATGTTACCTCTGCTTTCTTTTTATTTACCGTAAATGGTATAATTCAACCTTAACATCGATAGATAGACTTTGCGAGTTTTTTGACCATAAGCAGATGATTAGCGGAACCAGCTGATAGTCCTTATAATATAAATTAAAGGTACGTATAAAAGTTTAAAATGAAAGGCAGTGAATAATTATGAGTAAAACAAAAGAAGAAAAAGTTGCTAGAAATGGCAAGATTGGGAAAACATTAGCTGTTGTTATAGGCGGACTTTATGTAGTCAAAATGCTAAAAGGCAAAAAGAACGTTAAGAAATAAACTATTTTGGAAAGTGATCTTGATTTTTGTGTCAGGATCGCTTTCTTTTTATTTTTCATTGACACTGAATGAAAAGACTTCTAAAATAAATAAGTACATGTTCTCGTAGCTCAGTAGGATAGAGCGATCGCCTCCTAAGCGATAGGTCGCTGGTTCGATTCCAGTCGGGAACGTAAAAAACACCTGTCAAACGTTGATTTGATAGGTGTTTTAATTTATTTGTGCCAATAATAGTTAACTGAAACTGTCTTTTTCAATAGGTAAATAACGAACAACTAATTCAATTCACCGTTCTTTAAAAGTGAACCTAAAGACGACCAATCATACTCAATAGCAGATTCAAGTTTTTGATTATAAAAAATAGCTGCAGGGTGAAAGATTGGAAATAGCATATACTTTTCACTTGTTTTAGCAAGTTTATTAGTCTCGTTTGAATAGGCTAAGATGGGTGAGTGGAGCAGCTGTCCATGATAGTTTGAAATTTTAAACGTATTCCCTAAAAGCCGTTGTAAACCAATATTTCCCATGGGGACCAGAATTTTTGGCTGAATTGTCTGTATTTCGTAGTCTAATAATGGCGCATATGCTAGTACTTCGGTTTTATTAGGTGTTCGATTTGGGTATTTGGTTTCGATGATTCCGGTTTTTTTATTGAGTCGTTTTTTTATACTAAAAGGTCTGCTTCTAACTGCACTCGTAATGTAAATATCGTCTCGGTTTAAATCGGATTCAGCTAGCCAACCATCTAGTTTTTTTCCTGATCTGCCACTAAAAGGGATTTTCGTTCTTATTTCTGTTTCTCCCGGAGCTTCTCCAACTAACATTAAGACTGCATTCTTAGGTCCTTTTCCGGGAAGAAATCCTTCTAAATTGTGTCCTTGCATTTTTTGTTCGACTGCTTCAACTAGTTTTTTAGGATAATGCATGATTGCATGTCTTCTCTCTAAAAAAACGCACTGATTGATTTAATCAGCACGTCTTTATTCTTTTTAAGCCCAATCGCCATTGCGGAAGATTGGAACGCGTGTGCCGTCTTCTCTAATACCATCGATATCCATTTTGTCAGATCCAATCATAAAATCAACATGAGTATGACTGCGGTTTAGACCAGCATCTTTTAATTCTTCTTCGCTCATTTCAGTTCCGCCTTGTAGATTAAATGCATATGCAGAACCAAAAGCTAAATGGTTTGAAGCATTTTCGTCAAATAGAGTATTGAAGAAAGTGATTCCTGATTGAGAAATCGGTGAGGGGTCCGGAACCAAAGCAACTTCGCCTAAATGACGAGCTCCTTCATCTGTTTCAAGTAATTTTGCTAATACTTCTTCGCCTTGCTCTGCAGAAAAATCAGTCACTTTACCATCTTTAAATGTAAATTTCATACCAGAAATAGTCGTTCCGGCATAACTTAACGGTTTAGTGCTGGAAACAACGCCATCAACATGACGGCTATCAGGAGCAGTGAAAACTTCTTCTGTTGGCATGTTTGCCATGAATTTTTCACCACGTACGTTGTCACTGCCAGCCCCTTCCCATAAATGATTTTTTGGCAAGCCAATCACTAAGTCTGTTCCTGGCGCAGTATAATGTAAAGATTTAAACTGTTCTTTGTTTAATTCATCTGCTTTTGTTGCTAGTTTGTTGTCATGAGCTTTCCATGCAGCCACAGGATCTGTTTCGTAAACACGAGTTGTTTTAAAGATTTCATCCCAAAGCGCATCAACTTGTTGTTCAGAATTTTCTAGGTTAGGAAAAACTTTAGCTGCCCATTCTTTACCAGCTGCTGCAACAACTGTCCAGCTGACTTTATTCGCCTGAGTGGCTTTTCTTAAGTTGACTAGAGCTTTACCAGAAGCAGATTGGAAAATAGCTACGCGATCGGTGTCTACACCTGCAAGTGCATCAGGATTAGCTGAAACAACACTGATGCGGCTAGCCCCTTTATTGACCCAGTCATCGGTTTGGTCTATTTTATATTGAGGAATATTTTCTAAATGTTGTTCATCTGCATGGAGTAAAAATTCACGTTGAACAATATCATCAGTCCATTGAACAATCACTTCACCAGCGCCTAATTTATATGCTTCTTGTGTAATCAAACGAGCCAAAGGTGCTTGATCAACACTGATTTGTAAAACAATGCTTTGACCTTTTTGAACATTGACACCTGTTTCAACAATCAGTCTAGCGTATTTTTTTAATGTTTCATTAAAATTTGGTAATGTCATAGAATAACCTCCTAGTTTTTCATTCATGTAACCGTTCATATCATAACACGTACAGTGTGCGAACTCAAACAAACGAGCAGGTTCAGTACCTTATTTAATTCTGAAAAAAAGCTCTTGAAAGTCCCGTATAATCAAATAAATAAAATACTATAATTCGAAGGACTAGTATTTTGCAGAATAAACAAATCGTGTTACAATAACTATAGTATTTATATGGAAGCGTTGTAAAGGATAGGTAGAGGGGATTGAAAGATTATGGCAAGAAAAAAAACAATTACTAAAGATCAGATTTTAAATGCTGCATACGAAGTAGTGGCCACTGAAGGCTTTTCGAAATTCACCGCACGAAACATTGCAACCAAAATGAAATGCTCAACACAACCTATTTACTTAGAATTTAAAAATATGGATGATTTAAAAGAAGAGTTATTTGAAAAGATTCATCAATATTTGGCGAAAGAAGTATTTCCTGTCACACATACAGGCAATACCATTGTGGATCTAGCGTTAAATTATATTCACTTTGCTAAAAATGAAAGTAAGTTATATCGCGCGTTATATTTAGAAGAATACGGCGGCGGAAAAAGAATGCAGGAATTTTCATACAGTTACTTTTCTAATTCGGTTAAACAAGATTCTGAATATGAAAAACTGAATGATACAGAAATCAACTCTCTTCATATGGGAACCTGGATTGTTGCAACGGGAATTGCAGCATTGATGACTTCTGGTATCATTCATCCAAGTGATCAACAAATCGAACGTTTGATGAGAGAAGCAATCGATCAGATATTAGAGCGGGATGAACCAATCGATATCGATAGTTAATGTCAATTAAAAGAGGAGGCGATAAGAAAACGTTTTTGGTTTTCTTATCGCCTCCATTTGTTTAAATTTTTTGGTTCTAATTACTATTTTGTAGCTTCTGCTAATTTCTTAGCAAAGGCTTCGAGATTTTGAATATCTTCTTCTTCAGCAGCTAGATCGACTTTTACACTATCTGCTCCTTTTGTAGCACCGATTTTTGTGAAAACAGCATCAAAGTCATCCACTGATTTACAGAATTCATCATAAAAAGTATCGCCAGAACCACAAACACCATACGTTTTTCCAGATAAATCGATTTCTTGTAATTCTTCATAAAAGTCTACGATTTCATCAGGCAATTCACCATCACCATATGTATATGTCGCAACAACACAGATGTCAGCATCTTCAAAATCTTCTGGATCAACTTGTGTGCACTCATTGATTTCAACTTCAATATTTAAATTTTCAAAAGTTTCAGCAACGATATCTGCGATTTCTTCTGTATTTCCAGTCATACTTGCATAAACGATTTTAGCCAAGGTCATTAGATTTCCTCCTTCAAATAATACAACCTTGATTATATCAGAAGAATGAAGGTTGTGTAAATTACAAAATGGCGAGTAGATTCTAAGAAGTTGCTTCTATAACGCTGTTTATAAGAGGTAAGTGGCTGTTAAAAAAGTGAAATCTATTTTTAACAACTACTTTTCAGTGAAATTTTCATAAATTATGATAAAATACTCTTATATAAAGATTATCTAGCTTTCTGGGTTAGTCCCAATGAAAGATAAAATAGGCTCATTAAAAAGTATCGCAAACCGAGTAACTTATTTATCTATGAGACTAAACGAGCCAGCTGTGCTTTTATATTATTTAGCTTCAAGAGCTAGCCACTGATCCCGTTGATTCCTAAGAGTTAAAGTTCTAAGGAGTGAAGGATTCGTGAAAAAAGATAAAAATAATTGTGGTAAAGAGCACCGCATTTATTTTTCTGTCAAGGCTGACCAAGCTCTTTCAGCTTTTAAATTTTAGGAGGACGATATTAAATGATTACACTAAAATCACCAAGAGAAATTGAAATGATGGATGAATCTGGAGAATTACTGGCTGATGTTCATCGTCATTTACGAACGTTTATCAAACCAGGTGTTACGAGCTGGGATATTGAAGTATTCGTTAGAGACTTTATTGAAAGCCACGGTGGAATTGCCGCACAAATTGGGTTTGAAGATTATAAATATGCAACATGCTGCAGTATCAATGATGAAATTTGTCATGGCTTTCCTCGTAAAAAATCATTAAAAGATGGCGATTTGATCAAAGTAGATATGTGTATCGATTTAAAAGGTGCGGTATCTGATTCTTGCTGGGCTTATGTAGTAGGTAAATCAACGCCTGAATTGGACCATTTAATGGAAGTTACGAAAAAAGCATTATATCTAGGAATCGAACAAGCACAAGTCGGTAATCGTATTGGCGACATTGGACATGCGATCCAAACATATGTTGAAAGTGAAAATTTATCTGTCGTAAGGGACTTTGTAGGGCATGGCATTGGTCCAACTATTCATGAAAGTCCGGTTATTCCTCATTATGGTGAGCCTGGCAAAGGGTTACGTTTAAAAGAAGGAATGGTTATTACGATCGAACCTATGGTCAATACAGGAACTTGGCGTATGAAAATGGATCCAAATGGCTGGACAGCATATACTTTAGACGGCGGCATCAGCTGCCAGTTTGAACATACATTGGCTATTACGAAAGAAGGACCAAAGATCTTGACTTCTCAAGGAGAAGAATTGACCTATTAATCAATTAGAGGAGAATTTTATGAAACTGGTGGACAAGGTAAAGAACAATGAAAAGTTAATGCGTTTCATTGAAACAACACAACATCGTATGATTGATTCAGAGATTGGAAATACGTCGGTCGTTGTGGCGTACTATTTACTTTTGTCCCTGTTTCCTCTATTGATTGCGGTGGGAAATCTCCTGCCGTATTTACATATTGATCCAAACGAAGTGCTACCATATATTGCTGAAGCAATTCCAAAGGCCATTTTTGATGACTTAAAACCCGCAATCCAATCCCTGTTGACACAACGTTCTGGCGGCTTGCTTTCGATCTCTGCATTGGCAGCTTTATGGAGTGCTAGTCAAAGTATCAACGCACTGCAGACAGCAATGAATAAAGCCTTTGGTGTTGAGCAACGTAAAAACTTTATTATTGTCCGCATAATGTCTTTGCTTGTTATTCTATTGTTCATGATAGCAATCGTCGGTGTTGTCGGTGTTTTAGGTTTAGGCAAAACGATTTTAGATTTATTACAACCAATATTCCATTTTTCAACTGATTTTATTGATACCTTTCAAGCGTTGAAGTGGCCGGTCACGTCATTGGTCTTACTTGTTATTATGTGTTTGATTTATCGTGTCGTTCCTAATGCGAAGCTGAATTTTCGTTCGATTATCCCAGGTGCTGTGTTCGCGACTGTGGGCTGGATGTTATTGTCACAAGCATTTGGTTTGTATATTAAATACTTCAGCTCAAAAATCGCCAGCTATCAAATTATAGGAAGTTTTATTATATTGATGTTGTGGCTGAATTTTGCGGCAACGATCATTATTTTAGGTGGTATCATCAATGCCGTGGTCAAAGAATATATATCGAATGAAAAAATTCAGCACCGCTATGGTTTGATTAACCGACTAGTGGATAAAATAAAAGAAAAATTAAAGAAATAGATCGAATACTTTTGATTCAATAACCGAGTCTTAGGTTTAGTTTTCATATCTAGTGGAAACACCTGTTCCAACTTGTAAATGTGGAATGATTCGGTATAATATACGATGTACATTAAGAAAGTAGGTTCATCATGTCGATGTTTATTTATGAAATTGTTATCCGTCTATTTCTGACGTTTATTTTATCGTTGATTACAACGCCAATCGTTAAATTGCTGGCGTTTAGAATAGGAGCATATGATGCTCCAGGTGAAAGAAGGATAAATACTAAAAATATGCCAACGGCTGGCGGGTTAGGGATTTATTTTGTTTTTTCATTTTCTTGCTTGGTTATGTTTCAGTCGATTATACCGTTCAATTATATCTGGCCGATCATTTTAGGGGCAGGAATCGTTGTTGCAACGGGGTTGATAGATGATATTTATGAATTGTCTCCGAAGAAAAAAACGCTGGGGATTTTGCTTGGTGCATTAGTCATCTATTTTGTGGCTGAGATTCGAATTGACGCTGTCACATTACCTTTATTAGGGCACATAGATTTGCGTTGGTTTAGTTTACCTTTGACGTTGTTTTGGATATTTGCCATTACAAATGCGGTTAATTTGATTGATGGTTTAGATGGACTCGCTTCAGGGGTTTCGATTATTAGTTTAACAACAATCGGAGTTATCGGTTACTTTTTTCTTCATGCTAAAACTGTCTATATTCCTATTGTGATTTTTGTTTTGGTTGCAAGTATTGCAGGATTTTTTCCGTATAATTTTTATCCAGCTAAAGTTTTTCTAGGAGATACGGGCGCTTTATTTTTAGGGTTTATGATTGCAGTTATGTCTTTGCAAGGGTTAAAAAATGCAACGTTTATCACGGTAATCACCCCCATGATTATTTTAGGTGTACCAATCACAGATACTGTTTATGCGATTATTCGCCGCTTAATGAATAAGCGACCGATTTCATCAGCAGATAAAATGCACTTACATCATCGTTTGTTGTCACTTGGTTTTACTCATAAAGGTGCTGTGATGACAATTTATGGTTTAGCATTGGTCTTTTCGTTCGTAGCGTTGCTATTTAGCTATGCAAGTAATGTTGCGTCGATTTTATTGATTGTTTTTAGCGCGATTGGGTTAGAGTTATTTATAGAAATGATTGGACTGGTGGGTGAAAA
This sequence comes from Enterococcus sp. DIV0724b, assembly GCF_050531475.1. Classification (NCBI taxonomy): domain Bacteria; kingdom Bacillati; phylum Bacillota; class Bacilli; order Lactobacillales; family Enterococcaceae; genus Enterococcus; species Enterococcus sp. DIV0724b. The sequence goes on along the minus strand of NZ_CP172890.1, from coordinate 2,647,752 downwards.
CCATCAACCGCTGATGTATATCTTACGTATATTTGGAAATCGCGAATTTCGACAACAGCAACTAGAAAAAAGATTAGGGAAACATTCTAAGAAAAAGTAAAAAATTGATAGGCATCTTTGCTGAGATTTTAAGCTGTGGTATAATTTGTTGATTGAGTGATATGTTGGAGGCTATGACGACAGTGTTTAGCTTCGAGAAAAGTAAGAAGAAATTCACGAAAATTGCTTTCTAATTTTTGTGAATTTCAGCTTAGTTCCAAGAGATTGTTACTTTTTTACCGCACATTGCTAAATTTTAATGAAATAATGAGTATAGTTACATAAAAAACAGAAGCAGTTTCTATTTCGACTTATAGAAAGATGGGTTGAGTTAGAAAATTATTGGCTTATAAACGAGGTGCAAAAATATGGATGATCGAATAACGATTTCCATTGTTACTCACAATAGCCGTCATATTTTTGATGTGCTTGATAATTTAAAAAAAGAATTAGGTTTGGAATCAAGCTATGATGTACATATATTTGACAATGCTTCTGACCAAAGTTATATAGATAAACTTCAAAGCTATGGCACCTTTATTTCCTTACATAAGGCTGAGTCAAACAAAGGTTTTGGATATGGACATAACGAAGTACTAAAAAAAGTTACTACCCGTTATGCCGTCATATTTAATCCTGACGTTTTACTTAAAAAGCATGCATTAGATGAGATGATTCAACGTATGAAAGAAAACGATCAATTAGCAGCCGTTTGTCCTAAGGTATTGAATTCAGACGGAACGACCCAATATTTGGTTCGTCAAAAATTAGATGTATTTGATTATATGTTACGCTTTGTTCCTTTTCAGGCAATCAAAAAGTTGTTTGATAAACGTTTGAGCTATTATGAATGCCGAGACTTACCAGATGATCAAACATCATATATCAAAATGGGATCGGGCTGTTTTATGATTATCGATGTTGATAAATTTAAGCAAGTTGGCGGTTTTGATGAGCGATTCTTCATGTATTTTGAAGATAATGATCTTTGCTTAGAATTTGGACAAGCTGGCTATAAAATTTTATACACACCTTTTGAAACGGTCATTCATTTATATGAAAAAGGGGCACATAAGAACAAGGAACTATTTAAAATATTTTTACAATCAATGTTCAAATTTTTTAATAAATGGGGTTGGAGGTTTTTCTAGTGGAAAATAAGATGGTGATCACTATCGTTTTATATCAAACTGAATTCTCGAAAACACCAAGTTATGACTATCTAAAAAAAATGCTAATAGAAAAAAAAACGGTTTATCTATTTGTTTATGATAATAGTGAAAATGCCCAAGAAGATGAAGTGTTTTATCTAGAAAATGTGTGTTATATCCATGATGAAAAGAACCCTGGATTGGCTAAGGCGTATAACGCTGGGGCTGAATATCTTAAGAAAATCGAGGGAGATTTGCTATTGCTCTTAGATCAAGATACCCAGCTGGATAAGATGTATTTGGACACTGTTTTGGACTTAAAACTAGAAGAAAAAATTGGCGCATATGTTCCGATTATTAGTTCACACGGCAGACAAATATCACCATTGTATTCTGATGAATACGTTGGCCGAAAATCTAAATTTCCTGAAGTCGGAATTTATTCTGATCGGATCATGAGTATTAATTCTGGAACAATTTTACCAAAGACTACATTAACCAACATTGGCTCTTTTAATGATGATTTTCCTTTAGATTTTTTAGATCATTGGCTTTTTTGGAAAATCCATGAATTAAATAAAAATATTAATGTTCTAGATCATCACCTAATACACGATTTATCCGTATTGGACTACAAAACAGTCAGCAGTAGACGATACGAATCGATTATTCGAAGCGAAACGTTGTTTTATCAAAAATACGATCAAGATAAATTTTATAGTCACAGAAAACATCTGCTGTTAAGAACGGTCAAACAATTTTTACGAGTCAAAGATCGTAAGATTTGGCGGCGGACATTTTCAGAGTATCGATCGCTAATGAAAGGAAAATGAATGATCTCAGTTTGTATTGCTACATATAATGGAGAAAAATTTATAGAAGAGCAACTTGATAGTATTTTGCCGCAATTAGCTGTTTCTGACGAGTTGATTATATCAGACGACGGATCTAAAGATACGACATTAGCTATAATCAAACGTTATGCTGAGCAAGATCGGCGAATAAGATTTTTTCAAGGTCCCGGTAAAGGTGTGATTGCTAATTTTGAATTTGCTATCAATCAAAGTCAAGGCGATTTTATTTTTTTAGCAGATCAAGATGACGTTTGGTTGCCGGAGAAAGTTCAAACGACGCTAAAGTTTTTTCAAAATCATCCTGAGAAGTATTTGGTGATTAGTGATTTAGTCATCGTGGATGAACATTTGAAAGAGATTGAACCGTCTTATTTTGAGTATCGAAATGTTAAACTGGGTCTTTTTCATAATATCGTGAAAAATAAATATATCGGTGCTGGAATGGCCTTTCGTTCAGTTTTGAAGAATGATATATTACCGATACCAGCCCAAATTCCCATGCACGACATGTGGTTTGGACTGATTGCTGAGACTAAGAATAAGAGTGGGCTGATTCCGCAAAAGCTTACGCTGTATCGTAGGCACGCTAGTAATGCAAGTGAAATTGATACAAAGGCTAGTCGCTTTCAACAGTTAAAGTGGCGAATAGCGCTAATTAGAGCTCTCATACGACGAAAAATACTGAAAGTAAAATGAGAGATATTTTACAGTTTTGTAAAATAACCTTAAAAAGCATGACAAGTTTCTGTGATAGTGCGATAATGTTAAATGGCGTAAGCAATTAAACGAAATAAATAATTTAAAGGAGTTTTCCAATGAAAGGAATAATTTTAGCAGGCGGTAGTGGGACTAGATTGTACCCCTTAACAAAAGCCACATCAAAACAATTAATGCCAATTTATGACAAACCAATGATCTATTATCCAATGTCTACATTAATGTTAGCAGGAATCAAAGATATTATGATTATCTCTACACCAGATGATACACCACGATTTGAAAGTTTGTTTGGTGACGGAAAAGATCTTGGAATCCATATTGAATATGCTGTTCAAGAAAGTCCAGATGGATTGGCGCAAGCATTTATCATTGGTGAAGAGTTTATCGGTGATGATAGCGTGTGTCTTGTTTTAGGAGATAATATTTATTATGGTGGCGGTTTGTCAGGTTTATTGCAGCGTGCAGCGGCTAAAGATCAAGGTGCAACAGTTTTTGGTTATCATGTGAATGATCCTGAACGCTTTGGCGTAGTTGAGTTTGACGAACAAATGCAGGCTCTTTCAATTGAAGAAAAACCAGAAAAACCAAAATCAAACTACGCTGTGACAGGGTTGTATTTCTATGACAATGAGGTTGTTGAAATTGCTAAAAATATTAAACCGTCTGATCGTGGAGAACTGGAAATAACGGATGTCAACAAAGTTTACTTAGAAAAAAATAAATTATCAGTTGAAGTAATGGGAAGAGGATTTGCGTGGTTAGATACTGGCACCCATGAATCATTGTTAGAAGCATCAACTTTTATTGAGACTATTGAAAAACGTCAAAACTTAAAGGTTGCTTGTTTAGAAGAGATCGCCTACCGCATGAAGTATATCACAAGAGATCAATTGATTGCTCTAGCACAACCATTGAAGAAAAATGGCTATGGACAATATTTATTGCGTTTAGCAGAAACAGAGTAGGAGCGAATAGAAAATGAAAGTGTTAAATACAAAACTACAAGATGTAAAAATCATAGAGATGGACGTGTTTGGCGATCATCGTGGTTTTTTTACTGAAAGTTATTCTAAAGAAAAATTTGCTGAGCATGGGTTAGATTTTGATTTTGTACAAGATAATCATTCTCTTTCAAGCGAAGCAGGTGTATTGCGGGGCCTTCATTTTCAAAAAGGCGAGTTTGCGCAAACTAAACTTATTCGCGTTGTAACGGGGGCTGTATTAGATGTGATTGTGGATATTCGCAAAGGCAGTCCAACCTACGGACAATGGGAAGGGTATATTTTATCTGAACACAACCATCGTCAATTGTTAGTTCCCAAAGGATATGCACACGGTTTTGTTACACTAACGCCAAATGTTAATTTTATGTATAAATGCGATAATTACTATAACGCTCCTTCTGATGGCGGGATTGCGTTTGATGATCCTGACTTAGCGATTGCTTGGCCGATTGATATTCAAAAAGCTATCACATCTGAGAAGGATAAAAATCATCCAACACTAAAGGAATTTGAATCAAAAAATCCATTTGTTTATGGTGAAATTTAAAAATTAGGAGAGATCTTAAAGATGAAAAATATCATTGTTACTGGTGGAGCTGGATTCATCGGGTCAAATTTTGTTCATTATGTAGTGAACAACCATCCAGAAGTTCATGTTACAGTTTTAGATAAATTGACCTATGCAGGAAATAAAAAAAATCTTGAGGGATTGCCAGCTGATCGTGTTGAATTGGTTGTTGGTGATATCGCTGATGCTGAGTTAGTAGATCGTTTGGTTAAAAATACAGATGCGGTCGTTCATTACGCAGCGGAATCTCACAATGATAACTCGTTGAATGATCCGTTTCCTTTTGTTCAAACAAATATCATTGGAACCTATACACTAATCGAAGCATGTCGTAAAAACGATGTACGCTATCATCATGTTTCAACAGACGAAGTTTATGGTGATTTACCTTTACGTGAAGATTTACCAGGACATGGCGAAGGGGTAGGAGAAAAGTTTACTGCAGACACTCCTTATAATCCATCAAGTCCATACTCTTCAACAAAAGCTGGCTCTGATTTATTAGTAAAAGCTTGGGGTCGTTCATTTGGTTTGAAAGCGACAATTTCTAATTGTTCTAACAACTATGGACCTTATCAACATATCGAAAAGTTTATTCCTAGACAAATCACAAATATATTAAGTGGTATTACTCCTAAGTTATATGGTGCTGGTAAAAATGTTCGTGACTGGATTCATACAAATGATCATTCATCAGCTGTATGGGCTATTCTAACAAAAGGACGCCTAGGAGAAACATATTTGATTGGCGCTGATGGTGAAGAAGACAATAAAGAAGTAATGGAATTGATCTTAGAATTGATGGGTCAACCTAAAGATGCATACGAACATGTCAATGATCGTCCAGGACATGATTTACGTTACGCAATCGATTCTACAAAATTACGTGAAGAGCTTGGCTGGACACCCGAATTTACTGATTTCCGTGATGGATTAGCGGACACGATTAAATGGTATTCAGATAATGAAGAATGGTGGAAAGCTGATAAAGAAGCCGTAGAAGCAAATTATGCTAAAAACGGTCAGTAGTCGCTATAATGGACAGTCATATTAATAATAACTTGTAAGGTAGGAATTTTCCTACCTTTTTCAAAAGGAGAGAGACGATGATTTTATTAACAGGCGGGAATGGTCAGCTAGGAACAGAGCTACGTCATTTATTAGATGAACGAAAAGTAGAGTATGTTTCAACTGATTCTAGTGAAATGAATATCATTGATGCAGAACAAACAATGAAAATTATAAAAGAGTTGAAACCAACTGTTATTTATCATTGTGCTGCTTATACTGCAGTGGATAAAGCTGAAGATGAAGGCAAAGAACTAGACGAAAAAATCAATGTAGAAGGTACAAAAAATGTAGCAGAAGCAGCAAAAGCTGTTGGAGCAACACTTGTTTATATCAGTACTGACTACGTTTTCGACGGGACCAAAAAAGATGGTGTCTATAAGGTAGATGACCAGCCAAACCCTCAAAATGAATATGGACGTACGAAACTATTGGGCGAAAAAATTGTAGAAGAAACATTAGATAATTACTACATTGTTCGTACTTCTTGGGTTTTTGGACAATATGGACATAACTTTGTCTTTACAATGCAAAAATTAGCAGAAACACGCGATCAATTAACTGTTGTGAATGATCAATTTGGACGACCAACATGGACACGCACACTTGCAGAGTTTATGGCATTTGTTATTGATAATAAAGCATCTTATGGCACATATCATTTATCAAATGACAATAGCTGCAGCTGGTACGAATTTGCTAAAGAAATTTTAAAAGATAAAGAGGTTGAAGTACTTCCTGTAGATTCTAGTAAATTTCCTCAAAAGGCAAAACGTCCACAGTATTCAGTAATGGATTTGAGTAAAGCGAAAGAATTAGGTTTTGATATTCCCACATGGCAAGATGCTTTGGCAAGAATGTTAAACAAATAAAAGAATTATTTTAGTGATTGTTACTAATTTTTATATTAGTAGCAATCACTAATGTAGTTTATAAATTTAAACATATTTTTTGTGTGAATGTCAGTAGGAACGATTCACAGATGGTAAATGGCTCAAGGTATACAAATTAGATAGCTAAAATCTTAAGAGTAACTAAGATAGACAAAGCAATCTGGGTTTAATTTCTATCAATTGCAATACAATTGCTTGGATAAACAATAAAGCTCTCAATCTAACTGTGTTCAACATATGCTAGTGGAAATAGCTAGCAACCATAGTAATTCAGATTTGTTTAACAGGTGAGTTAGTTGAAAAAATATGATGTTCTATTATCACACTCCTATTTCAAGTTTAGTTTGGGCTAAAAAGGGGCAGAAGCAGAGGCACCTGGTTGCGTTTATAGAATGGAACCAAAGGATAAGTGGCACTAGGAGTGACAGATGAATTATTTAAATCTCAATGATTTAGTGAAAAGCGCTTAAAAGTTCAGAAAAATTTTTAATAGAGAAACCAATTTTCATTGTTGGAAATAGTTTACTACGAAAAATTTATACAAGAAAAGAGGGAATACGATGAAAAAAATTTCTGTTTTTGGATTAGGATATGTAGGATTAGCAAATGCGTTACTATTGAGCCAGCAAGAAAAAGTTAAGGCATACGATATCGTAACGGATAAAGTTGAAGGATTAAAAAAAGGTATATCACCTTTAGAAGATGATGAAATTAAACGTTTCTTGGATCGAACAGATTTGAATCTAGAGTTTACCAATGATTTTGAGGATGCTGTATTATTTGCAGATTATATGATTATTTCTACACCGACCGATTATGATGAACAGAAAAATTACTTCAACACGTCAACAGTAGAAAATGTTATTGAACGTGCATTGTCGATTAGAAAAGATGCTGTATTCATTATCAAATCTACAGTCCCAGTTGGCTATACAGATTCCTTGAGAGAGAAGTATCAAACAGAGAATATTATTTTCTCACCAGAGTTTTTGAGAGAAGGTCAAGCTTTGTATGATAACCTTTATCCTTCAAGAATCGTTGTGGGAGAATGTTCCGATAGAGGACGAGAAATTGCAGATATCTTTTTAAATAATACTGTAGATAAGACATCTCCTATTTTATTGACTCATGCGACAGAAGCTGAAGCGATAAAATTATTTTCTAATACTTACTTAGCTCTGCGCGTTGCTTATTTTAATGAGTTAGATACGTACGCTGAGTCAAGAGGATTGGATTCTAAGCAGATAATTGAAGGTGTTGGGTTAGATCCAAGAATTGGGTCTCATTACAATAATCCTTCTTTTGGTTATGGAGGCTATTGTTTACCAAAAGATACTAAACAATTGCGAGCTAATTATGACAAAGTACCGAATGATATAATTAGTGCAATCGTAGAGGCAAATAAAACAAGAAAAGATTTTATTGCCGAACAAATTTTGGCTAAACACCCTAAAACCGTTGGCATTTACAGACTAACAATGAAAGCTGATTCAGATAACTTTAGATACTCATCTATCCAAGGGATTATGAAGCGTTTGAAAGCAAAAGGAGTTACTGTGGTGGTATTTGAACCGACATTAACAGAAGAAACGTTTTATAATTCAGAAGTCGTAAAAGATTTACAATCATTTAAAGAATTATCAGATGTGATTGTCACAAATCGCATGGAAGATGATTTAGCTGATGTAAGTGAAAAAGTCTATACTCGGGATATATTCAAAAGAGATTGATAAAAATTCCAATGAACACAATCAAAAGAAAGTGCCTTTTGGTTGTGTTGACAATAGTTAGAGAATTGAGAAAGTTATTTAAATAGTAGCTTAGACTATAAAAATTTAGTATAATAAATAGATTGTTGATTTTTTCTTGATGGCTGGAACGTTCAAATTAAATGAAGTAATCGTTAACTATTAAACATACAAATACGTGTTTAGATGTTCAATTAGTACTTTTTTAGGGATGATGACAAGACTACTAAAGCTATTAGTATTATCATTTAAAAAAGTGACAACTGAGGGAGAATTTATTAATGTTTGAAAAAAAGAATAGAATATTATTAAAAGAATTAGTCAAAACTGATTTTAAATTAAGATATCAAGGCAGTGTTATTGGGTATTTGTGGTCAGTGTTAAAACCAATAATGTTGTTTGCCGTAATGTATATTGTGTTTATTTATTTTCTGCGATTTGGTGACGATGTTCCACATTTTGCGGTAGCATTATTATTGGGCCAAGTATTATGGGGATTTTTCAATGAAACCACTAACTTAGGGATGGTATCGATTGTTAATAGAGGTGATTTACTGAGAAAGCTTAATTTCCCAACATATATCATTGTCGTTTCTGTTTCTATTAACGCTTTTATCAATTTGATGATCAGTCTAGTAATAGTATTTATTTTTGGGTTGATCAATCAAGTTGATCTATCTGTATTTGGATTTTTAGCGCCGCTTCTTTTCATTGAATTATATGCCTTCTCTTTAGGTATTGCATTTATCTTAGCTACGATATATGTAAGGTTTAGAGACATTGGTCCAATTTGGGAAGTTCTTTTACAAATAGGCTTATATATGACTCCGATTATTTATCCAGTAACATTGATTATCGAAAGAGCAGATATTAGGATTGCTAAGATATTGTTACTTAATCCTATGGCTCAGATGATCCAAGATATGCGGTATTGGTTCACAAGCCCTGTCAACGTAACTGTGTGGCAGTTGATTGATAATAAATTTATCATGCTCATTCCATACGTTATACCTTTCATCGTATTAATTGTTGGGTTTTTGGTTTTTAATAAAAATTCTAAGAAATTTGCGGAGATTCTTTAATATGAAAAATGACATTGCAGTAAAAGTAGATGGTATTAGCAAAAGCTTTAGACTTCCAACAGAAAACACAACTAGTCTAAAGCGTACGATTGTTAATTATTTTCAAGGTATCAAAGGATATAGAGAACAAAAAGTCCTCAGAGATATTTCATTTGAAGTTGAAAAAGGAGACTTTTTTGGGATTGTTGGACGAAATGGGAGTGGTAAATCTACATTATTGAAAATCATTTCTCAAATCTATGTACCTGAACAAGGAACAGTTGATATTAACGGAAAACTAGTTTCATTTATTGAATTAGGAGTAGGTTTTAATTCAGAGTTGTCTGGAAAAGAAAATGTCTACTTAAATGGAGCATTACTAGGTTTTTCAACTGCTGAAATTGATGACATGTATGATGATATTGTAGAATTCGCTGAACTATCAGATTTTATGAATCAAAAATTAAAAAATTATTCAAGTGGAATGCAAGTTCGGCTAGCCTTTTCTGTAGCCATTCAATCAAAAAGCGATATTTTGGTGCTAGATGAAGTTTTAGCAGTGGGAGACGAAGCATTTCAGCGTAAATGTAACGACTATTTTATGCAAGCAAGAGAAGATAAAAAGACGATTATCTTAGTGACACATTCGATGGATGCGGTTCGAAAATATTGCAATAAAGCTATGATGATTGATAAGGGCGAGGTAAAAATCATTGGAACGCCAGAAGATGTGGCAAATCAATATTCATTATCTAACGTTTTGGATACTGGTGCAGCAACTGTAATTGAAGGTGCTGACAACGAAGAACAAGAAACTGAAAAAAAAGAAGAAAAAACAATGATCGAAAATTTAGAGGTAGAATTACTTTCAGATACAATTATTGACAATGATAATTCTTTGGTTGAGTTTATGGTTTCTTATGATGTTGTTGAAAATATGAAAACATATGTCGCGTTTTCGATGATCGATATCGATAAGAATGTTTGGATATATAACGATAATTCTTATGATGCAATGACATCTGGTAAAGGTAAGAAAAAATTCCGCTACAAATGTAATTTAAATAGTATTAACGGCTGTACTATAAAACTAAATGTTTCTATTCGTAATGATGGGGATGAGCCGTGTGCTTTTGCAGATAAAGAGAACTCACCAGTGATCATTGTTGCTAAAAAAGACAACATGAGTAAAAGTGAGCTGATTTCCAGTAGTGGAATATTAAAAAGAAATGGTTCTTGGATGCAAGAAAATTAGACGCTTAATGTTGATGCGTCTTTAGAACCTTATTTTGAACGTATTATAAAAATTAGGTAAAGGTGAAGTGGACATTGAAAGATTTAGTATCTATTATTATAACCTGCTATAATCATGAAAAGTATATTGCACAGTGCCTAGAAAGTGTTTTTTCTCAGACGTACAGCAATATCGAATTATTAATTATAAACGACGGTTCAACGGACGATTCTAGTAACATTATTGCGAATATGTTGCCAAGCTCGCCCTATAAAAAAACAGAGTTTGTCTCTCAAGACAATGCGGGTATTTGTATTGTTAGAAATCAAGGATTAAAATGGGCAAATGGAGAATTTGTTTTATTTGTTGACAGTGACAATTACCTTGATAATGACTATGTTGAAAAATTGATTTTTACTGCGCAAAACAATCAATCAGATATCATTTACACAGACTTATTTGATGTAGATGCAAATAATGTGTTTATGGAAGCAAAAGAATTCGATTTAGAGTCCTATTTAACATCGAATTATATTGATAATTGTTCTTTAATTCGAATGTCGAAAATTAAAGATAGCAGGTATGATTTAGAGCTTAATCGTAAAAAACTAGTTGATTATGATTTTATCATGAACTTAATTTTAATGAATGGCGCGATACCCAAAAAATGCCATGATACGAAATTAAATTATAGAGTGCTAAATGATTCAATTTCCAGAAAAGATAATCATTTATCTGAAACTTTTTATTTCGAAGTTTACTTGTATATATTGAGTAAATATGTTCAAAAATTTCCTTTAGAGATTATGGAAGCAGTCAAAAATAATATTTTGATCTTAGCGAGTAGAATAACTGATCTTATAAAGCATATGGAAGGTGTTACTAAACATGTTCATAATCAAGAACATGATTTAACTCAACTCGCTGAGCAAATCGAAACATTAAAAGAAGAAATCAGTGTAAGGATAAAAACAGAAGAAGAAGCGACTATTGAAAATACAAGATTGATAAATGAAAATGCCAAAGTAGTCACTGAAAATATTGAGTTATCAAGCGATAATCAGCATTTAAACAATATGATATCAATACTAGAAGTAGAAAAAAATCAAATCTTGAATTCTAGATCCTTTCGAATTGGAAATCTCGTAGTCAAACCACTTAGCATAGGGGGGAGGATTATCAAAAATCCTCGATTAATTGGTAAAGGACTTCGTAAAATCAATCGAATGATATCTAGAAAGCTCAAACAGTTTCCAAGTGTAAGAACAGTTTATCTAAAAATTGTAAGAGATACTCAGAGAAAGAAAAATAATTATGATCAACCTAGTAGGGTCTTAATTTTTGTGATTTATGAAGATCAAGAAAAACTTCAAGAGTACAAGCTGTTTTTCTTGAAAGCACTCGCAAAATTTGTGGATAATGTTTTAATTGTTGTCAATGGTAGTTTACCAGATGAAGATATTTTAGAGCTTTCAGAAATAGGACATGTGGAATTAAGAAGCAATCAGGGATATGATACTGCTGCGTTTAGGTATGGTATAAACTATTTTGGAAAAGAACAATTGAGCAAATATGATGAACTACTATTAGTTAATGATACGAATGTTGGACCAATTGGGGATATATTATCTGCTTTTTCTAAAATGGCAAAAAGAAAATTAGATTTTTGGGGAATTTCATATGGAGAAGAACAAAATGATTTCACTCAATACAACAAATATGGCTTTATTCCTATTCACTTACAATCTTATTTCCTAATTATTGAGAAAACATTATTAACGTACCAAGGATTTTATGACTATTGGACAGATTTAGATGATACCGATTCAAGGAATAAAGCAATAGGTAAGCACGAAACAGTCTTTACGAAGCATTTTGAAGAGCTAGGATTTAAACATGGGGCGCTTAATGAAAATAATGAGGATAGCCCAATGTATATTCATCCTTTAAAAATGGTAAAAGAAGGTGTACCATTAATAAAATATACGGCTTTCTCGAACTATAACAATGATAAGTTTGCATGGCAAGGGTTACTTAGAGAGACAGAAATCCCTGAATTGATAGAATATATAAGAACTGAAACAGATTACCCGATAGAAATTATCGAGCAAATCATGGAAGATGTGAAGACCAAAAAAGTAAAAGAACATATATTGATTATTGATGGTGTAGAGAATGCTATTCCTCAATTAACTAAATATCGAGTGCAGAATAAAATGGAACAATTAGAATCGCTTGGTTATGATGTTTGGAGTATAAATCTATCTTCTTTTCAAATGGGGTATGCGGAACACGCAAGTCATATAATCATTTATCGTGCGCCGTTGGACTATAAGTTGGTGGAGCTGATTCAATTGGCTCGAAAATACAATAAAGTAATTTTATATGATATAGATGATTTAGTGATTGATACAAAATACACCAATCAATTGACCTACGTTAAGAATCTACCAGCGTCTGAAAAACAAAACTACGATAATGGTGTGATTAGTTATGGAGAAATGCTGAAGCTGTGTGATGGGGTAGTTACATCAACTCAAAAAATGCAAAGTGAACTTTTCAACTATAAAGATTTAGTTTTACTAAACAGAAATTTAGCGAATATGGAATTAGTTCAACTGAGTAAAGATGCAATGAAAAATTATGATAATTTAGATGGAAAAGTGAAAATAGGCTATTTTTCTGGATCGATTACACATAATGAAAACTTTGATTTGGTGAAGGATGCTATCATAAAATTACTAGAAAAATATGATAATCTAGAACTTCATTTGGTTGGGCATTTAGATCTTCCAACTGAAATGAAACCTTTTACTAACAGAATAAAAACTCATCCATATGTGTCATGGCAAAAGTTGCCTAATTTAATTAGTGAAGTCGATATCAATATAGCGCCTTTAGTAAATTCTATTTTTAATGAAGCAAAATCTGAAATAAAGTGGCTTGAAGCGGCACTTGTGAAAGTACCGACAGTTGCTAGTGATATTGGTGCATTTAAAGAAATGATTATTGATAATGAAACAGGGATCCTTGTTTCTGATGATGAGTGGTATGTTAAGTTGGAATCGCTGATTCAATCCAAAGATATGAGGAAAGAAATCGCTGGAAAAGCGTATAAATACGTTTTGGAGCATTGCACAACCAATCATAAAATAGATGAGTTAGTAGGGTATATTAATGAAAAAAAAATTTGAAAAACCAGAAAAAATATTTTTACTATGGGCTTCTGTATTTATTAGTTTAAGTATTTTTTTGATGCCAATAGCTAGAGTTCCAGATGAGGCGAGCCATGCTAGAATGGCTTGGGGAATTTTATATGAGAAGACTGATAAGAGCTTTCAATGGCAAAAAATCGATAGTACTAAAGGAGAAATTGATATAGAAGAATATTATCAATTATTCACTAATAAATTAGATTTTAGCAATGAGAAAGTTAAGCTTTCCCTGCCACCAAAAAGAATAATGCAATTACCGCAGTTATTAGGTATGTCGTTAGGAAAGATCATTTATCCTTCAGTAGGAATTATGATTACCTTAGGGCGCATATTCAACGCTATATTTTATATTTTGATGATGTATTTTATTATAAAATATCTAAAGTATGGAAAAACAGCATTAATGTTTATATCTCTTTTACCGATAATGATTCAACAGAGTTCATCTCTTTCGTATGATGTTATGAATTTTGTTGCAGTAACAGGTTTCTTCGCAATTTTAAGTAATTTATCAGTAGAAAAATTACTTACGAAAAAATATATAATTTTTTTGATGCTTGCTACATTAGGATTATATATAACTAAGATCAATAATCTATTCTTAGTAGCTTTATTGTTGACTTTAAGCTTGAGACTCCCAGACAGATTTGGTAAGACGAATGTCTGGATTGAAAACTGTGAAAGATTGATTGAAAAATATAAATATATTCTAATAGTTTTTGTTTTAGGATTTTTAATGACGTTTTCAGTTTTTTACTTCAAAGATAAAGGCGGAATAACAAATTTTGCACAAGTAATGCTGAATACCGTTTTAGATAATAACTTAAATCCTCATTTAAATACGTATTTAACAACCGGGATGTTTGGTTATTTAGGAATATTTGATTTTCAAATTCCTATGTGGTTGATCTTTATTGATATTGCTGTGTTAACAATTCTATTAATGAAGAATGAACCATATAAATTAAATAAAAGTTTCGGGGTATTGTCTGGTGGAATGTTACCTTTTCAAGCAATTGTTATTATAGGTGGTATGTATTTCGCTTGGACGCCTCTTGTATTGGGAGACGATGCATTGATATCTCAAGGAGCGCAAGGAAGATACTTTACACCGTTTTTAATATATCTTGTACCACTTTTTATTAGTTGTAAAGAAAAGATGACTGTTGTTTTTAATGAAAAGAGTCTAAGCAAGCTTGCTGTAACTACGATTATCATGAATTTTGTTATGATGATTTACCTAATCCTTTTAACATATTGGTTCCCATTACAAGAAGCTGAATGGTTGATAAATTTAAGAAAATTGATAGGATGATGATTATGAAAACAATTCTCTTTGTTTCACCAACAGGTACATTAGACAACGGAGCGGAAGTATCAATTTTTAATTTAATGAAATTCTTGGCTTTTGAAGGATACAAAGTAATAAACATCGCCCCAACACAGCAAAAAGTTACTGAAAATGATTATTCTAAAAGGTTTACAGAATGTGGTATTGACTGTATTTTGATAAATAGTCAACGCTGGTGGTGGGAAGATGCGCCAGGACATTTATTCGGTACCGAGGCTCAGAGAGCTAACTCATATAGAGAAACGATCAAACAAATCACTGATGTAATTGAAGAGAATAAAGTGGACATTGTTATCAGTAACACTGTAAATATTTTTCAAGGAGCAGTAGCTGCTGCATTAAAAGTAACACCTCATTTTTGGTTAATCCATGAATTTCCAGAAAATGAATTTGCTTATTATATCAATAAGCTAGATTTTATTGATGATTATTCAACTGAAATTTTTGCGGTCAATGGCCAATTAAGTGAAAAAATAGCAGAGTTATTTCCTAATAGAAAAATAAAATCTTTTTCTCCGTATACGGAAATTGATACAATAGAGCCAAAAGCTGGAAAGAAACAAAGAATTGTATCAATAGGACGGATATCTGAACGAAAGAACCAACTTGAATTGATTCAAGCATTTGAAAATTTGAATCGCTCCGATATAGAACTCGTTTTTATAGGTGGATGGGATGAAGAGTACAAAAAAGAATGCACGGATCATATTAAAAAAAATCGAGTAAAAAATATTTCATTTTTAGGAAATATGGAGAATCCTTGGGAGAACTTAACAGATCAAGATTTATGTGTATTTCCTTCTGCAATGGAAACATTCGGTTTAGTTTATGTTGAAGCCTTATTAAATGGTATTCCTGTAATACTATCAGACAATCCGGGGCACTCTTCTGCATACGAAATGTTTAAATTTGGACAACTTTATAAAACAGGTAATGTTGAGGAATTAACATCGTTGATTGAGACAACATTAGACAACTTTACACAGGTCCGAAAGGATGCTTTCAAATTTATATCAGAGGCTAAAAATATTTATGAGTTATCAGTTGTTTATAAAGAAATTATTAAAGAAATAGACACTAATGATCATAAACAAGAAAATTCAGTTCGACATATCAGTAACCTACTTACTTTAGATGAAAAGAAAAGCAAATTAGCACGTTTAGAATTTAAAGTCAGGCAAAAGTTACAAAGAATTATTTATAAAGTATTTCGTAAATAAGAAGAAATTGTTTTATTATTTTTGAAGCCTTCAGCATTTAGCTGTTAATAGTCTAGCAAAAGAAGTGTTTCCTAAGTAAACTTGAATATAATATTTTTAAATAGTACAATACAATTAAGTTATCAGTAGTGGAATCACTCTGTATTCTAAAGTGATAACTTAATTTTTTTCTGTGTATTATTAATTTTTAAAAGCTAATAGTGATAAGGGAAGGAATAATATGGAAAAGTTAAAACATACCTTTATGATATGTGCTTATGGAGAATCTCCTTATCTTAGAGCGTGTATTGAATCTTGTGTTAATCAAACTTTGGTAAAAGCTGGAAAATCACACGTACAGTTGTACACAAGTACACCAAATGATTTTATCGAAAATTTATGTAAAGCTTTTAATATTCCTATGTTTACTCTCCAAGGTGGAGGTATTGGTAAAGATTGGAATAATGCTTTATCATTTGTAGAAACAACCTATGCAACAATTGCACATCAAGACGATGTATACATACCTGACTACGGAAACCTTGTGGTCCAAACGTTTGAAAAACATAAAAAGTGTAATATTGTTTTTACCGATTATAGTGAGATAGACAACAAAGGGGATTTAAGAAAAAGAAATATTAATTTATATATAAAAACCGCTGGTCTACACATGTTATCTATATTACCGTTTAAATGGTATCAAAGACGAATTTATGCTTTTGGTAATTTTATTTCTTGTCCAGCTGTTTCGTACAATATGGAAAGGCTGAAAGACTTTAAATTCGATGAGTCACTGAAGATGACATTAGACTGGGATGCCTGGGAAAGAATTATGAAAAAAGAAGGCAACGTTAAGTACATTCCAAAAAGACTAATGTTTCACCGAATACATGAAGATTCTGAAACAACAAATAACACAATTGATAAAACAAGGGAAGTTGAAGAGCAATTATTGTTTGAACGTTATTGGGGAAAAAATATTTCAAAGCTCATAATGAAATTCTATACTTTTAACCAAAAATCAAATAATACTTAATTTATTTTTTAGGGACGGTAAAATGAAAACTAATAAAATTTTATTGATTATTCCAGCTTATAATGAAGCTGATGGAATTGTAGAGGTAATAAAAAAAGTAGAAGAATATAGACGGTCGTGCTCTTACCATCTTGATTATGTGGTAATTAATGATGGTTCCACCGACAATGAAGAAGAGGTTTTACAGGCTAACAACATCAATCATATCGAGCTTGTTTATAATTTAGGCATTGGTGGAGCTGTTCAAACGGGCTACAAATATGCTTTAAATGAAGGGTACGATATTGCTGTACAATTTGATGGTGATGGGCAACATGATATTTATTCTTTATCTAAATTAATCGATCCAATCATTTTAAATCAAGCTGATTTTACTGTAGGTTCAAGATTTGTTTTAGATAGTGATTCAGAATTTAAATCATCTGGTGCTAGACAACTGGGCATTAAAATTTTATCCAATTTGATTCGTGTGTTGACAGGTGTAAATATTAAAGATGTAACTAGCGGATACCGAGCTGGTAATAGAAAAATAATCCAGCAATTTGTGGATAGATACCCAAGCCAATATCCTGAACCTGAGAGTTATATGTATTTGATAGCGAATAAGTTTAAGATCAAAGAAGTCGGAGTTAAGATGTTTGAGCGAGAAACAGGGAAATCGAGTATTAGCATCGTAAATTCAATTAGCTATATGATTAATGTTTCATTATCGATATTAATTGCTTCATTAATAGATAAGGAGGAATATTAATGCCTTTTCAATTACAAATTTTAGCGGTTTTGATAGCGATTATTTTTTTTGTTTCTACTGTTCATTTGACACGAAAAGGTCATGCTGAAGTTCGTCAGATGAACAAATGGCTGTTGTTAGGTATTGTTATGATAGTGGGTGCGTTATTCCCTCCAATAGGAAATGCAGTAGCTAAATTGTTAGGTATCACTACTTTAACATCGTTAGCTCTTTTCTTATTAACAGGAATTCTCCTGTTTTTCTCTTTGGTTACGCAAATCACGTTGATTAATACAGAAAAACAGTTAAGAATACTAACACAAGAATTATCTCTTTTAAAGAAGAAGATGAATGAAACAGAAGAGGATTAGTTTATGAATGGAATTTATTTGTCTCAAGATCTGACTCATGCATATGGGATCTTGGAAAAAATCAATAAGCAAATTAACGAATTTGAAAAAAATGATTTCCATATGACTAGACATATAAATGGGAAAAGGAATATAGTCCATTTATTAAGAAATCTAGTCCCATTTTTTTCAGAACAATACTTTAATACCAAAAATATAAACTGGGAAAATTTTGACTTTGTTTATATTCGCAAAGGTGCTGTTTTAGATAAAAGTGTAGTTAAATTAGTAAGAAGAGCGAAAGTACTTAACCCTAGTATAATAATAATTCTTGAAGTTCCGACATATCCTTATCTCAATGAATTTAATGGTTTAGTAAAACTTGATATCATGATGAAAGAGCGAATATGGACACGAGAATTGTCGAAATACGTTGATAGAATAGTTACTTATTCAGATGATCGGGAAATTTTTGGAATTGAATGTATCAATATTTCTAATGCATATGAATTTACAACGATGAAGTTTGATAGTAAAAAAGTAGATCAATCCATCAACTTGTTGGGTGTGGCGACGCTTTGTTTTTATCATGGATATGACCGATTGATTGAAGGGTTGAAAAATTATTATGATGATGACAAAAAGAAAACAGAAGTCAGTTTTACCCTTATAGGAGATGGACCTGTTTTAAAGAAATATCAAAAAATGGTCACAGATTACCAACTTGATCATGTAATCCATTTAAAAGGAAGAAAAAAACTTTCTGAGCTTGCAGATTACTATCAAGCGTCTGATATTGGTGTTGATTCTTTAGCAAGACATCGTTCAGGTGTTTCGTACAATAGTAGTTTAAAAGGGAAAGAATATCTTGCTAAAGGGTTGCCGATTATTTCCGGTGTTGCAACAGATTTAGATGAGCGGAAGTTACCTTTTTATTATAGAGTTCCTAGTGACGATACACCGATAGAAATTTCTGATATTGTCCATTGGTATGAGCAACTTTTGAATGATAAATCCAAAAATCAACTTTCTCAGGAAATTTACCTTTATGGGGAAAATAATTTTACGTTTGATAAAACATTTTGTCCAGTAATTGAGTACTTGAAAGGAGTTAGGCATGAGTGAATTAGTGAGTATTATTGTTCCTATTTACAATGTTGAAAAATATTTATTAGAATGCTTAGAGAGCCTTGTAAATCAAACATACAAAAACATTGAAATTTTATTGATTGATGATGGATCAACTGATCAATCTAGAGAAATCGCTCAAGAATTTTGTGAGGCTCATCCAGAGTTTAAAACTCAATTGATTGTGAAGGAAAATGGGGGTCAATCTAGTGCAAGAAATGTTGGTATTCAACATGCCAAGGGTACATACTTTATTTTTGTGGATAGTGATGATTTGATTTCTTCGACTCATGTAGAGATCTTATATAAAGCAGTGAATGAAATGAATGTAAAGCTTGCTATGTGTAAATTCACTAAAAATATTAAAGAATTATCTAACAATCTTTCAGTGAATAAGACATCTTTAAAAGGTGATTTTTTAACACTAGTAGAAAAACTATATGCATCAGATTATCATGCTGTATCAGCTTCTGGCAAAATTTATCATCGTACGCTAATTGAAGAAGTCAAGTTTCATGAAGGAATCATATATGAGGACGGTATTTTCTTCTATGAAATAATAGATAAGATCGATGAAATAATTTTAGTAGATTCTGTGTGCTATTATTATAGAACCACAGAAAATTCAACATTGATTTCTAAAATCAATAAGAAAAATTTTGATATTCTCAAAAAGAATGAACTTACACTTTCATTTTTCAAGAAAAGTCATCCAGAAGCACTGACACATTTTTATCAGAAAGCTATGAATGTAAATGATTTTATGGCTGTAAAGTGTATGGAAGATAAAACAATTTTATCAAAAGACTTGCTAAAAAAATTGTACTCACAAAATAAACAATATTCAAAAGGTTTTTTCCCACGAAATATCATCTATTTATCTTGGACAATGTATTATTTTTTTATTTTTATTATAAGTAAAGCTTATAAAACGAATCAGCCTGACAAGGATGTTTTCTTCAAAAAGTTGGTCAAGAGGGTTGTACGTTGATCATTTCTGAAGCACAGGAAATAGGGATACTATTTTGTGAGTTTCTTTAGATGGAAGGAAATGTTCTAATCAAAAAACTACGATAGGTTATTAATTCAAGAAGTGAAATATAGAAGGAAAGGGTTTTTAAATGAATAGTACTTTTCGCATAGGTATGATATTTACAGCGATTGGACAATATAGTGTTATATTGATTCAATTATTGATAAATATCATTCTTTCAAGATTAATTCCAGTAGAGGAATTTGGGATAGTTGCAAATGCTCAAGTTTATTTGCTTTTTTTTCAACTGATAGTAACTGCTGGAATAGGACCAGCTATTATCCAAAAAAAGGAATTGAATGAGAGAGATTATGGTATCTTATTTAATTACACAATCCTTTTTTCAATTCTTCTAAGTATAATTTTTGGTTTTTCAGGTAATCTAATTGCACTTGCATACCATAATGATATGTATAAACCTTTATTTTGGTCAATGTCGGTTGTTGTCCTTTGTGAAGGAATAAATACGGTTCCTAGAGCTATTTTAAATAAAAGCCTGCGTTTTCGAGCGTTGAATTTACGCTTGTTTTTTTCAAGTTTTATTGGAGCAATATTTGGTATCACTGCCGCATTTGCCGGATGGGGTATATATGCTTTAGTTATTTGTAGCGCTGTACCGGCAATTGTTTCGCTAATATTAAATTTTTCAGCAGTAAAAATTCAATATACAAAAAGTTTAAACCCTCAACCTTTTTTATCTATTCAATCTTTTACAAGAAATCAGTTATTCTTCACTATTTTTAATTACCTTTCAAGAAATTCAGATAATTTGTTAGTGGGAAAATTTTTAGGTCCTGTTCCTATCGCTAACTATCAAAAAAGTTATCAGTTACTTACAATGCCTACAACTGTGTTCTTGGGTGTGATAACGCCAGTATTGCAACCGATACTTTCCCAACACCAAGATAACGTAAAGTTAATTAGAGAAACTTTTTTCAAAATTATTCGCGTTTTAAGTTTAATTGCTTTTCCTTTAACAATTTTTATGATGCTAAATGCACAAGAAATAATCTTTTTCCTTTTTGGTTCGAGATGGTATGGAGCTGTGGTTCCTTTTTCTATATTGTCGTTTAGTCTATGGGCTCAGATGTTGAATGCAGTGACTAGCAGTATATTTATGGCTCGAGACCACTCTAACAAACTATTAGTAAATGGAATTATTTCTATTCTAATAATGATTCCTAGTATAATAATGGGAGTAAGTTTTGGAACGATTATCTACGTTTCAATTTTTGTATGTATTGCCAATCTTATTAATTTTATTGTGTCTTATTGGTTATTAATGACTAAAGTTTTAGATGGCAGACTGCAAGATGCATTGAAACAACTTATTATTCCAGCTCTTATGAGTATATTAGTAGCAATAATAATGTTTATTACAAATCCTTTCCTTAGTTTTTCTAATCTATTTTTTACCTTGTTGGTAAGAGGAATTGTTTGGCTTGTTGTAGTATTTATTTGTATGTACTTTTTTGGTGAAATTAAGGTAATCAAAAGTTTGTTCAAGGAAAACAACAATAAAAATTAATAAAATATTATCTGACTGAATTATAAAAAGTAATTAGATAAAATGATTTTCATGAGTGAAACAGAATATTATTATGTTTCACTCATGATAAGTAGTTTGTTTTTTTTAAATTGATATCTATGATGGGATAAAACTTGTCTAAAAGAGATAGAAATACTACATTATAAATGGCTGTCAAGCTGATAACGAAAAGATTTTTTTTATATCATTGCTTTATAAATTTGAATATTGTAAAATTAGAAAACTCATTAAATTCACTATAAAAAAGTTTGGAGATTGATTTATATGAAGAAAATTTTTTCTTTAGGAACTGTTTTTTTATGTTTATCCACATATGCATATCCACCTATGCAAGCATTAGCGGAAGTTACATCAAGTCAAGAAGTAACTATCCAAGATACATCCAGTACATATGGAAGTACAGAGAATACACAGAGTGAAAGTTCAACAATTAGTAGCTCTAGCGAGGAAAAGACTGAAGTATCTAGTAGTACTACAAATAGCACTATAGAAGAGACTAGTCCTCTAGCAGAAGAAAATCTGGAGTATTACGAACCACGTCCGTCAGATCGTTCCGACCTAGCTTCAAAAGGAAGAAGTAAAAGAGAAACTAGAGAAGCAATAGATGTAGTGATGGCAGGTGAAACAAATCGTCCAACAGTCAGTTTTATTGATGTGTCCTCACATAACGGTACAATTACTGTCGCTCAATACCAAATGATGAAAAACTATGGGGTAAAAGGTGTTATCGTAAAACTGACAGAAGGAACAACCTATCTTAATCCTGAGGCAGAGTCACAAATAAGAAATGCTCAAAGTGCAGGCTTAAAAGTTTCCGTGTATCATTATGGTCATTACACTTCAGCTACAGGCGCACAAGCAGAAGCAGCATATTTTGCTAGTAAGGCTAATGCACTAGGCCTATCTAAAGAAACAGTGATGGTATCTGATATTGAAGAACCAGCTATGCGAATTGATTCTCTAAATGCAAACACGATGGCTTTCAAAAATAAATTGAATAGTTCTGGATACAGTAAGGTTGCATACTATTTGTCAAGAAGTTGGTTGGATGTTGCAGGAGGTATTTTTGATACTGGACTATTTGGTAAGAATAATACTTGGGTAGCGCAGTATCCATATTCACCTACAGCTTCTCAAAATTGGAATAGTGACTTTTCTTCATGGCAATGGTCTTCAAATTTTTATTTCCCAGGAATTGCTCATGCATTTGATATAAATACGGATTATACAGGATTGTTTACCGGAGATGCAGCATGGGATGAAAGTATTCCGGTTACAGGAAAAACCTCAATTGTAGATACAACAGGCTCTGAGACTGTGTATAATGCTACAGGAAACATAGAAACGGGTGGACAAACTCCAAAGTCTGTCCAATTTGCTACTTGGTCAGATAAAAATGGCCAAGATGATCTTCAGTGGTATTTTGGTAAACAGAATAATGATGGAACATACAGCGCAAGCATCGATATAAGGAATCATAAAGATGCAGGTAATTATAATGTGCATACGTATATCCAACTTCCAAATGGAAAAATGAAATTTGTAACAAGTAATAGATTTGTAATTTCTAATCCAACCTTAAGTGCAGAGGTAGGGGAATATAACGTAAACAAAGGTACGTTTGATGTAACCGTAACTGGAGTAAGCCAATCAGGAATAACTCGGGTATCTGTTCCAGTATGGAGTAAAGCCGATCAATCAGATATAAAATGGTATGATGCAGTAAAACAATCAGATGGAACCTATAAAGCAACAGTAGATATAAAAAACCATAATCATAATACAGGAACGTATAAAGTTCATGTTTATATGTATTCGAATAATGGACTTACAACTAGCATTGCAGCTAATACAGTAAATGTAACGTTGCCAGAAGTGAATGGAACAGCTGAAATCAAAGATTCAAATGGAAAAGAAACGATCTATACTGTGACTGCAGATATTTCAATGGGAATCTATGACATCAATACACCTGTTCATTTTTTAACATGGTCGGATAAAAATGGCCAAGATGATCTTCAATGGTATTCTGGTAAGAGAAGTAGCAACGGAACTTATAGTGCAAGTATCGATATAAAAAAACACAAAGATGCAGGTAGTTACAATATGCACACGTATATTCAACTTCCAAATGGAACAATGAAATTTATAACAAGTAACAAATTTACAGTTTCTACCCCAAAATTGAGTGCAGAAGTAGGGGCATATAATACAAAAAAAGGCACCTTTGATATAACCGTAACTGGAGTAAGCCAATCAGGAATAACTCGGGTATCTGTTCCAGTATGGAGTAAAGCCGATCAATCAGATATAAAATGGTATGATGCAGTAAAACAATTAGATGGAACCTATAAAGCAACAGTAGATATAAAAAACCATAATC
Source organism: Enterococcus sp. DIV0724b (assembly GCF_050531475.1). Lineage (NCBI taxonomy): Bacteria > Bacillati > Bacillota > Bacilli > Lactobacillales > Enterococcaceae > Enterococcus > Enterococcus sp. DIV0724b. The sequence continues at coordinate 2,623,438 of NZ_CP172890.1, read as the reverse complement.
ATAATACAGGAACGTATAAAGTTCATGTTTATATGTATTCGAATAATGGACTTACAACTAGCATTGCAGCTAACACAGTAAATGTAACATTGCCAGAAGTGAATGGAACAGCTGAAATTAAAGATTCAAATGGAAAAGAAACGATCTATACTGTGACTGCAGATATTTCAATGGGAATCTATGACATCAATACACCTGTTCATTTTTTAACATGGTCGGATAAAAATGGCCAAGATGATCTTCAATGGTATTCTGGTAAGAGAAGTAGCAACGGAACTTATAGTGCAAGTATCGATATAAAAAAACACAAAGATGCAGGTAGTTACAATATGCACACGTATATTCAACTTCCAAATGGAACAATGAAATTTATAACAAGTAACAAATTTACAGTTTCTACCCCAAAATTGAGTGCAGAAGTAGGGGCATATAATACAAAAAAAGGCACCTTTGATATAACAGTAACTGGAATAAGCCGATCAGGAATAACTCGGGTATCTGTTCCAGTATGGAGTAAAGCCGATCAATCAGATATAAAATGGTATGATGCAGTAAAACAATCAGATGGAACCTATAAAGCAACAGTAGATATAAAAAACCATAATCATAATACAGGAACGTATAAAGTTCATGTTTATATGTATTCGAATAATGGACTTACAACTAGCATTGCAGCTAGCTCAGTGGCAATTTGAAACATCTACTAAAGAAAACATTAATAAAGTTTCCTTGTTAATTTGTGATGAGGAAGAAAATCCAAAGAATTAAATCATTTAGTATGAGTCCTAGAGGTCTTTTCCTCTAGGTCTTTTTATTTGGTTGAAAAAGAACAGTACCAAAGCATAAAATAATCCTCAATTTAAAATTATAGAAGTTACGGAAGCCGTAGGCATTTCTCTTTAATACTTTGATATGGTTATTCAAGCATTCTAACGGTCCGTTGGAATAAGGCAAATCTAACGCATTTTTAATGCCCGTTTGAACTTTTTTAAAGGTAGTAATGGTTGTTTGATAATAAGCTGGAAGCCTAGAATAATCTTGTTCTAATAACGCATGAAACCGTGTGTAATCTCTTGTTTGTATGGCATAGAGAAAATCCTGATAACAGGTATAGCCAGCTTTTAATTCTTCATCATAGGCAAGTAACCGATCCACGAGTTCGGTTTCTGTTAAATAAGCACGGAAGGAAGGACGCCATTGGCGTTTTTCAAAATTGAGCTTCGATTGATTCTTTTGAAGTAGTTTCCAGTATTTCTTCAAGTGACGGTATTTTTTGGCTTCTACAGATCCTTGATGGAGAAAGGTATTCATTCGTTGAATACGGTGTTTTAAGAACGTTCGCCCGATGTGTTGCACAATATGAAAGCGATCAAGAACAATCTGAGCCTTGGGAAATAGTTTCTTAATTAAAGAAAAATAAGGCGCATACATATCGCAAACAATGTATTTTACACCTTCACGAACAGATAAAGAAAATCGTGAGAAATAGCGTTCTAAAAAAGGAAACTGGCGGTTTTCAACGACATCGAGTAATTGCTTTGTTTGTCCATCCATCATAATGAAACTCATAGAGGCAGCGACTTGTTTCACTGATTTAAATTCATCAAAACAAAGAACTTCTGGCAAGATGAGTCGATTGATTTTTTTTGGTTCGTAAAACTGTTTCAATACGCGATAAACAGAGGAAACAGAGACCTTCTTTTGACGGGCAATTTCGCTCATAGACGAAGTGTTTCGTAGACGCTCGGCAATCGAAAGCTTGACTTTCTTCGAGATCGAGCAACACTTTTCGATAAGACTTGTTTCAGCGACAAAAGTTCTATCACAAGAATGGCAGAAGAAATGACGTTTCTTCAAGCGTAAGTATGTCTGAACCTCAGAGACATCATTCAGTAAAATCAGACACGTTGTAAAGCTCCAAAGAATAATCGATCCGTTTTCTTTGGCACCACAATGATGACAGGAGTGAGCGAAATAATCCAATGTACCAGAAAATACGTGGCAGATTCGTCCTTTGATTCGTTCCTTTTTTAAAGAATTTTCATTAAAAGTAATATTTAAGTCTAGAATATCTAAGGTATTTTTGATAAGATTTGTATAGGACATCTTGATTTCCTCCTTTTGATTGGTTTTAGTCGACTTAATTCTAAAGGATATCAGGGTGTCTTTTCTATTATTTTGCATTAAAAAAGATGTCGGTGATTGTTCACCAACATCAGAAAGTATAGAGCCATAAAATCCTTTTAATTGTTTGATACTCGTTGTTAGGAATGATACAATATCTTCAATTGGAGGTAACTTATGACAAAAATAATCGCCCACAGGGGCAGCAAAGGAACCCATCCAGAAAATACCTTAGCTGCATTTAAAGAAGCCATTCGTATTGGTTCTGATGGAATCGAGTTAGATGTTCAGCTATCAAGAGATAAACATCTAGTCGTGATTCATGATGAAATGATCGATCGTACCACCAATGGTCATGGACATGTTGGCACTCTGACATTAGCAGAGTTAAAACAATTAGATGCCGGTAGCTGGTTTGAAAAAAATCCGATCTCTCAAGAAATCCCAACTTTAGAAGAAGTGGTCATGTTACTTAAAAAAGAAAATTTTCAAGGTTTGTTGAATATTGAGATTAAAACAGATACAATCCATTATGAAGGAATTGAACAGCTTATCGTTCAGCTCATGAGGTCTCAGTGTTGGCCTTTTGAGTATATGTATTCAAGTTTTTATTTTAAAAGCTTGGAAAAAATCTGGGAAATAGAAAAAAATCAACCTATTGCTTCAGTATTTAATCTGTCGGAGGAAGATGAAAAACGAGCACTTCGGTCAGAATTTATTGAAGGGATCCACCCAAAAGTTGATTGGCTAGTAGAACATTTAAATGATTTAGCAGAGTTTCCAAAAGAAATTCGTCCTTGGACAGTGAATGAGGAAGAAAAAATGAAACTTTGCTTCAGTCATCGTTTGGCTGGAATTCATACAGACTATCCAGCTAAGGCATTACAAATGCGCGAGTCGATACAAAATAAAGGATGAAAAAATTGGAAAAAGTATTAGTAATCGTAGGACCAACAGGAGTTGGAAAGACCTCTTTAAGTATTGCGTTAGCTAAAAAGTTAAACGGAGAAATCATTAGCGGCGATTCGATGCAGGTCTATAAACATTTGGATATAGGTACAGCGAAAGTAAAGGAAGAAGAACGTGCTGGTATCGTGCATCATTTGATAGATTGCCGAGAATTATCTGAGACTTATTCTGTAGCAGATTTTCAAAAAGAAGGGCGTCAGGCAATCGCCTCGATTACAGCAAAAGGAAAATTACCGATTGTTGTTGGTGGAACAGGGTTGTACGTTCAAGCACTGCTTTATGATTTTGAGTTAGGCGCCAGAGATGAATCAACAGACATACGAGAGCGGTATGAACAATTTGCTGAAACACATGGAAACCAAAGCTTATGGGAGTTATTACAGAAAAAAGATAGCCAAGCAGCTGAAAGTATCCATTTTAATAACCGTAAAAAAGTAGTTCGGGCACTAGAAGTATTTGATAAAACAGGCTTTAGTATTTTGACCCCAAAAGAAAAACCAAAAAAATTGTACGATTATTTCTTGGTTGGTTTAGAAACGGACCGTACAAAACTTTATGGGCGTATCAACATGCGTGTCGATATAATGATGGCACAAGGTCTTTTAAAAGAAGCGAAACTACTTTATAACATGCAAACGCAACAGTCGATTCAAGGGATCGGCTACAAAGAGTTTTTTCCTTATTTTGAAGGTAAAGAATCTTTAGAGGAAGCAATTGAACAAGTAAAGCAAAATTCTAGAAGATATGCGAAAAGGCAGTTGACCTGGTTTAGAAATCGTATGGATGCTAGCTGGTGGGACTTAATACAAGCACCTGATACTATTTTAACTTTAGAAAAAGAAATAGAGAAATGGTTGGATTCTTAGGAAGGACAAAAAATGGATAAAATAGCAGAAAAGGTCATCTTAGTCGGGGTAGAAACAGAGGGGAATTACACTCGATTTGAAGGTTCTATGAAAGAACTAAAAAACTTAACGAAGACCGCACAAGGGGAAGTTGTTTTTTCTTTAACGCAAAAACGGCCTCGAATAGATTCGCAGACTGTGATCGGTAAGGGAAAAGCAGAAGAATTAGTTCAGTTAGTCGATGCGTATGAAGCGGATATCGTTATTTTTAACCATGAATTAACACCAAGACAAAATCAACTGATTGTTGAAGCTGTCGGTGTAAAAGTAATCGATCGAGTACAATTGATTTTAGATATTTTTGCGATGCGGGCACGTTCTAAAGAAGGGAAATTACAAGTTGAGCTAGCTCAGCTGAATTATTTGCTTCCCCGATTGGTCGGGCAGGGGAAACAGTTATCTCGTTTAGGTGGTGGGATCGGAACTAGGGGCCCTGGAGAAACGAAACTTGAATCAGACCGCCGACACATCCGTGATAAGATCATCGCAATCAAGCGTGAGCTAAAGGAAGTCTCAGCTCATCGTGAGCGAAGCAGACAAAAACGCCAATCATCAGATTTGTTTCAAATTGGTTTGCTCGGCTACACGAATGCCGGAAAATCAACTATTTTAAACTTGCTGACAACGGCGGGTACTTATTCAGAAGATCAATTATTTGCAACTCTGGATCCTTTAACTAAAAAATGGCAATTACCGCAAGGGATGATTGTAACGCTAACAGATACTGTAGGATTTATTCAAGATTTACCGACGCAGCTGATCGAAGCGTTCCAATCAACGTTGGAAGAAAGTCGAGGAATGGACTTGTTGTTACATGTGGTCGATGCAAGTGCCGAAGATCGCTTACAACATGAACAAACAGTTGTCGACTTAATGAATGATCTAGATTTAGAGCAGATTCCTGTTTTAACAGTTTACAATAAAAGTGATCAAATCGATGAAGCTGACTTTGTCCCTACGCTGTTTCCCAACATATTAGTTTCAGCTAAGAGTACACTAGGGAAAGAAGAACTCACAAAAGCGGTTAGAGAGAAGATGATGGAATTATTAGTTCCATATGAGTTTGATATACCTTCAAACCAAGGACAACAACTAAGTGAATTGAAACGTTATACGTTACTTTTATCGGAAACATTTGAAGAAGAGGAAAATGTATATCATGTTAAGGGATTTGCTAAGAATAACTCTAAATGGACACGTGAGTTAGAGAAATAAATATCAAAATAAATTGTTACAAGTAGATGTGATTAAGAGTATAATTGTATAGTATATAACTGAGTGGGAGAACCTTTATAGTGTTTTTTTACTCAGTTTTTTTATTTTGGTATAGTTATATTGTTGTCTATATTTGTTTCTAAACAAAAAATATTTATTGGTCTAAGATACAGTGCTGCTTTATTTTCTTCCATATTGATGTGTTCATCCGTTTTTTTAGTGATTATTTCATTTTGCTATGTATACTTTTTTAAACTGAATTTGAGCAAAAATATATTTTCTGTAAGTTTATCGTTAAAGATACCTTTTTTATTTAGCCACAAATTGTGTGGGATTTTCTCGATGTAGCAGCTTTTTTTGGGATTATTTATTTTTATGTTAGAAAACCTAACATAAATCATTGACAACAGAAAAAAGTATTGATATTCTATATCTAATCTATCTAGCTAAGCAGGCTAGCTTCTCGAAAAAAAGATATAATCTGTTTGTGAAAAACTCAAACAAACCTATTTACCTATTTTTCTATCGAAACTGAACAAGCTTGCTACACTTTTAATCGAAGAGAGGGGGGTGGATATGAGAGAAAAGGAACTGAGAAGGTCAATGTCAGTTTTTCCAATTGGTACAGTTATGAAACTGACTGATTTATCAGCACGGCAAATACGTTATTATGAAGAGCAAGATTTGATTCATCCTGAAAGAAGCGAAGGAAATCGACGTATGTATTCACTAAATGACATTGATGTATTGCTTGAAATCAAGGATTATTTATCTGATGGTCTAAACATGGCTGGAATCAAACGTGTTTATGAAATGAAGCTGGAAGAACAAATGCATGCCCAAGAAACAAACAAACCGCTGACCGATGAAGATGTTCGGAAGATTTTATATGATGAACTTATTTCTCAAGGCGGACTTACTCAACAAAATCCATTCCAATCCAGAGGCCCAAAATTGTAACAATTAGCTTTACACAAAAAATGAAGGACGTGAAGGAAGACGATGACGAAGAAACAAAACACAGTAGAAGATATCAAACGAATAGCCGATGAAGAAAATGTTCGATTTTTACGATTAATGTTTACAGACATTATGGGAACAATCAAAAATGTGGAAGTTCCAGTGAGCCAATTAGATAAAGTGTTAAGCAATAAAATGATGTTTGATGGGTCTTCTATTGAAGGTTTTGTGAGAATTGAAGAAAGTGATATGTATTTATATCCAGACGTATCCACATGGATGATTTTTCCGTGGGAAAGCACACATGGGAAAGTTGCTCGTCTGATTTGTGATATTTATAATCCTGATGGAACACCATTTGCAGGAGATCCTCGTGGTAATTTAAAACGAGCATTAGCAGATATGGAAACGTTAGGTTTTACTTCATTCAATCTTGGGCCTGAGCCGGAATTTTTCTTATTCAAATTAGATGAAGATGGTAAAATCACAACTGACTTAAATGACCGAGGTGGTTATTTTGATTTCGCACCAACCGATCTCGGTGAAAACTGCCGTAGAGATATCGTTCTTGAACTTGAAAGTCTTGGGTTTGAAGTTGAAGCTTCTCATCATGAAGTGGCGCCAGGTCAGCATGAGATTGACTTTAAATATGCTGATGTTATCGAAGCCTGTGATAATATCCAAACCTTTAAATTAGTCGTTAAAACAATTGCTAGAAAACATGGCTTACACGCAACATTTATGCCAAAACCATTGTATGGCATCAATGGATCAGGAATGCACTGTAACATGTCATTATTTAAAGGCGATGAAAATGTCTTCTACGATGAAAATGGTCCGATGCAACTAAGTCAAACGGCTTATCATTTTCTTGGTGGATTATTGAAACATGCTCGTGCTTATACAGCCGTTTGTAATCCAACGGTTAACTCATATAAACGTTTAGTACCAGGATATGAAGCGCCTGTATATGTTGCTTGGAGTGGTCGCAATCGTTCGCCGTTAGTTCGAGTTCCTGAATCGCGTGGCTTATCTACTCGTTTAGAGTTACGATCAGTTGATCCGTCAGCAAATCCATATTTAACAATGGCTACACTTTTACAAGCGGGATTAGATGGAATCAAAAATGAAATTGATCCACCACAAGCGGTTGACCGTAATATTTATGTGATGAATGAAGAAGAACGAAAAGAAGCGCAAATCCATGATTTACCTTCAACACTGCATAACGCTATTAAAGAATTACGTAAAGATGATGTAATGATCAATGCGTTAGGTGAGCATATTTATGTGAACTTTGTTGAAGCGAAACGTATGGAATGGGCAGCTTTCCGTCAAACTGTTTCTGAGTGGGAAAGAGAACAATATTTAGAGTTATACTAAGAGCTACGAGCTTGGGACGTAAGTCCCAAGAATCTTAAAATAGAAGAGCGAAAATCGTAAAAAATGATTTTCGGTCTTCTATTTTTTAGATTGTGTAGAGAATCATCCTTGTTTATTAGCTTAGTTAGCCTATATTTCCTTAAATTTACTGCCATTAACGCGAATCCAATTTCATTGTGTGTCTGCTGTTTTCCTCGAACAGAGAAACGAGTGAAGCCTAAACAAGCCTTCAAATGTCCGAAAGCAGGTTCGACGTCAATTTTTCGTTGGCGATAGATTTTACCTGTTTCTACTTCTGAAAGCAGCTGTTGAACCGTCGCTTTAAAATATTCCCAGTTCATGTTCTTTTGAATCTCACGATTCTTGTCACTCTTCGCTTTTGTACATTGTCTTCGAAGAGGACAATTCGAGCAGTCTTCACATTCATACCGTTTTAAATACCGTTTAAATCCATATTTATCTGTACGAATAGAATAATTTCGAAAAGTCATTTTCCGTCCGTTTGGACAAAGAAACGTTTCCTCTACTTCTTGGTACGGCCAGTTTGCTGGAAGGAACGGATTTTGTTTAAACTTTCTCTTCTGTTCTTTATGATACATGGCATAAGTGATGAGTGGTGTTCGCTCATGATCCTCTAAAACCGCTTGATAGTTTTCTTCTCCTCCGTAGCCGGCATCTGCGACAATATAGTTTGGCAGATCAAAGAAACGCTCTTTTAAGGTGATTAAAAAAGGGCGGAATGTTCGTGTATCTGTTGGATTTGAGAAAAGATCGTACCCTAAAATGTACTGACTGTTTGTGGCAATTTGAAGATTATAGCCAGCTTTCAACTGCCCATTCTTCATGTGATCTTCTTTCATGCGCATAAAAGTGGCATCTAGATCCGTTCTAGAGTAACTGTTTCGTTGCCCTAAAATCTGTCTATGTTTTTGATAAGCGAGTTTTCGCTCTTTAAAGTCCTTGAAAAGTTTCCTTAATTTTTTTGGAACTTTTCGTTTAGAACGAATTGATTTGCGAGTAATTCCATCCTCTGCTTGTTCGATTTTGACTGTAAACTTTTCTACAACCTGCGCTAGATTTTCTTCAATCTTGCCTAATTCAGTGACAGATAATTCCTTTGCGGACTCTCGCTCAATTTCAGGAATAATTTGATTTTTTAACAATTCATCGTAGAGAAAATTTGATTTTTCAGTAAGCTTTTTATCAAAGTTATCAATGGATTTTCTCCAAACAAAGGTGTATTTATTGGCATTGGCTTCAATCTTTGTACCATCGATAAAAATGGCTTCTTCATCGATTAATTGTTCCTTGACTAATTGGCTACGAAACTGGACGAAGCACTCCCGAAGGAGTGCATTCACTAAAGGATTCACTCGAAAACGATTGATGGTTCGATAACTAGGTTGATAACTTTGAGTAAGCCACATCATGCGAATACTGTCTTTCGTTAGCGCTTCAATCTTACGACCAGAAAATACAGATTGCGTGTAAGCACATAAAATCATCTTCATCATCATTTTTGGATGATAAGAAGAAGGCCCCATTTGATGGTGAAAAGGAAGAAAGCGTTCCTCTGGAATACTTTCGACTAATTGATTAATGGCAAAAGCAATATCATTTTTTTCTAACTGAAAACTAAAATCTAGAGGAAGAACGACTTGATTTGTGGTATAATTTTTAAACATAAGAACACCTCGCTAGTTTATTTGTTTAGTCACTTTTATTTTAGCAAAGGTGTTCTTATTTTTGTACAAAAAAATAATCCAGATGCCAATCAATTTGACTGATATCTGGATTTTTCGTTAGGACTTACGTCCCAAGCTCATTTTTTATATTGTTCGGTTAACACTGAAGAAGTATGTTATAATTATAATTGAGAATCATTATCAATTGAACTTGAAAAGGAGAGGGAATCATGATCGTTCAAACTGTTGCGTTTACTATAAAAAAAGAAGGAAAAGAAATTTTCGAAGCTAAAACAAGTAAAGATGTCGCTTCAATGGTAGGATTTTCAGGTTGTGTATCAAGTGAATGTTGGTATACAGAAGATAAGGATAACTGTGAATTTATGTTGGTTTCTAAATGGCAGAGTAAAAAAGATTTTCAAAACTGGCTAAAACGTCCAGAGCACTTACAAGAACATCGAGAGGCACATAAAAATAAAGACAGCAAACCGTCTATCGTTATAGAAAAAATTAGAAAAAGCTACGAAGTTTTTGCTTAAAAATAGCAATTAGAATCTGGAGTAATTTATTTACTTTGGATTTTTTTTAACTTTATACCACGCCTTCATTCAAATAAGTGTAAAATTAATAAAAAAGCGGGTATAGTAGAAGTTAAACAAACATTAAGGAGAATAGAAATGAACAAATTAAATTTTTCTCCAGCTAACTTTGAAAAGCTTCAGCAACAGGGGTGGGACAAAGCCGCTCTAGTTACCTACATAAATAATATAAATGGAAATAAACTGAATGCCAACCAAGAAATTTTTTTAGTTGGTTCTGAAATCTACACAGAAATGTTAAAAAATAGTCAGCTTTCAGATCAAGAAAAAGTTATACTAGTCATCGATCATCTGGGTGGTTACCTGAATGATTCAGGTGATTTACAGTTTGCGTCAACTGAATATAAATTTTATGATCAAATGCCGCCAGGGGCACCTTTTTTCGATTACTATTCAAAAGCTGTACAACGTGCTTATCCAAATGGTTTGATCATAGCACAAGCAGATAAAAAATTAACAAAAACAGCCCTCAAGAAAAAATATGAAAATGAAACGAAAATCCATCAATTTAGAAATCAATTAGATAAATGTATTATTGAATATGTGGAAGACTACAAAAAATGCTACAATTTAAAAAATGATGAAGTTGCAATCAAAACGATTCTTAAAGATAATTGGTTTTATGCAGATCCGCAATATCATAACCGTGCTCATATTGATATAGAGATTTCGGCTGGTGATCTTAAAAAAGGAAGTAGAACCCTTACTAATAAAGGGTTATTAAAAAAAATCAGAAAACGAGGGTTTTATCGAAAAATTTTATCGGGAGATTATCATAGTGAATTTATTTTAGATGAACAGGGTCAACTTTTAAGCCAATGGAAAGAACAAATCAAAGAAAGAGACTACTTAGAATGTGCAATTGCAAATGGTGAATCGTTCAACTATGGCGAGCGCCCTAGATTTGATCAATATCATACACACGATAAACTAGATGGAAATCCTCCTCGATACTTTGATACAAATAAGCGGACTCAACTTAAACAGAATTGGATTTCGCCAACCGATAATTGGTTTTATCAAGCGGTTAGACGCTTAGCAGAAAAGGGGGTTCGGTATAAAAAACGAACGAACAAAATCTAAATCAAAAGCCATTAAAGTTGGGAGTATAGGTTCCTGACTTTTTTATTTTTCACAAAAATTCTTTTTATTTTAAAGAAAGAAAGCAAAATAATCAATAAGTTTGTGAAATATTTTCACAAACTGTTTCAAAATTGAGCAGCTTCCGTTATAATGGAGAAGAATATGCGTGCAACTATTCTACTTTTAGATAGAAGGATGATGACTATATAATGCGAAAAATGAAGACGATGGATGGAAATACAGCAGCAGCATATATTTCATATGCGTTTACTGAATTAGCCGCTATTTACCCAATTACACCAAGCTCAACGATGGCTGAACTTGTCGATCAGTGGTCGGCAGAAGGCAAGCAAAATATTTTTGGACAACCTGTTAAAATTGTTGAAATGCAATCAGAAGCAGGTGCGGCAGGCGTAGTCCACGGATCGTTGAAAACTGGTGCATTAACAACTACATACACTGCTTCACAAGGATTATTACTGATGATACCGAACATGTATAAGATTGCTGGAGAGTTGCTTCCGTCAGTCTTTCATGTTGCTAGTCGTGCTGTAACAACAAATGCGCTGAACATTTTCGGTGACCACGGAGATGTGATGGCTGCTCGTCAGACAGGGTTTGCTATGTTATGTGAAAGTAGCGTCCAGGAAGTCATGGATTTATCAGCGGTCGCTCATTTAGCATCGATTGAATCAAGTGTTCCATTTATCAACTTCTTTGATGGATTTCGGACTAGTCATGAAATCCAAAAAATCGAAGTATTGGACTATGATGAATTAGCACCATTACTGGATCAAGAAAAACTAAGCGATTTTCGTAGCAGAAGCATGAATCCAAATCATCCTTCCGTTAGTGGAACGAACCAAAATCCAGATATCCATTTCCAACAACGTGAAACGATCAATAGCTATTATGAACAAATTCCAGCTATAGTGAAAAAATACATGGATGAAATCAATGAGCTTAGAGGGACGAATTATGATTTGGTCACTTATTACGGAGCTGAAGATGCAGAAGAAGTGATTGTTTCAATGGGGTCAGCTGCCCAAGCAATCGAGCAAACGATCGATTACTTGACGAAGCAAGGCAGAAAAGTTGGCTTCTTAAATATTCATTTGTACCGTCCGTTTCCAATAGAGAACTTTTTAGAAAAAATGCCTAAAACTGTTAAGGCGATCGGAGTGATGGATCGTACGAAAGAACCAGGAGCCGGCGGTGAGCCGCTACTTTTAGATGTTCAAAGTGCGATGTATGAGTCGGATTTGCGTCCAATGATTATTGGCGGCCGTTATGGATTGGGATCAAAAGACGTCTTACCAAACCAAATCGTTGCGATTTATGATGAGTTACTAAAAGATAAAAAAGCAGCAAAATCGAGGTTCACGATCGGAATTGTAGATGATGTGACTTACACTTCACTTGATTGCGGGGAAGCTCTCGATTTGACCAATTCAAAAACCTATCAAGCAAAATTCTGGGGATTTGGCTCAGATGGTACAGTTGGTGCAAATAAGTCAGCAATCAAAATCATTGGGGACCATACGGATAAATATGCTCAGGGATTCTTTTATTATGATTCAAAAAAATCTGGTGGGTTGACAGTTTCTCATTTACGTTTTGGCGAGACACCGATTCGTTCGACTTATTTGATCGAGCATGCAGATTTTGTTGCATGTCATACTGCAGCTTACTTAAATACGTATGATTTAGTTAAGGGATTGAAAAAAGGGGGAACCTTTTTACTGAATACAGTTTGGAATGACGAACAATTGGAACGATTCTTACCCAATAAACTAAAGCGTTACTTAGCTGAAAACGAGATTAATTTTTATACGATCAATGCCGTTAAACTAGCTAGTGAAGTTGGATTAGGTGGTCGAATCAATACAGCGATGGAAACAGCTTTTTTCAAATTGGCGGAGATCATGCCATTTGATGAGGTACTACCAATCTTAAAAGAAGAAGCATTTAAAAGTTATGCAAGAAAATCGATGTCTGTTGTTGAAAAAAATGTTCAAGCAATTGAACGCACTGTTGAACTTCTGCATAAAGTTGAAGTGCCACTTGAGTGGAAAACAATTGAAGTAAAACCAAAAGTCCGTAAAGCAAACATTACTGATTATGTTCATGAGATCGTAGAACCAATCAATCGTCAAGAAGGAAATGATCTTGCAGTCAGTGCATTTATTAAAAATGATATGGCGGATGGGCGGATGCCGCTAGGTACGACTGCTGTCGAAAAACGTGGTATCGCTGTAGAAGTACCAGAATGGAATAGTGATCGTTGCACAATGTGTAATGAGTGTGCGTTTGTTTGTCCGCATGCTGCGATTCGTCCATTTTTGGCAGACGATGAAGAAATGGCAGAAGCACCAGAAGGCTATATCGTCAGAGAAATGCGCGGAGCCGATGGTCTAAAGTATCGTATTCAAGTTTCTGTAGAAGATTGTACAGGTTGCGGACTTTGTGTGGACGCATGCCCAGCCAAAGGCAAAGCTTTAGTTATGAAACCTTACGAAGAGCAAAAAGAACAAGCCATGAACTGGGCATTTTCTATGACGTTGAAACAAAAGGAAAATCCAGCCAAACCAAATACTGTTTTAGGAACGCAATTTAACAAACCACTATTAGAATTTTCAGGTGCTTGTGCTGGTTGCGGTGAAACACCCTATGTGAAATTATTGACGCAAATGTTTGGTGATCGAATGATGATCGCAAACGCTACAGGTTGTTCTTCTATTTGGGGTGGAGCAGCACCTGTTGCTCCTTATACAACAAATGATGAAGGACAAGGTCCTGCTTGGTCTAACTCATTATTAGAAGATAATGCAGAATTTGGGTATGGAATGCTTTTAGCTAGCCAAACACGTCGTGAGCATTTAGCGATGAAGATGAGTGAAGCGATGAATGTTGCTTCTCCAGCGTTAAAATTATTAATGGAAGATTGGATCAAGCATATGCACACGGGTGAAGGCACGCAACAACGTGCTGCCAAACTAAAAGCTGCATTACTAGATGAAAAAAAGGATCAACCTTTATTAGAAACAATCTATGCAGACAACGATTTGTTTGTGAAAAATAGTCAATGGATGATTGGTGGAGACGGTTGGGCTTACGATATTGGTTATGGGGGGATCGATCATGTTCTTGCCAGCGGTGCTGACGTTAATATGCTAGTTTTAGATAATGAAGTCTATTCTAATACTGGTGGACAAACCTCAAAAGCAACACCTGCCTCAGCCATTGCAAAATTCTCGGCAAGTGGTAAATACGTTTCTAAAAAAGATTTAGGCATGATGGCAATGACTTATGGCAACGTTTATGTAGCTCAAATTGCGTCGGGTGCTAATCAAATGCAGACGATCAAAGCTTTTGAAGAAGCTGAACGTTTCCCAGGGCCATCTATTATTATCGCGTATACGCCTTGTATTACGCATGGGTTAGTGGGTGGAATGAGTAAAACTTTGGAAGAAGCAAAAGAAGCAGTTAATTCCGGTTATTGGTCATTGTATCGCTATAATCCAGAACTAAGGGAGTCAGGAAAAAATCCAATGACTTTAGATTACAAAAAACCAAATTTTGAAGCGATGCAGGAGTTTATGCGTAAACAAGTTCGTTTCTCTTCATTAGAAGCTACACAGCCTGAATTTGCAGGTAAACTTTTTGAAAAAACGGTTGATGATGCGAAAAATCGTTTTTATAATTATGCAAGGATGGCTGGTCAAGAAGAAAAAATCCGAGCAAAATTAGAAAAAGCAACAGAAGAAGTAGTGGGTGAAAAAGCACCTCGTGTAAAAAAAGAGCGAGTAGTCGATCCAGAAGCTGATGCAAGAAGAGCAGCTAGACGAGCTGAACGTGCAGCAAAACGTGGAAAGATAGAAGAATAAACAATTCTTTTGATTTGGAATGGAAGAAGGCAGAAACTTGATTCTACTTCTTTCATTCTTTTTATTTAAATTTTTCTATCGTTCATACTCATCCTGTAACCAAGGAAAAGATTATGGTATACTTATTAAGAAATCTTCAGAGAGAGGTGAGGTTTATGATGTCTTTTCAACTTAGTCAATTATTTGATTTAAATTATTGGCGGCAATTGATCTCATCTGATTTCTTGTCCCGTGATTATATTATTAATGTTATAGATATTTTGGTAGTATGGTACCTTGTCTACAAATTGATCATGCTCGTTAGGGGAACAAAAGCCGTCCAGCTGTTAAAAGGGGTCGCTGTTTTTATTGTGATCCGAATATTAAGTGAAATTATTGGTCTACATACATTATCTTGGCTGATGAACCAAGTAATTATGTATGGTGTAATTGCTGCTGTTGTGATTTTTCAACCAGAAGTTCGGCGAGGCTTAGAACATCTCGGTAGAAGCTCATTCTTCCGTACAACTAGGTCAGAGCAACAAGAAGATGAAAAAATGATTCTCTCCTTCGATAAAGCCATTCAGTATATGTCGAAACGGAAGATTGGTGCTTTGATCACAATAGAAAGAAATACTGGTTTAGATGAATACATTGAAACGGGTATTCCTTTAGATGCCAACATTACTGGAGAATTATTGATCAATATTTTTATTCCGAATACGCCACTACATGACGGTGCTGTAATCGTAAAACAAGGGAAAATTGCTGTAGCAAGTGCCTATCTGCCTTTATCAGAAAGTAACTTGATTCCCAAAGAATTCGGTACCCGACATAGAGCAGCTGTTGGTATTAGTGAAGTAAGTGATGCTGTGACGATCATTGTGTCAGAAGAAACAGGAGACGTCAGTCTGACGCTAAACAATGATTTGATTCCTAGATTGACACAGGAAGAGTACTTAAAAATTCTTAGAGCAGAATTAGTACCAAAAGAAGAAAACAAAGATAAAAAAAATCTTTTGCAACACTTTCTTGACGGTGTATCGAAAGGGGCGAAAAAGAAATGAAAAAGCCCTCCCAAAGCAATTGGTTTTCAGGATTATTAGCATTACTGTTTGCCTTGTTGCTATTTTTCAATGCTAATTCATCTGGGAATATATCGAATATGTCTGGTACAAACCAAGTTTATGATGAAATGCTTTATAATATACCGGTTCAAGTAGAGTATGATCAAGCCAAATATTTTGTTTCTGGTTATGAAGAAACCGTGAACGTCCATTTAAGCAGCGCAAATCGAATTCAATTGAATTTAGAATCAAATGAAGATACTAGAAATTTTCAAGTAGTTGCTGATTTAACTAAAACACCGCTTGGTACTTCGGAAATTCAATTAAGAGTTAAAGGATTAAGTACAGCTGTAACTGCTGAGATCGAACCAAAAACAATCACTGTAACAGTTGAGAAAAAAGTAACAAAATCATTTGACGTAGAGGCCCAATTGCCAGAATCAATCGAAGCTGAAGGCTATAAAGTAGAGAAAATTTCAGTAAGT
This sequence comes from Enterococcus sp. DIV0724b, assembly GCF_050531475.1. Lineage (NCBI taxonomy): Bacteria > Bacillati > Bacillota > Bacilli > Lactobacillales > Enterococcaceae > Enterococcus > Enterococcus sp. DIV0724b. The sequence continues at coordinate 2,607,097 of NZ_CP172890.1, read as the reverse complement.
CCTAAAACAGTGGAAATCACGACGGGAGAAGAGACGGCTAAAGCAATCTCTCGTGTCATTGCTCCACTATCAAATGTCAAACAATCTGTTGATACAATCAAACAAACGGTCAACGTCCAAGCAATTGATAGTAAAGGACAAGTGTTAAGTATTGAAAATCCGGCGCCTCAAGTAAAAGTTGTCGTTGACTTAACATTACCTTCAAAAGAAGTTGGACTGACAATCAGCCCAACAGGATCACCGCCTTCAGGTGTTGAGCATTTTACATTTAATCTTTCGGAGCAAAAAGTTGAAATTAGAGGGACAAAATCAGTTTTAGACGCAATCGATACAATAGAATTACCTGTTGATGTGACGAATATAAAGTCATCAACTAAACAAAAAATAAAGATTCCAACAAACTCAGAGTACATTGTTTCACCTGAGGAAGTAGAAGTGACAATCAATCCAGTCTTTGCTGGTTCCGATACAAGTTACTCTGAAACGACCGGACAAAGCACGACAACATCTTATTCAAGTCAAGTGTTGCCACCACCGTTACCGTCCAGTGAAAGACCGATAAGTTCTTCAAGTACAACAAGTTCGTCAAGTTCGACAAGTACTGAGAGTACTACCGAAGATAATCTAGAAAACGGGAGTAGTTCAGTTCCTGCAAGTTAAAGTAGATTGACCTAAGAAAATCAGTTATTCCTATGTGGGTTACTTAGTAGAATAACGGATGATATCTTAGTAAGTAGAAGGAGAGTTATGATGGGTAAATATTTTGGAACAGATGGTGTTAGAGGAATTGCAAATAAGGAACTAACACCAGAATTAGCATTTAAATTGGGCCGTTTCGGCGGATATGTATTAAGTCAACATGAAGATTCTACACGCCGACCAAGAGTTTTAGTAGGACGTGACACACGTATTTCAGGTCAGTTACTAGAGCAAGCCTTAATTTCAGGACTTTTGTCTGTAGGAATCGAAGTATTTCAATTAGGCGTTATTTCAACACCAGGAGTTGCTTACTTAACAAGATTACAAAAAGCATCGGCCGGTGTCATGATTTCAGCTTCTCATAATCCAGCAGAAGATAACGGCATTAAGTTCTTTGGTTCAGATGGATTTAAATTAGTAGATGATCAAGAACTTGAAATTGAAGCATTACTAGATGCACCAGAAGACAATTTACCTCGTCCTTCTGCTGAAGGCTTAGGTACGTTAGATGAATTTCCAGAAGGATTATTGAAATACTCTCAATTCTTAGTACAAACAATTCCGGGAGATTTATCTGGTTTGACTGTTTGTATTGATGCGGCAAATGGAGCAACAGCAACTTCTGTCAATCGTTTATTCGCAGATTTAGAAACAGATTTTTATACAATGGGGACAAGTCCTAATGGGCTGAACATCAATGATGGTGTTGGCTCTACTCATCCTGAAAAATTAGCTGAAATGGTTGTTGAAAAAGGTGCTGACGCAGGTCTTGCATTTGATGGTGACGGTGATCGAATCATTGCAGTTGATGAGTTAGGGAATATTGTTGATGGAGATAAGATCATGTTTATCTGTGCAAAATACCTTGCTGAAAAGAACCGTTTGAAAAAAGATACGATCGTTACAACCGTTATGAGTAATCTAGGTTTCAGAAAAGCGGTAGAAGCAGCTGGAATGAAAGACGTAATTACTCAAGTTGGTGACCGTTATGTTGTTGAAGAAATGCGTAAAAATGATTATAATTTTGGTGGGGAACAATCAGGACATATGATTTTCTTGGATTACAATACAACTGGTGATGGGATGCTTTCAGGTATTCAGTTATTGAATGTTATGAAACAAACAGGGAAAAAATTATCTGAGTTAGCTTCAGAGTTGACTGTTTATCCACAAAAATTAGTGAATATTCGGGTAACGGACAAACACGGGGCAATGGATGTTCCTGCAATCAAAGAAGTTGTTGAATTAATGGAAGCAGAAATGAATGGCGATGGCCGTATTTTAGTTCGTCCTTCTGGGACAGAGCCTTTATTACGTGTGATGGCTGAAGCTCCAACACAAGAAAAAGTGGATTACTATGTAGATAAAATTGCTGATGTCGTGAAATCTGAGATTGGTATAGGCTAATAAAAAATGATTGGAATGACCTGTATGCATGGAAACATGTATACGGGTTATTTTTCTGGTCGAAAAAACGAATAATGATTGGTATATCTTGATGATTGTTCGATAATATTATTGACAGAATAAACAGAAAAAGGTACTATGTTTGAGAATTGATAGGGAAATAAATCAGGATACAGCCTATTTTTTCACAAAAAATGATAGATAGAAATAGTCAGAGAGGAGCAATAAGATGGGAAACCATTTAGTTTTGCAAACAGATTTTGGACTTGGCGACGGGGCAGTAAGTGCGATGTATGGTGTCGCTCATATGGTAAGTGATGAGATCATCATTGGCGATTTGACCCATGAAATTCCTCCTTATGATATTTGGGCGGCGTCTTATCGTCTGTATCAAACAGTAAAATATTGGCCCAAAGGAACTGTTTTTGTTTCTGTTGTTGATCCTGGTGTAGGAAGTACAAGGCGAAGTATCGTAGCAAAAACCAAGTCTGGACATTATATCATTACGCCGGATAATGGATCTTTAACACATATTTCCCATTATCAAGGAATCAAAGAGATACGGTCGATCGATGAAGTAACAAGCCGCTTACCTCATTCAGAAGAAAGTCACACGTTTCATGGCAGGGATATTTATGCTTATAATGGGGCGCGTTTGGCTAGTGGTGAGATTTCGTTTGAAGAACTTGGCAGTATTGTTGGGATCGATTCCATCAAAGTATTGCCATTGATCGAAGCGAAGCATAATGAACATATTTTAGAAGGAAGTATCGATGTTTTAGATATTCGTTTTGGTTCTTTATGGACAAATATTCCCTTGGCATTTATGAAAGATGAAAAGATTATGCATGGGGATCAATTACAAGTAACAATTTATCATCAAGGGAAAAAAGTGTACCAAAATATTATGAAATTTGCTAAATCTTTCGCAGATGTGAATATTGGTGAACCTTTAGTTTATGTGAATTCATTGGTAAATATTGGGGTAGCAGTCAATCAGGATTCGTTTTCTAAACTGTATCATATTGGTACGGGAACAGACTGGACGATCCAGTTAAGAAAAGCACCGAAGATCATTTTTGAATAGGAGTGGGGAATATGAAAAAAGATTTTTCAGTAAAAACAATTGTAGCAATCGGCATTGGATCAGCGGTGTTTGTTATTTTAGGTCGATTTGTGGTGATTCCAACAGGATTTCCCAATACAAACTTAGAAACAGCTTATCCGTTTTTAGCACTAATTTCTGTTATTTTTGGACCTGTTGCAGGCGGTTTGATTGGCCTAATTGGTCATACGCTAAAAGATTTTACAACGTATGGCAGTGCATGGTGGAGTTGGATCATTTGTTCTGGTATTATAGGAGTGATCTATGGTTTTGCAGGGAGAAAAATCGATCTTCAACATGGCGAATTCAATAAAAAAGACATTATTTATTTTAATATTTATCAAGTGATTGGAAATGTTGTAGTTTGGGGTTTGATTGCACCGACATTAGATGTGTTGATTTACAGTGAACCAGCTAGTAAAGTATACACACAAGGCGTGATTGCTGTTGTATTAAACATTATTGCAGTAGGGATCATCGGAACATTGTTGATGGCAGCTTATGCTGCTACGCGAACTAAAAAAGGGAGTTTAACAAAAGATTGATTATGTAGTAAAATGAAATTAGTACAAATATAATTTCTGAAATAAAATTAAGGGCGAGAAAAAGCAAGCTTGATTTTCAAAGCGTACCAGCCTTTTCTTGTTCTTTTTTACATAGAATGAGGGAGCGTCATCGATGAAAAAACCACTGATAACTTTTGACAATTTTACTTTCCAATATCATAGTCAGGCGGAACCTACATTACACACTATTGATTTAACGATCTATGAAGGGGAGAAAGTCTTGATCGTAGGGCCGAGCGGTAGTGGTAAATCGACTTTTGCACAATGTATCAATGGATTGATTCCTTATAGCTATGAAGGGGAAATAACAGGAAATGTAACGATCCGTGATAAAGAATTAACAAAGACCAGTCTATTTGATTTATCTTTTGACGTTGGAACAGTTTTACAAGATACAGATGGTCAGTTTATCGGATTAACAGTGGGAGAAGATGTTGCGTTTGCTTTAGAAAATGATGAAGTATCGCAAAGTAAGATGAAAGAGGAAGTCGATCATTGGACTAAAATCGTTGAATTGAATGATTTTTTACAGCATCGACCACAAGATTTGTCTGGCGGACAAAAACAGAGAGTGTCGATGGCTGGTGTTTTGATAGATGAGGCACCGATTTTGGTATTTGATGAGCCACTAGCTAATCTTGATCCTAAAGCAGGCAAAGAAACGATTGGGTTGATTGAAGAAATCCATCAAAAGACGAAAACCACTATTTTGATTATTGAGCATCGCTTAGAAGATGTTTTATATCGTTCTGTGGATCGTGTGATCGTGTTTAATGATGGACGAGTTGTCGCAGATTTACCAGCAGATGAGCTACTAAAAACGAATATATTATCGGAACAAGGGATTCGAGAACCTCTTTATATCACAGCGATGAAATATGCTGGTGTGGATTTAGAAACGGTTGATCATTTAGCTGACATTGAAAAAGTTCAAGCACCAAACTTGAAAGTACAAATGGAAAAATGGATGAACAAACAATCTCAAGCGATAGCGCAAGAAACGTTACAACCATTATTGGAATTGGAAAATATTACGTACCAATATAACCGAAATGATCGATCTGTTCTAAAGGATGTTTCGGTTACATTCAATCGTGGAGAAATGCTGAGCATTGTTGGGAAAAATGGTGCCGGTAAATCCACTTTAAGTAAAGCTATTTGTGGATTTGTTACACCGCAATCAGGAAAAATGAGTTGGTTAGGACAAGATTTTACTCAGTTTTCTATTAAAGAACGAGCAGATAAGATTGGCTTTGTCATGCAAAATCCTAATCAAATGATTTCAAAGAAAATGATTTTTGACGAAGTTGCTTTGGGTTTGATCTTGAAAGGAACGCCAAAAGCAGAGATAAGCGAACGTGTTGAACATGTTTTAAAAATATGTGGTCTATATTCGTTTCGTCATTGGCCGATTTCAGCACTTAGTTTTGGTCAAAAGAAACGAGTCACGATTGCGGCAATTTTAGTTTTAGAACCTGAAATGATTATTTTAGATGAACCAACAGCAGGTCAAGATTTTAAGCATTATACTGAAATGATGACCTTTTTAGAAAAGCTAAATGACTTGGGTGTAACAATTGCTATGATTACTCATGATATGCATTTAATGTTGGAATATACAAATCGTGCAATTGTTTTGTATGATGGCAAAATTCTCGCAGATACAACACCAGTTAAAGTGTTGACGGATTCTCAATTAGTGGAACGTGCTTCATTGAAAGAAACAAGTTTATTTACTTTTGCGCAACATCTAGGTATGAAAGAGCCGTTTTTGTTTACAGAAAGCTTTATGGCTTATGATCAGGAGGTGCGTTTGAAATGAATGAACATCAAATGTTAGGCTATATTCCTGATAGTACAATGATTCATAAATTGAATGGAACGGCTAAATTGATTTTTTTGATTCTGTTGTCGGTTGCTTGTATGACAACGTATGATACCCGTTTCTTGATGGGGATGACGCTATTTTCATTGGTTTTATTTAAGCTATCACACATTAAGTGGCACCAAATTTCATTTGTTGTAAAATTTATTTTTGTGTTTTCGTTACTGAACATTATTGCGGTGTATCTATTTTCGCCCGAATATGGAGTAGATTTATACCATTCTAGAACCGTCATTTTAGAAGGGATAGGTCGTTTTACATTAACACAAGAGCAACTGTTTTATGAATTTAATTTAGTTTTAAAATATTTTTGTACGATACCGTTGGTGCTGATTTTTCTATTGACGACCAACCCAAGTGAGTTTGCGTCCAGTTTAAATCGGATCGGTGTTAGCTATAAAATCAGTTATGCTGTAGCATTGGCCATTCGGTATATTCCAGATATTCAAGAAGATTTTGTCAATATCTCTTTAGCACAGCAAGCACGTGGCTTTGAGATGTCTAAAAAAGGTAAACTAACACAACGATTGAAAGGAACAGCCCAAATTGTTTTTCCATTGATACTCTCTAGCTTAGATCGAATTGAAACAATCAGCACAGCGATGGAATTGCGTCGTTTTGGGGAAAAAAAGAAAAGAACATGGTATGCTGAACGACCTTTTCATACCTCTGATTTTATTGTTATTGGATTCGCTATTTTATTGACTGTTTTAAGTTTTGCTTTATTCAAAGTCAATGGCGGTAGATTTTATAATCCTTTTAATTAACACTATTTGAAGAGATTGTGGCGAGAATCGTTGCTTTTGCTCCAATGTTTTATTCGAATTCTATATGGTTGGGATATGACTCGCAGAGTTATGGCCCAATCATTTTTTTATCCTTTTTTTGACTAGACCAATTTAGAGTTTTTGATAAAAGTGTTGACACATATATAGGGTTCGTTGTATGATTAATCCAGTTTCTATTTGAAAAAATATAAAGGAGGTTGGTTAGACCAATATGGAATAGCGCCAGGCCTGAGTATTCAGGTGACGAGGAAAGAGCTTATCGAAAGATTCGGCGGATAGCTCTAGGGACTGCACTCTATAAGTTGGAAAGAAAAAATAATTGCAAAATTATAACAAAAATTCAACTATGCAGAATAGAAACCTATGATAAAGATTTGGGGAAATAGAATGTGCTTGGAATAAAAAATACGAAGTCTGTTAAATAAAAATGACGAAAACATATTTTTTATCGATCCGCTTCTTTTTTCTTGAGCAATGACCTAAGACAATTGAGAAAGTAGGAAATGAATAGTATGTGTGGAATCGTAGGAATTATTGGTAAAGAGAATGCAACAGATATTTTAGTCCAAGGATTAGAAAAATTGGAATATAGAGGATATGATTCTGCTGGAATTTTTGTAACTGGAAAAAATACAGAAGATCATTTAGTAAAATCGTTAGGAAGAATCGCTGATCTACAGCGTAAACTCAGCCCAGAAGTTCAAGGTACAGTGGGAATTGGCCATACACGTTGGGCAACTCATGGAAAACCAAGTGAAAGAAATGCCCATCCTCATACATCAAGCAATCACCAATTTATTTTGGTACACAATGGTGTGATCGAAAATTTTGAAGAAATAAAACAGGAATTTCTTCAAAATAAGCAACTGGAGGGCGAGACTGATACGGAAATCGCGGTTCATTTGATCGAGTATTTTGCAGAAGCTGGAATGACAACAAAAGAAGCGTTTAAAAAAGCTTTAACAGTGATTAAAGGCTCGTATGCATTTGCGTTGATCGACAAAATTAATCCAGATACAATTTATGTCGCTAAAAATAAAAGTCCATTATTGATTGGTTTAGGTGATGGGTTTAATGTTATTTGTAGTGATGCGATGGCGATGCTTGCGGAAACAAATCATTTTGTTGAAATTGCGGACGGTGAAATAGTGATCGTCAAAGCTGATAAGATAGAGATCGAAGATGAACAAGGCAATTTAGTTTATCGTGAGTCATATGAAGCTCAATTAGATTTAAGTGACATTGAAAAAGGGACATATCCGTATTATATGCTAAAAGAAATTGATGATCAGCCAACGGTTATGCGCCGAATTAGCCAGGAATATACGAATACACTTGGCGATGCTGTAATTGATGAAAAAATCATCGAAAAAATAACGGACAGTGATCGTATCTATATCGTTGCTTGTGGGACTAGCTATAATGCTGGTTGGGTTGGCAAAGCACTTCTTGAAAGGATGACTAATATACCAGTTGAAGTTCATCTTTCAAGTGAATTTGGCTATAATATGCCGTTATTATCTGAAAAACCATTTTTTATTTTCTTAAGTCAAAGTGGAGAAACAGCTGACAGTCGTCAGGTATTGGTGCAAACCAATGAACTTGGTTTGCCATCACTGACACTAACAAATGTAGCCGGATCTACTTTATCTAGAGAAGCCGACTATACATTACTTCTTCATGCAGGACCGGAAATTGCTGTTGCTTCAACAAAAGCTTATACTGCACAAATTGCTGTTTTAGCAGTTCTTGCCAAAGCAGTGGGAGATAATAAAGGAAATCAGTCATCGTTAGACTTTGACATCGCTCATGAATTAAGTGTGATTGCAGCGGTTATGGAAACGATCATTGATGAAAAAATGGTTATCAGCCAATTAGTAGAAGACTATCTATCAACGACGAGAAATGCTTTTTATATTGGACGAGGTGTGGATTACTACGTATCAATGGAAGCTTCATTGAAGTTAAAAGAAATTTCATACATTCAAGCTGAAGGTTTTGCAGCTGGGGAGTTAAAGCATGGTACGATTGCACTGATTGAAGAAGGAACACCCGTTTTTGGTGTAATTACGGATCAAAAAACAGCGGCACATACTCGTGGAAATTTAAAAGAAGTTGAAAGTCGCGGCGCTCATAATTTTGTAATTGCCTTAGCATCATTAGCTAAAGAGACCGATCAATTGATCATACCAGATGTGTATCCATTACTAAGTCCTTTAGTTAGTATTATCCCGACACAATTGATTGCTTACTTTGCCACATTGCAAAGAGGCTATGATGTAGATAAACCACGTAATTTAGCCAAAAGTGTTACGGTAGAATAAAAACGAAAAGAAGTTGAAATACTAACTTTTAGAGTTAGAGTCCAACTTCTTTTTTCTAATTTATTGGTATTTTAACGTAAAATGTTGTTCCACTCTTTTTATCACTACTGACATCTAAAGCAAAAAGATGTCGTTCAGCGATTTCTTTAGCAATTGCTAAACCTAATCCTGTACCATCTATTTGATCATTCGAACGAGCTTGACGGAAACGTTGGAAGATTTCTTTTTGTTCTTTTGGAGAGATATAGGAGTCAGGATTATGAATACTGATGACCATGTTGTTTGTTTCTACTTTAGACTGAATAGATATAATGGCTTGATTTGGCGAAAATTTGAGTGCATTTTCGATCAAAATAACAAAAAGTTGGCGAATCCTGCCGTAATCACCATTGACAATAATAGGTCGACCTACTAAATCTTCCAATAGTAATTCTTGGTCTTTTTCTGATGATTTCAAACGCAAACTTCTTAAACTATCTGATAAAATATCGTTGATCGAAACTGGTTCCATTGTAATGCTAAACTCAGGATTTTCTAGTCTGGATAGTTCTAACAAATCATTGATTAACCGTTCTAAAACAATAGACTCTGCTAAAAGTTGCTGATAATACTGTTCAATTTTTTCTGGTTGATCGATCACCCCGTCATTTAGTGATTCAAGAGACCCACGAATGACGGTTACAGGTGTTCGTAATTCATGAGAAATTGTGGATAGAAAATTTTTCTGAGCCTGTTCGCGATTTTCCCGTTGAGACTTGGCTATAGCAAGACGGTTCTTTAAAATAGTTAATTTTTCTCCCAATTGTCCTATTTCATCATTGGTATCAACGTTTAGTGTATCATCATAGTTTTCGATAACAAGTTCTTCTGTGAAGTGACTCATTTTATTGATTGGTGCTATAAATTTTTTCGATAAAAGGATGGACAGTAAAAGTCCAATAATCCAAGCGATTATAATACTGATAAATAGCAATAAAAACCCTTGATTTTCCTCTTTATGAACACTAGAAATCGCTGAATGAAGTAAAACAACGGCTAGAACATCGCCACTGCTATTTTTAATTGGTGCACCTACTGTAACGGTTGGTTCTCCAATAAAGTTGCTGAAGGCATTGCTAGTAGTCGTTTTACCATTATAGACTTTCTTGATGACATCCTGTGCATTGTCGGGTAATTCCTCATATTCTTTGCTGTGCATGCCGTGACCTACAGTGATGGTATCAGCATTTTCATCAACGATCCAAATATCATCTATTCCGAATTGATCCATAAATTTAAGGAACGAAGAATACCCCATACCCATTTTCATTGAGGTGCGAGAACCCATCATACCATGCATAGAACTGCTATTGTCCGTTGTTTCTTCTTCCGTAAAATAATCATTTAAAGCTTCTGCGATAACTGTTGCACGCCGAGTCATTTCTTCGGTATGGATAGTAACCGTTTGTCTGGAAAATAATGTACTAAATGCGACACAGATCACCAATGAAAAAAGAAACAACGTAAGTGAAAAGTAAAGGATGAGTTTTCTAGTTAGTTTATTTTTCATTTTTACCCTCAAATTTATACCCTTGGCCCCAAACTGTGGTGATTTCCCAGTTTGAATGAGCGACTTCGTCTAATTTTGCCCGTAAACGTTTGATATGAGTATCCACAGTTCTCGCATCACCAAAATAATCGATGCCCCATAAACTGTCCAACAAATTATCTCTTGAAAATACTTTTTCTCGGTTATCTAAGAGTAACCACAGCAGTTCTAATTCCCTTTTTGTTAACATAATTTCTTGTTGTGCAATCGTGACTTTCTTTTCTTCTAAGTAAACGATCAAGTTATCATAAGTCAGTTGCTTCATTGTAAGCTGATTTTCATCTGTTCGTTCGATTCGTCTTAGAATTGCCCGAATTCGTGCCATCACTTCACTTGGGGAAAATGGTTTTACAATATAATCATCTGCTCCGATATCTAATCCCATGATGCGATGATAGTCTTCACCTTTGGCTGTGACCATGATGAGCGGCACATCTGATGTTTCTCGTATCTTTTTACAAACATCGAATCCATCGAGTTTTGGAAGCATGACGTCTAATAAAATCAATTCGATCGTATGGCTAAAAAATGCATCAAGGGCTGCTTGTCCATCGGAAGCAACGATTGGCGAAAATCCTTCTTTTATAACATATTCTTTTAAAACTTCTGTAATTTGTGAATGATCATCAACGATCAAAATAGTTTTCATGAAATATCCTCCTAGTTCATTCTTTTATTATAGACAATAATTATCTATTTTGGGAATTTATTTTCGACACATATTTGACACAATTATTCATTAAACTAAAGGAAAGTTAATGATATGTTATTGAGCTTCGCAGGCTAGCTCTTCGGAAAAAAGATTAAATCTGATTGTGGCAAAGAGCGCCACCCTCCTATTTTCCTATTTTTCTGTCAGAGCCGTACGAGCCTGATCAGCTTTTATATTATTGAGCTTCGCAGGCTAGCTCTTCGGAAAAAAGATAAAATCTGATTGTGGCAAAGAGCGCCACCCTCCTATTTTCCTATTTTTCTGTCAGAGCCGTACGAGCCTGATCAGCTTTTATATTATTGAGCTTCGCAGGCTAGCTCTTCGGAAAAAAGATAAAATCTGATTGTGGCAAAGAGCGCCACCCTCCTATTTTCCTATTTTTCTGTCAGAGCCGTACGAGCCTGATCAGCTTTTATATTATTGAGCTTCGCAGGCTAGCTCTTCGGAAAAAAGATAAAATCTGATTGTGGCAAAGAGCGCCACCTTTCTATTTTCCTATTTTTCTGTCAGGGCCGTACGAGCCTGATCAGCTTTTATATTATTGAGCTTCGCAGGCTAGCTCTTCGGAAAAAAGATAAAATCTGATTGTGGCAAAGAGCGCCACCCTCCTATTTTCCTATTTTTCTGTCAGAGCCGTACGAGCCTGATCAGCTTTTATATTATTGAGCTTCGCAGGCTAGCTCTTCGGAAAAAAGATAAAATCTGATTGTGGCAAAGAGCGCCACCTTTCTATTTTCTTATTTTTCTGTCAGAGCTGTACGAGCCTGATCAGCTTTTATATTATTGAGCTTCGCAGGCTAGCTCTTCGGAAAAAAGATAAAATCTGATTGTGGCAAAGAGCGCCACCTTTCTATTTTCTTATTTTTCTGTCAGAGCTGTACGAGCCTGATCAGCTTTAAAATTAGGAGGAATCAAGAAATGAAAAAGATAATTAGTGGATTATTTGTAGCAGTGTTTGTAGGAGGATTAAGTTTTGTTACTGTTAGTGAGGCAGTTAAAAGTCCAAATTCTAACCATAGGTATGATAAAAAAATTGAACTAGAGCAGGAAATGGATGCAGATGAATTGAAGAAAAAAGAAGAGAACGAAATTAAAAAAAATAAAGAGGAATCTAGGGAATATTTATATAGTAGAAAAGAAAATCATCGTGGAAATTATAGGGGAGAGATGAGACAAAGACATCATGGTGAAATGAATAATTCTTGTTGGTAAGACGTGAAAAAGTGCTGAATAAAAAAATATTCCCCTATCTGAGAGATAGAGGGAACACAAATCAAATTACACACAATAATAAAATACCATACTTTCTCATAATTCTCAACAATTTCGATTTTTAGATAAAAAAATGAGAGATTTTAGATAGGAAAGATATTTTAGTAATGAGATTCTGTTTTCCTTTAAAATAGTTAGAAAAAATCATTGCTTTCGAAAAAGAAGCAATGATTTTTTCAGTAGTTCTATTTTATAAAACTTTTACAGCAAAGTCAGGAGAATAAGAAGCAATTGTTGCGACTTGTACAACATCGCCTGGAACAGGTGCATGAATGTATGAACCATCACCAGTCGAAATCCCTACGTGGTAAGTTCCGCCATGACTGCCCCAAAAAACTAAATCCCCAGCTTGGGCTTCTGCTACTGAAATTGTAACCCCAGCTGTTTCTTGGTCAACAGTGGTTCGACCGATAGTACGTCCAGCAGAGGCAAAAGCGACTTGAACTAAGCCTGAGCAATCAAATGCGTCAGGACCTGCAGCGCCGTAAACATATGGTTTACCTAAATGCGTTTTTGCTGCAGCGACAATAGCTGAACGTGTATCTAGTTGTTTTACTTGCTCTGTTTTTTGTTTACTGACTTGAGCGATTTTTTCAGATAGCTGAGTTTCTTGTTTAGCTGTTTCTGACTCTTGCTTTGAAATACTTTTGCTGTCTGATTCGAGTGAAAGTCGTTTTTGCTTTAATTCCGTTAATTGTGATTTTTTCTCGGTTGCGGAATTTTCTTTGACAGTTAGCGGTGAAAAGTGTGCCTTAAGTATCACGGTATGGTCATTATCAGGTTCTGATGTTTCAGAAATCGTACCAATTGGTTCAAGTTTCTCTAATTGATCAAGGTCGACTTGGATTTTTTGGATTTTTTTCTCTACGGTAGAAAGCTGATTATTATTCTCGATTTTTTGTTCTGATAATTTCTGTTTGGTTTCTTTTAATTGCGCTAATTTTTGTGAAGATTCGGTAATCATGTTTTCTTGCTCGGATGCTTCCGTAGACGTTGCAAAAGCATGGTCACTGAGTAATAAACAAGCAGAAAGCGTTAAACAGCCGAGAAATAATTTGGTTATGAATTTATTTTTTTTCAAAAAAACTCTCCTTATGTATTCAATTTTTATATTAATTCGTCAAGATTACTTAAAATATTCTTTTACTATTTTAAGACCAGTTAACATTTAAACATAATAAGCATAAAAAGTATGTAAAAGGTGGGTTAAATGTTTGTTTCCTGATTTACAAAAAAAGTACTTTTATTTCAATTAGGCAGATTGCTGTAATATAAGTAAGATTAGATTTCAATAATGTCTGTTTTTGAAATTTTATACTGCTGAAAACCAATTTCTTTATGTGGTAACACACGCTTCTTTTTTATTGACTATCTTTTTTCCTGATTTTGATTTAAAATAGTTCATACAGTAAAAGAGCATGAACATGTGGAAAATGGGGGCAGGGCAATGAAAAAGGAAACAGTGTTTGAAATCACGCATCAATCGATTTTAGAAACCGCTAAGGAGCTTTTTTTAACAAACGGGTATAAAAATACGTCTACTCGTGACATTGCTAAGGCTGTAAATATCACACAGCCGGCTTTGTACTATCATTTTTCAAATAAAGAAGTTTTGTTTATTGAAATCAACAAACAAATTGGCAGTCAGCTGAAACATGAAATGGGACAAATACAAGATGAGCCTGATTCACTTGAAAACAAATTGATAAAATGTACGAATGCATTGCTGAATGTTTACCATAGAGATATTTTTTCGTTTATCCATCAAAGCGCCGCTGAGATGGAACAAGAAAATAAACAGCAATTGTTTTATATACTGAATGACTATTATTTAAAACCATTACAAGCTATTTTCGAAACTAGTCAAACACCCTTAAACACTATGGTATCATCGAAAAAGGCCGCCCAGTTTTATCTTATGAGCCTGTCGTTATTATTTTCAACGATCCACCAAATTTCTACAGAAAAAGAGCGTTCAGAACAGATTGCTGAACTGATGAGTATGGTTTTGCATGGTGTTTTATCTTAAAGAATTAAAATGTTTTTTATCAAGTGATAAAAAAATATTGTTTAATTCTTTTTTTCATGGTAGAATTTTTATCAAGTGATAAAAATGTTTGTTTTATTTTTTTAAGCATTTTTTTATCAACTGATAAAAAAGAGGTGGAGTCAATGTTTTTGGGTTTAGAAGAGATGAAGTATTTTAAGCTTAGGTACACATTAGTGATAGGTGTCATTGTATTGGTCGCGTATGTGGCTTTTATGCTTTCTGGTTTAGCCAATGGGCTTGCTCAAGGTGTGAGACAAGGCGTTGATCAGTGGGATGCAACGAGTATTATTTTATCTGAAGATGCGAATAAGAGTTTGAATGCTTCAAGTTTGGTTATGGATGATTTAAATCAGGTGGAAGCAGATAAAAAAGAACCACTTGGACAATACGCAGGTGCTTTAAATAAAGTCGGTCAAAACAAAGATGTGGATAAGATCAATATTTCTCTTTTTGGTGTGACTGAAAATAGTTCAATCAAACCTAAATTAGTTGAAGGACGATATTTTAAGAATTCGGGTGAAATCATCATTCCACAAAACTTGGTGGACAAAGGAATTAAGCTAGGAGATAACGTAAAAATCGGAAAGCTAGATAAAGAGTTAAAAGTTGTTGGTATCACGAAACAAAACAGCTTTAGTATCGTACCATTGATTTATACATCGTTAAATCAATGGCAAGAGCTTAAATTTGGCAAAATCATTGAAGGAACTAAAGCCCCTATCAATGGAATTGTTGTCCGTTCTACTAAAACAAATGATATCAAGTTGCAAGATACAGACGATCATTTGGCAAAATATGAAATTAACGCATTTATCGAAAAATTACCTGGCTATAGTGAGCAAAACCTTACATTAAACGCGATGATCTATTTCCTATTTGTGATTACTGCAGCAATCATTGGAATTTTTATCTACGTGATGACTTTACAAAAAACAAGTTTATTCGGCGTAATGAAAGCGCAGGGAATCTCTAATGGGTATATTATCAAATCGATCATAGCTCAGACGTTCATTTTAGGCGTGATCGGTGTCTTGATTGGTGTGGTCTTGACCTTGCTGACAAACATTGTTTTACCTTCTGCGATGCCGTTTGAATTAGATAGTATGAATTTACTGGTTTATAGTATAGTGTTGATTATCGTTGCTGTACTAGGCGGTGTTTTCTCGATCCGCACAGTGACTCACGTTGATCCAATGAAAGCGATAGGAGGGTAAGAAAATGACTGATATTTTATTAATGGATGATATTCGTAAAGATTTTGGTAAAGGCCATGCAAAAGTTGAAGCATTAAAAGGAATTGATTTAAACGTTAAAGCTGGAGAATTTGTCAGTATCATTGGCCCATCAGGTTCTGGTAAAAGTACCTTTTTGACAATTGCAGGTGGCTTACAAACACCTACGTCTGGAACTATTATGATCAACGGCAAAGATTTTACCCATTTAAATGAAAAAAAACGCTCGCGATTACGTTTTGAGGAAATAGGGTTTATTTTACAAACGTCTAATCTAATCCCGTTTTTAACGGTAGAAAATCAATTTAAATTAGTCGACAAAATTGAAAAGAAAAAGACTGAAACAAAGCGAATCAATGATTTATTAACCTCTTTAGATATTGCTGATTTAATTCACAAATTTCCAAGAGACTTGTCGGGAGGAGAACGACAACGTGTGGCTATTGCTCGCGCATTGTTCAATGAACCAAGTTTGATTTTAGCAGATGAACCAACAGCGAGTCTAGATACGGAACATGCATATGAAGTTGTAAAAATTTTGGCAAAAGAAGCACATGAAAAACAAAAAGCAACGATCATGGTCACTCATGACCCTAGAATGATCGAATGGAGCGACAATGTTTATCGTATTGAAGATGGTGAACTGACAAAAGAGTAGTAAAACAGTAGAAAAGAAGGGAAATAAACAAAAAAAGTTTATTTCCCTTCTTTTTAAATTTAAGTGTTATAAAATTTGATTTTAGGTTATGATGATAGTGGAGAAAAGTAAGTGGTTGAATATACATGTAATTGGTATAATAAAACACAGAGTCAAATAACAGAAAGTGAGGCAGCACAATGGATAATCGAGTAGAAGTAATGACATTTTCACAATTAAAAAAACGTGTGGAAGAATTGGAAGCCAATAGCGCGATTAATGATAATACCAAAGTATTTATCGATACTGGTTGGGATAGTGTTCAAGAAGTTGAGCCAAATGCTTTTCATGTAGAAGACGTTGTGGAATTCAAAGTACAAGATGAGTTGACAAAAGAATTCTATGTTGGCTATACGTTGGTAGAAAAGGCAGAACGAATGCAAGCAGAAGGTCAAGCTGAAGTAGCTGTCATTATTAGAAATTTATATTAGAATTTTCGTGATTTTTAGTATATTTCGTTTCAAGCAAAATTTTTTCCTTTTTAAGGGATACACACTATTTCCCATTTACTATCATTTATTTCGGTAAGTGTTAAAATATGGGAAATAATCATTAGGAAGGTGGCGTTTCTTTTGACGAATCAAATTCCATTTCCAAAAAACTATGAACGGTTTATTGAGCTGGGACAAGAAGCAGTAAAACAAGATAATTTGATTGAAGCAGTTGATTATTATGAACAAGCTTACGCAATACGACAGGACTTTCCGTTGAATTTAGTGTTGGTAAACATGTATTTAGAAATAGGTGAAAACGAGCAAGCTTTATCGTTAGCTTCAGAAATGAAAGAAAAATATTTTGCTTATTTAGATTATTTGGAGATTTATATCCAAATTTTGATTCAAAATAATATGTTTATCCAAGCACATAGCATTATTAATGAACGAATTTTAATGGAACAAAGCGGAGAAATGAGAAAATTGATTTCTTTAAAAAAGAAAATTCGTCATGTTGAATTGATGTATCAGCAATTTGAAGTTGGCAAAATCAAAGAATTAAAAGAAGAATTGAATCATTTGAACAGGCATAATTACTATGAACAATTAGCAATAGTAAAAAAAGCTGGACAGTTGCCGCATGATGAATTTATTGTGATCGGGAAAAAAATCTTGTTAGATGAGCAAGTACATAATTTAGTTCGATCGTGGATACTGGAAGAACTTGTAAGCCTACACGTAAAAGAAGAAGTTGAATTTTTATGGAGGGATAACAAAAAATATACAGTTATTCCAGCAGCTGTAGGTGGACCGCTGGATTGCGCAGCCTATCAAAGAATTCTTCTTTTTTTAGAAAAAGAACTAATCAATGATAATCCAATTTTATTGGTGGATATCATGGAAGAAATACGGCTGCATTTTGCACTACTTTATCCGTTAGCAGATAAAATCATTGAGGACCCGAGGCTATGGGCTATAAGTTATATCATCTCGTATAATCATTCTATTGCCCAGAAATATCAAGTTGATAAAGACGGATCAGAAATCGAAAAAATTCAGATGATTCAAAGCAAGATTCGTTTTGAACTTGAAACGATGGTTTTATAAAGATAAAAAGAAAAGAGTAAAGGGCGACTCCAAGCCCATTTACTCTTTTTTAGATAGAAATCCAGCTGCCTATTTATTTTCTAGAGCTATAACTAATAAATAATAGCAGTAAAAATGAGAGCAGAAAATATAAAATTATACCACCTTGAATAAAGGTGATGATTAAAAATAAGAGCTGATAATCAATAGCTGTAAATTGATTAAAATAACGGTTCAAAATAAATTCTGTGAGTGCTAAAAGAAGTGAAATAACTAATAGCCTTGTATGATGCTGACTCAATCCTATTCACTACCTAACTATGATATTTATCAAAGAACCATAATAACACAAAAAAATAGTCTTTTTTTATCAGATTTTAAATGGATTCAATAGATAAATGAGAGAATATAAAAAAATGTCCATAATTTGAATCTTATTGTTAAGTAGAGATTGTGACAAATAAAAAAACACTATTCACTTGTAGTGTTCAGGGGGATGTTATCTTGTTTATAGCGACATCTGATTTTAAATTATGCTATAATTCTACATGTAGCAGTAAATCAATGGTTCAAAAAATGACGCGCCCTGAGGGAATCGAACCCCCGTCTCAAGAACCGGAATCTTACGTGATATCCACTACACTAAGGGCGCAAGCACGTTTACTAGTTTAGCTGATATTTTGATAAATTACAAGGGGGAGGACAAAAATAATGAAATTTGAGCAACATCAATCACAACAACAAAAACAAGTCCAAAAACTTGCAATGACCCAACAATTACAACAATCGATTCAGATTTTACAATACAATTCAGAAGAACTTTATGCCTACATAGAAGCCAAGTCGCTAGAAAATCCTTTGATCGACATTCAAACCGAGACAAATTATGGAGATTTCCCCAGCTCTAACAGCCGAACTTATACTAATGAAGAAAACAATTACTTAAATCAAATTCCTGATAACCACATGTCGCTTTTTGAATATTTGATTGATCAAATCCATTTAAATTATCGGGATACCTATCTACGAACACTGGTTTTATTTTTAGTTGAATATATTGATTTAAATGGCTATTTGATGATTGATCTAGAGGAAGCGTCTCTAAAAACAGGAGCCAAAGCAATCGAAATGTTGGATGCTTTGACATTGATTCAGCAATTAGATCCAGCAGGAGTTGGTGCAAGAGATTTACGAGAATGTTTGTTACTGCAGGTAGAACGTGATGATACAGCGCCAGACCTAGCTTATATTGTAATTGAAGAAGAGTTTGATCATTTGGCTAATCGTAAGTGGGGATTGATCGCTAAAAAATTTGATGTAGAGCTGTCAGAGATTCAAACGATTTTTGATTACATTCAGACCTTGACCCCAGCCCCTGGAAGTATGTTTGAATCAACTTCTGGCTTATATATACGCCCAGATTTAACATTACGAATCAAGGAGAATCAATTAAAGGTTCTTTCCAATAAAACAGGTACGCCAACAATCCAGTTCCAACAAGCTTATTTTGAACGAATGGAAGCAACAGATGATAAAGAAGTTCAAGAGTACATCAAGGAAAAGAAAAACGAATTTGAATGGTTAGAAAAAACGATCTTTCAACGTGGTGATACTATTTTAAAAGTGGGCACAGAAATTGTCCAACGCCAACAGCAATTCTTTTTTAAAGAAGATCGTCCGCTAAAACCGATGACCTTAAAAGAAATTGCAGAATCATTGAAAATTCATGAATCAACCGTTAGCCGAGCAGTCAATGGCAAATATTTAGAAACAGAATTTGGTGTTTTTGAACTTCGCTCATTTTTTTCGCATGGCTTATCAAATGAAACCACAGGAGAAGAAACCTCAACAAGCAGCATCAAAAAACAATTGCAAGCTTTAGTTGATAATGAAAATAAAGCAAAACCACTTTCAGATCAGAAATTGGTAGATTTGTTGAAAAAACAAGAAATCGAAATTTCTCGTCGTACTGTAACCAAGTATCGGGAGGCTTTGGGAATCCCAGCTTCATCTAAACGAAAACGATATGATGATTAAAAAAAGCATCTAACTTTTGAGGATAGCTCAAAGAGTTAGGCGCTTTTCTTTTATCATAGATTAAGGTTGCCAAACCAAATGTTCAGAAGGTAATCCATCTTCGATTCCTTGCCAAACAGAAACGAAATGATATTTTTCTAAAAGATGCTTTGATGCACCATTTTTTGGATCGATAATGGCATAAATCGTAGCAGCAGACAATGTTTTCGATTGTTCTATAAAGTCCAATAATATCGCAATTACTTGTGTGGCATAACCTTTGCCCCAGTGTTCTGGCAACAACATATAACCGATTTCTATTTTATTTTCCTCATCCCAAGACAATTTACCAAAACCAATATAGGTTTCTTGATCAAAAATTTTGTAGTAACCAGTCTGGTCATTATGCGCTTTATTATAAGCTAAAATCTTTTTGAAATTTTCAATGGCTTCATTTTCAGGTTCTGCTTTTTCAGTGATATAACGCATGACACGAATATCTTTTGTGAGAAGGGAGTAAAGTTGTTGATCGTTTTCTTGATAGAAATCGAATGTTAAATCTTTATGATTGGTCATTCTTTTCACCTATTTTCTTTGGATTTTTATCTAATCAATATAATAAAAAAACTATATCCAATAATATTGGGTACAGTTTTCAGTAAGCCACCTGACGGATTCGAACCGTCGACCCCCACCTTACCATGGTGGTGCTCTACCAGCTGAGCTAAGGCGGCAATAATAGTAATACAGATAACAGATTACCGTAGATAGTAAGGTTTGTCAATCAATTTCCACATCCAATAGCAGATCAAGATTTTTTCCAAAATTTGTTATATAACGAAAGCACAATTTGAGTCTATATTTAATTATCTTATTGACACAATTAAGCCCCTATTGATAAACTGAAACAAAGGGGAGAAAATAAATATGTTTATTGTTTGGGGTAGCAAAGGATTTGAAAGAGATTTAGGGGATACAGTGATTCAATGTGACTGTAGTCATTGTAGCAACGAAGTAATCATGCAGGGAAAACAAATTGGACGAAAATTTACGTTATTTTGGATCCCAATTTTTAACACATCATCAAGTCATTACTTACTATGTCCAATTTGTGGATATGGAAAAGAAATGTCTAAAGATGTCTTGGAGCAGTACCTAGTTAGTCCTAGAGAAACAATTACTGAGTAAATAATAAAAAAAAGATTTGACATGTAATTTATTTTCCAGTAGAATACAACGTAACAACAAATGAATAACAGTCCGTTGAAGAGAAGAGTAAATTTGGACGTGCTTTTGTAGAGAGTCTCGGTTGGTGAAAAGAGATAAGCGCATAAGAGTTGAAGATGGTCTCAGGAGGATAAGCTGTTGATATGTAAGCAGCTTCGGGAAAGCATCCGTTATCAAAGCGACAAGTTATAAGACTTGGTCTAAGAAAAGTAATCATGATTACTTTAAAACAAAGGTGGTACCGCGATTATTCGCCCTTTACTAGCAGCAGCTGGTAGAGGGCTATTTTTATGTTCATCAAGATTAAAAGTATAAGATTAACGGAGAAAATATTGATTCTTCAAACAACTAAATAATTAAAGCAATGAGATGGAAAGTACAGATAAGACGATATCTAACAGAGAGCTTGGGTAGCTGAAAACAAGCGGTAAACGAAATCTGGAAAATGGCCATTGAGCAGCGCTTCGAGTGAGAAATTCATAAGACAGCGACGGATGCACCCGTTAATGTGCTAGAGTATAATCGATCATTGATCGACGTACTTGATGAGGATATCTATGTGAGTGGATATCAAATAGAGGTGGTAGCACGCAAAAGCGTCCTCAAATGTATAATTTTTTACATTTGAGGATGCTTTTTTCTTTTTATAAATAACAATAATGGAGGAACGATGCATGAGGAAAAAGTTTTTGAATATAGTGTTGATTTTGACGGGACTAGTCGCAATTACGGCATGCGGTCATGATGGAAATTCTGCTGTAAACAAAGAAAAAGAAGCAAAAATCATTCGAGTTGGGACTTCACCCGGTCCGTATAGCGAATTATTTTTAGAAGCAGTCAAACCCATCTTAGAAAAGGAGGGTTATCGGATAGAGCAAACCGAATTTACAGAACTAATCCAAGCAGATGTAGCCTTAACAGAGGGAGCAATTGATGTAAATGTTGACCAACATACTGCTTATCTGAATAACTTCAATGAGAACAAAGGAACTCATTTGGTTGGAATTACAGCGATTCCTACTGTTCCAGCAGGGGTGTTTCCGGGGAAAAGGGATACGTTAGATGAAGTAGAAGAAGGCGATAAAATAGGTATTCCTGATGATGCGTCAAATACTGCACGAGCCTTCAATCTTTTGCAAAAAGCAGGTTGGATCAAATTGAGAACAGGAATTGATCCAGTCAAGGCAACGAAAGAAGATATTGTTAATAATCCTAAGAATCTAGAACTGATTCAAATGTCATCGGCTCAAATTCCTAGAAGTTTAGCAGATTTAGATTTTGCGGTGATTCCAGGAAGCATTGTCTATAGTGCCAAGCTTGATCCAAAAGACAGTCTACTTTCAGAAGATGTGTTAAAAGACTATGAGTTAGTCGCAACGGTCGATGAAAAAAATTCAGAGAGCGTTTGGGCACAAGCTGTGGTGAAAGCCTATCATTCAGACGAGTTCAAAAAATACTTGAACGAACATAACCAAGGAAATTATTGGTTTATACCGAAAGAATTACAGGAGGAACAAAAATGATTGAATTAAAAAATATTAATGTCACCTTTTTTCAGAAAAAACAACAAATCGATGCAGTGAAAAATGTCTCCCTAACGATTGAAAAAGAAGATGTATTCGGCATTGTTGGCTATTCAGGGGCAGGAAAAAGTACCTTGGTTCGAGTAATCAATTTACTTCAAAGGCCAAGCTCAGGCGAAGTCATTATCAACAATAAAAATATTCTTAGTTTTTCACCTAAAGAACTAAGAGCGCAGCGTAAAAATATCGGCATGATTTTCCAGCATTTTAATTTGATGAAGGAACGAACAATTTTTGCCAATGTTGATTTTTCTCTAAAGTATTCTGGCCTTTCAAAAGAACAACGAAAAGAAAAAATTGAACGATTGCTTGAACTAGTAGGACTTTCAGAGAAAAAAGACGCTTATCCTAGCCAATTATCAGGCGGGCAAAAACAACGGGTTGCCATTGCTAGAGCATTAGCCAATGATCCGGAAATATTATTGTGTGATGAAGCAACTAGCGCATTAGATCCTAAAACAACGATTCAAATTTTAGACTTATTAAAGAAGTTAAACAAAGAGTTAGGTTTGACGATTGTTCTGATCACGCATGAAATGCAAGTTGTGAAAGAAATTTGCAACAAAGTCGCTGTGATGGAAGATGGACAGGTGATCGAAGAAAATGATATTGTGTCGATTTTCAGTCAACCTAAAGAAGCCTTGACGAAGGACTTTATCCGAACGGCAACACATATCGATCAAGCGCTAGAAACAATTATACAGCATCCAAGTTTGACAAATCTGAGTGAAAATGAAGTGTTGGTAGAATTTTCTTATGTAGGGGAGCAAACAAGCGAACCGCTGATTGCTCAACTTTATAGCAAATATCATGTGGTTACGAATATTTTATATGGAAATGTAGAAATCTTGCAGCAAGTACCAATTGGCAATTTGATCGTCATTCTTTCGGGAGAAGAACACCAACGAGAAAAAGCATTGGACTTTTTACAAAAACAAGGTGTAAAAATCAAAGTGTTGAAAAAGAAAGAACCAGAAGAAAACATCATACCTTTACATGTTATCTAAATTAAATATAAAAAGGAGCGAATTATATGAAAGACGTTTTACAAAATTATTTTCCTAATGTCTTATTACTAAAACAAGAATTTATTGATAGCACGATCGAAACACTATACATGGTTTTTTGGACAGCGATCATTGCTGGAATTTTAGGAACGCTACTTGGTGTTGTACTTGTTGCAACAGGGCCAGAAGGCATTTTAAAGAATAATGTTCTTTATAATATTTTAGAAAAAATTATCAACATCTGTAGATCCATTCCCTTTATCATCATGTTGGCATTGATCCAGCCGATCACTCGTTTTTTAACAGGAACAACGATTGGAACAACGGCTGCTTTAGTCCCGTTGGTGATAGGGGTGATTCCATTTTTTGCACGTCAAATCGAAAACGCCTTATTAGAAGTTGATCCAGGTGTGATCGAAGCAGCGGAATCAATGGGAACAAGTCCTTTGGGAATTATTTTTAGAGTTTATTTAATTGAAGGCTTACCAAGTATTATCCGCGTTTCATCTGTTACAGTCATCAATTTAATTGGTTTAACCGCAATGGCTGGCGCAATTGGCGCTGGTGGGTTAGGCAACTTAGCAATTACCAGAGGTTACAACCGATTCCAAACGGATGTGACAGTTGTCGCAACATTGATTATCTTAGTTTTAGTATTTGCCAGTCAGTTTATAAGTAACACATTGATTAAGAAAACATCACATTAAAAAAATGAAAAGAGGAAATTTAAATGAAAAAAACAATTAAAATTATTGGATTAGCTTTAACAGTTGGGTTTGTATTAGTAGGATGTTCTGCGGGGAGTGCCAAAAGTGAAAAGAATGAAGTCGTAAAATTAGGTGTTGTTGGTGCGAATAATGAAGTATTAGAATCAGTAAAGGAACGTTTGAAAGAGGATGGAATCGACCTTCAGCTTGTTGAATTTTCTGATTATACGCAACCAAATGCTGCATTAGCGGAGAAAGAAATTGATTTGAACTCATTCCAGCATCAGATTTTCTTAGATAACTATAATGCAGAACACAAAACAGAGCTTGTGTCGATCGGTAATACGGTTAGTGCGCCATTAGGTATTTATTCTTCTAAAATTAAAGATGTCAAAGAGTTAAAAAAGGGTGCTGAAATCGCAATTCCAAATGATGCGACAAATGGCGGTCGAGCGTTATTGTTATTACAAAGTGCTGGGCTAATTAAAGTGGATCCTGCGAAGAAGCAAACACCAACCGTAAGTGATGTTACAGAAAATAAATTAGATTTAAAAATAACAGAATTAGATGCATCACAAACGGCTAGAGCACTTCAAGATATCGATGCATCGGTGATCAATAGTGGAATGGCTGTAGATGCTGGTTTTGTCCCAACAAAAGATGCGATTTTCTTAGAACCTGTGGATGAAACATCAAAACCTTATGTCAATATCATTGTTGCACGTAAAGCAGATAAAGAAAATAAAACATACAATAAAGTAGTCGACACCTATCAACAAGAAGAAACAAAAAAAGTCATCGAAGAAACATCAAAAGGGTCAAGTATTCCAGCATGGGAAACATTCGGCAGAAAATAAGAGGAGGACGCTAAAATGACTATAGTAACGAAACAATCGATCAAAGAAGAAATTCAGCAAAATGCAGATGAAGTGATCGCTTTAAGACGTCATTTCCATCAATATCCGGAAGCTAGTTTAAAGGAATTTGAAACAATCAAACGAATCAAAGAAGAACTGAACAAGCTGTCTATTCCATTCGAAGAAGTAGGAGAAACTGGAGTACTTGGAACAATCGTCGGAGGAAAAGCTGGTAAAACAATCATTTTAAGAGCTGATATTGATGCTTTAGAATTAGAAGATGCAACAGGGAAAAAATACCAATCTAAAAATCCTGGGTTAAATCATGCATGTGGTCATGATGGTCACGCTGCAGCATTGTTAGGCGCCGCAAAAGTTTTGAAAAACCATAAAGACGAGTTTGCTGGAACAATTAAATTAGCCTTTCAACCAGCAGAAGAAATTGGTGCTGGCGCTTGTCAATTTGTCGATGGTGGTTTTGTAGAAAATATCGATCAAGTTTTTGGTATCCATTTAGATTCAAGTGTTCCTGTGGGGAAATTAGTCGCGACTAAAGGAGCCACTAATGCTTCTTGTGATATATTTAAAATTGAAGTTGAAGGCTTAAGCAGTCATGTGGCGCAACCAAATGTTGGACGGGATGCTGTATTAGCAGCGGCAAGTATTGTCGTAGAACTACAGAAAATAGCTGCAAGAGAAGTTAGTCCGTTAGATCCTATTGTCGTTGGAATCGGCGTACTTGATGCTGGAACTAGATATAATATTGTGGCCAACCATGCTAAAATAGAAGGAACAGTCCGAGCATTTAGTCATGAGACACGTGCATTTGTTTTAAAACGTGTGGAAGAGATTGCAAATCAAATTGCGGAAGCCCATCGAACAAAAATTTCGTCTTTTACTATTCATGATGCAGCAGGACCTTTGATCAACGATGATGCTGCAACTGAATTAGCACAAAAAGTAGCAGCAGGAATAGTTGGAAATGAGAATGTCGTTACAGATCATACTAAGAGTTTAGGTGCAGATGATTTTGCTGATTTTTTACTCAAAGCACCTGGCGTTTATGGTCGAGTAGGAACACGAAATTTAGACAATCCGGATACACAATATGGCCATCATCATGAAAAATTTGATATCGATGAAGCTGGATTGGCGTTAGCAACAGAATTTCATGTGCGTTATGCACTGACGTATTTAAATTCAATCGGATAGTAACATGTAAAAGCATAATTATTGAAGTATTATAGACTTTAATAATTATGTTTTTTATTGCACTTGGAAAAAAGAAACGTCTAAAGATAAAAATAAAACGATTCAGCACATTGTACAAAGAGGATAGAAGATATAGCAACATTCTTGCTTTTCAAAACAATTATGTTAAACTATTTTTTGTAAAGAAAGGTGATTAAGAATGTTTTTTCTTTCAGATAAATTTGTGAAAAGAAGTAGCTCCCGACAAATGAATGTGATGAAGCATTGTTGTGGAGCCTAATAAAATGAATGCTTCATCGTCTAAATAAATACTGAATTTTTGAGACTAAGTTGTAGTCTTATTTAGTGTTGCTTTTGACGATGATCTTGATTTTTATAGTGCTAATCAAAGGACAACGTGTTTCGTGCGTTGTCCTTTGTTGATACTGACAAGGGATAGATAGGTGGGGCCTATTCGATCGCTTGTTTTTTTGATTTGATAAATAAATGACCTTTCAGCTAAACGTACGAAATCGATGTTTAAGCAGCTTTAACTATTGAATAGATAAAACAGATATTTACTATGATTTACAACGAATGAACAGCAAAGAGATCAAAAAAATCTTTGTGAAAACGGAAAAGAGGAAAAATTATGAATCTATTAACAATCGAACACTTAACACAACGATTTGGTGAAAAAATTCTTTATGAAGACGCATCGCTTCGCGTCAATAGAGGAGACCATATGGGGTTAACAGGTCAAAATGGTGTAGGAAAATCAACCTTAGTCAAGATTTTAACAGGTGAAATTTTGGCAGACGATGGAACGATCGTATGGCAAAATAATACAAAAATTGGTTACTTGGATCAATATGTTGAAGTCATTGGGAACAGTTCAATCAATGAATTTCTACATCAAGCATACAAACCGTTATACGAAATCGAAAGCAAAATCAATGAACTATACACTGAATATGGCGAAACTGGTGCAGAGAAATTATTAGAACGAGCTGGGAATTTACAAACACAGCTAGATGAAAGTGATTTTTATCAAATCGATACAATCATCAATGATCTTGCCAATGGTCTGGGAATTGAAGCAATTGGATTAGACCGTCCAATGAATGAATTAAGTGGTGGGCAACGATCTAAAGTTATTTTAGCGAAGCTACTCTTAGAAGAACCAGATGTTTTACTATTAGATGAACCGACAAATTATTTAGATGATACTCATATTCAGTGGCTAATCAATTATTTAAATGGTTTTGATGGAACCTTTATTTTAGTTTCTCATGATTTTCATTTTTTAAATGCTGTGACAAATTGCATCTGTGACATTGAATTTGGCAAATTAACGAAATATACAGGAAATGTGGAAAAATCATTTGCTCAAAAAGAACAAAACAAAGAAAGCTATTTAAAACAATACCATGCCCAACAAGCAAAAATAGAAAAGGCGGAGGCTTATATTCGAAAATACAAAGCAGGGAATCGTGCAACCATGGCGAAAAGTCGTCAAAAGCAATTAGACCGAGTGGAGCGTATGGCACCACCAGGTAGTTTAGTAAAACCACAAATTCAGTTTCCCTATCAACCGATCGTGGCAAGTTTAGCATTGATCACAGATGAATTAGTGATTGGGTATGCTGAACCTTTATTAGCACCGATCAATCTATCTGTTCACAGTGGAGAAAAAGTGGCAATCAAGGGTTTTAATGGGATTGGTAAATCAACCTTGATCAAAACATTAACGGGTAAAATCAACGCAATCAGTGGTGAATACCAATATCCATCAAATACAAAGGTTGCTTACTTCTCACAAGATTTGACGTGGGAAAATGATTATTTGACCCCTTTAGCTTATTTAAGTGATCGATTTCCTAAAAAAACAGTGAAAGAAATTCGCACATACTTAGCAAAATGTGGACTACCAGATAAGTTAGTAAATCAGCAATTGCGTTTATTAAGTGGCGGAGAGCAGACGAAAGTAAAACTAAGTGAATTGACGATGGATACAAGTAACATTATTTTCTTAGATGAACCAACGAATCATATCGATGCAGCAGCAAAAGAGAGTTTACGTCAAGCAATTCAACAATTTCAGGGAACGGTCATTATCGTTTCCCATGAAGAAGAATTTTATGCAGATATTACAGATCGTGTAATCAATATCGAAGAATTGATACAATGAAAAAAACTGCTTCTGACCTTTTAAACAAGGTTAGAAGCAGTTTTTTATTTCATCAATCCATCATGAATTTTATCTAAATTCCATTTCATCATAGCGTAATAACTATCGCCATCTTCGCCTTTTTTAGCAATGGAATCAGTGAAAATCGTACTGTAAATTGGTAAATCTGTTTCTTTTGACACACGTTCCATGCTACGTTTGTCTACACTTGTTTCAACAAACAAAGCAGGGACTTTTGTTTTGTGGATTTGATCGATGATTTGTTTCATTTGATCAGGTGTTCCTTGGCTTTCTGTATTGATTTCCCAAATATAGGCAGCTGTTAATCCGTATGCTTTAGAGAAATATTTAAAGGCACCTTCACTTGTAACCAGTAGTTTTTTATTTTCTGGAATATCTGCGAACTTTTCTTTTGCTTCTTTGTCTAAAGCAGCTAGTTTTTCAATGTATTCCTTCGCATTTTTTTCATAGGTTTCTTTATTTTTAGGGTCTTTTTCACATAATGTGTCCCTGATTGATTCCACATAAGAAATACCGTTTTGGATATCTAACCAAGCATGTGGATCTTGCTCGTTTTCTTGTCCAGCACTGGTTAAATACATTGGTTCGACTTGTTTACTTACGGAGAAAAAGTCTTGATCTTCTTTTTTCTTAGCTGTTTCCATCAGCTTGTTGAACCAACCATTTCCGCCTGTTTCTAAGTTAAGTCCGTTGAAGAATAAAACGTCTGCTTCAGAGGCTTTGGCAACATCTTCTGGCAATGGTTCATATTCATGCGGGTCTGTTCCAACAGGCACAATACTGTGTAGATTGACTAAATCTTTTCCAACATTATCGACCATATCGGCAAGAATCGAGTTCGTTGCAACAACATTGATTTTTTCTTTGTCTGAGGTATCTGCAGACTTAGACTGACAAGCAGCTAGTAAAAATAAACTAGCGAGTGCTGTGATAAAAAGTATTTTTTTTCTCATAAAGTTGGTTCCTCCGTTTTTAGTTTATTGACAAAAAATAGTCCTTTTTTAGGTGAAAATAGAAACGCGATAACGAAAAATGCTGCAGCGGTTAAAACGATTGTCGCACCTGATGCTAAGTTATACGAATAACTAAAGAATAAGCCGATGATTGAACTTAGAATTCCAAAAAGTGAAGCTAAGGTAATCATTGTAGGCAGGTGGTTGGTCAGCAAGTAGGCAGTAGCAGCAGGTGTGATCAACATGGCGATCACTAAAATTGTTCCAACTGTTTGTAAAGAAGAAACAGCAACTAATGTTAATAAAAACATCAGAGCGTAATGGAAAAATTGAACATTTAATCCGTATGCTTGTGCCATTGTTGGATCAAAAGAAGTAATTTGCAATTCTTTATAGAATAATCCAACAAAAATCAACACGATGATCCCAACAATTGCGGTAATCAAAATATCAGAATCTCGAACCGCTAAAACATTTCCAAAGAGAATGTGATAAAGATCAGTCGAGCTTTTTGCGAAAGAGATCATAATGATTCCTAAAGCAAAAAATGAACTGAAAACGACACCGATCGCTGTATCATTTTTCAATTGACTTTTTTGCGTAATAAACCCAATCAATAAAGCAGCTAAAATACCAAAGATCGAAGCGCCAAAGATATAATTGACACCAAACATATAAGAAGCCGCTACCCCAGGAAGTACAGCATGTGAAATTGCATCCCCCATCAAGGACATTCCTCGTAAAACAATAAATGAGCCAATGATTCCTGAAACCAATCCAACAATGATCGAAGTGATCAAAGCGTTTTGTAGAAATTGGTAACGAACCAACCCATCAATAAAATTTGCTATCATGCGTCAGCCACTCCTTTGATAATAATATCGCCCATTGTGTCACCGTATGCTAATTGAATGTTTTTATTGGTAAAAGTTGTTACAACGGGGCCATTTGCGATTAGTTTTTTCTTCAAAATGATTACATCGTCAAAATAATGAGCCACTTTATGAAGGTCATGATGTACGATCAAAATGGTTTTTCCAGCTTCTTTTAATTGTTTTAAAATATCCATGATGACTTTTTCACTCGTCATATCAATGCCTACAAATGGTTCATCTAAAATAATGATATCTGCTTTTTGTGCAAGTACTCGAGCGATGAATACTCGCTGTAATTGTCCACCAGATAATTCACCAATCTGACGCTTAGCAAATTCTTCTAATTGAACTGTTTTTAGTGACGCTAAAGCCTCTTCTTTTTCTTTTTTCCCAGGACGCTTCATGATTCCAAGTTTTGGATAAGTTCCTAAAAGAACGACCTCTAATACATTGATAGGGAAAGACAAATCTAATGCACTACGTTGTTCGACGTAAGCGATTCTTTTCTTTTGAGTATTAAGAGGTTGGTCTCCTATAAATACCGTTCTAGAATCTGCCTTAAGCAATCCTAGCATGCCTTTTAGAAAAGTAGATTTTCCTGCACCATTTGGACCGATGATTCCAGTGATTTTCCCAGCAGGAACTTGTAAAGAAATATCGACTAAGGCTTTTTGACCTTGATAACTAACTGTTAAATGTTCGATTGTAAGATTATTATTATTTATAGACATAAAAAAACCTCCTTTTTAGGTTTGCCTTAAAATAAGTATATGATAAACTTAAATTAAAATCAATCCATTTTTTAGGTTTGCCTAAAAACGATACGAAAAAAGCTAGGAAACAAGTATTGTCTCCCAGCTTTTTTCAGATCATTGACTAATTATAAGGTCCTAATAAGTTAAAACTAGTACTCGCTAATTCTCCTTGATTTTTACCTTTAGAGGGTTGGTTTGAAAGGAGAATCACTGCATTTTTTCGATCTTTTGAAATCATTGCGGTTGATTCAAAACCTTCTTCTGCTCCATGTCCTTTGATATAATTAGGGTAATTATAAATACCGCCCATATATTTTTTTAATGTATCAGAAGTCCAGAGTTGATCTATCGTTTTTTGATCAATAAACGTTCCTTCAAGCAAGTTTGAGTAGAATAAGTAGAGATCGCCAACACTCATCCCGATATTTCCTGTACCAACTTCTTGGTCAAACAGCAAAGGGTCGTCGCTAATCTCAGATGTAACACCTGTTTCATCTGGTTTTTTATAGGCGTACGTTCGGTTTAGTGAGTTTAGGAAATCATCATAAAAAAATGTATTTCGCAACTGTAAATTCTTGATAAAGGTTTGCTCAAAAAGTGTGCGATAAGATATATTGGTTAATATTTCTAAAATCCCAGCTAAAATTCGATAATTGACTGCCTCGTATTTGTATTTCCCATAAATACCCATTGCAGCATTTGAAATCGAAAAGCGAAGGAATTCATCATCAGACATTCGAACTTTAGGTTGTTCTTTTTGATACAATCCAGAACACATAGAAAGTAACTGACGGATTGTTATTTTGAAACTATCTGCTATATCAGGATAGAATTTGTCTAGGGTATCATCAAGAGATAGTTTTCCTGCTTGAACTTGCTGTAAAATTAAAACAGCAGTCATACCTTTTTGAATTGAACCAATTTGAAAATTCGATTGATACGTGTTTGGTAATTTTTTCGCTATATTTGCATCTCCAAATCCTTTTTGTAAAATAATTTGCCCGTTGTGAATAATTAGAGCAGACCCAACAAATTGATTTTCTGTTAACTTTTGATCAATCCCTTTAGCCAAATCTGAATCAGGGCGTACCTCTTGATTGAAGTTTTCTGCTTGTTGGGCATCTTTAGTGAGTATAGCCGATGATTGCGTGGTTTTGCTTGTCGACTCATTTGTAGATTTAGTAGGACTAGTATGATTTTGAAAAAATAAAAGATATACTTCTAAGCCGACAAGAAAAATTAAAATAAATAAAACGATTGTTGGTATCAAGAGATTACTTTTTTTGCGATGTTTGTTTTGATGCATGAGTCGATCACCTCCGAGTATTCTTTATTTTTGCTCATTGACTATAGAAAATCAAGGTGATCCTAAGCGATTTGACGAACAGTTTTGTAAGCACGAAATTTCTTCGTTTAATCGTCGAATTTTTTTCAACTATTTGTCACAAGTTAGAAAAAGATCCATGATTTTTTTTAGAATCAGTGGTAAAATAGAATATGAAGTTTCAAATTAGTAAGAATAGAAAAATATCTAGATCACGGAGGAAATCATGACCCAAAAATACCAGGATAAAACATTACGAATCTTTAGTTTGAATGCCAATCGTCCTTTAGCAGAGAAAATTGCTGAAGTTGTCGGGACTGAACTGGGAAAAAGCACGGTACGCCAATTTAGTGATGGAGAGATTCAAATCAATATTGAAGAGAGTATTCGTGGGGACCATGTTTTTCTTGTTCAGTCGACCAATCTTCCAGTCAATGATAATTTGATGGAATTGTTGATCATGATTGATGCATTAAAACGAGCAAGTGCTAAAACAATTAATGTGGTGTTACCTTATTATGGATATGCCAGACAGGACCGAACAGCTAAACCAAGAGAACCGATCACAGCGAAATTAGTTGCTAATCTATTGGAAGAAGCTGGAGCTACACGAGTGCTGACATTGGATTTACATACAGTTCAAGTCCAAGGATTCTTCGATATTCCAGTAGATAATTTATTTACGATGCCGCTATTTGCGCATAATTATCGCCAGCAACAATTGACAGGTGAGGACATCGTAGTCGTTTCACCTAAAAATAGTGGTGTACAGCGTGCCCGAAGTTTATCTGAGTATTTAGATGCAACACTAGCGATCATTGACCAAGATGAAGTTGATGGTGTGCGCTCAGGATATGTTATTGGAGAGGTCAAAGGCAAGACGTGTATTTTAGTTGATGATATTTTAAATTCAGGTAGTACGATGACAACTGCCGCTGAGATTTTAAAAGAGAATGGCGCAAAATGCATTTACGCCTGTGCTTCTCATGGTTTATTGTCTAAAGGTGCTAAAGAGACGTTAGATGCTTCACCAATTGAACAAATTTGTGTGACTGATTCTGTATTTATCTCTGAAGACCGTAAACCAGAAGCCTTGAATATCGTTTCTTGTGCTGAACTGATGGGTGAAGCAGTAAAAAGAATTCATGAAAATACACCAATGAGTCCGCTATTTCGTTTAGAAGAAAAATAATAATAATAATCTGTTTAAACCAAGAAAGAAGTTCAGCTATTGCTTTAGACTGAACTTCTTTTTAGTATTTATTTTGATTGATTAAAACGTACTTATGACAAATGTTACGAGTAAAAGAAAGGGACTAAACATATGAACGAACAGAAAAAGGGTATTTTGTTAGGATTTATCGCTTATGTATTTTGGGGGATCATTCCAATTTATTGGAAGTTGCTGCCAACGGTTGATCCTTTAGATATCTTATGTTATCGGATTGTCTGGTCATTTTTATTTATGATCGTTTATATTTTGATTACAAAAAAATGGGCATTATTTTTAGCCGAAGTCAAAATTGTATTACAGGATAAGAAAAAATTATTTGCTATTATTTGTGCAGCTATATTGATTTCAGTGAATTGGTTTACTTTCATTTACACAGTTAGTCAAGGACATGTTACTCAAGCTAGTTTGGGGTATTATATGAATCCTCTAGTGAATGTTTTGCTAGCAACATTGATTTTGAAAGAAAAATTGAGTCGTTCAGGAATGATCGCTTGTGGACTAGCTTTGGCAGGTGTTCTTTTATTAACGATCCAAACGGGAGAAATTCCTATTGCCCCCTTAGTTATGGCTGTAACGTTTAGTTTTTATGGCTTGATCAAAAAAGGCGTGACGGTAAGCTCATATACCGGTTTGACGATTGAGACCTTTGTCATTTTTCCAGTTGCTCTGATTTATCTAGTTTTCTTTTCACGACAAGGGTTTATGAATTATGACGTATCCACTAATGTATTGTTGATGGGAGCAGGTATCGTTACAGCGATTCCGTTATTACTTTTCGCACAAGCGGCAAAACAAATTTCTTATATTATTCTAGGATTCATTCAATATGTAGGGCCAACATTAATGTTGATATCTGCACTATTTCTATACCACGAGCCTTATTCAGCAGATCAATTTATCGCATTTGGTTTTATTTGGGCAGGGATAGCAGTCTTTACGTATGGCAATATTTATACGTATCGCAAGGAAAAATGCTTCATCAAGTAAGTGGCATAAGAATCAACCTTTGAGGAACAGTGTGAGGTATGTTAAAATAATTCCAATTAAAAGGATTCAGAAAGGACGAGTTCAGTGGAACCCATTTATTTAGATCACGCAGCAACAACTCCAACACATCCAGCAGTTATTGAGATAATGGCCAGTGAATTGGCCAATACGTTTGGTAATCCGTCTAGTATCCATACATTTGGCAGAAAGGCGCATCGTGCATTAGAAGATATCCGGCAAGTGATTGCAACAAGCCTTAAAGTCAAACCTCATGAAATCATCTTTAATAGCGGTGGTACTGAAGGAGATAATACAGCAATCATTGAAACAGCACTTTCTAGAAAAGCGCAAGGAATGCACCTGATCACAACGGCAATTGAGCACCCAGCTGTTTTGGAAACAATGAAGTATTTGGAAGGTTTAGGATTTGAAGTAACCTATCTGCCTGTTGATGAGCATGGAGAATTGGCAATGACAGATCTTGAAAATGCGTTACGAGAAGATACAACATTGGTTTCTGTGATGTACGGCAATAATGAAATTGGCAATTTGTTACCAATCAAAGAAATTGGAGAATTACTAAAAATTCATCCAGCAGTTTTTCATACAGATGCTGTCCAAGCATATGGTTCTGAACTGATTTCACCTCATGAACTTGGGGTCGATTTGTTAAGTATTGCGGCTCATAAAATCAATGGGCCAAAGGGTGTCGGTTTCTTATTTAAAAATGATGCTATTTCATTGCCTTCATTTTTACATGGTGGGGAGCAGGAAGAAAAACGTCGAGCTGGAACAGAAAATTTAGCTGGTATTGCAGGGATGGGCAAGGCGGTTGAGCTTTTGACTGAAAGTGAAAAACAACGACGACATGAAAAATATGCTGAGTTTGAACGTATTATTTTAACACAATTAGATAAAGCGCAAATTTCTTATCAAATCAATGGTAATCCTGAAAATAAGCTAGCTCATATTCTGAATTTACGATTTCTAGATGTTCCAAGTGATTTATTATTGATGCACTTAGATCTTCAAGGTGTAGCAATCTCGACAGGTTCAGCTTGTACTGCTGGAACAGTAGATCCTTCTCATGTTTTAGAAGCGATGTATGGTAAGAATCATCCTGCAATCAAGGAATCTGTTCGAATCAGTTTTGGATTAGGCAATGATGAAGAGCAAATTCAACGATTCACAGCAATATTAATTGAAACAATTCAAAAAATTAAGCAGTAATTTAAGAAAAATAGGATTAGAACTAGTAAAAAGAAAGCGTACCAACTATAATAAAAGAGACAATAAATAAAGAGGTGGAGAAATGGCGTTTAAAGAAAAAGCAACAGTAGAAGGATGTACGGTATTTTATAAGGTAAATGAACAAGCAAAAAAATACACATTAAAAGATAATGGTTTCACTGAAACGAATTCAGGAAATTTTCAGTTGATTCGTCCCTTGGATGCAACACCCCAAAGTAAAGAAGGCTTTAAATTAAAAATTACGATCGCTGAAGATTTGAAAACACTGAAAATGTCAGTGACAACGGCAAATGGCTTGAAATCTATGAATATCTTCAAGAGCGACTCTCATGAAATGAGTCAGGAAAAGTTTTATTTCTTGATGGATGGTATGATTAGCCGTGATGTTTTGGAAAAAGCTTGAATTTTGAAAATAAGACAAGATCGAAAAAGATCGAGTCTTATTTTTTTGCTTTCAAAATGAAGAAAATTTTTGAAAAGAAGAAAGTTGTTCACTCTTAATGCCTTTACTTCTTCTAAAATACTAGTATAATAAGTATCACTGAAAAGTTACGACCTTCAAATCGTAGATGCATTCAGAATCTAAATTGAAATGATGGTGATCAAATGACAGATAACAGCAAAACTCGTGTCGTTGTTGGCATGAGCGGAGGTGTAGATTCTTCTGTTACGGCGTTGCTTTTAAAAGAGCAAGGCTATGACGTCGTGGGTATCTTTATGAAAAACTGGGATGACACGGATGAAAATGGTGTGTGTACAGCCACCGAAGACTACAAAGATGTAGCGAAAGTTGCCGATCAAATCGGTATTCCTTATTATTCAGTTAACTTTGAAAAGGAATATTGGGATCGTGTATTTGAATATTTCCTTAAAGAATATCGATTGGGACGGACGCCAAATCCTGATGTAATGTGTAATAAGGAAATCAAATTTAAGGCCTTCTTGGAGTACGCGATGCAATTAGGCGCAGATTATGTAGCAACTGGACATTACGCCCAAGTCGAAAGAAAAGAAGACGGCACCGTACGTATGTTACGCGGTGTAGATAATAATAAAGACCAAACTTATTTCTTGAGTCAATTATCTCAAGCGCAATTAGCTAAAACGATGTTCCCATTAGGCGGCATGGAAAAATCAGAGGTTCGAGCAATTGCAGAACGCGCTGATTTAGCAACAGCGAAGAAAAAAGATTCAACAGGTATCTGTTTTATTGGAGAAAAGAACTTTAAACAATTTTTAAGTACCTATTTACCTGCTAATAAAGGAAATATGGTTACTTTAGATGGGGAAATCAAAGGACAACACGATGGTTTGATGTATTATACGATCGGTCAACGCCAAGGCCTAGGTATTGGTGGTGGCAAGGGCTCACAGGAACCTTGGTTTGTAGTCGGGAAAGATCTAGCAACGAATACATTATATGTTGGACAAGGGTTTCATCATGAACAATTATATGCAACGCATTTAGATGCAAGTGAAATTCATTTCACTGTTGATACGGAAATGCCAAAAGAATTTGAATGTACGGCGAAATTCCGCTATCGTCAAGATGATATACCCGTTAAAGTTGTCCTAACTGGTGATGGAACGACAGCCAAAGTAATCTTTTCTGAACCTGTTCGTGCAATTACGCCAGGTCAAGCTGTTGTCTTTTATGACGGTATGGAATGTCTTGGTGGGGGATTGATTGATCAAGCCTACCAAGAAGAAAAAGTATTACAATATATCTAAAAAAAAACGAGTAGAGAGAATTCCTACTCGTTTTTTTGATTGGAATATTGTACATAAGCTCTAGATTCTGGTGAAACAACCAGATAAATCATCGAAACGAATTCAACCACACGAAATGCTAACATGATCATTTTAGGAAACATGCTGACCATCATCGGAGGGTAAAAGTACATGAGAAAGATGAATGGGATAAAGAGTATTGAGGCTATATATCCTTTTTTACCACCAGTCATTAATCCGGCAATCACAATAATATAAATGAGAAAAACAAAAATCTGATACCAAACATCCGCTCCAAAAGTTCCATTTCCTTCAACCACAGCTTTTAACGCCATGATCAATGAAATGACAAGCAAAATATTATTATATAAAAGTAAATAAATCGCAATCGAGTTCCAAAATACAGGTTTTTTCATCATAAGAAACGTTCCTTTCTGTTCTTTCCATATTTTAGCAAATGCTATTTCTATTCGCAATCAAATAAAAGAAAAACAACGTTTATTCTTTCGCTTAGAATAACTTATGGTAAAATTAAAATAATGAACGTTTAAACAAAAAACTATTTCACAAGCACTTAAGTTGAAAATTTTATACTAAGTGACTAGAATAGCTCTTGTAGAAAGAATTGGAGTGATCAAACAATGTACCAAGTTGTTACAATGTACGGCGATAATGAGCCTTGGTGGTTTTTTGAAGACTGGAAGGAAGATATCGAAGAAAATAAAACATTTAATTGTTTAGAAGATGCGGAACGTTACTACATAAAAAAATGGCAAGAACTTTCTTCAACATATGAGTACATAAATACAAAAGTTAATTATTTAGCAGCTTTTTGGAGTGAAGGTGACGAACGTTGGTGTGAAGAATGCGATGAAGATCTTCAACAATATAAGGGATTGGCTTTGCTGAAAGATTTGCAAGCTGTGACATTTGAAAGTGGCGATGATTTTCATGAGCGCCATAATGATTGTGCAAAACCGAAATGTTGTAAATCTAGTCTTGTTTAGAACGCTGAGAGAAAAGTAAGAGATTAAGATACTAGAATAGTATCTTAATCTCTATATTTTCGTTTTCTGAAAAAATAAATGATTGAAAAAATCAAGAAGTCGAAAAAGAGCGCTTCGAAATGCCAAGGGGAATTTCCCATGACTTCCCTAAAAGGTAGTCCACCAGAAATAATTGGGTAGTAATGGAATTGACTATCTGGCATAAAATTGACTATCATTCCTAAAATAAATTGAATCAAATGCAAAAACAACAGAACGAACATAGTATAGACTAATGAATCTGAAACAGTTTTTTTCTCTAATTCATCTAGGTTTCCTTTTTTTACCTGAAGCAGTACACTGATAGCATTAAAAACAGATGCTATCGCAAATAATGCGGCAACTATAAAAATAATCATTATAAGTATTTGTATATATATCATTTATTTTCCTCCTCTAACTGAAAAATTTTTTCGACAGGCATATCAAAATATTTTGCTATTTTTAAAGACAATGCCAAACTTGGGTTATACTTCGTTTTTTCAATAGCATTCATTGTTTGTCTAGACACGCCTAAATCAGTGGCCATCTGAATTTGGGGTATCTTTTTACTTTCACGTATTTCTTTAATCTTATTATGAACGTTCATGATTATAAGCTCCTAATTTATGTAAAGATATCTTTACTTAATTGTAGCAGAGTCGAATTGAAGAGTAAAGATATCTTTACTTGTTTATCAAAAAAGAAAAGCAACAAAGATTCTTTAGAAAGTTGCTTTTCTTTATGTTGGTATAAATCAATCTTCACAAACCCATTTTCCATCTTCCATATTACAAGAGCCATTTCTTGAGTCATTATTTTCGATCACTTCAATGATCGGAGCTTCTTTTTCTTTGATTGACTGAATCGCTTGGATGATTTGCTCTATTGGCTGGGCACCGCTGATCAAGTATTTTCCATTAACAATCAAGGCGGGGACGCCTGTAAGTTGGTAAGCATTTGCTAAACGAAAATCGTCTTCAACTAAAGCTAAAGTTGTGGGATCAGTAAAAGCTTGTTGCCATTTTTCAAAATCAATCGAACTATCTTTAACAATCGATTCAATCACAGTAATATCATCAATATTTTGACTATTAACGAATAAACCTGTTTGCAATGCATCAAAAATAGCCCAATAACCAGTTTCCCCGCCAACGACACCCGCTGCCTTTGCAGCAAGTAAACCGTTCATAGAAGTTGGAAAAAGAAAATCAGCTTCTTGCATTCCTTCAATATTAAACCGATGAAGATCATCATTTTGATTAGCATGAACCCAATGCGATAAAATCTCGCTTTTCGCATTTTCTCTAGAACCAAACATTCGCTCATGGTCTTCTTCATTTCTAGCTAAAGCAAAAGAGCGGTGAATAATCTTTATTTCGGGCATCTCTTTTTGGACTTGTCTCATTCTATAGGACATGGGAAAACAAAAACTGCAGATAACGTCGTGAAAAAATTCAATTGTGATCATAGTTTCTCCTTGATAATCATTATTTTTTTATACTTACAATTAGTAAGTATAAAGTTCTTCTATTTACATTTCAATTAAAAAGCTTAAATTAGAGGCGAAAAGAATATACAGAGTGTGGTAAAATCAACGTATTGACATTTTTGAGATGAATACAATTTACATAAGGAATACAGAAGGTGAGTGAACGAAATGGCAAACAAACAACTAATTATTGCTGAAAAACCTAGTGTTGCCAAAGATTTAAGTAAAGTACTAGGCGCAAATCAAAAAAATAAAAGTTATTATGAAGGACCTAATGTGATTGTGACTTGGGCATTAGGACACCTGTTAGGCTTAAAAATGCCAGAAGATATCAACAAAGAATGGCAATCTTGGCAAATGGAAACTTTACCAATGGTGCCAAAAAATCTAGGAATCAAACCATTACCAAAAACTGGCCATCAATTAAAAGCAATCAAACAATTAGCGAATAGAAAAGATGTTACAGAAGCGGTTATTGCAACAGATGCAGGACGTGAAGGAGAACTCGTCGCACGTTGGATCTTAGAGTATGTTCATTTTAATAAACCAGTCAAACGTTTATGGATCTCTTCTCAAACAGACAAAGCAATCAAAGATGGTTTTAAAAAATTAAGACCAGCTAAAGAATATGATAATCTGTACTATTCAGCTTTGGCTCGGGCAAAAGCTGACTGGTTAGTTGGATTGAACGTGACTAGAGCATTAACAGTGAAATACCAAGATAGCTTATCGGCAGGACGTGTACAAACACCGACATTATCTTTAGTTCGTCAACAAGAAAAGAAAATCGAAAGCTTTAGACCACAAGCTTATTTTTCAGTGGATTTGCAAGTCCAAAAAGAAAAAGCTAAACTGGTTCAAAGTAACCCATACGCATTTAAAGAGCGAAAC
This sequence comes from Enterococcus sp. DIV0724b, assembly GCF_050531475.1. Lineage (NCBI taxonomy): Bacteria > Bacillati > Bacillota > Bacilli > Lactobacillales > Enterococcaceae > Enterococcus > Enterococcus sp. DIV0724b. The sequence goes on along the minus strand of NZ_CP172890.1, from coordinate 2,565,934 downwards.
GATGTAGAAGCCTTTGTAAAAAAATTAAGTGAAGGCAAAGGAAAAGTAACGGATATTCAAGAAAAGAGTAAATCAGAACAAGCACCCCTCCCTTATGATTTAACTGAAATCCAAAGAGAAGCCAATCAACGTTACCAATTTTCAGCGAAGAAAACATTATCGCTCGTTCAAAGTCTCTACGAATTCCATAAAATCGTGACTTACCCAAGAACGGATAGTAAATATTTAACGACAGATATGAAAGCAACGATGAAGGAACGATTGCAAGCAGTCAGCGATTTTGCGCCAGAAGTAAAAACGTATATCAAAGATGGCGGTCAAGTCAAACTAACTAAAGTATTCCAAAACGACAAAGTCACAGATCACCATGCCTTGATTCCAACAGAACAACGCCCACGTTATGAAAAATTAAGTGGCGATGAACAAAAAATCTATAATATGATTGTCACGCGTTTCTTAGGAATGTTTGCTGAATCCCATCGTACAAAACAAACAAAAGTAACCGTAAGCTTTGGCAAAGAACAATTTATCTTCCGTCAAAGTAAAGTTGAAGTTGCTGGTTGGAAACAAGAAAAAGAAGAGGTTGTTCCATCTGTTGACTGGACATTAGGAATGGTGATTCCACCAAATTTCACTATCAATAAAGAACTAACTGCACCACCAAAACCATTGACTGAAGGAACTCTTTTAGGGTTGATGGAAAAACACAGCTTGGGAACTCCAGCTACACGAGCTGAAATCATTGAAAAACTGATTAAATCAGAATTAATGGAGCGCAATACCAACGGTTTAAATGTGTCACCAAAAGGTAAGCAACTACTTGAACTAGTCAACCCATCATTAGTAACCCCAGAGCTAACAGAAAAATGGGAAAAAACATTAGAAGCTATCGCTAAAGGAAAACAAAGCAGTACGGTTTTCTTAAAAGAAATCGAGCAAGACACTAAAAAGCTTGTCAATGAGATTAAACAAAGCGAAAGCAAATACCAAGATTTTTCTATCACGCAAAAGAAATGTCCAGATTGTGGTTCAAACTTACGTGAGAAAAATACGAAAGACGGTAAAATCTATGTTTGTTCTAATAAAGATTGTAACTATCGCCGTAGAAAAGACCCAAAAGTTTCGAATCACCGTTGCTCACAGTGTCACCGAAAAATGGAAATCATCGATGGAAAAAATGGTTCATATTTCAAATGTAAATACTGCTCAATTACTGAAAAAATGCAAGACAAAAAAGAACGCAACAAGAAGCTTACAAAACATGAAGAACGTAAGTTGATGAAGAAATATTCACAAAAAGAAGAGCCAGAAGAAAGTGCATTGGCACAAGCATTGAAAGCGGCAATGAAGCAAGATTGATTTTCAATTTGAAAACACTAGTCATCAATAAATTTGGTGATTGGTGTTTTTAATTTAGTAGCAATCATGAAACCGCTTGAGTTCATGTTATAATTTAGAAAAAATACTAATCAGAGAAGAGTGAAAAGATCATGGTTATTAATACTGAACAAGAAAAACGAGATGCTAAATTCATGAAACAAGCACTGGAACTTGCCAAAGAAGCGGCAAAAAATGGAAACGAACCATTTGGTGCATTACTTGTAAAGGACAATAAAGTAGTTTTGGTTGGAGAAAATCAAATTCACACTAAAAGTGATCCAACATTTCATGCCGAGCTAGGTATTATTCGCGATTTTTGTTCAAGCCAAAAGATAACAGATTTATCTGAATACACACTTTATACAAGTTGTGAACCGTGTTGTATGTGTGCAGGAGCGATGGTTTGGAGCTGTTTAGGAAGGATGGTCTATAGTTTAGCACACGATGAATTAGCTGAGATTGCAGGATTTAATATTATGATCGGCAGCGAAGAGATTTTTTCAAAAAGCCCAAATAGACCAGAAGTTGCTACGGGTGTGTTAAAAGAAGAGGCAGTGCCGGTTTATGTCGATTATTTTCAAAAATAACGATAAGAAGAGGAAGGAACATAAACATGAGAAAAAATGAATATCTAACCCTAGTTGCGATGGAAGAGTGTGCAGAAATCCAGCAAGCATTGTCAAAGGCAATCAGATTCGGTTTTGACGATCATCATCCATCCAGAGCAGATGAAACCAATGAAGAACAAATGTTGACAGAATTCTATCAATTGACTGCGATGATCGAAGAAATGCAGAATAAGGGAATTATTGCAGACTTTCCTCAGGAAAAAATAAAGAAAGTGAAGCAAGATAAGATTGAAAAAGTTTATAAATATCTGGATTATTCTGAGAAAAAAGGGTTGTTAGAATAAAGGATAAATTTTAACTCAATAATAGTAGGAATGAAACAAAAAAAACAGTTTTATTGTAATAATAGTTGCATTGGAGTGTTGTTGGTGGAAAAGAAAGTATGGATTGGTTTATTGTTGATTCTTATTATTGTCTATAGTATGTCCATAAGTGGTAAAAAAGGATCAATTGAAAATGCTGTTATGACAGTTGAGAAGTCTGAAAAATTTAAAACTACTGAAATTGAAACGGCGATTGCTCGTGTGGAGAAGGAGTTTAAAGGATTTACTAACTGTGAGATGACCAAACTCTATTATGATGAAGAAAAATCGAATATAGAAATCAACCATTACTTAATAGAGAATAAAAATGTAAAAAATGCAGACAAAAAAGATTTCATTGTTTTGTATTCTGATTTTGATGTTGGAGAAGAAAATGATCAAAATTCTGGTTTTATGCCAGGCTCTCATCACAAAGATTGGATGTGGTTATTAAAAAGAGATGAATTTTGGAAGTCCTGGGAAGTCGTATCTTTCGGAGTTTAAGCTAGTACTCATTCGATACATAATACTAATATGTGCGATAACGTATATATTTTTAATACAGTCCTAAACTAAAATTTTAAATTTAAGAAAAAACACTTTACTCAATGTGTTTTTCCATATTTCATCCACTAAACCCACATTTCTTATTTTTCCATCAGAATAAAGGAATATTTTAATGAAAAAAGGGCAGAAACATTTGTAATTTACAATAAAAGGAGTATACTCTAAATTGGAATCATTCTAAATTTATTAAAAAGAGTTTCCACACACATATTGTCTTTAGGTTTATTTTATTCTAGGTTTTGATTCATTTTGACAGCGCCAACCAACTGTGCAAATGAATAATTATTTTGAATGAAATCAGCTTATTCTTTTTGTGGAGACAGTAAAAACAAGGGGGATTATTGATGTTTGATATTGTAACATTAGCAAGATTCCAATTTGCAATGACGACAGTCTTTCATTACTTCTTCGTACCGTTTTCAATAGGATTAGCACTTGTAGTCGCAGTCATGGAAACGATGTATGTCGTGAAAAAAGATGAACGTTATCGCAAAATGGCGAAGTTTTGGGGCAACATTTTTCTATTAAGTTTTGCAGTCGGAGTCGTAACAGGAATTATTCAAGAGTTTCAGTTCGGGATGAACTGGTCAGATTATTCACGCTTTGTTGGAGATATTTTTGGTGCTCCACTTGCGATTGAAGCGTTACTTGCATTCTTTTTAGAATCAACGTTCTTAGGTTTATGGATTTTTACTTGGGATAAAGTAAGTCCTAAATTACATTTAACATTTATTTGGTTGGTTGTATTTGGTTCAATGATGTCAGCTTTCTGGATCTTAGCGGCAAATAGTTTTATGCAACATCCAGTTGGTTACACATTAAACAATGGTCGTGCAGAGTTAATTGACTTTGGTGCCGTAATTGGGAATCCAAAAGTTTGGTATGAGTTTACCCACGTGCTATCCGGTGCGATTGTAATGGGCGGAATGATTGTTGCAGGTCTTGCAGCGTTCCAAATTTTGAAAAAACGTGATATGAATTTCCACAAAACGTCTATGCGTATTGGTTTATGGATTGCTTTATTTGGATCATTATCTGTTTTATTCACAGGTGACTTACAAATGAAAGCTTTAATCAATGATCAACCAATGAAATTTGCAGCAATGGAAGGCGATTATGAAGATTCTGGTGATCCGGCCGCTTGGACATTGATTGCGTGGGCAGACGAAGCCCAACATAAACAAGTATTTGGGATTCAAATTCCTTATATGCTAAGTATTCTTTCTTATAACAGTTTATCTGGCTCCGTTGATGGAATGGACACAGTGAATGAACGTTTGAAAGAACAATATGGTGATGATAAAAACTATTATCCACCAGTAAACACATTATTTTGGAGCTTTAGAGTCATGGCTGGATTTGGCGCATTGATGCTTCTAGTTTCAGCGTTAGGTTTATTCTTTAGTCGTAAGAAAAAACCATCACTTTATGAAAAACGCTGGATGGTTTGGATCGTGGCATTATGTACGTTTGCACCATTCTTGGCAAATACAACAGGTTGGTTGATCACTGAACTTGGTCGTTATCCTTGGACTGTTTATGGTCTATTTACGATTGAAGATAGTGTCTCACCAAACGTATCAGTGGCTTCATTATTAACATCAAACATTATTTACTTTATTCTTTTTGCAGGTCTAGGCTCAGTAATGGTTTACTTGATTACTGTAGAACTTAAAAAAGGCCCAGATTATGAAGAAAAGAAATTAGCAGAGGCGAACTCTACTGATGTAGATCCATTTGATAAGGAGGTCTTTGGCGAATGAGTACGTTGCAATTACTTTGGTTTGTATTGATTGGTATTTTATTCTCAGGCTTCTTCTTCTTAGAAGGTTTTGACTTTGGCGTGGGTATGTCGGTTCAAACGTTAGCGCACGATGAAGAAGAAAAAGAACAAATCATCCAAACGATTGGACCGGTTTGGGATGGTAATGAAGTATGGCTATTAACAGCAGGTGGAGCAATGTTTGCATCTTTTCCATACTGGTATGCTTCATTGTTTAGCGGATTTTACTTGATTTTATTTATTATTTTAGTTGGTTTGATCATTCGTGGTGTTTCATTTGAATTCCGTCACCGTATGCCAGACGGCAAACGTCGTAGAATGTGGAACTGGACATTATCGATAGGTAGTTTTATTGTTCCATTTTTCTTTGGGGTTTTATTCATTGATTTAGTTCAAGGAATGCCGCTTGATGTTGATGGGAATATGATGGCATCATTTACAGATTATATTAATGTATTTTCTGTGGTTGGTGGCGTTGCGTTGACTTTATTATGCTATTTACATGGTTTAAACTATATTGCTTTAAAAACAGAAGGACCCGTTAGAGAACGTGCACGTAACTATGCATCATTCTTCTATTGGATTTTATATGTAGGCTTAGTTGTGTTTGCAGCATTGTTGTACTTCAAAACAGATTTCTTTGATAATAACTTCTTAGTGACGTTATTATTAGTTTTAGGAATTGTAGTATTGACGGTTGTTGCCAATGTGAGTGTCTTTAGGAAAAAAGAAATGGTGGCGTTTCTTGCTAGTGGCTTAACATTGATTCTTTTAGTGGCGTTATTATTTAGTGGTTTATTCCCACGCGTCATGATTGGTAGCGAGGGGTACTATGATATCTTGATCAAAGATGCTTCAAGTTCTCCATATACTTTGAAAACAATGACATGGTTATCATTAACGATTTTACCATTTGTATTAGCCTATACAGGTTGGTCTTATTATGTCTTTAGAAAACGTATCAAACATCCAGCGATTGCTGCTGTGGGGTATGAAGGATGATCGATAAAGCCATCTTAAAAATGCCGAAAATCAAAAAAATTATGATCTTGCTTGCAGGTTTTTCTTTCCTGCAAGCAGTATTTATTATAGGACAAGCATTTTATTTAGCGAAAGCCGTTGTTGGGTTGTGGGAAGGTGGTCAATTAAGTGACCAGCTGTTGAATATTTTGGTGTTCTTTTTGTTTTATACTGGCAGACATGTGGTGACCTATCTTCGTGAGAAAATGTTGGATACCTTTAGTTATGATCGCTCTCGTGAGTTGAGAGAAGCGTTACTCCAAAAGGTTTTTCGTTTAGGACCAACTGTTGTTCAAAAAAATGGAACAGGGAATATGATCACGATGGCGCTAGAAGGAATTAGCCAGACAGAAAATTATTTGCATTTGATCTTAATGAAAATTATGAATATGATGATCATTCCGTGGATCATTTTGATATTTGTGTTCACCTTGGATGTTCGTTCTGGAATTGTTTTACTGGTTGTTTTTCCAATGATTATTATTTTTATGATTATTTTAGGTTATGCAGCTCAAAGTAAAGCGGACAAACAATACAAAGCCTTTCAAATTTTATCTAATCACTTTATTGATTCATTACGAGGATTAGATACATTGAAATTATTTGGATTAAGTAAAAAATACGCAGGCAGTATTTATAATACGAGTGAACGTTTTAGAGAAGCAACGATGAGTACGTTGAAGATTGCGATCTTATCTACATTTGCATTAGACTTCTTTACAACATTGTCTGTGGCTGTTGTGGCAGTGTTTCTAGGATTAAGCTTATTGGAAGGCGGAATTTTATTATTTCCTGCGTTGACAACATTGATTTTAGCACCAGAATTCTTTTTGCCTGTTCGTGATTTTGCGAGTGATTATCATGCGACATTAGATGGTAAAAATTCATTCCAGGCAATTCAAGCTGTGTTGGATTTACCAGAAATGACTGAAACGGATCGACTTTCTTTAGGAGATTGGACAGCTTTGAGTGAATTATCTGTTGAAAAATTGACTTTCCAATATGAAGAAGCTACTCAACCAGCTTTAAAAGGATTAGACTTTGCTGCAAAAGGGTATCAAAAAATTGGGATCATCGGTGCTAGCGGTTCTGGAAAATCAACCTTGATCAATGTGCTGAGTGGATTTTTAGCACCTGATGCTGAAACGACAAAAATCGAAGTCGATGGACAATCGATCCCACATTTTCTGCAAAAAGATTGGCAAAAGCAAGTACTTTATATTCCGCAGTCGCCTTATATTTTCCAAGATACATTAGCGAACAATGTTCGTTTTTACACGCCTGAAGCGACAGATGAGCAAATAATAGCTGCTGTTCAGTTGGTAGGATTAGAAACGCTTGTAGCAGAGCTTACAGACGGTTTAAACACGGTGATTGGTGAAAGTGGGAGAATGTTAAGCGGCGGTCAAGCACAGCGTGTAGCGCTTGCTAGAGCCTTTTTAGACAAAACGCGCCGAATTCTATTATTTGATGAACCAACTGCTCACTTAGATATCGAAACAGAAGTGGAGTTAAAAGAAAGAATGCTACCGTTGATGGAAGATCATCTTGTCTTTTTTGCTACTCATCGATTACACTGGATGGCAGAAATGGATTATATTTTAGTGATGGATAAAGGGCAACTGGTTGAAGCAGGAACATTAGCTGAATTGACCGAGAAAAATGGTTACTATGTGAAATTAGTTAATCAAATGAGGGGGACAGAATAATGGAAAATACCCCAACAAATAAAGAATTATATGAAAAGGATCAATGGGTCAAACCATTCTTGAAAAAGTATAAAGGTTTATTGTACTTAGCATTGATTTTAGGTTTTTTAACCTTTTTTAGTGCAGGAGCCTTAATGTTTAATTCAGGTTATTTAATTAGCCGAGCAGCGTCACTGCCAGAAAATATTTTGATGATTTATATTCCAATCGTATTAACGCGTGCCTTTGGAATTAGTCGTCCAGTTTTCCGATATATTGAGCGTCTAGTTAGTCATAATTGGGTTTTGAAAATGACGTCCGACTTGCGTTTGAAGCTTTATATGGTTTTAGAAAAAGATGCAATTTTCTTTAAATCAAAATACCAAACAGGGGATATTTTAGGTTTGTTGTCTGAAGATATCAATCACTTGCAGAATTTATATTTGCGTACGATTTTCCCAACAGTGATTGCTTGGTTATTATATATCTTTATTATTATTGGACTGGGCTTGTTTTCATGGTGGTTTGGTTTGTGCATGTTATTGATGTTAGGTGTAGTGATTTTTCTATTGCCTTTGATTTCAGTATTAGTGAATGGCGCCAGACAAGAAAAGCAAAAAGTCTCTAAAAATGAATTATATAAAACACTGACAGATAACATTTTAGGTGTTTCTGATTGGGTGTTTAGCCAACGGGGACAGGAATTTGTTCATTCTTATGAAAAAGAAGAAGCGAAGTTACGCCAGCTGGATGAACAAATCAAACGTTTTAATCGTTTTCGTGATTTTGTGTTGCAGGTTGCATTTGGTGTGATCACTGTCGCGATTTTAGCTTGGACCAGTGTTCGTTTTCCTGGTAATCATGGTGGGGCAGCTAACTGGATCGCTGCATTTACGTTGACGGTATTCCCGTTGATCGATGCTTTTGCACCGCTACCTGATGCGGCACAAGAAACAAATATCTATAAAGATTCAATCAAGCGTTTAAATGATTTACCTGAAGTGGAAGAAGTAAAGAGTGTGTCAAAAGATCTAACGATCACAGATTCAGAAATTAGAATCAGTAATATGTCCTTTTCTTATGAGGGAACTTCAAAGCTCGTTTTGGAAGACTTGAATTTGACGATTCACTCAAAAGAAAAATTGGCAATTTTAGGACGTAGCGGTTCTGGGAAAAGTACTTTAGCAACATTGATTCGTGGTGATTTACAACCTGATAAAGGAACGATCACGTTAGGCGGTATTAAAACTGCTGAGTTTGGCGATCAGATCACGAAATCAATCGGTGTGATTCATCAAACACCTTATCTATTCAGAACAACGATTTTAAATAATGTCCGAATCGGACGAGAAGAAGCCTCAGAAGAAGAGGTTTGGCAAGTGTTGGATAAGGTTGGGTTAAAAGAAATGATCGAGGAATTGCCAGAAGGATTATTAACGATGGTGGATGAAGCTGGTTTGCGTTTTTCTGGTGGTGAACGTCATCGTTTGGCATTAGCTCGTATTTTACTTCAAGATACGCCGGTGGTATTGCTAGATGAACCAACGACAGGTCTTGATCCAATTACGGAACAGCAATTACTAGATACATTCTTTGAGACATTAGCAGATAAAACCATCATTTGGATCACTCATCATTTGCAAGGTGTGCATATGATGGATCGAGTGATTTTCATTGAAGACGGACAATTGGAAATGAGCGGTTCACCGCAAGAACTATTAGCAACGAATCTTCATTATCAACAATTGTATGCAATCGATCGAGGAATGAACCAAAATTGATTGGTTAACGAAAGCATTTTAAAATAAAAAAGTTGAGGCAAAACTCTATGAGCTTTGCCTCAAGCTTTTAAAAGCTGAGTAATGGATTAGTATGAACGCTGTAGCAACATTTCTGTCAGTAAAGTTAGTTGCTCTTTGCCTAAACAATCAGGTAATTTTTCGATATCGGCCAATGCTTTTTGGGTGACACGTTTCGCAAATGATTTGGCGTCGTTAACACCGTCTAGCTCGTGAACCAGTTTGGCAGTTTCAGCAGCTTGTACGTCTGTGATATCAGCACCTTTATCTAGATAAACAGCGAATCGTTCTGGTGCTTTTTGCATCGCAAAAATCAGTGGTAACGTATAGACACCTTGCGCTAGATCTTCCAGAATAGGTTTTTTCAGAGTTTTTACGTCTGCGGTATAATCTAAGATGTCATCATAGACTTGAAAGGCAATACCAATGTGGCGACCAATCCGTTTTGCTAAGCGTTGAACCTCAGAGGAAGTATGACCGAAATGAGCACCTTCCAGACAGCTTAAAGAAAATAACTCAGCTGTTTTTCCATTAACGCTGCGCAAGTAATCAGAGATGGACATATCCTTTTTATAGCGTGTATGCATTTGATCTAATTCACCAAGAAGTAATCGTTTCATCGCAGAAGCGTTTGTATGTAGAAAATCTGAACCATTCATCGTTTCAGCAAGTAATTCAAAGAATTCTGTGAATAATAAATCTCCTGTGTAGACGGCAATATCTTTACCATAGCGGGATTGGATCGTGATAGCTCCTCTGCGAAGAGGGGAATCATCGATGATATCATCGTGTATCAGTGTTGCCATATGCAGAATTTCGATCGAAGCGGCGATTTTGATCAATTGTGTGTGATCTTGTTTTTGTTCATCACCGATTTGAGCAAATAAAAAAAAGAAAGCAGGACGTAGTAATTTGCCGCCGGAACTTGTTAATTCGATCAAAGCTGCTTCAATTTCTTTGTTTCTTATTTTAACTTGGTGTTTGATCAATACACAAGTTTCATTTAATTGTTGTTGGATAATAGGAAATTCTTTCCAAAAATCATTCATAACCAATATTCCTTTCAGTAATTCAATACTATTGATTGTATACGATGTTGGTAAAGAAATACAAGCAAATTATTCTGTGAGCATAAAACTAAATATTGTTAGGAGAGAAGAGTATAATTTGAATAAAGAAGTTTTTTTTGAATTAGTTGAACTAAAAGCAAAGACAGCCAGTGTTTTACCCTTTCTTTTAGGAATTTGTTTTAGTTGGTATCATTATGGAAGTTTACATTTAGGTTATGTTCTTATTTATTTTATTGCGATGTTTATTTTTAATATGGCTGTTGATATTTTAGATAACTATAATGACTACCATCATGCCAAAGAAGGGCATGATTATAAAGAGAAGACAAATATTATTGGGCGGGAAAATTTATCCTTACCGATGATCCGTCGCTGGATTATTTGGATGGTGGCAATTTCTGCATTGATGGGTATTGGCTTGTCTCAGATTGTCGGCTGGCCATTATTGTGGTTAGGGCTTTATTGCTACTTGATCGGAATCTTTTATTCTTCTGGGCCTAAACCATTATCAAGTTTGCCGTTGGGGGAATTCTTTTCAGGATTTACGATGGGATTTATGATTATGTTGATTTGTGTCTATATCAACACATTTGATTCTTTTCAGTGGACAGTGAGTAATATTGGCAGTATCTTTTTAGTGTCGTTACCTAACACTTGTTTGATTGCTAATTTAATGTTAGCCAATAATATTTGTGATTTAGAAGAAGATGAAATGAATCATCGCTTTACCTTAGTTCACTATTTAGGGAAGAAAGCATCGATTGGTTTGTTTGTCGGATTGATCGTGATTGCATTTACTTCGATCATTTTGAGTGTTGCTTTAGGTTTAACGCCGATTACGATGTTATTGACGTTACTTGTTTTGCCATTTATTTGGAAGCAAACGAAGTTATTTTTAAAGGAGCAAGTCAAAACAAAGACATTTATTTGCGCTGTTAGAATTTTAGCAGTCGGAGCACTTGCACAAGTTGTATTTTTTGCCATAGGATTGTGGCTTAAATAATAAATAAAAAGGTTAAGAGGGGATTTTAAAAATGAGTAAGCACGTCGTTATTTTAGGCGCTGGCTATGCCGGTTTAAGAGCGTTACATGAATTACAAAAAGGCAACAATGATCTAAAAATCACATTGGTTGATCAAAATGATTACCACTTTGAAGCAACAGATATCCACGAAGTTGCAGCAGGAATCCAAACGTCAGAAAGAATTACTTATCCAATCAAAGATGTTGTAAAATCAGCATGTACGACGTTTGTACAAGGTAGAGTGGAAAAAATCGATAGTGAAAACCAACTGGTTCATTTGAAAGATCAAGAAGCGATTTCTTACGATTATTTGATCGTAGCATTAGGGTATGAATCAGAATCATTCGGCATACCTGGTGTTGAAGAGTTTTCATTAAAAATGGTTGATATCCCAACTTCAGAAAAAGTGTATCAACATTTAACTGAGCAAATGGAAGCTTATAAAGAAACCAAAGACGAAAATTGTTTGAAAATCGTTGTCTGCGGTGCTGGTTTTACTGGGATCGAATTATTAGGTTCATTACATGAAGGGAAGAAAAAACTAGCTGAAATTGCTGGTGTTGATCCTGAGAAAATCCAATTATATTGTGTTGAAGCGGTCACTCGTTTATTACCAATGTTTAGTGAGAAACTTGGCGGCTATGGTATCGATCACTTGAAAAAATGGGGTGTCAATTTCTTAGTTGGAAAACCAATCAAAGAAATCAAACAAGATACTGTTGTTTATTTAGATAACGCAGAAACAAATGAACTAAATGAACTGAACGCTAAAACAATCATTTGGACGACAGGTGTTAGTGGAAGTCACGTTGTGGGTGATTCTGGTTTTGCAGCCAAACGTGGACGTGTGATGGTTAATCCTGATTTAACAGATGCAGGTCACAACAACGTTTATATCATTGGTGACTGTTCTGCTGTTATGGATAAAGAGTCAAATCGTCCTTATCCAACAACTGCACAAATTTCACTTAAAATGGGTGAGCATGCAGGGAAAAACATCAAAGCACAATTAAAAGGGGAACCAACGAAAGAATTTACCTTTAAATCATTAGGTTCAGTTGCTTCTATCGGTAACAGCCACGCTTTTGGTGAAGTTGGAAAAATGGAAGTTAAAGGCTATCCTGCTTCTGTGATCAAAAAAGTAATCATGGATCGTTCATTATTTGAAACAGGCGGTATTAAAGAAATGTTGGCTAAAGGCCGTTTTGATTTTTATCGTTAAAAATTAAGAATACAAATAAAAGCTATGAAAGATTCGCAGTAGAGAGTTGTTTTGAAATGACAGAAAGTCAACGGCTGATGGAAGTTGACCAAAATAACGACTTGAATTACAAATCTGGAGCGAAATATTCTATTCGGGTGAGATCCGTTAGCGTCTTTTGAGTGGAAATTATTTTTAATTTCAACTATGGGTGGTACCGCGTGTATGTATGCGTATGAGACAAAATAAAATGTTTGTTTCCAACGTTTATTCGTCCCTGACAGTCTTTTTCAGATTGTCAGGGACTTTTTTTATGTTCAATAAATTAAATTTATAAGAAAAATGAGGAAAGTAAATGAAGAAAGAATTAAGTGTAAAAGAAGCTTTAATTGTATTTGTGTCATTATTGTTGATTATTAGTATTTGTGTGATCGGTGTTGGAATGAGCCCGATTTTTCCAGTATTATGTGCGCTAGGTTTATTGATTGGCTGGAGTAAATGGCGGGGAGCCTCTTGGGATAAAATCCATGAAGGCATCATCGAAGGGGTGAAAACCGGTATCGTACCGATGGTTATTTTCATATTGATCGGTGCTTTGATTGCAGTTTGGATTGCAAGTGGTGTAATCCCTACGATGATGTATGCAGGATTTTCAGTTATCAGTACTAAGATATTTTTGCCTTCTGCTTTTGTTAGTTGTGCGTTAGTCGGAATTTCAATAGGTAGTGCATTTACAACCGTTTCAACGATTGGTTTAGCTTTGATGGGAATGGGGATATCGATGGGATTCAACTCTGCTATCTTGGCAGGCGCAATTATTTCAGGCGCAGTTTTTGGGGATAAAATGTCGCCACTTTCTGATACGACTAATTTAGCGTCGGCTGTTGCAGGTTCAGATCTCTTTAAACATATTAGAAATATGATGTGGACAACCGTTCCAGCTTTTGTTATTTCCTTTATTTTATACGCAGTCATTGGCTTTCAAACAAAGATTGGACAAACTGAATTGGAAACAAAACAGTTTTTAGAAGTGCTGCAAGATAACTTTGCCATTAGTTGGTGGGCAATTTTACCGATTCTATTACTTGTTTTATGTTCAATCAAACGTGTGCCAGCAATCGCTTCATTGTTGGTTACGATATTAGTTTCTAGTGTGATGTATATGTTCCAAATAAAAAATGTTGATTTGAAACAATTAAGTACAATTTTAGAAAATGGCTTTGTTTCAAAAACAGGGATGGAACAAATTGATGCTTTGCTAACTAGAGGTGGCATCCAAAGTATGATGTGGTCGGTATCGTTGATTCTTTTAACCTTGTCATTAGGTGGTTTGTTAATGAAAATGGATGTGATCAGCGTCCTAATGACGCCACTTGCTCATAAACTGAAATCAACAGGCAGTTTGGTTGCGGCAACAGTGTTTAGTGGAGCACTGGCTAATTTGATGATTGGAGAGCAGTATCTATCGATCATATTGCCAGGTCGTGCGTTTAAAGAAAGTTATGATAAAGCCGGTCTTGCACCAGAAGTTCTTTCCAGAGCCTTGGAAGATTCTGGAACTGTCTTAAATTCACTGATTCCTTGGGGCGTAAGTGGTGTGTTTATGGCGAGTACGTTACAAGTTTCTACGTTGGATTATGCACCATTTAGTTTCTTTATTTTACTGTGCCCGATACTGTCGATTCTTTCTGGTATCACTGGAATTGGGATTAATAGATTGGCATCAAATGAAAAAGTCAATTAACATAGAGAAAGCAGGTCAAAATCATTAAAATTTTAAGAGAAACAATGGGGGTACTTTTGTTCGGCTCGTTTTTTAGGTATAATGGATACTGATTGAAAAGAGGGATGTTACATGGCACAAAAACGGAAAAGTGCAAAAAAGAAAAAGACAAAAAAACAACAACAACAGCAAGAACATCTTAATTTCATTTTTCTTGGTATCTTTTTTATCTTCTTTGGATTATTTGGACTCTTAAAATTAGGATTTCTTGGCACCTTGATTGCCAATGGGTTACGCGTAGTTATAGGAAATACTTTTCCAGTAGCAGCTATTTTACTGATGCTTTATGGACTTTCTCTAGTTATTTTTGGGAAAGAATTTCCGATTAAAAAGAGTCGACCGATGATTGGTGGAGTATTCATTTATTTGGGTGTTTTATTATTGCTACAAGCTTATATGTTTCGAAATGTCGGTACCCAGACACCTGATATCATGGGAACTACATGGGAGTTTCTTAGAATGGATCTAAAGGCGAGCACGGTAGCACAAAACGTCGGTGGCGGAATGATTGGTGCTGCGTTATATAGTCTAACGTTCTTTTTGGTTGCTCAATTTGGTAGTTATTTGATTTCAGCTTTACTGATAGCGATCGGTGTATTTTTGATAAGTATGCTGGATTTTCAGCAAGTGATGAATGGATTACAGATTATTCGGGAAAAACTTGGTAGCTTAACTGCTAAAAGTGCGCAACGGCAAGCCGATAAAGAAGCGAAACGGGCCGAAAAACGTGCAGCTAAACAAGCCGAAATGGAGAAACTCGCTCAAGAACGACTGAAAAATGATGTGAGAGAATTAACGCCTGGTGAAAAGTTAGCGCAAGAGGCAAGGGAGCAAGAAGAAAAAGAAATACAAGAACCAGAACAGTTAACGTTGGTTCCAATCGATAGTTTCCAAAGCCAAGCTGAAGTGCAACCTATACAGCAAAAAGTAGCTGCTGAACCTGAAATGGATGAAGGCGGCGAGTTGGACTTTGAAATTTCAGAAGAAGCAGAAGATCGTGATTATGAGTTGCCACCATCAACTTTATTAGATTCGATTCCATCTGCAGATCAAAGCGGAGAATACCAAAAAATCGAAAAAAATATTGGTGTCTTGGAGCAAACCTTCAAAAGTTTTGGGGTTGATGCAAAAGTTGTGAAAGCAAGTCTTGGACCTGCTGTAACGAAGTTTGAAATTCAACCTGCTGTTGGTGTCAAAGTAAGTAAAATCGTTAGCTTGACTGATGACATTGCCTTAGCACTCGCTGCAAAAGATGTGCGAATGGAAGCTCCGATTCCAGGGAAATCATTGATTGGGATCGAAGTGCCAAATAGCACTGTAAGTACCGTTTCATTTAGAGATATTATTGAGGCACAACCAAGTCATCCGGATAAATTATTGGAAGTACCGCTTGGTCGAGATATTTCAGGCATGGTTCAATCAGCTGACTTAGCTAAAATGCCTCATTTACTGATTGCTGGTTCAACAGGTAGTGGTAAATCTGTTGCAATCAATGGGATTATCTCAAGCCTTTTAATGAGAGCAAAACCACATGAAGTAAAACTAATGATGATCGATCCAAAAATGGTAGAATTGAATGTTTATAATGGTATTCCTCATCTATTGACACCCGTCGTGACAAATCCGCGGAAAGCAGCACAAGCGTTACAAAAAGTGGTTCAAGAAATGGAATTCCGTTATGAGAAATTTGCAGCAACTGGAGTTCGAAATATTTCTGGATATAATGAATTAGTGATTCAAAAGAATTTAGAAGATGGCGAAAATCGTCCGATTTTACCGTTTATTGTAGTAATTGTAGATGAGTTAGCAGACTTGATGATGGTTGCCAGTAATGAAGTGGAAGATGCGATCATTCGTTTAGCGCAAATGGCCCGAGCAGCTGGAATCCACATGATTTTAGCAACACAGCGTCCTAGTGTGGATGTTATTACAGGAATCATCAAAGCAAATGTTCCATCTCGTATGGCTTTCGCTGTTTCAAGTGGAACGGATTCAAGGACTATTATTGATAGTAATGGGGCGGAGAAGCTTTTAGGTCGAGGAGATATGTTGTTCCTGCCAATGGGTGAAAACAAACCGATTCGAGTGCAAGGAGCCTTTATTTCCGATCATGAAGTTGAACGAATCGTTTCTTTTGTAACAGAACAACAAGAAGCAGATTATCAGGAAAGTATGATGCCAACAGAAGAAACAACAGGTAGCAGTAATGAAGCATCTCAAGACGAACTATATGAAGAAGCAAAATCTTTAGTTGTAGAGATGCAGACTGCAAGTATTTCCTTATTGCAAAGACGATTTAGAATCGGTTATAATCGAGCAGCACGCTTAGTGGATGAATTAGAAGATCATGGGGTTATTGGCCCATCAGAAGGAAGTAAACCAAGAAAAG
The DNA here is from genome assembly GCF_050531475.1 of Enterococcus sp. DIV0724b. Lineage (NCBI taxonomy): Bacteria > Bacillati > Bacillota > Bacilli > Lactobacillales > Enterococcaceae > Enterococcus > Enterococcus sp. DIV0724b. Next base: position 2,549,299 of record NZ_CP172890.1, on the reverse strand, counting down.
TTTTTCTTGAACCTATAGCGGATGAAGAACCGATAGATCATGGAACTGAATAAGATATCAAAAAAATGGGGTCAGCTTAGAAGCTGGCTCCATTTTTTTTGATTGATTGAACAAGTGTTACTTAGAAGTAGAAAATAAAATTGGATACAAGACTTTATCAAAGAGGTTTTCCATAAATGCAATCTTTGGTATAATGTATGAAATACTATCTGAAAATCGGATGACTAGTTGAATTAAATCATAAATACGATTAGAATTAGAGTAATCTAAACCAATAACAAATAAATTGAAATGAAACGATAAACTAAATAAAGATCATAAGGATGGATAATATGAGAAGAAAAAGCGTATTGTATTTAGATGTCGCAGAACAAATCAAAGCAGATATTATGAATGGGACATATCCTGTCGGTTCATTATTACCAACAGAAGCCGAACTTGAACAGTTATTTGATGTCAGTAAAATCACAGTTCGTCGTGCAATCGAATTATTATCATCAGAAGAATTAGTAGAGAAAAAAAGCGGAAAAGGAACGACTGTCTTAAGCAATCGTCCCTATAATAAATTGTCCAAAGCAGGCACGTTTACAGAGTATTTAAATGATTCAGGTCAAAAAGTTTCAAAAAAGATTTTGAATTTAGAAAAAATGACATTTACACCTGATTCTCCTGTTTATCAAAACTTAGGCGAAAAAGGTGTGAAAGTTTCTCGTTTATACACACTAGATGACCAACCGTACATCTATTTTAACTATTTTCTACCTGTCAGCCTGAGTGATGTGCCATTAGAGGCGTTTGAAAAAGAATCGTTATATCGCCTGATGGATCAGCATGGAATCGAGATCATAAAGTTTGAAGATAGTTTTCAAATAGTGGAATTGACCGCAGAGCAGCAAAAAATTCTAGCTACTTCTGAAAAAAGCGGACTAAAAAGAATTCGTAAATCAATTGGTCTTTCTGGAAAAATTGTTGAGTTCTCTGAAGCAATCTATAATACAGCTCTTCATCCTTATGTGATTGAATATGAAGCTTAAAAAAATAACAGGTTACTTACAAAAGTGTAAGCAATCTGTTATTTTTTTCTATGGTACGTTTTGTAAAATTGGAATAGACTATTAAAGTAGAGAAAAGGAGCGATAAACATGTTACAAGTAGAAAATTTATCCAAAACGTACGGACAAGAAATTAAATATGAAGCCTTAAAAGAGTTGAATTTAACCGTTAATGACAGTGAATTTATTGGAATCATGGGACCTTCCGGAAGTGGGAAAAGTACTTTTTTGAACCTTTTAGCAACGATCGATCAACCCACATATGGGCATATATTAATGAATGGAAAAGATCCGAATCAGCTGAATCAAGAAGAAATCGCTAAATTCAGACGAAGAGAGTTAGGATTTATTTTTCAGAGCTTTAACTTAATGCCGACTTTAACTGTAGAAGAAAATATTGTTTTGCCGTTAACGTTGGATGGTGAAAAAATTTCCGTGATGAAAAAAAAGCTCAATCTTTTAGCTGATCGTTTAGGAATTGCGAGTTTGTTAAAAAAACGAATCGCAGAAATTTCTGGTGGTCAAGCACAACGTGTCGCCGTAGCTCGTGCAATGATCCATCAACCGCAATTATTATTGGCGGACGAACCAACAGGAAACTTAGATACAAAATCGTCAAAAGATGTAATGCAGTTATTGCAACAATTAAATGAAGAAGAAAAAGCAACGATTTTAATGGTGACCCACGATCCTTTAGCAGCAAGTTATTGTAAACGAATCGTGTTTATTAAAGATGGTGAATTGATCGATGAAATCCATCATAATGGAAATCAAAAGATGTTTTACGATGAAATCATGGTGAAACTATCTGAGATTGAAGGTGTCGATAATGAGTTTTAGTCAATTTGTTATTCGAAACACCTTACGAAATAAGCATCTGTATATGGCTTATTTCCTAAGTACGCTATTTTCAGTAATGGTATTTTTCACGTTTACAGTATTTGCCTTTCACCCAGCATTGTCTAATGGATTAAATCAAAAAGCTCAAATCGGTATGCTAGCAGCAGCGATCATTATTTACGGCTTTGCTTTTTTCTTTGTCCTGTACTCGATGGATGTCTTTATTCAATCTAGGAAAAAAGAATTTGGTTTGTTAATGATACAAGGGATGAGTCCAAAGCAACTTAAAAAAATGGTTTTTATTGAAAATTTAGTGATTGGTTTTTTTGCTACAATTATCGGAAGTATTGCTGGAATCGGTTTTTCACAAGTGATTTTATGGTTAAGTAATAAATTGATGCATGTGGATTTTGGATTCTATTTCCCAGCACAAGCACTTGCATTAACGATGGTTTCATTTGCAGTTCTCTTTTTAGCTATTTCTTTTTTCATTCAATTCCGTTTACCGAAGTTAACCTTACAGGAATTACTAAAAGCAGGCGATCTTGGAAAAGGGACAATCAAAAGCTCACATATTAAAACGATCTTAGCTATCTTATTGATTGGCGTAGGTTATGCTGTGGCATTGTTAGTTAAAGGGATGCTAGTACCATTTGTTATGATTCCTGTGATTTTCTTAGTTGTGGTAGGTACACGTTTTTTATTCAATCAGTTAAGTGTTACAGTTATTGAACGTTTAAAGAAGAAAGAAACGATTTTTTGGAAAAAAACGAATATGGTCGTTTTCTCTGATTTAGCTTTCCGAATGAAGGATAATGCGCGATCGTTCTTCTTAGTATCCATTATTTCAACTGTAGCTTTTGCTGCTATTGGTACGCTATATGGTTTTCAAAATATGATTTTAGATGGTATGAAGCAAATTCCTTATGAGTTCCAAATATCTGGAAAAGCAGAAGACACAGACTCTATAAAACAGAACTTTACTCAATTGTTGGCCGATAAAGGGATTCAAGTGGATGAAGGTCAATTAACGACATATACAAATGCAGATCAAATTAGTTTTATTAAAGAATCTGAGTATAATCATCTCGCAGAATTGATTAAAAAACCAACGATTCAAACGCAAGGTAAAGCTGTTCAATTACTACCTACGAGTGTTATGGGCGTAAAAGAAGGTACAATAAATGAAGTGAAACTTCCAGATGAAGAGACATTATCTGTCGCTAAAACAGAAAAAACGAATGTTGTCTCAGCTTATGGCACAACAGTAGTCGTACCAGATGCTACTAATCTACAAAATTTGGAAAGTTCGACAATGACTGTTTGGCAGCCTAAAAATGCTAGCTACGAGAAGCTAGTTTCTGTTGGTAAATTTCAAGATAAGAACATGCTTTTAATGGCAAAAAGTTATTCGCAACAAATGATTACAAATGAATATGCACCTATTTTATTCGTGGGTATCTTTATCGGAATCGTCTTCTTTGTTTCAGCTGGAAGCTTCTTATATTTCAGATTGTATAGTGATATGGATGTCGATGTAGAGAAATTTAAGATGATTTATAAGATGGGATTAGCGAAGAAAGAATTGAAAAAAATGATTTATCAGCAAGTTGGAATTCTGTTCTTTACACCAATCATTGTTTCTGTGATTCACGGAGCAGTAGCATTAACCGCGATGTATCATATGTTCAATCAAGGAATGCAACTGGCAGGTTGGCAAGTATTAGGTGTGTTTATTCTGATTCAAATCGTTTATTATCTTATTGCTCGTATGTTCTATTTCAATAAAGTTTACCGTTTAGTACAGGCATAATGAAGAGAAGAGCGTGGGACAAAACTAAAAAACAGTTTTGTTTCGCGCTCTAAATCCGAATAAACGGCGAGAAAAAAGCAGCTCCTTCGGAAATAAGCTGAAATTCACAAAAATTTGAAAAGCAATTTTCGTGAATTCCCTCTTATTTCTCGGAGCTAAACGCTTTTGTCTCGGCCTCCTTCTCCGATTAATTAAGGCTCCACGATTCCTTGGTCGTCAATTCGCCCAGAAATTTCAACATCATTTTCAGCGTAAAATGATAACGGTGTATCAAGAGTTTCGGGAGACTTTACAGCTTCCAACATATCTTTTTTGAACTGATTTATACCCTCGTCAGTTGTCGTATCATATAAGACCGTGGCATGGCCTAAATCAAATGGCAAAGAATCGAGATGGCTGTTTTGGAGTTGGATTACTTTTTTATTCAGCGCTTTAGCATAACCTAATTCATAATAGATATTTGGATCGTGACTAGATAAATCAATAATAACCAAGTTCGCTTTTTCTAAACCATCATGAATGTTTTGCTCAATTTGATGGTGATCTTTACTCATTTCAACTTTTAGCAAGTTAAATCCTAGTTGATTTTTGGCAAAAGTATCTTGGATATAACCAAAGAGTAGATCATCATGACCTTTAAAATTGCTGGTATTTTCATTGATTGGTGTCGCGAAAAAACATACGTGAGTTTTCATCATAAAAAACCTCTTTTCTTAATTTTAATTATAGCAACGATATGAGTGTAGAACAAACAATAGGAATGAATGCTGCTGAAAGTGGAATCAGGGAGATAAGAAATGTCTAATTGTACTGACTAACCTAGATAACATATAGACAAATCGGGTACAATAAGTTATAGTATGAAGCGAATGTTTAGAAGAAATGAGGCAGAAAACTAGTGGAAAAAGCATCCATTTATGGTTTAACAAAAGAAGAACTAATCGCATGGTTCATTGAACATGACGAGAGAAAGTTCCGGGCCACTCAGGTTTGGGAATGGCTTTATATCAAACGTGTCATGGCATTTAGCGACATGACGAATTTATCAAAAGATGTCATTGAATTATTAGAAGAAAACTTTATTATCAATCCATTGCGCCAAGTAATCATCCAAGAAGCAAAAGATGGCACAGTGAAATATCTTTTTGAATTACCGGATAAAAACATGATTGAAACAGTCTTGATGCGCCAAGAATATGGTATGTCTGTTTGTGTGACAACGCAAGTGGGTTGTAATATTGGCTGTACCTTCTGTGCAAGTGGTTTGCTTAAAAAGCAACGTGATTTAACTGCCGGTGAAATCGTCGCTCAGATCATGCTCGTGCAACATTATTTTGATGAACGTGGTGAAGGTGAGCGTGTAAGTCATATTGTGGTGATGGGAATCGGTGAGCCGTTTGATAACTACGATAATTTAATGAACTTCCTACATACGATCAATGATCCAAAAGGGTTGGCAATTGGTGCTCGCCACATTACTGTGTCAACAAGTGGCTTAGTTCCTAAAATCAAAGAGTTTGCTAATAATGGACTGCAAGTCAACTTAGCGATTTCTCTGCATGCACCAAATAATGACGTTCGAACATCGATCATGCGAATCAACCGTAGTTTCCCGATTGAAAAATTAATGGAGGCTGTTGATGAGTATTTGGAAAAAACGAATCGTAGAATCACGTTTGAATATATCATGTTGAGTCATGTGAACGATCTACCTGAACATGCACAACAATTAGCTGATTTATTGAAGGATAAGAAGAAATTAACTTTTGTTAACTTGATTCCGTATAATCCAGTTAGTGAACATGATCAATATAGCCGCAGTGAAAAAGCGGATGTGTTGAAATTCTATGATATTTTGAAGAAAAACGGTGTGAACTGTGTTATTAGAAAAGAATATGGTACAGATATCGATGCAGCTTGTGGACAATTGAGAAGTAAACAAATCAAAAAAGCTGATAAAGTTAGATAAGCGTAAAAAATCCTGATAAACCAAAATGGTTTTATCAGGATTTTTTTTAGGCTTCATCTAAAATAGTAAACCCGTAATCAATAATATGTTCTTTTAAATAGCGTAAATATTCTTCCCCCATTAGAGATAAAGACATCTGAGCAGGATGAATCCAGCCAATCTCCATTGTTTCATCAACTTCAAGAGGCAGTGCAACGATATTCTCGTCGTTCAATTCTCGACTTAATACACCTGAACTAATCGTATAACCATCAAGGCCAATCAAAAAATTGAACAAGGTTGCTCGATCGCTGACACGGATACTTTTCTTATGATAGCGTGTGCTTAAAATTTCTTCTGAAAAATGAAAGGAATTAAATTGTCCTTGTTCAAATGAAAGATAAGGATAATCCTCTAAATCTGCTAAAGTTACTGATTTCTTTCCAACTAAAGGGTTCTTTTTACTAATAAAAACATGCGGGTGAGCTGTAAATAAAGGATGAAAGATCAGTTTTTTCTCTTTTAATAATTTGCGAATCACTTTTTCGTTAAATGTATTCAAGTATAAAATGCCTAACTCACTTTGAAACGTACTGACATCCTCAATAATATTATTTGTTTGCGTTTCTCGAAAAGTAAATTCATATTCATTTTTTTCATAGGATCTAATCAATTGTACAAACGCATGAACGGCAAAAGCATAGTGTTGAGCTGAGACAGAAAATAATCTGCGGCGAGTTTCCATTCCTTTATATTTCTCTTCCATCAAATCGACTTGCTCCAATATCTGGCGGGCGTATGATAAAAACTCAGTTCCTTCAGTTGTTAGAACCATTCCTTTTTGTGTCCGTTGGAAAATTTGAATATTCATTTCTTGTTCTAGTTCTTTGATGGCAGTTGAAAGGCTTGGCTGAGTGATAAAGAGATGTTTGGCCGCTTCATTAACTGAACCCAATTCAACGACTTTCACGATGTAATCCAACTGTTTGATTCGCATGAAACCAATCCTCCTTCTACTAAAAAAACGGTACTAATTTTCCTAGCTTTAACAATAAAAAATTGTAATTTATTTCTAACTGAAGTATATCATACATCATAAATGTTTATAAAATAAAAAACTATGAAAAAAAGAACTATTTTTTCATAGTAGAATATCGATTTTTTGAACTTAACTGAATGAACTATTTACGTTAAAATTCAACTTGAATCACTTGTACGCCTTGCTTTTCGATTTCTCGAATCACTTCAGGAGAAGCAAACGTGTCCGTTATCAAGTAATTGATATCTTTGATTTTCCCGCTGGTAAAGTTAGAAGAAAAACCAATTTTACGATAGTCTGCAACAACGATTACTAAACCATTTGTTCGTTCAATAATCAGCGAATTTATTTTAGATTCATGTAAGACAGGTGTCGTGATACCATTTTCAATACTGAGTCCAGAACACCCAATAATTGAAATATCAGAAGACATTTTTGAAAAGGAGTCGATGGCAATATCACCAACCAATGCTTCTTTAGGAAAACGAATTTCACCACCAGATAAAATCACCGTTGAATTTGGATTATGATCAAGATTAGCGACTTTAACATTGTTAGTAACGATTGTCACACGTTTATCTTCTAAATTTTTTAAAGAAGACAATGCAGTTGACCCAGTATTAATAAATAAGGTATCGCCGTCTTTTACAAATTCAGCGGCTTTTTTTGCGATTGCGCTTTTTAAAATTTCGATTTCTTCATTGTAATCTTCCGTTCCAGTTTTTTGAACGATTTGAGCCTTCCCATGGGCGCGACGGACTAACCCCATTTTTTCTAAAGCAGTTAGATCACGACGGACCGTTATCTCTGATACTGCAAGATTTTGGCTTATTTCTTTTACGAGTAGACTTGTCTCGTTCTTTAATAATTCAAGCAGATCATCTCGGCGAGCTTTGATCGTTTTGTGCGAACTTTTCATTTAAAATCCTCCTTTCTAAATCCTTTGTACAATTGCAAGTGTATTTCCTAGTGCTTTTGCTTCTTTTAATAAACGATAACCTTCAGATGTTTCATTGAGTTTAAGTAGACATTGTCCTTTTAGGTGTAAAAGATAAGTCAGTTCTCGATTATTTAGTCGATTTTTATCAATTAATTCCAATTCACTTAAACATTTTATATTTCTATTTTGATGGAAATAGTTCATTCCTGCAATTTCGTTCCATGAAAATAAACCACGCATTTGTTTCTTTTTAACATTTTTTAACTTGAACAAGTTTTTCAAGCAATTATTTAAATTTTCTTCGTCTTTTAAAAAAGAATAGCAATACAATTGCGTATGATAATAAATGAAGAGGTAATCCAATGTGGAATGAAAGAACTTCTGATTATTATCTAAATGGTTCAAACAACGTTTATAATTTCCTTCGTCCAATAAGAGTAAGCTATCAAAAATAATAATAGACTGTTTGAAGCCATTAAACAAATCTTTTTTTTGTAGAGTCTCTTTTAAAGCGGCAGCTTTATTTAGGTCACAGTCAACAGTTAAAGCATAAATCATTTTTTCATAGATACTTTTTAAATACTCAAAGAGAATAACAATGATTAGCACAATCCCTCCTAAGCAGCCGAAAATAAGCTTAGAACCTAATTCTTGAGAACTAGTGACTAGATAGTAAATATAGATGGCAAATAACAAGTAAATAACCCATAAAAATATTTTTTTTCCAAAGTAAATGCTTTTCCAAACTAAATTCTTCATATTCTTCACCTCATCGAAACTATATCATAAAAAAAGTGATATGAACATAAAAAAAGACGTTATGATCTATAATAAATGCATTTTTTATGAAAACGTTCTTAAAACGAATTAAACGATCTTATAAATAGATTGAAAACGGTTTAAAATATTGTAGAATGAAAAGTGTAATTGAGATTGAAACAATATGGAGGGATCATATGGCAACAATTCATGATGTAACAAAAGAAAGTTGGATTTTAAGTACTTTTCCTGAATGGGGAACCTATTTAAATGAGGAGATTGAACAAGAAAAAGTCGAGGTAGGAACGGTTTCTATGTGGTGGTTAGGTTGTACCGGAATTTGGTTGAAATCACATGAAGAAACGAACATTTTATGTGATCTATGGTGTGGAACTGGAAAAAGAGCGCATGGAAATGGAAAAATGAAAAAAGGCCATCAGATGATGCGGATGAGTGGATGCGAAAATATGCAGCCAAACCTCAGAACACAGCCTTTTGTTATCGACCCATTTGAAGTTAAAGACGTGGATGCTTTGGTGGTTACCCATATCCATTCAGATCATTTGGATATTAATACAGCTGCGGCAGTTCATCAAAATTGCCCAAATGCACGTTTTATTGGTCCAAAAGAAGTTGTTGATACTTGGTTAAGGTGGGGAATTCCAGAAGAGAAAACGACAATTGTAAAACCTGGTGATCGTGTTTCAATCAAGGATGTAGACATCGTAGCATTAGAAGCTTTTGACAGAACGGCCTTAGTAACTTGTGAAGATCCGGAAATAACATTAAAAGGAAAATTACCTCAAGATATGGATGAAATTGCTGTTAATTATTTATTTGAAACAAGTGGCGGTAATATTTATCATGCTGGGGATTCTCATTATTCCAATATGTTTGCTAAACATGGTAATGAACACAAAATCGATGTTTGTCTAGGAGCTTATGGAGAAAATCCACGAGGAATTACTGACAAAGTGACGTCAGTCGACATGTTGCGTATGGCGGAATCATTAAATGCGAACGTTGTTATCCCAGTTCATTACGATATTTGGGCAAACTTTATGGCTGATCCAAAAGAAATAACGGAAATCTGGAAATTCAAAAAAGATCGTTTGAATTATCAATTTAAACCTTTTATCTGGCAGGCTGGTGGCAAATTCACCTATCCAAACGATAAAGATAAATTAGAATTTAACTTTTATCGTGGGTTTGATGATGTCTTTACAATAGATAATGATACACCGTTCCCATCATTTTTATAAGAAAGACTAACTATAAGAAGTCAAGTAAAGAATAAAAGAATTAGTCCAAAATTTAATAACAAAAAAGTGCATAACAAATAAGAGAAAGCAAAGGTATTTTTTTGAGTTACATTCGTATTTCGTAAGGTTCGTTCTTTTTGAGAATCGCATGAACGATGTAACATAACTTTCTGGAAACTGCTCCAAGAGCTGTGAGGTGGTGTTTCCCTTCAGAACGTTTCTTTTCGTAGAAGGCTTTAAGAACAGGATCATGTTGTACTGCAATTAAAGCAGCTGAAAATAAGGCTTTTCTAAGATAAGGGGAACCACGTTTACTCATAACGTTATGTGTTGCTTGATATTGACCAGACTGAGAAACAGTCGCGTCTAGACCAGCGTATGCGACTAATTTTGTAGGATTGGAAAATTTACTAATGTCTCCAATTTCCCCAAGAATAGTAGCGCCATTGATTGGTCCGATTCCTGGGATCGTTTCAATGACAGAATGCAGAATAACCATGATTTTTTTGATTTCAGTTTCAGTATCTTTAATTTGGGCTTCCAGAAATTTAAGTTGTTCAATCATTGATCGTAATTGGAAAGTAAAGGTCTCTTGAGCAAAAGTAATACCAAAAGATCGACTCGCAGCACTTTTTAAGGCATTGGCTTTATCTATCCCTAAACGATTGTGACTCGCTTCTTTAAGTAGTTTCGCAAGAGTATTCGCAGAGATATCATGGAGTGTTTCAGGAGAACTAAATTCAAGTAAAATTTCTTTGGATGCTTTACCAAAAACACCTGATTTACCGAATACTGAGTCATACTCAGGGAAAACTTGGTCTAATACGGCAATGATTTTACGTTTAAAGTCACTCGCTGTCCCAACTAGATAAGTACGATAACGGGAAAGCTGTTTAAGAGAAAAAATATTTTCATCAGAGAGTGTCGTTTCAACAAAGGAACCGAAGCGAATCAGATCTGCAATTAAAACTGAATCAATAATATCATTCTTACGTTTACGAATTTCTGTCCCTTTACGCCACCCATCCGTTTGGATGGGGTTAAGAACATGAATTAAAAACTCTTTTTCATGTAAGTATGAAAAAACCGTTAACCAATAATGACCGGTAGCTTCCATACCTACAGTAAAATCATCTGATGAAGAAGAAAAATCATGAATTTTTCCAAGTAATTTTTCTCCACCTTCAATGGTATTCGGAAAAGAAAATCCTTTAAGAACAACCTTTCCTTCATCATTCATGATTGAAGCAACATGGGAACGTTTCCCAATATCAATTCCAATGTAGAACATAATTATACCGCCTTCATAAGGATTTGGATTGAAATCCACTCAACTGAAAAGCGTTACTACCTTGTTCTAGATACGGAGTAAAGCCAGAAGGCTTTCAACATCTAACTCATTCGTAAACAGCTAAACAGAGAGAGGTGTCAGTCTTTCGATGACGAGTTCATAGACTCAAGGAGAAAACGACATAGCCTCTCAATCCAGTAATTATATTATCTCAAATTTATTGAGTTAATACCTAATGAAAAATAACAATGGTTCATAAGGTTATCCACTAAAATCGGAAGATTAAAACCTTAAATATAATATACAAGGAGAAAACGAATGCTAAAGTATTTTTATGATAATGATTTGATTCGGTTTTGTGATAAAACACCTGATAATTGGGAAGATGCTGTGATGCTTAGTTGCCAGACATTGCTGGAAAAAGAAGTTATTACACAGCAGTATGTAGATGAAATCGTGGCGTGTGTTCAAAAATATGGACCTTATATCGTGATAGTTCCAGGTGTCGCTATGCCACATTCTTCAGAAGATAGCCAAGGTGTTTTAGGAACAGCCATTTCATTTACAAAAATGAGTCATGATGTAATTTTTGAAGAAGGAAATAGTGAAAAAAATGCACGTCTGTTTTTCACATTAGCAGCTAAAAACAGTGAAGAGCATGTAGAAAATATTTCAAAGTTATCAGAAATGTTGATGACTGACGGGTTGATCGAAGCATTGATGACAGTAAATACAATGGAGGATTATCAAAACGTAATGGCAACTTTTGATCTATAGAAAGAAGGGGAGTAAATGACACAAGTATTAGATTTTCTAATGGGAATTTGGGATTATTTTGCGGCGAATATTTTGACACAGCCAGCATTTTTAATTGGTTTTATTGTTCTATTAGGGTATGTTTTACTCAAAAAACCATTGTATGAAAGTATTGCTGGTTTCTTAAAAGCAACTGTCGGCTATTTGATCTTAACTGTTGGTTCAGGTGGTTTAGTGAATAATTTTCGGCCAATTCTAGTGGGATTAAAGGAACGCTTTAATTTAGATGCGATGGTCATTGACCCTTACTTTGGTCAAAATGCTGTAACCGCAGGAATTGAAGAGACCTTTGGACGAACGTTTAGTGACACGATGATTTTATTATTGATTGCATTTGTCATGAATATTTTATTAGTTCGTTTCAAAAAATATACAAAATTGCGTGCGGTTTTTACAACGGGAAATGTTCAAATTCAACAGGCGGCAACAGCATTTTGGATTTTATTATTTTGTTTTCCTAATTTAGGACAAATTCAAATACTATTGATCATGGGACTTATTTTGGGCTGTTATTGGGCAGTTGGATCGAATTTAACAGTTGACATTACACAAGATTTGACTGAAGGTGCGGGCTTTGCGATTGCTCATCAACAGATGTTTGGTGTTTATATCTTTGCTCGATTAGCTGAAAAAATGAAAAAAGATAAAAATAATCGAAAGCTGGAAGATGTCCAATTACCTGGTTTCTTATCGATTTTCAATGAAAACATGGTTGCAACGTCAATTCTGATGCTATTTTTCTTTGGAATTATTTTAGTTGTGTTAGGCCCCGCTTATTTAATTGAGGCAGGATTCATGGTGGAAGGACAAAGTTTCTTATTTTACATTTTACAAACAGCGTTATACTTTGCCGTTTATCTGGCCATTTTACAATTAGGGGTTCGGACATTCGTTTCAGAGTTAACAGAATCATTCCAAGGAATTTCAAATACATTATTACCAGGTGCAGTGCCTGGAATAGATGTTGCTGCAACTTTTGGTTTTGGTTCACCGAATGCTGTGACGATTGGGTTCTTATTCGGTGCTTTAGGACAATTCATAACGATTGGCTTATTGATTCTATTTAAATCACCAGTGATTGTCATTGCAGGATTTATTCCATTATTCTTTGATAATGCGGTGATCGCTGTTTATGCGAATAATCGTGGCGGATTCAAAGCAGCATGTATTTTCCCATTTATTTCTGGTGTGATTCAAGTACTAGGATCTGCTTTAATAGCGGCATTTATCGGGTTATCACAGTATGGTGGATATATTGGTATGTTTGATTGGGCAACTGTTTGGCCTGTGATGACATTATTAATGAAATATTTAGGTTATTTTGGTGTTGCACTAGTGGTGATTGCACTGCTAGCAATTCCACAATTACAGTACCGAGCAAATCCAGAAGGATATTTCTTGATTGCTGAAGATTATGATGAATACGTAAAAAAAATGACAGCAAAAAAAGCTTAATATTAGTTAGTTTCAAGAGCTAGCACTGTGCCTTGCTTCGAGCGTATCAGTTCAAGTTTTAAGGATCGAGTGGTTTGAGAAAAATAGAAAAAATAAATGAGATAACGAACGCCGGGGTCATTTATTCTATTTTCCTTTCAAGGCTGAATCAGCTCTTTAAGTTTTGAAATTATATGAGGAGGAAATTAAGATGAGAGTATTAGTATCTTGTGCAAATGGATCAGGAACCAGTTTAATGATGAAAAAAAGTGTGGAAAAGGCGTTGAAAGAATTAGGATTTAATATTACCAATATTCACCATTGTGCCATTTCTGAAGGAAAAAGTACGGCAGGACAATATGATGTTGTATTTTGTCCAATGAATTTTTTGAATATGTTTGATGATGCTAAGAAAAAAGGGATTACAGTTGTTGGTGTAAGAAATGTCATGTCTGCTAAAGAAATCAGTGAGCGTGTGCAAGAAACTGAGTTAGCTGCGAAATTTAAATAGGGATAGTAAAGATGAGGCTGGGGAACATTATAATGTCCTAGCCTCTTGAAAAATGAAAGTAAGGAGAGCGAAAAAATGAGTAGACCTAATTTACAAGTGGCGTTAGATCATTCTGATTTACCTAGTGCAATCAAAGATGTGGTTGCAGTTGGCGAAATTGTAGATATCGTAGAAGTCGGGACGATTCTTTGCTTGCAGGCAGGAGCAGAAGCAGTACGCTGTATTCGTGCATTATACCCTGATAAAAAAGTAGTTGCAGATACAAAATGTGCAGATGCTGGTGGAACTGTTGCAAAAAATTGCCGAGAATCTGGGGCAGATTGGATGACGGTCATTTGTTGTGCAACGATACCAACAATGAAAGCTGCTGCAAAAGAAGTAGAAGAAATCCAAGTTGAATTATATGGAGATTGGACATATGAGCAAGCACAAAAGTGGTTGGATGCAGGGATTTCTCAAGCTATTTATCATCAAAGCAGAGATGCACTTTTAGCAGGTGAAACTTGGGGAGACAAAGATTTGACCAAAGTAAGAAAATTGATTGAGATGGGATTTAGAGTTTCGGTTACGGGTGGATTGGATATAGAAACATTAAAACTATTCAAAGATCTCGATGTCTATACGTTTATTACTGGTCGAGGGATCACAGCTTCTGAAAATCCTAAAAAAGCTGCACAAGATTTTCAAGCAGAAATCAAACGTATTTGGGGGTAAAGTTTATGACTACAATAGGAATCTATGAAAAAGCACTCCCTAAAGATATTGACTGGAAAGAACGTTTACTATTAGCAAAAAAATTAGAGTTTGATTTTGTTGAAATGTCGATCGATGAAACAGATGAACGTCTTCAAAGGCTAGACTGGACAAAAGAAGAGCGAAAAGAAGTAAGAGAGGCAATTCATGAGACTGGGGTAAAGATATTATCGATTTGTTTAAGTGGACATCGACGTTTTCCCTTTGGTTCTGAGGATCGGAGCAAACGAATTGAAGCGATGAACTTAATGGGAAAAGCAATAGACTTGGCTTCCGACTTAGGTGTTCGCACCATTCAACTTGCTGGTTATGATGTTTATTATGAAAAGAAAACGTTAAAATCCAGAGAGTATTTCATTGAAAATTTAAAAAAAGCAGTTGCAATGGCAGCAGCAAAAGAAATTGTGCTTTCAATAGAAATTATGGATGATCCATTCATAAATTCTATTTCTAAATTTTTGAAAATCAAAGATCAAATTCGCTCACCTTATCTACAAGTGTATCCTGATGTTGGCAATTTATCGGCTTGGCCGGAAAATGATGTTGGTTATGAATTAGAAATCGGAATTGATCAGATTTCTGCAATTCATTTGAAAGATACTCTGGCTGTAACGGAACAGTTTCCTGGTAAATTTAAAGAAGTTCCCTTTGGAAATGGATGTGTAGATTTTTTAGGGTGTCTTAAAACCTTAAAGCGTTTGGAATATAATGGGCCGTTCCTAATTGAAATGTGGAGTGAAAATAGTGAAACACCCGAAAAAGAAATCGAACAAGCAAAGGCATTTTTATTTCCTTATTTGAAGGAGGCTGGGTATCGTGACAAATAAATTACTAGTAGATGAGATGAAAGAAAGAGTTTTTGCTGCAAATCTAACGTTACCTAAAGTAGGTTTGGTAAAACTTACGTGGGGAAATGTTAGTGAAATCAATCGGGAAGCAGGCTTGATTGTAATCAAGCCAAGCGGTGTTTCATACCAAACCATGCAAATGAAGGACATGGTTGTAACTGATCTAAATGGAGAAGTGTTAGAAAAAGGAATGAAGCCTTCATCAGATCTCGCTACACACGTTGAATTATATAAAGCTTTTAAAGAAATCAACTCAGTAGTACACACTCATTCAAAACATGCAGTAATGTGGGCACAAGCTGGTCGAGAGATACCGGCTTATGGTACTACTCATGCAGATACTTTTTATGGGGTTGTTCCTTGTACACGTCAACTATCCTCAGAAGAAGTAACCTCTGCCTATGAAGAGGAAACAGGAAAAGTAATTGTTGAAACCTTTAATGAAAAAAAAATTGATCCTTCGGCAGTTCCTGGAGTACTAGTTTATGGACACGGACCGTTTACTTGGGGGAAAACGCCACAACAGGCTGTAGAAAATAGTATTGTTTTAGATGAGATAGCTGAAATGGCTTGTGCAACGGAAGTTGTAAATGATTCAGTAATGCCGATTCCTCAATACCTTTTAGATAAACATTTTTTTAGAAAACATGGTAAAAATGCATACTATGGGCAATCTTAAAACATAGATTCTTTTTGATTAGTAGTGTAGATAAGTCTGATAAGGACCTTGTCTGCACTTTTTTGTTTTTTTAAAGAAATGATAGTTTGAATTTTATGTAGTACTTGAATTTAAATTTAGAAAAGCTATACTAGAAAAATAACTTAAAAGAGAGAAAGAGGATGAGTATGGGGGAGAATCAATTAAAACGTGAAATTTCACTATTTGGCGCTTTTTCAACAGTTATGGGAACTGTTATTGGTGCAGGGGTCTTTTTTAAAACAGCAAGTGTAGTTAGCTTCGCTCATTCACCAAGTTTAACGATTTTTGCTTGGGTATTAGGTGGTGTTTTAACTTTATGTGCAGGTTTAACAAGTGCTGAATTAGCTACAGCTATTCCAAAAACAGGAGGAGCTGTTAAATATATTGAATATACATATGGAAAGTTGCCAGGCTTTTTGCTAGGGTGGGCACAAAGTGTAATTTATTTTCCAGCTAACATTGCGGCCTTATCGATTATTTTCAGTACACAATTTATACACTTATTTCATTTATCAAATAATCTTTTGTTACCAATCGCGCTTGGAACAGGCGCAAGCGTCACCATAGTTAATTTATTAGGTACTAAAAGTGCAGCAAATTTACAGTCTTTTACATTAGTAATCAAGATGATCCCAATCGCTTTGATCGTGCTAGTAGGATTTTTTATGCCAGCCAATGTAGAAGTTTCATTATTTCCTATTAAAGCTGGTGGAGATAGCAACTTTATTCAAGCACTTAGCGGCTCATTACTAGCAACGATGTTCGCCTATGATGGTTGGTTGGGTGTTGGCGCTGTAGCAGGTGAAATGAAACGACCAGAAAAAGATTTACCAAAGGCAATATTTTTTGGCTTGACGTTTATCACGATTGTTTACGTTTTAATTAATTTTGTTTTTCTTAAAACATTGCCAATCGAACAGCTTTCTGGAAATTTGAATGCAGCGTCAGAAGCATCAAATCAAATTTTTGGTTCAATTGGCGGTAAGGTAGTGACGATTGGGATTTTGATTTCTGTTTATGGTGCATTAAATGGGTACACGATGACGGGAATTCGAGTTCCTTATGCTTTAGCATTAGAAGAAATGATCCCTTTTAGCAAACAGTTTCAAAAGCTGTCTAAAAAATATGTTGTTCCTTATGTAGCAGGTATTTTTCAGTTTGGTATCGCAGCCGTCATGATGTTTTTTGGTAGCTTTGATTTGTTAACAGATATGTTAGTGTTTGTTATGTGGCTATTTAGTCTTTTGATATTTTTTGCAGTATTTATTTTAAGAAAAAAAGAGCCTGAACTGAATCGCCCCTACAAAGTTCCTTTTTATCCAGTAATTCCTATTATAGCAATTATTGGCGGATTGTTTATTTTAATCACTACACTGTTTACACAAACGATATTAGCCAGTATTGGTATTGGAGTGACCTTATTAGGAGTTCCTATTTATCTGTTAAATCAAAAGTCAAAAGCGGTAAAAAGTAAATAACTTTCATTTAATGTCAAGAATTTATCGCTTTTTAATAAGAGTTTGATAAAATTGGCCAAAATTATTTGGTATAATGATCTTGATCTAAGTCTTTGTCATCAGATAAAGCATGACTCTTGCTTAACCCTTTTAGGCAGGAGTTCATTTTTCTCAAAAATTTTAATAAAATTAACAATTTCTGAAAGACATTCTAGTCAAATTTTTAGTATAATGGATATATCAAAACGATAAACTATTTTGGGGAAGATAGTGCATCAGAACTCTTGGTAAAGCTATAAATGTTGAAATATCAACATTTATAGCTTTATTTTTTTACTTTTAAAACGAAGGATTAGTATGGGGATGGGAAAATGGAACGCTTTATCTAACTATTTGTTAAAGTAATTCGAAATAAATAAGGTGTTAGAGGTTAACAAGGTAAGCAAAAAAGATAAAATTTGTGGATACGATTTAATTATCATGAAACCAGAACAAAACTTAAGATGTTTTGTTCTGGTTTTTTTGCAATAATATTTAGTTTAATTGCGTATATTATTTTAAGGAGGGAAGTAGATGGATATTAAAGAGTTTTCATTGAGCTTGATTGAATGGGGAATGACAGAATGTATTCAGGATATCTATGTTTTACCTGTTGAGAATAAGGTTCAGGTATTTGCTAGGAGAGGCAAAAGCCGAGTTATCTTTAAAGAACTAAACGAAAGTGAGGGAGAAAAATTAATTTTTCATTTTAAATTTATCGGCAGCATGGATGTAGGTGAAAAAAGGAAGGCGCAAGTTGGTTCAGCGACATATGCAATCAATCAAAATATTGTTCGCTTACGATTATCAACAGTTGGTGATTTTAGACAAAGGGAGAGTCTAGTTATTCGCTTTTTGCATATTTTTGGAACTAGTCGGGAAAACTATTTTTTGCCCCAGCAATTAACCATTATTAGAGGACAAGTTAAACGCCGTGGGTTACATTTATTTTGCGGACCTGTTGGCTCAGGTAAAACGACGTTAATGTACAAATTAGCGAAAGAGACAGATCAATTTCAACAAGTAATCACAATAGAAGATCCTGTTGAAATCGAAGAAAAAGCTTTTTTACAGTTGCAGACTAATACTAAGATTGATTTAACTTACGATGTATTGATCAAAGCCTGTTTACGTCATCGTCCTGATATTTTGATTATTGGAGAGATTAGAGATGGACTTACCGCCCAAGCTGCAATTAGAGCCGCACTTACAGGACATACGGTATTTGCAACGATTCACGCAAGAAGTATCACTGGAGTATATGAACGGCTCATTGAACTAGGCGTTCAGCAAAGAGAGATTATTGAATGTGTGGCAGGTATTATTTACCAACGACTATTACCTTTTCGGACTACTACTGAAGAAGAAGTCAGTGGGTTACTTATGGACTATGATTTTTCCGGAAAAAAAACCTCTAACTGGTTGAAAGAGTTAAGAAAGGTTTGGGCATATGGATTTATTGATAATCAAACATTTGAAGAAGAAAAAGAGCATTAAACTATCAAAACAACAACAGCAGTTGTTTATTCAATTATTGGCTGATTTGTTAAGTAATGGATTTACAATTCAGGAAAGTTTAGCATTTATGAAAAAATCCCGCTCAATTTCAAAATCAGCAATTGATTATTTGATTAACGTTATGGAACGCGGAGATCCGCTACATAGCGATTTAGCTGAATTGGGATTTAAGACGACCGTCATTACGCAAATTGAATTTGCTCAAACGCATGGAGATGTAGCTGGAACATTAAAAAAAATCAAAGAACATATGAAAATTGTTGATAAACAACAGCAAAATTTCTATAAGGTTATTAGCTATCCTGTGTTACTTTTACTTTTTTTAACAGTTGTTTTGATTAGCATTCGTCAAGTTTTATTGCCTCAACTAATGGCAAACGGAACGATTCAGGTAGAGAATATAGGGATTCAATTTATTCAGAAAAGTCCTTATTATATTGTGACATTTTTAGTTAGTTTAGTAATTTTGAGCCTTTTGGTTCGTGGTTATTTGAGCAAAAAAACTTTTTTTCAAAGAGCTTGGCTTGTTTCGAAGATCCCTTTTTTAGGAAATCTTTATAGAGAATATAATTCAGCATTTTTCGCACTTGAATGGGGAAAATTATTTTCTCAAGGATTAGAAATCAAAGCGGTCATTCAATTGATGCAAGTGACGGAACAACGATCCTTAATTAGTGAACTTGCTGAAATGATCGAAGAGCAATCAATGTTAGGGCATACGTTTTATGAGCAATTACCAAAATTTTCCTTCTTTTCTCCAGAGTTGTCTTTGATTATTCAACAAGGTCAGGTCAAAGGGAACTTAGGAAAAGAATTGATTTTGTATAGCGAACTATGCTGGCAACGTTTTTTTAAACGAATGGAAAAATTGATTCAGTGGATTCAACCGGTTATTTTCTTAGTGGTAGCATTGTTAGTTGTGAGTATCTATGCAGCGATGTTGTTACCAATTTATGGTGGAATGGAGGAATTTTTATGAAAAAGAAAAAACAACGAATAAATTACAAAGGGTTTACCTTGTTAGAAATGCTTGTTGTGCTACTAATAATTTCTGTCTTAATTTTATTATTCGTTCCGAATCTTTCAAAACATAAAGAAGGAGTAGATAAGAAAGGCAATGAAGCGATTGTTAAAATAATAGAAACACAAATGGATCTTTATGTTATGGAAAAAAATCAAACGCCAACACTAGAGCAGCTTTTAAAAGATGAATATATTACGCAAGAACAATTTGAGAAATATCAAGCAAACAAGAAATGATCATGAATAATATGAAAGGTTTTACTTTAATAGAATCGTTGATCGTTGTGTTTATTTGTACTATTTTTATGTTGCTTCCAACACTCGCTATAAAAAAATGGAAACAAGTGTTAGAAGTCGATCAATTTTTATCCTCATTTGAAAAGAAATTGCTTTTCACACAACAAATGTCTGTTGTCAATACAATAGACACTCAGATTGTATTTTTTGAGCAGAGTCAGCAAATCCATTTCTTGATTCCAAAAAGCGAGCATACATTGGAAACAGAAATATTGGAAATACCAGTGACGTTAATAGCTAATGGGCCTGATAAAATCACTTTTAAAAAGGGATCAGGTAATAACGGGAAGTTATCAAAATTTTCTTTTTCATGGACACAAAGAAAACAATTAATTGAATTCCAATTTCAGTTAGGAAGTGGTCGCTATCTTAAAAAAATCAAACAACTATAGCGGATATATATTACTAGAAAGTTTAGTTGCACTTGGATTATTATGCTTGATAACGGGAAGTTATATATCAATCAATACATTTCTACTAAAGAAAAATAAGCAAGCAACGAATCAATTACAGCTTCACAGAGTTTTGTATGAAGAAATGAAGCGTTATGAAAATCATGGTGGGCTGTTGACTCAAGACATACATTTAGAAAATAGTCACTATCAACTAAAACTTTATAATACTGAGAATAAGTTGATAGAAGTGGAGATTACAGATGGAAAAGAGAGCTTTACACTTAAAAAAGAGTGATACACAGAATAATTTTTTAGGTTTTACCTTAATTGAATGTTTACTTGCGTTGTTTTTATTATCGATTATTTGTATGCTTTTTTCAGCTTCAATTAAAAATGCTAGCTTGGTGACTAGCTATTTAAAAAGTGAACAGAAAAAAGAATGGCATATATTTGTGATCCAATTAGAAAACGAGTTAAAAAATTGTCGCTATGAGAAAACGCAGGCAAATAAAATTATTCTAAAAAATAAAAAGAACAGTAAAACGGTGTGGATCGAATATAAGTTAGGTAAGATTGTAAAGGTAGAAAATGGCGGTTATCAGCCACTTCTGATGGAAGTTAAACGAGCGAATTTTATAGAGGTTGATAAAGCCATTGCGATGAAAGTGCTCTTTGAGAATAATTTGCAGGTCGAAGCAAAATGGATCATCACAAAGGAACATGAAAATGAATAAGCGATACAAAGGCGGAGTTTTACTGACGACATTACTGTTGGTCTTTTTATTTAGTTTTATTTTTATGTTAGTTTTAGAAGACTTTCAGCTGACACAGAAATTTACAAAAAATACCAAAGATTACTATGTGGCCAAAACCATGGTAAGTATGTTTCTTTACGATATTAAGCAGGAGCAAGCATCACTTGAAAAAGAAGGACAGCAAAGATTTTCTTCTGGTATATTGGAGTACAGATATGATCAAACAACGATAAAGTTTATCATTCATATAAACCAAACCACGTATGAATTTCAAGAAGAGTATCGGGTAATGAAAAAAGAGTCATCTTGAAGTAAAATAACGTCACTTGAATTTTAAAAATAAGAGTAATTGAAAATTTGTGAAACGTGTATCAAAGAAATAATAAAAATAACTAATACAGAGGTGAGTTTTTAAATGAAATTATATTAGAATCTATTTAATATTTTTGTAAAAATAAGACTAGTTCGCTGATTTACAAATATTATTAGGAAATTGATTGATTATTGTCTGGTTTTTCGTTAAAATAGAACAGGTATGAAAATTGTTATATTATAGATGGAAATTGAGGTGTTTCTTTTGTTCCCTGAGAAAATAGAAAAGGCTTTCGGTTTAATGGAACAGGCCATCGGAATACTTAAACGATCTTTAGATACTTCTTTTTTGGATGCCTACACTGAAAATGGTGAAAATATCATTGATAATTATCAAGTACGTGTAGTAGATGGGGTCCCCGATGAGCAGACTGTTCAAAAACTTAAAACCATTTATGACCAACTACAAGCAATCGAATTGGAACCAGAAGAAATTAGACGTTTGTCTCAGTTGATTTTACTTAAAGGGAATAAAGCAGAGTCCTTACAGGCAAATCATCAACTAACACCGGATAGTATTGGTTTCTTGTTTGTTTATTTGATTGAACAACTTTACAGTCCTGATCAATCACTAAAAATACTGGATATTGCAACAGGGATGGGTAATCTTCTTTTGACGACGGTTCTTAACTTGAACTTAGTGAACTATACAGTTCAAGGCTTTGGTGTGGACATCGATGATACGTTACTTTCAGTTTCAGCTACCAATAATGAGTGGACACAGGCTACGATTCAACTATTCCATCAAGACGGATTGCAGGACTTACTTGTTGATCCTGTCGATGTAGCAATCAGTGACTTACCGATTGGCTATTATCCAAATGATGAAAAAGCCAAAGAGTTTGATTCAGCGGCAGATGAAGGTCACAGTTACGCTCATCACTTATTGATGGAACAAGCGATGAAATTTGTTAAACCTAATGGCTATGGACTGTTTTTGATCCCAACGAATATTTTAGAAACAGAACAGAGTTCATTTTTCAAAAACTGGCTGCAAAAAAATGTTTATCTGCAAGGGATGATTCAGTTACCAGATGAGCTTTTCAAATCTGAACAGTCAAGAAAAAGCATTTTGTTTGTGCAAAATAAAGGTGAACATAGTGAACAAGTAAAAGAAGTGCTTGTAGCAAAATTAGGTTCGTTAAAAGATCCTACAAAAGTTACACAATTTTTTCAACAATTTGAGGCTTGGAAGTCTTCAAATTTAAAATAAAACAACTGATAAAGAGGAGAGTATTATGTCTAAAACAATTGCAATTAATGCTGGAAGTTCAAGTTTAAAATGGCAGCTATACCAAATGCCAAATGAAGAAGTTATCGCTAAAGGAATCGTTGAACGAATTGGTTTAAATGATTCTATCTTTACAATCAAATATGGCAATGACGAAAAATATGAAGAAATCATTGACATCAACGATCATGATGTTGCAGTTAAAATGTTATTGGATAAATTAACTGAATTAAAAATTTTGGCTTCTTATGATGAAATTACAGGTGTTGGACACCGTGTAGTTGCAGGTGGAGAAGACTTTAAAGATTCTGTAGTTATCGACGATGAAGTTTTAGCCAAAATCGAAAAATTAGCAGAACTTGCACCTTTACACAATCCAGCGAATGCAATGGGAATCAAAGCATTCAAAAAAATCTTACCTGAAATTATCAGTGTTGCTGTTTTTGATACATCTTTCCATACAACAATGCCAAAACACAATTTCTTATACAGTATTCCAACTGAATACTATGAAAAATTTGCTGCTCGTAAATATGGTGCGCATGGAACAAGCCATAAATTTGTTGCTGAACGTGCAGCGGAAATGCTTGGCCGTCCAATCGAAGAATTAAAAATCATTACTTGTCACTTAGGTAACGGTGCGTCAATCACAGCGGTTGATGGTGGTAAATCAGTAGATACATCAATGGGCTTCACACCACTTGCAGGTGTAACAATGGGGACTCGTTCTGGAGATATTGATCCTTCTTTATTAGCTTACCTAATGGAAAAACTTGAATTGACTGATATCAAAGACATGATCGATATTTTAAATAAAAAATCAGGTTTACTTGGTTTGACTGGTATCTCTAGTGATATGCGTGATTTAGAAGCAAACATGGATAAAGAAGCTGTTCAAGTAGCGTACGATATTTTCACAGACCGTATCCGTAAATACATTGGTAGTTATGTAACTGTATTAAACGGTGTTGATGCAATTGTCTTTACTGCTGGAATTGGTGAAAATGATTCACACGTTCGTAGTGAAGTAATCAAAGGCATGACTTGGTTCGGTTGTGAATTAGATGATGAGAAAAACAATGTTCGTGGAAAAGAATCAGTGATTTCTACAGAGGATTCTAAAGTTAAAGTATTATTGATTCCAACAGACGAAGAATTGATGATTGCTCGTGATGTTGAGCGTCTAAGAAAATAATATTCACAAAAAAAGCAACTCGACAAAAATCGAGTTGCTTTTTTATTTAAAAAATTATTCTTCGTCTTGTTGAACTGGAATTTTATTGTCTAAATCGGTTCTGACCACAAGTACATCACAAGCGGCGTTTCGAATAACATATTCAGAAACAGAGCCAATAAATAAACGTTCAACAGCATTTAAACCTGTTGCCCCCAACATAATCAAGTCAACTTCCTGATCTTGAGGCAGTTGTTTGGCGATCAAAGGTTTTGGAGCACCATATTCAATGACACTAGATACTTTTTCACATCCATGTTCTTTTGCCTGTTTTTTGTATCCTTCAAGTGTTTGCTTGGCCATCTCTGTTGCTTGTTCAGCTAAGACACCATCAAATGAAGAAACAGATTGAAATGCTCGTGTATCAATCACATGAGCTAATAGTAACTCTGCATCATTTCTCATAGCCACATTCATTGCTTTTTGAAAAGCTAATTCCGCTTCTGATGATCCATCAACAGCAACCATGATTTTACGATAATTTTGTAACATTGTGATCACTCCTTTTCAAATAGTTTAAAATAGATAGTTCTTTATACTCTAATTGTAGAACAAAACCGCGAAAAAGGAAAATAAAAAAGAAGATACTATTATAGAATCTTCTTGGCAAACATAACACTGAAAACAGCTGAAATTACAAGCAAGCTAAAAATATAGAACAACGAGAAAAACTTTAGGTTAAAGATTCCAACCAAGATACCCATAGCAGCTAAAATCAGATAGAAAACACCAAACTGATGTAAAAACTGCTTATTTTCGTCAGGTTCACCGTTGTGCATCAATGGTAAAAAAACAGTTGCTTTTTTTAATAAATAAATACCGATAATAACTAATAACGCTACAGATACAAAAATAAGTACGCGAATCATGCATTGAACCTCCATCAAATAAAAAACAATTTGCACTTCGCAAATTGTTCGGTAATCAAAATAAAAAAGGTAAAATCCGTCGATGCCGTTATTCGTCCTATAGTATTGAACCCGCAAACAAAGCAGGTGGGTTCCACGACTGACAGCTTCGAACTACCAAATGATAAGGCATGTTACCAGCTTAGGTACCAGAAGGATCCCTAGATATCAATAAAATGTTCGGTCAACACACAAAAAAGACAACGCGTACATCACAGATTTACCATCTTTATAATAGCACAATATAGCACAAACAGCAATGAGGGTGCTTGAAATTGGAAGCGGATTATTTTTTGTATTTATTTTCCTTTTTCCAATTTTGGATCCGCTGATACTGAAGGTTTAGTGCTTGCTCGTACTTTCCAGTATCGATTGGTTCATAATAATGAGCATTTTTTATTTTATCTGGAAGATACTGCTGATCTACCCATGCATTCTCAAAGTTGTGTGGATATTGGTAACCAATTCCTCGGTTCAAATCTTTAGCACCAGAATAATGGCTATCGCGTAAATGATCTGGAACATCTCCAGCTTTTCCGTCGCGTATATCGGCCAAAGCAGCATCAATTGCGCTGAGAGCAGAATTAGATTTGGGTGATAGGCATAAATCAATCACAACACTGGCAAGAGGAATGCGTGCTTCGGGGAAACCAAGTTTCTCTGCAGCTTGAACAGCAGTGATTGTACGTGCAGCAGCCGGTGGATTTCCTAAACCAACATCTTCATACGCAATGACCATCAAACGGCGGCAAATAATTGGTAAGTCGCCAGCTTCAACTAACCTGCCCAGATAATGAAGAGCAGCATCAACGTCACTGCCCCGAATCGATTTTTGAAACGCGGAAATAACGTCATAATGAGCATCACCATTTTTATCGTGCGTCAAGGCTTTGCGTTGTACACATTCTTCAATGACAGAAAGAGTGATTTCAATTTTGTTATCTTCATTTTCAGGTGTTGATTTTACAGCTAATTCTAGCCCATTTAAAGCACTACGCAAGTCACCATTCGTTGCGCGAGATAAATGCTGCAGCGCTTTTTCTTCTAAAACTACTGGAAATTCTCCTAAACCACGTTCTGAGTCAGTCAATGCTTCTTTTACAGCTTTTTGAATATCTAATTCAGTTAATGGCTTGACTTCAAAGATTTGTGTCCGACTTCGAATGGCTGGATTGATTGTAATGTATGGATTCTCCGTTGTTGCTCCAATCATAATAATTCGGCCGCTCTCAAGGTGAGGCAACAAAAAATCTTGTTTTGTTTTATCTAAACGATGGACTTCATCTAGTAATAAGATCACAGTACCGCTCATCTTTGCTTCTTCTGCGACGATTTGTAGATCTTTTTTTGTGTCAGTTGCAGCATTCAATAGGCGGAAAGCATAATTTGTAGAACCTGCAATCGCACTGGCAATACTAGTTTTACCTGTACCTGGTGGACCGTATAAAATCATGGATGAAAGCATGCGAGCTTCGACCATTCTCCGGATGATTTTTCCAGGTCCAACAAGTTGTTGCTGACCAACAACTTCATCTAAATTACGTGGGCGCATGCGGTAAGCTAATGGTTTTTGCATCGTTGAACCTCCTTATTTTAAAGCTGAAAGGCTAGCTAATAAATTCTTTATCTATACATTATACCATAAAGAACATACGTTTGTGAAAGAGCCTGTTTTATTCATTAAAACAAGAGAAAAATCAGAATTTATCTTACTAATCGTTTGTTATTTCAATGGATAATAGGCCTAGATTCGTGTATGATAGGAAGTGGTGAAAAATAATGAATGACACAATAAATTTTTTTAATACAAAGTCAACAGAAGAAATTGCTCAGTTTTTATTAGGAATGTACTTAGAACATGAGACTGAATCTGGTATACTCGCAGGTTATATAGTTGATACGGAAGCTTATTTAGGTCCGGAAGACGAAGCAGCTCACAGTTATGGATTGCGTAATACGCCGCGGTTAAAAGCCATGTATGAAAAACCTGGAACGATTTATTTATATACAATGCATACGCATTTGATTTTAAATATGGTGACACAAGAAAAAGGGAACCCCCAAGGAGTCATGATTCGTGCTATCGAGCCCATTGACGGAATTGAAAAAATGGAAAAGAATCGCAAGGGACGTAAAGGAATCGAGTTGACTAATGGACCTGGAAAGCTAGTCGCGGCCTTAGGAATTGGCAGAGAATTATATGGCCAATCGATCTTTGACAGTCCATTACGGATCGTTCCAGAAAAAAGAAAAGCACCAAAAAAAATCATTCCGCTTCCTCGAATTGGAATTCCTAATAAAGGAATTTGGACAGATTTGCCGTTAAGGTATGTTGTTTCAGGAAACCCTTATATCTCAAAACAAAAAAGAAGTGATATCGATCAAAAGGCCTTTGGCTGGAAGGAAGAAAATAAATGAAAAAAGAAACGATGTTAACCTATTTAGATCAACAAATTACCAAGAAAATCACAGAATATGATGTAGCTCTCGATTGGAACAGCAAAAACCATACAATTGAGGTTGTTTTTCGTTTGTTTGCTGAAAATACGGAGCATGAACAAATCGATGATGCACAAGGAACAGTTTCAGAGGAAGAAATCATTGAATTTGAAGACGGTATTTTGTTTTATAATCCTGACAAATCTTCTTTGGCTGAGGAAGAATTTCTAGCGATCATTCCTTATGAGGGCAAAAAAGGAATTAAACAGTCTGTCCTGGATGGTTTTGTCGATTATTTAAATGATGTTTTGACAGAAGGACAAAGTGATTTGTTAGACTTTTTAACGGATGAAGGGCAAGTCGTATTTGAGTTGAAATGGTCAGAAGAAGCCTTTGAAGAAGCTGTTCAAAAGTATCAAAAAGCAGAAGGCGATACATATATCGCTTATCCAAGCTATTAAAAAGAGGTGATCGTATGAAATGGACAGAAGTAAAAGTTGAAACAGCCAGCGAAGCGGTTGAAGCAATCTCAAATATTATGATGGAAGCTGGGGCCAGTGGAGTTGCTATTGAAGATTCTTTAGACGTAGAAAATTTTCAAAGCGATCTTTACGGAGAATTACTAGACAAAGAACAATTCACACATATCAAAGACGGTGCTTTGGTAATGGCTTATTTCCCTGAAACGACTTTTTTGCCAGAGATCCTTCCTTTTATTAAAGAAAGTATTACTCGTTTACCGGAATTTGGACTTGCAATTGGTAAAAATGAAGTCAGCGTTAGTGAAGTAGCTGAAAGTGATTGGGCAACAGCCTGGAAAAAATATTATCATCCAGTACGTGTGACCCGTTTTCTAACGATCGTTCCAAGTTGGGAAAAATATGAAGCCCAAGATGAGTTTGAAAAAATAATTACCTTGGATCCGGGAATGGCTTTTGGGACAGGGACGCATCCAACAACGCGTTTAACATTACAAGCTTTGGAAACAGTGTTGCGTGGGGGCGAAACGCTTCTGGATGTTGGAACTGGTTCAGGTGTATTGAGTATTGCGAGTAAATATTTAGGTGCAAAAGAAATTCATGCCTATGATCTTGATGAAGTAGCTGTGACTGCGGCAAAAGAAAATATGGACATGAATCCGATCGCAAGCGATGTTCATGTTTCAGCTAATGACTTGTTGAAAGATGTAACGATTGAAGCTGATGTGATCGTAGCGAATATTTTAGCGGATATCATAACATTGATGATCGAAGATGCATGGCGTTTATTGAAAAGTGATGGAACGTTGATTGTTTCTGGAATCATTCATGAGAAAAAAGCGATGATTATAGAAAAAATGACAGCAGCAGGTTTTCTTGTGGATCAGATTTTCCAACAAGGAGATTGGTATGCGATTATTTTAAAGAAAACAGAGGAAGAGTAAGATGCAGCGTTACTTTCTAACTGAACCTTATAGTGTTAAAGAGTACTATACGATCACAGGCGATAATTATCATCATATCGTTCGAGTAATGAGGATGGAGCCTGGGCAACAAGTTTTTTTGGCGTTTAGCGATTGTTTGGCAATCATTGCTGAAATCACCGAGATTACGGAAGAGGTAGTTTGTTTAAAAGAAATTTGTAAAGAACAATCAGAAAAGGAACTACCTGTCAATGTTACGATTGCTTGTGGTTATCCTAAAGGAGATAAACTAGAGTGGGTCGTTCAAAAAGGCACTGAACTTGGCAGCCATAAATTTATTGGATTTCCTGCTAAAACTTCAGTTGTAAAGTGGGACCATAAAAAACTGGCAAAAAAAACAGAGCGGCTGAAAAAAATAGCGACGGAAGCTGCTGAGCAATCGCATCGCCAGTTTGCACCAGATATTGTATTATTAGAGCGAGAACAAGAGTTGTTAGATGTTTTTTCTGGTTATGACAAAGTCTTGATCGCTTACGAAGAATCTGCCAAAATTGGGGAACGCAGTCGCTTTGCAACAGCACTTTCTGAATTAGCTATTGGAGAGTCAGTTTTGATTATTTTTGGTCCAGAAGGTGGCTTTTCACCTGCTGAAGTAGATTTATTTCAGGAGTATGGCGGTATTATTTGTGGATTAGGTCCGCGTATTTTACGTGCAGAAACAGCACCATTGTACGTTTTGAGTGCTATCAGTTATCAATTTGAATTAGTGTAAGGTATAGGGGGTAATTTATGGAGTTAGAGTTGCAACGACTTTCAATTATGTTAATAGATCCATCGTTTACAGATCAGCAGTTCACAGAAGAGATTCTCTTTCTAAAGGATTTTCCTGTTCGTTCGATTTTTGTTTTACCTTATAATGTTGCAAGGGCAAAACAATTATTAGCAGGAACGATGATTCAAGTAAGTAGTTTTGCTGACTATCCGCTTGGTAGCGGAACTTTAGCGAAAAAAGCCTTTGAAACAGGACAATTGTATAGAGACGGTGCTTCGAATGTATTTGTAACTATGCCATCAGAGCAACTGGCGATGTATGGGAATCAGAGTTATCAAGCATTAGAACAGTTATCATTTGGACGAAAAGCTCTGGGGTTCTTTTTTGACAGTGGTCATTTAACAGATAATCAAAAACAGCTACTAACGATGGACCTTGCAGAATTAAGGGTCAGTGCTATTTCTCTTGGGGTTAATTTAACGATGGAACAAGCGATCTATGATATGAGTATTTTCCGAACCACCCGGAACAAGCGAATGACCTTTCAGGTAAATGTAAAAGCACCCACATTACTTGAAATTGAGCTTCTGTTTCAAGCTGGTGCATCGTATATTGGTATTAGTAACGGTCGTGAGATTTTGCCTTTGATTTCAAAATGGAATTAAAGATTTGAGGAATTGAAAATCCCGTAAAATGTTAGTATAATAAAAGATGTTGGAAGTGCTACTGTTTCAAGTGGTGCTTTTCTTTTTTTTAAAGATCAAATATCTATATAAATTAAGGTCATTAAACCTATGGTAAAAAGAGTGCCACTATTCTAGGAAGCAAAGCTGACGTAGAGATAGAGGACATCGGACCAATAAGTAAAAGGAGTGCCACTATTCTAGGAAGCAAAGCTGACGTAGAGATAGAGGACATCGGACCAATAAGTAAAAAGAGTGCCTTTATTCTAGGAAGTAAAGCTGAAGTAGAGATAGAGGACAAAGTAAAAGGAGTGAGAACCATGCCAAAAGAGGAAATTATGACAGGACCTGGCGTCATTAAACTCGTGTCAAAATATATGGAGCCTCAACATGTTGCTTTTGTTCAAAGAGCATGTGATTATGCTGAAAAAGCGCATGAGGGCCAAGTTAGACAGTCAGGTGAACCTTATTTTATTCATCCGATTCAAGTGGCAGGGATTTTAGCTGAATTAAGGATGGACCCACATACTGTTGCAACAGGTTTTTTGCATGATGTAGTTGAAGATACTGATGTAACGCTTGAAGATTTAGCAAATGAATTTGGTGCAGACGTGGCAATGTTAGTTGACGGCGTGACCAAACTTGGAAAAATAAAATATAAATCTCACGAAGAACAATTAGCTGAAAATCACCGAAAAATGCTATTGGCAATGGCCCAAGATTTACGCGTGATCATGGTGAAATTAGCTGACCGTTTACATAATATGCGTACGCTGAAGCATTTACGTGAAGATAAGCAGCGCCGAATTGCACAAGAAACGATCGAAATCTATGCACCTCTTGCTCATCGCTTAGGGATCAGCCGTATTAAATGGGAGCTAGAAGATACTGCGTTGCGCTATATCAATCCAAATCAGTATTATAGAATCGTTAATCTAATGCAAAGTAAAAGAGATGAACGTGAAGCCTATGTTGAAGAAGCAGTGGAAGACATTCGTTTAGCTACAGAAGATTTAGATATTTATGCTGAAATCTATGGACGACCAAAACATATTTACTCAATTTATCGCAAAATGAAAGATCAGAAAAAACAATTCAATGAAATTTACGATTTATTGGCGATTCGTGTAATCGTTGATTCAATCAAAGATTGTTATGCTGTACTAGGAGCAATTCATACTAAATGGACACCAATGCCGGGAAGGTTTAAAGATTATATTGCGATGCCTAAAGCAAATATGTATCAATCTATTCATACAACGGTCATTGGGCCAAAGGGCAATCCAGTAGAAGTACAGATCAGAACCCATGAAATGCATCAAATTGCTGAATTTGGGGTAGCAGCTCATTGGGCCTACAAAGAAGGTAAGACGGAAAAAGTTGATGAAGATACTGATACAAAACAATTAAGTTGGTTTCGTGAAATTCTTGAATTACAAGATGAAAGCTATGATGCTTCTGAGTTTATGGAAAGCGTCAAAGGAGATATTTTCAGTGATAAGGTATATGTTTTCACGCCAACTGGTGAAGTAACAGAATTGCCTAAAGGATCTGGACCTCTGGATTTTGCGTACAGTGTACATACCGAAATCGGGAATAAAACCACGGGTGCTAAAGTGAATGGCAAAATGGTTCAGTTAGATTATACACTAAAAAATGGTGATATCATTGAAGTCTTGACCTCACCAAATTCATTTGGACCAAGCCGCGACTGGTTAAAAATGGTAGCCACAAGTAAGGCACGAAACAAAATCAAACGTTTCTTTAAAGTCCAAGATCGAGAAGTCAATATTATCAAAGGACACGATGCCATCAGTAAATACTTGATTGAACATGGGTTTTCACCAAAAGAATTTTTAGGAAAAGCCAAAATGGCGGAAGCGTTGGATCGTTTTAATTTCCAAACTGAAGACGATCTATATGCGGCTGTTGGTTATGGTGAAATCAGCGCTCAAGTGGTCTTTAATCGCTTAACTGAAAAAGAGCGTAAAGAACAAGAAATAGAACGTCAAAAACAAGAAGCCGAAGAATTGATGACGCAACCAGTCAAAAAAGAATCGGATAAAATGAAGGTTCGTCATGAAGGCGGAATTGTGATTCAAGGAGTTGAAAATTTACTTGTTCGGATTAGTCGTTGTTGTAATCCAGTACCTGGAGACGAGATCGTCGGCTATATCACGAAAGGCCGCGGCGTTTCAATTCATAGAGCAGATTGTCCGAACGTTCAGCACCAAGAAGAACTTGCACAACGCTTGATTGAAGTAGAATGGGAAGATACGGATAATTCCAATAAAGAATATGATGCTGATTTAGAAATTTACGGGTATAATCGTAGTGGATTATTGAATGATGTCTTGCAAGTTATTAGTTCAATGACCAAAAATTTAGTTAGCGTGGAAGCAAAACCAACGAAAAATAAAATGGCGATGATCCATGTGACGGTGAAAATTCAAAATCTAGCTCATTTAAAGACAATTGTAGACAAAATCAAAAACATACCGGACGTTTACAACGTTCGCCGAACCAATGGCTAGGAGGTACAAATATGAGAGCAGTCATTCAGCGTGTGACGCAAGCTGAAGTGGTGATTGAGCAACAAAGTGTTGGAAAAATTGGGGAAGGGTTCATGATTCTACTTGGAATCCATGAATCAGACACTGAAGAAGATGTTGCTTATTTAGTTCGCAAAATCAGTAAACTTCGAGTATTTGAAGATGAGAAAGGGAAAATGAATCTTGGTATTCAAGAGATTCAGGGAAGCATTTTGAGTGTTTCTCAATTTACCTTGTATGCAGAGACTAAAAAAGGGAACCGTCCGAGCTTTATAGCGGCAGCTCGACCAGAAGTGGCCATTCCTTTATATGAACAATTTAACAAACAATTGAAAGAGTTAGCTATCCCTGTAGAAACTGGCGAATTTGGCGCTGATATGAAAGTGTCGTTAGTCAACGATGGACCAGTAACGATCATTATCGATACAAAAGATAGATAATAAAAGCATCATTCCTGAAGATATCGTAGCAGGGATGATGTTTTTTTATAAGTTATAGGGAAAAATCACATTAAGAAAGAAATGCTTGGTATAATGAAGTATCAAGCGATCGTTGAGGTGTAAGATGACAAAATATAAAGAACAATTACGGCCCACATTAAAAAAGCTTCCAGTACCAGAATTACATGAAACCTTAGCTACATTAAATGAATGGATTTGCCCTCTAGTTACGGTAGAAGAATTAGCGGCTTTTCAAGAACAAGCTAAAGCATTTAGTCTTTTCGAAGGGGAAGGTTTACAAACAAGCTTAGTTGATTATATGGAACAAACTACTGGCAGCTGGCTAGCGCCATTATGGGAAAAGAGCTATTTAGAAAGTCGTGGTCCCTTACAAAGTGAATCAAATTTTGCTTTGATGATCAACGAGGAATATTACGAGAAAATAGCATCAAAAGAAGCACGAGCTGCTCAATTAATTTATCAAATGACTAAACTATATCTAAGTTTAGCTGACGAGACCTATCCCATTGAATACACTAAAAAGAATCAACATGTCGATATGTCTTTTTACTTAAATTTTTTCAAAAGCTGTCGGATACCTGGTACTAAACAGGATTCTTTTTACAGAGGAGAAATACAAAAAGCTGGGAATTATATTATGATTTTTCTAAATGGTGTTTATTTTCGTTTAAATGTGACCGATGAGTCAGGAGGCATTTATCCTTTAAATCAGTTATACGAAAACCTGAATTATATTCACTCCCTAAACAGTGTCCCAAAACAAGGAGAAGCGTTGATTTCTTATATGACTGGTACAGAAAGAGAGCACTCAAATTTGATTTATAAAGGGCTCAAAAAAGAAAAACTGAACCGTCAGAATCTGCAACAACTCGAAGACGCATTGTTTATTTTAAGCTTTTCAAGTGGGAAAGATGCGTTAAAAGAGGAACGCATTACCGAAGTTTTATTGAATACAAATCATCAATTTCTGTCAAAAACAACCCAAGCTGTGATTACTCAAAATGGGCACATCGGGTTCAATATGGAACACACAGCAATCGATGGTGTGCCAACCTTGAATTTGCTTACTCAACTATTTGAACCATTTCATGATGTTCCTATAAAAACAACTACAAAATGTTCTGCTGATCTTATTCAAAAATTGGAGTGGACGCTGACGAGCCAAATGATCGATAGCCTCGAAGAAGCACGTGATTTTGTAGAACAAGAAAATAGTTCCTATATCATCAAACATCAAGTCGTTTCAGCAGTTGGCAAAGAACGAATGAAACAAGCGCAAGTAAGTCCAGATGCTTTTTTTCATATTGCATTAGCATTGGCGCAGCAAAAGGTTTTTGGAAAGCTACGATCTGTTTATGAACCAGTCGCAATGCGCATGTATTATGAAGGGCGAACAGAATCAGCTCGCTCAATCAGTCAAGAGAAAAAATCCTTTGCAGAAGCCTTCTATAATAAATCTGAACCAAAGAGCCAAGAAGCGTTAGTTGTCCTATTTACTAATGCTGCTCAAGCTCATTCGAAGCGCATTGCCCAATGTCAAAGTGGTAAAGGGGTTGAGCGTCATCTGTTTGGCTTGCAAAAAATGATCCAAAGTTCTGAGGAAAAAACACCTCTTTTCACAGCAGAAGCTTTGAAGATTTTAGGTGATGATTTTATCTCTACAACTGGCATCCCGTATGATATCTTGGAATCGTTTAGCTTTGGTCCCACCAATAAAAGTGGTTTCGGACTTTATTATGGGATTTTAGATGAAGAAGTGATTTTGACATTATCCGCAAAAAAAGTGAATGAAAATACAGCAGAGCGAATGCTAGCAGCAATAGAAACGGCGCTAATGGAGTTAACAGAACTTTTAGCTATTTAAACTGCATAATTTTGGGTAAAAAAAAGAAATGAAGGCGAAAAAGTCTTCATTTCTCTTTTTTTATTCACCGAAATAATTGATCTATTCGGTGATAATCTTCTGCGGTTAAATGTATGTCTAAAGCTTTGACATTACTAGTTACTTGTTCTGGTCTTTTTGCACCAGGAATGACAACATCCACAAACGGATTTTTAATATACCAAGCTAACACGATTGCTGCAACACTTGCATTATAATCAGCGGCAATCAATTTTAGTTGGCTAACTTTATCGATAATAGCCTTAAATTGTTCCCCTTGAAAATCGGTTTTTTTACTACGTAAATCTTCAGGTGGGAACGTAACATTTCGTTCATATTTTCCTGTTAATAAACCAGAAGCCAAAGGAAAATAAGGAACAAACGAAATTTGCTGTTCTTTTAGATAAGGAAACAGTTCATTTTCAGCTTCACGATGAATCAAGCTGTATTCATCTTCGATGATATCTACATAACCATCTTGGTTGGCTTCTTTAATTTGTTCTAGCGTAAAGTTGGAGACACCGATTGCGTTGATTTTTCCAGCTTCTTTTAGCGTTTGCAAAGCTGCTACTGCCTCATTCTTTGGCGTTGTCTCATCGGGGAAATGAATATAAAAAATATCGATATAATCTGTTTGGAGTCGTTTAAGCGCCTCATCAACGGAACGAATCAAAAATTCTGGTGTATTGTTGAAGGCACCACCGTTAGCTGGATCATGTGCTGCTTTTGTTGCGATAGTGATTTGATTACGGTCAAACTCTTGTAGCACTTCACCAATCAATTCTTCAGAGCGTCCCATTCCATAAGCAAAAGCAGTATCCAACAATGTAATGCCGCTTGCCAAAGCTGTTCGGACAATTTCTTTTCCAGTATCATCCTTTAAGTTTGGAAACAAATTATGACCACCAACAGCATTTGCTCCTAAACCAAGAGGGGGTGAATAAACCTCTGTTTTACCAATTCGAACGTTTTGTGTCATAATGACGCCTCCTTACTTTCTTATTATAAGTGTAGTTGATTCAAGTAAAAGAAGAAAGTTTTTCCACTTATGATCGGAATTTTTGTAACAAAATGTCTTAAAAAGCAGAAAGCTAAAGTTTTTTAGCGTTTCTATAGTATAATAATTGCAACTGAGTTGATCAGTCATAAAACAGATGAAGGATGAGAGCCAATTGGGAAAAATCAGAATCAATAATATGAAGTTTTACACTAAAAATGGTGTTTTACCAGAAGAACGAATTTTAGGGCAACAATTGGAAGTGGATGTTGAATTAAGATTGTCATTAGATCAAGCTGGAAAAACAGATGATGTGAAGGACACCGTTAGTTATGCTGAAGTGAATGATCAAATTGCAAAACGGTTAACCACTCATTCTTATAACTTAATAGAAGCTGTCGCTTCAGCAATTTTAGATGATATTGAAGCAGAACATGGCAAAAAGTTAGAAGGTGCGCTTGTTCGGATTAGAAAATATAGTGTACCAATGCCTGGAGTGTTTGATAATATTGAAATTGAAATGGAAAGAGACTTCATATGACGATTAGTTATTTAGCGTTGGGGAGTAACTTGGGTGATCGTTTAGGAACCTTGCAAAAAGCAGTTGAACTGCTTGATCAAGATGACGATATTCAAGTGATAAAAAAATCAAAATTGTATGAAACATTACCATATGGCGATGTTCCGCAAGAAAATTATTATAATGCTGTAATTCAAATCAGCACATCCTATGAACCTATGCAATTATTAGATAAAACACAAGCGATTGAAAAAACATTAGGCCGAAAACGATTGATTCATTGGGGACCGCGAACCTTAGATATCGATATTTTGCTGATGGATAATAACGCAATAGCAACAGAGCGTTTGAACATTCCACATAAAGAAATGCTGAAACGATCTTTTGTATTAGTCCCGTTAAAAGATGTTTATCCTGATACTGCATTACAAGGAGAATCCTTTGAAGCATTGATCGAAAAAACTGGGAATCAAGGGGAAGTTTGGCTTAGTAAAGAAAGTTGGTAATTAGATGAATGAAGAACAATTAGTGACGATCGAGCAGGCAGTGAAACAAATTTTAACTGCGATTGGGGAAGACCCTGATCGAGCTGGTGTCCAAGATACACCCAAACGTGTAGCAAAAATGTATAATGAAGTATTTTCTTCTTTAAGAGAGCCAGAATTTAACGATTATGCCTTGTTTGATAGTCTTAATGAAGAGGATATGGTTTTAGTGAAAGACATTCAATTTTACTCTATGTGTGAGCATCATTTATTGCCATTTTATGGGAAAGTACATGTGGCCTACATTCCTGATAAGCGCAAGGTTTTAGGATTAAGTAAATTGCCGCGTTTGGTAGAATATTGTGCTAAACGTCCTAGCGTGCAAGAGGATCTAACGATTATGATCGCAAACAAATTAGTTGAGCATGTACCGGTTAAAGGTGTAGCTGTAGCAATCGAAGCAGAGCATATGTGTATGACGATGCGAGGTGTTAAATCACCCAGTAGCCTGACGAAAACATTTCATTATCAAGGAATATTCAAAACGAATAAGGAATGTAAAGATGACTTTTTAAGAGGGATCAAGGCATAAAACATGAATAAAATGACGATAATCGTTGGCACAAATAACCGAGGCAAGCTACAAGAAATGCAGTCAGTCCATCCTAAAGAGCAGATTACCTTTGTTTCATATACGAACTATACGAATCAAGCCTATGAGATAGCAGAAACAGGTACGACATATACTGAAAATGCGCTGATCAAAGCTCGATTTTATGCAAAAACAATTGGAAAACCAGTATTAGCAGATGATGGTGGACTAGAACTGGAAACTTTTCCAGACCTCTTAGGTGTTGAGACAGCACGATTTTTTAAACCTGATATGACAGACACTCAAAAAAATGTACAGCTTTTTCATTTATTTGACGGACAAGAGACCGCATCGCGAGTGATAAACCTGCACGCTGTGTTAGTGTACGCTTGGCCGAATGGCGAGTATCTTCTTTCAGCAAAAACGCTCAAAGGAAAACTAACAACAAAGGAAATCGGTGAACAGGGCTATGGTTTTGATAAAATTTTTTATCTACCAGAAAAGGATAAAACCCTTGCTCAATTGCCGAAAGAGCAACGAAATAAATTAAGCCCAAGAGTATCAGCATTGAAGGAATTGATCGAAAAATTAAAGGAGTAGCAAAAGGATGAAAGAGGGATACTTTACTAAAAAAGAACCCCAAATCATGGGGATTTTAAATGTTACACCTGATTCATTTTCAGATGGTGGTCAATTTAATGAACTAGATAAAGCCATGCTTCATTGTGAAGAAATGTTATCGGCAAATGTTGATATCATAGACATCGGGGGACAATCGACGCGTCCAAACTATCAAGAGATTTCAGCAAGAGAAGAAAAAGAACGAATTTTGCCGATTATAAAAGCAGTCAGAACAAAAACAGATAAACCGATTTCAATCGATACGTATTTTCCAGAAGTAGCGGATGCAGCTTTAGCTGCAGGTGCTAACATCATTAATGATATCAAAGGATTGGATACGAACGGGATGATCGAAATTGCACAAAAGTATCCTGATTGTGGGTTGGTAATCATGCATTCACGTCCCCGACGAACTGAATTATCAGTAGTGGAAGATATACAAGCGTTTTATCAAGAAAAAATAGAAACGTGTCAAAAGGCTGGTATTGATTCGATGCGAATTTGTTTTGATCCAGGCATTGGTTTTGGCAAAACACAGGAAGAAAATATAGCAATACTAAAACATCCTGAAGCATTTCGCTATCAAGAATATCCAGTGCTATACGGAGTATCAAGAAAAAGGACGATTGCTGCATTGACCAATGAAACTGACCCTTCAAAACGTGATTTTGGTTCAATTGCTGCTTCATTATTTGCTATAACTAAAGGGGTAGAAATTGTTCGAGTTCATCAGGTTAAAGGAATGCGGGATACGTTAAATGTCTGGCAAACGCTCAATAAAAACTAATACCTATTGGTTTTACTTGGCAGGATGATTGTAAAACCAATTGAAATTCTACTTGACTTTATTTCCAATCTCTAGTAATTTATAGATACTATAAAAAAATCGATGAAAGAACGAGTAGATTTTAATCTGATTGTAGAAGAGAAAGTTGCCCCTGGCTGAAAGCAACTTCGTTAGAGAGATCGAAAGACATTCTGGAGATGAGCGGATGAAAAGCCGTTCCGTTACGAGCGTTAATCGTTGGAGGAAAGAGCAATCTTTCGAACTTAGGTGGTACCGCGTGTGTCTATTCACTCGCCCTTGTATTTATACAAGGGCGAGTTTTTGTTGTGAATCACCACGACTGGCTTTGCCAGAGTGGATGATGAACAATACTTGGCGAACGAAGAGAGAGAAGTTACCGTACTAGGAATCACCAAAAGCCTAAGCTTAAAAAAGGTGGAGAATGGAACTGTAGATCACTTTAGCTCCTAAATCACCACGACTGGCTTTGCCAGAATGGATGATGAACAACACCTAGCAACCACCGGGAGAGAAGTTACCATATATCATAATCGAAATAAACGGTAGGACGATTGTTAAAAAAATCCAACCAGCTCTAAGCCAGTTTAAACCAACCAATCTTTATTTTTACTAAAATAAATTACAAATAATGAACACTAAATAGGAGATGAAACAATGAGTTATCAAAAACCAAAAGGAACCAATGACTTATTACCAGGAACTTCTGAAAAATGGCAGTTTGTTGAAGAAACAGCACGTTTGATTTTTCGAGACTACCAATATGAAGAAATCCGCACGCCAATTTTTGAACACTATGAAGTAATTTCTCGCAGCGTAGGAGATACAACAGATATCGTGTCAAAAGAAATGTATGATTTTTATGATAAAGGGGACCGCCATGTAACCTTACGTCCAGAAGGAACAGCACCAATTGTTCGTTCATTTGTTGAAAATAAACTATTTGGACCAGAATTTGCAAAACCGTATAAAATGTACTACATGGGACCAATGTTTCGTTATGAACGACCACAAGCAGGACGTTTAAGACAATTCCACCAAATCGGAGCAGAAGCATTTGGTAGTGTGAATCCAGCTGTGGATGTTGAAAGTATGGCGATGGCGTTAGACTTTTTCAAACAATTAGGCATCCAAAAAATTCGATTAGTGATTAATTCTTTAGGTGATAAAGAGACAAGAGCCACATATCGTCAAGCTTTGATCGACTATTTAGAACCAAAATCGGCTGATTTAAGTGAAGATTCAAAACGTCGTTTGCACGAGAATCCATTAAGGGTTTTAGATAGCAAAGATAAAAAAGACAAAGTGATTGTAGCAGATGCTCCTTCAATTCTAGATTATCTAAGCGAGTCATCTAAAGAACATTTTGAAACAGTTAAAACGATGCTAAACGAATTGAATATTCCGTTTGAAGTGGATAGCAATATGGTTCGTGGGCTAGACTATTACACAGATACAATTTTTGAAGTAATGAGTGAAGCACCTGGCATGGGCGCACAAGCAACAATTTGTGCTGGCGGGCGTTATGATGGATTAGTTGAAGAATTAGGCGGCCCTGCAACTCCTGGTTTTGGTTTTGCGATGGGAATCGAGCGTGTTTTGATTACGATGGAGGCAGAAGGGGTTGCAGTTCCTGTAATCAATGAAATCGATGCTTATGTAGTTGGAATCGGTGAGCAAACCAATATTACATCGCTAAAACTAGTTCAAGCGATTCGTAATTTCGGTTTTTCAGCTGATCGTGATTTTATGGATCGTAAAGCCAAAGCCCAATTTAAAACAGCCGCTAAAGTCAATGCTAAACTTGCTTTGACTTTAGGTGAAACGGAATTAGCAGAAGGCGTTGTAAATGTAAAATCAATGGCCAATCGTAATGAAAAAGCATTTCCACTCTCAGATATTTATGAAAGATTTGATGAAGTCTATGATGAAATGATGACAGTGATGTTTGATTAATAAATAGTAAAAAATGAAGAGGAGCAAAAATCAATGGCAAAAAGAACAGTATACTGTGGAGAAGTTTCTGCAGATTTAGTAGGACAAGTTATTACCTTAAAAGGTTGGGTGCAAAAGCGCCGTGACTTAGGTGGCGTTATTTTTATCGATTTACGTGACCGTGAAGGCATTGCACAAGTAGTATTCAATCCGGCACACTCAAAAGAAGCATGGGAAATCGCAGATAAATGCCGTAGCGAATATGTAATTGAAATTACTGGAGAGTTGACGTATCGTGATAAAGAAGCGATCAACCCTAAAATGAAAACTGGTGAATTTGAAGTGATGGCAACAGATATCACGATTTTAAATACAGCAAAAACACCACCGTTTCTAATTGAAGATGAGAACAATGTCGGTGATGAAATTCGCATGAAATACCGTTACTTAGACTTGCGTCGCCCACAAATGACAGCAAATCTAAAATTACGTCATGAAGTAACAAAATCGATTCGTCATTATTTAGACGATACTGATTTTATCGATATCGAAACACCTTATTTTGGTAAATCAACACCAGAAGGCGCACGTGACTACTTAGTTCCTTCACGTGTCCATGCAGGTCATTTTTATGCGTTACCACAATCACCACAAATTTTTAAACAATTGTTGATGAATGCAGGTTTCGATCGCTATTATCAAATCGTTCGTTGTTTCCGTGATGAAGATTTACGTGGTGACCGTCAACCAGAATTTACTCAAGTCGATTTAGAGACAACGTTCTTGTCTCCAGAAGAGATTCAAACAATGACTGAAGAAATGTTAGCGAAAGTAATGCGTGAAACAAAAGGGATCGAAGTGACGTTACCATTCCCTCGTATCAGTTATGATGAAGCAATGGCACGTTACGGAAGCGACAAACCAGATACACGTTTCGATATGGAATTGATTGATATCGCGGATGTGGTCAAAGATGTTGACTTCAAAGTGTTCCAAATGGCGCTTGAAAATGGCGGACATGTTAAAGCGTTGAACGCTAAAGGTGCAGCAGATAAATATTCTAGAAAAGATATGGACAATCTTGGAACATATGTAAGCCAATTTGGTGCCAAAGGACTTGCTTGGTTAAAAGTAGAAGAAGATGGACTAAAAGGACCAATTGCAAAATTCCTAACAGAGGTTTCAGATGACTTGATCAAAGCAACAAATGCTGAGGTCGGCGATATTTTAATGTTTGGTGCAGATAAACCGGAAATCGTTGCGGCTGCTTTAGGCGCGGTTCGTTCTCGTTTAGGGAAAGAATTAGGTCTGATCGATGAGTCTAAATTCAACTTCCTTTGGGTCGTTGATTGGCCATTATTTGAATACGATGAAGAAGCTGGTCGTTACGTTTCTGCTCACCATCCATTCACGCAACCAAAAGAATCTGATATTGAATTACTTTCAACAGATCCAGCGAAAGTTTACGCGGAAGCGTATGATATCGTCTTAAATGGGTATGAATTAGGTGGTGGTTCACTACGTATCCATAAACGTGACCTACAAGAAAAAATGTTTGAAACACTAGGATTTACGAAAGAATCAGCACAAGAACAGTTTGGATTCTTGCTAGATGCTTTAGACTATGGTTTCCCTCCACACGGTGGAATCGCGTTAGGCTTAGATCGTTTAGTAATGTTGTTGGCTGGAGAAAATAATATTCGTGAAGTGATCGCTTTCCCTAAAAACGGAAAAGCAGCTGATCCAATGACAAGTGCTCCAAGTGTTGTTTCACCATTACAATTATTTGAATTGAATATCGATGTAACTGCGATAGATGAATAAATCTTGACTTAGTTAGAGAATAACAAGCTTTCAATAAACTACCTTCGTTTATTGGAAGCTTTTTTTTATCTCACAAGCGAAAATAGCCCTTTCAATAAAAGAGTGGTTCTTTTATAGACGAAATAAAAAATGGGAGAGTGGATAAAGATACTGCTCCCATTTTTTTTATTTCGTCTATTTACAATCATTCGCCATGTCTTTGGATAAAATGAAAATAAGCACCAATCAAATTTGCATTGTTTCCAA
Source organism: Enterococcus sp. DIV0724b (assembly GCF_050531475.1). Lineage (NCBI taxonomy): Bacteria > Bacillati > Bacillota > Bacilli > Lactobacillales > Enterococcaceae > Enterococcus > Enterococcus sp. DIV0724b. The sequence goes on along the minus strand of NZ_CP172890.1, from coordinate 2,505,848 downwards.
CTGCACTTAACACAACAGAAGGAGAAATGAGTGGAGTCAGTGGGCTGATAGAAAGACTATCTAAGATTTTTTTCAGCTCTTGGTTTAAATAATCCAGTAAAATAGTTTGACTACTGATACCGCCACCGATAACGATATTTTCTGGATCTAGGATCGTTTGAAGGTTCCAGATCTGAAGTGCTAAAGAATTGCAATAAGTATGTAAAATACGTTGTGCATCCTGATTCCCATATTTTACTGCTTCAAAAAATAATTCCCCATTAACTTCATTGGTTTGTTTATTGATTGATTTAGCAAAAGGTTTTAATAGGCTGTAGACACTATTCTTTATAGCAAAAAAATCGGCCATTCCCATTGATGAATTGGTTTGAACAAACGACAACTCTCCTGCAGATTGATGAGCGCCTCTAACGATTTGACCATTTACAAGCAAACCACCGCCAACACCTGTACCAAGTACGATCATAATCGCATTGTTTACGCCTTGTAGCTGACCTAAATTGATTTCGCCGATAATGGCGCATCGTGCATCATTCTCTACAGCGATAGGACAGTCAAAAATGGATTGATAAAAGGCAAGCATATTCATTTGTCCAACAAACTCAAGTGAGCCGCCATGAACAGCGAAACCTGTATCGGCATTGATGATTCCTGGCATAGAAATGGAAACGCCGTTGATTGGTTCTGTCTGTTCATTGTATAGCTGTTTTAAACAAGTTTTAAACGCATCACTTGTTTTAGGGGTTGCCGTTTTTTGAACAAGCCCTAATGATCCATCAGTCATTAAGCCATATTTGATGAATGTACCACCAATATCTAACACAAGAATTTTTTTCATCCGTGTTCCCTCCTAAATGTTTAAATGAACAAATTGAATTCGCTTCCTTTACTTATACCAAAAGCTTTACTATAATGTACACATAAATTTTAATATAAGTAGGGTAAGCGAATGCTAGAAAAAATATCATCAGTCAAACAGTTGTCTGATGCCGATGAAGTGCTACAAAATTATATTTTTAGAAATCTAGAAACTGTTTTTACACGTTCTGCTCGAGAAATTGCAGCACAAATTCCATGTTCTCCGTCAACCGTTACCCGTTTTGTAAGAAAGTGCGGCTTTGATTCCTATCACGATTTTCAACGTTATGTCAAAAATGAAGTAAGCCAACTTGCGGGTAAAGGCATGACTGATACGATTTCACTTGAACAGATCTTTGTGAATCAAGTTTTTGCTGAAAATGTACTTGAACAAGTAGAGACAGCCAGTGTTTTATTAAAACAATCAAGTTTCATTTACTGCGTAGGAATGGGTTCTTCTGGTATTATGGCCAGTTATGCGGCTCGGAAATTTAATACAATTGGGTTCAAAGCGATGTATTCAAATGAGCCCTACGCACCATTTCTGTCTACTCAAATGAAAGAAAACAATAGTGTCATCATTATTTTTTCTAGTTCAGGCGAGACGGCAGAAATCATCGAAATGGTTCAACTTTTAAAATCTAGCAGCAACCAAATTATCAGTATAACCAATACTCATAATAATACTTTAGCTAGACTTTCAACAATCAATATTCCATATTATATTGAGCATCAACGGTTGCCATATAATTTTGATTTATCCTCTCAGATACCAACAGTCGCTTTAATTGAATACTTGGTGGCTTTTTGTTTTAACAAGAAAAAATAGTTCATCGTTCACTTAGCGGACAACGTTTATAATTTGTTTATATCTATCCTTTATACTAAGTGTAAACGTAGTTAAAAGGAGGAGCGCTATGACTAAAATACTATTCCAAAAGATATCAGTCCTGTTTTTTACTTTAATTCTTTTTTCGGCGTGCCAACCTAAAACAGCTGATACAAAACAATCGGTAAAGGAGAGTACAAGTATGACAACGGAAAAAAGTAGTACAGGTCAAACAAATGAATTAGAAACAGTTTCAACGAGTAGTACACAACAAGCTAATCAAACTTTTCCAGCTGGAACATTGATTCAAGCAGTGAGAGAAAATGATGCTGCCAAAGTAGCAACAATACTTCAAGACAAAAACTACGTGATCGATGAAGTGAATGATAAAGGTGAGACGCCGCTATTGATCGCAACACATGAAAACTTTATCGACATCGCCAAACAACTGATCGATGCAGGTGCTGATATCAATGTTCAGGATCAAATTTCGGATAGTCCATATCTTTATGCTGGAGCCCAAGGGAAAACAGAAATTTTAGCATACATGTTGGACAAACAAGTGCCAGATCAACAAAAAGTGAATCGCTTTGGTGGGAACGCTTTGATTCCAGCAGCTGAAAAAGGTCATCTTGAAAATGTGAAATTGCTTTTAAAGGATGGTCGAGCAGATATCAATCATCAAAATAATTATGGGTATACAGCGTTGATCGAAGCAGTTGCTTTAAAAGACGGATCTGAAATTTATCAACAAATCGTCAAAGTTTTGTTAGAAGGTGGAGCCGATAAGACATTGAAAGATAACACTGGACGAACAGCTGAAGACTATGCTAGAAGTTTAGGCTATACAGAAATGTTGAATACCCTTCGTTCATATTAATAGTGACAAAACAGCAGAGGCTTAACCCTCTGCTGTTTTTGAATTTTCTTGTTCCAGTAAGTATTCCTTTTTATCGGCCATCTTGAAGAATGGATACCATACAAGTACATTGACGATCAATAAAACGATGAAAATCAATAAGTAGTTAAATCCACCTTTTAGTGCCATTGCAATAGGTGCCGGCGTTGTCCAAGGTAAAGCAATCAACGGATTATACTTGGAAAAATCTAAAATGGATAACATCCCCCAAGCAATACCGCCCATCAATAAAGGAGAGGCAACCATTGGAACAAAGAAGAACGGATTTAACATCAGTGGCATCCCGAAAATAAGTGGTTCATTTACATTGAAAATAACTGGTGGACCAGCTAATTTAAATAAAGATTTGTATCGCTCAGATTTTGCTGTAAACATAGAAATCACTAAACCATACGTACTGCCTTGACCACCAAATGAATTGCCGCAAACATATGATACAACAGCCATCGCAAGATAAGGTAGTTCTTGATGTTGTTGGTATGCCGTCATATTAGCCAACATATTTGCTGTCATGACAGGCATGACAACACCATAAACCATATTTGGATGAATTCCGAAAAACCATAACATATTTGCCAAAGTAAAGATAAGGATAATTGCAATAGGTGAACCGGTTAACGATTGTAATGGAGCCTGGATCAAGGTTGTGATAAAAGCGAAAATATTATCAAATGGTGTGAAGGAGAAAAGGATTCTGATAATAAAAAAGAAAGCCAGAATAACACCAGATAAAATAGCAGGACTCAATGACTCAGAAACGTTTGAAGGCACTGTATCTGGCATTTTGATTGTTAGATTTTTTCTGATCAAAAAACCATATAAAACAGCGGTGAAGTAGCCAACAATAATTGCCACAAATAATCCAGTACCGCCTGTATATTGACTGGCAAACGCTTCGACGTTATTACTTGCTGTAACGACCGTTTGGGCAGGGAATTTTGTAACGGCTTGTTCCAAGGTATAAGTTTGGATCATTTGCGGCATCAAAATGAAGAAGGAGCCAATAGCTAAGAGACCAGCAGGTAGTGGGTCATGACCTTCTTTTTTAGAATAGATATAGGCGAAGTTAAATGTTACATAAACTGAAAGCAAATTGATAGTAGCACCTAATGCTGCATTAAAATGTGCTGTCATACCTGTTTTCGCTAAAAATTCGATCCATTGAGGAATTGGGAAGTTCCCGATGATCATCAATAAGGCTACACCTAATGTGATCGGTGTTGTTCGCATAAAGGCTTCGGCTAACGCGCTAAAAAATTTACTCCCATTCATTTTTTGAGCAATCGGACCAATAAACTTGTTCAGAAATTTTTCTAAAGCGTCCATTATTCATTCCCCTTTTCGTTTAAGTTTTCCCCGTTTGTTTCAATCACTTTTTGATACCAATAGAAGCTATCTTTTTTATAACGATTCAAAGTTCCCTTAGAAGTTTCGTCACGATCAACATAAACAAAACCATATCGTTTTTGATACCCATTTAACCAGCTGAGTAAATCAGTAAAACTCCAAGTGCAGTACCCTAAAACGTGTACACCATCTGTGATTGCTTCTTGGATCTCTTGTAAGTGCTTTTGTAGGTATTCGATTCGATAAGGATCGTGGATTTCTCCATTTTCTAATTTGTCATATTCTCCTAGACCATTTTCAGTGATCAGTACTGGCAACTGATAACGGCTTTCAATCGTTCTTAACGCTATACGAATGCCGACAGGATCGATCGTCCAATCCCAATTCGTTTGTTCAAGATAAGGGTTTTTAACAAATTTACTGACTCTAGGAATTTCCAGTTCTTTACTGGTTCCTTTTTTACCAGAGTTGTTCATACTCATATCACCTGAGAAAGAATCTGAGGTACTCGCTTTAACGGTTGCGGTTTGATAATAATTCAGTCCAATAAAATCAGGAATACCACTTGCTAATAATTGTTGATCAGCTGTTGTTATAACAGGTGCTAATTGTAGTTTTTCTAATTGCTTGATAACAGTTCGCGGGTATTTACCTGTTGCGTAGACATCCAACCAGAAAAAGCCCATCAATTCTTCAGTATCAATTTTGGCTAAGACATTCAATGGATCGCTATCAAAAGCATAAGCAGGGCCATAATTGAAACTAGGACCGATCTGACCTGAATAGCCACCTTCTTTAAACGCTTTGATCACCGATGCATTGGCAAGATTGGCAATGTGATTCGCTGCAAACATTCGTTTAATATCACGAACTGCAGGTGGGTGAGTCCCTAGCAAGTAGCCATGAGTAATAAAGACATTTTGCTCATTCAAACTTACCCAATAGTTTACCCGATCAGAAAAAGCATCAAATAAAACTTTTGCATAATTCGTAAAATCTTCAATAATCTGACGTGACTCCCAGCCACCATACTCATCTTGTAGTGTTTGAGGAAGGTCCCAGTGGTAAATTGTCACGATGGGTTCAATGTTGTATTTCAAAAGTTCATCGATCAGTTGACTGTAAAAATCTAAGCCTGCATGATTAAGTTGACCTTTACCTTTTGGGAAAATACGCGACCAAGCGATGGAAAAACGATAAGCTTTCAACCCAAGTTCTGCCATCAAAGCAATATCTTCTTTAAAACGATGATAATGATCTACCGCAACATCTCCATTTGTATCTTTAAATGTTGTACCAGGTTGTTTGACAAATGTATCCCAAACAGAAATACCTTTTCCATCATCTTGATAAGCTCCTTCAACTTGATAAGCAGCGGAAGCACTACCCCATAGAAACGTTTCAGGAAATTGTTCTAACTCTTTATGACGCATAATCATTCCTCATTTCAATATAGTTTGTATAACTAGATCATAGCTGAAAAAAAATAGTTTGTAAGCGTTTTTCTTGTATGTGCAACGCGTTGCAAGATTATGAAACACCAAAACAAAAATAAAAAAATAACCATACTTTTCCTCTAATTAAACGATTGTGCTTTTTTTCCTACCCTAAAGCACGTATAATGAGAATCAAATGAATCAAGTAAAGTGAGGCTGCTTCTACATGAAAAAATTCTTTGAAAGTTTACCTGTCCACGATTACACGACAAAACTTTCAGTGTCGATCGTCTATGCGATCTTGGCATCTGTTGCGATGAACTTCTTTTATCAACCAGGAAACATTTATTCTAGCGGGATTACTGGATTGGCCCAAATTTTAACCACTTTATCAACAAAGGTTGTAGGATTCAAAGTGCCGGTCTCCATTACGTTATATGCGTTGAATATTCCGTTATTTTTCGTAGCTTGGCTCAAAATTGGTAAAAAATTTACGATCTTTACTTTTTTGACCGTTACATTGACATCGATTTTTATGCAAATCGTGCCGCAAACAAGTCTATCTAACGATCCAATCATTTGTGCGATTTTCGGTGGAGCGGTGATGGGATCTGGAATTGGATTTGCGTTAAAAAATGGCCTTTCTTCTGGAGGGTTGGATATTTTTAGCATTACAATCCGTAAGAAAACTGGCCGCTCAGTGGGGTCGATTTCGATGTATTTTAATGGATTGATTATTTTTGTAGCTGGTTACTTATTTGGTTGGCAGTATATGTTTTACAGTGCGCTATCTATTTTTGTGAGTGGAAAAGTGACAGATGCAGTTTATACGAAACAAAAAAAGATGCAGGTCATGATTATTACAAAAAATCCAGATGCGGTTATTGATGGGATTCAGCAAAAAATGAGACGAGGTATCACGATCATTCATGAAGCAGAAGGTGCTTATCGGCATGATAAACAGACGCTTTTATTAACCGTTGTAACGCGCTTTGAACTGCCGTCTTTAGAAGCGGCCATGAAAGAATCTGATCCGTCTGCATTTGTGAGTATTTCGGATAATGTAAAAATACTTGGTCGTTTTTATGAAGAGGATTTATAGAAGTTATAGGAAGTTAAGAAATCCAGATATTACTCTGGATTTTTTTGTTTGATGTAAATTATGGGACAAAGTTTTTAATGCACAGGTTCTTTTAAAGAGACGTAACCAATAATTAATTTAAAAGTAGAGATGGCTAATTTCAAAAAAATAATCTCTTTTTCTTGAAAAGAGAAGTGAAAACTGTTAAACTAAGTTTGTAAGATTGAGGGGCGCTTTTAAGACTGTTAATAGAATTTAACAATGTGAAAGAAGAACGTCAATCCTATTTTTTTAAAGTTCATAGGTCGTTTTAAGTCTTACTTGGACGTTTTTAGACCAACGAAGGAGCGCATCATGCTAGATGAATTAAAAATGATTGAAGCAGTTGCTCCAGATTTGCTCGATGTAATGCAGGAAAGGTTTCATATTCTTCGTAATATTTACTGGATGCAGCCTATTGGACGTAGAAGTCTATCTGATAGTATGGGGATTACAGAACGGGTTTTGAGAACTGAGACCGATTTTCTGAAAAACTTACAACTGATAGAAACTTCTAAAAGCGGAATGGCATTAACTGAAAAAGGCTTAGGAGTTTATCAAGGATTAGAGTCAGTAATGAATCAATTACTTGGTATGCATCAAGTCGAAAAAGAAATCAGCCAATATTTTGGAATCAAGCGTTGTATCGTTGTAGCAGGCAATAGTGACAATCAGGAGAAAGTACTTTATGAGTTTGGCGATATTTTGACCGATTCATTGGATTTACTCTTACCTGAGGGTGATAATATTGTTGCCGTTATGGGCGGCACGACAATGGCTTTGACCGCAGAACATATGGGGACACTAGAAACGGAAAAACGACATAATTTGTTTGTTCCAGCTAGAGGCGGAATCGGTGAAGCAATGACGGTTCAAGCTAATTCAGTAAGTGCTGTAATGGCAAGTAAAACTGGCGGCCACCATAGAGCATTATATGTACCAGAGCAATTAAGCTTAGAAACATATAACTCGCTGCTACAAGAACCATCGATTCAAGAAGTATTGACACTGATCGAACAAAGCAATTGTGTTGTTCATAGTATTGGACGCGCGTTGCATATGGCCGCTCGCCGTAAAATGTCGGATGATGAGATGGTCATGTTAAAGCAAAATAATGCTGTAGCAGAATCTTTCGGTTATTTCTTTGATGAAGAGGGCGAAGTCGTATACAAAATCCCTCGAATCGGACTTCAGTTAAAAGACGTACAAAAAATTTCGAATGTCGTTGCAATTGCAGGTGGGAAATCTAAAGCCAAAGCAATCCGCGCTTACATGAAAAATGCACCAAAACAAACGTGGCTCATCACAGATGAAGCTGCTGCAAATGAGATTTTAAAAGGGGTAACCCTTTAAAATAAAAAAATTTTTGATTTTCATAAGGAGGAAATCTTTAATGACAGTTAAAGTAGGTATTAATGGATTTGGACGTATCGGACGCTTAGCATTCCGTCGTATCCAAGATGTAGCAGGAATCGAAGTAGTAGCAATCAACGATTTAACAGATGCTAAAATGTTGGCTCACTTGTTAAAATATGACACAACTCAAGGACGTTTCAACGGAACTGTTGAAGTTCATGATGGATCTTTCAACGTTAACGGTAAAGAAGTTAAAGTTCTTGCTAACCGCAACCCAGAAGAATTACCATGGGGCGAATTAGGCGTAGATATCGTTCTTGAATGTACTGGATTCTTTACTTCAAAAGAAAAAGCTGAATTACACTTAAAAGCTGGTGCTAAACGTGTTGTTATCTCTGCTCCAGGCGGAAATGACGTACCAACAATCGTTTACAACACTAACCACGATATCTTAACAGGTAAAGAAACAGTTATCTCAGGTGCTTCATGTACGACTAACTGTTTAGCTCCTATGGCTAAAGCTTTACAAGATAACTTTGGTGTTGTTGAAGGTCTTATGACTACAATCCACGCTTACACAGGTGACCAAATGACTCTTGATGGACCACACCCTGGTGGAGACTTCCGTCGTGCACGTGCTGCAGCAGAAAACATCGTACCTAACACTACTGGTGCTGCTAAAGCAATCGGTCTAGTTATCCCTGAATTAAATGGTAAATTAGACGGAGCTGCTCAACGTGTTCCTGTAGCAACTGGTTCATTAACTGAATTAGTAACAGTTCTTGACAAAAACGTAACAGTTGAAGAAGTAAACGAAGTGATGGCTAAAGCAGCTAACGAATCTTACGGATACAACGAAGATCAAATCGTATCTTCTGATATCGTAGGTATGACTTTCGGTTCATTATTCGATGCTACTCAAACTAAAGTAATGACTGTTGGCGACAAACAATTAGTGAAAACTGTTGCTTGGTATGACAACGAAATGTCTTATACTGCACAATTAGTTCGTACTTTAGAGTACTTCGCTAACTTATAAGATTCGTTCTTATCATTAGTGAAATTTGAACAACTGTGAAATAATAAGCGGGGAAGCATCGCGCTTCCTCGCTTTTTTTATAAGGTTAAGAAAATCATTCTTTTCAAAAATAAAATTAGATAGGAGTAACTTTTAATGGCTAAAAAGACTATCAAAGATGTAGACTTAAAAGACAAAAAAGTTCTTGTACGTGTTGACTTTAACGTCCCTTTGAAAGATGGCGTGATCACAAACGATAACCGTATCGTTGCAGCACTTCCAACAATCAAATACGTAATCGAAAATGGTGGAAAAGCAATTTTATTCTCTCATTTAGGTCGTGTGAAAACAGAAGAAGATAAAGCTGGCAAATCATTAAAACCAGTAGCTGAACGTTTAGGCGAATTATTGGGCAAACCAGTAACTTTCGTTCCTGAAACTCGCGGAACTGAATTAGAAACAGCTGTTAACAACATGAAAGACGGCGACGTTTTAGTGTTTGAAAACACTCGTTTTGAAGATATCGATGGTAAAAAAGAAAGCGGAAATGATGCTGAATTAGGTAAATATTGGGCTTCTTTAGGCGATGTATTTGTGAATGATGCATTTGGTACGGCACACCGTGCGCACGCTTCAAACGTAGGAATCGCTTCAACTGGTATTCCAACAGTTGCTGGATTCTTAATGGAAAAAGAAATCAAATTCGTTGGTGAAGCAGTAACTGCACCAAAACGTCCGTTTGTTGCGATCTTAGGTGGCGCAAAAGTTTCAGACAAAATCGGTGTGATCGAAAACTTGATTTCTAAAGCAGATAAAATTCTTATCGGCGGCGGAATGACTTACACATTCTACAAAGCAAAAGGAATCGAAATCGGTAACTCACTTGTTGAAGAAGATAAAGTTGCTTTAGCAAAAGAATTGATCGAAAAAGCTGGTGACAAACTAGTATTACCAATCGATTCAGTATGTGCTAATGAATTCAGCAATGATGTTGAAACAGTCATCACTGATGGCGAAGCTGTACCAGAAGGTTACATGGGCTTAGACATTGGACCTAAATCAATTGAATTGTTCACTAAAGAATTAGAAGGTGCAAAAACAGTTGTTTGGAATGGACCAATGGGCGTATTCGAAATGAGTAACTTTGCTAAAGGGACAATCGGTGTTTGTGAAGCAATCGCTAACTTAGCAGACGCAACAACAATCATCGGCGGCGGCGATTCAGCTGCAGCAGCAATCCAATTAGGCTTTGCTGACAAATTCACTCACATTTCAACAGGTGGGGGCGCAAGCTTAGAATTACTAGAAGGTAAAGAATTACCAGGATTAGCGGCAATCAACGATAAATAAAAAAAGTTGAACAAGCAGTTTAGACCTTGAGCGTTAATGGAAAAAAATATAGCGATGTTTTTCATCGCGAATTTTAGTCCATTAATGCCGATAGGTCTAGCTTGTGAAACTGGATTGGTATAACCAATCCAAACTATGTCATATCATAATAAGAAAAGGATGTGCTTTTCCATGCGTAAACCAATTATCGCTGGTAACTGGAAAATGAACAAAACTGCTTCAGAAGCGAAAGCTTTTGCAGAAGCAGTAAAAACAAAAATTCCTGCTAATAGTGCGGTTGATTCAGTAATCGGTTCTCCTGCTTTATTCTTACAAGAATTAGTAGAAGCGGCTAAAGGAACTGAATTAAAAATATCTGCACAAAACTGCTACTGGGAAAACTCAGGTGCATTCACTGGTGAAACATCTCCAGCGGCTCTTGCAGATTTAGGTGTTGACTATGTCATCATCGGTCACTCTGAACGTCGTGAGTATTTCCACGAAACAGACGAAGACATCAACAAAAAAGCCAAAGCAATTTTTGCAAACAACATGACACCAATCTTCTGTTGTGGTGAATCTTTAGAAACATACGAAGCAGGCAAAACTGCTGAGTGGATCGAAGGCCAAATCACAAATGGTTTAGTTGGTTTATCAAATGAGCAAGTATCTTCAATGGTCATTGCTTATGAACCAATCTGGGCAATCGGAACTGGTAAATCTGCTGATGCAAACATCGCGGATGAAATCTGTGGCGTTGTACGTTCAACTGTTGAAAAATTATACGGTAAAGAAGTATCAGAAGCTGTACGTATTCAATACGGCGGTTCTGTAAAACCTGAAAACATTGCTGAATATATGGCAAAAGAAAACGTTGATGGTGCTTTAGTTGGCGGAGCAAGCCTTGAAGCTGATTCATTCTTAGCATTATTAGATGCAGTTAAATAATCACGTCTTATAACAATATACGCAATTAATCGAAGTTTCATTGAATAATCTATGAATTATGCAAAAAATGTTTGCATAGCGCGCGTTTATTCACTACAATCATAATTAAGGGAATCGAATCCCCTTAGTATAAAACAAACTCAAAGGAGAGACAAAACATGTCAATTATTACTGATGTTTATGCACGCGAAGTCTTAGACTCACGCGGTAACCCAACAATCGAAGTAGAAGTATACACTGAAAGCGGAGCTTTTGGTCGTGGAATGGTTCCATCTGGAGCTTCAACTGGTGAATACGAAGCAGTTGAATTACGTGATGGCGACAAATCTCGTTACTTAGGTAAAGGGGTTGTTAAAGCAGTTGACAACGTGAATAACATCATCGCTGAAGCAATCATTGGCTACGATGTACGTGACCAAATGGCAATTGATAAAGCAATGATCGATTTAGATGGAACTCCTAACAAAGGTAAATTAGGCGCAAATGCTATTCTTGGTGTTTCAATCGCTGTAGCTCGTGCTGCTGCTGATTACCTAGAAGTACCTTTATACCACTACTTAGGCGGATTCAATACTAAAGTATTGCCAACTCCAATGATGAACATCATCAATGGTGGATCTCATGCTGACAACAGTATCGACTTCCAAGAATTCATGATCATGCCTGTAGGCGCTCCTACATTCAAAGAAGCTTTACGCTACGGTGCTGAAGTATTCCACGCATTAGCTGGAATCTTAAAAGCTCGCGGATTAGCTACTTCTGTAGGTGACGAAGGTGGATTTGCTCCTAACCTTGGTTCTAACGAAGAAGGTTTTGAAGTAATCATCGAAGCAATCGAAAAAGCTGGCTATGTACCTGGTAAAGATATCGTTCTTGCTATGGATGCTGCTTCTTCTGAATTCTACGATAAAGAAAAAGGCGTTTACGTTTTAGCTGATTCAGGCGAAGGCGAAAAAACAACTGAAGAAATGATCGCATTCTACGAAGAATTATGTGCGAAATACCCAATCATCTCAATCGAAGATGGATTAGACGAAAATGACTGGGATGGTTTCAAAAAATTAACTGTTGCATTAGGCGACAAAGTTCAATTAGTTGGTGACGATTTATTCGTTACAAACACAACTAAATTAGCTGAAGGTATTGAAAAAGGAATCGCAAACTCAATCCTTATCAAAGTGAACCAAATCGGTACTTTAACTGAAACATTTGAAGCAATCGAAATGGCGAAAGAAGCTGGCTACACTGCAGTTGTATCTCACCGTTCAGGTGAAACAGAAGATTCAACAATCTCTGATATCGCTGTTGCAACAAACGCTGGTCAAATCAAAACTGGTTCTCTATCACGTACTGACCGTATTGCAAAATACAACCAATTATTACGTATCGAAGACCAATTAGGCGAAGTTGCTGAATACAAAGGCTTGAAATCTTTCTACAACTTAAAAAACAAATAATTTTTAATTGATCATAAAGCAAAAAGGGACAACTGATTTTTTCATCTTTTCTCCTTATACTCATACGTAAAACACCTCTTGTTTTAACAAGAGGTGTTTTTTTGTCTCTTTTTTCAGTTATACTGATAGTAATTCAATCGCCATTTTAAAGGAGAGGATAACGAAATGGAAAAGTTTTTAAGGGGTATATTTATAATCGGTCTTTCAATTATCTTAACGGCCTGTTCCTCCAATAAGAAAGTCGAAAAAGTTGCTAAAAAAGCTGTAGACAAACGATTGGTACATAAATTAGCAGGTTCTTGGCTAGCAGATAGTTATGATTATGGAAACTATAAAATAGTCTACGAAGAAAATAGGTTGATTTTCAATTCAACCGAATTAGAGATTGACTATACAAAAGAGAATAAAGTTTTTACACATAAACAAAAAGATAAAACAGTTCATTACATTTTTGAAGTAAAAGAAGATGAACTGATTGTTTATCCTAGCTATGAAATTGAGCAAAATAGTGACGAACTAATGGTGGGTGGAGATTTAGCACCAATCCAGCTGAAAAAGACATGAACGATATATGAGGAATGATTATCAAAAAGAAAAAATCGGTGCTATACTTAAAAGAAAAAGAGGAGGACCTATCATGAATCAATCAGATCTCCAAGCAATTATGAAAAAGCAACGCACTTTTTTTAACACAAACCAAACAAAATCGATTTCGTATAGAAAAGAACAACTTGAGCGGCTGCTAGAAAATGTTAAAAAACACGAAGAAGATTTCTATTGGGCTTTTGAAAAGGATCTTAAAAAACCTAAAGCAGAAGTATACGCTACCGAATTAGGTCTAGTTCTTTCTGCCATTAACGATATGCTCAAAAATCTGGATAAATGGACGAAACCTGTAAACAAACCAAGAGCAATTTCATCTTTATTAAACAAAAATACGGTTTTCTTAGAACCTTTCGGAACGGTTTATATTATCGGCCCTTTTAATTATCCCTTACAATTGACATTAGTTCCGTTGATCGGTGCTCTCGCTGCGGGCAATTGTGCTATTGTAAAACCATCTTCAAAAACACCGAATGTAGCAGCAGTGATCGGAGCAGTTCTTGGAGAAACATTTGATGAGGAATATGTCAAAGTGCTATCGCCCAATTCTATTGATAATGCGTCAGTTTTAAAAGAGCCTATGGATTTCATCTTTTTTACAGGAAGTACTAAAGTCGGGAAAATTGTGATGGAAGCTGCGGCCAAACACTTGACGCCAGTTGTCTTAGAACTTGGAGGAAAAAGTCCAGCGATCGTAACGGAACAGGCTGACATAGAAATTGCAGCTGAACGAATCATTTGGAGTAAATTATTGAATACTGGTCAAACATGCATTGCAACAGATTATGTCTTAGTGGATGAAAAAGTCAAAAACCAATTCATCAAAGCCTTGAAAGAAAAAATTATCGAATTCTACGGTCAATCGATTCAAGAAAATCCAGATTATGGTCGTATCGTTCAGGGCTCAGCGATTGATAAGTTTATCCAATTAATCGAGGAAAATCGTCACTCACTTATTTATGGAGGAGAGTATGATCAGAAAACAAGATTTGTTGCGCCAAGTCTATTTGATATTGGCTTGACTCGTGAGAATAGTTTGATGGAAGAAGAATTATTTGGCCCTTTATTGCCAATCTGCACATATAGTCAATTAAGTGAGGCCATTCAATTTGTTAAAGAAGGGGAGAAACCTTTAGCAGTATATTTATTCTCAGATGATAGAACAAGTCAAAAACAGATTTTACATGAGCTTTCTTTTGGTGGTGGTGGAATCAATCAAACGATTCTTCATGTAGCCAACGATGATTTACCTTTTGGAGGAGTTGGTGCTTCTGGAATGGGGAATTATCACGGGAAATATAGTATTGAAACATTCTCTCATAAGAAATCGGTTGTTTTTGGTAGAAAAGACTCAATGGCAAAATTGATTTATCCGCCTTATGATCAGAAGAAATTCGATTGGATCAAACGTTTATTGTAAATAGAATAGAATAAAGCTTAAAGCGCAGATTATTTAAACTTGCGCTTTAAGCTTATTTAGTTTGTTTTCTCTGCCTTTATACGGACAATCTCTATGATAAATCTAATCCCCGTTACTAAAAAGACAATTATTCCCGCAAAAAGGAAAAGAAAACCAATCGGTAAAAGGTAAAAATTTTCGTGTAAAATACCTGTTGCATCAATATATTCTACTGAATTCATTTTGATGAAAAAACAGGCAAAACCAAAAAACAGCAGAAAACTCCCAATCAATGTGGTGATCATATTTAGTTTTGCTCGTCTTGTCTTGCTACCATCCTTGATTAGCTTTTCAGTCATATTATTCACATTACTTCCTCCTAGAATCAATTCATCAAGCGAAATATGAAAAATACTAGAAATCAGGATCAATAATTCAAGATCGGGAAGATTCCGGTTATTTTCCCAGTTTGAGACCGCTTGTCGGGTCACATTCAAACGGATCGCAAATTGTTCTTGTGTTAACTGATTTGTTGTTCTTAACTCTTTAATCTTGTCTCCAAATTCCATCGTCTAAATTCCTTTCGTTAATGTACCTTAAGCATAAAGAGATATCTTGTTATATTCAAGAAAGCATAGCTTGCAGCCTGAATAATATAGAAGGAAAGAGTTGCTTGCATCGCCAGTTTAGCTGTGAAAATGCAGTTTTGGTGCTTATTAGATCCAGTCGAAGTAGCAAATTTTTTCGTATAAATAAATTATAGCATCTCTAATTTATAATAGGTTGAATAAGGTAATTTAATTAAAAATGGAATAATGTGTACCAAATAAAAAATGGTAAAATGCATATGTTTTCTTTTAAGATGCTTTGTTTGTTATACTAAAATTAATGAAACGAAAGGAGGAAAATTTTATGAAAACAAGAGCTGAACTAAAAAGTGAAGCGAAAGACGTTTTACGTGGACGTTGGAAAGATAGTTTGTTGATGTGTTTGGTACCAACATTAGTTTCAATTGCGATCGGACTACTTATATTTTTTCTACTATTATTACCAACCATCACATTCGTTCAAAACAACCCTGATTTTGTAAACGGCACTTCAAGCTACGAAGGTAGTTCTGGTGGCGGCGGTGGAGGTTTCTTTGGGAGCATTATAGGTGCGTTGTTTAGTGCTGGTATTTCTTGGACATTCCTTGATCTTTTAAGAGGAAAAAAACAAAAAATCACCCCTTTTTCAGATGCATTCCGCGGTTTCGCAGGACCTGTGATTTTAGGTGTCATTTGTATTAGTCTATTAACACTTGTCTTTGTTACACTTTGGTCACTACTATTGATTATCCCAGGAATCATCAAAGGGTATTCGTATTCACAAGCATATTTTGTATATTATGATGGCTATGAAGAAACGGGCGTACGTCCAGGATTTTTAGACTCGATCACTCGCAGTAGAAAGCTTATGAAAGGCTATAAAGGACAATTGTTCTTATTAGACCTAAGCTTTATCGGTTGGCATATCCTAGCAATGTTGACATTGGGAATCGGTTATTTATGGTTAACGCCATACATCACTGCAACCAAAGCAGCATTTTATGAAAACTTACCAAAAACAATAGCAGTTTAAACAAGTGAAAGTATAAGTAAAACTAGTTTTTAGTTTTGCTTATACTTTTTTATTTTGCCTTAAAAAGGAATGGAGGATTGTTTATAATTTGTTTATTTTCTTGTTAGCACCTGTTTATTTGTACCCTTTATACTAAAGATAAGCAATAAGAAGTTATAGCTAATTACAGGAGGGAGCAAGAAATCATGAACAATAAAAAAATCATTGTAGGAGTATCAAGTTTAGTCTTATTATTAGCAGGATGTAGCGTTGGTGCACAAGAAACGTTAGGGACAAAAGGAAGCAGTCAACAGCAAACAGAACAAACAAAAAAAGGAAACAACAAAACCAAAGGGGACAAATTAAACCACATTTTAGGGAAAACGAATTGGCAAGGTACGAAAGTTTATGACAAAGACAACAATGACCTGACTGCTGAAAATGCTAACTTTATTGGTTTAGCTAAATACGATGCTGAAACAGGACGCTATGAATTTTTCGATGCGCAAACTGGTGAAAGCCGAGGCGATCGTGGTACGTTTTTTATCACAAATGATGGAACTAAAAGAATCTTGATTTCAGAAACAATGAATTATCAAGCGGTCGTCGGCCTGACTGAACTGACAAATAAAAAATTCACCTACACAAGAAAAGGCAAAGACAAAGCTGGAAATGAAGTAGATGTATTTGTGGAACATATCCCGTATAATAAAGAGAAGTTAAGTTTTACTGAAGACGAAAAACCTCTGAATACAACGACTGGAAAAATTGACACCAAAAAAGATGGCGCTAAAATTTTAGGCAAAACATTATGGAATGGGACAAAAGTCTTGGATGAAGCGGGTTCTGATGTTACTGAGAGCAATAAAAATTTTATCAGCTTAGCGAAATTCGATGCTGATACAAACAAATATGAATTTTTCAATTTAGATACAGGCATTAGTCGTGGTGATTTTGGTTACTTCGATGTTTTGAATCATAATAAAATTCGCGCACATGTCTCAATCGGTCAAAATAAATATGGTGCAGCACTTGAACTGACAGAGCTTAACGATAAGAAATTCACCTATAAACGAATGGGGAAAGACAAATCTGGCAATGACATTACAGTGTTTGTCGAACATGAACCATATGCTGGGCAATTCAAACCAGCATTTAGTTTTTAAGAAAACATCCAATAAAAATGCAGGTGTTTGATTTGATTGCATCAATTGTTTTAGCGTGAATAAGTAAAGGAGAATAACATGACTATAAAAAAACGTTTCCTTATTTCATATATTGGCGGTATTGCGATTGCTTGCGTATCATTAGTTTCAATCATCTGCATTGTTTTTTATGTAACCACAGGAAAAATTCCCAGTCCTGGAACGCTTTATAAAACATTTACGCAGCAGCGTTCATTAAGCCCAGAAGAAGAACTTGCTTATATCAAATTACGCGGCATAGCCAAATCAGATCCTGATCAGCTACTAACACCAAGTGGCGAGTTAAAAGATACGATCCAGAAATTTGAAGCTGAGTCATTAGGTGTTGTTGTGCGTAAACAAGAAACGATTGCTTATTATTCGCAAGAGTTAGTTGAAAAGTCATTGGTCGTTCATTTTCCTAAATTTGATGCGAATAATATAGAAACAAGAGGAACGATCGACAATGCCGGACGCTTGTACCGGTATATGAAGTTTGATTTTTATTTTAGCGACAAAATACCAGGTAGTTTATTGGTTTTAAAGAAAGAGAATAATTTTCTGGAATTCATGACCAAGTGGGGCGTGTGGGTCATTGTCGGGATCGTCCTCATTGCGATTGCAGGCTTACTATTTTTAAATCATTTATTAAAACAAACAATCATTCGTCCGTTGGAAAATTTAGGTGCAGGAATGTCTGAAATCAGGAAGGGTCATTTGGAAATCTCGATGACTGATTCTACGAAGGAAACAGCATCGGAAGTGAAACAATTAACAGATGATTTTGAAAAAATGCGGGAAGCCTTGATTCATTCAACTGAGGAGCAAGACAAACTTGAAAATAATCGCAAAGAGCTCGTCGCAAGTATTTCACATGACTTAAAAACACCCATCACATCGATCATCGGTTATGTGGAAGGGTTGTTAGACGGAGTCGCTGACACACCAGAAAAACAAGCAAAATATTTACAAACGATCCATACAAAAGCCATCTCATTGAACGAGTTGATCGAAGAATTATTTCTGTATTCAAAATTAGATGCTGCGGCCATTCCTTTTCATTTTGAAAAAATCAATATCAACGAATTCTTACAGCATATTATTGAGGAATTCCAGTTGCAGGATAATCAGGTTTCACTACGATTATCTAATCATCAAGAAATCGCGTATTATGTCTTAGCTGATCGGATGCAGTTGAATCGAGTATTTATTAATTTAATTGAAAATAGTTTGAAATTTAAAGCTAAGGACCGCCCGCTTGCAATTCAACTCGACATTTTTGAAACGGAACAAAGCGTGGCCATTCAACTAGCAGATAATGGTCAAGGGATTTCAAGAGAGCAGTTGCTGTATGTTTTTGACCATTTTTATCGAGGAGAAGAAGCTAGACCAACAAATACGGGAGGTAGTGGTTTGGGACTGGCCATCGTCAAACAGATTATTGAGATACATGAAGGAGAAGTTGAGATTGAAAGCGAACTTCACCAAGGAACAACGGTTACGATTTTATTGAAAAAAGTCTGAGGAGGACAGCCAAATGTCAAAGGAGATAGCACATATTTTATTGATCGAAGATGACGCAAGTATTGCCGAATTACAAAAGGACTATCTAGAAATCAACCATATGAAAGCTGAAATTGCAAGTGATGGATTGGCTGGACTAAACCGGGCTTTAAATGAACCGTTCGATTTGATTGTGATCGACATCATGTTACCATCGATGGATGGATTTGAAATTTGCCGTCGAATCAGAGAAAAGAAAAATATTCCTTTGATGATTGTTTCTGCGAAAAAAGAAGATATTGATAAGGTCAGAGGACTTGGTCTTGGGGCTGATGATTATATGACGAAACCATTTAGTCCAAGTGAGCTTGTCGCTCGTGTTCAGGCTCATATCAAACGATATCAATTATTGACAGGGACGGATCAAGTCAATGATAAGATAGAAAGCGGTCAAATTATGATCGATAAAAATGCTCGCAGAGTTTTCGTTTTGGGAAGAGAACTTATTTTTACTACAAAAGAATTTGATCTGCTGCTCTTTTTTATGGAGCACCCGAATCGAGTTTGGATGAAAGAACAATTATTTCGTCAAGTTTGGGATATGGATGATCTTGATAGTGATATTTATACCGTCGTCGTCCATATAGGGCGTATCAGAGAGAAATTGAAAAAAGGAAAATTATCAGAGATTCCTATTGAAACTATTTGGGGCAGTGGTTATCGATTTAATGCCTAATAAGTCAATCAAAGGAGGAAATTCATGAAAAAACAGCACTTGCTTGCTAGTGTCCTTTTGTTTACCATTGTCAGTTTAACAGCTTGTAAACCAGATCAACAAAAAGGGACAAAAAAAACGAGTGAAACATCAAAAGAGGTTCTCTTTATCCCTTCCTCATCAGAGGTTGACGCATCGAGTGAAGAAGGAAAAGAAAAATCTGCAAATGATCTGTCCTTTGAAAATACCTCATATAATTATGATGTTGTAACAGGGGCAACGCAAACAACATTTGGTTCCAATCCAAAACCTCTTTATTCTTATGAGGAAAAATTAAAGAAAATGTTCTGGTCAAATCAGCCGCCACTTGGGTTGATGGAAGGAAATTATTATACGAATGAAGGCTACTTTGATGTTGGAAATAAAGGCATCGTCGAAATTATCACCGATGATACAAGTAAGATTATCAATGTTGAATTTAATGAATACGCTGCTGAAAATTATTACGCATCAAACTATTCAGGTGCGAACAAACGATTATCAGATTATGCATTCTTTCAAGCTCAAAATCCTAGAACAGATACAACTTTGGTAACCGTCGTTAATGGCATTACGTTTGTAGAAAAGCAAATGCGTGAAGAAAATCGGATCGAAGGCAATTTTGAAACGGTTAAAGGTTCTTCAACAACGGCCAGACAAGGCTTAATGGCGATAGCTTCTGAGTTAAAAGATCAAATCAGGCAGCCGTCTAAGACTAAATATATCGGTTACGCAGAAGATTTTGGCGATGGGTTGATTGGCAGACTACAGTTGACTGTGACAGACGGTAAAATTGATAGTGCTCGTTATGATGAATATTTTGCAGATCAACCAGAAAAAATTGCTGTAGATCAGTTAAAGCAGTATTATCGTCAATCCAAATATTTCTCTTTGACCTATAATGAACAAACCAATAAGGATTTTGTGATTTTTTCTGATACCTTGACGAAGGAAATCATCGATAAGCAAAAGCTGACAATTGAAAATACTGAATTAACAAAGCACCCATCGTATGCGTCTTATCAAAAATTAGTGGAACACATCAAGCTGTAATCAACTGATTTACGACACACTTTTGACATATTTTTCTTTTATAATAAGAAAAAATAGGTTAGGAGAGATTATTCATGGGTCATTGTTCAGATATTTTTACAGGTGGTAGAGGAATGATGAGAGGTGGAATGCTTGGTATGGGCATTCTTTGGTGGATTTTTATTGTTATTGTAATTTTTGCTGTGGTTTATTTAATGAAAAATAAAACGAACCAACAATTAACCAACGATTTTCAGACGCAAAAACCAATAGAGCCAACCCCTTATCCTTCGGCACTTGAGATATTGGACCAAGAATTTGCGAAAGGCAATATCACAGAAGAAGAATATTTGCATAGAAAAGAACGATTGAAACAATAAGAATAAGCAAAAAGTTGATGCCTAATGGTCTGTCACCTTTTTGCTTTTTTAATTGTGTCTAGGACATATTTTTTATAAAGAGCATTATTAGACAGTTCTCTTTTTTAGATGATTTTTATTAATTAAAATTCATAATACTCTCATTTTAATCTTCATTTTAGCTGAATAATAGATTATACTAAAGGAGTAGCATTTATTTTATAAAGGCAAATAGGAATGTTGTTACCACTTATTAGGAGGGTTTATGGAAAGAAAAGAGACGAAGAAAAGAGGATTATTGTTAGTCGCGTTGTTTTTAGGTTATACCATGGTGTACATTGACAAGCTTTCAGTAGGGTATTCATTGATCCCGATTTCAACTGAATTTGGCTTAGAGCCAGCTGCTAAAGGAATGATCATGAGTGCTTTTTTCCTTGGTTATGCGATTATGCAGATTCCGATGGGGTTGGTCATTAATAAGGTAGGCTCGCGAGTTGTTTTGATTGGTTCGGTATTAGGGATGGGGTTATTTTCGTTCTTATTTGGTTTTGGAACGTCATTGATCATGTTTATGTCGCTGCGTTTTTTAACTGGATTGCTCGCACACTCAGGTTATGCATCATCAGCGAGTAAGGAAGTTACGATGAATTTCCCACCAGAGAAACGAACATTTGCTCAAGGGATTTTACTATCATCTTCAGGGGTAGCAGGCTTTATCGGGCCGTTGGCATTATCGCCGATCATTACAAATGCTGGATGGAAAAATGCCTATCTTATTTTAACTGTGTTGGCTGTTGCAATTGCTATTTTTTTAATTATTGCAATTCCAAGAAACGAAAAAGCGCAGGAAAAAGCAGAAGCCGTTGCAACAAAAACGGATAAGATTTCTATTTTAGTGATCTGGTCAGATATTCGCGTTTGGGTCTTGTTTCTAAGTTCCTTTTTCATCAACTGTTTATTATATGGACTTTCAAGCTGGGTGCCGAGTTTCTTAACTGGAGAACGTGGATTAGATTTAAATGGTGCAGCTGTGATCAGCAGTGTGGGTGGCTTGTTTATGCTGATAGGTTCGATTGGCGGTAGCTATGTTGTGGGTAGATTTTTTCAACACAAGGAAAAAGCTATTGTTGCAATTACAGCTGTCTTAGGTGCGATTTCAGCATTCGGTTCTTATTATATTGGTAATCTAGTTTTATTGTCGATCGTTATGGGCTTAGCAAATTTCTTTTTGATCATCTCATTTGTTACGATGATGAGTATTCCATTGAGAATTTTTGAAGGAGCGAAATTTGCACCAAGTTACGGAACACTTGCTACAGGAGGGATTCTCGGTGGTTTTGTTTCACCAACACTCATTGGGAAATTAGTCGAATTGTCAAATGGACAATATATTTCGACCTTTATCTTCTTTTTAGCTGTTGGGCTATTAACGGCTGTGACGATCATGTTTATCAAACAAAAATAGAACCATTATTTCATTAGTGTAAAGCATAAAAATAAGCTTAAATCAAAGGGAGGAATCACTATGACAAACATTCAAGAAAAAATGCCTCAAGCAGATATGATTAAATGGAGAAGACATTTACATCGTTATCCAGAACTATCATTTCATGAAGTTGAAACAGCCAAATACATCAAAAAGGTACTAGCTGATTTTCCTAATATAGAAGTTAGTTCATTGACAGAAAATAGTGTGATCGCAATTTTAAAAGGCAATCGACCAGGCAAAACAATTGCTTTAAGAGCAGATATCGATGCACTGCCGATTGTAGAAGAATCAGATGTTGACTTTCCATCCGAAAATCCAGGTGTAATGCATGCGTGTGGTCATGATACACATACAGCCATGCTGTTAGGTGCAATCAAAGTCTTGAGCGAAATGCAGGATAAAATTGCCGGCACTGTGAAATTTATTTTCCAACCAGCCGAAGAAGAACCACCAGGTGGTGCAAAATTATTAGTTGAAGCAGGTGTGATGGATGATGTAGATATGGTATTTGGTTTGCATATCGCACCAAATATTCCAGTTGGTATGGTAGGTACTAGAAAAGGCCCTGCTAGTGCAGCTTCAGATGTCTTCACGCTGAAGATCCAAGGAAAAGGTTCCCACGGTTCAACGCCAGATTTATCTGTTGATCCAATCATGATTGGTGTAGAGATCATCAATAATTTGAACAATATTGTTTCAAGAAATATTAGTCCTTTTGACAATGCAGTTATTTCAATTGGTGAATTTAATGCAGGAAAAACAGCGAATGTCATTCCAGATACAGCACAAATCCAAGGAACTGTGCGTACAAATGATAAAGAAATTCGACAGTTTATTAAAAAGCGTATAGAAGGAATCGTTGATAGCATTTGTAAGATGTACGATGCAACATATGACTTAGACTATTTATTAGGTTACAGTGAAGTCAATAATGATAGTGATGCAACAGATATTGTTATGGCTGCAGCTGAAAAAGTTGTTGGTAAAGAGCGGATGTTTGAAGCGCCTAAAATGATGGGCGGCGAAGATTTTTCTGCGTATACAGATGTTAAGCCAGGATCATTCTTTATTTTAGGCGGGGGAACAGCGGCAGAAGGTTGTGGTTATATGAATCATCATCCTAAATTTAAAATTATGGAAGACTGTTTCCCGGTAGGATCTGGAATGCATGCACAGCTTATCTTGGATATTTTAGGACAGGGATAGAAATTTTTGAAAGATCGTGGGGCAAAACCAAATATTAGTTTTGTTTTCCACTTTAAATCTAAATAAACGACGAGACAAAAGCAACTACTCCGCTAGGCTTCGATCACAACAAATTCTAAGTGCTAAAGCACTATGAGTTGAAGGCTTCGGAAATAAGCTGAACGCATTTGTCTCGTCTTCTTTTACATACAATAAAGCTAGTATTTAGCGGGAAACTTTGGCAAAATAGAAGATAAGAAGTTCTGAAAAATAGGAAGGTGAAAAAAATGGTTGATTTGATTATGATTCTTATTTTTATTATCTGTGGGGTGCAGCTTTGGCGGGGCAAGTGGTCATGGTTGATAGCTGGATATAACACCGCAAGTGAACAAGAAAAAGCGAAAACAAACGAATGGGCTTTAGGAAAAGTAATGAGCATCATTCTTATTATTTCTGCAATGTTGATTGGATTAGGAAGTTTATTTCTCCAACTTCAGTTAGTTATTGCAATCGCAATTACCATACTTGTAGGCGGAGCGATCGCTTATATCAATACATCACCACGATTCAAAAATGAGATCTAGCAATAATAAGGAGTTGAAACGTCATGTTTATACTAATAATAGCTATTTTACTGTTCTTTTGTGTATTTATACTAATAGATAAAGAGAAAAACAAACAAAACAGTCCAATACCTCAGAAAAAGAATCCAACAACAAAACTTTCCCTTGATCAAAAAATCAAATTAGAAAAGGCAGAAAGCATGCAACAAGTTACCTCAAAGATCAGACAAATTGAAAAACAAACAATCAAGAATCTTCTATCCGTTTTGAATCATCTAAAAGAAAATACGAAGAGTTAATTTTTGTAAATAGAACTGAAACACTAAAATTCAACAATGACTAAAATAAAGTTATAATAAGACAAAGCAAACAAAATACTTAATAGAGGATGGAAAAAAATGGAAGCGAAAAAACCAAAAATATTTGCGATGTCCTTTGCCAGCGTTTACCCGCTATATATCAAAAAAGTAGAAAAAAAAGGTCGAACAAAAGAAGAAGTAGACGAAATCATCATCTGGTTAACTGGCTATGATGAAGCTGCACTACAAAAGCAAATAGCTGAAAAAGTTGATTTTGAAACGTTTTTTGCAGAAGCACCACAAATAAATCCTAATGTATCATTGATCAAAGGTGTGATCTGTGGGTATCGCGTAGAAGAAATAGAAGATGAGTTAATGCAGAAAATTCGCTATATGGATAAACTAATCGATGAATTAGCGAAAGGAAAAGCAATGGAAAAAATATTAAGAAAATAGCCAATAATAATCAGGTACATAACAAAACAGTCTTGTCAGTTTGAGCTAGAAGGGAACCAGTCTGCTTAATCGATGGGATTGTTTTTTTGTGGATTTTTAGTACTAAGCTATTCACACCTCATAAACCTCAAAAATACTTCGGATTTCTAGAGATCAACTCCTTTAATCTTAAAGTTTCTTAAAGTACGCAAAAAATAACATATAATCGAAAAAAAATACCGATATCTTATGGATATAGTACAACGTAACATCAAAATTGCTTTTTAAATCAGTCTTAGTATGTGATATTTAAGATAACGCAGACAGGAGGGGACAAACATGAAGGAAAACATTTTTACGAATGTCGAGGGAATAGCTTCTTTGATGAAGGAAATGTCTCGGCAAATCACGTAATAGAATAAAATGACATCGTTACGTAGTTTTTTATGTGAATTTATAAGCTAGTGACAAGCATAAAAAATGTTTTGAAGGTAGGTTGACAGAATATGGAGATTGGAAAATTATTAAAAATCCGCAGAGAACAAAAAAATTTAACTCAGCAGCAAGTTGCTGCAAAATTTCATGTAACAAGACAAACCGTCTCACGTTGGGAAAATGAGAAATCGTACCCTAATATCGATACATTAGTTGAATTAAGTTTCTTTTTTGATTTTTCTCTAGATGAAATTTTAAAGGGAGATGATTTGATGGTTAGTGAAGAAAGTAAACGTGATGATGAACTTTAGAATATGGAGAGTCAGCTAATCGTTGAATAGTAATAGAAGAAGCCTATATGTAAGAGTTCTTGCTCTCACATATAAGCTTCTTCTATTTTAGGCTCATCTATCAGTCATTTTCATATCCAGTTGGATGATCAGTATGCCATCTCCAAGCACTATCAATAATCGACTCTAAATCAGTGTATTGAGGTTTCCAGCCTAAAATCGATTCGATTTTTTTACTTGAAGCAATCAAAGAATGAGGATCACCTTCTCTTCGGTTGCCGTATTTTATAGGAATCTTCTTCTGCGTATAGTCTTCGACTTTATTAATAATTTCCAGTGTTGAAAAGCCAGTCGAGCTGCCGACATTGAAAATAGTACTTTCTTTTCCTTCTAGTAAATAATCCATCGCCAGTAAATGAGCATTCGCTAAATCCACCACATGTACATAATCCCGAACCGTTGTCCCATCTTTTGTATTATAATCATCTCCAAAAATGGTAATATATTCTCTTTTTCCTAAGGGAACTTCTAAAACGATGGGGATCAAATGCGTTTCTGGTTGATGATCTTCACCAATTGTCCCAGATAAATCAGCACCAGCCACATTGAAATAGCGCAATACGACATAGTTGATGTCATAGGCAGTATGGCACCACTGAATGATCGTTTCCATCATCCGCTTACTTTCTCCATAAGAATTCTTAGGAAGGGTCTCAGTATCTTCTGTTATCACTTCTTCTGAAGTATCTCCGTAAACCGCTGCAGTAGAAGAGAAGATGATCGTTTTCACCGCAAATTCATTCATGACTTCTAAAAGAGTAATCAGACCTGAAACGTTATTATCAAAATAAAGTAATGGATCTTTCATGGATTCTTCCACAGACGAATTAGCGGCAAAATGAAACACAATATCAAAGGATGTTTCTGTGAAAAGATTTCTGAGTAAGGGTTTGTCTTTTGCATTTCCTTTGATAAAAGTTGCTGGTTTGGGGACAGCTTCAGCGTGTCCTGTTTGTAGATTATCTAGAACGATGACTTTGTGGTTTGAGTCGATGTAGCCAGCTCCTCCGACGACTAAGATGTTCATTGATAACCTCCTGATTTAAGAGCTTGTCCTGTATTGAAAAAAAGTTGTATCTGCTTTCATTATAAGTTATCAAAATTTATATAGATAGATTCAACCCTTGTAGTTATGAAATGATTAATAAATTCAATTGAAGATTCAGATTACCGCTTTAGAAATTCTTCATTTCATGGTAATCATAACCAAGGAATAACTTATGTTAAAATAGCAGTAAGGAATAAAATTTATAGTTCGTAAATAAAAATAAGTGGGGAAATAAAATGAACCAAACGTTGTTGGTATTGCAAATGGAACAATCAGAAATTAAAAGTATGGCTGCTGCAATCAAGTATTGCTATAAAAAAATTATATTCAATCAAGAAAACCGATTAACATATACGACTTATCTTGGACAGATTTTAGAGGAACAAACGCCTAAAGAATTTTTGAATACATTTAAACAATTAAGAGCTTTTTCCTATGGTCAGAGTGACTGGAATTGGTTTGATATAAATGAATCAATCTTGGTTGGTTTATCCTCTAACAATTCTGCCTCATTTTGGTCTTGGCTAGTTTGTCATCCAAATGGCTATGTCAGAGAATTTGCATTAAAAAAATTGAGTGCAGAATCCTTTTCTAATACATTACCATTTTTACTTATTACTTTAAATGACCACGTTGAAACAATAAGAAAATTCGCAGAACTAGAAATTAATAAATCTGTTGCACAGGAAAATGAAGCGACGATTCTTTTTTCTTTACCTTTAATCAAACGCTTAAAAGAGTTAGAGCACAAAGAAAATTTAGATGTGTACAATCGACTAAACACCATCCTATTGAATCAGTTTGACTTATTGGAAAAAGCCCAGGAAATTAAGGATATCTATATTTCAAGGTATGGATTTGAGTTAAGCTTTCGACTCGACGAACAACATAAAGTACAAGTAATAAAAAACGGCTTGAAAAAAACAGACAGAATGATCTTAAGATGGACATTTAATGAAATACTAAAAGAAGAACAGTGGGAAAAAGAGTATCTATCTCAGATGTTAAGTCATCCGCAAATGATTATTCGAAAACTAGCATGCGAGTGGTGTTATAACAATCGAGTGAAAGAAGAGCAAATGATTCCAAAATTATTGGATCAAACAGCTGTAATTAAGTATTTAGCGCTTGATTATGTGAAAAAGCAATTTCCAGATATAGACTGCAGAGAATATTATCTCCAGCATTTAAAAGATAATCCGATCAATGCAATCCATGGTTTAGCAATTTTACAAGATAAGAGAGACCAAGATCGAATGGTGCCGCTGATTAATTCGAGTAAAAAGAAAATCAGAGTATCCGTGTTGAATTGGTTGAGCTGTTTACCTATAGAAGAGCAGGTACCGATTTATATTGAATGTTTGTCAGATTCTTCTAGAGACGTGAGAAATAAAGCGATAGATCAATTGAGTACACATTATTCATTGCAGATCAAAGAGCAGTTGACTCTTCTATTTAAAGAGAGAAAAGAAACAAGCTTTCAACTGAGTATTATCAAAATTCTTGGCGTGGAAAGTCGTAAGGATTACTTTTTTGATTTGGTTTTATTGTACGTGGATGCGTCAGATCAACTAGTGAAAGATAAGATTGAACAACAGCTTGTTGGATGGATGCTTAGCTGGAATCGGCGGTTCTTTTTTAGGTTTAGTTTGAAGGATAAAGTGACGTTGGCTTATTTGATGAATAAGAATTATGAGGAATATTCGGTGGGGGTTTTGGATGTGTTGTGGAAAGTTTTGAGAGAAAAGTAGTGGAGGTATTGATGGACTGGTTAATTGAAGAACAAGTTCTTAAAGAAGTTGAAGGATATAAAGAAGATTCATTTATTTATCTACTTCACGAAGAAAGCTTTATTGATTTAGATGCGTTCAAACACTTGATTACCTTATGTGATCAATTACCTGATTTCTATAAGGCAAATGGCAAAACAAAAAATTATGTAGAGATTATTCGAATAATCTTAGATCGATTTGAATACATTTTGATGTGTTGGAGTTATCATCTTAATGAGAATGATTTATTTTATATCAAGAATTTTCAAGAAATGGAAGAAAAAGAAGGTATTATACTCATTAATGATGAGATACGAAGAATCACTGGATTGTTGATTTTTTAGAATATTAGTCTCAAAAAAGCATGTTGTAATAGCTAGATGTCATGTCTAATAATTATAAAATGCTTTTTATTACGCAAAATTAGTGTTGTTCTATTTATAAATTAAAACTTTCTTACATAAAAGATTCCCTATTTTGAAAATAATTGTTACAATGTGTTTGGGAGAGTGTCGTTTATGAATTATGAAGATGATAGTATACAAATACAGCTCAAAGAATATGATTTTTGTGAAAAAGAGGTTGAAAACTTAAAAGATCCTTTTGAAACCAATTACCCTATTTTGTATATTTTATATAATACGGACAAAAAGAAGATGCCAGAAGCATATGTGGGACAAAGTCACCGCTTTGATAAGCGAATGTCAGAACATCTAAAAAGTAATAAGAAAGCAATGATGAAGAAAATTGTCATGATTGGACATGACACATTGAACGTATCTGCAGCGTTGAATATTGAAACGAATTTAATCAGTTGTTTTATCGCTGATGAAAAATACAAAGTTGAAAATAGAAGCCAAATCAAAGGCAGCGAATCACATAACTATTATGATAAAAGATACTATGATGAAGTGTTGTTTCCGAAAATTTGGACTCGTCTTAGAGATGAAAAAATTGTTGAACACAGTGCTGATTTTTTAAGAAATAAGGACACCTTCAAATTATCACCGTTTCGCGGATTATCACCTGAACAACAAGACTTAAAAGAAAAAGTCATCGATTTTTGTAAACGAAGTTTAGCTGATACGAAAAATGAACATCATGTCTTTTTTATTGCAGGAGAAGCTGGTACAGGTAAA
This sequence comes from Enterococcus sp. DIV0724b, assembly GCF_050531475.1. NCBI lineage: Bacteria > Bacillati > Bacillota > Bacilli > Lactobacillales > Enterococcaceae > Enterococcus > Enterococcus sp. DIV0724b. The sequence continues at coordinate 2,476,083 of NZ_CP172890.1, read as the reverse complement.
AGTGTTGTTTTGAGTGCTATATTTAAAACGATTCAAGACTTAGCTGAAAAGAAGGAAAACAACGAGTTTTCTGACTTTAATCAGGATAATAATTATCTTTTGGTCAATCATAATGAGATGCTGAAAACTTATAAGAGTATCGCCGAAAGTTTGCCTAATTTAAAAAAGAAAAACTTTATGAAACCAACTAGTTTTATCAATGACATCGACAAGGGAAAACGAAAACAAGCAGACATCGTATTAGTAGATGAATCTCATTTACTACTTTCTACAAAAGACAAATACAATAGTTTTGAATATGAGAACCAACTGGAAGAGGTTATCAAAAGAAGTAAAGTCACGATTGTTGTATTTGATGAAAAACAAGTTCTAAAGCTAAAAAGTCATTGGAATGTTGATAGTCTTGTTGAGATAAAAGATAAGTACCCAATTCATGAAGAATACCATTTAACGACTCAATTTAGAATGAAAGCTGCTCCTGAAATCGTTCATTGGGTAGATTCATTTGTAGGTCGAAAAATTTTGCCATTTCCTAAAGTGACAAAACGAGAAAAGACTAAAGTAGAAAAAAGATTTGGAGATGAGGATTTTGATTTCCGCTTTTTCTCTAGTGCTGAAGACATGAGGATGGAAATAAACGCAAGAAACCAGAAATTTGGCTTAAGCAGAATCGTTTCAACCTTTGACTATACACATAAAAAAGATGGCGGAGAGTATCTTGTTGAAGAAGGAGATTTTTCAGCACCATGGAACCGTACAGATTACAAAAAAAGCTGGGCTGAAGAAGAGGCAACGATTAACGAAGTTGGTTCGATTTATACAATACAAGGCTTTGATTTAAACTATGTAGGGGTAATTTTAGGACCTTCGATTGGTTATGATGTTGAGAAGAATGAGCTAAAAATCGATATTGAAAAATACAAAGATTCAGAAGCCTTCAAAAGTCGTGAAGGAATCGAAAATATCGACAAAGTGAAAGAGCAAATCATTTTGAATTCGATCAATGTGTTGTTAAAACGAGGAATCAATGGTTTATATATTTACGCAAGTGATGATAAACTGAGAGAGAAGTTAATGACAATTCAAAAGGAGAAATCAAAATGGACGAATTAATCAAGAAAATCAATCAATTTAGGGATGATCGCGATTGGCGACAATTTCATAATCCGAAAGATTTAGCAATTTCGATTTCTTTGGAAGCTTCTGAATTGCTGGAGAACTTTCAGTGGAAAACAAGTGAAGAAGCTAAGGAGAAGAATCAAGAGAATATTGAACAGGAATTGGCGGATGTGCTGATTTATAGTTTGATGTTGGCAAGTGATTTGGGATTGGATGTTGAGGGGATTATTGAGAAGAAGTTGGAGTTGAATGATAAGAAGTATCCAGTTGAGAAGAGTAAGGGGAATAAAGAGAAGTATACGGAACTTTAAATTGATGGAATTCAATTAACTGATTTGATGATTGACTATCAAGTCGGCGTTGAAACGGCCAAAACGTATAAAGTTTTCAAAATAGATAGTGACTATTTTGATTTTGAATAATCGGATATTGTAAACTAGGAGCACTTTAACCAGTGAACCTAGTTTATTTTATTTCAATTTTACTTTTTCACAAAAGCAGTCATAGTTTTCTCTGCCCATTGCTCCTTCCTAAAACTGTAATCAATTCAACATATGCTACTAATTTCATGTTCTTTATAATGAATTAATGGATGGAATTGACTAATAAAAAACTATATATTACTATTAGTTTTATATAGTGTTAGATTGGAGAGGTTCTATTGAAAAACTTAACATACATTCCTCTTTTTTTCGTTCTGATATTTTTGCTAATAGGCTGTAAATCTACCAACGAAAAAAATCCTGTACTGAAGCAATCGTCAAAAGAAAGTAGTCAAGTAAAAGAACTAGTTATTGAAAGTACAGAAAAAAAGTTACAATTCGATAAATTTTTAGGTGATTGGCGAGGTATAAAGGAAGATAGTCAGTATTTATTAAGTATTAAAGAAGGCAGCGAAGGCATGTTGAATTTTGTTTTAAAAGATGGAGAAAATGAACAGAATTATGAAAATTATCAAGTTCAAAAATATGATGAATCAAGTCTATATTTACTAAACGACGATCAAACATTTTTCATAGGAATATCTATTGAAAATGATGAATTGACATGGGCTTATGGTGTATATACACAGTCAAATACAGCAGAAGGAATGAGTCGACCTATTAAATTCAGTAAAACAAATACTTAAAAGGTATTTACTTTAATAAAATTTATTTGGAGGAATGATATGAAAATGAAAAAGTGGTTGTTGTGTAGTGTAATGTTTTTAGGTTTATTTGTTGGAATAGCAAATTTTAATGTGGTAGACGCAAGTAGCGATGAAGAATTGCTAGTTAAAACGTCAAAAATCCCTCAAGAAATAGATGAGTTTGCGAAAAAAGATTTTGGGAATTTATTGAGTGCTACTTTGTTTTTGGAAGGTGCTAATACAAAAACCAGTGAATATGAGCTAGGTTCTTCATTTGCAATGTTTGACGGCGAGAATGTAGAAAATAGTACTATTTTTTTCCCGATTTTTTTAAATCGGCGAGTTGAGTTTCTATATTCTGTAAGAAATGATGTTGTTACTGGATATACTTCATCTGTTTCAAGATTTTTAATTAAAGAAATCAATGATATATTGGACTCAGCTATTGGTGAACCCGTATCTTTTCATGTTAAGGATAGTGATATCTACTTTAAGCTAAATGATAAAATCAAGAAAATATACAGTGCGCCAAAAGAGAACACTGATGAGAATCAAAGCTCAGACGATATTATAGTTGAAGAGAATGATTTAGAAATAAAGAATGTATCTGAACATATCGATTATGAGATACAGCCAAACCTAGAAAAAGCTAAAGTAACCAGGTCAACTGTTTCAACAGCTTCAAACTATGCGATGATTAACTGGTCAATACGTGAGACTCAAAGTACTTTTCCTTGGTGTGCGGCATATGTAACAGCAGCAATTTTGAATAACAAAGTAGATAGTCGGCCGACACTTGCAAGAGACATTCTAAATTATACATTTCCCAAGTTTTCAGTAGCTCAAAAAGAAGCGACTGGTGTTAGTCAAGATCAACTATTAAATTATGGTAGAGCACGTGGCACAAATCCAATTAGGACAGGCTCAATGTTAAGCCATGCAACTGTGGAAAGAGAGTTAAGAAAAGGGAACGCAATATATATGGGGACTGAAGGATATTCTCATTCCAATTCTAAACTCCATAAATCCAGACATGCATTTGCTTTATATGGTTGGGTAAACTCGGATAAAATTAGAACCTACTATCTTTGGAATCCATGGTGGAATTATCCAATGGTTGTACAAGCTAATAATTATCCAATAACTATTCCGGTTCCGGAAGGAGTTTATATCTGGGATTCTTCAATTTATAACTGGTAATTTAGCGCGTGTTATTACTTTTTTTAGAGTTCTAATCATGTATATGTTATAAACTAGGAACACTCAACGCAGTGAACCTAGTTTATTTTATTTCAACATCACGTTCTCAAACCATCACCCGCAATTTTCCTCTCCCCATCCAACTTTCTCACTTTCTCCTCCTCAATCGTCATCAACCTCAAAAACTCCTCAAAAAAAGCATGAAACAAATGCCCACAAGCATAATATTCCTTCACAAGCTGTTTCTTATTAATCGGCCCTTTCCGAAACTGAAAAAAAAGATCCAACACAGCAAGCGGCTCCTCCCAAGACTGCAACCGATCCAACGTATGCTGCAAATCCGTAATATCCTGATAAGGAATCACCTTTAAACTCTGACCTTCTTTTTTCATAACCCATTTCCTCCCTTTTTAAAAGTACTCTTAAAACCAGTAACATGAAGCGCTGAACAACAACATCCAACGCCTCATATACATAACTCATCTATCTGCGCATTGACTGGGGCAACGATTAAACAAACCAGTGATAAAAACGACTTATGAATGATTTTTCTAAGCCCTGCGGATGTTTCAATCACTTTCTTCTCAAAGCAAAACAAAAAACGCTATTGTAGTTTTCGTGAACCACCAATACCGTCATCAATCCCCTAGATAAAGCCCAAACCCTCCATAAAATACAAAATCCCAACCAAAAGTTTCCAGACAGACTAGAAAATCCCAGTAAAATTAGGTACAATAAAGAAAGCTAGTGCTTTTGTGCTAGCAATTGGCAACTTGTATAGATAGGTGGTACTGTCTATGCAAGGCTTCATCATCTGATTGCTGTCAGATGGTGAAGTGCCTTTTTATTTTGCACCATCCCGACTGACCAAAAGTCAGAGTGAATGATGCAAAGTACAAGGTGAACGAAGTGAATGTTGTCTCCTTGTCTTATATCTATCATTGATCATTTGCTTTACTTTGAACGAACCCTCCTTTCATTAGATTTGTAGAATAGAAAAAAACGATATTAGGTAACCTCACCCAATATCGTTCACAATAGTCCCAAAGAATCATCTACTACATTTTCAAAGTAACCTATAGAGAATCCAAGAAACCTATAGAAAAATAGGCAAACTTTAGGTACAATGAAAGAAGCTAGTACATGTTGCTAGCACTATTGGCAACTTGTTTGGGCAGGTGGTACTGTCTTTACAAGGCTTCAAATGCTTGGTTGCTGCCAGGCTTTGAAGTGCCAATTTATTTTTATATTCAGATTTGAACAGTTCATGTTAGCATGAGCTGTTTTTCTATTCTACCTCTTAAGTATATCCGAAAAGAATACGAATACGCAACATAATTTTTCTTACTAATGCCATTAAATAACACTCAAAATCGCTTCCTTATATATAAGGAAAAATAACAAAAAAATTTTTTTTAATCAAAAATCATAGCAACCATCTTAAAATAAGATGTATCAACATATAGTTGGTTTATTAATATTTAATGTACTGAACTATTTACTTAGAAAAGTTAATGTGATAACATTAGTTAAAAATTAGAAAAAGTGGAGGTTTTTATGAGAATTAAAAAAGTTTTTAATAGGATTTGTTTTGGTACAGTGATCGTGTCAGCTTTATTTGTAGGAGGACATTCTGTTTCAGCAATTTCAAATGTAGAGTCAGAGAATACTTATTTTGAAGTAAAAGAAGAAACTGTTTCAGAGCTTGCTCTAAATTTAGCTAAAGATGTAAAACCAGATATAAATACAAGCATATCAGATGTAACCAAACTTTATGATAAAAACAATTCAGCAATTGGGTTTATTGTTAGTTATAAAGTAGGAGAAAAACCTTACGGATATGCGGTGTATGATTTTAGAGTACCAGGTTATTTGATGGAATTTTCAATAGATGCAAATGTAGGAGATATCATCGATAAGACTGTTGAAATGGCAGAATCAAATGGCATAGAAGTTGAAACGAAAGTAGAGAATAAAGATGTAAAAGTTGTTGAAATTGAGCCATTGAAATATTCAGTTGAAGTGAATAATGATGTGACAATTACTTCTGAAAATGAAGTAATGACGACTGATCAAGAAGTCGCTGAAATGGAAGAAAAATCTAAAGATATTGTGGTTACTAATGATGAATTTGTAACAGATGATGAGTTAGACGAACTATCTTCAACTAGTAGTAAATATGACAATCATGATAAAGTTCTCCTAAGAAAAATTGCGAACGGCTTAACTAATTTGGAGTTTAATATGTGGAGACAGTTTATACCAAGTATAGAGAGCCAAGTGGAAAGTCAAACTGGAATTTGGGGCTGTGCAGTATCTGCATTGGATATCTTAGCTAAAGGAACGAACTTAGAACAAAACACTAAGATATCCTATCCTAAACTTTGGAAGTATGCTGGAACAACCCAGTATAAGGTCGAAAATGGAATAAAATATGGTACTACCAATAACACTAAAATTGGAAATGGATTTACCCAATTTGCAAAAGAAAAGAAAAAAAATATAACGCATCAAAATATATCTAATCCGAGCTTCAATCAATTCAAGTCTGCAATTGACAATAAAAAGCCCGCCATACTAGCTTATGGAATTTGGAATGCAAAAGAGAAAGCTCGTTCTGGTCACGCAGTTGCTGTTGAAGGGTATTTTGCCTCAAAACAAGCAAATTATTTAGTTGTAGCAGATGGGTGGTATGCAGCAGCAAAGTATATTAATTATATTCCAGGAAATTTCCTTGATACATATGGTATTATATGGTCAGGAATCAATACTATTTAAGTCTGAAAAGGATCAATCATGAAAAAATTGAGTAGCGTTACAACGGTTTTAATCTTGTTGATTATTTTTATGGGGTGTTCAAAGAACACGGAGGAGAATGATGCAAGCATGAAAAGTGGAGAAAGTTTTGCACACATACGTCATTTGATCGGCACTATAACAGCTATTAGGGAAGAATCACTTATTGTGAATACAGCAACAGAAATAAGTTCTACACAAACATCTGATGATCTAGATATTCCGAAAGGAAGTGAAATTTACATTTTTATTCCTTTTAAAGATACTCGAGAGGATATTTTAAAAAGGGTTAAAATGAATGAGAAGGTAAGAATTTCATATTCTAATATAGCTATAACGAATGGCGTTTATACGTTAACGATTGTAGAAGATAGTCAAATTACCAAAGAAGACTAAAGTTAAACAGAAAAAATGTGAATTTTGTATACGAAAAGATATCGATATTTTAGGTGACGCATCTTAAACTATTCTAAAAATATTGGAGAGTGGTTTGGACCAGAATATTTATCTTTGCTAAAGAACAACGCTCTTTGGTTAAGTACTGTAGGAAATGAAACGATGGTTTTCTGATTTTTGACCAACTCTGAGTGCCAATAAATAAAACATAGTGGAATTGATTGATAAAATAGTAAGAAGCTAGATCGACTTTTCTAGTTTCTTTTTAGTATATAACAGTACGTGTAGTACCATGTTGGGGATGCTATCTTCATTCGTTCAGTTGTAGAATTGCTTAAAAACGACAAAAAGAAATAACCAGTCATTAACTTTAGCAGGTTAACTGGTTATTTCATAATCATATAAAATACTTGCTACCGTCTTAAACGGCTCTACATAGGAGAGGTATGTTAGCGCATATCTCTCTTATCACATATAATTATAGCATACAACAATTTTTTTTGCCATATCCATAGAAATGCTTTCAAAAAGATCAAACAACAGAATTCTTTTGCATGTGACGCTAAAATGTAAAAGTAAAAAATCAGAAAGCAGCCATTTTTAAAATAAGAAGGCTCAGTTTGATGAAAGGAAAATCAAAGCCATGATTGAACGTGAAGAGATAATTGAGTATATAGCTGAAACGTACACGATCTATCCAGAATATATTTTTGAAAAATTCCCTAACTATTGTGTCTTTCGACATAAACGGAAGAAAAAATGGTTTGGACTGATCATGACGATTCCTAGAAATAAACTTTATGGAGAAGAAGAGATAAAAATAGATGCCATAAATTTAAAAATAAATCCAGAATTAAATGAGATAGTCAGAAATAAAAATGGATACTACCAAGCGTATCATATGAATAAAAAGCATTGGATCACAATAGATCTTTCTGCTGTAGAGAACCTTGATCAAATCGCTGGAATAATCGATGATAGCTTCAAACTAACTTGAGGGCTAAAAACGACCATTCCTAATTTTTTTAAAAGTAGCAATTTATCAATCAACAGTACATGTAAGACCATGCTGAGTCCGCTTACATGCTATACTATAGACACAATAATTAACTAAAAGAGTATCAACAAAAAGACGCAAAAGGAGGATTTACAATGAAACACATCAAAAAAGAATTCTTACTTAATTGCACTCCCGAAAAGGCTTGGCAACTTGTCGTTGATCGTAGCAAGTATGAAATATGGGCTGCTGCTTTTCAAGAAGGCTCAACCTATTCTGGTGAAATGAAATTGAACGAAACGGTTTCATTTGTTGATGAAACAGGGAATGGTTTGGTTTCTAAAGTCGTCGTGTTTGAACCAGAGAAAGAAATCAAGTTCGCATTCTTAGGAGAAGTTACGGATGGTCAGTATGTGGAAGTACCTGAATTTGCCGAGATGCTTGAGCACTATCTATTTGAACCAGTGGGTAATCAAACGAAAATGCTCGTGGATGTTGTCATGGATGATGAGTATTATGATATGATGAATGACTTATGGGATAAAGCAGGAACGGAACTGATAAGATTAAGCAATTAGCGTATGAGAAGAGTTAAATAGATCGTTTTAATAAAAAAATAAGAGAATAATCGGGAAAGTTGATTATTCTCTTATTTTTTTCAATTTAAGAGTACACAAAGAGCATTCAAACCTGTAAAATCAAAGTAAGGTGTCATAAATAGCCTAATAAAAATCTTCATTTTTTTACTAAGAAAGGATGGTATCGATATGAAAAAGAACATTTACCTAGCCAGTTTTTCACTAGTTTTACTAGCCGGTTTTGCAACATATACTATCTATACAAAGACGAGCGACACTCAAAAGAGCGAGGAAACGAAACGTACAAATCAAGTAATAGCGAAAGAAACGCTTGAAGCATCTAAGAAAAAATCAAACGAAAGAAAAGTAGATACATTTTCAATTGATCTAAAAAATGTGGATGCTAAAAAGATATATGAAACCTTTAAAGATTCAAACGCAGATGATATTATCACTCTTTTAGAAATGGATCATGATGATTCAGATAGAATTTTAGTGTCTCCAGATGGGACGATACTAACAGGGCAAATTGGAGATGAAAATGGTAGGAAAGTTGATTCTAATACGGATAAAAATAGTATAACAGTCAAAGAGCTTAAAAACTTAGTTCTAGAACACAAAGAAAAAATCGATGAATTAGCAGATCAAAATAGTCCTATAGAGTAGCACTGAAATACAGGAAATTAAGTTAATTTATTTTAAATAGTTGTTTGTTTTTTTTTAAAGCTGACCCTATTAAAATATGTCCCAAAATCTTCACTTATTTTTTTAAATATTGAAAAATATCAATCGTATATGTTATTTACACGTTTTATTTATTATGCTAACCTTAAAGTATAATGTATGTTTTAATATGAAAGGAAGTTTAAAGTGAAAAAATTGTTAAAAGGGATTTTTGTATGTGGTGTATTGTTGGCTGTAGGTCCATTAAATGCGAGTGCTAAAGAGCAAGCGCTAGATTATGTTAGTATACCCAGCTACGATTTAAGAAGTAACGTAATTAGGAATACGCAAAATGAGTTTCCTATGAACACTGTAGAACAACAATTATATGATCAATACAATTTGCTTACGCCAAACTATTTATTGAACGTGAAAGAAGCAATCTTTGATGGCAATGTGACTTCTTTAGAAGGGGTTCAGTTTTTCAAAAACCTTGAAATTTTTGGAGAAAATGAAGGCTATTTAGGTGTTGATCCAAGAAATCTAAGTGAAAATACAAAATTGAAAGAATTGAGTGTAAATTCAACTTTTTACTCTATAGAATTTTTGAGAGAGTTAAAATCCTTGAAAAAAATCAATATAGAAAATAATGCGAATGCTAATTATGATTATCACGAAGAAAAAAATAAGTCGATTCTTCCTATTTTTGACTTAACGGTTTTAAATGACTTGAATCAGCTAGAGGAAGTAAATATTAATACAATTGGTTATATGCCGGCAATTGTACAGCGAAAAGAAAAATCAACGTATACTATAGCGAATCCAGTCTTCTTATCAAATCAATTTATTGAAGAGGAAGAAGATGAGGATGGCAATGTAATTGGGACAAAACAAAGTCCAGTTGATTTTAGCTCGATTAATGAGAATTTTTCATTTAAAGAGGATGAATTAACCTGGACAAATCTAACTCCTGATGTGAAAGAATTACGTTTTCAATGGAGCGCGAATGCCGAGTATCAAGGACAACATTTTTCTGTTAGGGGAGAATCTATTATTCCAGTTGTCTGGAAGTAGATTGATTAGCTAATCAGGTTTATATATAGACTGATTTGAAATTTGAGTCAGAGCATTTAGCTCTGGCTTTTTTGGCAATTAAATAATGTTTATTTAAGCTGGCAAACTAGTTGGATTTGATGGAAACTGGGAATAGAGGAATTATTCGATGAAAAGAAATTTAGTAAAAAGATAACTATTGATTTGTTTACTATATATTTTTTTGATCTCGATGGCATTTTGTGTATTAGTAAGTATTTGGATCAAATTGTAAATTTTCGCTATTCCAGCAATTATCTATGGAATAATGCTTATTTTGTGTTTCCTTCAGATTTTTTTTCTGTAGTATTTTGGACTATAATAGTAAGTTTCTTAATCCTCGTTATAAACATGAAAAATTAGAATTTATTGGCGGAACGAAGCAGGGATTGCTTCGTTTTGTTGTAGTTGCTCTTGGATTAATGGTTTATTTATTCCTTATTTTGATAAGATAGATTTAAATAAATTGTTCAAAGAGAATCATGTCATTAGTAATAACAGGTGACAGTCATAGTCATTATGATGGTATAATCTGAAATAAGGAGAGATGTGAGATAAATGATAAGAAAAATGAAAAGTAGAGAGAGTTGTAATGGTTTTAAAGGTGGGACTAGATATCAGCTACTTCATGTTATAGTTGTTCATTTGGAAGAAGTAATTTCGTTAGTATCTTTTTTACTCGATTCGTTACGCTCTAAAAAACTCGAAAGAAGGCAAAATAATGATTGAAATCAAAAAAATAACCCTAAATGATCTAGCAGCGTTGAGAGCATTAAGTATCAAAACATTTACAGATACCTTTGCGAAAGACAATACGCCAGAAGATTTAAAAGAGTATCTTGACCAAGCATATACAGAAGAAAAATTAGCAAATGAGCTTCAAAATCAAGATTCAGAGTTCTATTTTATTTATTCAAATGAACAACTTTCTGGATACTTAAAAATCAATGTAAATGAGGCTCAAACTGAAACCATTGAGGAAGATGCTTTAGAAATTGAACGGATTTATATCGATTCGAATTTTAAGAGATTGGGACTTGGGAAAATGCTTTATCATAAAGCCATAGAACGAGCGAAAGAGTTGAACAAGACTTCTATTTGGTTAGGTGTTTGGGAGCGTAATTTTTCTGCTATGAAGTTCTATCATAAGATGGGATTTATTCAGGTAGGCCAGCATTCTTTTTATATGGGAGAAGATGAACAGATTGATTTGATTATGAAGATGGAGCTGATGTGAGCTTTTAAGCATCATATAGTTCAGTTCTTAGGGTCAACTCTAAAAACAACCATCCGAATTGGTGAATTCACAAACCAATTCGGATGGTTGTTTTTATTTGAATTTGTTCAATATGCTAGAAGAAAAAGTATGAAAATAATCATTGAATCAGAATCATTAACCAGAAAATTAAATTGTGTTAAAAACTGTTGATTATTAAAATTGAAGGAAATGGAAGTATATATATTTTTTTTTACATATTTTGGCTCGTCTTTTAGTAAGTCTGTCCGATTCAATTTGTCGCTACGTATCCCTATAAAAATTTGTTTCTGCTTTTTTATTATATAGAAGGATATCTTTTTGTTTAGTCAAAGCATATGAAAGTGAAAACAATAGTTATTGGATAAAATCAGCAAGTCGGATTGAAATATCTGTTTCTTGGATTAGTGTACGGATATACAAATGAAGCGTGATTCCAAAGTATATCAAAGGCGTTTTGTCGAGAATAATGTATGGAGGTTAGTAGAAAAAGTCTATTATAAGATAACCTAATTATCTTCTTTTGAGAGTAAATTAGGCAAAAAATTAATAAGGAAGAGACTGGAGAAAAATTCTTTTAGCTTCTTGCTTTTTTTATACCAAATTTTACTGAATTTATTCTTGTTGTTTTTAGCTACATTATCTTTCGTTACACTACTATTTTAAGAGTTTGATAAATTTATTCTACGGATACTATCAACAGAATTATTTTGAGAATAGATTTATAAAGGGTGTTAAAAAAGTATAAATGATATCATAATGATTTTTTTAATGTTTTTATATTTTTCTCGTTTTTTTATTTTTAATTTCTTGTTATATTAACAAACAAGTAATTATGGATAGGTTGTGAATAATACCCATCTGTTACAACATATAATATATTCTATTTCTCATATTGTCAATACTTTTTAATGTATTTTATTTTACTTTTCGGTATGTTTTCTTTTGTTTTTAGTTATTTATTGGTATTATAGAGTGGAAAATATAAGCCGTCAAATTGCCGTCAAAATGAAGGAGGAAATGTTTAATGGTTAGAAAAGGAGAGAACATTTATAAAAGAAAAGATGGTCGTTGGGAAGGGAGATACATTAAGGGAAGAAAAGGGGATGGAAGTGCTATATATGGCTATATATATAATAAAAAATATCTTGATTTGAAAGAAAAGTTATTAATGATGAAGGCGCTATATTCACATAATTATGCTTATAAAACAATCGCCTATGAAGGGACATTCAATGACTGGGTGACTTGTTGGCTGAAAGAAGTACAAGCACAGTTGAAACCTAGTACTTTTGCTGGTTATAAAAATAAGATGGAAAAACACATTCAACCATTTTTAGGAGACATTCCGTTACAATCCATCACAACAACGATTTTAAATAGCTGGATAAAAAAAATAGAGCAACATCTGTCTCCTAATTCTATTCGGATTGTTCATCAAGTTTTGACGTCTTGTTTTATCGGTGCAATAAAAAGAGGACTGATCAAAGAGAATCCGTGTAAGTATGTGGTTTTACCTAAAAAAACACAAAATAAAGTAAGTGCAATTACATCATACGAACAAAAACAACTAAAAAAACAAGCTGCAGCACATCCAAAGGGATTAGCGATCATCATAGCTTTAGAAACTGGCATGAGGATTGGAGAAATAGCTGGATTGAAATGGGAGGACATCGATTTTTCAACGAATATTATTACTGTACAGAGGACAGTTCAAAGAATTCAAATGAATAACGGTATAAGAAAAAAAACACAAATTATTGAAGGAACACCTAAAAGTATTACTTCTAAACGTGTCATTCCACTTTCTAAAAATTTAGGTAAACTGTTAACGATACAAAAATTAAAAAGTAATGGTGTCTTTGTATTAAGGGGGGCGAAACCTGCAGAACCACGTTTGATATCTATTTGGCTTAAAAAAATATGTCAAAGTATCCATTTTTCCAATATCCATTTTCACCAACTTAGACACAGCTTTGCTACTCGGTGTCTAGAAAAAGGGGTAAACATAGCAACTATTAGTGCTCTGTTAGGACACCACTCGTCAAAAATGACTTTGGATATTTATTTAAGTTCCTTTATGTCAGAAAAAAGAAAAGCAATTAGGTTAATAAGTTAGTCTATCTACTTTCCAAAAAAATACAAGTTTTGGGAAGAGATAGACTTTTTTTGTTTTTTCAATTAATGTACGTTTTTTTGTTTAGTTTATATACAATTTTTTAAAGGTAGATATTTCAGTACAGGTTTAAATTTTTATATAATTTAAGCCGTCAATTTTTCCGTCACAGAGTCTTTTGAATGTTGATATCCATAGCTTTAAAGGGTTTATCATATTTGTTAATAAAACAAGAAGCAAAAATAAAAATCAGAATGGAAGGGACGAGTATATGGAAAATATTATTGGTATTTTACATATCGGAACAAATTTTGAGCAAAACAATAATACAGGTTTATTAATTCAAGAGGCTCTTAGTGATCCCAGTTACGCATTGATTGAAGTTGCAGAGAAGAAACAAATAGGATCATTAGATGGTTTGATCATTAACTTGGAAAAATCTTCTGACTCTATTCAAGTGTTTCAATGGCTAATTAATTTACAAGAAGATTATTCTTTATTTATTTGGATTCTTTGCGGAGACGAAGAATCTGAGTTGATTAAATTTTATCCTCATTTAAGTAAAAATTCTGTAATAGAAGTTTTTCAATCGAATCATGGTATTGAAACGTTGAGCATTATAATAAAAAATGCACTCAACTATAAAAAGCATTTGTTAAATCAAACAACGTCCAAAAAGATAACGAAGGAGATTTTTCTAGATTCCTCAAAACTAAGTTTTGTTGTTCACAATAAAAGCATACCATTGACAGGAAAAGAATACAAAATCATTGCATTACTCTATAAAAATATGGGAAATGTCGTGACGTATCATGAGATTGATAAAGAAATCTACGGTGAATCATCAGGCAAACCCGTCGCAAAATATAGAGTCGCAAATTTTATTTTTAGTATTAGAAATAAACTGAAAGAGCAAAACTATTTTGAAATCGAAATCGTTCGAACAAAAGGATATGTTCTCAGCTGTTTAGAAAATGAAAAAGATTTTATCAACGATACAAATGAACTAGTTTTATAAAAGTCATTTTGTAGATAGCATTTAAGAAAATACAAGCTGTTGATATGTATTAATGAGTGCAGAGTATGTGGGATGAAAGTAACTATGAAAAGAAATGGATGGAAAAATTTGTGAAAGACAAAAAGAAATATTATGAAAAATATAGAAAGTATTATTTCTGTGAAATTGTACTTTTAATTGGATGGATCATTAATTTTATTCTTTTCTCAAGGTTCTATGAAGAGAGTATATTCTACGTCGATAAACAAGCCAAGCTGCTGATTCAGCTATTATTTCTGGTGAATTACTACTTAAATGATTTAGTACTATACCTATTTGTTTCATTTTTGTTAATGACCTTAAATTTACTTGTTATTTTAATGCTTTGTATCGAAAGCCGGAAATCGGTTAGTAAACAATATAAAATCAAGTATATAATGATTTTAATGTTAATCATTATTGGAATCAATGCTGTAGCACTTTTAAAAACAATTATTTGGCCGTTATTTTTATTATTATTTATCTTTTCATTAACAGTCGTTTATATCATCTACGTTATTACAAATTACTTGTATGAAGGAAAAGATGAGACTTACGAAGAAAATGAATTAGTTAAAAAGGAAGAAGGATTTCAAACAAAAGAAGAGGCGGAAAAATATAGCAAAGAATTTTTATCTTATTGGGCAGAAGATTTTGAAAAAAATGGTTATCGCTTAGTAAACAGTATAAAAAAAGACCAGAAAAATGAATGGTATGTTGAATTTATCGTGCAAATAATTAAGTAAGAATAGATTTAAGGATAGCTAGGAGGAAATATATCCATGAAAAAAATGAATATACTATATACTGCGTTGATCTGTGTCTTTTCATTATTTTTTTTTTCAGATCGAGCCAGTGCTAAAAGTGAAAAGGATAATTTAGGGTACACAGTGACGCTTGTACAATCAAACACCCAAATAGATCCCAATAAAAGTTACTTCTATGTGAAAACAACTCCTGGAGAAGCACAGACATTGGAAGTAAGAATCAAAAGTACCAAAAAAGAGAATGTCCGAATAAAGATTTATGGAACCAATGCAATTACAGGCGATGGGGGAACAATCGAGTATAGCGATGACAAAACCTATTACGATAAGACCTTAAAAGAGCCAGTGACGTCAATGATTAAAATACCAACACCAAGTATTACCGTTGGCAATTATGAAGAAAAAACCGTAAAAATCCAATTAACACCACCCAAAAAAAGCTATGATGGGGTGAAAATGGGTGCCGTAGTTTTCGCCCTAGAGCAAGAGAAGAAGGCAACAAGCGGTGTATCAACAGAATTTTCTTATCGAGTGGGTTTGATTACGTCTCAAACAGGAGACGAATTTAATAATGCTCAAATACTGAATTTAAATTCGGTTAAAGCATCAATCAAACGTGGGAAGAAAATGGTATTAGCCAATCTACAAAATCCCGAACCAAAAGTATTAGAGAATTTAAATATTGTAGCAACGATGACAAAAAAAGGTTCAGATGAAACCGTAAAAAGGAAATCTGTGGAGAATTACACTATGGCGCCAAACAGTGTTTTTGATTTTGAAATAGATTGGGGAATTGCAAATTTACCAACAGGGACTTACACCCTAAGACTGGATGCATCTAATGATTATCAAGAATGGCAGTTAAGTAAGGATTTTACAATCACCAATCAACAAGCTAAAAAAATGAACGAAGAAACGGCATTTAAAATTGTCACACCAAGTTGGATTAAATTAACAACGATTTTCTTAATGATACTTGCAATTTTGATTATGATTATGACACTTATTAGAAGAACGAAATGGGAGAAACAATGGAAGAAAATTAAAATTGCCAAACGAAAAAAGCAAGGTGGTAAAACGAAAAAATTAAAAAATAAAAAAAAGGGTGAATAATGATGAAAAAGCCTTACTTTATTTGGCCGATGCTTATAGGAATATGTGCTTTTTGTGTGTTGCTTGGTCAAGTAACTGTAGTTTTTGCGGATCAAGAAAAGACCGAAACAGGCATTTCTTTCGATCAATTTGTCGAACAAGAGAAACAAAAGCCGCCTATCTATGAAACAAAGCCAACCACTGATCCTACCCTAAATGGGGCTTTACCCCATTTAGGCCAAATGATGACATCGTTTATATTGTTATTACTAGGTGTTACCTGCTTAATCGTATTTTTAGGTGTCATAAGTTTAAAGAAAGTTTACAACATAACGGTGTAGGAGGGGAATATGAACGATTATTTATGGGTTTATATATTAGGCGGAATAGCGACTAGTTCGTTGTTGTATTTTTTAGCAACACTGTCTAAAGATGTCTTTTTAGTCAGGAAGTTAAAGAAAAAAAGAAAAGATTTAGCACTTAATTTTAGTTTATTAGCACTATCTATCGTGAGTTTATCATTGATTATTTATTTGTTTATCTTATTAAAAGATCAAATAAAATTAATCGGATAACAACGCTAGAAATGTATTATTCTGTGAACAATTTATAACAGTAGCTGTCGCCAATTTTATTTAGGTTAAATAAGAAAGGTGATTAAATTTTGAAAAAAATACTATTTACAACATTACTTGCTTCATCAGCTTTATTGATTTTTGCTAAACCTGCAAATGCAGAAGAAGTTGGAAGCGAACAAACAGATTTGGGCATTCGTTTTGATACTGACGGACCTGTAAAACCTGGACCTGGACCATTTAAAGATAACTTAGCATTGGTATGGACACCATCTAAATTTGATTTTGGTCGTCAATCAGCAACAGCAAACATTGCTACATACAGCAATACTGTAGCTGGAGATCAATATGTAGTTGTAAATGATGATAGAAAAGGGACAGTAGCTGAAACACCAGAAGAAGGCGGAACTAGAGCTGAAACAACCTCTGCTTGGAAAGTCACTGCCTCAATGTCTAAATTAGTTTCTAAAGACAGCTCAGCTACTGAGTTACCATCAAAACTAACTTTTTCTTTAGGTGATCCTCAAGCTTACGATATCGGTGAAGTGGATCCAGATACAAATGACTACTTGCCAAATCCAGTTGAAGGTAACTTAAGTGCACTTACAGATCCTAGCAACATTGTTATTGGTAAAAATGTAACTTTAGAAGCCGGAAATACAACGGGAACTAATATTATTGCCAAAACACAAGCTGATACTGTTAAAGGTGGGTTTGCTACAAAATTAACAGATACTAAATTAACCGTTACTACAGGTACAGGCGCTGCTGGTAAAGCATTTAAAGGCAGTGTCAACTGGAGTTTAGACAACACGTACTAAAATAATAATAGGAAAAAATTTTAAGTAGGTTGGTCGATGGTTACTGTTATAAATTGTTCACAGAAAAATGACTAAATTTAGTTTTTATTGAAGAAAGGTAGATTGGTAAATGAAAAAAAATCCTGTATATCTTTTACTATTATTGATTAGTCTTGTTCTTTTGTTTAATCCAGTAATAAGTTTTGCTGCACAAGAATCAGCCAATTTAATTAATGGATTATCCTATGAAGTGCTATATCCTGAAAATCAAAAAAATAAGAATTTAGGTTATTTTGACCTCAAAATGGAGTCAGGACAAGAACAAATCGTTGCGCTTAAATTGTACAATTCGTTATCTAAAGAATTGACCATTCAAATACAATTGAATACTGCCAAAACGAATAGCATCGGCAAAGTTGAGTATGGACCGAATAACCTAGAAAAGGATTCATCCTTAACCAATGATTTTATAAACATAGTCAAAGCGCCAGAAAAAGTTGTGATTCCTCCAAATAGTAGTAAAAAAGTGGAGGTTTCAATTTCGTTACCCAAAACGGCTCCTGCGGGTTTAATCGCAGGAGGTATTCAATTGAAGCCAGTCAATGAGCATAAAATGGACAATAAAAGTAAAAAAGATACTGTCATCAATGAATTTGCTTTTTTAGTAGGAGTCCTATTAAGAGTGGGAGATACCACAAAAATACAACCTGAGCTGAAACTCAATAAAACATACATAGCATTTAAAGACGGAAAGAGTCATTTGTTTGCCAATATTTCCAATAGTCGTCCAGTATACACCGAAGGAATGAGTATCATGGTTCAGGTGAGAAAAGCGAATAAACAGAAAAATTTATTTGAGTATCGCAAAGACAACATGCGAATGGCGCCAAATTCAGTCATTGATCTTCCAATTGAATTAGCAGACAAAGGGTTAACGGCAGGGAAATATACAGCTCAGATCACGATCAAATCCAACAAGGATGCTCGCTGGTCTTTTACAGAAGATTTTACGATCAATACACTAGAAGCCAACTCACTTATAACAACGCGTGTTGAAAAGAAAAGCGTTGGTAGACCACTTCTTGGGCTCCTTTTTTTCTTTTTGTGTTTAAGCCTTCTTATTTTCTTTGTAATGTATAAACGAATCAGACATAAAAAAATATAGACTGAAGAAAAAGCAGTATGTTATAGAAACCAATGAAGTTTCTTCCTTTTAGAATAAGTAAATGTTTCCAAGAAATGATCGAAACCCAATCACCGCAAACAACGTTTCTTAGTTTATCACTTCCTTGAGAGATTATCCTAAATAATTGACAGTAATATAAAGGAGGTGCTGCGATAGAAAAATAATTTGGTAGACGATCAAAAATAAATAAGAAAGGAGGAAAGATGGATAACAAAAAAAGAAAGAAAGGAGAAGAAAATGAAGTACCCAAAAAAGCAAAGTAGTACAAAAAAATCATGGATACTCATAGGTTTAACTGTGTCTTGTATTATTTCTGTTACTGTTTTATTTACTAAAACAACTCCTCTATTGGCACAAAGGAAAGAGAGCGTAGAAAAGACTGAGTCTAACACAATGAATCAAGAACTGGACTCATCTATAACCAATTCATTAGGAGTGGAAATACAAGCAAGCAATTTAGGCCGTGCCCTTGATCCAATAGAAAATGAATCAGGGTTAAAAGTGACGCCAAAGGTTTTAAAAGTTCAACAAAATGAGTCTTTTCCTGATCTATATAGTGAAGATGACCTTAAGCTACTCTTTTCAAAACAAGTCATACCTCATTCAGAATATGGAGCAACATATGAGTATGTGGATGAACAGGGAGAACCTACTCAATTTAGTAGTGAGCAGGTAGGCTTTCAAATAATTTATGTCAAGGTGACAGAAAATTATAGTGAGACGAGTGTTCAAGTGCCGGTGCCGGTAACGGTCACAGATATTGGAACTTCTTTATTGTTAGGGAATAAAGTCGCACTTCAAATTGAGCACATCAATGGGAAAATTATTTTATATCCAGAAGAAACAGCAAATAAGACGGAAGAAGAGCTGAAACAGCTAGTTAAAGAAAAATCAGAGGTATACGCTTGGAGTATGGAAAATGGAACAGATGTTTCGACAAATGTGACCAAAACAACTATTTCTACAACTTCCGTTGGAACGTACAAGGCTGATTTTGAAATCACTATGAGGGTTGGAGTGGAAGAGAAAAAAGCTTCTGTTCAAAAAAATGTTATTGTCTTTGGAGCTAATCCAAAACCTTTTGCGATCAGAGAAAATGAGTATTTAGATGTGTCTGGTGAGTCCGACAATCTGTTTGGAAAATTTCAAACCGTTGAAGATACACAGGCATCAAGTTTGATGTATGAACTTGTTGGGGAAACCGGTGATCCTTTAGGTGAATATGATACGACAAATGTTGGATTTGGATGGGCTTACGTAAAAATGACCGATTATATCTATCCAAGTATTTCAACGATCATCAAAGTTCCAATCAATGTGACAAATGACGATACCACAGCGTTGCTAAAAAATAAAGTGATGGTGCAATCGTCTGCAGAAACCCTTTTTTACCCGGATGAAATAGCAGGTAAAAGTAACGAAGAATTGATTGAATTAATCAGATCAAGAGCAGAGGTAACGGCTTGGAATATGAGCACAGGTGAAATGATTCCGGCCACTTTTACTGAAACGAATATGGTCAATAATTTAGTGGGAACCTATAATACAACCATTCAAGTGGAACTAAACGGAGAAATTGCTACTACAACACGAAATCTTATAGTTTTTGGTGCAAATTTGAAAGCACCATATTACTTTAATGTTATGCAAGGTGAAAGCTTAGATATGGGCGAAAATGCTCAAAATATATTTTCAAAATATCAAACAACTTTTGGAAATGATGCTTTTGATGCCTCTTTTGAATGGATCGATGAATATGGTGATCCAACTGAAACGAATGATTTTGATAGCAGTGAAGTAGGATTTCAATGGGGTTATATTAGAATGACAGATATAGGCAATCCAGAGATATCAACGGTTATCCCCATACCAATAACCGTAACACTTGACAAACAAACGGTTATTGTAGAGTCAAAAGCAGGGCTGAGTATTGAAAATAACAAACCGTTTATATCAAGCGAATTTCAGGATAAAACCGATCAAGAAATTAATCAATTATTAACACAAAGATTATCACCCACAGCCTGGAATTTGACGTCAGGAGAAAAACTAGAAGTTAAGATTACTCAAACAGCGATTGCGGATTCCGGTGTAGGTCAAGAAGAGGTAACAGCAAGGATTACATTGAACAACGAACAGGTGACATATAACTTAAATATTTTTATTTTCCCTGGTCAAATATTTGAAGATGAAGATATAGATACTTGGTCAAACATCTATTTAGGTGATTATGAAGTTATCACTAACCCTATAAATGGCTCTCAAATGGGATTTCCCAAAAGAGGGATCTCAACGTCGACTGAGGATGAAGCAGAACATGGATTCATCATCAAAGATGAAAATGGGGTTGGTTATGTCTTTGGCCATGGTGAAGGAAGAGTATCAGATATTCCAGGAGTGAATAATAAAGTTTTATATGGCGACGCTTGGTTTCCAGATTTTGGTTTGGGACAAGAGAGGATTAATTCAAATTTAACCTCTAGTTACTATCTAAGAAAAGGCAATAAACTAAAGCAAATTTTAATAGACGAAAAAAATGAAATTGTCTATGAATATAATCTATCTTTGAATAGAAACTTAAATTTTAGTATTCGTTTGAATATGTATAACGTAGCTGATACAATGAAAAAATTTTCAATGTTAGAGAGTGTAGATACAGATTATTATACGGATGAGGTGCCAATATATGCTCTAGGAAATAGTAGCGGTTTTTATATGGAGCCACCATCTTCTGGATCAAGATTTTCAATTAAATTAAAAGATTCTAATGGCAATTGGTTATCTGATTATACAAAATATGCTGTGATTCACTACAGCAATTTATTTAAAAATAATTTTCTTGACAACTTTAGTGGAGATGGTGCTGAGAGTATGAACTATAGTCAAGACGATGTGATCTTTGATGAAGGGGATTCCGCTTATCAATTAGGAGCACCTTGGAAAAATATTAAACCTGGTAAGGCACTTGAAGTTGGATATGAGATTTTTGCTGGTGCTGAAATTCCTTATATGCAGATAAAGGCTAATCCAGAGATATTTAACGTTTATGAAGACCATAATGCAGATTTTGATACAAAGTACAAGCTGAGTAAAATTCCTAAAGCGGGCAATCGTGGAACGATCTATGTGACCTATCCTAGTGGTAAAGAAGTGACAACTCGATTTACTGCGAATGCGAACAAAGAATTTAATGGTAAATTGAACATCCCAAGAACTGAATTGCCGCAGAAACTCAATGAAGAACCAGGTACGATAAAAAGTTATGATACTGGATTATTAGCTATTAATGAAACGGCAGGCGATTTTCAAGGATTATCTTCCCAAGACTATTCAGTACAAGTCAAAGTGTATAACCTTGGAGCAAAACCAGTTCCTCAAATCATTCAAAAAGGGGATGATTTGAAGAAAAAAGCATCCGAATTAATACAAGATGCAGTGATACTGCCAGGTCATACAGCTTCTTACGAATATGAAGGTGATATGCCAGATACGTCTGTTGTTGGTTTAACAAGTGTATCCGTGCGTATGACGGATACAAATCAACCAGAAAAAACAACATTGATCAAAGTACCGATACAAGTAGTAGATGAACCCCCCCCAGCGAATGGGATTTATCTAATAGCAAATGATTTCAGTAGTAGCGGGGAAGTTTTTCAAGAATTAACGGAGAGTGAACGGGACAAGCTGATTCTTAAAAAATCTGAAGCGATTGCTTGGGATACAGAAACAGGTTCAATTGATAAAATCAAGTTGTCCGTAGAATCAACTACATTACCTTCGAATCCTGAACAAGGAAGTTATAAAGCAACAATTAAAGCAACTAAAGGCCCAGAAACAACTAAAAAGACGATTATGATTGATATTCAAAGTAACCAGAAGGTCAATGTTGAATTTGTGGATGAAAAAGGAGAGTCTTTACACGATAAAATTACCTTCGATAAAACGATTGGTACGACAATCGATTTAACAGAAGAAAAAGAAGTTCAAAAAGCACTGGAATCCATTCAGGCTAAAAACTACCAATTAGTGAAAAAGCCAGACAATGAAACCAAGATTCCTGTGACAAGTGAAGAAAGTACCGTTCAATATCAATTTAAAGGCATGTTGTTTATACAGTCTTCCCCAAATTTTCTGAATTTTGGACGTAAATCTTTAGGAATACCGTTTATAAAAGTAGAAAAAGCGAAATATGACAAACCGCTGATTGTTTGGGATAATCGCAAAAATGGTGGTGCGTGGAACTTAACGGCAACGTTAAAGAAACCGTTGACGAGCCAAGAAGATCAAAGCAAAGTTCTACCTTCTGCTATTCGTTACAAAATCAGTGATTCGGAAACGGTCACCTTATCAGAAAATACAACACAATCTATAGCAGAAAGGACACATGTATCCAAAGGTCAATACAATGTAAGTAATGAGTGGGATAAAAACGAATCCGGTTTGTTATTAGAAGTGCCTTCTGGAGAAGTTTTACAACCTGGTGGTTATCGAGCGACGATTTTATGGCAAGTAGAGCAAACACCTTAATTGAAATACAAAAAAGTTCCGACCAAAGAATTTAATTCTTGGCGGAATTTTTTTGTAATGTCATTATTTTTTAGTTATGCTTTAATGAAGTGAATAAATAAAAAACTAAACATTAACGTAATTTAATTGATTAAGTTTTTCAAAAAATATATTTTTTAACATTATACAATGTCTAGCTAAATGTATCATGAAAACACCAAGCAAAATAAAGTAAAAATCCCCAAACAACCTGTATAATAAAACTATCGGGACATAAGGGGGATGATCATGAAAGACGGCTTGTACTACGCAACACAATTTAGAGACAAAAAACTAAGCGTGACAGAGTGGGTCGATGAGCGAACGCAACAAGTAAAAAAGTTGAATCCTGAGCTCAATGCATTTGTGGATTGGGATGCAGAATCAGCAAAAGAACAATACAAAGCTAGAGGAGCAGAAACTGGTCCTTTTTTTGGCTTGCCAATTCCGTTAAAAATGTTGGGACAAGATAAGGCAGGAATGAAATCAACTTCTGGTTCCCGTTTATTTATAGAAAATCGTGCGAGTTCAACGGATAATTTTGTCAAAGGGTTAGAACATTTAGGCTTCATACCCTTAGGAAAAACAAATGCTCCAGAGTTCGGGTTTAAAAATATTTCTGATCCGACGATTTACGGACCAGCGAGAAATCCGTGGAATCTTGATTATTCACCGGGCGGTTCTAGTGGTGGTGCTGCGGCAGCCGTTGCTAGTGGCTTGTTTCCAATTGCTGGGGCAAGTGATGGCGGCGGTTCGATTCGAATTCCTGCTTCTTTTAGTGGACTGATTGGATTAAAACCTACGCGTGGCAGTATGCCAGTTGGACCTGATGGCTGGCGCGGTTGGCAAGGGGCTTCGATTGATTTTGCGTTAACCGTTTCGATGAGAGACACAGAAACATTATTTTATCATTTACGCGGAACAAAAAAAGCTGCGCCCTATCAAGCGCCAAAAGCGGAATGGGAACAGCAATCAGCGGCAAAGAAACAAGTCTTGAAAATCGCCTTTTTAACGGAATCACCTGTCGGAACATCCGTTTCAGAGGAAGCGATAAAAGCAACACACAATGCAGCAGTATTTTTAGAACAACAAGGTCATGAAGTAACTGAAATTTCGTATCCAGTCAATGGACGTCAATTGATCGACAGCTATTACTTGATGAATGGTGCAGAAACAGCTGCCGTGTTTGAAGGAATTCAGGAAGCAATTAAGCGACCGATAACAAAAAACGATATGGAGTTGATGACTTGGGCAATCTATCAATATGGTAGACAGATTCCTGCAAGCCACTATACAAGATCACTTCAACTGTGGGATCATGCGGCATATAAAATGGAGCAATTATTCGTGGAATATGACTTATTATTAACGCCGACTGCCGCTGATAGTGCGCCTAAAATTGATGCAGAACTGCAGAGTGATCGGATTCGTAAAGACTTAGCTCAATCGGAGTTGCTTTCCGGTTTACAGTTAAAAGACTTGATCTATGATATGTTTGAAAAAAGTTTAACGATCACACCATTTACTCAGTTGGCTAATTTAACGGGACAACCGGCAATCAGTTTACCTACTCATGTAGCAGCATCAGGTTTACCTCTAGGCATTCAATTTATGGCATCAAAAGGTCGAGAAGATGTATTATTTCAAGTTGGAAAGTTATTTGAACAAGAGCAGAAATTCTTATTACCAAAATTTTATCGTGAATCATAGGAGGTTCAAATGAAGAAAGTATTTGCTAGTTTTAGTATTGTTGCATTAAGTTTAGTGTTCGTTGCGTGTGGTGGCACAAAAGAGAAGACTGCTGGAAAAGATAATAGCTGGCAAAAAGTCGAGGATACGAAAAAGCTAACAGTCGCCACCTCAGGAACGTTATTCCCGTCATCTTACTATAATGATAAAAACAAATTAACTGGTTATGATGTGAATGTCATCACAGAAGTTGCCAAACGTTTGGATGTTGATGTTGAATTTAAAGAATACAATGTTGATGGCCAAATCACGTCAGTTGATAAAGGCGAGTCCGATTTAGCGGCCAATGATTTTGATTTATCAGGGGATCGAGGCAAAAAATTCATCTTATCTTCTCCAATCAAGTATTCATTTGATAGTATGATCGTCAGAAAAAGCGATGATTCTGGCATTTCTTCCCTTGAAGATTTAAAAGACAAAAAAGCGGCTGGCGAACCAAATACAAACTATATGAAAATCGCGGAAAAATATGGAGCAAAATTAGTAACGTACGATAACGCGACAAATGACCAATACTTAACAGATGTTGCCAATGGTCGGACAGATGTTATTTTAAATGATTATTATCTACAAAAAATGTCAGTCGGTGCGTTGCCTGATATTCCGGTGAAAATTTTAGAAGGTGTATATTTCAATGCTAATTTTACTGGCTTTTTAATGAAAAAAGACAGTGTTGCATTAAGTAAAAAAATTAATGAGACATTAAAAGCAATGGCTGATGACGGAACAATGAAAAAAATCTCTGAGACGTATTTCCAAACAGATGTTTCAGTGGAGCCGAAAGAAAAAGTGACAGAAAGTGTTTCAGCTGAATAGATGTATATACCAAAAATCGATTTTCAGTTAATGATCGACTCGATTCCCTTTCTGCTGACTGGTTTACCTTATACAATTGGCATCAGTGTCGTGACGTTTTTGATGGGGAATGTTCTTGGTATTCTGTTGACAGTTTTAGGAATGTTGCCTTCAAAAGTGTTTAAAGGTTTTGTCCGATTTTATATCTCTTTTTTACGGGGAGTTCCAGGTTTGGTTTTATTATTTCTGCTGTATTTTGGTCTGCCCTATCAATTAAGTGCATTAACTGCGGCGTGTATTTGTTTTAGTTTGACAAGCAGTGCGTTTATTGCTGAAATTTATCGAGGATCGATTGCTGGAGTGGAAGCAGGGCAATGGGATGCGGCGTATGCATTAGGATTACCGTTTGGAAAAGTGATGCGCAAAATTATCTTACCGCAAGCTTTTCGGATTTCGATTCCAGCTTTAGGGAATGTAGCGATGGACTTGTTAAAAGGCACATCTTTAGCTGCGATGATCACGATTCCTGATATTTTTCAAAAAGCCAAAATCGTGGGTGGAAGAACCTTTGATTATATGACGATGTATATTTTAGTAGCGGTGATGTATTGGCTCCTATGCGTTGCGATTGGCTGGGGACAAAGTTGGTTGGAAAGACATTATATCAATCGTTATAAAGGAAAATCAGAAGTGAGAACGTAAAATAAACTGTGTAAGTGGCTGAGAAATAGATGGCTGCTTATACAGTTTTTTTGTTGTTAGGATTTATTATTCTTTTCTTCTCAAAAAACGAGTATAATTAATTTAGACGATAATGATGAATAGAAAGTAGGAATAACAATGGATAAGAAAGAAATAAAAGAGACAAGTCAATTTTTAGTTACGGAATACAAAGACAGTCTTAAAAATGGATTTATCGAAACACCTAGTCAGTTTATGATGCGTATGAATGTAGAGTCAAAAGTTGAAGAATATGTCCGTCCTTTGTTAAATCAAGCAGAACAAGAATTTAAAGAGCGTACGAAATAATCGATCAATATTATTTTAGGGAGGAAGAAGATGCCCGTTTACATTTGTTGTGCTGGTGGTATGACATCTAGTATGTTTTGCCAAAAAATCGCAAAAGCGGCAGATCCTAACGAGGTTTATTTGGGACAACTTCATGATGTAATTGCTGATGTTCAGAATTTATCAGCTACGTATTCTACACTGATTGCATATGGTGGGGAAGGCGAAATTAATAAATTGAGTCTAGAACCAATCTTTAAACCGTATGTTGATCGTGTTATAGTTTGTCCGCAAGTTCGGTATAAAACGATAAGTTTATAAAAACTTCTATCACCTTTAGACACTCCTTATACAGATATTGATATGAAAACCTTTGGGAATATGAATGGAGAAAAGGCGTTAAGAGAGATTTTAGAATTTCAGACAGAAACTTAGTCTGTTAATGGTCGAATCGAAGGTGCAAATTTATTTAGCTTGCCACAATGCAAGCTTTTTTTGCGTGATTTTGACCCTGATTTAAGCGATAATAAACGAGAGGTGAGCAAGATGACAATTGGTGAAATTTTAAAAGAAAAAAGAGAACAACTTGGCTATACTCAAAAAGAGGTTGCTCAAAAGTTGTATGTATCTAGACAAACAGTCTCTAATTGGGAAATTGGAAAAACATATCCTGATATAGAGAAATTATTAAATCTAAGTGATTTTTACGGACTCTCTTTGGATGAACTAATTAAAGAGGACTACAGAATGGTTGATAAGCTAAAAAGAGACACCTATGAGCAAAAAATTCGAGTATATGGTTTTTTATCAGAACAATTATCGGCTATGATTTTAGGATCTATCCTGACTTGTCTCTTTTTTGGCGTTCATTTTTCAATGCTGGTTCAAATAATACTTATTGTATTGACGCTGAGTTGTTTTATTTTTCTTTTGTGGCGTAATGGTTTAGTTGAAAAGTTACTAAGGTAAGAAGTTAGTCTTGCTAAAATAGTAAGTTTTCATTTTTAGCATTGACAAAAATAAAAAGATACTCTATATTTATGGTATCGATATCACAAAAGGAGAAGACCATGGCTACGATCAAAGATGTCGCAAAAAAAGCTGGTTTATCGGTTTCGACAGTTTCACGTTTTTTGAACGATCATCCGTATATTTCAGATGATAAAAAAGAACGAATACAACAAGCAATGGATGAACTAAACTATGCGCCGAGTGCGATTGCAACACAACTTCGTTCAAAAAAATGTACCACAGTTGGTGTGTTGATTTCAAGAATCACTAATCCTTTTTTTTCTTATTTAGTGGATGCAATCGAAAAACAAGCAAAAGAACATGGCTACCAGCTGTTGATCATGCAAACGTATGATGATCCAAAAGCAGAGTTGAAAATGCTGGAGTATTTAAAACAACAAGTGGTTGCTGGTGTTATCATGACTTCTATTGAAAGTGATTCACAAGTGATTGAAAGGTATTCAACATATGGTCCAATTGTCTTGTGTAATGAACAATTAGAAGGAACAGGTATTCCAAACATTTCCACTAATCAAGAAGAAATCAGTTATGAAGCAACCAATTATCTTATTCAAAAAGGGTATCGTAAAATCGCCTATTGTACCGGTGGAAATCTAACCATTGGTGGACATGGTCAGCGTCGAACGAAAGGGTTTGAACGAGCACTTGCTGAACATAATTTACCCATCAAAAACAAATGGATTTTTAAACAAGTCCATAACATGAAAGATGGTCAAAAAGTAGCAAAAGAGCTATTGGCTCTACCTAAAAAGGAGCGGCCAGATGCTGTATTTAGTGGAAGTGACGAGGTTGGGATTGGAATTATCCAAGAAGTGCTTCAACAAGGATTACGTGTACCAGAAGATTTGGCAGTATTAGGGTTTGATAATCAGCCAAGCACAAGTATTATTGCCGTCCCACTAACCACCATCAATCAGCCAACAACAGCTTTAGGAATGGAAGCTACGAGATTGATGGTTGCGTTGATTGAAGGAACAACCTACAAAGTAAATAAACAAGAGCTTATTTTATCGCTAATCGAGCGTAAATCCACCTAGGTGGATTTATTCTTACGAAAATATGATATCGATACCACGCATGGTGAAAGGATGAATAACGAGTGAATATAGACATGAAAGACAATAAATGGTGGGAAAAAGAAGTGATTTATCAGATTTACCCAAAAAGCTTTAAGGATTCAAATAATGATGGAATAGGGGATATTCAGGGGATTCGAGAAAAGTTACCTTACTTGAAAGAATTAGGGATTACCATGATTTGGATCTGTCCGATATTTACGTCACCAATGGTGGATAATGGCTATGATATCTCTGATTTTGAAGGAATCAATCCTGAATTTGGCACTATGGCTGACTTTGATCAATTGTTAGAAGAGGCGAATGAACTGGGAATCAAAGTGATTTTAGATTTAGTTATCAATCATACATCAGATGAACATCCGTGGTTTCAAGCGGCTTTAAAAGACCAAGAAAGTCCGTATCGTGACTATTACATTTTTAAAGAAGGGAAAACTGAACCAAATAACTGGCGCTCGATTTTTGGCGGTTCAGTTTGGGAAAAGCTACCAGATGAAGAGGTCTATTATTTCCATGCCTTTGATAAAAAACAGCCCGATTTAAATTGGGAAAATCCAGTCTTACGCCAAGAATTATATGGAATGATCAACAGATGGTTAGAAAAAGGAATTGTGGGTTTTCGGATCGATTCGATCACATTTATCAAGAAGGATCAAGATTTTGCTAGTTTACCTGCGGATGGCGTAGATGGTTTAGCGTCTTGTAAAAGTAAAACACGAAATCGTCCAGGAATTGAAGTGTTTTTAAATGAATTGAAAAAAGAAACATTTGAAAAATACAACTGTGTTACCGTAGGGGAAGCGCCAGGCGTTCCTTATGAGGAATATGGGGATTTTATTGGGGATGATGGCTATTTTTCGATGATCTTTGATTTTAATTATTCCGATATTGATGTGGAATCTGGTTCTGATTGGTTTAAACGAACGAATTGGACAACAAAAGAATTCAAAGAGAAATTGAAGCAATCCCAAGAAGTATTACAAGCCAATGGTTGGGGCGCTAATTTTATTGAAAACCATGATCAGCCACGTGCTGTTTCTAAATTTATCAAACCTGAGTACCAAACCGATGAAGCTGCCAAAGCGTTAGGCATGCTCTATTTCTTCTTACGAGGAACGCCATTTATTTATCAAGCCCAAGAGCTTGGAATGCAAAATGCAAAACGTAAAACGATTGATCAATTTAATGATATTTCAAGTATCGATAACTACTATCGTTCGATTCAAGAAGGGTTTACACCGGAAGAAGCGATGAGCTTTGTTAATCATCGAAGTCGAGACAATACACGTACGCCATTTCCTTGGGATGATAGCCAATATGGGGGATTTTCAACGACCATACCATGGCTTGCTATGACAGAAGAATATCCAAGTCGAAATGCACAAAAGAATCAGGTATTCACACATTATCAAAAGATGATTGAACTTAGACAACAAGGTGCAGTAAGTGATGTTTTAATAAAAGGGAGAATTGTTTTCTTAGAGAATGTGCCAGATAATGTGGTTGCATATAAACGTGAATGTAATGGAATTGAGGTCTATTCTTATACTAATTTAAGTGATACAGAGGAACTGATTCCCTTCGAAAAAGGATTGTTTGAATTACTTTTAAATTCTCATGATGATTTAGTAAGCGAAGAAAATGAATTAAAGCTCCATCCTTATCAAAGTGTTTTATTTAAAAAAATAAATGAGGTGTGTGACAATGGCAATTAACTACAAACAAATTGGAGAAGAGATCATCGATGTTGTCGGGGAAGAAAATATTACAGGGATCACCCATTGTGCGACAAGGTTGCGTTTAGAAGTAAAAGACCGAGAATTAATCGATGATAAAAAAATCGAAAAAATCGATCAAGTAAAAGGGGTATTCTTTAATGCTGGACAATATCAAATTATTTTAGGTACTGGCATCGTGAATAAAGTTTATGATTCGCTGGTTCAAAACAATCATGATTTATTAGAAAAAGAAACCTCTTTAGAAGAAATGAAAAAGCCAAGTAATCCAATCAAACACGCGATTCGTACGCTTTCAGATATTTTTGTACCAATTATTCCAGGAATCGTGGCAACGGGGTTATTTTTAGGGTTGAAAGGCGTCTTTTTGAACGAAAGTGTTTTAGCTTTCTTTGGAACATCTACCGATAAAATTCCTGAATTTGCTTTAGTTTTGCTAAGTGTGTTAACAGATACTGTTTTTGCTTTTTTACCTGCGTTGATCTGTTGGTCCGCGTTTAAGAAGTTTGGTGGTACACCGATCATTGGGTTTGTGATTGGGCTGATGTTGGTATCGCCAATGTTGCCGAATGCTTATTCTGTGGCAGACATCAATAGTGGTGTTGAACCGTTGATGGCTTTTGGGTTTATTCCGATTGTGGGTTATCAAGGAAGTGTCTTAACCGCTTTAGTCATTGGGTTACTGGGGGCGAAATTGGAAAAAGTGTTACGTCGAAAAATGCCGAATTCTTTAGATTTGATGTTTACTCCTTTTGTAGTTATTTTGGTAATGTTGCTGACGGGATTATTGGTTTTAGGGCCAATTTTACACTTTGTTGAAAATGGTTTGGTTTACCTGATTACTGGCTTGATCAAATTACCATTTGGGATTGGTGGCTTACTGATTGGTTTCTTATATCCTCTAGCAGTCATGACAGGGATGCATCATCTGTTTATTATGATCGAAACAAGTTTATTAGCAACAACTGGCTTTAATCCACTGATTACACTTTGTGCGATGTATGGCTTTGCCAATGCAGCCGTGAGTTTTGCTGTGAGTGTGAAGGCCAAAGATAAGAATGTAAAAGTGATTGGAACGAGTGCAGGTGTAACACAACTTTTAGGGGTAAGTGAGCCAGCGCTATTCGGGATCACGATTCGCTATGGGATGAAACCACTGGGGATCATGTTAGGTTGTTCTGCATTAGGTGGCGCTGTTTTATCATTGTTAAATGTGCAAGCGAATTCATACGGATTAGCGGTTATTTTATCACCATTGATGTATATTTATAGCTCTTATCAATTAGTGACCTATATTGTGGTTGGAATTTGTATCTTTATCTTGTCGTTTGTGTTGACGTATCTATTTGGTGTGCCAAAAGAAGTGATGATGTCAGATGATGAGTATTTAGGAGAAGAACAATAAGCTGGACCAATGAACAACGTTATCACGCGATAACGGATGCTAAGGATCTAGAAGTTTTTTTTCTAGTCGAATCTTTCAAAAAGAAGATAGTCCTTATATTGAAATGTTTGCATAAAACGGAAAGGCTTATATCGAGATAGCACAATGAAGTTATGGGGAAAAAAGAAATAAGAATTTTTAAGTATTTAAAGACATTTATAGAAATTGTAAATGTCTTTTTTTATTTTTGTCAAATTTATCCATTGAGAAAACGAAACAAGACTAGCCTTTTCTAGGGAAATCAGTTAATTTTGATTAAACAAGAAAGGGAACGGAGGGGATAGAATGCAAAAAATGACGGTTATCGCTAAAGAGATCAAAGAATTACTCAGCCAAGCTACAGCAAAAAACAAAGTGGACGATGAATTGAAAAAGTATTTAGACTATAACGATCGGATTTTATATCTACAGTGTGACAAGACTATTTTAGTAGGATGCATCGGTATTCAGCTACTGGAAAATAACAGGTTAGAAATCAAACATATAGCAACTAAAAAAGCGTATAGACACAAACGAATTGGAAGCACTATGATAGATTATATACTGAACACATATGCTCCTTTTTGGAAAATTACATATAAGTACGAAGGAATAGATTATGTTGTAATTGTTACAGCAGCAAAAAAGGATAAAATCGAGATGGATGGTAGCCGTCCATTAAGTCAAGAAGATGCAACGGTTGAGAATAAAATGAAGAAAAACGGTCGATATGGTCTTCTTGCTAGTTTACTATTTTTCTTGATCAACGTTTTTGATATTCTTCCTGATAGCACTGGTCCTTTTCTTGCGACCTTCGTTTTAGCCGGAATTGGTGTTTGGATTTATTTTGCAATCAAGCGGCATAGTTTCCTGAGTTCAAACAAAAAACATCTTCAAACTAATTTACATGACTATCCAGAATACATGAGTTTATTAAAACAGTACCCAGAATAAGTTTTAATGAGTATTATGAACATCGACAAAATATAAATGGGAGATTGCTCAATGAGTTGTCTCCTATTTTTTTGTACGATCAATAAAAATGAACGAAAAGTAAATAATTTTATTCTAAAAGAGGTAGGATTATGCTATTATTACATAGGTTTGGTAAAAAAATATTGAAAGGAGTGTAAAAAATGAAAATAGCAGACATAATAGGGAAATTAAGTGCAAATTCTAGCGGGAATAATAAAATAGATCCGACTAAGATCTCGGTAGAAAAAAATGTTATTGCTCTTGATGATCGAACGCTTCAAATCAGCAATGTCTCTCAAATATTTGTAGCAGAACCAGATTCTAAAATACCGTGGTTGGCAGCACTTTTATTTATCGTTTCTGTAGTTTGGTTTTCAAATCATCATTTTAGTGGCATATTGGGAATGATTGTTACTGGTTTTTATATCTTTTTAGTCATCATGAGTAATCTAAATAAAGGATATTATATGTATGTTAATCTGAACTCTGGATTTACCTATTTGATTCATTGTGAAAACAAAGAGTTTGCTGAAAAGGCACGTGAAGTGATTGAAAGTTGCATCAATAACGTTCATCGCAAAGAAAAAGTAGTGATCAATATGAAACAAGAAAATATCCAGATCGACAACCGAGTCGTGAATGTAGATCAAAGTATCAATGATAGTACAGTTGTATCTGGTGATAATAATGAGGTGGAAAAATGAAAATAAGCAGAAATAATTTTGGTGGTATCAATAATTCAACGGTCGTAATAGGAAATAATAATCGTGTTTCAAATGGAAAAAATGAAGAAATCGATTGGGAGAAATTCTCAGCAGAACTCATGACAACATTGACAAAACTTCCACAAAACAGCGAAGAATTTCGCGCATGTACGCAATTGTTGGTAGAGTCGACGTCAAAAGATGAAGGCAAAGTTTCGGCATTTTTAAAAAAGCATGCACCGCAGTTTACGTCAGATGTATTTAGTAACTTAGCTAGTACGCTGCTTGCTGATACAATCAATAAACTGATGGTTGGTATGTAGTAGTAGAGATAAATAACGTGAGTGCGAACCCCAAGTGCACATAAAATTACTGGGAGATCCGCACCAGTTTTTGACGGGAAAAGAACCATTTTTAATGATTTTTCTCATCTTTTTCACATTTTATATTTTTTTTAGGTGAAATTATTGTATTTTTAAAGAGAAATACTGCATTTTCACGGTCTCACTCTATTTAGAGTGAGTGGATTGAAATATGGTATAAGTCCATTGCTTGAAACAATGAATAACGTCTCACTCTAAACAGAGTGAGACAAACATGAAATAAACAATTTGTAAAAATTATAGACGTGGCTACATATTTACGATAATATAAATATATCTATCATTTGTATAGATAGTTTTTTATCAAAGGAGAGCGAATAGTGAAAAAAACAGTAAAAACATCTATGGTTTTATTGGCGTTAGGGTTGGGTTTGTCGATTGGAACAACTGATGAAGTTGAGGCGATATCAGAATCGCCGTACGCTTTTTTCAATGAGTTGAGTATAAGAGAAACAGTTGGAACAGAGTTAGATCAGGTTTACAAAAATAAATATAAGGAAAAAATAGATAAATTAGACAATGACTTTGAGAATAATTTGATTAGTAATGAGGAATATGAGAAACTCTTTGACAAGTTGACAGAGGAATTTGAAGCCAATTTATTAGAAAAACAATCGTTGTTTAATGATTATCAATTATTTAAAAAAGAAGAGCTAAAAGATATTACTTCTTTTGGTGGTGAGTTTGAACTTAATTCCTCTTTGAGCGGATTCAATCAATTTTCAAGTTTAAAAATAATTCAAGGAGAAGGTGGAAATTTCAATAGCTTTCGAGAACTTAATGGACTGAAGGAATTAAGAGAAGTTTGGTTAGAGGGCAGTAATCAATTAACGTTGAACAGTTTTAAAAACTCTCCTAATTTGGAGACCATCATTCTTAAATTTAATGGATTTGAAAATTATGATGAACGTTTGAGGAACGAAGGATTTTCACAAACCTTAACAACAGATATCTCAGCATTATCAAATTTAAATAAGTTGAAGCAAATTAGAATCAATGCTTGTGGCAGAATGGCTACAATCACCTTAAAAAAAGGAACGACCTCTTACCGATTATTTGATCCTATTGTGGCATCTAAACAATTTGAAGGGGCTGAAATGAACTATTCTTCTAGTATTGAAAGTGATGAATGGCTAGAGTGGAATAACTTAGAAGGCAACGAGGAATACTTAGATTTTAGCTGGCGTGTAGAAAAGGGCAGCAATTTTTCTTATACTGGTGAAGGTCAAATCCCAATTCGCTGGAAATAGTCAATCAAAAGAAACAAAACTCGCTGAAACCTAGTGAGTTTTTTTATTTATTTATGATTTCTCATAAATTTTAACAATGATCAAAGGAATTGAGAGGTCTTAGTGATAGATTACAAGGTATAATTGAAACAACGTGAAAAATACATAGTAACTTCAATATGAAGTTAAAAGGAGAAGAAGATAATTATGATTCGAAGTGAGTTGAAAAAGAAAGCTCAGAGCTATCTGCATGGTTATTATGGAAATTGGAGTTTGCTCGTTATTATTCCAAGTGTGGCCATATTTATCTATTTTTTTTGTATAATGATTCTGTTTCAAAGTCCGAATAGTACGGCGGATCAATCAAATAATTATCAATCTTGGCAAGATAACTATTCAGGAAAATCAAATCGATTTACTAATGATTATCAAAATGGATACGATGATGGCTATTTTGACGGCTATGACGACGGGTATGATGAAGGTCTTTATCAAGATGATTTTTATAATGAAGAGGATTTTAGAGGGAAAAATCTGGATTCTATTTCTCAAAAGTCGGTCATATCACCATTGAAAAATACCAACCGAATGGTTACGTATGCACAGCCAACAACGGTAAAAACTCGTTTTAAGAGCTTTTTTGCCTTTCTGTTTGGAATATTCTTGATGTTTGTTACGATTTTATATCGTGGTATGATTCAATGGGCAGCTGTTGATAATCTAGAAGGAAATAACTTTAGTCTGAAAACCGTTTTTGCTATGTTTATTAAAGAAAATGGCAAACGAACAGTGAGCGCGAATATTTTAGTGACATTGTATACATTCTTATGGTCTTTATTGTTTGTCATTCCTGGTATTATCAAGCAATTGTCTTACGGCATGACGAATTATTTATTGAGAAAAGATGCTGAACTAACACCAAAAGAAGCGATGCAACTTAGTCAAGCTTTGATGCAAGGCTATAGGCTTGAATATATAATCTTCTCTTATTCTTTTGTACTTTGGCAGTTTGCTACGTTCTTTAGTTTTGGTTTAGCTAGTGTCTATGTTATTCCTTATTATAGCGTATCAGAAGCATTATTTTTTGATCAGATTATTGAGGAGAAACATCATTTATTTACTCAAGAAAAAGAAGCAGGATTTGCAGATTTTTAGATTAATTAAATTGAAAAAATAGGCCGAGACAAAAGCGTTTAGCTCCGAGAAATAAGAGGGAATTCAC
Organism: Enterococcus sp. DIV0724b; assembly: GCF_050531475.1. Lineage (NCBI taxonomy): Bacteria > Bacillati > Bacillota > Bacilli > Lactobacillales > Enterococcaceae > Enterococcus > Enterococcus sp. DIV0724b. The sequence goes on along the minus strand of NZ_CP172890.1, from coordinate 2,439,409 downwards.
GAAAATTGCCTTTCAAATTTTTGTGAATTTCAGCTTATTTCCGAAGGAGCTGCTTTTGTCTCGCTGTTTATTTGGATTTAGAGCGCGAAACAAAACTGTTGTTTAGTTTTATCCCACGCTCTTCTTTTATTTTATGAACCAGAACTAACAAAAGGGCTGATCAGACCAGCTAATCCTTCGATATTTCTTGTTTGGATCATGATCGTTCCTGTACCATTAAATTCATTTACAACACCTTCACCTGTTGTAAAACCAAATAGACCAGAAGCTACTTTGATGTTGTAATCCAACGATTCAGACCAAGCGACAACGTGTTGATTGTCTACAACAAAAGGTTTGCTTCCATCCAAATGGATTTCCACGATATCACCATAGCTATTGATCAATAATGATCCTGAGCCAGCCGTTTCCATTACGAATAAACCACCAGTCCCGCCAAAAATGGCGCCGCTAAGTTTTTGACGTTTCATATTATAAGACACGCTAGCATCACAAGCTAAAAATGCACCTGTGTTTAAGCGCCAATGTTCTGTTCCGACTTGAAGTTCTTTGATCGTACCTGATGTTGCAGGAGCTAATGCAACTTTGGCTGTGTCTGTTAGACCAGATGCTTTCGTGATAAAGAAACTTTCACCACTGGACATTGAACGTCCTAAAGCCCGTATCGCTCCACCAAAGCCAGATTTCCCGTTGCTGTTCATTTTTCCTTCAAGCGTAATCTCGCTATTGTGGTAAACCATCGCACCACTCTCTAATTGAATGCTTTCACCCGTTCGTAAAGCCACTTCTACTAATGGAAAAACGGTGTTTTCTGTCATTTTATAATCCATTAAAACAACCTCCTTCGATATTCTTATACTAGTATACCTTATCTGTCAGAAACTTTTTCAGATTTTTGTTTTTTTTAGTTGCCTAATTTATTCGCAAACAGGCTTATTTTTGTGTAAGAAAGACACGTTTTATGTTTAGTTTATAGGTGTGACAGAAAATTTAAGGTAAGAAATAGTAAAATAGTAATTGACATGTTGCAAGTATGTTTTATAATAGAATAAAAGTTGCGGCTAAAAAATATTTTTTAGCAATGATAAATTTTTAGTTAATTTTATATTGAAAGAGAGGTGGGGATCATACACAAGATACCAAATTGTACAGCAGTCGTTTTATGTGGTGGAAAAAGTTCTCGTATGGGTTTTGATAAGTCCTTATTACGAATCGATGGGGAGTTTGTGTTATTGAAAACGGTGAAGCAGCTTAAAGGGGTCTTTCCTGAAGTGCTGCTGGTAACCGATAAGCGAAGTAAATTTCCAGAAAGTTTTTCACAAGTAGAGATAAAAGAAGATCGTTATTCAGAAAAAGGCCCTCTAGGTGGCTTGGTTACAGCATTAGAAACAGTTAAAACAGAGTATCTGTTCTTACTTGCATGTGACATTCCTAACGTGAATATCGCTTTGATTCAAAAAATGGCAGAATCAATTGCGGCTTATGATGTCGTTATTTGTAGTCAAAATGATCGTCTAGAACCTTTATTTGGTTTTTACCGTCATTCTTGTTTAGCTGTTTTACAGCAACAACTTCAGACAAATGATTGGCGTATTAGAAAAGAATTTAACCGATTTTTAGTGAAAGTAGTGGAATCGTCTCTTGCATTGAACAATGTGAACCTACCAAAAGAATTACCGTTGTGGTGTCAATGAGGCTTATCTAGGTGAAGGGGGTTTACGATGGATTTTGAAAGTAGTCAAGAAGTTGTCACAAGTTTAGGGGATAAAGCGTTAGCTAAGAGTCAGTTGTCTTTTTTTAGGGTAAGTGTGTTAGGAATCATGGCTGGATTTTTTATTGCACTGGGGTACTTATCTTTTATCAGAATTTCTGGAACGATGCCAAAAAGTTGGGGAGGTTTTTCAACATTTTTAGGTGGCTGTTTATTTCCAATCGGATTGGTAGCGCTTACTTTCGTTGGAGGTGAACTGGCTACAGGAAATATGATGGTAATGACGCTCGGTGTTTTACAAAAGAAAATCAGGACTAAAGCGTTAATTTATAATTGTCTAGTCGTGTTAGTCACAAATTGTATCGGTGGATGTCTAGTGGCTTATTTCTTTGGACATGTCGTTGGTTTGACTGAGGGGGCATTTTTAGAAAAGACGCTTTCAGTAGCGCAAGCAAAAATCGATGACACAATGCTTGTAGCATTTGTTTCTGGAATCGGTTGCAATATTTTTGTTTGCTTGGCGGTTTATTTGGGTGCAATGGGGAAGAGTTATCTTGGCAAAATGTTTGGTCTTTGGTTTCCGGTGATGGTTTTTGTCGTTTGTGGTTTTCAGCATGTGGTAGCTAATGCTTTTATAATTCCGGCTGCTATTTTTTCAAATGCTTCTCATATTCAATGGCCGGATTATCTTTTAAATACGATCGTTGTATTTTTAGGAAATGCGGTTGGTGGTAGTTTATTTTTTGCTGTTCCGCTGATGTTTGTAAATGCTGAAAAGAAGGAAGCGAGTGAGCCAGATGGTCTTTATGAAAAGTATTGAAATTCTTAATATGATCCAAATTGGATCAACAGGGCGCAATAGTGGTAAGACGACGATCGCCAAAAGAATCATTGCTGAAAATCGTCATCGCTTCATTATTTATGGATTAAAAATCATCACGATCAGTGGTGCAAGAGGCAAATGTCAACGAGGAGAAATAGGCTGTGGCATTTGTACAAGTATTGATGAAGGGTACGAGTTGATTGAAGAGACAAAGTGTAGTGGCACAAAAGATACAATGGAATTGTTAAAAGCAGGATGTAAGAAAGTGTATCTATTAAAAGTGTTCCATGATCATTTGTTAGAAGGATTTTTATCATTTCTCCAATTTGTTCCAAGAGATACCGTGATCGTTTGTGAGTCAAATTCAATTCGTGAAGTCGTTAAACCGGGATTGTTTCTTATGATGGACAATCAAAAAGCAATCAAAAAAACAGCAGCCAATGTGATTGGTCATGCGGATTTTATTTTAGAGACGTCTAAATCACTGGATACATTTTATCTTATAAAAACAAAAAGCGGTGTTCGTTTTTCTGAGAATAGCGTAGAAGGTAGGAGAGAAAAAGTATGAGTTCATTAAGTTTATCAGAAAAAGAAGCTATTATTTTAGAAAATGATTCAGATCCACGACGCATATTGAATATGTTGATTGCAATTCAATATGCTTCTGAGGAAGGTTTCATCGATGAAGAAACCGCAAAACTTGTGGCAGATCGACTTCATTTATCTGAGGCTCGTGTGTATGAGATTTTAAGTTTTTACGCGATTTTGAAAACAGAGCCTCAAGCTAAATATGTTTTGAAAATTTGTAATAGTACGCCTTGTCTTTTTACAGGGGGAGAGATGTTATCTGAAGTGTTGGAAATGATATTAGAAGTTCCCGCAGATCAGCCAACCCCGGATGGATTGTTTATGTATCACAGCATTCCTTGCATAGGCGCCTGTGGCCAAGGGCCAGTAATCAAAATCAAAGATACGGTTTTTGGTGAGTTGACGGAAGCGAAGGTCTATCAATTGATCGATGACCTAAAGTGTGGATGTTATCAAGAGCTATAGGAGGAAGAAAAATGATCGAACGAAATAAACCAGTTTTATTGGCGCGTATAAACAAAATGAAACAAGTGACAGATGTTGAAGAATATCAGAAATATAATGGATTTTCTGGTCTATTGGAAGCAATTAAAATGGAGAAAGAAAGTATATTAGATGAACTTGATTTAGCTCATTTACGTGGGAGAGGCGGAGCGGCCTTTCCGTTGGGAAAAAAATGGCGGCACTTATATGGAGCTAAGGGCGATACAAAGTATATCGTTTGTAACGCAGACGAAGGAGAGCCGGGAACCTTTAAAGACAAGGCTTTATTAGAACAGGATCCTTTAAGTGTGATCGAAGGTATGGTAATCGCAGGTTATCTTTTCTCTGCCAAAGCGGGCTATATTTACATACGAGGGGAGTATCGACGGATTCAGAAAATTTTTCAAGAAGCGTTGGATAATGCTGAAAAGGCTGGGTTTTTAGGTGAAAATATTTTAGGAATTCCAGGGTTTAATTATAACATTACGATTATTTCTGGTGCTGGTGCATATGTTTGTGGTGAGAATTCAGCGTTGTTAAATTCAATCGAAGGCAAAACCGGCAGACCAAGAGTAAAGCCACCGCATTTGGCAGATGTGGGGTTATATTTACAGCCAACTTTAGTGAATAATGTAGAATCGTTTGCAAGCATTCCCGTTATTTTACGTGAAGGAGGGCAAGCCTATCGTGATCTTGGTACCGAAGATGGCGGTGGAACGAAGTTGATTTGTCTGTCAGGTCATGTTAAAAATCGAGGCTTGTATGAGGTCAATCTAGGTACTCCATTACAAGAGATTCTTTATTCTGAAGAATATGGTGGGGGAACAGCGACAGGTCGACCGTTAAAATTTATCCATTTTGGTGGACAATCTGGACCGATTGGAGCAGTTGAAAATCTTGATGACTGTATCTATTCATATGAAGGATTATGGGACAACGATTTATCCATTGGTTCTGGTGCGATCGTTGTGATGGATGATCAGGTAAGTATTGTTGATTACTTAGTGAATGTCGCGGCTTTTTTTGCACATGAATCTTGCGGTAAATGTACACCGTGTCGCCTAGGAACGACACGAATCTTAGAATTGCTGACGAAATTCAACACACAAACTGCTGTTAGTGGTGATCTTGAGCGACTTAGAAAAATGTTGACCCATGTAACAAATCTTTCTGCTTGTGGATTAGGACAATCTGTTGCCAATCCGATGAGAAGTGGATTAACTTATTTTCCTAAAGAATTTGAAGCAGGTATTCGTGAGGCAGTTGCACCGATAAAAGGGGGATTTTGGTAAGATGGAAATAAAAATGAAAACAGCAACAGTCACGATGTCGATCGATAACCAAGCAATTACTGTTCCAAAAGGAACGACAGTATTAGAAGCGGCCGAGATGTTAAATATTGACATTCCTACACTTTGTCATTTGAAAGAGCTGGCACCTGATGGTTCTTGTCGGATGTGTACAGTTGAAGTTGAAGGTGGAAGAAAAGGTGGTTTGACCACAGCTTGTACTGCACATTGTCAAGAAGGAATGGTGGTCCATACAGCTTCACCGAGAGTCAATGATTCCCGCAGATTTGTGCTGGATCTTTTGTTGAGCAATCATAAATTAGACTGTTTTTCTTGTGGGAAAAATGGTGCGTGTAAATTACAAGACTATTGTTTAGAGTATGGGATTGATGAGACGAGCTTTACTGATGGCAAACGGATGCCGTGCCATCAAGAAGATACGAGCAATCCTTTTTTTGAGTACGACCCTGAAAAATGCATTATGTGTAGACGTTGTTCTAAGGTCTGCCAATTACGTCAAGGTCGAGATGTTATCAGTATCTCAAAACGAGGCTTTGACACAAAAATGACCCCTAGTTATGGAGCCTCTTTCGATCAGTCCCTTTGCGAATCGTGTGGCAACTGTGTTTCTGCTTGTCCAACAGGTGCTTTAGTCAGTAAAGACCATAAAAATTACCGTGAGTGGGAAACAAAGAAGATTCCGACGACATGTCCTCATTGTGGAACTGGTTGTCAAATGAATCTTGTTGTAAAAGGTAACAAGTTAGTTGGAGTTGAACCGATCAATGGCGCTGCCAATAAGAATCTTCTCTGTGTTAAAGGAAAATTTGCTTCTTATAAATTTGTTGGTTCAGGAGATCGTTTGACAGAACCGTTGATCAAGCGCAATGGAATTTTTGAACCTGCTAGTTGGGACGAAGCATTGACTTTGGTTGCAAATAAATTTAGCCAGTTGAAAGCGGATCATGGTGCCGATTCATTGGCAGGTTTTTCTTGTTCCAGATCGATTAATGAAGACAACTATGTATTTCAAAAAATGATGCGGGCTGCATTTGGTACGAATAATGTAGATAATTGTGCTCGTGTTTGTCATTCTGCTTCTGTGCATGGGTTAGCTCATACGCTAGGATCGGGTGCCATGACTAATCCAATTGCTGATATTACGACCGATGTTGACGTAATTTTGTTAGTCGGCTCAAATCCAGAAGAAGCACATCCGGTGATCGGTTCACAAATTCGTCAGGCAATGCAGCGTGGAACGAAGGTAATCGTGGTTGATCCTCGGAAAATCGACTTAGTAAAAAATTGTGAACTTCACTTACAAATTCAAGCAGGAACGAATGTAGCATTCGCCAATGGTATGATGCATGTGATATTAAAAGAAGGCTTAGCTGATCGTGCTTTTATCGAAGAAAAGACAGAAGGATTTGAGGCACTAGAACAACTCGTCGCAGATTATCCTCCTGAAAAAGTAGCAGAAATTTGCCATATTGAAGTAGAAGATTTGGTTAAAGCAGCTAGATTATATGCAAAAGCAGAAAAGGCACCGATTATCTATTGTCTAGGTGTAACGGAGCACTCTACTGGAACGGAAGGCGTTATGAGTATGTCGAATATGGCCATGCTGGTAGGGAAGATTGGGAAGCCTGGATGTGGCGTTAATCCATTACGAGGACAAAATAACGTGCAAGGTGCCTGTGATATGGGCTGTATGCCGTATGATTTTCCAGGGTATCAAAAAGTAGCTAATCCAGAAATGAGGGCGAAATTTGAAAAAGCTTGGGGTGTGTCACTAAACAAAAAAGTGGGCATGACTTCTACGCAAGTATTACCAGCTGCCACAGAAGGGAAGATCAAAGGCTTATATATTTTTGGTGAAGATCCGATTGTAACAGATCCAGATACGAATCATGTCCGTAAGGCGTTAGAAAATCTAGAATTTTTCGTTGTTCAAGAGCTATTTATGACAGAAACAGCAGCTTATGCAGATGTAGTGCTACCTGGAATAAGTTATGCTGAAAAAGACGGAACCTTTACCAATACCGAAAGACGAGTTCAGCGAGTTCGAAAAGCAGTTGAACCAAAAGGGGAAGCTAGAGAAGATTTTGCTATTTTCTGCGATGTAATGACTCGTCTAGGTTATCCTTGTCATTATGATTCTGCTAAGGAAATCATGGATGAAATTGCAGCTGTAACACCAACTTTTGGTGGAATCAACTATGATCGATTAGAAGAAACGGGAGGGCTGCAGTGGCCATGTCGAACAAATGAAGATCCTGGGACACCGATCATGCATGTTGGTGAATTTACCCGAGGCAAAGGATTGTTTATGGCAATTCCTTATAAAAAATCTAGAGAATTACCAGATGAAATGTATCCATATCTAATGTCTACAGGTAGAATGCTATATCATTACAATACGCGAGCGATGACAGGTCGAACAGAAGGCATCAATCAAATCGCTAACCGTTCTTATATTGAAATCAATACGGTAGATGCTAGCCGTTTAGGAATTGAAGAAGGGGATAAGGTCAAAGTCAAATCTAGACGAGGAACGATTGAAACATATGCTGCTGTGGGCAATCGGGTCTTTCCTCAAGAAGTCTTTATGACCTTCCATTTTCCTGATGGAAATGTAAATGAACTGACCAATGCCGAATTTGATGATATTGCGATTATCCCTGAATACAAAGTATGTGCAGTCGATATTACACCAATCAAGTAAAAAGGAGTTGAGCCAATGATCGAAGTTGAAAAAGCCAGAGAGAAAATCCAGCACGTTTTGGCTCAGCAAAAAGAAGTAGAAACTGTTTCTATTTTAGAAGCAGCAGGACGGGTATGTGCTGAAGATATCTATGCAAAAGTAGCCGTACCACATTTTCCAAGAGCTGGAATGGATGGTTATGCAATTGTTGCAAAAGAGAGTCAAGGTGCAAATCCGCAAGAGCCAATTTGTCTAAAAGTGACCAAAACAATCTTTGCAGGTGATGCAGAACAGGCGTTTATAAAAGCGCATGGAACGGCTGTTAGAATCATGACTGGCGCACCGATTCCAAAACCTTATGATGCAGTAATTAAACAAGAATGGACCGATTATGGCGAGACACAGGTCAATATTTACCGAGAAATCACATCAGGTCGTAACTATGGTGAAGTAGGTGAAGATGTTTATCTGAATCAGAAAATTATATCAAAATATCAATTGCTCAATAGTAGAACAGTCGGCATCCTAGCTGCACAAGGGATCACAGAAATCAAAGTCTTAGCGCCTATAAAAGTAGGGATTTTAGCAACAGGAAGCGAACTGATTTCTCTAGGCTCACCACTTGTTTCAGGTAAAATTTATGACAGTAATTTATATACATTAGCTTCTCTCATTCAAACAAGCGGTGGTAAAATCGTATTTACGGAATACTGCTCGGATGACATTGGTGAGATTTCTCGCATTATTCAGGAAAAAGTAAATGAGGTGGATCTTTTAATTACAACCGGTGGCGTTTCAGTTGGCGAAAAAGACTACATTCCTCATGTAATCCAGCAATTAGAGGGAGAATTGCTGTTTCACTTTGTGAATATGAAACCAGGAACACCTGTGATGGCCAGTTTGTACCAAAATAAAGTTCTTTTAAATTTATCAGGGAATCCCTTTGCGGCGGTAGTGAATTTACATGTATTTTATTGGTCGATCTTGGCCTATTTTATGAATTGCCCAGAATTAAATTTAGAAAAGCGAATGGTTCAATTAACGGAAGACTTAAAGCCATCCACTCTTCGCCGATTTATTCGAGCATATGAGGAAAATGGATTTGTCTCTTTAAAATCAATCGTACATTATTCCTCTGTTTTTCATAATACTCTTGAAACAAACTGCCTGATCGATCAACCAGCTAAAAAACAATTGAGCAAAGGGGATTACGTCACTGTTTACTATTGGAAATTTTAGTACGTTAATACAAACGAGGTCATAACAAAAGCATTCAGCTTCAAAAAAATAAGAAGAGATTACTTCTGCTCCCACTGCATACTTGGGCTTAGGGTGTGAAACAAAAGTGAACATATCTTTTGTTTCACACCTAATTTTTTATCTAAAAAAATTTATTTATATCAGATTGTTTTTTTTTAGCCAGAGTGCTAAACTTAAGAGAAAGATAGTGAAATTTATAACTATATAATCGAAAATGAAAGCGTTTTAAATAGGAGATCTAAATGAAGGAATCGTTACAATTTACTCATATCAATGATCAAGGAAAAGCTCGCATGGTTGATGTTTCAAAAAAAGAAGAGACTGAACGAACAGCTGTAGCATATGGTGAGATTCATATGAACAAAGAGGTCGCAACGGGAATCAAAAATCAGACGTTGAAAAAGGGGGAAGTCCTACAAGTTGCAAGGATTGCTGGAATTATGGCAGCAAAAAAGACCTTTGAACTGATTCCATTATGTCATGTATTAGCTTTAACGAAATGTGAAGTTGATTTTAGTTGGAAAACGAATCAAATTTTATCTGTTCATTGCTTAACCAAAACTGTAGGACCGACTGGTGTTGAAATGGAAGCTTTGACTGGAGTAAATATTGCTCTTTTGACGATTTATGATATGTGTAAAGCAATGGATCGTGAGATGAATATCATGAATGTTTGTTTAGTTGAAAAATCTGGAGGGAAAAGTGGCCATTTTATTTCAACAAATACAGAAGTTGTTGAGTAGTGTCACAGGAAAGGCGGACTTAAAATGAAGGACTCTTTTAATCGTGAAGTGGATTATGTACGGCTATCTGTGACAGACCGCTGTGATCTTAGGTGCACATACTGTATGCCGGCCACAGGGATGAGTTTTCTAAAAAAAGCGGAAGTTTTAAGTGTTGAGGAGATTTTATTTCTGATTGAGAATTTGGCCTTACAAGGAATCAAAAAAGTAAAGATTACAGGTGGTGAGCCATTAACAAGAAATGAGATCGTTCCTTTGATTAAGGCAATTAAAGAAGTAAAAGGGATTGAAAAGGTGACTTTAACAACGAATGGGATTCAACTGACAAAATATGCTAATGCTTTAAAAAAAGCCAAATTAGATGGCATCAATATCAGTATTGACACGCTGGATCCCGATGAATTTCGTGCAATCACCAGAGTCGGTGAGTTGAAGCGAGTACTATCAGGATTGGAAAAAGCTGTTGAGGTAGGATTACCTAATATCAAAGTTAATACAGTAGCTAGAGGAGAATTAACAGAAGAAGCCATTTGTGACATTGCAGAACTTGCTAAAACAAATCCAATTCACGTTCGCTTTATCGAGTTGATGCCAATCGGTTTAGGGAAGAGTTGTCCTGGTCTAACCCAAGAAGATATTTTTTCTGTTCTGGAATCAAGATATGGAAAGCTTAGTCCATTTGAACATCGTTTAGGAAATGGCCCAGCAAGTTATTATTCTTTAGCTGGTTTTAAAGGGAAAATAGGTTTTATCAGTGCTTTAGGCCATTGTTTTTGTGCGGAGTGCGACCGAATCCGTATTACAGCAGAGGGTTGTTTGAAGACGTGCTTACATATGGATGACGGGTGTGAGTTAAAAACCGCGTTGCAGACAGAAAACAAAGAATTATTATTACAACAAGTATTTTCAGCAATTCAGCGAAAACCAGAGAAACATCATTTTCTAGAGAGTCAGGGTGATTCTCGATTGATGTCACAAATTGGAGGGTAATGATCATGACAATGGGAGAAATTATCGGAATCAATATCAGTGAACGACGGGGCACACAGAAAAAAGAAATACCGGAAGTGAATTTAATCAAAGGATTTGGCTTAGAAAATGATGCACATGGTGGAAATTGGCATCGGCAAGTCAGCTTATTATCTTTTGAAAAAATTACTGAATTTAACGGGCGAGGTGCTCGTGTAGGCAATGGTGCTTTTGGTGAAAATCTGATTGTTTCGGGAGTGGATTTGCGACAATTACCAGTTGGAAGTCAAATTCGAATTGGTCAAGCAGAACTGGTCGTTACCCAAATTGGGAAAGAGTGCCACAAGCATTGTCAAATCTATGCTCGAGTTGGTGATTGCATTATGCCAAGAGAAGGGATTTTTGCAGTTGTTGTAACACAAGGACATATAAAAAAGGGAGATAAGCTAGAAGTTGTATAAAGCAGGAATCATCACGTTAAGTGATTCAGGATATCAGGGGGTTAGGAAAGATGAATCAGGAAAGGTCATAAAAGAACTGATTCAAGAGCAATTTGAGATAATCAGACAAACAATCTTACCTGATGAAAAAGAAGAATTAAGTTTGTTGCTGATTGAATGGTGCCAATACTGCGATTTAATTTTAACAACTGGCGGCACAGGTTTGGGGGTTCGAGATATCACTCCAGAAGCGACGATAAACATAGCCGAAAAAACGATTCCCGGTATTAGTGAAGGGATGCGTATGCTGAGTATCCAAAAAACACCATTTGCCATGTTGAGTCGTGGTGTTGCTGTACAGCGTGGGAAAACATTGATCATCAATTTACCTGGAAGCCCGAAAGGAGTTACAGAAAATTTAACGTATTTACTGCCGATTTTACCTCATTCCTTAGATATTTTAACAGATCGAAAAACAGAGCATTAAACGGAGGTCAAAAATGAAAATTGTGAAAACAGTCAATGCAGAAGGGTTGATCTTGTGTCAAGATATCACAAAAATTGTTAAGGGAGAGTTTAAAGGGGCACTTTTTTCCAAAGGACATCAAGTCAAAGCAGAAGATATTCCTGTATTACTGTCGTTAGGAAAAGAGCATTTATTTTTAAGATCGAACGCTTCGGAACTGATTCATGAAAATGAAGCAGCAGATTTTTTGTATCATTTGATTGCAGGCAAATTTATGCAACCAACGCCTGTTTCAGAAGGGAAAATCGAAGTAGTCGCTGAAGTAGATGGTCTATTGAAAGTGAATCAAGACTTGTTATTGGAATTGAATTTGATTGGAAAAATTGCTGTGGCAACTCGTAATAGCAACCAAAAGATCTGTAAAGGGCAAAAATTAGCAGGAACTCGGATCATTCCTTTGGAAATTGCGCCAGAAATATTGCTTCAAGCGGAAAAGCTGATTGGACATCAAAGCATTTTATCATTGATTCCGTTTAAACCAGTAACGGTGGGGATTGTTACAACGGGCAGTGAGATTTTTAATGGGCTGATTGAAGATTCTTTTACACCAGTTGTGAAAAATAAGTTATCTAATTATCCAAACGTTGAGATCACATTTCATAAAATCGTTAATGATGATCCAGACTTGATTACAAAAGCAATCAAAAAAATGTTAGCAGCAGGTGCTGATATTGTCTTTTGCACTGGTGGAATGAGCGTAGATCCAGATGACCGAACACCATTCGCAATAAAGCAAACAGGCGCGGCTATTGTTTCTCATGGTACTCCTGTTCTGCCAGGATCGATGTTATTGATCGCCTATTTAGATGGAAAAACAATCGTAGGCTTACCAGGGGGAGTCATGTTTTGTGAACGAACGGTTTTTGATTTATTATTGCCACGCATCGTTGCACAAGACTCAATTACAAAAAAAGAAATCGCTGCTTTGGGATATGGGGGATATTTATAAAATAATGTTGGAGGAGAGAAAACGATGAAACACAATCACAGTGTGAAAATCTTGAGTCTGGTTTTGTTGATCTGTTTATTTCTAACTGCATGTGCCTCAAAGAACAAAAACACAACCATTTCCTCTAGCTCAAACAGTCAGATGGAAGAACATCATTTATTGATTGCAGCCGCAGCCAGTTTGGAATCCGTCATGGAAGAACGAATCATCCCAGCATTTGTAAAAAAACATCCAGAAACTACAATTGAAGGCAATTATGATAGTTCAGGTAAACTACAAACACAAATTGAAAAAGGCTTAGAAGCAGATGTGTTTTTTTCAGCCTCAACCAAACAAATGCATACCTTAGTTTCTCAAAATTTAGTTGTAAAAAAAAGTGTTGTACCATTATTACAAAATCAATTGGTCATGATTATACCAAGCTCTTCAAAGGTTGATTGGAAAAAATTTAGTGATTTAAAGAAAGCAGAAATGATTGCAGTAGGTGACCCAACAAGTGTTCCAGCGGGGCAATACGCTAAGAAAGGTTTGGACTCTTTAGGATATTGGACATATGTAAAAGAACATGCTAGCTTTGGAACCAATGTCACCGAAGTCCTAAATTGGGTAGCTGAAGGGAGTGCTCAAGCGGGGTTAGTTTATGCTACAGATGCTGCATCAAATAACAAAGTAAAAGTCGTTGCAGTTTTACCAAAGGATACCTTGAATGAACCGATTATTTATCCAGTTGGTTTAATTGGAAAGTCGAAAGAAAAAGCAATGGCCAAAGAATTTATGGCATTTTTAGAAAGCAAAGAAGTTGCAAAATACTTTGAAAATACTGGTTTTATTCTAAATAAGTAGGTGAATTTGATGGAGCTGAGCCCAATTATTATTTCGTTTCAGACAGCGATTATTGCAGTTATCTTTACGTTTTTTTGTGGAACCTTGATTGCTTATCTTGTTTTTCGCTTGAAAAATCAAGGGCTTAAAGTCTTGTTCAATAGTTTGTTCACTTTACCGCTGGTGCTGCCGCCAACGGTTTTTGGTTTCTTTTTGCTGGATATCTTTGGTGTTCAGCAACCAGTGGGCAAATTTTTGTTGGATTTTTTTGCTATAAAGGTTGTTTTTTCATGGCCAGCTACAGTAATTGCAGCCGTTGCCGTATCATTTCCTTTGATGTATCGTTCAGCGATTGCTGCATTTGAGCAAATTGATCCAGATCTATTGGCTGCGGCTCAAACATTGGGATTTTCAGAAAGGAAATTATTTTTTAAAATTGCGTTGCCCTTAGCAATCAATGGGCTTTTGTCTGGAGGCGTGCTAGCTTTTGCCCGAGGGTTGGGGGAATTTGGCGCAACAACAATGTTGGCAGGAAATATTGCTGGAAAAACACGAACACTGCCATTAGCGATTTATTCAGCAGTTGCTGCTGGTGATTGGTCTTTGGCACAAAAATATGTTGCGATTATTGTCATTATTTGTATTCTGATCTTATGTTTAACGGAACTATTTAGTCGAAAATCACGGAGGATGCAAGGTTGAAACTTTTCGTGGATATTCAAAAAAAAATGCGAGATCAACAGTTAAAGGTAAAGTTTGAACTCGATACGACAACATTAGGAATTTTAGGCGCATCTGGTTGTGGGAAAAGTATGTTGCTTAAATGTATTGCGGGGATTGAAGTACCTGATTCTGGTGTGATTCGGCTTGGGAATCGAGTGTTATTTGATAAGAAAAATAGCATCAACCTACCCCCTCAACAACGTAAAATAGGCCTACTATTTCAGCAATATGCGTTGTTTCCCCACTTAACAGTTTATAAAAATTTAAGTAGTGTTACAAAAGATCACCGCTTAATTCTAGAATTACTAGAGTTGTTTCATTTAAAAAATGTTAAGGACAGTTATCCTAGACAACTTTCTGGTGGACAAAAACAACGTGTTGCTTTAGCTCGAATGTTGGCTGCTGCACCTGAATTACTCTTATTAGATGAGCCTTTTTCAGCTTTAGATACCTCTTTAAAAGAAGAACTTCAACTTGAATTGGAAAAGCGTCTAGTCAATTTCAAAGGCAATGTGCTGATCGTTAGTCATAGTTTAGATGAACTTTACAGACTTTGTCCGTTGCTTGGAATCATGACTGGTTCAGGTCTTATTAAGGGCAAAACAACTGATTTGTTTAAGCAACCTCAAACGGTAGAAGCCGCTCGATTGACTGGATGCAAAAATATTTTTCCTATTAAACGCATCGATTCTCATACGGTCCGAGTTCATGGCTGGAAAACACCTTTGATAGTTACGGAAGAAGTCCCGATAGACTGTTGTTATATAGGGATACGAGCACATGATTTATTGTTAAATGATATCAAAGGCAACCGCTTGGACGTAAAGTATATCAGTAGTCAACAAACACCTTTTGAACAAAACGCTTGGTTTACTTGTAATGGACGTGATCTTTGGTGGAAAGGGAGCAAGCAGAGTGAAGCTAATAAAATTAAGCATTTTAGCCTTGATCCAGGGGCAATCATGGTTTTAGAATAAGGTAAATTTTTGCTATTTAAAGAGTCATTGAATGTTAAAGATTGAAGTGACTATGTTACTCATAATAGGCTATTCATGGGTGAATAAAAATGTACAGCGTTAGCAAAGTTAAAAAGAGGAGTGATCAGTATTGAAAGAAGAAGCATTCATGGAGTATGTTACTGTAGCACTTAAAAATTTAGGCTATAATAAAGCGGCTATATTCAATGTTGAAGGAGAAATAAAGCGAGTACTCAAATTATATTCTGCCGCCGAGATCAAAGTTAAAGTAGAAAAAATGAAATAGATGAAGAGGGGTGTGGGATAAATGTCAGAAGAAGTTCTGGTAAATATTCCACACCCAGTTTTGTTATTTTTGAGCTTAGCTAATAAGTGGGTTGACTATACTGTTGATATTTCTATTTGATTTGTTTAATATATCTATTTCAAAATAATTTATGTATAATGATGAAATGCGACGATATTAAACGTACTAATTGTCATTTAAATATGTCTAAAAACACCATATTCTTATTTATTTCACATTTAATTCATTGAAAATACAAGGCTATAACAGCAACTTAATGCTAAAATGATAGATAAATACTTGTACATTAGAAATTGAGGAGTAAAATGAAACGTTATGAATAAAATTTTAGAAATCCAAGGACTTACGAAATATTTTGGTGAACAAAGAATTTTAGAAAATCTTGCTTTTTCTCTAGAGGAACCAAAAATCATTGCATTAGTCGCACCTAATGGGACTGGAAAAACAACATTGTTAAATATTATTGCGAATATCGATGTTGCAGAATCGGGAACGATTCAAGTACTTGGTCAACCAAATACAAATTATCAAATGTTTTACGATCTTTCATATTTGCAAGACCCATCTATTTTATATGAACAATTAACAGGCTGGGATCATCTAGAATTTGTTCGTAAAGAACAAAAAAAGTCGAAAGAAGAACTAAATGAACTAGTAAATGAATTAGGTATCGAAAGTTATTTAAAAAAAAAGGTGAAAAATTACTCTTTAGGGATGAAACAAAATTTACTTTTAGCACTATCTCTAGTACCAAAACCAAAACTGCTTTTAATGGATGAACCGTTGAATGGACTAGATCCAGATAGTATTATCAAGGTTAGAAATATCATGCGCACATTGAATCAAAGAGGAGTTTCTATGATTATCTCATCTCATAATTTAGATGAGATAGAAAAAGTTACGGAGGATGTTTACTTTTTACATGATGGAAAATTGGTGGAAAAAGATGAGGTTACAATTGAAGCGATTGAGTACATCATTGTGTTAAAAGAAATTGAAAAAGCCATGTCTTTTTTGTCAAGAATCAATGTAACCTGTAGGCAACTTTCGGAGTACAAATTACAGGGAAGGTTTACCCAGCAACAAATGAATGTTTTTCATTCGTTTTGTGAAGAACAAGAGCTTACCTTATTTGATTGTCAACCAGCTAGTGGACAATTAGAAAAGATCTATTTTAACTTATTTATGAAAAAGCAGGAGACTCAACCATGAAATTTGAGTGGGAAAAATGGATTAAAAACCCTAAGAACATTGTGTTATTACTTTGTATTTTTTTGTCGATATTTATTTCGTTAGGCACGCTTTATTATGAAAATCAAGCGCAAAATAAAGTGGTGTATGATCATCTAAAAGCGCTTAATGATGAAATTTCTCCCCCTCAAAACTATGTAGGGCCAAAAGATAAATATAAAGAGTTACAACTCCTAGATGATAATGGACAGTTTTCTTCCCCAAACGGAAAAGAAATGCGAAAAATATTATTAAAAATTGTTTCTATGTTAGATGATGAAAATATTGCCCATAGCCACAAAAGATGGTTAGAAAAAAACAAACTTCAAAATGAACGTTTGCACTTACAGCAAAAGTATTTAGACTTAGGCGGAGAAAAGTGGATCAATGAAACAAATATAAAAGAACAGTTAGCAATAAGTACATGGTTACTTAATCGAAAGATTCCTATGCAAAACATAGAGATTGGCCAAAAGGGTTTCTATTTTGTCTATTTCTTACTTAGTCATTGGATGAATTACTTTATTATTATCATGATTGGTTTATTCTTTTTTGATTTTATACCAAGTGAATATGAGCGGAAGAATTATTTGTTTTTGGCTGTACAGCCACTTAAAAAATCAACTATTTTTTTGAGAAAATATATGCTTACGATGATTGTTTTAATTGGTGGTATGTTTGGCTTTTTATTTGTAGGATTTACTGTGGCAAGTATTTTTCATGGAACAGGCTCTTTAGCGTATCCAATGCTTATCAAGCAAGGAACAAGTTTTCACTTAATTCCATTAGGAGAATATTTTCTCAAAACAGTTAGTTTACAAATACTATTTATGTTATTTTCAAGTAGCTTGTTGTTGTTACTTTCAAAATGGCTAAAAAGTGGGCTAGAAGTTTTAGGCTTGTATTTAGCTATAATGTTGATACCAAACTTTTTAGAAAAAATGATTCCTAGTTTGAATAAAGTTACCGCTTGGTTGCCATTTTTTTATATGAATACAAATAGTAAAATTTTAGAAGTGAATAATCATTTTTCCTCTTCTTTTTATTTCCAGTTCCTTATTTTAGTTGGATGGAATTTGATTTTGGGAATAATTTGGTATTGGAATTTGGAGGATAAGCACTCATGAATCTAATATATTTTGAATTAAAAAAAGTTTGGCAAACACGTAAGACACATTTATTCTTACTATTAAGTCTGTCACTGATCATAGTGCTATTTTTTTTCAATGGATTTATGGCACATAAAGAACAACAAGAAATAGCAGAAGTAAATCCAACTGCTGAAGCATTAAATCAAAAAAGTTTCAACGATAAATTGAAACACTCTTTAGAGGAAATGAACCAAGAAATTTTGATGCAAGAAGAGACTTTTCAAATAATGGCCAATGAAGGAAAATCATTAGACGGAAAATTAACATTGCCAACTTATCCGTTATATCGAATGAACTTAAATGATGAGTTAGTGAAAAAGAAGCTACCACCTCAATCAATGCGTTATGGGACCAAAAATAGTATATTTACTGCGATTTTAGTGTCATATTTAGCTAGTGGTTTGGGGCTGATTATCTTGTTCTTATTATTTGGCGATAGTTTAACTAAAGAAATGGAAGATAATAGTTTGTATTTTTATCTTGCTCAGCCAATCCAAAGAGGTCGCTTGTTTTTGACTAAATATATTTTAACTTGGGCTCAATCAGTTGTAGTGATTGGCTTGTTCTTAGTCTTTGGATTTATCTTTGCAAGTGTTTTTTCAGGGGGAAGCTCATTTTTTTATCCAGTCATTGCATTTTCAAATATGACCATGGACTTTATTCCAATTATTCAGTATATTGGGCAGGTTTATTTATTGTTTACTTTTGTATTGGCGTTTTGTTTTTCTCTCCATTTTTTAGTTAGTATCTTTTTGAAGAAAACAAGTTTGAGTTTAATTATAACAATGGTACTTTTATTTGAGGGCTACTCAATAAGCATGTTAAATAGTGAGTTTACTCGGAAAATAGCTCCGTTCAATCCATTTATTTATTTGAATAGCAGTAAGATATTTGTTGGGTATGATTTCCATCCATTTGCTACACGTTTAGTGGAGAATCAAGAATATTATGCAAATTGGTGTTTACCAAGAACCATTCATAATGCACAAATTAGCAACGTGAATGGAATGATTACTTTAAGTATTGGCACAGCAATTTTGTTATTGATAGGTTATTTTTGTTTTAAAAAGAATTTCCATCTGTGGAAAGAATGAATACAGATTCAAATCCACGGCGATTCAAGCAGAGTAGAGGTTGTTTAATCTGTCTAATTATGTTGTAAATATCAAAAACTTTGATAAAGTAAAAGGTAAGAGAAACAATCGGAGGCAGAAAATGAGCGTATATTTAGAACGACCAGAGTTTGAAGCAAATCTTCTTTTTAGAGCTTTTATCAATGATGGTATGACAATTGTTTATCCTCATTGGCATAAAGAAATTGAAATCATCTATTCTATACGGGGGACTGTCAATATCGGTGTGGGAGATGAAATCGTGCATGTCGCAGAAGGGGAAATCTATTTTTTTGCTAGCGGTGAACCTCATTATTTTCTAGCGTCTCCTGACAGCGAACGAATCGTTTATCAATTTGATTTGAGTCTATTTGAGGAAATAAACTTGAAATCAACAAATGATTGTTCATTGATTGAATTATTCGAAACAGGAGAAAAACATAGTTCTAAATGGTCAAAATCTTTAGCTACGGACATGAAGAAGCTATTACAGCAATTATTTGAAGAATATGGGAAGCAAGACTTAGGGAAGAATTATGCACTTTTTAGTTTGTTATTTCAATTGGTCACAACTTTTTATAGAAGGCTCCCTCAAACACATACTGAAGTCAAAAAAGGGGCTAAAGCTTCTACTATAAAGTATAAAGAAAATTTAGAACAGCTAGATCGTATCTTTACTTATGTAGAAAATCATTATGAAGAATCGATTACGTTAGAAGAGATAGCAAAATACAGTGGCTTTAGCTCTTATTATTTTACTCGTTTTTTCAAAGCCAATACCGGGACAACTTTTATGAGTTTTTTGACTGAGTATCGTATTAATCAAGCAAAGTTTATTTTAGCCAATGAAAAAGTTCCCATGATCGAAGTCGCTGAAAAAGCTGGTTTTGCTAGTGTGAAGACGTTTCATCATGTGTTTAAAGAGCAAGTTGGAATTTCGCCTTTGAAATATCAGAAAATGATTATAAAGTAAAAAACAGTCAGTAGATTAAGCTATTTTAATCTACAGGCTGTTTTTTTCAGGGGCTAATTGGCCAGTGTAAAAGTCGCCGAAAAATATTCTTTATCAAATTGAAGAGAAAAATTTGCTCCTTCATACTGACGGATTGTTTTTACGATAGCAGTGAGTCCATGCTCTTTGTAGAATTTTTTTGATAGTATTGACTCCTCAATTGTTTTTTCTAAGTTTACTTGAGCACTAGTTGTATTGGTCAATTTAATATAAAGCTGATTTACTTCTTTTTCTATTAGCACATATAAATTGTTTTCTTTTCCTTTTTGAGTTTCTTTTACAGCGTATTCAGAGATAACGGATAAACAATGAAGGAAGTCGATCAAACGAATTGAAATCTCACTTTCCTTTATGATATCAGGTATGTTTAGATGAAGTGCTATCTGTTTAGCTGTGCAATCTTCTATCAGATAAAGCAACAATCCTTGAACGGAGGGAATGGGGATATTTCCAAGTTCAACATATGAATCTTCTTCCAAAAGGTTTTTTGAATAATCAGTGATGGATGCAATATAAGTGAGCGCTTCTTGCGATTGATCTTGTTCAATATAATCTGCCAAACTTAGCAAAATATTACGATAATCATGTCTAAATTCATCTGAAATAGTAATTTTTTCCAATTCTTGATTGTACTGCTCAAATAGCACTTGCTTTTTTAATTGTTGTTGATAGTATTTACTATACGAATAAGCAGTCGTATAAACAATTAAGTTTAACGTAAGCATTAAAAAGGTTAGATAGAGAAATGACTCCACAAAAAAATGTTGTACTGCTGATTGTTTAAGTAAAGAAAAAATAGTAAGAAAAAAAAGAGCAACTATCGATTGAATTTTATAATTTTTTTGAATATGTAAAATAGAATCAGTAATCAAATAAGTCTTATCAACTTTTTTGATAGCGAAAATTAATAGAAATAGACCTATTTGCTGTCCAAAGAATGAAAAAGGTACTAGTATTTGGTGTTGATCCGCATTAATATAATGTATTTGGAATAGAAAATTCATTAAGTCGTATGTAAAAAGCCAAGAAATTAGTACCAATGAATTAATCAAAAAAAGAGTGAGAGACATTAAAATCCAATTACCTGTAAAACGTACAATAAAGACAGCTAAGCTGACATAAAAAACAAATAATAATATGTAAATATAAGAGGTTCTAACAAAATAGCTAATCAAGATGGTTAAAGCCAATATGATAGATAATATAGTGGAGTGTTTTGTATCAATATATTTTTTATGAAGTAACGTCCATACAATTTGGAGATAATTAATAGCAAATAATTCTGTTGCTAAATAGGTTTCCATAAATATTTACTCCTTTGATTCAGTTTGTTTCATCATATCAAAAAGTCTAGAAAGTCACAATTTATAACTAGTTACTAAATGTATAACTTCCAAACAAAGAGCAATTAAAACAAAAAATGTAGGAATACGAGAGAAAAACTCATTTTCCTACATTTTTATTTAGATATAAGCAGTGGTTCTGACAACTTTGGTACTGAAAAACTAACAATAAAAAAGGAATCTTTTTTAGCAATCTGGTAACTTGCTTTTTTATAATTATCAATCAATTTAGCTAGAATATATAAGCCTTTTCCTTGATGTTTTTCTTTGGTAGAAAAATTATTTTGTAAAAGGGATTGTAGTGAGATATCTTTATCTGCAGTATAGGTATTTTTTACGGCTACTTTTACAAAATTTTGGTCACCGGTAATCGCTATTTCAATCATCTTGAGCTCCGTTTCCTGGACAGCTTCATAGGCATTATCTAATAAAATAGAAAAGCAACGAATGAAGTCGACGATATTCATATCAATATCTGTCAGTTTTTCTGTTATTGTGATTTTCAGCTGAATATCTTTATCCGAACAACTTTTTAGAAAACTAGTCAAAAGACCTTGGATCGGTGGATTATGAATCACTGAAATCGTTTTATATAGATTTGGTGTAAGTAGTGAGTTTGAATAGTCAATGATTGTATGCAGTAAATGAAGTGCTTGTTGCGTATCATTTAGTTCCAAATAGGAGGTCAGTCCAATCAAAAGTTGCTTATAATCATGACGAAATTCATTAGAACGGTTGATCTTTTCTCTTTCTTGCTCATATTTCTTGTTAAGGATATTGATATATTGTTGTTCATTTTGCCGTTTAACAATAAGTAGAATATTCCAGCTAAGAAAAGCTGTGAAACAGATGATAATGAAGGTGCTGTAAAAAAATGAATCTGAATAGCCTTCTGACACACTAAATTGCTGCAGAGTAATCGTTACGAATAAGAAAATTAAGAGTAAAACAGATAATAAACGATACTTTTTAGGCAATAGATGAATAGTGGTCGTGATATTGAATCGTTTATTTAAATAATTAGCGAAGAGCAAAAGTAAATAGAAAACAAATTGTTGTAGAAAAATAAAAAGTTTTAAATAGATTGAATAAGTTTCAGCATCAATCAAATGGTTAATAAATAGAATATCCCAAATATCCAATGTTAAAAGCCATGAAAGTAAAACAATCGCATTTTCAAAACTTAAAAATAAAGCAGGAACCACCCAATTTTGAACTTTTCTTACTTGAAAGAAAAATTGTAGAAGAAAAAAAGGAATCAGCAATAGAGTAATAAAATGATCATCTGTAAAAGCACCAACAATAAATTGAACAGTTAAAATGGCACTAAGGATCATTGTTTCTCGAAAGGACAAGATTTTTTTATAAGCAAATAACCAAAGCAATTGTATAAAATTTAGTGATAGTAACGAAATAAAAAAAGGTCTATCTAACATATTGATACTCCTGTAGCCCCTTTTTTACTTTATCAATGATTCGAGTTCCTACAAAAAGATCTTTACCACCATTGAAAGTAATCGTACCATTTTTTCTATTGATCGATGAAATATTTTCAAGATTAATTATGTAGGACTGAAGAGCGGTAAATAAGTATACTTGTTTTAAATTATTTTTGAGTTTACCAATTTTTCCTTCTATAATTAGTTCTTCTGAAATGGTCTTGATCAAAACGCGACTCTTTAAACCTTTCAATGATTCAATATATAAAATATCTTTACAATTAAGATAAATTGCTTCATATCCGTTCATAAAAGTCGTGATATCTTGATCTTGTCTCCAAACGGCTTTAGTCAAACTTTCTACCTTCAGCAGAACATTCTCAATAGTTGATTTTAGTTCTGTTGAGTCAATTGGGTTCTTTACAAGATAGCTAAGCGGAAAAATATCACTATTGATGATTGAAATAGCTTTATCTTCAAAACTAGTCAGAAAAATAATGTTGCATTTTGAATTGATTTGTCGAATCTGATTTGCCAAATCAATTCCTGAATATTGTGTTTTTAAATCGATATCCAAAAAGAAAATATCATTATCAGAAATGTTTAATGTTGGAATCTCTTCCATAAAATGCAAATGATTGTCTGAAGAAGAGATTTTATAGCGAAAAGAATTAGAATCGTAACTCTCAAGATAATGAATGATTCGTTTCCTATATAGATTATCATCTTCAACAACATAAATTGTTGTAGTATTTGTCATTAAGTTTCCTCCTAAAAAATAAATTTTAAAATATTTTTAATATATTCTAGAATATAAAGATAGAAAAAGAAAGGTTTTCATCGATTAAAAATGAAAAAGACTGCATATGTAATAGTATAGCGCTTACTTGCGACTTTTTAATTTGGAAAAAATAAAATTTATAAATAAAAAAGTTAAATGTAATTTGATAGCGCTTACTTGTTGTTTTCTTTGTTATTAGGTAATTGTACTATGAATGAGTTCATTGATAAACAAATATGAACGGCTTATAAAGCAAATTTATTTTTCAATCAAAATCAATTCAGTTTTTATTTTTAGAAAGGAAGTTAAAATGATCGTGCAGTTAAATAAAATCAAAAAATGCGTTAAATATGTTTTCATTACTTTTATTTTATGTATTATTTCACCAATCCATTCAATTGCTGCAAATAAAGAAGCCGACCCATTAGGATTTGTTGTTCAGGCGATTAGGCCAGATACACAAATTGAAACCAATAAATCTTATTTCTTTATTGAAACTCAACCTGATGAGACTCAAACATTGAAGGTCAAGGTTAAATCAACTCAAAAAGATCCTGTCAAAATTCAAGCATTTATTGCCAATGGTACAACAGGTTCAACTGGAAATATTGAGTATGACGAATCAACAAAGGATCTAGATAAAAGCTTAAAACACCCATTAACAGAAATGGTCAAAATCAATGAGACTGAAATCACCTTAGAAAACTTTGAAGAAAAAGTGGTTGAACTATCCGTTACACCTCCAAAAGAAAGTTATGAAGGAATCAAACTAGGCGCTGTTGTTTTTCAAACAGTAGAGGATAAAGAACAAACAAAAACACAAACAATCTCTAGTAAATACCAATATAAAATTGGTTTGATCACAACTGAAACAGGGGAAGAATATGAAAATGCTAAAAATCTAGAGCTAGCATCAGCCAAACTTGGGTTGAAATTAGGTCGTAAGCAAGTTGCCGCTGTTATACATAATCCAGAATCAAAAATAGCTGATAATTTAAAAATTGAAGCAACCGTAACTAAAAAGGGTTCAGACACAGTTTTAAAAAAACAAACAGTAGAAAATGCTCGCATGGCACCAAATAGCACATATGAATTTTCAGTGGATTGGGGAGTTGATGTCATTGACTCAGGTGACTATACCTTAAAAGTTCATGCTCAAAATGACGAAGAAGACTGGAAATGGCAAAAAGATTTTAGCGTTTCAGCTGAAAAAGCAAAAAAAATGAATGAAGAAACAGTTTTCAAAGTAGAATCACCTGATTGGCTACCTTACGTCGTTATTTTAGCAATTGCTTCACTTGTATTAGTCATTGCAATTTTGACCGCTAGAAATAAACGTTGGAAAAAAATGGTTTATGAACGTGCTAAGAGAAGAAAATCAAAACAGGCGAAAAGAAAGAAGTCAGAACAAAGAAAGGTTAAAAAGAATAAACAAATGAAGGAGTGACAATAGTGAATCAGGGTCTTAATAAAATAGCAAAAAAACAATTAATATCAATAGTACTCTTTTTCAGTCTAACAACCTTTTTTGCACCGACGGTATGGGCTAATCAAGCAGGTGAAGCAGATGTTGGTATCACGTTTAAAAAAACGGAAGATGATACGCCAGCACCTCCACGTGATAATACGCCTACAGCTGATAAAGCCAAACCAATCAATAAACGGGTTCGTTTGCCAAACACCGGGGAAACAGTGAAGCAGTTGACGTTGCTGATTAGCGGAATGATTCTGATTGTGATCAGTTTTGCGGTTATTTTAGATAAGCAAATCAAGCTGAATAGTGACTGATCTATTAAAAAAAGCTATTTTAAATTTAATCAAGGGAGAATAATTTTATGAGAGTCTATATTTGGCTGTATATATTAGGAGCATGTGGCACTATTTCATTAGGAATGTTCCTCTTCTCCTTAAATCGAGACAGTATTTTAGTAAAAAAATTAAAATTAAAAAAATCAAAAATATTATTGAATTGGCTATTGCTAGCCGTATCAATTATCAGTTTTTTATTATTGATCTATGTATTTATCTATATCCAAAAACAAATGAATATCTTTAATTTAAGTTAAAGATATTCCCATTCAACAGTTTACTATGGTAACTTCCTCAAAAGTAAAATGCGTTAGGAGAAAAATAATGAATAAAAAAGTATTAGGAACATTCGTTTTAGGGTTATCAATTGGAGCAGTAATGTTACCACAAGCTGCCCAAGCAGCAGAAAGAGAAACAAATTCAGGAGTAGGTATTGGATTCAGCAATGATGATGCGAATACAGTCATCCCTGGACCATACGATGAAGCATTAAGTTTAATCAACAAACCAACTGCTTTCAAATTTGGTACTGAAAATGAAGCAAGTGCGCTTAGCTCTGTATACTACCAACAAGTACAAGATAAACAATACATCGCAGTATATGAAGATCGTGATGCAGATAAACAAACAAGCTGGAAATTAACTGCTAAGTTGTCTGACCTTGTTAGCACAACAGACGCAACGAAAAAATTAGTATCAACAATGACTATGAATTCGGCAAATATTTCTACTTTTGATTTAACAGATCAAAAAGATAAAGAAACTGGTAAATTACCATCAGTTGTTGAAAAATTACCAGATTTAACAAAATATGCTGAAGATAAAGTAACTGGTGTTGCTAAAGTCTCTCTTGAAGCTGGAGCAACAGGTAGTTCAGATATTATGGTCGGTACAAAACCTGGAAGCAAAGGTTTTGCCGCTGAAATTAGAAATGTACAGTTAGCTGTAAATTCTGGTCAAAAAGATGACACAAACGGTAAGCAATTTACTGGTACTGTTAGCTGGTCTTTAGAAGATACAATCTAATTTAAATATACAATTGATTTTAAAAAAATAAAAACATAATAAATAGTATTCTATCTTTGAGGGAAGTTACCATAGTAAACTGTTGAAAAAATATTGGAGGAATATTTTATGAATAAAAAAATAGTAGCAAATATAGTATTAGCAATGACTTTTGGAGCAATAGTATTACCAGTTTCAGCTAAGGCAGATGAATTGAAATCGGATATAACTGTGACTGTTGATGCAGGAACAGGAGCAGGGGCAACGGAAGAAGAAATATCAACTAAAACACCACGTGATGGTGAATTCATCATTAAAGCAGTATCAGACTTTAGTTATCCATCTGTTCCTTTAGGTGAAACAAGATCTGCAACAATTGAAAAAGATAAAGCATATGGTATTGAAGTTGTAGATGTAACAGGGAACGGTACAGGTTGGAATGTCAAAGTGTCAATGGATTCATTTAAAGTAAAAGGTGGAGCAAACGATGGAGAAGAGCTAAAAGGCTGGGAATTAACAATCCCAACGGCTGAAGTTACATCCAAAAGTGCATCAATCCGTCCAGAAAATACACCCGTAGGAAAAGAAGCAAAAATTTCAGGTCAATTATCTAGTACAGTATTTCAAGCAGATACAGGTAAAGGAATGGGACGTTATACAAATATTTTTGAAAGATACACGGACAAGCAAGCACCAACTAGAAAAACAGGGGTTCAATTATCTGTTCCAAACACAGCACGTAAAGCAAGCTATATTGGAAAATTAAATTGGACATTAACGAATACACCTAACTAGCATTTTAATTCCTTATTTAGTTAGTTAAATCAAAAAGGGAGGATAGATAATCGTGATATCAAAAAATTATAGAGCCGCTTGGCTAAGTGTTTTCTTATTACTAACAGTCTACAAAGCTGATACTAGTTTAGCAGAAACCTTACCAGTGGACTCTTTAAAATCTGATATTGATGCCGTAGTTATCGAAGGAAAAGAGAATCCTGTTCTGCCAGCATTTGGTCAAGATCCGGAAGATCCAACAAATAACGGTACGAATAGCTCTGGGTTGTTAAAAATTGATCGAGTACCAAATTTTACCTTTGGAAAAGTTGTTAGAAGCGGATTGTATCAAGAAGAATATGCGAGGAATTCTAATCCCTATATTCAAGTTTCCGATTTAAGAGGAAGTCTTGGTGGTTGGACATTGTATGCTAAAATATCTAACTTTGTTTCTGAGCCGACGACAAAGGATCAAAAAAGGTATCTATTAAGTGGAGCTACATTAACCTTAAACAAAGGAGATATTCAGGAATATAAATCTGAATATGCAGCGCCGCCTAAAAGCTACTCAGTTTCATTGAATAAGGATCTGCAAAAAGTTATGTCAGCCGATCAAAATACTGGTCAAGGGGTTTGGGCTTCGAGATGGAAAAGTGAAAAAGGGATAAATAAAAAGATAACATTAGATATTTTGCCGAATACTGCCAAAGTAGGAAGAGATTACACCGCAACAATCTCTTGGAAATTGGCAGATATTCCAAGTACAGAAAACTAAATGGAGAGTAATAAATGACAGTTATAAAA
Source organism: Enterococcus sp. DIV0724b (assembly GCF_050531475.1). Lineage (NCBI taxonomy): Bacteria > Bacillati > Bacillota > Bacilli > Lactobacillales > Enterococcaceae > Enterococcus > Enterococcus sp. DIV0724b. Next base: position 2,411,635 of record NZ_CP172890.1, on the reverse strand, counting down.
ACATTAAAGTACAGCCTAATAACGCTTTTGCTTGTTACGCTATTCAATATTGGAGAAACGGCTTTTGCTGATGGTATGGGCTATTCAGTAAAAGCTGTTATTCCAGAAAACCAAATCGACCAAACCAAAACCTTTTTTGATTTGAAGATGAGCCCTGGACAAACACAAAATTTAGAATTAGAAATAAAAAGTAGCAGTTTAGAAACGTTAAACCTAGCTGTAGAACCATATATCGCTACAACAAATCAAAATGGAGAACTAGAATATAGTGTAGAACCTGAAAAAAATGATTCTACCCTGATTTACCCAATTACTAGATTAATTTCAGGAAAACAAACGGTGACGATTCCACCTAAGGAAACGAAAAGGGTGACTTTTAAGTTAAAGATGCCTAAAAAAGCCTTTACTGGAAAAATAGTTGGAGGCTTTAATATCTATGACCAAGAAAATGAGGTAAAAGAAGACTCAACAGCAAAGAAAAATGACGTTCAAATCAAGAATGTCTTCTCAGTTGTAATTGGTATTCAATTAAGAGAAAGTTTGGATAAAATCAAGCCAGAACTCAAACTAAATGCAGTTAAAGCAGGTCTATTTAACTATCGTACCGCAATCACAGCCAATCTCCAAAATATCAAGCCAGAATTTATCAGTGAATTATCTATTGAAGCTAAAGTCAGAAAAAATAACTCTAGAAAAGTGATCTATGAAGCCGAAAAAACAGAAATAGCAATGGCACCTAATTCTAACTTTGACTTTCCCATTTCACTAGAAAATCAAGAACTAGCAGCAGGCGGCTATGAATTAGAAATCACAGCACACTCAAAAAATGATGAATGGACGTTCACTAAAAAATTTAGAATCTCAGAGGAAGAAGCTGTTCAGTTAAATGAAGAGGCAGTTGAAATTGAAACTAAACCACGCAATAAATTAGTGGTGACAATGATTGTATCTACTGGATTACTTATACTCTTTTTACTCGTAGTTATTTTTATTTTATGGCGTCGTAAAAAATAATTGTCAAAGCGCAGCAAAGGAGTGATTTTTTTGAAAAAAATAGGTTTATATAATATAAGCATTGTAGTAAGTTTTCTTATCTTATTCTGTTTAACGGAGCGCAGTTATGCTACTACTGAAATAAATGTTAATGGATGGGAGACTAATTTTGGTCTTACCAAAAGTATGTATCGAACAAATGAATACCTTATGGATAATAATGGAATTGCTAAAGGATACGTTCTAGATTCAAATAATCAAGTAGTTGAGGATAGTATATATGTAGGTGATGCTGTCACTTTGGGCTATTTTGGAGAAGATATTAATTCAGAGGCTACTGTGAATGGAAAATATACTAAAGACAAATATTTTTCTGTGGTAAAAGGCGATGAATTTCGTTTAAAAAATGTAGGTAGTTACAACGGTAGAGCCTTAGAACTTGTGATGAAAGTTACGACTAATACGGATAACAATAATTCAAAGCTTATATTATTGAATAAGGATCCGAAATTGCCAGCAGTACAGTTTAGAATTCAGCATAATTATGAAGCATCCTATGATTTTAATTATTACGTTGTGGATCAATTAACGCAACAAAAGATACCTGGATTAAAAATAATATTTCCAATGAATATTACGGATGATTTTGGTTTTAAAAAACATAAGAAAGCAACATTATTTTCACCTAATACGAATTTAATCATGGAAAAAGATGCTCCTGGATTAAATCATTTTTTGAGAAAGCCTAGTAAAGCTCCTTCTGCTATTTACGTAGTTCAAGGTAGGGATGATTCAGTGGCAATAAACAGTCTCTCTCTATATAATGATGCGAGTGAAACAATATCTATCGGTCAATACATCCCTGATGAGCTTGCAATTTATGGTACATTAATTTCTTTCTTTGATCCAAATGTACAAAAAATTAGCCCACAAAGCTACGATAAAGTTAAATTGGACTATGTTGAGGATCAAAAAGGACAGGTAGATTTTACAATTAGACAGGATTTACCTTATCAAGCGTTGGATGTATACTATCCAGAAGAACTAGTTTTAGATTATTCTAAAGATACAGCAGATTTAAATTTAACAGAACCAATTCTTTCCTACGGCGATCAGAAGGTTAGCAGGGATGAATATGAATACAAAGAGGGGAAATTTGTTTTTAACAAAGCTTTCTTAAAGAAATATCATGCCTCGGAAACAGAAAAAAATAAAGAGCTCATTATAGATTTTCGTAGTCAGATTGATTACAGTGCTGAAAAAACACTCGTACATCATCAGCCGAATAGCAGAAATTTTGCGTATCTTTTCCAGATTAATAGCCACTCTAAAAAGCAAAACCCATTAAATGGAGTTGTTGAAGAATCTACGGAAGCAGAGTATTCAAAAGATATGACGGTTTCATATCCATTGGAGTTAAAAGTAACAGATTTAAAAGCTAAGGTAGATTTAGACTCTAAGATTAGTGATTATGATCTGTCTGAATTTGTTCAAAATCCATCAAGCAACTTTCCTAAAGATAATTTAAAAGTGCTATTAAAAGACGATCAAATAAAATTTAGTAAAGTAGGACCGATTGATGTTCCATTTATACTAAAGAGTAATTTATTGAACGTAGAACAGGAATTTATTGCTAAAGTAACGGTTACAGCTGAACCTATTACCTCGGAGTATTTTGAAAATCAAGCATGGTTAATCGATGAAATAAATAAACAATTTGCAAGTAAGGGAAAGAAAATTGATGTAAATCTTTATATGCGAGATTTATTGTCAATTACGTCAATTGTCAATCGATCAGGGGCGGATTTTAAAGGACAGCATATCCCCAAAACAATTGCGTCACTTAAAAACTTAGAAGAGATAGATTTGAAGAATAAGTATCTTGTTGGGACGTTGCCAGATGAATTAGGTAGTTTAACCAAATTGAAAAAACTATCAATATTTGGTAATAGTTTTTCTGGAGAGATTCCTAGATCATTATCAAAATTAGAAAATCTTGAGTTTCTAGCTCTTGATGATAATAAACTGAGTGGAACGATTCCACCTGGTATAGAGAAATTAACGAAACTAAAGCAAGTGTATCTAAATAAAAATCAATTGATTGGCAGCATTCCATTATTTGATTTAGGTCCATTTTCAAACTTTGATATAGGAGAAACTCAGCTAACTTATAATGAAAATAAAAGCCCAAGTTTTATTAGTAAGGTAGCACAGTATAAACAATCGTTTGTTGTAGGAACGGACAGCTTATTTTTGACGGGTAACATAAATCTAGCCATTACAACTAAAGGAACGATTATAAAACCATTTGATCCTTCTGATAGAGGGTTTCTTAACCTGCATGCACAAAAAACGAATAAGACAAAGGTTGAACTATATTCAGGACATACATTCAAGATCATTAATAAAAAAAGTAATCAGGTACTGTACAATGGGCTAGCCGATGAGAGTGTGGAAATTAAAGTCGATCCCGCTGAAATCTATCAAGTTATCATGGATGGTGCAGATAAAAATTCAAATAATATCACTGAATTTGAAACAAAGCTTCGTGAATATAAATTCAGCGAGGTACCTAAAAGTTTATCACTAGATTTAAAATTAGGCGATTTAGGTTATCAACCAGTGAAAATTTCAAGTAAAGATAATTTAATCCTATTTGATAATCGATTGAATAGTCAATGGCAGTTGAGGATCAAGACTAGTGAACTAAAAAGTAAAAAACGAACCATGGCAGGCAGTTATTTTTATAAGTCAAAAGATGAAGTCCCAGTAGAAATTCCGGTATCTGACACTTTTAAGACGATTGAAAAGGGCAATAGTGAACCAGATATGGGCACAATCAATTTATCAAAAGAATGGAATGACAGCCGAGGCTTATTCTATAAGCAAGCCAATACAGGAAACTATAAAGACACATATGATGGAAAAATTGATTGGCAGTTAATAGATGCTCCAACAGGTGGAAAATAACTATAATGCTCACTCAAGTGGGCTAAAGTAAATGGTTTTGAAAAAAAGATATTTATGAGATAAAGTCTATTTTAGGCGCTATATTAGAACTTCTATCCTTACTTTGTGTATCTTAACCGTGCTATGTTTTTACAGCGATAAATGCAATAAGATTTTTCAGAACGTTAATTTTATCCATCGTTAACCAAAGGAGTTAATTGATTAGGGATAGTGATTAAAAATTATGAACGATGAATGCTTTAAAAAAATGAAACTGAGAATAGAAGAGACCAGATGATAAAAAGAAGTATTATGTCTTTTACACTTAGCGATAATAGTTATTTGGTCGAAAAAACATAGGAAGTTAAAATGAGAGATTATATAAATGAATAAATGTTTCGTTTATTATGTAAATGGAATGTTTGTTCATTTTCTATCTTAAATAGAACAGGGACATAATATAAGGAATTCAAGTTATAATCTGAATATTATAATCATCTTTAAAAGAAAGGATATACATACAGTGAATAAAAAAATAGTAATCAATCTTATTTTCTTGATTATATTATATGTAGTTGTATGGGGGAACCCTGTAGTTGTCAATGCTCAGAAAACCTTGAATAGTAATATGTATGTGGCGTATTCAAAATCGAATGAAAACTATGTTTTAGATATATCTGCCTATACGGATAATTTGATTACTTATTCATATCACGGATTGGGCAACCAATTATTTTTGTTTAATTACAGATCCGAAAAAGATGGATATATTATCCAAGCTGCTGGGAATGAACAAAAGCTTTTGAAAGACAATTCTACGGAAAATATAGTTACTGCTGTTAAATTAGATAAAGTAGTTAATAGCCTAAGTGTTTTAGAAGATGAATTAATTTGGGATATAAAAAAAGTTTCTGGGAATTATTATTCTATATCTAATAGAAAATCTGGTCTTTGTATAACAATTAGTGATTTGGGGTCTAATGCTGATATATCTTTGAAACCATTCATAAATAATGTTTCACAGTTATTTAAGATTGAGACGATGTTAGGCGTTTATACGATTAGAAATCGTTATGATACTGAACAGGTGTGGGATATTCAGGGAGGTGTTGGTGAAAATCGAGACATTATTCCTTATTCTTACGGCGGCTTAGGGAAGAAAAATCAAGAGTGGTTTGTACTATATAAACCTAATGATAATGACTATGTTTTATCAAATGCAGGAAACAAGCAATTGATTGTTTCCCAAAACAGTGCAAGCAGTGCAGCAACGACTGTCTTAAATACTTTAGCATTTACAGATAAGTATGATTTAAAAAATCTATTACGTTTTTCAAAAGAGACTGCGATAAATGGTGACAATGTTGTGACAATAAGAAATGAGCAATATGGTTCATATTACACTCTTACTGATAGTGGAACAATCAACTTGCAAAGCTATATATCAGCGGATCGTACTTCATCAGAGCAGTATAAACAACATTGGATTCTTGATAAAATCAAGGAGTTAGAAGTCCCTGTTATAGATAATATTAAAGTAACTGGTCCAATTTCAGGAGAAAGTTCTACATTCTTTGCTGGAGAAAAATTAGTTGTTGATGGAAGATATTCAGATTCAGAATTTAAGTCATTTGATTTGTATGCTAAGTATGATGTGAATGTAGAAACATTGATTTATAAAAATATGCCTATAGCTAACGGAACGAAAATATTTTCAACAAGTTTTGACACTTCAAATTATAAGGATGGAAATCATTTTTTAGAATTTTCTGCAAGAGGCGATGGAATGTTTCAATCAAATAGAGTGGCTTTAAAATATACTATTATATATCCAACTCCGATAGGTAAGCCGAACCCCCAAATAATAAAACAATACACGGATATTAATTCGTTAAAAGTTTCTGATTTTGTAACGGATTTAACTGATGAAATTGGTAGTACTATTGAAATTTCTGAGTTGAATTTAGATACGAGCATTGAAGGAGACCAAATGGCTGTCGTTTCAATTAAAAATAAATATAAAACAGTGAAAATTGATGTTCCTGTAACAATTGTACCAGATCCAATTGTTACAACAGAATATTTTGAAAATCAAGCATGGTTGATTGGAGAAATAAACAAGCAGCTCTCTCCTAAAAAAATAGACAAAGATGTTTATATGACAGATTTATTGAAAATTACGTCAATCGTCAATCGATCCGGGGCGGATTTTAAAGGACAACATATTCCAAAAACAATTGCGTCACTTAAAAATTTACAAGAGATAGATTTGAAGAATAAGTATCTAATTGGAATGTTACCAGATGAATTAGGTAGTTTATCCAAGTTAAAAAAACTATCAATATTTGGTAATAGTTTCACTGGAGAGATTCCTAGATCGTTATCTAAACTAGAAAAACTTGAATTTTTAGCTTTTGATGATAATAAACTGAGTGGAACGATTCCTCCTGGATTAGAGAATATAACTACATTAAGACAAATTTATTTAAATAAAAATAATTTGGTTGGAATAGTCCCAACATTTAATTTAGGTCCATTTTATAATTTTCATATAGGAGAAACGCAGTTAACCTACAATGATAATAAAAGTCCAAGTTTTATTAGTAAAGCAGCACAATATCAACAATCATTTGTTGTGGGAACGAATAGCTTATCTTTGACTGGTAATACGAATTTAGTCATTGCAAATAAAGAAATGCTCATAAGACCATTTGATTTCGCTGATGAAGGTTTTCTTAACCTACATGCACAAAAAAAGGATAGGACAAATGTTGCGCTATATTCAGGACATACATTTAAGATCATGAATAAAAAAAGTGGTCAGGTACTCTATAATGGACCAGAAATTAAGGATCTAGAAATTAAAGTAAATCCTGCTGAAATTCATCAAGTTATAATGGATGATGCAGGTAAAAACCCTAATAATGTTTTTGAATTTAAACCCAATCTGCGTGAATATAAATTAAGCGAAGTGCCTAAAACAATGTCACTAGATTTAAAAATAGGCGATTTGAATTACCAACCAGTGAAAATTTCACGTGATGATAGCTTAAGTATTTTTGATAACCGTGTAGACAATCAATGGCAATTAAAAGTTAAGGTTTATCCATTACAAAATAAAACAAAAAGATTGGCTGGCGATTTTTTTTACAAAGGGTCTGATGCTATACCTAAAATTTTGACGGCTAGTAGAAATTTCCATGTAATCGAAAGTGGAAAGAGTAATCCGAATTCAGAAACAATCGATTTAGGAAAAGAATGGGATGAAAATAGAGGGTTATTTTATAAGCAAACAAGCACTGCCAATTATAAAAATTCCTATACAGGAAAATTTGAGTGGCAAATGGTGGATGCTCCAGCTGGAAGATAATTGCAGCATCTAAGTCAAAAAAATCAAATAGAAGTTGCGTTTGTTTATCATAATTATTTTGATTAAAAATGGTTGGGATATAGCTCATAGAGTTATATCTCAGCCATTTTCAATTAAAATTTTGTGAATTTTATATAATAAAAATGCAAATGTAACTTGAAACCGCATTTTTGTTGTTTTTTTTATCTAAAATTAAGTGTAATATAAATATAATGAATTTTTTTAAATAAAAAATAAATATAATGTAGGGTTGTTGTATCGTAATTATTTGAATTAAAAATATATTTTCTTAGAAAAGGGAGGAAAAATCATGTATACGGTTGGATACTTGATAGAAAAAAAACAAGAAGTAAATGTTCATTTAAATTTTTTAACAGATAAAGGCTGGACTTTAGCAGAAATCAATATGAAAGAGCAAGTTGCACATCAAGAGAATTTAGATGCTATCATCATCTTTGAAGATACAATGTCTGAAGCTTGCTTTTGGTTGATGAAACTAAAAAAACATGTGAAAGTACCTATTTATTTATTATCTGCAATCGATGAGTCTCGTTCAAACATTGTCTATCTGCAGTTAGGAGCGGAAGCTTGTTTTTCTATGAAGATGGAATCAGAAGAACTTTATTATACGCTAACTAATTTACTTAGCCATTATTCAAATAAAAGTAGTTATCCATCAGCGAAGAAATCAACCTCACCTAAGCGAAAAGAACTTGAGCTAATGCCCAGAAACTTAAGTGTGCTAATTGACGGGGAAAAAGAGGTTTCTTTAACCAAAAAAGAATACAATGCACTAGAGCTATTATTAAATAGTCCAGGACAAACCATTTCTTATAGTGAGCTCAAAGAAAAACTGTGGAACTCTGAAATGAATGTTGAGGATAAAAATTATCGAGTTGCCAATATTATGTTTCATTTGCGCAATAAAATAGAAATAAGCACAACGAATCCGAGGTTTATTAAAACAGTCCGTTCAAAAGGGTATATGTTGGATATAAAATAAAAAAGAGTACTTGCATTTTAGGTTATTAGATGTTATTCTTATCACTCTTAAAAAGTAATCATTACGATTTAGAAAGGGTGAAAGAAAAATGGCTAAAAAATCAAAAATCGCCAAAGCAAAACAGCAACAAGCCTTGATTGAAAAATACGCTGAACGACGTACCGAGTTAAAAGCAAATAAGGATTACGAAGCTTTAGCAAAATTACCAAAAGATTCCAATCCAAATCGCTTGAAAAACCGTGATTTGATCGATGGACGACCAAGAGCCTATATGCGTAAATTCGGCATGTCACGAATTAATTTTAGAACGTTAGCACATCAAGGACAAATTCCAGGTGTACACAAAGCAAGCTGGTAAAGAAACCGAAAAATAGATACCAAGAGGTGATTTTATGGAGAAGCAAGATCTTTCAAGTGCACGAAGAAGATTGAAGTGTACAAATCGAAAAACAAGAAAACGAGCATTGAAAATCATTCAGCAATATAAACGGGAGCAAAGACACCGTGTGATGGCTTCTGGTAATGTTGGCTGAGTGGAGCATTTTTAAGAAACAAGAATAAAGTTCTTCCTTTTTAAAGTAGAAGGGAAGGACTTTTTTTGTTTTTGTTGAGATTATTTGGATTGTAATTTTTTTTGATTTAAGCTGTTCCATTTCTATGGTGTGGCTAATTTGGAGTGATTAAAACTTCTTTCCCGTTGGTCGTCAAGCGCAGTTGCTCTGGCAAAACCAGTCGCAGTGATTCGCAAGTAAGGAGACAACGCTCCTTTTAGTCGCCTTGTACTGTTCATCATCCGCTCTGGCAAAGTCAGTCGCAGTGATGAACAGCAATATCCAGGAATTTTTTACCCATAATCTAGGAAGAAAGCTCTTTCAAAATTTTGTATAGTATTAGTGTAGAAGTGGAACCGTTTTATTTCTTCCACAAAATAATATGAGCAGATTATTGGAGGTTATTTGAGGATGTTGAAAGTAGGAATTATCGGTTGTGGCGGAATTGCGAATGGGAAACATTTACCAGCGCTTGCACAGGTTAAGGAAGTGGAACTAGTTGCTTTTTGTGACCTAATCAGTGAACGGGCAGAAGAAGCAAAGATGCATTATGGGACATTAAAAGCGAAAACTTTTACCAATTATCAAAAAATGCTTGAAGAAATGGATTTGGATGTTGTTCATGTTTGTACACCAAATAGCACACATGCCGAACTATCAATTGCAGCAATGGAAGCGGATTGTCATGTGATGTGCGAAAAGCCAATGGCAAAAACATCTGCTGAAGCGCGTAGTATGATCAAAGCTGCAAAGAAAACAGGAAAAAAATTAACCATCGGGTATCAAAATCGTTTTAGAAAAGATTCCACATACTTACACGAGGTTTGTGAAGAAGGGGAGTTAGGTGAAATTTACTTTGCCAAGGCTCATGCCATTCGTCGTCGAGCAGTACCAACTTGGGGTGTTTTCCTTGATGAAGAAGCCCAAGGTGGCGGACCATTGATCGATATCGGGACTCATGCGCTGGATCTGACGCTATGGATGATGGACAATTACAAACCCAAATATGTGGTAGGAAAAGCCTATCATAAATTAGCTGAGACTGAAAAGGCAGCTAATGCTTGGGGTTCTTGGGATCCTAAAAAATTCACTGTAGAAGATTCTGCTTTTGGTTTTATCATGATGGAAAATGGCGCGACAATCTTTTTAGAATCTAGCTGGGCATTGAATAGTTTAGACGTAAAAGAAGCCAAAACCACTCTTCACGGTACGAAGGGCGGAGCTGATATGAATGACGGATTGACCATCAATGGAGAAGATCATAGTACACTATTTGAAAAGAAAATCGAATTAGAACCAGGCGGTGTTGATTTTTACGATGGCGCTGGCGACAAACCGGAAGTGTTAGAAGCACAATCTTGGATCGATGCAATCATCAATGATACAGAACCTGTGGTGAAACCAGAACAAGCGTTAGTTGTGACAGAAATTCTTGAAGCCATTTACAAAGCATCCGAAACGAATCAACCGGTATTTTTCGATTAACTCAAGATTATCTAGCTTCATGAGCCAGCATCTCGTAAAAAGATAAAATATGAATGTGACAAAAAACATCACAGTCATATTTTTCTATTTTTCGTCGATACTAAACGGCTCATTCAGCTTTTAAATTAGGGGGAAAAAACGATGATCCAAGTCACAGTATGGAATGAATTCCGTCATGAGAAAACAGATGAAGCAGTAAAAAAAGTTTATCCAGAGGGAATCCATCAACAAATCGCACAATTTTTAAAAGAAGATGATTTTTCAGTACGAACTGCTACGTTAGATGAGCCAGAACATGGCTTGACAGAAGAAGTTCTAGCAAATACGGATGTCTTGATTTGGTGGGGACATGTCGCTCATCAAGAAGTTTCTGACGAAATTGTTCAGCGTGTTTATCAATGTGTCCTTGAAGGCATGGGGCTAGTCGTGCTGCATTCAGGTCATATGTCAAAAATTTTTATGAAATTAATGGGCACCTCTTGCGATTTAAAATGGCGAGAAGCACAGGAACATTGTCGAATTTGGACAGTAGCGCCTAGTCATCCAATCGTTGAAGGCATCGGCGAGTACATTGAACTAGAGCAAGAAGAGATGTATGGCGAGTATTTTGATATCCCAACACCAGATGATTTGATTTTTATCAGTTGGTATCCAGGCGGCGAAGTCTTCCGCAGCGGTTGCACTTATCATCGTGGGAATGGAAAAATCTTTTATTTCCAGCCAGGTCATGAAACGTATCCTTCCTACTATAATAAAGAAGTCCAAAAAGTCATTAAAAATGGTGTCCGTTGGTGTCAACCAACCCAAAACGCATATCCCAATTACGGACATCATGAGCCTTTAGAATCTATTACGAACAAGAAAGGAACTGAACAATGAAACTAGGTGTATTTACTCCCTTATTTAATAATTTAAGCTTTGAAGAAATGATTGATACTGTTTCAAAAGCAGGATTAGAAGCAGTCGAGATAGGAACAGGTGGTTCTCCTGGAAATGCTCATTTAGATATCGACAAATTATTAGCGAGTTCGGAGGCTAGAAAAGAATATTTAGCCAAACTTGCTGACAAAGGCTTAACGATCAGTGCTTTAAGCTGTCATAATAATCCTATTTCTCCATTAAAAGAAACGGCGCAAGAAGCAGATGAATTAGTGCAAAAAACAATCAAACTAGCTTCTCTATTGAATGTATCAGTCGTTAATGGTTTTTCAGGTGTATCAGGAGGTAATTCAACCGATACTCAAGTCAATTGGCCCGTTTTACCTTGGCCAACAGAATATGATGATAATTACAATTATCAATGGGAGAAAAAGTTGATTCCTTATTGGAAAAATATCAATACCATCGCAGAATCTGCTGGTGTGAAAATTGGGGTCGAACTGCATGGCGGTTTCTTATGCCATACACCTTATACAATGCTGAAACTCCGTGAAGCAACGGGAAAAGCAATCGGCTGTAATTTAGATCCAAGTCATTTATGGTGGCAAGGGATCGATCCAGTAGCCGCAGTGAAAATTTTAGGAGAAGCTGATGCAATTCATCATTTCCATGCCAAAGATACGTATTTGGATCAAGACAATATCAATATGCATGGCTTAACCGATATGCAGCCGTATGGGAATGTTAAAACCCGTGCGTGGACTTTCCGCTCTGTTGGATGCGGTCATGATTTGAAAGTCTGGTCAGATATAATTAGTACACTCCGAATTTACGGATATGATTACGTTTTAAGTATTGAACATGAAGACCCAATCATGTCTACAGAAGAAGGTTTGAATAGAGCAATCACCAATTTGAAAACTATTATGATCAAAGAACAACCGGCAGAAATGTGGTGGGTGTAATTAAGGAAACAACTCAACATCGACTCACCGTATTCCTCGTGGTTCACAGTAAAGCTGAACGAACTCATTCAGTTCGTTCAGCTGGATGTCAAAGAGAAGAATATGACAGTTTCTGACCAACTCTTTCGCCACCCTAAATCAAGCATCCTCTTTAATAGAAAGGACTCAAAAAAATGACAGCAATCAACTTTGCCGTAATCGGCTATGGTGGCATGGGCTCATACCATGTCCATAACATTATGCCAAACGAAAATGAACGAATCCATGTCGTTGGAACTTATGACATTTCTGGCGAACGCCAAAAAATTTCCAGCCAATACAACCATAAAATTTACACATCACTTGAAGAAGTATTAACAGACGAAACCATCGAAGCCGTTCTGATCGCTACGCCAAATGATTCACATAAAGACCTAGCAATCCAGGCACTAAAAGCCGGAAAACACGTCGTCTGTGAAAAACCAGTAACGATGAATGTAGAAGAATTAGATGAAGTGCTAAAAGTCGCCAAAGAAACGAACAAAACATTTATGGTTCATCAAAACCGACGCTGGGATCCGGATTTTCTAATTACCCGAGAACTTTATAAAAAGCAACACATCGGAGAATTATTTCAAATCGAAACCCGTGTACAAGGAGCAAATGGAATTCCTGGAGATTGGCGTCACGAATTAATACATGGGGGTGGAATGCTCTTAGACTGGGGTGTCCATTTACTAGATCAGCTATTATTTTTAGTTGATAGCCGAATTGAAAAAGTATCTGCTGATTTAAGCTACATTCTTGGGGATGAAGTGGATGATGGGTTTATCACGTATATTATTTTTGAAAATGGCATCCGAGCAATTATAGAAGTTGGAACGACCAATTATACAAAACTCCCACGTTGGTATATAAAAGGAACACAAGGAACAGCTGTCATTCATGACTGGGATCTATCAGGGGAAATGGTCATCGAATCTGGCAAACAAAATATCCAAGCACCAAAACCAATTCAAGCAGGTGTTGGCCTAACCAAAACAATGGCACCACCGTCAGAAGAAGCGACTGAGACTTTGCCATTACCAAAAGCTTCTGCTGAATACGACACATTCTATAAGAATTTCTACAAAGTCGTGCGAGAACAAGCAGAACCTGTGGTTAAAAATAAAGAAGTTCGTAACGTGATGGTTCTGATCGAAGAAATTTTTAAAGCAGCCAAAAGATAAGGTTGAGCCATTAAAAATTGGCTCTTTGTCAACGAACGTTGTTGAAAAAAATCCAAAGAATTAAATCGATTATAATAAAGAACTTGGGACGTAAGTCCTAACGAAAAACGGCTCTTTGTCAACTAATGTTGGTGAAGAAAATCTAAAGAATTAAATCAATGATGAAGCCTAGAGGGAAATTCCTCTAGGTTTTTCTATTTGGTTGAAAAAGAACAGTACCAAAGCATAAAGTAATCCTCAATTTAAAATTATAGAAGTTACGGAAGCCGTAGGCATTTCTCTTTAAAACTTTGATATGGTTATTTAAACGAAGCTAGGACATGATTCTACGAATCATATTTTAACCTCAAAAAATCCGAATGAATAGTGGAAAATGACTCATTTTTACTTGCTCGTTTTTTAATTAGAAATCGTACGAATGTCAAAAGTAATCAAAAAATAGTGAGAATGACTATTTAAAGAAAACGAGGTTCCTTTGTATCTTCGAAGAGTTTTTTGTACATCTTTTAGATTAGCATTTTGTAAAGTATTAAAAGTTGAATAAGATTGGGTCATATTTATGTTAGAGGTTACAAAGGGATCCACTGAATTTGTTAACGCAAAGATGATATGAGAATTACATTTTTTTATAGATAAATAAAGCGTTTTTTGCTTATAAATATCGGCCTGAGTAATTGCAAATGAAAGTAATTTTGATAGACAAAAAATCAAATCAATTAAACGAATAAGAATATCCACTTCTTTAATAAGTGTTGGAATACATAAATGGAGTTGGATATTTTTCTTTTGAGCTAAGTTGATTTGTTGGGTCAACAATCCTTGTATTGCTGGAATTTCTAATTGATTTAATTGACTATAGTGAGCATCTTCAAGTATATCTGTTGAGTAATTCTCAATGGAGTTAATATAATCAAGTGCTTCATCCCGCTCACCATTTTCAATATATCCAACCAAGCTTAGTAGAATGTTTTGATAATCATGTCTGAATTCATCTGAAAGTTGCATTTTTTTCATTTGGTGTTTGTATTGTTGAGCTAATACTTGTTTTTGTAGTAGTTTTTGATAATAACGGCTGTATAAGAACGCAGAGAAACAAAAAATAAGGCTTAATATAAGTAAAATAATGGTTAGGTAATAAAAAGAAACGTTCGCAATTTTAATAACAACAGTTTGCCTTAAAACACTTAAAAAGACAAAAAGTGCCGTAAGGAGTATGGAGAGCAACTTATAATTTTTCTGAATTTGAAAAATAGAATCAAATATATGATAGTAGTGATCGACTTTTATAGCACTTTTAATAAGAAGGAAGAGGATTAAATGCTGTAAAAGTAAAACTATTGGCTTATATTGCTCATAGATAAGGGGAGAAAATAAGTCTGATTGATATAAAAAAGTAAATAAATCATATGTTACCAGCCAAGAAAGAATAACCAGAAACGATTGTAGATATAAAAGAAGAGCAACTGGCAACCAATTATTTAAAAAACGAGCAATCATAATAGGCTGCATTATACAAAGGGAAAATAAAATAATTGAAATGTAAGGAGACTTCGTTATGAGACTCAACATAATTTGTAAGCAAGCGAGAAATAAAAGAATAACAGTTTGCTTTTTCGATGTGAAACGTTTGTAATTTAGAAAGTAGATAAGTAGACAATAGTTAAGTGCAATTACTCTAATAAAAATAATAAATTCCATAAATAACTCCTCTTTAATTTATGATAATAAAAAATGTTAAGACTAAACAAGGTAGTTATACCTGTTCAATTTTTGGAATTTTAAATTTAACAATAAAATGATTATTTCTTTTATTAATAGTATAACTGCTATTTTTATAGCGACTCAAAATAGTTAAGAAAATATACAGCCCTTTACCTTGATGTCCAGCTTTCGTTGAAACATTATTTTTAATAAGGGTTTGAAAAAGGATTACTTCATCATCAATATATGTATTTTGCACTTCAACACTAATCAATTGTTGTATACTGGTAATTTTAATTTCAATATATGGCGAGTTTGTTTGTTCAGTTGCTTCAAATGCATTATCTAGTAAGATAGAAAAACATCGGATAAAATCAATCATATTCATATCTAGATTTGTTAAATCTGTAGTGATATAAAGATCTAAAGTGATACCAGCTGAATGGCATTTGTTTACAAAACTAGTTAGTAATCCTTGTATAGGAGGTGAGTTAAGGTAGGTAATTTTTTTATATAAATTAGGAGTAAGTAGCGAATTTGAGTTGTTTAACACACTGTTCAATAGTTCAAGTGCTTTTTGGTCATCATCAGATTCTAAAGACTCTTTCAACTGTTGAAGCAACAATTGATAGTCCTGTCTAAATTTATTGGATAACGTAAGCTTACTTTTTTCTTGCTCGTATGTTTTAGAGAGAAGGGCAATATATTGCTTCTCACTATTATATTTAATCACTATAACTAGGTTAAAACCTATTAATAAAGTATGCCCAAAAATAATAAATGAACTGTAAAAAAGAGAAACTGAGTCACCGTTCAATATACTCATTAATTTAAAAGTAATTGCTAATAGTAATAAGAATAATAATAGCAAAGACAATAATTTGTATTTTTTAGGTAGAAGTGACATTGTTCGGGTAATAGAGAACTTTTTATCTAAGAAATTTGTCAAGAGAATGAGTAATAATAATAAAACTTGTTCTGCTAAAATGAACAAAATTAAGTAAGCATTGTAAGTACTAGTAGATATTTTCTGACTGTAATTAAGAATATCCCAAGCATCTAACGTTGGAAGCAGTGCCAAAAGTAATAAAGAATTTTCATAACTAATTAATAAGATAGGACTAAGCCATGAATTCAGCCGTTTAATAGATAAAAAAAATTGTAAAAAATAAAAAGAAAATTGAATGAACAGTATAAACGGGCTATTAATAAATAAGCTTGAAAGAAACTGTATGAATAAAAATACACTCAAAAGTAAACTTTCTTGCAAAGTAAAAATTTTTTTATAGGTAAGGAACCAGGTAACTTGTAGATAGTTAATAGCTAAAAAAGAAGTAAAAATAGCAGTATTCAAAATAAATAAGCTCCTAAAGTAATTTTTTTATTTTATCAATGATTTTAGTGCCGACAAGCAATTCCTGGCCATCGGAAAATGTAATGATGCCATTTTTTCGATCAATAGAAGCAATAGCAGCTAAATTAATAATGTAAGATAGTAAGGATGTTAGCATATACGGTTGCTTAATCAGTTCTTTTAACTTTCCAATACGTCCATCAATTATAAAATCTTCAGTGAACGTTTTAAGCATAAGGCGTCCTCGAAACCCTTTTAAGGATTCTACATAAAGTAATTCTTTACAATTGATATACATTTTTTCATTTCCATTTTTTACGGTAACCATATCCTCATTTTGCTTCCAATCATCAAATAAGGCTTGTTCTACCTTAGTTAATAGACCATGAATAGAATTATTAAAGGCAGTTGAATTTCGTTGTTCTTTCACAATATAGCCGAGAGGAAAGATGTTACTATTAATAATATCGATGGCCTTATCCTCTAAGCTGGTTAAAAAAATAATTGGGCAATTCGTATTTATCCTTCTAATATACATGGCTAAATCAATTCCTGTGAAATTAGTTTTCAAATCAATATCAAAAATAAAAATATCAGTATCTAAGATTTTTATTGTTTGAATACTTTCTTTAAAAAACAAGTGGTTGTCAAGAGAAGAAATTTGAAACTGAAGAAAATTAGACTCGTAGCTATTCAAAGATTGAATAATCTTTTTTCTAAACCCATTGTCATCTTCAATTACGTAAACCGTTACGTTTAATCCCATCAGCTATTCATTCCTTTCCTAAATATAAATGAAATATTTTAATATATTTTAGAGTAAAATAATAGAAAAATAAAGTCTTAGTTATATAAAAAATAAAAAAATGCAAAGAAGTTACGATTAAACGCTTACATGGCGTTTTTAGAGATGTAAAAAAATGTATTATCTTATTTGTACTTGTTACCTGTGATTCCAAAGCAAATTAAGGAACATAAGATTTAGGTGCAAAAGGAGGTGTTTCTATGATAAGGAAGCGATTGCTTGTTTTGATATTATTAGCAACTTTTTTACTAGTTTATCCTAAAGTAACACTTGCAGTCGAACAAAATGCTATGAATCAAGCAAGTAGTCAAGCAAGTATAACATTTTTACAAGACAATACACCGCCGAGTAAGGAAATGAATGAATCTGGGATTCACAATAATTTTTTAGGTGATTTAGGTATTGGAAAAGGTAAGAGATTACCTAATACAGGTGAAGTAGTCAAAATCATATGGATATCATTAGGATTTTTGATTCTTGTATTAATCATCTTTATCATTATTTATTACTATTTAATAGGAGGAAAAAAAATGAAGTTATGGAAATCAATGTTAGTTACAACAGCTATTTTAGGAAGTCTCGCTGCACCGACTATCACATTCGCTGATGAGACTATTGGGGATGAAAAAGGGAAAAAAGACGCAACATCATTTGGAGCAGTTACATTACAAGCAGGTGATGAAACGACAGTTCCTGAAACTGAAAATCCAGGTGAAGAAGAAGGCGGAGAAACAGGGAATACAGGGCAACTTGCGATTACGTTTGTTTCACCATTAGACTTTGGGGAGTTTAAACTAACGGGAAATCAAGAAGTTATCGCAGCTAAAAACACTGCGCCAAATATTCAAGTAAGAGATATTAGAGGAACAGGTAAAGGCTGGACTGTACAAGTATCAATGACAGAATTTAAGCAACGTGAAGATGCAACTATTGTGATGAAAGGTGCTTCACTATATCTACCAAAAGGGGTAGCAAAATCAAAAGAGGCGACAGCGTCAACACCACCAACCACGCGTGAAGTTATTTCAGTAAACACAAAAGCTCAAACAGTATTTGAAGCGCCTAATCAAACAGGAGCGGGAGCATGGATGGATCAATTTGGTGAAAACAATATTAAATTAACAATCCCACAAGATGCGTTACTCGGTGATTATAAAGCACAACTAACATGGACAATTTCAGACACGCCAGGAAAGAAATAAGGAGGAAATACGATGAAAAAAGCAATCATATTTAGCAGTACTATCGCATTAACAGCATTATTAGTAGCTGGCGCCACTGATGTAAGAGCAGAAGAAGCTGAAACAGGTGAGGAAACAACGAAAAACTTTAAAACAGATGCGACATTTGAATTTACAACCGAAGATCCAACTAATACGGATCCAAATGACGATGTAGATAAAGATAAACCTGTCCGTCCTCAAACGGGTCAAAAAGGATTGCTAGTGATCGACGCAGTTTCACACTTTAACTTCAAATCAGCCAAAATCGCAGGTGGAGAAACAAAAACAACCGCTGAAATTCCAACGGGTCAAACGTTAGGAATACAAGTGACCGATAAACGTGGAACAGGTGCAGGTTGGAATGTCCAAGCAACGATCGACGAATTTAAAGATGCAGAAGATGAAACAAAAATCTTAAAAGGTGCAGTAGTAAAAGTACCAGCTGGAACGTTTAAAACAACTCAAAATGGAGATACCTTAAACCCTCCACAAGCGGCAAATGGTGAAGGAACAATTATTGGTAAATCTGCAACAAAATTATTATTTGCAGATGCAGATAAAGGGAAAGGTTCATGGCTAAACGACTGGGCAGATAAAGTTGAACTAACGATTCCTGGTGGGAATCTTTTAGGAAACTATAAAGCAACTGTTACATGGATGATTTCAGATACACCTGCAGGTTAATAAAATAGAAGGATGCGATGCAAATTGAAAAAAAGTAGTTTAATTTTAGGATTATTTACACTATTTATGGTAAACGCTCAAGTGGCATTTGCTGCTGATGAAGGAGCAGAAGTTTCACCAACTGAAAAAAAGACGACAGCAGAAGTTACAGTGACAAAATCAGCAGGAATTGTTGATCCAGAAGATCCAGAAGAGCCAATAGGACCAGGAATTGGTAAAGGCGATTTTACAATCAATGGGGTTTCAAACTTTAAATTTGGCCAAATTAAAATGGGTGCAGTTGGTAAAGCGGAAGTTGATGCTGGTAAAAAATTAGGACTTGAAGTTGTGGATGAACGTGGAACAGGAGCGGGTTGGAATGTTCAAGTTGCGATGACGAACTTTTCATCTACAGTAGAAGGAAATTCAGATAGTATCGTAAAAGGATGGGAATTAGCGATCCCTAAAGGTACTGTGACAAGTAAACTTGGCGATATGACGAATGCACCAGAAACACAAGCTGTGACATTAAATATCGCAAATACTAATCAAACGATATTTTCTGCTGGAAAAGATAAAGGTTTGGGAAGATATACGAATATCTTCATGGATGAAACAACAACAGAAGTAAATAACTCTGTTCGTTTATCTATTCCTGTCTTTGCTAAGATTGGTCAATACAAAGCTGAATTAACATGGTCATTGGTTAACGGTCCAACAAAATAATAATAAATAAACGGGGGAATAAAAATGAAAAAAAATGTTTTGTTACTTAATTCTTTAATTTTGGGATTATTTGCAGTAAATGTTGCAGGAACTCAAGCATACGCAGAGAAAAAATCAGAAGCTGGCTCTACTGTTAACATTAAAATGTTGGCTGGAGATGAAGAAGAAGAACGTCCGCCAGTTGGACCTGTTGATCCAGAAGATGAAGATAACCAAGGAACTGGTAACAAAGGACTATTAACCATCAATCGTGTTCCCAACTTGAAATTTGGAGAAGTGAACATTAGTGGATCCGATCAAGTTGAATACGCATTAAACCAAATGCCTTACGCTCAAGTAACTGATGTACGTGGGACATCTGCTGGCTGGACAATGTTTGTAAGAGCAGACGATTTTACAAGTGCTTCAAAAGATGTATTAAAAGGTGCAACACTTTCACTAAAAAATAGTATTGTTTCAACAATGAGTGCAGGAAAAACAGTCATTCCACCTAAAGGAAACGATGTAACTTTAACAACGAAAAATCAAAAAATCATGATGGCAGATAAAAATTCTGGTGAAGGAACATGGTTGCAATCATGGTACAAAAATAATTCAGATGAAAAAAATAGTAACATCCAATTATCAATATTAGCTGGTACGGCTAAAGCAAATACGGAATATAGTGCAAACATCTATTGGGAATTACAAGACGCACCAATTAAATAGAAAAGTAATGAAAGCTAGATAAGAATAGACTTTTTGAAAAGGAAATAGGAACGATAGTGATTATTTCCTTCTTCAATAAATTTAACGAATAAGGTTTATTCAAAATTCCCCATAGACGTTAAAACAGTTATCCCAATCTCAAAAAAATAGGAGGAAAACGATGCGAAACGTCAAAATTAGTATATACGGTTTATTTTTAATTGCCCTATTCCTGATTAATCCACTACATGTGAAAGCAGCAAACATGGATTATACGATTAGTGCGAATATTCCAGAAAACCAAATAGATAAATCACAAACGTACTTTGATTTAAAAATGAAGCCAGGACAAGAACAAGAGTTAACGCTTAATGTAGCCAATTCGGGAGACAAAGAAATTACCTTAAATATTATCCCAAATGTAGCAACAACAAATCAAAACGGTGTAATCGATTTTAGTGAAGAAAACAGAAAAATTGATTCAAGCTTAATCCATCCAATCACAAAACTTATCAAGGGCGAACAAAAAGTAAAATTAGCGCCTAAAGAAAAAAAATTAGTTACCTTCAAAGTGAAAATGCCTGAAGAGAAAATTCAAGGTAAAATTGTTGGCGGTTTTTATGTATATAAAGATGAAGCCGAAAGTAACAATGGAAAATCTGAAGGGGGCGTACAAATTACCAACAAGTATGCGATGGTTATTGGCATTCAATTAATAGAAGAAGAATCCACAATCTCAGCAGAATTAAAATTGAATACAATTCAACCTAGTTTGATTAACTATAGAACGGCAGTAACCGCTAATCTACAAAATATAAAACCAACGTTTGTTAATGATTTGAAGGTAGTAGCTAAAGTGAGTAAAAAAGGCTCTAACGAAATTCTACATCAAACAACAAAAGCGGATATGGCAATGGCACCAAATTCTAATTTTGATTTTCCAATAAGTTGGGATAACCAAGAATTATTACCTGGGAAATATATATTAGATATAGTAGCAACTACGAAAGACAATGAATGGAAATTCTCAGAGGAATTTGAAATTAGCGCTCAAGAAGCAAAAAAACTAACGGAAGAAGCTATTGAAGTGAAAAAAGCACCGGATTATTTGCTTATCGGTGGCATCATTGCAGGAGCCGTCCTTCTTCTAATTTTAATTATTGTATTGGTTATCATTGCTTATAAAAAGAAAAAAAGACGCTTAGAAATGGAAAAAAGGCGTCTAGCTTAAAAAAGAAAAATGAAAAGAAAAGCAAATGCAGAGAGAAGAAAATAGCTGAAAGCTGATAGGGTGGTGTTTAAATGAAAAAGGAATTTATTTTGTTGGGAATGGTTCTATCTCTTTTGAGTTCATTTTTTTTATGGGAAAATCGAGTTGAAGGCGCGGCAATCAACTCATATTTTACTGAATTAGATTCAAATGGCGAGTTATTATCAGGAGAACTTGACGATATAAAGTTTCAAATCATTCGGCCAGTTTATCAAGGAAATTATGAAACAATTTTAAATGATATTACAGATAGAAATGGAAAACCATTTTTTAAAAAACTTGGAGAAACACGTTTTACATTGATCGGAGAAACTATTTTTTATAATAATGTTGGGACGTATAACAACAGAAAATTATCAGTAAAAATTACAATGTTAACAGGTTTAACAGGACTAGATTCGAACTATTGGATGTTATTGGATACGGACTGTTCACTGAGAATACGGACGAAAAACTCACAATTATCAGGAGAGGGAACAATCCAGTACACTCTGGTTTATTCAGATACGAAGGAAACTGTTCCATTTGTTGCAGTAGAAATGCCCGTTTCTATAAGAAATGCTCAGGGTGTGAATGGAGGAGATAGATTATGGTCTTACGCCAGTTTTTCAATGAGAGGTTTAATTAAGGTATATCTAAATAACCAAAAAGAAGAGATTGCAAAAACCAAGGTATCACAATTTAAAGCGTCATCTTCTGGTAGAGATTTGATGAAAGTGATATTGAGTGAATCCTTTGGACCATCGACGCCTCAAAATTATGTATTACTGCATTTAAATGAAAACAGTGGAGGAGTTGTTAGCGGTCTATTCGGTACATTTGCTTATGCTTCAGTTTATACGTTTTTCAAAAGCTCAATTGAGACTCCTCGTGAACCAACCTATGGTACTCCATCAATAAAAGGAGAAGTAGTTTCTGATGTATTCTCAGCAAAGTATACAATCGACCAAGCTTTAGTATCTACATATAACAGATTTTATCCAGACAGCTTCTCTCTCATTTTAGAGGATAAAAATCAGTTATTTCAATCACTAGTTCCAAAAACAATCAAGGTAACCAACAGACAAGGGGAAGATATTACCGACAAAGTAAAGATTGAACCTGTATCTAAATCAAAATTAAAGATTGATATATCAAATGCGGTGTTAAAAGAACTAAAGGACGAAAATTTGAGGATTGAAGTCTCCTTTGACGAATTAGAGGTTAAAAAATTACTAACGCGTTATGATCAAAAAAATGGAAGCATTGATATTCCACTCACAACGTATAATGTAACAAAAAAAGGATCGCAAGAAACAGTATTTGTTGTAGAAGAAGGGACTGCTCAAATTATCCCGACTATTTCTGCTAGCCCTAAAAAACAGACAGTTCCTATTAATACAGCAACTAAAGAATTAGATCTAGAGACACTTCTGACCGAAGTTAAGTCAACAATTCCAGAAGATATCTTACAGTATAGCTTTTCAGAAGAAAAAGTATTTGACACAGTTAAAGAAGATTCCGTAGCAGTTACTCTAACCAGTGAACTATTGCCGGAACTAAAACGAAGCATAGAGGTTCCAATCAAAGTAACTGATGATATCGTAACGAGGGAATTATTTGAAAATCAAACATGGATAATTGATGCAATTAACGAACAATTAAAACCAAAACAGATTGACGAAGACATTTATCATTCCGATTTAGTCAAAATAAAACAAATAATGATCAATGCTAATCAATCATACAACCACCAGCATATTCCAAACGCAATCAACTATCTCAGAAATTTAGAAGTATTAACTCTAAAAGATCTAAAACTGACAGGTTCATTACCTGTTGAAATGGGAAAATTAGATCGACTCAAACAATTGAATCTATCAGGTAATCAATTATCTGGATTGATACCTAAGAGCTTTGGTAAGCTAGAATCATTAGAAAGTATGGATGTGTCGAATAATAAACTGATAGGGTCGATTCCAAAGGAATTAACAACCTTAAACAAACTAACTGCAATCTCTTTCATGAACAACCAATTAATTGCTCAGGTACCAAAGTTTAGAGATGGATTTCAACGCTTTAATATTTCTGGAAATCAGGTAACATACAATGCAGATACAATTCCAAGCTTTATTAAAAGCTCCCTTGCTGGAGAGGCTAAAAATACCTTTATTGATGGGCTAAAAGTGACCATTGATTCATTTAAAATTTCAGATGCCGACTTAACTGAAATTAAGCCATTTGATAAAGAAAACCCTGGTTATTTTAGGATAACTCTTTCCCATAAAAAAGAAGCGATTGAGGAAAGCGAATTATATGATACTCATTTATTTACGATAAAAGATAGTGCAAGCAATAAAGTGTTATACGAAGGATTAAGAGATGAATCTGTAAAAATCCCGTATAAAAAAGGGATAAAATATACAGTAATTTTAGATCAAGCAGAATTAAATCCAAATAACCAATATACAGTATTAACTAAAATACCAGAATTAAAATTTGATAAAGTTCCAGAGAACATGGTTTTTGAAATTCCTTTAGGGATCAATCTGAAAAGTCCTGTGAAAATCGCTGGAAAATTTTCTGTGTATGATAATAGAGATAGTGGGAATTGGCAACTCTCGATCACAACCAGTAGCTTAAAATCTGAGGACAAAGAGCTGAATGGAGAGTTCTTATATAGTGATGGGAAAGGAACAGAATTATCAATCATTACAGGACAAAAGGCTCCTATATTTACAGGAATAAGTGATCCAGAAAATGAAAAAATTTCAATTGCTGATCGATGGAATGCTAAAGAAGGGCTACAGTATAGAATAAGTAGTTCTAACTATATCGGCAACTATCAAGGGACGGTTATATGGACATTGGAAGATGTACCGAATGTGGAGTGATTATAACTGTAAGGAAGCTATGCTGACAGAACCAAACTTTATCAAGTAGAGTAAATAATAACTAGTATTAAAGCCGACTAAAGAAAATTTATAGATGGTAATAAATTTGAAGGAGAGAACTAAAAATGAAAACAAAATCTCAATTGATGCTCTTTTTAATCGTTTCTTTTTTCCTTTTATGTTTATTAAACAATCAGCGAACTGAAGCTGTTGAAACAAGTGATTATTATACAGAACTAGACTATACGGGAGCGATTAAGTCAGGAACACATTTAGAATCAAGCCGACCTACGATAAGACCAGAATATCAAGGAACTTGGGGAACCTTATTAAATGATATCACGGATTCAACTGGAAAAGCTTACTTCAGTAAGTTTAATGTAGTACGAAACTATAAAGCAGGAGAATATTTCTATTACAATAAAGTGGGATCATATAATCAACGTGATTTGTCGCTAAAAGTAATTTTTAATCGAACAGAAAGCAAGCCTAATTACAATTTTAGGACTAAGCTATTGTCAAATGGTGCCATTTACATTGAATCAATGTTTGATCCGCTTTCTAAGGAAATTTCTTTAGAGTACCAGTTAGTCTATTCTGACACAAAAGAAGTAGTACATGGTGTTGATGTTGAGCTTCCTCAAGCTGTACAAACCAATGCTTACAATTCAGGACTTGATACGTATGGATATGCTAATTTTAGGACTGAAGGGCTTAGTAAAGTCTATTTTCAGCAAAATAAAGACATTGTTTCACCTACGCATGAGTTAAAAACTGAAAAGGGGACAGCCTCTGGTAGAGAGTTACTGAAAGTGATCCAAGATAAAAGATATACATCGCTATTAGCTCAAAATTATGTCGTTTACTCTAATAATGAAGTTCCAATGTCAACAGGAGTTAACACACCAAATGCCTATGCTCCTTATATTGTTATTTTTGATGCAGCAATTGAAACGCCGTCTACCCCTAACTATTTTGAACCTAAAATCGTTGGTAAAAAAAATGCCGAGTCATTACGTGCATCGTATACAATTAGTCAAGCACTAACAGCTACTTATGATATTTTTTATCCTGATAGCTTATCGGTAATTATCGAAGATGCTGAGAAAGCTTTCACCAAGATTACTCCAGATGATGCTAAAATTTATAATAAAGACAATAAAGAGATAACAAAAGAAACAACAATTAAACAACTTGACGATCATAAGCTAGAAATTACTATTTCAAATACTCTTTTAAAGCAATTAAAAAGTAACGCTTTTCAAATCGAGTTAGCTATTGATTCTATTGATTTAAAGAAAGCGGATGAATTTTATGATGCTGAAACGAAACAACTTAATGTACCTTTAAGTGCGTATAACGTTCGGAAAAAAGCAAATGAAAAAGTTCAATCAGCAGTAGTTACAGGAGATGCCAATAGTCAGCTAGTTATTTCCGGAACGCCGCTTCCTCAAGTACTCAATATTAATAGCACAACAGATGATATCGATCTAGATAAAGTATTAGCTGATTTAAAAAGTAATATTCCAGAAGATAAAGTGACGGTTGAAGCAATCACCGATGAGAGATTATTCGATGAAGTAAAAAAAGAATCGGTCAAAGTTGAAGTGAAAAGCGAGTTATTTCCTCAACTAACCCAAACGTTTCCGATTCAACTTAACATAGAAGACACTTTAGTTACAACAGCTTCATTAGACAATCAAAGATGGCTAATTGATATTGCAGAACTGTATAACTATAATAAGAAAGTAGATAGAAATCTCTACATATCAGATTTGGCAAACGTTCTTGACATTGCTTACGTGGGGAATCCTAATGAGCAAATAAGTATACCAAAACTGATTAAATATTTTATTAACGTTGATAGAATAAGAATCCTAAATTCAAAATTCAACACATCATTGCCCTCTGAGATAGCACGTTTAAAAAAAGTAACGTGGATGGAATTTACGAATTCAAGTGTGACTGGTGAATTTCCAACATTTATAAAAGATATGGATGGTTTAAGTACTTTGATGTTAGTAAATAATAAGCTAACAGGAAAAGTACCACTATGGCTATTTGACTTACCTAATCTCAAAGATGTATCAATAAAAGGAAATGAATTTGTTGGTCAAATTCCTCTTTCTATAAAAAATGAAAAGCTAGAATTAAACATATCAAATAACCAATTGACATACAATTCAGATGAAATACCAGCATACGTAAAGAATTCAGATAACACTTTTTTAAAAGGATTACAGTTATCAGGTTCAGAAATTTTGAGTATTGCTGACAAAACAAAGCAAATAATCAAGCCCTTTGATACAAAAGACGCTGGCTACTTTAATCTACATGTGATTGGTCAAGAGTCAGATAAAATCAATGCCTTATATGACGGTCATCACTACACTATCTTAAATGAAGAAACGAATGAGGTTCTTTACGATGGACCAAAATCTGCCAACAAAACGATTCCTTATAAAAAAGGAATCATATACAAAGTAATACTTGATGAAGCAATAGCGAATCCAAGAAATCAAACTATAATTAAGACAAAAATTCCTGAATTAAAATTAGAAAAAATACCTGAGTTATTATCATTTGATATTTCTTTAGGAACGCATCTAAAAAAGCCAGTAAAATTAATCGGTGAAATGAGTATTTTTGATAATCGAGATGGTGGTAATTGGCAATTAAATATTACACCAAGCAGTTTAGAATCAGAGACAAAAACGCTTAAAGGCGAATATAGTTATATCAATCAAAAGGGGATAGAAACAGCAATTATTGCTGGACAAAAAGCGCCAATCGAAAAAGGGAAAAGTGATACTGAAGATGAAATTATTCCAATTTCAGACATGTGGACAGATAAATATGGATTACAATTCACAATAAACGGGTCTAATTATTTGGGAAGTTACAAAGGAAGTGTTACATGGACATTAGAAAATGTTCCTAGTTCAAACTAAACTAGGAATTTTCTATATACATAATAACAAGGGAAATGTTACGGAATGTAGCAGTATAGAGTTGAAGAGTAGACAATCAGTCTGGAGGAATAATGATGTATACAATCAGTTTTTTATCAAAAAAAGAAGTACACGAAAATGAGCATTTTACGTATTTAACAGAAAAAGGTTGGAAAGTAAAAAATATGAATATAAATGAAGCATTTAATAATTTGGATGCTGTTATTATCTACGAAGATAAAGTAGCAACTACGTGTTGTTGGTTAATGGAATTAACTAAAAAAATCAGCGTACCAATCTTTTTGTTATCGGTTGGCAATGAAGCACATTCAAATATTTTATATTTACAATTAGGAGTGAAAGCTTGCTTCTCTTTGTCAACAGAGTTAGAAGAAGTTTATCTTACAATAAAGAATTTACTTTATGATGCTGCATCGTTTAAGCTACAGAAACAAGTAAATGATCTAGAAGAAAGAAGTATTAATCCTATAAAAGGATTGGAACTTATTCCACAAAACCTTAGTGTAAAAATCGATGGAAAAAGAGAAATTATTTTAACCAAAAAGGAATATCAAGCAATTGAAATTTTATATAAAAGCCCTGCCCAAACTGTTTCTTACGGCGAACTTCAAAAACGTTTATGGAAAGTAGAACAAGATGAGTTACAGGGAAACTATCGTATAGCGAATGTGATTTTTCATTTGAGAACAAAAATTGAAGAGAATATATCCAATCCAAGATTTATCAAAACTATTCGATCAAAAGGATATATGTTTAATAATAAATAAAATCAATCACTTGGGAATTACGTTCTGTTTAATCTGATTTTGGTTTATAACAACTTTCATTTTAAAGGAAGAAGTAAATCGCAAGTATGTATCAATAGTAAATGATTTTTCTTGTGTCTCAGGGGAAATCCAACCGATACACAAATCAATTGGCCCGTTTTACCTTGATCGAAAGGCTATGGTGATAACTACAATTACCAATGATAAAAGAAATTGATTCCCTATTGAAAAAACACCAATACAATTGCAGAATCTGCAGGTGTGAAAATTGGGAGCGAACTGCACGGTTGGTTCTTGTACCTACACCTAATACGATTTTGAAACTGTATGAAGCAACGGGAAAAACAATTGGCTGTAATTTAAATCCAAGACATTTATGATGGCAAGGGATCAATCTGATTTTAAGTGAATATGGATGTCAAAGCGAAGGTAGCAACAGTTTCTGATCCGCTTTTTCACGACTTTACAGCAATCAAAATTGTTGTAATCGGTTACGGCGGTATTGTTTCCTGCTATGCTCATAACATTATGACCAAGGAAAACAAACGAGTCCATGTTGTCGAAACCTACGACATTTTAGGTGAACGTCAAAAAATGTCCGGTCCACACAACCATAGACTATACTGTTTGCTGGAAGAAGCGTTAACAAATGAAACCATCGAAGCAGTACTGAGTACTACACCAAATAATTCACATAAAGAATTAGTAAGAGACACTTTAAAAGATGAAAAAAACGTAGTCTACGAAAAAATATTCACGATGAATGTAGAAGAAAATAAAGAGGTTTTCTGATCAAGGAAATTTTTAAAGCAGCTAAAAGATAAAGTTGATCCATTAAAAGTAAAGTTCCCTAAAGCGGGTGCTTTACTTTTTTTTCGTCTAAGCATAAAATATTAGAGGACACTTCAGGAAAAGAAAAGGGAGAATCGTGTGAAGAAAAAATTACAGATAATCAAGAAAAAACCAGTCAAATATTCGCTGATCATCATAGGATTGCTATTACTGGTTTTAATAAGTAACTTATACTTACAATGGTGTCAAAATGAATTATCACTGAATTTAGTGTTTAAATTTGCTTTCTCATGGCATACGGAAAAGTTTATCCTTGGTAGCCTAGTTTTGCTGATATTTTTACTATTTTTATGCAGTTTAGCAGGCTCACTGATTCTTGGAAGTGTACTTTATACAATTACGATCGGTATTTTGGGCTTCGCTAATTATCAAAAAATGTTTTACCGAACGGAACCAATTTATCCAGATGATTTAAAAATGATCACAGAATTTGGTTTATTAAGAGAAATGATTGGAACGATTCCCTTCATTATTATTTTAGTGATTGCTGCAATCGGCTTGTTTTTTTTCGGAAGAGCCATTTACAAAAGTCGTTTGTTGCCTAAAAAAATGCAGATCATACGAATTTCCGGTTTAATTATCACAATGACATTATTACTATATGTCAGTAATTTTAACAACCCCAATAATTTATTACGAAAAGCATATAACAAAACAGCCTTATGGATTCCTTATAGTCAAAAAATGAATTATTATAATACCGGATTTATGGGCGGCTTTTTGTATAATTTAAAAGTGGAAGCCATGGATAAACCGGATAACTATTCCAAAAAGGCTATCGAAGACATTACAAAAAAATATACAAAAACAGCGCAAGAGACAAAAGCTTCGTCGGAAGAACAGCCAAATATCATCTTTGTGATGAGTGAAAGTTTTTCAAATCCGCAAAATTTAAATGGAGTTACCACCAATAAAGACCCGCTAAAAGATTATTACGATATTGCCAAAACAACGTATAGCGGCCAAATGCTTTCTCAAAATTATGGTGGCGGAACCGCTAATATTGAATTTGAGGCATTGACTAGTTTCTCTATGGAATTATTCAATCCCCAAATGACAACACCTTATACAATGTTGATACCTAAAATAGAAGAAATTCCATCGATTGTTTCGCTTTTGAATCAGCAAGACTATCAAACTACTGCTATCCATCCTTATAATACATCGATGTACAAACGTAAAGATGTTTATCAGACGATGGGATTTGACGAATTTATTAGTGAAGAGACCATGAAATATACAGAAACAATTGAAAATAATCCGTATATATCGGATGAATCGGCCTACAAAGAAGTGCTAGATTTGCTGAAAGAGGATCAAAGTCCACAATTTGTCCATTTAGTGACGATGCAAACACATATGCCTTACAGCGATAAATACAAGACCTCAGATTACTCTTCACAAAGCTTAGGAAACAAAAAAGCAATTGACAGTTACATGCAAGATGTTGCATATAGTAGTGAAGCCTTAAAACAATTTACACGTTCATTGAAAGAGTTAAAAAGACGAACATTAGTCGTTTTTTGGGGCGATCATTTGCCTAGTATTTACTCCGATGAAATCAAAGCAGATAATGATGAAGTAAGCATGCACCAAACCGAATTCTTGATGTATGATAATCATGGAAAACTTAGCGAGAAAAACACTCATGATGCCGTTACCAGCCCATTTTATTTTGCCCCTTCATTATTTGAACAAAGTGGGATGCAAATGACCGGTTTTTATCAATTATTATCTGAACTGGAAAAACAAGTTCCAGCTTTTGAGAAAAGCTTCTACTATAAGGACAAAAAATGGCATAAGACCCTTACTTTAAATAAAACACAACAAGAATTATACGATGATTATCGCTTGATTCAATATGACATTGTTTCGGGTGAAAATTATAGTTTGGAGACTGAATTTTTTAAATGAATGTAGTAGTAAAAAGGAGTAAACAATGAGTTTTAAAAAGAAAGATAATCAAACCTACTATAACCCGATTCGTCGTGCGGTGTTGAATCATCAAATGATCCAACCAGGTGATAAAGTGGCAATCGGAATGAGTGGGGGCAAAGATAGTACAAGTCTGTTGTATTTTTTAGACAAGATCAGTAAGCAAAAACGATTAGGTTTTGAATTTGAAATCGTACCGATCACTCTAGCAATGGGGTTTGATATGGATATTGCTCCGTTACAAGAATTTGTGGAAGGGCTAGGGTATAAATTAGATGTTGTGCCAACTAATATTGCCCAAGTGGTGTTTGATATTCGGGAAGAACGATCACCTTGCTCGTTATGTGCCAAGTTACGTCGAGGCATTTTATACAAACGAGCGAAAGACGTCGGTTGTAATAAAGTTGCCCTAGGTCATCATTTGGACGATGCGATTGAAACTTATTTTATGAACTTTCTATTTCACGGTCAAATGGCTAGTTTTGACCCAATCAGCTATTTATCAAAAACCGATATTACGTTGATTCGCCCATTGCTTTACGTAGAAGAAAAGCAGATCATTCAGTTTGTTGAAAGAGAAGCGTTACCTGTGATTTTTAATCCTTGCCCAGTCGATAAGAAAACGAAAAGAGAAGAAATCAAACATCTTGTAAGTGGATTAGCACAAAGCTATCCTGATATCAGAGAGAAATTTATTATGGGAATGGAACAAGGAGTGTCTGAAAATTTCTGGACAAAATCGCTAGTTGTAGAACAAAAAAAAGGCAATTAAGAATAAACGAACACTTAAAGAGACTAGGATAAATACCTTTGAGGAGATCGCCCTCATGGTTGTTTATCCTAACTTCTTTTCAGTCACAAAAAAGTAAACAGTGAACGTTATTTCAAACCAAACAGAAATTTTTCTGAAAATCAATACGATTTCATTTGAAAAACACTAAAAGAACAGGTATAATTAATTCATCAATAATAGTTGGTGAACGATTTTAATCTGCTACCATTCTATTATTTCATGAGGGAGTAACTGGCGGCGCTAGCTGCGGCAACATCACCAACTCCGAAAGAAATTTCTGGTGTTGTCTTAAACGGTGAGACTTATGTATGTTCTATTTAGCATACAGAGGTCTATTTTTTTTCGTTTTGCTACGAACCAATAAGTTCAAAAACGTGTTCGTTTCGCTAATATGAAGTAAAATAGATTAAAGTAGCTGTAAATTATGAGGAGGAAGAACATGTCAGAAGAGAAAAAGGTTCAACTATCTGAAGCTTTTTACACGCAGTCAGATGAAGAGGTCTTACAAAAATTTGATACAACTGTAGAAGGTTTGTCAGATCAAGAAGCCAAAAAAAGATTGGAAAGTTATGGGGCCAATGCATTAGATGAAGGGAAAAAGAAATCGATCGTTGTAAAATTCTTTGAACAATTTAAAGACTTTATGATCATCGTTTTGTTATTTGCTGCAGTGATTTCAGCAGTATTTTCAGGTGATATGGTTGATTCATTCATCATTTTACTCGTTGTTGTGCTAAATGCGATTTTTGGTGTGATTCAAGAAGCCAAAGCGGAACAAGCAATCGAGGCATTAAAAGAAATGTCTTCGCCAAATGCCAATATTCGTCGTGATGGTCATGTAATCACTGTTAAAAGTGACGAATTAGTACCTGGGGATATTGTTTTGCTAGAAGCAGGCGACGTTGTTCCAGCGGACTTACGTTTATTGGAAGCAGCCAGCTTGAAAATTGAAGAAGCAGCTCTTACTGGTGAATCTGTTCCAGTAGAAAAAGAAGCGACTATTTTAGAAGGTACTGCATCTGATATTGGGATCGGCGACCGAATCAATATGGCTTATTCTAGCAGTAATGTTACTTATGGCCGTGGAATTGGTGTGGTTGTTGGGACTGGTATGAATACCGAAGTGGGTAAAATCGCGGGTATGTTAGCCAATGAAAAAGAAACAGAAACACCATTAAAACAAAACTTGAACCAATTAGGTAAAATGTTGACAATCGCAATTTTAGTGATCGCAGCGATCATGTTTGTGGTCGGTATGATGAATGGTCGCACATGGATCGATATGCTATTAACATCGATTTCATTAGCCGTTGCAGCAATTCCAGAAGGATTACCTGCAATCGTAACGATTATTTTAGCGTTAGGTACACAAAAAATGGCGAAGAAAAATGCCATTGTCCGCAAACTACCTGCTGTTGAAACATTAGGTAGCACAGACATTATCTGTTCAGATAAAACTGGGACGTTAACATTAAACCAAATGACGGTTGAAGCTCTTTATACAGATAATGAAGTAAAAGCTGCAACAGAGGCTGTTGCGATGGATAACATGGCATTAAAAATCATGAACTATACAAATGACACAAAAATTGCCCAAGACGGTTCATTGATCGGTGATCCAACAGAAACAGCACTTGTTCAATACGGTTTAGATCACGACTTCAACGTAACGGAAAAAGTTGCAGCGGAACCTCGTGTTGCTGAAATTCCATTTGATTCAGATCGTAAATTGATGACAACTGTTCACCAATTAGCAGATGGTAAATTCTTAGTTGCTGTCAAAGGTGCACCAGACGAATTATTAAAACGTTGTAATCAAGTCCTATTAAATGGTCAAACACCAGCAATGGATGACAAACAACGCCAAGAAATTTTAGCTACTAATACAAAATTAGCGAAACAAGCATTACGTGTTTTAGGAATGGCCTACAAAATCGTAGATGCCGTGCCAGTTGAAATGGATTCTGATATCGTTGAGAAAGACCTAGTCTTCGCTGGTCTTGTCGGTATGATCGATCCAGAACGTAAAGAAGCGGCTGAAGCGGTAAAAGTTGCCAAAGAAGCTGGTATTCGTCCAATCATGATCACAGGTGACCACAGAGATACAGCTGAAGCAATCGCTGCTCGTCTTGGTATCATCAAAGAAGGCGATGATGATGCAGTGATCACAGGTGCTGAATTAAACGAATTATCTGACGAAGCTTTTGCTAAAGTCGTGGAACATTATTCCGTTTATGCACGTGTTTCTCCAGAACATAAAGTACGTATCGTTAAAGCGTGGCAACAAGAAGGTAAAGTGGTTGCCATGACAGGGGATGGCGTAAACGATGCACCAGCCTTGAAAGCCGCAGATATCGGTATTGGGATGGGGATCACTGGTACAGAAGTATCAAAAGGTGCCTCTGATATGGTTCTAGCAGATGACAACTTCTCAACGATCATTGTAGCCGTTGAAGAAGGACGTAAAGTCTTCTCAAATATCCAAAAAACGATTCAATATCTACTCTCTGCCAACTTAGGGGAAGTATTAACACTCTTTATCGCAACAATGTTAGCTTGGGATACCTTACTACCGGTTCACTTATTGTGGATCAACTTAGTAACCGATACTTTCCCAGCAATTGCGTTGGGTGTAGAACCTGCTGAACGTGATGTCATGAGCCATGCGCCTCGTGGGAAGAAATCAAACTTCTTTTCTGGTGGTGTCTTGAGTAGTGTAGTCTATCAAGGGATCGCACAAGGTGCATTAACGCTGATCGTCTATAAAATGGCAATTGAATTCCCTGCACATACAGCAGCTAATATGCCAAACTTATCAGCAACAGCATTATATGATTTACAACACGGTGATGCCTTGACAATGGCGTTTGCAACATTAGGGTTGATTCAATTGTTCCATGCATTTAATGTGAAATCTATTTACCAATCAATCTTTAAAGTTGGGTTGTTTAGAAACAGATCATTCAACTGGGCAATTTTAGTTTCGTTCCTATTATTAGCTGCAACGATCCTAATTCCAGGATTCAACGATTTGTTCAGCGTAACGTCATTAGATGCTTACCAATGGGCAATTGTTGCCGGAACATCATTTGCGATTATTCCAATCGTTGAAATCGTAAAATTTGTTCAACGTAGATTGGGTAAGAGCTAAAAATGTTTAATCAGTAAAAAAGCACAAGTAGACTTCTTCTATAGAAGCTTACTTGTGCTTTTTATTTAAGCTTAAGAATGTAAAAGTGAGACGATTGCTTTGTTAAAATCAGGCAAGTCGTCAGGGGTACGGCTCGTTATAAGGTTATTGTCAATTACAACAGCCTCATCTTTTATATGACCACCAGCATAAGCTAAATCAGGTTGAACTGTAATGTACGAAGTCAACGTACGCCCTTTCGTTAAATCGGTCTGAATAAATAATTGTGGTCCGTGACAAATCGCAAAGAGAGGTAAATTATTTTCTAAAAAGAACTTAGTAAAATCAACAAAACGTTGATCTGCACGAAGTTGGTCAGGTGAAAAACCACCAGGAATCAGTAGTGCAACAAAATCATCAGGCTTAACATCATCAATCGAAACATCAATTGTAAAGGTCGTTCCGTTCTTCCCTGTGATTGTTTTTCCTGCTTCTTTTTCTACAAGGATAACATCATAACCAGCTTTTTCCAATGTTTCTTTAGGGGAGGTCAATTCCACATCTTCCACCAAATCAGTCACTAATACTGCTACTTTTTTTGTCATCGAATCTCCTCTTTCATATTTGGATTACTCATTTATTTATGAGCTTAATTAAAGGGTAAAGGGAATTTTTTATAGATGCAAAAGATATGCATGATTTTAAGGTCAAAACAAGTCAAAAAAGTGGACAAATTTTCAGATTGCGGTATTATTAATATAGAGATTTAGCTTTAAAATATGGAGGTTATTACTTATGAACTATTTAGATGAAAACGAAGAAACAGAAGAAAAACAACAACCCAATGCATTTATGAAAAAACTTTTTGAAGAACGCACCATTTTGATCTACGGTGAAATCAATCAAGACTTAGCAAGAGAAGTGACTTCTCAATTACTATTGCTTGCAGCAATGGGCGATGAACCAATCAAGATTTTCATTAATAGCCAAGGCGGACACGTTGAAGCTGGAGATACAATCCATGATATGATCAAATTTGTGAAACCAGAAGTGATCGTGATTGGTACTGGTTGGGTGGCAAGTGCGGGTATTACGATTTATTTAGCTGCTGAAGCGAAGAACAGATACAGCTTACCTAATACGCGCTATATGATCCATCAACCTGCTGGCGGCGTTCAAGGACAAAGTACAGAGATTCAGATTGAAGCCAAAGAAATCATTCGTATGCGTGAACGTGTGAACCGTTTGATTGCTGAAGCAACTGGTCAAACATATGAAAAAATTGCCAAAGATACAGACCGTAATTTCTGGATGTCAGCTGATGAAGCAAAAGATTATGGCATGATTTCTAAAATCATCCAAACAAGTGATGAAATCAAATAAATAGTTGAAAAAGCTGCAAACAAACTTTTGTTTGCAGCTTTTATTTTTATATTAATAAAAGGAAATAAGCATTTTACAGATTACTCTTGTCATCTACCTATAAAAAAGTGTAAAATTGAGTGATTACTAAAAGAAAGTAGGAAAGAATGTGAAACCAAATTTAGGTTATTATGTCCAAAACATCAATGATATTGTAAAAGAAACAGAAGAAGTCGGCGAAAAAATGAACGACTATTACGAAGAAGTTCGTAAAGCGATCGATGAAGGAAAAGTCACTGAATTAGCACCAGAAAGAATTGCTGAAATTCAACGTATCTTCCAAGATGGAACAAAGGAATATACAATCATGTTAGAGAAAGTCACTCAATTACGTCCGCCAGCACGCGTTATGGGGATACATAAAAAATTCGAACGTTCATACA
Source organism: Enterococcus sp. DIV0724b (assembly GCF_050531475.1). Classification (NCBI taxonomy): domain Bacteria; kingdom Bacillati; phylum Bacillota; class Bacilli; order Lactobacillales; family Enterococcaceae; genus Enterococcus; species Enterococcus sp. DIV0724b. Next base: position 2,374,676 of record NZ_CP172890.1, on the reverse strand, counting down.
TCGAATATTTAGCTGGATGTAACGAAATGATTTTATCTTTAGATCCTGAAAAAGGGATAGACGTTGATTTATTCAACAACTCAGAAGAAAAACAAGACAAAGCAACAGATGATATTTCATTCGCAATTACACGAATGAGCAATCTTTTGTTGAAAAAATAAAAAAATAAATGAAAAATTGACAAAAAATAGCGATATTTCATTTCGTTTTAATGTTATTTTTAGTAGACAAAGAAAAAAATGTGTTGTATTATATATTCATACCAACAACAACCTTTTTATTTTTCATTTTACTCTTATTGAGTAATACTCCTTTTCCATCGGCCTTTTCAGCCGGTGGTTTTTTATTTTTTTTTCTTTTAGATAAATTATTATTTGTTTAATACATACAAATTATTTGTATTTTAAAATATATTCAGTTATTTTATAAAATAAAAAGTAGTTATTAAGCAATGGATTGTAGGGTAGATGATAGAAATAGTTGGAATACATTTGAAAAATAAAAAAAGACTAAAACAAAACATTTATGTTCTGCTTAAGTCTTAAAAAAATTGCTTTAATGATTCGTATTAATTTTCTACATTACGAACATAATCATCAAAATACTGAACTAAATCAGATTTTATTTTTTGGTATTCAGCTTCTGTGTATTCACGTTCTTCAATCGTTCCATTAAAAAATGGAATCTCCAACTCTTCGCGCAAGCGATCTACAACTTCGCTTTGATCCATTTGGGCACCTTCTTTACCTGTTGTCTACTCTATTATAAAACATTAAAATCATTCGTCAACTGCTCAAAAGAATCTTTCATAGCCGTTAACTTATTATAAAGTAGGATGCTATCATCCTCTTCAAGTAAAAAGACTTGTTTTAACTCAAAATAAAAGTCTTCAAATGCTTTAAAAAAGGGATGAACTTCTGATGCAGTCAGTTCGCTATTGCTGTAGTAAAAAACACGCACACTATGATAATAAGTGAAGACTTCATTGATATTCAAAAGAATTCGAGTATCTTCAGGGCGTGGACGGCTAGTGACTAAATCGTATAAAGATAAGCTTTTTGTATGGATCTCAGATAGATAGGATAAGAGTAATTCCACTTTTTCATTACTTGCTGACATTAAATCGACCTCCAATTTATCTAATTATAATAAAAAATTGCTAGAAAGAGAAATAGGACACTCTGTTGAAAGAAAAAAGTTGGAAAAATTAGGATAAAAGGAAAAAATGTTGACAAAAAAATGAGTTTACTCTAATATTAATACCAATAATAAAACTCATTGAAAAGAAGAGTACACAAGCAGACATTGAAATCTAGCTGATAAATTTGCTTTTTAGCTAGAATGAGAGAGCTTTCGTTTGGTGAAAGAAAGCAATGAACACTTGTCGAAAATGATCTTGGAGAGGAAAAATCAATTCGATTTTTACGGCTGCTACCGTTAACAAGGCACCAAATCAAGAAGTCGTTCTGCGTTTGGGTTGAGATGGATTTTATTTCCAATAAAGGTGGTACCGCGACAGTCGCCCTTTACTAGTATACAGCTAGTAGGGGGCGACTTTTTCGTTTCCTTTTAATGAGAAGAAAGAGAAAGAGGTGGTCATTATGCAAGAAGGTGACATGTACAGCAGGAACGTAAAAATGATAAATAAACTAAAAAACAAAAAAGGAATGAAGCATAATGACAAACTCTAACTATCAATTTGAAACAATCCAAATCCATGGTGGACATACACCAGACAAAGACACGAATTCAAGAGCTGTTCCGATTTATCAAACAACATCCTACACTTTTGACGATACACAAGATGCAGCCGAAAAATTTGCACTATCCAAAGCGGGGAATATCTACACACGAATCACTAATCCAACAACAGCAGTATTAGAAGATCGCTTGAATGAATTAGAAGGTGGTGTTGGGGCCGTCGCAGTGGCGTCAGGGACGGCAGCTGTTACTTATGCAATCCAAAATCTAGCTAGTGCAGGGGATCATATTGTTTCAGCATCCACATTGTATGGGGGAACGTTCAATCTATTTGCCCATACTTTACCCGAGTTTGGGATCACAACAACGTTTGTTGATCCAGATCGCTTAACTAACTTTGAAGAAGCAATCAAAGAAAACACGAAAGCGATTTTTGTTGAGACAATTGGCAATCCAATCACAAATGTAGCTGATTTAGAAGCGATTGCGGAAATCGCCCATAAACATGAACTTCCTTTGATCGTCGATAATACTTTTGCAACGGCGTATCTGAATCGTCCTTTTGACTTTGGTGCAGATATCGTTGTTTATTCCGCAACAAAATTTATTGGCGGACACGGTGTTGCTTTAGGTGGGGTGATCATTGATTCAGGTAAGTTTAATTGGGCAAATGGAAAGTTTCCTAAACTAGTCGACCCAGATCCAAGTTATCATGGACTTTCTTATACGAAAGATGTTGGAGCAGCAGCTTATATCACCCGGTTAAGAGTTTCACTGTTAAGAGATACAGGAGCTGCAATTTCACCGTTCAATAGTTTCTTGTTGATTTTAGGGTTAGAAACATTATCCTTGCGATTAGAACGTCATGTGGAAAATGCTTTGGCGGTTGCAGAATTCTTAAATAAACATCCTAAAGTCGAATGGGTCAACTATCCAGGTTTACCAGACAATAAGTATCATGAAGTGGCGAAAAAATATTTACCTAAAGGTGCTGGGTCAGTCTTTACATTTGGTGTGAAAGGTGGCGCTGAGGCAGGTCAAAATTTAATCAATCATGTAGCACTGTTTTCGCTCTTAGCCAATGTTGGGGATGCGAAATCATTGATTATTCATCCTGCTTCAACAACACATTCTCAACTTAGTGAAGAAGAGTTAAAAGCCTCCGGAACTTCACCCGAATTGATCCGCTTATCTATCGGAATTGAGAACATTGACGATATTATTCGCGATCTAGAACAAGCATTAGACAAATTATAAAAAGTATTTGAAAGCTGAGAAGTTTTTTTCTCGGCTTTTCTTAAAAAATTCTCATAAAACTATTGACTTTGATTATAAAGTTCTGTATCTTTAACACTATAGTTTGAATTATTCAAAAATTCTGACAATAAAGGATGTTGAAGAGGATGAACAAGCAAACAACGACAATTACATTCTTATTATTACTGAAGGACTCATCACACTGATTTCTAGAAACCAGCTGCAGCACAGCTTTTTCTTATCAGACGTTGAGAGTCCTGTTTTCGCATTGCATGAACGGGATGACAAGCATCCCATATCGTGGGGTGCTTTTTTGTTGCAAAACACAGCGACTGCTTGCAGAGCTGATGTTGCGCAATACTTGGCGAGCGAAGCGAGAGAAGTTTCATTCGTCTAAAACACAGCGACTGCTTGCAGAGCTGATGATGCACAATACTTGGCGAACGAAGAGAGAGAAGTTTCATTCGTGTCCCCTAACCAAAAAAATGAAGAAAAACATGTACTCAATTCAGAAGGGAAGTATGAAAAATGAACAATATCCAATTCTTTGATACCACTCTAAGAGACGGCGAACAAACACCAGGTGTAAATTTCAATACCAAAGAAAAAGTGCAAATCGCCAAACAACTAGAAAAATGGGGCATCGATACGATCGAAGCGGGATTTCCGATCGCATCAGTTGGGGATTTTGAAGCAGTCAAAGCCATCGCAGAAAATGCTGGAAAAATGACCGTCGCAGGTCTGGCGCGGTGCCAAAAAGCTGATATTGATCGGGCACACGAAGCATTGCTAAATGCCAAGCACCCACAAATCCATGTGTTCCTTGCAACAAGTCCAATTCACATGGAATTCAAACTAAAAATGACACCAGACGAAGTGATTGCTTCTATTAAAGAACACGTTAGCTACGCTAAAAGCAAATTTGATAAAGTCCAGTTTTCACCAGAAGATGCAACGAGAACTGACAAACAATTTCTACTAAAAGCTGTTCAAACTGCCATTGATGCGGGAGCGACGATCATCAATGTTCCTGATACAGTAGGTTATTCTAACCCAACAGAATACGGCGGACTATTTAAATTTCTAATCGAAAATATTCAAAGCGACGAAGAAATTATTTTTTCTTCTCATTGCCACGATGACCTAGGAATGGCGACGGCCAATGCCTTAGCAGCCATCGAAAATGGGGCCCGTCGAGTAGAAGGAACCATCAACGGCATTGGCGAACGTGCTGGCAATACAGCACTTGAAGAAGTAGCCTTGGCGCTATATATTAGAAAAGATTTTTACGAAGCCCAAAGCAACATCACATTGAACGAAACCAAAAGAACCAGCGATCTCGTCAGCCGTCTATCAGGCGTGGCAGTACCAAGAAATAAAGCCATCATCGGAGCGAATGCTTACGCGCACGAATCAGGCATCCATCAAGATGGCGTATTGAAAAATCCAGATACCTACGAAATCATTACACCATCACTTGTTGGGGTAAATGAAAACTCATTGCCACTAGGGAAACTTTCAGGTCGCCATGCTTTTGCCACAAAAATGGATACTCTAGGCTACCAACTAACAGAAGACGAACTAAAAGATGCCTTCAAACGTTTCAAATCATTAGCAGACAAAAAGAAACAAGTCACAGAAGATGATTTGATTGCGCTAATGGTTGGACAATCCCAAGAATGTAGCGAAGATTATCGCTTGGAGCGTGTTCAATTACAATACGTTTCTGACGGTAGCCAAGGAGCGATCGTTTCCATCAATACTGGAGAAGACGAAAGCAAAACAGAATCAGCAATCGGCTCTGGTAGTATCCAAGCAATCTATAACTCAATCGATAAAATATTTGTCCAAAAACCAGAATTACAAGAGTATTACATCAAAGCCATCACAGGCGGTGAAGATGCCCAAGCAGAAGTTCATGTAACCTTAGCAGATACTGAAAACAACAAACAATTCAACGGCATCGGCATCGATTTTGATGTTTTACAAGCATCAGCGAAAGCCTATGTCAAAGCCAGTGAACAATTTCAAAAAGAAGTGGGGAAAGCGTAATGAGTAAACGAATCGTAGCATTGCCGGGCGACGGCATTGGAGCAGAAATTATGGATAGCACTCTAAAAATTGTAGCAGAAATCATGGTTCAAGATAATTTGGATTTTGATATTGAACGTTTTGCCTTTGGCGGCGCAGGTATCGATGAACAAGGTGATCCGTTACCAGATTCAACCTTAAAAGCCTGCGAAAAAGCCGATGCAATTTTACTAGGTGCCATCGGTGGTCCAAAATGGGACAATGCACCAAAACGACCTGAACAAGGTTTACTAGGTTTAAGAAAAGCCTTAGGACTTTTTGCCAATATTCGTCCGATTTCCGTACCTGATTCAGTGGTTCATTTATCTCCATTAAAAGAAGAAAACGTTCGAGGTGTTGATTTTGTAGTCGTTCGTGAACTAACAGGTGGCATCTACTTTGGTGAAAAACAATTAGGCGAAACAGAAGCTTCAGACCTATGTACCTATTCAAAAGCTGAGATCCAACGCATCATTAGAAAAGCTTTTGAAATCGCCCAGACTAGAAGCAAAAAAGTCACCTCTGTCGATAAAGCCAATGTACTAGCGACCAGTAAATTATGGCGTCAAACAGCCGAAGAAGTGGCGAAAGAATTTCCAGATTGTACCTTAGAACACCAATTAGTGGATTCAGCAGCGATGGTCATGATTCAAAAACCAAAAGCCTTTGACGTGATTGTCACAGAAAATCTATTCGGCGATATCCTAAGTGACGAAGCATCGGTGATACCAGGCTCACTAGGGATGATGCCTAGTGCCAGTCACAGCGAATCTGGTCCGTCTTTGTACGAACCAATCCACGGTTCAGCACCCGATATCGCCAATCAAAATATCGCCAATCCAATGTCGATGATCTTGTCCGCTGCGATGATGTTACGCCAATCATTTGGCTTAGAAAATTCAGCAAAGAAAATTGAAGAAGCTTGTGATCGTGTCATGAATCAAGGAATCCTAACAACCGATTTAGGTGGTAAAGCCACAACAACAGACTTTACCGAAGCTGTATTAAAAGAATTGAGAGGTGCTTAACATGGGAAAAACACTATTTGATAAACTTTGGGAACAACATGTGGTATCAGGCGTTGCAGGAGAACCACAACTACTATATGTCAATCTTCATTTGATCCACGAGGTCACTTCACCACAAGCCTTTGAAGGACTAAGAGAAGCAGGCCGAAATGTTCGCCGACCAGATAGAACCTTTGGGACAATGGATCATAACGTTCCCACACAAGATATCTTTAATATCACGGACTTGGTGGCAAAAAAACAAATCGAAGCCCTACAGAAAAATTGTGAAGAATTCGGTGTAACGCTGTGTGATAACGGCAGTGATCGTCAAGGAATCGTGCATATGGTGGGACCCGAAACAGGCTTGACACAACCAGGAAAAATCATTGTTTGTGGAGATTCTCATACAGCAACTCACGGCGCATTTGGCGCCTTGGCTTTTGGTATCGGAACAAGTGAAGTGGAACATGTCTTTGCCACACAATGTATTTGGCAAAATAAACCAAAATCAATGGGGGTTAAAATCACTGGAAAACTTGCAAAAGGTGTATATGCCAAAGATATTATTCTAGCCTTGATCGCAAAATATGGGGTTGATTTTGGTGTTGGACATGCGGTTGAATTTTACGGAGAAACGATTGAAAATCTTACGATGGAAGAACGCATGACCATCTGTAACATGGCCATCGAGGGCGGTGCGAAAATGGGAATGATGGCGCCTGATGAAAAAACTTTTGAATATGTGCGTGGTAGAGAATATGCACCGAAAGATATGGATGCTGCAATTGCTGATTGGAAAAAACTACCCAGCGACCCAGATGCAACCTATGATGTGGATCTAGAATTAAATGCAGATGAATTGGTTCCCTTCATTACATGGGGCACGAATCCAGAAATGGGCATCCCAATCACCGGAACATTCCCAGAAATCAAAGATATGAACGACGAGCGTGCCTATAACTATATGGATCTAAAACCAGGACAACGCCCATCAGATATCGAAATCGGCTACGTCTTTATCGGCTCATGTACCAACGGTCGACTATCGGATTTGGAAGAAGCGGCTCGTATCGTAAAAGGTAAAAAAGTCAAAGAAGGCATTACAGCAATCGTGGTACCAGGCTCAAGGCCTGTAAGAAAAGCAGCAGAGAAAATTGGTTTGGATAAAATCTTTACCGAAGCAGGCTTTGAATGGCGTGAACCAGGCTGCTCCATGTGTCTAGGCATGAACCCGGACCAAGTACCAGCGGGTGTTCACTGTGCCTCAACATCTAACCGAAACTTTGAAGGTCGTCAAGGCAAAGGGGCAAGAACCCATCTTTGTAGCCCAGCGATGGCAGCGACAGCCGCGATCGTTGGTACATTTAAAGACATTAGAGAGGAGCTTGGTGCATAATGGAGGCATTTACACAACATACAGGAACCACGGTTCCACTAATGAACGATAATATCGATACCGATCAAATTATTCCAAAATCATTTCTAAAACGAATCGAAAAAACAGGTTTTGGCGAGTTTTTATTTGATGAATGGCGTTACTTGCCAGACCGTACACCAAATCCAGAATTTACCTTGAATAAACCGCAATATAAAGAGGCGACGATTTTGATTTCTGGTGATAACTTTGGTTCAGGCTCATCAAGAGAGCATGCGGCCTGGGCGTTGGATGATTACGGGTTTAGAGCAGTTATTGCAGGAAGTTTTAGTGATATTTTTTATATGAATGCCACAAAAAATGGTTTATTGCCGATTGTCTTGAAACATGAAGAATTGGATGCCTTGGCTGGACTTGGAGCGGATGAGACGATCACGATCGATTTACCTGCGCAACAAGTCATCACGCCGAATGGAACATATTCTTTTGAAATCGACAGTACATGGAAGCATAAATTGGTGAATGGGTTGGATGATATTGCGATCAGTTTGACACATGACGATGAGATTGCGGCTTATGAGGCGAAGATTCCGGCTTATTGGCAATAAGAAATAGTAAGTGTGCTACATCGATGAATAAATTTCGATGTAGCTTCTTTTCATTACATCATTAGGAGCGTGAAATCAATGGAATGGGATGCAAAAAAATATAATACGACACATGATTTTGTTTTTAAATACGGAGCTGGGTTGTTGGAATTATTGCCGAAAGAGTCAAAAAAAGTGTTGGATATTGGGTGTGGAACGGGAGCGTTGACGAGTCAAATTGCAGAACTTGGTCATGAAGTGACGGGAATCGATCAATCACTAAATATGATCAATCAAGCAAAAGAAAGCTATTCTGATTTGAGTTTTTTACAGGAAGATATTTTAAATCCCTCGGATCAAATTGGACAGTATGATGTCGCTTTTTCGAACGCAGTTTTTCATTGGATTCCTGATCAAGAGTTGCTATTGAAGAATATCAGTGAGCATCTAAACGTGAATGGGCAGTTAATTTGTGAGTTTGGTGCAGTTGGGAATGTACAGTCGCTTAGAGAAGCTTTTGGACGTGAGTTAAATGCATTGGGTGTACCTTTTGAGGAGCCATTTTGTTTTACGTCTGCTGAAGACTATCGGATTTTGCTTGAAAAAAATCATTTTGAGGTTTTGGAGATTTTGGAATATGAACGGCCAACGCTGCTTAAGGGTGGTAAGGATGGTTTGCGACAGTGGATGGAACAATTTTATTCTGTTGAATTAGGGGAATTGTCTGAAGATCAGAAAGAGGAGGTTCTTGAGAATATGGAGCGAGATTTGAAGTCGTGGTTATGGAAAAAGGATCATTGGGAAGCTGATTATCGAAGGTTGAGAATCAAAGCTTATAAAAAATAGGGAAAGTAGTATCTCGGTTGAATAAAAAAGGACAAATAAGACACCGATAGAGCGTTTATATTTTTACGCTCTTGTGGTAAGATATAATTAACAAAAACAAAGGAGTGTTTTTAAATAAAAAAAATAAAAATGTTGTGTGTTGCTATTATGATGGTCTCTTATGGTACCTTGTCAGTAACGAATGTTTATGCAAATGAAGCAGAGCAAACTCAAAGGCTCTCTCAACAATTATCAAAAACTAATGCACAAGAAGTCGTCCAGTTAGCTCAAACATTAGGAATTAAAACAGATAGCGAAGAAATAATTATAACCGATAGTCAAATGGTTCGTTTACTTGAAAAAAGTGGTGTTGATACTAGTCAAATAATGTTACCTAGAAGAGATGGTGTTACAAAAATCATATCACGAGGAAGAGGTTCGTGGGATGTATATATTAGTGCTACATGGATTCAAAATTATTATTGGGTACTTGGAGCAGCGGCTGGTGTTATTGCAGCGATTGCACCGGGAATTGGTTGGGGCTTAGCCTATTCTATAGTAGCTTCTGTTGCAGGTCTTGTTGGACAGAATAGCAAAAATGGTGTAATTGTTCGTGTAAGAAATTGGGGAATTTCTTCTATGTCTTATCAATAAAAAAGAAAGAATGTGATTGATGATGACGATGAATAAGCAAAAAAGGTTTGTGAGTACACTATTCGTTTTTGTCTTTTATGTAGGAGTAAATTATTTTTTAATTCATGGGAATATCGAAAATAATTATTTGACAAGTTTGTTATTGGTTCTTGTAAATAGCATTTTTATTATAATTTTAAGAATACTATTAAATGGACTGTTTAACGTTAGCAGAAATTTACTCATTTTTTCTATAATAATATTACTACTATTATTAGGAGTACCATTGTTGTTTGTTGTTTTGACTTAGTCATTTACGAATAGAGTGTCTAGAATAAGAATAGAAGAGAAAGCAAGGGAATACCAATTTATGGTAATTCTTGCTTTTTCTTCTATTCAATTTTTTGCGAATTTAAAATGAAAGAATTGATAAATATGCTAGACTAGCTATGAGGAATAAAAAATAGCATGTTATTTTTAATAGTAAGTAGGAGCGGGTAAAAATTGCCGTTATTATTGGAGGTATCATGTTGCAAAAGCAAGCAAACGAGAAAAAAAATCGCTATGGCCCAATAGGATATCACAGTAATTGAAACAGCCACGACGAAAGATGGAGAACTGTATACTGAAGTTAGCGCATTGTTTGATGAGAAAGAGGAGTTTCTAAATAAAGAGATCACACAGGTTACCATCAAAGAAGCAAAAGAGAATCTTTTAAAGAAGCAAACTGAAATCGAAACATTAAAACGTGAGTACAGTAAAAAAATAAATGCTAGCGTAGCAGAAGGCAATGTTCAACTCTTACAGAAAAAGATTGTTTTGGCAAGTAATAAATTAGAGATACAAACAGAGATAAATGATCTGTTCAGCTCAAAAGAATTAGCGATTAAAGGGCAAATCGTGTATACAAGCAATCGAAACGGAATGATCAATGTATATCCAGTACCAAGTCATTGGCAAATAGGTGCAGAAGTTGCCAATAATCCAGAAAAAGTGAGGACATTGGCTCAAGATATTATGGACAATGTTCGAGTGGTAACAGTGGATGTAGGGAAGCCAAGAGATGTGTTATCTTTGATAAAGATACAGAAGTAACTCGATTTAACTTAAAAACAGGTAGTTTAGAAAATAAAAAATTCTAAACTACCTGTTTGTATATAGCTTTAATATTCTTATATTTGTTTATTATGCATATTTTATTTGGATAAGAAAAAATCCACAATAAAATTTAGTATTATTCGTTTTTTATTAAAAATATCTTGAAAGAATTAAGTTCAAGATATTTCTGTTTTTTTATTATATGTAATCAAAAGAGTGGAATTGATCACTTATATAAGTATATTCTATTAATTTTATTTAGTCTAGTAGAAAAAACATTGTTTTTTATCATTTTTTTCTGTTTTTTGTTAAAAAAATGATAGAAATTCGTTTTTTTATTGATTGATTTCGTTTTAGAAAAGAGATATTTATAGGTATAATTCGTTTTTTAGCCGTCAAAAAACCGTCAAATTTAAAATGTCTAGGAGGAGAAAAGTATGTCAAAAAGAGGAGAAAATATCTATAAGCGAAAAGATGGTCGCTGGGAAGGTCGTTATAGAAAAGGCCGGAATAAGGAAGGTAGAATTATCTATGGATATGTTTATGGAAAACAATATAATGAAGCAAAAGAAAAGTTATCAAAAAAAAATGCAGACTATTCTATATATGGAGAAACAGTTGTGCAAGAAGAAATGATGGTGGATGAATGGTTAAATTATTGGTTAAATATTTTAATGAAAAATAGAATCAAACCGTCTACCTATTCAAATTATAGGGGACGAATTAGACGCCATCTTTCGCCATTTTTTAAAAATAAGCAATTATCTGAGCTAGAAACAGCTGATATAGACAGATTTATTTATTCATTGTATCTATCAGAACTTTCGCCAAATACTATTCGCAGTATTATTAGTATGTTAAGAAGTGCTCTAAAAAAAGCAGTAAATGATAATAGAATTTCAAAAAATCCTTGCCAAGGGGTTCTTTTACCGGCACTCACAAAACCAAAAATAAAAAGCTTAGACAGAAAGCAACAAAAAAAATTGGAACAGATTGCTTTATATAAAAAAGAGTGTTCGGCAGAAATCATTGCGTTGTATACGGGAATGAGGATTGGAGAAATCAGTGGATTAAAATGGGAAGATATCGATTTTAAACACAATAAAATTTTTGTAAAAAGAACCATTTCCAGAATCCCCTCAGTAACAGAACCACACAAAACAGAGATTATTATCGGAAAACCAAAGTCAATTAACGGAGAACGTGCCATACCAATATCTAAAAATTTAAAAAGATATTTATTGGAAAAAAAGCAAAAAAGTACCAGTATATTTGTCATTTCCTGCAAAAATAGTTTTACAGAACCACGTATTATTAACTATCGTTTTAAAAAAATAGTCGAAGAATCAAAAATAGGACCAGTTCATTTTCACGCGCTTCGTCATACTTTCGCAACGAGATGTGTTGAATCAGGAATTGATATTGCGACATTGAGTAAAATCTTAGGACATGCATCAACCAAAATGACACTCGACATCTATACAGATTCATTGTGGGAAACCAGACGTTCAGCAATGATGGTGATTGATAGACAGCTTAATTATGATGAAAAGATCCACATATAATGCAAGAAAGACATTCAGCACAACGCTGAGTGTCTATTTTTTAGCCGTCAAAAAAATAGTCAAATCTTACCAAGAAATGAGGGATAATCGGATGGATTGAAAGAATATCTTGAACTTAATTCTTTCAGGATATTTATTATTGTGTTTTTTAAAATTAGCGTGATGAGTATAAATTTCAGATCAAAACGTCTTCAATAGTATTTTGCTTTTGAAGGCACACTAAGAAAAGTATTTAGTTCTGGATATAAATTTAGTAGGAGGTACCTGCGATGTACACTATCGGTATTTTTCGAGATTCGTCTCAACCTGTATTGGATTATACCAAAGAATTGGTGAGCTTAGGTCATGAGATTGCAATTTTACAAGTAGGAGATGTAGGTTCTGAACTAGCAAGTATAGATGCATTTATTATTGAAGAATCCACTGTAAGTGAGCTTTCTAATATTTGCAAAAATGTTCTGGAATTAAGAACGAGATTAAATAAATTGATCTGGGTGTTGCTAATTGAAAATGATGAAGAAACAAAAACAAAAAAGAAAATTTACCTACAACTAGGTGCAGACGGTGTCTCTGTTTATGAAGATGAGTTTGTCTTACAATTTTCAAATATCTTAAAACGGATTGAGAATAAGGAAGAACCCAATGTTTTACAGATGATGCCAACGACGGGCCCGTTATTAGAACTACTTCCAGAAAATCTCAGTGTTTTAAAAGAAGGAAAAGTCGAAATCAGTCTAACAAAATTGGAATTTAAAGTCTTGGAACTACTGTTTGATAAGCACGATAAAGCATTGAGCTATGAAGAAATCTATCAACATATTTGGGGAAACGAAAGTGCTGAGAAAAAAGAGTATCGAGTGAGTAATATCATATTCCATTTAAGAGGAAAATTAGAAGAAGACCCCACCACGCCAAAATTCATTAAAACAGTTCGAACAATCGGGTACAAATTAGCACTGAATCCACAAGTAACCAATGTTGGGATGAATAAAGCTTGAAGGAGGTGAAGAAACTGGGAACATTCTTTTTAAACTAATGGGGCAGGAGGGAAAATGAATGAAATGATTAAAAAAAGAAAATTTCAATTAGTTGGAATGAGCATAGCCATTCTTTCGATCCTTATTTTAGCTATGTTTTCACAGCTGCATTCTTCTGCAAATAAAATTTTTGCCAAATCACCGATTTCGTTGACAGCTGTTGAAGATGAACGTTATGCAAATGAAGTATTTCATATAAAAATTTCTGACACAAGATCTGAAAATGAGCTGAAGAAACCGGATGAGAGTGATTCGTCAACTGATTTGGGTGAGTCAAAAAAAGATTGGCAAGTTCGTCTTCCAGAAGGAATAGAATTTAATGAAGCACAAGAAAGAGCCATGCTTTTACAAGAAGACCCAAAAGCAGTGTTTCCTGTTTTTAATTGGAATGAAGAAACACGAATGTTGACAATTACCGTGAATAGTACTCAATCTTCCCTGAAATTAGCATTATTAGCAGAAAAAAGTGGCGATTATTCACTGACCTTGACTGATGAAGCAAGTAGTGTTGGTCAAGAAGAGTTAAAATTTGTCGTCAAAGAATCAAAAGAGGGTACAAAAAATAGTCAAGCTCCTGACAGTTTAAATCTCGCTCAACCAAGGGCATTAAGCACTCGAGCTACTGGAACAGCAGAAGTGACAGATTGGCAAAGTTTTGTTGAGGCGATCGCAGATAACACAGTGAATACTATTTCATTACAAAATGATATTACACTATCGGGCACGTTGAATAACTATAAGGATTTATTTAGTGTTAGTTCGGTTGATCTAGCCAGTGCGCAAAATGTTTATTTATATATTAATAAAAATGCGACTGCACGCTCACTGACGATTGATGGAAATGGTCATAACTTTAACTTTGGCAACTTAGCCATCGGTTTTCTAGACCAATCAAGCTATGTATCAGGAAGTTCCGGTACTACTTTTGGCTATTGGGATTTAAAATTTCAAAACATCAACATGAGTTCTTCAAACTATTCTGGCCCATTTTATATTTCATCTTATACGGCAACTGAAAGTCCAACGAATGGGTTAACGGGAACGAATCGAAGCAATGCGAATATTTCTTATGATCTTACTTCAGCTACCAATACGAGAAATGTGACAGACTTTTTAGGTTACACGATTGGTCTAAATGACCCATGGGTAACGAATGTAGAATTGTTAAATGATATTTACACAACTGCACCAACCTATTCATCTAGTTATTTTATTTACAGTCCGTATTTACGTTACTCGCAAAATGTGACCACAGCAACATCGATTGGAATTGCTTCTGGTGGTGAGTCTCACATGTATTTCCAACTACAAGGAAATGCGCGGACCGTCAAAGTAAATGGAAACAACTACACACTGGACTTTGGTTCGCTCTGTTTTACTTTCCAAGCTTATAATAACTACGGTTCAAAAGCCTGGGATATCCAATTTAGTAATATGACGGTTTATCACGGTAACTATTGGGGCGCGATGATTTTTAACAATGGTGCCAATGGTGGAAAAATGACCATGGATAATTATACTGGGTATGGAACACAGTTTTTAGAATCGCAACAAACCAATTTAACGCTGAAAAACAAAGTCCATTTAGAACAACAACGTACATGGACTTCTATAAGAAAAGACGGAACAACGATTCGTACGTGGAATGTGAATAATTACCAACAAGGAAGTTTAGCGATATCCACAGCCGTTGTAGAAGATAATGCGGATGTTTATATTTCTTCACTTGGTTCGAACGTACTTTATATCCCATCAGGCAGTTTTGCTATCGGTAAAAATGTCAAACTAAAACTGGAACGTGGCGATCAAACAACTGCAGCCGAGTATTACAATACCAACTTAAACATTTCAGGTGGGTCATTATCCGTAGGGGAAGGTTCCACGGTAGATATCTTAAACCATCATTCGACATATGGTGGTGCGGTTTACCTAGGATCAGCTTCATCTGAGTTAAACATTGGGAAAGATGCGACGGTAAATATCCAAACAGATGCTTATTCTGGAACGGGTAACAATAATATAAACTTTAATCCAATCTATATGAATGGCGGTTCGATCAACGTTTCAGGGAATTTAAATGTCAAGGGTGTAAACATGGGGGCCAGCACAACAGATTTATTCTATGTTGCAAATAACTCAACCTTTATCGTTCAACCGAATGCTTCGTTTGATATTCAAAGCGACAGCACGTCTATCTCGCAATATTTATTGCGAATGGGTGGAGCGTCATCAATCTTTAAATTCTCAGATGCTAAACGCGTGAATCTTCAAAAAAATAGCGCATTAACCAGCGGTACATCTGCCAATAATGGGTTGATTTGGTCTCAAGGAAACTTAGATATGTCGGTTCAAAATGTCTTCCAATGGTCACTGAATAATGTGGCTGGCGGAGCTGATGGTGATAGTGATTATACGTATGAGTACATTCCGATGAGTAATATGCGATTAGCCTATGGAAGTAGCTTTAATCCTACGATCACAGCATCTAATGCGATGACAAATGAAACGTTAACTAGATTTAACGCGAATTTTACAACGAGAGGACAACAACGGGTTCTCTTTACTCGAGTACCAGATCCAAATATTGCGATTCATAGCATTGCAACCGATAATCGTGGCAATAACAGTTCGACAACGGTATCTGGCTATGCGATTCCAAATGCCTATATCCGTATTTGGGATGTACCAGTCAATAACTCGATCACGGCAGCTTTTGATCCATCAACCGACAACATAAAATCGCCCGTAGAAGATATGTTTACACCAGCTGAATATCGTGCGAATTTTACAACGAAATCAGATGCGGCAGGGAATTGGTCCGTAACCGTACCAGCAGGGCATTATTTTACCGCTGGAAGTGTCATCCATGCCTACGGATTTGCGAATTTAAAAGCCGAAGAAGTAACACAAACAGTCTTAGATAAAACACCGCCTACTGCTTCACCGGTGACTTATTATATGACGAAAGGTGATCCTTTGCCTGCACCAAAAGACATGGTGAAAGACGTTAGTGATACAAGTCCTGTCAATACTGGTTTTGATTATGCCTATACGGATCCTACTACGGCAGAAACAGCAGCCAATACGCCAGGAACTCACACGGTACAGATCAATGTATCAGACAAGGCAGTTGATGCTGATGGAAATCCAGCACCGAATACCAAAGTCGTTGAGTCAACGTTAGTTGTCTATGACCAAGCTTCAGGTGTTTCAGGTTCTGACTTTGAAGCATCGTATGTAGATATTCGTAATTTATCAGAAACGGAATTAAAGGATTATATCCTAAAGCATAGTAAACCAGAAGCCTATAAACTGACAAATGGAACCAAAACAAACTTGACTCAATTTGTCACGGTAACAGATTTTGGCGGCTTAAATAATGTGAGCGAACTTCAACCAAAAGCATACCCTGTGACATTAACAGTAAAAGCAGCTGACTCAGGATTGCCTACAGACATTACAACGACGATTCAAGTGACAGTAGTCGATGTCGATGCTGTATTATCAGTTGAATTCTTAAATGAAGCAAACCAAGTGTTACCTGGGTATACCGTTAAACTAAATACCCAAGTCGGAGACACGATTGACTTAACAAAAGAAGAGAGTGTTACCACACAACTTACGAATCTAACGAAAGCCGGGTATGATATTGCCGAACGACCAGCCAATGAAACAGCGGTGAAGATTAATAATACTGCATTAACCGTTCAATACAAACTACAAGGTGTATTGAGCTTGACCTCGGTACCAAGTGCGTTAGACTTTGGCTCGCTCGCTTATAATGCAACAACCAAACGAGTAGAAGACCCAGAATTTGATAAACAACTAGTTGTTACAGATACTCGAGCAGATGCTGCCAATGGTTGGCGCTTAACGGCTACATTGACAACACCGATGAAAAACGATAGCGGTCAAGAATTAGTCAATGCTTTACGCTATGTTACAGAGGGTAAGGAAACGATTTTAAATACGAATGCACAAGTCGTTTATACCAATAGTAAAGGCACTGCAGGTAGCTTTGATGTTAGTGACAGTTGGGGCAAAACGGCCAATACTGACGGGATAAAATTACAAATCAATTCATCTGATACAGTGTATACAGGAGATTATGTCGGCGTAATTACGTGGAAAGTCATGGCCGGACAACCATAAAGGAGAGTGGAAAATGAAACATAAAACAATAAAATTAATCGTCTGCTCTCTGGTTGTGTTGCTAGGCATCTATAGTTACTCAAGCAGTGCAAGTGCGAATGAAGGAACAGGTGGTCAGGTTAATCGAGGTGGTAAGATTTCGTTTTACGAAGAATCGACCGAACCAACCGATTCATCTACCAGTACTGAACCAAGTTCACAGAAACCGACAACACCAAGCGCAACAGCGAAACCAGCTGGAAAAAATCTTCCCAGTATGGGCGAGCTTCTGAAACACTACGGCATTTTTGGCATAGGGATATTATTCCTACTGGCACTGCTTCTCTTTTTACGAAAACGTAGGAAGGGGGAGCAAAAATGAAGTTAACACAAATTGGCATCTGGTCGTTAGCAATCGCCAGTTTATTTCTAGCCAGTGAAACAGGCATCATTGCCCAAGCTGCCCCTGAAACGCTTGATCAATCAGGCTCAGTTAGTATCAAGGGAAGTGTGGTAACCAATCCTGTTGACCCTGAAAATCCAGGAAATGTTGTTGATCCGGGGGAGAGTCCTTCAACTGAAGGGTCACTTCGTATTGATTACGTTTCTGCTCTTGATTTTGGTGAAAGCAAGATTTCTAAAAATGGACGTGATTATCACGCTCTTGCGCAACAGTTCTTTGGTGAAACTGGTCCTAGAGGGAGCTACATTCAAATTACCGATCAACAAGCAGAATCGTCCGGTTGGACCCTACAAGTCAAACAAAACTATCAGTTTACGAATCCTATTATTCAAGAAACGAATGAGCAGGATTTAAAAGGTGCGGTTCTTTCACTAGATAAAGGCTGGGCCAATTCCAGTGGTACCAGTGAAGCGCCTACCGTGATGCGAGAAACGATTGCCTTAAATTCGATTGGGTCAGCATATGAAGTCGCAACTGCCAGAGCAGGCAGCGGTAAAGGTGTTTGGACCATTGCCTTTGGCGCATCGGATACGAATTCTAGCAATCAACCTGTCACACTGACACCTGTAGTAAATCAAGCAGGAAAACCAGTGATAGACAGTATTTATACTAAACCAGTGTATAGCAATTCAGCAATCACACTAAGTATACCGGAAGCAACAAAGATTCATCCGGTAGAATACCAAACGGAGATAACTTGGATATTAGCCAAGTTGCCTTAATAAAAACACACAAACAATTAGGAGGAATAGCAATATGAAAGCAAGAAGTCTTTGTGCATCAACATTAGTAGCAATTTTAGGAGTAACGGTTTTAGGAGCAGCAACACCTGCATTCGCAGCACCAACTGAACTAACGTCAGATGGTACTGTAACAGTTACAGAAGGGACTGCCGGTGGTGGTGAATCTGAAACAGTCGATCCAGAAAAACCAGGTGAAGTATTACCAACGCCAGATCCAGAATCTCCAGATGAAAACACAAACACAGAACAAGGATCATTAGTTATTGAAAAAACGACTGATTTGGATTTTGGTTCTGTTAAAACATCTGCCAACACTGTAACAAGTTATGCAAAACCAATGACATTTAACGGTGGAACAACAAAACGTGGTGCTTATGTACAATGGGCTGACGTTCGTGCCGGAGGCGTTTTCGGATATACAATCACAGCACAATTAACCAAACAATTCACATCAGGAACAAACGTATTATCTGGTTCAACAATTGACTTTAGCAATGGACTTGCCGTAGCGCAAGGAGATAACACAAATGCTGTTCCTTCAAATGTTAAAACTAGTTTCCAATTGACAGAAGAAGAGAATGATGCACAACCAGTCGTTGTAGCTGACAAAGATAAAAAAGAAGGAAAAGGCCGTCACGTCTTAGAATTTGGTCAAAGTTCATCTTCAACAGTAGGTAATGCTGGAACTGATGCGAATTCTGTAAAATTAACAATTCCTGCAGCAACTGCTTCAAACATGGCTGTAGCGGATTACACTGCTACTGTAACATGGAAAATTACTGCTGCGCCTGCTGCAGAAGAAACACCAGAAGCATAAGCATGATTTTAGATTTTTGCAGAGGAACAAGTTTAACTTGTTCCTCTGTGTACATAGAAAATATACTTTAGAATAAACGAGGTTAGTTATGAAATCACATATAGGATCTATAAAACAATGGGTGAGTATTTTCTTGAGTGTCGTGGTTATTGGATTCTTTTTTTTAAAAGCAGTTCCTGGTTATTCCGCTGATAAGAATCCAGCAGGTGTTACAGGGTTTACGTACAGTATTACGTTTCCAGATAATCAAGTAAAAAAAGATTTAGGCTACTTTAAATTAAAAATGGACCCAGGTAAAAATCAACAGATTTCTATCACATTAAGCAATCCTGCTACTGAAAAAGTGACAATCGATGTTAAATTGAATGGGGCAAAGACGAACCAAAACGGTGTGATTGAATACGGTGAATCAACAATTAAAAACGATCCATCCGTACAATTTGATTTTACCGATATTGTCACTGGACCAGAGTCAGTTGAGCTAGCACCAGGAGAAACTAAGAATCTTGATTTGACCATTCAAATGCCAGAAACAAGCTTTGATGGGGTGATTGCTGGTGGTATCCAGTTGATGAGAGCAGATCAAAATGGCACCACTTCTAATGAAGGCGGCTCAAAAATCATTAACCAATATGCCTATGTGATTGGTGTTGTACTACAAGAATCAGAAAAAGCTATTGCCCCAGACTTAGAATTGAACAGTGTGAAAGCTGGCCAAAGCAATTATCGTAATGCTATTTTTGTGAATTACTCTAATGTGATGGCAGCGTATTTAGATAATATGACTGTTGAAGTTCAAATCACGGAGAAAGGGAAAGAGACTGTTTTATATGAACGCAAACAAACCGCAATGAGAATGGCACCAAATTCCTTTATTGACTTTCCTGTCAGTATGAACGGTGAGCGGATGGTTGCAGGAGATTATGTAGCGAACATTCTCGTGACCTCTGGCGATAAAAAATGGAAATGGACCAAAGACTTCAACATTTCAGATAAAGATGCGAACAAATTCAACGAGCGAGATGTTGGTTTAGTGCAAGAAAAAGGGCTGGACTGGAAATTGATCGCCCTAATCGTTGTTGGTATTTTAGCCTTAATTATCCTAATTTTCGTGATTATTCGCATACGCAATAAGAAAAAACAAGAAAAAGAATTAGCCTTAAAAAAAGAACGTAAAAAGAAGAAACAGCAAGGGTCATCTAATGGAAAAAGCAGTAAGAAAAAGGATTAGGAAAGTATAGGAGCTGTAGTGTATGTCTGTTTTAGATTGGATTTTCATCATAGGGATAGCACTGTCAATTGTTGCGCTCCTAGGGTCAGGCTATTTTTTAGTACAGTTTTTTCATAAACGTAGACTGCTAAAAAAACTTCCAAATAAGAAATTTAAAAATAAAAAGAAAAATAGAAAAATCGCACGAAAAAAACGACAGTTGATAAACCAGAAAAAAAAGAGCATACGCTTATTTTGGGTAATGTCATTTGTGACAGTTGTTTTAGCTGGTGGCATCTCGTATCTTTCTTATTACCAGTCGATGAATCTCACAACAGGAGATTCAGATTCTGTTGTGAAAGGCTATTACCTACTGCGAGACTTTGAAGACCAACTGATTGTGGCACGGGATAAAAGCGACGACGAAGAAAAATTGCAAAAAAATATTCGTTACTTAGCGACCTCTATGGCAAGCTACGGAACAAAAAAAGCAAGTGACATCAATTCCGAAGAAGGACAAATCACCTTGAATCGTTATTATAATTCGATCAAACAATTAGGAATGAATGCAAGTACACAAACAAAAAACTTTTTCGGAAACCAAGCGTTAGTGGACAGTTTTTTAGCAGACATCAAGAAAGCACAAGACTATGAAAAACAAACATTTGATTATTACAAAGTGAATGAATCCGCCTTTAAAGAAGAAAAGTAATCTGAGTGAGTGATTTCTTATGGAGAAAAAACCAAAGCACACAATCAAACAGAAAAAAAAGCCAACAACCAAACGAAAAAAACGTCCTTCCCAAAATGTACCTGTAAAAAACACGAAAAAGAAAAAAAGACCAAACCTTAATAAAAAGTCTAAACGAAAAAAACAACGTGTTAGAAGCTATCTTAAAGAACTGATCATGGCCATAAGTTTGGGTGTCGTGTTAATGCTTTTCATCACTTCCTTTTTCCTGACCATCGCGACGGTCCGTGGTTTTAGCATGATTCCGACTTTACGCGAAAAAGATCAAGTACTTGTTCAAAAAACAACGAACCTCAAACGTTTTGATTTAGTTGCCTTTAAAAGTGGCAATGGGAACACGCAAATTAGACGAATCATTGGTCTGCCAGAAGAAAAAATTGCGTACACGGACGATACACTTTTCGTGAATGACCAGCCAGTAGACGAAAAATTTATTATGGATGAAATCAATGAAAGCCAACGCAATGGTAAAAATTATACAGAAGATTTCACGAATCGAACGTTGACCTCTTCTGTTGCGATTCCTGAGGGATACTACTTAGTTTTAGGAGATAATCGACCGTATGCGACGGATAGTCGGCATTATGGTTTGATTGCAAAAGAGAATGTGATTGGGAAAGTGACGATGCAACTTTTGCCGTTTGGTGAGATGAAGAGTTTTTAGAGCGAGGATATAGAATGTTTTAGGATGGAGATGTTCCATCCTTTTTTTATGCTATATTCAAAGTTAGCGAAGGTGAACTAAAGGCTGTATAAAAAAACACCTTTCCCATCATTAGCGATATTTTCTGATAGCATAATTTGATCCATATAAAAACCCCCTTTACATATAAGTACGTAAAGGAGGAAAAAATCTTATTTGATGAAATCACTGTTGTCAGAGTGAGTAATTCTCCAAAAAACATAAAGTGAGTATATCAAGTACGCTATCAAAACTACAAAAATTAGTTTGCTTAGATATATCATAGAATTTCCTAAATCATAATTGATAGAAAATTCTTTTTGCAGTTTAAACTTTTCTTCCATTGTTAAAGTTTCAGTATCTTGAATAGGTAAAAAATTCAGTGTCAGAAAAGTTCCAACAACTTTCAAAACTATAAATAGACAACTAAGTGTAATGATTAGCAACTTATTATATTTTATGAAAACTCACTCCTGTCCTAATTTATCTTGACATAGATCTTACTATTTCAATTTTATAAGGTTTTATATATCATAGCATAGCAATAGTTATTCCCAAAACCGACAGCAAAATGATTACTATATCCATTCGCTTGTCGTTTATAGGACACTGTATAAGACACACCTCGTAAAGCTGTGAGTAAATGTCCATTTGTGAACGTGTGTGACCCTGTGAAAGATCCTGAAGCTCTGCCTCCTCGGAAAGCTTCAGCTTTTAAACGACCATAGTAAGAGCGCATTAAGTTTTTACTGGTTGCTGTATATAATAATAGTGAAGCAAGAAAAAAGTGTATATTTTTGGATCAATTTAAAAATTGAAAACAGAACACATATTCAAACTGATAAATGTATTTTATAATTTCCTTTTAAGTAAGCAAACGGAACATTTGAAAAATATATATTTACATTGAGTTGTTCACGAATTACAATTAAGTATATATACTATTATAAAAACTAAGTAGTCAGATGTTTACTTTTTAATTATAGGAGGAAAAACGATGCCAAAGGATATAAACAGTAATGCCGCAGTAGCACAAGCTGTCGCTACTTCTATAGCATCATCGGTGAGTTCTCTAAATAAAGGGACAACGATCACAAAAGATACCCAAACGACCGTTGCAGGCAATAGCAATGCGCAACAAGCAATCACGCAACTAACGACCTTTAATACCTCACTTGCCCAAGCCATTACCCAAGCAAGTAACAATATCCGGTCAGTGGCAGCCGAATTCGAAGCAGTTGATCAGCGAATCGCTCAAATGCAGTATAACCAAATGCTTCCTTAAACTGAAAGGAGGAATAAAGTATGTCCAACCTTGAAGAAATCAACCAACAAAAAATCCAACTCGAACGCGAAAAAGAAAAACTCGAAGATTTAAAACGTGACATTAACCAAACAGAAGAACACTACGAAGAATATTTTTTCTATCAAAAGCAATTATTCAATGAATTACAAGAAGAATTTGCTCAAAGCCAGACAGATATGTTGTATCAAGATATGGCTGAACAAATCAACTGGCAAAGCCGAGGCGTTCAAGAATTTTTAGAGGAGCAACAGCAAGAACTTAAAAAACAAACAAGAGCATTAGAAGATCAACAAGAAGACTTACACTGGCAGGAAATAAAAACAAAAGAAGAAAGGTCGGAACAGCATGAGTATTGATATGTACCTTGGTCAAGCGAGAAGCCAAGCATCCAGTGTTAAAAGTGCATGTAGTCAATTAGCACAAGGCTATACGTCGTTGATGCAAAGCAATCAACAGTTTATGAGTGCAGGCGAACTATCAAGTAAAGGTTATGACTCTGCCAAGGAATTCTTTGCGGCAGTGATCCAACCTTTAGTTCAAGGTGCCGAAGTAGGCGCAGACATGACAGCAGAAGCTTGTCAAAAATTTGTGGATCAATATACATCTGAGGTTGATAGTATTGATTTGAAGTCAGATGACTTAGAAAGACGAATCCGACAAATCAATACATCGATCCTGAATATGGAGAGTATTAATCGAGGCTTGCCAAAGCTTCCGACAGGAACGAATCCATTGGAACAAGCCAATCGGCGGATTATTGAGTCGTTAGGGACGACGAAACGTGATTTAGAGAAGAAGTTAGAGAAATTAATGACGTTTAATGGGACATCTCCTGCTATTTTTGATGGAGTGAATAGTTTTTATTCGACATTGTCGCAAGGCTTGCAGCAGGCGAATAGTGGGTTTAATCCTGCGACTGGGACGTTTTCAGTTCCGAAAGGGAAAGCGTTGGATTGGACGAACTCTGTGAAATCAGCTGTGAGAAAGAGAAATGAGAGAGAGTTGGATAAAATTGTTAGGAATTTACCTAACATTGGTCTTGCAGAGTATCAAAAAATTGGTCAAGCATTGAAAGATGATCCTAGTATCAAGATTCCAAAAGAGCTTGGTGAGTTCTTTAAAGAAAATGGTGTTGATTATGCAATAGGTGGAGTTCAAGATACGTTACTATCGTATTTTGAAGAATACTTATCAAAAGTCGCTCCAGCAATTACTTCCTTTTTTATTCAAAACGGAGGATATGCTAGTACAAGTATAGCAGCTGCATCTGGTTTTGCTGCTACGAGCATGTTACAAGGCGCAGCAAAAATGGCAGGACCAGTAATAGGATTCACTACAGATATCTTAAATGGTAATTCTGTAGGTCAGGCGATTTCCCATACAGGCGGAACAATTGCAATTAGTACAGGACTAACGATGGGATTGGAAGCAACGTTGTTTACTCTTGGTGTATCTAATCCAGTGGGGTGGGCAGCAATTGGGACAGCAGTAGCAATTGGTATTACAGCAAATATAATATATGATTCTAATTTCCTTGGTATTAAAGATTTAGCAGATGATTGGGCTAAAGGATTTGATGAAAATGTAGAGCGTGCTAAAAATGGACTAAATAAACTAGGTGAATCCATCTCAAGTGGTTGGGATAGTCTCACATCTTGTTTTAGTTGGTGATTATTATGAAAGTAGAAGATACATCGATACCTCGTTTTAAATTAGCAACGATCAATAAAAAGGATAAGTATTTACTTGATTTAGATTCGCACAAATTTACTTGGTTGATTCCAATGTCTACGTGGTATGTTACTAACAATGCTACAAAAATTAGTGAAGACCAATATATTAAACTTAGAAAAGTTCCTAAAAACAAAGTGGGCGCTTCAATTTGGTCATTTTCTGGATTTATGCTAGGTGGTGTAATTTATGCTTTTATGAAAGGATTAGAAAGTATATTTTTTGAAGAAATAACGATGAATCTTATGGTTTTAGCTTTTCTAATCGCTTTTTTCTGTAGCTTAATTTTTAGATATATACGATCTGTAGTTAATCTTAATAAGTTGAAAAAAATTTTTAATGAGGAAACAACTCTAAAATTAGATCATCTGATTGTTTTAAAGAAGGATAATACTTTTTATAAAAAACGTTGTATAACTGGGACAATTATTTTGATGGCAATCTTAGTTTTTCTGTTGTCCTTATTGATTCAGGCTAAATCTTTAACGGTTATTCCAGTAATATTCATCTATCTAGTGTTTGTGTCATTTTTAAACACGTCAATAGTAAAACCTATGGAAAGTATGGAATATAGCTATAAAGCTGAAAAATAGAGTTGAAATGCCAACGTTCAAATGAGAAGGAGTGAAAATCATGTTAACAATCGGTAGTATCATTTACTTAAAAGAAGGTAGTCAAAAAATTATGGTTTTAAACAGAGGCCCCGTTGTAAATGAAAATGACAAAAACGTTTTGTATGATTATAGCGGCTGCAGATATCCAAGTGGTTTAAATCCTAATGAAGTGCTTTATTTTAATCAAGAAAATGTTGATTCTATTTTGTTCAATGGTTATACAGATGAGGAAGAAGAACGGTTTGAACAATTGTATACTGAATGGCTAAATGGTGAAGGAAAGTTGATTGAGAGAGGGATTGTAAGTAAACCTCTTGGATAATATTGAAAAAATTTAAGATGCAGTAAGCTGTCAATAACTATTCAGTTATTGACTCTTATTCTATGTTAGTAATAAAAAACTATAACTAAACGAACGATTGGATGTGATAAAACTGGAGTTTACCACTGCAAAACCTCTTTATAATAACCATCGCTATAATGTAATACATTCTCAATCAAACTACTATCTAATTGACAAAGATAGTTCATTCTTAGGTTATTTCTTTTTCGGATTAAATTGGCTAATGTCACAAAAAGCGTACATCTTAAATAAAAGCCAAGCTGACGATTTGCTAGCTCATCGAGTTGAAACTAAAAATAGAAAAGTGTTAAGCAGCATTTTAATCGTACTAATGATTTTAATTTTTAATATAGTATTCCCCAAGTTATTAACTCTTTTTTATGCTTCAACAAGTATAGAAAATAGCCAACTTATTGAAATTGGAAATACAGTTATGATGATTCCATCAAGTCGTTACATATTTATGCTGTTACTTATAACACTATTTCCAGCTTTGATAATTCGAGTATTTTGGTCTTTTCAATCAAAGAAATCCATGCTGAAAATAATTAAATATGATGAATTGTCTGTTACTCAAATTAAGGTGAGGCCGGTTTCTTTAGTTGATACTTTAAAAAAATTAGGTGTGTACTTTATGTTTTTATCATTAGTGATTATAGCGGGATTTTTGCTTGTGATAACGGAAGGCTATTGGATTATCTCTTTATGTTTTATGATGTTGTTTTTATTATTTCTATTAACCAATCATCTATCAATAAATACAGGGAAATACAAAATATATCAAAAGAGATAACCGTTCAATAGTCATTGATAAACATATTTGTCGTATTTAGAGAATGTTTTCGAGTTAAGGGGTGAGGAGCTAAAATGTGGAAACGATATGTTGCTGTATATAATGGTGAAGCAGGGGAAAAGAGTATATATTTAGATACAGTAACAAAAAAATTAGTAGTAGTTGAAATTGAGATGACTTCTTATAGATCGACGATATTTTCAGGATTTTTAGGAGTGACTATTTACTATGTATTTGGAAATGTACTTTTCAAGTCTTCTTTAAGTTCTGTTACTTTAATAGCACTAATTTTAGTTATTGGTTGTTTTGGTGGTACTTTCTTTAATTTGTTAATAAATAAGATTGCTAATAGTGATAAAAATAAGCTGAATTATTTAACTAACATTAGCGAAGATGAACTAAAAGCGTTTCTTGTTAAAGGAAGAAAACAAATGAGGAAGAATTTTCTACTGATTATTTTTCTTTTTGTTATGGTAGTACTCTCGTTGCTTCCAATTTATTTTAAGGAATATTCGCTATTGTTGCTTCTTGCTTCAATTTTTTTCACGACGCTGTTCATATTTTTTATAAGTATTGTTTCACCAGTTAAGAGGATAAAGGCTTATAGATATATTGAGAAAAATAAAATAACTCTTTTGTACAGTAGAAGTGAGATATGAACTTACGAGATTAGTATAGGTTATTATGTTTGTTTACAAATTGAAGGAGGAAAAGATTAAGAAATTTTAATCATAAAAACAAGGAGAAGTTTTTCGAAAAAATTGAATAAGCTTTGCTTTATACTAAATATCTTAAGGTTGTTACTTTATATGGTGATTTGTTGTTAATTTGAAAAAAATCTACTATAAAAAAGTTGGAACTTTTGAAGTCTTTTTATCTAAGTCTAAGCATTAATAAGTATTTTGGATAGTGAATGAATGGAATAATGAATCATAATATTGTGTATGTAATAACATATGGAACAAGAAACACTTTGAAGAAGCGATATTTAATTATTTTAGCGTGTTTCTTGTTCGTAATCCTGAAATATAAGGAAAATTTAAACAAGCTTCCAAGTAATATTCACTGGAATGGAAGGTTTATAATCAACTACATATCCTAATCCTTGAAAGATAAAATTTGTGTCATTATTATCATTCCGAGTGAAAATATAAACTTCATATTCACCATGTATTAAGTCTTGAATAGATTTTGTCTGGATTTGATGTGTAGTTTTTCCATACCAATATAGAATACCATCTTTTAGAACATTATTATAATTATGACCAGTTCTACCAGCAGATCCAATATTTGCGAAAATGAAGATACAACCATTATAAGATGCGTAACCTGTACTCCAATTTCCACCAATTTTTTTCAGGATTGGGTGCTTGTATCATCTCTTTTACTTTTTTTCTACTATAAAAGTTCCTTTTTATAAATTTGTATATCAAAATGATCCTCCTTAAAACTATAGTGTTTTTTGCCATTTAACTATAGTAACATTATATGATCATTTTGTTAACGAAAATTTCAGTTAAAAATATACAATTTTGCTGGTTAATATGATAAAATAGTAAATTGAAGAGGTGTATATTTATGAAAATGAATGCTGTGGATTTATTTTGCGGTGTGGGCGGTTTAACTCACGGAGTCCAAAGGGCAGGGATAAATGTTATAGCCGGTTATGATATAGAAGAAGATTGTAGATTTGCTT
Source organism: Enterococcus sp. DIV0724b (assembly GCF_050531475.1). Classification (NCBI taxonomy): domain Bacteria; kingdom Bacillati; phylum Bacillota; class Bacilli; order Lactobacillales; family Enterococcaceae; genus Enterococcus; species Enterococcus sp. DIV0724b. Next base: position 2,346,238 of record NZ_CP172890.1, on the reverse strand, counting down.
ATGAAAAAAACAATAATGCGAGATTTATATTTAAAGACGTTAAGGAAATTACCGATAATGAAATTAACGAGCTTTTTCCTGAAGATACTGATATAAAAATATTGATGGGGTGTGCACCATGCCAACCTTTTTCAGCTTACAGTCATAGGTACAAAGAATGTGAGTCTAGGAAAGAGAAGATGGACCTGTTGGATTATTTTGGGAAACAGGTAGAACTTGTTCAACCAGATATTGTATCTATGGAAAATGTTCCTCAGTTGGTGAAGGAAGATGTGTTTAAGAAATTTCTAAAAACACTAGAAAAAAATAATTATAAAGTTGATTATAAAGTGGTTTTTGCACCAGAATATGGTGTTCCCCAAAGTAGGAAGCGGCTTTTGTTATTAGCTTCAAAATTTGGAGAAATCAAGTTAGATCCACCACAAAGAACTAAGGACAATTATCCCACGGTTCGAGAGACTATAAGTCGATTAAGACCAATTCAGGCTGGTGAAATTGATTCAATTGACCCCTTACATAGATCAAGACGTCTTTCAGAATTGAACTTATCTAGAGTAAAAAGTTCAAAACCAGGTGGTAATTGGACAGACTGGGATGAAGAACTATTACCGGAATGTTATAAAAAAAAGAGCGGTTTAAGTTATAAGTCTGTTTATGGAAGGCTAGAATGGGATAAACCATCGTCAACTATTACTACCCAGTTTGTTGGTTATGGAAATGGAAGATTTGGACATCCAGAACAAGATAGAGCTTTGAGCTTAAGGGAAGGTGCAATGTTACAAACTTTTCCAGAAAAGTACGAATTTTTTGATCCTAAGGATGGTCCTGTGAAAATGGTAAAAGCATCTATGCAAATTGGAAATGCTGTACCTGTAAAATTAGGTGAAGTAATTGGTAATAGCATATTAAATCATTTAAATAATTAATAAAAAATAGCTGTTTTTAATCAGCTGTTTTTATTAAGGTCTTATGTTAGCATTATCTTATAAAAAGGCGGGAATGTGTTTTTTACATTTTATGAAATGAAAGAGGAGATTTTTATGGAAAGTATAAGTTTACAAGTTGCTTATGGTGCAGTTAAACATTTTGGTAGAAATTTGTACACATCTAATCCACCAGCTATAGCAGAGTTAGTAGCAAATTCTTGGGATGCATACGCTACTAGATGCGAAATTATTGAACAAAATGGCTCGTTAATAATAACTGATAATGGTATTGGAATGAATGATACAGAGTTTTCTGAAAGATATGCGGTCTCTGGAACGGAAAAGAAAACAGAATTTATTAGAAAACCTGACCATATGAAGAAAAGAGAGTACATGGGGCGAAAGGGAATTGGAAAATTTGCAGCCTTTAGTTTAGGGGAAGAATATATTTTATATACTAAAAGTAATGAGGATGTAAATTGGAAAAAAGTAAAATTTTGTTATAATGATTTACTAGTAGATAAAGCTATAATTAAAGTTCCTGTGGAAGAACTGCTTGATCTTACTGAACTAGAAGAAATATTTGATTACAAGTTCGAAATGGAGACAGGAACGCTTATATATATTCCAAAAATGCGAAGAAAATTTATAAAATCAACTTCATCTAATCTATCAAATATTTTAGCTAGAAGGTTTTCAGTTAATATATCTGAAAAATATCATTTTGAATTATTTTTAAATAGAACTGAAGTAGACTTGAAAGAACATTTTTATGATAGTTTTGTCGAATTTGTTTATTATTTTGGTTGTTCAGAATTAGAAATTAAAAATAGATTTTCTAACGCTGAGACAGAAAATTTATTTGAAGTAGAAAATGATTTTTTTTCTGAAAATAAAGTGACAGGCTGGATTGGCAGTGTTCAAAAGCCAAAGATGTTAAAAATTGAAGATGAACTAAATTCAAATGGTATCATAATTTACATAAATGGAAAACTTGCTGATGAAAATATTTTAAAATCAGTTCAAAATGCAAGAATGTCGAATAATTATATTGTAGGTGAGATTAATGCTGATTTCTTACAAAATGAAAATGAAGACCCTGTCTTAAGTAGTCGAGAAGGTTTAAATATGGAAATTGAAAATGTTGATATGTTAAAAGACAACATTTCGTATTTAAGAAATGATCTTATAAATAAATGGAATGAATTGAGAGCAGCTAGGACTGTTGAAAAGCAAGATTATTTAATTAGAATGATGAATAATGAGAATTATGGGAAGGTTTACAATACCTTCAACAAGGAACAAAAAAAGCAGGTGAGAACATATGCTCAAAAGTTGTTTGATAATAATGAAAAAGATAATGAGGGTGAGATAGATTATTTTACGCCTGTAATTTTTTCCTTAGTCAATAGTGAAATAATTAAAGAAATTGATGTACGAGAAGATGATGAAGTAGGTGTCATACTTAAAAAGTTTTATAACCTATTTGATAAGACTGAAATAAATAGTGCATTAAGAATAAAATCAAATATCCAAGATCGATTAAACGTAATTGAAGAATTGAGTAAGCATATTGATAATGGTGCCAAAGAAAAAGTTTTTGAAGAGCATCTAGAAAAGCATCCTTGGTTAATCAATCCTTATTGGGATAAAGCATCACAGAATGTAGTTACAAGTACTCAAGAATACTACAGATCACTGATAGATAAAAATAAAATTGAAGGAATTTCAGATATAATAGTTAGAGTAGCAGAGGAACCATTTCCAATTATTTGTGAACTGAAACGTGATAAGAAAACTTCATATTCTCATCCGAATACTCAAGAAATCTTAAATCAAGTATCAATTTACAGAAGAGGAATTGTTGCGCAGGAAAGATTATTAGGTAATAGTTTTTCAGGACTTGACTACAATATGATAAAAGCATTTTTTATTTGCGGAGAACACGTTCTTAAAGACTTAGATGTGTTGGATAGGAACCTTATAGAAATTAATAATAATATTAAAATTTTAACTTATCAACAAATTATCCGAAATGCTCGTGGAATATACAGTAAAGCAATAACTGAAAGTGTTTTAAGCTAATACTAAATACTATAGTTTTATAACTGGAATCATACTGCAATAACTAAAATTGCAGTATGATTCTTTTATTTTTTATTGTTGTTGATATTTTTGACCTTCTCAGCCCTAACCATCTCCATCACCAATTCATCCCCCAACTCAATCAACCGATTATAATCCTCATAAAAAGCATGAAACATCTGCGCCCGAGCATAATACTCCTTCACAATCCGTTTCTTATTAATCGGCCCAGACCGAAACTGAAAAAAATGATCCAAAATCGCCAAAGGTTCCTGCCAAGAAGCCATCTTCTCCATAAAATCCCGCAACTCAATAATATCCTGATACGTAACCGCTTTTAAATTCTGTCCTTGTTTATCCATTCTCCTGATCTCCTTCAAATAAGGCGGAGAAAAGCCGATAAGCGCCAAACGAAACCCAAGCCCAAACCCAACTTCTCCCGCCAGTTTTCTCACTGAATTTTGTGCTTCAGCGATTCTTTCTATATACGCATTGACGAGGCAAACCTATAACCCAGCGCTACAAACGACTTTCAAAGCCTTGCGGTATTCATAACGCCTTGTCCCAGAGTAAAACAAAAAACGATACCGAACCTGTCAATACCGTCATCAATCAGCCAAACCATCCCCACAATTCACCCCTAAATCACCCTTAATCCCAAGAAATTAACAAAACCAACTAGAATTCCAAAAGAAAATTAGGTACAATAAAGAAGCTAGTGCTTCGGTGCTAGCAAATTGGCAACTTGTGTAGACATGCTTTGGGTGTCTATTCAAGGCTTCATCATTCGGTTGCCGCCAAATGGTGAAGTGCCTTTTTGTTTTATCCAGTTTTTCATCGATTCTTAAAACGTCCCTCCTTTCAAAAGTACTCGTAGGACAGAAAAAAACGGCATTGAGCAGATGCCCAATACCGTCGACAATAGTCTAATCCCATATACACAACAACCAATCATCACCTAAAAAAGCAAAGATTTCCTAGAAATCTCACCCTATTTTAGGTACAATAAAGAAGCTAGTACATGTTGCTAGCACTATTGGCAACTTGTTTGGACAGCTTTGGGCGTCTTTACAAGGCTTCGATCGTAAGGTTGCCGCCGAACGATTGAAGTGCCAATTTTTATTTATATGTCTTGAACAGAGGTTGGGAAGAAAACGTCTAGCTCCGAGAACCAAGTAGGTACTGTGCAACATCAACTTATTTTTCGTTGTGTTTTACAGCAATAAGAGGGAATTCACGAAAAATGTTCTTCAATTTTTTGTGAATTTCAGCTTATTTCCGAAGGAGCTGTTTTTGTACCACCGTTTATCCCAATCTCGATCCTTATTTCTATCCTACACATTTTATTATACCGAAAGACACCACCCACCGCAACGAAATTCGGCATTTCCACCCATTAAATAACACCAAAAACAGCTTCCTTATATATAAGAAAAAATAACAAAAAAACTTTTTCCGTCCTACCTAAAATTCACCAAAAAAACCCGAACTCCAGCTATGAGAAAAAACTAATAGTTCAGCCCGATATTTTTGAATTATTTATTTAGCCATACTATAGTAAAAGTATAGGAGGTAAGATATAAATGAATAAAGTGCACAGAATTTCCCTGAATTATTTAGCCGTTTTGATGTTGGTGATCGCCAACTTGTTACCCACCGCCAGTGTGTTTGCAGAAGGATTGACCAAACCAGAAGAGACTATCTTCGACTCAGAAACCTTATACATCAAAGCCGACACCAAGAAAAATGAAACGAACAACAAATTAATCGACGTAAACTACGAAGTAACCAACAAAAGCGATCAACCAATCGATCACGTAGTCCTGAAACAAAAGAACCAAAATGACTCACCAGTAAAATTCGACGCAACAACCCTAAAAAGCGACGACCAATTGGTGGCGCCCGACGATCAAACGATCCAGTTTGACCAAAAAGAAAATCAAGATGAGGGGACAGAACTAACCATCACCACGATCCAACCTCATACCACTAAACATCTGACAATAAGTGCCGAGCAAACAGATGAAACAAACCATCAGCTTGCCGTTGAAATAAATCAGGCAGATGAAAAAGTAGGGGACATCACCCTAACACTGCCAAATAACGAACAAGAAACGAGCAGTACATCATTACAAGAAAAAGAATCTGACGCAGAAGTAGCAGAATCCGAATCAGAAGAGTCAACAATTGCTGCTGCACCAGAAGAATCAGCAGCAACGACTTCAGAAGAAAACAATCAAGCTACACCGAGAGCCCAAGCAATCGGACCAAGAATTGCGCCAACGCCAGGCCGTGGCTTTGATAAGCCAATTTATAAAAGTATCCACAAAGGGGAATTATTCTCTACAGGAAATACCAACTTAACCCCTGTAAACGAAGCGACAGCGAGCGCTTTTTTGAATACCAGAGCCCCAAGTAGTGGTCAAGCAATCAATAATTTTCAGTTGAAATTTGCGGATGTCGATGGCGATCCAACGACCTATAACTCAAGTAAAGCCTACATCGATTTAGATGGTGCCAAAGAAGTCGCATGGGCAGGCTTATTTTGGAGTGCATCCCGATTTAAAGGCCCAGCTACAGCGACGAATATGACCGATGATGAAATCAGTGCTCCTGTTCAATTAACCACACCCAATGGAACAGTAACCCGTGTTGCACCACAAAGATATCATCGAATTGATCAAGATGCTACCAATCCTGGGCAAGGTTTCGGGTTTAATAATACGGGCTTTTCTAACTTTGCAGATGTGACCTCAATTCTTCAAGGAGACAAAAGTGCGACTGGCGCATATACATTAGCAGATATTCCAATGACCGATTTTCTACAAGGCAAATCTCAAAGTTTTAACTTTAGTGGTTGGAGTTTATTTATCGTGACCAAGGACCAAGCCAAAAGATCTCGTGCGTTCAACGTTTACTATGGAGCGAGAGGAAATAAAGCAGGAACCAACAATGAATTTGTCATGAAAGAATTTTTAACCTCTAAACAAGGAAAATTAAACCCAATCGTGACGTGGTTTACCGTTCAAGGAGACAAAGCCTTTACAGGTGACAATGCTCAAATCCAAAATAGTGCAGGCTCTTGGGTCAATATCAGCAATACAATCAACCCAGTCGGTAATGTCATGAACGGAACCGTTTCTGATAATAATGAGCACATGGTGGATAAATATCCGGGTCAATTTAATCCTGGCTTTCCCAACTTTTTAGATATTGATGTTGACCGTCAAACTTTACCTGAAGGCATTATTACCAATGGTCAGCAACAAATTAACTTTAAAACAACCAGTAGCGGAGATGATTACTCAACCAACGCGATCGGTTTTTCAATCAATGCGGAAACACCCGAACTTGAAGTCACAAAAGAAATTATAAATCCAAAAGAAACGTATAAAATCGGGGACACCGTAACTTATCGTGTCCATCTCAAAAATACCAAAGAAAACACGGAAGCGGTCAACAGTCTTTCTAAAGACCAATTAGATAGCCGTCTAGATTATGTACCCGGCAGCTTATCCATCGTAAGTGGTCCAAATGCTGGCAATAAAACAGATGCCACAGGCGATGACCAAGGCGAATACACAGCAGCCGATCGTGCAATCACGTTTCGTGTAGGAGAGGGCGCCAACGCTACACAAGGCGGTAGCTACAAAGGAACGACTGCAGAAACTGTCTACGAATTTCAAGCAAAAATCAATGATACAGCCAAAGGAGAAGAACTGATTCCAAATAGTGCCACATTCCAAGGCGTAGATTCTGCCACAAATACGATGATCGAGAACACATCAAATATCGTAGAGGTAAAAATCGCCCCAGAAGAACTTGTCGGCAAACTAGAAAGCTCAAAAACAGTCAACAATCAATCGCCAAAAATCGGCGACGAAATAGAATACACGATTCAATTTAAAAACACCGTATCAAAGGGTATTTTAAATCAAGTGACCGTGACCGATACTTTACCAAAAGGGCTAACCTACATCGAAAACAGTGTCACAAGCACAGGGCCTGATCCAAAACCTACCACATTAACCGTTGTAAAGGACCAAGTAACTGCGGAATACCCAAAAATCGCCGATACCGAAACACGCACCATTTCCTTTAAAGTTCGTGTCAATGAAGAAGCAGTAGTCGGACAACCGATCATCAACAAAGCAACGATCGATGATCACACAAATCCGCCCGATGAACCAGAAGTGCCAGTAACACCAATAGAAACACCGGGAGAATTAGAAAGTACCAAATCCGTCAACAACCAATCACCAAAAATTGGCGACGAAGTGGAATATCGTTTGTCTTTTCGTAATAAAATTCCGAATGGTGTCTTAAATCAAGTCACAGTGACGGATACTTTACCAAAAGGCATGACCTATGTAGACGGCAGTTTAACCAGCGAAGGCGCTGACCCGCAACCAACAAGCCTAACTATGACGGACGGCAAAGTCGTTGCAGAATACCCAAAAATTCAAGATACAACATTACGAACTATTGTATTTAAAGTCAAAGTCAATGAAGAAGCCATTGTTGGGCAAAAAATCGTGAACAAAATCACCGTTGATGACCATGTCAATCCGCCCGATGAACCAGAAATTCCCGTCACACCAGTCGAAACGCCTGGTCGCTTAGACGTCACAAAATCAGTCAATGATCAATCACCAAAAATTGGGGATGAGGTTGAATACCGCATTACCTTCAGAAATAAAATCACGAACGGTGTTTTAAACCAAGTTACCGTTACGGATACTTTGCCAAAAGGCGTAACCTACGTAGAAGGTAGCTTGACCAGTGAAGGAGACGATCCAAAGCCAACAAGCTTAACCATGGAAAATGGTCAATTGACTGCTGAATACGGTATGATCAATGACACTAAAGTCCGTTCGATCGTTTTCAAAGTCAAGGTCAACGATGAAGCAAAAATTGGCGAAGCAATCGTCAATAAAGCCAAAATTGATGATCACACCAATCCGCCCGATGAACCCGAAGTGCCGATCGTGCCAGTCATCACACCAGGCGAATTGGAAAGTAGCAAATCAGTGAATAATCAAGCACCGAAAATTGGTGACGAAATCGAGTATCGCATCACGTTCCGTAATAAAATCACGAACGGTGTCCTAAACCAAGTCACCGTGACCGACACGCTACCAAAAGGATTGACGTATGTAGACGGAAGTTTAGCTAGTGAAGGCGCTGATCCACAGCCCACAAGTTTAACCATGGAAAATGGCCAACTAGTCGCTGAATATCCTGAAATCAAGGATACAACCATACGAACGATTAGTTTCAAAGTTACCGTAAATGCGGAAGCGGTAGTCGGACAACCGATCGTCAATAAAGCGAAAATTGATGATCATACCAATCCGCCTGACGAACCAGAAGTGCCCGTCACACCCGTTGTAACACCGGGACAATTAGACGTAACGAAATCAGTCAATCATCAAGCACCAAAAATCGGAGATGAAATCGAATATCGTATTAGTTTCCGTAACAAAGTCACGAATGGTGTAATTGATCAAGTCACTGTGACCGACACCTTACCAAAAGGGGTGACCTATGTAGAAGGTAGCCTAACCAGTGAAGGCGCTGATCCGAAGCCAACGAGTTTGATCATGGAAAATGGCAAAATGACCGCTGAATACCCAAAAATCGACGACAATACCGTCCGCTCTGTTGTGTTCAAAGTCCGCGTGAACGAAGAAGCGGTAGTCGGACAACCAATCGTCAATCAAGCGATCATCGATGATCACACCAATCCACCGGATGAACCCGAAGTGCCCGTCACACCAGTCGAAACGCCCGGTGAATTAGAAAGCACTAAATCGGTAAATAACCAATCACCGAAAATTGGGGACGAAGTGGAATATCGCTTGTCTTTCCGTAATAAAATTACCAATGGCGTCTTAAACCAAGTGACAGTTACCGACAATTTACCAAAAGGCATGACCTATGTAGAAGGCAGCTTAACCAGCGAAGGTGCTGATCCGCAGCCAACAAGTTTAACGATGGCGAATGGTAAAGTCATTGCGGAATACCCAAAAATCCAAGACACAACAGTACGTACGATTGTCTTTAAAGTCAAAGTCAACGAAGAAGCCATTGTTGGGCAAAAAATCGTGAATAAGATCACCGTTGACGATCATGTCAATCCGCCCGATGAGCCTGAAATCCCAGTTGTCCCAGTCGAAACACCCGGACAATTGGACGTTACTAAATCAGTAAACGATCAAGCACCAAAAATCGGTGATGAGATCGAATACCGCATTACCTTCCGCAACAACGTTACAAATGGTGTCATAAACCAAGTCACCGTGACCGACACGCTACCAAAAGGCGTAACGTACGTAGAAGGCAGTGTAACAAGCGAAGGCGATGATCCCAAACCAACAAGTTTAACGATGGAAAATGGCAAACTAATCGCTGAATACCCAAAAATCAGTGATAACAAAATCCGTTCGATTGTCTTTAAAGTCAAAGTCAACGAAGAGGCAAAAGTCGGTGAACCAATCGTAAACAAAGCCAAAATCGACGATCATACGAATCCACCGAACGAACCAGAAGTACCTGTAACACCAGTCGAAACACCAGGAGAACTAGAAAGTACGAAAACGGTGAACAATCAATCACCAAAAATCGGAGATGAAATCGAATATCGAATTCATTTCAACAATAAAATCCCGAATGGTGTCCTAAACCAAGTCACAGTCACCGATACTCTACCAAAAGGAGTAACGTACGTAGAAGGCAGCTTGACCAGTGAAGGCGCTGATCCCAAACCAACAAGCTTAACCATAACAAATGGCCAGTTGGTCGCAGAATACCCGAAAATCAGCGACACTAACATTCGTTCAATCGTATTCAAAGTGACCGTCAACGAAGAAGCCGTTATCGGACAGCCAATCATCAACAAAGCCAAAATCGATGACCACACAAATCCGCCAGATGAACCAGAAGTCCCAGTGACACCAATAGAAACCCCTGGCGAATTAGAAAGTACGAAAACAGTTAATAACCAATCACCAAAAATCGGGGATGAAATCGAATATCGAATCAATTTCAATAACAAAATAGCAAAAGGTGTTTTAAACCAAGTCACCGTCACCGATGTGTTACCAAAAGGTGTAACGTATGTGGAAGGTAGTTTAACCAGTGAGGGCGATGAGCCAAAACCGACAAGCTTAACCATGACAAATGGCAAACTAGTCGCAGAATACCCAAAAATCAGCGATACCAAAACACGCTCCATCGTGTTCAAAGTGACCGTCAACGAAGAAGCCGTAGTTGGACAACCGATCATCAACAAAGCCAAAATCGATGACCACACAAATCCACCCGATGAGCCAGAAGTGCCAGTGACGCCAGTAGAAACACCGGGGGAATTAGAAAGTACGAAAACAGTCAATAACCAAGCACCAAAAATCGGTGAAGAAATCGAATATCGTATCACCTTCCGTAACAAAATCACTAATGGTATTTTAAACCAAGTCACCGTCACGGATACCCTACCAAAAGGCGTAACCTATGTAGAAAACAGTGTGAAAAGTGAGGGCGATGAGCCAAAACTGACAAGCTTAACGGTAAAAGAGGGCAAATTAACCGCTGAATATCCAACAATCAGCGATACAAAAACCCGTTCCATCGTGTTCAAAGTGACGATCAACGAAGAAGCAGTAGTTGGCCAACCCATCATCAACAAAGCCAAAATCGATGATCACACGAACCCACCTGATGAACCCGAAGTACCCGTAACACCAGAACAACCGCTAGGGAAACTAGAAAGCGAGAAAACAGTCAATAAAAAGACCGTTAAAATCGGTGAAGAGCTTGAATACCGCATCAGTTTCCGCAATACAGTAAAAAATGGTGTCTTGAATCAAGTCACCGTCACAGACAATTTACCAAAAGGGTTGACCTACGTAGAAAATAGTATCAAAAGTGAAGGCGATGAGCCAAAACCGACAAGTTTAACGGTAAAAAATGGAAAAGTAGTCGCCGAATACCCAAGAATCAGCGACACGAAAACCCGTTCCATCGTATTCAAAGTCAAAATTAATAAAGAAGCCGTTTTAGGTCAACAAATCAAAAACATAGCGGTAGTGGATGACCACATCAATCCGCCAGATAAACCCGAGGTACCTGTTGTACCAGAAAAAGAAGTCCCGGGGAAACCAGATTTTCCAAAGGCAGGAGAAGCATTATCAAATTCAGCCGTATTTATTGGGTTGGCAATGTTAGCGACAGTAATATTGGTAAATCTGGAACAAAGGAAAAAGGATAAAAATTAACCAATATCATTAATCTGATGAGAAGGAACAGGGAATAACTTACTTTTAAGTTTTTTCCTGTTTTTTTGAGTAAAATTAAAATAGCTCATTCTTAAATGAGCGAATATGTCAACAAATTCATCCTTTTTCAACCTACTCAAAAATGATACGATAAAAGAGGTACAAATAAAGAATAAAGGAGAAAAGAAATGGAGTTGGGAAGGTTATATTCCGATGCATATCGCAGAGGAATCATGTTGGGTGTGTTCTTTTTATTACCAGTAATCCTATGTTTTGGGTTGATTATTTTTACTGATGTCGATCGACTCGGTATGCAAATGGGGTTAATAGGTGGAACGATTTTTGCTGTATTATCGATTTTTCAATTTATCTTTAGAAAAGATGGGTTGTATTTGTATGAAAATGGCTTAGAGCTGGTTCATTTTAATCGAAAGAAAGTATTAATGTACGAAGATATACGCTATTTTACAATTACAAGTAACTGGAATCTAGCTGGGATCAGTACAAGTTTTATCTCATTTCGTAAGTCACCCCATATCGTGATTCGTTTAAAGAATGAAAAAATGATCAAAGTCTTTTTTGAAGTGAATCAGTTTGCAGCAAGTGAGTTGGCAAACAAAGTAACCTATGTTAAATCATAGTATTTCTAAGAACTTGTCAGATTTATGGACAAGTTCTTTTAGTTTAATCTAAGATACTTGATGAAATGGAGCGTTTATATTTTGAAAAATAGTAATTGCAAGTCTCAGATTTGCAATTTTTTTTCGTCTAAAAGAAAAATTTGATAACTATAAGACACATTAATGTGGCAAAATGATGTTAAGGAGTTTAGGGAGACGAAAATGTAAAAATAGGGGAAAGGGGGTTGAAATATGTCGGAAACCAAAAGCAGCCTAACTGTGGCAGGAGTTATTTCAGCGCAGTTTAATCATACTGTCCGTGGTTTTTCTTCCGTGAATAAAACGACATGTGAAGCTGAACACACCACCTTAAGTGGAAATAATAATGCCCAAAATAGCTTAACAAGTATTCATAGTCGAGGGCAGCGTATAGCAAATGCGATTACTCGTGACGGTAATCATATTCATTCAAAAGCACAAGAATTCAGTTTGATCGATCAAACAATCAAACAACCTTTTGACTTACAACGATTTTCTTCATCTCTTGGAGGTGGCAGAAGCTGATGAGTGTAAAAGAAAAAGAACTAAAAATTAATCAGCAGTTACGACAGGTGAATCTTGAGCAAGAAGAAAAATGCCGAGAGATTCAGGAATTAGAAGAGTTGGAAGCAGATTATTTTTCGATTCATCAACAGGAACAACAATATTACCAAGCTTTGATTTTTAACAATGAAGGCTCGCAATATACAGGTCATTTTATAAAATTAGATGATGAGGCTAATCGCATACATCAATATGAGCGCCAACGTTTAGAAGATATAGCAGAACGTTTGGTAAGTGAGGAAGTGCAATTAAGAGACAAAGAAGAGGAATTATACATTCAAAGAGCACAGCTGTTTTCTGATATAGAAAGAGTGGAGGATGACCGCTATGGGCATTGATTTTTACATAGATGAAGTAAATGGACAAAGTGCTGCTGCAAAACAAATGGCAAATGAATACATTCAATTTTGCGGAACATTAAAGAATAGTGTCGATGCATTTATGAATGCACCACTTTCTAGTAAAACGTATGATTCAGCGAAAGTCTATTTCTCAGCAGTCTATCCGATATTAGCAAATGGGTTTATACTGGCCTGTGAGGCATTAATTGAAGCGCACAGTAAATTTCCCAAAGAGTTTCAGTCCTCGGTAGACACGTGTGATGTGATCGAAGAACAATTAAAAGCAGAGCTTGCACAAGGGCAGGCTATACTGCAAAATATGGTACGTACGATGGACAAAGAAAAAGTACCTAATCCACGGATGAAACAACGGTATCTAGGCGTGCAAAGTTCGATTCAAAAGAACAAAGAAAAACTGCAGAAGTTGTATGAATTCAATACAACCTCCCAAAATTTGTTTTCAGAATTCGAAGCACAGCTGGCAAATTTAGATGCTGGACTAGCAGAAGTTGAAAAAGGCGCAGCATGGAATCCTGTTTCAGGAACATTTGATTTGTCGAGGATGAATTTGTCTTGGATAAAACCGATAGGAAATGAGTGGGATAAACGACAGAAGAAAATTGAAGCAAAAGCTAGAGCATCTGAACAAATACATCAAAAAATAGACTATCAATTTAATGAAGTAGACAATCTAATTGGTGTGATTGTGAATGGAGAATTTGACCTCGCGAAAGCGCACGAAGTATAAAAAATGATTGAAGCTCGTGACATTGGTTGTTTAAGAGGATTTGGTTCAGAATGTTTAGATCAATGGAATATTATTGAGGGAAAATCTATTGTAGATGATTTATTTGGCTAAGCAGTATTTGTTGTTGATTCAAAATAAAAAGCATGTAAAGAGACTTTTGTCAGTCTTTCTACATGCTTTTTCACTATCATTACAATTTTTGTGTGGCATTTTTTTTCACTAAGCGCAATAATACAGAAGCGACGCCAACCGTGGCAATAGCTGCAACGATCGCTTCCACAACGCCGCTGGTAAAAATTACGGTCAAAATACCTGTATAAATTGCGGCACCGCTTGCGCCAATACTTTGTGCATAAGAATCTTTAAATAGGAAATAAATCAAGTTCATCACGAGGATCGTATTTGTAACGGAACCAAGAAAACCTGCAATAAACAAACTAACAGGTTGTGAACTAGGTTTATTTTTTGTCAGTTTTTTTAAACCCATAAAAACAAAATAAGGCACAATACCGATTAAAATTCGTGGAACTAGAGCAACAATAATTGCTTTCCAACTACCTTGATCAGTTCCGATTACAGGAATAAACGGAGAGAAAACAAAGGACAATGGCGACAAAACAATCGTGCTGCGGATCATACTGATGATACCAAAGACGCCGCCTAAAAACGCACCGATTCTTGGGCCTAAGACAATGGATGCGATAATCACTGGAATGTGCATGGTTGTCGCATTGATCGGTCCGATTGGAATAAATCCTAAAAAAGGAACTGCAGATAGTAGAATTAGAATCGCTAAAAACATAGCAGTTAATGTAAAGGTTTTAGTATTTTTCATAAATGACTCCTCAAAATTATTTCGCTAAAATGTCATTGATCTTAGCGACAATCTCCTCAACTGTTGCAAGGGCACCGCGCCCAAAATCACCACAAGCTAATAAGGCTTCCCGTGGATCGATTTCATGATACCCAACTTCTTTGAGTGTTGTTAAATTTCGTTGCGTGATAGGATTTTGATACATATAAGTATTCATTGCAGGAGCGATAAATTTAGGTACTTCTTCTTTTAACGCTAACGCAACAGTAGAAAGCATATCATCTGCAATACCATTAGCTAATTTGGCTATAATATTAGCAGAAGCTGGAGCGACTAAGAAAAGATCGGCCTTTTTTGCTAATTCGATATGGTTGATCTTATCAGGTGTTATTTCTTCCATGACATCTGTATGAACAGGATTTTTAGATAAAGACTGCAGTGTCAATGGGGTGATAAATTTCGTGCTGTTGGTCGTCATGATTACATCGACATTGTAGCCTAATTTTGTGAATTGACTGGTAATATCTGCGGCTTTATATGCCGATATACTGCCGGAAATCCCCAATAAGATTGTTTTCATCATTGCATCCTCCATTTTTCTTCAATTTTAGAAACGATTAGTTGAGCGATCTCATTTTTTGTCTGAGCTGTCTCCGTTTGTCCTTGTGTATCGATCAAGATTCCTTGATGTTGGTCGCCTTTAATCTTCTCAAGATCATTAGCTAGTACAAAGTCACAGTTGTTTTTCGCTAAGATTGTTTGACCAACTTGAATTAATTCTTCTGTGGAAACGCCAACTAACAATTTGAATCCTACAAGCACTGCTTGGGGTTGTTTTTCTCTAAGCATTGCAATTATTTTAGGGTTTTTCTTCAAAAAAAGCAAGAGGCGATCTGTTCCAGAAGGAATTTTCTTTTCTTGTTGAATCGTTTTGCCAATTTCATCTAAACTAAGGTAAAGAGCCTCTGTCAATTTGGTTAGATCGGATAAGGCATCATCTTTTGTTAATGTAGTTGCAAGTTTTTCAATAAAAGTTTCTTCTGACAATGTTGTTTCAGTAGTAAAATCACTAACAGCCATGCTATGAATGATTCCATCAAATGTTTGGTGCTCAAACTGATCGAGTAATGCTGATTCTAATTCTTTTGTTGTTTCAATTTCAATAAGGGTCAAATTTGTTTCATTAGTAGGTCGGACTGCTCGAGGAGTGGTTACGTATGTTACGAAATGTCCTTTTGCTAAAAAGGTTTCGCCAATTATTTTTCCAAGACGTCCAGTCGAATGATTGGTTATAGAACGCACATTATCGATTTTTTCTGACGTTCCTCCTGCTGTGATTAAAATATTCATTTATCGTTACTCCTTTAGTTCATTTTGATGATTGTTCGTCCACTATGGGTGCCGGCTTGCAGCTGTTCTAAAGTTTGAGGCAGTTCATCTATCGTTATTTCATTTACTAGTTCATGATGGCTTACATTCAAATCAGTTGCTAGACGTTGCCAAATAGCTAAACGTTGGGGCATTGGAACATTGACTGAATCGATGCCTAATAGATTGGTCCCTCTTAAAATAAAGGGTAAAACCGTTGTGTTTAACTTGATTCCAGCAGCATTTCCACAGATAGCAATACTTCCGCCATAGCTAAGTTGAGCTAACAAGACGCTTGTTACTTCACCTCCAACAGTGTCGATGACAAAATCCACAGTTTGTCTTGCTAATGGCTTGATTTTTTCAGGCATGAATTCTTCTAATAAAAGCACTTCAGATGCGCCAATTTTTTTCAAAGGCGCAATTGCTGCTTTTTTCCGACTCAACGCTACGATATTTTTATAACCAAGTTGTTTTAACATGGCAATTGCTAAACTTCCAACACCGCCAGATGCGCCTGTAACTAAAATTTTTGCTTCTTTATTTTGAGCGAGTCCATTATTTTCTAACGCTTGAACAGACAATGCAGCGGTGAAACCAGCTGTTCCAAAAATCATAGCGTCTTTTAAGCTTAATTCGTTTGGTAGAGGAACGATCCAATCTCCAGATACTCGAGCGATTTCAGAGAAACCACCAGTATGAGTTACGCCTAAACCATAACCTGTTACTAAAACATTTTGGCCTTCTTTAAAACGCTCATCTTGGGATGACAAAATAGTCCCACTTAAATCAATTCCAGGAATCATGGGATAATCACGAATGACACCCCCATTTTCTTTTACCGCGAGTGAATCTTTATAATTAACCGAAGAGTAGGCAACTTTGACCAATACCTCTCCTTCAGATAAATCAGTAAGTGCTATTTTTTCTACTGCACTAGTGATCGTTTCAGCTTCTTTTTTTACACGAAATCCCCAAAACATATCCATAAATATCCTCCTTTGTCATGTACGTCACAACGTTCCTTGTGATTATACTTTTTAGCATGCTTCAAAGTACAATTTGAACGAAGACAAACAACTTTTCTTTTATTGCTACTATCATAACATATTCTCTTTTTATCTTTAGCAAATTCTTCTTGAAGAACTCTTCTTAATAGAAGAAAAATGGGGTAGAATAGAAGATGAGATTTTTTATTGGACAATAAGAAAAAAATTAGTCATGTTTTTGCTAAAAGTGAAAGGAATTCAGTTTGTTGAAATTTAAGATTGGTATGCGAACATTTAAAACGGGGTTAAGTGTCTTTTTTTGTATTCTAGTGAGTATTTTATTAAAGCGGGAAACTTATGTAGTAGCAGCGATTACAACGGTTTTTACACTGCGAGAAGATATGGAGAATACGCTAAAATATGGCAAGCATCGAATCATAGGAAACGTGATGGGGGCAATTATGTCGATTGCAGTAATTGCTGTATTTAACTGGTTAGGCAGAACAGAGCTTGTCCAGTTGATTTTTATTCCAGTTATCATTACGTTGATGATTGCACTACTTGCGAGTCTTGGGTACCATGAAGGAACGGTCGGCGCCTGTGCAACCTTGTTAACGATCGTATTTATGATTCCAGCGGATCAGTCTTACGGATATGCATTTGCCAGAGTGGTTGACAGTTTTATCGGCATGGGGATTGCGCTGTTGGTAAATTATTTCATCCCGTTGAAGCTCAGTAAAAAAAGAATGATACGATCTATAGAAAATAAAGAAGTGTCTGAATAACAGATGCTTTTTTATTTTGTCAAAATAAGTCAATCAATGCTAGTATAAAAGTATGAGATAAATATAAAAAAATCAAACTTTATTACTAAAATTTGTTGCTATTTTTTGAAAAATTCGTATACTAGAAAAGGTAAAATTAAACTTTTAGTTTAGTATGAGCAAACTTTTATGTGTTTTTAATAGATTGAAATGGGGTGGTCAAATGGAAATTGGTGAGAAGCTGCGGAACTTACGTGTACAAAAAAACTTAACACAAGAAGAATTAGGTGAACGAACAGATTTAACAAAAGGGTATATTTCTCAGTTGGAACGTGATTTAAGCTCGCCTTCAATGGAGACATTTTTTAATATTTTAGAAGTATTAGGCATCACGCCAGAACAATTTTTTAGTGAGCGGACGCTAGCTCAAAAAATTGTATATAAAGAGGAAGACAGTACACTTTATTATGATGAAGAGAATGGTTATGAACTAAAATGGCTGATTCCAGAATCAAACGAAAAAGAGATGGAACCGATTGTTTTGACATTTGACAAGAATGGTCAGTATAAGACATTTGAACCCTCATTATCTGAAACGTTTATCTATGTGATCGACGGTTCTGTTTCATTGATATTAGGGGAAACAACGTACACTGCTAAGAAAGGCGAAGCAATGTACTATCAAGCGAAGGAACGTCATCAGTTGATCAACCATTCAAAAGGAAAAAGTCGGATATTGATCGTTGCTACGGAGTCCTATTTATAGCATTTAATTTTTTAGACTTGGCTTTCGGAAAAAAGAGAAAATCAGATTGTGGCTAAAAGCGCCACCCTCGTATTTTCCTATTTTTCATTCAAGGTAAAACGAGTCCATTACATTTTTAAAACGGAGGTATCAGCGGGTGAAGAAAAATATTATTACGTTTGAAAACGTTGTAAAACAATATGATGATGAAAAAGTTCTAAAAAACGTTAGTTTTGAAATTGAACAAGGAAAATTTTATACATTGCTAGGACCTTCTGGTTGCGGGAAAACAACGATTTTACGGATTTTAGCTGGTTTTGTAGATGCGACGGAAGGGGATATTTATTTTGATGGACAAAGAATCAATGATATTCCAGCCAATAAACGTCAAGTGAATACTGTCTTTCAAGATTATGCTTTGTTTCCTCATATGAATGTGTTTGATAATGTAGCATTTGGGTTAAAAATCAAAAAGATACAGAAGAAAGAAATTGAAAAGAAAGTGAAAGATGCTTTGCGGATGGTTCAGTTACCAGGTTATGAAACGCGTGAAATCAGTGAGATGTCTGGTGGTCAGCGCCAACGTGTAGCGATTGCCCGTGCCATCGTCAATGAACCCAAAGTCTTGCTTCTAGATGAGCCTTTATCTGCATTGGATTTGAAGTTGCGGACAGATATGCAATATGAATTACGTGAATTGCAGCAACGTTTAGGAATTACGTTTATTTTTGTTACACATGATCAAGAAGAAGCTTTGGCAATGAGTGATGAAATTTTTGTCATGAACAAAGGACACATCGTGCAAAGTGGTACGCCTGTAGATATTTATGATGAACCAATCAATCATTTCGTGGCAGATTTTGTGGGAGAAAGCAATATTGTCAACGGCACAATGATCGAAGATAATTTAGTTGAATTTGTCGGCAAACGTTTTGAATGTGTGGATGGCGGGATGCGCCAAGCAGAACCAGTTGAGATAATGTTACGTCCGGAAGACCTGACGATTACGACAGCAGACAAAGGAAAATTAGTTGTAACTGTCGATACGCAATTATTCCGTGGGGTTCACTATGAAATCATCTGTCATGATGAAGATCACAATGAGTGGATGGTCCATTCAACTCGAAAAGCAACAGAAGGTGCTAAAGTTGGACTTTTTTTTGAACCTGAAGATATCCATGTTATGCGTTTCAATGAGTCAGAGGAAGATTTTGATGCTCGTTTAGAAAGCTACGAAGAATAGGAGGAATAATAATGAAAACAATGCGTCGGATTTATTCAATTCCTTATATGATGTGGCTATTATTGTTTGTGATTGCGCCTGTTTTGATGATTATCTATCAATCTTTCTTTGATATGAACGGCCAGTTTACTTTAGACAATTATCAAACATACTTTACGTCAGGCACTTATTTGAGTATGACACTTAATTCAGTTTGGTATGCTTTTTTGATCACGTTGTTTACGTTTTTGATCAGTTATCCAACTGCTTACTTTTTAACAAAGTTAAAGCATAAGCAATTGTGGTTGATGTTGGTTATTTTGCCAACATGGGTGAATCTCTTACTGAAAGCTTATGCTTTTATTGGGATCTTTAGCATTCATGGAAATGTGAACCAGTTCTTAAGTTTTCTTGGAATTGGTCCGCATCAAATTTTATTTACAGATTTTAGTTTTCTATTTGTCGCAACCTATATTGAAATTCCATTTATGATTTTACCAATCTTTAATGCGCTAGAAGAACTCAATCCTTCGCTGATCAGCGCTAGCCGTGATCTTGGGGCTAACAGTGTTGAAACCTTTCAGCGAGTGATTTTTCCACTTTCATTGAATGGGGTAAAAAGTGGCGTTCAAGCAGTTTTTATTCCCTCACTATCCTTATTCATGTTGACTCGTTTGATTGGTGGAAACCGTGTTATCACATTAGGTACAGCTATTGAAGAACACTTTATGGTGACACAAAACTGGGGCATGGGCTCAACAATTGGTGTGATTTTGATTGTGGCAATGTTTGTTGTGATGCTGTTGACAGGTGAGAAGAAGAAAAAGGGGCGGGTGAAATGACAAAGAAAAAATTTAAATGGTCTTATCTATATCTGATCA
The DNA here is from genome assembly GCF_050531475.1 of Enterococcus sp. DIV0724b. NCBI lineage: Bacteria > Bacillati > Bacillota > Bacilli > Lactobacillales > Enterococcaceae > Enterococcus > Enterococcus sp. DIV0724b. The sequence goes on along the minus strand of NZ_CP172890.1, from coordinate 2,325,856 downwards.
TCGTTTTTGCTTTATTGTATGCACCGATTTTCTATCTGATTTTCTACTCATTCAATGATACAGATACGATGAATAAATTTACGGGATTCACACTTGCAAATTATGCGGCTGTTTTTGACGATACACGCTTATTGATCATTGTGTTGAATACGTTCTTGTTGGCTTTTTTATCGGCGCTATTAGCTACGATCATCGGCACATTTGGGGCGATGGGAATTTATTACACAAGACGTAGAAAAACTAGAACAGCTTTGATGAGTTTTAATAATATTTTGCTCGTATCTCCGGATGTCATTATTGGTGCCAGTTTTTTGATCTTTTTTACAGCAGTTGGCTTTATTAGCTTAGGTTTTGCCAGTGTATTATTGTCTCATATTGCCTTTAGTATTCCGATCGTCGTCTTGATGGTGCTACCAAAATTACAAGAAATGAATGACTCGATGGTGGATGCAGCTCGTGATCTTGGGGCCAATAATGTACAAGTAATCAAAAATATTATCTTGCCATTTTTATCACCAGGTATTATTGCAGGTTATTTTATGGCATTTACCTACTCACTAGATGATTTTGCCGTGACCTTTTTCGTTACTGGAAATGGATTCTCAACACTTTCAGTTGAAATTTATTCTAGAGCGAGACAAGGAATTAGTCTAGAAATCAATGCGCTAAGTGCCTTAGTATTTATTTTCTCTATGATTTTAGTGATCGGCTACTATTTTATCAGCCAAGATAATACGTCCAAACGTATGAAAAAAATGCGTCGTGAACAAAGTGAGGTGGCTAACCTTAAATGAAAAAACTACAATCTTTGCTTATCGGCATTTTAGCGATCATACTGATTTTATTTTTCGGAGTTCGTCAATTAGAAAAAGCCAGCGGTATGGCGGGTGCTGATACCTTGACGATTTATAATTGGGGCGATTATATTGATCCTGATTTATTACGTAAATTTGAAAAAGAGTCAGGTTATAAGGTCAATTATGAAACATTTGACTCGAATGAAGCCATGTTTACGAAAATCCAGCAAGGTGGTACGGCGTACGATATCACGATTCCTTCTGAATATATGATCCAAAAAATGATGAAAGAAAAAATGCTATTGCCGATCGATCATAAGAAACTAAAAGGATTAGAAAATATCGATGAACGTTTTTTAAATTTAGATTTTGATCCGCAAAATAACTATTCGATTCCTTATTTTTGGGGAACATTAGGGATCATTTACAATGATAAATTTATTGGCGAAGATCAAATCAAGCATTGGGACGATTTGTGGAAACCAGCATTGAAAGATAATGTGATGTTGATTGATGGTGCTCGTGAAGTATTAGGACTATCCTTAAACAGTATGGGATATTCATTAAACAGCAAAAATAATCAAGAGTTGCGCAAAGCAACGGATAAATTGAACAAACTAACAACTAATGTAAAAGCAATTGTTGCAGATGAAATCAAAATGTACATGATCAACGAAGAAAGTGCGGCAGCTGTAACGTTTTCTGGTGAAGCAGCTGAAATGCTTGATGGCAATGAACATCTTCATTATGTGATACCATCAGAAGGATCTAATTTGTGGTTTGATAATATCGTGATTCCTAAAACAGCAAAAAATATTAAAGGCTCCTACGAATTTATCAATTTCATGTTGCGACCTGAAAATGCTGCTCAAAATGCAGAATACATTGGGTATTCCACCCCAAATAAGGCAGCGAAAAAATTATTACCTGAGGAAATTTCTAGTGATGAACAGTTTTATCCAAGTGATGAAGTGATTAAGCATTTAGAAGTTTATGAAGATTTAGGGGCGAAATATTTGGGGATTTATAATGATTTGTTTCTTGAGTTTAAGATGTACCGCCGATGATTGGAAAACTCAGTAAAAGCGGGTTAAATCAACAAAAATTCAGGAGAATAAGCCACCGTTTTTACTGTCAGTTTTCCAAAATGCTACCAAAAGCGACGAAATTGTCGCTTTTTTGGTGTTTTCTACCAGAGATTTTTAGCTACAAAGCTTGGTTTATGTATGATTAAGCATAGATGTTTTTTTTGAGAAAAATTATCATTAAAAAAAATTGTTAAAAATTGTTTTTTATCTAGAAAAAGAGTACTAGAAACATCTACTGTAAATTCTGGATATGAAAATTTTAATATAACAACATTTTATCGCCATGTAAAAATAAATTGAATCAATTCTAAGTTAAATTATATTGGCAGTAAATTTTAGCACACTTCTGAAAAGGTATCGTATATGGCGATATCTTTTTCTATTTTCCAACAAGAATATAGTTCATGAGAATATTTAAGTCAACACACTCCTGTGATAGTTTGTCAGTAGGTTCCTTGAATGAATCACAGTTTGGGAGGCAACCCAAGTTCTTGATAGTTGATTGATAGAATTTGTTTTATAGTAGAACTGTTCAGCGAAATTTATATATTTCAATATAATGTATAATTTACTATAAAAATAAGAACTCTCTTTTTCTTTATAGGTATTTGATATAATTAAGTAAATTTTATGTGAGGATAGTACAACATGAGAACTAAATTAATTTTTTCAAATGAAGAATCACATATTGGGTACGGTGCTGGTAGCGGTGATATAGAAAGATATGAATGTCCTTTTACTAATGGGAAAATAAAAAATTAGATGAAAATATAAAAATGTAAGTAGAAAAAATTAAAACTTCGTAATTATATTGATGAATTAGAGAATATTAGGCAAAAACATCTAGAAGAAATTCAAAATATTAAATCAGAGATTGATGGTATTTATCATCACAATAATAGAGCTAAAACGCTTATAGAACTACACTCTAGAAAGGAAAAGGTTGTAGGTAGAATTAGCTTATGGTTAGAAAGTTTAACTGATGAAGAAAACTCAAGTAATATAGAGATAAAAATCAAAACACTGAATTTAAGATTAGAAGAAATTCATGTTTTATTAGATAAAGATTCTATTGAAGAACGAAAACAATCAGCTTTATTACGTATTTCAAGTGATATGATCAGAGGCAAAAGAATTAGATCTAGAACATTCATCTAATCCACATAGACTAGATATGAATAAAGTAACGGCTGTTGTTGATAAAACTGACTGCCTAGTACAATTACAACAACATGGAAGTGGATCAAATTGGGTTGGAGTTCACTTAATAGCTTATTTTGCGTTACAAAAATATTTCACTCAAAGTAAACGTCTTGTACCTAGGTTTCTATTCATGGATCATCCTTCCCAAGTAAATTTCCCTTCAAAGACAGAAGGTAAAGACACTGATAGGGAAATATTTACAAAAATGTATGATTTCATGTATAACAAAGTAAATTCTTTATCGAACCAACTTCAAGTAATTGTAGTTGATCACGCTAAACTATATGATAATCATAATTTCAAAGCTTCGGTTATTGAAGACTGGCATACTGATTTAAAACTCATACCAATAGATTGGTATGAATAAAATATAGTATTGGCAGTACTAATTAACTTTTAAAAATTAGTTAGGTTTTTCAAAATAATACACAAATTAATGACAATAATTGTTAATACTTCAAACATTGATTTATCATTTCTATATGTAATTACCATTCAATGAATGTGATAGGCTTATAAGTAATAGAGAAGGGATTCAGTTATGGAACAACTATAAACTATAAATTATAAATTAGTAGCTAATATATATAAAATAATTAATGTTAAACCATTAATATGAAGTGTTTTAATAAGTATAAAGCTAATGATTAAAGAGAGTATGTTTATCGTTCACTAGACATGAAAGCTAAGTTATGTATAATTAAACATGTTAAAAGACAAGAGTAAATATAGAAGACAATGATTTAGTTGACCCAAATACCAAAGTTTAAAAGAAAGAGATCTATCATTTAAAGATAAAAATAGAGTGGAAAAATAATATGGCTTTGAGTATTTTGAAAATAAAGGAGAGTTTTTTATGAAAAAAATAGCATTAGGTGTATCAGTAATTATTTTGATTAGTATTTTATCTTTTTTTACCATATTATTTTTCACTCCTAAGCCTTTATTTGCAGCTGTTAAGGCGATACCTGTTGAAGCAAATTTAACAAAGCCATCTAATTACAGAGAAATTGAAGATAATATTAGTGTTAAAAAAAATATTACGTATTCAAATGAATATTTGGAAAGCACATTAGATATTTATTCACCGAAAAAGTTGAAAGAGTCGGCTCCTGTAATTTTATTTATTCATGGTGGTGGTTTCTTTAAAGGCGAAAAAGAGATGGCAAAATATTTTGGTCCCACACTTTCCAATGAAGAATATATTTTTGTAAGTATTAATTACAATCTTGCGCCGAAGGCTACAGTATTTGACCAAATTAGGCAAGTGAATGAAGCGGTCAAATTTATTGTTGAGAATGCTGAACAATTTTCAATAAACGAAAATGAAATTAGTTTAGCTGGCTCGTCAGCAGGAGGTTTTTTAGCGTTACAATTGTTATCAGCTTACCATGATGATAGTTATGCAAAAAAAATTGAAATTCAGCCAGTAAAAAATACACTATATAAAAGTCTACTTTTATATAGTGCTGTATTTGATTTATCAGAATTTCAAAACTTTGATGGTAATATACTAAGTAATTATGTGGTTTCTAAAATGGGTTGGGGATTGACTGGCGAGAAAAATTGGAAACAAGACAAGCATTTAGGTCAGCTTCTAAATTTAAATAATTATATCAGTGAAAAATTTCCACCGATATTTATTACAGATGGAAATACGAATACTTTTACTAAACAAGCTAAAAACTATGTAGCTAGGCTAGAAGAATTTAAAGTTCCAACTCAAACTTTGTTCTTTGATTCAAAAGTTGAGGTGGGACATGGATATCAATTAAATATGGAGAGTCATGCATCAGAGAAAGCTGTGGCTCAATCGTTAGTATTTTTAAAGTTAGATCAATAAGTTACTTAATTAAATTATGAAATGGAGTAGCCTGAGTTGTGAGACGAATTTTCTTCAGCAAAGTGAACCATTAACATTGTTACTAATAGGTTAATGGTTCACTTTTGTTTTTATAAATGAAAACTATTAGAAACTACTCTAATTTTTTATTTACATATAATGTTTGTACATAGGTGTTCATTTGATAAGCCCAGCCTTGATCAGAGTGGAAGGTGCGGCGATAGGGACAATCATTTGTTTGAGAAATTACTTCTACTAACCCGGCTATAACTGTTTTACCGTTTGGTTGAGCAGAAAGGTTGTAGCTTAGAATTTCACTGTTATACATATCCATAAACGGATCTAAATATGGTTTTTTCTGTCGAAGAATGCCCGCGTCGTCTGTTTTATAGTATTTAAATTCAGTTGTATCCGTCGTGATTTTTTCATGAGAGCCCGAAGTATTGAATCTTCGATGAATCAAGTTTTTAGCTACTTTCCCAACGGTTCCCTTATATGAATTATATTTCCTAGATTTCTTGGTAAATGCGTTGACTTGTAACTGTAGCTTTTGAATTAATCGCTGTACTTTCTTTTTATTTACTTTGTATCCACGTCGTTTTAATTTTTGTGTCATTCTTCTATAGCCATAATGTTAATGTTCTTTACGAATTGCTTGAATTTTTTCTTCAATCATTTGTGTTGAATATGAATATAATCATGTACGTACTATTTTTTGTTATAGCTTTATTCAGAATAGGAGTGCTTTTTATTTCTAAACGTCATGAAAAGAAATTATTAGAGACAGGCGCGATGGAGTATGGTAAAAAAGTATCCAAACAACTAGTAATTTTGCATACTTTATTTTATTTTTGTTCTTTTTTTGAAGGTATAATCACGAGCGTAAAAATAGATATAATTAGTTATATTGGATTATTTCTGTTAATAGTGTCATTTATCGTATTAATCGTAGTGATTAAATCATTAGGGGAATACTGGACAGTTAAATTAATTTTTGCTGAAAATCATGTGTTAAATACTAGTTGGGTGTTTAAATATATTAAACATCCAAATTATTTCTTAAACATTGTTCCTGAGTTAATAGGGATAACCCTATTATTTCATGCTTGGTTAACGATAATGGTTTTCATAGTTCCCTATAGCATATGTCTTTATTTAAGAATCAAAGAAGAAAATGAATTATTAGCTTCTTTGTAGCTTGAGATGAGAGCGCTGAAATATTGGTGCGTAATTTTCTATCAATGAAGTTTAAAATAATCATGTATTAATAGATTTACCACAAATAAGAATGGTGTAAGCTCTTCGTGAACGTAATTTTTTGTTCATTAAGAGGTTCTATAAAGAGAGCGTTTGATTGTTAAAATTCGACCATAATTTGTCCGAAACATGAATTTTTTTCGAAACTTTCCAATCATTTGAGTTAAGTACAAGATTTTCGCTTATACTTATGGTAAAATAAACTCAACTTATAGAAGTTTAAACGCGATTTTTAGAGGCAAAAGGCTGGTGGGTACATGGAACAATATCCCAAGAAATTCAGTAATAATAAGAGATTTATGTTATTCTCACACTCAAAAGTTTTAAAAACTGGAATTGCCGCGTGCATTATTCAGTGCTTTAAGAGTTATTACAGAGTTACCTGACTGCCTAACAGTAAATAAGGATCAACCAAAAAAGATGAGTGATAGATTCTAAGAATCAATGAATATCAGAATCTTTAATACATGTGAGAGGAACTAAAATGAATGAAAAGAAAACTATTATCACTACAGATGATATGTGTATTGCTCAGTGTTAATTTTGTACCAGTAATTGGTTATGCTGATGAATTGACGCAAACAGAGTCAGGATCAAACAACATCGAAGAAGGAACGACAGAAATGACAGAAAGTTCTTCAACTGAGGACACAACGACACCGACAGATTCATCTTCAACTGAAGAAACTGGTACAACTGAATCAACCAATACCAGTACCGAGTCGTCAGAAGAAGTACAACCTCCGGCAAGTAGTCATGAGGAAGTCCCAGTAGCGCCACAACCAAGCGCTCCAATTGAAACGCCAGTAGTACCAGAGCAGCCTGTTCAGCCAACCGTTGATCATGCACCTACTGAAGCGCAATTGGATCAAACTATCAAGGTCGTTAAAAATGAACCAACAGAAACATTCATTCGCCGTATCGGTGAAAAAGCTCGTGCTGTAGGTCAAAAAAATGACTTGTATGCCTCTGTTATGATTGCTCAAGCCATTTTAGAAACAGGATCTGGCAATAGTGATTTAAGCCAACAGCCTTATCACAATCTCTTCGGAATCAAAGGAGAGTACAAAGGAGAGAAAGTTGTCTTTTCTACACAAGAAGATGACGGATCTGGCAATTGGTATACGATTGATGCTTCTTTCAAAAAATACCCTGGATACAAAGAATCGTTTGAGGATTATGCTAAGTTAATGAAAGAAGGCATCGATTCAAACAAAACAATTTATTCAGGGACTTGGAAGTCAAATGCCGTGAGCTATCGTGAAGCGACAAAATCTTTAACAGGTGTTTATGCAACGGATACGAGTTATGATCAAAAGCTAAATGCTTTTATTGAAGAATATGATTTGACTGAGTATGACAAAGAAAAACCATCTACTTCAACAAGTGGTATCATTGTTTCAGACAGTCATCCAGATAGTGATTTTAAAGAGTATACAGGTGAAACCTATTCTGGTTCAGAAGCGTATGCAGCAGGAAACTGTACGCAATATGTCTATAACCGTATTGTTCAGTTAGATGGTTCTGTCGAAACAACAATGGGTAATGGAATGGACTGGGGAGCAACTGGTAAAGCGAATGGCTATGAGGTTTCTAATAAACCTAAAGCAGGAACGGCCGTTAGTTTCCAACCAACAGTTGCTGGAGCAGATGGAACGTATGGACATGTGGCATTTGTTGAACATGTGTATGATGATGGATCTATCCTAATTTCAGAAATGAATGTTGCTGGTTTAGGAATCGTTTCATTTAGAGTAATTGATAAAGACACAGCTAATACGTTAGCATACGTGACACCAAAATAAAAATAAGTTAATGATGATGTCGAGTTGGAATACTCAGCATTATCATTAACTTTTTTAGTTTTTCTCAAAATTCTGTTTACTTTTTCTTAACTATTCTATAGAAAACCTAAATGTTTTGGGCATAGTTTCTTCAAACCTCCACGTTATTATATAGACATACCCAATAACAAACCCAAACAAAACACTTTTTCATTTTTACTCCTCAAGTAAAAAGAACTCCTTTGCCGCTCGATCACCCAGTCGAGCGGTTATTTTTTTGTAAAATAGTTGTTGAACTTAATAATGTATTTTCCTGCTGTTAATGCTTGATTCGTTCCAAAATTCATATGAATCAGCCATTTTTCCAGAAATTATTTGCTGTAGTTGAGAAAGTTCTTCCTGCTGTAACTCTCTTTTTTGAATTAATAAAACTGAAGTCGAGTTTAGTTGTAGCGCAATAAAATCATTCGTTTCAATGCATCGGATGAAACTGGACCATTCATAAGTGGAAACAGATAATTGTGTCCTTACTTCAACAGATTCATCTGTAATAATAAACTCCTTTTCGATAAAAAATGATTTGTTTGACGGATCTTTTAAACTTTTTTTGAGTCTAAAATCAATTTCTTTATAATAGATAAGCAGCAGTTCTAGACCTATTACCAAAAAAAGTAATGCACTATAAAAAAATATCGGACAATAATGCAGTATGTCAGCTAAGTTGATGGATATAAATTTGAATGTATCTTGTTGGAAAAATTTCCAGATTAAATAAATAGAAATGATGAACAGAAAAAAACTAGTAATAGATAAACTTAAAAGTAAATATCTTCGATGTTTATATTTATTTTTCATGTAGATTTTATTAAACTCTAGCCAACTATTTTGAGTCAAGGTTTGTGTTAATTTTAGTTTTAGTTCCATTTTTATCATCTCCTACTATGGATTATAGCGTTTACTTTGTTGAAATGACAGTTTTTTTGATAGACGACAGTGAAAAAATAGTTATATCCTGAAAAAAATGCTGACCATAAAAATCATGGCCAGCATTTTTTATTATTTTTTCCACTCAGCGACTTCTTTTGAATGACTGTCGATCCAGTCTCTAGCAGCTTGAGTTGGTTCAGTACCATTATTGATTTCTAACATCACAGATTCCATATCTTCTTTTGTCCAATGGAAATTTTTCAAGATGTTATAGGCTTCAGGATTTTCTTTTTCTAATCCTTTTCTAGCCATTGTGTGAATTGTTTCTTCTTTGCCCATTGTGCCTTTTGGATCTTCTAAATATTTAAGATCGTATTTAGCAAACATCCAATGTGGAGACCAACCCGTAATAACAATCTCTTCTTTGTTTTTGATGGCTTGTCCAAGAGCAACGGTCATGGCACCAGATGAAGAAGTTTCAACTGACCAATCAGATAAGTTGTTATAAGCTTTTTGTGTTTTTTCAGCCGCCGCAACAACACCTGCACCAGGTTCGATCCCGGTGATTTTTTTACCAGCTTGATCTTTTAAATCTTCAATTGAATCAACGTCCATATATTGTGGAACAACGATACCAAGTTTAGCACCTTTTAAGTTTTCACCTAAATCATCCACTTTATTTTTATATTGTTTGTATTGTTCACCATGAGTTCCAGGAAGCCAAGCGGCAACCATTGCATCTGTTTCCCCTTTTGAGAGAGATTCCCACATAATGGCATTATCTAGCGGTGTCAGTGAGACATTGTAACCTACATCTTTTAACACTTCACCGATCACGTGAGTTGAAGCAACTTCTGTATCCCATTCTACATAAGAAAGAGAAATATTTTTTTCTTCATTTTTTGCAGAAGAGAACAGAGTAGAGCCGGCGATCAAAGCGATAATCGCTACAATAGCAACAGCAGTGCCACCAATTTTTTGTTTTTTAGATAATTTTGATTTAGCTGGTGTTGATTTTTTCTTATTTAAATTTTGAGTAAAACGATCAATGATAATCGCTAAAATAACTAAAGCAACCCCATTAACAAAACCATTTCCGACTTGGGCACGTTGTAAGGCAGAAAGAACGCCGCGACCAAGTCCAGGAGCACCGATCATTGATGCGATAACCACCATAGAAAGTGCCAGCATTGTTGTCTGGTTGACCCCCGCCATGATCGTATTTTTAGCTAATGGTAACTCAAGTTTGAATAGTTTTTGCCAACCCGTACTACCAAATGAATCAGAAGCTTCAACTAATTCTTTCGGTACTTGACGAATCCCAAGATTGGTAAAACGAACAGTTGGTGGCAATGCAAAGATCACTGAGGCAAATACCCCAGGAACCATCCCGATTCCGAAGAATGCTACTGCAGGAATCAAATACACAAATCCAGGCATTGTTTGCATGAAATCTAAAATAGGGGTAATAATACTTTGCGCCTTGTTACTTTTTGCCATTAAAATTCCTAGTGGTACACCAATGACGATGGAAACTACACTAGAAAGTAAAACTAAAGTTACGGTACTCATCAAATCTGTCCATAAATTTTGATTGTAAATGAAAAGTAACCCGATCAGTGTGAACAAGCTTAAACCAATTTTCTTATTTGAAATAAAAAATGCAATGGCAGTTAAAATAATGATAAATAGTACGGGAGGAATCGCAACTAATAGAGAGGTGATTCCATCCATTAAACTTTGACCTGTTGATTGGAAGAAACTGAAAACTCCTGAAAAAGTATTCGTCATCCATTCAGTGATCGTTTCGACCCAACTTGCTACTGGTAATTGATAATTATTCATTGATATTCACCTCTGTTTCTGCTAATGCTTCAAGAACGCTGCCTCGAATGACGACACCAAGCAATTTATTGTTGTCCGTTACAGCAACTGGTGTAGGTGAATCATAGATGATTGGGAAAATATCGTTGACGAGCATATCTTTGTCGATAGAAGTGATATCTGTATCCACATAATCAGTTAATGGTTTACCTGCTTTACGTGCTTCTAACGCTCGCTCAGCTCGGACGACCCCTTTTAGTTGACGTTTTTTATCAACAGCTAAAAGCATACTAACTTCTTCTTGACGCATCCGTGTTAAAGCAACCGTTGGGCCGTCAATTTCAATATTAGTTGTTAATGCAGGAACCATGATATTTTGAGCAGTTAAAACCTTAGAACGATCTACATCTTCAACGAAGGTACGAACGTAATCATTGGCTGGGTTTGTTAAGATTTCTTCACCAGTACCAATTTGCATAATCTGACCGTCTTTCATTAGAGCAATTCGATCGCCGATACGTAATGCTTCATTTAAATCATGTGTGATAAAGATGATCGTCTTTTTCACATTTTCTTGTAGATCTACTAATTCATCTTGCATTTCTCGACGAATCAACGGATCAAGAGCAGAAAAGGCTTCATCCATCAGTAAAATTTCTGGATCGTTAGCTAAGGCTCGGGCTAAGCCAACACGTTGTTGCATTCCGCCAGACAGCTGTTTAGGAAACTGATCTTTAAAAGCGAGTAAGCTTGAGTTTTCTAACGCTTGTTCGGCTTTAGCAGTACGTTCTTCTTTTGGGACACCGCGAACTTCTAAACCATATTCTGTATTTTCTAAAATCGTGCGGTGAGGGAAGAGACCAAAATTTTGGAAAACCATGCTCATCTTATTACGACGAACTTCTCTAAGGCCTTCTTTATCCAATTTTGAGATGTCTTGATTATCGATAAGAATATTTCCAGAAGTGGGTTCGATCAAACGATTCAAAAGACGAATCAATGTTGATTTACCACTACCAGAAAGCCCCATGATCACGAAAATTTCTCCTTCTTCTACTTCGAAATTCACATCGTATACGCCGACAGTAGCACCAGTTTTTTTCAAGATTTCGGTTTTATCTTTGTTTTCTTTGATCATATCCAGTGCTTGTTTTGATTTTTTACCGAATATTTTTGTTAAATGCGAGACTTGTACTTTGGGCAAAACAAAATTCCTCCTTATTTTAAAAGCTGAGCAGGCTCGTCCAACTCCGACAGAAAAATAGGAAAATCAGAGGGTGGTGCTTTTCGCCACAATCGGATTTTATCTTTTTTTCGAGGAGTTAGCCTGTGAAGCTAGATAACACTAAAAGCGTAACGAGCTAGTTTAGCCTAGACAGGAAAATAGGAAAAAATGACTGAGATGCTTTTTGTCTCATTCAGTTTTTATCTTTTTCCCGAAAGGCTAGCTCGTAAAGCTAGATAACACTAAAAGCGTAACGAGCTGGTTTAGCCCTGACAGGAAAATAGGAAAAAATGACTGAGACGCTTTTTGTCTCATTCAGTTTTTATCTTCTTCCCGAAAGGCTAGCTCGTAAAGCTAGATAACACTAAAAGTATAACAGGCTCGTCCAACTACCACAGAAAAATAGAAAAATCAGAGGGTGGCGTTTTTTGCTACAATCAGATTTTATCTTTTTTCCGAGTAGTTGGCCTGCGAAGCTAGCCAATATAAATTATACTTTTTTTGTTTTTTACAAAATAATGTAAAGAAAAATCATTTTCTTTTCTGTAAAAAAAGTGACCATTCTAGATTAACATCGTGTAGTCACTTTGTCAAATTAGTGATCTAAAGAGAGAAAAATCAATGTGACTACCCTGTAAAGATATCATCTTTATTGAATTTTTTCTTTACTGCACGATGTGTTTTACATGTCAAGCTATTGGTGATAGTGAAGTCTATAGCAATGTTGATTGATAATAGTTATCACTGATAGTTATTATCAAAAATATTGATTGTACTTCAGGTTTTTTCAAACATATAATTAAGCCAGATAGGAGGGATAGAATTGAAAAAAATAGAGTGCAGTATTTATCGAGGAGGTACGAGTAAAGGTGTATTCCTATTAAAGAAGGATTTGGATAGACTCGGTTATGATCAAGATGAGGTATTGCTAAGAATAATGGGGAGTCCAGACGTAAGACAGATTGATGGGTTAGGAGGAGCAGTTTCAACTACAAGCAAAGTTGCTATTATTTCAAATGAAGAAAATGAAGAGTGGGATGTGAATTATACCTTTGCACAAGTAGCTATTGACAAGCCAATTGTCTCTTATGCTGGAAACTGTGGAAATATTTCATCTGCAGTTGGCATTTTCTCGATTGAAAGCGGTTTAGTGGATGCGGTTGACCCTATAACTACAGTTAAAGTTTATAACAAGAATACAAATAAAATAATCTATGAACATATTCCTACTCCTGACGGTCAATTAGTATATAAAGGAGATTTTAAAATTTCTGGAGTACCAGGAAGCGGACTTAAAATTGTATTAGAGTTTATGGAGCCCGCTGGTTCAATAACAGGAAAATTGTTGCCAACAGGAAATGTAATAGACACACTAACAGTAGAAGATTTTGGTGAGATAGATGTATCAATTGTTGATGCTGCAAATCCTTTAGTATTTATAGAAGCGAATAAAGTTGGTCTGGTTGGGAATGAGAATGCTTCTGAAATCGACAATAGTGAAGAACGATTAAGATTGTTAGAGAAAATCAGAGGTGCAGCAGCTGAAAAACTAGGATTTATCAAAACAGCGGATCAAAGTTCTCAAAAATCACCAGGAGTTCCTAAGCTTACGCTAGTAAGTAGCGCTGAAAATTATACAACAGTAGGTGGAGAAAATATCAGGTCAGATAGCTATGATTTAGCTGTTCGAATGATGAGTATGCAAAAAGCACATAAAACGATTGCCTTAACTGGTGCACTTTGTACAGCAGCAGCTTGTGTGATACCTGGTACGATTCCAAATTTACTGTTAAAAAAAAATAATCTGTCAAGCAATCAAACAAAATTGGTTTTTGGTCATAGTGACGGTTTGATTGAAACAACAATCAATTATGAATTAAATAAGGAAGAGGGGGTAACTATCCGTTCTATTTCTTCCTATAGAACGGCGAGAAAAATTTTGACAGGTACAGTATTTTTTTAGATTAAAAAGGAGATGAAAAAAGTATGTTGGCTTTATTGGGATATTTGATGATCATTGTATTTATGGCACTGTTACTTACGAAAAAAATCTCCCCTTTCGCAGGGCTGATTCTTATACCTCTTGCTTTTGGTTTAATTGCAGCTAGTTATACAGGACAATCATTTTTAAACGTTTTTGATTGGATTTATGAAGGATTATATTATCAAGTTGTTGGTAACAAAGTAAAATCTGGTGTAGCACCTACTATTACATTATTATTATTTGCTATTTTGTATTTCTCTATTATGTTGGATGTTGGCCTTTTTGATCCATTAAGCAAAGTTTTGATCAAATGGGCAAAAGGAGATCCTCTTCGTCTTTGCATTGCTACAGCTGTCATATCAACGATTGTTTCTTTAGATGGTGATGGTACGACAACAGTATTGATCGTAACAGCAGCCGTTTTGTCGTTATTCAAAAAAATGAAAATGCGACAGCTATACTTAGCAGTATTGATTGCTATTCCAAATTCGATTATGAACTTGGTACCGTGGAGTGGACCTATGGCAAGAGCCATGCCAGTATTGAATATAGGACCAAAAGAATTTTTCTTACCCTTGATTCCTGGAATGATTGGTGCAACGTTGCTTACAGCTTACATGGCTTATAGCTATGGGACAAAAGAGCGCGCACGTTTAGGTTATACTGCTGGAAAGAGTATTGTTACTGAAGAAGATTTAAAGGCAATCATGAAATCACTAAATGATGATCCAGATAATTTAAAACGACCTAAATTATTGTTATTCAATTTTATTTTGACAATCGTCATCATGGCGTTGTTGGTATTGGATACAGTTAATGGAGGCATCTTATTCTTAGTTGGAACAAGTATTGCACTGATTGTTAACTATAAAAATCCGGTTCTTCAAGCGCAACGATTAACTGCAAATGGTTCAGAAGCGTTAGGACCCGTCAGCTTAGTTTTTGGTGCAGGCGTTATCATGGGTGTATTAAATGGTAGTGGAATGAGTGCAGGCATTGCAGAGCATATTGTTTCTTTATTACCTGAAAGTATGGGAGGTTATATTCCGTTGTTGCTAGCCCTAATTTCACTACCAGGTCTATTCTTTTTACCGAATGACGCATTTTACTTCGGCATTTTACCTGTCATTGCTCCAATTGCATATAGTTTTGGGGCTACACCTGTAAATATTGGGGTTGCTTCACTGATAGGGCAAGCTGTGCGGTTTGCGAGCCCTCTAGTTGCATTTCTTTACGTCTTAGTTGATCGAACTGAAGTCAGTTTTGGAGACTATCAAAAAGAATACTTAAAATGGGGAATACCTAGCTATTTCATTCAACTAATAATCGCTATTGTAAGCGGAATCATTCCGTTACCATTTTTAAATTAATGTTTTACAAAGATTGATAAATTCACGAGTATATGGCGGAAGTATTCGGTTTTTACGGTATCCAATCAATACTTCTGTGGAAAATAAATGTTCGTCAGATTGACTGATTGAAAAGAAAAAAGGACGTTCTTTCAAGTTCAAGTGTTCTACATGATTTTCGTAAACAAAGGATACACCATAACCAGCAACAGTTAGATTGAGAGCTGTTTCGATATTTTTTGTATAGAATACATTTTTAGGCTTGATTTGATGATAACGAAAAATTTTTTCTGCCATTTGACCAGTTCTTTGATTTGGAAAGTGTAAAATAAATCGTTGATCTTTAAAGTAACGTAAATCAAAGTATGGATATTTGTGTTGTGATTTTTGTGATAGTAGATCCTCTTTAAGGAATGATCTTGGCACTGCTAATAATATTTTTTCTTTACGAACAATCTCATAATCCATATTTAAAAAACGATCTGGCTTATTCATGATAATGATATCTGCCTGTCCATCTTGGATTTTTTTCTCAAGAACGACAGAAGCATCTTCACATAGTTCTATTTTAACATTGGGATAAAGTGTATCGAATTTAGGCAAAATTTCTGGTAATAAATATGAGCTCCGTAATAAGGGGATTGCCAATCGTATTTTACCATAGCGTTGCTCCAACATAGTTTCCAATTTACTTTGAAAATTATCTTTTATTTCAAGGATGCTTAATCCTGCTGCAAGATATTCTTCGCCTAAAACAGTTAAAGAAAATTTTTTCCCGATCACTTGAAATACTTGAAAACCTAGACGTTCTTCCATATTTTTGAGGTACATGCTTAAGGAAGGTTGAGTAATAAATAATGATTCTGCAGCTTTAGTCAAATTTTCAAATTCTAAAATAGCACAAATATACTCAAAATCTTTTATTTCCATAAGTTTACTCCCTTTCAATAAAGCCCTTTAGTATTAATCATAAAGTATTTTCACTTTAAAACAACAATTTTTGGAGGTTAAGCTATGAAAAGAACAATAATAATTCAAAATAAAGAATATAACTATTTTAGTCTGAAGGCATTAGGTGAAAAAAACAACGCTGACATTTCTCGTCTGCCATACTCTATCAGAGTATTACTTGAGAACGTTTTACGTCAAGAAACAGAAGAAAGCGATGAAGTCGTTCAACAACTGGTAAACTGGAATTTGCCAAATACTAAAAAAATGGAAATTCCTTTTAAGCCCGGACGTGTCATTTTACAAGATTTGACAGGTGGGGCAGCTATTGTAGATTTAGCATCATTGCGTAAAGCGGTTAAAGATTTTGGATTTGACCCAAATAGTATAAATCCTGAGATTCCAGTAGACTTAGTTATTGATCATTCTGTTCAAGTTGACTATGCTGGATCAAAAATAGCTTTTCAGAAAAATGAAGAATTAGAATTTAAGAGAAATATGGAACGATACAGTTTTTTTAAATGGGCAGAACAATCATTTGACTCGTTTAGAGTCGTTCCTCCTGCAACTGGTATTGTCCATCAAGTGAATTTAGAATATCTTGCTGATGTTGTAACACAAAAAGAGACGAAGTCAGGAGAGAATTACTTATTCCCAGATACGTTGGTTGGTACAGATTCACATACGACGATGATCAATGCCCTTGGGGTTTTAGGCTGGGGCGTAGGTGGAATAGAAGCAGAAGCCGGCATGTTAGGACAGCCTTGTTATTTGTCTACTCCAGAGGTTGTAGGTATTCGATTAAAAGGAAAATTTAGAAGTGGTGCTACAGCAACTGACTTGGCCCTAACCTTGACACATTTATTAAGAGAAAAAAACGTAGTAGGGAAATTTGTTGAATATTTTGGGGAAGGATTAGCAAATTTAACAATATCTGATCGTTCTGTTGTAGCGAATATGGCGCCTGAATACGGTGCTACTTGTGGCTTTTTCCCTATTGATCAAGAAACACTTAATTATTTAGCATTTAGTGGTAGAAGTGAGAAGCAACGTATGATTATTGAAGCGTATGTGAAAGAAAATCAATTATACTATGATCCTACTAAAGAAGCGGATTATAGTGATGTCATTGAGTTAAATTTAGAGGAAATTGAGCCAAGTTTAGCAGGTCCAAAACGTCCACAGGATTTAGTTCCTTTGTCTAAAGTTAAGCAAGGATTTATTAACTCTCTAACGTTGCCCAACGGAAATAGTGGTTATGGTCTACAACCAGAAGAAGAACGAAAACAGGCGATTATTCATTATGAGGATGGAACACAGGAGGTTATTGAAACAGGAGCTGTTGTCATTGCTGCAATCACGAGCTGTACGAATACAAGTAATCCTTTTATCATGTTGAGTGCCGGACTTCTCGCAAAAAAAGCGGTAGAAAAAGGGTTATCAGTTAAGAGATATGTCAAAACGTCCTTATCACCTGGCTCAAAAGTTGTAACTCGCTATTTTGAAAATGCGAATTTACTCTGTTATTTAGAAAAACTAGGGTTTGATATTACTGGGTACGGATGTATGACATGTGTGGGAAATTCTGGACCTTTAAATGACGCGGTTAGTAAAGTTATTCAAGATGAAAATCTATTGGTATCAGCGGTATTGAGCGGAAATCGTAATTTTGAAGGACGTGTCCATGCAGATGTAAAAGCAGGCTATTTAGCTGCACCTCACCTTGTCATTGCCTATGCAATAGCAGGAAATATCAAAATTGATTTAACTACTGAACCATTGGGTTACGATGAACATAATTCACCTATCTATTTAGGAGATATCATGCCTAGTAATGAGGAAGTAGAACAATTAATGAATAAATATGTCAAAACAGATTTATACAAAGAAGAGTATAAATCTGTATTTAACTCAAACCAGCACTGGAATGAAATTAAGACGAAATCGTCAACTACTTATAAATGGGATGATAACTCCACTTATATTGCTAATCCACCTTATTTTGAACAATTGCAATTACACATTAAACCAATCCAACCATTAAAAGAGCAACGCGTATTGGCGAAACTGGGTGATTCTATTACGACCGATCATCTATCACCTGTTGGGGCAATTCCTTTAAATTCACCTGCTGGAAAGTACCTGATTGAACATGGTGTACGGCCGCAAGCCTTTAACTCATATGGAAGTCGCCGTGGTAACCATGAAGTGATGGTGAGAGGAACGCTGAGCAATATTCGTTTGAGAAATGAATTGGCAGATGGTAAAGAAGGAGGATATACAAAATATTTTCCTACCGATAAGATTCTTTCCATATTTGATGCTAGCCAAAAGTATATTGAAGATAATGTAGGGCTGGTTATTTTAGCAGGTGAAGACTACGGCATGGGGTCTTCGAGAGATTGGGCTGCTAAAGGGGTTCGGTTGTTAGGCGTAAATACAGTTATTGCAAAAAGTTTTGAGAGGATTCATCGATCTAATTTACTAATGATGGGTGTTTTACCGCTACAATTTCTGGATGGAGAAGATGCAAATAGTCTAGGATTGACAGGGAACGAAATTTTCGATTTTGAAATTGATGATACCGTACAGCCTAATGAAATAATCAATGTTCTTGCTACGAGTCCAGATGGGGCAACAATTACATTTAAAGTATGTGCGCGATTTGATTCACAAACAGAGGTAGATTACTATAGAAATCGAGGAATTCTTCAAATGGTTTTGAGAAATAAACTGCGCTCAAAAGAGAATTGATAGAGGTGAATTATGAAAAATAAAACTGATATTGCTGAAGTTATTGAACCAAATTTAAATTTTAGTAGTACGAAATCACTGAAAACAACTGTCTATTTGGCGTTAAGAAAGACAATTCTCAACGGGAAAATCCCTGTAGGAACGCGGATTAATGAGTCAATGATTTCTGCAAGATTTAATATTAGCAGAACACCGCTTCGTGGTGCATTGCAAAGACTTAGAGATGAAAATTTATTAGAGTATGTTCCAGATAGAGGAATGATTGTAAAAGGAATCACGATTCGAGATGCTTATGAAATTTTTACGATCAGAAAATCTTTGGATCGTTTAGCCACAATAACTGCAATGTACGAAATGAGTGAAGCAGATTTTAAAGAATTGGAATTAATAGTGTATTTGATGCAGCAACAGGATAAAGTTGGTGGTAATTTGGCTTCACTTTTTGAGGAGTTTAATGAGTTTATTTATGAAAAAAGTCACTTATTTCGTCTTAGAGATACAATAGCAAATATTCAAAACTATTTAAGCTATTTCAGAGAAGTTTCAGTGCATTCAAAAGACAGAAGTAAAGGAGCAATTGAGGACCATACAAAAATTTATCATTACATGAAAAGGAAAGATGAAAAACAAGTGGGAATTCTTTTAGATAAACATTTAGATAATGCTCTAAACAGTATCTTAAATGAAATGGATAAAAATTGAATATATTTAAACATTAAACTATTTTTCTAATTCAAGATTAAAGCCTGTAAAAAGAATGGTCATTCGCTTTATGTTTTGGTGAATAATGCATTTTAAACTATGATTAGTAAAAAATAAAAAATAGTCTATCAATAAACCAACCTCCAAAAGGGAAGCCCCAAAATTTGGAGGTTGGTTTAGAGTTTTTTTAGTTTATCAATTCGGATAGAAAAAATTCTGAACTCGTTGTAATGTGGATTCATGACCAACAAAATAAATAGTATCACCTGCTGTTAGCTTGGCATATGGACCAGGTGATACGAGTAATTCGTCACCATGTTTGATAGCAATCAAGGTAGCAGAGGTGCTTTGCCATAAATTCAATTCGCTGATCGTC
The DNA here is from genome assembly GCF_050531475.1 of Enterococcus sp. DIV0724b. NCBI lineage: Bacteria > Bacillati > Bacillota > Bacilli > Lactobacillales > Enterococcaceae > Enterococcus > Enterococcus sp. DIV0724b. Next base: position 2,305,795 of record NZ_CP172890.1, on the reverse strand, counting down.
ATCTCAAGGTGTGATGCTTCTTCTGTTAGCGTAAACGTAACAGGATTCAACGGATTAAATGAATCAAAACGCTTGGTCTGATCAACCAGTTTATCTAATATTTTTGAAAAATAACTTAGTTCTTCCTTTTGCTTTTTGACACTGTTGATTAAATCATCTTTTAAATCATGAATTGATTGTACATCTTGATACTGATCGACGAAAAGTTTAGCTTTTTCTATGGAATGAACATAAAAACCACTACCATGTTTTGCTTGGACAATTTCTAAATCAACTAATACACTGATTGCCTTACGTGCAGTTTCAGGAGATACACTGTATTTATTTGCCAAAGTAGAGCGTGCGTGGATTTTATCCCCAACTGAAAAAGTTTGATCGGCAATTTTTGATGCTACATCTACAGCAATTTGTTGGTATTTAGGTTGTGTCACATTCATACGTTTTGACGTCATGATGGTCCACCTTTCGTCAATTATTTTCTTCTACTTCTTCAAGCTCTAAACTAAGATTTTCCCAGTCTGTCAGTAATTTATCTTGTTGTGCGCGTTGTGTTTCTAGCTCTTCATTTAATGCCATTAGCTTCATATGATCATCAACCAGTGCAGGGTCACTCATCGATTGTTCTAATTGTGCAATCGTTGTGTCCAAGGTTGCTAAGTTTTCTTCAATCTGGGTTATTTTTCGATTTAAATTACGTAGAATTTTTTGTTGTTCTTTATTTTGATAAAAATCATTTTTAGGTTTTGCAGTTTCTATTTGTTTTACAGAGGACTGTTCAGCTAATAATGCAGCTAATTCTTCTTCTTCTTTTTTCTTCTCTAGATAATAGTCATAATCTCCTAGATATAGCTTGCTACCAGACTCAGAAAGTTCGATGACTTTTGTCGCAATTCGATTAATAAAGTATCGGTCATGTGAAACAAATAAAATAGTTCCTTCATAATCGATCAGAGCATTCTCTAAAACTTCTTTGTTATCGATATCTAAATGGTTAGTTGGTTCATCAAGGATCAGAAAATTTTCTTTATCCATGGACAATTTAGCCAAAGCAACACGAGCTTTTTCACCGCCACTTAGAAGAGGGATCGTTTTTTCAACATCATTTCCACTAAATAAGAAGCTGCCTAAAACACTGCGAATGTCTTTTTCAGGTGTGGTCGGATGTTCATCCCAAAGTTCAGCTAAAACGGTCTTCGTACCATGCAGATTTGCTTGTTCTTGGTCATAGTAGCCGATTTGAACGTTTGTACCCAGATTCGCTGTGCCTTTAATGAAGGGAATGCTTCCGATAATCGATTTGAGTAATGTTGATTTACCAATTCCATTTGGTCCAACAAGAGCGATTGCTTCTTGTCTACGAATATCTAACGAGACAGGCTCAGATAAAATACGAGTATCATATCCAATTGCAGCATCTTCTATTTGTAAGACGACATTTCCAGAAGTTTTTTCAATAGCAAATAGGAAATTCGCTGATTTTTCATCCCCTTGAGGGCGATCTAGGCGTTCCATTTTTTCTAATGTTTTTCTACGACTTTGCGCACGCTTTGTAGTTGACGCTCTTACTAAATTACGGGCAACAAAATCTTCAAGTTTATTGATTTCAGTCTGCTGTTTTTCATATGCTTTCCACTCACTGGTCAGCTGTTCGGCTTTCAATTCTAAATACTTAGAGTAGTTTCCTTTATAATAACGCATTTTATGACGACTGATTTCATAGACTTCTGTAACCACTTTATCTAAGAAATACCGGTCATGTGAAACAATTAAAAGTGCACCAGAATAACTAGGTAAATAATTTTCCAACCAAGAAAGAGTGTCAATATCTAAATGGTTAGTCGGTTCATCCAAAATCAAGATATCAGGCTTTTGCAGTAACATCCGTGCTAAAGCTAGACGCGTTTTTTGACCACCAGACAATGTACTGATGTTTTTTGAGTAAAAATCTTCTGTAAAACCGAAGCCATGTAAGACAGAACGAATTTCATTCTCATAACCATAACCATTTTTTTCTGAAAACTCATGTTGTAGACGATCATATTCTTTCATAACAGATTCATAATTTGATGCTTCAGGTAACAGTTCGCTAATGATCAGCTCTAGTTCACGCATCCGCTTTTCCATTGTGATGACTTCAACAAAAGCTTCAAGCATTTCATCCCAAACGCTTTTATCAGAATCAAGTCCAGTATCTTGGGCTAAGTATCCCAGACTGGCTGTTTTATTTTTAGCGATTGTCCCGGCATCAGGAGCATCGATTCCAGCAATTATTTTTAAAAGAGTAGATTTACCAGCACCATTACGGCCAACTAAAGCGATCCGACTATTGGTACTGATCTCCATTTGTATGTTTTCAAACAAAGTGTCTGCGCCGAAATATCGGGCGATTTGATTTGCTTGGAGTAAAATCATGGGGCATCCTCATTTCTATTTCAATGCCTTTAGTGTAGCATAAATTCGTTGGAAAAAGCACCTATCCTATAGTGAGACTTAAAATTTATCGGGACTATTTAAGAAAGTTTGAAAAATATTTCTTTTTCTGAGCTGTAAGATTGCTTTTTATCTGGAACAACTGCTATCATGAGAGATGGATATTTGTCTATATTTAGAGTATTGGAGGTACGATTGTGAAAGACCAAATTATTCCAAAAGCAACGGCAAGACGCCTTCCCCTATATTATCGTTATTTGAGAATTCTGCATGATGCAGGCAAAAATAAAGTATCATCTACTGAGCTCAGTGATGCAGTGCAAGTAGATAGCGCAACGATTCGACGAGATTTTTCTTATTTTGGCGAATTAGGTAAGCGTGGCTATGGCTACGATGTAGAGAATTTAATGAATTTCTTTGCAAAAACATTGAATGATGATGAATTAACAAACGTAGCATTGATTGGTGTAGGGAACTTAGGAAGTGCCTTACTAAAGTATAAATTTCATCAAAGTAACAGTATTCGTGTTAGTTGTGCATTTGATGTCAACGATGATATTGTTGGCAGAATTGTCGATGGTATTCCGGTATATCCTATGACGGATATGATGGAACAAATTCGTGTACAGCAAATCGAGGTAGCAATTTTGACATTGCCAGCACGTAAAGCGCAAGAAGTAGTGAGTCAGTTAGCAGATGCTGGAGTAAAAGGTATTTTAAACTTTACAGCAGCCCGTTTAGTAGCGCCCACAGATGTTTTAATTCAAAATGTTGATTTGACAAATGAATTACAAACGTTGATTTACTTCTTACACCACGATAATGAATTAGCTGAGACGGAAGTCGAAGACGAAAAAGAATAAGAAAAACCTCCTATGATTGCAATTTTGTAAGAAATGCAATCATAGGAGGTTTTATTGTTCAGAGACTTGTTTAACTCATTATTTAGGTAGTTCAATATTTCCGTAGTGCAACATAAGTTGGGCAATGACAACGAGCGTATTCATCCCACAATGTGCAATGATCGAAGTCCAAATTTTCCCAGTCATTTTATACAGTACGGCAAAAAAGAAGCCCATGAAAAAATAAACAAAGAAATGCCCATCTTGATGAATAACAGAGAATAAGGAAGAACTAATAATAGCTGAAATCCAAAAACCAGTATACGCCTCTGTCAAGCCAATCAAAGAACGACGGAAAACAAATTCTTCCATGATAGGACCTCCAATAGTTGTTGCTAAAATAAAGAGTGGGTTAGCCAGAATAACTGCGATAATGTTTTGGGTATTTTCTGAACTAGGCTTAGCTCCGGTGATTGTTGTTTCGATACTAAAAACGATCGCTTGAATAATCATGGCAATAAAAATTCCACTGAATCCAAGTAATAAAGTAAATACAGGAGACGTAAGCTTAGCCTCTTGTTCTACTATTGTACTAGCAGTTTTTTTATTTTTAAAATAAAGCCAGATCATTAAAACAGCGCCAAGAATATACGTGACAGTTGTAGCACTAATTATAATATCACGTGAAAAAGGCTTGAAAAGAAAAGGCGAAAAGAATACGATGCCATATAGAAGGATCATTGTAAAACTTAGTTTTTTAATAGACAGATTTGTAGGCATAGAAAAAAAACTCCTTTCAACATTTACATAGCGGAAAAAGTACATTATAGTTTGCTTTTAATTTAGCAGGTTGTTATTTTCGATGATTATTGCGATATCCTAATAATAGAAAAATAAATACAAAGAAAAATGCTGCTTCCCATAAAGTAGTGGTCCAATCAAAACGTCTGCTCACTCCAAAAAAGAAGTTACCGACATTTGCAATAATCAAATAAAGTCCAGTTATCGTCAAAGCTCCGGTGATTCGTTGTTTCATTTTAATCGCCTCTCTTTCTGTTCTTATTTTACCATGAAATGGATCAGAGTGAAGAAATATAGTAATCTAAATTAAGGGACTTGTGCGTTGCAATGTACAAAAGTGTAAAAAGATAATCTCATGTCCAAAAAAATGAAGGAAGAATTATTTTATAAAATTAGTCAAAAGACTTGCAAAACGATAGGGAAATGAGTATTATAAATAGTGTGAGTTAGCACTCGTTAACTAAGAGTGCTAAAAAAGATAAATATTTTTTATGGAGGGATTTATTGTGTTAAAACCATTAAGCGATCGCGTCATTATTGAAGTCGCGAAAGAAGAAGAAAAAACAGTAGGAGGCATCGTCTTAGCATCTGCTGCCAAAGAAAAGCCTCAAACCGGAAATGTTATCGCAGTAGGTGAAGGCCGTGTTTTAGAGAACGGTACAAAAGTTCCTGCCGATGTTAAAGTAGGCGATACCGTAATGTTTGAAAAATATTCAGGTACAGAAGTTAAATATGAAGGAAATGATTATTTGATCGTTTCTGGTAAAGACATTATTGCGATCGTCGAGTAACTCATTTTTAAACATAAAAAATCATTTAAAATAAAAAATAAAATTTTTGAGGTGAAGGAATTATGGCAAAAGAAATCAAATTTGCAGAAGATGCGCGTGCAGCAATGCTTCGTGGAGTAGATATTTTAGCAGACACAGTAAAAGTAACATTAGGTCCTAAAGGTCGTAACGTTGTTTTGGAAAAATCTTTCGGTTCACCATTGATCACAAATGACGGTGTAACGATTGCAAAAGAAATTGAATTAGAAGATCACTTTGAAAATATGGGTGCTAAATTAGTTTCTGAAGTTGCTTCTAAAACAAATGATATTGCAGGAGACGGAACAACAACTGCGACAGTATTAACACAAGCAATCGTTCGTGAAGGCTTAAAAAATGTTACTGCTGGTGCGAATCCTTTAGGAATCCGCCGTGGAATCGAATTGGCCACAAAAGCTGCAGTTGAAGAATTACACAACATTTCAACTGTTGTTGATTCAAAAGAAGCAATCGCGCAAGTGGCAGCTGTTTCTTCTGGCTCAGAACGTGTTGGACAATTGATTGCTGATGCAATGGAAAAAGTTGGAAACGATGGTGTGATCACGATCGAAGAATCGAAAGGGATCGAAACTGAATTAGACGTTGTTGAAGGAATGCAATTTGACCGCGGCTACTTATCTCAATACATGGTAACAGACAATGATAAAATGGAAGCTGTTTTAGAAAATCCATATATCTTGATTACTGACAAAAAAATCTCTAACATCCAAGATATCTTGCCATTGTTAGAACAAATCTTACAACAAAGCCGTCCATTATTGATCATCGCGGATGATGTTGATGGAGAAGCGTTACCAACACTTGTTTTAAATAAAATTCGTGGAACTTTCAATGTTGTCGCTGTTAAAGCACCAGGATTTGGGGATCGTCGTAAAGCAATGCTTGAAGATATTGCGATGTTAACAGGTGCCACAGTGATTACTGAAGATCTTGGTCTTGAATTAAAAGATACAACGATCGAAAATCTTGGTAATGCAAGCAAAGTTGTTGTTGATAAAGATAATACAACAATCGTTGAAGGTGCTGGCGAAAAAGCTGGTATCGATGCGCGTGTTCAATTGATCAAAAACCAAATTGCAGAAACAACATCTGATTTTGACCGTGAAAAATTACAAGAGCGTTTAGCGAAATTAGCTGGTGGTGTTGCAGTTGTTAAAGTTGGAGCTGCAACGGAAACAGAATTAAAAGAATTAAAATTACGTATTGAAGATGCATTGAACGCTACTCGTGCCGCTGTTGAAGAAGGTATGGTATCTGGTGGTGGTACAGCTTTAGTAAATGTAATTGGCAAAGTTGCTGCGTTAGATGCTGAAGGCGATGTTGCAACTGGTGTGAAAATCGTTGTTCGTGCTCTAGAAGAACCAATCCGTCAAATTGCTGAAAATGCTGGATATGAAGGTTCAGTAATCGTTGATAAATTAAAAAATATCGATTTAGGTATTGGTTTTAATGCTGCAAATGGCGAATGGGTAAACATGGTAGAAGCAGGAATCGTTGACCCAACCAAAGTAACACGTTCAGCATTACAAAATGCTGCTTCAGTTGCTGCATTATTATTAACAACAGAAGCAGTAGTTGCAGATAAACCAGAACCAGCAGGAGCTGCAATGCCTCCAATGGACCCTTCAATGGGAATGGGCGGCATGATGTAGACACTAATTAAGGGTTCTTTGTCAACTAATGTTTGTGAAGAAAATCCAAAGAATTAAATCGATTAGTATAATTCCTAGAGGAACTTTCCTCTAGGTTTTTTTTGAAACAGAATTGTGCCAAAATAAAAAGAAATTCTTAATTTGATAGTGTAAAAGTTACGCAACCTGTAAACATCTATCGTCAACACTTTAATATGTTTATTTAAACATTCTAATGGTCTATTAGAATAAGGTAATTCTAGTGCATTTTTTACTTCATTTTAACTGGTTTTCGTCGACTTAATTCTAATGAAAATAGGGTATCTTCTCGATTATTTTACATTAAAAAAGATGCCGGTGATTTCTCATCAACATCAGAAAGTATAAAGCCCAAAAAATAGCAAGCTAACATGTAAAAGTGTTAGCTCGCTATTTTTTTGCTGATTTATTAATTTAGTTGAAGTAAGGCATGATCAAAAACTGTTGAATACCAGTCAGTACTAACAAATGAACTGGATAAAACCAATAAAAAAAATATTTCCACTGTTTGCCGCGTTTACCATTATAAAAATAGATTGGAAGAAAAGCTGTTGGTCCAAATAGACTATTTTGCAAAAGAACCCCTGCACCTAAAAGACATTTCGCTAAACGAAAATCTCTAAATAGATATAAAATGACAATCAATAAAACCCCAATCCAACCACCATAATCTGTATGGAACCATTCAGCTAAAAAAATCCCAATTCCTATCAGAATCAAAGAAAGCGTGATCGTTGTAATCGATCGTGCGGATAATTTTTTTAACCCAATGATTACAAGCAAACCAATCAATAGAGTGAAAAAAACATTTTGGCTTTTCAAATCAATAAGTTGGTGTGAAAAAGCGAGATCATAAGGAATCTCAGAAATAAAAGCGAATAATGATAAACGTATCAGATAGCGTTTTGTATTTGAAGTATGAAGAAAGCCTTCCACAAGTAAAAAACAAAAAATGGGAAATGCAAGTCTTCCAAATATAATGAAAACACGGAAAAACACTTGAAGCGTTTCAGACAAAGGAGTAGGTCCCGGAGCAAAAGGAACTGACATTGCTGATGGTGGAAAAGAAATGATTTTGGCTGTGTGATCAAGGAACATAGCAACAACAGCAATCCATTTTAATTGGCTGCCAGATAAAAAACGTGTTGTTTCCAATCGAAGTTCTCCTATTCTAAAGGGTATACTATTGTCTTATTTTACCACAGATAATTCTATAAATGATTGATTAGAAAAAGAATGATAGCCTAATAAATAGATAAAAACTGTTGATGAAAAGTTATCGTAAACTTTTCATCAACAGTTTTGGAAAAATATATATTAATGATATTTAAAATAGATTATTTTTTAATTAAATAGTGAAAAAAATAGGATATATTGTTATAATGAAACTACGATCAAGTGATAAAGATCTTTCTTGAATGTAGTAGTTATAAGAAAATAATGTTCTAAAAAATGATCTAACCAGCTTTGATTTCTAGCTACTAATTCATTTTATATCAAAAATAGGAAGCAGTCTATAAGTAAAAGTTCGGTTTTTTATCATTTTTTTAATAAAATTGATAAAAAAATGAGAATAATTAACTACTATTTTGAATGTAGTGTGAAAAATAGATGGATTTTATCATGATTTTTCTTGTTTATGTCCTATTTTATCCAGTAAAGGTTAATCAGTATTCGTTAGAAAATGATTTTATATTTTTTAGCCGTCAAATAAGCCGTCAATTTTTTTGGGGAAAGGGTGTCGTGTTTTGAGCAGAAAAGGTGAGAACATTTATAAAAGAAAGGATGGTCGTTGGGAAGGCCGATATATGAAAGCGAGAAATGAGCATGGTAAAATTATTTATGGCTATATTTATGGGAAACGCTATAGACATGTAAAAGAACGATTGGCTGAATTGAAAGTTCAATACTCTTTTTCGCACAAAAATATCAACGTGTACAAAGGCACAGTTGAAAATTGGTTAAATCATTGGTTGAATGTATTGATGCAAAAGAAAATTAAGCGTTCTACTTATTCAAGTTATCGTTTGCGTATCGACAAATACATTATTCCGTTTCTAGGAAAAAAACAATTAACTCAATTGAAAAGTCAAGACGTAGAAGAATTTGCTAACTATCTCACTCAATTGGATTTATCTCCTTCGACTATCCATTCGATTATAACTGTACTAAAAAGTGCGATGAACAAAGCTTGTATTGAAAATTACATACTGTCTAATCCATGTAAAAATCTATTTTTGGCAGCAACGAAAAATTCAGAAATATCAGCACTTAGTATGAAAGAACAAGAAAAAATCGAGCAAGTTGCCTTGAGAGAGGCAAACTGTTCAGCGGTTATTTTAGCATTATATACAGGTTTGAGGATCGGCGAAATCAGTGGATTAAAGTGGAGTGATATCGACTTTGAAAAAAATATTATTTATATAAGAAGGACACTTTATAGAATTCCTAGCACAACAAACAGCAATAAAACAGAGATCATTTTGGCAGAGCCAAAAACGAAAAGCTCTAAGCGTTCGATTCCTTTAGCCAAAAATTTGAAAAACTACCTATTGGATAAGCAGAAAAGTATTACTTCTGAATATGTGATTTCTTGCAAAGAGAGTTATGCTGAGCCTAGAGTTATCAGTTATCGATTTAGAAAAATCATTGAAGAAGCTGGCATTCGATCGGTTCATTTTCATATTTTGCGTCATACATTCGCTACAAGGTGCGTTGAGCAAGGGATCGATATTGCGACATTAAGTAAATTACTAGGACATGCTTCAATAAAACTGACCTTAGATACTTACACAGACTCTCTTTGGGAAAATAGAAAAGCAGCGGTTTCAGTAATTGATAATAAATTAAGAACGGCATTTGTTTCATCCTAAATAAAAAAATAGTTCATGTTAAAACGAATCATTCGTTTTAACATGAACTATTTTTTTACCAGTAAGTTTCAACCTAGCAAATATATAGTATTTTTTAGCCGTCAAAAAATGGTCAATGTAACTTTTAAGCCCTGTCAAATGAACTAAAACGAGCATTTTTCTTATAACTACTACATTCAAGAAAAATCAGTTTAGCCAATTTTTAGAAACACCGCCGTTTGGTCTATTTATTAAGCCCTTAATAAATAAACGTATACTTATTATAATCGCAAATCTAGAATTTCTAAACTCTAAAGTCTTCAAAATCAGTAGAAAATTAAGTTCGAAACATTGAATCAACTAAAAAACATAGAAAAATGATGGTAAGGGAGGATATCAACAATGTATGTGATTGGATACATTGCATCAAATAATGAAATAAGTGAACAACATAAAAAACTATTTGAATCACTTCATTGTCAGATTCAACTGATTGAAAAGGAAAAAGTTGTTCAACTCCTTGAAAAGGAGAATAACGTATTACAACATATTGAAACCTTAATTATCGATGTGGATAGGCTAAGTAATTTTAATTGGGTTTGTGAAATAATCATGAATTTACGCAAGCAAACGACGTTACCACTTTGGATTTTAACTTCATCTAACTATACAAATCGAACAAACCGAATTGTCTATTTACAGCTTGGCGTGGATGGCGTTCTCGACAAAGAACATGGGTTAGATGAGCCTATTTTGATGATGAGAAACTTAATGCAGCGATTTAAGCAACAGGTGACACCTAAAAATACATTAAGTAGTGAATCTGTTCAGTTTAAGTTAATACCGCAGAATTTAAGTGTCAGCTTAAACCATGGTGAGGAAGTCAACTTAACAAAATTAGAATTTCTAACAATCGAGTATTTACATAAGCATGCCCGCGAAACAATGACATACGAAGATATCTATGAAAATGTATGGAATGATAGCTATGGAAATAGAAAATATCGAGTATCTAATTTAGTCTTTCATTTACGAAAAAAATTGGAATCAGATATTGAAAAACCAAAATACATTAAAACAATCCGCTCTAAAGGGTATATGTTAAATGTTTAGCTTAAAAAAATAGTAATTATTTAGGGGGAAAAGACATGCGGAGATATTTGATTTCAGTTAAGAAAATCATTTGCGAAACAGGCTAGAATGAATGAGCTGAGTCAATCGTTGCTTGTTTGTCTGGAAAGGAGGGGAAAACTGGGTCGTTTCGTAAACAATATAAACTTTGGGAGGAAAAAGATTTGAAAAAAACACATGTATTGAAAAATGGGTTACTAACATTGGCAGCGACCCTTGCACTAGGAGCAGTAGTATTGACAGTACCAACTACCATTTCAGGAAGTCCGGTTGTGGCTTATGCAGCGGAGGAAACAGCAGAAGTAGCGACAATCGCTGAATTTGAAGCAGCATTAAAAAATCCAACGATCACTGTAATCAATGTGAACCAAAGTATTCAATTCACTAAAAACATTACAAATATCCCTAATCGTGATTTAACGATCAACGGAAATGCGGATAAAGGTGTCGTGATCAATTCAGCTCACAACTCTATCTACGGCAAACAAAACACAAAAGGTAAAAATCTAGTAACGATCACTAACGCTAATATTGTTGGTGCAGACAGTGACGGACGTTTCTTTACAGGCGGAGCAGGTAATGGTCCTTCAAGTTACGGTTGGGATGTTTTAGCGAAAAATGTTACTTACACTGGTGCTCGTTTTGTTCACCTTAGTGAAGGAAAATTAACATTTGATGGCACAAACACTATCACAACTCGTGCTGAAAATGCTTGGGTTCATGATTTAGAATTCAAAGCTGGTTCTACCTATAATGGAATTGCGGCAAATAAAGACCATGGTCAATTTTCAGCTTTCTACTTCAACGGTGCTTTGATCAAAGGCAAAGCAACTGGTGAAGCAATTATCGGAGACAAAGCAAAAGTAAATGTAAAAATTGGACCACAAAGTAATGTTAACCATTACTATCCAGTTTTTTATGACAAAGTTCAAAAAGTAGATGTTGGTACAGATGCTTCACTTGATGTTGATGCAGCTGGAGTGGCATTCCAATTTATTCCTCGTGCAGATTACGTGAACAAAGTACCAACATTTAATCTAGCTGCTGGAAGTAAAGTTCACTTGAATGGCCGTGGTGGCGGAAACTACGCAACAATGAAATTACAGTACTACGGATCAGAAGTAAATGTTTCTGAAGGGGCTGAATTAGTTGTTACTGGTAACAGTACAAAAGCTGTTATTGAAAGTGAGTATAAAGGTGCGGTAATCAATTTAAACGCTCCTGAAAACTTTGAAGTAACAAACAAAAAAGCAAATTCAAAACTATTCTATTCAACAAATACAACAATTAATGCAACAGACGTAAGTGAAGTAGCAACTTGGGCTCAAACTGGCGGTGAATATGAATACACACCAGTTTATTTAGATGCCGGAGACTTTTCACTGAACTTTGGTAAGATCTGTAACAGTAAAACCTTATCTATAACAGGAGATCTATCACCTAATTTTGCTTTAGAAAACTACGGGAAAATTTCTCTAGTTGGCGGCGGCGCATAGTTATTCTGTGTTAAACACAAAGCTGTCAACGAGTGCAGTTTAATGAAAGATTCGTATAAATAATGAATAACGATTAGATGATGTTGGGGAAATTTTTTCGAATGACTTCACTAGAAAATTGATTTCTCGTGAGAGCCAACAGAAAATTTTCCCAACAGTCTTATAAATTAAACTGCTTCAGTCGTAAATGATATTCGTTTAACTTAATTTGTTTGCTGAGGAGGTGGAACAGTGAAAAAAAATAAGTGGAGAGCTTTCGTGGTTATCTGTTTTATGTTACTTGGAATTTACTATATAAATACTAGTAAAGATAAAGCCATACTGGCTGCTCCAGAAAACTACAATGATATCTTATTAGCTCCAGGCATTAATATCGCCAATGGGGTAGGGACAGATACTGAAATCCCAGGAGATTTTGGTACAATGTTCAAACTGACCAAAGAGGTTAGTTATGAAGTCAAAGGCTTAAAAGATCCGGTAAATGATGTACTTGTAAAAACAGGTTCAGGAATAAATGACCCAAAAGCTTCAAAAGTATTTCGATTTAGTCCTGATAATGTTGTACCTGAAAAAAGTGTTTTGGTAAAGAATGCAGGACTTTACAATGGCAGAAGCATTGATTTAAAGCTAGTGATCGACGATATGGATATTGCACCCGATGAGACGACTGGAAAATATCCATATGTAAACTTTATGGCGGTAAATTATAACGACAAAGACAAAACGGATGAAATTCCATCAACCAATATAAAGGTCTGGAATGAAATGTTTTTAATGTTCGGAAGTGCGACAAGAAGTAGTTCAGGATTCAATGATGCCTACGCTATTGGAGACAAAGTAGACTATCATTATGAATTTTTTGACCACGAAACGGGCGCTGTAGTGAATTTCCAAGGTACTTGGAATTTTAATAACATCAATGGCTTGAAAGCCGTAACAACAGACTTTGATGGGGATTTCAATAATTTATATGTGTTAAAAGATACGTGGATTGGTTATTTGAAAGATACACCGAAAGCTGGAAAGCTTGAGCTTTACGGTACGAATACAACAGTCAATAGTGAAAGAAGTCTTTTGACTCAGCTTTTTTCCGGAAAAACATTTTATACAAGTCTAGAACGCAGATCGGCAACAACGAGCGTTAGACCAAGTCAAATGGTTGTAATGTATGGAACGCAATCTCTCGCTAGGATAGCACCAGCTACGCCGATAGTCTATGGCGTGAAAAATGAAGCAACGCATACCGATGCGGATTATCTGAATCTGACATATTCAATACTACAAACAATTCCTGATAATAAAATTGAGAATAGAGATGACTCGTTCAAAATCGAAACTGAAGTACCAAGTGTTTATGATATCGATTTATCTGCCATTAAGATTTTTGAATATGGTACAGATAAAGAGTGGACTAGCTTATTCAAAATAGATAAAGAGCCAAACAACTCAAGTAAATTAATCTTAAATGCGGATTTATCAACGGCTACTAATGCAGAGAACTTTAATGGAAAAGTATTTGATATCAAGATAAAAGCAAAGACAAATGCTTCATTTAATTTTAATAAAAATGATACAACTTACGGATATCAAAGTAGTGGGGCCGACAATGGTTATATGACTTTTGAACTTGCAGGACCAAAAACCAATGCATCTTATACTTATACTACTTCAAGTGGAGGAATATTAAGTGATACGTTAGACTCAAAGATTGTTGAGGGACAAACAAAATCAAAAGTTCTTTATGAAGGGGTGCCTAGTGCAGATTCTAAAGAAAATATCAAAATACCAATTGGGGCAAATTTTACAATTGACTATCCTCAACCAGGTGATTCCTTTTTAGAGAATATCCGTGTAGACACAGAAAATTTAATCGATCAGCCAATAAGTGTTACCTACACTAAGGGGAAAACATTACCTGATACATCAGTGCTTGGAGATACGACTTTATGGTTAACATTAACAACAGCTAAAAACGTTACAAAAGATATCGAGGTAAAAGTAACCATTGTCCCAACAGCCGCCGAGTTACGGGTCAAATACAAAATTAATGGCAGTTATATGACAGATAAATACCCCGATTATGTTGATTCAACTCAAATGATTGGTGCGCCAATTAACTTGAAGAATATCAAACAAGTTACAGGTACACTTGATGCAATTAAAGAAGCTGGATATAAACAGACCAATACACCAATAGAAGAATTTAATCTTTCTGCTAATGGTAATACGATAGAGTATGAATTTGAAGGAACTTTATTCCTCTTTTCAAGCCCAACTATTCTGGATTTTGGGATTGAAGAGGCAAGTTATAAAGCGATTCGAGTGAACGAAGCTCAACTTGATAAAGCATTGATCATCAAAGATACCCGAGCAGTCAAGCAGAAATGGACATTGTCAGCAAAGCTTACACAAGATTTTACCTTAACTGAAACAGATGGGACTAAAAAGATTATCCCGGATATTCTACGCTATAACGACGGTACAGATGAAGAAAAAAAATTCAATCTTACAGAAAAACGTGATTTGTTGGTAGATGAACATACAACAAGTAATGAATATGATGTGAGCAAAACCTGGAATTCAAATGGCAAAGGATTTAAGTTGGATGTACCTGGAGATACTGTTAAAACACTAGGAAAGTATCAAGCAAAAATCGAATTTACAGTAAATGCAACGCCTTAAAAGCAAAGGAGAGACAATCAATTGATCATGAAAAAAATAAACATTAGTGTTGCTCTGGTTTTTCTTGTTTTTGTAGGCTGTCTTTTTACTGTAAAGTCTACTTCGGTTTATGGAGCGCAAGCTGCTGTGCAAACGAATGGAGAAATTGTTTTTACAACAGAAAGTTCCCAGACGTCATCGATAACAAGTGGCTCTAGCGAAGAATCAATAAAAAAACCTGTGGGTAAGTTCCCTTCAACAGGGGAATTGGTCGTAAGAAGTCTATCCGTAAGCGGATTTGTTCTAGTCTTGATCGTATTTGCTTTTTATCTATTAAAAAGAAGGAATGCCACTGACGGGAAGGACGGTCAAAGCCAATGAAAAAAATAGCATTTGCGATTGTATTTCTTGGCACCGTGCTATTATCTTACGGACAATTTGATCAAGTACAAGCACAAGAATCTCGCGAAGGTGGAGCTGAAATTGATCTTAAACGGTTTAAAGAAAACAACTCCATCATTCGAGATCCAGAAAATCCAGAAGTACAGGTTGATCCCGGTGAAACTCCACAAACAAAAGGAGACTTACGGATTGATTTTGTACCTAAATTAAACTTTAGTACAGTGCCAATTTTAGATAAAACAGCTGTATTTCCTGTGAATGCTCAATTATTCCACGACGATACAGGTGCTAGGGGGAATTTTATCCAAGTATCCGATTATCGTGATGATCCCACTGGCTGGACCTTACAAGTTAGACAAGAACAGCAATTTAAGCATGCGATAAAACAAGGCGTAGAACTAAAAGGCGCAGTGATTTCATTAGATCAAATATGGACGAACTCAACAAAAGATGCTTCACTTTCACCCAGTGTTTCCAAAGAAGTAATTCATATGAGTAATGTTGGAGATACTTATAATTTGGCACAAGCTCAGCCTGAAAAAGGTTCTGGGACATGGAGCATCATCTTTGGGGCATCAAAAGAAAATAAAAATGATCGTCCAAATTCATTAGAACAACGATTGGATTCTTCTGGTAAAGAAATAGAAGACCCAACCTTCAAAAAGCCTGTTTACAGTAATCAAGCGATCACTCTTTCTGTTCCAAAAGAAACAGAAAAACAAACAGGTGCTTATTCCACGGTGTTAACTTGGATATTAGCCGAGTTACCATAGATAAAACACAAAACTAGGAGGAAACACAAATGAAATTAACACACAAATTAGCTGGTACAGCGTTACTAGCAGCAGTAGCGGTAGCAGCAACAGCTCCAGGAGTAACAAAAGCCGCAGACCCAGCAGCACCAGGAGTTGGAGAAGGAGAAATCGAATTCACAAGTAAAACATATGGTTCATATGATTCTTCAGGTGTTGTACCACCAGATTATACTAGCCAATCAACAATCGACACTGATTCAACAGCGTTACTAGATGGACCATTCTTAGTACAAGGAATGTCTAAATTAGTGTTTAATTCGCAATCAGCGACAACCGGAGCAGTAACGTCATGGGCTCAACCAACTAAAGCAAATGCTGGTATGACAAATGAAGTAGACAATCGTGCAAACTGGGTACAATTTAAAGATGATCGCCAAGTAGATGACCATGGTTATGAATTGAAAGCTGTTATTTCTCAAAACTTCCAATTTAACGACACTGAAAAAGGGAAAGTTAGAAATATTAAAGGTGCTCAAATCACATATGGTAACGCAAACCTAGTAGCGGATAAAGATAATGAATCGTTAAAACCTTCTTCTACAGGGCTTAACAAGGCAGCAAAAGTGAATGAAACGGGTTCAGAATTAGTATTCAAAAATACGGAAGAAACAAAAGGACGCGGACGTTATGCTGTTTACTTTGGTGATGCTTTGGACGATACACAACCAGCAAACGAGTCTGTTAAATTAGATCTTCCAGCAAACCAAGCTGAAGAAATCATGAATGGTAAATACGTTGCGAAAATCACTTGGACACTTGAAGCAACGCCAAAACCATAAGCAAAAAACTATTGTAAGTAAGTGACCGAGACATAACTCTGTGAGTCATACCTCGGTCACACGGAATCAGAATAAATGGGGGGGCAGAAGCAACGCCTTCGGAAATAAGCTGGAACTGTGTTTTGCACAAATACCTACTTGATTCTCGGAGTTAAACTCTTCTGTCCCATCCTCTATTTATTGAGAGAACAAGAAAGGACAAAATGATCAAATGAAGAAACGAATCGGCATAGGGCTTTTTTTTAGTCTATACATAGTGGCGCTTCTTGGATTTTCTACACCAGCACATGCGAATTTACAGTTTACGTATGAAACGGTAAAACCAGAAAATCAGCAAGGAGATTTTGAGTATTTTAATTTACTTATGCAACCTGGGCAAAAGCAAACAGTGCAAGTTATGTTGTCAAATCGCGCAGATGAGGAACAAACCATTGAAGTTGGTTTAAATGGCGCAAAAACAAATTCAAACGGTGTTTTAGAATTCGGACCAAGTGCCATAAAAAACGATGCGTCATTAAAATATGATTTTAAAGATCTAGTCAAAGGGCCCAAAGAAATGACCTTAGGACCTAATGAAACTCGTCCATTAAATATAGAAATCAGTATGCCTGAAACCAATTATATTGGAAAAATTGTTGGAGGGATCCACTTAAAATCTAAACCGACGAAAAAAGAAGAAGAAGAAAATAAAAAAGCAACAGGGGTCATCAATGAATATGCCTTTGTTATTGGTATGGTATTGAGTGAATCAGATACTGTAATAAAACCAGAGTTAAGTTTGAATAAGGTCTATGCTGGCTTGGCTAACTATCGTAATAGTATTTTTGCTAATTTTTCAAATACAAGTGCTGATTTTGTCAATAATATGACAGTTGAAATGGAAGTGACCAAAAAAGGATCAGAGGCTGTTTTATACGATATAAAACGAGCAGATATGCGGATGGCACCCAACTCAATGATTGATTTTCCTTTAGAGATGAATGGAGATCAGATGGAAGCGGGTGATTACAAGGCTCATATTGTTGTCACAAGTGGTGAAGAAAAATGGACGTTTGACAAAGCATTTAAAATCACAAATGAAGAGGCTGATAAATACAACGCACAAGATGTCACATTGATTCAAGAAAGAGGAATTGATTGGAAGTTGATTGCACTGATCGTAGGCGGTGTCTTTGTTACGTTCTTGGCTATTTTCTTTATCGTTCGTAGCATGAATAAGAAAAAGAATAGTAAAAAGAGAGGAAAGAAAAAGCGTAAATAAGAAAGGAGATCGAAAGAGTGGTTTTATTAGATTGGTTTTTTATTGGTTTACTTTCTTTTGCGATCCTCTGTTTTTTACTGTTGCTTTTTTGTCTTTTTTATTTCTTTTCAATCAAAAAGGAATTAAGAAAGAAACAATGGCACAAGCGACCTAAAAATAAAATGAAAAGAAAAAAATGGTTGCGTGCAAGGAAATCGTTAGAAATACGAAAGAAACGCTATGCTACTAAAGTTTTTATTTTGTTCGTTGTGATGTTTATTTCAGCAGGCAGCGCATTTTATGCACGATACTACCAGTTGACCAATCTAACATCAGAAGATGCAAAAATTGTTGTTCAGGGGTATCTATTAACAGAAGATTTAAAAGAGAAAATGATAACGATCAAAGAAGGTGGCAGTGCTGAAAAAGTCTATCCGCAATTTCAAGAAGTCAGTGCCTTGTTAGTCTCATACGGAAATCGGCCTGTATCAGGAGGCTTATCAACGGAAGGTGCAAAGTTATTGACTCGTTATTATGTATCTATGAAAAACGTTGGGTTAAACTTATCTACTTTAAGCCAGACACAATTAGAACAGCAAGAGACGATCGACGGCTATCTAAAAGATGTCGAAAGAATCAATGAACGACAAAAAGCCGTCTTCAGTTACTTTAAAGTCAACGAGTCGGCACTGAAACAAAAAAATTAGGAGTCTCAAGATGAAACAAGCGAATACAACATCTAAGAAGAGATCGTCTAAGAAAAAACAAAAAGAGAAAAATCAGCAATTAAAACGAAAACAACCAATAAAAAAGAAGAGTGATTTTGCTGAGACAGCGAAAATTAACAGAATTTCTTCAAAGAAAAAAAGACCTGCTCAATCAAAACAGGTCCAATTTAAAAAGAAAAAGACAAAAAGAACGTTAAAAAAACGAAAAAAGCAAAGACACCAATTTTATAAAGAAATCGGTGTCAGCTTTTTTCTAATGCTAGCTCTTTTTTTTATCTTGCAAGAGTTATTTTTTAGTATGCCCTCAGTCAATGGTTACGGAATGACAACGACTTTGAATGATGGGGATCGTATTTTTGTTAGCAAACGTAGTCGAATTAAGCGATTTGATTTAGTCTACCTTAAACAACCAGATACAAAACAAATAATGGTTAGAAGAGTGATTGGGTTACCAGAAGAAGAAATAGTTTACGAAAATGATCAATTGTTGATTGATAAAAGGTCAGTAGTAGAACGTTTTTTAAAAAATGAGATTAGTGAAGCAAGCAAAGAAAAACGTTTATTAACAGAAGATTTTACGTTGGCGGCTTTAACTGGAGTAAGAACATTGCCCAAAGACTGCTATTTTGTATTGGGAGATAATCGCCATTATGCAGCGGATAGTCGCGAGTTTGGTTGGGTCGAAAAAAAAGATATTTTAGGCGTTGTAAAAGCGAGAATAGTTCCTTTTCATCATATGACGCAATTTTAAAAGAAGAATCTTGAATTCATTACATAGTGGGAGGGCAATAGGTGTCTACAAAGAGCACGCATCCGCAAGCAACAAAAAAAAGAATTTCAACTAAAAAGAAACGACGTAATTATTCAAAAGAGAAAAGAGTAAAATTCCTGAAAAAGCAATGTATTAAAACAAAACAAACAATAAAAATACGTGATATTTTTTTTCTGCTAATCCTTTCTTTTTGTTTTATCTTTTTATTCCAACATAAGACCCATCGAGTATCCGGATCATCGATGCAGCCTATTTTAGAAAATAGTGATCGTATTATTGTAAAAAAAGGCCAGTTACCTGAGCGGTATGACGTGATTACGTTTGACCCAGAAATTCCGGATGAATCTAGCTACGTAAAACGAGTCATCGGTATTCCAGGAGATCAAATATGGGCAGAGTCAAATGCTATTTATCTTAGACCACAAAAGGCTGGTAAGTGGCTATTGAACACGGCAAATCAAATTTCCGCAGAGGAGTTACCAGACAGTACATTAAAAGTGATAGTCAGTAAAGAAGTTTTTCAAACTTTAAGAGACATGCACAGGATTCCAGAAGGAAATTATGTTGTGTTAGGAGACAATCGAAGTGCTTCGAAAGATAGCCGTACAATGGGTCTGATCAAGGAAAAACAAATCGAAGGTATTGTAACGTATCGTTACTTTCCGTTGACTAAAATCGGTCGAGTAAAATAGCAAATGAAATAGTGAATGTATAGGAGGAATTACCAGATGATAAGGATTGATTGGATAAAACAGAAAGGCTGGGCTTTTCTTTTAAGTATTCTTTTACCTATGGGAATTATGTGTTTTGTCTATTTTCTTTTAGGAATCTATCCAGGCAGTGACAAGACAATTTTAGCCAGTGATGCATTGTCGCAAACCTCTAATTTTTTTGCAAGTTTAAACAATGTCTTACACGGAAAACAAAGTTTTTTCTATTCATGGTATGGATCATTGGGGCTAAATTATTGGTCTTTTATGGCTTATTATTTAAACGGAATTTTTAGTCCATTGATTTATTTTTTTGACAATAGCCAGGTACCTGATGCACTGTATCTGATTATTATATTGAAATTTGGTGCTATTGGCGGTGCTTTTTGGATCATGAGTGATCAAACCTTTAAGATCGCGCAATGGGGCAAAGTGATGCTTAGTGTTAGTTATGCGTTAAGTGGTTTTGCAGTTGCATATTCTCCTCAGCAAATGTGGTTGGATGGCTTGATTTATTTACCATTAGTGACTTTAGGGATTCATCGTTTGATGGATAGCAGAAAACCAGCACTCTTATTTAGTAGCTACTTGCTTTTATTTTTATCCAATTTTTATATGGCGTTTATGATTGGAGTGTTTTCATTTCTCTATGTTTTCTGTCGTTTTTTAACAGATCCAACAAGGTATAAAAATAGTTTGATTCCTTATTTGATTACCTCATTATTAGCAGGTGGAGCTTCGATGGTCACCATATTACCTACGTTATTTGATTTGAAAAATAACGGAGAGAGCTTAACAACGTTACAAACTTTTTTTACAAAAGACACAGGTATTTGGGATATTCCAGTTAAAACAATGGTTGGTGTTTATGATACAAGTAAATTCGGAAGTTCACCGTTTCTTTATTTTGGGTTGTTAGGTCTGGTTTTTTGCCTATTTTACTTTATCAGTCCTAAATTTCCATTGAAAAATAAACTGTTATATGGCAGTTTGTTTCTATTACTGATAGGAAGTGTCTATATCGAGTCACTCAATTTATTTTGGCACGGTTTTCACTCACCCAATATGTTTTTATTTCGTTTTAGCTTTCTTTTTTCATTTTTAGGCTTATTATTAGCTGGATTTGGATTGGAAAAAGTGACCAAAGAAGACACCAATCAGTTGGTCAATATCGTGATGGGAATGATCATACTGTACATTGCTATTATCTTTTTCGCTAATCGAAAACGATATGATTTTTTAGATAAAACCTCGATCGTAGCTACAGTTTTATTCTTGTTCGTTTATCTTTCGATGTGGTTTATTTGTGTAAAGTGGTATAAAAATAAGCGACTTTGGTGGTGCTTGTTACTTATTGTTTTTATTGGTGAAATTACGATGAATACACAACGAATGGTGACCGGGATCAATCAAGAATGGCACTATCCAGAACGTATGGCTTATGATCGGAATTATCAGGATGTTCATCAATTAGTCGAGGCGACAGAAAAAGAGAATGATACATTATATCGCTTAGCTAATTTAAATAGTATATCTAGAAATGAGAGTTTCATTTATGGATATAGCGGAGTGTCCATGTTTTCCTCAATTCGTAATCGTCATTCGTCTATGTATTTGGATGCGCTAGGGTTTCGCTCGAATGGAACGAATTTAACGATACAATATGCGAATAATACCTTAGTGATGGATGCTTTATTGGGAATCAAGTACAACATTGCACAAAAAGATCCGCAAAAATATGGTTTTACATTAAAGGAGACTGCAGGCAAACATCAACTATACGAAAACCGTTTGACTCTCCCTCTTGGAATTTTAACCGATCAAGGAATTTATAAGAAAGATGCTGTGAAAAATCAGTCTGAACTGATTCAGTATTTATCAAATCAAAAAGAGCAACTGTTTTATTTTTCGGAAGCGGAAATGATCAAGCAAGAAAATGTCCAGATTGAAGACAAAGGCTCATTTCTTTTTTACTCAAAAACGATTCCAAATAAATTACGAAAAATGACCTATTCAATCAACGTCCCGGCTCGTTCACAAGCTTATCTAAGTTTATATGGAAGAGGGATGGATGTTGATGCGATCATCAAAGTAAATGGGGTGGAACAACGTTCCGGTCTTGAAGAAAATGGTCAGTATTACAATCTTGGCTATTATGAAAAAGCTAAAAAAATCCAAGTTGAAGTAAGTTTTTCAGGAGAAGGTGTCGTTCATTTAGTGAAGCCAACTGCTATGTTTATGGATGTGGATGTATTTGAAAAATCAGTGCAATCAATTCAAAAAAAAGGCGTTGCATTTAAAACAAAAGGACGAGTGGCTAAAGCGGATGTAACTTTAGAGAAAGCACAAGTTGTATTGACTACAATTCCTTATGATAGAGGTTGGAGTGCTTATATTGATGGGAAAAAAGTAAAAATTCCGACCTTTAAGGATGCTTTTTTAGCTTTACCTGTGCCTAAAGGAACACACACAATAAAGCTTGTTTTTTTACCTGAAGGCTTTAAAGTCGGATTTGGTTTGTTCATTTGCTGCCTTATTCTTTTTATCTTTTACAACTGGTGGATGGTCAAAGAAGCTAGGCAAACAAAATTGATTGAAGATGATCAGGGAAAAGGGGTTTAAGATGGATAAAAAATATATCGGTTGGGTAATCATATTGCTAATTTTTATTAGTGGTTGTTCTGCTAAACTATCAGAGAAGAAAGAATCATTTACTGGAAAAGGAATTACGTATAGCTTTCAATTGCCGAGTACGTGGGAGAAGTCTTTGGACTATAAAGTGACGTATAGTAATGAAGCATTATTCGGAGCAAAAGATACGAAAAGTAATTCAACTTTAATGATTATGGCTGAAAGAAAAGACTTGATTGACCGGACTGATTTTGGTGAACGAATTAGAAAAGAATTACAAAAACAGTATAATTATAAAAAAGCATCAGATATTTTTATGAAAAAGTTTAACGTTGGAAAATACAAAGGATATAAGTATACGCTGGATACAACTTTTAATAAGCGAGACTACTGGCTGCATTTGTATTACATTGAAACAGCTCATGGAATGGTTCAATTGAATTATTATTCAGCAAAAGATGGCAATTATGAAAAACGAGCGAAAATCATTGATGAGTCTGCTCGTTCAGTCAAAGAGATAGAAGATAAAGGCGCGAAAACAGATGAAGAAGAGGGAAACATTGTCTTTGAAAACGATACTCTTAATCTAGCCTTAACGGGTGTGATGAATGTGACGGGTGAAGCAGATCAAAAAGTATTAGCGCTGAGATATACAGTTACAAATAAAGCGAAAGATCAATCAATAAAAGCGAATAAGTGGGATGAAACGATTCAAGTAACACAAAACGGAGTAATATTGACCCAAGGGAGATTAGCGAAGAATAATTCAATCTTAGATATTCCTAAATTGATGGCGCAAAAAGAAGAAGAACTTCCTGCTGGCGGTTCACTTGAGGGCGTGTCATTATACGAATTAAAAGAGGAGGGTGATGTATTGCTGGTTCCTAATAAAACTATTTTTAAAGATGCTAAAGATATTCCGATTGTTGTATTAAATGGTACCGAGAAAGCAGGGGAGAAATAATGAAAAAATCTATTCTTTGTGTGGTATCTCTGATTACGTGTGTCGTAAGTATCAGTGGTTGTTTTTTTAAAAAAGAGGCCGCAAAAGTTGAGCATCAACAATTAATTTGGCATGATTCACGAGAGAAACCATTTGGTACATTTGATTATCCGAAAATCACTGAAAAAGAAGCATTCGATCTATTAAAAACTAAATTTGACGTAAAAGTTCCCAGTTTAATTTTCAAAGTCAAAGAGATGCTGATCGAGGATGTCGGGACTAAAACGATGCAGATTGATGAGCCAGAATACACGATGTATGCTTCAGGAGACGAATTAAAAATGCGTGCGTATTATCCGCTGAATGAAGACAACGAGTTACGAGTATTTGCGTTAGTTGATTTAAAATATTCATTTAATAAAGAGAAGAAAGAAGTTCGTTTGACTTCTCAAAAATTATCCATGACGACTTATGGTGACAAAGTAACCTATCCTAAAGATAATTTTACTGAATTATTAGCTAAAAGTGCAGAAATTATTGAACTTCCAAAGAAACAGTCAGATACAGCCATACAACATTTTAATGCTGATTATAAAGAACTCGACAAACGACCAGTGTCTTCAAAGGCTATTGTTTACAGTAACGATAAAGAAGCAGCAGAGAAAAAGCAGGTATCACAAGCAATTTTGGGTGGATTTGATAGCAAACAAGAATTAAAAGAGATTTACGCAACAATTGTTGATTATACGGATTAACTAGTTTGAAATGAAATAAGCAAAAAGTAAGTGGTTGGGGCAAAAATATTTAACTCCGAGAATAACAAGGAGTTACTTCTGATCCTAGCGTTTATTCGGATTCCTTGAGGCTGAGATATGACTCGTACAGTCATATCTCAGCTTTTTTAGAGGTTAAAAAATATTCATAGAAAAAAGCATCCATTAAACGTTTATGCTATACTCAAATATGTGAATTAAAATAAAATGATAATCAAATAAGCTTCTGTTAAAAAACAGTCTGGCGGAGAATACTTAAGGATAGATTGATTCTTTGAACACACCGACATAAGAAGTGGACTATTAAGTAAAGGAGTAAATTAGATGAATGTTGTTTTTTGTGATATAGATGGAACGTTTCAAGATATTGGAGGTGCAGTACCCCAGATCAACTATGACGCAATTTATGCGTTACAAAATCAAGGGGATCATTTTGTTTTTATTACTGGAAGAGGCTACGCGCAATTGACAGAATTAATGGATGAACTAGAAAGCGAGTGTGACGTTATTTTCAGTAATGGCGGCGGGTATAAGCTTGTTGGTCAACCTATTCAGTATAATCATTGTCTAACGATCGAAGAAAGCCAAAGGGTCATTGCTATTTTAGAAGCACGAAACATTTTTTATCATGTCCATACGAATGAGGGAATTATTTTAAAAGCAGTTGAAAATTACGCAACGAATATTTTAGCATTGAGACAAAAACTTCAATCAATGGGCGATACAGGAAAGCAAATCATGGATTTTAAAGAAGAGTTTTTTAAAGAACAATGTCAGCATGTTGAGGATCCATTTACTTATTTGGCTGAACATCCAGAACTTAAGGTGATGAAGATAGAATTGATGGAAGCAAGTGATGAAGAACATGAAATATTACGGGAATTATTAGGTAGTGAGTCTGCGGACGTTTTTTCTTCCTTTATTCAGTGCCTAGAAATCGTTAATCCAAAAAGTAGCAAAGGCAATGCTATCAAAGAATTTATGAGAAAATTTCCAACAGCAAAAAGTTATGGTATCGGTGATGGTGAGAATGATTTAGCGATGTTGGAAGTTGTAGATATTCCAGTAGCCGTAGGAAATGCCAAAGAAATCGTTAAGGAGCAGTGTCAAAAAATTATCGGAGACTGTTTAGATGGTGGTGTCGGTCATTTCATATTTAAAGAGATCATTGAGTAGACAGATTAAAATTCAGTCACTTATACAATAAGATCTAACGTAAAATTTGTTGGAGTTGATCAAAAGTGTTTGGCTTTCAAGGAGCAAAGCACATCAAATTCTAAGTGTTAAAACACAAATGTCCTAATTTTAGAGTGAATTTTTAAATTTGGAGGAGTAGTAATGAAAGAAATTCAAGAGAATGTTGAACATGATTTAGAGTATTACCAGTCAGGAATCAGACAGTTATATATGAAACATTATCAAAAATATTTATTTATCATACTGGCTATCCTACTGGTAACGGTTGTTGGGATCGGTTTATCTGAATCATTGGTTAAATGGTTGTTAATCGTGTTGTTTTTGATTGAGGCAGGACTTGTTGTCTACTTACTTCGTTACCTGAAAGCAGAAGCTTTTGAAAATTATTTTCAACGAATCAAAGCACAGTTGCCAGGTGATTTTCACAAGATGGAGTCAATTGAAATTCAAGAAGATGATCAAGCCTATTATTTTTTAGATGATCAAGCTTTGTACGTTAAATTAAAAAAGAAAAATACTCGAAACTTTCCATCAAAAATCAGACAATATACATTGTTAGTTGGTTTTACAGATGAGTTGGATGAACAGATGCTAGAATCTCCACTGCAATTTTTTTATTATGATATTACCCAAATCAAACATTCAGCAAACTATAAAAAGGAAATGCTAAAAAATACTAATTTTATTGCAAAAAGGAAAAAAAGAAGAATAAAATCGGCAATTTTCACTATTTTGATACTCGCATTGGTTGGAACATTCGTTTACTTTGGTGCAAAAAAATACTTGAATGATACTGGTCGACTGTTATTTGAAAAACAGGTGGAACAAGAATACCAAGATAAAATTGGTCAGGAAACACGAGTAAGAATCAGCGAGCTATCTGTCACGAATGAAGACGAAACGCTTAAAATTGATCTGCCAAAACATTTTCATGAGGAAGAAGGGTCCTTACTTTCAGTAGATAATATCAAGGGACAATCTAGTAAAACATTTACTAGTGATGTGCTTTATATTTCCCTATTTATGAGTGAAGCAAGGAATGCATCTAGCTTATCAGACTTTGTAAACCAAGTAATGGAAGAAGAAGGAAAAAGCATTAGTCAAAATAATGGGAAGAAGTTGCATCCTGATTTGTTTAAAAATGAATATATTGTAACAACCAAAATAAGTGAAAACGGGCAAGATGGAGCAAATAACTATACGACTTATTTTTTTGAAACAGATCGTAATTATGGCTGGATCATGTGTGAAATCGATTATCGATCTGAAGCGGCTGAACTGAATTTGGATCAGCAAGTACATGAACTATTGCGTTCGATCGTAGTTGATAGAGATGAAACAATCATTTAAATAAGAAAGAACCCCTCAAAATTTAGTAACTTTTCAAAGGATAGGTGAAAATCAACCTTTTTTGAGTCAATCCAAATGAGGGGTTCTTTTTACGGGCAACATAATTTATGAATCAGGAATTATTTATACGAACGCGCTTTTTAGTTGGCGAAAGCTTGAATGATTTTGTTTAGTGTTTGGGCGGCAGATTCTCCAGCTCGTTCATTGTAGTAGGAGGCAAATCGTTCGTCACCTACGTACATTTGACCTAGACTTTTGTGCAGTTCAGCTGAATAAACAGGAGAGGTATAGCTTAGCCATTCTTTATGCTTTAGAAAGACAGTTTCTGCTTCTTGTGAGTGGTAATCATTATTTTTCATCACGATTTTTAAAGCTTCAAACATTTCTTTTTCAGTAAGTTCCATGCCCTTAAAGTCTTCTTCGCTTAAATTTAGCCACTTTTGATTAGATGCTTTTATAGTTTCTTCTCCGTATTTTTCCCGTATTTCTTTGCCATATGTTTGCTCATTTTCTTGTAGTTTTGCTTGTTTGAATCCTACGAATTTTTCTTTGTCAGTCATAGTGATTTCTCCTTTTTGATAACGCAACGTTTTTTCTACAGTCAGGATCAGATGATCGATTTGCTGGCGTTTTTCCAATAATTGCTGATAATGATCTTGTAACGCGTGTTTTGGATCATAGTTTGGCGTCTCTAGTACTTTTTGGATGTCTTCTAATTTCATATCTAAAGAACGATAAAAAAGAATTTGCTGCAGCTTATCGATTTCTTTCGTACCATAAATACGATAACCAGAAGAATTGATGCGCGCCGGTTTTAATAGATGAATCTCATCATAATAACGCAAGGTTCGAGTGCTGATTCCGGATAATTCGGCAATCTTTTTAATAGTGTATTCCATCAGATTCCCTCCTGTATGTATATAGCATAAACCTTTACATAACGTGAAGGTCAAGCATTTTTTTTTAGAATAACATAATTTCTTGCTTTTTTTGTTGAATATCTTTTTTTTGATTTACAAAGAACGAATGAAAGAGTAAAATTTTTATGTAAAGTTATCCAGATAAGTTTAAATGAATAAGGAGCTGATACAATGAAATTAATCGAGACACCGATCAACAGAAATTTAGATTTGGAGTATTTTTATCCCAATATCACTAAATTCGTTTTTGGTACAAAAGCAATTAAATTTTTTAAATTATATGCATTAGATCGCACTCAAATCGTATATGCTGATGCGTTTGATAAAATCGATATCATTATGATTAACACGAAAAAGAAAATTACAAAAAAAGAAGTTGATTACGTCATTAAAAGACTTTTGAATACGACAAGAGAAGAAGTGACCGTTCATATTGGTGTTAAAAATGAAATGCAGCAAAAAGGCTATTCTTTTAGCGCACCTAGAAAAGATATTATTGTGATTCAAAAAAATGTTGATGTAGCATAACAATAAAACACCCTGCTAAAAGCTAAATTGCAACTTTTTGTGGGGTGTTTTATTTTTTAGGTAAGTTGATTTTACTATTCTTCACAGTAAAGTGACCAGAATCTGCTTATTTTGCTCTGATCCTTTTTTATAATAGTTAGAAACGTTTATTTTTTCAACAAATAATCAATTATGAGAAACTAGAAAATCAGTGGGATTTCAAGTCTATTTTTGATAAAATGAAAGAGTCATGAAAGGAAGCGTAAAGGTTGAAAGCATTATTTCATAAATATAAAGAAGTGATTTCATATTTAGTTTTTGGAGTAGCTACAACGATTGTTAATATTGTTATTTTCTTTATCTGTAAAGATATATTAGGAATCGACTATAAAATAAGTAATGCAATAGGCTGGTTTTTATCAGTACTTTTCGCATTTTTCACAAATAAGTACTTTGTGTTTGCGAGTAATCATGAAGATATTGGTTCTTTTATTAGAGAAATGCTACTGTTTTACTGGTATCGTATCTTGTCTTTTGTTGTTGATATGGCCTTGATGGTTTTAATGATCGAAGTGATGCACATCTCAGATTTTTGGGCAAAAATGGTGACTCAAGTTGCAGTGGTGGTATTGAATTACTTTTTCAGCAAGTTTTTTATCTTCAAGAAAAAAGAATCTTAAAATCAGTTTTTAGTTAAAAAGACAGTTTTTTGTTATAATAGAAATTAAAATTCTAGAAAAAATAAAGGATGGCATAGTAAGATGACAAAAGTTTATGATGATGATAGCTTAACGTTACATACGGATCTATATCAAATTAACATGATGCAAACGTATTGGAAATTAGGTAGAGCAGATTTACATTCGGTTTTTGAATGTTATTTTCGGGAGATGCCATTTAATCATGGCTATGCTATTTTTGCAGGCTTAGAGCGATTGGTCGATTATTTAGAGAATTTAACTTTTACAGATACAGATATCGCTTATCTTAGAGAGGTAGAAGATTATCCTGAGGATTTTTTGACTTATCTAAAAGAATTTGAATTTAAATGTACCGTTCGTTCTGCATTAGAAGGCGATTTAGTTTTTAACAACGAGCCCTTGATTCAGGTAGAAGGTCCTTTGGCTCAATGTCAGTTGATCGAAACAGCTTTGTTGAATATGGTCAATTTTCAAACATTGATTGCAACAAAAGCAGCGCGTATCAAGTCTGTGATCGGAGAAGATCCTTTGATGGAATTTGGGACGCGTCGTGCACAAGAATTGGATGCGGCTGTTTGGGGTACTCGTGCGGCATACATTGGTGGAGCGGATGCGACAAGTAATGTTCGAGCTGGTAAAATTTTCGGTATTCCCGTCAGTGGAACACATGCTCATTCATTAGTACAATCTTATGGAAATGATTATGACGCTTTTACAGCATATGCTCAAACTCATAAGGATTGTGTCTTTTTGGTTGATACTTACGATACCCTAAAATCTGGAGTGCCAAGCGCGATTCGTGTAGCAAAAGAAATGGGTGATAAAATCAACTTCCTCGGAGTTCGCCTTGATAGTGGAGATATGGCTTATATTTCAAAACGAGTGCGCGAGCAGTTAGATGAAGCAGGATACACAGAAGCTAAAATATATGCTTCAAATGACTTGGATGAAAATACTATTTTAAGTTTAAAAATGCAAAAAGCAAAAATCGATGTTTGGGGCGTAGGAACAAAGTTGATCACGGCTTATGATCAACCGGCTTTAGGCGCTGTATTTAAATTAGTTTCGATTGAAGATAAAAACGGTAAAATGAAAGATACGATCAAGCTTTCCAGTAATGCTGAAAAAGTCACAACTCCTGGGAAGAAACAAGTATGGCGAATCACACGCAAATCAGATAAAAAATCAGAAGGTGACTATGTCACACTGTGGGATGAAGATCCTCGTAAACAAGAAGAAATCTATATGTTTCATCCAGTGCATACATTTATCAACAAAACAGTCAGAGATTTTGAGGCGAGAGCTGTTTTACAAGATATTTTTGTTGAAGGAAAACGTGTTTATGAAATGCCTACCTTAGAAGAAATCAAAAGTTATGCAAAAGAAAATCTTGATTCACTTTGGGAAGAATATAAGCGTGATCTCAACCCACAAAAATATCCAGTAGATTTATCAACTGAATGCTGGAATCATAAAATGCGCTTACTGGAAAAAGTACGCGTAGATGTAAAAGCATTAAGTGAAGGCAAATAAATAGTATCTAACTACACAAATCAATTCTTAGTAAAATAGCAAGGAAACAAAGAATGTTTCGTTGCTAATTTACTGATTATCAACAGGATTAACCGATTTGTTCCGCTTTTAAATTAGGAGGGATTTTCTATGGAGTCACTACAAAAAGCAATTATTGAAGAATTAGGTGTAAAACCGCAAATAGATCCGCACGAAGAAATCAGAAAAAGTATTGATTTTATGAAAAGTTATTTATACAAATATCCATTTTTAAAAACTTTTGTTTTAGGGATCAGCGGAGGGCAAGATTCCACGCTAGCTGGTCGACTTGCACAACTGACTATGGAAGAGATGCGTGCAGAAACAAAAGATGACCGCTATCAGTTTATTGCTGTCCGTTTGCCGTATGGTGAGCAAGCCGATGAAGCGGATGCTAAAAAAGCGTTAGATTTTATTCATCCCGATATTTCTTTGCGTGTAAATATCAAGCCAGCAATTGATGCATGTGTTCTTTCTCTTGAGGAATCTAGCGTTCCAATCAGCGATTTCAATAAAGGGAATATGAAAGCACGTCAACGGATGATCGTTCAATATGCGATTGCAGGAGAAAAAGCAGGTGCTGTAATTGGGACAGATCATGCAGCTGAAAACATTACTGGTTTTTATACAAAATATGGAGATGGCGGTGCAGATATTTTACCATTGTTCCGTTTAAATAAGCGTCAGGGAAAAGCATTGTTGAAAGAACTAGGCGCGCCTGCTGAATTGTATACTAAGATTCCAACAGCTGATTTAGAAGATGATAAACCATTAGTTGCAGATGAAGTAGCACTTGGTGTAACGTATGATGATATCGATGATTATGTTGAAGGCAGAGCCGTATCGGATAAAGCAAGAGAAACGATTGAAGGATGGTATAAAAAAACGCAGCACAAACGTCATATGCCGATTTCAATTTTTGATGATTTTTGGAAATAAGCTTCAGAAAGTTGGCGGGATAATATTTGGTGCGAACCTCAAGTGCCCATGAAATCACTAGGGGATCCGCACCAAAATTGAAGATGAAAATGCCTTGATTTAGCTGTTTTTCTCATTTTATTTTAATAATCCCTTAGATTTATAAAGGAAATTCGTTATTATAAGTGGTTTTAGTTAGATTAAGTGCCTTTTTCACAGTCTCACTCTGTTATGGAGTGAGTGGATTGAAATGTTTTTTTAGCTTTATCTATAACAATACCTACGTTAGTCTCACTCTGTTATGGAGTGAGTGGATTGAAATATTTGAAGCTGATGGTGGTTTTCTTTTTGCTTCACTCTGTTATAAAAGCCAACTCCAGAAAAATCAAGTAAAAAGAAAGACTAAAAATATTAGCCTTTCTTTTTTTACACCTAACATTACGCTAAAATACCTTCATTTTGTTCAAATGGTTAAAAAAAGTGTAAAATTAAACTAGTTATCTGAAATACTGGGTAAACTACTCTACAATTGGTTTAACAATAGTAATAAGAAGGTGAATGAAAATATGAAAAAATTGTTTAGGAAAAAAAGAGATATCGATAACGAGGCGTTTCTTTCATCTGAAGAAACGATAAAACCTATCAATCATAGTGATATTCGGATTCCCACTGATATTAAAGGGCTATCTGATCAAGAAGTACAACAGCTTATTGCAGAAGGTAAAACCAACAAAGAA
The DNA here is from genome assembly GCF_050531475.1 of Enterococcus sp. DIV0724b. Lineage (NCBI taxonomy): Bacteria > Bacillati > Bacillota > Bacilli > Lactobacillales > Enterococcaceae > Enterococcus > Enterococcus sp. DIV0724b. Next base: position 2,273,408 of record NZ_CP172890.1, on the reverse strand, counting down.
GTTGAGGATTTATCTAGAACAACGAAGCAGATCATTTTAGATAACGCATTGACATTATTCAATTTTATTAACTTGTTTTTAGCAGTTGCAGTATTCGCTGTTGGTTATCCCAAAAATGCATTGTTTTTCTGGATTATCATTATCAACACAGCAATTGGTGTGATTCAAGAAATACATGCAAAGAAAACCATCGATAAACTATCAATCGTGAATAAAACAGAAGTAATGGCTTTGAGAGAGAATCGACTGACAAACATTTTTCAAGATGAAATTGTTTTAGGAGATGTCTTAGTTTTGACATTGGGAAATCAAGTTCCTTCCGATGGTATTGTCCTTCATGCAGAAGGAATGGAAGTAGATGAGTCCTTACTAACTGGGGAATCAGATAAAATCACGAAACAAAATGGTGACAAAATCATGAGCGGAAGTTTTATAACTTCTGGCTTAGGTTTTGTTGAAATTACTGCTGTTGGGGAAGATAATTTTGTTTCCAAATTATCTAAAGAAGCGAAAACAGAAAAGCATTCGACTTCTGAACTAATGAATTCTCTAAATCTTTTAATCAAAGGGCTGACATTTGCGATTGTTCCAATCGGATTATTGTTATTTTGGTCTCAGTATCAATCGACACAGTCATTTCCTAAAACGGTTTTAGGTGTTTCTGGTGCATTGATCAGTATGATCCCAGAAGGATTGATGCTATTGACTAGTGTAGCCTTTGCTGTTGGTGCAGCCAATTTAGCTAGAAAACAAACCTTGATCCAGCGACTATCGTGTATTGAAACACTCGCGCGGGTAGACACCATTTGTTTGGATAAAACAGGAACCATTACAGATGGCACTTTGACTTTCAAAGAACTGATTCCTCAAGCTGGTTTTCCCGCGAGTGAAATCGAACGTGCTATGAGTGAAATGATGGCAGGACTTTCCGATCAAAATGCAACAGCCAAGGTTCTTAGAACTCGGTTCCCACTTTCTCAATCCACTTGGAAAGTCAAAGAAGTTATCCCTTTTTCATCGGATCGAAAATGGAGTGGTGTGACGTTTGAAGAAAAAGGATCATTTGTAATGGGTGCGCCAGAATTTATTTATTCTGAAGTACCAGACGACTTACGAGAAAAATTGGCTCCTTATAATGAGCAAGGAGATCGTGTTCTTATTCTGGTTCATTTTTCCGAAGAATTGAAAAGTCCAGAACTACCACAAAAGAAAGAAACGGTTGCGATTTTCATTATTGCCGATACGATACGTGAAAATGCTGTCGATACATTCTCTTATTTTGCGAAACAAGATGTAACGTTAAAAGTTATCTCAGGTGATAATCCAATTACGGTATCTCAAATAGCGAAACAAGCAGGAATCGCAGGAGCAGAAAACTTTGTGGATATGAGTACAGTTTCTGATTCAACCAATTTTAATGAGTTGGTGGAAAATACAACTGTTTTTGGTCGAGTAACACCGTATCAAAAAAGAGAATTGATTCAAGCGTTAAAACAAAATGGGCATACAACATGTATGACAGGCGACGGTGTGAATGATATACTTTCATTGAGAGAAGCAGATGTCAGTGTGGCAATGGCTAGCGGAAGCGATGCGGCCCGAGCAGTTTCTGATGTTGTATTATTGAATTCTGATTTTAGTTCAATGATTCAAGTGCTGAATGAAGGGCGTAGAGTAATCAATAACATTGAGCGAGTTGCGTCAATGTATATGGTAAAAACGATCTATTCAGCTATCCTTGCTGTAACATTTATCTTTTTATTTTTACCGTACCCATTTGCGCCGCTACAATTAACACCAATCAATACACTAACAGTCGGAATACCTTCTTTTATTTTGGCATTAGAACCAAATTATCAACGAATAAAAGGACACTTTTTGACGAATATATTGCGAATTTCAGTCCCAGGAGCGCTGACAGTTGTTTTTAACATTTTAGTGCTACAACTTGCTGGAATTTGGTTTGATTTATCACATCAAGACGTTTCTACGATGTGCGTGTTGCTTACGGGTTGTGTAGGATTTCAAGTGTTGATAAGAGCTGCGCGACCACTGGATTTGAAAAAACAGATCATGATTGTATTATTATTGATTGCCTTTCTTGTTTGTTTCTTATTCTTTGGGGACTTCTTTATGCTAACATCACTATTTACAAGAAATGTTTTATTCTACCTTCCACTGATTCTTGGCAGTAGATCCATATTTAATTACATTTCATTGTTTATGACCAGAGCAATCTATGAAATTGAGAAAAGGAAAGAAAATAGGCGAATCAAGAAGAAGAAGAGAGTCATTTAAAATCATAAAGAGCTAGAGAGCAAATCAAAAGCATTTTTTACTTTTGTTTTGTTCGCTAGCTTTTTTTATTTGAACAAAGTCTAATGAAGAATGACATTCATTTTCATTTAAGTCCTTTAATTTTGTTATTGTGTCAACTGAGTGTAATCTAAATGTAGAGAAGGGAACTTTTCAAAAGGAGTGGTATAAATGAAACACTTAACCAAATTGATTATTACGATCATAACAGGAATTTTAGCGTTAGTATTTGAATTTATTTTTCATCAGCCAACGTGGGCTTTTGGGATCATCGTCATTACGGGGTCTGTCATGGCATTTTCAATGTTAGTAGAAATGGTAAAAACCTTGAAGTCTGGAAAATATGGGGTGGATATTTTAGCGATCACAGCAATCATCGCAACCTTAGCAGTTAGAGAATATTGGGCAAGTTTGATGATTTTGATCATGTTGACAGGCGGTGATTCTCTTGAAGATTATGCAGCTAAAAAAGCGAATAAAGAATTAAGAGCATTGTTGGATAATTCACCTCAAAAAGCACATCAGTCAATTAATGGCACATTGATAGATATTATGGTAGAAAAAGTCGCAATAGGAGATGATCTGCTTGTTAAACCTGGAGAAATAGTTCCTGTTGATGGCCGTGTGACAAAAGGTGTATCGGTAGTTGACGAATCTTCTTTAACTGGGGAATCACGACCTGTAAATAAAAAAATAGGGGACTCCTTGATGTCTGGTTCGATCAATGGGGACAGCTCATTAACCATGAAAGCTGAAAAAAGTGCAGCCGATAGTCAATATCAAACGATCGTTAAATTAGTCAAAGAATCAGAAGCACAGCCTGCTCGTTTTGTACGAATGGCCGATCGTTATGCCGTGCCATTCACTATTACAGCGTATGTAATTGCCGGAGCTGCTTGGTTTATTTCAAAAGATCCGACTAGGTTTGCTGAAGTCTTAGTTGTAGCATCGCCGTGCCCGTTGATTTTGGCTGCTCCGATTGCGTTAGTTGCAGGCATGAGCCGTTCAAGTAGGAATGGGATCGTTGTAAAAACAGGAACGACTTTAGAAAAAATGGCTGAAGCAAAATCAGTTGCATTTGATAAGACAGGTACGATTACTAAAGGAGTCTTGTCAGTTGACAAAATTGTCTCTACAAGTGAGATTTCAGCGGATAATCTACTGATATTGGCAGCAAGTGCAGAACAAGAATCCAGCCACATTTTAGCTCGATCACTTGTGTCATATGCTTCTTCCTCAGTATTGAAAAAGGTTTCTGAATTAGAAGAAGTAACGGGTTCTGGTGTTAAAGCGATAATCGACGGGAAAATAATTAGAGTAGGGAAACCAACGTTTGTTTCACAACAAAAAATTGAAGAAGTAGCAAATCAAACTATTATTTACATTTCTCAAGATAATCATTATCTGGGTTATATCACTTTTACTGACAGTATTCGTCCAGAAGCCAAAGAGACGATGAACCAATTACGTAATCTACAGGTAAATCACTTGTTGATGTTGACAGGTGATCATCAACAAGTGGCAGATGATATTGCAAAAAAAGTCGGAATTTCAGTGGTTTATGCAGAATGTTTGCCTCAAGATAAAATCGATGTATTAAAACAACTATCAGATGATTTGCGTCCTGTGATCATGGTTGGAGATGGCGTAAATGATGCACCTTCTTTAGCGATTGCGGATATAGGAATTGCAATGGGGGCTCACGGGGCTACTGCAGCAAGTGAAACAGCTGATGCGGTAATCTTAAAAGATGATTTAGAAAAAGTCAGCATAGCCGTAAAAATTTCTAAAGATACGATGAAAATTGCTAAGCAATCTGTTTTGATTGGCATTCTGATTTGTACCGTTTTGATGCTAATTGCCAGCACAGGCATTATTCCCGCTTTATTTGGCGCGGTTTTACAAGAAGTCGTAGATACTGTTTCAATCCTTTCTTCTTTAAGAGCGAAAAATGATTAAGAGTAATGCTAGCAGCCTATTTTCTAAAAGAACAGATAGTTGCAACTATTCTTTTAAATTGCTAAAATCAACTTATCAAAAACATAAAAAAACGAATGTAATTTTATGATTCTAGGGGGAATAGGTAGTGGATGGAAGCAAAATAAATAATAAAAGTGTCAATGAAGAAATGCTTTTAGAACAAGGGTATCGTAAATATTCAGGAGACGGTTTAGATATTTATTATAGCAAGGATATTTGTGCCCATATTGGCAATTGTGTCCGCGGTAATCCAGATGTCTTTGAAGTCGGCCGTCGTCCATGGATCATTGCGGATAATGGTAGTATTGAAGACGATATTCGAGTGATCGATACATGCCCTAGTGGTGCTTTAAAGTATATTCGAAAGGATGAAAAATAATCATGGAAATTAAAGAAGAGAGCAACCGTTTTGTTTTATTGAATGATGAAAATAAAGAAATTGGCGAAATGACTTGGTCAGATGCAGGAACTGAAATGATGATCATTGATCATACCTTTGTTGACCCTGCATATCGTGGACAAAAATTAGCAGAAAAACTAGTGTATAATGGCGTGGAAAAAGCACGTCGAGAAGGCAAAAAAATCATACCCTTATGTCCATTTGCTAAAAAAGAGTTTGATAGTAAACCTGAATATGGTGATGTGTTAAGAACCTGATTGTTAGTTTTGATGTGTGCTAATTTTTACTTTTCACTAAATAATAGATGAAAACAATCAAGCTTATGTAAATACAACTGGTATTTGTACGAAAAATATGCTAAAGTATAATAGATGTATTTTGTGAATAAGGGAGAATTAGACTATGTATAATTTTATTTTAACACTTGTGATCATCCTTTCAGTAGTGATGGTTATTGCCGTTATGATGCAGCCAAGTAAACAAAACAGTGCAGCAAGTGCATTTACAGGTGGCGCAGATAAACTTTTCGGTAAACAAAAAGCACGCGGATTCGAAGCTGTTATGCAACGTGCAACAGCAATTATTGGTGCTATTTGGATGTTACTATTATTTATTTTAGTATTATTATCATCAAAGTAAGACCTTTGAAGTCCCTCATTTACTGAGGGATTTTTTTTCTTTTAAAAAATGAATAACCTCATATGAAAAGTTCTTGGAACATCTTTCTTTTCATAAGGTTTTCGCTAGATAATGTGCTAAAATGGGGATGAGGTGAATTAGATAGTGAAAAAAATAAGTCTACCTAAACCATTATTTACACAAAATGGTCCCCGTGCTGTATTACTTTTGCACGCATATTCAGGAAGCAGCAATGATGTTCGGATGCTGAGTCGTTATTTAGAGAAAGAAAATTATACGGTGTACTCTCCTAATTTTTCTGGTCATGCAACCATCGCCCCAGAAGATATTTTGGAAAAAACAACCAATGATTGGTGGCAAGATACAGTGGATGCTATTCAATTTTTAAAGGACAAAGGATATCAGGAAATTGCTGTTTTTGGTCTTTCGATGGGTGGTATTTTTACGATGGGCGCATTAACAAGTCAACTAACAGGAATTATCGGTGGTGGTTTTTTCTGTTCACCAATTTTTCCAGTAAAAAATAAAGTGCCAGAAAATTTCGTTCTTTATGCTGATAAAGTGTTAAAGACAGCTGGCGTTTCAACTGAAGAACGAGCAGAACGAATGGTAAAAATCAAAGAAGCATCCTACGTTCAATTAAAAGACATTGAGTCTTTCTCTGAGCAGACGGCTAATCAACTTGGTCAAATTAACGTTCCTGTCTTTATGGCACAAGCTGGAAAAGATGAAATGATTGATCCGATGGGTGTCTATCAGACAGCTCATGTACTGACCCAAACACGATTTACATTAAACTGGTATCCAAATAGCGGACATGTGCTGACCATTGGACCAGATCATAAACAACTAGAACAAGATGTATTCGCATTTTTAAATACATTGTCTTGGAATGAGGAGAATAAATGACAAAACAAACAATCAAGGAGAAAATCCTATCTTTTATGGAAGACCATACGAAAAAAAGTTTTTCCATGGAAGAAATCGCGGAAGGCTTGCAATTGCAAAAGAGCTCAGATTTTAAGCTGTTAGTTCAAACTATTGCAACGATGGAGCGCGAAAAATCAGTAGAATTTAATAAAAAAGGTAAGATTCGTTTACCACAAAATAATGGGGATATCGAAGGAACTTTTCGTGCAAATGAGCGCGGTTTTGGTTTTGTGACCATCGACCCAGAAGAGGCTGATGTCTATATTCCAAAAGAAGCTGTCAATTTTGCGATGGACGGTGATATTGTCGTAATCGATATCGTTCAACCAGCCGATGCTTTTTCTGATCGTGGAGCTGAAGGAAAAGTCGTGGAAATAAAAACTCGTGCGATTACTCAAGTCGTTGGTGAATTTATTGCCTATGATGAAAAAGAAGTAAGTGAAACCGATCTATATGGCTATGCAGTTCCAAAGGATAAAAAAATGACAGGTCTAACATTCAATATTGCTGCTCAAGGAATCAAACCAGTTGACGGGAGTATTGTAATCGTAGAAGTAACGCATTATCCTGAAAAAGAATACCCAAAGAGCTTAGAAGGAATCGTCAAAAAAGTAGTCGGCCATAAAAATGATCCAGGAATGGATATTCTATCGATCGTCGTGGCTCACGGCATCCCAACAAGTTTTCCAGATGAAGTGGTCGCTGAAGCTGACAAAGTACCTGATGCAATATCAGATGATGATATCAAAGGCCGTAGGGACTTACGTGATCAAATGATTGTCACAATTGATGGAGAAGACGCCAAAGATTTAGATGATGCAGTGACGGTACGAAAATTAGAAAACGGTAATTATTTCTTAGGTGTGCATATTGCAGATGTTTCTTATTATGTTACTGAAGGCAGTGAGTTAGACCAAGAAGCGTATGAACGTGGCACGAGTGTTTATTTAACTGACCGTGTTGTGCCAATGATTCCGCAACGTTTGTCAAATGGTATCTGTTCATTAAACCCTAACGTGCCAAGACTTACAATGAGTTGTGAGATGGAAATAACACCAGAAGGTCACGTAGTGAAGCATGACATTTTCCAAAGTGTGATCCAAACAACTGAACGAATGACTTATACAGCTGTCAATGAAATTTTAGAAGAACAAAAACCAGAAACCATGAAGCGTTATAAAAAGTTAGTAACGATGTTTAACGAAATGGGCGAACTGCATCACATTCTTGAACAAATGCGGGAAAATCGTGGTGCGATTTCGTTTGAAGACAGAGAAGCCAAAGTGTTGGTTGACGCAAATGGACATCCACATGATATACTACTTCGCACGCGTGGGGTAGGTGAACGCTTGATCGAATCATTTATGTTAGCAGCGAATGAAACAGTTGCTAAGCACTTCAATGAATTAAAATTACCATTTATTTATCGGATCCATGAACAACCAAAAGAAGAAAAAATGCAACGTTTCTTCGATTTTGCAGCTGTATTGGGCATTTTAGTTAAAGGAACAAAGGCAGACATTACACCAAAAGACTTACAAAAAGTTTTGGAACAAGTTGCTGACAAACCTGAAGAAGCAGTTATCAATACAATGTTGCTACGCAGTATGCAGCAAGCGCGTTATTCAGAAGATAATTACGGTCATTATGGTTTAGCAGCGGAGTATTATACTCACTTTACTTCACCGATCCGTCGTTACCCAGATTTGATCGTTCATCGATTGATCCGCAGTTACGAAGGCAACGTTTCAGAAAAACTAAAAGAAAAATGGGAACAAGATTTACCAGATATTGCTGATCATAGTTCGAGAATGGAACGTCGGGCAGTTGAGACAGAACGTGAAGTTGACTCAATGAAGAAAGCAGAATTTATGGCGGATAAAATTGGTGAAGAATACGATGGTGTCATCAGCTCGGTGACTCGTTTTGGACTGTTTGTAGAGCTACCGAATACGATTGAAGGCTTGATTCACGTTAATAATCTAAAACAAGATTACTTCCATTTTATTGAAAATCATATGGCTCTTGTTGGTGAACGAACAGGAATGACTCTAAAAATCGGTCAAAAAGTCAAAGTTAAAGTAGACAAAGCAGATCCTGAAACCAGAGAAATCGATTTTGAATTTCTGGAAGCTGAAGAAGTTGAAAGAATCGAAGCACCAAAACAAAAGAAACGTCAAGATGGACGTCGAAAACGGACTTCTGACCGTAAAGTTATGGATAAAAAACCATTTACTCAAAAGAAAAACAAGAAAAAGGGCAAAAAACCATTTTATAAAGAAGTAGCTAAAAAGAAAAAACCGAAGAAACAAAAGAAAAAATAGAAAACGGAGGAATGGGTATGCCAAAAGGGGAAGGCAAACTGATTGCCCAAAATCGTAAGGCACGGCATGACTATACTGTTGTTGATACAATGGAAGCTGGGATTGTTTTACAAGGAACAGAAATCAAATCAATTCGAAATGGACGAATCAATTTAAAAGACGGATTTGCTAGAATCAGAAATGGAGAAGCTTACCTGCTCAATGTACACATCAGTCCTTATGAGCAGGGAAACATTTTTAATCATGATCCTTTACGGACAAGAAAATTATTACTGCACAAAAAACAAATCGCTAAATTGATTGCCGAGACAAAAAATACAGGGATCACGATTATCCCGCTAAAAGTTTATATCCGTAATGGTTATGCTAAAGTTTTAATCGGTCTTGCAAAAGGGAAAAAGCAATACGACAAACGAGAAGATTTGAAGCGTAAAGAAATCAATCGTGAAATTAACCGGACACTTAAAAATAATTTAAGATAATTTATCAAAATTCGTGCATTTTTGCATGAAATAAAACCATTTTAAAGTTGATTTTATTCTTTTTCGCATATTTATTTTCTTTGCTTTATCTTAAGCGGAAAATTTGGTAGAGTGTAAAGGAAATGATGAGTTTTCATCGTTTTTTCAGTAACTGACCTTCGTACTGCCAAACACCAAAAGGACTCTATTCTTTTAATATTTTGTCATATTAAAAGAAGTGTCCAATTTTCATGAAATTCTTTTGAAATTATTCATCGTTGGTGGTATGATACGTGTGGTTAAGAAATAGAAGCCTTTTAAGCTTCTCGCAAGTTTGTTGGAAAAGAGGTGAAATAATTTGGAAGAGAAGACACTACTCTTCAAGATTGGGCCAATTTGGTTTGACGGAACGATTTGTTTAATGGTTCTGTTAACATGTGTCATTGTCTTTGGGATAGTATATTTCTGCACAAGGAATATTCAAATGAAACCTAAAGGCAAACAAAATGTCATTGAATATCTCATTGATTTTGTTCGAAGTATCATTACCGACAATATGCCGAGTAAAGAAGTAACAAATTTTCACCTACTAGCATTCACGATGTTTATGTTCGTTTTAGTTGCTAACATTATTGGTTTAGTAACGAAAGTGGCAATCGGGGATTACACATATTGGAAGAGCCCAACAGCCGATCCAATGGTTACCTTGACATTAGCATTGATCATGATTGCTTTAACACATTTCTTCAGTGTTAGTCGTTTTGGCTTAAAAGGATATTTCAAAAACAGCTTTTTAAGTCCGGTATCTTTCTTAATGCCGATCAAGTTGATGGAAGAATTTACGAACTTGCTTACGTTGGCACTACGTTTATACGGAAATATTTTTGCCGGTGAAGTATTACTTGGACTAATTGCAGGACTTGTATCCAGCGTTGGACTTTGGACAATTCCACTCGCAATACCGCTAGAGATGATTTGGTTAGCCTTCTCATTATTTATCGGCGGAATTCAAGCATTTATTTTTGTAACATTATCAATGGTTTACATGGCTCATAAAGTTGAAGTCGAAGAATAAACAATAAATAAAAACAACTATTTCTTAGGAGGAAAACAATAATGAATTATATCGCAGCAGCAATCGCAGTTTTCGGAGCAGCAATCGGAGCCGCTTACGGTAACGGAAAAGTTATCTCAAAAACAATCGAATCAATGACACGCCAACCAGAAATGGCTGGACAACTAAGAACAACAATGTTTATCGGGGTTGCCTTAATCGAAGCGGTTCCTATTCTAGGTGTAGTTATTGCATTGTTATTAGTGCTTAAATAATCTCTTTAGAAGGCAGGACGCTGAGTTTTTAAAACGCCACGCGTTACTGCTTTCTTTGCTGCGAATCACTGCGACTGCCTCCGGCAGAGCAGATGATGAGCAGTACTTGGCGAACGAAGAGAGAGAAGTAACCGATTAAAAGAACCATCAAACTTCTCCAAAATAAAGCAGACCACTCAAAATATCAAGTATACTTCAAAAGTTCTAACCAAAGGCAGAGCAGATGATGAGCAGTACTTGGCGAACGAAGAGAAAGAAGTAACAATTAAAAGAAACATCAAATCATTCACCCAAAAAAGGTGAATCAAACCATACAAAGAACGTAATTCAACAACATTACCAAAGAGAATTGCAGAGAAAGGAAGTTGAAACTTCATGCTAGATTATTTAGTAATCGGTGAAGCAGGACCTAGTACAACAATTGGAACGATGATTGTCGTAAGTGGCGCTTTTCTAATTTTGATGCTTCTAATCAAGAAATTCGCTTGGGAAGCAATCACTGATATGTTAAAAAAACGTGAAGATAAAATTGCCAATGATTTAGATTCTGCAGAACAATCTCGAATAGCAGCCGCTAAGTTGCAAGAAGAACGCCAGCAAAAATTGCTTTCTTCTAAATCTGAAGCAGCAGAAATTATTAAACATGCGAAAGAGAACGGAGATCAAAACCGTCAAAAAATCTTAGCAGAAACCAATGATGAAGTGTCACGTTTACGAGAAAAAGCACGTCTTGATATTTCTCAAGAGCATGAAGAAGCATTGGCGTCTGTTAAAGATGAAGTAGCGAGCTTGTCTCTACAAATTGCAGAGAAAATTTTAAATAAAGAATTGACACCTGATGCACATGATTCTTTAATCAATTCTTATATTGAAGGTTTAGGTAAGTCAAATGAAGTTAGATAAGTATACGGTAGGTAAACGCTATGGCAAAGCTTTGTTTGAACTGGCAATTGAAAATGAAGAAGCCGACAGCATTTATCAAGACTTATTAAAACTTAGAGAGATTTTTCATGAAGTTCCAGAATTAGGAGAGATCTTAAGTGACGTCCGTCTTGAACCATACGAAAAAGACGAAATCATGAAACAATTAGTTAACGGTTTTGATGGAACAATCGAAAACTTCTTATATGTTGTTTATAACTACTCTCGTATGATCGATTTATTATTGATGATCGATGAATACGAAAGACGCTACGATGAACATAAGAGCTTGCTTTTAGGCACAGCTTTGACGGCTGTTCCTTTAACGAAAGAACAACATCAGTTAATGGAAGAAAAAGCAGCAAAACTTTTAGGGTATGAACAAGCTAATTTAATCAATCTGATCGATCCTGAAATTGTTGGCGGCGTAATTATAGAGGCTAACTATAAAGTAATCGATGGTAGTATCCACAAGCAATTAGAACGAATCCAAGAATTGTTATTAAAATAACGTTCAGCACAATAAAGAGGTGAATTGAATGGCTATCAAAGCAGAAGAAATCAGTGCCTTGATTAAGGAACAGATTAAAAATTATCAACAAGAATTAGCAGTCGAAGAAATTGGGACTGTCACATATGTTGGGGATGGAATCGCTCGTGCCCATGGATTAGAAAATGCGATGAGTGGAGAACTACTTGAATTTTCTAATGGCTCATATGGAATGGCGCAAAATTTAGAAACCAATGATGTCGGTATTATCATTTTAGGTGATTTTGAAACCATTCGAGAAGGCGACAAAGTGAAACGCACAGGTAAAATCATGGAAGTCCCTGTTGGCGAAGCAATGATCGGTCGTGTGGTTAATCCATTAGGACAACCAATCGATGGCTTAGGTGAAATCAAAACAGACAAAACACGTCCTGTAGAAGCCGCAGCTCCAGGTGTTATGCAAAGAAAATCAGTTGATCAACCGATGCAAACTGGTCTTAAAGCAATCGATGCACTTGTACCGATTGGTCGTGGGCAACGTGAATTAGTGATCGGTGACCGTAAAACTGGTAAAACATCAATTGCCATCGATACAATCATCAACCAAAAAGGTCAAGATGTCATTTGTATCTATGTTGCGATTGGCCAAAAAGAATCAACAGTCCGTAACCAAGTTGAAACGTTAAGAGCCTATGGTGCACTTGATTATACAATTATCGTAAATGCTGGAGCGTCTCAACCAGCTCCATTACTTTATATTGCGCCTTATGCAGGAGCTGCGATGGGTGAAGAATTCATGTATAACGGCAAACATGTTTTGATTATCTTTGATGATTTATCAAAACAAGCGGTAGCTTATCGTGAACTGTCATTACTATTACGCCGTCCTCCAGGTCGGGAAGCTTATCCAGGTGATGTTTTCTATCTGCATTCACGTTTACTAGAACGTGCGGCAAAATTAAGTGATGAATTAGGTGGTGGTTCAATGACTGCCTTACCATTTGTTGAAACACAAGCCGGAGATATTTCAGCTTATATCCCAACAAATGTTATTTCAATCACAGATGGACAAATTTTCCTAGAGAGTGATTTGTTCTATGCTGGCACTCGTCCAGCCGTTGATGCAGGTCTTTCTGTATCACGTGTTGGTGGTTCAGCTCAAATCAAAGCAATGAAAAAAGTAGCTGGTACACTTCGTTTAGATTTAGCAAGCTATCGCGAATTAGAAGCATTCACTCAGTTTGGTTCTGATTTAGATGCGGCAACACAAGCTAAATTAAACCGTGGTCGTCGTACCGTTGAAATTTTAAAACAAAAATTACATGCACCGTTGGCAGTAGAAAAACAAGTTGTTATTCTATATGCGTTGACTCACGGATTTTTAGATAGTATCAGCGTTGCAAAAATTCTAGATTTTGAATCAGAATTATTCGACTTTTTAGATGGAAAACATCCTGAATTATTTGAGACGATTCGTACAACAAAAGATTTGCCAAAATCAGAAGATTTAGATGCTGCAATCAATGAATTCAAAGAACTATTTAGCGCAGCTAATTCTGAAGGATCAACAGCAAAGGATACACTTGAATCAATTCAAAATGCGTAAGAGAGGTGACAAGAATTGGGTGCTTCATTAAATGAAATCAAACAACGCATTGCTTCAACTAAAAAAACCAGTCAGATTACCAACGCTATGCAAATGGTTTCAGGCGCTAAACTGACAAAATCTGAGGCGGCTTCTAGAAGTTTTCAAGAATATGCATCAAAAATCCGTTCTATTGTTACGCATCTTGTTGCAGCTCAATTGAGTGATCTAGAAGAATTGGATTCATATGACAATGAAGAAGCATCAGAAAGCGGAAATTACCATATGATGCTGACATCACGTCCAGTGAAAAAAACGGGTTATATCGTCATTACTTCTGATAAAGGATTGGTCGGCGGCTATAACAGCTCAATATTGAAACAAACGATGAAAATGATGGCAGATGATCATAAATCTCAAGATGAATATGTCTTGATCGCTATTGGTGGAACTGGAGCAGATTTTTTTAAAGCTCGTGGAATAAATGTTGCATATGAGCTTCGTGGTTTAAGCGATCAACCTAGTTTTGATGAAGTTCGAAAAATCGTTTCAACAGCGACTACGATGTATGAAAATGAAGTGTTTGATGAATTGTATGTTTGTTATAACCACCATATCAATTCATTGACAAGCCAATTTCGTGTAGAAAAAATGCTGCCAATTTCTGATTTAGATCCAGATGAAGCAACGACATATGAGCAAGAGTACATTTTAGAACCTTCAGAAGAAGCGATTTTAGATAATTTACTTCCTCAATATGCTGAAAGTTTGATCTATGGTGCTATTATTGATGCAAAAACAGCAGAACATGCTGCTGGGATGACAGCAATGAAAACAGCCACTGATAATGCACAAAATATTATTAGTGATTTAACGATTTCTTATAATCGTGCTCGTCAAGGAGCGATTACACAGGAAATTACCGAAATTGTAGCGGGTGCAGCTGCATTAGAGTAACAATCAAGATTCGAGCTTGTAGTGCTCGAAGTTCTTACTAAGTAATAGAGAAGACAGGTTTTTATCACGACCTCGTTAGGATATAAAACTGTCGAACCTTCGATAGTTTTATGACCTCTTTAACGGTATAAAAATATCAAGAGCTCAGCAGTTTCACAAAAGTCTGAATGCCCAAAAAGTGGATAGTCAGATTGTGCTCCAATTACTCGCTCTTGAACAATATTTTTATGACCTTTTTTAAACGAAACGGAGGAAAGACACATGAGTTCAGGAAAGATTGTTGAAGTAATCGGTCCCGTTGTTGACGTGGAATTTTCACTAGATCAATCCTTACCGGATATCAACAATGCATTAGTCGTTTATAAAAATGGCGAAGAAAAACAAAAAGTCGTTCTAGAGGTAGCTTTAGAATTAGGGGACGGTGTCATCCGTTCGATCGCAATGGAATCTACTGATGGGTTACAACGCGGAATGGAAGTTATTGATACAGGAAAACCAATCTCAGTTCCTGTTGGGAAAGAAACATTAGGAAGAGTTTTCAACGTTTTAGGCGATACGATCGACTTAGAAGAACCGTTTCCAGAAGATGCGATTCGTAGCGGTATTCATAAAAAAGCCCCTGACTTTGCTGATTTAAGTACAAGTAATGAGATTTTAGAAACAGGGATCAAAGTAATCGATTTATTAGCCCCTTATTTAAAAGGTGGTAAAGTTGGACTATTCGGTGGTGCCGGTGTTGGTAAAACTGTTTTGATTCAAGAATTGATTCATAATATTGCTCAAGAACACGGCGGTATTTCTGTATTTACCGGTGTTGGTGAACGAACTCGTGAGGGGAATGACCTGTATTTTGAAATGAAAGACTCTGGTGTTATTGAAAAAACAGCCATGGTTTTCGGTCAAATGAATGAACCTCCTGGTGCACGTATGCGTGTGGCTTTGACTGGTTTAACAATTGCGGAATATTTCCGTGATGTTGAAGGGCAAGATGTGTTATTATTCATCGATAACATTTTCCGTTTCACACAAGCGGGATCAGAAGTTTCTGCCTTATTAGGTCGGATGCCTTCAGCCGTTGGGTATCAACCAACACTTGCAACTGAAATGGGTCAATTACAAGAACGTATTACATCTACTAAAAAAGGCTCGATCACATCGATTCAAGCAATCTATGTACCAGCCGATGACTATACTGACCCGGCGCCTGCAACAGCATTCGCCCATTTAGATGCAACAACTAACTTAGAGCGTCGTTTAACTGAAATGGGTATTTATCCAGCAGTTGATCCACTAGCTTCTTCTTCTAGCGCTTTAGCACCTGAAGTTGTTGGAGACGAACATTATGCTGTAGCAACAGAAGTACAACACGTATTGCAACGTTACCGTGAGTTACAAGATATCATTGCGATTTTAGGGATGGATGAGTTATCTGATCAAGAAAAAATCTTGGTTGGTCGTGCCCGTCGTATCCAATTCTTCTTATCTCAAAACTTTAATGTAGCAGAACAATTTACTGGACAACCTGGTTCTTATGTTCCTGTTGCTGATACAGTTAAAGGCTTTAGAGAAATTCTTGATGGAAAATACGATGACTTACCGGAAGAAGCTTTCCGTAGTGTTGGTAGAATTGAAGACGTTATTGAAAAAGCTAAAACGTTGAACTACTAAAAGGAGGAGAGACAGAAATGGAATGTTTAACTGTCAATGTGGTGACTCCTGACGGATTGGTTTATGATCACCGTGCGACGATCGTTGTTGCAAAAACAACAGATGGTGAAATTGGTATCTTACCTAAACATGCACCGATCATCGTTCCTTTAGCGATCGATGAAGTTCGTGTTAAAAGAACGGACTCTGATACACACGTAGATTGGATCGCTGTAAACGGCGGTATTATGGAAGTCCGTGATAATATTGTGTCAATCATTGCCGATAGTGCAGAACGTGAAAGAGATATTGATGTAAGCCGAGCAGAACGTGCAAAACAACGAGCTGAGCGGATGATTGAAAAGGCGAAGGAAAATGCAAATACGGATGAATTACGCCGTGCAACTGTTGCACTTCACCGAGCAATCAATCGAATCAATGTGTCAAAACATACGTAAATTATGAGTGGCTGAGACAGCGAAATAGTGATGTCTCAGCCGTCTCTTATAGTAAGACAAAACACCTACATATGTTATTTTTATGAAAGTTAAGAATCTTTATTTTTTGTTTGAGGGAATTTGTGATAAACTATTTCTATATAGTTTAATGAAGCTGAATAGATTTTCACTCAAAAGCTGAAGAAACCTATTACGCTTTTATGATGTCTAGCTTTACGGGCTAACTTCTCGGAAAAAAGATAAAATATGTTTGTGACAAAAGAATTGTCACGCTCAAATTTTTCTATTTTTCTTTCGAAGTTGAACGAGCCCATTACGCTTTTAAATTAAGGAGATCAATTTATGCAATTTTTTGGTATTGATGCGGTGATTCGGATCATCTGCCACATGATGTTTATTTATGTAAGTTTTTGGGCGATGCAATCGATCAGAATTGAACAGTTTTTCAAAGCTCATCAAACTTCTCAAGTCCGTTTATTGATTGTTTTGATTTCGATTGTGATCGGGTTTACTGTGAGCTCATTTTTCCTAGAGTTTCTAGCATTGTGCCGTAACTTATTTACTGTATTTTTCCCATAAGGATTGATGGATAAAAAGAAAAGATACTATTTGTTGGTAAATAGTGGTATAATAGAAAAGATTTTGGATCGAAGCATCCAATTCTAACTTTTTTGGGGGGAACAAAATGGAACAGATCATTGTTCATGGTGGTAACCAATTAAAAGGAACTGTGAAAATTGAAGGGGCTAAAAATGCAGTATTGCCAATTTTAGCAGCAACCCTATTAGCAGAAGAAGGAACAACAACATTAAATAATGTACCAATTCTTTCTGATGTTTTTACAATGAACCAAGTAATCAAACATTTAAACGTAGATATTGATTTTAATGAAGAAGAGAACCAAGTCACAATAGATGCAACGCAGCCTTTAGGCATCGAAGCAAATTATGAGTATGTTAGTCAAATGAGAGCATCAATCGTTGTTATGGGCCCGTTATTGGCTCGTAATGGTCATGCAAAAGTTGCTATGCCTGGTGGATGTGCGATTGGTAAAAGGCCAATTGATTTACACTTAAAAGGCTTCCAAGCTTTAGGTGCAAAGATTATTCAAAAAAATGGCTATATCGAAGCAATTGCAGATGAATTGATCGGCAATACGATTTATTTAGATTTTCCAAGTGTGGGTGCGACTCAAAATATCATGATGGCAGCTGTTAAAGCCAAAGGTATGACAGTAATCGAAAATGTTGCTAGAGAACCTGAAATCGTTGATTTAGCGAATATCCTTAATAAAATGGGTGCTAAAATCGTCGGTGCTGGTACTGAAATGATGCGTATCGAAGGCGTGGATAAACTTCATGCAGTTGAACATTCGATTGTTCAAGATCGTATAGAAGCAGGTACTTTCATGGTTGCAGCAGCGATGACTGAAGGAGATGTTTTGATAGAAGAAGCGATTCCTGAACATAATCGTCCGCTTATTTCTAAATTAACTGAAATGGGTGCTGTTATTCGCGAAGAAAGAGGCGGTTTACGCGTCATTGGTCCTAAAGTAATCAAACCAACGGATGTCAAAACAATGCCGCATCCTGGTTTCCCAACAGATATGCAAGCACAAATGACTGCAATACAAATGGTAGCTGATGGTTCAAGTGTTGTAACTGAGACTGTCTTTGAAAATCGTTTCCAACATTTAGAAGAAATGCAACGAATGAATGCAGATGTGAAAATGGACGGCAATATCGCTATTATCAATGGGAGTCAAACATTACAAGGTGCTGCTGTAGAAGCAACAGATTTACGTGCTGCTGCTGCATTGATTTTAATAGGCTTACGTGCCAAAGGAATCACGCGTGTCTCACACTTAGAATATTTAGACCGCGGTTACTACAAATTCCATGAAAAACTTCAAAAATTGGGTGCTAAAGTGGAACGAGTAAACGACGAAAAAACAACAGAAAAGAAAATGTCAACAGTTAGCTAAAAGGGGAAATAGATATGAGTTCGACACGCTATATTATAGTGACTTTGTTGAAAGTTTTAGTAGTGATTGCCTTAGTGATTATTTTATTTGTTGCCGGCACAATGATCGGTTATGGAGTAGTCGGTGGAGGAAATCCAAAAGATGTGTTCAAAGAAGAAATTTGGACTCATATTCTAGACTTTTTTAAATAGGCATACTATAAGCCAATCCAAACTAGTTCTTAAGTTTGGGTTGGCTTTTTTTGTTTAAGAAAAATAACGCTTATTTTTAAATATTTTTTGTAAAACTCTTGTAATATTTGATGTTTTTTTTGTTTTTTAGAACATTATCTGAGCTTTAACTTCTAAATACAATAAAGATAACTAGATTATTGTTTTTTTAAAACTTTTTAATAAAAATAAAATAATGCCTGATATAACTGTATTTCCAAATGTGATTAGGGCTGTTTTTACTATAAAAAAATGAAAATATTTCCCATGTAACAATCTTTAAAACGCTTTCTGACAGACTGTAATGTAGCTTTAATTGAATAGTAACCCTTGGAGATTCACCACATGCTATGATAGCTTTCGTACGAATTTTAAGGAGGAAGCTATTTTAATGAAGAAAAAATGGTTGCCAATGTTATTTATTATTTCTTGTTTTATTACTGGGTCAGTGATTCCTGTATATGCGGCGGAAAATAAGAACAATGAAATGAAGAGCTTAACTAGTTATACAGTCGTGTCAGAACAAACAGCGCAAAGCTTATCTAGTTCAATGATTTATTCACTGACAGAAGGAAAAGCATTTAAACTAGTAAAGAATGATATTTTAAATAAAGAGAAAATCGAAAAAGAAAAAGTAGCAAAAGCAGAAGCTATAAAAAAAGAACAAGCTGCTAAAGAAAAAGCGGAAGCTATAAAAAAACAAGCTGAATTAGAAAACAAAAAGCCTAAAAACACAAAGCCAGAAGGTCAAACGATAACGATGGAAGCCACCGCTTATTCTTGTAATGAAGGATTTATTGGCGGAGGTAATTTAACAGCGATGGGACAAGATTTACGTGTTGATCCAATGGCAATTGCTGTTGACCCAAGTGTGATCCCACTAGGTACGAAATTATATGTTGAAGGCTATGGAGAAGCTGTTGCTAGTGATACTGGTGGCGCGATCAAAGGAAATATCATCGATCTCCATTTTTCAGATGTATCGCAATGTATCAATTGGGGCAGACGACAAGTTGCAGTGACGATTTTATCGTGATAATGTAGCCTGTTTTACACATCAAATTAATATTTGATTCGGGAAAATGACATTTAGCTTTTAGAATAAGTTATTTCTCCTATCACTGTTTATACAGATTCCAGGTGATTAGTTCATGACTCGAAGAGTTATGGTCTGATCACTTTTTTTGTAGTGTGTAAAAATCTAAAATATCGAATAAGAAAAAAAGTTATATGTTATAATGAAGATTGATTAACGGAAGAAGGAGCGATAAGTATATGAAAGCTGTAATTACTGAAGTGGGTGTTCGTGCATTAGACGAAAAAGAGCCGATGATCATACTTTTTGGTGAAAGTGCCACAGAGGGGTTAAAAGAATATTCTGTAATTCAAAAATTTCAAGAAACTCAATCTTTAGAAATGAAAAAAGGGGATCTATTAAAGATCGATGAACAAGAATATACCATTGATTATGTTGGACCTTTTGCCAACAAAAACTTAAATAGTATTGCCCATGTGACCTTGGTTTTTGCAGAAGTACCAAAAGAAGATGCCATTGTTAATGGTTTGTACCTCACTCCTAGCATTTTTCCAATAATCAACGTTGGAACAATAATAGAATACGTGTCTCGTGGAGTGTGATTGAATGGAACGAGAGAAAGAAAAAGATAAACGCTTTTCTTGGTTTTGGCGGTGGTTTTTAAATAATCAAGTTGTGACGACATTAATGATTGTATTGTTGATTTTGTTGATTTTACTCGTTTTTACAAAAGTCTCGTATTTATTTAAACCAGTTTGGCAGTTTATCGGCGTTGTTGGTTTACCGATGATCATGGCAGGTATTTTATATTACTTAATGAATCCAGTCGTTGATTATCTAGAAAAGAAACGGGTACCTCGCATTTGGAGTATTATCGGACTATTTATACTTGTGATTGCGTTGATCATTTGGGGACTTGTAGTAATTGTTCCTAAAATTCAAGAACAAACTGTTAGTTTCGGAAATCATTTTCCTCAATATATCGATACGCTCGACAATAAGATGCAAGAAATTTTGAGCGATCCTTTTTTTGCACAATTTCGCAGTCAGTTAGAGGATATGGGCGATAAATTGATTAGTTCATTAGGAGATATCATTCGCAATATTTCTACGTTTACAGTACAAGGATTAGGCAGTTTTGTAGGAGCTGTTGCAACCGTTGTTGTCGCTATCATCACAATGCCGTTTATTTTGTTTTATCTTTTAAAAGATGGCAAACAATTAGCGCCGTATTTGATGAAGTTTTTACCAAATAAAATGCGCAAACCGACATTGAAAGTACTAGGAGAAGTCAATTCACAAGTGTCTTCTTATATACGTGGTCAATTGACCGTGGCGTTTGCAGTGGCTGTAATGTTTATTCTTGGCTTTTCATTTATTGGACTGGATTACGCGATTACTTTGGGTATCACAGCAGGTTTTCTTAATTTGATACCGTATCTTGGGTCATTTTTGGCAATGGTACCAGCTGTATTTTTAGGAATTGTAGGTGGACCAGTTTTATTAGCTAAAGTGTTAGTCGTCTTTGTTATTGAGCAAACGATCGAAGGACGTGTGATTTCCCCCTTAGTATTAGGTAGTCAGTTAGACATCCATCCAGTGACGATTTTAGTCGTGCTGTTGACGTCTGGCAAGTTATTCGGTGTTGTAGGCGTTATTCTGGGAATACCTGTCTATGCCGCAGCTAAGGTCATCATTACGCATATATTTGAATGGTATAAAGATGTTTCAAGTCTGTATCATGAAGAAGAAGAATTAAGAAAACTTGAATAAAAAAAGCCGAAATAGACAAGTCTGTCTGTTTCGGCTTTTCGATTCTTAGAATGTTTTTCCTAAAGTTGTTGCTTGGTCCATTGCTGCATCTAATAATTCTTCGGCTTTTTCCGGATGGTGATCGATTCCTTCGATAAATAATTGATCGACTTCAGCAACACCAATGAAGTTTAAAATACCTTTTACATATTGAGAAGCAAAATCTTGCCCTTCATAAAAACCGCCATTTGATTGAATATGCAACGCTTTTTTGCCATTAGTTAAAGGTTTAGGACCTTCTTCAGTATATTTAAACGTTTTGCCAGCGACATTGATCGTATCAACCCATGCTTTTAAGCGAGTTGGGACATTTAAATTCCACAAAGCGTTAGCGATAACGACTTTGTCAGCGCCTAGGAATTGATCTGTCAATTCGTTGAAACGAGCAACCTTTGTTTGTTGGCTTTCATTTAGAGCTGTAAATTCAGTACCAGTACGTAACGCACCCCAACCAGAAAGTAATTCTTCATCAATTTCTGGAACAAAATCAGCGTAGACATCCAGTACGTCGATCTCATCAGCTGGGTTTTGAGTTTTATAACTTTCTAAAAAAGTTTCTAATGCTCGGACAGAACGAGATTCTTCCTTAGTAAGCGGGTGTGCTTTGACAACAAGTAATTTTGACATGTAAAATCTCCTTTAAATACCTAAGTATCATTATTTATAAACAAAAACTATTTTACTAATAAAAAGTAAGAAAATCAAGTTTTTACTTAAATTCCATAAAAAAACAAGTATTCATAAGCTGAATACCTGTTTTCTTCTATTAAAAAGCGTGCGATAGTTGTTGCATTCCACCAATCACATGAACTGCATGAAACCCTTTAGAAGCCATGAAAGATGCGATGATTTCAGAACGGCGTCCGCTGTAACTAATAATATGATAGGTCTTTTCTTTATTTAGCTGTTTTAGCATATTTGGTAAAACAGTGGCTGGTAGTGACATTGAGTGTGCTAAGTGTCCTTGTAAAAAACTTTCCGTTTCACGAATATCGATGACATTAAGGTCATTTTTAGTGTAAAGTGTTTCAAAATCAGGAGTAGAAATTGATTCAAACATGTAACTCATCCTTTGAAAATATATATTTTTTAAAACTATGGGATAGATTGTAACTCTTTTGAAGAAGGTTTGCAATCGGACTTTTACATTTCTTAATAGTTGTCTAAAAACAATATTTTCATTTGCTTTTTGAAAAGGGTTGCAAATAAATTAGAAAGATGATATGATATCCATGTAATAAGGATTGTTACTGTTCGGCAGGCAAAACCTGAATCTTCCATAGTAGTTTGTTTGGGCGGATTCTAGGTTTTTTTCATTTGTATTTGTAAAAGTGAGGTTCATCATGTATATTGAAAAAATTTTAAACAACAATGTCGTCATGACAAAAAATGAATCAGGTGAAGAAATCGTCTGTATGGGCCGAGGACTAGCATTTCAAAAAAAAATCGGTGATTTGATCGATCCAACTTTTATTGAAAAAGAGTTTGTTCTTAAAGATTCCATCACTTCTGGACAATTTCAGCAATTGTTTGCGGATATTCCGTTAGAAGAAGTAGAGATTGTTAAAACAATCGTGGATATGGCTGAAGAGGATTTAGGAATCGAGCTTTCATCGAACATCTATTTAACATTGACGGATCACGTGCATTACGCCATCATGAGAGCTAAAGAAGGTCTTGAGATGCCCAATCCATTAATGTTTGAAACAAAAAAGTTTTATCCTAAAGAATTTGCTATTGCTAGAAAAGGGGTAGCGTTAATCAAGGAAAAACTGGACATCGATTTTTCAGAAAGTGAAGCAGGTTTTATTGCATTTCATATTGTAAACAGCGAGCAGGCTAATGGTAATATGGAAGTGACGATGTCAGCCACTGAAATGGTACGAGATATTCTAACGATCATCAGTCGTTATTTTGGTACACCGTTCGATGAAGACTCATTGAACTATCAAAGAATCGTGACGCACTTACAATATTTTGCCCAACGTTATCTGCAAAATGAAGCACATGATGAAGAAGATGACTTTCTTTATGAGCTGATTCAAAGCAAGTATCCCAAGGCATTTCAATCAGTGCAAAGAATCAATGATTATCTAGTCAAAAAATATCAAAAACCAATTGACAAAGCAGAACAAATTTATTTGACTATTCATATTCAGCGAGTAGCTGGAGAGAGAAAAATGTAGTATTTATTCATTAAAAATTTAACTTTCAATCGAAGCGGATTGTTACTGTTTAACAGGCAAAACCTAGATTGAAAAAACAAGAGATTCATCTATATTTATGTTTTTTGTAAGTATAGTAAATCATTGTTTTTTCAGTTTAGGTTTTTTTATATAAAAAATTAAGGAAAAGGGGCATATAAAATGAGTAAAAATCAAGAAATTGCTGAGCGCGTCTTAACGCTAGTCGGCGGAGAAGAAAATGTGAACAGCGTAGTTCATTGTGCGACACGTCTGCGTTTTAAATTAAAAGATGAAGAAAAAGCAGATACTGAAAAATTAAATCAAGATCCAGATGTAATTCAAGTTGTTCGAAGCGGCGGCCAATACCAAGTTGTAATCGGCAGCCATGTAAGTGATGTGTATAAAGAATTGATGGCACATAGTGGTTTAGGAGACAACGATTCAGAAAAAGAGACAGGACCTAAAGGCAATATTTTTAATCAGTTAATTGATATTATTTCTTCTATCTTTACACCGTTCTTGGGCGCGATGGCCGGAGCTGGGGTTTTAAAAGGGTTTTTGACACTGGCTGTTACATTAAACTGGCTGACAGCTGAATCAGGTGTCTATGTTGTTCTTTTTGCAATAGCCGACGGAATATTCACATTTCTACCGATTCTTTTGGCATTTACTGCTGCGAAGAAATTCAAAACGAATGAGTTTTTAGCAGTCTGTTTAGCAATGGCACTTGTTCATCCAAGTATTACTGCTTTAGCAGGACAAACGTTAAGTTTTGCTGGAATTCCAGTGATTATCGGAGCTAGCGCATATACGTCATCTGTTATTCCGATTATTCTAGCTGTATATGTTCAAAGTCATGTTGAACGTTTCTTCAAGAAAGTAATTCCATCTTTCTTACAAATTATCTGTGTTCCTTTAGCTGTTTTTCTTGTGATGGCGCCCGTTACGTTTATCGCAATTGGCCCAATCGGTACAATTTTAGGTGATTTACTAGGAAAAGGATATGATAGTATTTATGGTATCAGTCCAATTATTGCCGGTGCAGTTATGGGTGGTTTATGGCAAGTATTTGTAATGTTCGGTATGCATTGGGGCTTTGTTCCGATTATGTTATTAAACCTTTCAGCAGCAGGTGGTGGTGTAGATACAATGGCACCAATGCTTTTACCAGCCGTATTAGCACAAGGTGGTGCTGCATTAGCAGTCTTCTTCATGACAAAAAATGTGAAATTAAAAGGTTTAGCTTTATCTTCAACAATCACTTCGGTCTTTGGGATTACAGAGCCGACTGTTTATGGTGTTACTTTACCACTTAAAAAACCATTTATTGCCGCTTGTATTGGTGGCGCTGTTGGTGGAGCCTTCATTGGTTTCAGTCACGTTCAAAACTATGTATTTGGTTTAATCAGTTTATTGAGTTTACCAGGATTCATTCCTCAAGATACAAAAGATACTTCTGGCTTAATTGCGGCAGTCATCGGGACAGTAATTGCATTTGTGATTGCTTTTGTATTAACATTTATTTTGAAATTTGATGATAAACCAGAAGTAGGTAGTGAAACTGCTACAACAGGTAATAACGCTAACTTAGATGCGCAAAATGGCAACAAAAATGATAAAATTGTTTTAACAAGCCCAATTACAGGTACAATTGTTCCTTTAGATAAAGTGGAAGATCAAGTATTTTCATCAGGTGCTTTAGGCAAAGGAATCGCAATCGAACCAACATTAGGTGAGCTTTATGCTCCTGCTAACGGAGAAATCACAACACTATTTCCAACAGGACATGCGGTTGGGATCACAACGGAAGATGGTGCAGAGGTATTGATGCATATCGGTATGGATACTGTTGAAATGGATGGTGAAGGATTTGAAATAGCAGTGAAACAAGGCGATAAAGTGAAGCAAGGTGATCTGTTAGTGAAATTTGATATTGAAAAAATCAAAGCTGCAGGGCATCCAGTGGTAACACCAGTCGTTGTGACAAATAGCGGTGATTATTTGGATGTATTAGATATGGATCAAACAGATGTTTTACATGGAGAAGATTTTTTGGCAATCGTACGTTAATAGATTTTACTCATAGACTTTTAGGTTATCTAGCTTCATGAGCCAGTATCTCGGAAAAAAGATAAAATCTGCCTGTGACCAAAAGCGTCACATCATATTTTCCTATTTTTCGACGATACAAAGCGGCTCATTATGCTTTTAGGTTATCTAGCTTCATGAGCCAGTATCTCGGAAAAAAGATAAAATCTGCCTGTGACCAAAAGCGTCACATCATATTTTCCTATTTTTCGACGATACAAAGCGGCTCATTATGCTTTTAGGTTATCTAGCTTCATGAGCCAGTATCTCGGAAAAAAGATAAAATCTGCCTGTGACTAAAAGCGTCACATGATATTTTCCTATTTTTCGAAGATACAAAGCGGCTCATTACGCTTTTAGAATAAGGAGGAAAACAAATGGCAAACAAAAGAACAGTATTTCCAGATGGATTTTTATGGGGCGGTGCAACAGCAGCCAATCAACTAGAAGGAGCTTATCGCTCAGATGGTAAAGGGTTGTCAGTAGCAGATGCAATGCCTGGTGGCAAACAACGTTTCCAAATTTTAGGCAGTGATTCGTTCAATTGGGAAATTGATGAGGACAAATTTATTTATCCCAACCATCGTGGTATTGATCACTATCATCGTTTTAAAGAGGACATTGCCCTTTTTGCAAAAATGGGGTTCAAATGTTACCGATTTTCAATTGCTTGGGCTAGAATTTTCCCTAAAGGCGATGAAGCGACACCAAATGAAGCTGGGTTGAAGTTTTATGACCAAGTGATCGATGAGTGTTTGAAACATGGTATCGAACCTGTAATTACAATCTCACACTATGAAATGCCGTTACATCTAGCTAAAGAATATGGTGGTTGGAAAAATCGTAAAATGATCGATTTCTTTGAAACCTATGCAACGGTTGTGTTAACCCGTTATGGTAAAAAAGTGAAATACTGGATGACGTTCAACGAAATCAATTCTGCTTTCCATTTCCCAGCATTAAGCCAAGGAATGGTCAAAGCAACTGGTGCTGGTGATTATCAAAATGTTTTCCAAGCATGGCATAATCAATTTGTGGCTAGTGCTAAAGCTGTAAAAATCGGTCATGAAATCAATCCAGACATACAAATTGGTTGTATGATCATTTATGCAACAACATACAGTATTGATGCAAACCCGATCAACCAAATGGCAACATTAGCACAAAACCAAGAATTTAATTTTTATTGTACAGACGCTCAAGTACGTGGCGAATATCCTGCTTACCAACAACGCATGTTTGATAAATACGGAGTCTCTGATTTAGAAATCGGAGCTGATGATCTAGCCTTAATGAAAGAATATACGGTAGATTATATCGGCTTTAGTTATTATATGTCTTCTGCTGTTAACGAAACGGCTGAAGAAGAAGATACAGTAGTTGGAAACTTATTAGGCGGTGTGCGTAACCCATTCTTAGAGGCGAGTGAATGGGGCTGGCAAATCGATCCTGAAGGTTTGAGAATTGCGTTAAACGAATTATACGATCGATACCAAAAACCATTATTCATTGTAGAAAATGGCTTAGGAGCAATTGATAAAGTAGACGAAAACTTTTATGTTGAAGATGATTACCGTATTGATTATTTACGTCGTCACATTGAAGCAATGTCAGATGCTATAAAAGATGGCGTTGACTTAATGGGCTACACACCGTGGGGCTGTATTGATTTAGTTAGTGCTTCAACTGGCGAAATGAGCAAGCGGTACGGTTTTATCTATGTAGATTTAGATGATAATGGTGAAGGTACGATGAACCGTTATGAGAAAAAATCATTTAATTGGTATAAAAAAGTGATTGAAACAAATGGACAAGAGTTGAAATAAAAAATAAACCAGAGCAGTAGAACAGAGTGGGAATCTCTTCTACTGCTCTGGTTATTTTTCTAGCTAGTATTCTAATAATAATTACCTGTTTTCTTTTTCATTGATGCTATCTCTTTGTTGTTGTATAGTGAATTTATAAGGGGGAATGAGTAGTGAAAAGAAAAAAACTCAAATATCCATTCTTTGTTATTATCGGTCCTAGCGGTTCAGGAAAAACTAGAGTAGCAGAAGCTGTTTTTCCAAAGGAATATAAGGTGATTTCTCATACAACTCGCCCTATTCGAAAGGAAGAAGTAGCGGGTGTAGATTATTATTTTGAAACGAAAGAACGATTTCAGCACTTAATAAGTACAGATGCTTTAGCAGAGCATGATACATATCATGATAATCAGTATGGTGTAGGAACAGCAGAACTAATTCAAAAAACAGCTGATCATTATGCGTATGACGTTTTAACGATCAAAGGGTTTCAAGAAATCGAAAAACAATTTGGAAATATGGTCATTCCGATTTTTTTAGAAGTATCCAAAAAAAATGTATTAACGAGGTTACAGACCAGAGAAGATGATATCATGGTTATAAAACAACGTGGTGCTTTATACGATCAAGAAATTGAAAATAAAGACAAAGTGAAGAGGTACCCAAATCACTATATAATCAATGCAAATCAGCAGTTTGAAAAGGTTGTTCAAGATGTCAAAAAAGCGGTAAACGAGAGTTGTAAAATCATTTGATTGGATTTCATAGAAAAAGTGGGAAAGCAATATGTCTATTGTACCCTCTTTTTCTGTCTTAAATATTTTTGTTGTCCTCTTCATTTTCTATTGCTTTTTTATCTCATGGTGCTATAATGACAAAGTGTCACATGACAACTTGTCATTTAGAAGAAAGGGATGCAATAAATGCCAAAAACAACTTTTTTTCATTTAACTGAAGAGAAACAGCAAAGAATATTGGAAGCCGCTTCGATTGAATTTTCTAGAACTCCGTTGAAAGACGCATCTATCGCTAATATTGTGAAATTAGCTGAGATACCAAGAGGCAGTTTCTATCAATATTTTGAAGATAAAGAAGATCTATACTATTATTATTTCGACTTTTTAAGACAGGATAGTAAAAGGAATATTGAAAAATGTATCAAAAACGCAGATGGGGACTTGTTTGATGGGATGTCAGCTTACTTTTCGAAAATGATTGTGGAAGTTTTAACAGGGGAACATGCATCTTTTTATCATAATCTTTTTATGAACATGGACTATCAAGCAACCAGCCGAGTTTCTCCTCAATTCAGTTCAAGTGACAAAAAAGGTGAACAATGGCAAAAAAAACGCCATGGACATAAGATTTATAAACTAATTGACCTTTCCAAATTGTTGATTCATAATGAACAGGAATTTAAAATGTTGATGCAAATGCTTATGAATACTGTTTATTCTTCAATTGCAGAAGGATACCGTCAACTTGGTGAAAATCCTGAATACGACATTGAGCAAATCATTAAAAACTTTAATACCAAATTGAATTGGATTAAAAATGGTGTCTATAAATAGTTAGTCTGAAATAAATATTGAAGACCTGAGAGTAAAATGTTTGGTTCGTTTTATTCTGAGGTCTTTTTATAAAAGATGTAACTTTATAAAAAGAAAGAACCTAGACTTGCAATAAAGAAAAACTCAGAAGATTTTGGGATCAATGAGAGTGTATCGAATAGGTATACATCAATGGAGCAAACAATCTGAATAAGCAGAATTTTTGATTTAAAAATAACACGTACTTCAGGTATAAAAGTGAAAAAATGAAGAGGTTAATGAAGCAGAAGATGGTTGCATTGAATAATCATGATTTTTTGTATTAAAATTACTCTATTCAAGATTGGTATAGTGTAATTACTTTTTGAAAAACAATCTAATATTTATAAATTGGTCTAGGTAGATAAAACACTGTTTTCTCAAAAGTTTCCTATATTTCTTATTTTTTTGAAAAGAGCATTTACTTGCTGAAATCACTAGAGATGTTTAGAATAATTGTAGGGAGACATTCGGAGGGGGAAGACGAATGGAAAAATTTAAATTATCGGAAGATGTATATGTGAAAACGGTTGCGCTTCGCATAAAAGATGTAGAGAGAATGGTTAGTTTTTACAAAAATGTTTTGGGATTTGTTTTAAAACTAGAAGAGAACAATTTATCAATATTTGGCTCACAAGAAAAAGATAGTCGATTATTAATATTAGAAGAAATAGATTCTGAAAAAGGCCACATAGACGTTTCAGATAAAGCTGTCTGCTTTTCATTGTTGATCCCAACAGAAGAAGAGTTTGGCAGCCTTTTGAGAAGAATTACAGCACATAATTATCCTATCAGCAAATCAGTCCAAAAAAAGCAACGAAAAAGTGTATTCTTAAAAGATCCAGAAGGAAATGAACTAGAAGTTAGTTATCAAGGGGCAAAAGATTCAGCTAAAGAAGTCACTGAGATACTTGATATACAGCCTTTGATCCAGAAAAGCAAAGTCTTATATTCAAGCCTTTCAGTAGGAGTGCGATTTGACCGAATCAAATTACACGTAACAGACAAATCAGAACATCATTCTTTTTATCAAGATATGTTGGGGATGACTTCTGAAAGTAAATTAGCCAATACATTATCGATGAACGATGGAAATTTCAGCATTCATCTAGACGATTCAGAGAAACAAAATAGCCAGAAAGCCGATTCTAAAGAATCCTTGGGATTGGATTTTTTTGTCTTAACTTTAAATCATGAAACAGAAATGAAAAAGCTGAAAAAGCATTTAGAAGAGCAACAACAAGAATTTTTTGTTGATAAAAAATTAACGATTTTAACGATTTATGATCCTAGCGAAATTGAATGGTGGTTCGTTAGAAATTAAAGAGACAAAATAGTCCGAAAAGCAATGAGGTAAATAACGATGTATGAAAAGACAAAGGCAAAAATCAAAGAATTGATGGAAGACGAGGTTTTCCCAGGAGTCAGTTTTTCGTTTATAATGGCTGATAAATCAGAAGATCATATTTGGGGAAATGCCCAAATCATACCGACAGTCGAGCCGCTAAAGCCTGCGCTGCTTTTTGATGTAGCTTCGTTGACTAAAGTTGTCTGTACGACAACGGTGGTTTTGCAATTGGCAGAAGCAGGAGTAATCAATATTGATGTTCCATTTAAACATTATTACTCAGTTTTTGAAGATGAAAAAATAACGATTCGTCATCTGTTGACGCACACTTCTGATATCCAGAGTTATATTGAAAATCGAGATACTTTGTCAAAAGAGGAATTGAAAGCTGCATACAATCAAGTTCAATCAGGTAGACATTTAGGTGAGAAGGTAGCTTATACAGATACTGGAACAATTTTACTTGGATTTATGTTGGAAGAAATGGTAGGAAAAGAAGCTATTGAGATTTTTAAAGAGCGTGTTTTGCAGCCTTTAGATATGAAAGAAAGTATTTTTCTACCGACAGATGCGGCCAAGATTGTACCGACTGAAGCTCATCCAATTAGAGGATTGATTCGCGGACAAACCCATGATCCAAAAGCCTTTGTTTTAGCTGAACATGCTGGTAATGCTGGTCTATTTACTAATTTGACTGATCTTAAGAAGTTTACGCAAATGTATTTGAACGAAGGCTCGTATCAGGAAACAAAAGTATTGGAAAAAAGGACTGTTCGTTCATTATTAGTTGATCAAACACCGAATAAACGTGGCAATCGTTCTCTAGGCTGGGATTTAAAAGAGGATTTGACAGGAAGAACGATTTTATTTCACACGGGCTACACAGGGACCTTTTTGTTGATCGATCCTACTGAAAAAGAAGCGTTTATTTTTCTTTCCAATCGTGTTCATCCTATTGACAAAAGAGCAGAATACATCGAAAAGAGAGACGAACTTATTGAAATTTATTTGCAAGAAAAAATAACAAACAAAGATGAATCGCTTTCTTTTTAGTGGTATAATTAATGAGTATAAGTGGAAGGGAGTCACTAAACTATGCAGCAACCGTTATTTTTAAAACCAGTATTTCAAGAAAAAATTTGGGGTGGGGATCGTTTACATACTGTATTCGGTTTTGACTTGCCAAGTAATAAAATTGGAGAAGACTGGGCGATCAGTGCTCATCCTCATGGGGTAAGTACAGTAGAAAATGGTGAATTTTCTGGTAAGAAGCTAGATGAACTTTGGGCAGATCATCGTGAATTATTCGGTAATGTCAAGGGAGATGTTTTTCCTTTATTAACAAAGATTTTGGATGCCGAAGATGATTTATCTGTACAAGTCCATCCAGATGATACTTATGGTTTGGCTCATGAAGGCGAACTTGGGAAAACGGAGTGTTGGTATATTATCGATGCTGAACCGGGCTCAACAATTATTTATGGACATAATGCCAAGAGCCGTGACGAACTAGAAACAATGATCAAAGAAGCACGTTGGGATGACTTACTGAAGAAAGTACCTGTTAAAAAAGGTGACTTTTTCTATGTACCAAGTGGCACGATTCATGCGATCGGTAAAGGGATCATGATTTTAGAAACGCAACAAAGCAGTGATACTACGTATCGCGTGTATGACTATGATAGAAAAGACGATCAAGGACACGCAAGAGAATTGCATATTCAACAATCTGTTGATGTGACGACCGTTCCTGCTGAAGATGCGCAATTATCGATCCAACAGCAAAATCAAGGACAATCAAGTATCATTACGTATTTGAAAACACCTTTTTTCAATGTGTATGAGTGGCAAGTCAAAGGTGTACTGAATGTAAAGAAAAATGCACCGTATACGTTAGCAACGGTTATTGACGGTGTTGGTCATTTGATTGTCGAAGAGGCTGATGCAGTAAAAACTGAAAGTTATGAACTGACTAAAGGAACAAGCTTTATCATGCCAAATGATATCGAAAAATGGCGAATTGAAGGCGATTTGACGATTATTGCGTCAGAACCTGGAATAGATGCATAGTATTTAAGTAAAAAAGTGTTAGGAATTTTTCCTAACACTTTTTTCATTAACTGCCAGCATTTCCTGTGGAACTTCAAATGCTTCGTTATATTTTTTTTCTAAAGCTGTTTTAATCAACCGAATTCCTAGATTTTCATTACGAGCAAGTATCGGTCCGTGAAAATAAGAACCAAAAACATTTTTGTAGATCACACCTTCAGAACCATCTTCGCTATTGTTTCCTTTTCCTTTAACTACATTACCTAAAGGGCGCTCTCCTTTACCTAAGAATGTGCGGCCGTTATGATTTTCAAAGCCATAATAGGTTTCATTGAATTCTTCATTGTGAATCACGATATCACCGATATAACGGTTATTATCTTGGCTTAATGTATAATGATCCAATGCTCCTATTCCATGGATTTTCTCACCTTTAGCGCCCATATAATAATGCCCTAATAATTGAAAACCACCACAAATCGCTAACATGACCCCATCATTTTCGATGTATTCAGTTAAAGATTCCTTTTTCGTTTGGATATCGTCTGAGATGATCAACTGTTCAAAATCTTGACCACCACCAACAAAAACTAAATCATATTTATTAGGATCAAAAGGTTCATGAATACTAACGATTTCAGAACGAAAGGTCACATTCATTTTTTCAGCAAGGTATTTTAACATTAGTAAATTACCATTATCACCATAAGTGTTTAGTAAATTTCCATATAAATGACACACAACTAATTCTTTAGTCACTGATTGTTCCTCCTCATTTAAAAGCGGAATGGGCTCGATCTGTCTCGACAGAAAAATAGGAAATAAAGACTGAGGCGCTTTTTGCCTCATTCATTATTTATCTTTATTCCGAGAGACAAGCCCATGTAGCTAGATAAAACTATTTAATATAACCTTGTGCAACTAGTGATTTACGTAATTGTAAAACTGCTGTATACGTAGCTAAAATATAAACATGTTCTGTCGGCAATTCTTTTATTGCTGTGATCACGTCATCTAGGTTAGGAATTTCTTTTAATTTATCTTCAGAAATACCTGCGACTTTCATCCGTAAGGCCATGTCCTGATGACGATCTCCACCAGCAATGACTTCTGGGATATCCATTTGAGCAAAGGCTTCATGATCACCATCCCAGATCCAGCTAACATCTATACCATCTGCATAATTTGCATTTAGTAATGACACAAGAGAAAACGGATAGGGGGCAAGTTTCATCATATCGATTACTTGGTTCAAGCCAACTGGATTTTTTACTAAGACTAACGTACATAATTTACCATTGATGTTGATTGTTTCTTGACGACCAAAAACTTTTTCATCATAGCTTAAACCAGCTTTGATTTTCTCAGGAGAAACGCCATAGTGCTCAGCAACAGAGGTTGCAGCCAAGGCGTTATATACATTATACATACCACCAACAGCAATACTATATTCGGCACCATCGATTATAAAATCAGCAGAAGTATTATCCATAGCAACCATTTCAGTTAATTGAACATCTAATTCAGGGCGATGGAAGCCGCAGTTAGGACAATAATATTTTCCAAGATTGGCATAAGTAATCATTTTATAATGCAAAATATGATGACATTTTGGACAAAGTAATCCATCTGTATTGTAATGAGCCATCTGTTCTTCATCCGGCATATGATTAAAACCATAGTATTTTCTTGGATTGATTGTTTCAACTGAATTGAAAATCGGTGAATCACCGTTGCATATAATGGGTGCATTAGGCGCAGCAGCAGCACCGTCAACAATTAGTTTATATGTGGTGTAAATTTCACCATAGCGATCCATTTGATCACGGAAAATATTCGTAAATAAGAATAGTTTTGGTTCGATATATTTTGTGACGCGACTTAAACTCGCTTCATCAATTTCTAAAACTGCAAATTTCTTCTTAGCACCTTTATTTTTGGCCGATAAGAAAGTTGAAACAATTCCTTGTTCCATATTCGCACCAGTCGGATTAGTCAGTACGTGATCAAATTCTTGTCTTAAAATATTCACCGTCAAAGCCGTCGTTAAGGTTTTTCCGTTTGTACCAGTAACAACAACGATTTCATAATCTTTTGCTAGAGTATCCAAAATTTTTGGATCGATTTTTAATGCTAATTTTCCAGGGTAGCTACTGCCGCCTTTGAAGAAAGTTTGTAAAACCCATTGCGAAGTTTTCCCAGCGGCTATTGCTACATGACTTCTGATTCCCATAAAGTGACCTCCAATTTATATCAACGATCGTTGTTAAACTCAATCTATAATAACACAATTAAAAAAAAAAATTAATTCCTTTTACTCTTTCTTACTATATTAGGCAGAATAAAAAGTAGGTAGCTACGTTCAAGAAGAACATAACTACCTATTTAATCATAAATTTTTACTTAGCATCGATATAGCTGTATAACGTATATTTAGAAATATTGAAAAATCCAGCCACTTTATCGCCTGATTTTGTTACAAGAAATGCCCCTTTACTGTTTAAAAACTGGATGCATTTGATTTTGTCATCTTTTGTCATCAGAGGAACTGGTTTACCGACTAATTTAACGGATTCTTCAATTAAATCATCCAAAAGTTCATTGATATCTTGAGGAATATAATCAGGTTCTTTATCGTTTTCTTGTTCATTGATAGAAACAAGGGATTTTAAAGTTGATTCCGCAGCGATCAATGCAGTAATATCATAATTGATCGCGAAAATGCCATCTAAACTACCCGATTTATCTTTGAAATAAACGGTACTTGATTTCAAAATTCGGCCGTCATGTGTTCGTGTTAAGTAATTGATATGATCGACTAAATCAGCGGGGTCTTTTTTTAGAGCTTCTAGAACAACTTGAGAAGGACCATCACCAAGTTGACGAGAAGAAACATGCCCATTTTCAATGGAAACGATGGTGTTGTTTACATTATTTTCATTGATTTTGTGAATCACGATTTCACAATTTTCACCAAACTGACCAGCTAAAGCTTTTGCGACTTGAGTAAGAAAATTTAATTTTTCATCGGAGAGCATGGCTTTGTTGCTCCTTTCTAATTAAGAAGTTATATCGAGCATTTAACATATATCTCTGTATGTTCGAGTAATCTAATTCTTATGGTTTTAAGAAATAGCAGATACGCACCAGTGCATTTTAAGAAAAATTCATTATCTGCAACTGGCTTCGTGTGTAATAATATCATGCGGTAAATGATAATACAAGACAATGGGCATTCTGCACTAAAAAATATTTTTTAGGTAGCATTGTTTTTTTTTAGGTTAGGTGGTATAATTTACTCGAGTTAAGGGAAATAGTTAAATATAAGTTTGAATGCAAGCGCTTTTTTTATCAGTAGTGATCGGATTAATAGATTGTTATTGGTATATCAAATTGTTCGTGAATGTTTGAACTATATATTATGTAAGCGATTTCTGTATAGGCAGAAACAATTAAATGAAATTATAGGAGGGTAATGATGTTATTAATAGGAAATGGACGACTGGTTACTAGAGATAAGGAAAGTACTTTTTTTGACAATGGTTGTGTTGCTATGGATGGTCAGAGGATTAAAGCTGTAGGGGCAACAACAGATTTAAGGAAAGATTTTCCCAATGCGGAATTTATTGATGCCAAAGGCGGAGTGATCATGCCTGGATTTATCAATATGCATAATCATATTTACAGTACTTTTGCTAGAGGGCTAAGTATTAATGGATATCATCCTAAAAATTTTATGGATATTTTGGAAGGACAATGGTGGCGAATTGATCGGACATTGAATTTACAAGATTCGTATCATAGCGCAAAAATCGCTTATTTAGATAGTATCAAAAATGGTGTGACGACTGTTTTTGATCATCATGCAAGCTATGGAGCGATTGAAGGGAGTTTGACTCAACTTTCTGATGCGGCAGACGAGTTGGGCGTTCGTACTTGTTTATGTTATGAAGTATCAGATCGTGATGGTGAAGAAAAAATGAAAGCAGCAGTCAAAGAAAATGCTGATTTTATCAAAGCAAGTGCTGCTCGTACAGATGATATGCAAAAAGCGATGATGGGCATACATGCTGCGTTTACAATGTCAGATAAGTCATTGGACCATTGTGCTGCATTTACTCCAGAAGGCGTTGGTTATCATATTCATATTGCAGAAGATATTGCTGATGTCTATGATTCACTGGCAAAATATGGAAAACCGATCGTGAATCGTTTATATGATTTAGGTATTTTGGGCAAGCAAACGATGGCAGGGCATTGTATTCATATCAATCCTCATGAAATGGCCTTATTGCGGGATACAAATACAATGGTAGTCACAAATCCAGAATCAAATATGGGCAATGCTGTGGGATGTCCACCGGCAATGCGCATGCTTAATGAGTATGGAATCTTGATGGGGCTTGGCACAGATGGTTATACAAATGATGTTACAGAATCATACAAAGTAGGCAACATCATCCATAAACATCATCTAGTAGATCCAAATGCTGCTTGGACAGAGATTCCACAAATGTTGTTTGACAATAATCCGCAAATGGCTAATCGCTATTTTAAGAAGAAGCTAGGTGTTTTAGAGCCCGATGCCGCAGCAGATGTAATTGTGTTGGATTATAAAGGCCCGACACCTATGACGAAAGACAACGTTAATGCTCATATTCTATTCGGTATGAATGGCGGAGCAGTTACAGATACCATCATCAATGGTGAAATACGTATGAGAAACAGAGAAATTCAAGGCGTTGATGAAGAGAAAATCTGGCATGATGCACAATCACAAGCACAATCTCTTTGGACAAGAATCAATAGCTAGTAAATACTAGCCTAGAAAAATAAAAAAGGAGTGACAAACATGAGTGACATCATGCACCCGATTTCAATCGATGGGTTATTGAACTGGATCTTAAAGGAATACAAAAATGAATCAACTATTTTTGGTGTAAGAAAATTCTACAAAGCTGACCCTAGTAAAAAGTTGTCTTTATTCGGTGAAAAAATGGAGACACCATGCGGACCTGCTGCAGGACCGCACACGCAATTATCTCAAAATATTATTGCATCCTATTTAACTGGTTCACGATTTTTTGAAGTTAAAACAGTCCAAGTCATTGATGGGGAAGACCTACCAGTAAGTAAACCGTGTATCACAGCAGCTGATGAATGTTACAACGTAGAATGGTCAACAGAGCTTAGGGTTCCTCAAGCATATGATGAATATGTCAAAGGTTGGTTTATTCTAAAATTGCTTAGTAAAGAACTTGATCTAGGTGATCCAGACGGTTTTATTTTCAATATGAGTGTGGGCTATGATCTTGCTGGGATTCAGTCACCCAAAGTGGATAAATATATTACAGATATGCAGGATGCTGAAAAAACACCGATTTGGCAAGAATGTATTGAAGCTGCTTATAAGTATTTACCCCAATTTGAAAAAATTGATAAAGCATATATTGACTCAATCAGTCCTAAGGTTTGTCGATCGATCACACTTTCAACATTACACGGCTGCCCATCAGACGAAATTGAACGGATTACAACGTATTTAATAGAAGTAAAAGGGCTAAACACATTTATCAAATGTAATCCGACCATGCTTGGTTATGAATATACACGCCAAACAATGGATGAATTAGGGTTTGATTATATGGTGTTTGATGATCATCATTTTGTCGAAGATTTACAATTTGAAGATGCTGTTCCGATGCTGACACGCCTACAAACGTTGGCACATCATAAAGGACTTAATTTTGGTGTGAAAATCACTAATACTTTTCCTGTAGGGATCGCGGAAGAAGAATTACCTGGAGATGAGATGTATATGTCAGGTCGTTCGTTGTTTCCATTGAGCATTTCCTTAGCGAAAAAATTATCAGATGCCTTTGATGGAACGCTGCAAATTTCTTATTCTGGCGGTGCGGATATCTTCAATATCAAAGACATTTTTGATGCAGGAATCTGGCCGATCACGATGGCAACAACCTTGTTGAAACCAGGTGGCTACCAACGGATGAATCAAGTCGCAAATTTGTTAAGTGAATCAGCGTATCCAAGCCATGTTCATGTTGATCTAGCCCAACTTACGACCATTGTTGAAAGAGCCAAAACGCAAGCGCGGTACAAAAAATCTATCAAATTACCAGAAAGTTCCAAACTACGGACGACAGTCCCATTAACCAATTGTTACACAGCTCCCTGCCGTAGTGACGGCGGTTGTCCAATCAATCAGGATATTCCAGCTTATCTTCGTTATGTAAGCGAAGGAAACTATTTAGAAGCCTTAAAAGTGATCGTGGATAAAAATCCGCTGCCATTTATTACAGGAACGATTTGTGCTCATCCTTGTATGACAAAATGTACGCGTCAGTTTTATGAAGGCTCGATCAAAATTCGTGAAGCAAAATTAGAAGCTGCTGAACACGCTTATGATGAACTAATGGCAGGAATGGAAAAGCCTGTTCGTAAAGATAATGCGGCTAAAACAGCAGTTGTCGGTGGTGGACCAGCTGGAATTTCTGCTGGATTCTTGCTTGCTCGTGAAGGCATGCCAGTGACAGTATTTGAAAAAGCCGATACGATTGGAGGTGTCTGTAGCCAAATCGTACCAGAATTTAGAATTTCAATGAAGTCTGTCCAAAATGATGTAGAGATGGCTAAATTTATGGGAGCTGAATTTAAGACTGGACAAGCTGCTCCAAGTATTGAAGTTTTGCGCGAACAAGGATATACCAATATTATTTATGCGATTGGCGCTTGGAAACATGGCAATCTAAGACTAGAATCCGGCAAACCAGTAAACTCATTAGAATTTTTAAAAGCCAATCGAAAAAATCCGCAAATCAATCCTTATGGCGAACAAATCGTAGTTGTAGGTGGTGGAAATACAGCGATGGATTGTGCTAGAGCTGCAACTACTTTACCGAACGTGAAAAAAGTATCCGTTGTGTACCGTCGAGACAAACGAAACATGCCAGCAGATGAGGAAGAATTGTATTTTACTTTAGAAGACGGCGTAGCATTTTTGGAATTACTATCTCCGATTAAACTAGACAATGGCAAACTAACTTGTGAAAAAATGCGCTTAGGAGAACGTGATAGTTCGGGGCGTCGCAGGCCAGTTGCTACGGGTGAATTTACGGAAGTTCTGGCTGATACCGTGATTGCAGCAGTTGGTGAAAAAGTCGATACAGATTTTTATCAATCAATTGGGATCAAAACTGATCAATATGGAAAAGTTGTCTCAAATCAAGAAACGCTCGAAACTAATTTGAAAGATGTCTATGTGATTGGTGATGCCAATTTAGGACCTGCAACTATTGTCGAAGCCATTGCAGATGCAACTAAAGCTGCAAGAAACATTTGCAAAATTCATAACGAGCATTTTGAACAAACGAATCTTAATAAAGATGTGGCAGCTGTTCGGAACAAACGAGGCATTCTAGAATCAAATGAAGCACTTTGTGGGCAAGCAAGTAACTGTTTAGAATGCTCAACGATATGTGAATCGTGTATGGATGTTTGCCCAAATAGAGCGAATACCGTTGTAAATGTTAAAGGTCAACCACAACCGCAGATTGTCCACATTGATCGGATGTGTAACGAATGTGGTAACTGTGAAACCTTCTGTCCATATTCAAGTGCACCGTATAAAGATAAATTCACTTTATTCAACACAGAATCTGATTTTGAAAATAGTACGAATTCTGGTTTCTATGTAATCGATCCAATGGAAAAAAAATGCCTTGTTCGTTTATGGGGCAATATTTCAACAATTCATTTGGACACACAAGGAGCAGATATTCCAGCGGACATCATCGATTTAATGGATACGATGATCGAAGACTATGACTATTGTATGCAAGTGTAAAAAAAGACATGAGTTGCGCAAAAACAACTTCTGAATGATGGAGGTTAAAAAATGTCTATTCTTTTCAAAGGCGGAACAGTAGTGTCCGCAAAAGATCGCCGTCAAGTAGACGTAAGAATTGATGGAGAAAAAATTATTGAAATGGGGACAAATTTAAAAACAAAGGATTCTAACGTAGTCGATGTTTCAGGATGCTTTTTACTACCGGGATTTATCGATGCTCATACTCATTTAGAGCTAAATAATGGTAAAGGATCAATGGGCACCGCAGATAATTTTTATACAGGAAGCAAAGCCGCGGTTGCCAAAGGAACAACTACAGTGATCGATATGGCGACTCCAAGTAAAGGCAGCTCATTGAAAGACTGCCTAAAGGCTTGGGATCATTTAGCTCGGGGAAACAGCTCTTGTGATTACACTTATCATATGTCGATCATTGAGTGGAATCCAAGCATTAAAGCAGAAATCAAGGAAATGATCGATGCCGGTATTACCTCATTTAAGATGTATATGGCCTATGACAATTTAAGAACAACGGATGGGGAAATTTTTGAAGCAATGAGTGAAATTCGTAAGTTTCAGGGCATGTTAGGGATTCATTGTGAAAATGGTGATATGGTCAATAAAATGATCGCAAAATTTGTAGCAGAAGGGAAACGCTCCCCACATTATCATCCATTAACAAGACCTGATTCAGTTGAAGCTGAAGCGGTAGAGCGTTACTTAATGATTGCTGATTTAGTTGGTCTATCTGTTAATATCGTTCATTTAAGTAGCAAACGATCATTAGAGGCAGTCCAGCGTGCAAGAGCTCGTAATCAAAAAGTTTATGTAGAAACATGTCCTCAATATTTAGTTTTAGATGATCATTTATATGATGGACCTGAATTTGAAGGAGCAAAATATGTTTGTTCACCGCCTTTGCGTAAGATCAGTGATCAAAAAGCACTGTGGGATGGTGTGATCAATGGTCAAGTGAACACGATTTCAACAGACCATTGTAGCTTTAACTTTGAAGGACAAAAAACAATCGGAAAAGATGATTTCAGTAAAATCCCGAATGGCATGCCAGGAGTTGAGACTCGCCCCGAGTTGATTTATACCTATGGGGTAACGACTGGAAAAATCAGTTTAGAACGAATGATCGGGTTACTTTCAGAAGATATCGCCAAACAGTTTTCAATGTATCCGCAAAAAGGCATCATCCAAGTAGGCAGTGATGCAGATATCGTCGTTTGGGACCCAAATACGACTGGAATTATTTCAGCTACAACGCAACTTCAAAATGTTGACTATACACCGTATGACGGGATGCAAACAACAGGCAGTGCTAAGTCAGTTTATCTCAGAGGTCAAAAAATAGTTGAAGAAGGTCAAGTTGTTTTAGAAAAACAAGGGAAGTTTATATTCAGAAAAAGTACAAAGAATAACTAGAGGAATCTATCAACTGACGTTGATTTAAATAAAAAGATGGAGGGGAAAATTTTTTGGAAAAAATAAAATGGACGGCAAATGAAATGCCAAAAACAAATGATCAGTATTTAACACTGATGTCAAAGGAAGCAATCGAAAAAGCTTTAGCTTTTCATCGTAGTTTCCCTCAATACAGTCAGACGCCATTAGCTGAATTAAAAAATATGGCTGAATATTTAGGACTAAAAGATTTTTTTGTTAAAGATGAATCCTATCGTTTTGGGTTAAATGCATTTAAAGTGCTAGGCGGTTCATTCGCTATGGCCAATTACATTGCAGAAAAGCTTGGAAAAGATGTTGCAGATTTGACATACGATGTTTTAACGTCCGATAAACTTCGGAATGAATTTGGTCAGGCGACATTTTTCACGGCGACCGATGGAAATCATGGACGTGGTGTGGCATGGGCTGCAAATAAATTAGGGCAAAAAGCAGTTGTATTAATGCCTAAAGGCTCTACTCAAACAAGAAAAGAAAATATTGAAAAAGAAGGTGCAACAGTTACCATCGAAGAAGTCAATTACGACGAATGTGTACGTATGGCTAACAAGATGGCTGAAGAAACTGAAAACGGTGTCATGGTTCAAGATACCGCGTGGGAGGGGTATGAAAAAATTCCGACATGGATCATGCAAGGATATGGAACAATGGCATTGGAAGCATCTAAACAGTTAAATGAATCTGGGAAAGAACGACCAACACATGTATTCGTTCAAGCAGGTGTTGGTAGTTTAGCAGGAGCTGTTGTGGGGTATTTTGCTAATCTTT
This sequence comes from Enterococcus sp. DIV0724b, assembly GCF_050531475.1. Classification (NCBI taxonomy): domain Bacteria; kingdom Bacillati; phylum Bacillota; class Bacilli; order Lactobacillales; family Enterococcaceae; genus Enterococcus; species Enterococcus sp. DIV0724b. Next base: position 2,230,760 of record NZ_CP172890.1, on the reverse strand, counting down.
ATCCTGATGATCCACCGAAAATGATTGTTGTTGAAGCGCAAGCGGCAGATTGCCTGTATCAATCTGCAATTGAAAAAGATGGCAAGATTCGTTTTGTTGAAGGCGATTTACAAACCATAATGGCAGGACTTGCCTGTGGTGAACCTAATACAATTTCATTCGATATTTTAGAAAATCATACCTCAGTCTTTGTTTCAGCGCCTGACTGGGTTTCAGAAAAAGGGATGAGAATGCTTGGAGCACCATTAAAAGGTGATCCTCAAGTGATTTCAGGCGAATCAGGAGCAGTCGCAATGGGCATAGTTGCAACGGCTATGCAAGATCCTGAATACAAAGAGTTACGTAACGTACTAGAACTAGATGAAAATTCAAGCGTTCTAATGTTTTCAACAGAAGGCGACACAGATCCAGATAACTATAAAAAAATCTTATGGAGGTAATATAAATGGATTTCAAAGAAATTAACGAAGCAGCAGAAGGTTACAGAAAGGATATGATCCAATTTTTACGAGATTTAGTCAAAATTCCAGGAGAAAGTGCTGAAGAAGGCGCAAAAATGGATCGTGCTAAAGCCGAAATGCAAAAATTAGGTTTTGACAAAATCGAAGTAGATCCTCAAGGAAATTTACTTGGATACATGGGAAGTGGTAAAAAATTGATTGCGTTTGATGGTCATATGGACACAGTGGGAATCGGCGAAATGAGTAACTGGGAATTTGATCCGTATGATGGTTATGAAACAGATACAGAAATCGGCGGACGTGGTACATCTGACCAAGAAGGCGGTATTGTTTCAGCCATTTATGGCGCTAAAATCATGAAAGATCTTGGGTTATTAAATGAAAAATATACAGCATTAGTAACGGTTACCGTACAAGAAGAAGATTGTGATGGATTATGTTGGCAATACATCATCAAAGAAGACGGTATTCGTCCTGAATTTGTTGTCTCAACTGAACCAACAGATGGAGGAATCTATCGTGGTCAACGTGGTCGAATGGAAATCAAAGTAGACGTTAAAGGGGTATCTTGTCACGGGTCAGCTCCTGAACGTGGGGATAATGCGATTTATAAAATGGCCGACATTTTACAAGATGTGCGTGCGTTAAACAACAATGGGGATACTGAAAGTACTGTGATTAAAGGTTTAGTTCGTATGCTTGATGAAAAATATAACCCTGAATGGAAAGAAGCACGTTTCTTAGGAAAAGGAACTGTTACAGCTTCACAAATCTTCCATTCATCACCAAGTCGCTGTGCAGTAGCAGATGGTTGTACAGTTTCATTAGATCGCCGAATGACTGCAGGGGAAACTTGGGAAAGTTGTTTAGAAGAAATTCGTAACTTACCTGCAGTTAAAAAATACGGAGATGATGTTGTCGTTTCAATGTATGACTACGATCGTCCATCATATACTGGTTTAACGTATCCAATCGAATGTTATTTCCCAACTTGGGTGATTCCAGAAGAACATGGTGTAACAAAAGCCTTGATGGAAACACACAGAAATCTTTATGGTGAAGAACGTCTTGGCTCAAAAGAAACGATTGACATGCGTAAAGCACGTCCATTGTTAGACAAATGGACATTCTCAACAAATGGCGTATCGATCATGGGACGCAATGGCATCCCTTGTATTGGGTTTGGTCCAGGAGCCGAAGCCCAAGCGCATGCGCCAAATGAAAAAACATGGAAAGATGATTTAGTCCGTTGCGCTGCAGTGTACGCTGCATTGCCAACTGTCTATTGTGAAAATAACTAATCACCAGAAATAAAAATAAAAGGGAAAAACGATCCGATATTCTGATGTGTAAAGGACGTTGGAATATCGGCTATCGTATTATTCATATAGAGGAGAAATGACATGGAAACTTTTAACGACTATATTGCAAAATTGGACAAATTAGAATTTGATAAAATGTATGAAAACGATTTTTTCTTAACATGGGAAAAAACACGTGATGAATTAGAAGCTGTTTTTACAGTAGCTGATACTTTACGTTATTTACGTGAAAATAATATTTCAACGAAAATTTTTGATAGTGGTTTAGGGATTTCATTATTCCGTGATAACTCAACAAGAACTCGCTTTAGTTTTGCTTCTGCTTGTAATCTTTTAGGATTAGAAGTTCAAGATTTAGACGAAGGGAAAAGTCAAATTTCTCATGGTGAAACTGTTCGTGAAACCGCGAACATGATCTCGTTTATGGCGGATATCATCGGGATTCGTGATGATATGTATATTGGAAAAGGCAACACTTACATGCGAGAAGTGTCTGAATCAGTTCAAGAAGGACATAAAGATGGCGTGTTAGAACAACGGCCAACATTGGTCAACTTACAATGTGATATCGATCATCCTACTCAAGCAATGGCAGATGCATTACATTTGATCCATGAATTTGGCGGTGTCGAAAACTTAAAAGGCAAAAAAGTAGCGATGACTTGGGCGTATTCACCATCTTATGGCAAACCATTATCAGTTCCTCAAGGAATCGTAGGTTTAATGACACGTCTTGGTATGGATGTTGTGTTAGCTCATCCAGAAGGCTATGAAATCATGCCTGAAGTTGAAGAAGTTGCGAAGAAAAATGCAGCTGAAGCTGGCGGTTCATTTACCAAAACAAACAGTATGGCTGAAGCCTTTAAAGATGCCGATGTTGTGTATCCTAAGAGCTGGGCACCATTTGCAGCAATGGAAAAACGTACACAATTATACGGTGAAGGGGATCAAGCTGGTATTGACAAGCTGGAAAAAGAATTGCTTGCTCAAAATACCAACCACAAAGATTGGGAATGTACAGAAGAATTGATGAAAACAACAAAAGATGGAAAAGCGTTGTATATGCACTGCTTACCTGCTGATATCACAGGTGTAAGTTGTGATGAAGGGGAAGTTGAAGCTTCAGTCTTTGACCGTTATCGTGTTGAATTATACAAAGAAGCAAGTTATAAACCCTATATTATTGCGGCTATGATCTTCTTAAGTAAAGTAAAAAGCCCGCAAGCTACATTAAAAGAACTTGAAAAAAAAGCAACACCAAGAGAAGTCAAATAGCGCTAAGATAAATTAGGCATGAAGTGAGATGCTTTCTCTATCGATGATGATAGTGAGAACAAACTAATTTGTTCTCTTTTCAAAACGTAAATGAAACAATCATAAGACCTTTCCAAGTCCATTTATGAATACTATCTGTTAAAGATAAGACTGTATTGACAGAAATCTGCTGTCCACAGATTCTGATCACTTCATGCAAAATTCAGTGCTTACTTAACAGTCAACGATATGATTTATTGAGAGAAAGCATCTTACTTTTAAAATAACCAACAAAGAAATAACGATAAAATTGAAAATGAGGTGAATCACTGAATGGTAAAACGAGTTGTAGTTGCTCTTGGCGGAAATGCGCTTGGCAATAATTTAACAGAACAAATGACTGCCGTGAAAGAAACATCGAAAGCCATTGCAGATTTGATTGAAGCAGGATATGAAGTTATTTTGTCTCATGGAAATGGACCACAAGTTGGGATGATTCAACTGGCAATGGAAGAACTTTCATTGAGTGATCCAAGTAAATATCCAACGATTCCATTATCAGTATGTGTGGCAATGAGTCAGAGTTATATCGGCTATGATCTACAAAATGCGTTACGAGAAGAATTATTGAGTCGTAAGTTGGAACAACCAGTGGGAACGGTGATTACACAAGTAGCAGTGGATCCCAAAGATCCAGCGTTTGAGTATCCAGCCAAACCAATTGGTCGTTTTATGACCAAAGAAGAAGCTGATGCGCTTGTGAAAGAAAAACAAATAACGGTGGTTGAAGATTCTGGTCGCGGGTATCGTCAAGTTGTGGCATCACCAAAACCAAAAGAAATTATTGAAATCCAAACGATCACTTCTCTGATCAACGCAGGCCAAACAGTGATCGCGTGTGGTGGCGGAGGCATTCCTGTAGTGAAAAATGGCAACCATTTAAGTGGAGCTGCGGCTGTTATCGATAAAGATTTCTGTAGCGAGTTATTAGCTGAACTGGTTGATGCAGATTTACTAATTATTTTGACTGCAGTAGAAAAAGTTTGTATTGATTTTGGCAAATCAACACAAAAAGAATTAAGCGAAGTTTCAACAGCTGAAATGAGAAAACATGCTGCAGATGGACAGTTTGCACCAGGTTCAATGTTGCCGAAAGTCGAAGCAGCAATCCAATTTGCTGAATCAAAACCGGGACGAAAAACACTGATCACGTTATTAGAAAAAGCCAAAGACGGAATCGTTGGAAAGACGGGAACGATCATTGAGCAATAAATCAAAATAAGCAAGAGAAGGAGTGAGTCGATGACAAACAAAATGGTCAACTCAACAAATGCTCCAGCCGCTGTAGGACCTTATTCCCATTCAGTTTTAGCTGGACAAACACAATATATCTCTGGGCAATTAGGATTAGATCCGGTAAACGGAGAAATGAAAGCAACAGTTGAACAACAAGCAGAACAAGCCCTGATCAATTTAGGTGCAATTTTGAAAGAAACGGGTATGACGTATGACAATGTTGTAAAGACAACGGTTTTCTTAAAAAACATGTCAGACTTTAGTAAAATCAATGCTATTTATGGAAAATATTTTTCTAATGTTCTTCCTGCCCGTTCTTGCGTAGAAGTATGCGAATTACCTAAGAGTGGACTTTTTGAAGTAGAAGCAATCGCAGTCAAAAATTAATTTTTGAAATATTTCTGATCAAAGAAAAGGGTTGCGGATTTTTAAACTCGGATAAGTGCAGTCCTTTTTAAAATAAAAAGCGAAGAAGGAAACTTGCCTATGAGTGAAAAAGAAGAAAAGGCATTGTTTGACTATGATGCCAAGTTATCGATCAAAGAAGCCGTTCCAATGGGCTTACAGCACGTAGTAGCAGCAGTTGTCGGGATCGTTACGCCAGGAATCATGATTGCCAAAGTCTGTAACCTAAGTTCTGGAGATACAACGATCATGATTCAAACGTCACTGATTTTCTCTGCCGTAGCAACCTTTATTCAACTGTTTCCGATTTTTGGAAAAGTCGGTTCTAGGTTACCTGTCATGATGGGGGCTAGCTTTGCATATGTCCCGATTTTAATGGCTATCGGGGGAGACTTTGGGATTGCAGCGATTTTTGGCGCTCAATTAGTTGGAAGTATTTTAGTGATTTTAGTAGGATTATCAATAAAAAAAATTCGAATATTGTTTCCGCCGCTTGTCACAGGGACTGTAATTTTAAGTATTGGGTTGTCGCTTTTTCCAGTTGCCATTAAATATATGGCTGGTGGAGCTGGAAGTCCTGATTTTGGGTCAGCACAGAATTGGTTAGTCGCGTTACTGACGTTTGGCGTGGTATTTTATTTTAACTATTTTTCAAAAGGATTTCTTAAATTATCTTCTATTTTGAATGGAATGATTATTGGTTACATTGTATCGTTGGTTTTAGGAATGGTCAATTTTACACCTGTTAAAGAAGCTTCTGTTTTTCAAGTGATTACACCGCTTTATTTTGGCTTGGATTTTCAAATTGTTCCGATCTTGACCTTAGTAGTAATGTTCATCGTTGATGCAGTCCAAGCTATTGGACAATTTACTGCAACGACAGTTGGTGCAATGGATCGGGAACCAACGGACAAAGAACTTTCAGGTGGAATTATGGGAAGCGGTTTCTCGAATTTTATTGGTAGTTTCTTTGGTTCGGTACCTGTTGCAACATTTGGTCAAAACGTCGGACTTGTTACGGTGACAAGGGTAATCAATAAATACGTTATGGTTTTTGCTTCTGTAATCTTACTAATAGCAGGATTTGTTCCAAAAGTTGCATCGATTTTGACAACGATTCCTTATGCAGTGATCGGTGGTGCGACTGTTTCTGTTTTTGCCTCGATTTCGATGACAGGAGTACGGATGATATCAACACAAGAATTGACACCTAGAAATACTGGTGTTGTGGGGATTGCGTTAGCTTTTGGTATCGGCGTTACCTTGTCAGTAGGCTGTTTGAGTGGTTTTCCACCATGGGTAACAACGATTTTTGGAAACTCAGAGGTTATTTTAACGACAATCGTTGCAGTTATTTTGAATGTGGTCCTTAAAGAAGAGAAGCAACTGGCAATTGAATAACAATTAAGATTTTCTCTTTTAAAAAAGATGCAAAAGATAAATGAATAAACAGTTTTGTCTTTTGCATTATTTTTATGAAGAAATCAAGTAAGTAAAGGAAAATGAAACATGAATAATTTTTTTCTAGAAGGGGACAAATTTATTGGAAAGTCCACTTTACTACGAGAAGTAATAATGGCTACAGGAAAATCTGTCAGCGGTTTTTACGTGAATCGCCGAATTAATGATCAAGGACACATCGTTGGATTTGAACTGAGAGCAGCAAAAGAATGGGGACAACAAACTCCAGATATGACGCCAATTGCAGATCATTGCTTTATCCACACTGAGAAGGGGCGACGAACAAGAAATTTACAGGTATTTGAAACGTTTGGAAAAGCGTTATTAAAAGAAGCTAAAAACGACACGGCCGATATTATTTTACTAGATGAAATCGGGGGCATCGAATTATTATCAAGTCCATTCAAGGTTGAACTTTTAACACTGATCCAACAACCTAAAAAAATTCTAGGCGTGTTTAAATCAGAAGAAAATTATCATAAACAAAAAAAATACACGCTTGAAAAATTAGAAATAGGACAACAAAGAGTAATGTTAAGACAAGAAATTCTTAAAGAGAATGGTCAAATTCTCAAGTTGAATGAACATAATTATAGTATTGTCAAAAATCAACTTCTCAAATTTTTAATGGAATAATTTTTTTTAGAAATCGTTATCTTTTTGAAGTATAACGAAAGGAGGTTTTAGGTTGAAAGAGCAAGAGGCATTTAATTATACGCTTAATCTAAAGTTGCGAACAAACCGAATTTTTTTCGGACCGGGCGTTGTTGAATTACTTCAACGGATTTCTCAAACTGGCTCGCTAAATACAGCGGCGAAACAGATGCATATGTCATATAACAAAGCATGGCGGATGATCAAAAAAGCTGAAGAAGAGTTGGGCTACCCTCTGATCAATAAAAGTGTAGGAGGCAATAATGGTGGTGGATCGACAGTAACAACACAAGGGAAACGCCTTACAGCGAAGTTTTTACTTTTTCAAAAGAAAACGTATCAAATCACGAATCAATATTTTTCAGAGATTTTCAATGATGATTTAAATCCAGAAATAGTAGAGTTGGAGGAAAGAGAATGAAGGGATTTTTTCAACAAATAGACGAAGCAATCAAACAAAAACAAGATACAGTCTTAGTCACAGTGATTGAAAGTTCAGGGTCGACACCAAGAAGTGCAGGTGCTCGAATGCTAGTGGGGAAATCTGGAAGAATCGCTGGAACGATTGGTGGCGGTGCAGTTGAGTTTCGCGGAGAAAAAATTGCGAAAGAAGTGTTGAAGCATCATCTGTCTAGAGCAGAAAAATTTGTACTAGCACCAAATGATATTGTAGATCTAGGCATGATTTGTGGTGGAAATGTAGCACTCTTTTTTCAATATCTTGCTTGGCAAGATGCCAGTGTGCAGGAAGTCTGTGAAGAAATCATCAACCATTTCCAACATAATCAGCAGTGTTGGTTACTTACTGAATTAAACGCTGAAGGAGCAAATGGTTTTGGGTTGTATAGTTTAGAAACTGGATTAATTGGAAATGTACCTATTGAATTAAAAGAGGCTCAGTTTCTACCAAGATTGACACAAGTCAACATTGATGGGCACATTTATTCAATAGAACCATTATTGCAAACAGGCAAAGTCTTTGTTTTTGGCGGTGGTCATGTTGCTCAAGCTTTGGTTCCTGTTTTAAAAACACTGGATTTTTATTGTGTCGTTTTAGATGACCGGGCAGACTTTTTAACAGAAACTGTATTTCCGGATGCAGATCAGCGGAAGGTCATTGATTTGAATAATATTGAAGCCTCAATTGGAATCACCGAAGCAGACTATGCGGTAGTGATGACGCGTGGTCATCAATTTGATTTTCTGTTAGCAAAACAATTATTGGAAACCTCAGCCCACTACATTGGTGTAATGGGAAGCAAACAAAAGATTGCTACACAAATCAAAAAATTAAAAGAATGCGGCTTTTCGATGACAGATATAAAACGTATCAATATGCCAATTGGATTAAAAATAAAAGCAGAAACTCCCGCAGAACTTGCAATCAGCGTTGCTGGAGAATTAGTTAAAAAGCGAGCAACATCAAGATGAAATCGGTCAAAATAGGAGTGAGCGCAATGAAGGATAGATACTCGAAGATCAACCAGAAAAAAATGATCATTTTAGGTTCGGTGTTACTTTTTCTGCTAGTGTTTACAATCTCTTTCTTTTTAGGGAAGTTTCCAATTGCTAGTGGAGATTTCTTTCGAGCTATTTTGAACAAAATAATTCCGTTGGAGCAAACTTGCAGTAGTCAAGTTGAGACGATTTTGTTTAAGATTCGTTTTCCTAGAATCCTCATGGCAGTGCTCATCGGTGCGGGTATCTCGGTAGCTGGGGCAACCTACCAAGCTCTATTTCAAAACCCGATGATTTCACAAGATATCCTGGGTGCTTCACAAGGCGCTGCGTTTGGGGCTGCTATTGGATTATTTTTCTCTTTGACGTATGAACAAGTGATTTTACTGTCTTTTATTTTTGGGTTACTAGCAGTGGGTGCGGTACTTTTAGTGAGTAAATTTTTGCGGACTGACTCTGTTTTGAATATGGTTTTGATCGGGATGATGGTGGGATCGCTTTTTTCTTCGGCTGTTTCCTTTTTGAAATTAGTAGGCGATCCGACGAATACACTTCCAGCAATCACGTATTGGCTAATGGGGAGTTTGTCATCAATTAAAATACAAGACATTCCATTTGTAGCACCTTTGATTTTAGTTGGAATGATCCCGATATTCTTGTTACGTTGGCGTTTAAATGTTATTTCTTTAGGTGAAGAAGAAGCCTTGACCTTAGGTGTGAACAATCGTGTTTTAAGAGTGATTTTGATTATGGCTGCCACCTTGATTACAGCAAGTGCGGTATCTGTCAGTGGGTTGATTGGTTGGGTAGGATTAGTTGTACCGCATTTTTCGCGGATGTTGATCGGCAATGACTACCGCTATAGTATTCCAGTAACAGCAATAGTAGGTGGTACTTTTCTATTATTTGTAGATGATTTTTCCCGATTGATTTCGACAAGCGAGATACCGATCGGGATCTTGACATCGTTTATAGGTGCACCGATTTTTCTAGTATTGATTGCTAAAAATAATCGTTCGATTAGAGAATGAGGAGGCGTTGTGATGTTGGAAGTAATTGATTTAGAATTTGCTTATAGAAAACAAAACATACTAAAGAACATTTCATTTAAACTTGAATATGGGCAGTCGGTTTGTTTATTAGGGAAAAATGGAGTGGGGAAAAGTACATTGTTTAAATGTTTACTTGGAGTATTAAATCCTAATATAGGATCTATTAAAATCAACGGTCGTTTGATAACAGAGTGTAAAAGGAATGAACTTGCACAATTGATTTCTTATATTCCGCAAAAACAACGTGGAGTCTTTCATTTTACTGTTTTTGAAATGGTTTTGATGGGAACGACGGCCAGATTAAAAAATTATCAGCAACCTGGTCAAGCTGAAAATGAATTAGCAGAATCAGCCTTGACCATACTAAATATTTCCCATTTAAAGAATCGCACTTATTCAGAAATCAGCGGTGGAGAGCAGCAGCTTGTGATTATTGCACGCTCAGTGGCTCAACAAAGTAAGATCATTATCATGGATGAACCTTGTGCCAATCTTGATTATGGAAATCAAATCATGGTTTTAGAAATGATTCAAAAGCTAGCTGAGCAAGGCTATTTGATTATTCAATCCACACATGATCCAAACCATGCCTTACAATATGCTGATTATGTTTTAGTTTTACATGAAGGACAGCTGATGCAAGGTACCCCAAAAAACATCTTAACAAGTCGACAGTTAGAGGCTATGTATCATGTGCCAATCACCGTTCACGAACTGACGGCATATGAACAAAGAATCTGTTTACCAACGAAAAAACTATTGAATAGAAAGGATGAAACAAAATGACAAGAAAACCAAGTTTGACTTTGTTATTAGGCGTAACGATTCTTACGATGATCGGTTGTTCAAATAATAACCAAAACACAAGTGAAACTGAGAATATGGAGACCACTGTTCGTTCGGTCCAAAGACAAGAGGTAAATACACGTACATTTGTTGATTCTGCTGGACGTGAAGTCATTGTTCCGACTAAAATTAAAAAAATTGCGCCATCAGGTCCATTAGCTCAACTAGTATTGTACACAAGTTCACCAGATTTACTAGTTGGTTTAGCAACGCCATTTTCAACGGAAGCAAAAGAATTTATTGATAAAAAATATCAAAATTTACCTAACTTTGGTCAATTTTATGGAAAGAATGCTAGTTTAAATATGGAAGCATTAAGTGCGGCTGAACCAGATGTGATCATCGACATCGGTGAAGCTAAAAAGACAGTAAAAGAAGATATGGATAAATTACAGGATCAGATCAATATTCCAACGATTTTCATTGAAGCCAATTTAAAAAATATGCCTGAAACGTATAAAAAAATAGGGGACTTACTTGGGGAGACAAAAGAAACAGAAAAGCTTAGTAAATATTGCCAAAAGGTTCTAAAACAAGCAGATAGTGTTCGATCTTCATTAAAAGAATCCGATCAAAAAAGGATTTATTATGCCTCAGGAAATGCTGGTCTAAATACAAACGCTGAAGGTTCATTTCATGCTCAAGTAATAGATGAAATTGGGGCTAAAAATGCTGCTACAGGGGTTGATATTGTATCAAAAGGTGGAGGTACGCTCATTTCAATGGAACAATTAGTTCAGTGGCAACCAGATTATATTTTAGCTGAGACAAAAGATGTCTATGAACTAATCAAAACAGATGAGTCTTGGCAAGAGCTGACAGCAGTTAAGGAAGGAAAAGTTTATCAAGTTCCAACAGTTCCTTATAATGTTTTAGGTTCGCCACCCTCTGTCAATCGTATCATGGGAATTCAATGGCTAGGACAATTGGTTTATCCAGAACAATATAAGCTAGATATCGAAGAGACACTAAAAGAGCTCTACTCTCTTTTCTACCATGTTGAACCAACTTCAGAACAAGTTAAAACGATTCTCACAAATGCTCAATAAAAATGATACTAGGAGAGGTTTTATGAAAATCAAAACAGATTTACCAGAAATTTTTGCAGAGTTTGATGATGCCAGACGTCAAGGATTTGTTCAGGTCAAAAAATTAAAAGAACAAGGTGTGCCAGTTGTAGGCGTGTATTGCACGTTTATGCCAGAAGAAATCGTATTAGCAGCAGATGCCGTTCAAATCAGTCTTTGCTCTACATCAGATGAAACAATTTCAGCAGCAGAGGAAGATCTACCGAGAAATCTGTGTCCCCTAATTAAGTCTAGTTATGGTTTTGGTAAAACAGATAAATGTCCATTCTTCTATTTCTCTGATTTAGTGGTAGGCGAAACAACGTGTGACGGCAAAAAAAAGATGTACGAATACATGGAAGAATTCAAACCACTTTATTTAATGAATTTACCTAACGCACGAAATTCCAAAGTAGCATTTGAATTATGGAAAAATGAAATCGTTCGTTTTAAAGAAAAATTAGAAACTTTTCTCGATGTAACAATTACAGAAGACGGGATTAAAGAAGCCATTCGTTTAAAAAATAGGGAACGAACAGCTAGAAAAAAGTTTTATGGACTAGGCAAACTAAATCCGCCTGCAATTGAAGGGTCAGAAATTTTCAAAGTCATGTATGGTGCCAATTATACCTTCGATAAAGAAAACCTGATCCAAAGACTAGATGATACAACAAAAAAAGTTCTCGCACAGTATCCTGAACAACATCAGCCAGATGGCAAACCTAGAATCCTGATTACAGGCTCTCCAATGGGTGGTGTGACTGAAAAAGTTATTCGAGCAATTGAAGAAAATGGCGGTACTATTGTCGGTTTTGAAAATTGTACAGTCGCCAAAGCTGTTGAACGATTAGTGGATGAAGAAAAGGCAGATAGTTATGAAGCCTTAGCTGAAAAATATATTGATATCGGCTGTGCATGCATATCCAATAATACGAGTCGTTTTGATCTATTGAGCCAAATGATCGACGAGTATCAAGTAACCGGCGTAGTGGATATGGTATTGCAATCATGCCATCCATATTCAATCGAAGCCTTAAAAATTAGACGGTTTTGCCAGAAGGAAAAAAATGTCCCGTATCTATACTTAGAAACTGATTATTCTACAGCCGATATCGAACAAATCAATACACGAGTAACTGCCTTTATCGAAATGTTGGAGGATTGTTCATCATGAAAGTGATTGGTCTTGATAGTGGATCAACTACCACTAAAGGGGTTCTTTTTGAACATAATCAACTAATAAAAAAATGGTTGGTATTGACAGCTGGTGATCCAAGACAAGCAGCTGAGCAAGTCATCACTGAGTTAAGCAATAATGAACAACACAAAATAATTACAACTGGCTATGGTCGAAAATTATTAAACGCTGATAAAGCAGTTACTGAAATTACCTGTCACGCTAAAGGTGCATCCTATCTTAGTCACAGTATTCAAAATGTGATCGACATTGGTGGTCAAGATAGCAAGGTAATCAAAATGGATAAGGATGGGCATGTTTTAGATTTTAATATGAATGACAAATGTGCTGCTGGAACTGGACGATTTGTTGAAGTATTAATGCGAACATTAGGAGAAGAAATCGACCAAATCGATAGCTTTGTTGCTACAGCTAAACCGGTAAAAATCAATAGTATGTGTACGGTGTTTGCAGAATCAGAAGTCATTAGCTTAATTGGCAAAGGTGAAAAAAGAGAAAATATTGCGTTAGGAGTTCTACATTCAATCGCTGCTCGTATCAGCAATCAACATAGACAAATCAATCCCGACCAAGGAGCAATCTTTTTTTCAGGAGGCTTGTCACACAGCAGAAAAGTAGCAGAACTGGTTGCCGAGTATACTAAAAAAGAAGTATACTATGATCAAGAACTGTCACAATATGCAGGAGCAATTGGTGCCGCATTGATCGGTATTCAGGAAAAATAAACAAAAAATGTTTTTTTGCTAAATAATAATTTTTAGACCTAAATTTTATGGTATAATCATAGTGATTAAAAGCTATACTTATAACAGAAATTGAGGTGTAAAGAAGAATGTATTCATTGGTAGTAAATGGTAAGACGGAAACCTGCGGAACAAATAAGAAGTTGATGGATTTTTTGCGAGACGATTTAAGGTTGACGGGGACAAAAGATGGCTGTAACCAAGGTTCTTGTGGTGCTTGTTCAGTATTGATAAATGGAAGGGTTTCCAAATCGTGTTTATTTAGTTTAGAGAAGTTAGACGGAAAAGAAGTTGTCACGATCGAAGGACTGGATCAACGCCAAAAAGATGTTTATGCCTATGCTTTTGCTAAAACTGGTGCAGTACAATGCGGCTATTGTATTCCTGGAATCGTGATCTCAGCGCATGGTTTACTAAATAAAAAAGCGAATCCTAGTGATGAAGAGGTAAGAAAAGCGATTCGTGGCAATATCTGTCGTTGTACAGGTTATGTAAAGATTGTGGAAGCAATTCAATTAGCAGCTAAACTATTTCGTGAAGAATTGAGCATTCCAAAGGAACACTCAAATGGAAAATTAGGTGAAGATTTCAAAAGAGTTGATGCCATTGAAAAAACATTGGGAACTGGATTGTATGTCGATGATATTAGCGTTGTTGGGATGCTTCATGCTTCAGCTGTCCGCAGTACCTATCCAAGAGCGAAAGTTTTAAAAATCGATACGAGTAAAGCGCTGGAACATCCAGCTTGTGTAACTGTGTTAACGTCTAAAGATGTTCCAGGAAATAATAAAATTGGTCACTTAGAATTTATCTCTGATTGGGACGTCATGATACCAGAAGGCGAAATCACTCGTTATGTCGGTGATGCAATTGCTTTAGTTGTATCAAATGATAAAGAAGACTTGGAAGAAATCAAAGAATTGGTAGAAGTTGAATATGAAGAATTAATACCAATAACTTCTTGTGAGGCTGCATTGGTAGAAGGTGCACCGTTGATTCATGAAAAAGGCAATATTTTATCTCATGAACATCTTATTCGCGGCAATGCAGATAAACAGTTGGCGGCATCTGAATACGTCGTAACCCAACATTATTCAGTCCCAATCAACGAACATGCCTTTATGGAACCAGAGTGTGCAATTGCGATGCCTGAAGGTGAATCTGGAATTTTACTTTATAGTGCAGGACAAAGTATTTATGATGAACAACGTGAAGTGGCGCGTATGTTAGGCATCGAAAAAGAGCAGGTACATGTCCAAGCCAAATTAGTGGGTGGCGGTTTCGGCGGAAAAGAAGATATGAGTGTGCAGCATCACGCATCACTTGCGGCTTGGTGCTTGCAAAAACCGGTAAAAGTTTTGCTTAGTCGACAAGAAAGCTTGATGATTCATCCCAAACGTCATGGTATGGAGATGGACTTTACTACAGGCTGTGATGCTAAAGGGAATTTAACTGCAATGAAAGCTGTGATTTATGCAGACACTGGTGCGTATGCTTCTTTAGGAGGACCAGTACTTCAACGTGCTTGTACACATGCAGCTGGACCGTATAAATATCAAGATATTGATGTAGAAGGATTCGCTGTTTATACGAATAATCCGCCATCTGGAGCATTTCGTGGTTTTGGTGTGTGCCAAACTGCTTTTGCGATTGAAAGCAATCTTAATTTATTAGCAGAAAAAGTGGGAATCTCACAATGGGATATCCGGTATAAAAATGCGGTTGGGCCAGGTGATTCATTACCAAACGGTCAATTAGTATCAAAAAATGCAGCACTTAAAGAGACGTTACTAGCCGTCAAAGAATCGTATGAAAAAGCAGAAATAGCTGGAATATCTTGTTTCTTTAAAAATAGTGGGATTGGTGTTGGTTTATCTGATGTTGGTCGTTGTATCGTTTCAGTTGAAGAAGGCAAAGTCCATGTTAGAACCAGTGCGGCATGTATTGGACAAGGGATGGCAACTGTTACGACTCAAGTAGCGTGTGAAACCTTAGATTTACCACCAGAAATGATTATTGCGGAGACTCCAGATACGCGTAGAACACCAGATTCCGGTACAACAACCGCATCACGACAGTCTTTATTTACGGGAGAGGCAACGAGAAGAGCAGCGATGCAATTGCGTTATGAGCTAGATATGGGACGTGCGTTATCGGATTTAGAAGGCCAAGAATTTTACGGAGAATATTCAGCTAAGACAGATCCTTTGATCAATGATAAAAAAAGTCCGGTTAGCCATGCAGGTTATGGCTATGCGGCTGAAGTCGCAATTTTGGATGAAAAAGGCAAAGTAGAGAAGATTGTAGCTGCTTATGATATGGGGCAAGTCGTTAATCCCAAAGCTGCCGAAGGCCAAATCGAAGGAGGTATCGTCATGGGAATGGGCTATGCGTTAACAGAAAAATTCGTTTTAGAAGAAGGTTATGTGAAAGCAAAATATGCAACATTAGGGTTACTTAATGCTGCACAAGTACCGCCAATCGAAACGATTTTAGTTCAGGCAAAAAATATCCATGACGGCTTAGCATATGGGATCAAAGGTGTGGGCGAGTTAGCAACGATCCCAACAGCACCAGCATTAGCCGGAGCTTACTATGCTTTAGACGGACAACTTAGACCGACCTTGCCAATGGAAGATACATTTTACCAAAAGAAGAAAAAATAATTAAATGATTTTGTGAGGTGCTTGAAAAAAGACGCACAATAGCGCCAGAAACGCATCCGATAAATCAGATTGGGTGCGTTTTTATTTTTAATGATCGAGTAAAACAAAAGGAGCACATAAATGTTGAAAATAAGTGCAGTTATTATGGCTTCGGGTTCTTCTACAAGAATGGGCGAGAATAAATTATTTCTTGATTATCAGGGAAAGACCTTTTTAGAGCATACGCTAAACCTTACAAATAAACTCGCATTTTTTGAGCGGATATTAGTTATTTCACCAGAAAATTTACAAAGATTGGAGCGACACAAAAATCTAAAAATCATTCAGAATACAGAAGCAAAAAAAGGGCAAAGTGCAAGTGTTCGGTTAGGCACCAAAGCCGCAACAGGTGAAGGGTATCTTTATCTTACGGTGGATCAACCTTTGTTAAACCAAGCATTATTGGAATCACTTTTTCCTGCTTATTCAAAAGAAACGATCGTTTTTCCAGTGGATCGATTGGGCGCCCCATGCAGTCCCATTTTCTTTGGTGAAAAATTCCGTTCAGATTTGCTAAAAGTGACAGGAGATTCTGGAGGACGAGCTGTTCGTAACAATCATCCAGAAGCATGGCGAGAAATTCAGGTAAAAGCTTCTGAATGTTTGATTGATATTGATACACCAGAAGAATATAAAAAATTGATCGATCAAAATTTGGAGATTAGAGGGAAAGGGTTTTAAAATGAAGCAGCCAATTTATTTGAATTATGCAGCAACGTCCAACTATAAATTTGAATCGACTATCCAAGAGTTGAGTCACTATTTAGAAGCAAATAATAATATAAATACGAATCGTGGTTTGCAAAACAGTGATGAACTTGGATTGATTTTTGAAACGCGTGTTGCTTTAGCAGATTTTTTTCATGCACCTGATCCAGCACATATTATTTTCACAGCAAATGCAACAACTTCGCTGAACATGATTTTAAATGGCCTATTGAAATCTGATGATCATATCATAACGACACAAGTAGAACATAATGCAGTTGCTAGGCCGCTTCGTTTGTTGGAAATGCAACAGAATATCTCCGTGACATATTTACACTGTGAATCAGATGGAAAGCTTGATCCTACTCAAATAGAATCATTGATCCGACCAGAAACCAAAGTAATGGTGATGACTCATGCATCAAATGTGTTAGGCACAATTTTACCCATAAAAGAATGCTTCAAAATCGCAAAAGCTCATGGAATCATTACAGTTTTAGATTGTGCTCAAACAGCAGGTTTCTTACCTATTGATATGGAAACAATGTCGATCGATGTTTTAGCTTTTACAGGGCATAAAAGCTTGATGGGTCTTTCTGGAATTGGCGGATTTGCTTTGGCTCAAAATATAGAGAAAAAAATTGATCCTTGGATGAGTGGAGGAACTGGAAGTGCTTCATTGTCACTAGAGCAACCTAGTTTTTTGCCAGATAAATTTGAGCCTGGAACCTTGAATACAATTGGTATTTTAAGCTTAAAGAGTGCATTAAAAGCAATCAATACACTTGGTTTAGATAAAATTGTCACGCATGAACGAGCAATAACTGCTCGATTTTTAACAGGATTAAAAGATCTGCCTATAACTATTTTAGGAAGTGTTGACCCAGCGGAAATGGTGCCAGTTGTTTCTATTACGTCAACAATGTTTGATCCAGGAGAACTTGCTCAGCAATTATTCGATCGTTATCAAATCATTACACGTTGTGGATTACATTGTTCTCCGCTTGCACATCAAACGGCCGGGACGTTAAAAACCGGAGCGGTACGATTTAGTTTTGGTTGGCACACAACGATTGATGAAATCGATTATACCTTGAAAGCATTAAAAGAAATTTTGTCGAAATAGACGCAAAGGAGAAAATCAATGGACTTTTTATCACAATGTACGTCTGGCGGCTGTGGAGCTAAAATCGGACCAAATGAATTAGCTGGATTTTTAAAGAATCTGCCCAAGAGTTCTGACGAGAAATTATTAGTGGCTTTTGATGCATCGGATGACGCGGCGATATATCAAGTATCAGAGGAACTTGCATTGATTTCAACGGTAGATTTTTTCTCGCCAATGGTAGAAGATCCTCGTACGTTTGGTCGGATCGCCGCAGCAAATGCAATGAGTGATGTGTATGCAATGGGAGGGCAAGTCCTATTTGCATTAAATTTAGTTTGTTTTCCTGAAAAAATGGATAAACAAAAGCTTTCAGAAATGCTGATCGGTGGTGCAGAAAAACTTGAAGAAGCGAATGCTTCATTAGCCGGAGGCCATTCGATTTATGATCATGAACCTAAATACGGACTGGCGGTAACAGGACAAGTTGATCCGCAAAAAATCATTCATAATAATACACCGAAAATAGGTGATGTCTTGATCCTTACAAAAGCTTTAGGTGTTGGAATGATTCAATCAGCTGTCAGAGGAGGTCTCGCTTGTAAAGAATCAGAAGCAGCAGCAATTGCATCAATGGAACGATTAAATAAATATGCTGCGGAAAAAATGCGTGATTTTCCTGTTCATGCTTGTACTGATGTGACGGGATTTGGTTTACTGGTTCATGCACTAGAAATGGCTGGAGACAATGTGACATTGATTATTGATACGGAACAATTACCACTTTTACCTCAGACATATTATTATGCAGAAGAATTTTTAGCGACAGCAGCCGGGCAAAGAAATCGTCAATGCATTGGGAGCAAAGTCGATTTGAACACCGTTTCACCAGCATTCCAAGAAATTCTATTTGACCCCCAAACGTCAGGTGGCTTACTTATCAGTGTTGCTGCAGAAAAAGCACTGGAATGTCTTAAAGCTATTCAAAAAAATGACCCAGTTGCTGCAATCATTGGTGAGGTTTATAAAAAAGAATCAAATCGGCCGATTATTCTGGTCTAAGGAAGAAGGAACAGCGATGAAAAAAATCAATGCATTAGGAAAACCATGCCCAATTCCAGTAATTGAGGCGAAAAAAGCGATTCGTGAGTTAAACAACGCTGGAGGAACTATTGAAATAACAGTCGATAATGAAGTATCCGTAAAAAATATCGAAAAAATGGCTGTGGGTCTAGGGCTAAAAACGATTAGTCAAAAGTATAAAAATGATGAATTAACGGTTGAAATCACTGTGCCCAAACACCTCGATCAACTAAATTCTGCTAGTTCAGATAACGAATTAGTGATCGCTTTTGGCAGAAAAACAATGGGAGACGGAGATGCTGATTTAGGTGCAATGTTATTAAAAAGTTACATTTATTCATTAACTGAATTAGACACGCCACCTGAACACCTGTTATTTTTTAATAGTGGTGCATTTCTAACAAATCAAGGTTCTAATACTTTAAAAGACTTACAAGTTTTATTAGAGAAAGGAACACAAATCAGTACGTGTGGAGCGTGTTTAGATTTTTACGAGATCAAAGAAACAATAGCAATCGGTGAAATCACAACTATGTATGGTATAACAGAAGTAATGGCACAAGCAAAAAAAGTCATTAATTTCTAAGGATGAGGTGAAAAAATGGAGTATCTTTTAACGTTTCAAAATACCCATTATGCAGTTCACGGTGAAAAAGTATTGCTCAATAAAAAGATTCATGTATCCGTAATGGCGTTGCCGACAAGTCTAGGGGATTTTTGTGGAATTTGTTTAAGGATAGCTATGGAAGATCTAACACATGGCCGAGCGTTTCTAGCAGAAGCTAATATACCGGTCGAAGGAATTTTTAGGATTGAAAGAACTAGGAAGGAAAGGAAGTATGTACCATGGAAGCCCTGATTGATTGCTTTGATTTTAAGGGACAACAAGTGGTTTCACTGATCGGAAGCGGTGGAAAAACAAGTTTAATGTGGTATCTTGCCGAATATTATCGAAATCAAAATGTTCTAGTTAGCACGACAACTAAGATTGGGTACCCTGTTGATCGTCCATATGACTTTTTTTATAGTAGTAATTTTTCAAATTTAGGCAGTGATGGGCAGGGGATCACCTTAGCAGGAAACCTTACTGCAGGTGGATATAAACTAAGCTCACTGCCACTTACGGTGATTGAAGAGTCACTTCCACATTTTGATAAGACCTTTCTAGAAGCTGATGGTTCTAAGCAATTACCTTTAAAAGGCTGGGAAACATTTGAGCCTGTTGTTTTACCTGAAACGACTGTTACGATTGGCTTGGTTCCAATATCTGTTGTTGGAAAAACAATCGACCAAATGACTGTTCATCGTCTTGCGTTATTTTTACGAGCAACAGGTGCTACTCAAGGAGAGAAAATCAAAGAAGAAACACTAGCCGAAATCATTGCCAGTCCGACTGGGTTATGGGAAAAAAGCCATGGGCAACGTATCTTATGCATTAATCAAGTCGAAACGTTAGAACAATTAAGGCAGGCCAAAAAAGTCTTATCTTTACTGCCGAAAATGCTATTAAAACGTTTGAGTAAAGTAATTGCATGCAATATTCAAACTAAAGAAGGAGTTGTCATATGGGAAAAATAAAACAATCAATTTCTGAAACTGTCGTAGTTGTGCGAGGTGGCGGCGATTTGGCTACTGGTGTTATCCAAAAATTAGCTCATACAGGTTTCAAAGTAGTGATTTTAGAAACGGCGAAACCATTGGCCATTCGCCGTACAGTAGCATTGTGTACAGCTATTTTCCAAAGCAAACAGCAAGTAGAAGACATAGAAGCGGTCTTCGTTTCTTCTGTGTCAGAATGTGAGACGATCTGGAACAATAAACAGATTCCAATATTAATTGATGCCGAGGCGAAATCTTTGCCTGAACTGAAGCCCATCGTCTTGGTCGATACGATTCTAGCTAAAAGAAATCTAGGTACAAACAAAAGGATGGCGCCTATTACGATAGCTCTTGGACCAGGCTTTTCAGCACCAGAAGATGTTGATGTTGTGGTTGAAACGATGAGAGGACATTATTTAGGGCGATTGTATTTTGAAGGGACAGCCATCCCCAATACTGGAATACCTGGAGAAATCGGTGGGAAAAGTGCCGAACGCGTGATACATTCACCTACATCAGGAAACGTTCAACATGTAAAAAAAATTGGAGATGTTGTGAAAAAGGGAGAAGTGCTTTTTTATGTAGGTCAAGCAGCTGTAGAATCACCACTAGACGGTGTATTGAGAGGCTTGATTTCAGATAAAGTAGTATGTCAAGCAGGATTAAAATGTGGCGATGTCGATCCACGACCAGTTGAACAAGTCGATTGCTATACAATATCGGATAAAGCACGGGCTTTAGGCGGAGCTGTTTTAGAGGCAATACTCTTGTTGGGACGGGAAAAAGACTTATTTTGATGTAAATAAAAATAAGTTGCTAAAAATTATTTTTTTTACCTAAAAAATATTGTTTTAAAGGTCTGAATTATGGTATAGTATAAGGGAAGATTTTGCATAATGTTTGATTTAAAAAGAAAGCGTTTTAATTTTTTTGAGATATGTGAAAAAGGTAATTTGGAACTAAACGTCTTTAACAGTACCATAGCTACATGCTTTTTTGATATTAAGTATGAGAAGAATGAAAAGGGTTACACCTTATCTTTTTATACTTTAAAATATTAAGTAAAAAAGGTGAGAGGATGAGTAAATATGGCATTAGTAAAAATCATTTATGCAAGTATGACAGGCAACACAGAGGAAATTTCAGAAATATTAGAAAGTACGGTGCAAGAAGCAGGATTTGATGTAGAAAGAGAAGAGTGTTCAGAAGTGGATGTCGACTTCTTTGATGATGCAGATGCATGTGTGATCGCTACGTATACGTATGGTGACGGTGAATTACCATTTGAATTTGAAGATTTCTATGATGAATTAGAAGAAAAAGATTTAGCTGGAAAAATTTTTGGCGTGGTGGGTTCTGGCGATCGTGAATACGGAGATTTATTCTGCAAATCAGCTCATGATTTTGTGGCTGCATTAGAAAAATCAGGCGCTAAAAAAGTAGCTGAAACAGTTGAAATCGAAAATAATGCAGAAGACGAAGATGTTGAAGCACTGAAAAAATTTGTCCAAGAATTAACGTCTGGGTTATAAAAGTTTCTAAAATCATATGAAAGAAGGAAAAATGAATGAAGCCATTCATTAACGGTACTCCATATGTATAAAATAACCAAAAGTGAGCAGCTTTCGAAAAATGAATATGATTTTTGGATTGAGGCTCCTCGGATTGCCAAGAAGGCTAAGCCAGGACAATTTGTTATGTTGCGGATCAATGAAATGGGTGAACGAATCCCTTTGACAATTGCAGATACTGATGATTCTGGCGGTAAGATTCGTTTAGTTTTTCAAGTAATAGGTAAAACAACTGCTGAACTGGGGAAACTTACGATTGGTGACACCATTTTAGATTTAACTGGACCACTTGGTATGCCGACAGAAATAAAAAATTACGGGACAGTTATGATCGTAGGCGGTGGCGTTGGAATTGCTGCAGTTTTCCCAATCATTAAAGGGTTAAAAAAAGCTGGAAATCGAGTTATTACAATTCTTGGTGCCAAAACAGCTGAACTTGTGATCCTTCAAGAGGAGTGTCGACAATATTCTGATGAACTGATCGTCACGACAGATGATGGTACAAAAGGCATGAAAGGTCTTGTAACGGATGCAATGGAGCAAGTGATTGCAAACGAAACAATCAACAGTAGTTGGGCGATTGGTCCCAGTATGATGATGAAATTTTGTACCATGACTGCAGCAAAATATGAATTGCCACTTTATGTTTCACTAAACCCGATTATGATCGATGGAACAGGTATGTGTGGCGGCTGTCGAGTAACGATCGACGGGAGTATCAAATTTGCCTGTGTCGATGGCCCAGAATTTAAAGGAACAGAGGTTAATTGGGATGAGTTTATCAGTCGCATGAAACAATATAAGACGGAAGAAGAAACCTGTTTGGTGGATTATCAAAAAGTGCAGGTGATAAATCGTGGTTAGAAGAAGTAGAACAAAAACACCAATCGCTGAACAAGACCCAGCAATTCGTAAGTCAAATTTTGATGAGGTTTGCTTAGGGTATACGCTCGAAGAAGGTGCGGCTGAAGCTGTTCGGTGTTTACAATGTAAAGAGGCTCCCTGTATTGCCAGTTGCCCTGTGATGATAGATATTCCTGGATTTATTCTTGCAATTAAAAAAGGAAATATGCAGGAAGCAGCTGATATTTTAGGAAAATATACGAACCTTCCAGCAATTTGTGGAAGAGTTTGTCCTCAGGAAAAGCAATGCGAACAAGTCTGTAAGTTGGGACTGGCTAAAAACTTTGAACCAGTCGCAATCGGTAAATTAGAGCGTTTAGTTGCAGATTGGGCTTTAGAAAATCAAGATTTTTCGAAATGCATTCAAAATAACGAAGCGAAAATTGGTCGAATCGCCGTCATTGGTTCTGGTCCTTCTGGTTTAACGGTTGCTGGTGATTTAGCAAAAATGAACTATGAGGTAATCATTTATGAAGCACTACATGATTCTGGTGGTGTATTGACTTACGGCATTCCAGAATTTAGATTACCTAAGAGAATTGTAAAAAAAGAAATCGAAAGCATTGAAGCGTTAGGTGTAACGATCGAAACCAATGTTGTGGTTGGTAAAACAATCACGATGGATGAGGTCATGAACGAATTTGATGCTTGCTACATTTCTGTTGGAGCTGGAGCTCCTAACTTTATGGGAATACCTGGAACAGCATTGAATGGGGTTTATTCTTCTAGCGAATATTTGACACGAATCAATTTGATGCATAGTTATGAGTTTCCGAAATTCGATACACCAATCAAACGTTCCAAAAATGTTGTAGTGATCGGTGGTGGAAATGTGGCAATGGATGCGGCGCGTTCAGCTAAACGTTTAGGCGCTGATCATGTCAGTATTGTCTATCGCAGGTCATTAGAGGAATTGCCCGCGCGTATCGAAGAATACCATCATTCTGTTGAAGAAGATATCGACTATCATTGGTTGAGCAATCCAGTCGAATATATGAATAACGGTGTTGGGGATTTAAATGGTGTGAAATGCGTCAAAATGGAACTAGGTGAACCAGATGAATCTGGAAGACGTCGTCCAGTTCCAATCAAAAATAGCGAATTTATTATCGAAGCTGACACAGTGATCGAAGCAATCGGTCAAGGGTCCAATAAAGTGTTGTTATCCACTTTCCCAGAACTTAAATTGACAAAATGGGGTTACATTGAGGCGGATCCAAAAACGGGAACTACATCAATTCCTGGCGTCTTTGCCGGCGGAGATATCGTAACAGGTGCAGCAACAGTAATTTTAGCCATGGGTGCTGGAAAAATTGCTGCTGTAGAAATCGACAACTATGTACGAGAAAAAAACAAAACGCCCGTAACAACAAAAGTCTGAGGAAAGATAAAAGGTGAGAACAAATGAAAAAAACAAAGACGATGGATGGAAATACAGCAGCTGCTTATATTTCTTATGCCTTTACAGAAGTAGCGGCAATTTATCCTATCACGCCTAGCTCGACCATGGCGGAATTAGTAGATGAATGGGCAGAAAATGGCTTGAAAAATATTTATGGGCAAAAGGTCCAAGTTATTGAAATGCAGTCAGAAGCTGGAGCTGCAGGCGTTGTCCATGGGTCGTTAAAAACTGGGGCATTAACAACGACTTATACAGCATCACAAGGCTTGTTGTTGATGATTCCTAATATGTATAAAATAGCTGGTGAACTATTGCCAGGTGTTTTTCACGTGGCTGCTAGAGCGATCACAACGAGCGCCTTGAGTATTTTTGGTGATCATGGAGATGTTATGGCGACCCGTCAAACAGGTTTTTGTATGTTGGCAGAGTCAAGTGTACAAGAAGTAATGGATCTTTCAGCAGTAGCACATTTAGCCAGTATTGAAGGCAGTTTACCGTTCGTCAATTTTTTTGATGGTTTTAGAACAAGTCATGAACTGCAAAAAATCGAAGTACTTGATTACAGTGATTTAAAAGAGATGCTTGATCAAGAAGCAGTGGATCGCTTCAGAAATAGAGGAATGAATCCAAATCATCCAACAGTATCTGGAACAGCTCAAAATCCAGATATCCATTTTCAACAAAGAGAAACCGTTAATACAAACTATGAAGCAATGCCAAGAATCGTTCAAAAATATATGAATCAAATCAATGAATTACGGGGCACTAATTATGATTTAACAGATTATTATGGGGTAGAAGATGCGACAGAAGTCATTATATCCATGGGTTCAGCATCACCTGTTATTCAACAAACGGTGGATTATTTAAATAATCGAGGACGAAAAGTCGGATTGATCAATATCCATTTATACCGTCCTTTTCCAACAGAAAACCTACTAGAAAAATTACCAAAAACTGTAGAAAAAGTCGCTGTTTTAGATAGAACTAAAGAAGCTGGATCTGACGGAGAACCATTGCTCTTGGATGTTCAAAGTGCCTTATATCAACATTCTAATCGTCCAATCGTGATCGGTGGACGCTATGGCTTAGGATCAAAAGATGTGACACCTAACCAGATCAAAGCAGTTTATGACCATTTATTACAACCGTTTGCTGAATTGAAACAACGCTTTACAATAGGAATTGTAGATGATGTGACGTATCGTTCATTACCGCAAGGAGAGCTTTTAGATTTAACACCTGACTCAACCTTTCAAGCAAAATTCTGGGGATTTGGCTCAGATGGTACAGTTGGTGCTAATAAACAAGCAATCAAAATTATAGGAGACAATACCGATCTGTATGCACAGGCATATTTTAGTTACGATTCTAAAAAATCAGGTGGCTTGACTATTTCTCATTTGCGTTTTGGAGAAGAACCGATCGCATCCACTTATTTAGTAGAACAAGCTGACTTTATAGCATGCCATAATGCTTCTTATATCCATAATTATGACTTATTGAAAGGATTGAAAGATGGCGGAACGTTCTTATTGAACACCATCTGGGACAAAGAAAAAGTTTATCGCTTACTTCCAGCAAAGTTAAAAAAATATATAGCAGAACATACTATTCAGTTTTATATTATCAACGCTGTAGAATTGGCACGTGAAATTGGATTAGGTCGTAGGATCAATACAGTGATGTCAACTGCGTTCTTTGAAGTAACGGATATTCTGACACGAGAGGAGTACATGCCGTTACTAAAAGCGGAAGTCAAAAAAACTTATGGAAAAAAATCAATGGAAATCGTGGAAAAAAACTTCCAAGCAATTGATAGAACTTTTGATTCTCTTCAGAAAATTGAGGTTCCATCTGAATGGGTAACAATCGTTATCGAACCTGAGAAAAAAGACGAAACATTACCTAAATACGTTACAAATATTCTACAGCCAGTCAATCGTCAAGAAGGAAATGAATTGACCGTTAGAGATTTAATCGATAACGGGATGAAAACAGGCGAAATGCCAATGGGCACAGCGGCTTTTGAAAAACGTGGCATTGCCTTAGAAGTGCCAGAATGGCAAATGGATAAATGTACGATGTGTAATGAATGTGCATTTGTTTGCCCCCACGCAGCGATTCGTCCATTCTTAGCAAATGAAGCTGAAATGCAAGAAGCTCCAGAAGGATTTATCGCTAGAGAAATGCGTGGCGCAGATGGCTTGATGTATCGAATTCAGGTGTCTTTAGAAGACTGCACTGGTTGCGGTCTATGTGTTCAAGCTTGTCCAGTCAAAGAAAAAGCCATTTTGATGAAACCTTATGAAGAACAAAAAGAGCAAGCAATCAATTGGGCGTTTGCAATGACCTTACAGCAAAAAGAAAATCCAGTCAGAAAATTATCCGTTAAAGGATCTCAATTTAACCAACCACTGATGGAATTTTCGGGAGCATGTGAAGGGTGTGGCGAAACACCTTATATTAAATTATTAACACAATTATTTGGAGATCGAATGATGATGGCCAATGCGACTGGTTGCTCTTCTATTTGGGGTGGCTCGTCTCCTGTTACACCCTATACAACAAATGAATGCGGGCAAGGACCTGCTTGGAGTAACTCACTATTTGAAGATAATGCCGAATATGGCTATGGAATGTATGTAGCGAATAAGACCAAACGACAATATTTAGCAGATCAAGTACAAGAAGCTATCGATAAAAATATAAGCTCGAACCAACTGCAAGCTTTAATGGAAGATTGGTTAGCGCATTATTTAGAAGGGGATGGCACTCAACAACGCGCAACAAAGTTAGCAGCAGCTTTGAGCGAGGAATATCAAAGAAATCAACTTCTAGAGAAAATTTACAAGCAAAGGGATTTACTTGTAAAAACCAGTCAATGGATAGTCGGTGGTGATGGTTGGGCATATGATATTGGTTTCAGTGGAATCGATCATGTCTTGGCAAGTGGGGCAGATGTCAATATTTTCGTCATGGATAATGAGGTTTATGCTAATACAGGCGGTCAGACATCCAAAGCGACACCAGCAGCAGCGATTGCTAAATTTTCTGCTGGAGGGAAACAGAACGCTAAAAAAGATTTAGGCATGATGGCGATGACGTATGGCAATGTTTATGTAGCACAAATCGCGTTGGGTGCTAATTCAATGCAGACCATAAAAGCAATCGATGAAGCTGAGCGTTATCCAGGACCATCACTGATTATTGGCTACACGCCTTGTATCAATCATGGTATCAAAGGTGGTATGATCGAAACATTATCTTTAGCAAAAGAAGCGGTTGAATCTGGCTATTGGCAATTGTATCGTTACAATCCACAACTAATTGAAAAAGGTAAAGACCCAATGGTTATCGACTACAAAAAAGCTGATTTCTCTAAGATGCGTAATTTCCTTGAAAAACAAACTCGATTCTCTGCGCTTCATACAATCAAAGACGATCAAGAAGTCGTTGAAAATCTTTTAACGAAAACAAAAGATGATGCAGAAGATCGGTCTGATAATTATGTGAAATTAGTGAGTCAGATCAAGAAATAAAAAAATAGGAACATAGACTATCAAAGCAACTGGTAAAACGATATTTTCGTTTTATTCCAGTTGCTTTTTTACAAGAAAAAAATAATAATAAAAAATTCTTCAAAAATTTCAAAAAGCGTTTACAATGTGGTATTCTTACAGTGTTGGAATTTAAGTAAAAAATAACTTTATTACGAGTCCGAGACAAAACTGTTCAACTTATTTCCGGAACCTTTCAAAACTTAGTGCTTGAGCACTTAGAATTTGATGTGATCGAAGTGTAGTAGCTGCTTTTTTTCTCGCCGTTTACTCGCACCCTTAGCTGTTAGTCTTATGTAGTTTCTCAGGCTAGTCACTGCACTATGGTTAGATAGCTACAAAACCTGAGAAGGATTGAAAGTCTTGGGAAAAGACTTAACGAGCCTGCTATGCTTTAAATTTTAAGGAGGATTTTTATGTTTGATTGGAAGAAGTTAAAAAAAGAAGATATAAAAAGAGAAATTTTAGCAGGAACCACTTCATTCTTTGCCATTTCCTATATCATTATGGTAAATACTGTGATTTTGGCAGAGGCTGGCATGCCAAAGGAACTAACGATTTTTGGAACGATATTTATTTCAATTATTGGCTCAATTTTGATGGGACTAGTTGCAGATGCACCCATCGTGTTAACCACCGGAATGGGGGTTAATTCATTTTTTACCTATACGTTGGTACTTTCATTAGGCTTGACTTGGCAACAGGCACTCGCCGTTAGTTTTTGTGCAGGGATTGTTTATTTATTAGTTGCATTTACACGGCTAAGCAAGTTATTTGCAGAAGTCGTACCGGAATCATTAAAAACCGGGATCACTGTAGGAATCGGTTTTTTTCTTGTATTGATTGGGTTGGAAAAAGGGCACTTGATTTTGCGAGGGGAACATACTTTTTTGCAACTTGCGTCGTTAGATAATAGCTTAACTTTATTAACATTATTTTCGTTGATTTTGACTGTATTTTTATTTATAAAAGGAATTCAGGGCAGTTTTTTTATTGGGATTGTTGCTGTAACAATTATTGCTAATATTTTTGGTTTGGTACCTTCAGCAGAACATTTTTCATTAGGCGGATTGAGTCATTATTCTACGATTTTTTTACAACTAGATTTCAGCACTTTTTTTTCAAAAAGTTTTTTGTTAGGTGTATTTGCGTTATCGATGATTTTAATTTTTGAATCAATGGGGCTACTTAAAGGGTTGATGCCAGAAGCAGATGAAAAAAAATATTTAAGAGCGTATCGTGTGACAGGCTTTATTACGTTATTATCTGGTATTTTTGGAACAAGTCCGACTGTGGCAGCGGCTGAAAGTGCAACTGGGATTGAAGAAGGAGGAAAAACGGGAATAACAGCCATTACTAGTGGAATTTGTTTCTTTTTAGCATTACTCGCGTTGCCGTTGCTTTCTTATATTCCTGATTCAGCTTTAGCGCCAGCAATCATCATAACGGGTTTCTTAATGATCCAGCAAATCAAAACGCTACATTTTGAGGATTTCAGTGATTATTTTCCAGCAATGTTGATGATTGTTTTGATTCCGTTTACCATGAATATATCTGATGGAATGGCATTTGGCTTTGTAGCATATCCAGTGACGAAATGGATTGCAGGGAAAAAAGCAGAATTATCATTACCAATGTGGTTGATCTCAGGTTTGTTTTTGATGTATTTGATTGTGAATGTCCTGATATGATATAAAATAATAAGGATGTTCCTGATTTCACTATTTACAAATAAAATAGGGTGCCAAACAAAAATGATGTTTGGTACCCTATTTTTTATCCAATTATGATTTTCTCAGAAGGATATTCATAGCCGATATCTCGTGTTTCTTTTGGTACAAATAACATTAAAGTATAAAGCATTCCGATCCGTCCAATAAACATTAACAGAGCGATCATTAACTTACCAACTGTGGTTAAATCAGAAGTGATGCCTAGTGACAACCCAGTCGTACCAAAAGCAGAAGCAACTTCGACAATAATAGCAATCAACGGATGGTCTTCTGTCGCAGTTAAAAATAAGACGGCAAAGAAACACATGATTAACGAAAGCATAAAGACAACAATCGATTTTTTTACATCATCATCATCGATCCGTCGTCCAAACACATTGATTTTATCTTCACTTTTCAAAAAAGCATACAAGTATAAACCAATGATCGCAACGGTCGTTGTCCGAACCCCACCACCGACAGAACTAGGGCTACAGCCAATAAACATCAAAAGAGAAAATACCATTAATGTCGTAACCTGAAAATCACCTAAATCATTGATCTGCAGACCTGCATTTCGAGTCGTCATAGAATAAAACATTGATGTGATCCAACGCTGGATCTCACCCATCCCCACAAACAAATGATCTTTCTCCAATAAATAAATCAAAATTGTACCGCCGATAAATAAAATCACAAAAGCCAATACAGCAATTTTACTAAACAATGAAAAACGGAAAGGCAATCCTCGTTTTTTCTTCTTAAAAAACAACCACTCACGAACTTCCATCAATACTGGAAAGCCAATCCCACCGACAAAA
This sequence comes from Enterococcus sp. DIV0724b, assembly GCF_050531475.1. NCBI lineage: Bacteria > Bacillati > Bacillota > Bacilli > Lactobacillales > Enterococcaceae > Enterococcus > Enterococcus sp. DIV0724b. The sequence goes on along the minus strand of NZ_CP172890.1, from coordinate 2,200,374 downwards.
ATCAAAAACATAATCACGATCAAAAAAAGATAATCGTTGGCAAATGGGATAATCGAATCTCCTGTAACGTCAAATCCAGAGTTGGTAACTGCTGAAATCGATTGATAAAAACCAAAGAAAATCGCTCTGGGCCAGGTTTTATAATAGCCGGAGAAGTAAAAATAAATGGAGAAAAATGTACCAAATATTACTTGAAACCATAAAATAATGGTAAATGTGATTCGAATCAAGCGAACGATACCGCTCAATTTTGGTTGGTTCATATCGGTCATGATTAATTGCCGTTGTTTTAAAGAAATTCTCCGTTTAGATAGAATGATGAAAGCTGTAGATATCATCATGATCCCCAAACCACCAACTTGAAATAACACTTCCAGTAAAATTACGCCGCGGTCATTAAAGACAGAATTAATATCAAATGTAGACAAACCTGTAACACTTACTGTACTGATGGCCATAAAGAGCATATCGATGAAGCCCACATGAGAGCCGGGTTCTCTAAAAAAGGGCAGACAAAACAATAAGTAAGAAACCACTGTCATGATAACATAATAGGAAACAATTATTTGTATAGATGAGAAATTATTAGAAATATAACGCCTTCCATTGCGTTGCGCCAGCCATAAAAGCCGAAATCGATTCATAGTGGACCTCCTGAATATCATTAAACCAAGTATAGCAGAAAATAAATGGTGGGCAAACAAAGAATAAACCCTTAGAAGAAATAAGAAATTGATTAAAAATAACGAGAATAGAGCACAAATCAAACAGAACATGCTATTTTATTGTGAGGGGATTAACATTCTTTTGTTTAATAGGTTGAAAAATAAACTTAATTAAACTAATGAGTGTAGTATAAAAGAGAAATCTATCATTTTAAAAATGTGATTATATTCACATTTATGTAAGATATTAGGTAGATTTAAGTTAAATAATCAGGAGTTGGATGGTTAAAAATTACTGAGGTGGGGAAAAAATGAAAAAAGTCATCATGAGTTTACTATCATTGAGTCTATTTGCAGGAATTGCGGTAGGTTGTACCAGTGATCAAGACAAAACAACCAAGAAAAGTAAAGAATCCAAGGAAAGCACAGAAGTTACTTCTGGTGCATCAGCCAATGGCTATACAGATTTAAGTGAATTAGAAGATCAATATGACATCGTGATCATCGGTGCAGGTGGCGCTGGCATGACAGCTGCATTACAAGCCAAAGAAGCAGGAATGAATCCAGCTATCCTAGAAAAAATGCCAGTTGCAGGTGGCAATACAATCAAATCTTCTTCAGGTATGAATGCTTCTGAAACAAAATACCAAAAAGCAGAAGGTATCACAGATAGCAATGATAAATTCTTCGAAGAAACACTTAAAGGTGGAAAAGGAACGAATGACAAAGAACTATTACGCTTTTTTGTCGATCATTCAGCAGATGCAATCGATTGGTTAGATACGAAAGGAATTGAACTAAGCAACTTGACAATTACCGGTGGAATGAGCGAAAAACGCACTCACCGTCCAGCTGATGGTTCTGCAATCGGCGGCTACTTAGTTGATGGACTTGTTCGGAATGTCAAAGAAGAAAAAATTCCGTTATTTGTAAATGCAAACGTGACGGAAATCACTGAAAAAGACGGTCAAGTCAACGGTGTTAAAGTCAAACTAAATGACAAAGAAACAAAAGAAATCAAATCAAATGCTGTAATCGTTACAACAGGTGGTTTTGGTGCGAATAAAGAAATGCTAGAAAAATACGATCCAAAATTAAAAGATTATGTCACAACAAACCAAGAAGGTACAACAGGTGACGGTATCAAGATGATCGAAAAACTTGGCGGTGCAACAGTGGATATGAAAGAAATCCAAATTCATCCAACTGTTCAACAAGATAAATCATTCTTGATTGGTGAAGTTGTTCGTGGTGAAGGCGCAATTTTAGCATCACAAGAAGGTACACGTTTCGTGAATGAAATGGATACGCGGGATAAAGTGTCAGCGGCCATCACTGAATTGCCAGAAAAATCAGCATACCTAGTCTTTGATCAAGGTGTTCGTGATCGTGCGAAAGCAATTGATTTTTATGATGAACAAGGCTTTGTTGTAGAAGGTACAACAATTGAAGAACTTGCGAAAAAGATCGATATGCCAGAAGCCAAATTAAAAGAAACAGTAGAACAATGGAATAAAGAAGTTCAAGCGAAATCTGATACTCAATTTAATCGCGCAACAGGTATGGATCATGATCTATCAACTGGACCATTCTATGCAATCAAAATCGCACCAGGAATCCACCATACAATGGGCGGTGTGAAGATCAATACGAAAACAGAAGTCTTAAAAGAAGATGGCGCCCCAATCAAAGGATTATATGCCGCTGGTGAAGTAACTGGTGGATTACATGGTGCAAACCGTATTGGCGGAAACGCTGTAGCGGACATCATCATCTTTGGTCGTCAATCTGGAACAGAAGCAGCGAATTTTGCATCAGCACAAAAATAAGTAAGTCTAAGAAAACCAATAGATCGAACGTCCGCGTTTGCCTATTGGTTTCTTTTTATCGTCTAAATGAACTTATAATCAAAAACTAAGAAAGCAATTTTTCAAAAATACTGCTTTTTTGTCGAAAATATAGTAAAATACGAGAGGAACTAAACGAGAGGTGACGACGGAGTAATGGCACAATTATTTTTTAAATATGGCGCAATGAATAGTGGTAAAACAATTGAAATATTAAAAGTAGCGCACAATTATGAAGAACAAGACAAACCTGTTGTCATTATGACAAGCGGACTTGATACTAGAGATGGCGTTGGTGTCGTTTCAAGCCGTATCGGCCTTAGAAGAGAAGCAATCCCTATTTTTAAAGAGACGAATGTCTATGATTTGATCCAAAAGCTTGATTATAAACCTTATTGCATCTTAGTGGACGAATCACAATTTTTAGGCAAACAACACGTGATTGAGTTTGCCCGAGTTGTAGACGAATTAAATATTCCAGTTATGGCATTTGGTCTGAAGAATGATTTCCGTAATGAACTATTTGAAGGATCGAAATACTTGATGTTATATGCAGATAAACTAGAAGAACTTAAAACAATCTGCTGGTTCTGTCATAAAAAAGCGACGATGAATCTACATTATATTGATGGTCAACCAGTTTATGAAGGAATTCAAGTCCAAATCGGTGGAAACGAAGCTTATTATCCTGTGTGCCGTAATCATTATTTCCATCCCCCAATCGATGGTGAGCAGGTAGAACATAATTAACTCAGTAAAAGTGGAAAATAAACGATACTTATCAACTAAAAAGAGGAGCAACTAACTATGTACGATCAGTTACAATCAATTGAAGATCGCTATGAAGAGCTGGGCGAATTATTAAGTGACCCAGAAGTCATCAGTGATACGAAACGCTTTATGCAATTATCTAAAGAAGAAGCGAATACCCGCGAAACAGTCGACGTTTATCGTCGCTATAAGCAAGTAGTCGAAGGAATCAGTGATACCGAAGAACTATTAGGTGAAAAGCTAGATGCCGAAATGGCTGAAATGGCCAAAGAAGAACTTTCAGAATTAAAAAAAGAAAAAGACGTACTGGAAGAACGAATCAAAATTTTACTATTACCGACAGATCCAAATGACGATAAGAATATCATTATGGAAATCCGTGGTGCAGCTGGCGGGGACGAAGCAGCTTTATTTGCTGGTGACTTATTCGGGATGTACCAAAAATATGCGGAATCACAAGGATGGAAAACGGATGTCATGGAAGCGAATATTACTGGAATCGGTGGATATAAAGAAGTGATCATGATGATTTCCGGAGATAATGTTTTCTCTAAACTAAAATATGAGAGTGGTGCGCATCGGGTTCAACGTGTACCGTCAACAGAATCTCAAGGTCGTATCCACACATCAACTGCAACTGTCGTTGTTTTACCAGAAGCAGAAGAAGTAGAATTAGATCTTGCAGATAAAGACATTCGCACAGATATCTACCATGCTAGTGGAGCCGGAGGTCAGCACGTCAATAAAACAGCTTCTGCTGTTCGTTTGACCCATATTCCAACTGGGATTGCTGTTGCTATGCAAGATGAACGTTCTCAAATCAAAAACCGTGAAAAAGCAATGAAAATTTTACGTGCCAGAGTGTACGACCAAATGCAGCAAGAAGCGCAAAGCGAATATGATGCAAATCGCAAATCAGCTGTTGGGACAGGAGATCGTTCTGAACGAATCCGTACCTATAACTTTCCGCAAAATCGTGTAACGGATCATCGTATTGGTTTAACCATTCAAAAACTTGATCAAATTTTAGCTGGAAAATTAGATGAAATCGTTGATGCATTAGTGTTATACGATCAAACATCAAAATTAGAAGAGATGCAAAATGGGTAACCGTTATTTTGAAGTCCTTGAACGGGCTTCTTCTTTTTTAGAAAAACAAGGACAAGAAGGCTATAGTATTCTTTTTGTTTTTCTGGAAAGAAAAGGCTGGACCAAGACGGATTGGCTGCTTCATCTGAAAGAAGAAATAACATCCGAAGACGAGCAACAAATCAATGAGGACGTATTGAGGCTTGCTCAAAATTATCCGCCACAATATTTATTGGGATATAGCGATTTTTATGGTCATCGTTTTATAGTTAATGAGCATACATTGATTCCAAGACCTGAGACAGAGGAGCTCGTCGACCGTTGCTTAAAAGAAAATCCAAATGAGCGATTGACAGTTGTTGATGTTGGGACTGGAACAGGTGCAATTGCGATTAGTCTAAAATTGGATCGACCAAATTGGCAAGTGACTGCAATCGATATTTCAGAAGAAGCATTGAACGTTGCCAAGAAAAATGCAGAACAATTAAAGGTAGATATTTGTTTTTGTCATGGCGATGCACTTAAACCAATGAAAGAGCAAAAAATCGATATCTTGATTTCAAATCCTCCTTACATCAGTAATACTGAATGGGACTTGATGGATGAAAGTGTGCGAACATTTGAACCCAAAACTGCATTGTTTGCAGAAAACGATGGGTTAGCGATTTATCAACGATTGGCTGAAGAAGCAAAAGAGTTGCTGAAGCCAGATGGAAAAATTTATTTAGAAATCGGTTTTCAACAAGGCGAAGCAGTCAAACAACTTTTTCAGCAAACCTTTCCACAAAAACAAGTACAAGTTGCCCAAGACTTATCGGGAAATGATCGAATGGTGATTGTTTCATCTAAAAAAGAGGAGGGGTAGGAAATTGGAAACAAAACAATTTACAGCGGATAACATCGATCAAGCTGCAGAACTTATCCGTAAAGGGGAACTAATCGCTTTTCCAACCGAAACTGTTTATGGACTTGGCGCAAACGCATTGGATGAACGTGCAGTAAAGCAAGTTTATGCAGTTAAAGGACGCCCTAGCGATAATCCTTTGATTGTTCATGTAAGTGATTTTGAGATGGTCAAAAATTATGTGACGGACTTTCCTGAACAGACTAAAAAATTAGTGGATGCTTTTTGGCCGGGTCCTTTGACGTTGATTTTTAATGTGAAAACAGATGCTTTTTCTACTACCGTAACTGGTGGTTTGAAAACGGTCGCTTTTCGGATGCCTAATAATGAAAAAACATTGGAACTAATCAAAACAGCCAAGCTACCTTTAGTAGGACCTAGCGCTAATACTTCCGGAAAACCAAGTCCGACAACAGCAAAGCATGTGTATCATGACCTTCATGGGAAAATCGCTGGTATTCTAGATGATGGCCCAACTCAAATCGGTGTAGAATCAACGGTCTTAGATTTAACTGCTGCAGACGGAGTTCCGGTCATTTTAAGACCTGGTGCCGTTACACAAGAACGTTTGGAGCAAGTAGTGGGTAAGGTGATTGTTGATCAGCACTTAATCAGCGAAAAAGAAGCCCCTAAAGCACCTGGGATGAAGTATAAACATTATTCACCAGATGTCCCTGTTTGGATCGTAGAGGGTGATCAACAGACGTTTAAAAAAGCAATTGAATGGGCTGAAAGTAAAAATCAGCGGATTGGTTTGTTTGCGGACAATCAAGTTACCGAAATGTTTTCTGATGAAGTAGCAGCCATTTTTTCTTTTGGTGAAGGATCAGTGGAACAAGGAACTAAATTATTATTTGCAGGTCTGAGAAGTTTAGATGAACAAAATATCGATGTGATTTTTGCACAAGCTTTTCCAGAATCAGATCTAGGGATCGCTTACATGAACCGACTGAAAAAAGCAGCAAATCAAAAAATTCTAAAAATTGATTCGATTTTTGAGTAGAGAGCATTTAAGTATGATACAATCGGTACAAACAAATGAAATGGAGGCTTGTTTAATGGATTATAAAACATTTGATCCTGATTTATGGGATGCAATTGCCAAAGAGAATGACCGTCAAGAAAACAACTTGGAGTTGATTGCATCAGAGAACGTTGTTTCTAAAGGTGTGATGGCTGCACAAGGAAGTATTCTTACAAATAAGTATGCGGAAGGTTATCCAGGGAAACGTTATTATGGTGGTTGTGAGTTTATCGATATCGTTGAAAATTTGGCGATCGATCGTGCGAAAGAATTATTTGGGGCTAAGTTTGCAAATGTTCAGCCGCACTCAGGTTCCCAAGCGAATACAGCAGCTTATCTTTCATTGATCGAACCAGGAGATACTGTTTTAGGGATGGATTTGTCTGCGGGAGGACATTTAACTCATGGTTCACCAGTCAATTTTAGTGGGAAAACCTATAACTTTGTAAGTTACGGTGTTGATCCGACAACTGAAGTGATCGATTATAATGTTGTACGTATTTTGGCTCGTGAACACCAGCCAAAATTAATCGTAGCAGGAGCTAGTGCGTATTCTCGGACAATCGATTTCGAAAAATTCCGTGAAATCGCTGATGAAATTGGCGCAAAATTAATGGTAGATATGGCACACATTGCGGGTCTTGTAGCCGCAGGTTTGCATCCAAATCCAGTACCTTATGCGGATATCACAACATCAACAACACACAAAACATTACGTGGGCCTCGTGGTGGGCTTATTTTAACGAATGATGAAGAGTTAGCGAAAAAAATCAATAGCAATATTTTCCCTGGTATTCAGGGCGGACCATTAGAACACGTGATTGCTGGTAAAGCAGTTGCCTTTAAAGAAGCCTTAGACATTAGCTTTAAAGAATATAGCGAACAAGTTATCGAAAATGCTAAAGCAATGACAAAAGTATTTAATCAGACACCAGAGGCTCGCTTAGTAAGTGGATCGACTGATAATCATTTATTGTTAATAGATGTTAGTGGTTTTGGTTTAAACGGAAAAGAAGCAGAAGCAATTTTAGATAGCGTAAATATCACGGCTAATAAAAATTCGATTCCGTTTGAACAGCTTAGTCCATTTAAAACAAGTGGTATTCGTATCGGAACACCTGCAATCACGACACGAGGATTTAAAGAAGATGATTGTGTAGAAGTTGCAAAATTAATCGTGAAAGTCCTAAATGATCATGAAAATGAAGCGACTCTTTCTGAAGTTCGTGCTTCTGTTAGTGAACTTACAAAAAAATATCCACTTTATAAGTAAAAGTTTCGAGTGATTGACTAGTCAATCGCTCGATTTTGTTTTACAATAGGAAGGAATAAATTATTGAAGGAGAATGAGCATGGGAAAATTCCAAGTTATTGATCATCCACTGATCCAACACAAATTAACAATCATTAGAGATAAGGATTGTGGAACAAAGGTTTTTCGTGAAGTCGTAAATGAGATCGCAATGCTTATGGCATACGAAGTTTCAAGAGATATGCCACTAGAAGATATTGTTATCGAGACACCGATCTGTGAATCTACACAAAAAACATTATCTGGTAAAAAGGTTGCAATCGTACCTATTTTACGTGCAGGTATTGGAATGGTAGATGGTATTTTGGAATTGATTCCAGCAGCAAAAGTTGGACATATCGGGTTATACCGTGATCATGATACATTAGAGCCAGTTGAATACTTTGTGAAGATGCCTGAAGATATTGATGCTCGTCAATTATTCGTAGTTGATCCAATGTTAGCAACAGGTGGATCAGCAATTATGGCGATCGACGCGTTGAAAGCACGTGGCGGCAGCAATATCAAATTTGTTTGTCTAGTAGCAGCGCCAGAAGGTGTGAAGGCCTTACAAGAAGCACATCCAGATATCGATATCTATACTGCAGCATTAGATGAGTATTTAGATAAAGATGGCTACATCGTTCCAGGCCTTGGCGATGCTGGTGACCGTTTATTCGGTACTAAGTAAAAATAAAATAGCTGCTAAAAACAACTTCATGTTTTTAGCAGCTATTTTTTATGAACTAAAAAATCCATCCAGTAATTATGGATGGAAAAATCTATACTTTTTTTAGTTTTTTGTAATTGATGACGATGACACCATTACTTTTAACCATTAAATCGGTGTTATCAGAATTTTCATCAATTTCCACAACAGCAGAATTATTTAATTGTTTCGTAATAATTCCAGTTTGTGGCTGACCATGCATCAAGAAAGTGACCTGAGTATCGACAGTGAATAAATCCCCTTCTGCAGAAGGCTCAACAGGACGATTAAAGTTACCGAAATTAGACATTCAAAAAAACTTCCTTTCTTAACTACTTCTATTATACCACAAATTAAGAAAAAATTCAGAAAACTAATTTTCTTTTAAAAAAGGAGGTTTTTTGTCTTTACAAAGAATGGGTTTAGTTCTATAATTTTTAGTGTATTGCCAGCTTAGCTCAGTCGGTAGAGCAACGCACTCGTAACGCGTAGGTCGTAGGTTCGATTCCCACAGCTGGCATTTTTTAAACGTGAAAGATCAATGCTTGTAAGCATTGATCTTTCACGTTTATTTATTTTTATAGTAAAAAATCAGGAATTGCCAATTTATAAACAAATTAGTTAGAGGACAATCTCATGATTTCGATATACTTTAGGCTAAAAAAAACTATACAATTCATATTAAAATGATATATAATGTATTTTTAGTAATAAATAAATATAAAAGGGGAATTTGAAATGAAAAAAAAGTTATTAGTCGTTGGTGTTTTAGGAATAGTTGGCCTAGGATTATATGGTGGAACTGTTGTTAATGGTTGGCAATCAGGTTATGGAGATGACTATGTTTACATGCCTGAAGGGAGTATACGTGCTAGTATACTCACATTGATCGAAAGAAATACTCTGGTTGAAACGGAAGATGGAAGTGAAAGTCTATTTGAAATCGAAAAGGAATTACCAACAGTCGATCAAATAAAAAAATATGCATATTCTGATCCGAATCAATATTTGGAGCTTGGAGAATTGAGTTTAAGTGGAATTCAAGGAATCCAACATTTAGGTGAAAATGTAAAGAAAATAAGGCTTGCTGAGATTGGAAACTCTGATATTACTCCAATATTTCTGATGGAACATCTAGAAGAGTTGGATTTAGAAGATGCTAATGTTACGATGAATGAGCTAGATCACTTGTTTACTTCTAAGCGCATGCCAAAACTGAAAGTTTTGCATGTCAGAGATTATGAATATTCGTTCAAAGATTTTTCAGACGTTAAAATACCTGAAAAGTTTCAAGATGTGCTATACAGAAATAGCACAACTTATCCCACCATTACGTTGTCCTCGGATGCAAAGGAATTAGTTATAAAAAATCCAATTCAGCTATCGAACAATAACGGTGGCGAAACAACATACACTTCTAAAGATAAGAATTTCAAAGTTGTTGGCAATGAATTGATATGGGATCTTTCAACTAGTGAGGAGCCTAAATCATTTACATGGGAATATAAGTTGACAGAACCAAACCGTAATATTGTCTTTAATGGGGAAGTAAGATTAAAAGTCCTTTTTGAAGATTAAGAAACTATTAATAAGAGTTGTCAGCACCTAATTATGGTGATTAAAGACTGAAGACAAAAGATACAAATAAATCTTCTTTATAAGAAGTTTGTTTGTATCTTTTGTAGTTTAAGCAAAGTAATAATCAAGGACTTTCATTCTCATTTTTTTTGATATATTTAAAAGAGAAATTGTAGGCTGACTAATGATTGCTAGTATGAAAGATACAATTGTAATGGCGGAAGGTGGATTAATCGTCCATACAGATATAGATTCAGAATGTATTACATTTGTTTCCAATAAGAGCTCTGAAAAATGGATCTATGTCTCATATAAATTCTAAAAGAAACTCATATGATAATAATTTGACTTAATCTTTCTATAAAATCATAAAAATAGAAGTAATAAATTGAGCGAAGTGATCCTAAAGTTTGAAAGTGTTCTATTATTTCTTCTAGAAAAAATAAAAAAACACAAAGTCAAAGTATACTATGTTACTATTTTTTTGTTAAAAAAAGATAAGTGAGAGGCTACGAATGAAAAAACTTTTGCACTATACAGGATTTTTATTGTTAGGATTTATACTAGTCTATGCTCCAGCAGTATTTGCGCAAGGCAATGTTTCTAGTTCAGGAATGAAAACTTCTGATGACGGGACAGACTATGTTCTTGTAGGGAAAGCCTTCCATGATATTTTCTCTGAGCCAACAAAAATAGATTTAAACCAAAATGAGATTGTCTATTTTCAACAAGAGCTGACAGTAAATAATGGTACTATGACAAAGTATTTAGCAAAGTTTATTAATCAAGACAGTCTAGGTAATTCTTGGTTTCAGTTCGCATCATATCCTACAGTTGCTAAAGGAAATGCAAAGATAACTTATACGACAGACGGAATAAATTTTAGTGAAACACTTCCAAAGTTAAATGACCTAGTTGGTTATAAGATGGAGATTACTCAAAATATTGTACATCCATCAGATGGAAATAATAGAGAAGCTGATTTGCTTATTTCATTCACAATGGCTCCCAAAAAAGACTATATTATCGAAAACAATGCGTTAGATAAGGATATCGTTCCTTTTAGTGGAGGTTATGATTCGGGTGGATATGGTACTTATTATGATTGGGGATTTAGAAGAGGTGTACACTTTACCAATATTCCAGTACCTGGGGCAGATGTTGAAGTTACTTATAAAGATAATGATGGTATAGAAATTCATGATCCCCAATGGATTAAAGGAAATGTAGGGGACACTTACGATACGACTACAGAACAATTCAAATTGGAAATTCCTGGATATACATTAAATCAAGAGAGGTTTCCGATAAATGCTATAGGTAATTTTACTGATAAAAAGCAAGTAGTAAATTATGTATATAATAAAAATCCAGTAAAAGCAACCAGTGTAACAGTAAAGTATCAAGATGTTGATGGAAATAAGCTAGCCGACGATGTAGTGAAAACAGGAATGATTGGAGAACAGTATACTACAGAACAAAAAGAAATTCCTGGGTATGCTTTTAATGACATTCTAGGAAGTGCTGCTGGGGTGTTTACAGATGAAACTCAAACCGTAATCTATATTTATACACAAATTCCAACTAAGACATCAAAAGTAACTGTAAACTATCAAGATGGTGCTGGGAATAAATTAACAGATAATGTGGTAAAATCTGGATTAGTTGGAGAGCAATATACCACAGAACAAAAAGGGATTCCTGGGTATACATTTAAAGAAGTTCATGGAAATATCAAGGGGAGATTTACCGATAACGCTCAAATTGTTACGTATGTATATGAAAAAAATAAAATACAACAGCCTAAAGATAACCAAAATAATAATAATCAAGCATTAACAAAAATACTTCCAAGTACTGGTGAAAATAATAGCTATTCAAAAGTGTTGGGAGTATTGGGAAGTGTAATAATTATTTGTGCTATTACTGGTTGGTTTATGATCAAGCAAAAGAAAGACCAAGAATAAAAGAGACAAATTTCTAGTATTATGAAAAAGAGGACGAGACAAAAGCGTTTAGCTCCGAGAAATAAGAGGGAGCTGCTTTTTTCTCGCCGTTTATTCGGATTTAGAGCGCGAAACAAAACTGATCTTTAGTTTTGTCCCACAGTTTTTTTTATTTCAGTAAGTATTACTCATTTAAAGGTTGCACAGCATAATCTGCTTCTTCTGGCGTGAATTTTTCACCTCGTAGAGTTTCAATATAGATCAAATACATAATCGTTGTATATTTGTAAAAAAGAGCCTACACTAAGAGTATAACTTAAGTATATAGGAGGACTGCATCATGTCAGAGAAAGTTGATAACATCAATAAATTAGCCAATGAAGCAAAGAAAGAAGTCGAACGCTTAGAAGACAAACGGCAAGAAAGCCTTGGAAACTCTATCAATTATATTGAGAATGAATTGCAAATCCAACGTTTATATGCTCAAATCGAAGCTTATGAAAAAGTTTTGGATGTTGTAAAATAAGTCTATTTTTGTAATGACGTAGTATAAAAAATCAAGTTTAATACCAATAGGCCAGACAAAACGATTTTAGTTTTGTCTGGCTTATTTTATTTAATAAAATTTTAAGAAAAAAACTGGACAGAATTATGAAAGAAAATTGGGAGGATTTTGAGGGGTGAGTCTTCATAAAATAATTTATTATTAAAACATAGGAAGTGCAAAGATAAGTTTATAAAAAGGGAGAGAATCAAAATCGGAAAAGATCAAGAATATAAATATACAGATGCTGATGTAGATAGAATCGTTAAACAAAAGCTTCATCGTTGGCAACGAACAAGAAAAGTAGAAATTGCTTGTTTCGAAAAGCGAAAAGACACTATTTCTTCTTACAAAGAAGCAGCGATTATTTTTTTAAATAATGATCTACCTTTTGATATAGACGTTATCGATTGTGTTGTTGATGAACGTTTAGAAGTGACCCAAAAAAAAGCGCAAGCAATCGTAAATTTCGTTTCTTCTATAAAAAAAGGGAACAAAGAAATACGTTAGGCAGAATGGGATAACTATTTTTCAGTAAAAGAAAAATGAGAATATCTTGAAAGAACAGATACATAAAAATCAACTATCATGTGACGTGAAACAACTGTCCAAGCATTGAAGACATAAAAAGCCATGGAAACGTGCAAGCATTTACCCACGTAAAAAGATCTGGAAAAGCAATTATGATACATCAAAAATAGTTAATCAAGAGGAGAGAATCATTTATGGAAAAAGCAATTCATGGTAAAAATGTCAAATTAATGTTTCGTTTATTAAAGGAACGCGCACACAAAAAAGCTGGGTTACTGGCTTTAGAAATGAGTCATACGTATAACCGCGAAACAAATGTAGAAACACAAGCGACTAAAGATGGAAGTGTAGCTACTGGTGGTAGTATTGAATCGAACATCGAAATGGAATTTTTAAAAACAAATACAGATGTATTTAGTATGCTGGAATATGCTTATGAAAACGGTGAAGAGATCGAAGTATGGCGAATCTTTTTCGATAATCCTGTAGAAGGTGAAAAACGTAAATATAAAGCACAATACGGTACTGGTATTTTAGGGAACTTTCCAGATGCGGCAGAAGCAGAAAGTAATGCATCTGTTTCAACGATGTTAAATCTAAACGGTTTGTTAGTTAACGGAGAAGCAACGGTAGATGCTGAAAATGATGAGCTAGCAAAAGCATTCTTCTACGATACAGTAGTAGATGCTAAACCAGAAGAACCCAAAGCCATTTACGAACCACAAACAACACCAGCAGCGCCTACTGAATAAATAATAACGTAATCAAACATAGCAATGTAGAGACGAGACATGTTTAGTTTTGTCTCTCGTTGTTTAAAAAACTTATTGGAGGAATATTCATGGCTAAAAAATCAATCAAAGCAGTAGTAACAATCAAAGACAAAGCGTATCCTTTAATTTTTGGTTTCAAATTCTTAAATGAAATCAATGCTCTACCGAAAGATTCAGAACAAGTTGACAATTTAACACTATTGATTGGGGGATTAATTGATGGTGATCCTAATGCGTTAAAAGAGGTTTTAATTGCAAGTTTAAGCACTTATGATGAGTTAGAAGAATGTGACATCATCCGTTACTTAGAAACATCTGACGAGGTGGAAGCTTTATTTGAAAATTTTATCGAGTTCTTAACATCGGCACCATTATTGAAAAAACGAACGATGAAGATCAAAGCTACGATCGAACAAATGATGAAAACAGTCGAAGCACAAGCCAAAGCCGGTTTGGAGCAAGCTATGACGAAATAGTTCTTAGCTGCTTTCGTTATTTTTCAGGAATCACGTTAAAAGAAATCGAGCGAATGACGCCTTGGGAATATTCACTTAGAACAAAGGCTCATTTGTTGAACGAAAACGAAAAAGAGCGAAGAGTTTATGCGACAGCTTTTGCGAATCGCTTATTTAAGGCGGAAAAGAAAGGTCGTTTCACGATAAAAGATGTAAAAAGTATTTATGACTACGAGAAAAACGAGCAACGGATTTTATCGGATCTTAATCAAAAAAGTATAAAAAAACGGAAAAATACTGAAGATTTGTATGAAATGCGTAACCGTCTTTTACGAGCAAAAGAAGTCGTGGCAAAAAAGAACCAGGGAGGAGGGAATTAATGGAAGAAAAAGATACTAAAATAACTAGACTTCAAGTGGACGATGAGGATTTTACCAACAGACTTACTAGTGCACAAAGTCTTTTGGAGTCATTTGGAAGTACGATACAAAGTGTTGGTCAATTTAGTGCCCAGTTAGGAAATGATTTAGGGTTGATTACCAGCTCCATGGACCTATTGGTAGCCTCAAGTGGTTTAGCTGCGACTGCACTTAATGATTTCAAAGGGGCTAGTGAAGCATTCATTAGTATTAAAAATAGTGTAGAAGATTTAAATGAAAGTATTGGTAATAATCTTAAAAACAAACTTATAACCGCAAAGGAAGTTGCGTCTGACTTTTTTTCAACGCTAGGTTCGACTGCTTCAACAGCAATGGGTAATTTTAAATCAGCTATCGAAACATCAGGTGGGGTTATTCCTTTTTTTAAAGATCACGTTAGTAATATGGCGACAGGCACGATGGAATCATTGAAAGGCATAGGCCAGTCTGCTTCAATTGGAATGAACGGGTTCAAACTTTCAGTTGCTAACGCAGGTGGAATTGTTCCTTTTTTTCAAACTCAAGTTGCTAGTATGGCATCAGGAGCAATAGCGTCAATTCAAGCGTTTGGCTCGTTTTTACTCGCTAACCCTATTGGAGTTGGGCTGGCTTTGATTATTGCTGCAGTTGTAGCAATGTCTGCAGCCTGGAAATCTAATTTTAATAATATTCAAGGCTTTGTCTCATCTGCGTTTGGTGTTATCAAAGGATCAGTCACAAGTTTAGCTCCAGTCTTTAGTCAATTGATGGCGGTATTAAAACCAGTTGGAGCATTCCTAATTGAAACGTTAGTCGTTGCTGCCGCAGCAGTCGTTGATGCATTCAGATTTTTAGTGGTAACAGTCATGTCTGTTGTGAATGGATTTATGACGTTATTAACGCTAGGAAAAAGTGTTTGGAAACTTTTAACGGGTGATTTCAAAGGTGCTGATGAGGAATTTAGTAAAGTAAAAAGTAGTGTTAGCGATATTGTTGATGAGTTCAAAAATTTAGGAGAAAACTCAGCTGTAAAAGGTGTACTAACAGAATCAACGAAAGAACTTGGTAAAGAAGCTGCCGTAACAAGTGACAAAGTTAAAGAAATGGGCGAAGTTTATAAAACGAGCTTGGAAGAAGCAGGAACCAGAATCGATAACTTAAAATCTAAATACTCTGAAGTTGGACAAGCTGCAATTACAGCATTCTCGGGTGAAGGAATGGAGCAATCAACTGCTCGTTTTGAAGCTGCAGAACAAATCATGGTACGACATGCTGACAACATGAAATCAATGAAAGAAAAAGCTGGTGAAGAACTAGCAAAAGCAGATGAACTTTCAGGTGAGAAACAAATAGCAGCTCAAAGCAGTGCGTATTCAATGATGATTACTCAAGCCAGTGTTGGCTCCAGTGAAATGTTGACTATCGCAAATGCGAATAAAGAAATGTTGCTCAACAATAAAACTTTAGAAGGTCAAGAACTATCCGAAGAACAACGAAAAACATTACAAGATCAAAATAACGCTGTTCGTGAAGGCTTAATGGAACAACAACAATTACTCATAGAAGCCAGTCAAAAGAAATTAGAATTAGGCCAACAACTAAGTGAAACTGAACTACAAGCAACTGTAAGTGCGACACAAGCTCTTTATCAAAATAGAAAAGAGCAAATGGTCACAAATGAAGAGGAAATGGCAGCGTTAAAACAACAAATCAATGAAACGTCAGATGAAGTACAAAAAGCGAATTTGAATCAGCAACTTACAGCATTATCATTACACAATGAACAAGCAAAAGAACAACAAACCCAAGCCGGCGTTGACATGTTAACGATGTTGCAACAAAATGAACAGCTAAAAGCTGAAACAGTCTCTAATGGTCTAAAAGGAATGGGCGAAATGACGGGGCAAGAATTAGCCAATATTGTAAGTAAATATGGTGAATCGAACAATAGTGTCAACGATCAAATGACCATACTTGCCGGGATTTTACAAAGTAGAGGACTTGAAGCTAGTGATAGTCTTGTGACTGCTTTACAAAGCGGTGATTTGACCCAGGTTGGCGCACAATTAAGCCAAAATGCAATTGCCGGAATCAGTAGTTTGCCAGATGAGTTATTTTCACAAGGTGATATTGGGAAGAACAAGTTGATCGAAGGCTTAAAAGCGGGAGAGTTAGATGCTAATGAGGTAGGTGCCTTATTGATTAGTTCAATGAATACAGGTTCGACTTCTAAAATAGGAGAAGTACAAACCGCTAATAGAGCACTTTCAAAAGCTGGAACAGATGCTTTAAAACAAGAAGATGCTCAATATAAAGCAACTGGAGCAGGAAATTCAGGCGCTTATGTAGTAGGTATTAGACAAGAAGTTGGCAATGCAGGCAATGCAGGACTAACGTTAGCAACAGCAGCAAGAGGGCAAGCAGATTCATTAAATTTCAATTCAGTAGGATCAAATATGGCAGCGGGTGTTGCAACTGGTATTAGTGCAGGTCAAGAAACAGCTGTCGAAGCAATGCGTCAATTGGTAACGGCCGTAAATGAAGAAGCGAAGAAAAAAGCCATAATCAAATCACCTTCAAGACTATTTAGAGATACAGTCGGCAAATTTATCGCACAAGGTGTGGCAGTCGGGATCGAAGAAGATACAGATGTTGCCGTAGCGAGTGCCAGAAACATGGTTACGGAAATTCAAAATGCTGTATCAGACTCGGATACAAATACACCTACTGCAACAGTAAAAGTAGAACATGACGTCCAAAATAGCATGGTAAACCAAATGCATGAAATGATCGAAACCATTAAAAATATGAAAGTTGTCTTAGAAAGTGGGGCACTAGTAGGTGGAATTGGGAATCAAATGGACGGCTTTTTAGGAAATCAAGCAGGCTATGCAGGGAGGTATCGTTAGTGGCAATTGAAATAAATGAATATATCGAAATGGGACGTTTCAACAGTAAAGAAGCGGGCTATTATGTTTTAGAACATGATGCGCCAAGTCCAGATGAACAAGAAATTATTGAAAGTATTCCCTTTATGCAAGGTGTGTACGATTTCTCAATGTTGTTAGGAGAAAAAGTCTTTGATAATCGAAAACTCACTGTGAAATTATATCGACCCTTAACAACCTATGAAGAGCGCAAACGCTTAGAACAAGAAGCCAAAGAGCAATTGATGTTAAATGAAATCTCATCGATTACTGATTCATGGTTGGATGGCTGTCACTGGTTAGGAAAATGTACAAGTGTAATCGCAGATGATGATCAAAGTCGAAATTCATTGACTCTAACGCTAACTTTTGATTGTTACCCATTTGCCTTGAAAGATGCAGCAGGCTATACTGACGAATTTGATGTTGATTATTTCGTCGACGGTGTGGATCAATGGACTGGATTTTTTGTGAAAGGTCAACGAACTATTTTGTTGATCAATGAAGGCGTAAATGCAACAAGTCCGATCATCACCGCAACTGGAAAAATGCAATTAACTACGGATGACGGTGAATCGTTAGATATTCAAAAAGGACAAAACCAAGATTTGTTTTTCAAATTAAAAAGAGGAGAAAATCGCCTCACGATATTTGGAAATGGCCATATTCGTTTTATTACTGGGACTGAGGTGATGGTGTAATGTATCGAGTAACACTTTTCAAAGATGCTCAAGATAAAAAAGGAATAGTAGTACATGAGCCAGCAAATTTCGGCAACAAAGTGAACTCAGGTGATTTAGAACTTTCATTGGAAGGGTTAGGTATTAGTACATTTGAATTTTCGATCAATGCTAATAATCCCTTATATAGAAAAGCTGAACCTATCGTTAATTTAGTCACAGTTTCTGATCGAAATGGTCAATTGTTCAAGGGAAGAGTCGCAAAAATTTCCAATGTGATGAACAATCAGGGGCATTTTATTGAAAAAATATTGTGTGAGGATCAAAAAGCATTTCTATACGATAGTACGCAAAAATATATGAAAAGTATGATAATGTCTGTAAGCCAATTTTTAGGCAAATTATTGAATGAGCATAATAATCAAGTAGAACCTCATAAAAAAATTTATTTAGGTACTGTGACAGTGACAGACTCTGAACAGGTTTATCGTGGTTCAGATTATGGAAAAACGGCTGAGGTGATCAAAAATCAGTTACTTGATCGTTTGGGTGGTTATTTGATTCTTAGAGAAAAAAACGGGCTGCTGTATTTAGATTATTTAGCTGATTATGGAACTACATCTACAACTCCTTTGCAAATTGCTCGTAATTTAAAAAGTGCTAGTCGAGAAATCGATATTTCCGAATTAGCCACAAGAATCGTACCTATCGGTAAAGATCTTGAAGTGGATGCAACAACAGATATGCAAACGAATCAATTTAGACCTAAAACTACGATCGAGAGCGTGAACGATGGTAAAAATTTTTTAGAAGATGTTTCACTGGTTAAAAAATTTGGTGTGATTCAAACAATCGTTGATTTTCCAAATATAACGGATAAAAATACCTTGAAACGAAGGGGTCAAGAATACTTGGATAATCAGCGTTTAATGATGGTTACTTGGAGTGCAGAAGTGATTGAACTAGGTTTGTTGGATAAGCGCTATGAAATCATCAAATTGGGGAATTCCTATCCAGTATTTAATCCTTATCTGTATGAGAAAGAGACGTTGCAAGTCATTGAGAAAAAAATTGATATATTGAATCCACAAAAAATCAGATTGACAATTGGTAGTGGTAAAAAGACATTTTCACAATATCAATTAGAGTATAAAGGGATGCAAGAAACATTAGAATCTGTTAAAACGAACATTGGAGCCAGCAGTCGAACGATTGATAACTTAAAAGCACAAGCACAGCAGTTAGAAGAACAGACTGCTGTTTTGCCAAAATTTGAGCAAACGCTTAATGAACAACAAGAAAGTTTAATAACACAGTCCAGTACACTTAATGAGCAAAAGGAACTGATTCAAAAACAGGAAATAAAATTAACAGAACAGCAAACGAAATTAGAAGAACTGTATACACTAGTAAAAGAATTACAGAAAAAGTAGGTGAATAGAAAATGTCAGAACAAAAATTTTATGATACACAACCCACAGGTGAAAATCACGAGGTCGATTACAAAGATCCTACAGATGTGGAAGAAATCGAAGAAGCAATCAAATTTGGTGTGATCGATCCGCTGACGCAAAAATATGCTCTTTGGGTAAGAACTAAAATGTGGCGTCGTCATGTAAGGGAATCTATTGCTAGAATTTCGGAATATTCCAGTGTGTTATTCAACCGAATTAAAGAAATTGCGGAAAAGACAGAAAAAAGACAAACACAAGTTGAACAGCGACAAACGAAAATAGAAGATCAATTTAGAGAGGTTCAGCAAAATGCAACAGTTGATAGTGAACTGATTAATGCGAGAAGCAGCGATTTGTACGGTAAATTTCCAGTATTAGATGATCGATTAGAGAATATTGAACAATTGCTTGTTAAATTTTTACCGATTGGTTTTGATGTGACGATTGGCCATTCTTTAGGTGTACAGCCCGAAATCAATGTTCGCACATGGACTCATGGGATTGGTGTCATGAATTTAGGAACAGAACCCGTAGGACTATTTGGCGGTTCAGCAAGTCAGTCGATCCCTTGTCAAGTTACGCATATCGGCGCTAGAGAAAGTATCGTGTCATTGCCAGTTGACTATAAAACGGATGCAGCAATCGTTAAAATTGATGAATTGAATTATATGCTTATTGATGAAGAAAATCTGCGTTCAATTATTTTTGAATTACGTAAATAAGAAGGAGGAAAAAAGATGGAATTAGAAAAAATTTATAGAGGAATGGAAAATGGAGCAGAAACGATTCAGGAGAATTTTGAAAACACTGTAACTAAAACAAGTGATCAAGATATCTCGGGATCTAAGAATTTTATTCAATCACCTTTATTTGCAGGGATGAAATTATTAGATGAAGGTAATTTTCAGATGTCTGTTATAGATGGTAA
Source organism: Enterococcus sp. DIV0724b (assembly GCF_050531475.1). NCBI lineage: Bacteria > Bacillati > Bacillota > Bacilli > Lactobacillales > Enterococcaceae > Enterococcus > Enterococcus sp. DIV0724b. The sequence goes on along the minus strand of NZ_CP172890.1, from coordinate 2,179,860 downwards.
GGAAGGTCAATTATCAGGCACAGCGTTGAATGGTAAAATAGTTGGGTTTGGCAACACGGTCAGCAACCTTTTAGGAACTTCTGGACAAATTCCGGTGACAGTAAATAAAACAACGCATGAAGCTATCGTCAATAAAGATGGGTATTATGCCATTTTGATTCAATCTTGGTGTCAACCATCTGGGACTGTAGACGGCTATTGGTACTATAATTTTGCTAAAAACGGTGCCAGAGCAGGTGGTGAAGATCGAATCGCAGGTTGGGGTTCGAACGCTTGGAAGAATAGAAATGATGGTTTTGGAATCTATTGTGCCAGATTAAAGAAAGGTGATCGCTTAGGAGCAACTATTGAAACTAGTATTACAGGACAGATAATTAGTTGTGGTCTAAAGTCGGCTATTTTTATTAGATTACAAGATTAGTAGTAATTCTATAAAATTTTATACGTTAAATAGAGTGGGATAACACTGTTTTTTCTGATTATCTCACTCTATAATTGGTAATGAAAAAGAAAAACTCATCACAGAATAAATGAACATAGCTAGTCAAAAAAATGTTTTTTAGTTATAGATGACAAGTTTGTCGTAATACGAAAAAAGATTAATTGAAAATTTCCCTAAAGTTTTTCCAAAATCATCAATACTATACTTTCTTTTCTCCCTATAGAAAGTTATAATAAAAAGCGTATGATTTAAGGAAAAGGGATGACGAATGAATAAAAATAAACTAATGCGTAACTTAGATAATAGAATTGATTATGGTGTGATTTTACCGGTATTCCTTCTTTCAATCATCGGAATACTGTCGCTTTATGTAGCGTTAAGCAATGATCCAAATCGACCAGAGATCGGCAATATGTTGATGAAACAAGGATTGTGGTATTTAGTCGGTGGCGTCAGTATTGTGATTGTGATGAATTTCAGCTCCAAGCTTCTTTGGCGACTGACACCTGTGTTTTATGTGATTGGATTGATTATGATGGGGCTGCTTTTAAAGTTCTATGATCCTTATCTAGAAGCGCAAACAGGTTCTAAAAACTGGATCAGTATAGGTGGGACAACTTTTCAACCTTCAGAACTGATGAAAGTAGCCTTTATTTTAATGCTAGCATATGTTGTGACGATGCATAATGTGAAGAATGTCAATCGAACGCTAAAATCTGATTTTTGGCTAATTGGAAAAATGCTATTGGTGACAATGCCTGTCATCATTTTGATTTTACTACAAGATGACTTTGGGACGATGCTAGTTTTCTTAGCAATTTTTGGCGGAGTTTTCCTGATGTCAGGTATCTCTTGGAAAATTATTTTACCAGCGTTTTTGGCAGCATTACTAATAGGTGCAGGCACGATTTACTTAGTGACCACGACCACTGGACGTGAATTTCTTTATTCAGTAGGGTTTAAACCGTATCAGTTTGATCGAATTGATTTATGGATGAACCCATTCCATCATGATCCTGATCGTTCTTTCCAACCAGCTTTAGCGATCACAGCGATTGGTTCTGGCGGATTGCTTGGAAAAGGGTTTAATGTTAGTGATGTATATGTACCTGTTAGAGAATCAGATATGATTTTCACCGTTGTGGGTGAAAACTTTGGTTTTATTGGCGGATGCTTTATTATTTTGCTATACTTTATCTTGATTTACCGCATGATTCGTGTTTGTTTTGAGACAAATAATGAATTTTATGCCTACATTGCGACTGGAATCATCATGATGATTTTATTCCACGTGTTTGAAAATATCGGGGCGAATATTGGACTTCTACCACTAACAGGGATTCCATTACCCTTTATCAGTCAAGGTGGTTCCTCTATCTTAGGCAATATGCTAGGAGTAGGATTGATTATGTCAATGAAATATCAAAAAGAAGCAACGATTGAAGACTATTAAATGAAAGAAGGCGTTAAAATGTACACATTTTTCTGGTATCCAAAATGTTCAACTTGTAAGAAAGCAAAAGCTTGGTTAGATGAGCATCAGGTAAAATACGAAACGATTGATATGATCGAAAATCCTCCAACTGTAAAACAGTTAGCAAGCTGGATGGAGCAAAGTGATTTGCCAGTCCGCCGTTTCTTTAATACAAGCGGTATTCGTTATAGAGAACAAGGGTTGAAAGATAAAGTCAATGATTTTTCAATCAAAGAAGCAAGTGAATTATTAGCGACTGACGGTATGTTGATCAAACGTCCGATTTTTGTTAAAGGAGATCAATTTTTAGCAAACGGATTTAAAGAATCTGATTATGAAGGAGCTATTAAATAATGGCTGAAGAAGTGAAAATAATTGATAGTCTGTGGATTTTGAAAACAGATGCAGGTTATAAAATTGGTTTGACAAATGAAGCACAAGAAGATTTAGGAAACATCACTTTTGCAACGATGCCTAAGGTTGGTCAAAAACTGCAAAAAGGGGATTCACTAATCGAATTGGAAGCTGAAAAAGCTGTAAGTGAATTTAGTACACCAATCAGCGGAACGATTGTAGCAATTAATGAAGCAGCGGAACAAGATACTAGTGTTTTAGATGATGCAGATCAAAAAAATGCCTGGATCGCTATTTTAACGGATGTTGATGAAGCAGAATTGAATCAAGCGTAATAATAATTGACAAGCGATTTGGATATTGCTATAATTTCATCAATAAAAGTAAAAGCTTTGAAAAGAAGAGTACATGCCAAAAGTGTTTGAAGAGAGCCCTGTTTGCTGGAAATGGGTAACACGATTGAGATGGAAGATGGTCTTTGAGCGGAATAAGTGAGCAAAGGTGAACTTATTACGGGAGTGCCCGTTACAGCACGGCAGTATGCGAATTCAAGTACTGTATAAGGCTATTATTGTGAAATAATGGTAAATCAAGGTGGTAACACGAAAGACAAGCTTTCGTCCTTTTGTCAGATTAATGACAGGGACGGAGGCTTTTTATTGTGAATCACTACGACTGGCTTCGCCATAGTAGATGATGAACAATACTTGGCGAACGAAGTGAGAGTAGTTTTATTTCTACCGAATCATAATCCAAGCCAAAATAAGAAATAGGCGAGCTAGGTCATAAAAATAAGAAAATTAATCTGTCGATTATTTCACAACATAGCACAAAGCATGTAGTATAATAAAAAAGAAGTAAAACCAAAGAAAGCGGAGGGGAAAAAATGCCTCTAATCGAATTACAACACGTACAAAAACAATTTTCCGGAAAAAGCGGACAAGTAACAGCTGTTAACGATGTTTCATTAACAGTCGATCAAGGGGATATATATGGAATCGTTGGTTATTCGGGTGCTGGTAAAAGTACTTTAGTTCGTTTATTAAACGGCTTAGAATTACCAACACAAGGTGAAGTTGTTATCCAAGGGCAAAATGTTGCGCAAATGGCGAATCGAGAACTACGTCAATTTCGTAAAAAAATTGGGATGATTTTTCAACATTTCAATTTATTATGGTCAAGAACGATTTTAGAAAATATCATGTTACCGTTAGAACTAGCAAATGTTCCAAAAAACGTGAGAAAAGAACGTGCACAAGAACTTTTAAATTTAGTTGGTTTACAAGGGCGTGGAGATGCGTATCCAAGTCAATTATCTGGTGGACAAAAGCAACGTGTAGGGATTGCCAGAGCACTAGCTAATAATCCGGAAATTTTACTTTGTGATGAAGCAACAAGTGCATTAGATCCGCAAACAACAGATGAAGTATTGGACCTTCTGTTAGAAATCAATAAAACATTGAATCTGACAATTGTATTGATTACGCATGAGATGCATGTGATTCGCAAGATTTGTAACAAAGTTGCTGTAATGGAGCTGGGTCAAATCGTTGAAGAAGGCGATGTGTTAGAAGTCTTTAGACACCCTAAACAAGCTGTTACAAAACGTTTTGTTCAACAAGAATTAGAACCAAAAGAAGATACGGAAGAGTTATTACAGGAATTGATTAAAGAAAATCCAAACGGTAAAATCGTCGGATTACATTTTGATAATGAAAGTACAAATGAGCCAGTCATTTCTCAAGCTATTCGTGAATTTGATATTGATATTTCAATTTTACATGGAGATGTCAAACAAACTAAAGAAGGTTCGTTTGGAACGCTTACTGTGATTTTACTTGGAGATCCTATTGAAATTGAAAAAGCATTAGAATTCTTTAAAAACAGACAGTTAGGAGTGGAGGTAGTCACTCATGGATAAAAGCTTCTCAGAAACGTATTTCAATTTTGAAAAAATCAATGCCGAAACGATGCAAAAAGCATTTTTTGATACATTGTATATGACTTTAATTTCAATGGCATTTGTTTTAGTATTTGGCTTATTGTTAGGCTTATTGTTATATACCACTCGTAGGAAAGAAGAAACCTACGCTAAAATTTTATATGCAGTGATTTCGCTAGTCAGTAATATATTTCGTTCTATACCATTTATGATTTTGATGGTATTAATTATTCCATTTACAAAAATGATTGTTGGCACAATGCTTGGTGCGACTGCCGCTATCCCTGCTTTAGTTTTATCAGCGGCGCCCTTTTATGCTCGTTTGGTAGAAATTGCATTTCGTGAAGTAGATGCTGGTGTTTTAGAGGCGGCTGAAGCTATGGGAGCAAATTATGGTCAAGTGATTTTGAAAGTTTTAATTCCTGAAAGTATTCCAGCATTAATTTCTGGATTGACTGTAACTAGTGTTTCGATGATTGGTTATACGGCAATGGCGGGCGCAATTGGTGCAGGTGGTTTAGGTGGTTTGGCATGGCAAGAAGGCTATCAATTAGGCAATCTCACAGTTACTTTAGTTGCAACACTTATTATTTTAATCATTGTATTTATTGTTCAGGGGTTAGGAGATTTCTTTGCCAAAAGAACAGATAAAAGATAAAAAGAGATAGGAGATGTTTTTATGAAGAAGAAACTAATTGGATTTGTAGCGATTATTGCTTTAACACTTGCTTTAGCCGCATGTGGTGGTTCGACTAAAAAAGATGTAGATGCAAAAAAAGATGATACAGTATTAAAAGTTGGTGCTTCACCAACGCCACATGCAGAAATTTTAGAACAAGTTAAACCAATATTGAAAAAAGAAGGTATTGACTTAGAGATTGTTAAATTTAGCGATTATATTTTACCAAATAAGTCTTTAGCTGAAGGTGAAATTGACGCGAACTACTTTCAACATATTCAATATTTTGATGAGCAAGTAAAAGATAACGGTTATAAGTTTGCAAATGCTGGAAATATTCACATTGAGCTAATGGGCTTATACTCAAAAAAAATTAAAGATGTTAAAGAATTAAAAGAAGGAGCAACAATTATTACTTCTAATTCGAAATCTGATTGGGGCAGAATCATCACGATTTTACAAGATGCAGGGTTAGTTAAAGTTAAAAGCGGTGTGAATTTAGCAACAGCAACTTTTGATGATATTGCAAAAAATCCTAAAAATTTGAAATTTGTTCATGATATTAATCCAGAATTACTTGCGACTACGTATCAAAATGATGAAGGAGATTTAGTAGCTATCAATGCAAACTTTGCTTATCAAGCGGGCTTAGAACCTAAAAAAGATGCAGTGTTATTAGAAAAAGAAAATTCTCCTTTTGCAAATATTGTCGCTGTACGTGAAGATGACAAAGATAAGGAAAGTATAAAAAAATTAGTATCTGTATTACAAAGTAAAGAAATACAAGATTGGATTTTAGAGAAGTGGAACGGTTCTATTACACCAATTAAATAAATTCATAAAATGAAAAAGCACTATAAACCATTTATTATTGGTTTATAGTGCTTTTTTCGTTTTTATGTGCCTTATTTATGATCTAGTTTCCGCCGTTATAAACAAGGCTATTGGTATTCCAAGCAGAAAGCCATACATTACTGCTGCTTCCCCAATCTGTACTGTGTAATCTAAATAGTCGATAGTAGTATCCGTTATACCAAAAACTTGTACCATAATCTGAAACGTAGTTCGGTCTGAAACTAAAGGCATTCATATTGCCAGTTACATATAAAGAACCAATACCGTTCTCATGCCAAGTAAACCCAGAAGGTGCTAAAGCATGACTACGAAAAGCAGTTCTTTTTCTTCCTTGATTGTCTTTGATTGATCCCGTCTGAGCGATATAATATTGGCTTGTAGCTGCTCTCATATTCATTTTAGGGTTGTATGATGATTGTGGTGGTTCCTCTGTGGTTAGATATTCTATTGGGACAGGACAAGAATCCAATGCTCCATTTTCTTCTAAAATCTCAATAGCTTTTTGGTTGGCTTGGGGATCAGGCACAAAGTCCGTATAAGCTGGGTCATAGGCTGCGTCAACAAGTATTTCATTGTAAAATATTCCCAACTGAACCAAGAAACATAGACCTAATAATTTTGTGAATTTTTTCATTTCTAACACTCCTTATAATTGTATTAACGTTAAATTAATATTTAATGTTAATACAATTATAACGAAATGTGATCGTTGTTGCAATGTATTTTTTTCTTAAAGTTTAATTTTGTCGTTTTGAAGACTGTTATTTAAACACTGAGGTTAAGTGATAATTATCTTAGTCTATGATCTTCTCCAAAATATCAACAAAAATCGGGTTATCATTAAAGGGATGAATATAATGGAAATGTTCTCCGCCGTTCTCCATAAAGTAACCATAATTTTCTTTTTCAATCTCTTCTATTGTTTCTAAGCAATCAGAAACGAACCCAGGTGTCAAGATCAAAATATTCTTATCCCCTTGCTTAGGTAATTCCTTTAGGGTTTGATCAGTAGCCGGAGTCAACCATTCAGCAGGCCCAAATTTTGATTGGAACGTACTTATGAAAGGAATATCCCCTACTTGCTCCATCACAGCTTGAGTTGTCTGGTTGCAATGTTCTAAATAATGATCCCCTTTTTCAACATAAGAAACGGGGATACCGTGATAGGAGAAAACAATCTTATCGATTCTTTTTTCTGTTAAAGCGTGTTTGATTTGTTTTGCTAAAGCGTCAATATATAGTGGCTCATCATAAAATGATTGAATAAAATGTAAGCTGGGAATGGCTTCAGCTTTCAAATAAAACTTAGCGACTTCATCAAAAATGGGTGCTGTGGTAGTCGTTGAATATTGTGGATATAACGGGATAATCGTTATATCGGTAACACCAAGATCGTTCATTTCTTTTAATACTTCTGGAATCAAAGGCTTGCTGTAGGACATTGCATAGCGTACAACATGATCTGGAAAGCGTTCTTGCAGCTGCTCTGCTTGGGATTGCGTATAAAGAAGTAAAGGCGACCCCGTTTCTTGCCAAATCTGTTGGTACAACGCAGCTGTTTTTTTTGGTCTAGTTCGTAAAATAATGCCATGTAAAACAGGTAGCCAGATCAAACGATGGGTATCAATTACTCGTTTATCTCCTAAAAAACGTTTAAGATAGGCTCGAACTTCTTTCGTTTCAGGTTTATCTGGAGTCCCTAAATTAACAATAATAATTCCTTTTTTAGACATTAAAACCCTCTTTTCAAATGGCTAGGACAAAATGCGTTTTGCTCTAGTCAACATTTTTCTGAAATCATTGTAAATTATCTCACAAAGAATAAGGAAAATCAAAATAACTTAGCTAATCATCACCAATATTTGGTTGAGTAGAATAGAGAAAAGGCAGATAATAAAACAATAACCATTTTAGAAAGATTCTAATTAAGTCCATTTTTTCACAAACAAAACCTAGATTAAATAAGAATTATTCTAGTAAAGAGATTGCTTATCATTCTCAATTAGGATAAAATGAGTGAGAACGATAAAATAATTATTTTAAGTTGGAGGGAATTGTACATGTCCGTTTTAGAAATTAAAAATTTACACGTATCAATCGAAGATAAAAAGATTTTAAAAGGGGTTAACCTGACCATGAAAACAGGTGAAATCCACGCAATCATGGGGCCTAACGGAACAGGTAAATCAACCTTATCTGCGGCCATCATGGGAAATCCTAATTACGAAGTCACAGAAGGCGAAATCTTGTTTGATGGAGAAAATGTATTAGAACTTGAAGTGGACGAACGTGCCCGTTTAGGTTTATTCCTTGCAATGCAATACCCAAGTGAAATTCCAGGAATTACGAATGCTGAATTCATGCGTGCGGCAATCAACGCCAAACGTGATGAAGATGACAAAATTTCAGTGATGGAATTCATCAAAAAATTAGATAAAAAAATGGATTTACTAAATATGCCAGAAGAAATGGCTGAACGTTACTTAAACGAAGGCTTCTCTGGTGGGGAAAAGAAACGGAACGAAATCCTACAATTATTGATGTTGGAACCAACATTTGCCATTTTAGATGAAATCGATTCTGGTTTAGATATCGATGCGTTGAAAGTTGTTTCAAAAGGCGTAAACGAAATGCGCGGTGAAAACTTTGGTGCATTGATCATCACTCACTACCAACGTCTATTGAACTACATCACACCTGATGTGGTGCATATCATGATGGAAGGCCGTGTGGTGAAAACTGGCGGTGCTGAACTGGCGAAGCGTTTAGAAGCAGAAGGCTATGCAGGAATCAGCCAAGAATTAGGTATCGAATACAAAGAAGAAGCATAAGGAGGACAAGATAAATGAAGGAAATAACAACAGCGAATTATCTTGACGACATCAACGCTTTTTCAGCCCGTAACGAAGAACCTACTTGGATGACCGACTTACGTGTAGCGGCTTTAGAAAAAGCTGAAAACTTAGAATTACCAAAGATCGAACGTGTGAAATTTCACCGTTGGCCTTTGTTTAATGTGAATACTGAAGAGTATGCACCTGAAACGATGAATATCCCAAGCTTTGATGCAATGAAAGACAATCCAGTGATCGTGCAACAAGGGTCGATTACAGCTTTTGAACAACTTTCAGCGAAATTAGCCGATCAAGGTGTAATTTTCACTGACATGTTTACAGCCTTGCAAGAACATGGCGATTTAGTCAAAGAATATTATATGAATAAAGCAGTTGAAATGGATGAAGATAAATTAACGGCTTTCCACACAGCCTTTATGAATAGCGGTGTATTCTTATATGTACCGAAAAATGTTGTCATTGAAGAACCAATCGAAGCAATCTTTATTCAAGATTCAGCCAGTGAAGAATCTTTCTTCAAACATGTATTGATCGTAGCGGACGAACATAGTGAGTTCAGCTATTTAGAACGATTCCAAACAATTGGCGATCAAAAAGTCAAAGTATCAGCGAATATCGTCGTTGAAGTGATTGCCAAAGCTGGTTCAAAAGTGAAATACTCAGCTGTCGATCAATTAGGCGAAAATGTTTCAACGTATATGAACCGTCGTGGACACATTATGCGTGATGCATCTGTTGATTGGGCGTTAGGCGTGATGAATGACGGTGACGTGGTTGCTGATTTTGATTCAGATTTAGTAGGCGAAGGCTCTCACTCAGAAGTCAAAGTCGTGGCAATCAGTGCGGGCAAACAAACGCAAGGAATCGATACGCGTGTAACCAATAAAGCGTCTCACTCAGTGGGACACATTTTACAACACGGAGTTATCCGCGAACGTGGAACTCTAACATTCAACGGAATCGGTCACATCCTAAAAGGCGCTAAAGGGGCGGATGCTCAACAAGAAAGTCGTGTCTTAATGCTTTCTGATAAAGCCCGTGGCGATGCGAACCCAATTCTATTGATCGATGAAAATGAAGTAACTGCAGGACACGCTGCCAGTGTTGGTCGTGTTGATCCAGAAGAAATGTACTACTTAATGAGCCGTGGTTTACGTAAAGATGATGCGGAACGTTTGGTTATCCGTGGCTTCTTAGGTTCAGTTATTACGGCGATTCCTGTGAAAGATGTGCAAAAAGAATTTGTAGACGTAATTGAAGGGAAGTTGAATGCATGATAAACGCAGATAAGATTCGTCAGCAGTTTCCCATCTTGTTTCAAGAAGTCAATGACGAGCCGCTTGTTTATCTGGATAATGCAGCAACAACTCAAAAGCCCAAAGCAGTTTTAGATAAACTGACTTATTATTACGAACATGATAACGCTAATGTCCATCGTGGTGTGCATACCTTGGCCGAACGTGCCACGAAAGAGTATGAAGAAGCTCGTGAAAAAGTTAGAGCCTTTATCAATGCCAAAGAAACAGCAGAAACGCTCTTTACCCGAGGTACAACGACTAGTTTAAATTGGGTCGCAAAAAGCTATGGTGATTTAGCGGTCGAAGCAGGGGATGAAATTGTGATTTCTTATATGGAACATCACTCTAACATCATTCCTTGGCAACAGTTAGCTGAACGAAAAGGCGCAACCTTGAAATATATCGAGATCACAGCAGATAGCTTTTTAGATATGGAAAGTGCGAAAAAACAAATCACGGATAAAACCAAGATTGTTTCTATCGCGCATGTATCCAATGTTTTAGGCGTGATCAATCCAGTGGCAGAGCTGGCAGAGTTAGCTCATAGCCACGGAGCTGTCTTAGTTGTCGATGGTGCTCAAGCTGTACCACATATGCCAGTGGATGTTCAAGCAATTGATGCTGATTTTTACGCATTCAGTGGGCATAAAATGTGTGGTCCAACTGGAATTGGTGTATTATATGGAAAACGTGAATTACTAGATCAAATGGAACCCGTGGAATTTGGTGGTGAAATGATCGATTTCGTGAATTTGTATGATAGTACCTGGAAAGAATTGCCTTGGAAATTTGAGGCAGGAACACCAAATATTGCTGGAGCAATTGCTCTAGGTGCGGCCATCGATTTTCTAACAGAGATCGGATTAGAAGAAATTCATCAACATGAAGCAGAATTAGTAGCTTACGTATTACCAAAACTATTGTCGATCGAAGGTTTGACGGTTTACGGGCCGCAAGATCCAGCCCATCATACAGGTGTTTTGGCGTTTAATTTAGATGGATTACATCCACATGACACAGCGACGGCTTTAGATATGGAAGGAGTGGCAGTTCGTGCAGGACATCATTGTGCCCAGCCATTACTGAAATATTTAGACGTTCCGGCGACAGCTCGTGCAAGCTTCTATCTTTATAATACAAAAGCAGATGCGGATCGATTGATCGAAGCAATTTTAGCGACAAAGGAGTTTTTCCAACATGGCTCTATCTAGATTAGATAATTTATACCGTCAAGTGATTTTGGATCATTCAAGTCATCCTCATCATCATGGAACATTAGCAGAATCAAGCAAGAAAATCGAAATGAATAACCCAACTTGTGGCGATGTAATCGAATTGCAAGTAGCTATTGAAGACAATGTCATTAAAGATATTGCGTTTAGTGGCAGTGGTTGTTCGATTAGTACAGCGAGTGCCAGTATGATGACAGATGCGGTGATTGGGAAAACCTTAGCCGAAGCAGAACAGTTGGCTGAAGATTTTTCTCAATTGGTACAAGGAAATGATGTACCAGAAGAAGAAAAACTAGGTGATGCAGCGATGCTTAGTGGCGTAGCAAAATTCCCAGCACGGATTAAATGTGCAACACTTGCTTGGAAAGCGTTAGAACAAGCAGTTGAAAATGACGGACAAGGAACCGCAGGACAATTACACTGCGAAGAATAGAAATAAATCAAAAGGGAGCGTGAGCCTATGAGTACTGTACCTGAGTTAGAAGAGTATCAATTTGGTTTTCATGATGATGTGAAACCAATTTTCAGTACGGGAAATGGACTAACAGAGGAAGTTGTTAGAGAAATTTCACGTAAAAAAGAAGAACCAGAATGGATGTTAGAGTTCCGCCTAAAATCATTGGAACAATTCAACAAAATGGCTATGCAAGAATGGGGACCAGATTTATCTGATATTGATTTTGAAAAAATCAAATATTTCCAAAGAGCCAGCGACAAACCTGCTCGTGATTGGGATGATGTACCAGATAAAATCAAAGAAACCTTTGAAAAAATCGGGATTCCAGAAGCGGAACGTGCGTATCTAGCTGGAGCTTCAGCGCAATATGAATCAGAAGTTGTCTACCACAACATGAAAGAAGAATTCCAAAAATTAGGAATCATCTTTACAGATACCGATTCAGCGTTGAAAGAATATCCTGATATATTCAAAAAATATTTCGCAAAATTAGTCCCACCAACAGATAACAAATTAGCAGCACTAAACTCAGCAGTTTGGTCTGGTGGAACATTTATCTATGTACCAAAAGGGGTTCGTGTGGATGTGCCATTACAAACATACTTCCGAATCAATGCGGAAAACACAGGACAATTTGAACGTACGCTGATTATCGTGGATGAAGGCGCTAGTGTTCACTACGTAGAAGGCTGTACAGCACCTACGTATACAAGTAATAGCTTACACGCAGCAATTGTTGAGATTTTTACCCATAAAGATGCGTATACACGTTATACAACCATCCAAAACTGGTCTGATAACGTTTATAACTTGGTAACAAAACGTGCCAAAGCTTATGAAGGTGCCACTGTCGAGTGGATCGACGGAAACTTAGGTGCTAAAACAACGATGAAATACCCAAGTGTTTATTTAGATGGAAAAGGTGCTCGTGGCACAATGCTTTCAATTGCATTTGCTGGGGAAGGCCAAATTCAAGATACAGGGGCGAAGATGATTCATAATGCGCCAAATACATCAAGCTCGATCGTTTCTAAATCAATTGCCAAAGACGGCGGTGAAGTGAATTACCGTGGTCAAGTAACGTTTGGAAAAGATAGTGCTGGCTCGATTTCACATATTGAGTGTGATACGATCATTATGGATGATAAATCGAAATCGGATACGATTCCGTTTAATGAGATTCATAACAGTCAAGTGGCGTTAGAGCATGAAGCGAAGGTTTCGAAGATTTCGGAAGAACAGCTTTATTACTTGATGAGTCGTGGGTTGACTGAAGTTGAGGCGACTGAGATGATCGTTATGGGATTTGTGGAGCCGTTTACGAAGGAATTGCCGATGGAGTATGCGGTTGAATTGAATCGATTGATTAGTTATGAGATGGAAGGATCAGTCGGGTAATTAAATCTTGGAAGCTGGAAATGTCTGATTGCAGGTATTTCTGGCTTTTTTTGTTTTGTGATGTAGAAAGTAACAATAAAATTAACGCCAATTAGAAATAAAAGCCAAATTTTTATGAATTTTAATAGTAATGTGTTGTAATGCTTGATATAATTATCTTGATATAAGAAATGGGGGATGGAATATGAATGTAGAAAATAAAAAAATATTTAAACATTTCCAAAATAATTGTTACTCTTTTCAATTAATTTCTTATGATGCTAAGAAGATTTCATATTCACAACTGATAAAAAAATTAAAACAGGAAAATAGCCGTCAAGTTTTGTTTAACTCTGAAGTTATGATAGAGCTAATAAAAGAAACTGCAATAAATAATAAAGAATATATAGTAGCAGCTCTGAAAATAGGAAGCGAAGATGATTTAGAAGTACAAGAGAATATTAATAAGATAATTCTTTCTATGAGAACTGATTACTCAAATGTAGTAAGATTAATAGAGGAATTGTCTTGGTGTTATGATAATGAATCTATAGATATTAGTGAAATAAAAATTGTAGGTCGAGGCGGAAACTACGACAATGCAAAAATATTATCAAATGGTATATATTTCGGAGATGAAGAAATATTTAATAATTTCATTGTTCCAGTTTTAACGAGGTATTTTAATGGGGAGTGAAGTGTTAAAACAAGTTAAAGTCTTATTCTTAATGATAGGTTCATGTATATGTGCATATAAATTTCCGCTTGCAACCATTTTTTTAAATATAACTGATCAAAAAGTTTTGGCATCATTAGACATTGGTTTTTATAATTTTGTTTTTAGTGTGATATTTGCATTAGTGTTTAATTTCGTCAGCAATCGCTTACTACATATTGACGTAAATATTAGCTACCCAAATCAAGAAACTAATAAGATTGTTTTTTCAGAATCAGATTTAGCAAAAAGCATGGATATAGAAATGAAAATAGTAGCCAAAGGAAAAGTTAGGAAAACTTATAAGAGTATTACTTTGGTATGTCCTGAATCTTATATGATTCAGTTACATGAAAATTCAAGTAGAAAATTTATTTCTATTGACTCAGGCGGTTCAAATTACGAGTTAGATATAAACAAAATGATATCCAGATATAAGAAGGACGTTTCAACTGTTAGAACAATTAAATTAAGTCTAGTTTTGGAAGAATACAACAAGGGTGATAAAGATTACCTTGTTTTAGAAAAACCAATCTGGTTAGGTTTTGTTAGTCTTAAAAAGAATAAATTAGAATTGAAACAAAATTAAGGGGTGTCAATATGGTATATTCAAAGTGGCAAAATACGATAAATAGAGATATAGATAGCTTAATAGATCATATAATGTCTTATTCTGAATGGCTTAAACCTAGTATAGATCCATTTGATAATAGTAATTTATCTTTTAGAATAACAAAAGCTTTTCCAAAAAATGAAAGTATACAACTAAATAATGAAACTGTAGAGTATAATTTTTTAGAGTTTCAATTTGAAAGAGTTAGAAATAGTGAAAAAAAAAATAGTAATAGAGAAAAGAGAATTAGAACTGAAGATTATGAGATAATAATTTACAGCCATAAAAATAAAGTTAAGTATATAGTTAATAGAGGATATACACAACCTACTTTATCTATACTAAGGAAATTGCACGGTTATGAGGGAAAACATGAAATTAAAGAAGAAACTATAGGTGGTATTAAGTCAGACCTTTTTATTTGGTTAGTATATAATTTAATTGAAAATCCTAGCCTACCGTTAGGCGTGAATTCAAGCCTGTACCTAAAAAGTCTAACAGGTTTTATGGGGAAAACAGAAGACAAAATAAACACAATCCAAGGAACTGGGAAAAGAATTCTGAATATGTTGACAACTCTTTTATTTTTATTTGAAAATCAAAATATATCGAAAGTGAATTTAGAAATTAAAGATGATAACCATTTTTATGATATTACTTTAGGAGAAGAAAGTTTCATAGATGTGTCTATAATTGATTATGAAGGACCCGATATGTTTGGTATTGAAGAAATTGTAAAATCAAGAATACTTTTAAGATCATTCATAGAGCTTATACCTAATCTAATAAAAGTTTTTTCAAATGCACAGACACCACCAAGGGCTAGTTGGAGTGAAAAAAAAGAGCGAGCATTTTTTAATGAAATAGGAAAAACTATTAAAAAAAATATTACAGAGTTATTGAAAAAAAAATAATTTTGAGGTTTAAAAACAAAAGTAAAATTGTTTTCTGATCCGCTAAGTATAATATCACAGAATATAGATACTCATTTTTATTGGGTGAATCCAGGGTCGTGTCTATTTAGATCTACTATCATTTGCGGTGTTTTTTTATCAAATGACTTTTTCAAAAGGAGTTTTTATTATTAAAAATGGTCATTTTGGAACATTGTCAATATTTTTTGCTTTCTTTGCAGTTTTTAATGGATTTAGTTTATATTCTAAAACAACCGATGAATACTCGGGTAATTTCTTTCCTAAGTGTCCACAATTTTTGAATGACAATCGCTTGATTTTCAATGACATTTAGTTTTAATAAGAAAATATTGATTTGTTAATATGACTGGTTTTCCAGCTCATTCATTTGTAAAATCTCAAATGAAAGGTTCAGTTGGTTAATAACAAAATAAAAACTAGGAACGCTGTTATCTAGGCATTCCTAGTTTTTTTAATATCTGAAAATAAAAGTAGTATTAATATTAGTACCAGTAGTACCTAGAATAATACTATTTTTGTTTCGGTGAACTTATAAATTTGTATCGGTTTAAAATAGGTTGAACAGTAGAAAGTTTGATATAAAAATGTTAGAGTTATTGAAGAAAAAAAGTAAATAATACTTATTTATAAGATTGAAATAATGCTAACTAAATTATTGCAGTAAGACGGGAGATTATTATGGGCAATTATTATACAGAAAACGAATTTGATGAGTTAGTTGATTCATTAGCAGGAGCAGTAAAAAACTTTAATCTAGTTGTTTTTGTAGGAGCAGGTATTTCACTTTCGCAAGGCTATCCTAACTGGAATGGTTATATTGAAAAATTAATTCATTTTTGGCAATTCAATATACAACATGTTGCGGGGGGAAAGATAGAAGTATCAAATAAATTGCTTTCGCAATTTGATGAAATCTTGAGATCAAAAAATGGTCCAAAAAGAAAGATTGATTTATTACATACTTTGTTGCACGATATTTTGGGAGAAGACTTTGACGATGTAAAGCTTAATTTTGAAAAATATTTTTTTAAAGAAGTCGTACCAGATTATTTAGAAAATAGTGTGTTAGTTGAATTGATAAAATTAGATCCAATCTTTATAACTTCAAATTATGATTTCGAAATTGAGAAACATTTGAAACGTATCAAGCAGAAAGATGCATTTAAAACTATAAATAATCTACATGAATTTACCAATTGGAGTAGTAGACTAATATCTGGTGATGTGTTGCATTTGCATGGAACTACAGAAGGAGAAGGGCATTATTTTGTTAATTCATCATTGGATTATTCTCGGCAATATTTAAAAGAAACACAGGAATTTCAGAAATTAAGAACATGGTTTGAAATGAAACAACCTATTGTTTTATTTCTTGGAAGTAGTATGGAAGAAGAAGAGATTTTATCCTTATTACCAGCAACATCTAAAAATTTTGCGATGATGAAAACAGAGCGGAATGAATCTCCAGAGTTCAGAAACCTTTATAATCAAACCTACCAAAACAATAATCGTACAACCATTTTTTGGTATGGTGATGATTATGATGATTTGCCAAAAGAAGTAGAGAAAATGGTAAGTTCTGTTCAGAGAAAATTAGAAGTGGCTAAGTCTAGTGAGGATTGGGCTATACTCCACAGTATATCAACCGATAAAGAAATTTATCAGAAAATACTTGAGAAATATTCGGAAGATGAACATTATTTATCTGATATTTTTAAAACGGATGATATTGATTTGCAAAAGAAGATTTTAAAAATTACTTTACGTAGTCAGATCTTATTGAAGAAAATTAGTAATATCAGTAGTTTTTGGAATATGGTTAGTAAAAATTTTAAAAATATAGACACTGAACAACTTAAAATAATTGTTGAAATTTTTAAGAATAAAAAACTAAATATTTACTGCCAAGATCTTTTTGAAGTGTATGAACAACTTCTGAACTCAGATAATATTTCAAACGAAGATATTAATGAAATAAGAAAACATTTGGCACAAAATCAATCGTTAGTTAATACATCTTTTTCAGGTGATTCAGATTTGATGGGATATTGGCTAAGTGAACAATTTCAACAGGAAATTTCACGTCATAGAAATATTTTTTACGGTGATCAGAGTCTTAAAATTAATTTTAGAAATGAAATGATTACGCCAATTATCGAGTCAGTAAAGGACGAAGGAATATATCTCTATTGGTCATTTGATGAAATTATTTCAATGGATGGGTTAATAAAGATTATATATAATTCCCTTTTAGATGAAAAATTATTGTTCGAAGATACGTTTATTTTAGAGAATTTCCCCGAACCCTTATTGGAAACGCGTCTATTTCAACGAGTGCTAGTTAATATTGATAATGAAAAGAAATTGCCTAATCCTATTGTTAACAAGTTAATAGCTAAAATTGATTTTACTGATACTATTTTTGGAACTGAGCTAAATGAATTTGCAAGAAATCATAAAACAGAAATAGGAGAGGATGCTCTTGAAGTTTATGAAAATGCGATTGAATCAGGACCTGCTAGTATTGTTCATCCTCGTTCATTTATAGACAGTAGTCAGATTCTTAAAGAAAATGAAGAATCAATCTTGGAGATTTTATTAGGTGGTCAAGATGAGTCATTTTCACAGAGAGAAGACTTTTATTCTGAAAAAACCAATAAAGAAACTTCTAATTATTTGTTAAATGTATTGAAAAAAAATGATGTAGTTTCGCAAAAAATAGAGAAGATAATCATTGATAAGGGGTCACTTCTATATCCAAAATTTGATAGACTTTTTCTCAAAATTTTAACGGATGATTATAACTCTGATTTAAAAGAGAAGGCTTTAAATATATTTTTAGAAAAATTCAATTCAGATAGTTTTAGTTGGGAAGAAAAATTGTTCTTCCAAGAGTTGATTTCTAAAAAGGAATTTGAACATAAAGCTTTTGAAAAGCTATTTCAAGTCGAGGTTAATAAGCTTAGTTATAACTATGTGTATACAAATAAAGAGAGACCTGAATTAATTGAACGTGATGATTTTATTAATACTGAGTTAGGAAGGTATTTGGATATACTGATATTAATAAACAAAAAGGACAAGTCTAAACGTGGTGTAATTAAAGAGATTGTAGCTAAAGTTAATTTCAATCAATTTAGAGAATTTACGCTGGGAGCTTTGACAACAGTTGATAATTCAATAGATTTAGAAAAGGTTACGATCAATACTTTCCAAGGATATTCTTTTTCAATAAGCGGATTCAAACAAGGTGATTTAGATAAATTTAAGCTTGTAGGTCAAGAGTTACTGAAAAAAGGCTATGTAAATAATGTAAATCAAAATAATCTGTTCTTTCTTGCTCTATCTAAGATAAACCCTAGTGATGAAGGAATGGAGATAAATTGGAATAACATCAATTTTTCTTGGATGCTCTCTCTTATTTTTCAAAGTGAATTTGAGTTTGAGTATGAAGAGAAGTGGCTTCGAGAAATAATGCTGCATGATAAGGAAGGTGATTTTGGAAGAGACATTCTTTATTATTTAGAGGAAGACAGCACTGTATTATCTAAAGGAGAAAAGGTTTTACGGGTATTTGAAGAAAACATTTCTGATTATAAAGGGAAGGTAAACATTCATTCACTTCCTGATAGTCTCAAAGAACAAAAAAATAGTGAGAAAAAAGATTTATTGATTAAGCTGTTCTTTTTATTGATAGAAAATTCAAAAATTGAAAAAAGTTATTTTGGCAGTCGTACTTTATTAAGTATCATGCAACAATTACCTTTGGAATCAAAGAAAAGACTTGCAGGTCATGCAAATCTTTCAACGGTTCTTTCACCATTAGAGATTGATGAGTTGAAAAGAGCTATTGATTAAAGTTGAAATTTGTAAGCTGACTATCAAATCGTTGGATTAAAGCAGTGTTGGAAGGCTCAACATGAAGCGATATGGATAGAACAAAGGATTATCTTACCTAATTGTGTGAAATGAATAAAATGATATTTTACATGTATTAATGCAATAAACGAAGTCAACAGCTATTATGTAGATTTAACATAGCTATTGGCTTCGTTTATTATCTAAATCTGTCAATGTTCGAAGAACTCATAAAATGATTGGAATTATTGAGTAATTTTCACTTTTTCTTTTTTCATTAATTGATCCAGTTGTGTTTCTAATCGGTCAATACAGGTTGAAAAATCATCCATAAATGAACCGAAAATTTGAGATATGGAGTAGTAATCTTTTGCAATTTTTTTCTTGTCTAGTGGTAGTTTTCTATTGGCAAAGTGTTTATCTACCACCATTAAAATTTCTGTCCATGATTCAAGTTGTTCCAGAGTATCTTTCATAGCATACATGTCTTGGTAGGAGACTTGTTTGATGGGTTGCTTGTTTTGGGTTAATAGTGTAGTCTTTTCTTTTTCCAATATTTTGTATCCTCCTATTTTTTAGTATGATTGAGATAAAAGGCGATTACACTTTTTAAATATGCCTTATGAACATTATACACTTTATAAAAATGAATTTCAATAGAAATTGGTTTTTATAACTCGTAAATTTTGGTTTTTATGTTGTAAAATTGTGTGTGAAAGAGGAGTGATAAAATGCATGAATCAGAACTTAAACGTTTTATATCAAAAAAGCTAAGCTACTTTCGCTCTAGGAAAAACGTTAGTGCTAGAGAAATGAGTTTGGCAATTGGACAAAGTGATAATTATATCAATTCTATTGAAAATGAGCGTGTTACACCTTCCATTCAAATGCTATATGTTATTTGCGACTATTTAGATGTGACCGTTGAAGAATTTCTTCGAGAAACTCGTTCAAAAGAGTATTATTTGAAAGAAATTAATAAAAGATTGATAGGGTATGAAAGTGAGCAACTAGAACATATTTTGTTAATGTTGAAATCTTTTTAGGAATAAAGCTAGGTGTTGAAATAACGGATAAAAAATATTGAAAAAAGTCATTCTTTAAGATATTGAGAATGGCTTATTTACTGAGTTCAGATTGAGATAATGATGTATACACAATAGATTCCATCAAGACAGTTAATGATTAACTATAAATACACTGAAAAGTATACTTTTACATTGCTTTAATATATAATTTACTTGACTACGTATATAAATAATTAAACATATTTTTATAGATAAAGGGGCAACTAAAATTGAATGATAAAGAATTAAAAAAACTGAAAGACGATCTTTGGACGACGGCGATTGATATGCGTGCCAACTCTAATTTAAGTGCCCATGATTATGCTGAACCCATTTTAGGGCTAATTTTTTTGCGTTTTGCTGACGCTAAATATAAAAAATTTGAAAAAGCTATTGAAGAAGAATTTGAAAAAAGGCAAAAAAGTACACGTATTTCAGCAAATAAAAGTGAGATTGCTCTTGAATTAGCAGGAATTTATGTGCCAGATGACGCAAGATACGATTATTTATTAAATCTTCCAGAAAAAGAAGATGTTATTGCGCCAGCAATTGTAAATGCAATGACTGAAATGGAAAGATATGCATCGTCTGTAGAAGGAGCATTACCCAAAGAAAAATACAAAGAAATACCAGCAACGAATTTAAAAAATTTGCTGAAGAATTTCAAAGATATTCCAACTGAGGGATCAGTTGATATTTTTGGAGAAATCTATGAGTTCTTTCTTGGAAAATTTGCCATGGCTGAAGGACAAGGTGGCGGTGTCTTTTACACCCCAGCATCAGTTGTTCAATATATGGTAGAAGTTGTCCAACCCAAAAAAGGTAGAATATTAGATCCGGCATGTGGCTCAGGAGGCATGTTTGTTCAATCGGCTCTTTATGCGAAAAAACATGGCTATGGCCCAAATGCTTTAAGAGCCCACGGCGTTGAAAAAGAACCGGCAACTGTAAAATTAGCTCAATTGAATTTATTACTTCATAACATGAACGGAGATATTTTCCAAGCCAATTCATTTTACGAAGATCCCCACATTAGCTATGAGAAGTTTGATTATGTTTTTGCCAATCCTCCGTTTAATGTAAGAGGTGTTGAATACGAGCGTGTATGTAATCAAAAAAGATTTAATGAATATGGTATTCCAAGAAATTCTAGTAAAAAAGATGAAATTGAGAAAGTCCCCAATGCCAATTACTTATGGATTAATCAATTTGCCACTGCACTGAAAAAAAATGGAAAAGCAGCATTAGTTATGCCAAATGGAGCTTCCACAGCAGGGGACGGCGGACAAAAAGACATTCGCAAACGTTTATTAGAAAGTGGTCACCTCTCACAAATTGTTGTGTTACCTTCAAATATGTTTAATACAGTTACTTTGCCAGCAACTCTTTGGTTCTTTGATAAATCAAAGAAACATGAAGAAGTTTTGTTTATTAATGCTGATAAAAAAGAATTATATACACAGGTAGATCGTGCACATCGTAAATTTGATGAGGCGCATATTAAAAATCTTGCCTTGATTACAAGGTTGTATGAAGGCAATACTCAAGAATATGAAGAACTCAAAAACTGGTATCAAGAAAATATTGACTTAAATGATGACCAAAAGGAATATTGGCTAAAACAACTAAATTGGGTCAATGAACAATTTCCAGAAAGACTGTATAAAGACATAGCGGGATTATGTAGCGTTGTTCCAGTTCATGGAGAAAACAGCATTGAATCAAAAGATTGGAGTTTATCCCCTGGTCTATACGTTGGTGTGGAAGAGATAGAAGCAGATGAAGAACCATTCGAAGAGAAGATGCAAAGGCTAACAAAGCAATTATCGGAACAGTTCCAACAATCTAGTGAGTTGGAAAAAGAAATTCGTAATGCCCTAGGAGGGATAGGGTATGAGATCTGAGTGGAAAAGAAAACGACTAGATGAAATAATTGATTTTGCTCCTAAAGAAATTCTAAAACGCGATACATTAGCAAAAAAGATTAGTATGGATAAATTGCCTAATTTTGCTAGAAAAATAAATGGTTTTGAAATTGAAATGTTTAAAAGTGGAACTAAGTTTAGAAATGGAGATACTTTGATGGCAAGGATAACTCCTTGCTTAGAAAATGGAAAAACGGCAATTGTAGATATACTAGATAAGGACGAAGTAGGATATGGCTCAACTGAATTTTTTGTTCTGCGTGCTAAAGAAGGCATTTCTGATCCTTTATTTATCTATTATTTGTCTATCTCAGAGGAAATTAGGAACATAGCCATAGCTTCAATGACTGGAACTTCTGGTAGGCAAAGAGCTCAAAAAGAAGCGATATTAGAGTATGAAATGGCTATTCCTACACTTACAGAACAGAAAATAATGAGTCGCATTTTAGGAAATTTAGATTCAAAAATCGAACTCAATAATCAAATTATAAACACTTTAGAAGAAACAGCAACTACTCTTTTCAACCATTGGTTCATTGATTTTGAATTTCCTAATAAAAATGGAAATCCATACAAATTAAATGGTGGGAAAATGATTGAAAGTGAACTGGGTGAAATTCCAGAAGGATGGGAAGTAAGCTCATTAAAGAATATTACAGAAATTATTATGGGACAATCTCCAAAAGGAACATCATATAACAATGAAAATATTGGTTTACCACTAATCAATGGTGCGAGTGATTTTAAGAATGGTTTTGTTAACCCCAAAAAGTATACTACTGAACCTAAAAAAGTGACAAAAAAAGCCGATATT
The DNA here is from genome assembly GCF_050531475.1 of Enterococcus sp. DIV0724b. Taxonomy (NCBI): domain Bacteria; kingdom Bacillati; phylum Bacillota; class Bacilli; order Lactobacillales; family Enterococcaceae; genus Enterococcus; species Enterococcus sp. DIV0724b. The sequence continues at coordinate 2,156,968 of NZ_CP172890.1, read as the reverse complement.
ATTTTTGGAGTTCGTGCAACTATCGGGAATCCAACAATTGTTCAGCAAGAATATGCGATCGGTAGAGGAGCAGGTATAGCAAGAGTTATAGATAATCATTATCAAGAATTTGTATTTTTGTTATTAGAAGAAATGTTTAAATATTTTGCGAATACTGGATCAGGAAGTGTGTATATTAATATTTCTAAAAATGATTTTGAAAATTATAAGTTTGTAAGTCCATCATTTGAAGTAATACTGATGTTTCATGAATCTGTAATGAGTATTTTTGAATTGATTGCAAACAAAAGAAGTGAAATTGAATCCTTAAAAGAACTTAGAGACACTCTACTCCCAAAACTTCTTTCTGGAGAAATTGAACTAGAGTAAGAAAAATGAAACTTGAACTAAAGGAGGTCTAAAATGGTTGATTTTATAACGGAAGATGATTTAGAATTGCGTATTATGGAAGAATTTGAAGATTTAGGTTATTCACTTTTGAATGCTTACACAAAAACAAATTCTTCTCTTAAGGACGGAACACATCGACAGACAAAAAAACAAGTTGTTTTACCTGATGTTCTTTTAGAATACGCTCGTAAACTAAATCCTTCAATTCCAGATGCACTCATTGTTGGGGAAGTACAAGCAATTATCAAGGATGATTCTTTGAATTCTAGGTTATTAAAAGATAAAAATTATGAGTATTATCAATCTTTAATCAACGGTGTCAATATAAAATTCTCTCTTAATGATGAGGAACAGATTGAAACATTAAAGCTAATTGATTTTGAGCATCCTGAAAATAATTATTTTATTGCCGCTCGACAAGTTTGGATTGCTGGTGAGATTGGGTACCGTCGACCGGATATTATCGTGTATATCAATGGACTTCCTTTAGTTTGGATTGAGTTAAAGAAACCAAGTGAAAATGTCCAATTAGGGTATTCAAAAAATCTGATGGATCAGAAAAAGGATATTCCGCAATTATTTTTCTTCAATCAATTATGTATTATTTCAAATGGACATATCACCAAGGCTGGCAGCTATAATTCGACTTTCTCTCATTATTTTGAATGGCTTAAAATTGAGGATGAAAAAGAAGTGATTGATCGAACAAAAATTCATGATGAAGAGCTATCCATTCAATATTTACTTAAAGGACTTATGCCAAAAGCGAAACTTTTAGATTATATTGAAAACTTTATTTTGTATCTAAATAAAGATACGAAAATCGTTGCGAAAAATCATCAGTTTTTAGGTGTCAATCATGCGATTGAAGCTTTTGAGAATAGAGAAGCTAGAAATGGAAAATTAGGGGTATTTTGGCATACACAAGGTAGTGGCAAAAGCTTTTCCATGGTGATGTATGTTCGGAAAATAAGACGGAAATTTGCAGGAAACTATACCTTTTTACTTGTGACAGATCGCAATGATTTAGATTCGCAGTTAATCAAAAATTTTGTGCGAACAGGTGTAGTTGAAGATACAAATATGGTTAAACCAAAAAGTGGGTTGCAACTTAGAGAATTACTTAAAAGTAATATCTCGATGATTTTCACTACAATACAAAAATTTAGATACGATAAATACAAAGATTTTCCTCTGCTTTCTGAACGAAAAGATATTATTGTGATTGTAGATGAAGCCCATCGAACTCAATATAAAAATTTAGCTGAAAACATGCGTAAGGGCATACCTAATGCGCAATATATTGCTTTTACAGGAACACCACTGTTAGGTAGTAAACAATTAACCTATGATTATTTTGGAAATCCAGTGAGTGAGTATACATTTAATGATTCCATTAATGACGGTGCAACAGTTCCTTTATTCTATACAAAAAAAGTCCCTACAGTTAATTTGAATAATGATCTGTTAAATGATGAATTTTTGGATATTATTGATAAGGAAGAATTAACAGACGAAGAAAGAAAGAAATTAGAGAATAAATACCGTAGTTCTTTAAACGTAATGAAACGAGACGACCGGTTAGACGAAGTTGCTCAATACATCGTTAAACACTTTCCAAAAAGAGGTTTTTTAGGAAAAGGGATGGTTATTTCAGTCGATAAATATGCGACAGTTATGATGTATAACAAAGTGCAAGAGCATTGGAAAAAAAGAATACGAGCCATTAATTCTGTGTTGCAACAAACACATTCTCAGGAAGAGAAAGAAGCTTTATTAAAAGAGAAAACATTTATGAAGAGTGTCGAAATGGCTGTTGTGGTAAGCGAGGAAAGCGGAGAAGAAGAAAAATTCGAGCGGTTTGGCTTAGATATTACGCAACATAGAAAAAGATATCATCAAGTTGATGACGAAGGTCGTGATATTGAAGAGCAATTCAAAGATCCGGATCATCCTTTACAGCTAGTTTTTGTAACCGCTATGTGGCTAACTGGCTTTGATGCGCCTTCGGTTTCAACGCTTTATTTAGATAAACCAATGAAGAGCCACACATTAATGCAAGCCATTGCCCGTGCGAATCGTGTTTATTCAGATGATAAACGTGGGATTAAGATCAATGGCTTGATTGTAGATCATGTGAATATTTTCCATTATATGAAAAAAGCCCTGAAAGACTACGGCGGTTCTCATCATGAGGCTGAATTAGACTTGCCAGTAAAACAAGTAGATGAGCTGGTTGAGATGCTTGTCTTAACTCAGGAAGAAATTATTCATTTTTGTACATCCTTAAATATTGATTTAATGGAAATAGTAAGTACTGAAGATGTATTTTCAAAAACTTGTAAGATAAAATCTGCAGTTAATGTTGTTCTAGCAACAGATGAGCAAAAAGCACAATTTATTATTTATACGAATTTATTAAAGAATATTTATGATGCTTCTTGTCCTGAAATTTTCCAATATGATTGGGATAATCGTATCTTTAAGCTGGTTCAATACATGTCAAAATTGATGGGAAATTTGATTCAAAATGAGCGAATTGAAGAAGCACAAGTGAAAGTTGAAGCATTATTGGATGTGAGTGTGGATTCGGAGAATTTATTTTATATCAAAGAAGATTCAGATGTTGATTATAATAATAAAACAATCTCACTTTCAGAGTTAGATGTAGAAACAATGATTGCAAAAATTCAGAAATCAGAATATGTAAATATTAAATTGGTTGAATTGAGAAATTTTATCGAACAAAAATTAGAAGCAATGCTAAATAAGAATGAAACAAGAGTTTCTTTTGCTCAAAGGTACGAAAAATTAGTTCAAGGATATAATGCGGGTGCTACAGCAAATGAGAATTATTTTGAAGAGTTAAAGAAATTTGTAAAAGATTTGAAAAAAGAAGATGCACGTGCGTCAACAGAACATCTTTCCGAAGAAGAATTGGTTTTATATGATTTACTCTTGAAAGAAAAACTAACAAAAGAAGAAGAAAAGCAAGTGAAATCAGCAGCCACTCAATTGTATCATTCGTTGATGAAAGAAAACGGAAAATTTTTGAGTGTCGACTGGTTTAAAGATGAACAGCCAAAACAACGAGTGAAAAATAAAATAGAAACAGTGCTTGATAAAGCATTACCAGATTCATACGATAAAGAAGTCTTTCAAAATAAGACAGAAACCATCTTCCAATTTATCTTGAATAGAGCTGTATCAGGTAGGGGGTATGTTGGAAACTTATAAAATAAGAATAGTATTGAAATGAATGATCAAATTTCAATACTATTTTTGTATAGAAAGTTTTATTCAACCTATGAAGGAGGTTTGGAAATGGAGTCCAAAATTCGGGATTATTTAGCAGGAAATTTAAACTTTTTATCGGATGAACTAAGTTTAATTGGAAAAGAATACTTATTACCCAATAATGATGGGACAAAAGGATATGTAGATTTACTAGCTAAAGATAAGCAAGGGAACTACGTGATTATTGAAATAAAAAGAAGTAATCAAGCTGCACGACAAGCGTTACACGAAATTTTCAAATATTCAGCTTTATTAAAAAGAAATCTATATATTAAGCAAAGCGAAATTAGAGTTATCTTAATTTCTACAACTTGGGATGAATTATTGGTTCCTTTTTCTCAATTTGTATTAGAGACTGATTTACTAGTTGAAGGTTATGAGATCGATTTAAATAGTAATTTTATACCAATAACTAAAAGAAAGATAAAACCACTACCTAATCCTATTCAAAGAAAAATATCAAGAATTCAACATATTTTTCTCTATGCGTCCAAACGTTGTATAGATGATGAATTATCAATAATAGGTTATCTTTTAGAACAAGTGGGTATTAAGGAATATATTTTATTAAATCTAAATTATCAAGGCACAAATAATCAGGTTATCTATCCAAAAGGGATATATCTAGCTTTCCAAACAGTACCAATTGGTAATTATATAGAATTTTGTAAAAAACAGGGTAAAAATGATTTAATAGATTATGAAAATTTATATGAAAAATTATTAGAAATAGAGCAATATTGTGATGGAGAAGAATTACAGGGAGAGATAGAACAAGCAATATTAGGGGAGGTAATCAACCGATCATATTGTGATACATCTGAGATTGGCTATCCAGAGAAATTTTTGAATATGTTGAATTCTGATTGGAAGATTGAGCATCCTGTTTGTGGAGGAGCTTTTGCTAAAGACCAATTATATACAGTAAATAAAATAGTTCAAGATACAGCAGGGTTAAACGATACGAATTATGTATTCTTTTATGATTATGCCAATTCTAACCATTTGGCAAAACTGAAAGAGGTGTTTAGCAGTGCAAAGAATGTTTTTTACGGTAATAAAATTTGGAAGCAACATTTTACTTGTATTTTTAATGAATTAGAAGAGAACTACGACAACTATACGATTTTTGTTTCTATAACAAATCCTGAAAGTATATTGGAATGTATAGCGTATGGAATAGAACCTACATATGAAATTATCATAGATCATAAAGATTATGAATCAGCGCAAATATATCGAGGAAATATAGAATACAATTTTAAAGAAATATCTTTAAAAGACATTTTATTGCAGCATTTTAATAATGACCCCATGATGTTGTTTATTGTACTAAATTATGGAGAATTATATATGCAAGAAATGGATATAATGAAAGATATCGGACTAAAATATGTTAGTAAGAGATATGACATTTCTGATGATAAAACAGAATGTTATGATGTACGTATTTCAGAATATGGAGAGATATTTTATACTCCTTGTGAAGAAAAAACACTCTTTCAGGATTATTTGAAGGATAGTCATGTCTTAGTTTCAGATTTAAAAGAACTTTTTTCAAGTAATATCGCATATGATAATTAGTATTATTTTGCTAAATTTATAAAAATGACAGAAAGGACAATAAAAATGATTCAAAATTATCTTGATCTTCATATTTCTCTATCCGATATTATTAGCATTATTATATCAAGTATCGCTTTATTTTTTTCTTATAAGGCGATTAAACAAACAAATAAGTCGATAGAGCTAAGTAATAAGCAAAGTTTATTTGATAGAAGATTGATCATTAATGACTTTTTTAATGCAATTATAGAGTTAAATTTTTCTTATATAGATTCTTTAAATTTAGATACTGATTTTAAGGATTACTATAGGTCTAGAGCAGGAAATTCACTAAAAGGACATAAAGCATTAAACGAATTAATTAATAATCAATTTGTACAAGTAGTCAATCATTCTTTATTTGTAGATAAGATAAGATTTTCAGAAGCGGATGATAAAAAAGAATATGAGTTGGTTCGAGTGGAATACTTAAAATATAAATCAGAATTAAAAAGCAAAAGCAATCAAGTTTCATTTTTATTTTCTGATCAAGTATATAATCAACAACTAAAAAAGATATTAGAAACATACTTGGATGTATTAGATAGTTATAATGCTTATTATTATTGTTACTTTAATACAGAAATACTCAATCAACCCTATAGAATTAATAGTATGATTGCTCATCTTGAAAAAATAAAAAAAGCTCAAATAGTGATGATTTCTCTAATTAGTGAAAGTGATGATATAAAAAAATATATGAATTCTGAGATGAATTTTTTAAGATAGTTAGTTTTGTAGAATATTTTATATAAATATTTTGATATTTTTTTGACATGTATTGATTAGTAAAAAATAATAAAAGCTAAAATCACAAAAAAATCCAGATTTTAGCTTTTTTACTGCATCAAACTTTCTGTATACCTACTTAATCTTCCCTCTCTGAACCATCCTCGCTACAATCTCCTCACTCTCCTTCAATACCCCCTCAAAATCCCCAGAAAATACCTGATACAACTGCTGACAAGAATAATACCGCATCCGCATATCCTTCTTATTCCTCGTAACCTTCCCATCAAAAAATTCATCCAAATAAACCAATGACTTCTGCCAAGACCGAAGCTTGATCAACTCACTCCGCACATCCAAAATATCCTGATAAGGTACCGCCTTCAAATTCTGTTCTTTACTCATCACTACACATCCATTCCTATTTTTTTGAAAAACCAACAGGAAAATAAAAAACGATCAGACCTATCTGTGCCTCATCGTGTGCAATAGTTCGCCAAAGAACACATGAAATCGCCAAAAAGATGAAAGAATCCAGCAAAGAGACTAGTAAAATCAATCAAAATTAAGTACAATAAAACATGCGAGTACTTCGGTACGCGCTATCGGCAACTCGGATAAGCAGTCGTTGCTGTTTATTCGGGGCCTTGCAACATGATTCCAGTCAGGTTGTAAGGTGCCGTTTTTTATTTTTCTATTTTTTAACTGGTACATCGTTACGTTTCATTATCACCATCATCGATAAAATTCAGACCTAGAATAGAAACAAAAAAGGCATTGGCGCAATGTCCAATACCTGAATAAGTCAATAGTACCTTAAAGAAACCTAGCAATCCTTTCTAGTGGTAACTCAAAAAGAGACACGACAAAAAAGCTAGTGATTCATTTACTATTGGCATACTTGTGCGGACAGTCGTTGCTGTTTTCAAGACCATTTCCGTTCAGTTCCAGCCAAACAAAAAGGTGCCAAGGATTAAATTGTCATAAAGTTGAGTGATGTTCTGAATCAGGACTTACTCAGCTTTTTTATTTCCATTCTATACACTAAGTATAAATAAATCGACAGCGAGAATCAAGGCGAACAGAGAAAAAAAGCAAATAAATAACTATGAAAAATTTATTATTTGGATTGAAACTTATCTTAAAAAATGAAAAACATTCCATATAGAAAAAAAGAATTGATTTTTGATTATATTTGTAATACAATTTGATAAACAAGTTAATGGTAACGGTTACTTTATTTATCATTTGTGAATTATTGAGCGTTCCGTTCTATTTAAAAGGAGGAATTATTTTGGAAATAAAAATCACGATTGTATTGATAGTTATATCTCTTTTATGCTTTGCTTCATCTTATTATTACAATGGTAATGGGCAATTGGGGTACAAAGGAATTCTCTTTTGGAAATCTAAGGAAAACGATCGAGGTTTTGTTTATAAATATTCTAATAGATCCTTTGGTATATTACTATTTATAGGTAGTACATTTTTTTTATTATTGTTTACGTTGATTGAAAATAAATCTTTAAACCCAAAGTATTTGCAAGACATACGTATAGCGTATTTGATATATTTTTTATTTTCTATGTTAGCATCCGAATTATTTGTTACTTATAAGAAAAGAAAAGCTAAAATATGAGTAGCATATAAAATATATATTCTTGACAAAAAAAGGTGCCGATTATTAGATTGCTATAAAGTTGAGTGATGTTCTGAATCAGGACTTACTCAGCTTTTTTATTTATATTATGCATACCATACTCCGAAAAAATAAGAAACGTCAATAATTTATCTAAAATAAAACAAAAGTTTATTGACTAAAAGTATTTATTTTCGTACAATAAATACATGTTCGAATGAACATTCGTTCATATTTAGGTTGTTGGGTTACAAAAAAATTTACACTAAAAAAGGAGGGAAAACAATGACGTACATCAATTTTAAAGAGGTCAGCAAAAAATACCAAGTAAGCGGAGAAGTCACGGTAAACGCTGTAAACCAAGTAAACTTCACGATTAAAGAAGGGGAGTTTGTCGTAATCGTTGGTGCAAGTGGAGCTGGAAAAACAACCCTTTTGAACCTACTAGGTGGAATGGAAAAAACAAGTTCCGGTACAATCGTTATCGACAATAAAGAAATCTCTTCACTAAAAAAAGAAGAACTGACAGAATATCGGAGGAATGATGTTGGGTTTGTCTTTCAATTTTACAATTTAGTCCCTAATTTATCTGCTTTGGAAAATATTGAGTTAGCTGCGGAAGTTTGTAAAGAGCCGCTTAATTCTCGTGAGGTATTAACTAGCGTTGGTCTTGATCAGCGAGCAGGGAATTTTCCAAGTCAGTTATCAGGTGGCGAACAACAACGTGTATCTATTGCCAGAGCACTTGCGAAAAATCCTAAAATGTTACTATGTGATGAACCAACAGGCGCCTTAGATTCAGAGACAGGTAAAACGATTATCAAACTTTTAATAGACACATCTAAAAAAATGAATAAAACAGTGATTATTGTGACCCACAATGCAGAGTTCACTAAAATCGCGGATAAAGTCATTAAAATGCATAATGGAAAAATTGCAGATATTTATAGGCAGGAAAGTCCTTCAGATGTGGAGGACTTGGTATGGTAATGTCTCCTTTGAAAAAAATGTTTCTTCGTAGTTTTAAAAAGAACAGCATCCAGCTTCTATCAATTGCATTGATGTTGATTTTAGGTGTAGCGATCTATATAGGAATCGATAGTACTTGGAGAAGTTTAAATGACTACGTTGAAACGAACTATCGTAAAGAAAATAAAGCGGACATTGAAGTATTGATCAAGCCAACCAACAAAGATTTTTCACGGCTTGGTGAGTCAGAAAACATTAAGCAGCTCGAAGAGCAATTTCTAATAGAAGGGGCAATTATAGGTAGTGACGGCAAAGAAGTCTTAATTAACGGCGTAGATCAAGAAGCTAAACTCAATCAGTACACGATTGTTAAAGGGAAAAATTTAAACAAACAGAATACGGTTGTTATCGATAAAAGCTTCGCTGAAGCAAATCATTTAGATGTTGGGGACAAACTCACGATTGAAATAAATTCACTTGAGAAAGAGGTTTCGATTAGTGGATTGGCTGTAAGCTCTTCTTATATTTATATTACGCCAGATTCAACAACCGTGGTACCAAATCACGAAGATTACGGCTTTATCTATATGAATAAAAAAGACACGAAAAATTTTACACAAAATAATGCAATGACCAATAAACTCGTCATAAAAGTAGCAGATGGGAAAAATGTCGAAACAGTCAAAAAAGAAATCGAACAGAAATACGAACAGGAAATTATTAGTATTCTAGAGTCAAAGGAAACGTTGAATGATTTAGCTACTAGTCAAAAAGTACAACAATATCAATCAATAGGCAACCTATTTCCAATTATCTTTTTTGCAATTGTCATCCTAATGAGCTTCACAACAATGTATCGTCTAATCAATAAGGAACGAGCAATCATTGGAACGATGAAAGCGTTAGGCTACAGCAGTTTTAAAATAATTACGCATTATTTATTTTATGGTATATGGATGAGTATTATTGGTGTATTTTTCGGCGTTTTAATTGGTTGGAAGGTCATTCCTAATTATATCTGGCGATTTTTTAACGAGTTATTTATTTTTGATCATCCTGAAATTGTCATCAATGGCTACCAAGTGGCGATAATTACTACGTTATCTGTATTTAGTACATGTGTTGCCACGTTGATTGTTTTTTATAATGTTGAAAAAGAGTCGCCAGCTTCACTTTTAAGAGAAAAGAGTACCACCAAAGGCTATAATATTTTGTTGGAACGAATCAAGCCTTTTTGGAAGGGCTTAAAAACGTCCCAAAAGTTGACGCTACGGCAAATGTTTAGAAGTAAAATCAGAATGTCAATGACGATTATAGGAGTGGTTGGCTGCACGAGTCTTTTGTTATCTGCTTTGGGAATTAGAGATACAATTAATCATGTGGCTAGCTCAGTTTACGAAAAATCTTATTTATACGAAGAAAAGGCTTATGTAGCAAGTGACACAGATTCAAGAGAACTGTATGATAAAACTCGGAGCAATAAAGAGATAGAAGGACTTGAAGAACGACCATACTTTATTCTATCTGATAGTAAAAATAAGAGTGGATTGATTCATGTTATAGAGGATAGTAGTTCGTATATAAAATTTTATGACGAGAATAAACAAGTAAAATTATCAGAGGATCGTTTACTTATTACAAAGAAAACAGCTGAAATTTTTTCTTTAAATAAAGGAGATGATATTCAATTTAGAAATTCTGTTGGGAATTTAGTCAAACTAAAGGTGACTGATATTGCAGAGTTGAGTATTGGGCAAGGCTTCTATTTAACAAAATCTGCATGGGAGAAAGCTGATCAAGTATTCGTGCCAACGAGTTTGGTAGGTAAAAATCTAAAATCAACATTTTCAAATAATGAAATGAAGAAAATTGTCCTAACAAAAAATCAGGAAAATGACTTTTTGGGTAGCATGGGAAGTACCCTTTCGATGTCGATTTTATTGATATTGTCTGCTAGTCTGTTGTTGACTGTTGTTTTATACAATCTAGGCACGTTGAATTTTTCAGATAGAGAACGTGATATGGCGACTTTATCTGTTTTAGGTTTTAGATTTTCCGAACTGAAAAAAATTCTTTCGACTGAAAATATTATTTTATCTCTTTGCGGTATCATTATAGGGATACCTTTTGGGATTAAAATTCATGAAAAGATCTTTTCTAATGCAGGAATGGGTGATGAGCTTTATTTCAGACCAGTTATTGATCAACAGAGTTATTTGATTACGATTATTTTTACGATTGTTTTAATCATTATTGTGAATTGTCTCTCCAATCGAAAAATTAATAAGATTAAAATGACTGAAGCGCTTAAGAGTGTTGAATAATATATAGTTTTATTTGATGATGTTTCAATAAACAGAGACAATTTAAGCAATTAAGAGTTGAGTAACGTTCTAAAACAGAACCTACTCAGCTTTTTTCTCATTAACTAAAACAATGAAAATATGTTTTGACATTCCCTCAAAAAAGCGTATGATAAAAACATACCGATTGAATTTTTTTTTTAGAAGGAGAGATTACAATGGCTAAAAAATATACAGCAGAAGAAGCTAAATCATTAATTCTAGATGTTTCAACAAAACTATTTATCGAAAAAGGCTACGAAAAAACATCTATTTCGGATATTGTCAAAGGTTTAGACGGTTTAACCAAAGGAGCCGTTTATCATCACTATGGATCTAAAGATGAGATCATAGATGCCGTTATCAGACGATTTATTCCCAATGAAGCAGCCTTAACAACAATCATGGAAAAAGATAAATTAAATGGATTAGAGAAAATTCAGGCTTTGTTATTTGAAGGAATGTTTAACAGTGAAGCCAATCAGTCTCGTATCCTTAGTTTTACGTTATTAGATAATCCTAAATTCTTTTCAATGTATATTCGAACGATGAATGAAATCATGGCACCATTAGTAGAAACCTGTTTAATTGAAGGAAATAGCGATGGATCAGTCACAGTTGAGCAACCGAAGCAAATGGCTGAATTAGCGATCTTGATTTTAAGTACGTGGTTTATTCAAGCGTTGTTTCCAAATACAGTAGAGACCTTTTTTGAAAAATTAATGGCTGCCAAAACGATGCTTGAGAATACTGGAATGCCGATTATTAGCGATGCGTTTTTAGAGAAACTTGACCAACAAATTATGATAAAGGCGGCAGAATTAAATGATCAAAAAACTGAAAACTAAATCACTAGGCATCAGACTATTACAAGGATTAGGCAAAATAATCTTATCGATAATCACTATCCTAATTGTGTCCTTGTTGATTACCTTTACGATTCACCAGTTAAGTTTAAAAAGTGAAGCAAAACGAATTGAGTCGTATGGGGAGAAATTAAAAGTCTTTGATGGTGAGATGAATATTGTCGATGAAGGTGAAGGAAAGAAAACTATTTTACTTTTACCAGGGCAAGGAACAGCTAGTCCTTATTTAGATTTTAAACCGATGATCGATGAGTTGAAGAAAGAGTATCGTGTGGTTACGATTGAGCCATTTGGCTATGGATTAAGTAGCCAAACGAATCGACGTCGTAGTGTTAAAAATATCGTGGAAGAAATCCATCAAGTAGCCAAAGAACTGAACATTTCTAAATACACGTTGATGGGACACTCGATTGCAGGTCTTTATGCGGTGAACTATACTCAGGTTTACCCAAATGAAATGGAAGGCTTTGTGGGAATTGATTCTAGCACACCAGAACAACCTTGGCCTGGCATTGATATGTCAGTCTTTGATTTCTTAAAAACAGCAGGTGTTTTTCGAGCGTTGATCAAAGTGAATCCAGAAACGGGTTTAGGCGTGAGTCAAGATAACCCTGACTTTGAACAGATTAAGTTATTGACAATGAAGAACATGAGTAGTCCTGCGATGAAAGATGAGCTTCAAGAATTAAGCAATAGCTTCGCTGATTCTCGTGGCTTAACGTATCCAAAAAATATGCCTGTTTTATTATTTGTTGCAGATAATGATATGAATCAAAAAAATTGGCTTGAGATGCATCAAGATCAGGTGAGAGGCTTAGAAAAAGGAGAATTGATTCAATTGCTAGGTGCCCATTATTTACACCATACGAAAATGGAAACAATCGTAAAAGAAACAACAAAATTTTTGGAAAACTGATAGATTTGAGGAATGACTATGAAAAAAATAGTTAAGGTTTTAGGTATTTTAGTCGGAAGTTTATTATTAGTTGTGTTTCTTGTTTTTGTCGGGATTTACACAAATAATAAAATCCAACTACAAAACAAAACTAAAAAAATTATTCCTTATGGTCAAGAAGTAGAAGTGGAGAACAAATCTCTACGTGTTCAAGTGACGGGGTAAAAAAACAATGGTGTTGTTACTAGGTTTGTACTTGATTTCAATTACTAGCGAATGAGTTATGAAAAGATTATAAGGTTGTCATAGTGGAATATGCCTTAAGTGATGATACGGATAAGGTACGGTCAATTTAGTATTTAACGAATGAGCTTAATCAAGCGTGGAAGCAGCTGAATATCAGCTCATATCAATTGGTAGGACCTTCGATTTCTGCAGTCTATTCACTTGCTTATATAATGAGTAACTAAATGAAGTGAAAAGCTTTATTAGGATTGATAGTAGTTTGCCCGACCAAGGTGGAGCGGATGATAATCAAGGTGTGGCAATTAAGTTATTGAGTCAGAGAGGTATCTATCGTCTATTCTCTGATATCGATCCGACCTTTTTAAATGCCCCTAAGCTATCGAAAGCAGACGCTGAACAATTTAAATATATTTCTTTGAAGAACATTGGCAATAAAGCGACCTTGAATAAAGGAGAAGTAGTGCAAGAGAACTTTGATAAGGTGGCTAAATTAACTTATCCAGCTCAGCCTAAGAGTACTTACTCAGTTTTTTTGTTTTGATTCTATTTTTCTTAGTATAAATAAATTAATAGCGAGAATCAAGGCGAACAGAGAAAAAAGCGAGCAATAATTAGATGATCTAGTGAAGCATAAAATAAGTCAATTTTTTTCAGGCATTCTTTTAAGCTCAACCGCTTCAATCAGCGTTAACACTTGTTTTGCCCATTCTATAGTATCTATATTCTTTTCCCAAATTCCATCACGAACTAAACAAACTGCATGGTAATAGTATCTATATACTTGTTTAGTCCAATTTTTAGCAATTGTAATTATCTTCAAATCACTATCATATGATTAGAAACCAGAAAGGCGAAAAAATCATCCAAATTAACTGGGAAATAATAAATCTGAAAAAGGAATTGATTTGTGTCATAAGCCATAATACAATGAAGGTAACAAAAAATTGACAGCGTTTTTTATTGTAAATATAGAACTTCATTTTTTTTAAGAAGAAAAAAGTCAATATTTTATGAAAAGTAGGTGCAATTAATGACATCAACTAAAAACAAAAATTCTTTCAGCGTGGGTAAACAAATCCCTTTTTCACTATCACAATCTGAAATTAAATTACCGCCAGCACTTACAGCTCGCTTTGATCTTTACCCAGAAAATAAACGACGTCCTGTTAATAAGACAGTATTCAAAAATGAGTACTTCCAATTAACCTATAACATGAAAGACAACTCGTTGAATATATCATCTCAAGGAGATCTCGTCTATTCAGCAATTCCATATGATACCGCAAGAAATTATATTCAACGTGCAGCGATTCAATATTTGTTGTATCCTGAAGCAGCTCGTCAATATATCGAATCGCATAAAAAAAATTTAGAAACGTATCTTAAGCTAAGTATCTTTCAAATAACAAACAAACGGGTGAATAGGAACTCTCCTAAAGTGGTTCAAGCGTATAATGCGATACTTGAAGATCCGTTACTTGAGATTCAGATTTTAGGACGTTTACTGCAGCATGATGAAACAGGAGCACTTTCTGCAAATCTTGCGGGAAAATTTTTATTTAGTGAAAATGTAAAAACAGGAATATCTGGCTATGTTTCAGAATACCTTCACTTTGCTGTTCAATTGACTCAAACCCTGCCGATAATGACTGATGGGAAAACTATACGACTATTAGAATCGGCGTTGCAAGACGATGCTATTGCAGATAACCATTTAACTTTTGAATCAGATATTGAAGCAGCGTTAGCTTTACTACCACAAGATGTAAAACAAACGATAAAAAATTCAATCGTGATCAGGAAACAAATTGTACCTGGAAATAATAAGTTACTCTTACGGTCAGAGTTTGGCAAGGAATTGTCAGAGGTCAGAAAAAATTACGTGGCCCATAGTGTTGATCCTGGAGAATTGGAACAGTATTTTGAAAATGTTCTTCCAGAAGAAAATACAAACTTAATAAATGTGGTTTCTGACATTCATACAACGGCTGGAAAACTTCCGTTCATAAATAACAATTTTAATATCTTGGCGGGTGATTTACACGATTCTCATCTAGAAGAAGAGATTGAAGGACTCTGTGTTATAGGGAATCATGACTTAGTATATGTATTGCCAAAAAGTGAGAATAAAGAAAATGAAGAATGGCAGAAATGGCGACCGTTTTTTAAATATGAGTGGTTTCAGGAGTTGGTGTTAAATCCTGATGATTCTTGGTACAAGTTACCTATCGGAAATCATATCTATTATGAATGTGTCAAAGCCGAACTCGAAAAGCGATTTCCTAAAATGAATGTGTTAAATAATAATAGTATCATCCATAAAGGCATTCGCTATATCGGATTAACAATTCCTGTTGCACTAGCGAAACGAAAAAAGAAACAACAAGCGTTTATCTTCAAATCGTTAAAGTACCTACTAAATGAAGAGCATAGCATACCAACTGTGATAGTATCTCATGCACCGTTGTTTAATGAACTTAGTATGCTTTCTCAAAATAGTCGAGCTTATGAAAAAAACTATGTATGTTCAGAGCCAAAAATTATGGCGTTATTTGAACAATTTAATATAATTGGTGCTATTCATGGGCATCATCATATACCAGCATCCTCAGGGCGTTATAAAATTGTGAATTTTGCAGGCAAAGAGCTTTTTGTAGTGTGTTCAATTTATTCCAAAATGAATACAGGATTTGAGCTTACACATCTGCTTGAAGTGGAAAATTAGATAACAAGATAATTGTGTCTATGCATCTAGTAGCACATTGAGCCGACTTTCAAAAGGTAGAATTTTGGAAGTCGGCTCAATGATTTATTTTTATAAATTATTATTTGGTCATACTCACGCTTCAAGTTCACTATCTTTCTAAAAATATGCGGAACAACCAAATTTTCTTCATTGTAAAGATTTTGCTAAATTATCAGTAATATTTTTTAGACTGTCTCGATAACTAATTAAAAAGTCGACTAGCGAATCTTTTCCAACAAGACGTTTATTCCCGTATTGTTCATATTGCTTTTTTTGTTCTTCAAAAGAAGCATCGTATTGTTTTTTCTGTTCTTCGAAAGAGGCTTGATCATACAAAACAGTATCTTTGATCAGACTTTCGTAATCAGAAAAATAGTTATTGATGATGGCTTGGTACATCGTTAAATAGTCTTGATATGTTTTTATAGATTTTATTGTTTGATCCGACACATCTTCAGGCTCAAATGCTAATGATTGTGATTCTTGAGATGTCGCGATTTCTTCTTTTTCTGTACTAGAAGAAGATGACGTAACAGTAGAAGAAGATTCCTCAGTTGAACTGGTTTCATTTTTGGTTCCATCAAAGTCATGATCAGAGTAGCCAACAATTATCGTTGCTCCTTTATCGGCATAAAATCCATGTTTGTCACCAACCTCTTTGGTGTCATAATATTTGACAGAGCCTTGGTCACTAGAGATTTGGTTACATTCTCCTTTTCTTAAAAAACGTTTATTATACTTAGCTGCTTCATCAAAATTAGCAACGACAAATTTGGGTTTCAATCCAACCGAATCAAATTCAGCTGTAACCTGTTCTTTTGTTTTAAAATAAGTTTCAGGAATTTCAACTTTCCCCTTCAAAACAGTTTCTGCGTTTTTAATAAGCTCTTCATTTTTATTTTTTTCAGATTGTCCACAAGCGGAAAATAGTAATAATCCGGCGAATAGACATATCATAATTCTTCTTTTTTTCAACAGTTTACGCTCCTTTTTACTTTAATCATTCATACGCTTTTTCTTTGGCAAAAGTAATAATATAACAATCGGGATAACCAAAAATAGTATCATCGAATTCATTGCCCGAGCATCTGAATTTGATAAGTTAAAAAGATTATTTTGCCAATTGTTAATAAAGATTCCTAAGGCATCATATTTATTCATTGTATAAAATAAAGCGACACTACCCAGCATGTCTAAGATAATAACAATGATGCACAGAACTTTGACAATTTTACCAACCACATTTTTCATTTTTCAATTCCTCTTTTCGAGATATAATTTTGTTACAAAATGATTATACCATGACTTTTTTAGCTAGTTGTATCAATTTATGAAACTAATTCTTAAAAAAATGATTCATAAAGTATAAATAAATATCGAATATTAGTATGTATAGTAAAAGATATAGAGAATTTTCACCTAAACCTTCTAATGAGCTATTAAAAAAGAGCACTATCATGGCTGTAAATATTCATTTTTCCATTTATCAAACACGCATTCTATGTCAAGTGACATGCACCGTTTAGCACATTATATTGGTGGAAAACAAGTGGCGCTGCAAGTGTTAGAACGAACATTAAATTTTGTTAAATAGTGTTATTATTGGTGGATATGAATTATAGTGGTTACTTATTGTTATGTCGATCGCTTGCGGTTACTCAAGTTTCAATAAAAAAATTCAATTTATACCGCCAGCTTAATTTAAATAGATTGACTATTTTTAATCATAAAAGTAAGCAGAAAATCAATTTCTACGCTGATTTCCTGCTTGTATTTCTGTATTGACTTGACAGATTCTTGTTCACTTTTTGATATTGTTACTAAATTGAATTATACTTTAACCACGAATCGAATTTTCTATTTCGATTAGTCTAAAAGGGGTATGAAGATGAACATAGAAGATGTTATGAGTAGATTAAAGGAACTGGGAACAGAACAGACTAAAAAGACTTTACGTAAATATGGCGCAACAGAACCTTTTTACGGCGTGAAAATAGGGGATTTAAAAAAATATCTTGTAAAAGAAGTTAAAAAAGATCAGAATTTAGCTTTAGCCTTGTTTGATACAGGTAATTCTGATGCACAATATTTAGCAGGTTTATCCATACAACCTAAACTAGTAACGAAAGAACAGTTACAGCATTGGGGTGAGAAGTCTCATTGGTCAGCAATTAGTGAGGCAATTGTGGCAAGTGTTGCGGCAGAAAGTCCATTTGCGCTGGAATTAGCTCGAGAATGGTTAACATCGACAGATGAGTTGATTGAAAATACTGGTTGGTGTTGCTATGGAAAATATATTTCTATTGCACCAAACGATCAAATTGATTATAAAGAAGTGGCCAATCTTTTAAAGAGCGTAAAAGAGACGATCCATCATTCTCCAAAAGGTGTTCGCTATTGTATGAATCAATTTGTAATTTATGTTGGTGTCCATTATTCTCCTTTACTAGCTGAGGCACAAAAGGTGGCAGAAGAAATAGGGGAAATCACAGGATCATTTGGCGATGTTTCGTGTAATGTTCCGCTTGCATCTAAAGCCATTCAAAAGACACTTGACTCAGGTAGAAATGGCTTAAAGAAAAAAAGAGCTGTGTGTTAGAAAACAAAGCTCAAAGTTAAATTGAATGAGAAGAGTAAATTGTTTTTTGTGGTTGCGTTTTCAAAAAATCTATGCTACCATAAAGACAATTAATAACAGGCATGTGACTGGTAAGGCAGGCAGGACCTAAATAAAGCATTTTTCAACAGAAGGAGTTTCACTCTGATGAATGTTTTATTTAGTTTCTGTCTGTTTTTTGCGTAGGATTTGGCCAATTTTGCGTAACTAATTATAAAGGGGAAATAACGATGAACTACAAAGAAACTGCTACGTCGATTCTAAGTTTGATCGGCGGAAAAGAAAATATTTCACATCTTGAACACTGCTCAACGCGCTTGCGATTTACTTTAAAAAATAATGATTTGGTGGAAACTGAAAAACTTGAAAAAGTTCATGGCGTAATTGGTGTACGGCAAAATGTTCAATGCCAAGTCATTATTGGCAATGATGTTGTAGAAGTTTACGATGAAATGAAGGTCCTCTTAGGAGAATTACCTCAAAACGATGGTCCAAAAGAAAAACAAAAATGGGGAACAGTGCTACTAGACTTTGTTATTTCCATTTTTCAGCCACTCATTCCAGCAATAGCCGGCGGAGGTGTATTAAAATCATTATTATTACTCGCTTCAGTAACAGGACTGATGAGCGATCAAAGCCAAACGTATCAAATTCTTAATTTGATTGGTGGTGCACCATTATATTTTCTTCCAATCTTAGTTGCGATGACAACAGCCAATAAATTAAAAGTCAATCAATTAGTTGCTGTGTCAGCAGTTGGCGCCTTAATTTTACCAGATTTAACTACGATGTTAACGGAAGGCACAAACTTTCTTGGTTTTGGTTTAACCAATATTGCATATGCGTCACAAGTTTTCCCAGCTATTTTAACAGTATTGTTTTATGCACAAGTTGAGAAGCTTTTTACAAAATACTCACCTAAACCAATTCGGATTTTCTTCGTACCGATGATGAGTTTATTGATTACAGTACCAATTGCTTTACTGATTTTAGGTCCACTTGGCTATAATGTTGGTACCGTTTTTTCAACAGTTATCATTTGGTTATATACTCATTTTGGTTGGGTTGCGACGGCTGTATTAGCAGCAGTTTTGCCATTTATGGTCGTGACAGGGATGCACAAAGCTATGATTCCATATGCTGTATCTTCCATGAGTGAAATTGGGGCGGAATTACTTTATTTACCAGCTTCTCTTGCTCATAATATTGCTGAATCAGGAGCTTGTTTTGCGGTAAGTATCAAGACGAAAGATCAAAAGTTGCGGTCTACTGCAGTATCAGCGGGTATTTCTGCATTATTCGGGATTACAGAACCTGCTTTATATGGTGTCACGATTTTAAATAAACGTGTTTTATATAGTGTGATGTTTGCAAGTTTAGTTGGTGGTGGTTTTGCCGGTATTATGGCGATCAAAGCATTTGCTTTGGTTGGTCCTGGTTTAGCGAGTATCACAATGTTTGTAGACAAAGTGAATCCAATGAACTTGATCTGGGCATTTGTTACGTTAGGAATCTCTTTTGGTGTAGGGTTTTTGTCTGTATTATTTGTGTACAAAGATGAAACAGCTTTAGAGATAGCTGATGGTATGGAAATGAGTTCTGAATCAGGAATTGAACAATTGATCAGCCCAGTTGCTGGTAAAGTTATTTCTCTGACTGAAGTAAATGATGATGTTTTCTCAAGTGGATTGATCGGTGACGGAATTGGGATTATTCCGGAAGATAATGTTTTGGTTGCGCCAGAAGCAGCTGAGATCACTATGGTTTTTGAAACAAAACATGCATTAGGCTTAAAAATGAATAACGGAGCCGAGATTCTTTTTCATATTGGTATCAATACTGTGCAATTAGGTGGTGAGGGGTTTGAAGCTTTTGTAAAAGTTGGTGATAAAGTAGTCAAAGGGCAAAAATTGATGGCTTTTGATTTAGCTAAAATCAAAGCTGCTGGATTTGATCCAACAATCGTTTGTGTTGTAACGAATAAAGAAGCCTATCATGTCCATTCATCTCACTATTCAGAAATGGTGACGAATCAAACAGATATATTGTCAATTGTACCAATTATATAAATAAAGATAGTTTTAAGGGCTTCCCTTAAATAGTTTAAACGAGGAGAACAGTATGAATACAACAAATGAATTTCCAAAAGATTTTTTATGGGGTGGCGCAATCGCTGCAAATCAAGTTGAAGGAGGCTGGAATCTTGGTGGAAAAGGCTTATCTGTAGCAGATATAGCCAGTTATAAACCTCATGTCGATAACAAAGATTATGCTGCTCATATGACTATTTCGACTGCTACAATCGAAGCAGCAATGGCAGACAAGACAGATAAAGATTATCCAAAACGTCGTGGGATTGATTTTTACCATCGGTATAAAGAAGATTTGGCATTATTTAGTGAACTAGGTTTTAAAACGTTAAGATTATCGATTGCCTGGACGCGACTATTCCCTACAGGCGAAGAAGAAGAGCCAAATGAAAAAGGAGTTGCCTTTTATCGTGATGTTTTCAAAGAAATGCAGCACTTAGGAATCAAGCCTATTGTTACTTTATCCCATTATGAAATGCCACTGGGACTTAGTTTAAACTACAATGGTTGGGTCGACCGTCGAGTGATCGATGATTTTGTTCGATTTGCAACAGTTTGTTTTGATGAATTTGGTGAATATGTAGAATATTGGTTAACCTTCAATGAAATTGACAGCATTCATCGCCATCCTTTTACAACGGCTGGAATTGTTCCCGATAAGTGTTCACCAGGACAAGAAGAACAAGAAATTTATCAAGCTTTGCATCATCAATTTGTAGCGAGTGCTTTAGTCACAAAAATTGCCCATGAAAAAAAACACAACAATAAAGTAGGGTGTATGCTGACTAAATTAATGACTTATCCCTTAACCTGTGCACCACTTGATGTAGAGTTAACCTTAAAGAAAAATCTTGAAAATAATTTTTATGCCGATGTACAAGTTAAAGGTGAGTATCCTAAAATGATAGAAAAATCTTTAAAAAATAAAGGAATCAACATCAAAATAACGCCAGAAGAACGTCAAATTTTAAAAGAAAATACGGTTGATTTTCTTTCGTTTAGTTATTATATGTCAATGGCAGAATCTGGTGATCCAAATGCTGAAAGAACACCGGGGAATACAGTTTTAGGTGTCAAAAATCCTTACTTACCTTCAACTGATTGGGGCTGGCAAATTGACCCTAAAGGGTTGAAAATTTCCTTGATTGAACTTTACGATCGCTACAATGTACCAATGATGATCGTAGAAAATGGCATGGGCTCTGTTGATTTAATAGAAAACGGTAAAATCCATGACCCTTATCGTGTAGATTATTTTAAAGCTCATTTTCAACAAATGAAAGAAGCAATCGATGAAGGGGTTGATTTGATAGGGTATACTAGTTGGGCCCCAATTGATTTAGTTAGTGCAGGAACATCTCAAATGTCAAAACGCTATGGTTTTATCTACGTGGATGCAGACGATGAGGGTAATGGCACCTATAATCGTTTTAAAAAAGATTCTTTTGATTGGTATCAAGAAGTTATTGCAACAAATGGCGCAAGTCTAGCGAAGTAGGAGACAAGGAGTGGATCTTGATGATCTTGGTGAAAAAAGTATTGAATTCAAGTGTCGTACTTGTTGAAAAAGAAGGACAAGAGATGATTGCGTTAGGAAAGGGAATTGGGTACGGTAAAAAAATTGGTGAGGCGATTTCTGATTCTTTAGTCGATAAAATATTTTTGCCAATCGAAGCAAAGAAATCGTCTCAATTTGCTGAATTAGTTGATGAAATTCCAATGCAATATTTTGAAATCACCAAAGAAATCGTTGCAATTGCTGAAGAAGAGTTACCCTACCGATTGAATACTAGTATTTACTTAACTCTTTCAGATCACTTACACTTTGCTGTAGAACGTACCGAAAAAGGCTTGAATGTTTCAAATCGTTTGTATTGGGAAATCAAAAATTATTATCCGAAAGAGTTTCTTATTGGTGAAGTTGTTCTCAAAGAAATGAAGGCGAAATATCAAATTGAACTACCAAGTGAAGAAGCGTCAAACATTGCTTTTCATTTGATCAATGCGCAATCCGACGATCATGAGGATCAAGCTGGTTTGAAAAAAGCGAAATTAGTTGGCACGATCGTCAATATGGTACGATACTCCTTACATCTGGAAATTGATACGAATTCTGTTCATTATACCCGTTTCATAACCCATGTTCGCTTTTTTGTTGATCGTTTTTTCAATAATGGATTACTTCGAGAAAGGGAAGATGAACTGTATCGTCAAATGTGGTCACTATATCCAGGCGCAATGGATATTGCAACGAAAGTGAAAAATTATATCGATCAAACCTATCATACACAGATACCAGAGAATGAAATTGTTTATTTAGGTGTTCATATCAATCGTTTGATGAATCATTCAGCAATTGATAATGAGTAAAAAAATTATGCTAATAGTTATGAAGTTGGGACAGAAGCATATTTTGGTAGGAATTGCTTCTGTTACAACCATTTATTCGGATGCCTTAAGGGTGAGATATAACTCGTAGAGTTATGTTTCACCCTCTTTTATTTGAATAAAAAAGAAACAGTTAACGTTATTCAGAAGTGCTTTTTGTTAGTAAACACTCAATATAAAGTCGAAAACGATGCGCTAAAAAATCAATCAACAGATGACAAATTCCAGAAGAAAACTTCATCATCGGTCCATCAGATTTGGCTAAAATTGAAAAATTTAAAAGAGAATGCTCATTTAACCAATTCTTTTCTGTCACAGTGATCGAAACAATCGGTGTTGCTTTTAGTAGAGGGACTGTCATTAACTCATTGATCTGAGAATTATTTCCTGAACCAGAAAAAACGATAATAAGATCATGTTCATTAATATTATCCAAAACGATATTAGCAAGTTCAACATTACTATTTCCTGGAATCAAGGTACAAACAACATTCATCTTCAAAAAAGCACGAGCAAAGTTTTGAGCTTGAATCTGCTGATCTGTTCCAGTTGCTAAAAGATAAATCTTAGGTGTATTTCTTAATAATTCAAAAAAACTGATCAAAGTATCTTCCTTGATATTGGATAAAACGGTATTTAAGTAGTCAGTTAAATGATCAATTGAAAACATTTCGTGCAAGTTATCTTGTACACCGTGCCAATCAATTAAATATTTAAATTCACTATAGCCTTTAAAACCAAGTTTTTGCACGAATCTCAGTACGGACGATTTAGAGGTATAGCTGTATTCAGCCAATTTTGTAATGCTGGTTTCGGGAATAAGTTCTTGATGGTTGTAAATATAAGCACAGATTGTTTTATCTGTATCGCTGAAATTTCCCATTTTATTTTGTAAAAGTTGTTGGAATTTCATTTTTGTATCCTTTCCCAATACCTTGGGAAGCTTCCCCAAGATTGTGTAGAGTATTTATTTTTTATCTTACCATAGTTATGATGGATATAGGAAGCGCTTCCTGAATGGATAGAGATCTTGAAAAAGAGTAAATAGGAATAAGGGAAAAGTTGCTTTAGGTCTATGATCTCTCAGATCTTTACGAGCCTGCGACGCATTCAAATTTAGGAGGAAACTTAAATGAGTTATGAACCATTGGCGAAGACTATTGTAGAACTTGTTGGTCAAAAAGAAAATGTTAAGAGTGTTACACATTGTGCAACACGTTTGAGATTTAAGCTGAAAGATGAAGAAGTCGCTCAAACGGATGAAATCAATCAACTAGATGGTGTGGTAACAGTGATGCAAAGTGGAGGGCAGTATCAAATTGTAATAGGAACACACGTGAGTCAAGTTTACGCACATGTTTTATCTGAACTTGATCTGCATCAAGGTGAGTCAGAACCTATTTTAGAAGAAAACGCTGATGATCAAGAAAAAGAAAGTTTATTTAATCGTTTGATTGATATTATTTCAAGTGTATTCACTCCAATCCTCGGTATTTTAGCGGCATCTGGGATGATAAAAGGGTTAGTCGCAATTTTACTTGTATCAGGTATCGTTACACCTGAATCAGGCACTTATCAAATTTTATGGGCAGTTGGCGATGCATTATTTTATTTCTTTCCGGTAGCTTTAGGATATACCTCTGCTAAAAAATTCAAATTGAATCCATTGATAGGGATCGTAATAGGGTGTGCACTCCTTTATCCAAATCTAGCAAATCTGATTGGTACGCCTGCTCCTTCAATGATGTTCCAAGGAACGTTATTTGAAGCACCGGTCTATTTCAAGTTCTTAGGTATCCCAGTTTTGATGATGAGTTATGGGCAATCAGTGATTCCAATTATTTTGGCTACATTTTTTGCGGCAAAGTTAGAGAAATGGTTACAAAAAGTTTGTCCTGATATCGTTAAAATGTTTTTTGTTCCATTTTTCACCTTAATTATTGTTATTCCATTGACGTTTATTATGATTGGGCCAATTGCAACTTGGGCAAGTTCACTATTAAGTTCTGCAGTGCTTTGGATTTATAATGTGAGTCCTCCATTAGCTGGTGCAGTGATTGGTGGTTTGTGGCAAGTACTTGTAATGTTTGGTCTGCACTGGGGCTTTATTCCTATCGGGCTGTTGAATATTCAATCTTTTGGTTATGATCCAGTGATGGCGTTAATGTTCGCTGTGCCGTTTGCTACGATGGGCTCTGTTTTAGGAGTCATGTTAAAAACGAAAGATAAAAAAGTAAAATCATTATGTGCACCATGTTTTATCACAGGGATTTTTGGTATTTCAGAACCTGCGATTTATGGGATCACGTTACCAAGAAAAACACCGTTTTATTGCACTTTGATTGCTGGGGCTGTCGGTGGTTTGATTATGGGTTTTTCTGGATCTAAATCTTATACTCAAGGAGGTATGGGGATTTTTGCATTGCCAAATCGAATCTCAGAAAAAGGCTTAGATATGGGGTTCTATGGAAGTATTATCGGTATTATTGCCGCGTTCATCGTAGCGTTTATTTTAACATTTATTTTTTGGAAAGAGACGAAGACAAAGTCTAGTTAAAGGAGTTGAGAGAAATGAAAGCAATTATGCTTATGTTCGATACCTTGTCTAAAGCTTATTTGCCAAACTATGGGAATACCTGGGTGCATGCGCCTAATTTTGATCGACTTAGAGAAAAGTGTATGACCTTTGATAATTTTTATGGAGGAAGTATGCCTTGTATGCCAGCAAGAAGAGAGTTGCATACAGGTAAATACAATTTTATGCATAGATGTTGGGGGCCATTAGAAGCGTTTGACTATTCAGTTTTTGAGAAATTAAATCAAGAAAACATTTATACTCATCTGATTACCGACCATTCTCATTATTTTGAAGATGGCGGCGCAACGTATCATAATCGGTATTCTTCATGGGAAGGGTTTCGTGGGCAGGAAGGAGATCGTTGGATGCCACGACTGGATTCTATGGAAGATCAGAATAAAAATCCATTAAATAAACCAGCAGATTCTATCTCAAGAATTCAACATCTTGCTAATCGGACCAAAGTCAAAAAAGAGTCTGATATGTCAAGTGTCCAAGTAATCAACGGTGGGTTGGATTTCCTACAAAAAAATCATGAAAAAGATAATTGGTTTTTACAACTGGAGTGTTTTGATCCCCATGAACCTTTTTTTGTGCCAGAGAAATATCGTGATCTTTATAAGTTGACTGAGACAAAAGATATCCCGTATTGGCCGGTCTATCAACAATTATCTGAAGAAGATAAAAAGTACTATCAAGGAGATATTTATGATATGCAAAAGGAGTATGCCGCATTGATCAGTATGTGCGATCATCATCTCGGACGTGTATTAGATTTTATGGATGAACATCAAATGTGGAATGATACATTATTCATTGTGAACACGGATCATGGTTTTCTACTTGGCGAACATAATTGGTTAGGGAAAAATATCGCGCCAATGTATGAAGAGGTAGTTCATATTCCGTTTTTCATGCATTTGCCGCATCATAAATTAAATGGTCAAAGAATCGACGGATTATGCCAGACAATCGATTTACCACCGACGTTGGCAGAATATTTTAATGTTGAGGCTTTTGAAAATATGGATGGTCGTTCCTTATTCAACCTTGTGAATCAACAACAGGAAAATCATCAAAGTATTTTATTTGGCACAAACGGCGGTCACGTCAATTTATTCGACGGGCGTTATACGTATATGAAAGCCTCGGCTAATAAGGACAATATGCCACTGGTCAATTATACATTGATGCCAACTGTAATCAGAGGTTTTTACCCAACGACGGCACTAGAAAATATCTCTTTATATGATGGGGATTCTTTTACGAATGGATTGCCATGTTTGAAAGTACCGTTGTGTTCCTCCTTTGTAAATTCATTTGATATCGGTTCGCTGATATTTGATCTTAAAACAGACTCAGAACAAAATATGCCAATTAAAGACCAAGCACTTCAAGAACAATTAGATAAAAAATTGATTCAAAAGATGAAAGAAGTAGGTGCACCAAAAGAAGAGTTTATAAGATTAGGGTATAAAGAGTCACTTTAAAATGGAGCGACTTAAATTTGAAATAAGTTAGATTTGAGTCGCTACATTTTTTTAAATTGGAGGAGATAAAAATGCAGTTGATTCCAAACGGAACGTTTATCATGGGAAATACAGGCTTAGAAAATGGTTTTTTTGAAGATGCTGAAACACCAACGCATCAAATGAATGTCTCACGTTTTTATATGGATGAAACCACTGTGACAAACGAGATGTTTCAAAAATTCATCAGTGAAACAGATTACCAGACAGATGCAGAACTTTTTGGAAATTCAAGTGTTTTCTATTTACTTATCCCCGAAGAAAAACGAAAACGATATCAGCCAGCAGGGAGTATGTTTTGGTGGCTGATTGTTCCAGGTGCGTCATGGAAACATCCAGAAGGCATAGATAGTCAAATCATCGATCGAATGGACCATCCGGTTGTCCATGTTTCCTATGATGACGCTCAGGCTTATTGTAGATGGGCAAACAAACGATTACCAACGGAAATAGAATGGGAGTATGTTGCTAAAAATCAACAAGATAGCTTGTATCCATGGGGGAATGAGTTATTAAAAGAAAATCAGCATCATTGTAATATTTGGCAAGGAAATTTTCCATTTGAAAATACAGAAGAAGATGGCTTTATCGCAACAGCACCAGCCAAGTATTTTGAAGCAAATAGATATGGAATCTACCAGATGATCGGAAACGTGTGGGAATGGTGTGACAATGCTAGTAAAATCCCATTGGCTGATTTAGCAAGTGGAAATATAAAAAGCGGTCCCGTAAAAGATGAATTTGCGATTCGTGGAGGATCATTTTTATGTCATCAGAGTTATTGTAAAAGGTATCGCGTATTTTCTAGGAATGGGGCATATCGAGAAAATACAACAAGTAATATGGGGTTTCGCTGTGTAAAAGATTGATATTGGAAAGGATTACTAGGAATGCGTAAATTAGCGGTTATGATCAAACCTGCATCTTCTTTGTGCAATATTCGCTGTAAATATTGTTTTTATGCAGATGTGACCGATAGTAGAGAAGTAAAATCTTATGGAAAAATGAAACCTACCATTATGAAAATAATGATTGATCAATTACTGTTGGATCTAACCTCTCAAGATCAGCTGACGATCACTTTTCAAGGCGGAGAACCAACGCTAGCAGGTTTCGCATATTTTCAGTCTTTTGTTGATTATATGAAAGAAAAAAACACGAAAAAAGTTTCAATACAATATACGCTTCAAACCAATGGTATTTTGATCAACGAAAAATGGTGTCAGTTTCTCAAAGAGCATCATTTTTTAGTAGGACTTTCAATCGATTGTTATCAATCGATTCATGATCGAAATCGTGTCGATCATAAAAGAAAAGGAACCTACCTCCGAGTAATTAAGACAAAGAAATTGCTTGAAAAATATGATGTTCAATACAATGTATTATGTGTGTTGACCAATGAACTAGCTCGCTATCCACACAAAATATATCGATTTATAAAACAAGAAAAGATTGAATATATTCAATTTATTCCTTGCTTAGGTAATCTAAATGGAGAGAAGTCGGTTTATGAACTAACACCTCAACGTTTTTATCATTTTTACCATTTATTGTGGAAATTATGGAAACGAGATTATCTAGAGGGAAAGTATCAAAGTATTAAGTTTTTTGATGATTTAATTGCCTTGATTGGCGAGCAGCGTGTGAGCGCTTGTGGTTTGATTGGTCAGTGCCAGCCGCAATACGTGATTGAATCAAATGGTAATGTCTATCCATGTGATTTTTACGTCCTAAATCAACACCTAATGGGGAATATTACGGAAAATTCGTTAAAAGATTTGTATAAGAGCTACATAATGAAACACTTCTTAACAGAACCAAAAAAGTTTTCTAAAAAGTGCGAAGAATGTCCGTTTATTTCTATGTGCATGGGTGGATGTAAACGAATGAAGCATTCAATGTATTTAGATAAAGAAGAAGCATATTGTGGGTTTCAATCTTTTTTAGGGACACATGGACAAGAAATCGTCCAATTTTTTGGAAGGAATTGATTAGAGTAAGGAGCATGTTATGGGGATTTATCTGATTTACTTTATTATTGTTTTACTATCAAATACAGTAGGGGCAATATCTGGAATGGGTGGTGGCGTTATTATAAAACCCATGTTAGATGCAGTTGGTTATCATAGTTTACAACAAATTGTCCTGTATTCAAGTATCGCTGTTTTTACAATGAGTATTTCGTCAACAATCAAACAAGTAAAGAGTGGCACAAAAATTAACATTAAAGAGATTATGTATCTATCTGTTGGTGCAATTGTAGGGGGATATGTAGGAAATAATGTGCTGGATTCTTTACTAAAACATAACGAGGACAGTCATGTATTGGCCCTACAAATTTTTATCACGATCATAACATTAGGTTTATCATTGATTTATGTTAATATGAAACAATTTCATTTCTATTGTAGAAAGAGTCTCTCTTTTCTTTTAGCAGGCTTATTTTTAGGGACGATCTCCGCTTTATTGGGTATTGGTGGCGGACCGATCAATGTTGCTTTATTGACGTTGTGTTTTGGTTTTTCTATTAAGCAAGCAACAGTTTATTCAATTGCCACTATATTTTTTGCACAATCTACACAATTGCTTACCTCTTTTTCTAAAGGAGATTTTTACTTATTAGACATTCGATTCTTAGCAATTATTCTTCCAGCGGCATTATTAGGTGGTTATTTAGGGGGTACCTTTAACAAAAATCTCTCTGAAAAAAGTGTTTCCTATCTTTACAGTGGAACAATAATTATTGTGCTGTTACTTAATGTGTACAATTTAATTAGTATTTATTCATAGAGAAATGATATGAATAGAAACAGCTAATAAAATGAATTTAGCGAAAATATCAAAATAGTCTGGTAAGGTGGATCAATAACTTTACTAGGCTATTTTTTTGAGAAAATTCGGTTATGGGATTCTATTTTAAAGACTTTTTAAATAAAACCGTATTCATTTATATTTTCAACCCAATCCTATTGACATTAAAAGCTATTTGCGTTAATATCAAACAGCATTAGTTACTAACACTGTTAGCTATTAATGGTGGAAGTAATTATTTTGAAAAAAGGAGGAGTCATATGTCATACGCAGAAGAAGCCGAACAAGAGCTTATGCGTCTAATGGTTCAAAATCGGCATAGTGCATTTAGCAGACTAGAAAAGAGTAACCAAGGTGAAAGTATTGTCATCAAATTTCTTGCACGCTATGGGGAACCAACTAGTCCAAAGCATCTAGCTGAATCACTGAACCTATCTAGCGCTCGTATTGCAGTCGTTCTAGGAAGTTTAGAAAAAAAAGGTCAAATTGAACGTAAGATGGACCCAGATGATCGTCGTCGTATCAACGTTACTTTAACAGATTGTGGGAAAAAGGCAGCGCAACTACAAAAGAAAGAAATGCGTGATAAGATCGTGCGGATTTTTAAACTAATGGGAGAAGCTGATACGAAACAGTTCATCGAGCTGACTGCGAAATTCGTAGACTATTCCCAACAAATTTCCCAGAAAGAGGAAGGTGACCAATAGTGAAGATTTTTAAATATCTCGGTAAATACTGGTATGCGGTCATCGCAGTTCTTGTGCTTTTAGTTGTACAGGCAAATAGTGATTTAAGCTTACCAAAATTAACATCGGGTATCGTCGATGTCGGTATTCAACAAGGAGGGCTTGAATATTCCACACCTGAAAAAATCAGGAAAACAACTCTTCAGGGAATTGAAATGTTCATGACAGACGATGAGAAAAAAATAATTGAAGATAATTATAAACTAACGACTGAAAAAATCGATGGCAATGAAGTTGAAGTCTATAATTTAAACCTTCAAGAGGATATGACAGAAGCAAAATTAGCAGATATTTTTAATCTACCAATGATGATGCTTGCAACTTCTCAATCAAAAGATTCATCGAGCGGAAGTGAAGCAAAAGCAATCATTGAAGATTATAAAAAAGTTGGAGAAGATGCTGCTAAAGCGAAACAACTTGGTGAAGAAGCAACAGCCCTAGGCGAACAAGCCAAAGCGGCCGGTGCAGCAGCTGCGTCTGCAACAGATGCTGCAACAGCAATGGAAAAAGGACAAGAAGCACAAGATTTGGCTGCTCAAGCGCAAGCAAAAGGTGCTGAAGCAAAATCCTTGGCTGATTCAATTCAAACAACGACAAATGCTATGCCAGCTAGAGTCGAAGCGGCACGCAAAGAAACCAAAAAAGGTTTAGGTGATCTAGGTGCGGATTCAATGAAAACAGTGGGAATTCAATTAACACTGGGTGAATACAAAGCACTAGACATGGATACACAACAAATTCAAACAGATTATATGATTAAAACAGGAACGAAAATGGTTCTTCTAACACTGGTTTCAGCTGTTGCTGCAATCATTGTTGGATTGATTGCTTCACTCGTGGCTGCATCAGTCGGTCGAAATTTGCGTGTGGGTCAATATGAACGAACATTACAATTCTCAAATACTGAAATGGAAAAATTCTCTCCAGCTTCATTAATCACACGTAATACCAATGATATCCAACAAATGCAAATGGGGATCGTGATGATTATGCGTATCGTTTTATACGCACCGATCTTAGGTATTGGTGGGATCTATAATGTCTATCAAACAGGAACAGGTATGGGCTGGATTGTTGGAGTTGCGGTAGCCGCTGTTTTAGTGTTAGTTTTAAGTCTGCTATTGACAACGATGCCTAAATTTAAAGCATTACAAAACTTAGTTGATAGAGTGAATTTGGTTTCTCGTGAAATCATTACTGGTTTACCTGTTATTCGTGCGTTTTCTCGTGAAAAATTTGAAGAAAAACGTTTTGATCGTGCCAACACTGATTTAATGAAAACTCAATTATTCGTTAACCGTGCAATGTCTATTATGATGCCGGTCATGATGTTATTGATGAATGGGATTTCTGTTTTGATCGTTTGGGTCGGCGGACATAATATGAATAACGGTCAACTACAAGTTGGGGATATGATGGCCTTTATCACGTATACAATGCAAATCGTTATGGCTTTCATGATGTTATCAATGGTTTCAATTATTTTACCTCGTGCCAATGTTGCTGCTGGTCGTGTGGAAGAAGTACTTGAAACAGAACCAACAATCAAAGATCCAGAACATCCTAAAGATGATCACGACTTCAAAGGTGAAGTGAAATTTGAAGCAGTAGAATTCCGTTATGGTGATGCTGATGAAGATGTATTGCATCACATCAACTTTGTGGCTAAACCAGGTCAAACAACAGCCTTAATCGGTTCAACTGGTTCAGGTAAATCTACGATCGTTAACTTGATTCCGCGCTTATTTGATGTAACTGGCGGGCGAATCACGATTGATGGTATTGATATTCGTGAAATGAGCTTGCATAAATTACATGAAATCATTGGGTTTGTACCGCAAAAAGGAATTTTATTCTCAGGTGATATTGCATCAAATATCAAATTTGGTGATGCAAACATCTCAGATGAACAAATGAGAAAAGCTGCTGAAATTGCACAAGCAGAAGAATTCATCGATTCAAACGAAAAAGGCTATGACCGAGAAATTTCTCAAGGTGGAACGAACGTTTCTGGTGGACAAAAACAACGTCTATCCATTGCGCGTGCCTTAGCGAAAAATCCTAAAATCTTGATCTTTGATGATTCATTCTCAGCGCTCGATAATAAAACGGACGTAGCGTTACGTAAAGCATTGTCTGAAAATATCAAAGGTGCAACACAAATCATCGTTGCACAAAAAATCTCCACGATCCTTCATGCAGATAATATTATCGTATTAAATGAAGGTCGTGTAGTCGATCATGGAACACATGATGAATTAATGAAATCATCCACTGTCTATCAAGAAATTGCTCAATCACAATTGAGTAATACTGAATTAGGCATAGAAGAAGCAGAGTAGGGAGGAGCGAATATAATGGCAGAACAAACACAAAATCGCCCTCGTGGCGGACGCGGACCTGGAAATGGCGCTCCAGTGGAAAAAGCCAAAGATTTTAAAGGAACATTAAAAAAATTAATCTCCTATATTGGTGCTTATAAAATACCCGTTTTCTTTGTAATGATCTTTGCAATTGCTTCAACCATATTTAATATTTGGGGTCCTAAAATTTTATCTCAAGCGATCACAGAATTATTTAATGGCTTGATTAAAAAGTATCAAGGAACTGGTGGAATCGATTTTAATAAAATTGGTGGAATCCTGCTCTTCATGTTAGGACTCTACTTAGTGGCTTCAGCCTTCGGAATCATTCAAGGTTGGATCATGTCAACGATTTCGCAAAAAATCACGTATCGGATGCGTAAAGAAATTTCAGAAAAAATCAATCGCATGCCAATGAATTATTTTGAAACACGGACAACAGGTGAAGTATTATCTCGTATCACGAATGATGTGGATACTTTAGGTCAATCACTAAACCAATCGATTACGCAGTTGATTACGTCTGTCTTCACCATTATCGGTGTTATCATCATGATGCTATCGATTTCTGTTCAAATGACAGGGATAGCCATTTTGATCGTCCCAATTTCAATGATCTTAATTATGATTGTTGTGAAAAATTCGCAAAAATACTTTAAAACACAACAAGAATATCTAGGTGTCATCAATGGTAAAGTAGAAGAAACAATCGGTGGCTATAACATCGTCCGTCTATTCAATGATGAAGAAAATTCACTTAAAGAATTTAAAACTCAAAACGATGTCTTATTCAAATCAGCTTGGAAATCACAATTTCTTTCAGGTTTGATGCAACCCATTATGAACTTTGTCGGAAATCTAGGTTATGTTGCCGTAGCGATCTTTGGTGGAATCTTAGCTTATAATGGCACAATCACAGTCGGTGATATTCAAGCGTTCATCCAATACGTACGAAACTTAACACAACCTATTGCGCAATTGGCTCAAGTATCTAACTTACTTCAATCAATGGCAGCAGCAGCTGAACGTGTCTTTGAATTCCTTGAAGAAGATGAAGAAGCACAAACTGTTCCAAACCCGGTTAAAATCGATAAAGCAAAAGGTATGGTCGACTTTGAACATGTTCGTTTTGGTTATACACCCGATAAAATCATTATCAATGATTTCAGTTCCCATGTTGATCCAGGCCAAACTGTAGCGATCGTAGGTCCTACTGGTGCAGGGAAAACAACAATGGTTAAGCTATTGATGCGGTTTTACGATGTAACATCTGGTGCGATTAAAATCGATGGTCATAATATCAAAGACTTTAATCGTGCAGACTTACGTAAAAATATCGGGATGGTTTTACAAGATACTTGGTTATTTAAAGGAACGATCATGGAAAACCTTCGTTATGGTCGCCTAGATGCAACAGATGAAGAAGTTTACGCGGCAGCCAAAGCTGCTCACGTTCACCACTTTATCCAAACGTTACCTGGCGGCTACAACATGGAATTAAATGAAGAATCGTCAAATATTTCCCAAGGTCAAAAACAATTATTAACGATTGCTCGTGCAATCTTGGCGGACAAACCGATTTTGATTCTTGATGAAGCAACGTCATCTGTTGATACAAGAACAGAAGGCTTGATTCAAGGCGCCATGAATAACTTGATGGCTGGCCGTACTTCTTTTGTTATCGCTCACCGTTTATCAACGATCAAAGATGCAGATAAAATTCTTTATATGCAGGACGGCGATATCAAAGAACAAGGTACACATGAAGAACTCCTTGCTGAAGGTGGCTACTATGCGTCACTTTATAACTCTCAATTTGAAGAGTTAGAGGAGTAAAAACTTGTAAAAGAGAGGCCGATACAAAAGCGTTTAGCTCCGAGAAATAAGCTGCTTTTTTCTCGCCGTTTATTCGGATTTAGAGCGTGGGATAAAACTGTTCTTTAGTTTTATCCCACGCTTTTTTTTTATTTGCTAGAATAAATCTTTCTGAATTCGCTTGATTTTAAATTAAGAAAAAATAAAGACTCTTGAAATAACTTGAAAAAATTTTTTTCCAGCGTTATTCTTTAATCAAATAAATAGATAAATAACCTTGTTAGGTGAGGCTCCTATACAAACAGAGGCTATTGCGCAGAAACGTCGAAAGACGCCAATGTGTAAAACAGGAATTGTCGAATTAAGGCTTTTCATAAAATAGCTAAGAAATTTTCTTTACGTTGTATAGTGCTAAAACTCAGACGATGAGATTGATTAAAAGTCAAACGTCTTAAGGAAAAATGTTTGGCTTTTTTCTTTTGGTAAATTAGAAAACTATTTTATTTACTGAATGTATACCGTCTTAGTACTTACTTGTGTTTTTTTGGAGTGTGGTTGAATAACGCAAAAAAAGACTGCTAAAAGATTCGCTCCTATCTATTAGGGAATAGAATCTTTTAGCAGTCTTTTTGGGAAATGCTTATGGTTCTTGTTTGATTAGTTTTTTAATGAATATAGGAATGAAGGGATTTATCACATGTATACGTCGAAAGAAAAGAATTTTACTCCAGTTATTTTTAGTGTTGTACTTTTTTCATTACTAAGTTTTTTAGTTGTTAAAAATGTAAGTTGGTTTACAAATTTAGATTCATGGATTTATCAATTTAATTGGAAGCCAAATGAAACACTGACTAGTTTCGTGAATCTATTTGCAAAAACTGCTACAATCGTGCCTATTTTTAGTTTGAGTCTTATCGTGTCATTTGTTCTATGGAAAAATAAGCATAAGCTACTAGCAGTTTGGATGAGCAGTAATGTTTTAGTAGTCAGTGCTTTAGGCTTTATACTTAAGAATTTTGTTGCTCGGCCACGACCTAATGTGGAACAGTTAGCCGAGAAAAGCTCTTACAGTTTCCCAAGTGGGCATTCTCTTTTAGCCATGTGTCTAACTTGTTCTGTTATTTTGATCGTACACACATTTTATCCAAGGAAAACGAAAAATTACAGGATTTTAAAAAATGTATTGCTTCTTTATGTTCTTTTGATTGGCTTGAGTCGAATTTACTTAAGAGTTCATTATCCGAGCGATGTGATTGCAGGGTTTCTTTTAAGTTTTTCTTGGGTGAATTTTTCTTATATCTGCCTTCAAAGGTTGTATCTTAATAGAACATTCACATCACGAGAAGCTAAAAAAAAGTTTGTGCAAAGAACCATTTTGGCTAGCTTAACTGTACTTTTACTGGCCGTTGCGGGAGCTTCTGTATATGGTGCAACAGTCTTTAATAATGTTCAAAAAACGGCTGACAAAATGTATCAGCCGCTGAATCGAAAAACAAAGCCTGCAGAGCTTAATAATAGTAAACCTGTTAGTTTTTTACTTTTAGGGATCGCAAATGATTCAAAGCGTAAAACAGATCTTCGAGCGAATACGATTATGGTCGTGACTGTCAATAATCAATTAAAGAAGACGACAATCACAAGTATTCCTAGAGATGCTTATGTAGAAATCGTTGGAAAAGAGGGTGTATACGACAAAATTAACCATGCCCATTCTTTTGGCGGTGATGAGATGATGATCAATACTGTCGAGCATTATTTAGACATTCCGATCAATCACTATTTTGTCATCAATATGGATGGATTAGCTGCATTGAGTGATGCGGTTGGTGGTGTTACTGTCAATAATGATTTTGAGTTTGATGCAGAAGGAATTCATTATCCAAAAGGAGAGCAGCATTTAGGCGGTTGGGAAACATTGCAATATGCAAGAATGCGCTATGAAGATCCTTTAGGAGACTATGGGAGACAAAAAAGACAGCGGGAAGTAACGATTCAGCTTACCAAAGAATTAATTTCTATGAAAAGTGTTTTTCATTATCAAGAATTACTAGACGTAATTGGTGATAACGGTCAAACTGACATGACCTTGGATCAAATGACTCTCTTGATGAAAAATTATCAGAAGGCTCTAGAAAATATTGAAAGCTATCAAATGCAAGGGGAAGGATTTACTGGGGATGGTTATACAGGAGAAGAAGGAATTTCTTATCAGAGTATTTCAGATGAGGAAAAGCAAAAAGTCACCAGCGAATTAAAGAAACAATTGAATTTAGATGCACCATAATGAAACAAGCTCATTTTTTCAACTTCCAATTGTCAGAGGTCTTTTTCTTTTGGTATAATCTGATTTATAGAAGTGGAGGAATGTTAGTATGATAAAAGTAGCAATCGTTGGATATGGCAACCTTGGACGCGGGGTTGAACGTTCAATAAAACAAAATAAAGATATGGAATTAGTAGGTATCTTTACAAGAAGAGCTCCTGAAACCGTGAAAACAGAAGGCGCTAAAGCATATACAATGGATCACCTAAAACAGAAAAAGGGCGAAATCGATGTCTGCATTCTTTGTGGTGGTTCAGCGACAGATTTACCTGCTCAGACACCAGAATGGACACATTTATTTAATACAATTGATAGTTTTGATACACATGCTAAAATCCCTGAGCATTTTGCTAAA
Source organism: Enterococcus sp. DIV0724b (assembly GCF_050531475.1). NCBI lineage: Bacteria > Bacillati > Bacillota > Bacilli > Lactobacillales > Enterococcaceae > Enterococcus > Enterococcus sp. DIV0724b. The sequence continues at coordinate 2,119,629 of NZ_CP172890.1, read as the reverse complement.
GTGGACCAAGTAGCCAAATCAAATCAAACTACATCGATTATCTCAACAGGCTGGGACCCTGGTTTGTTTAGTTTGAATCGTTTGTATGCCCAAAGTATTTTGCCAGTTGGACAGACGAATACATTTTGGGGTAAAGGAGTTAGTCAGGGGCATTCGGATGCATTAAGACGAATCGAAGGTATACTAGACGCCACGCAATATACGATTCCAAACAAAGAGGTCATTGAGAAACTTAAAGCTGGTGAGAATCTAGATTTGACTACTCGAGACAAACATTATAGAGAATGCTTTGTTGTACTCGAAGAGGGGGCAAATGCAGAAAAAATTCAGGAAGAAATTATTTCAATGCCTAATTATTTTGCTGACTATGATACAAAAGTACACTTTATTTCTAAAGCTGAATTGGATCAAAACCACAAAGCAATGCCGCACGGTGGAACTGTCTTGCATGCTGGAACAACACATGACAATACGAAGCAAGTTATTGAATATAATTTACAACTGGAAAGTAATCCAGAATTTACTGCAAGTGTGTTAGTGGCCTATGCTAGAGCTTGTGTTCGCTTAGCTAAGGAAAAACAATATGGGGCGTTTACAGTTTTAGATATTGCACCAAAATATTTATCTGATCGAACGGATGAAGAGTTAAGAAAAGAATTATTATAAAACTTAATAAATAGCGGGGGATGTCGAGACAAAAGCAGTTAGCACCGAGAAGTTGATATGATTGCAACGGAATGTCATCTGTTTTTTTCTCGCTATTCTAGTTGGACTTAGAGCGCGAAACAAAACTGTTTTTTAGTTTTGACACACGCTCTTATTTTTATCTTATTAAAGAAGATAAAAATAAAAAGACAAAAAAAGACCTGAAAATCAGGTCTTAATAAGACTTATGCTTGATCTTTTCTGGAGATAAGTGGAAAAAATTTTAGACAATAAATAGCACATAATCCAACGATCACATAAATGATCTTAGCAAAAATCGTTGTTGAACCGCCAGCTATCGTTGCGACTAAATCAAATTCAAACAGACCGACTAGTAGCCAGTTCAATCCACCGACAATCAGCAAAGCCAATGCAACTGAATCTAAAGCTTTCATAAATATTACCTCCTTTATTTGGAATAAAATTATAGTAAAACAATTTTTTTGTAATTGCAAAAATTTCGAATTATTTTATTTGAAAAAAACGACATAATAGCAGGTTTAATTAAAAATAAGTTAATAATAATTATGAGATTCTACGGTTGTTCGGATTAAGAGAGGCCGAGACAGAAGCGTTTAGCTCCGAGAAATAAGAGGGAATTCACGAAAATTGCTTTTCAAATTTTTGTGAATTTCAGCTTATTTCCGAAGGAGCTGCTTTTTTCTCGCCGTTTATTCGGATTTAGAGCGTGATTCTGTCTACTAAAATTTTATAAACTCTTTCTAAATCTTCTTGTGTTCCTCGGAGTTCGTAGTCGGCTAAAAATGGAAAATCAAATTTCTCTGCGTATTGTTTCGCTGTCAAGCAGTATTGATTGTTAAAATTTTTATTTCCACTACCGATGACACCTAAACAAAAATGATAGTTGCAATGATAGTCCAAATATTCCCGCATCGTTTCTGTTAAAATTTCTGTATCCCCGTTATCTACACCATTGCCACCATCTAAGTATGTTGGAACAAAAGTAAAAAAAGGCATAAGTTCATCTTCAAAGACTGAATTTTCATGAATCTCTTTCACTTCAATTTGTGTATCATATTTATCAGAAGCGTAAGTCACCAAACGCTTAACAAACGAACGTGTATTACCAGATATTGAAATATATAAAATCCTCATTTTTACCCTCCTAAACATAAAAGTATAGTAAGACCATACAGTTCCAATAGAAAAATAGGAAATTAAGAGTGAACTAACAAAGTTAAACACTCACTATTTCTAATCTATTTTTACATCTTAACTATAGTTGATTGAAAGCGAATTTCCAAGTCTTTTGTGAAAAAAATCATTTAGTCTTTATTGTTTGTCACTACTTCCTACATAACCTATAATATTTCTATACTAAAAGAAAAGAGGAGCAAAAAATGGTTTACAAAGTGGATTTTAAAAACGTTTCAACAGTTGGCTTTGAAACTTCTCCTGTCGCAGAAGCGTTAGCAGGCTTACGAGCTAATGAAGCTCGTTATTATTGGAATAAATACAAGCATGAATTTGTAACGGTACCTGCAAGTGAAGATCCTGACACTTTAGGCTGGATCGAAAAAGTCTTAACGGAACGTGCGATGACATTCCCTTACAAACCATTGGAAGTTTCAAGTTTTGAAGTAGATGGTATCAAGATGGCCTATGTTTTTTATGAAAATGGTCTAGCTGTTAATGTAATGTATACGCTTGAAGAAGGCGGAAAACGTGCTGTGGGCTTTAAGCTATCAGATGGCATGGATATTCCAGCAGAGTTTGAAGGCAAGTTTAAATTTGCTCGACAAAAATCAAAATTAGCGGGTACGATCAGAGGGTCATTCTTTGTCATTAAAGGCGAGTACTAATCGTGAGGGAAAGAGTCTAATGCTTTAATTATAGAAAAATAATTGATTTTAGAAGAATAATAAAAAAGTGATCTGGAGAATTTTGTTTAATCATCCTAATCACTTTTTTTGTAAAAATAACGATTATTATTTATAAAAATCTTTTCATAAAGCCAAGTATTCAATTTTAACTCAACTTTAGCATCACCAAGATTTGGGGCTTTGTCTACTAACGTTCTTCCTATTTCCAAACAATCTAAAGCAGCTTGGGTATCCTTTTGAACAAAATAATTATAAGCTGCTTCTATTCGTTTATTTCCCATTAAAGGCTGCTTCAAGCTCATTTTCACTTTTTTATCGGACCAGAGTTGAGAGAGTCTAGGATCATCAGGATTAGTGATGGCTAAGGAGAAAATAAGTTCTTTTTTTACTTCTATTTGATATACAGAAATCAAGTCATCTAGCCGTTTCCACAGCGATTCCACATGGTCATTTAAGCGTTGCCAATCGAATGCTTCTGCTGACCGTGCGATTTGTAAAAAATGTTGATACTCATTGAAGTAGGTTTGGGAAGATTCAGAGGGGACTATCTCGAAATAAGTATTCGGAAGTTCGAGATACGTCATCCCTTGATTCAGCAGATAGTTTACTTCAAATTGGATATATAGCAAGTACTGCTGCTCTTCGCTAGAAGAGGCTACTTTTAGACTCATGCCATCATTGAAACCAAAGGGATAAGCATTTGTGACAGCCATAAAGAGTCCTACAATGACAAAAGTTGCAGCAATCAACGAATGAGGGACAAATAAAATAATGGCGATGATGCTCGTTATTAAATTTGCTAAAACGCCTCCGAGCAAATATAGTCGAAAAGGAAATTTTCCTTTTTCATAAAGTGGGGGAGCCATCAAACATTGCCCCAAAGTTCCTGGAACTTTCAAACGACGAAAGACGATTGAACCATCATTTTGCCAAACCCACATAAAAGAAAAAATTCGATAACTCACCATTTTATATCCAGTTAATTTTCCAAAAATCCCGTGTCCTGCTTCGTGAATAATGATATGAAAGATAAAAGAAACAACCAACGCAAGGGAAAAAATCACCATATCAAAGCCCGAAAACGCATTTTTTTCAATTAGATAACCACCAAAATACCCGATCGTGGCCCCGAGTCCTGTCATTGCTAAAATAGTTCCAACTTGTTTCACTTTCTTTTTCATAGTTTACCTCCTTTTTATATCTATTTTACCTTAAAAAAAGGTTTAAAACGAAATGATTTTAAAACAAAGTGGGTTAAGACAAGAAGTCTCTATTTAGAGGATGTATTTTAAGAAGGAACGAAACAAAACAATAAAGTGCTTAATTTCTTTACTTTTGAATAGCCTCATGTTACGATTTTGTTGTTGTCATGATAATGATGACCATTAAAAATTAAATAGAACCCATCACAAAGGGGAGCCATGGCTGAGAATGAGTAATAACTCTAAACCCTTGAACCTGTTCGTTAGTACGAGCGTAGGAATTGTGATGGAGTAAATAAATACTTTTACTCCTCCTTTGTGAATTGGTCGTTCTAAAGGGAGGATTTTTTTATGCAAAGAACATCAGAGTTACGAGTTTGGATCGAAGGGACAATCGTGGCGGCAATTGCGATGGTTTTATCTTTTATTCCAACGAATGTCGGCAGTAGTTTTTCAATATCTTTGGGGATGATCCCAATCACGCTGTATGCGTTGCGAAGGGGGACAAAGGCTGGATTTTTTTCAGCTTTTATCTGGGGATTACTGCACTTTCCGTTAGCTCAAGTTTATTATTTAATGCCTGCCCAAGTAATTATTGAATATATTTTAGCTTTCGGTTTTGCAGGTTTTGCAGGTATGTATAGTAGTAAATTGAAGCAATCAATCCGAGAGAAAGAGTACATGAAAAGCGGTCGGATTATTATTTATGCTTCTTTTTTAGGTACGCTTATGCGTTATTTTTGGCACTTTATTGCAGGTGTTCTCTTTTGGGGAAGCTTTGCACTTTGGGGGATGAATCCTTGGTTGTTTTCATTCGTTATGAATGGACTAAGTGGTCTAGCAACAGCGATTGTGACCTCAGTGGTGTTAATGTTACTACTTAAAATCAATCCTACATTATTTCTTTCAGAAAATAGGGTGCAAATGAGTCAACATGATAAACAAATTTAATGACAGAAGTAGTTAAGTAGTCTGGGCTAAAACGTAACAAGTTTTAGCTCTTTTTTATTTTTGTAATAATTGAAACCGAAAATAAGATAAAAGGGACTTACTTTCTTTTTATTTATATCTGCACTAAATAATTCAAGCGTAGGTTAATTATTTGTTTGAAAAGAATAACTCAAGTAGAATAAAATTATAATAATTTGGCTAAGTAAGGAAGTTAGTAAATGACCTATATGCTGAGGGTAATGATTTACTCGATGCGTTAAAAAATGTGTAGGCTTTTCTGATTTTAGATAAGCACTTCAAAACTGGAAAAGTATCTAAACAGAAATTAAATACTAATTTGAGGAGTGTTTTTAATGTCTAAAAATCCCACTTTATTTGAGCCTATTCACTGGAAAAGAAATTTTTATTTGTTTCTAACAGGACAATTTTTATCAGGAATTACAAGTATGGTTGTACAATACGCGATTATTTGGTACCTTACAAAGACAACAGGTTCGGCAACGGTTTTGAGTTTAGCAATGTTATTGGGAATGCTGCCAATGGTTTTATTGAGTCCGTTTACGGGTCCTTTGATCGATCGTTGGAATAAAAAAATATTGTTAGTTGTGACCGATATCATCGTAGCGATTTTTGCAATAATTTTATCGATCACTGGTACACTTTCACCTGAATTTCCATTGTGGTTAGTATTTGTTTCATTATTGATCCGTTCAATTGCACAAACGTTTCAAATGCCAACGATACAGTCAATTCTACCAACGATGGTGCCAGAAGAGGAATTGACTAAAGTCAATGGACAATTTAGTATGGTGCAATCAGCAAATTTCATTATCGCGCCTGCTTTGGGAGCGGTTCTTTATTCTATAGTCCCTATGAATTTCTTGATTTTATTAGACGTACTTGGGGCAGTTTTTGGCGTTGGATTACTTCTTTTAGTTACAATTCCACGCATCACTTCAGAAGGCGAACCGATTCACCTTTTAGCAGATACAAAATTTGGCTTTAAAAAATTGTTTGAAAATAAAGGACTTTGGTATATTACAATCGTTGGAGCAATCTTTATGCTGCTATTTATGCCTGCAGCGAGTTTATATCCGTTGATGACGATGAATTATTTTAATGGATCAGTGGGACAAGCAGGGCTTGTTGAAGTGGTTTATTCAGTTGGAATGCTGATCGGAGGTGCTGTGATTGGAATTTTTGGGAATTGGAAAAACCGGATGAATCTGATCTTTTTTGCTTATGCTGTGATTGGCGTGACGATTAGCTTAAGTGGTTTTTTGCCACCGACAAGTAAAGGGTTTATCTATTTTATTCTCTTAAATGCCATTGCAGGTTTTGCTACACCTTATTTTAACACCTTACTAATGGCAATGATCCAGCAAAGTTATGAACCGAACGTTTTAGGGCGGGTGTTGGGTGTATTAAATTCTTTGATGAGTATTACTGGTCCAGTAGGCTTACTATTTGCTGGCCCATTAGCGGATAAAATAGGTGTAGAAAAGATGTTTGTGATTGCTGGATTTGGTGCGATTATATGTGGAGTGATCAATTTTATGATACCAGTTGCTAGAAATTATGATAAAGAATTGCAGAAAAAAATATTGGAAGAAAAAGAGCGAGAAGAAGAAAATGAACAGGTAGAATCACCTGATATATAGAAATATGCTGAAGAAAGTAAGAATGGTTGAATAATTAGTGTATTGTTTTTTGTGTCTATCTAAATTAAAAAGTGCATGTTCACTCTGGGTGAATGCACTTTTCAATACATTTTATAAAATGAATAGAGCGAAAATGTAAACCTAATATAAGTGATTTAAATGATCCTAGCAACTACACTATTATTCTTTAACTGCTTTAAACAAAACTTGAAAGAAATAAGCTAATCCTACCGTAATGATGATATGACCCAACCCAGCGATTCCTGAGATAGCCGCAGATTCTGGATAATCTAACACTTGTAAAACACCGCGAACAATCATTAGCAGTAATGTGACCCCTAACCCAATATTATAAATAATATAGAATTTTTTATAATTTTTTTCTTTACTCAATTGAAAATTCTTCTCTAAAAGTAAAACAATCAAGAAAAAGAACATTCCTAAAATCAAGACATGTGTGTGTAAAACACTAAGTTGTGTTTCACCAGTAAAACCTGTCCATTTCGTAAATTCACGATAAAAAATACCAGCCAACAATCCGAATATCATATAAGACATGCTTACTCTAACTAACTTTTTCATTATCCACCTCTAATTTTATTTTTCAAACACCTTAACTATAGCAAAGTGAGTAGTTAATTTCTATGTATTTGCTTTTAAACTAAAGCGAAAAATACTATGCATTTTAGATACGCTTTTTTTTCATATCTTATATAATGAATGAAAGACAAAGACAAATTGGAGTGATACAGATGACAATCAAACGTACTTGGTGGAAAGAAGCAGTTGGTTATCAGATCTATCCAAGAAGTTTTATGGATACAAATGATGATGGTATTGGTGATTTAAATGGTATTCGCTCAAAGCTAGATTACCTCAAGGATTTAGGAATTGGCTTTATTTGGATCACACCGATTTATGAATCACCTAATGTTGATAATGGTTATGATATCAGCAACTACCAAGAAATCCTTAAGACATTTGGTACAATGGAAGAATTCGATTTATTGTTGAAAGAAGCACATGAATTAGAGATCAAAGTTATTATGGATTTGGTCATCAACCATACATCTAATCAGCACCCATGGTTTATAGAATCAAGATCATCGCTTAAAGACGATTATAGAGACTATTATATTTGGGCAGACGGAAAGATCGATGGTCCGCCAAATGACTGGGTTTCGATTTTTGGTGGCTCTGCATGGGAATTTGATGACACGACAAATCAGTATTATCTCCATGTTTTTGCTAAAGAACAACCTGATTTGAATTGGGAAAATCCACGAGTGAAAAGAGACCTATTTTCAATGGTCGACTGGTGGCTTGATAAAGGGATCGATGGTTTTCGTGTTGATGCGATTTCACATATCAAAAAAGCTCCATTAGAAACATCTTCAACCAACGATCCATTTGAATCATTTAAAAATGTACCTGGGATTGAAACGCATTTAAAGGAATTGAGAGATGTTTTTAAAAAGCGTGATATACTAACGGTTGGAGAAGCCAATGGTGTTAGTGCTACGCAAGCGCATCAATGGGTGGGAGACAAAGAAGGCTATTTCAATATGTTATTTGAATTCGATCATATCTCACTTTGGAATAAAGAGGAACATGAAACTTTAGATGTTATTCATTTTAAACAGGCACTTACGGCTTGGCAAGAAGCGCTGGCAGATGGAGCAGGTTGGAATGCTTTGTATATGGAAAATCACGATATTCCTCGTTCGGTATCTAGTTTTGGTAGCGAAGAAACGGTATTTTGGCAAGCATCGGCAAAAGCGTTAGCACTGACTTTTCTGTTACTACAAGGCACACCGTTCATTTACCAAGGACAAGAAATCGGTATGACAAATATGCCGTTTACTTCTATTGAAGAGATTGATGCAGTCGATACTAAAAATTTTTATTATGAAATGATTCATACAGGTGTTGATCCTTTAAAAGCGATGAATGTCATCCGCCGAACGGCCAGAGATAATTCGAGAACACCTATGCAATGGACGGCAGAAGAATATGCAGGATTTTCTAAACGAAAACCTTGGATAGTTCTTAATCCTAATAAGCAAAAAATCAATGTTTTAGATGAGTCAACGGATCCAAATTCTGTTTTGAATTTTTATAAAGAAGTTATTCAGTTAAGGAACAATAATGAAGCATTGATTTATGGTCGTTACAAACTGTACTTACCCGAGCATCCACAGCTGTTTGTCTACGGACGTCGTTTGGGTACAGAGCGGTTTGTGATTATTATCAACTTATCCAAAGACTTTGCATCGGCAGATCTTCCAGAAAATGTTCAGATCGAAGACTGGGAGCTCCAGCTATGCAATCTGACAGATCACACAATCCATCAACATACAATGTTTGCGCCTTATGAAGCACGAGTATACAAACATAAAGTTAGTGAGTAAAAAACTAAGTTGTTTTCTTTCATTGAAAAGAAAGCAACTTTTTTTAGAGATGAAACAAAAAAATGATTTAATTGGAATAAGAAAATAGAACACTGAGCACTAACAAGTTTTTTTTTTAGAAAATTTCCAATTTTTCATTGCTTTTTTTTTCTAGGTGGCGTAACTTTAAAGATATAAATTTTGAAAATGAGGGATACAGTATGAGAAATTTTGAAAAATCCAACAAACTTGATGGTGTAAGTTATGATGTACGTGGTCCGGTTTTAGAAGAAGCGGACAGAATGCATGAAGAAGGCATTCGCATTTTGAAACTTAATACTGGTAATCCCGCCCCCTTTGGTTTTGATGCGCCAAATGAAGTAGTTCGTGACATGATCATGAACGTTCGTAATTCAGAAGGCTATTCTGACTCGAAAGGAATCTTCTCAGCACGTAAAGCAATTGAGCAATATTGCCAAGTCAAGGGTTTTCCTAATGTGACGATCAATGATATTTATACAGGTAATGGTGTCAGTGAGCTGATCTCAATGTGTATGCAGGGGCTATTGAATAATGGCGATGAGGTTTTAGTACCAATGCCGGACTATCCACTATGGACAGCGTCAATTTCATTAGCTGGTGGAAATCCTGTTCATTATATTTGTGATGAACAAGCAGAGTGGTATCCAGATATTGATGATATTAAATCCAAAGTTACGGCCAATACGAAAGCAATCGTGATCATCAATCCTAATAATCCGACAGGAGCGTTGTATCCTAAGGAAATTCTTGAACAAATCGTTGAAATTGCGAGACAAAACGATTTGATCATTTTCTCAGATGAAATCTATGACCGTTTAGTGATGGATGGTTTAACGCATATTCCGATTGCGACATTAGCACCTGATTTGTTTGTAGTTACATTAAATGGACTGTCAAAATCACATAGAGTTGCTGGTTTCCGTTGCGGCTGGATGGTACTTAGTGGAAATAAAAAACATGTTAAAGGCTATATTGAAGGGCTAAATATGCTAGCGTCGATGCGTTTGTGTTCGAATGTATTATCTCAACAAATCATCCAAACAGCATTGGGTGGTTATCAAAGTGTGGATGACTTGTTATTGCCAGGAGGCAGGATTTATGAACAACGGGAATACATTTATAATGCAATCAATGATATCCCAGGTCTTTCTGCTGTAAAACCCAAAGCTGCTTTTTATATTTTCCCAAAAATCGATACCGCTCGTTTTAATATTTATGATGATGAAAAATTTGTTCTTGATTTTTTACATGAGCACCATATTCTACTTGTACATGGTGGTGGTTTCAACTGGACACAACCTGACCATTTTAGAATCGTGTACCTTCCAAAGATGGAAGATTTGAAATTTACGACTGAAAAAATGCGTGAATTTTTAAGTACCTATAAGCAAAAATAAGTGAATACATTTTGAAACTAAAAAGAGTGACTCAAAACTTTTCCAGTTTTGAGTCACTCTCATTTTAAGAATGCGTCCTACAAAGAGCTATTGAAATGTCAACGTTATTCTGCAGTTTGACAATCTTTTTTACTAATTACCATACGATTTGTATATTTTTCTTCCATATCCGGACTTGGATCCGAAACAACAACCAAATAAGCATTTTCATATTCTTTTTCGACATAGCCTTTATAACTGTTTTTTTCCCAACTAAAGCTAATTCGTTTCTCCTGTATCATGAGTAACACCCCTTATTTGCAAAGTAAAATTAGTTTAAATCGTCTTGGTTTAGTGATAGGTAATGTTCTTGCAGTATATTATGCTATAAAGTACAATAAATGCATAATGCGAATTCGCATATTTAGTTCTTTTTTAACAACAAAACGTTTTTATTGACAATAGCTAATTGAAATTGACATAGGAGTGAGAGCATGGATTCTTTTGGAGCAGTTATTAAAGAAATTCGTAAGAATAGAAAATTAACACAAAAAATGTTATCAGAAGACATTTGTTCACAAAGTGTATTGAGTAGGATAGAAAACAATGAAGAATTACCTAATGTAGTCGTGATGCAGCAGATTTGTCAACGTTTAGGCGTGACAATGGACCAAATTATGCAGTTCAAATCAGATGAAGTTCGGTTGATTACTCAAATCTTTGAAAAAATAGCAGATTATTTTCGTCATAAAGAATACGAAAAAATAATGACTTATATGGAAGATACTCAAATTGAAGAGCGGCTCCATCTTGATACAGATTGGCAACGGTATTATTATTATTTGGGTAGCTGTAAATTTTATCTTTGTAATGATTATGAACAAGCAATATTGGATCTAAAAAAGGGTCTTTCATTTACTTATCAAGCAAACAAAGTGAATTTATCCGATTTTGAAATCCAAGTGATCAGCTGTATTGGCAGCACGTATAGCAGTATTGGTAAAATTGCTGAAGCTGAAAAATACTTAAAGCTAAGCATTCATTACTTTCATAAATTACCAAATGAACGTGTGACAGCTGAATTAACAAAAATATTTTATAATTATTCCAAGTTTCTAGCAGACCATAACCGTTTTGAAGAAGCACAAATCTATATCGATCAAGGAATTGTTTGGTCTAGGCATAGAAATAGTTACTATTTTTTAAGTGAATTATTTCAATTGAAAACCCAATTGATGTTTGTCAAAGGGAATACAGAACAAGCAGAAGAATACCAACTTTTATCTGACCAAATCCGTCGTATTGAAACAATTAAAATCTAAGGAAAGTTAAGTAAATATTTTTTGAAAAGGTCTACACCATTCTTGACTTTAGCTGATTTTAAGAGTACGTTTAAAGTAGAAAATTAAAGAAAGAAGGATGAAGATGAGAACGTTTATCTTTGCTGAAAAGTTCTTTTTAAAAAGTGATGTAAAAGGACCAGGATATTTAGAAATCACAGATGGCTTATTCGGAGATTTTTATAAAGAAGTCCCTGAAAAAGATGCAAAAGTAATCAAAGAAGAAGGAAAGTGGATCGCACCAGGATTAGTTGATACTCATATTCATGGCTATATGAATCACGATGTCATGGATAGTGATGCAGAAGGCTTGAAAGTGATGTCAGAGGGGCTATTGTCTTGTGGTGTAACGTCATTTCTACCAACAACATTAACGTCAAGTAAAGAACGTTTGAAAGATGTTGCAAAAACAATTGGTGATGTCTATCAAGAAGTACCTGGAGCAAAAGTTCAAGGAATCTATTTTGAAGGCCCGTTTTTCACTGAAGAACACAAAGGCGCTCAAAACCCAAGTTATTTTGGCGATCCAGATTTAGCGACATTTAACGAATGGCAAGAAGCTTCTGGTGGTTTGATCAAAAAAATTGCATTAGCTCCAGAACGCAAAGGGGTTAAAGAATTTGTTAAAGCTGTAACTGATGAAGGTGTCGTTGTGGCATTGGGTCATAGTGATGCAACCTTAGAACAAGCAACAGATGCAGTGGAATCAGGTGCTAGTGTTTTTGTACATGCATATAACGGTATGCGCGGATTAAATCATCGTGAACCAGGAATGGTTGGGGCACTAATGTCATTAAACCATGTGTTTTCTGAATTAATTTGTGATGGACACCATGTTCACCCCAATGCAGCGGATATTTTAATGGAAAAAGCAGGACATGATCATGTTGCATTAATCACTGACTGTATGATGGCAGGTGGTATGCCAGACGGTAATTATAACTTAGGTGAATTTCCAGTTGTCGTAAAAGACGGTACAGCTCGTTTAGAGTCTGGGAATTTGGCTGGTAGTATTTTGAAATTAAAAGAAGCAATCAAAAACGTGGTGGACTGGGAAATTGCGACACCAGAGCAAGCTATTATGATGGCAACGCTAGTGCCAGCAGTTAGTTGTAAAATCGATGATAAATGCGGCATGATCACTCGAGGTCGTGATGCCGACTTTATCGTATTGAATCCAAATATGGAATTAGATGCAACGTATTTAGATGGTGTAGAGCGTTATCGAGCATAATAAAAACGAGATTTCAGCTGAACTGCTGAAATCTCGTTTTTTTATTATTCATTTTTAGGTAAGATTGAAGAACAAATCAAATTGTTTGTGTGTGCAATAAAAAAATCTGATAAAAATAGATCATAAGTTTCAATATCTGATTTATAAAGTGAAACTGGAATGACGAAAGATTGTTCCGTAGTACCTGCAATATAATCGCCATCGATTGTTTGTGCGACAACTAGAAATTCTTGTTCACTCCAATTTGAAAGATCATCTAAAGAAATCGTGTCATCAGAAGCGAGGTAGTGAACATTCTGCTCAAACTGCTCTTCTATGGTTTGACTGAAAATAATCGTACTTTCTTCATCTTGGTCATTTTCTAAAACCGCAGTTAAAAAACTTTTTGGGGTAGATTCTGTAAGTTGGTCTTTTATTTTCTGAAAATTCATTAGAATACCTCCTGATTTAAAAGCTGAACAATCTACTTTTCATTCAATATCGTAACATGAAAATCAATCTTTGTATTTTTATTTAGACCCTTAGCTTCCAAATCGATTTGTTTACATAATAATTCTGTTCCTTCATAAATAGGTGTCACACGGTAACGAATGGTTTCGCCATTGTCTAATGCCTGACGAATCTGGTTTTCATATTTTGTCATGAAAGGTGTATTTACAGGTGTTTGATAAAGAGTAGTGAGATTTCTTGTATCATCACCAGTACCACCAAGCTGACGACCGATCAGATGCCCTCTAGAATGAGACGTAGGTTCTAAACCAGAAACAAAGCCGGGTGGACGAATATCTTTATTAGCCGATGTTCCTGTATTGACCATTGCGGGTTTTAATAAAGCATCGGCACCGGTTGCTCTTCCAAGTGAATCTAAAGCATGGTAATCGACCCATCCTTTTTTACTGTCTGTTAGTTCATCTGCTGAAAAAGTTGCAGGACCTAGTTCTTTTGGACCTGGATTGGTGGAACTTATAGGTTTTGTTGTGCTGGGTTTGGTTTGTTGTTGGGTGTGAATACCGAACATTTCTTGAATATCATCAGGAACTTGAACTCCAAATACGCCCAAAACTAAAATAATTAAAACCGCTACAAGCATAACTGCAGGACTAAACGGCGGCTTTTGTTTTTTTCTTGCCATGTTTTTTCTCCTAACTAATTTCAGAGATCGAAAAGAACCCTATTTTTCTAAGTCACATTTTCTGGACTCATCGTTTATTTGGATTTAATCTCATCCTTCTATTATACGAAAAAAAATCAAAAAATCAAAAACCTTTTGAGCTGTAAGAGGACTTGTTAGCATTCTTATGATAAAATTCTTTTGAGAGGGGATTGAAAATTTATGGCTTATATTGACGTTATTAATGAATATAAAAGATACCATATGGGAGATACCACAATTGCTGCAAATGATGGGATTACTTTTTCAGTAGAAAAAGGCGAAGTTGCAGTTATTTTAGGCCCAAGTGGAGCGGGAAAATCAACTGTATTAAATATTTTAGGTGGGATGGATTCTTGTGATGAGGGGCAAATCGTAATTGATGGGACCGATATTGCAAAATTCAATGAAAAACAATTAACGACTTACCGTAGAAATGATGTCGGTTTTGTTTTTCAATTTTACAATTTAGTTCCGAACCTAACGACGAAAGAAAATGTTGAACTAGCTTCTCAAATCGTGACAGATGCATTAAATCCAGAAGAAGTGCTGAAGTCGGTCGGATTAGGTGGAAGATTGGATAATTTTCCTGCACAATTATCTGGAGGCGAACAGCAGCGTGTAACAATTGCTAGAGCAATTGCCAAACGACCTAAATTGTTATTATGTGATGAGCCTACAGGAGCATTAGATTATGAAACGGGCAAGCAAATCCTAACGATATTACAAGAAACGGCTCGAACGACAGGCACGACTGTGATTATTATCACACATAATTCTGCGATTGCACCAATGGCAGATCGTGTGATTCGTATCAATGATGCCAAAGTTCGTAGTGTAACGATCAACGATGAACCAAAACCTGTAGCTGAGATAGAATGGTAGGTGACAGTCTTGAAAAAAACAGCCTTACTTAAAACAAGTTTTCGTGAAATCAAACAATCGAAAGCGCGATTTATATCGATCATGGGCATTATCTTTCTAGGTGTTATGGTCTTTGTTGGTTTAAAAGCCACAGGACCAGATATGACTCAGACTGCATCAAATTATTATCAAAAGCAAAAACTACCTGATGCTAGAATTGTTTCTACGCTTGGTTTAACCAATAAAGATATTGAAGAGTTAAAACAAGTAAAATCGGTTGAAAAAGCTTTTCCTAGATATACAAAAGATTTAGCTATTAGCGACCGAAATGTTGCGGTGAAATTTGTTAGCTACGATTTAAAAGAAAAACAACCTTTGATCGATTATCGGGTTGTCAAAGGTAGAATGCCCGAAAAAAGTGGAGAAATTGTGTTAGATGACCTTGCTCAAATGCGTGGACATTATAAACTCGGTGAGACACTGACACTTTCAAAAGAAGATAATAAGGACAAGGCGTTAAAAAAGGAGCAGTTTAAAATCGTCGGATTTGTCCAATCTCCTGAGTATATTGAAAATACTTCTCGAGGGAATACGACGATTGGCAAAGGTTCATTAGATTTTTTTGCAGTCGTTCCCAAAGAAGATATGGACCTTTCAAGTTTTACAGAAATTCTTGTGTCATTTAAAGGCTTAAACGACCTAGACAGTTATTCAGCAGAATATAAAAACAAACGTGAAACTGCGATGAACTCAGTTAAGCAGGCGATGAAAAAACGCCCCGAACAACGGGTCGAAGAAATTCGTGAAGAATCAAAAGCGTCATTTGAAAAAGCTCAAAAAGAGATTACTGATGGTGAAACTGCATTGAAAGATGCTGAAGCTAAACTCCAGTCAAGTGAGCAGGAACTAGCCTCCGGCAAGCAAGAATTAACGCGAGCACAAGAAGCTTATACACAGCAAATTGCAACTGCTGAAAATGAACTTGCGGCAAACCAAGCCGCGATTACAAACGGTGAAAATGAGTTAGTTCAGCAAAGAAATATACTTGAAGCGAAGAAAAATGAATTAGCACAAGCTTCAGCAGAAGTCATGCAAGGACAAAATAATTTATCTGCTTTACAGCAACAGCGTAATGAGTTAGCGGCAACCAGTGAATCATTGAAGCAATTAGCCAATGGCTATCAGAGCTTAGCGGCAACAGTAGCTATTTTAGATCGGGTGCCGGATGAGTTATTAGCAGAGAGTATTACGGATGCTGCGCCACAATTGCAGGAAGCTGTTCAATCTTTAGGCGCACCTGTTGAGATTTCAGCAGCAATCAATCAACTAATTAGCCAACCGCAAAGGGAAAATATTGCAAGTGTTATGGCAACTATCAATGCGGCTTTAACGAGTTTGTCAAATCAACAAACCCAAGCGACACAAGGGTTGCAAAACTTGGATCAAACAATCGGTACGATCAATCAGTCGATTGCTCAATTTACAGAGGCCAAACAACAACTGGATGCAGCTGAAGCTCAAATTGCTCAGGCTGAAGCACAATTAGCCACAGGGAAAGAACAGTTAGCAGCAGGACAAGCACAATTGGAGCAGTCAAAAATTGATGGTCAAGCAAAATTGAATGAGGTTCAAACCCAACTTGATGAAGCTCAAGCAGCGTATAACCAAGGTTTAGAAGAGTTTCAAAAGAAAAAAACAGAAAGTTTGCCGAAACTTGAAGAGGCCAAACAACAATTAGAAAAAAAACAAAAAGAATTAGCCGATTTAAAGGCGGCCGATTACTATTATTTTACAAGAGATGATAATCCAGGTTATTCGGAATATGAAGACAATGCTAACCGTATTTCTTCATTATCAACAGTTTTTCCAATTTTCTTTTTCTTGATTGCTGCATTAGTTAGTTTAACAACAATGACGCGAATGGTGGAAGAAAAACGAATGGAAATCGGTAGTCTGAAAGCATTAGGTTATCGCAATGGCGAAATTGCCTTCAAATTTTTAGTATATGCAACGATTGCCAGTGTGTGTGGAGCTGTTTTAGGATTGTTTGTAGGGTATTATTTATTCCCTACCATTATTTTTGATGCCTATGGACAGTTATATAACATTCCAGATTTTGTTACACCATGGTATTTGAATTATAGCTTGATTGGAATTTTAGTTGCTGTTTTATGTACGGCTGGCGCCGCAATGGTTGTTTTACGGATCGATTTATTTAGTACACCAGCTAGTCTATTACGTCCCAAAGCACCTAAAGCTGGTCAAAGAATTTGGTTGGAGCGTATAAAACCGATTTGGAATCGATTAAGTTTTATTCAAAAAGTAACAGCACGAAATTTATTCCGTTACAAACAGAGAATGTTGATGACGGTTTTAGGTATTGCTGGATGTATGGCATTGATCATTACCGGCTTTGGGTTGAAAGATTCTATTTCAGATATTGTAGAAGTTCAATTCAATAAAATCTGGCATTACCAAGCAATCGTGACGTTTAAAGAAGAGGCTTCTGAAAAAGATACACAGAACTATCAAGCGGTGTTAGACAACGTTGACGGCTTGAAAGAGACGATGCCGTTATATATTGAATCTTTAAAAACAACGAAAGAATCTAACGCTAAACAAGATGTTTCTATCTATGTTCCTGAAAAACCTAAAGAGATCGATCACTTTATTTTATTCAATGATCGACAATCTGGTAAAAAATATCAGTTGACGGATGATGGTGTGATCATTAATGAAAAACTAGCAAATCTATTCAACTATAAAACCGGCGATACACTTGTTTTGAAAAATAGTGATAACCAAGAATATAAATTTAAAATCACAGCAATTGCGGAAAATTATACCGGTCACTTTGCGTATATGTCACCTGCCTATTATGAAAAGATAATCAAGAAAAAACCAAACTATAACACGGAGTTTTTACTCTTTGATAAAGTACCAACTGAAAAATCCGAGGCTTCTATAGGTAAAGAATTGATGGGGAATCCTAATGTGTTAAATGTTTCATTCCTTTCAATTTCAAGTGATGCTTTAGATGATACGATCCATAGTTTGAATATTGTTGTTTGGGTCTTGATCACAGTTTCTGGCTTATTGGCGTTCATTGTCTTGTATAACTTGACGAATATCAATATTTCAGAACGAATCAGAGAACTTTCAACAATCAAAGTGTTAGGCTTTTATGATAAAGAAGTGACAATGTATGTTTATCGGGAAAATATTATTTTAACATTAATCGGCATTTTCTTCGGTTGCTTCTTTGGAAAACTTGTTCATGGTTACGTATTGACCACAGTGGAAGTTGATATGTTGATGTTTTCTCCGACCATTCATTGGTTTAGCTATCTATATTCAGGTTTGATCACCTTGTTCTTTACGTTATTGGTCATGGTGTTCATGCACAGAAAATTGAAAAAGGTTGATATGATCGAGGCATTAAAGTCTAACGAATAAAACAGATTTAATAAATGGAACGAATAGTCTTTTAACTAAGATGTCTTCGTTTCATTTATTTTTGTGAAAGCAAATACATCCCTTGTATGATTTTACAAAATTAGCTGTCATTTTGTACAAAGTATTGGTAAAATATAAGTATCTTCATAAGAACGTCGGGAGAGAATGGAAGAGGTTGTTTAAATAGTAAGGCGATGAAAAGCTTAGGAGTGCTCAAGGGAAATGAGTACCTCTATTCTAGGAACGAAGTGACGTAGAGAGAACAGACGTTACACCAGCGTTTCGATCGCGACAAATTCTAAGTGCTAAAGCACTAAGATTTGATGGTCGGACCAAAAGGAGAAAGGAGTGGGGATGTGATTCAAGGTATTCCGATTGAAACAATTTATCTTTACGCACTGATTATTTGTGCAGGAATTGCTGTTTTGTTGGTGATTTTTGGTGATGTCTTCGATTTTGATGGACCAATCGATCCAATGTTGGCTATTCCATGGTTGGCATTCACCTCATTATTTGGTTATCTAGGAGAACGATTGTTGGATTGGAATCACTTGATGTTGTTTCTAGTGAGTGGAGCCATTTCTTCAATTCTGGTATTTTTCTTGAATTTTTATGTATTGATGCCAATGAAAAATGCAGAGTCAACTATTTCGATTTCTGAAAAAGACATGGAAGGACATGTCGCAACTGTTGTTACTCCGATTCCTGTTGGCGGAATGGGTGAGATTCAATTGAAAAGTGTTACTGGATCAATCAGCCGGCCGGCAGCATTTTACGCTTCACAAGACCAACCAATCGAACGAGGAGCGCAAGTATTGATCATTGAAATCAGAGAGCGTGTATGCTATGTGGTTCCTTATGAAGGAAGTTTACAATTATAAAACAGAAGGGGTAGAAGAAAATGGAATTAGGGATTTTAGGACCAATTGTTCTGGTTGTGTTTATTTTACTGATGTTATTGATCGTTTTTATTTCAAAATATCAAACAGCAAAACCAGATGAAGCGTTGATTATTAGTGGGAGTTATTTAGGAAATAAAAATGTTCATGCAGATGAAAGCGGTAATAAAATAAAAATAGTACGTGGTGGAGGGGCTTTTGTTCTGCCGGTATTCCAACGATCAAATAGAATTAGTTTATTATCAAGTAAGTTAGATGTGTCGACTCCAGAAGTTTACACAGAACAAGGGGTTCCTGTGATGTGTGATGGAACATCGATTATTAAAATCGGTTCTTCTGTTGAAGAAATCGCTACAGCCGCAGAGCAATTTTTAGGAAAAACACGTGAAGAACTTGAAAATGAAGCACGTGAAGTATTAGAAGGTCATTTACGTTCTATTTTAGGTTCGATGACGGTGGAAGAAATCTATCAAAATCGTGATAAATTCAGCCAAAGTGTGCAAGAAGTTGCCAGTGTGGATTTAGCAAAAATGGGTCTGATCATTGTATCGTTTACCATCAAAGAAGTTCGCGACAAAAATGGCTACTTAGATTCTTTAGGGAAACCAAGAATCGCTCAAGTAAAGCGTGATGCAGATATCGCGGAAGCCGAAGCTTGGAAAGAAACACGTATCAAAAAAGCTGAAGCTGAAAAAGAATCACAACAAGCCGAATTACAACGTCAAACTGAAATCGCAGAAGCATCTAAAGAAAAAGAATTAAAGCTTGCAACATATAAAGAAGCGCAAGATATTGCTAAAGCCAAAGCTGACCAAGCCTACAATTTGGAAACAGCCAAGGCACAACAAGAAGTTATTGCCCAAGAGATGGAAGTTAAAGTCATCGAGCGTCAAAAACAAATCGAGTTAGAAGAAAAAGAAATCGTTCGTCGTGAGAAACAATACGATTCAGAAGTGAAGAAAAAAGCCGATGCAGATCGTTATGCGAAAGAGCAAGAAGCATTAGCACAAAAAGCACGTGAGGTAGCGGAAGCGGAAGCGGAGCGTTTCCGTGTTGAATCATTAGCGGAAGCGGAAGCAAATCAAACACGTTTGGCTGGACAAGCCGAAGCTGAATCTATTTTAGCTCGTGGTGCTGCTGAAGCCGAAGCAAAACAAAAAATTGCGGATGCATTTAAGGAATACGGCGAAGCTGCTGTCTTAAGCATGGTAATGGAAATGTTGCCACAATTAATGAAAGAAGCAGCTCAACCACTTAGCAATATCGATAAAATCTCGGTTGTTGATACAGGAGGCGGCGGAGAAAATGCTGGCGCTAACCGAATCACCAATTATGCTACGAATTTGTTAGCAGGAACACAAGAAACGTTAAAAGAAACAACGGGATTAGATGTCAAAGAATTGATTGAAAACTTCTCTAAAAAAGGAACGAACAGTAATGTAAATTTCTATGGTGATGAGAAAGAAGAACAATAGTTAAAAAAGAACACCAAGCAGAAAATTCTGTTCGGTGTTCTTTTTTGACGTAATATTACTAACTGCTGTCGATTTTATTTCCAGTCTGTACCTACGATTAGTTAGATAGAGGATAAACTCATTCGTCAGTAAGTTTATCCTCTATTTTTAGTATGTTTTTATTCTTTAGAATCATCAGATTCTTGTTTTTTTAAAATAATTTTTTGTTTGAGTATTTCTAATTCTTTTTCTTTCTTCGCGAGTTCAGCTAAATCTTCATCGATTTCATGTTCTTCTTCAATTGGTTTAGGTTTAAAAAAGAAGTTCAGTCCGATCCCGATAAATGTGCCAATAAACGTATCGATTACTCTTGCTAAAGCAAAATAAAAGGATTCACCTTGAGGAATACTAAGTGAAATCAGTAACAAAGTTGCAATAGCAGAGATGATTCCTGAATTATTGTTCATCCCGTCAGAAATAACAATAACGACAATTACTAAAAAAGGGAGGAAAAATAATTCCACTAAAAAATCATTAGAAAACAGATCCTTGACTAGAAAATAAATAATCGCTAGACCGCCACCTAAAGTATTACCAAGAATCCTTGATTTTCCAAAAGTAAGGCTAGTCGTTAGATCTTGTCGCAATGAAAAAACCGCAGCAAGAGCTGCAATCATCGGTGCTCCCCGATCAAATACTTTAAATAAAATAATACATATCATAACAGCTAAAGCCGTTTTTAATGTGCGTAAACCTAAGCGAAAAGGACCGACTTCCATGAGCTTTCTCTCCTATAATCAACATTTAATCAATTTTCTATTTAATGATAACCGAAATAGAGGTAAAATTACTAGTATTAAAACAAAAGATTAATCATTTTGTGAGGAGCTGTCAAATGAAAATAGGATTACGAACAGTCAAAACTGCAGTGAGTGCAACCTTATCGATGATTGTGGCAGGAAGCTTAGGGTTATTGTATCCAGCTTCAGCAGGAATCATTTCTGTATTGAGTGTCACAAATACGAAGAAAACTTCTTTATTAACAGGGCTCTATCGATTACTTTCTCTAGCTTTGGCGACAGTAATTGCGTATTTTTGCTTTTCTATTCTAGGATTCAACCCCTGGGCATTTGGTATTTTCTTACTTTTATTTATACCTGGAGCTGTTTACTTCAAGCTTTCAGATGGTATTGTAGTAAGTTCGGTTTTAGTAACCCAGTACTTAGTCGAACAAGACTTATCTTGGTCAATTATTGGTAACGAATTCTTACTGATGACCATTGGTGTTGGGTTTGCGTTACTCATGAATTTATATATGCCTGATACAGAAAAGCGTTTGAAAGAAGACCAAGAAGTTATTGAAACGATGTTTCGTAAAATATTGAATAATATGGCAGCCTATCTAAACGAGCACAATAAGGAAAGAAACTTGTTTGAAAAATGTAATGACTTAAAATCTTTCATCCGAACAGGAGAAAATTGGGCGAAAAACCATGCAGAAAATCAGCTGATAGCTTCAAATCACTATTATATCGAATACTTTACAATGCGTCGTTTGCAAAGTAACAGTTTGAAAGACATGCTACGAATTTTGGAAAACATTACAGTTGAACCAGAACAAGTTGGAAACATCCAAGAATTACTGCAATATACAGCTGAAACTTTTGCTGAAAATAATGATGGACAAGATATCTTGGATAGAATCGCTCAAGTTTATGAAGCGTATCGCAAAAAAGAATTACCAAAAACTAGAGAAGAATTTGAGAATCGTGCCCAGCTTTTTCAATTTTTACAGGTATTTCAATCATTTATAGAAATTAAAGCGGAGTTTGCAAAACAACAGAATGAAGGAAGAAAATAAGATGAATCAAAGTCAACTTGTCTAATTAGAACATACAGATGATTTGTCTAATGATATTTGCTTATATTTAGGTGAAAGATATCAACCAGTTGCTTGTCATTTCATTGAGGTTGCTGAATCTCTAAAGATCGATGTGTTTTGTGAGAAACGAAAACTACCAATGATTATTCATCAAAAACTTTCCAAGTATATGGTACAAGAAATATTTAGCATCAATTTTGTCTGCTATAGAATACCATACAACAGTTAAAAGAGAATTTACTCAGATGGATATGATCGTCTTTTTGGCTGATAAAATCAAGTGGGATCGGCTCGCTGAACTACCCTATTTGAGTGAGTTATTGTTAGCTTTAGACACGTCTTTAGAAAAAACTTCATTAGTTTATCTTGATTACTTACTAAATTCTAGTCAGCAGTTATTCATCCATGGGCGAAAGAAGCACAAGATAAACTAAGAAAACAAACGAATCAAAAAAGCATAAACCAACAGATTTATAAAGGAAATATTAAAGTTTAGTTACGGAATTCAAAAATCCTAGTATTTGTAAAACCAAGATGCTATACTTTCTTCAAGTTAAAAAGACTTTTTATTAAATCAATCTAAAAATAGAAACTTTAAGTCTCTAAAAAGGTGGAACCAGGATTAATGACTGAAAAATGGCGTGAAGATCAAGAATATATGTCTTATGTAGAAGATTTGTTAGAAACTGAAGAAGTACAGCGTTTAGGCAACTATACGCAGCATGTTCACTCAACTCGTTTAGATCATTCAATCAGCGTTTCTTATTATAGTTATAAACTAGCTAAAAAATGGAACGGTGATGCTAGAGCAACAGCTCGTGCTGGACTTTTACATGATTTGTTCTATTACGATTGGCGTACAACTAAGTTCGATGAAGGATCTCATGCTTATATGCATCCAAGAATTGCAGTAAAAAATGCGGAGAAACTAACTGAACTTTCAGATTTAGAACGTGATATTATTATCAAACATATGTGGGGTGCAACGATTGCACCACCAAAATACAAAGAAAGCTACATTGTTACGATGGTCGATAAATATTGTGCTGTCAAAGAAGCATCTGAGCCGATGACGAATTCGGTGAAAGCGAAATGGCGTCAATATTTCCCAAGTAAACAATCTGTATAAAAAAATCGATCGATTTTCTTTTTGAGAATCGGTCGATTTTTTTGTATTTATTTTAATCGGAAAGCTGTTGTTTCATAATTGTTTGTTCGTGCTCTAATTTCTTTAACCGCTTGATTGCCTTGAAATAAGAAGCAAGCAACACAATCACGGACCCCGCCCATGCAAGTGGCGATGCTAAAGCAGCGCCGACGAATCCTAAAGAAGCAGTTAAAATAATCGCGGCAAATGAACGCATGATCAACTCCATAATTCCAGCTATTGTGGGAATCACACTTTGTCCAAGACCTTGCAATGTATAACGAATAATAAACAAGATTGCCAATAACCAATACATACTGCCATTGACATTAAAGTAAATCTGAGAAAGGTTGAGTACTTTTATTTCTTTTACGCTGACGAAAAGGGTCATTAAATTTTGACCAAAGAGAATTACGATTCCACCAGCTAAAATGCTAAACCCAATACTCATCACAAGGCATTGATTAACCCCTTGTAAAATTCGTTTATATTTTTTTGCGCCATAATTTTGGGCGGTAAAGGTGGCCATTGCGATACCAAATGACATCATCGGTTGCGTCGCAAATTGTTCGAGTTTGCCCGAAGCAGCTTGAGCAGCCACAACGTCGGTTCCTAGACTATTTAGGGCAGCTTGTAAAATAATTGCGCCTATTGCAATGATTGATGATTGAAAAGCCATTGGTAAAGCGATGTTTAGATGAGTGCGAAATTCAAGTTTATCAATGTAAAAATCTTTTTTCCGTAATTGAAGATTAGGAATTTTCCAGCGAATATAGATTACACATAAGACACTAGATATGATTTGAGCCGTAACTGTGGCAATACCAGCTCCCGCAACGCCCATATGAAAATTAAGAATCAAAATTAGATCTAACACAACATTGATGATACTAGCAATGATCAAAAATAAAAGCGGCGTTCGACTATCACCTAAAGCTCGAATCACATTAGATAATAAATTAAATGCCATAGCAGCAAAGATTCCGACAAAAATAATGGAGATAAAGATTTGCGCATCTTCAATAATTTCTGGAGGTGTTTGCATAAGTAGCAACATAGGTCGAACAAAAATCAAACTCAACACAGTCAAAATGATCGTTACGATTCCACTGATGATGATTCCTGTGGCAAAGCTCTTTTTCACCCCACGGTAATCTTGTCCACCGAACCGTTGTGAGGTTATGATAGAAAGGCCTGCTGTCAACCCTTGAGCGAAACCAATGATCAAAAATGTAATACTTCCAGTCGAACCAACTGCTGCTAAAGCGTCTTTTCCTAGCGTTTGTCCAACGATGATCATATCAGCCATATTATAGAACTGTTGGAAAATGTTACCAATCAATAATGGAATCGTAAAGAAAAAAATCAATTTCGCGGGATTTCCATGTGTTAATTCTTTCAATGAAAACATCCTTTCATTACGAGAGGACAATCCGCGGAAGATTTCCTCTACAATTCTAACGAAAATAACGGTCAAATTTGATGTAATGTATATAGTAAAATTATTGAAAATTTCCTACTTATAGTAGCACAATATTTGGCTTTTGCAAGTGCTTTATCAAACCCAATTTATTTTTAGTCTAAATGAGTGTTTTTGGCTATAAAATAATGTAGAATTGAATTATTTCTCGTTTCTTTCAAAAAAATTGCTATAATTGATCAGTATAGATTTAAGAAGTGGTATCATAGAATAGTTGATTTATTATCCAGGAGGTGACTACGTGAAAAGTGAATTAAATAGGCTGACAAAAATTAGCATTTATATGGTTAAATGGATAAGCATTGCTTCATTGATCGGTTTAATAATGGGCACATTGTCTGCCTTTTTTTTGAAAAGTCTAGATGTAGTAACGCAAATTAGGCTAGATAATCCCTGGCTTTTATTTATCCTACCATTTAGCGGAGCGGCTTTTGCTTTCCTATATAAAAAATATGGTGGCAATGCTATCAGAGGGAATAACTTGGTGATCGATCAAGCCAACGGTGAACAAGAAAATATTCCATTACGACTTATTCCACTGACTTTATTTGGCACGATTACAACTCATTTATTTGGTGGTTCTGTTGGTCGTGAAGGGACAGCCGTACAAATGGGCGGGACAGTAGCAAATGCAGTTGGACGAGCTTTTAGACTCGATAAAGTTGAGCGAGAAATTGTTATAATTAGTGGAATCAGCGCTGGTTTTAGTTCTGTTTTTGGGACTCCTTTGGCAGGAACAATTTTCGGCTTAGAAGTTTTAGTGATCGGACGTTTAAGATCAGATGGACTATTCCCTAGTTTTTTTGCCGCTTTTTTTGCAAATTTTGTTACGGAAGCTTTCGGCGTAAGCCATATACATTATAGTGTGGGGACGATACCTGAGTGGTCATTGCTGTTGTTTGCCAAATTAATGATCGCAGGGATTTGTTTTGGTTTAGTCGGATGGCTGTTTAGTCGTTCAATTGCCTTGCTTAAAAAAGTGTATGCAAACTGGTTTGAAAACGTTGTGTTACGAAATTTTTTTGGCGGAATCTTTGTAGTAGCTGCTGTTTTTATTTTACAGACGCAACGTTATCTTGGATTAAGTTTACCCTTGCTAAAAGATGCGTTTAATGGAGAAAATTACTGGTTTGATTTTATTGGAAAGCTGTTTTTTACTGTACTGTCATTAGGCGCAGGTTATCAAGGCGGAGAAGTGACACCTTTATTCGAAATCGGCGCAACCTTAGGGAGCACTCTAGCTATGATACTTCATCTATCAATTCCATTTTTAGCTGGATTAGGTTTTATTGGTGTTTTTTCTGGCGCGACCAATACACCAATTGCTTGTTTTATCATGGGAATCGAGCTTTTTGGAAGTGAAGCTGCTGTATTTTTCTTTATGATTTGTTTAATCAGTTATATGTGCTCAGGTAATGCTGGAATTTATTCAGCTCAAAAAGTAGAAGTAGAAAAAGGTGTCTTATTCTTACCCCTCATCACCAACTGGCAAAATAAGAAGCGAAATTAGCGTATTATAGAAAAATATTCTTAGGCTATGATAAACTAGAGAATGAGGTGAAAGCATGAAAGACTATCAATATCCATTAGATTTAGACTGGACAACAAACGAAATGGTGATTGTGACAAACTTATGGTCAGCAGTAGAACAAGCGAATGAAACCGGAATAGATACCAAAGCTTTTTTGGCTACTTATAAGGAATTTAAAACGGTGGTTAAAAGCATAGGTGAAGAAAAGCGTTTAGGAAATGAATTTCAAAAAGCATCTGGTTATTCTTTATATCGAACACTCCAACAAGCAAAAAAACAAGAGTCAGGCAGATTGAAACTAGGAGCTGATTAAAATGACAAAAGAAAAAATGATCATTGAAATCAAAGAATGGTTAAAAGAAGCAGCAGGTTACATCCGTGTTAGCCTAACCAATGAACTTAAAGTTTCTCAAAAATCGGGCAGAACTGATTTAGTAACAAATATTGATGAAGAAACGCAATCATTTCTTATTAAAAAAATAAAGCAACGCTATCCTAATGATCGAATTTTAGCTGAAGAAAAAGAGTTTAATACCATTGATTCTCTAGCAGGTCGAGTTTGGATTATCGACCCGATCGATGGCACGATGAATTTCGTGATGGAGCAGGAAAATTTTTGTATTATGATTGCTGTTTTTGAAGATGGTATTGGGCAATTAGGGTTCATTTATGATGTGATGAAAGATGAATTATATTGGGGCGGTAAAAATTATGGCGTCTTTCTTAATGAGCAAAAATTACCGCAGCCAAAAGATACTTCTTTATCAGAAGGGTTATTAGGCATGAATGCCTATATGTATGGTAAAAATATTCATTCTGCCGGAGAAATGGGACACGCAAGTATGGGCATTAGGGTCAGTGGATGTGCAGGCGTGGAACTGATTGCTATGCTTAAAGGAAATCATATTGGCTATGTTTCCAATCTTAGTCCGTGGGATTATGCGGCTGGCTTGGTTTTGCTGGATGAGTTTGGATTTAAGTACTCTAATATAGAAGGAAAACCATTAGCATTTGCTGGAAGGGAATATTTTTTAGCAGCAACGCCTACAGCTTATGTAGAAATTCAGGGGAATTTTCTTCAGAAATAGAGAGAGTGTGTTGTTGGCGTACACGAAAGAAAAACCAATAAAATTTCAAGATAAGCAGTGCTATCTTGAAAGAAAACGTTGCTTTTTTTCTGAAAATATGTTATTTTTCAAAAAAAGGCAATAAAATATGAAGTTTTCACAACTTTTGAAAGCTTTAGACTATATTTCATGAAAAAAATTTGGTATAATAAAAAGTCGGATTTAATGAACAAGTGACGTAAGGCAAAAGGATAAGGAGCAATTACATTGAAATACAGAGAAGATATTAGAAACGTGGCAATCATCGCCCACGTCGATCACGGTAAAACAACATTAGTAGATGAACTTTTAAAACAATCAGATACTTTAGATGGACACACACAATTACAAGAACGTGCAATGGATTCGAATGCGATTGAAAGCGAACGTGGGATCACGATTTTAGCTAAAAATACAGCAGTTGATTACAAAGGCACTCGCATCAACATTTTAGATACACCTGGACACGCGGATTTCGGTGGTGAAGTAGAGCGTATCATGAAAATGGTTGACGGTGTAGTTTTAGTTGTTGATGCTTATGAAGGAACAATGCCTCAAACTCGTTTCGTATTGAAAAAAGCATTGGAACAAAAAGTAACACCAATCGTTGTTGTAAATAAAATTGATAAACCTTCAGCGCGTCCTGAACACGTTGTAGATGAAGTATTAGAATTATTTATCGAATTAGGTGCGGATGATGAACAATTGGACTTCCCAGTTATTTATGCATCAGCTTTAAATGGAACTTCAAGTGATTCTGATAAACCAGAAGATCAAGAACCAACAATGGCTCCAATCTTTGATCAAATCATTGAACATGTGCCAGCGCCAATCGATAATTCAGATGAACCATTACAATTCCAAGTATCATTATTAGACTATAACGATTATGTTGGACGTATTGGTATCGGCCGTGTATTCCGTGGAACAATGAAAGTGGGCGACCAAGTTGCCTTAATGAAATTAGATGGTAGCGTGAAGAATTTCCGTGTTACTAAAATCTTTGGTTTCTTTGGACTTCAACGTGTTGAAATCAATGAAGCGAAAGCAGGCGATTTAATTGCCGTTTCTGGTATGGAAGATATCTTCGTTGGTGAAACAGTTGCTGACGTTTCAACCCAAGAAGCATTGCCAATTCTCCATATTGACGAACCAACATTACAAATGACATTCTTAGTCAATAACTCTCCATTTGCTGGTCGTGAAGGTAAATACGTTACTTCACGTAAAATTGAAGAGCGATTAATGGCAGAACTACAAACAGATGTATCATTGCGCGTAGAGCCAATTGGTCCGGATTCATGGACGGTATCTGGTCGTGGTGAATTACATTTATCAATTTTGATTGAAAATATGCGTCGTGAAGGATATGAATTGCAAGTATCGCGTCCTGAAGTTATCGAACGTGAAATTGAAGGTGTGAAATGCGAACCATTTGAACGTGTTCAAATTGATACTCCTGAAGAATACATGGGTAGTGTTATCGAATCATTAAGCCTACGTAAAGGTGAGATGCAAGATATGATCCACACTGGTAATGGTCAGATTCGTTTGATTTTCTTAGCACCAGCTCGTGGTTTGATTGGGTACACAACTGAGTTTCTATCAATGACTCGCGGATATGGTATCATGCATCATACATTTGACCAATATCTACCAATGATTCAAGGAACAATTGGTGGACGTCATCAAGGTGCGTTGGTTTCAATTGATACTGGTAAAGCAACGACTTACAGTATTATGAGCATTGAAGAACGAGGAACAGTCTTTGTAGAACCTACAACTGATGTATACGAAGGAATGATCATCGGTGAAAACAACCGTGATAATGATTTGACTGTAAACATCACAAGAGCAAAACAAATGACTAACGTTCGTTCTGCTAATAAAGACCAAACATCTGTAATCAAAAAAGCAAAAATCCTTACATTAGAAGAGTCATTAGAATTCTTGAATGAAGATGAATATTGTGAAGTAACACCAGAAAGTATTCGATTGAGAAAACAAATTCTTAACAAAAACGAACGTGAAAAAGCAAGTAAAAAGAAAAAATAACCAAGTAAACTAAGATTATATAATCAAGTTTAGAAAGATAGGGCAGAACTTAATAAGTTTTGTCCTATTTTTTGTGGATAACTTCTAGTAAATAATCCTAAAAAATGCGTATCTTATTTTAGAAACCTTGATAAATAGAGGGTTTGAATTTTATTAAAAACTATACTATGTTTCACAAAGACGGAATTGTTTCACGTGTGAGAAAATCCTTCCTTGAATTGCCTTATAGTGCATGCTAAAATAACAACCAGATACAAAGAACGGAGAGAATTTCATGATTGACATCAAAGACTTGCTAAAAGAAAAATTTGGATACGACGAATTTCGTCAAGGACAAGAAGACATCATCAATCATGTTTTACATAAAGAAAATGTTTTAGGTATTATGCCAACAGGTGGCGGTAAGTCTATTTGTTACCAGCTACCAGCGCTTGTCTTAGAAAATCTGACTCTAGTGATCTCACCTTTGATTTCTTTAATGAAAGATCAGGTTGATGCCTTAAATATGATGGGCATCCCTGCAACGTTCATCAATAGTACGATTTCACAGCAGGAAATGAATAGACGAGTTCAGATGGCTGTTAATCGTGAGGTTAAGCTTTTGTATATAGCACCTGAAAGGTTGGAATCATTTGATTTCCAGCAGTTACTGCTACATGTCCCAATCGATCTATTAGCAGTAGATGAAGCGCATTGTATCTCTCAATGGGGGCACGATTTTCGTCCAAGTTATTTACGTTTAGCCGAAATTATTGAACAGTTCCAGCAGCAACCTTCAGTCATTGCGCTTACGGCGACTGCAACACCGCAAGTAGCTGAAGATATCCTTAAACAGTTACACATCCCAAAAGATAATCAGGTACAGACAGGTTTTGCTCGTGAGAATCTATCTTTTCAAGTCGTTAAAGATCAAAATCGAGATGTTTTTCTTTTAGAGTATTTAAAGTTGAATCAAGGACAATCAGGTATTGTTTATGCAAGTACCCGTAAAGAAGTTGAACGGATCTATCATTTGCTTCAAAGTAAAAAAATAGCTGTAGGTATGTATCATGGCGGCATGAATGAAAAGGAGCGCAATCATAATCAAGAAGAGTTTTTATTTGATAAAATCCAAGTGATGGTTGCGACGAATGCGTTTGGTATGGGGATCAATAAGAGTAATGTTCGTTTTGTGATTCATGCGCAGATCCCTGGAAATATCGAGTCTTATTATCAAGAGGCTGGACGTGCCGGACGTGATGGACTCCCAAGTGATGCCGTTTTACTTTATGCACCGCAAGATCTTCAA
Organism: Enterococcus sp. DIV0724b; assembly: GCF_050531475.1. Classification (NCBI taxonomy): domain Bacteria; kingdom Bacillati; phylum Bacillota; class Bacilli; order Lactobacillales; family Enterococcaceae; genus Enterococcus; species Enterococcus sp. DIV0724b. Next base: position 2,088,572 of record NZ_CP172890.1, on the reverse strand, counting down.
ATTCAGCAATTCTTTATTGATCAATCAGAAATGACGATTGATTATAAACAAAAGGAGTACATGAAATTAAGAGAAATGTCTCAATACGCAAATGCTCAAATGTGTCTACAAAAATTTATATTGCGCTATTTTGGAGAGAAAGGATCTGACTGTGGTCGCTGCTCCAATTGTTTAGATGAACGGGAATTAGTAGATATCACAGTGGATGTTCAAAAAGTTCTTTCTTGCGTGAAACGAATGGGTGAAAAATTTGGTAAGGGGTTAGTTGGAAAAGTGCTAACTGGTTCTAAAGATCAAAAAATCGACCAATGGCATTTTAATCGTTTACCTACATATGGTTTAATGAAGGATCGAACGCAAAAAGAAGTGAATCAATTGATTGATTATCTAACAGCCGAAAGATATTTAAATCCGTCAGACGGTCAATATCCTTTATTATCAGTTTCACCGACAGGAGTTCAAGTCTTGTTAGGCCAACAGACAGTATTTAGAAAAGAAAATCAACGTGTGCGCAAAGTTGTTGTGAATGATGGCCTTTTTGAAACATTAAGAGAATTACGGATGGATTTAGCGCAAGAAGCAGGCGTGCCGCCATATCTCATTTTCTCAGACAGTACATTAAAAGAAATGTGTGAGAAACTCCCTAAAAACTCAATTCAATTATTGCAAGTAAAAGGTGTAGGTCAGAATAAACTGGATAAATACGGGGAAAAATTTTTGGCAGAAATCGAAGTATTTAAACAGACAGAAGAAAAAGACGTTAGTTCTCAGTAGGCATTTAGACAGGATTGACTAAAAAAAGTTAGAGCAGGACTCTAACTTTTTTTAGTATCAGTTTCTATTAGTTAGGATAAACGGCAAAACGTTCATCTTTTAATGGAATAATTTGGATCGGTTCAGCGTAAAAATCTGCGAATTTTTCTTCATTAAATAGTTCTGATCGTGTCCCTTTGGCAAAAATTTCGCCGTCTTTCAACAACATCAAATGATTAAAACACGGTAGAATTTCCTCAGTATGATGGGTAACATAAAGGAGTGTAGGATGACTTTCTTGTTCAGCAATTTGCTTGATTTGTGATAAGAGCTTTTCTCTAGCGAATAAATCTAAGCCGTTACAAGGTTCATCTAGAATCAGTAATTCAGGGTTGGTCATTAAGGCTCTAGAAATCAAAACCAATTGACGTTCTCCCTGAGATAAAACTTCATATTTTTTTCCGATAAGCGATTCACCACCAGCATTTCGTAAAATAGCTTTTGCTTGCTCTAGCTCGTCAACAGTATAGTGCTGATAAATACCAATACTAGCAAATTTGCCAGATAAAACAATTTTTTCAGCTGTTTCCCAATTTTTCATCCGATACTGCAATGCCGTACTAACCCACCCTATTCGCCTCTGCAGATCGGGTATTGAGGCCTGACCAAACACTTGATCCAAAACTACTAAGTGTCCTTTTGTTGGCCATAAATATCCGCAGATCAATTGTAAGAGCAATGTTTTGCCAGCACCGTTCAATCCAAGGATAGCCCAATTTTCACCCGTTTCAGCCGACCAACTTACGTTATTTAACAATGTCTTTTTATCCCGAATAAATGAGACGTTTTTAAATTCAAAAGCTTTCATACTAACTCCTCCTTTGCTTTATTTTACCACTAAGAATTAAGAATAGAATAGTTGTAATTGAAAAAAATTGAAAGAAGAAAATACTGTCAAGAAAATTTCATTGACAAAGCTTTCAAACCCTTGTATAATTGCTTTTGTTGCGTTATGAGGTGATGAATATGAAATGGTCTTTACTAGAACTAAACAAATACAAAGACAAACCGTGTGAATTTTCAGAGACACTTGATTTAAAGGCGTCCTTGATGAAACGAGATAATCTGATCTTAGATGTTAGTCCTGTCAAAGCAACCGGGATATTAGCTGTAGGAAAAGAAGAGTACTTGCTGCACTATAAAATCGATGTTATTGTAACAGTTCCATCTTCACGTTCTTTAACACCTGTTCCTCTTACACTTGCCATTAATGTTGATGAGGTATTTATGACTCCTGAACAGTATCAGCAAAGAGATGAACGTTTGGCGGATGAAGAAATCATTTTGTTGGAAAAACCAACGATTGATTTAGATGAATCAGTCGAAGATAACATTCTTTTGTCTATTCCAATTCAAGTATTATCAGAAGAAGAGCAAGTAAGTCAAGATATGCCAAAAGGCAATGACTGGGAAGTTCTGTCAGAAGAAGATTATGTACAGAAAAGACAAGAAGAAGCACAACAAACAATGGATCCTCGTCTTGCTAAATTATCCGAATTATTCAGTGAAACATCTGATGAGGACGATAAGCAGTAGGATTGGAATATATCGTGCATTTTATGCACACATCTTTACAAGGAGGTGGAACACCAATGGCAGTACCAGCTAGAAGAACTTCAAAAGCTAAAAAGGGCAAACGCCGTACTCATTACAAATTAACTATCAAAGGTTTGAATGCATGTTCAAACTGTGGTGAAATGAGAAAAAGCCATCACGTATGTCCAGCATGTGGTCATTACGATGGAAAAGACGTAATCTCTAAAGAAGCATAAAAACATTTTTTTGAAAATGTTAAAATCCCCTAGGCTAACCATGGAGCCTAGGGGATTTATTTTGGTTAAAAGTAACGAATTTGAGCGACAATTCTCTTGTATTGTCCAAATTCTAAAAAATAAACAAGAATAAATCAAATTAATCGAACTATTTTGTTTTCATATCAAGCATTCTACGTTATAATAATGTAGATTATAAGAAAATTCTAATGAATTTCTTTTCAAAGACAGTGGGAGGATACAAGATGACAAAACAACAATTTGGCGTAGTCGGAATGGCCGTAATGGGAAAAAATTTGGCCTTAAACATCGAAAGTAGAGGATATTCAGTTGCTCTATTCAATCGTACAGGTTCAAAAACAACGGATGTGGTTGAAGAACATCCAGATAAGAATTTTAAAGCGACTTACACAATTGAAGAGTTTGTAGACTCTATTGAAAAACCACGTCGTATCATGTTGATGGTTCAAGCGGGTTTTGCTACAGATGCGACAATTCAAGAATTATTGCCTCATTTAGATAAAGGAGATATTTTGATTGACGGTGGGAATACATTCTTCAAAGATACGATCCGTAGAAATGAAGAGTTAGCAAACTCAGGAATCAACTTTATCGGTACTGGTGTTTCAGGTGGGGAAGAAGGTGCATTAAAAGGTCCTTCAATCATGCCAGGTGGTCAAAAAGAAGCTTATGAATTAGTTGCTCCAATTTTAGAAAAGATTTCAGCTAAAGCAGAAGATGGTGAACCATGTGTGACCTATATTGGTCCAAACGGAGCAGGTCATTATGTTAAAATGGTCCATAACGGAATCGAATATGGCGATATGCAATTGATTGCTGAGTCATATGATTTAATGAAAAATATCCTTGATGTATCTGTAGATGAGATGGCAGATATTTTCAAAGAATGGAATCAAGGAGAATTAGATAGTTATCTTGTAGAAATCACAGCAGATATTTTAACTCGTAAAGATGATGAAGGAACAGGAAAACCAATTGTTGATGTAATCATGGATGCTGCTGGTAATAAAGGAACAGGCAAATGGACAAGCCAAAGCGCTTTGGACTTAGGTGTTCCGCTACCGTTGATTACTGAATCTGTTTTTGCTCGTTTTATTTCTGCTTATAAAGATGAACGTGTGAAGGCAAGTAAAGTCCTAGCTAAACCTGAAGCACCTGCTTATCAAGGGGATAAAAAAGAATTGATTGAAAAAATTCGCGAAGCTCTTTACTTCAGTAAAATCATGAGTTACGCACAAGGATTTGCTCAATTACGTGTTGCTTCAGAAGATTATGAGTGGGACTTACCATTTGGTGAGATCGCTAAAATCTGGCGTGCAGGTTGTATCATCCGTGCGCAGTTCTTACAAAAAATTACAGATGCATATGATAAAAATCCAACAATTGAAAACTTACTATTGGATGAGTACTTTATTGATATTACAAAAAAATATCAACAATCTGTTCGTGATGTTGTATCGATCGCTGTTCAGGCAGGAGTTCCAGTTCCAACATTTGCTTCAGCTATTGCTTATTATGACTCATATCGCTCAGAACGCTTACCAGCAAATCTGATTCAAGCGCAAAGAGATTACTTTGGTGCTCATACGTATCAACGAGTTGATAAAGAAGGTACTTACCACTATAGTTGGTATAACGAACAATAATAAGTTGGAAAGCCATGGGATTCAATGATTTCTCATGGTTTTCTCCTTGCTGAATGAGTGAAATAGGTTGTTACTAGCTTTTTGGGGTAAAAGTGGGTATAATGGGTAGGCTTTAAGATAGCTTTTAAAGAGAAAGGACAAATAACCAATGAGTAATATTCTTATTATTGAAGATGAAAAGAACTTAGCGCGTTTTGTAGAATTGGAGCTTAAACATGAGGGTTACACTGCGGAGGTTCACTACAATGGACGTACTGGTTTAGAAGCGGCTTTAAATAATGATTGGGATGCTATCCTTTTAGATTTGATGTTGCCTGAATTGAACGGGCTTGAAGTTTGTCGACGTGTACGCCAAGTGAAAAATACACCAATTATCATGATGACAGCGAGAGATTCAGTGATCGATCGTGTATCTGGTTTAGATCATGGAGCGGATGACTACATTGTAAAACCATTTGCTATAGAAGAATTGCTAGCGCGCTTACGTGCATTACTTCGCCGAATTGATATCGAAGGTGACAAAAACGTTGCAAAACAAACAACGATTACCTATCGTGATTTAACGATTGAAAAAGAAAATCGTGTTGTTCGCCGTAATTCTGAAATGATCGAATTAACGAAACGTGAATACGAATTATTATTGACTTTAATGGAAAATGTAAATGTTGTATTGGCCCGTGATGTACTATTAAATAAAGTTTGGGGTTATGAGACAGAAGTCGAAACAAATGTTGTTGATGTTTATATCCGTTATCTACGTAATAAAATTGATGTTCCTGGCGAGGAAAGCTACATTCAAACTGTTCGTGGAACAGGCTATGTGATGCGCTCGTGAAATCAATAAAAATGAAAAAAGCGGCAAAAAAAGAACTGAAGGGGCCTTCTTTGACAATCAAGTGGGCTTCTGCAAGTTCTTTCTTCATATTTGTTGTATTCACTATTTTCGCAGTGATTACGTATAAATCTTCCGTCAATCTTATCGTTGAAAAGGAACGCGAAAATGTAGAAAGAACAGTTGCAGAGGTTGGTAACCGTTTAGCGAACGCAAAAGGAAACTTGACTGTTTCTGATGTCTATGAAAAATTGAAGACACCTAGTGTTGAAGAAGATGATTTAGATAGTAAAAAAATTTCCGTAGAAGGATCATTGATGGAAATGGATAGTATGATTTCTGAATTAGGTCAACCGCCATTATTTCTATCTATTTACGACACAAATGGAACATTAATATTTGAGACTCAGAAAATACAAAGTAAGTTAATGAAAAAAGAGAAGCAAGCAGCTGAAATCAAAACATTAGATGACAAGACAGGTTTTTTGATTATTCAGCCAGTTTATTCAAAAGATAATAGAGAACAAGTCGGATACATACAAGCGTTTTATGAGTTATCTTCTTTTTACGATATTAGAAACCGTCTATTGTTAACATTGATTGTTTTGGAGATAATCTCATTGATTTTAAGTAGCATATTAGGATTTATCTTATCATCATACTTTTTAAAACCCTTGAAAGTTTTAAGGGATACAATGGATACGATTAGGAAAGATCCCCAGTCGGATATTCATATGCCAGATATCCATTCGAATGATGAGCTTGCCGACCTTGCGGAAATCTTTAATGAGATGTTAGATCGTATGAGACGCTATATTGAGCAACAGGAACAGTTTGTAGAAGATGTTTCCCATGAATTACGGACGCCAGTAGCGATTATTGAAGGGCATTTGAATTTGTTGAATCGATGGGGGAAAGAGGATCCAGAAGTATTGGATGAATCTTTAGAAGCTAGCTTACAAGAGATTGTCCGTATGAAGAGTCTAGTTCAAGAAATGCTAGATTTGTCTCGAGCAGAGCAAGTCGATGTCCAGTATTCAAATCATACCTCTAATGCGAAACAAGTTGTTTATCAAGTGTTTAATAACTTTAAAATTTTATATCCAGATTTTGTTATTACTTTAGATGATGATCTCTTACATGAAGTGACGCTAGGGATTTACCGTAATCATTTTGAACAACTTTTGATTATTATTCTAGACAATGCTGTCAAATATTCAACGACTCGCAAAGAAGTTCACATTTCCATTTCGAAAACATTAAGCGAATTTGAGATAGCCATTCAAGACTTTGGCGAAGGAATACCAGAAGATGATTTAGACAAGATATTTAATCGTTTTTATCGAGTGGATAAAGCGCGCGCCCGTAATAAGGGGGGGAATGGATTAGGTTTATCGATTGCCAAACAATTAGTAGAAAATTACAAAGGCAGAATCGATGCGGAAAGTGTTGTTCATCAAGGAACAATATTTAGAATTTATATTCCAATAGTAAATAAAAGTGAAATAGTAGAGTAGGGAGAAATACCCTGCTCTTTTTTTTATCATTTTACCGAATGATTAATCTTTTCTGTTGTTTAATCCGACGGAAAAAGCGAATACTTAAAAGAAGTTCTTCTGATTTGTTCGCTAAGAAAAAAAAGAATCTAAAATAACTATTTTCTAGTTGCATTTTGCAATAAGTCTTGTTATATTTATACATGTTCTTGTGATTGCTAGTTACTTATTTACAAGAGAAAAAAATTATTTTTTCTTCTTGACTAATGTAAGATAATCATGATAGAATAACAAAGTCGCTGAAATAAAAGCGACTCAAACATATTGAAAAATCAGGAAAAAAGTTGTTGACAAATAACAAACAACCTGATAAACTAATGAAGTTGTCACGAAATATTCGATAACATCAAGCAGAAAAAAACTTTGAAACTTTATTGAAAAAAGTGTTGACATCGAATCGAAAATTTGATATGATATAAAAGTTGCTGCGAGGTAACACAGTAGACCTTTGAAAACTGAACAAAGTAAGACGAACCAAATGTGTAGGTTGTTTTTACAACGGTAAAAACAAACAACAATTTTTAACAAAGCGAAGCAATATGCTAGCAAACAAATGAGCTTAACAATCTTCGGATTGTGTTCAACTTTTATTATGAGAGTTTGATCCTGGCTCAGGACGAACGCTGGCGGCGTGCCTAATACATGCAAGTCGAACGCTTCTTTTCTACCGAGTGCTTGCACTCAATTGAAAAGAGGAGTGGCGGACGGGTGAGTAACACGTGGGTAACCTACCCATCAGAGGGGGATAACACTTGGAAACAGGTGCTAATACCGCATAATAGTCGACACCGCATGGTGTTGATTTGAAAGACGCTTTCGGGTGTCACTGATGGATGGACCCGCGGTGCATTAGCTGGTTGGTGAGGTAACGGCTCACCAAGGCCATGATGCATAGCCGACCTGAGAGGGTGATCGGCCACACTGGGACTGAGACACGGCCCAGACTCCTACGGGAGGCAGCAGTAGGGAATCTTCGGCAATGGACGAAAGTCTGACCGAGCAACGCCGCGTGAGTGAAGAAGGTTTTCGGATCGTAAAACTCTGTTGTTAGAGAAGAACAAGTAAGAGAGTAACTGCTCTTACCTTGACGGTATCTAACCAGAAAGCCACGGCTAACTACGTGCCAGCAGCCGCGGTAATACGTAGGTGGCAAGCGTTGTCCGGATTTATTGGGCGTAAAGCGAGCGCAGGCGGTTTCTTAAGTCTGATGTGAAAGCCCCCGGCTCAACCGGGGAGGGTCATTGGAAACTGGGAGACTTGAGTGCAGAAGAGGAGAGTGGAATTCCATGTGTAGCGGTGAAATGCGTAGATATATGGAGGAACACCAGTGGCGAAGGCGACTCTCTGGTCTGTAACTGACGCTGAGGCTCGAAAGCGTGGGGAGCAAACAGGATTAGATACCCTGGTAGTCCACGCCGTAAACGATGAGTGCTAAGTGTTGGAGGGTTTCCGCCCTTCAGTGCTGCAGCTAACGCATTAAGCACTCCGCCTGGGGAGTACGACCGCAAGGTTGAAACTCAAAGGAATTGACGGGGGCCCGCACAAGCGGTGGAGCATGTGGTTTAATTCGAAGCAACGCGAAGAACCTTACCAGGTCTTGACATCCTTTGACCACTCTAGAGATAGAGCTTTCCCTTCGGGGACAAAGTGACAGGTGGTGCATGGTTGTCGTCAGCTCGTGTCGTGAGATGTTGGGTTAAGTCCCGCAACGAGCGCAACCCTTATTGTTAGTTGCCATCATTCAGTTGGGCACTCTAGCGAGACTGCCGGTGACAAACCGGAGGAAGGTGGGGATGACGTCAAATCATCATGCCCCTTATGACCTGGGCTACACACGTGCTACAATGGGAAGTACAACGAGTCGCTAGGCCGCGAGGTCATGCAAATCTCTTAAAGCTTCTCTCAGTTCGGATTGTAGGCTGCAACTCGCCTACATGAAGCCGGAATCGCTAGTAATCGCGGATCAGCACGCCGCGGTGAATACGTTCCCGGGCCTTGTACACACCGCCCGTCACACCACGAAAGTTTGTAACACCCGAAGTCGGTGAGGTAACCCTTGTGGAGCCAGCCGCCTAAGGTGGGATAGATGATTGGGGTGAAGTCGTAACAAGGTAGCCGTATCGGAAGGTGCGGCTGGATCACCTCCTTTCTAAGGAATATTACGGAAACTTACACATTCGTCGACACTTTGTTCAGTTTTGAGAGGTTTACTCTCAAATTAATAGTACCATGGGGCCTTAGCTCAGCTGGGAGAGCGCCTGCTTTGCACGCAGGAGGTCAGCGGTTCGATCCCGCTAGGCTCCATTAGTAACCAATGGGTTACTAATATTGTTCATTGAAAACTGGATATTGAAGTAAAAAAGTAATCAAAACAAACCGAGAACACCGCGTTGAATGAGTTTTTTAATTAAAATAGTTCGAAGCTTATTTTATTGGTCACGCCTCTATCGCTAGAGAAACGAACCAAACAAAACCGATCGTAAGATCGTAAGGTTAAGTGAATAAGGGCGCACGGTGGATGCCTTGGCATTAGGAGCCGATGAAGGACGGGACTAACACCGATATGCTTTGGGGAGCTGTAAGTGAGCTATGATCCAGAGATTTCCGAATGGGGAAACCCAGCATCTTTTATAGGATGTTACTTTCCAGTGAATACATAGCTGGTTAGAGGTAGACGCAGAGAACTGAAACATCTAAGTACCTGCAGGAAGAGAAAGAAAATTCGATTCCCTGAGTAGCGGCGAGCGAAACGGGAAGAGCCCAAACCAACAAGCTTGCTTGTTGGGGTTGTAGGACTCCGTTGTGGTAGTCTGTCAAGATAGTCGAAGAACCTGGAAAGGTTCGCCAAAGTGGGTAATAGCCCCGTAGACGAAATGTTGGCAACACCTAGGAGGATCCTGAGTACGGCGGAACACGAGAAATTCCGTCGGAATCCGCGGGGACCATCCCGCAAGGCTAAATACTCCCTAATGACCGATAGTGAACCAGTACCGTGAGGGAAAGGTGAAAAGCACCCCGGAAGGGGAGTGAAATAGATCCTGAAACCGTGTGCCTACAACAAGTCAAAGCCCGTTAATGGGTAATGGCGTGCCTTTTGTAGAATGAACCGGCGAGTTACGATTGCATGCGAGGTTAAGGTGAAGAGCCGGAGCCGTAGCGAAAGCGAGTCTGAATAGGGCGAATGAGTATGTAGTCGTAGACCCGAAACCATGTGATCTACCCATGGCCAGGTTGAAGGTGTGGTAAAACGCACTGGAGGACCGAACCCACGTACGTTGAAAAGTGCGGGGATGAGCTGTGGGTAGCGGAGAAATTCCAAACGAACTTGGAGATAGCTGGTTCTCTCCGAAATAGCTTTAGGGCTAGCCTCGGAATTAAGAATGATGGAGGTAGAGCACTGTTTGGACTAGGGGCCCATCTCGGGTTACCGAATTCAGATAAACTCCGAATGCCATTCATTTATATCCGGGAGTCAGACTGCGAGTGATAAGATCCGTAGTCGAAAGGGAAACAGCCCAGACCACCAGCTAAGGTCCCAAAATATATGTTAAGTGGAAAAGGATGTGGGGTTGCACAGACAACTAGGATGTTGGCTCAGAAGCAGCCACCATTTAAAGAGTGCGTAATAGCTCACTAGTCGAGTGACCCTGCGCCGAAAATGTACCGGGGCTAAACATATTACCGAAGCTGTGGATTACACCTCTGGTGTAATGGTAGGAGAGCGTTCTAAGGGCGTTGAAGGTCGATCGTGAGGACGGCTGGAGCGCTTAGAAGTGAGAATGCCGGTATGAGTAGCGAAAGACGGGTGAGAATCCCGTCCACCGTATGACTAAGGTTTCCTGGGGAAGGCTCGTCCGCCCAGGGTTAGTCGGGACCTAAGCCGAGGCCGATAGGCGTAGGCGATGGACAACAGGTTGATATTCCTGTACCAGTTGTTTTTGTTTGAGCAATGGAGGGACGCAGGAGGCTAAGGAATGCATGCGACTGGAAGTGCATGTCCAAGCAGTAAGTCTTGAGTAGAGTCAAATGCTTTACTCTATACGGACAAGCTGTGATGGGGAGGGAAATAATAGTACCGAAGTTCCTGATGTCACACTGTCAAGAAAAGCTTCTAGTGAGAAAACAACTGCCCGTACCGTAAACCGACACAGGTAGTCGAGGAGAGTATCCTAAGGTGAGCGAGCGAACTCTCGTTAAGGAACTCGGCAAAATGACCCCGTAACTTCGGGAGAAGGGGTGCTGACTTCGGTCAGCCGCAGTGAATAGGCCCAAGCGACTGTTTATCAAAAACACAGGTCTCTGCAAAATCGAAAGATGAAGTATAGGGGCTGACGCCTGCCCGGTGCTGGAAGGTTAAGAGGATGGGTTAGCTTCGGCGAAGCTCAGAATTGAAGCCCCAGTAAACGGCGGCCGTAACTATAACGGTCCTAAGGTAGCGAAATTCCTTGTCGGGTAAGTTCCGACCCGCACGAAAGGCGTAACGATTTGGGCACTGTCTCAACGAGAGACTCGGTGAAATTTTAGTACCTGTGAAGATGCAGGTTACCCGCGACAGGACGGAAAGACCCCATGGAGCTTTACTGTAGCTTGATATTGAGTGTTTGTACCACATGTACAGGATAGGTAGGAGCCGATGAACCCGGAACGCTAGTTTCGGTGGAGGCGCTGGTGGGATACTACCCTTGTGTTATGAACCCTCTAACCCGCACCACTTATCGTGGTGGGAGACAGTGTCAGGTGGGCAGTTTGACTGGGGCGGTCGCCTCCTAAAGAGTAACGGAGGCGCCCAAAGGTTCCCTCAGAATGGTTGGAAATCATTCGCAGAGTGTAAAGGCAGAAGGGAGCTTGACTGCGAGACTTACAAGTCGAGCAGGGACGAAAGTCGGGCTTAGTGATCCGGTGGTTCCGCATGGAAGGGCCATCGCTCAACGGATAAAAGCTACCCTGGGGATAACAGGCTTATCTCCCCCAAGAGTCCACATCGACGGGGAGGTTTGGCACCTCGATGTCGGCTCGTCGCATCCTGGGGCTGTAGTCGGTCCCAAGGGTTGGGCTGTTCGCCCATTAAAGCGGCACGCGAGCTGGGTTCAGAACGTCGTGAGACAGTTCGGTCCCTATCCGTCGCGGGCGTTGGAAATTTGAGAGGAGCTGTCCTTAGTACGAGAGGACCGGGATGGACTTACCGCTGGTGTACCAGTTGTTCTGCCAAGGGCATTGCTGGGTAGCTATGTAGGGAAGGGATAAACGCTGAAAGCATCTAAGTGTGAAGCCCACCTCAAGATGAGATTTCCCATTTCTTTAAGAAAGTAAGACCCCTGAGAGATGATCAGGTAGATAGGTTGGAAGTGGAAGTGCAGTGATGTACGGAGCGGACCAATACTAATCGGTCGAGGACTTAACCAAAGAAACGAAATAAAAAAGTTTTTTCGGACTGTTTGATTACATTACTTCAATCCAGTTTTGAGTGAATAATCACTCAATTGAATAGCAACAACACCCAGTGTGGTGGCGATAGCGAGAAGGATACACCTGTTCCCATGCCGAACACAGAAGTTAAGCTTCTTAGCGCCGATTGTAGTGAAGGGTTTCCCTTTGTGAGAGTAGGACGTCGCCACGCTAATTATTCCGGCATAGCTCAGTTGGTAGTAGCGCATGACTGTTAATCATGATGTCGTAGGTTCGAGTCCTACTGCCGGAGTTCCTTAATATAGGACTTATGAGTAATGTTTTGCTTCTTTTAACTTTGGAGAGTTGTCCGAGTGGCCGAAGGAGCATGATTGGAAATCATGTAGACGGTTAACGCTGTCTCAAGGGTTCGAATCCCTTACTCTCCGTATTAAGTTTTATTGGCCCGTTGGTCAAGCGGTTAAGACACCGCCCTTTCACGGCGGTATCACGGGTTCGATTCCCGTACGGGTCATTTATATTTTTTGGAGGTTTAGCTCAGCTGGGAGAGCACCTGCCTTACAAGCAGGGGGTCGGCGGTTCGATCCCGTCAACCTCCATTAAATTACGGTTTGGTAGTTCAGCTGGTTAGAATGCCTGCCTGTCACGCAGGAGGTCGCGGGTTCGAGTCCCGTCCAGACCGTTTTATAGTTTTTGGCGCAGTAGCTCAGTTGGTAGAGCAACGGATTGAAGCTCCGTGTGTCGGCAGTTCGATTCTGTCTTGCGCCATTTGGAGGAATAGCGAAGTGGCTAAACGCGACGGACTGTAAATCCGTTCCTTAGGGTTCAGTGGTTCGAATCCACTTTCCTCCATTACATAGTAGGGATATAGTTAAACGGTATAACTACGGTCTCCAAAACCGTCATTGTGGGTTCGATTCCTACTATCCCTGTTAATATTTTATGGCGATTGTGGTGAAGTGGTTAACACAGCGGATTGTGGTTCCGCCATGCGTGGGTTCGATTCCCATCAGTCGCCCTTAGCTTTAATATTATTATATGCTTTTCATGGCGATTGTGGTGAAGTGGTTAACACAGCGGATTGTGGTTCCGCCACGCGTGGGTTCGATTCCCATCAGTCGCCCTTAGCTTTAAATTATTGGGGTATAGCCAAGCGGTAAGGCAACAGGTTTTGATCCTGTCATGCGTTGGTTCGAATCCAGCTACCCCAGTTTTCTCTTTTAGAGAATCTTTAAATTATGATATGGCGGTATAGCCAAGTGGTAAGGCAGAGGTCTGCAAAACCTTCATCACCGGTTCAAATCCGGTTACCGCCTTGCAATTTTATTTCATGCCGGCGTGGCGGAATTGGCAGACGCGCTGGACTCAAAATCCAGTGCCCGCGAGGGCGTGCCGGTTCGACCCCGGCCGCCGGTATAATTGATATATTAACGTTCTCAGACGTTGGTATATCTTTTTTTTTAGTAAATTAATAGAAGAGGTTATTATGAAAAAAATAAGTATTTGTTTTTTAACTATTTTACTAATAGGCTATATTTGTCCAATTTTTGCAAGTGCAGAAGAGATGAATTACCATAAATTAGATGAGTCTGTAGAAGGAAATATTTTAGAAGATAAGTCAAAAAGTTCCAGTGTAGATAGTGTAGATGAGGAAGAAATCATGGAACAGAATGAGTACATAACAGATAATTCAGAAAATAGACTTGAAGTTCCCAATGAAACTAAGCAAGAAAACTATGAAAAAAGTTTAAAGTCGATTGTAGCTTCGGGTATGTTTGGAACTAGTAAATGGCAAATTGATAATACTGGAGCTTTACATATAGCTAGTGGTGAATTCATTAATACTAAGAACAGTTCACCGTGGTTACCCTATAAAAATCAAATTAAAAAAATAGTTTTTGATGGACCTGTAAAAGCTAGCAGCAATTCTTCTCATTTGTTTTCAAATTTGAATCAAGTTATCGACATCGAGAATATTAGTCAGTTTGATACAAGTGCTGTTACGTTAATGAGGGATATGTTTTCTAATGCAAGTAGTCTAAAAACTTTAGATTTATCAAATTTTGATACGAGCCAAGTAATAGATATGGCGTTTATGTTTTCTTATATGAGTAGTTTAGTAAACTTAGATGTTTCAAGTTTTAATACAAGCCAAGTAGTTTATATGAGAAGTATGTTCTATGATACGAAAAATATAGTTAATTTAGATGTATCGAATTTTAATACAGGTCTTGTAGAAGATATGAGCGGTATGTTTACTGGCAGTGGTACAAAGAACTTAGACATGACTCATTTTGATACAAGTAGTGCAACTGATATGAGTGGTATGTTTAGCAATCTTAATTTAGATAGTTTAGATTTATCAAATTTTGACACAAGCCAAGTGAAAAGTATGGCTGCTATGTTTAGTTGGACTAAGATAAATAATCTAGATGTATCAAATTTTAATACAAGTCTTGTCAAAGATATGGGTGATATGTTTACTGGAACTGATATAAGCAGCTTGGATTTATCAAATTTTAATACAACTAGTATAACGAATATTAACAATATGTTTAGCGGTAGTAAACTGAATAGTCTTGATATATCTAATTTTGATATGAATCAAGTGGTTTATATGTATGATATGTTTGCAAGGATGAATGAGCTTAAACACATTAACCTTGGTGAAAACTTTCAATTTAAAGATGGAGTAGTTTTACCATCTCCAAGTAATTCTTTACCTTATTATGGAAAGTGGCAAAGAGATTATGAAGGAGCTGTTTATACTTCAAAAGAATTGGCAGAAACATATGATGGTCTAACAATGAAAGGAAATTATTATTGGGCAGAAAAACGACCAACCTTAGAAGTTAAAGATTCTACAATCTATGAGGGGGACTCATGGGATCCGCAAGATAATTTTGTTTCAGCGGCTGACGAAGAGGGGACTATTCTTTCTTTTGATCCAAATATGACCACAGATGTTGTTGATACAGCGATTCCAGGTATATATAAAGTTACTTATACAAATAATACTGTGTCAAAAACAATCACAGTGACAGTAAAAGAAAATTTAGAAAAGATCGACGCTAAAGATTCTGTTGTTTATACTAATGATCCATGGAAAGCAGAAGATAACTTTCTCTCTGCTACTGATAGAGATGGAAATAGTATAGAATTTAATCCTAGCATGACAGTTGATACGGTAAATACAGAAATTCCTGGAACTTATTTAGTGACGTATATAAATGGGGCATCATTGAAAAAAATTAATGTTACTGTAAAAGAGAGTCAAGCAAGTATCAAGGTGCATGATTCGTCTATTAAAGTCGGTGATCCATGGAAAGCAGAAGATAACTTTAAAAATGCAACAGACAAAGATGGAGCTCAAGTAAATTTCAAAGAGCTAACCGTGATTGGAACCGTGGATACTTCAAAAGCAGGCAGATATGAAATAACATATGCTTACGATAAAATATCTTCGACTGTAGTTGTTCTTGTTGAAGAACATAGTGATAAGAACAAGAAAGAAATTAACAGTGGTAACGACAACTTTACAGATAAAACTGATAATAGTAAAAAACAACAACGTATTCCTTCAAAAAATAAGGACCAAATACTTCCTAAAACAGGGGAACAACTTCAGGGGTTTCTTGTTATACTTGGTTTAGTTACTTCTACGTTATCAGTAATTTTGTTAAATTTACGAAAAAGATTTTTATAGCCAATAATAAGTTAAAAAGGGAGGAAAGACACTAAGTGCCTTTTCCTTCTTTTTTATTTGTAAGCAATGCGTAAATAGCATCAGCTATCTAATTCCGTTGTGAATAATTGTTCAACTTGTTCTTCAGCCCACTGACACCAAAGCAGTTCTTCTTCACAGATGCGTATTCTTCTTTGGATAACGAGAAAACGTCCAAAGTTTTTTTTCTGTTCTTCCGGATTATTCAACATTTCGATTTGTTTTTGTTTTTCTTGGTTTTGTTTTAAGATTTTTAATTGGTGTTGTTTTCTTTCAAAAAGTAGACCTTTGACTGTATCTTTGTCTAAGATGGAAGCAACATACATTTTGGCTAGAAATTCGTCTTTTTGAGAGGGTTCTTTGGTTTCTTCTTGAATCCAAATATTAACGATTTCTTCTCCCTTAGTTGTTAAGTGATAGATCTTTTTTTGAGAATGTGTATCATCATTTTCTACTGATACGTAACCTTCTTTTAAAAGTTTTGCTAAGGAAGTGTAAATTTGACTATGATGTGCTTCCCAAAAAAGAGTCAGATATTGTTTTAATTCATAACCAGTACAAGGTTTTCTAACTAACATACAAAGTAAAATGTAACTAAGAGTATTCATTTGAAGCTACTCTCCTTTTCCTTATTTTCTTTATTATACCATAAAAAATATATGTATTAATATACATGTAAATATTGACATGTTTCTTTTTTTGTAGTATCTTTTTATAGAAAGAAGGGAATCAAATGGAAGAAACAGGTATTTTAGTGGAACAAGAGGAAATGTTGAATAAGGTAGGTCTTCGATCGGCATATGCAGTAGCATTTACTTGTATGATCGCATTTATGGGAATCGGTTTGGTGGATCCTATTTTAAAAACGATCGCACACCAATTAAATGCAACTCCTGCTCAAACGACATTATTATTTACAAGTTATATGTTGGTAACAGGAGTCATGATGTTATTTACAGGGTTTATTTCAAGTCGAATCGGTGCAAAAAAAACATTGATCTTTGGACTTATTATTATTATTGGGTTTTCATGTTTAGCAGGTTTTTCTGAAACAATCGAAGGATTGATCTATCTACGTGCAGGTTGGGGGCTAGGGAATGCTTTATTTATCTCAACAGCTTTATCTGCTATTGTGGGCGTGTTAGCGGGGCAAACAGAGAAAGCAATCATTATGTATGAAGCTTCTATGGGACTGGGTATGGCAATCGGACCTTTGCTTGGTGGTGTGTTAGGTAGCATGTCTTGGCGTATGCCATTTTTTGGAGTAGCCACATTAATGTTTGTAGCAACATTAGCAATTGCCTTTTTATTAACACCAATTGCTAAACCAAAGAAAAAAGCATCTCTTTTTGCTGGAATCAAGGCTTTAAGCAATCATAAATTACGTTCAATTGGCGTCATTGCACTTTTGTATAATTTTGGCTTTTTTACATTATTAGCGTATGCACCATTTTTGCTTGAAGGCTTTTCAGAAATGCAAGTCGGCTTTGTCTTTTTTGGCTGGGGTGCATTATTAGCTGTTGCTTCTGTATTTATTGCACCTATTTTAGAGAAAAGAATAAATACGTATCGGACGATTATACTTGCGTTATTCTTTTTCTTAACTTGTTTGAGTTTTATTGGTTTTAACGCTCAATCACCTAATTTAGTTGCTGTAGGTGTGATTATGGCAGGATTATTCCAAGGATTGATCAATACTCTTTTGACAACAATTGCGATGGAAATACCTGATATTGAAAGAAGTGTGGCATCATCTTCTTATAGTTTTATTCGTTTTTTCGGTGGAGCGATCGCTCCGTTTGTAGCTGGAAAATTAGCGGAGATTTGGAATTCTAGTGTAACATTTTACTTTGCAGCGTTTATGGTTTTGATTGGTTTGGTTTTTGTGATTGTTCATAATCAGTATTTTGCAACAGAGGAAGAATATGAACAAGCTTAAATCAACAAAAAAAGTACCTTCGAATTTTTTCGAAGGTGCTTTTTTTAAAGGAAAGATTCATTCATGAAAAAAGCCGTGATATAAAAGATTTCGTCCTTAGGTATTGTAATGGAATAATAGGCTTCTAAAAGCTGACTATTTTTTTGAACACTGATAATTTCAGTTTCATATTTTTCCTGAAATACGTTTGTTTGTGGGAAACTACTAACATTTTTTCCTTGTTTTAAGCGATCGATCATGCAAACGATATGGCAAGCCAATCCTACTTTTATTTCATATGAGATATCAGGATTGATTTCTACGGCAACTGTTTCCACCCATTCTCGAACTGAAGTGATCAGATTTTCACCGTCTTTATAGTCCAACATATTTGCAATATTGGTTCTCATTCCTTCAAAAGCAATTTCGTAATCAATAAGTAACTGAATTTTTTCTGTTTTTGTTTCATCTAATGCCTCGGTGATTGAAAAATGAGGAGAAGGGAGAGCTAATCGAAAAGTACCGATCGTACAGATAATTTTTCCAGAGTTAGTTAAATTCTTTATCATTTTATCTAGCAGCTTCTCGTCGGTTATTTGTAGGGATACAATTTCACAAACTCCTCCTCTTAAATTTAAGCGACTTCGTAACATTGTTTTAATCAGTTGAGCAGAGCCTTCACCTGTCGTACATAAAGTGAGAATATACAATTTTAATAATTTTGGTTCTTCAGAATCTTTTTTATAACTAGATAGTCCTCTAATATTCTTTGTGGATTCAAATACCTCATTCAACTCATAACCAAGAGCAGCCTTTCGACTTGCTTCCAACACATGGAGTGTACTGACTAGTTCAATACAGCGAATTTCGATATTTAAATTCTTTGCCAATTCATCACTAAAATTTATTAAAGAGCCCATATCCACAAGTAGAAGGACGCTTTTTAACTGTTCCTTTGTGGCGAGATAATTTTGGATATTTGTCAAAGTAACGAGCGGTTTCTCTTCAAGATTCATATCAAATCCGACGACTATTTGTTCACCAAGGAGTTTATTAACAACAGTTGCCATGCTTGTAGCAGTTGACTCACCATGAGCTACGACTATGACTTCAACTTTGGCTCTTTTTTTATTTTTGTTTTCGTCAGATGTAAAAAATAGTGCGATAAAGCCAGCCTCATCTTCAGGAAGTTGGATACTAAAATCAGATTCAATAACCGAAAGGCAATGTTGAGCTGTTTCAAAAAGACGAGGATGGTTTTGTTTTATCTCAGTAATTCGCGGATTGCGGATAGTTTGGCCTCTTTTTACACGTTGAATTGTATTATATAAATGTAGTGCCAGTCCATAGCGGACATTATCTGATAAATAAACAGTTAGTAAACGGGAGGCTTTTTCGCATACTTTATTGGTAGTTGCGACGATTTCTGACCCAACGATCTGTTCCAAATTGGTTAAATCAACGGCCGAATCATTATTATATGACCGATAATAATTGGTTATAGTTGTATCAATGATTTCGGATGTTTGGGAAATATCTAGACCAATACGTTCCATATCATTCATTTTTTGCTCGATGATTTGATAAATATCATTCCCTTTTGTCTCTTTAGGCAAAAAAAGTGTGGTTTCTTCCTCGTTGAAATGGAAGAACCGAGCATTCATATTCGGTAAAAGTAGCCAGATTTTTTTACGATCTTCAGTATTATAAAGACCTTCGCGGATATAATGGGGGAGTTCATAACTACTGATTTTGATCGTTTTTTCTTGGCGCACAATAAATTGTGAATATGCTTTTGCGCAGAGTAGTTGGATATCTGCTTTAAGTTGACCTACGTTATTAGGACAATGATACCCTAACAAGGCTCGAATCGTATTTGTGGAGACTTCGATAGGTGTTCTTAATTTTTTAGTTTCAGCTTGGAAAAATGTTGCGATCAGGCTTAGTCGTTCTTCTAACCCACGGTCAACTAAACTAGGTATTTCGATCCTCATGGGAATTCTTCGAATAAATGTTTGTAACAAAGAAGACGTTGTATCTTCTGTAGTTGCACAAACAAGTAAAACTTGAGCTTGACGTTCACTGTTTGTTTCACCAAGTCTGCGGTATATACCTCGATCAATGAAGGTGAATAACATTTCTTGTCCTTCTGGTGGGAGACGGTGGATTTCATCAAGGAAAAGAATTCCACCATTGGCTTTTTCTAATAATCCTACGCGATCATTATCTGCTCCAGTATAAGCACCTTTTAGAACACCAAAAATAGAGCCTACCAATAATTGTGGATTATTCGCATAGTCTGCACAGTTGAACGTAATAAAATGAGAATCCGCTTTCAATTTATGTTGTGATCTTGCATACGTATATATTAATTCAGCAAACATACTTTTTCCAACGCCAGTATCACCAGTTAATAAAATGTGCATCCCGTTTGGTGGGTATAAAACAGCTGCTTTAGCCTGTTCACCACAGTGAAAAAGACTAGGGCTCTTTTTGATGAAATCTTCTAAGATATTCTTTTCACCTATTTCTTTTGTAGTTGTTGAAAAGAAATAAACAGGTTTGGTACCACTTTTATTTGCTTTACCTAATTTAACCAATTGATTTAAGTCACTACTGACATTAGCTCGTGTAATATTCAATTGTTCCGCAATATCAGTTGCGGTGACAGGTTGTTTTTCAGAGTAGTGTTCCAGTAATTCTGCTACTTTATCGATTCTTTTCATTTTTCCCCGACCTTTGATAGATAGTGTGTTCTATGTATAAGTATAAGGTTGTGAAAGGAAATAGTCAAAGTCATGTGTTTTATTTTCAATAATGTGTTTTGTTGTATGTAAATAATGTGTTTTATTTAGTCGGAATACAAAACACATTTTTTGGAAACTGTTATTTCATCAGTGTTTTACTAGTTTGGCACAGTTATTGCTTATATAAATATGACAACGTAATTAATGTTTGAAGGGAGAAGGTCAAATGATTTCAGAGACAGATGTAATGCAGATCATTGTTTATGCTGGGAATGCAAAATCCTTAGCAATGAATGCAATCAAAGAAGCAAAAAGTGGAGAGATATCGGGTGCAAAAAAAATGTTGGAAGAAAGTAAGAGCAATCTAAAAATTGCCCATCAGTATCATACAGATATCTTACAAACATTTGCAAATAATCCGGAGGAAGTAGCAAATATGTTTTTGACCCATGCGCAAGATCACATGATGGCTGCAATCACAGCAACAGATTTTGCAAAAGAATTTATCGATTTACATGAAGCAATGCAAGAAATGCGTATCTTAATTAAACAGAACGCATAAAAAAATAGAAAAGGTGATTAGGATGAAAATTACATTAGCGTGTGCAGGTGGAATGTCAACAGGAATGTTGGTTAAGAAAATGGAGGAATATGCAAAATCACAGGGAATAGAGGCTGATATTTCAGCATGCGGGCTTAGTGAATTGGAGGAAAAAGTGACAGGTTCAGATATTATTTTACTAGGGCCGCAAGTTGGTTACCAGTTGGATGATGTAAAAAAAGAATACCCAGATATTCCAGTACTTGTGATTGAAATGATGGATTATGGCATGATGAATGGTGAACAAGTCTTTAAGAATGCTCAAGAAGTTATTGCGTCTAATTAGTGTTATTTAAAGGAGGATTACAAATGTCAGAAACGAAAAAAAGTTCATTTATTAAAGGGTTGAATGTATTTGTTAATAAGTTTTCCAATAATACATTTGTTAAGAGTATTGCTAATGGTATGATGATGACCCTGCCAATCACAATAGTAGGAAGTCTGACAACAATTATTGGGATGATTCCAGGGTTGCCTGAAATCGTCTTGAAAGCTTGCTCGTTAGGAACATCAATTTCAAGTAATCTAATTACGATTTATGTGATTATTGGTATCTCTTGTGCGATGGCAAGAGAGAAAAAAGGGGATACGATTGCGTCAATTATTCTTTCATTAGCTGCTTTTTTTGTTTTGACACCGATCACGGCTTTTGATATCGGTAAAGAAAAACCAGCTATGGCGTTTGAATTAACTTATTTAGGTTCTAAGGGGATTTTTGTGGGGATGATCGTTGCATTAGTTGTTACTTGGGTTTTCGCTAAAATGGTGCAAAAACGTATTACTTTTAGGATGCCTGAGAGTGTACCAACAGCGATTGCTAAAACCTTTGAAGCCATTGTTCCAGCTGCAATTATTTTTATTGTTGTTATCATGATCAGTACAGCTTTTGCCGAAACTAAATTTGGTAATATACATGACTTTATTTATACTAATTTGCAAACTCCGCTTGAAGCTTTGGGCGGGTCGATCTGGTCAGCACTATTTATCATGTTTTTATCAGAATTACTGTGGTTTTTCGGGATTCATGGAAGTATGGTGGTAGGCTCTGTTATTGCTGTTTTATTTACAACGCAAGCCTATGCAAATATGGAGGCTGTGGCGGCTGGAGAAGCTGCTACGAATATTATTAATTCATTTTTCTTAGATGCATTTAAAGGTCCAAGAGCCTTAGCACTAGCTGTTATCCTCGTTTGGATGAGTAGAAGCGAAAAGTTTAAATCAATTGGTAAAATCTCTTTGGTACCAAGTATTTTTGGGATTACTGAACCTATGAAATTTGGAATTCCTATGATTATGAACGCGATTATTTTTATTCCTTTGACTCTTTCAGCAGCTGTCTGTGTAGGAATCGCTTATTTGGCTACGATTATTGGTTTTCTACCCGTTATTAGTGTTAATGTACCTAAAAATCTACCAACCTTTTTATCTGGTTTTATGGCCGCTGGTTGGCAAGGATTAGTGGTTCAACTGATTCAATTTGTTGTGGTACTATTATTGTATCTACCATTTATGAAAAAATTAGATAGTCAAGGTGTTGCAGAAGAAGCAGCAAATCTTGAGAGTAATTAGGAGCGTGATATGATGCAATCACTTCAAGTAAAAAGAGATGATAACGGATTAGCAATCTACATCCCTGAAACGGTGAACTTTCCTGTTAAAGTTTACTATGGAGCAAACAATTTTGCCGAAAATGAGTCTAACTATATAGAGTTTACTGAAAATGGTTGGCAAAACTTTGCAGATCCCAATTCTAAGGAACGCCTTTACTTTAAAACAAGAGTAAATTCAGAGATTTTTGTCGGAGCAGAGCGACGCTTACCATTAAAAAACTTGTATAATTGTCGTGATATGGGAGGCTATTTAACCAAAGAAGGTCGTTTAACAAGTTGGGGCAAAGTTTTTCGTTCAGATGCACTTCATCAAATAGATGATGTGGGGCAAGCTTATATCGAACGAATGGGCGTTAAGCGAATCATTGATTTTCGTTCACCAGAAGAAATTGCGAAAGACCCGAACAAATCAATTTTGACAAGTAAGTCATTTAATTTTAATCCTCATGCAGATGTCGCTCAACAAGCAAGTACACAATCTGTTTCTAAAAAGGATGAAGATAAAATTATTCAATTGGAAAAAATGGTTAAGACTGAAGCTGGTCGAGCTCAGTTGATTAAAAACCGAAATGTTATGATCAAGCAAATGGAACAATTAGTTGTAGGAGAAAATGCTATTAAAGCATATAAACAATTTTTTGAAATACTATTACAAAACTCAGTGACACCTTTGATTTTCCACTGTCAAGGTGGAAAAGACCGTACTGGCTGGGCAGCGGCTTTGTATTTAGGAGCACTAGGAGTAGGGAAAGAACAAATCTATCAGGATTATTTGCTGACAGATAAGATGAATGCGCCTAGAAATGCAAAAAGGATGGCTATCTACAAAAAATACACTGACAATGAAGATGTTTTAGCTTTTTTAGCCTCACTTCAGCAAACCAAAAAAGATTATCTTGATGGTGCGTACACAACGGTAGAAGAACATTATGGCACGTTAGAGAAGTACTTAAAGGAAGTGCTAGAGATAGAGGCTAGTCAGTTAGAGGTTTTAAGGAATAAATACTTGTATCCTGTAGAATAGGGAGAATCTAAAAAACGTTAGGGTGGCAAGATAGAACAACTCATCTATCTTGTCATTTATCTATTCACGATAAGTAACAAAAATAGTTGATTTGAAAATTAGTTTGATCTTAAAAACTAAGTGTTACTTTTTCCTTTGTTGACAACGCTTTATTTTCATGTTTTAATAACAAGAGAAATTAAGATTGTTACTGAATTTTCAGGCTATACTTCATTTCTTTTTATTAACATTTAATTAGCTAGCTGATCTAATCTCATTGAGGGGACAATATGGAAGTAAAAAAAGTAATCAATAATAATATTATAAAGTCTCTTGATGCGGACGGTCTTGAAGTGCTAGTAATGGGTAAAGGTATTGGCTTTAAAAAAAATATAGGGGATGTCATTGATGATGCTCTTATTGAAAAAATATATACAAGCAATGCCGATTTAAATACAAATAAACTTACTCAGTTATTAGCAAATGTCCGTTTGGAGCATTTACAGGTGGCAAATGAAATTATTGGTTTTGCTAAAGTTTCCTTAGGAAAAAAGTTAAACGAAAATATTTATCTTACATTGACCGATCATATCGATTATGCGATTGAGCGTCACAATAGTGGCTTACCTGTTAGAAATGCACTTCTTTGGGAAATCAAACGTTTTTACAATCATGAATACTTGATAGGAAAAGAAGCGTTAAATATGATTTCCAATCGTCTGGGCATTGCGTTGCCTGAAGATGAAGCGGGTTTTATTGCATTGCATATTGTTAATGCGGAACTGGATTTATCTCAAGTCAGCCAAGTCTCTGAAATGACAAAAGTCATTCAAAAAATCATCAATATTGTTAAATATCATTATAAAACAGATTTGGATGAATACACGCTAAATTATGAGCGATTTATTACGCATTTAAAGTTCTTTGCACAGCGTTTGTTTAGTGGTATAGAATTGGATAAAGATAAGGACGAAGGATTCTTATTTATGCTGAAAGAAAAATATCAAGACGAATATCTTTGTGCATTGAAGATCCGTGATTATATCAGTAAAGAATTTGGTCGTGATTTACAAGAAGATGAGATGATTTATCTCACTATTCATATTAGAAGAATAACCAACAATTAAAGGATTGTTACTGCGTTAGAGCAGGCTATACCTAAGAAAATCTCTTTGAAATAAGAGGTTTCTTAGGTATTTTTTTATGGATTTCAGTGTATTTTATGGGGCTATCACATTTCTGAGTGAAGCCAAATTCACGATTTAATTTTAAAATTTGGAGGATAAATAATGAATTATCAAGAATTAGCACAAACGATTATTGAAAAAATCGGTGGCAAACAGAACATCTCTGGTTTGACTCATTGCGCTACAAGATTACGTTTCAATTTAAAAGATGAACAAGCAGCGGAAACAGACGAACTTAAAAATACTGCTGGCGTGATGGGTGTTGTTTCAAAAGGTGGTCAATATCAAGTAATTATCGGTAGTGATGTTGGCAGTGTTTATAAGGAGATTTTAAAAGAAGTGCCTTCTTTAGATGGAGAGCAAACCGTATCTGACGAAAAAGATGACCGCGGTACTGCTTCGAAAATTATTGACACAATCACTGGTATTTTTACACCGATTTTACCAGCGATTACAGCAGCCGGGATGTTAAAAGCTGTTTTGTCACTATTGGTTGTCTTTAATGCAATCGATAAAACGGGGCAAACGTACATTATTATTGATTTTATGGCTGATTCTGCTTTTTACTTTTTACCTATTTTGCTAGCAGCATCATCTGCACAAAAGTTTAAAACCAATATGTATCTAGCAATGATGGTTGGAGGAATCTTACTGCATCCAAACTTTGTGGGAATGGTTAATGCAATCAAAGAAGCTGGAGAAGGTGGAATTCATTTATTCGGATTACCAATTTCTGCAGTAACATATGGTTCATCCGTTATTCCGATTATTTTAGCTGTTTGGTTTATGTCCTATATTGAACCGATTGCGGATAAAGTGTCACCTAAAGCAATCAAGTTTTTCAGTAAACCATTGATTACGATTGCAATTGTCGGGACAGTTTCATTAGTGGTCATTGGACCAGTTGGTTATTTTATTAGTGATGGTATTTCAAATGGGATCAAGGCATTGGAAAACTTTAGTCCATGGTTAGTTCCAACGATTATTGGTGCATTGACACCATTGTTTGTAGCGACAGGAACACACTACGGTTTAGTGCCGATTGGGATCAACAATAGAATGACAACAGGTTATGATAGTGTGATCTATCCAGGTATGTTGGCGTCAAATCTTGGGCAAGGGGCTGCTTCTTTGGCAGTTGGTGTTAAAAGTAAAGAGTCTTCAATTAAACAAGTTGCAGCTTCAGCTGGTTTAACTGGTTTATTTGGGATTACTGAGCCTGCTTTATATGGAGTCAACCTAAAATATAAAACTCCTTTATATGCTGCAATGATTGGTGGGGGTATCGGTGGTTTATTTATGGGAATCACTCGAGTGAAAAACTTTACAGGTGGTTCGCCAGGCTTGTTAACACTTCCAAGTTACATTGGGGATGATACGTTAAGACATTTATATATGGCTTGTATTGGAGCCGTTATTAGTATTGTGATTTCTTTTGTGATCTCATATATTTTATATAAAGACCCTGTAATCGAAACATCAAACGTACCAGCAAAAAAAAGTGAAGATATTCATTCTTCTGATATAAGTGCTATTACAGAAGTTGCTACACCAATCAAAGGAGAAGTAGTTGCTCTTTCAGTAGTTGAAGATGGCATGTTTTCTGAAGAAATTTTAGGTAAAGGTTTTGCAGTGAAACCAGTAGAAGGTGTTGTTTATGCACCAGTTTCAGGAATTGTAACAGCAATTTTTGATTCTAAACATGCAATTGGTTTGACCAGTGATTCAGGGGTGGAGTTATTGATTCATATCGGCATTGACACAGTTCAATTAAATGGTGATGGTTATAAGTATTTTGTTGAAAAAGGACAAAACGTTGAAATTGGTGATAAATTAATTGAATTTGACTTAGAAAAAATTGCTGAAAAAGGCTATAATATTATTACACCCGTTGTTGTAACAAATTCAGCAGATTTTGGTGATATTATTACGTTGACCAAAGCGTTATCTGAACCAGGTGAGCAAGTAATGAAGGTTATTCGATAACAAGAATTCCTTTATTCTAATAAATTGGAGGTTGATTTGAATGGCATTTAGAAAAGATTTTTTATGGGGTGGCGCAACAGCCGCCAATCAATGTGAAGGCGGTTATAACGAAGGAGGACGAGGTTTAGCGAATGTGGATCTAGCACCCGTTGGACCAGATCGTTTCCCAGTAATTACTGGAGAGAAAAAAATGTTTGCGTTTGATGATGAACATTTTTACCCTGCTCAAAATGCGATCGACATGTATCACCGTTATAAAGAAGATATCGCATTATTCGGCGAAATGGGTTTTAAGACTTACCGCCTATCAATTGCCTGGAGTCGTATTTTCCCTCTAGGAGACGAAACAGAGCCGAATGAAGAAGGCTTGAAGTTCTATGAAGATTTGTTCAAAGAATGCCGTAAACACAATATAGAGCCCCTTGTAACGATCACTCACTTTGATTGTCCAATGCACTTAGTGGAAAAATATGGTGCGTGGCGTAGTCGCGAGCTTGTTGGTTTTTATGAAAATCTATGTAATGTGATCTTCAACCGTTATAAAGGCTTAGTAAAATATTGGTTGACGTTTAACGAAATCAATATGATCTTACATGCACCATTTATGGGCGCGGGTCTTTACTTTGAAGAAGGCGAAAACAAAGAACAAGTCAAATATCAAGCAGCGCATCACGAATTATTGGCAAGTGCTATCGCAACGAAAATCGCTCATGAAGTCGACCCAGAAAACAAAGTCGGTTGTATGTTAGCAGCTGGTACAAACTATGCATATACATGTAAACCAGAAGATGTCTGGGCAGCACGTAAAGCCGATCGTGAGAATTTCTTCTTTATCGACGTTCAATCACGTGGCGAATACCCAGCGTATGCTCTTAAAGAATTAGAGCGTGAAGGTATCGAATTGCCAATTGAAGACGGTGATTTAGAATTATTGAAAGCACACACAGTAGACTTTATTTCATTCTCATACTACTCATCACGTGTTCAATCAACAGACCCAGCGGTTAATGAACAAACAGCTGGAAATATCTTTGCTTCAGTGAAAAATCCCTATTTAGAAGCAAGTGAATGGGGCTGGCAAATCGATCCATTAGGATTACGTACAACAATGAATGATCTATATGATCGTTACCAAAAACCATTGTTTATCGTTGAAAATGGATTAGGTGCCGTCGATACACCAGACGAAAATGGCAACGTGATCGATGATTATCGTATTGACTACCTAGCTGCACACATTCAAGCAATGAAAGATGCGGTAGAGCTTGATGGCGTAGATTTACTCGGTTACACAACATGGGGCTGTATCGATTTAGTGTCAGCTGGAACAGGTGAAATGAAAAAACGTTACGGTTTCATTTATGTAGACCGTGACAATGAAGGGAATGGAACCTTAAAACGTTCGAAGAAAAAATCATTTGACTGGTATAAAAAAGTCATTGCGACTAATGGAGAAGATTTAACGAATTAGATTTTATAAATAAAAGACAAAAGCAAGTGTACCGTTCTTGTTTTTGTCTTTTTTTTGTAACCTGTTACGCAAAATGGAACAAAATACAAGCTGCTGTTCTCTTCATCAAGAGTTTGGAAACCGCTTTAAAAAGAGTAGACTTCGAGGTATGCTTAACTCGTCAAAAGGAAAACTCGAGGAATCCGACAATAAAAATCAAAATGGATTGGTGGAAGAAATGATGAAAAAAAGAGACTTTGTCGATACAAATGATTTTACGAAAGCGGAAATCGATTTTATGATCCAACTAGCTTTAAAATTAAAAGAATCAATTAAGAATGGATACTATCCACCGCTTTTAAAAGATAAAACATTAGGGATGATTTTTGAGCAATCATCAACTCGTACTAGAGTATCATTTGAAACAGCCATGACACAACTAGGTGGGCATGCCCAATATTTAGCACCAGGTCAAATTCAACTAGGTGGGCATGAATCCTTAGGGGACACTGCTCGGGTGTTATCTCGTTTGGTGGATATTTTAATGGCCCGTGTTGAACGTCATCAAACAATTGTTGATCTAGCAAAAGATGCGACGATCCCAGTTATTAATGGTATGAGTGATTATAACCACCCTACACAAGAACTAGGCGATATCATTACGATGACAGAACATTTACCAGTAGGGAAAACACTGAGTGATTGTAAAATAGTCTTTGTTGGAGATGCGACTCAAGTGTGTGTTTCCACGATGTTTATGGCAACGAAGATGGGAATGGATTTCGTTCAATTCGGGCCAAAAGGTTTCCAGATCAAAAATGAAACCTTAGCCATCGGGCAAAAAAATGCCGAACTGTCTGGCGGTAGTGTGTTGATCACTGAAAATGCAGAAGAAGCGATGAAAGATGCTGATTTTATTTATACAGATGTTTGGTATGGTTTATATGAAGCTGAACTATCAGAGGAAGAACGAATGGCGACCTTCTATCCAAAATATCAAGTAAATCAAGCCTTGATCGATATGGCGGCACCTCATGTTAAATTCTTACATTGTTTACCTGCAACGAGAGGGGAAGAAGTGACAGACGAAGTATTGGATGCTTCTTATTCAGTTGTCTTAGATGAAGCTGAAAATCGCTTAACTGCAATGCGTTCATTATTAGTTTATTTCATGAATCCATATTTGGAATATGCAAGTAAAGAGGTAGGAGATCGCTATGATGCCGAATTTGAATTAATGTTGAAAAATGCTGTAGTTGCTAAGTGATTTTAGAGAAATGAGGGAAAAGAAGTGGAATTGTTCTCTTAAAATTTCTGCTTCTACTCCCATTTCCTTAATGAAAGGTGCGTACAAAACATGAAAGAAAAAAAGAAATTTCGTTTGTTTGACGCAGTTCTAATGGCAGTCGTCGTAATACTTGTTGTTGAATCTGCTGCTCCTGCCGCTGCAATCGGATCGTCACAATTTTTTTGGTGGGGAATTTTACTTATTTTATTCTTCTTACCTTATGGGTTAATTTCAGCTGAATTGGGCACGACTTACACTGGAGATGGAGGTATTTATGATTGGGTGAAAATGGCCTTTGGTCGTCGTTGGGGAGCTCGTGTAGCGTGGTTTTATTGGATTAATTTTCCAATTTGGATGGCAAGTTTAGCCGTCCTTTTTACAGAAGTGATGACGCAGATTTTTGGCTTAACATTAGGAACGCCTACTTTAATTATACTTCAGTTAGTTTTTATCTGGGGTGTGACATTGATTAGTTGTTATCCAGTTAGTGATAGCAAATGGATTTTGAATCTCGCGGCTTTTGCGAAAGTAGCGATCATGGTCTGTTTAGGTGTATTAGGTATTTATCATGCAGTGACGAAAGGGATGGCCAATGATTTTTCTGGCAAAGCGTTATTGCCAAGCTTTGATTTGAAGAGTTTAAGTTTTATTTCAGTGATTTTGTTTAATTTTTTAGGGTTTGAAGTCGTGACGACATTGGCTAGTGATATGGAAAACCCTAAAAAGCAAATTCCTCAAGCTATCATCTGGGGGGGAATATTAATTGCATTCTTCTATTTATTTGCAGCTTTTGGTATGGGCGCTGCTGTACCGGCAGATCAATTGTCAACATCAGGTGGTTTAATTGATAGTTTTATCTTACTAGTGGGTGGAATCAATCCATTTGTGGTCGTTATTGGTTTATTGTTTATGTACACATTAGCGGCTAATCTGATTTCTTGGGCGTTAGGCGTAAATTATGTTGCCTTTTATGCTGCTAAAAATCAAGATATGCCAAAAATATTTGCAAAAGAAAATCCTAAAAACGAAATGCCAATTGGCGCTTCTATTATTAATGGAATTGTAGGGTCAGCCTTAGTGATCGTAGCCCCATTTATCCCAAATGAAAATATTTTTTGGGCGTTCTTTGCTTTAAATGTGGTGGCATTATTAGTTTCTTATATTATGATGTTTCCCGCTTTTTTAAAATTGCGAAAAATCGATCCTGATAAAGAGCGGCCATTTAAAGTACCAGGCGGACCTGTTTTATTAAAAATTATTGCCTACATTCCAATGCTGCTATTAGTTATTACGTTGTTCTTCTCAATTGTTCCATTATCAAGCTCAGAGTTTTCAGAGAAAATTCCAATTTTGATAGGAACCATCGTTGCAACGATCATTGGTGAAATCTGTATTCGGCTAGGGGATAAAGAGTACGCTAAAAAACAAGTGGAAAAAAATCAAAATTAAGGGAGTTTTGAACATGAAAACAATTGATAGTTCACCAAAAAAAGACGGTTTTCGGATGCCGGGAGAATTTGAATCTCATCAAGGCGTTTATATTTTGTGGCCGGAACGTCCTGACAATTGGCGCAATGGTGGTAAAGCGGCACAAAAAACTTTTGTAGATGTAGCAGTTGCAATCAGTGAATTTGAACTAGTAACTGTAGGGGTATCTGCAGAACAATACGATAATGCTCGTCATATGTTACCTGAAAATGTTCGTGTCGTTGAAATTGCCAATGATGATGCGTGGGTTCGCGACTGCGGACCGACTTTTGTAAAAAATGACGAAGGAGAGATTCGTGGGGTAGACTGGACCTTTAATTCTTGGGGTGGATTGGTAGACGGTCTATATTTTCCATGGGATAAAGATGATCAAGTGGCGCAAAAGATTTGTGAAATAGAGTGGTTGGACCGTTATCGTTTAAATGATTTTGTATTAGAAGGTGGTTCTATTCACGTTGACGGTGAAGGAACGTTGATCACTACAGAAGAATGTTTACTTTCAGAAGGCAGAAATACTCAACTTTCAAAAGAACAAATAGAACAAGTTCTAAAAGAATACCTTTCGTTAGAAAAAATTATTTGGCTAAAACGTGGTATTTATTTAGATGAGACGAATGGTCATGTGGACAATATCGTTAATTTTGTCAAACCAGGAGAAGTTGTACTAGCCTGGACAGATGATAAAAATGATCCACAATATGAAATTTCCAAAGAATGTTTAGAGATTTTAGAAAATGAAACAGACGCTCACGGCCGCAAGTTAATTGTTCACAAACTATATGTGCCTAAACCAATCTTGATTACAGAAGAGGAAAGTTTAGGTGTGGATGCAGTGGCAGGGACGCTACCTAGAGAAAAAGGGGATCGTTTAGCGGCTAGTTATGCAAATTATTACACAGCAAATGGCGGAATCGTTCTTCCTTTGTTTGATGATCCGAATGATGAGAAAGCCATCACTTTGTTGCAAAAACTATATCCTGATAGAAAAATTGTTGGTGTGCCAGCAAGAGAAATTCTTTTAGGTGGTGGGAATATTCATTGTATTACCCAACAAGTGCCAAAATGAGGTGGAATAGATGAAAAAACGTATCGTAGTGGCTCTAGGAGGAAATGCTATTCTAACAACAGATCCTAGTGCTAAAGGACAACAAAAAACTTTAGCTCAAACGGCCTATTATTTAGCTGATCTTATTGAAATAGGCCACGAATTGATCATCACACATGGAAATGGTCCTCAAGTTGGTAACTTATTATTACAACAACAATTAGGTGCAACAGAACAAAATCCAGCAATGCCTATTGATACAGCAGTTGCGATGACCCAAGGTAGCATTGGTTATTGGTTAGAAAATGCCTTAGTGGACGAGTTAGAAAAAAGAAATATCTCTAAAAATGTGGCCACAATCTTAACACAAGTTGTTGTCAGCGAAACAGATCCAGCTTTTCAAGCACCAAGTAAACCGATTGGTCCCTTTTTAAGTGAATCTGAAATGGAATCGGAGAAAAAACAAACTTCAGCAACTTTTGTAGAAGATTCGGGTCGAGGCTTCCGTAAAGTTGTACCGTCACCAAAACCAATCAATATTGTAGAGCATCCTGTAATAGAGAAGTTAGTTGAAAATGGTATCATCACAATTGCAGGTGGTGGCGGAGGAATTCCAGTCGTCAGAAAAAATGATTCCTATCAAGGTATTGAAGCTGTGATCGACAAAGATTTTGCCTCTGAAAAAATAGCTGCGTTGGTTCATGCAGATATGTTAGTGATTTTGACAGGCGTCGCGCATGTAAGCATCAATTTCAATCAACCGAACCAGACTGATTTAACCAATGTCACAGTCTCGGATATTGAAAAATATATTGACGAAGATCAGTTTGCACCAGGCAGTATGCTACCTAAAGTTCAAGCAGCAATAACATTTCTTAAAGAAAATACTAATGGCAAAGCAGTCATTACCTCCTTAGAAAATATCAAAAACTTATTATCAGAAGAAACGGGTACAATTATCACTGCTTAGTTTGACAGAAAGAGTAGAAGCAAATGCTAGTTTCTGCTCTTTCTTTCTGATATATTAAAAATATATCGCTTACATATGAAAAGAGTGAGCCATTATCGAAAAGGAGCACAACATCTATGAAATTAACATCTAGCAATCCAAAAAAGGATAGCTTTTTTGCACCAGCAGAATTTGAACCACATGAAGAAGCCTATATGATTTGGCCAGAGCGAGCTGATAATTGGCGCAACGGAGCCAAGCCTGCTCAAACAGCCTATATAGCAGTAGCTAAGGCTATTGCAAAGTTTGAACCTGTTACAATGTTTGTTTCTGCTAAGCAATACAAGAATGCCCGTCAGTTATTACCAGAATCCATTCGAGTAATGGAGTTGAGTAATAATGACGCTTGGATCAAAGATTATGGCCCAATTTATGTAAGGAATAAAGAGGGGGAAGTCCGTGGAGTAGACTGGCGTTTTAATGCGTGGGGTGGTTTATTAGATGGACTATATTTTCCATGGGATCAAGATGATTTGATTGCTGAAAAATTATGCGAATTCAATCGTATGGATTACTATTCTTTAAAAGAGTTTATTTTAGAAGGCTGTTCGATTCATTTAGATGGTGATGGAACACTTTACACTACAGAAGAAGTTTTACTTTCAGAAGGTAGAAATGGTAAACTTTCTAAAGGGGAAATTGAAAAAATATTAAAAGATTACTGCAATGTAGAAAAAATCATTTGGCTAAAGAAAGGCTTTTTTTTGGACGAAACGAATGGCGATATCGACAACATGCTTAACGTTGTTCGTCCTGGTGAAATTGTCCTTACATGGACGAATGATCCTGATGATCCGCAATATGAAATTTCAAAAGCGGCATATGAACAGTTAAAAAATGAAACAGATGCAAAAGGTCGAAAACTGGTCATTCACAAGATGCACATGCCAGAACCGATGTACATTACGACAGAAGAAAGCCAAGGAGTAGACCCAGTGAATGGAATGCTGCCACGATTTCCAGGCGACAGATTGACAGCAACATATGTTAGTTATTATACAGCTAATGATGGCATTGTTTATCCTTTGTTTAATGATAAAAATGATCAAGCCGCTGGATTATTGCTAAAAAAATTGTACCCAAACCGTAAAATTATTGGCATTCCTGCTCGTGAAATTTTATTAGGTGGCGGAAATATTCATTGCATTGCACAAAGTGTTCCTAAAATCAGGTAGGAGGGAAATATGTGGACTTTTTTGAAGTGGTAAACCCTCATGTTTCAGAGTTAACAAAGAATGAACATCTATTATTTGATTATGTTGTGAAAAACTTAAATGAGATTAAAAATAAAAGTATTCGTGAAGTGGCAGATGATTGTTTTGTATCGACAACAACTTTTTTAAGGTTTGTTCGAAAAATTGGTTTTTCTGGCTACAGTGAATTTACAACGGTTATCAAATATACTCTTTTAAATCAGAAAAAAGAAGAAAAAGTCAGCCCTTTTGTAGTTTCTCAAAAAGATTATCGAGAGGAGTATCTTAAAAATATCAATGAATCGGTTCGTGTCATTGACAAAAATAGTTTGATAACGGTTGGAGCATACTTAAAGAAGAAGCCAATCATTTACTTATTTGCTAAAGGAATGAACAAGCAGCTGATGCAGTATGCAAAGTATTTATTTGTAGCAGCAGGTTTTTTGGTGGTATTTCCGGAAGATCAATCAATGCGGGCCGTCGTTCAAAAGCAGATAAAGTCAGATGATCTAGTTTTTATTTTGACGTATCAAGGAAAAGATGAAGAATGGATTCGATTGATGCAACGTTTAAAAAATACTGCTCATCCTCTACTTGTTTCAATTACAGGAGCAGATAATAATGTGGTTCAAAATATGAGTGATATTAATTTTTACATGTTTACAGATGAGCTCTTTTTAAATAAGATGGAAATCACGTCGCATGTTTCGATGTTGGCAATTCTTGAATTAATCTTGTATCAGTATTTGGATAATGCTGAAGAAGGTGAGTATCATTTGGTTTTTAAATAATTGATCATTTTTCTATTTGAGAAGCTATTATTAAAAAATAGAATAAAAAGTTGTCTTGAACAAAAAACGTTCAAGACAACTTTTTT
Source organism: Enterococcus sp. DIV0724b (assembly GCF_050531475.1). Taxonomy (NCBI): domain Bacteria; kingdom Bacillati; phylum Bacillota; class Bacilli; order Lactobacillales; family Enterococcaceae; genus Enterococcus; species Enterococcus sp. DIV0724b. The sequence continues at coordinate 2,053,400 of NZ_CP172890.1, read as the reverse complement.
GCTATAGTTTGCCATAGTCGTATAAATGTTTCGATGTATATTTCAAACATGAATAGGAAGCAAGTGAAATTGCTGATAACGCTACGCCTGTAAATAATATTTTTTTCATAATCATCATTCCTTTTTTATAGTATAAAAGTCTGTGTTCAAGTGCAAAAACTGCACGTACGTGGACGGTAGGATTCGAACCTACACCTCATCGGGTCGAGAATAAACATCCGTTAGTCCTCAAAGAGTTTTAACACCACGTTCATCCACAATATTATTGGTTGTTTACTATGATTAAACTATAACCTTAATAGATTAAATCAAACATAAAAAAGCTTGAAAAAAGTGTGAATTCGTTTGAATTTGTTATGAATAGTATGAACATCTTTCCTAATAAAAAAACAAAGTTTTGATAAAATAGCTAATTCATAATCTCTCTTTATTACAATAGAAGGTCTTTATTTTAAAAAAATCTATGAATTTTACAAGTTAAACTAAGTCATGTAAACAAATTCATGTCTGAGGAGGTTATGAAGTATATAAGATGAGCTAGAAATGATAGGAGTAAAAGCTTTTTGGTAAATATAATATCGCTAGTTAATAGTCAAATGGAATGTAAGCGTGAACAGTTTGGGGAGTTTATTTGTGCGAGAATATAGGAGGAAAAGAATATGAATAATGAACTTTTAGAAAAACAATTAATTGATGCGACAAAAAATCTATCGAGTACGGATTCACAGGAGTTAGTCAAAGTATTTTCAGGTGTCATACAAGAATTAAAAGAGGACGATCCTGTAGTGGTATCAAATATCTCAACATTTCAAGGAGATGAATTAAGCAGGTTTAGTCCGCGATTAAAAAAATTAAAAGACCACTATTTAACGATTCGTCCTTCCGTAACGGCGCATCGAGCAAAAGCAGTGACCGAAATTGCAAAAAAATATTGGGGCATGCCTAAAATCATTTTACGAGCTAAAGCGTTTAAACATGCATGTGAAACAGCTCCTTTACTCATTCAAGATAATGAACTAATCGTAGGTCACCCGTGTGGCCGTCCTCGTGCTGGGGCAGTTGCTCCAGATATTGCTTGGCGTTGGGTGTTGGATGAACTTGATACAATTGATTCACGTCCGCAAGATCCATTTGAAATTACTGAAGAAACAAAGAAAATGTTGCGTGAAGATATCTTCCCATTTTGGGAAACACGTTCGCTGGATGAAGTGTGTCAGTCACAATATGAAGAAGCAGGTCTTTGGGAATTTTCTGGTGAAGCGTTTGTCAGTGATTTATCCTATCATCAAATCAACGGTGGTGGTGATACTTGTCCAGGGTATGATATTTTACTAATCAAAAAAGGAATCAATAAAATTAAAGAAGAGGCAGAAACAAAACTTTCTGAATTGTTGATGAGCAACCCAGACGACATCGAAAAAATTTATTTCTACAAAGCTGAAATCGAAACATGTGACGGTATTTTAAATTACTCAAAACGTCTGTCTGATTATGCTAAAGAGTTGGCTATGGCAGAAAGTGATCCAGTTCGAAAAGCGGAACTTCTAGAAACAGCAGAAATTTTATTAGCTGTTCCAGCAAATCCGCCAAAAACCTTTAAAGAAGCATTGCAATCAATTTGGACAATGGAATCATTGTTTGTAATTGAAGAAAATCAAACAGGGATTTCATTAGGGCGTTTAGATCAGTATATTTATCCAATGTATAAAGCTGATCTTGAAGCCGGACGAATGACTGAAAAAGAAGCAATCGAATTATTAGGCTGTTTCTTTATTAAATGTTCTGAATACATGTGGCTTTCTAGTGAAGGCGGCGCAAAATTCTTTGCAGGCTATCAACCGTTTATCAACTGTACTGTTGGTGGCGTAAAACGCACAGGTGGAGATGCCACCAATGAATTGACGTATGCAATCATGGAAGCAATTCGCATGACAAAAGTGTATCAACCTTCTTTAGCTTGTCGTATTCACAACCAATCACCGCAAAAATACTTGAAAAAAATTGTTGAAGTTGTCAAAGCAGGTATGGGGTTCCCTGCATGTCATTTCGATGATTCTCATATTAAAATGATGTTGGCTAAAGGGTTTGGCATTGAAGATGCACGTGATTATTGTTTAATGGGTTGTGTAGAACCTCAAAAATCCGGCAGAATCTATCAGTGGACTTCAACTGGCTATACACAATGGCCAATTGCAATCGAGTTTGTTTTAAACCGTGGAATCATGAAATGGCATGGTTCCAAACAAGGAATCGATACAGGTGATTTAGATCAGTTTGAAACCTTTGAACAATTTGATGAGGCAGTGAAAGAACAGCTGAGAAGAATCGTTCATTTATCAGCAATCGGCACTGTAATCAGTCAGCGTGTCCATTCAGAAGTCGCTCCAAAACCGTTGATGTCATTGATGGTGGAAGGTTGTATGGATAGCGGGAAAGATGTTACACATGGAGGAGCAGTCGTCAATAATGGTCCAGGATTAGTTTGGTCCGGTTTAGGAACTTATGTAGACTCAATGGTTGTTATCAAAAAATTAGTATTTGAAGATAAAAAATATACATTAAAACAAATCAAGGAAGCGTTAGATGCTGATTTTGTTGGATATGACCAAATCAAACGTGATTGCTTAAGTGCACCAAAATATGGCAATGATGATGATTATGCTGATTCAATTGCAGCGGAAATCATTAACTGGACAGAAAGAGAACATCAGCAATATGACATGCTTTATTCGAAAATGAGTCATGGAACATTATCGATTTCCAACAATACACCATTTGGAGAAATGACCGCTGCCACACCTAACGGCAGAAATGCTTGGGTACCACTCTCTGACGGAATCTCTCCAAGTCAAGGTGCTGATAAATTCGGCCCAACAGCGATCATTAAGTCAGTCAGTAAATTAGGTGTTGAAAGTATGACGATCGGTATGGTTCATAACTTTAAACTATTAAAAGGGATTTTAGAAACGCCAGAAGGAGAAAATGGTTTAATCAACCTCTTACGCACAGCATCTATACTAGGAAATGGACAGATGCAGTTTAGTTATATCGACAACGAGTTATTACTAAAAGCCCAAGAACAACCAGAGAAACATCGTGATTTGATTATTCGTGTAGCTGGCTATAGTGCATACTTTGTTGAATTATGTAAAGAAGTGCAAGATGAAATCATCAGCCGGACTATGATCGAACATTTCTAATGGTTAGTTAGAAGGAGCGTTCTTTTTAAATAGCTTAAAATTTAAGAATGGTGAGAAAAAAGTTGTTTGGTCTATTCCAACAAATCGGGATGATTAAACAACTTTTATCTTAAATCCATTTTATAGAGGGAGGAAAAAGAATGAATAATGTAAATGACTTAAGTGGGGCTACAGTTGAACAAGCAAAAATAAAACAAGCAACTAGTTTTGAGCGAAAAGGCTTGTTAAATGGTTTGTCTTCGGGCTTACTTTTTGGGTTGAATAGTGCATTACTAGCTTTAGCAATTTCGTTGTTTCTCTTTTCAGATGAACCCAATGCCTATGCCTTACCTTTAGTTTTTGCGGGATTCAATGATTTTTTAGCCGCGATTTGGTTAATTATTTATAATGCTTATCAAGGAAGATTAAAAGAGATTTTAAGAAGTTTGAGATTATTTCCAGGAAAAATGACGTGTTTAGCTGCTTTAATGGGTGGTCCGATTGCGCAAGGTGCGTATCTTCTAGGTATTGCTTTTGCAGGACCAACTTATGCTGTGCCGATTTCAGCTTTGTGCCCAGTAGTTGGAGCGTTGCTTTCAGCTGTATTCTTAAAAGAAAAAATTACTCAGCGTGTTTGGGCAGGTATGGGGATTTGTGTAGTAGGTGCTATTGTTATTTCATATACACCTCCAGCAGGTAATGTAGAGAATTTTTATTTAGGGATTATTTGTGCAGCAATCGCTGCTTTAGGATGGGGATTGGAAGGTGTACTTTCAGCCTTCGGTGGTTCTGTTTTAGACCCTAAGGTAACGATTACGATTCGTGATATTACATCTGGTTTAACATTTTTCCTGATCGTGATGCCTTTAGTAAATGGGTTAGGCGTTTTTCAACAGGTGTTCCAATCACCAAAAACGTTAGCTGTTTTAGCTTTAGCGGCATTAGTTGCTGCGGTATCTTTTTTACAGTGGTATAACGCAAATAGTATGTGTGGTGTTGCGAAAGGGATGGCGTTAAATAGTACGTATGTTATGTGGGGAATTATTTTTTCAGCTGTTGTTTCTCAAGATTTTTCAGCGATTACACCAACTGTTATCATAGGTGCACTATTAATCACGTTTGGGGCAATCATGGTCTCAGTCAATCCACTCTCATTTTTCAAAAAGGAGGCAGCATAATGGCAGAAAATCTATTACCGTTACGTTTTCGTGTATTAAAAGAATTAGAAGAGAAAAAAATGCATTTTCAAGAATTGATGACTTGTTTGCATCCAGAATATGGCGCAGAGAAGCAATTTAATGAAGCAGCATTTTTAGATCATGTCCTTGCATTAAAGGAAAATGGGTTATTAGACGAAGCAGATGCATATATCAATGAACAAAATCAACTACTGACGACGTATCAAATAAATGAGGCTGGAAAAGAGATGCTAAGAAAATATTTACCGAAAAAATAATGAAAGTAGTGAGTAAGATGTTACCAGCCATAAAAACGGCCCGGATCTTTAATATTCAGAAGTATTCTATTTACGATGGAGATGGGATTCGTACGCTAGTCTTCTTTAAAGGCTGCCCATTACGGTGTAAATGGTGCTCAAATCCAGAAAGTGTAGAATCAGGCTTTCAAGTAATGAAACAACAATCAATATGTGATAATTGTGGTATTTGTGTAGAGCATTGCCCAAAAAATATTCATAAAATGCGTACGACGACAGATGGAAAAAAGGAACACTTTGTTGATCGAGAAATTTCTTGTAGCGGTTGCCGTATTTGTGAAGAAAGCTGTCCAAAAAATGCTTTGACAGTGATGGGGCAAGATATGACAGTTACTGAAGTGATGGATGTTATTTTACAGGATATGTTGTTTTATATGAGCTCCAATGGGGGCGTTACTCTTGGCGGTGGTGAGGTGACGTATCAAGGAGATTTTGCAGTAGAACTTTTAGCTGAATGCAAAAAGAATGGCATTCATACAGCAATTGAAACTTGTGGCTATACGAAGTGGGAAATAATGGAAAAATTTGTTGATGTGACGGATTTATTTTTATTTGATGTGAAACATTTTGATCCTGAAAGACACCGCGAACTAGTGGGGGCAAGAAATGATCGTATCATGACAAACTTGGAACAGCTGTTTCAAGCAGGAGCAACTATTTCTGTTAGAATGCCATTGATAAAAGGATTAAATGATTCTATCGAAACGTTAAAAGCAACTATTTTATATATTAAAAAAATCCAAACCAATGGTTACCTGAAAAGTATCGATATTTTACCCTATCACAAATTGGGTGTTGCAAAATATGAACAATTAGGACAAAATTATCCATTGCAAGATGTTGACATGTCGTATACAGATGAAGAACTTGAAAAAATCAGAGAATACATGGCTCAATTCGATTTACCAATTAGAGTAGTCAAACATTGAGAATTAAGTTAGCTTAAACAAAAATCAAACAAAAGTAGACTGATAGGATTGAATTGAAGCCTTTGATCTATTCTGAAAGTTATGTAAGAAGACAAATCAACAAAAAAGAGCAACTAAAACTTGATAAAAAATATCGGATAGCCTGAGTAAAAATTAGTATAGATTGAGCTGATAAAAAATTGTAGTAGCAAAAGTATTTATTGCGAATATTCATTTGTTACGCCCCTGATTTAATACATTATATAATCATTTAGTCATAGTAATTTAAAAGCTAAAATTGTAGTAAATGTTATTTATGTTATACTGTATGTATGACAAAAATTGTATTAAAAAGGAGCAATTAGTGTGGAAAATGTTTATCTCACTATCTACACCAGCTCAGAGCTTTCTCAGCAAACGATTGAGCAATCTCAAGAGCTATTGAAAAGGTTTCCGATTAAGGTCCGTCCGCATTTTCAACTTTTAACTAAAGTGAGTTCAACAAATGACAAAGCAAACCAAAGCTTCTGCAAGAGAGCGATGGATTGTTCATCTTGTCCCTCTAGCAGCGGTATTTTTAGAAAGAAGAGAAGTTCTTCCTATTGTCATCGCTGTAGTTATGGACTAAGTAAATTTATCTATCCGTTTCAATACTGTGGGAACGAACGAGGATTATTGATTTTTGGTCCATTTTTTAAAGATGAAACAGATATCAACTTGTTGATCTTATCTGATATCGATATAGCTGGTGCGAATGAAAGAATGAATATCTTAAACCTTTTTGAAGTGGAAGATTTAGAAAAAGTTGAAAATTTTGCTTCAGTGTTTGCAGCTTTTTTATCTCAAACTTTAACGATGGAAAAATTGGAAAAAGAAAAACAGAAAACGGAGAATAACCTAAAAATTTTATCTCAAAAAATAGAACATATAGAAAATCAGGATAATATCAAAGGATTGACACCTTATTTTGTATTCAATTCACTGACTACATTGGCAAGGTTAGCTCATTTTAATGAAAATCCTGATCTAGAAGAGGCTGTTTATAAGCTTTCCAGTGTTATCCGTTACAATTATCAATCACAAAATCATTGTGTTTCTTTGGAAGAAGCATTCAGCTATTTAAATGACTACTTAGAACTTAGCACAACAAGGTCTATAAAGAGATTATCGTATCAAGTCAATCTTCCCCAAGAATTGACACAATATCGAATACCTGTAATGACGTTGATTCCAATTGTAGAAAATTTACTAGAAATTAGATTACCAAAATATGGAGATGATTTTTCTCTACTATTTACAGTAACAAAAACCAATGGAAATATTATCATTACGATTCAAGAGCAAATTCACTTAGATAGAAAAAGAGAATTGGTTGTAGAGGAAGAATTTCTACATACAGTGGCCAACCGCAACAAGAAATTGATTGAATTATTAGGAGATCAAGCGCATGTTCAGGTGGTAGAAATGTCTAATAAGTTAATTGTGGAAGTTGTGATTCCAGCTTCAAAAGGATTAATAGTATGACCAGAAGGTGATGTACATGAAAAATATAATGATCGTTGAAGAGGATGAGTTGGAACGCCAATTTATAAAAGAGATTATCAAAGAAAACTATCAGAGAGAAAATTTAAATGTAGTGGAAGTCCAAAATGGAATCGAAGCACTATCTAAAGCTAGAATATTTCAACCTGAATTAGTTGTAATGGATATTGAAGTAGCTGGGATAAATGGACTAGAATTACAAAAAGAAATGCTCCAGATCAAACCAACGATTTACACAATTTGGACATCAATCTATTCTAATTTCGATTTATTGAGCCAAGGATTGACCTATAATATTCGAGGCTATTTACTAAAACCATATTCGAAAAAAGAAATGATGCAGCATCTAGATAAGTTCATGAAGCGTAAGAAGAAATACACGCTTTCTGAAAGTTACAATAAGCAATTTAGTGAAGGAGTCAATAAAGCAATTCAATTTATCAAGAAGAATTTTAAACAAAAGACAACAATTGACGATATTGCAAATCATGTTTATTTAAATCCACAGTATTTCGGCCGATTATTTCGCAAGGAGCTTGGAATCAGTGTAAATGACTATATCAATATCTTGAAAGTCGAAGAATCCTGTCGTCTGTTGCATGAAACTGATTTGCCATTATATCGAATTGCAACAGAAGTTGGTTTTGCTGATTCTTCCTATTTTACTAGAGTATTTACGAAATATCTAAAAATGACACCACATGAGTATCGTAAACAAGAAGTAGTCAAATAAGAAAATAATGGTGGAGATAATGGAATAAAACAATTCAAAATTTGCTAGACTAAGTCTATAATATAATAAGAAAATAATTAAACTATTTCCTATTATAAATATAGAAAAGAGTGTGAACTGAAAATGTGGAAAACAAAAGAAGAAAAGATCGCTACATATCAACTTTTAGTACAGCAACAAGCTGCAATTATTGAAATCGAACATGATAAAATCGCGAACCTCGCCAATTCTTCTGCACTATTGGCAGATGCGTTACCTAATACAGTTTTTGCCGGTTATTACTTATTTGATGAAGAAGAACTGGTATTAGGTCCGTTTCAAGGAAAAGTTTCGTGTACTCGAATTAACATGGGTAAAGGTGTGTGTGGAGAATCTGCTGAAAAACGTGAAACGTTAATTGTTGATGATGTAAAAAATCATAAAAATTATATCTCTTGTGATTCAGCTGCACGATCTGAAATTGTCGTACCAATGATCAAGGACGGAAAACTGCTTGGCGTTTTAGATCTAGATAGTTCGGTAACTCATGGTTATGATGAAACAGATCAGAAGTACTTAGAACAATTTGTTGCAGCGCTTTTAAAAGATACCAATTTTAGGTAAATATGAGCATCCCTTTCGCTTAATCTATTTTGGCATGAGATAATCATTAAAAATAGAGTGAGGGGATGACAACCAATGCTAGAAGTATATTTAAATTTTAAGACTGAAGCGGCAGAGGCAATTGCATTTTATGAAACAGTATTTGACGTAACATGTGAAGATGTTATGACGTTTGCGGATGCACCGGAAGATCCAGAACATCCAACACCAGAAGCTTGGAAAAATCTGATTATCAATGCATCAATGACAATTGAGGGTGTACCCGTGATGTTTTCTGATGTGCCGGATGGAATGGGCTTGACGTTTATTGAAGGAAATAATGTTTCTTTAGTGATAAGCACAGAAGATGAAGCGAAAATAGATCGTATTTTCGAACGTTTAACTGAAGGTGGAAAAGTAACGATGCCTTTAGGTGAAACATTCTGGTCTAAAAAATATGGTATGGTCATTGATAAATTTGGAATCAATTGGATGCTGAATTATTATATTGAGTCCTAATTTTGTAAAGAATCAGCTAAAATAAATAAGAGATCATCAATGGATTTTGAACGATTAAATCTATTGATGGTTTTTTTGATTATATAGAAAAATCTACGTTCAATTTGGGTGGAATTTTGATATAATGATTTAGTTATTAGATAAGGAGGGGAAAATTTTGATAGGGTATTTATATCTATTTATTGCCATAATAAGTGAGGTTATAGCAACAAATCTACTAAAAGCAACGGATGGATTTAGTAAGTTAGTGCCATCGGTAGAATGTTTAGTTGCTTATGTTGTCTGTTTTTATAGTTTGTCTAAAGCGATAAAATATATGCCATTAAATGTTGCATATGCATTATGGGGAGCAGTCGGAATCATCTTGATCACGATCTTTTCAGTGGTTTATTGGAAAGAACAAATCAATACACCAACCGTTATCGGTATTGGTTTTATCGTGATTGGTACGGTTTTAGTCAATACTTTTGGAACTGGACATTAATTTTTTTAGAAATGAAAAATTATTTCAAGAAGTGTTATTTCGCTATAAATAGAAAGGTGAAGAAGCAGCACCTGATCCTTTAAAAATCAAGATGAATATGTTATACTAATAAAAGCGTATATTATGCTATTTAATCTTAACGGGGACGTTACGGATTCGACAGGCATAGTTGAGCTTGAATTGCGTTTCGTAGGTTACGTCTACGTAAAAACGTTACAGTTAAATATAACTGCTAAAAACGAAAACAATACTTTCGCTCTAGCTGCGTAAAAACAGCAGGTGAAGATCCTCCCGGCATCGCCCATGTGCTCGGGTAAGGGTCTCAAATTAAGTGGGATACGCTACATTTTTCCGTCTGTAAAATGTAGAAGAGATCATCAGACTAGCGAGAGTTTGGGCCTGTTATGCGGCATGAACTTCAGCGAAGCCTTAAAATAGTATGACTATGAGCGTAGAAGTTTAAGTGGCAATGTGTTTGGACGCGGGTTCGACTCCCGCCGTCTCCATTTTTAGTAAATGTGAGACCAAAAGTTAAAACGAAAAACAGCTGTAAATGCCTTTAGTGGGTATTCATAGCTGTTTTTTATTTTTAGAAAATGAAATGATTTTTGCAAGTATTTTACATTGCCATTAAGTTTAAATAGCTTTTATCGTACTAATTTTTTTAAATCTAGCCTTTCTCAAATAAGTTAAAAAGTGTGATAAAGTATCAATCTGATTATTAATAAGTAGCAGATATAACTAAACCAATTTCAGTAGACGTAGAAATTCTTTTGAAGCACTTGAAAAGATTTGATCTTTTTTCCAAACAATGTTGATATTTGCGGTTAATAGTGGTGAAAAGGGAATAAAGACTAGATTTGTATTAGCCGTATTCACAATGCCGTCAATGCAAAGGGCACTTGCGATGCCTTCTTTTACCAACAATGAGGCATTATAAAGTAAATTATATGTGCCAACAACATTTAGGTGTGTTATATTTCCTCCAAACCATTCGGACAGCTGATTATCAACGAATGATTGATTTGAAATGAGCAAAGGTGTATGTTGAATATCTTTTGGCTGGACTGTTTTTTGGTTAGCTAGAGGATGTGATTTATTGACTAAAATTCCCCAGGAATCAATCAAAGGCAGGCGAATATATTCGTATTTTTGTTTTTCTACGGGGTCGATAACCAGCCCAAAATCTAACAGCCCCTTATCAATTTTTTCCAATACATCATCAGCATTTCCGCTATAAAGGTGTATGTTAATTTCTGGATAGTTGTCTCTAAGTTCATGCAGAATACGTCCAAGAAACTCAAACGCTTGCGTTTCCCCGCCACCAATAGTGATCTCTCCACTAATGACTTCATTCTTAATAAGGTTTGTTGTTGTTGACTCAACCAAAGATAGAATTTCTTTTCCTCTATTCATTAAATAGATACCATCTTCCGTTAATGTGATAAATCGATTTCCTCTAGTAAATAAGGTAACACCAAGCTCTTCTTCTAGTTCTTTTAATTGTTTTGAGAGCGTTGGCTGAGATAGATGTAAAACTTCAGCCGCTTTACTAATTGTTTTTTCTCTTGCAACAGTTAAAAAGTATGTTAATACACGAAGTTCCATTTAATACCCCTTCCTATAGTTAAAAAGAATAGTTGTATATGATTTATTGGTATTAGTTAAGTATAAACGATTCAGGTATAATTTGGGTAGTGAAAATTTAATGAATAAGGAGGGAAAGAAAATGTCAAATATAAGTTTACAGCAGAAAATCGTAGGAAAAGAGATTTTAAAAGATTCAACCATATTTAAAGAAATTCATTTAGTTAAACAGCATAACGAGCGATTGATTATGATGATGAACGCACAATATTATTCTAATGAAGAGATTTTACAATACTTAGAAGAAATTACTAGTCAAAAAATTGATCCATCCGTAAAAATTTCGCAGCCCTTTTACACTGATTTCGGTAAGCATATCACATTTGGAAAAGATATTTTTATTAATCAAAATGTGACGTTTGTTGATTTAGGAGGGATTACGATTGAAGATCAAGTGTTGATTGGCCCAGGATCTAGATTAATTACAGTGAATCATTTGATCTCTCCTAAAAAAAGACGCGGAATTAAAGTAGAGCCGATTTATATTAAGAAGAATGCATGGCTTGGGGCAAATGTGACCATTTTACCTGGTATTACAATTGGAAAAAACTCGATTGTTGCAGCGGATTCAACAGTAACAAAAGATGTTCCTGATAATGTGATTGTTGTAGGAAGTCCAGCCAAAGTGGTTCGAAAGATTGAAGAAGATGAACTGTAAAAGAATAGCAGACTTTTTATTTCTTTTATTTATAAGCGTAATGATTTGTTCCGGGTGCACGGCAATTTCGTCCAAAAAAGACACAGTATTAAAAATTTCAAAAACGGAATATAACGATATAGGGAAATACTCACTAGAAGCAAACGGAGAAGTAACTGTTATGAACATAACTATTGAAAATAAACCGTTTCAAATTGAATTGGAATCGAATCAAACAACGAAAGAACTATTAGTTCGACTTCCAATGAATCTAAAAATGAATGATTTGCACGGAAACGAAAAGTATACTTATTTAGTAGAAACGTTACCAACACAAGTTGAACAAGTAGGCAAAATCGAAAAAGGAGCTGTCATGCTTTTTGGTTCAGATTGTCTTGTTCTATTTTATGAAACATTTCCTACTAATTATTCATATACTAAAATAGGCAAAATAAAGGAAGCTGATCAACTCGATTTTATATCAAAGAAAGTAGCAATCAATGTCATATTGACACTATAAAAATAACAAAGGAGCGAGACAAATGGCGATTAAAGATAAAGTAGTGATTATTACAGGAGCCTCATCAGGAATTGGTGAGGCAACAGCAATGCTACTAGCTGAAAAAGGAGCAAAAGTAGTATTAGCAGCACGCAGAGAAGAAAAATTACAAACAATTGTTGCAAAAATCAAAGAAAATTCAGGTGAAGCAGTATATTTAGTAACAGATGTAACTAAGCGAATCGATAATCAAAAATTAGTAGATTTTGCTATTTCTGTGTATGGAAAGGTAGATGTTATCTTTTTAAATGCTGGTATTATGCCTAATTCCCCATTATCTGCACTCAAAGAAGATGAGTGGGACCAAATGATTGATATCAATATCAAAGGAGTACTGAATGGTCTAGCAGCAGTCTTACCCAACTTTATTGAGCAAAAATCCGGACATGTACTGACAACATCATCCGTAGCTGGACTCAAAGCTTACCCAGGAGGAGCTGTTTATGGTGCAACGAAATGGGCGATTCGTGATTTGATGGAAGTATTACGAATGGAATCAGCGCAAGAAGGAACCAATATCCGTACCGCCACAATTTATCCAGCTGCAATCAATACAGAGTTACTTGATAAAATTACAGATTCAAAAACTGCTGATGGAATGACTAGTTTGTATGATAAATATGGTATTGCGCCAGAGCGTGTGGCAAGTATTGTTGCATATGCAATTGATCAGCCTGAAGATGTAAATGTCAATGAATTTACAGTAGGGCCAACTAGTCAGCCATGGTGATATATAACAGCTTCGTTTAAAGAAACTGCTCTCACTGAATCTAGGTTAAAATAGGCTCTAATTTCATAGAGAAAGTCAAATTGATTCTAACATTGTTCGTGACTCTCTATGAATGGGTCGTTTGAGGTATGTGTCTTTTTATCAATGTTATTAAATGAAATAGAAAACTTCAGGGTATAGATAATTACACAAAACAAATCAATTAAATTAAAATTTAAGCCTTGCGTTAAAGTGTGCTTTAAGTTGTATAATAAAAATAGAACAAGTACAAGACGGAGAGGATGATAAAAATGGAGTATGCAAAATTAGGCAATACTGGACTAGATGTTTCAAGGATTTGTTTAGGTGCAATGAGCTTTGGAGACCCTAAAAATTGGATTCATAAATGGGTACTTGAAGAAGAAGAGAGCAGACCATTAATCAAAAGAGCACTAGAACTGGGTATCAACTTTTTTGATACTGCAAATGTTTATTCTTTAGGTAGAAGTGAAGAAATTTTAGGCAAAGCATTGAAGGACTACGCTAATCGAGATGAAATTGTACTAGCGACAAAAGTTCATCAAAAAATGTTTGATGGTCCAAACGGTCAGGGATTATCAAGAAAAGCTATTATGTCTCAAATAGATCAGAGTTTGAAGCGTCTGCAAACAGATTATGTGGATTTATATATCATTCATCGTTGGGATCCCTATACACCGATTGAAGAAACTATGGAAGCATTAAATGACGTTGTTAAAGCTGGTAAAGCAAGATATATTGGTGCTTCCGCGATGTATGCTTATCAATTTCAACAAGCAAATAATATAGCAGAAAAAAATGGTTGGGCAAAATTTGTCTCTATGCAAAACCACTTAAATTTGATTTATCGTGAAGAAGAACGTGAAATGATTCCCTATTGTCTTTCTGAAAAAATTGCACTTACACCCTATAGTCCAATGGCATCAGGGCGATTAATTAGAAGTACTTCAGAAGCAACCAAACGAAGCACCACCGATGATGCACAAAAAGCTAAATATGATGAAACCGCGGATAAAGATCAGATGATTATAGATCGCGTTGCTGAATTGGCTGCCAAATATGAGACCAATAAAGTGAATATTGCCTTAGGATGGTTACTACAAAAAAATCCAGTAGTTGCACCTGTTATCGGCGCAACAAAAATGAATCATATCGAAACAGCGGTGGGCGCGGTAGATTTTAAATTAAGTCAAGCAGATGTTCTTTATTTAGAAGAACCTTATATCCCACACAAAGTAGTGGGACACGTCTAAAAAAATACTTCCCGTTCTTTAATGAATGGGAAGTATTTTTTGCTATTTTCTTAAAATGAAACGATCTCCAGCAGCCATTATCTGGATTCTTTCAGGATTGGTTACTCTATGAATCAGATCAGCTGGATTTCCATTGAAAACATTCATATGAGGAGCATCCACTGTTCCCCAATGAGACAAAAGTAAAGCAGCATTTGGATAAGTGTTAGCAAGTTTAATCGCATTATCTAAGCCAATATGCCATTCGTTATCAGAAAAATCAAAGAGAATCGCATCAGGTTCAGGCATTTCTAGATGAGATGCTAATAACTTGGAATCGCCAGGAATCCATAAGGTTCCATCTGGTGTTTCAATCCAAAATCCACAAAAGTCCTCTAATTTAAAGACACGATCGTATTTTTTACTTTCATTTTGCCATAAATGGTCAGCAGGTGTTAATGTTATTTTTAATGGACCTTCGTTAAAAGAAGCATGTATTTCATGACCAAATGCTTCAAACATCATTTTTTCTTTAACTAGTCCAGCTACATATTTAGGTGCGTGTAGAGCATTTGTCAGCGGTAGTAATTTTTTTAAGGTTGCTATACTAAAATGATCATTGTCAGCATGGGTGATAAGAATACTATCCAAATGTGGTACTTGATCCGTTTTGATTGGCATTTCAATTAACAAAGGCAAATCAAATCCTTCTAAAACTGGATCAACCATCATGCAATAACCTCTGCTATTTAAAAATATACCTGAATTTCCTAGCCATCGGATTTCAGTATGATGATTTTCTTGAAAGGCTTCTGCGCCAAACGGAATGGTTTTTGGTGGTGTTGCTTGTGATTGTTCGTTCATTATTTTCTCCTCCCCAAGAACATTATTTTTTGTAAATATCTTTAGCAATTGTAAAAGCTGACCAAGCTTTAGGCCATCCAATGTAAAAGGCAAGGTGAGTAATGATTTCTGCCATTTCTTCTTGAGTAACCCCATTTTCTTTTGCTTTTCCCATATGAAAGACTAACTGTTCAAAATTGCCTCCAGAAATTAAAGCTGTAATTGTAACAATTGAGCGATCACGTGGATTCAACTCCTCTTCTCTTGACCAAACTTGTCCAAATAAAACATCATCATTTAGTTCAGCAAATTTTGGTGCAAATTCACCGAGTTGGTCACGGCCTGCTGTAATTTTTGTCATAATTGATAACCTCCTAATGTTGCATCTGTTTAAAGTATACACCTTAAAGTGTACTTTAAATCAAGAGGAAATACTGGTAAGATAGAATGAACAAGTACTTAAATGACAGAAGAGGGATTGATTACTATGAATATTTCAGAAGTTGCAGCAAAATATGATATGACACCTGCTACGATTCGCTACTATGAGAGTCAAGGGCTAATGCCGGCGATTACCCGTAACCAATCGGGAACTAGAGATTTTCAAGAAGAGGATTTAAATTGGGTTGAATTCATTAAATGTATGAGAGATTCAGGATTGTCTATTCATTCTCTTTCAAAATATTCAGAGTTATATCAAATTGGGGAACAAACGTTGACGCAAAGAAAAGAGATTTTGTTGGACGAATATCAAAAACTTTTAAAGAAACAGGCATTAATTAATGGAACTGTTGCTAAATTAGAAAAGAAAATCGCGAATTATGATGTTAAAATAAAAAAATATGAGGAAGAGATAGTTACAGAAAAAGAACTAGGCTAGTTTAAACTGGAGGGAAATGAAAATGTATCTTTTTCAAAGAATTGAAGAAGCAGTCTTTAAGCAAAATGATGCCCGACGAGTGATTGGTGAATTTATTCTTGAAAATCGTGACCAACTAAAATCTTACTCGATGGAAGAGATTGCCAAGAAAACCTTTACGTCTAAGCCAACCTTAGTGCGATTTGCGAAATATTTTGGCTATTCAGGTTGGAAAGAATTCATGTATGCTTTTACTCATGAAGTGGCCTATCATGACGATAATGCTTACGTAGATGTTGATCCTAACTTTCCATTTTTAGCTCAACACGATACGTTAGAAATCATTGAAAGTATTGCGACTTTAAAAATTCAGAGTATCAAAGATACTGTTTCTTTGATTGCTATAGAAGATCTTAACAAAGCTGCAGAACTTATTCATCGTGCAAATAGCGTTGTGATTTATGGGACGAGTCCAAATTATTATTACGGTGAACTGATTAAGAGAAATTTGTTATCGATTCAAAAGAAAGCAATCATGGCCAATTCGGGTGAAAGTGGTATTATCACACAAACAGTGAATAACAAAGATTGTGCGATTATGATTTCTTATTCTGGAAGTAGCTTTGATGACAACCCAACCAGCAATGTAAAATTATTAATGAAAAATTCTGTACCAATCATTAGTATTACAAGCGGTGGTGAAAACTATTTAAGGGATTACTCAGATGTTGTCCTTAATATTTCTAGTAAAGAAAAATTATATTCCAAGATAGCCAATTTTGCGACACAGGAATCCATTCTATTTATTCTCGATGCTCTGTTCGCAAAGGTATTTTCACTTGATTATGAAGTCAATAGAAGGAATAAAATTACAAATTCAAAATTATTAGAGTCTAAAAGACAAGCAACCTTTAAAGAGCTATCTGAAAAATTTTAATCATAAAAAGCACTTGGATATTTTTGGTCAAGTGCTTTTTACCTGTTTTCATAACCAGATTAAAGAATACTTTTTTTACTTGATGGGTCAATAATATCAGTGAGGTCAAATTGATCTTTTTCATAAGTGTAAATGAAAATGGCACAGTTTGGAAAATAAGTAGGAATTTTTCTGTCAGAATGTTTCCAAATAGAGTTTAAAAAGTAAAAACACGCGCCATTGTGCGATACTGCCAAAACCTTTTGATGATCCTCCTGCTCCATAATTGAGAGAAGCGTATGGCATATTCTCTTTTGAACATCCCGAGCTGTTTCACCTCCAAATTGTTCATAGAAAGTTTCAAAATTGTGGGAACCTTTTGGCTGTAGCTCCGAACTTTCTCCCTCAAATCGTCCAAAATTCATTTCTTTCAAGCCTTTTTTACGTTGATAAAAGTGATTGCTATTGGTAATGATTTCCAATGTGTCGCAAGCACGCTCTTGGGTTGATGAGTAGTAATGATCAAAGTGAATTTGATTTTCTTGAAAAAATGTTGCAGCTTGTTTTGCTTGCATTTTTCCTTTGTTTGTTAATGGAGAGTCACATGCACCTTGGACTTTTCCTAGCACATTAAAAAGAGTTTCTCCATGACGCATAAGATACAACTGTTTTTTCATTTATACACCTCCTCAAGCTCATTATAAGTCTTAAAGCGAGCTTTAAGTCAATCATTTCCGTTAAAAATTCAAGGAAATATGAAACAGATTTCAATAATTTCAACTTTTTCCTTTATTTTCCGAAATATGTTTCGAGATGTTTTGAAACTATTGGTAACGCTATCAATAAGTGGTAAAGTTCGATTAGAAACAAGAGTTGAATAACCGGTGGATTCAAAATAGGATCTTGTTACATTGAAGGGAGAACTCCATGAGTAAAAAATATGAACAGTTGGCTCAAGACATTATTGAGACGTTAGGTGGAAAGGAAAATATTGCAGATGCCTATCATTGTCAAACACGCCTTCGTTTTAAACTAGTAGATGAACAAAAAGTAGATAAAGATGGTCTTGGTGAATTAGAAGGAGTCGCAACTTATTTAGTTAATGCAGGCGTTCATCAGGTTGTCATAGGAACGCATGTGAAAGATGTCTTTGAAGAGATTGAGAAAAAAGTTGATATTACTGCAAAAAATGAACCATCATCTGAGAAAAAAGGCATATTTAATAGCATTATTGAGTTTGTAGCTGGTACATTCCAGCCAATTATTCCTGCCTTATCTGGAGCTGGAATGGTGAAGGCTGTTCTAGCATTGTTAGTTGTTTTTAAGGTTGTTTCTGTAGAATCACAAACGTATTATTTATTGAACTTATTTGCAGATGGTGTATTTTTCTTCTTACCAATGATCTTAGCTTTTACAGTTGCTCAAAAATTGAGATGCAATCCTATCTTGGCGGCATCTGTCGCAGCAATGATGATGCATCCAAATTGGGGTGTATTAGTCACAGCAGGGGAGCCAGTTAAATTTTTTGATCTTATTCCTTTTACCTTAGCTACTTATACTGGCTCTGTTATTCCGATTCTTTTAATTATTTTCGTTCAGTCTTATGTAGAGAAATTTCTCAATCGTATGATACCAAAATCAGTTGAATTAGTCTTTGTACCAATGTTGACTTTTCTAATTATGGGAACTTTGGCTTTTTCAGTACTAGGTCCTATTGGTAGCATTATTGGTGGTTACCTTGCAGCATTCTTTACGTTTTTAAGTGTAAATGCTAGTTGGGTACCAGCAGTCTTGATCGGTGGTTTTCTGCCGATTATGGTGATGTTTGGTCTTCACAATGGTGTTGCTCCTTTAGGGGTGATGCAAATGGCAGAGCTTGGTTATGATAGTATTTTTGGGCCAGGCTGTGTTTGCTCAAATATTGCTCAAGCAACGGCTTCTGCAGTAGTTGCATTTAGAACAAAAGATAAAAAATTGAAGCAACTAGCAGTATCGGGTTCAATTACTGCATACATGGGGATTACTGAACCAACATTATATGGTGTGAATTTACCTAAAAAATACCCGTTGATTGCAGCTATGATTGGTGGTGGAGCGGGTGGTTTATATGCTGGATTAACGAATACACATCGCTTTGCAACAGGATCATCTGGTTTACCTGCAATTTTACTTTATATTGGTGATAATTCGATGGCTTTTTTCTGGAATATTGTGATCGCTTTGATCATTTCAGCAGTCGTATCAGCCGTATTAACCTATGTGTTAAGTTTTAAATTTGAAAAAGAAGTAACAGTACCATCAGTTAAAGAAGTTATTTTAGAGGATACAACAATTGCTAATCCTATTAAAGGGAATGTCATGCCCTTGAGTGAAGTACAAGATAGCGCTTTTGCATCGGGGGCTCTTGGTAAGGGGTTTGCTATTGAACCAATAGAAGGGAAAGTAATTGCACCATTTAATGGGAAAATTGTGGCTATTTTTCCAACAAAACATGCAATTGGACTTGTGTCGGATACTGGAATAGAACTTTTGATTCATGTAGGTTTAAATACTGTAGAGTTAAAAGGTCAATATTTTGATACTTTGGTAGAATCGGGACAAACAGTAAAAAAAGGGCAGGTAATCCTAAATTTTGATTTGGAAAAAATAAGAGAAGCTGGCTATGAAACGCAAGTGCCAGTTGTGATAACCAATACCCCTCAATACTCTTCAATTGAATTAATAACTAAAGGACAATTAGCAAATAGTGAAGAAGTATTAATCGTTAAAGTGTAAAGATAATAGAATAATCATCTAAATGGATAATAATTAAGATTAATAGTTTTGAAAAAAGAATAGGAGCTGTAAATATATGACTTTAGATAAACATTTCTTATGGGGTGGGGCAACAGCTGCAAACCAAGCAGAAGGTGGTGTATTAGAAGGTGGCAGAAAGCTTTCTAATATTGATGTATTACCATGTGGTGAAGATCGTAAGAAAGTAGCTTTAGGTGAGTTGGAAATGTTAGATTGGCAGGACGGTTATTATTACCCTGCAAAAGAGGCAATTGATATGTACCATCGTTATATGGAAGATATTCAATTATTTGCGGAAATGGGGTTTAAAGTTTATCGTATGTCATTGTCGTGGTCTCGTATTTTCCCAAATGGAGATGACGCTAAACCAAATGAAGAAGGTCTTGCGTTTTATGAAGCTATTTTTAAAGAATTAAGAAAGCACCAGATTGAACCATTAGTGACGATTGCTCACTTTGATGTTCCCGTTCATTTAATTAAAGCTTATGGTGGCTGGAAGAACCGTCAGTTGGTTGAATTTTATACGCGGTATGCTGAAACTGTTTTGAACCGTTATAAAGGCTTAGTTAAGTATTGGTTAACAATCAACGAAATCAACATCATCTTACATCAGCCATTTGTTGGTGGCGGAATTATCTTTAGAGAAGGTGAAAATCAAGAAGAAATTAAATATCAAGCTGCGCATCATCAATTGGTGGCAAGTGCTTTAGCAACTAAAATTGCCCATGAAGTTGATTCAAAAAATCAGGTTGGCTGTATGTTGGCAGGTGGTAGCCATTACCCTTATACGTGTCGTCCAGAAGACTATCAAGAAGCGATTAATCGTGATCGTGAAGGCTACTTTTTTATTGATGTTCAGGCACGGGGAAAATACCCCAATTATGCCTTGAAAAAATTAGCGCGCGAAGGGTTACATATTGTGATGGAAGCAGGAGATGAAGAAATTCTGGCAGCATCACCAGTTGATTTTGTAACCTTTTCTTATTACTGTTCACGGACAGTGAGTGCCCATTCAGAAGATTATGAGCAATCAACTGGTAATATCTTTGCATCAATAAAAAATGAACACTTATCCTCAACTGAATGGGGTTGGCAGATTGATCCATTAGGCTTAAGGAACTCTTTGAATCAACTATATGATCGTTACCAAAAGCCTTTATTTATTGTTGAAAATGGCTTAGGTGCAATTGATACGCCAGATGATAATGGTTATGTAGAAGATGAGTATCGTATTGATTATTTACGCAAACATATTCAAGCATTTAAAGATGCAGTAGAGATTGATGGCGTAGAATTGCTTGGCTATACAACGTGGGGATGTATTGATTTAGTTGCTGCCAGTACAGGTCAAATGAGTAAACGCTATGGTTTTATTTATGTAGATCGTGATGACGAAGGAAATGGCACATTAGAACGCTTTAAAAAGAAATCTTTTTATTGGTATCAGCAGGTAATTGAGACAAATGGGGAAAACCTTTCTAGTGAAAATTTGAATAATGTGAAGTAAGTAATAGCTTCATATGAGAAAAGAATCAATCGTGTTGTAAAAATGTCTCATGATTGATTCTTAGTTACATAGGAGTTGTACCATTTTTACATGGTTAATAGCCATATCTAATCATGGATAAAGAAGCCAACTCTTTTAATTTTTTAGATTGATGATCAGATAAAGGAACCCCTTCATTTCTGATTGCTTTAGAAATATCTATGTTCATACGACTCAAAACCATAGGAACAGAAGCCACCTTTTCTCCTAACTCCTCAAGATAATTCTCTAACACGTTTTGTAGAGCTTCGTTTCCTGATTCTGTTTTTAAATCATGCAACAATTCTGTGATAATGGTTGTTGCTTTTTTTCCCCGTTCGTTTCCGTCAGAATACCATTTTAATTTGCTCATAAAATTTCGCTCCTTAATAGTACACATGATTTTAGTTTTTCTTTATCCTCTGTTGAATATCCTACGTTTGATAGTATAGCATAATTGTCAAAACTATAATTAGGTTACACCTGGATTATTGTACATGTAGTAGTAAACTGTGGTATGTCAAAATTGGAACTGATGATGGTAATGTAAAAAAGTTTTTATTTAATTTTTGTCGAAATAAAAATAGCTAGTAGCATGAATAGAGTAAATTAACACTATCTAGCTTTAACAAGAAGAATTGAGCATCATTTATTGGTTTGCTTGTTTTTTATTACATTATATAAAAGGATTAACCCCGCTAATAAAACAGAAAAAATAGCTGAGACTTTCTGGATAATAGTTTTTTTATAGGTAATACTAAGTTCATGTTCACCAGGCTCTAATTTAACCGTCACTAAGCCATCTTTATTGTAATTAGGAACCACTCGTTGATCCACTGTAACCTCATAACCCACGTAATAAAACTTAGGTAGCTGAACTTCTTGGGTTCTGTTAGTTCTCACAGTAAAAGCACTATGATTATATTTATTTACAGTGTTACGAGAGAGATCAGCATATGGAATACCATCAATGAACAAACCAGGAGAAGCAAAATATTTTTTAAAATCTGTATTTTTTACTAAATATTCTTTGCCGTGTCCAATTTCCGATTCATAAAAATCAGTAAAGTTTTCATTCGTTACAGTTACATTGTTTTGAACGGCGCTCTGGGTTAAATTATTGATATTAAAACCAAGCGTTAAAAAGCTAGATAACGTAATGAATAACAGTACATTTTTCTTTGAAAGTAAACAAAATTGTTCAACCAAACAAACTGCAAGTAAACTAGCAAAAAAAGAAGCGAATACCAATAATCTCCAAGGGAATTGAATCGTTGCTAACAGCGAAACTTTGAAAAATCCCCAAGGAAAAATATTTGTTGCAAGTAAAATAAAGAAAAGTGTAGCGACAGTAATATGTTTAACTGGAGTGGTTGACTTTCGGTAACTGAAAACAGCAATTATGACAGTTACTAAGAGAAAAAGACCAATATTTGGTTTTAGCTCAGTAAATGGTGCACTCACATTAGCAAGGCTGTTTGTAAATAAATCCCCCAAGCTAAAATTTAATCCACTAGCCCATAGTGTCGTATTATTAAAGTTAAACGTTAAATGATGTATCTGTTCCAAATAAGGAAATAAAAACCAAGCAGATAAGCCTAGTGACAATAGACCTGCCTTAAACAGGCTATTTATTTGAGCTTGTCTACATTTTTTCCAATTAATCAAGATGAAGATAATAAGCAGGATAGATGAATAGAAGGCTGTGATCAAGTGGCTGGCAATCAATAAACTCATTCCAATTCCAAGTAATTGCCAGCGATGTTTATTCCCATAAAAAATCGAATAAACACCAAGAATAAACAAAGGTAAAAAAGCAAATGCTAAAGTTTCACCAAGTGCTGCTCGAACAGATTGGTCAATTAAACGATAGGTAGAAAGAGTATAAAAACAAGAAAATAAAAGCGCCAGTTTTCGCGATTTTTTGATTGAATATAGGAAATAATAAGCACAGGTTGCAGTAACAAAGCTAATCAATAATTGATACAAGTAGTAGGAAGGAACAAAAGCAATCCCAATAATCCTAAAAAATGCAAAAGGCAGTAATAAAATAGAGGGATAAAATAAATCTGCACCATAGCCAAAATTTAATCCCATAGTAGAAAAAACACGTGGGAAAAAATCTAAATGTTTTACTGCTTGAGTGTAACTTTCTAATCTTGTTCTGTGAAATAGGAGATCATCTTGACTGAAAATATAGTTATTAAAAAAATAGGGAAAGATGGAAATAATGCTGATACATAGTAAAACCAATAAAAGAGTGATTTTTACTTTTTTATATTTTAAATTCAAGTCATTTCGCCTACTTTATAATGTTTTATATTTATTTTAACAGAAAATTAGCTTATTATATAAAATATTAATATGGAAAGTGAAAGCCTAAACGAAAAATTAATTTTATTGGTATGTAAAAGATCTTGAGTAAAAAGAATATCCCAGCAGATGCCAAAAAATACACTTGAATAAATCAACAAGTGAGATAGATCGCGATGTTAGAAATCAAAGGCAGTTGAGTCTTTTAACTTACAGATGAACAAATAAAAAATATTTATTAACCAAAGGGTTGAAATTTATAACATAGTGTAGTATTATAAATATACCCTAACAGTATTTTCATTTTACTCAATCCGAGTAATACTCCTTATCCCACCTTGAAAGAGGTGGGATATTCTGATTTTAAGAGTATTCTTAATGTACAAAACTCTTATGTTTCTTTAAGAAGACCAACAGAATAGCTATTTAATAATTTTTCTCCGTTCTTTTCATGAGTAAGAATTTTTACTTCTTTTTTTACTTGAGCGGCTTGTAAAGTATCACCGGTATTTTCCAATAGATGAATGAAATCGTAAACACGTTCCATATAAACAGGTTCACCTTCGCGAATGTAATTTAGAAGATTCGATAAGTATTGTAAATTCAATTTAAAGCTATAATTTTCACTTTGTCTATCTTGCTTCTTAGCTAATTTAATATATTTTTCTGCACCATCATAATCTTTGGCATATAATTTTAGTGAAATTAGATTGATAAGAATGTTATAAGCAAATTTTTTAGTGGTAAAGTCACGTTGTTCTTCATATTTTATTGGAAACATCCGTGTAACCAATAGGTCTGCTTGTTTTGCATTGAAAAATCGACTAAGATTGGCTGTAATTACATAGTCATATTGAAGATAAAAAGGTTTTTTTAATAAGTCTTCAAAAATATCATTGACTTCTTTCGATGTGATTGGGTCTATTTCATCCCAATGAGCATGGAAATAATTCTTAATAGCTATATAATTTGATAATTCTCTTAAAGTTTTTACTTTTTTATTATTCAAAGAAAAGAAATAGGTGAGCAACTTTTGCTTAGTGGTTTTATTTTCTAAATGAGCACCGCAATAATAAAAAAATTCTCTGAAATCTTGTTGCTCTTTATCGAAAGTAGTAAAGCTAAAGAATTCCTCGGCATTAATAGATGTCTGCCCTAATATCTCCTCAAGTTCATTTACTTTTAAAGAACGTTTGCCACTTTCAATTTTTGAATACGTAGAAGGATCAGTGTATTCTGACATCATTTCTCTTTGAGTAAGCTTCAATTTAAGTCTGAAAAAACGTAAAGTTTCTATAATATTCAAGAGTTTCTCTCCCTTCTTATGCGATTATAGCATGTATTACTTATAAAATTCTTATTTTTAATAAAAAAAAGAATAATTCGTCAGATTTTTATGCTAATTTCGCACTTTTCGATTTTGATACTTTATTTTTTTTCGTCTGTTTGTTATTCTTTACTTAAGGAAAATTATTTGTTTGCAAACGTTGATGTCAAAAAACTGAATGGAGGTGTGCTAATGATATCATTAATTGCTCTAGTTTCTGGTGTTATTTCTGTATTTGTTATTACCGGTGGAGGTTAGATATATTATTTAGCTATCTCGTATTTAAGTTATCAAAACGAATGTTGTAAACAAACAATTTAACTTAACTAAAAATTACTAAAATGTATAAGTAAAAAGTGCGTACCAAAAGAAAGTGCAAAATAATAGCTTCTGATTTACTTTTCCTGTTGAATGAAGTAAATCAGAGGCTGTTATTTTTTTTAGCCATCTTATTTTATAACTTCATCACTTGGTGTAGAAACTAGATATTGCTCTAGATTATACTTAGTTGCTAATGACTTTGAAAAAGCTTTTTCTTGCGCTGTCTTCATATAGTTGAAAAATGCAATTTCGCTTGCAGTGGGTGTTTCTTTAGACAAGACCTCTTTGTTATATGTTAATGCGATAGCTTCTGAAAAGAAATAAGAATCATTTTTAGCGATAGAAAGTCTTAATGTATCTCCAAATAAAATCTCGTTTTCTTCAGAAAAATGATCTTTTTTCAAGTCGACTAGCCAAGTATTATGAAAAGATGTTGTCACTTTAGTTACTGTTTGCTCCATTAGTATTCCTCCGATTGATGAAATAGTAGCTATACATCTCTATTATATCAAATGGTATTGAATTTCAAACACAAAGTTTAAAGAAAAATTCGCTTTTTTGTGACGATTCTGATTGAAGCTATATACATTTATATAGGTTAGATGATTTATAAGCGTGACTTGATTTTTCAAGCGGTAGTTTGATATGATAAAATTATTGAAGAAATCAAAGGAGTAAATTGTATGAAGCAAATCTCACCTACAATGTTTGTCACGTTGCTTGATAATAAAGAAGATCGTTTTGCTGTCATTATCAATCACTGGTTCTACTACATAGAAAAAGGACGTATCTATCGCTTTCAGCAACATAATAATACAAAAATGCTTGCTATGTTAGGGTCATTTTATGAAGGGGATATTGATGCTGAGGGATTGATCGATGAGTTGAAAAAAAGTATCATCAATCAAATCCAATATGACTGGTTTACAGATGTATGGAAAGAGACGATTATTGAACGAATTAGTCATTCTCCATATGACTTAGAAGCTTTCTTTTTTTAGAACGTTACGAGGCCTATCATTTGTAAAAGTAAAAATAGGATAGTAAGATAAAATTATCCTAACAATAAACTTTTTTTCATTTACTCTCATGAGTAAAACTCCTTTCCCGTCTTCGCTTGAAGATGGGATTCTTTTTGAACGTTAGATAAAGATTACTCGTAAAGCAGTTGTAATTTTAGTTTTTTTTTGCTAAGATGAGTGCATATTAATAAAAATGGTTGGGCGCAAGCTTCAAGGATCAGGTTCTTCAAGGGGTGAGAAGAATGTTTTTTGAACTTACGCCCTTTTTTATTTTTCAAACAAAAAATAAGGGAATAAGTTGTGCTTCTATTAAGTTAGAAGCATAAGTTATTCTCTTTTTGATTGTAATAAAAAGGGATAGGTTCGATAATAGAAATGAAGACGAAGTCATCAGATGATAGGGGTGAAAAAAATGGTTTTGGAAGCTTTGGATAGAATCCGTGAAGCGGAAGATCAGGTTAAAAAAATGAGACAAGCAGTCAAAGAAGAAATTAATGGATATGAACAAGAAAAAGTAGAGGATCTTAAGCGAAAACAAGAAGAAAGCCAAGAGAAAATAAAAAGGTTACTTCATGAGTTAGAGGAACAAAAAAATGAACAGCTTCAAAGAGAAAAAGTTATTTTATTGAATGAAGCGCAAGAACAAAATCAAAATTTCAGAGAAAAATATAAAAAGAATAAAGACTCTATACTTGATCATGTAATAGAAAGGGTGAAAAAAATCTATGGCAGTCAATAAAATGGAAAAAATGACGATCATAGCTGCAGCGGAAAGAGAAGAAGCCATTCTTCAAGCAATTCAAGGCTTGCAGGCAATCGAAATCAAAAGTTTTTTTCATTCGAATGTAGATAGCTCTTATATTGAGAAATACTTTGCGGACACATTAGTACAAGATGACGAAATCCAAAAGAAACGTTTCAAGACGATGTTAACAGACATACAGGATGCGCTCACTTTTATTGAGCATTTTTCAGAAAGCTCATCAAAAAAGAAACCGTTAAAAAGACAAGTTCTTTCATTAAGTTCTTTGGAGAAAAATTTTGATGAGCAACAAATCAGTGTTTACCTAAAAGAAATAGCTGCTCTTAAAAATAGATTTACATTGATTGAGACTACGAGAAAAGATTTATTGTCAAAAGAAAAATGGTTGGCTCGTTGGCAGTATTTAGATACTATTCCAAAAAATAATTCGCTGGAAAGTTCCAATATATTGTTAGGAACAATCAGCTCAGTTAATCAGGTAGATTTTTTAGCAGACTTAAAAAAAGTTTCATCTGTTTATGTAGAAGAAATTTATCATAGTCAAAATCATGTGTACTATAGTTTGATCTATCTAAAGAGTTACTCGGATGTTTTAGGGGAAATCACTGCTAGATATAGTTTTAATCAATTTGACTATCCGTATGATATTTTACCGAAAGTGGCCTATCAAAAAAATAAAGAAGAACTCGCTTCACTTGTTGAAGAAGAGAAGCAATTAAAAACTGATTTATCTTCTTATCGCAGCCATTTAGAAGAACTTTATTTAGCAGAAGAGATGACGTATGCCTATATTCACCGAGAGAATGCGAAGAAACATTTGCTGAATACTTCTTACTTTTTTATCCTGCAAGGATGGCTTCCTAGCGATGAAAAGCAGGAGTTATCCGGTGTTTTACAGGAGGCACTTCCTAAAGATGAGGTATATGCTGCTTTTGATCAGCCAACTGAGGATGAAATTCAAGCGGATATTCCAGTGAAGTTAAAAAATAATTCTTTGGTAGCGCCATTTGAGATGTTGACTGAAATGTATAGTTTACCAAAATATGACGAGATTGATCCAACGCCGATCATGACACCTTTTTATATGGTATTTTTCGGCATGATGGTGGCAGATATAGGTTATGGATTGTTGATGTTGCTGGGGGCATTACTGGCATTAAAGTTGTTGGTTTTACCACGCGGAATGAAACGTTTTGCAGATTTCTTCCTAATATTATCGTTTCCAACGATCATTTGGGGTTTTATTTATGGGTCATTCTTTGGAGCTGCTTTGCCAAAAGTGTTGCTGGGGATCCAGTTACCGTTTCCTATTTTATCAACGACTGAAGATGTGAATACAATTTTGATTATATCGGTTATCTTCGGGTTTATTCAATTGTTGACAGGATTGATGGTCAATGGGATTGAATT
Source organism: Enterococcus sp. DIV0724b (assembly GCF_050531475.1). Lineage (NCBI taxonomy): Bacteria > Bacillati > Bacillota > Bacilli > Lactobacillales > Enterococcaceae > Enterococcus > Enterococcus sp. DIV0724b. Next base: position 2,025,040 of record NZ_CP172890.1, on the reverse strand, counting down.
GACGAAAAGGAAACGTTATTTAGAAAGTATTAGTGAGAGTTTTGCTTGGCAAGGGTTGCTGGTAGGTATTTTGATCATTGTTTTAGGGATGTTGCTCTTTAGTAATGATGGTTTAGTTACAACAGGAATCGTCGTGGCAGTCATTTCAGCTTTATCGATTGTGATTGTACCAATCATTCAATCAAAATCAAAAGTCAAAGGGTTGGCTAAAGGTCTTTATGGATTATATGGTTTGACCGGTTACATTGGTGATTTGGTCAGTTATACACGATTGATGGCTTTGGGGATTTCTGGGGGAAGTATTGCTGCAGCATTTAATATGCTAGTAGCGTTTATGCCACCAGCAGCCCGATTTACGGTAGGAATTTTGCTGATTATCGCATTACATGCATTGAACCTCTTTTTAAGTTTATTGAGTGCGTATGTTCACGGTGCGCGTTTGCAATATGTAGAGTTTTTTGGAAAATTTTATACCGGTGGCGGTCGTCCGTTTAACCCGTTAAAGACAGAAGAAAAGTATATAAACATTGAAAGAAAATCAAAAGTAAAAGAATAATGGAGGATTACTAATATGATAGATTACTTAATTAACAATAATGGCGGAATTCTTTTTGCAGTTTTAGGAATGGCAATGGCAACGATTTTAGCAGGGATTGGCTCGGCTAAAGGTGTTGGATTTACAGGGGAAGCAGCAGCAGCACTAACCACAGAACAACCTGAAAAATTCGGACAAGCATTGATTTTACAACTATTACCAGGAACACAAGGGTTATACGGATTCGTTATTGCCTTTTTGATTTTTATCAATTTAAACAATGATATGACGATGGTTCAAGGTTTGGATTATTTTGTTGCATCCTTACCGATTGCTTTTGCGGGTTTATTCTCTGGGATTGCCCAAGGACGTGTTGCAGCTGCTGGGATTCAAATTTTAGCTAAGAAACCAGAACACGCAACTAAAGGGATCATTTATGCTGCCATGGTTGAAACATACGCGATTCTTGGGTTTGTTATCTCATTCTTACTTGTACTAAATGTGAAGTAATAGGAGGAAAAACATGGATGCAATCGAAAAACTCGTCGAACAAATTCTAGAAAAAGGGCAAGCTGAAGTTTCAGAACAAAAAAAAGTCGAAATTAAACGTATCAATCAAGAATATCAAGAACAAGAAGAAGCGCTTTTTTTGCAAGAAAGTAAACTAATCGAAAAAAATCAAGAACTAATAAATAAAGCGTTTAAACAAAAACAAAATCGTCAACAACTAGACATCAAACAAGCAACGTTGAATCAAAAGCAGGGGTATCTTGAACAGCTTTTTTTAGAATCGATTGAGCGGATGAACCATTGGTCGGAAAAAGAGTTTCAAGCATTTGCAGAGCAAATCATTATCCAGTTACCGGTTGAAGGTGAAGCTTACTTGAAATTAGGAGAGTTTTCGGAGGGTAAGCTGTCAGAGCAGTGGTTAGTAGAACATACTAATAGCAAATTGACATTACTACTGGATAAAGAAGTAATGTCAAATGATGGCGGATTTATCATATCTAAAGAAGGAATCGAATATAACTTTTTGTTTTCTAGTCTCGTACAAGAAATAAAAAAAATGGAAAGTTTTAAAATAGCAGAATTACTGTTTCAATAAAAGTAGTGTTTAAAGAGTCTGTTTTGCTGTGTCTTATCTAGTTTCAAGGGCTAGCCTCTTTTAAAAAAGACAAAAATTGAATGTGACAAAAAGCATCACAGTTAATTTCCACTATTTTTTAATCGAGATCAAGCGAGCTCACTATGCTTTTAGATTAGGAGGGTCGTAATGAAAGAGACTGCATATAATCAAATTAATCCTTTGATTCGTCTTAAAGAAACAGAATTGTTAAGCAGTGCCCAATATGAACAATTACTGACTGCAAAAAACATAGATGAACTAAAAGATAGTTTAAAAAATACTGTGTATGGAACGTATATGACGGATGATTTTGCAGAAAATTTTGAATATATCTATTCAAGAGAAAAAGGCAAACTCTATGAGTGGCTCTATGAAATGGCGCCGGAACCTGAAGTCATAACGATCTATACTTCTAGAGCAACATTTCATAATTTAAAAGTCCTGACGAAAGCTGAGTTAACAGGTCAAGATTTGGACTATCTGTTTATTGATGATGGTCGCTATTCATTGGAAACGCTGAAAAGTGCAATTCGTACGCGTGTTTCCAATGAATTACCAGACCAGTTGATGAATGCGGTTCTTGAAGTGTTGGATTATTTTCAAGAATCTTCTACACTTCAAGCAATCGATATTATTTATGATCGGAATTTTTTAACGTTTCAACGACAATTAGCTGAAAAGCTAGATGATAAGGATATTGTGGCTGAGGTTATTGCATTCATTGATTTAACGAATATTTCTACAATGGCTAGAGGAATCCTTCAAGGACAACATGAAAATTTTTTATCGACGGTATTATCTAGTTCAGGAAGTATTCCAAAAGAAAAATTTTTAGAATACACTCAACAATCATTAGCTGTGTTTACTGATTTTATTCTTAGTACGGCCTACAGCGGACTTGTAACACCAATCATCTCTGCTGACACCAAATCATTAGATTTAGTCGCTTTTGAAAAAGTTAAAGATGATTATCTAACTAGTATGTACGACAAGGCTAAAATTAAGGCTTTTGGACCATTACCTTTACTTGCATTTTTAAATGCCAAGGAAGTGGAGTGGAAGAATTTACGCTTGATTCTAGTCAGTAAGCGGAGTAACTTTCCAATTGAAGTGGTTAGAGAAAGGATGCGTATGACTGATGGCTTATAAAATTGGTGTAATTGGTGATAGAGACTCTGTTATGCCGTTCAAACTTTTTGGTTTTGAGGTTATTTATGCAATCTCGTCAAAACAAGTGCGAGACACAATTGAATCAATGGCAAACAATAATTTTGGTGTTATTTTTATTACAGAAGATGCTTCTGAATTAGCTGTTGAAACGATCAACCGCTATAAAGGTGAAGTTACACCAGCCATAATCTTAATCCCAAGTCATAAGGGAACCAAGGGAATTGGTTTGAAAGAAATTCAAGATAATGTTGAAAGAGCCGTTGGACAGAATATATTGTAGAAGGTTGAAGAGTACGCTCAGCTTTATATTGATTTAGCTACGCAGGCTAGCTCTTCGGAAAAAAGATAAAATCTGAAAAAGGAAAAAACACCTCAGTCAGATTTTCTATTTTTCAATCGGAGCTAAATGAGCCTGCTCAGCTTTACTGAATAGGAGGAATGATTTTGCAAACCGGTAGAATTATTAAAGTATCTGGTCCTTTGGTTATGGCTGAAAATATGTCTGATGCAAGTATTCAGGATATTTGTCATGTAGGGGAATTAGGAGTTATAGGAGAAATTATTGAGATGCGAGGAGATGTCGCATCTATTCAAGTATATGAAGAAACAACAGGAATTGGACCAGGTGAACCTGTTGTAACGACAGGAGAAGCTTTGTCAGTTGAGCTGGCACCAGGCTTGATCTCAGAGATGTTTGATGGGATTCAGCGTCCGTTAGATACATTTGCTGAGGTTACAGAAAGTAACTTTTTAAGCAGAGGGGTGCAGATTCCTGCACTGGATAGAACAAAAAAATGGTTATTTGAGCCAACTGTTTCTATTGGAGATGAAGTTTCTACAGGAGATATCATTGGATTAGTCCAAGAGACGAAAGTGATTCCTCATAAAATCATGGTTCCTTTTGGTATCAGTGGTGTTGTTAGAGACATCAAACAAGGCGAATTTACGATCGAAGAAACGGTCTATACCATCGAAACGGCTACTGGTGAAAAAGAATTTACAATGATGCAAAAATGGCCAGTCCGTCGTAGTCGTCCAATTCTAGAAAAATTAAATCCAGATGTACCACTTCTAACAGGTCAGCGTGTGATAGATACATTCTTTCCAGTGACAAAAGGTGGAGCTGCTGCTGTTCCAGGCCCTTTTGGTGCGGGGAAAACAGTAGTGCAGCATCAAATTGCTAAATGGGCAGATGTTGATTTAGTTGTTTATGTAGGGTGTGGTGAACGCGGAAACGAAATGACTGACGTATTGAATGAATTTCCAGAGCTGATCGATCCAAGTACGGGGGAATCAGTGATGCAACGAACTGTATTGATCGCAAATACCTCTAATATGCCGGTAGCTGCTCGCGAAGCCTCAATCTATACAGGAATCACAATTGCAGAATACTTCCGTGATATGGGCTATTCTGTAGCAATCATGGCAGATTCAACGTCTCGTTGGGCAGAAGCATTACGTGAAATGAGCGGACGTTTGGAAGAAATGCCAGGTGATGAAGGATATCCTGCTTATTTAGGTAGTCGTTTAGCAGAATATTATGAACGAGCTGGACAAGTTGTGGCTTTAGGGAAAGATCATCGTGAAGGAAGTATCACAGCAATCAGCGCTGTTTCGCCATCTGGTGGAGATATTTCTGAGCCGGTTACTCAAAATACCCTACGTGTCGTAAAAGTATTCTGGGGATTAGATGCAACCTTGGCGCAAAAACGCCATTTTCCATCGATCAATTGGCTCCAAAGTTACTCTTTATATGATTCAGAGGTTGGTAAATACTTAGATCAGCAACTTCAAGTTGATTGGTCTAAAATGGTTATGGATGGTATGCGCATTTTACAAGAAGAATCGCAATTAGAAGAAATCGTTCGGTTAGTCGGGATTGATTCACTGTCTGATAAAGACCGTTTGACATTAGAAGTAGCGAAATCGATTCGTGAAGATTACTTACAACAAAATGCTTTTGATGATGTTGATACATTTACCTCAAGAGAAAAACAATACAAAATGCTGGACTTGATTTTAACTTTCTATAAAGAAGGACAGGCTGCGTTGGATTTAGGGGCATATTTAACTGAAATTATGGCTGGAACGGTTGAGCTAAGAGACCAAATTGCCAGAAGTAAATATGTACCGGAAGAACAAATCGGCCAATTAGATAACTTAGTTGACGAGATGAAGCAAACATTAAAACAAATTATTGCAGACGGAGGGATGACAAATGATTAAAGAGTACCGTACGATCAATGAAGTTGTCGGTCCGTTGATGATCGTTGAAAAAGTTGAAGGGGTCAAATATGAGGAATTGATCGAAGTTCGTATGCAAAACGGTGAAATTCGTCGAGGACAAGTTCTTGAGATCAATGGAGATAAAGCAATGGTTCAGATTTTTGAAGGAACCAGCGGGATTAATCTTCGAGATTCAAAGGTTCGTTTTTTAGGCCATCCTTTGGAGTTAGGTGTATCAGAAGATATGGTTGGTCGAATTTTTGATGGTTTAGGCCGTCCCAAAGATAATGGACCTGAAATTTTACCAGAAAAAATGGTTGATATCAACGGGGAAGTCATCAACCCAGTTGCTAGAGATTATCCAGATGAGTTTATCCAAACAGGGATTTCTGCCATCGATCATTTAAATACATTAGTTCGTGGACAAAAATTACCAGTATTTTCAGGTTCTGGCTTGCCTCATAAAGAATTGGCTGCTCAAATTGCTCGTCAAGCAAATGTCTTAAATAGTGATGAAGAGTTTGCCGTTGTTTTTGCGGCAATTGGGATAACTTTTGAAGAAGCCGAATTTTTCATGGAAGATTTTCGTCAAACTGGAGCCATTGATCGATCCGTAATGTTTATGAATCTAGCCAATGATCCAGCAATCGAGCGGATCGCTACACCAAGAATGGCACTTACAGCGGCTGAATATTTAGCGTACGAAAAAGGTATGCATGTCCTTGTGATCATGACGGATATGACTAATTATTGTGAGGCTTTACGCGAGATTTCAGCAGCACGACGTGAAGTACCAGGCCGTCGTGGGTACCCAGGTTACCTTTACACTAATTTAGCTACGCTTTATGAACGAGCTGGTCGTATTCGTGGTCTAAAAGGTTCTGTAACCCAGATTCCTATTCTAACGATGCCAGAAGATGATAAAACGCATCCTATTCCTGATTTGACTGGTTATATTACGGAAGGGCAAATTATTTTATCTAGAGAACTATACAAGAGTGGTATTCAGCCGCCAATTGATGTATTACCATCACTATCCCGTTTGAAGGATAAAGGAACGGGTGATGGTAAAACTCGGATCGATCATGCGCCAACGATGAATCAATTATTTGCAGCGTATGCTCAAGGAAAACAAGCAAAAGAATTAGCGGTAGTTCTTGGAGAATCAGCATTATCAGATGTGGATAAAATCTATGCGAAGTTTGCAGATCGTTTTGAAAAAGAGTATGTCAATCAAGGATTTTACACGAATCGTTCTATTAACGAAACACTCGATTTAGGCTGGGAACTATTGTCTATGCTTCCAAGAACCGAATTAAAACGAATCAAAGATGACATGTTGGATGAATACTTGACTGAAGGAGAGTGATCGATTATGGCACGGTTAAATGTGAATCCTACTCGAATGGAACTCTCTCGTTTAAAAAAACAACTAGGAACGGCAAGTCGCGGACATAAATTACTAAAAGATAAACAAGATGAATTGATGCGTCGTTTTATTTTACTTGTCAAAAAAAATAATCAGCTTCGGATCGATGTAGAGCAAGAATTGACAGCGGCATTATCTCATTTTGTATTAGCTAATGCGACACTGAATGAAGCGTTTATCGAAGAATTGGTGGCTGTTCCAGCAGATAACGTCACACTGGATGTTATTGAAAAAAATATTATGAGCGTGACGGTCCCAATCATGAATTTTCACTATGATGAAACTGTAACTGAAGCACCGCTAAATTATGGTTATCTAAATTCAAATGCTGAGTTGGATGGTGTTTTTGGCAAAATTTCGAGTATTTTGCCAAAACTATTGGAATTAGCGGAAGTGGAAAAAACGTGTCAGTTGATGTCAGAAGAAATCGAAAAGACACGTCGTCGTGTCAATGCGTTAGAATATATGACGATTCCTCAATTAGAAGAGACGATTTATTATATTCAGATGAAGTTGGAAGAAAATGAACGCAGTGAAATTACTCGTTTGATCAAAATTAAAAATATGGGCAGTAATGCTTGAATCCTACAAAAATAGAGAAAAGATACCGTTTATTCGATATCTTTTCTCTATTTTTTAGGATAGTCATGACTTTGCACAGCCCATAATTGATCTGTAAGATTTGAGATAAATGGAATACCTGCATCCGTTTGGCCATTTGTAAACACGGTCAAAATGAAAGGATGCTCTGTTTCTAAAATTCCAATATCATGCAGGAAACCAGCATATGAACCGATCTTATGTGCGACTTTTCCTGATGTGGTCGGCGTATCCATCCGTTCATGGAAAACGGTATTTTTCATATATTCATAAATCTTTTGATATTCTTGATTAGTGGATTTTTCTTCATATAAAATCTTGAGAATTTTTGCAGCATCTTCAGAAGTTAATTTTGCATCGTCCCAATCAGTTTCTTTCTGAAAAAAATGAGCATACAGAGCTTTTTTAGCTTCTACATCTCCGCCAAAAGTATCATACAACATATTCTTAGCAATGTTATCTGAATAAATAATGTTGTATTCTTGTAACGTTCTTAATGAATACGTTGGCTGAATATCATTGATAATAATCCCCGTACCATCTTCGTAATCTTCTTTTTCATTAAAAGTAAGCTGATCGTCCCATTTTAAACCGCCAGCCTGAACTTTGTCAGCGACCATCATAGCTAAAGGTACCTTGATCGTGCTAGCGCTATAGAATTCTTTGGTTCCATTAACTGAGATTTGTTTTCCAGTAGTTAAATCCACGTAAGTTATCCCAACATCACCGTTAAAGTTTTTTGAAGTAGCTGTCATTGTTTGTTCGATTTTATGATAAAAAGCTGTCAGTTCTGGACTTTCAGTTTCTTTTGGTTTAGGTTTTTTATCTGTAGAAGAGGATGCAGTTTTTATTGGAACAGACATTTTTTCACTCGTTTCAGTTTCGTTTGCGTAATCTACAGTGTGTGTAGAAAAAAAGAACGAAACAATTAAAAAGAAACAAATAGAGAAAATCATCCCATATAGAGTCATTTTCTTTTTTTCCAAATACTTTTCGTTCCTTTCAAAAAAAATAAAATTGTAATGATCTTATCAAAATATAATCATAAAAAGTATAACTAAAAAATACGACCACAACCATTTAATCACTTTTTCTATAGATTTGCAAGGTAGGATACAGTGAGAATTGAGAATAAAACGATGAAAGTATGCTTTAAGGTTTGTTTAAGGTAAGTGGAATAAAGTAATAGCAGTTTACAAATGATGTTGCGCGGAGGACTGTAAGAAACGACGCGTAACACTGAAAGTTCAGAATGTAGCAAAGTCGGAATGTTGTTACGTAAATAGGAGGAAGTAGATGGATTTTATCAAACGTGCAATGTTAAGTATGAAGAGCAAAAAAGGTCGAACATTTTTATTATGTGCTGTCTTTTCAGCTATTTTGATTTTTGTTTTAGCTGGTTTAACGATTCAAAGTGCTGCGTTGACTGCGACAGAAAATGCCAAAAAGAGTGTAGGTGCGACAGTTACACTATCCGCTAATCGAGAAGCAGCGATGAAAAAAAATCAAGAAGGGAGTACGGGTGAAAAACCAGATCCAAGCAGTTTTAGTTTAACTCCCGTTTCATTAGCAGATGCGCAAAAGATCGCAGATTTAGCTAATGTGAAGTCGTATTCATTTTTATCTTCATCCTATGCTGGAGCAAGTGATGGCATTACACCGATTTCTACTGAATCGGAAAGTGAGACCACAACAGGATCAACAGCGAGTGATGGAACACAAGGTGAACCTCAAGCGGTTGGAAGAATGGGCAGTGGTCCAATGTCTGATATAAAGCAAAGTGATTTTCAGGTAAGTGGTGTGATGGAGTTATCTATGTCGAGTGACTTTTCTGATGGTACGGCTGAAATTACAAGTGGTGAAGTAATCAATGCTTCAGATAAAGAGACGAATAACGTGGTAATCGAGCAAACATTGGCAGATGCAAATGAGTTAAAAGTTGGGGACACATTCAAGGTAACAGATCCGGAAGATGACACAAAAACATATGAGTTAACGATCAAAGGAATTTATAAAACTTCTGAAAACGGTAATAGCATGGGGATGATGTTTAATTTCTTGAATCCAGCCAATACGTTATATACATCTTATACATTTGCGAATACATTAAAAGGCGATGACGCAAAAGATACCATTGATTCAGCTTCTTACACATTGGCTGATCCAAAACAAATGGATACATTTGTTAAAGAGGCAGAAAAATTGATTGATACAGAAAACTTTAGTTTACAAACTAATGATCAAGCGTATCAACAAATGCTACAACCTTTGAATAATGTTGCAAGCTTTGCCAAAAATATTGTTATCTTAGTGGCAATTGCTGGGGTGATCATCTTGACTTTGATTGTAATGATGATGATCAGAGAACGCCGCTATGAAATTGGCGTATTATTGTCACTTGGAGAATCGCGTTTCAAAGTCGTTTTACAATTTTTCAGTGAAATCATTATTTGTATGTTTGTTGCGTTAGTGATTGCTACCTTTAGTGGAAATATTGTAGGAAATGTAGTTGGGGAGCAATTGATTACCCAACAAACAGAGTCCGTTTCGCAATCTACAAATAATCAAGGTCAACCAACGGAAAACGGGGACAGAGGAAGCGAACGACAAGGCGTACCTGGAGGAGGTAGCATGAATAGACTCGGAGCAAGCTCTCAGGGAACAGCAAAAGCAATCGAAGAGTTAAATATCTCTGTTCAGCCAAAGGAAATCGCAATAGTAGCTGGACTAGGACTTTTAATCAGCTTCTTGTCCATCATATTATCATCCAGCGGAATTTTAAGACTACAACCCAAAAAAATCTTAACGACTTAGAAAAGAGGACATGCGATGTTACAAACAGAAGAAGTAGGCTATTGGTATAAAAATGAGCAGGACTATCTTTATAAAAATGTAAATTTAGAATTTCAAGGCGGAAAGATGTATGCTATTTTAGGAGCAAGCGGTTCTGGTAAGACGACATTTCTCTCATTGATCGCAGGCTTAGATGTACCTAAAACGGGGTCTATTCTATATAATGGGGATGCACTCACTAAAATAGGTCTCAGAAATTACCGGAAAAACGATGTCTCCATTATTTTTCAAGCATATAATTTACTACCATATATGTCGGCGTTAGATAATGTTTTAACTGCGATGGCAATATCCAACTCAAAACAAGCGGATAAAAAAGCGTATGCATTAGAAAATTTAGTGAAAGTTGGGATCGACGAAATGCTGGCTAAGAAGAATGTGACTCAGTTATCAGGAGGACAGCAGCAACGCGTAGCAATCGTCAGGGCACTTTGTTGTGATCATGAACTGATCGTAGCAGATGAGCCAACAGGAAATTTAGATGAAAAAACATCAAAAGATATTGTTCAATTGTTTCAAAAAGTAGCACGTGATCAGCAAAAGTGTATTATCATCGTGACCCATGAACAGGAAGTAGCAAAAGCGTGCGATGAAGTTTATGAGTTGAAAAATCAAGCATTTGAATTGATCAAATAAAAATAAGAACGAAGGTGCAAAAAATTAGTGCATCTTCGTTCTTATCTTTTTTAATTGGAAAAAAAATGGCTGTTATTTTCTAATTGTTGTTTTAATGTTCGAGTATCATTGATCAACGAGGCACCAATCGTTGTATCTTTGACTTTTAATCGTTTCAACTGACGATCGACGATTTGTCGTGTGGAAATGATATCATCATTTTTTTTGATTGCTGTTTCTTTATCTGAAAAAGGTTTATGAGCAGCCAGTTGCATACCAAAAGAATTATATAAAAGTGTATATCCACCAATTCCAGTTACTTTTTGATAAGCACGTGAAAAACCACCATCTATGACAATCATTTTGCCGTCAGCTTTGATTGGAGATTCTCCTTTGAGCAATTTTACAGGAGTGTGGCCATTGATAATATGAGCATCAATTTCATTAAGAGCAAAAGCCTTCAAAATATGTTGGCAAACGTCAGAACTGTTTCTTAATTCATAATAGGCATTTTTTTCTTCCACATGAGTTTCTGATTCTTGAATAAAATAGCGTTCAAATGTTTTCATCGCTTTTTTACCAAAAAGAGAAGAACTTTCACCACACCATAAATACCAAACAATATCAGTTGAAAAATCTTCAGTCTGCCATGGTTTTGCAAAAGCTTGTTTGATGTTTGCTTCAAAAAAATCGAGCAAGTTTTTACCAGCATATTTTTTTCCATTAAAGTCCACAGATTGAAAAGAGCCATCTTCATTGAGTGGAATACAGCCGTGGATCAGTAAGTTGTGATTGTAAGAAAGGTAAAGAGAGCCTTTTTCAATAAGAAAAGCCATATGCTGATTTAACTTTTGTGAGTGTTGAAATTGCTGCATTAGATCAGTTAGGACGAATGCTTCATCGTCTGTTAGTTGATAAGGATCAGACCAATCGATTGTTTGAAAACATGTATTGATCAAGTTATACGGCTGATCGCCTATTACAAGTTGATTGTTATTAATTTTATCTAGTAAAAGTCGATGGGTCATTTGAAATTCTGGACGACGTTTAATGAGTTGCCCTTCTAACTTTTCTTGGATGATTGCCATTGCTTGTTGAATTTTCATTGCATCCGTTATTTCGGTTATCGAAAGCGTTCTATACGGGTTCTTCTTAGGGATAAAATGCATATTTTCTTGATATGTTTTGCGACTGAAATTTTTCAAATGATCTAAATCAATCCCATAAGCCTCTTCCAAAAGGTCAAGATTCCCATAGCGAGAACAGATTCGTAGAACATTTGCTAAACAAGCCTTTGATCCACTCACAGCGCCTAACCAAATAATATCATGATTGCCCCATTGGATATCAAGAGAATGATAGCCAATCAAAGAATCCATAATTTTATCAGGATGAGGCCCGCGATCATAAATATCTCCGATCACATGAAGATGATCGATTACGAACCGCTGAATCAAATAAGCTAAATCAGTTATAAAACGTTCAGCTTCATCAAGTTCGATGATTTTTTGGATAATTTGCCGATAATAAGCTTTTTTATCGGTGGTTTCGTCATACTGATAAATCAATTCTTCTAAAATATATGCATACGTTTTTGGTAAAGCTTTACGAACTTTGGAACGCGTATACTTACTTGACGAAAAACGGACAATAACCAACAAATGTTCAATTGTTTGAAACCACCAATGTTGAGACAATAACTGTTGCTGCTTTAAAACGTGCATTTTTTCTTCAGGATAATAAATCAAAAAACATAATTCATCCATTTGTTCTGCAGAAAGTTCTTGGCTAAAAAGTGTGTAAACTTTATCACGAATACTTCCTGAACCGTTTCTTAAAATATGGTTGAATGCTTCAAATTCTCCATGAAGATCACTGATGAAATGTTCAGTTCCCTTAGGCAAATTTAAAATGGCTTCCAAATTTATAATTTCGGCAATCAGCTCATTGGATTGATTGTTACTCATCTAGAGGACTCCTCACTATTTATTTTGGGCCAAATCTTCGATGATCGTTGTTGTTTCTTCGATTGATTTCTTTTCGACATCGATCACTAATGCATTATATTTTTCAAAAACACTATTGGCATAATCTAATTCCTCTTGAATACGATCGGCATTTGTGTAAGCCGAATCTTCTTTTAATCCCAATGAATGTAAACGGGATTTACGAATATCCATTAAACTCTCAATACTTGTTGTTAGACCGATGATTTTTTTAGGATCGATCTGATCTAATTCGGCAGGTAAAGAAACTTCTGGAATCAAAGGTAAATTTGCAACTTTATGATTCCGGTTGGCCATATACATGCTTAACGGTGTTTTAGATGTACGTGAAACGCCTAATAATACATAATCAGCTTCTAAGAAACCTTTGGAATCTTTACCATCATCATATCTAACGGCAAATTCAATTGCTGAAACACGACTAAAATACTGCTCATTCAACTTGTGGATCGCACCTGGTTCTTGTAAAGGTTGAATACCAAAAGTCCCTTCAACGATTTCGCTTAATGGGCTCATATAATCGACGTATTGTAAGCCAGTTCGGTTTGCGAAATCCTTTACTAAAGTCACTAGCTTTTTATTCACTAATGTTGTCACAACAACAGCTTTGTCATGTAAAGCATCTCTCAAAATAGGCTGCAATAATTCTTCATCGGTAATGAATGGAAATCGTTGGATATCGCTCATATCAATACTTGGGTATTGGGCGGAGACTGCTGAAATAATTTTTTGTGCGGTCTCTCCAACTGAATCTGATACTAAATAAATTTTGATTTTGTCTTTTTGCATGAGTACACTCTCCTAGTTTTTGAAGGTTTGTTTTTTTTTTCGTTTCATTATCTCTGATTATCAATAATTTTCTTTATCAATGTCATTACCGGCATTAATAAAGTAAGACATCATTCGGGTTTTGGTCACTTTTCCGATCACTTTTTTTGGCTGGTCAATTTCTACAACGGGTAAGGTATCGATGTTGTGTTGCATCAATAGACCGCCAGCTTCTAAAATCGTACGGTCACGAGTGATCGTGACGATGTTTGGCATACGACTCATGATCATCGCAACAGGTGTTTTTTCGGTATTAGGATTACTAATAGCTGCTCGTAGTAAGTCTTTGCGTGATAAAACACCGTTCAATTCATCGTTGTCATCTTTTACATATAAAGAACCGACATCGTACATAAATAAATTTGTCACGGCATCATAAACCGTTGTACTTTGATGGATAAGTATAGGTGGCAACATAATATCCGCTACCGTTTTTTTGTATAATTTTTCATAAAGTAAAGGCTCAATTGTTTGACCTGTGTAAAAATAACCAACTTTTGGTCTAGCATCAAGCAAACCAGTCATCGTCAAAATCGCTAAATCGCTTCGTAAGGTCGCACGACTCAAACCAAGTGTTTTGGCAATATTATCACCGCTGATTGGTTCGTTTTCTTTAACAATTTTGATGATCTCTAATTGTCTTGAGGTAAGTTTCATTTTATCGACCTACTTTCTTAATGTGACACACTAATTATTATATATTTCTTATAAAAATAAAGCAACAATAAAAATAAACCATACTAATTCTTGTTGACAATGAATATGATACACAATATAATCATATTTGTATAAATGTGATACACTATATAAAACAAGAAGGAGAGTTTGCTTGTGAAATATGTGATTGATTTTTCAGAGGGTAGCAAAGAACAAAGCGATTTACTAGGAGGTAAAGGCGCTAATTTAGCTGAAATGACAAAACTGAAGTTACCTGTTCCAACAGGATTTACGATTACAACAGAAGCTTGTTTAGATTACTTAAAAAAGAAAGAAAATGTCTCAACTGAACTGAACTTAGAAATTCGCCAACACATTTTCAGTATGGAAAAAAGAACCCAAAAGAAATTAGGAGATGCTATAGATCCGTTATTGGTTTCCGTACGAAGTGGGTCAAAATTTTCAATGCCTGGAATGATGGACACGATTTTAAATTTAGGTTTAAACGATGAGACGGTAATCGGATTAACAGAAAAAACGGGTGATGGTCGTTTTGCCTTTGATTGTTATAGAAGACTCCTGCAAATGTTTGGTGATGTGGTTTGTGGCATTGATAAAAATCGTTTCGAAGAACAACTTGATTTTTATAAATCAAAAAAAAGATATCTGGCGGATACAGATATGCAAGCGGAAGATTGGCAAGAATTGGTAGCGGTTTATAAAGATATCTTTCTAGAAGTGACGCATCAACCATTTCCACAAAATCCTTATGAGCAATTGAGTTTAGCTGTAGAAGCAGTTTTTCGTTCTTGGAACAATCGTAGAGCGGTTACGTATCGCCGTTTGCATGATATTTCTGACTCATTAGGAACGGCCGTCAACATCCAAGAGATGGTTTTTGGTAATTTTGGGGCAGCTAGTGGAACTGGTGTTGCGTTTACTAGAAATCCTGCAACTGGTGAGAAAGGGATTTTTGGGGAGTTTCTATTAAATGCACAAGGGGAAGATGTCGTTGCAGGAATAAGGACGCCGCAGCCAATCAGTGAACTTGAAGCATTGATGCCGGAAGTTTATCAAGAGTTCTTGGAACTAGGTCATTTGCTGGAGTCTCATTATAAAGACATGCAGGATATTGAGTTTACGATTGAGAACCGAAAATTATATCTGTTACAAACCAGAAATGGCAAACGAACGGCGAAATCTGCTTTCAAAGTCTGTATTCAATTAGTTGAAGAGGGCATAATATCTAAAAAAGAAGCAATCAAACGTATTAATCCAACGATGATCACTCAGCTGCTTCATCCAGTTTTTGAACCAGATGAATTAAAAAATGCGGTAGTTTTTGCTAAAGGACTACCGGCAAGTCCGGGGGCCGCGAGTGGAAATATTTATTTCACAGCAGAAAAAGCCAAAAAAGCGAGTGAGCAAGGGGAAAAAGTTATTTTGATCCGCCAAGAAACTTCACCAGAAGATATTGAAGGTATGGTAGTTAGTGAAGCAATCGTAACTTCTAGAGGTGGAATGACCTCTCATGCTGCTGTAGTTGCACGGGGGATGGGCGTTTGTTGCGTTGCAGGTTGTGAGACAGTTTATGTGAATGAATTTTTAGAACAGGCAACGGCAGGAGATCTTATCTTGCATCAAGGGGATACAATTTCGGTTGATGGGACAACAGGAACCATCTATCTTGGTAGTATTCCTTACGTCGAAGGAGATGAATGGCAGTTATTAGAAACAATCACGGACTGGGCAAAAGAAGGGGCGAGTATCGGTGTCAAAGCCAATGCAGAAACGCCGGCAGATATTAAAACAGCATTGAAATTAGGAGCGCAAGGCATTGGTTTAGCAAGAACAGAGCATATGTTTTTCGGAGAAGAACGAATAGTTGAAATGCGTAAAATGATTCTTGCTGAAAATAAAGAATCACTCCTAGCACCTTTAGATCGATTAAAAGAGTTCCAAAAAAATGATTTTCGAGCGATGTTTACTTTATTAAAAGGAAAAGCGTGCACCATTCGATTACTAGATCCACCACTACATGAATTTTTACCGCAAACAGAAGAGGAAATTATTCATTTAGCAAATGAAACAAAGCGGACAACTACCGAAATCAAGCATCGTATTGAAGAACTACACGAACAAAATCCAATGCTTGGGCATCGTGGGTGTCGTCTAGCTGTTACAACGCCTGAAATTTATGAAATGCAGGTAGCGGCTATTATTGAGAGTGCAATAGAGGTTGCCCAAAAAGAACCGACATTAGAAATTGTACCAGAAATCATGATTCCTTTGATTGGTAGTAAAGAAGAGATGACGTGGTTAAGAGAATGCTTAGAGCAAACGATCCAAACTATTTTTACTAAAACAAATCAAGTCATTTCCTATAAAATAGGGACGATGTTAGAGATACCTAGAGCGTGTTTAACAGCTGAAAAAATAGCAGAGGTTTCTGATTTTTTCAGTTTTGGAACGAATGATTTAACGCAATTAACATATGGTTTTTCACGTGATGATTCGGGTAAATTTATTAAGGCCTACCAAGATAAAAAATTATTAAAAGAAGATCCATTTCAGCATATCGACGAAGAAGGCGTGGGGGCGTTGATGAAAATAGCTGTAGATAAAATCAGGGGATTCGATCCATCGATTAAAATCGGAGTTTGTGGCGAAGTTGGCGGAGATCCGCAGTCGATTCGTTTCTTGAAAAAAATTGGTGTGGATTATATATCGTGTTCACCTTATCGGATTCCTGCAGCTATATTGACGATTGCACAAGAGCAATAAAAATTAAAGATGAACTAAAATAATGCCTGTAGGGTGTTGTTTTAGTTCATTTTTAATTTCTTTTTCTTAGTAGTCTGCTTTTTTTTCAGTAAATGTTATAATTTACTGGAAGTAGATTGAGAAAGAAGTGAATAAGATGAATAAGCGATGGAAATGGTCAATTGCAGGAGGAATGTTCCTTTTGCTTTTTATTCTTTTAAGTAGTTGGTTTTTTAACAAAGAAAATGGCCTTTTTATAGAACATTTATCGGAAAAGCAACAAAGTAACCAAAAGGGAAGTATGTCAAATTCTGCCACCCAAAAAAATATCGATCAGATTATCAAAGATGCTCATTTTCAAGGTGCTGCGTTGCTTGTGAGTCAAGATCAGATTTTTTATCAACAAAGTTATGGGTATGCGGATGAACAAAATAAGCGACCAAATGAAATAGATGGCGTATTTCCAATTGCATCCTTACAAAAAATAATCACAGGTTCGATTATTTTAGAATTAGTGAAAGAAGGAAAACTTAAATTAGATACTACTTTAGATACTTTTTATCCAGAAATCGATTTGAGTCAGACAATCACGATTCAACAATTGCTTGATCATAATTCAGGTATTTATATGGCAGAAGAGGAACCAGAAAATCTTTTAACAGATCAGGAAAGTCAGATAGATAATGTTTTAGAAAGCTTGACTGTGGTAGGAAATAAAGAATTTAATTATACAAATAGTAATTATACCTTGTTAGCGGGTATTATCTCTAAACTTACAAGACAATCCTATGAAGAAGTCATTCAAAAAAGAGTGATCGATAAGTTATCTTTAAGCCATACTTATTTTTGGGATGATTTACCTACAGATGTAACAATTCCAGAACCTTATTTTTATGTGGAAGAAGATTATCAAGCAGATCTGTCTCCAGCTAATGAGAAGTTATTTTCAAGTTTATTAGGTGCGGGCAACATGTATATGTCGACTGAGGATTTTTGGGTGTTTATTCAAAGCTTAGCTAATGGTCAGCTTTTTGATCAAGCCGAATATGAGCAACTTGCAAAGGTTAAGGAAGAAGGATATCAAGCTGGGATGATCTATTTCGATGACATGAAATACTCGGAAGGTAATTTGGGTGGTTATGCTACAGTTATTTATGGAGATCAAGATAATCAAAATTTAGTGATTCTTTTTGCAAACCAACCTACAAATAATGGAATGCAAGCATTAAGTGAAGAACTATTTAATCAGTTACGAAACGTATAAATGATTGTTTGTGAAAATAATGAAAAATAGATAGGAAGTTTTTCATTTTTATGCTATTATTTTTAATAAATCAATTGAAGAAGGTGAAGAGATGCCACTATTATTTGGAACGGCGGAATTTAATGAACAAGAGCATTTAACGATTGGCGGATGTGATACAGTCCGTTTAGCTGAGAAATATGGAACACCGTTATTTGTGTATGATGTTGCCCATATCAGAGCGCGTGCAAGAGGATTTAAACAAACATTCAACTCTTTAGGAGTAAAAAATAAGGTAATATACGCAAGTAAAGCATTTTGCTGTTTAGCAATGTATAAACTTTTAGAAGAAGAAGAGCTGGGTTGTGATGTAGTTTCTGCTGGTGAAATCTACACGGCAATCAAAGGTGGTATGTCACCTGAAAATATCGAATTTCATGGAAATAATAAGACTAAAGAAGAACTGACCTACGCTGTTGAGCAGGGGGTAGGGACAATCATTATCGATAATTTTTATGAAATCGACTTATTAAGTGCTGTTTTAAAAGAAACTGGCAAAAAGCAAAACGTCATGTTTCGTATTACACCAGGCGTGGATGCTGAAACTCATGAGTATATTTTAACCGGACAAGTAGATTCTAAGTTTGGTTTCGATGTAAATAGTGGGCAGGCGACGCAAGCGCTAGAAAAAATCTTGGCAGATGAACATTTAGTCCTAAAAGGAGCACATTGTCATATTGGGTCACAAATTTTCTCTGCAGAAGGGTTTTTAGCAGCTGTCGAGAAAATGTTGCTGATTTTAAATGAATGGAAAAAAATGTTTGATTATACTGTAGATGTTTTAAATATGGGCGGCGGTTTTGGTGTGCAGTATACTGAGACAGATGATCCATTAGAACCTGAACTATTTGTTAAAGCTATCGTAAACGCGGTAAAAGGTCAATGTGAATTGTTGGATTACACATTTCCAGAAATTTGGATCGAACCTGGTCGTAGTATTATCGCCGAAGCAGGAACAACGATTTATACAGTTGGTTCACAAAAAGTCATTCCAGATGTACGTCATTACATATCAGTAGATGGAGGAATGGGTGATAATATTCGCCCAGCTTTGTATGATGCGGTTTATGATGGATTTTTAGCAAACAGAATCAGCGCAGAGACGCCTGAAGAAATGAGAATTGTCGGTAAATATTGTGAATCGGGGGATATTTTAATTAAAAATATCGAGTTACCACCGATGGAGCCAGAGGATCTATTTGCTATGACAAGTACAGGCGCATACGGCTATTCAATGGCAAATAACTATAATCGTAATTTAAAACCTGCTGTTGTTTTTGTAGAAAATGGACAGGATAAATTAGTGATTCGTCGCGAGACTTATGAAGACTTAATTTCATTGGATTGTGAAGGATAAGCAATTTTAAGATGTGACAGAAGATTATCTGGAACAGACTATTTCTGCGCGTCACTGTCTATATGGATTTCATGTGATTGGGGTATGGCTCAAAGAGTGATATCCCGATCATTTTTGTTTTGAGTACATCCATAACTTTTTTTCTTAAATAAGAGTATAATTAAATAAGGAATCAAATTTTTAGAATTGAGGTGTCGCTATTGAAGTGGCTTTTATTGATCGTAATTATTGTGTTGCTTTTGATTATTGCAGTTTCCTTTTATGCTGCAAACTTTTTCCTGAATGTGGCACTTTTCAGAGATAATAATTGGTATGACAAGACAGGTCATAAAATGATGAATCCAGATAATTTCAATAAGGGGAAATCTCAGTATGACCTTACCGAAGAGCAACAAAATCAACAAGGTGATGTGTTTTGGCACCAAGCATTCGCTCAAGATTATTGGGTAGAAACTGATGGAGAAAAATTATATAGTCGATTGATCGTCTCGCATCCTGATAGCAAAAAATGGGTGATCTGTGTTCACGGTTATCGTTCATACGGCAAGCGTGACATGGCTTTTGTTGCATCTAAGTTTTCTGAGCAACAATATAATATTTTAGTTCCTGATCTAAGAGCACATGGCAAAAGCACAGGGAATATCATAGGAATGGGTTGGTTGGATCGTTTTGACTTATTGAAATGGATCAATGAAGTGCTGACAATTGAACCATCAGCTGAAATTATTCTGTTTGGTGGATCAATGGGCGCGGCAACGGTAATGATGACAAGCGGTGAAGCATTACCAGATAATATTAAAGGCTTAGTTGTAGATTGTGGTTATTCCTCTGTCTACGATGAGTTTGGAGCTATGTTACAATCTGCATTTAAATTACCAGCATTTCCTATACTGACGATTGCTGACAGTTTGGCCAAAAAGAAAGTAGGTTACTCTCTGAAAGAGGCTTCTTCAGTTGCTCAGTTGGCTAAAAATAATTTGCCAACGTTGTTTATTCATGGTACAGGAGATAAGTTTGTTCCTCATCAAATGATTTACGATAATATGGAAGCAACCAATGGCGTAAAAGAAAGTTTGATCGTCGAAAATGCTCCCCATCTGTCTTCATTTATTTATGAACCGGAGCATTATTTTGACACTGTTTTTGAATTTGTTCATCGTTATTGTTAAGAAAGGGGAAATCATATGGACGCTAAAAATAAACAACAGAAGTTAAGTTTAGGAATTGTATTGATTTTGATTGCAGCTACTTTGAGTAGTGTGGGACAATTAGCATGGAAATTTGGTGCCGATGGCGCTGGTACTTATGCAATCGTCCTTTATGCAGTTGGTTTTTTAGCAGCAGGAGCAGGAATGTTTTTTATGATGGCTGCTTTTCGATATGGTGAAGTCTCTATTTTACAACCGATGATGAGTTTGGGGTTTGCGTTGTCGATTGTTTTAGGGGCATTATTTTTAAACGAAAGTATCACTTGGTATAAATTATTAGGAACTGCCTTCATTATTGCAGGTTCGATCCTTTTAGGTATCGAAGGAAATGAGGAGACTGTATGATCAATTACGCAGCGATTCTGACGATTCTGGTGATTACGACTTTTTCCGGAAGTGCCGGTGCTTTGGCTTTGAAAAAAGGAATGAATGATCTTCCGCAATTAAGTCTTAAGTTGGTATTGATGAATGGTTGGATTTATTTAGGTTCGTTCTTATACATTTTAAGTGCGGTAACCAATATTGTTTTATTAAAATTTTTGGACTATTCAATTGCTTTTCCAATGACATCATTAACGTATGTTTGGACCGTTATTATTAGTTATTTTATTTTTAAAGAAAAGCTGACTGTTCGAAAAGTTTTAGCAGTAATTTTGATTATTATTGGTGTTTTTATTATCAGCCAATAAAGCGTCTCATTGGTAATGAAATCATTCTAGTTGTACTATAGATTTATAAACAACAGGAGGGGTTACTATGACCGTGAAATCAAAAGGAATTGATAAAATCAAATTATTGCAGGCAGTAACAACGATCGTGACAGGAGTTATCATGTTGAATGCAGTATTGAAAGCAAAGAAAAAATAGATAAAATCACTAGCAAGCATTACTGCAGTTGTTCTTTTGAAGAGCAACTGCAGTAATGCTTTTTTTTCAACAAATTGGGAGATTTTTAAAAGGTTGCAATGCTTAGAAACTTATATACTTAAATAAAAATTAGGTTTTTAAGGAGGGAAAAGAGTGAATAAAAAAATCAAAATTATACTATTTTTTATAATAATATTGGTACTTTTATCAGGTTGTGTCATCGTGAGGATGTAAGGAGGAAAATGATGAAAAGAACGATCGGTTTAGTGTTTTTTTGCTTGTTTTTATTGACTGGCTGCAAAATTGAATGTAACAGTCCGCAAAGTGCTAGAGACGACAATTATGGAGTGGGGGCTAAAGGCAGTTACAGTAGTGAAAGTAACTTAGATGACAAAACTAGTGGTACTCTTATATCAAAAACGGGTACAGGGGATGAAATCATTCCAAACTTGGCTTTTAAAAAAGGACCAGTAGTTGTGTCACTTATGTATGAGGGAAAAGCCAAATTTACGGTAAAAATGTTGGACAGCAATGGCGATACCGTAGCAACTTTAGTCGATAAAGTGGGGAAATATTCTGGGAAAAGGATTGTCAAGATTCCAAAAGATGCAGATAATTATATTCTAGAAATTCAAGCTGATGGTAACTGGCAAATAGAAATATAAAAGTTGGGTGAGAGTGAAAAATTCTAGCCGCTATGTATTCAAATAGCGGCTAGAATATATTTTTATTAAATTAACGAATACCCAAAGCAATCCTAGCATAACGTGACATTTTATCAGTCGTCCAAGCGGGATACCAGACCAATTTTACTTCTGGATTTTTTACTTCAGGAATCTCTTTTAACGCTTCATGAATCTGCTCAGTAAGAACATCAGCTAATGGGCAACCCATAGTAGTTAAAGTCATCTTGATGACAGTATCGCCGTTTTGTGCGAAGTCAACTTCATAAATTAATCCTAAGTTTACGATGTCGATTCCAAGTTCAGGGTCGATCACTGTTTCTAGAGCGGTTAAAATCTGTTCTTTGATATCTTCAATCTCTTCAGCAGACCATTCTTGATTTGTTTCAGTCATTGTATCTACTCCTTTTTAGTAGTCGTCCGTTATCATTATTAAAAAAATTATTGCAACAACGGCACTCCTTTACAGTTTGTTCTTTTCATATAATACCTTTTTTTAAAGGCTTTGTAAATGAGAATCTTTTTCAATGACCTAGTATTGAAAAGGGATAGTAGTAGGCCGTGAGCTAAAATTGTAAGGTGAATAACATCAACTCGTTTTCAGTAGCGTTGAGAATATTATGTTGGGTAAACGCTTCTAAAAATATCGCATCTCCTTCATGCAAAATAAGCACTTCATCTTTCAACTCAATCGTTGCTTCACCTTTTAAAACGTAATTAATTTCACAAAGATTATGAGCAATTTTTCTACCGCTGGATGATGATTGAGCATCAATATAAATTTTTGAAATGACCATATTGTTAGTATGTACAGGTAAATTGAACAAAGTATCATAATAAGTAGAGTTCGTCTGCCACGGATTATAAATCGTACCAGAGGAGTTACGAATCACTTTATAGCCATTTTCAGAAGTTTCACCATCTTGTATCACTTGCGGTGCCTCATTGGCTAAAAGATAAGCAACCGTGACATCTAAAGAATCAGCGATTTTTCTTAGAGCTTCAAGGGATGGTCGATTAGTCCCACGTTCGATTTGTGATAAGAAACTGGCGGAATAGCCGGTCTTTTCTCCTAGTTCAGTTAATGTAATCTTTTTTTCTTTCCGTAAATTCTTGATTTTTCTAAATTCCATCGGCAGCCGTCCTTTGCATAGAGTCCTTTTTTCAATCATATTATCTCGAATTCGTTACAAAATTACAAGCACTTGAATTTCAATTAAAAAAAACACATGACAATCTCATTATTATGTTGACATTTACATAGAGTAAACTTAAAATTGTAACCAATAATTCAAATTTTGAAGTAAAATTTAATTCAAAATTAAAAAAAGAATGTTAATTGTATCCTTTGGACGGATTTAATTTTTTTAATAAGAATTAGAAATTAGTATAAAAACAAGTATTAAATTAAACATTGGAGGAAATGAATTGAAAATAACAAAAATCAACGTAGCACCAAAAGCAGTAAAGTTAAAGGAACCGATCACGATTTCACTTGGAACGATTGAGTATTCAATGAGTGCAATTGTTGAAATTGAAACGGATGAAGGAATTATTGGCTATGGTGAAGGCTCACCCGGAATACTGATTACAGGTGAGACATTAAAAGGGACAACGGAATGTATCCAATTATTTGAAAAGAAATTATTAGGTGTTGATCCATTAGATATTGAAAAAATTCATAGTATTATGAATTCTGTAGCGGCACTTGCACCTTCTGCTAAGACTGCAATCGATATTGCATGTTATGATTTATTTGGAAAAAAAGCTAATTTACCTGTTTACAAACTTTTAGGTGGTTTTGATTCATCTGTTAAAACAGACATGACCATTGGAATCGATAGGCCTGAAAGAATGGCTGAAAAAGCAAAACTAGCTGTCTCACAAGGGTTTGACACGTTGAAAATCAAAGTAGGTACAGGATTTGATGAAGATATTACCCGTATCAAAACAATTAGAGAAGCAGTTGGCAGTCAAATAAATCTGCGTCTGGATGCCAATCAAGGTTGGCAACCCAAAGAAGCTGTAAATACGATCAATCATCTAGCGCAATACAATATTGAATTAGTTGAACAACCAGTGGCTTATTACGATATTGAAGGATTGGCTTTTGTTACAAATAACGTATCAACACCAATCATGTCAGATGAAAGCTGTTTTAATTCAAAGGATGCTTTACGTTTGATTAAAGCGCGTGCAGTCGATTTTGTGAATATCAAGCTAATGAAATGCGGTGGTATTCATGAAGCGTTGAAAATCAATAGTATTTGTGAAGCCGCTGGAGTTGAATGTATGATCGGCTGTATGGTAGAGGAAACGAATATTGGTGTGACTGCTGCTGCACATTTAGCTGCGGCAACGAAAAATATTACAAGAGCAGATTTAGATGCGACTTTTGGATTAAATGAAGTAGTTATTCCAGGTGGTGTCGGATTAGAAGCAACAAGTGTAATTACGTTATCTGATAAAGCTGGTTTAGGTTTGAGTAAATAAGAGAGGAGCTTGTCAAATGTATTATGATTTAAAATATATGAGTGTTCCATTACCAGAAGATATAGTCAAAT
The DNA here is from genome assembly GCF_050531475.1 of Enterococcus sp. DIV0724b. Taxonomy (NCBI): domain Bacteria; kingdom Bacillati; phylum Bacillota; class Bacilli; order Lactobacillales; family Enterococcaceae; genus Enterococcus; species Enterococcus sp. DIV0724b. Next base: position 2,000,250 of record NZ_CP172890.1, on the reverse strand, counting down.
TAAAAAACTATGGTGATTTTGATGGTGCGGGAAAGTTGATCGAACACCTATTATCTAATGAATTACCACAGGCGTTGAGAAAACGTCTGGAAATCGAACAAGATATTATCCGGATTGTTGGAATCAATGAGTATCCATTTGATTTTGTTGAAGCCAACAAGATGATGAAAGAAACATTCAAAGATTATCAAGAGCAGGAGTTAACGGAATTAAAAGAAACAGGAAAAGTTGATTGGCTATATATTGATGGCAAAATTCATTTTCAACGTCGCTTTTTAATGAATTTAATTAAGACACAAGCTGATTACGAAGCAAGACTAATCGTTAAAGAAGACAATGAAGTTGATCGTTTGAGAAAGCAAGAGCTGACCCAGAATGTTCAAATAATGAAAGAACAAGGGGGCAGAAAAGTTAAAATTCATTTGAAAACAAGTATTCAAGTGAAAAAAGAATATGAGCGCCCGGGAGAAATAGTTAAAGTATACTTACCAATTCCTAAAGACTGCAAACAAGTATCTGATATTCAAATCCTAAAGACAACGCCAGAGGCTACCTTTATTGCACCAGAAAAAGAAGCGCAACGCACGGTTTACTTTGAAACAGTTTTGAAAGAAGATCAGGTCTTTTCAGTGGAATACAGTTATACAAATCAAGTTGATTATGTCGTGCTGGATCCAGAAAAAGCATCAGAACTACAACCAGAATTTGAACTCAGTGAAGAACTACCGCATATTCGCTTTACTCCATACTTGGAGAAATTATTGGAAGAGATTTTGTCGGGTGAAACGAATCCAATTAAAAAAGCACGGAAAATCTATGATTTTATTACGACAAAAGTCAATTATTCCTTTATGCGGGAATATTTTACGATCGATAACATCTCAGAGTATGCTGCAGTCAATTTAAAAGGGGACTGTGGCGTTCAAGCTATTTTATTCATCACGTTATGCCGAATGGCAAATATCCCGGCAAAATGGCAATCAGGCTTGTATGTGTCGCAATACTATACTGGATGTCATGACTGGGCACAATTTTACGTGTCACCTTATGGCTGGGTTTTCGCAGATTTATCATTTGGAGGCGGGGCACGAAGAAATGGTGATTTAGATCGTTGGAATTATTACTTTGGTAATCTAGACATTTTCAGAATGCCGGCTAATAGTGAAATTCAAACAGATTTCAACCCACCAAAACAGTTTTTACGAGCAGATCCAATCGATAATCAGCGAGGAGAATTCGAATATGAAAACCAAGGACTTCCTTATGCTTACTTAGAGGTGAAACAAGAGTTGGTTTCAATGGAAGAACTTGTGTAATAAATAAAAAAGAGAAGGAAAAGGTGGAACGTATGAAAAAAGGGTTAAAACAAAGTATCGTATTAATTACAACAATGCTACTGCTATCAGCTTGCGGGGGAAATACAAGCGATAAAACAGCAGATAGTAAAGACAAAAAGGACACGACTAGTCAAAAATCATCAAAAGTATTGAATTTAATGGAAGCTTCTGAAGTAGGATCGATGGACACGATTTTTACTCAAGATGAGCCCAGTGTAAATGCACAATCCAATGTATTTGAAGGACTTTATCAATTAGATGAAAAAGACAATGTCATTCCAGCAGTAGCAAAAGAAATGCCGGAAATCTCAGAAGACGGTAAAACATATAAAATCAAGCTAAGAGAAGATGCAAAATGGTCGAATGGTGACAAGGTAACAGCAAATGATTTTGTTTTTGCTTGGAAAAAAATGGCTGATCCGAAAAATCAAGCTAATTACTTTTTCTTAATGGATGGTACGATTGAAAACGGGACAGAGATTGTAAATGAAGAAAAATCAGCAGACGAACTAGGTGTCAAAGCCTTAGACGATTATACACTTGAAATCAAAATGGCAAAACCAGTAACTTATTTCACATCTTTACTAGCATTTTCACCATTTTTCCCGCAAAATGAAAAATTTGTGACAGAAAAAGGCAAAGAATATGGAACATCAAGTGAAAATATCGTCTCTAATGGACCATTCTTAATGGAAAATTGGGATCAATCATCAATGTCATGGGATTTAGTTCAAAATCCAAATTACTACGATGCAGACAAAGTGAAATCAGAAAAAATTCACTTTGAAGTTTTAAAAGAAACAAATACAGTGTTCAATCTATATGAATCGGGCGAATTAGATGTCGCGATTCTTACAGGTGATTTTGCAAAACAAAATAAAGATAATCCAGACTATGAAGCAATTCAACGCTCAAAAGTCTACTCTTTGAGAATGAATCAAAAACGAAATGACAAACCATCGATCTTTGCAAACGAAAATGTTCGTAAAGCTGTTGCATATGCACTCGATAAGAAAAGTTTAGTAGAAAATATTTTAGCAGATGGTTCAAAAGATATTTATGGCTATATTCCAAAGGATTTCGTTTCGAATCCTGAAACAGGAGAAGATTTTAGAAAAGAAGCTGGTGACTTAGTCAAAACAGACGAAAAATTAGCTAACGAATATTTAGAGAAAGCTAAAAAAGAATTGAACGGCGATGTAACGATCGAATTGTTATCTAAAGATGGTGATGGCGATAAGAAAGTGGCAGAGTTTATTCAAGGACAATTAGAAAAAACTTTACCAGGCTTAAAAATCAATGTAAAAACAGTTCCTTTGAACAATTCGATCGAACTAATGAAAAAAGGGGACTATGAACTTTCTGTCAGCATGTGGGGACCGGATTACCAAGATCCAATGACGTTCTTAGAAAGCTCAGTCAGTACAAAAAATAAAACAAGTTACCGCAGCGAAAAATATGATCAGTTGATTGATGATGCATCGAACAAATATGCGAATGAACCTGAAAAACGCTGGGAAACATTGATTGCAGCAGAAAAAGTGTTAGTTGAAGAAGATGTAGCATTGATTCCATTATATCAACAAGCAAGAGGACAATTAGTCCGTCCTGGTGTTGAAGGAATCGAATACCACAACTTTGGGGCAACCAGCACTTACAAAAATGCGTATATCAAATAATAAATGACTGAAGCTTTAAAACTTTACTAAAAAACCAAAAGTCTTCTAACAGAAATACTTGACCTCGAACAGATTTGCTTGTATTATACTACTTGGGCACCTTTGAGAAGGTCAGAAGTTTACAACGAATTCCAGCTCCCTATTCTTTTTGGATAGGGAGCTTTTGTTTTTATGGATATAAGAAACAGGATCTGTTGTTTACTCATCTCTACAAATCTATTTTGAGAAAGGGTTTTTTTATATTATGACAAAATATATCTTTGTTACAGGCGGCGTAGTTTCTTCGATTGGGAAGGGTATTGTTGCAGCATCTTTAGGGCGTTTATTAAAAAATCGCGGCTTGAAAGTAACGATTCAAAAATTTGATCCATATATCAACGTGGATCCAGGAACAATGAGTCCTTACCAACACGGAGAAGTTTTTGTCACAGATGATGGTGCCGAAACAGATTTGGATCTTGGTCACTATGAACGATTTATTGATATCAACTTAAATAAATTTTCTAACGTGACAACAGGAAAAATTTATTCAGAAGTATTAAGAAAAGAACGTAAAGGTGAATACTTAGGTGCAACTGTACAGGTTATTCCACATATCACAAATGAAATCAAAGATAAAATCATGCGTGCAGCTAGCATGACAGATGCTGATATCATTATCACAGAAGTTGGTGGAACGGTTGGAGACATTGAGTCACTACCTTTTTTAGAAGCATTGCGTCAGATGAAAGCAGAAGTAGGCAGTGATAATGTGATGTACATCCATACAACATTGATCCCTTACTTAAAAGCAGCCGGCGAAATGAAAACTAAACCAACACAACATAGCGTAAAAGAACTACGCAGCTTAGGGATTCAACCAAATATTTTAGTTGTTCGTACAGAATTACCTGTTTCTCAAGGAACAAAAAATAAATTAGCTCAATTTTGTGACGTAGCACCAGAAGCTGTTATTGAGTCACGTGATGTAGAAACACTATATTCTATTCCTTTAGCACTACAGGCGCAAAACATGGATCAAATCGTTTGTGATCATTTAAAAATAGATGCACCAGTTGCCGATATGACGGAATGGCGTGCACTAGAAGAAAAAGTATTAGGCTTGAAGAAAACAACTCGAATTGCCTTAGTTGGGAAATATGTAGAACTTCCTGATGCTTATCTTTCAGTGGTTGAAGCGTTGAAACATGCTGGTTTTGCGTTTGATTCTGATATTGCGATCGATTGGATCGATTCACAAGAATTAACGGAAGAAAATGTTTCAGAAATTTTAAAAGATGCTGATGGAATCCTAGTACCAGGTGGATTTGGTGATCGTGGAGTAGAAGGGAAGATTGAAGCAATTCGTTTTGCTCGTGAAAATGATGTCCCATTCTTAGGTATTTGTCTAGGCATGCAAATGGCTTGCGTTGAATTTGCCCGAAACGTTGTAAAACTAGAAGATGCAGGTTCCGCTGAAAACAATCCTGAAATCCTTAATAATATTATTGATTTGATGGCCGATCAAGAAAATATTGAAAATCTTGGTGGAACATTACGTTTAGGATTATATCCTTGTAAACTTAAAAAAGGTAGTGTTACTGCGGCTGCTTACGATAATCAAGAAGTTGTTCAAGAACGTCACCGCCACCGTTATGAGTTCAATAATAAATACCGTCAATTATTTGAAGAAAACGGCTTAGTCTTTTCAGGTGTTTCACCAGACAATCGTTTGGTTGAGATTGTTGAGTTACCAGAGAAAAAATTCTTTGTTGCTTGTCAATTCCATCCAGAGTTGATTTCTAGACCAAATAGACCACAACATTTGATTAAGGGGTTTGTAGAAGCAGCTTTAAATAATCAATAATTAATAAACTAAGAGATACGATATCTGTGTTAGATATCGTATCTCTTTTGTTTTTATATCAGCCAGGAGAGGATCTTCTTCTAGTTGCATTATTTTGTATAACAGGTGGTGTAGAGGATTCTTGCGGCGGTTCACTGCTTGGCAAGACCTCGGTCGGCGTGGTTGATGCCGGCGGTTCTGTTTGTTGAGTAGAAGAAACAGGTGGCTCACTTGGTTGAGTTGATGATGGTTCTGTTTGTGAAGGTACAGTCGAACTACTCGTTGTTCCTGGTTCAGAACTTACAGGATTTTCCCAAGATGAAGAGCTTGTATTACCAGTGTTTGACGGCAATAACTGTTCTTCATAAGCGCCTTTTACATATAGTTCACTACCAGAACGTATAACACTGTCTGGCATAACCCAGTCATCATTAGAGACACCTTCTGAAAGGTAAGTCATCATTTCTCGGTAAACATCAGAAGCAGTTCCCCAATATTCGTATGGAATAGGCGTTAAGCGCTGCTTATAGCCTGTCCAAACAGAAACGGCATAATGAGGTGTATAACCAACGAACGTGCTGTCAGGCGCAATGCTAGAGGATGCAGAGGCACCTATTTTAACTAGATCATCATCTGTGTAGTTGGCGGTTCCAGTTTTACCAGCTTGAATCAATCCCGGAACTCCTGCATTAAAGGCCGTACCACCAGAGATAACATCTTTAAGCATGTCAGTCATCATATAAGCAGTTGAGTCTTTCATAGCACGTTTACTTTCAGTTTCAGTTACATCCTCTGAACCATCTTGATAGACTACTTTGCTAACGTAATAAGGTTTATTGTAGACACCCATATTTGCAAAAGCCGCATAAGCCGCAGCCAATTTTAAGGAAGAAACACCATATTTATTACCACCAAGTTCACTGGTATTACTAGATATAGCATTTGCAGCAACGAAATCTTTGAACTCAATCCCTAAATCTTTAAGGAACGCTGCGGATTTGTCACTACCGACAGCATCGAAAGTTCGAATTGCCGTTGTGTTACGAGAATACATGATAGCTTTACGCATTGTTAAAGCACCATAGTATTGCATATCAGCATTTGTAACTTCAATGTTGGTTCCTTCATAGGTCGTCGGTTGATCCATCATAATACGACCGGTTGAGTAGTTTAAGTTTTCAATGGCAGGACCGTAATCTGCAATTGGTTTCATCGTTGATCCAACATCGCGATCGGTTTCGATTGCTAAATTACTACCGAGTTGGACATCATCAGGAATATTTCGACCACCGATTTGAGCTTTAACTTGACCCGTTTTTACATCGATCACAGTCGAAGCAACTTGGAATTCTGGATCAGGATACTCTACATACGTATCACTATTGATGATGTCATAAAGGCGTTTTTGTGCGTTCATATCAAGGTTGGTATGAATGTCCAAGCCATCTGTGTAAGGATTTTTACCCATACTTTCTACTTCAGCGATAACTTCTCTGATATAGTTATCAACGATTTTACGGTTTTCATTAGACTGTTTTAAAGGTTGTAAACCGTCATCGATCGGAGTCGCTTTAGCATCGTCGTATTCTTTTTGTGTGATTTTATCATTTTCTTTCATTGTGTATAACACAACGTCACGTCGTTCTTTAGCGACATCAGGTTTTACATAAGGATCATAGTCATTTGGTGCTTGCGGCATTCCAGCTAATAGCGCTGTCTGTGGAAGGCTCAACTCAGCCAATGGTTTTCCATAATAAGCTTGAGCCGCTGTTTCCATACCGTATAAACCATTAGCCATATATACCTTATTGATATAGTAGGTCAAGATTTCTTCTTTTGATTTTTCTTTTTCTAACTGCATTGCAAGCCAAGCTTCTTGTGCTTTTCTTTTAAGGTTTTGATCTTTTTCTTTTGTGGAGAAGTAAGAAAGCTTGATCAATTGCTGTGTCAAAGTACTACCACCTTGAAGACCACCTGTTTTAAAGTTTGAAAAAGCAGAACCTAGTATTCGGATCGGATCAACACCGCTGTGTTTGTAAAAACGTTTATCTTCAACTGAGACAACCGCATCTTTAAGTAACTGAGGTACATCTGTAGGTTTGATCATTTCACGTTTTTCAGCGCCTAATTCTTCAAAAACTTCATTATTGGCATCGTATAACTTTGACGAAACCGTTGCGCTTAGTTTATCGTCTTCTAATTTAGGTGCATCTTTGGCATATGACCAAAACAAACCTACACCAGCTAGAAGACCCAAGATACCAAGCAGAACTAAGCCTAAAAATATTTTTAATAGGATTCGTTTTTTCTTTGGTTTTTTGCCGCCATTTGACGGTGTGTTTTCAGTGCTGTTAGATACAGGAGTATGTCCGTGTCTTGCAGCACGTGATCCTATTTCATCAGTTGTCATTAATCGCAACTCCTTTGTTTGATTGAATATGTTGCCGGACTGCATCTAAATATGGAACTCTAGGTGCAACGCCAATTTGGATCTCTATTCCATTTTTTTCAATAATAGATAAAGGCAACGATTTTTTTCCAGTACTTTCTTGCTCTGACCAATAGGTTACTAATTCCTCTCCGCTAAAAAAGAAACATCTATTCAATGAAGAGAACCACAATAGAACAAAGCAAATTCCTTTTTGCGCCAAACATTGCTGGATATGATCGATTTGGTGTTGGTGAAAATTTTTAAATGGAAAGGAGGTTTTGTTTTTTGTTTCCTTAGCCTCAAAATCCAGATAATATCCGTTGTAGACACCATTATAATCGGTTGTAGAAGCTTGTCTAAAATAAGCTTCTTTGATCACTGCAGCGCTACGGCTAGGGTAATCAACCTTGACAATTTGAACGGGGGTAGGCTTTTTATGGACGACTGCTATATTGCGCGATAAATAAAAAGCATTGCTTTTGTTGATTTCTTCTTCGAAATCCATTCCTCGTTTACCAAATTGAATTGATTTTTGTTTTTTTACTTGTTTTTTTGATTTAGGTGCTTCATGATTATTATAGGGAGTACCATTAGGATAATGAAAAGCCATTTCTATCACACTCCTAGCCAACATTATAACAAAAAATCTTTATGAAAGAAAAGGAATGTCTATGGAAAACGTAAAAACACTTTATGTGACTGGTTATAAAAGCTTTGAAATCGGGGCTTTTCAAGACAATGACCCTAAAATTACAGTTATTAAAAATGTATTAAAAAAGGAAATTATGGGGTATTTAGACACTGGATTGGAGTGGGTTTTGGTTTCTGGCAATCTTGGAACAGAGATTTGGGCGGCAGAAGTTGTAGCAGAATTGAAAAATGATTATCCAGAATTAAAATTAGGACTGATATATCCATTTAAAGATTTTGGTAGTAATTGGAATGAAAAAAATCGTGCAAATTTAGAAAAAATTGAACTTTTAGCAGATTTTGTAGATTCGGTGAGTCATCAACCATATAAATCTCCTGCACAATTAAAAATGCATACCCGCTTTTTATTAGAACATTCAGGGGCTAGTTTATTAGTCTATGACAAAGAATATCCAGGGAAAACGGAGTATTTTTTAAAGGATGCTGAACTTTTTTCTGAGAAATTTCCTTATGAAATCCGCTTGATAACAATGGATGATTTACAAAACTCGATGGATTCGTGATAATCTGTTTGATTTTCTGATCATTTTCCGATACAATAATGCTGTTGAACTATGAACTTTTATCCTAATCAAAGAAAATAATGAGGTGTAAGTATGGCAAATTTAGTATACAGTCCAAAAGATATTTTACAAAAAGAATTTAAAACAAAAATGCGTGGTTATGATCCAGTAGAAGTTGATGAATTTTTAGATAACGTTATTAAAGATTATGAAGCGTATAACAAAGAACTTTTAACTTTGCAAGAAGAAAACAACCGTCTCTTAGCTAAACTTGATCAAGCTTCTAAAGTACAACAAGCAATGCCATCACGTAGCGCACAAGAAATGCCTAAAAGTGCTGCTGTTACAAACTTTGATATTTTAAAACGTTTGTCAAATTTAGAGCGTGAAGTATTTGGCAAAAAGCTAGATGATACTCCTGCTTCAAATCCTATTTCAGGCATGAGTCATTCTAATCCATACGAAAGCAATCTTCACAATCCGTATGAACGTGAAATAGACAACTCAGAAACACGTCAATTTTAATTGATCGCATCAAACATTTTGTAATTTTCGGGTGATCGCGGTTTGAATTTATTCAGGCTGAGGAAAGTCCATGCTCGCACAGGCTGAGATGTCTGTAGTGTTCGTGCTTAGCGAAATCATAAGCTAAGGTACTTGATTTTGTGAAATCTGTAAGTTTTCGGACAAACTGATTTTGCTTTTTAGAGTAACGGCAGGAAAAATGACTAAGGTTTCGGCTATGTCAAAGTACCCTTGAAAGTGCCACAGTGACGAAGCAATTTTGGAAACGGAATTGGTGGAACGCGGTAAACCCCTCGAGCGAGCAACCCAAACAATGGTAGGGGCGCTCTTCTAAAGGAAATGAACGAGTAGAAGAGGCAGATTAATTTCTGCAGATAGATGATGACCATCGAGTGTCTTTCCCTGAGAGGCATTCGATACAGAACATGGCTTACAGAAAATTACAAGTATTCAGGATGACCTTCCAACTTTGTTGTGAAGGCTTTTTTTAAAGTAAGAGATAGTTTTTAATGTAGATAAAGCAATGAATAGTTCTTAACGATAACAAGAACAAGAGGAGATATAATGACAAAAGAAAAAACATTTAAACTTGTTGCAACGGCAGCAAGTGGTTTAGAGGCATTAGTAGGTAAAGAATTACGTGATTTAGGAATTCCTTGTGAAGTGGAAAATGGTAAAGCTTTGTTTGAAGGGACAATGGAGACAATCGCGACAGCTAACTTATGGTTAAGAACAGCCGATCGTATTAAAATCATTGTTGGTGAATTTGATGCGTTTAGCTTCGATGAATTATTTGAAAAAGTCAAGGCGTTGCCTTGGGAAGATTATTTGCCGATGGATGCAGAATTTCCAGTAGCTGGAAAATCAATTAAATCTAAATTGTACAGCACACCAGATTGTCAATCAATCACTAAAAAAGCAATTGTTAATCGTTTAAGAGAAGTATATCATCGCCCAGCAACAGTGCCTTTGGCTGAAACAGGTGCCTTTTTCCAATTAGAAGTTGCTCTTTTAAAAGATCATGTAACGGTAACAATCGATACGACTGGGCCAAGTTTATTTAAACGTGGCTATCGTATTGAAAAAGGTGGAGCGCCTTTAAAAGAAAATATGGCAGCGGCTTTAGTGATGTTAACGAATTGGCGCAAAGATCGTCCGTTTTATGATCCGGTTTGTGGATCGGGTACGATTTGTATTGAAGCAGCTTTGATCGGTCATAATATTGCACCAGGCTTTAACCGTGAATTTGTCTGTGAAACATGGGATTGGTTTGATTCTGCTATTTTTGAAAAAGTCCGTAAAGAAGCGGATGAGAAGGCAGATTATGATATCAAATTAGATATTATGGGATCAGATATCAACGGAAAAATGATTGAGATCGCTAAAGCAAATGCCGAAGAAATTGGGTTAGGTGATTCTATCACATTTAAACAACTAGCTTTACGCGACTTTACGACAGAAAAAGAATATGGCGTAATGGTTGCAAATCCGCCTTATGGAGAACGTTTAGGTGAAGAAGAATCTGTGCGCAAATTATACAAAGAGATGGGCGAAGTTTTCCGTCCACTTAAAACTTGGAGTAAATACATTTTAACGAGTGATTTAACGTTTGAGCAATATTATGGTGCAAGAGCTACAAAGAAAAGAAAATTATACAACGGGGCTTTACGCACTGATTTGTTCCAATATTGGGGAGAAAGACCACCAAGAAAACCAAGAGAAGAGTAGGTGAAGGGATATGAAAGAACAAGAATTTTTAAACGAAATTAAAGAGATCCAACTATTAAATCAAGCGATTGGCTTATTAGAATGGGATAGTCAAACCGGCATGCCAGAAGCTAGCAGTCCTTTCCGTGGAGAATCTGTTGGATATATCTCAGGGATGGCTTTCGAACGAAGTGTAGGGCCTAAAGTTCAAGAAGCGTTAGCTTATTTCGAGACACATTCTGATGAATTATCAGAAGTTGGATTAGCAGTCTACAAAAAAGTTAAGGAAGACTATGAGCTAAATCACAGTATCCCGGCAGAAAGAATGCAAGCATATAACACAGCATTGACTAACGCTCATACAGCATGGTTGCAAGCTAGAAAAACGAAAAACTTTGCTGAAATGAAAAATGAAATCCAACTAATTATTGATTTTTTAAAGGAATTTATTCCTTATTGGAAAAAAGATGAAGCCACAAATTATGATGTTTTACTAAACCAATATGAGCCAGATTTGACTGTTGAAAAATTAGATCAAATTTTTGCTCAGGTGAAAACGGGTATTATGGAAATCAGAGAAACAGTTGCCGAGAAAGGTATTGTTCCACGTACAGATTTCTTATCTAGAGAAGTTTCAAAAGAACAACAGAGGACCTTTGTATCAGGAGTTGCAGAGCAATTAGGATATGATTTTTCACGTGGGCGTTTAGATGATACTGTCCATCCGTTCATGTTGGCGTTAAATCGTAATGATGCACGAATTACGACTCGTTGGGATGAAACAGATTTCACGATGGCAACTTTTGGTATCATTCATGAAGCAGGTCATGGAATTTATGAGCAAAGTATCGATCCAAAATATGATTATACGCCACTTTCAACAGGAGCATCTATGGGAATCCATGAGTCTCAATCATTATTTAACGAAATTATTATCGGCAGTAATAAACAGTTTTGGAAAAAACAATTTCCGTTTTTTAAAGAATGCACTGAAGGTACATTTGATGATATTGATTTTGAGACCTTTTATGATTCTCTAAAAGAAACCAAAGCTAGTTTAGTGCGTATTGAAGCGGATAGTTTAACGTATCCACTTCATATTATTATTCGTTATGAAATTGAAAAGATGATTTTTAATGAGGACGTTTCAGTCGATGATCTACCTCAAATTTGGAATGACAAATATGAGGAATATTTAGGGATTCGACCAGAGAATGATTTAGAAGGGATTGTACAGGATGTTCATTGGTCTGGGGGGAGTTTTGGCTATTTCCCATCTTATGCATTAGGGTATATGTACGCAGCTCAGCTACGTCATGCAATGGGCAAAGAAATTGACGTAGATACTGTTTTAGCAAGTGATGATTACTCTTCTATTAAAAACTGGTTAACAGAGCGCATCCACCAATATGGCGCATCAAGAAAGCCTAACCAATTGATTTTAGATGCGACTGGAGAAGCATTGAATCCGCACTATCTAATTGATTATATGAAATCTATTTATTATGATGTATATAAAATCAAAGAATAACTAATTTTTCTAGCAACAGAAACGAGGGAGCAGTTATGTTATCAATCAATGAATACCTGAAAGCCGGTGAAACGACTGTCTCCAATTTGGTCATTGAGAATTATCAAAAAATTGGTTTGACAGATGAAGAATTTTTGTTTTGGCTGCAGTTGTTCCGTTCCCAAGTAAAAGGTGATTTATTTCCTGATTTAGCTGAAATCAGTCAAATAATGGGGAAATCAATCGATGTTATTTATAAATTGATGAATCAACTCGTTTCACGCGGATTTTTGATCATTGAAACAAAACAAAATGATCAAGGTCAAATGATGGATACATACGATTTATTGCCAATATTTGAAAAAATTGATCTTTTACAACAAAAGCAAACGGAAAAACAAAAAGAAATGACATCAGAAGAAACAATCAAACAGCTTTATCAAGGATTTGAAAAAGAGTTTGGTCGCCAACTATCTCCAATCGAGTTAGAGATGATTGGTCAGTGGTTAGAAACAGATCACTACCAACCAGAACTTATCCGACTGGCATTAAGAGAAGCTGTGTTAAATCAAGCCTATAGCTTAAAATATATCGATCGGATTTTATTGGCCTGGGAGCGTAAGAATATTACGACGAAAGAGCAAGTAGCTGAAGATCAAAAACGTCGAAAACAGGCGCTGATCCAAAAAGAAATTGAAGAACAAGGAGCTCAAAGTGAGCCGATTCCCAAAGTTACTTTACACAATTGGCTTAATCCAGAAGATAGTGAGTAGGAGGTAGATAAATGCTTTCTAAAGAGAAAACAATGGAAGCAATAGAAATAATGTATGATATGTTTCCAGAAGCAGCGTGTGAACTCACGCATAGAAGTCCATTTCAACTATTGATTGCTGTTATTTTAAGTGCTCAAGCAACGGACGTTTCTGTGAATAAAGCCACACCTGCATTATTTGCCGCATATCCAACACCTGAGGCACTTGCGGCAGCTCCCTTGGATGATATCATTCAAAAAATTAAAACGATTGGTTTGTATCGAAATAAAGCAAAGAATATTAAAGCTTGTGCTGCACAATTATTAGATCAGTTTGATGGAAAAGTACCCGAAACTCGTGAAGAGTTAGTTTCTTTACCAGGTGTCGGTCGCAAAACGGCTAATGTGGTAATGGGAGATGCGTTTGGAGAACCGGCTATCGCAGTGGATACTCATGTTGAACGGGTGTCAAAACGTTTACGAATTTGCAAGCTTGATGCTAACGTAATGGAAGTCGAACAAACATTGATGAGAAAAATTCCTAAAGAACTATGGGTCAAGACGCATCATACGATGATTTTTTTCGGCCGTTATCACTGTTTAGCACGAAATCCTAAATGTGATATTTGTCCGCTTTTGTATATGTGTCAAGAAGGAAAAAGTAGAATGAGCGCAAAATAAATAGAGTGACGTAAAACAGATCACTGTTTGCGTCACTCTATTTATTTAGATTATTTTAACCAATCCCAATAACAAAATGGAACAGTTTATCTGAATAGGTTAACTCGTCTAAATCAGTTTTGATCGTTTCATTAAGTAATTTCAATTCATCTGTAACAATACCGTCCACACCATAAAACATCATCCGTGTCATTGTATCTTGATCATTAACAGTCCAAGCATAGACTTTTTTCCCATCATTATGGGCTGCGCTGATAAAATTACGATTTAAGGTTGTATATTCCATTGTAAAGAAATCTACATTGGAAACAGGTGGCCCTACAATGTTAAATGGAAGAATGTAGCCAACGTAAAAGTCTGGTTCTTGTTCCTTTAACTGAGTAGCTGTATCAAAAGTTAGTGTATGAAGAATGTGTTTTTCCGATAAAATAACTTTACGATATTTTTCAGTAAATCGTTTAACAAGGTCGGGACTGTCTTGTGGTGTTGTTTTGATTTCAATCAGTAACTTTTGATTTAATTGCTTGGCTTTTGCGAGATACTCATCGAATGAGCAGACTTTAGCCTTCATACCGTTTTCTTTAGCGGTCAACTTGACAAGTTCTGCTAATGTAAGTTCATTTGGACGTTTATTTACACCGGTAAGATTTTTTAGATTGAAGTCGTGCATGACAACAAATTGTTTATCTTTGGTTTCTTGTATATCCATTTCTATATAAGTAGGATGTTCTAAGCTTGTTTTTTCTAGGGCAGGTAAGGTGTTTTGGACTCCATTTGCTGCATCGACTCCTCTATGAGATATTGTTAGAGGTTCAGTGACGGAGGGATTACTTAAATAATTAGTATTATAAGTTCCCACACCAATCCCAAAGAGAGCTGCGGTAAAAGCGAATAACCCTATTTTAAAGACAGACCATTCTTTTCTTGCTTGTTTTGGCTGATCGAAAAACCATTGTGGTAACTCAGGCAAAAAGCCTTCATCATCCATATAGTCGATCGTAATATAAAATATTCCCACGGTGGAAAAGATAATGTTCATAAGTAATATAAATTGTAAAAGTGTCATTGCAACAACAGCGCTGACTAACGCATAACTTGGAAACGTTGTTTCAATGATTGCTTGAACACTTAAAATTACTGTATAACTTAGAACAAAAACCAAAAGAATACTGCCACCAATTACAATAAACTGACCTAAGATTTTAAAGAAATGGTTTTTGGTTGAACGCCAACTTTCTTTCACGGCTTGACGGAAAGGAACATCTCGTAAAATCATTTCAGGCAATGCAAAAATCAAACGAATAGAAAGATAAAAGAACAGCAAATAACCTAAGACAACTAAAGCAATGATTGTTACACGATTAGCAAAGATAAAATCCATAATAAATGCTGGAATTTTTATTTTAGCTAATAAATCCGAATTAAAACCTAAACCACTAAGTGGTAACACTAAGAAAAAATAGAATAGAAAAAAAACTATCGTACTAAATCGAATTTTTTTAAGTTGAAGAATTGTTCCTTTAAGCAAATTTGTTAGAGAAATCGGTTCTTTTTTCTTTATAAAAAAAATGCTCAAAAGTAAAAAAGTAAATTCAAAGAAAACTGCAATCACAATTGCTAACAGTACAACAATCAAGGCGATCAATACACCTGGATGTTTAGCAAAGATAATTGGAATGGTATCATAAGATAGATAGTCTATTTTCCCTTGTCTTAATATAAAACGAGTGGAGCTGGCTAAAAGAGGAAGTAACACAAACAGCATAAACCCATGCATCAATAAAACATCGCGAAAATAGGCTGATGTACCTGCAAAAAAATCAATCATATTTTTAAAACTATTTTTTAAGTATTTCATTATTTAAACCACCCTTACAATACTAAAATAAAAGAAGATAGGATACTGTTGCATCCTATCCTAATTATGATTTTATTATATATTTTTAAGCTTTAAAAGCCCAGTAAACCGTTTAAGAATGTACCACCGTATATTAAAGCTAAACTATACAAGAAAATTGAAACGGGTTTTGCTAAGATAATAATCAATGTAAATTTCTTTAAAGACATCTTAGTCAAACCAGCCATTAAACAAAGTGCATCATCTGGCGCAATGGGTAGAAAAATAGCTAAAGCGAAAAGACGTTCAAAGCGTTTTTCATTATCTAACCAGCCAATATACTTGTTATAAGTTTTATCACTAACTAAACTTAGAATAAATGGTTTCCCGTATTGACGACCTAAAAGGAAAATAATCACAGAACCAATTGCGATTCCTACGTAATTATAGATAAATCCTGCAAAGGGACCAAATATCAGAACACCTGCAGCACAACTAATGCCGCCTGGTATGATTGGAATCACCACTTGAATGATCTGAATCAACATAAACAATATAGGACCTAAAATAACAGAGTCACCGACTAATCCTCTCAAAGCGTCTACATCTTTAAAAACACCTAATCGTATAAAATAAATGGTCACAGCAATCGTTGCTATAATACCTACGATTGAAATGCAATTAATAATTTTTCTTGAAAGCGCGATGCTCATGTCTATCATCTCCTTAATTTAAAAGTGTAACAGGATTGTTCAGTCTCGTAGAAAATATGTAATATGATGCTTTTTGTCACAGACAATGTTTTATCAATTTTTCTAGAGACTAGTCAGAAAGCTTGATAAAGTAACTACCTTCAGTATAAAAGTCTTCTTCTTATTTTACCATTGTTATTTATCAAATTTCACGAACAAAGTTGTAAGAATGAACTTGTTACGATTATTATACAAAGAACTTACGTGAAATACATCCTACTTTAGCCCTAAATAAAAAAATAACTGAGTGTTTCCTATTTACAAGAAACAATGAGAGGATTATAATTGTTTTAAGGATTATGGTGCACCTAAAAATATAATAATATAAACCTGATAATTTTAGTTGGAAGAAGGATTTACATGAAAGAAGAGAAAAATGAAGCAGAAAAGTTGTTGGAATATGCAAATGGACCTAGTTTAGAAGAAATCAATAATACCGTTGATGTACCAAAAAATGCTAATTTTTGGCGAACATTGATGGCCTATAGTGGACCTGGAGCACTTGTGGCAGTTGGGTACATGGATCCAGGAAATTGGATAACATCAATCGCTGGTGGTGCAGAGTACAAGTATGCATTACTGAGTGTCATCTTATTATCAAGTTTGATTGCGATGTTACTTCAAAGCATGGCGGCTAAATTAGGAATCGTAACAGGAAGAGATTTAGCTCAGGCGACTAGAGAACATACAAGCAAAAAAACAGGGTTTGTTTTATGGATCATTACTGAACTTGCAATTATGGCAACGGACATTGCTGAGGTAATCGGTGGTGCGGTGGCATTGCAATTATTGTTTGGTTTTCCATTATTAATCGGCGTATTGATTACAACATTTGATGTTTTATTGTTATTGCTGTTAACGAAACTAGGTTTCAGAAAAATCGAAGCCATCGTCGCTTGTTTAATTGCAGTTATCTTTTTTGTTTTTGCATATGAAGTAGCACTGGCTGATCCAAATATTGGTGAAGTACTACGTGGCTTTATTCCAGATACAAAAATTGCTAGTGACAAATCCATGCTATTTTTAGCATTAGGGATTGTAGGGGCAACGGTTATGCCGCATAATTTATATTTACATTCATCCATTGCTCAGGCAAGAAAATTCGATCGTAATGATGATAAAGAAAAAGCGAAAGCCATTCGTTTTACGATTTGGGATTCGAATATTCAATTGACCGTTGCCTTTATTGTTAATTGTTTGTTGCTGATTTTAGGTGGTGCTTTGTTTTATGGAACGAATAGTGATTTAGGGAAGTTTGTGGACTTGTTTGATGCATTGAAAAATCCTGATATCGTTGGGAATATTGCAAGCCCGGTTTTAAGTATCCTATTTGCGATAGCGTTGCTTGCTTCAGGTCAAAACTCAACTATAACTGGGACACTTTCAGGACAAATTGTTATGGAAGGGTTTATTCACTTGAAAATGCCGTTGTGGATGCGTAGAGTCGTAACACGCTTGATTGCGATCGTACCTGTAATTATTTGTGTGATTCTTTATGGCGGTAGAGAATCAGCGGTAGAGGATTTATTATTGTATACTCAAGTATTTTTAAGCATCGCATTACCAATTTCGATCATTCCTTTAACAATGTATACAAGTGATAAAAAAATCATGGGTCGTTTTGCGAATCCAATGTGGGTGAAAGTTTTAGCTTGGGTCATTGCAATTGTGTTGACAGCATTGAACCTATTCTTGATTTATGGCACATTGACTGGTATGAATGCTTAATAACGAAAAAGAAAGCGATTCTTGATTGAATGGCTTTCTTTTTTATGTATATATAATAGAATTCAATCTACAGAAATGGTAGAATGAAAAAGACTAAAAATTTGAAATGAGGGTTTTAAGTGACTGAATATTTAAATGTTGGAAAAATCGTCAATACTCAAGGCTTAAAAGGCGAAGTACGAATAATTTCTCAAACGGATTTTCCAGAGCTACGCTATAAAAAAGGATCAGTTTTGACATTATTTCAAGAAAAAAAAGCACCAATCGAATTAACGATCAAAACCCATCGAAAACATAAAAATTTTGATATTGTCACATTTGAAGATCATTTTTCAATCAACGATGTTGAAAAATACCGTGATGGCATTTTGAAAGTGTCAAAAGAGGGTTTAAAGGATTTACCAGGAGATGAATTTTATTATCACGAAATTATTGGGTTAACTGTTATTGATGAAAACAATGAAGAACTTGGTAAGATCAAAGAAATTCTTTCGCCAGGAGCAAATGATGTCTGGGTAGTTCAAAGACCAAAGAAAAAAGATGCATTGATTCCTTATATCGAATCTGTTGTTAAGTCGATTGATTTAGAAGAAGGTATCGTTCGTGTAGAAATTCCAGAAGGTTTGATCGACGATGAAAATTGATGTATTGACACTTTTTCCAAGAATGTTTGAAGGGCCAATGGGCGAATCAATCATTGGAAAAGCCGTAGAGAAAAATTTGTTAGAAATCAATATCTCTAATTTTCGTGACCATTCTGATAATAAGCATCAGTCAGTTGATGATTATCCTTATGGCGGTGGAGCAGGAATGCTACTTAAGGTTCAGCCAATTTATGATAATTTGCGAAGAATTGAAGAAGCATCACCGAAAACTAAAAAACGTGTGATTTTGCTAGATCCAGCGGGGAAACGTTTTGACCAAAAAATGGCGGAAGAGTTTTCGGAAGAAGAGCATTTAGTCTTTATTTGTGGTCATTATGAGGGATACGATGAGCGGATTCGTTCTCTTGTTACGGACGAAGTTTCATTAGGAGATTATGTTTTAACTGGTGGAGAATTAGGTGCAATGGTCATGATCGATGCAACTGTTCGTTTACTTCCTGATGTTTTAGGAAATAAATTATCTGCGCAAACAGATTCCCATTCAACAGGGTTACTGGAACACCCACAATATACGCGCCCAGCCGAATTTAATGGGATGAATGTACCAGAAGTCTTAACGAATGGTAATCATAAATTGATAGCTGAATGGCAGTTGAAAGAATCTTTACGTAGAACCTATTTAAGACGTCCTGATATGCTAGAAACACTTGAGCTTGATAATGAGATGAAAAAATTTCTTGCTGAGATCATTGAAGAAGAAAAGTCAGCTGATGAATAGAAAATACTCCATCTTTAAAGAAAAATCCCTTTACAGCTGTGAATAGCTATGTTACACTATTTCAGTGAGTGCAAAGCGCTCAACTATTACGATATTCCGCTGTGACAAGAGTCATAAGAATGTTTGGAATGAGGAGAAAAAAGAATGAATCCATTAATTCAAGAATTAACACAAGAACAACTACGTACGGATATCCCAGCGTTTCGTCCTGGAGACACTGTTCGCGTACATGCGAAAGTAGTCGAAGGAACACGCGAACGTATCCAATTATTTGAAGGAGTTGTTATCGGACGCCGCGGCGCTGGTATCAGCGAAACTTATACAGTACGTAAAATTTCTAATGGTGTTGGTGTGGAACGTACATTCCCATTACACACACCACGTGTTGCTCAAATCGAAGTAGTTCGTTATGGTAAAGTTCGTCGTGCGAAACTTTATTACTTACGTGCATTACACGGTAAAGCAGCTCGTATTAAAGAAATCCGTCGTTAAAAACTTGTTATTAATTAACAATGAACCCCTTGATTATCAAGGGGTTTTATTTTTTTATTGATAGTAACTCTTTCCAAAAGCAAAAGAAAGTAGGAAAGAGGATAGGAGCACGAAAGTCTGCATCTCTTTAACTTTTATTCCCCAAAGGGTATTATAACTTGTTAAGATAAAAACATTAATCAAAAAGAAATAGAATTAATTAAATAGGTAATGGGAAACAATGACTATGGTTAATGAAAAACCAAAATAAGACAAAGCGATATACAAGTAAAGTTTTTCTTTTGTTGCTCTAAACTTAAACAATGAAAAAACACCGAAAATAAAGAAAATTACCGATAATATCATGACCCTCACCTCTAAAAGAATTTTAACAAGTCAAAACAAAAATGGACAAAAGAAATGAAAGTAGTAGGGACGTTAAAAATCAATAAATTGAGATAATCTTAAAATTATAATAAAAATAAACCCTTATAAGTGCTAATTAATTTTAATAGGCAACTCATAGGGTTTATTTTTATCCTCTCAGTTAATAAATTAGTTTAGTGCATTAACTTATTATTATCTCAATTCTAATAAAAATGCCAAAGCTTTTTCTTGATTCATTACACCTGTTTTGAGTCTCTCTGCGATTATTTCGATTTCTGCACCCTTTGCGCCAACAGACATAGCTAAAGAGCGAGCTTGTAAGGACATATGACCTTGTTGAATACCTTCTGAGACTAAAGCACGTAGAGCAGCTAAATTTTGTGCTAAACCAATAGCTGCGATTACTTCCGCTAATTCTTTAGCATCGGTCACATTTAAAATCTCTAAAGCAGCCTGCGCTTTTGGTAAAACACGGATTGCACCGCCAACTGTTCCAATTGCTAATGGTAACTCAATTGTGCCTTTCAAACCATCATCGACAAGTTTCCATCGACTTAAACCGTGATAGCTACCTGTTGAAGCATAGGCATGAGCTGCCGCTGCGACTGCACGTGTATCGTTTCCCGTTGCTAGAATCACGGCTTCTATCCCATTCATAATACCTTTATTATGTGTAGTCGCCCGATAAGAATCTATTTGTGCGAGTTGTGAAGCCGCAGCAATTTTTTCTGCAATGAATCTTCCAGACTCTAAATCACCAGTTTTGCTTAAACTAGCAAATGAAACGTCACATGTGGCTGTTACTAAAGATTCCGTTGCGTAATTACTCAAGATACTAAACAGAATTTCATCATCAAACCATTGACGGAATAAATCAGCAACCCCTTCTAAAATAGAGTTGAGAATATTGGCTCCCATAGCATCTTTGGTATCAACAAGTAAATCCACTGATAAATAGCTATTGTCCTCTGGAAACTGACGAACTTGGATTCGTTTTAATCCACCGCCACGTTTTACAATAGAAGGATAACTTTTTTCAGCTTGAACAAAAATCTCTTCAGAAAATTGGTTGATTTTATCTTCGATTAGCGCTGAATCGTAAACATTCATAAAAACAATTTGACCTCGTAAAAGACCTTCTGCTAATTTACTGTGAATACTGCCGGATTGTTGAATCATTTTGGCTCCATTACTACATGCTGCAATGACAGAAGGTTCTTCTGTTGCCATAGGAACTTGGTAGCTTTTATTATTGACTAAAATATCTGGTACAACGCCCATTGGCAAAGCCATTTCACTGATTTGATTTTCAATTAAATGATTCGCAATATCTTCATCTAATGACATGTTTTCTAATTCATATCTGCTTTCTATAGAAAGATTGCCCATCTCTTGTAAAAATGTTAAGCGTTCTTCTTTTGATAGTTGATAAAATTTTTTATCCGAGTGTGCTTTTTGTGGGCGCTCAATCAGCATGGCAAGACCAAGACCACCGCCAACACATAGGGAAGCCACTCCATATTGACCGTTTGTGTCCTCTAATTGATGTGCTAAAGTCGCTACGATTCGAGTGCCAGAAGCACCAATTGGATGACCTAAACTAATACCTCCACCCCAAATATTGAGTTTCTTGTCAGGTATCTTCAATTCATTTTGAACGACAATGGAAGATGCCGCAAAAGCTTCATTGATTTCAAATAAATCAATGTCTTCAACTGTCAGATCATTGCGTTGTAACAAGGTTTGAATGGCCTTGATGGGTGAAATACCCATTATGCTTGGGTCGATCCCGATTTCAGTAACATCTTTCACAATAGCGAGATAAGGAATTTGATGTTCTTCTGCGAATGATTTTGAAGCTAGGATCATTGCTGAAGCTGCATCGTTGATCGTTGATGCGTTACCTGCTGTGACAGAGCCATCTGCTTTAAAAACTGTTTTCAATGTACTTAGTTTTTCAACAGTGGTATCTTTTCGAACACCTTCATCGTGCTCAAAAATAGCATTATCGATAGAAAGGGGGACTATTTCCTTTACAAATTTTCCTTCTGCTTGTGCTTGGGCTGCTTTTCTTTGTGAATGAGCCGCAAAAGCATCTTGCATTTCTCGTGTAATGGTAAACTGTTGAGCAACGTTTTCTGCTGTCAATCCCATTGCTTTACCGCTAAATGCATCAGTTAAACCATCTACCATCATAGTTGGAGCAGGTTTTGAATAGGTATCCTCTTCTTTGTATGTGATAGCAGGGGCCGTTGTCATGCTTTCTGTTCCTCCGGCTATAATAACTTCAGCTTGGCCTAATTGAATGGCTTGTTTGGCTAAGCTGATTGCTTTCATGCCTGATCCGCAAACTTCATTTACAGTAAAAGCCGGCACTTCAAAGCCCAACCCGCTATTGATTGCAATTTGTCTTGCTGGATTTTGTCCATTTCCAGCTTGTAGTACGTTTCCAAAAACGACTTGCTTTATATGTTCTGCTGCTTTTGTATTCCTTTTAAGTAACTCTTTTGTAACTGCTGTTCCTAGCTCAACTGCAGATAATGATTTTAATTGTCCTCGATACTTCCCGATAGGCGTTCTCAAGGCGTCGATAATTACGATTTCCACGACGTCACCTCCACTATGAAATATACCATGCTTTGTGAAAAAAGAATACTCTATAAACCATAATAAAAAAACTTCAGAAATTCTTTAACAAATTTTAAATTATCCTTTTTTCTACCAATCTTGCTCGAATTTATGATAAATTATAGTAGGTAATGAATTGAGAATAACGACAAAGGAGATATACAATGAACGTTGGCATAGATAAAATCAGTTTTTTTGTCCCACCATACTACGTAGATATGACCGATTTAGCTTTAGCAAGAGAGGTAGATCCGAATAAATTCCATATCGGTATTGGACAAGACAAAATGGCCGTTAATAAAAAAACACAAGATATTGTGACTTTTGCGGCAAATGCTGCAAAAAATATTTTAACAGATGAAGATAAAAAGCAAATTGATATGGTAATTGTTGGGACAGAATCTGGTATTGATGAATCAAAGGCATCAGCAGTAGTGTTGCATCGTTTGTTGGGGATTCAACCATTTGCACGTGCATTTGAAATAAAAGAAGCTTGCTACGCTGGAACTGCTGCTTTACAATATGCGGTGGCACATATTCAAAGCCATCCTGAAAGTAGAGTATTAGTGATTGCTTCTGATATTGCAAAATATGGACTAGCTTCAGGTGGTGAACCAACACAAGGTGCAGGAGCAGTAGCAATGCTAGTTTCAGCAGCTCCAAGAATTTTACAATTAAATGATGATAGTGTGGCATTAACGCAAGATATTTATGATTTTTGGCGTCCGGTTGGACATGATTATCCAATGGTGGATGGTCAATTATCGAATGAAACGTACATTCAAGCTTTCCAAAAAGTATGGGAAGAATATCAACGCCGTCATAATAAATCAATTGCTGATTTTCATGCATTGGCTTTTCATATTCCTTATACAAAAATGGGGAAAAAAGCGTTGTTAGCAGCTTTGGAGGATGAATCAACAGATGAACAGGAACGTATTTTAAATAAATATGAATCAAGTATTTTATATAGTCGACAAGTCGGTAATTTATACACAGGCTCTTTGTACTTGGGGTTGATTTCATTGTTAGAAAATGGTGGATTAGATGCAGGAGAACAAGTTGGATTATTTAGTTACGGTTCTGGTACTGTAGCAGAATTTTTTAGTGGTACACTTGTTGAAGGGTATCAAACTCAATTACTTACAGATCTTCATCAAAAGCAATTGGCTGAACGAAAAGTGTTATCGATTGCTGAGTATGAAAAAATCTTTAATGATGTTTTGAATACCGATGTGGATAATGAATATGAAGATTCGCTTCTTTTTAGTATCACAGCTACTTCAAATACGGTTAGAGCGTACAAGGAAAAGTAAATAAAATGAATAATTTAAATGATTAAATTGCCTTGAAAAAATAGATTAGTCATAAAATTTGTTGTGCTGCATTGTATTTTTTGCCTTTTCTATTTCTAAATTTTTATAACTTCAAGAGGTTGGAACAAACACTCATGAGGGCTACCGCCCTCACCAAACAGAATGAAAATAAAGTGATCGACCTACAGGCTATTTCCTGTCATACTAGAGATGACAGAAGTGGCTTGTAGGTCGATCGCTTATTGAGGTTCTTCTCCAAGTAACCTTGAGGGACAAACTAGATCATTCTACTTATTTGTACCAATCATTAGGTCATAGAACCTGCGTATAAAAATAAATTTGTTTCTATAAGTAGAATAGCCTCTTCTGTACTTTTTTTCAAGGAGGAATGTTGAAAATGGAAGATGTACTTCGTTCTTGTTGTGCTGGATTAGACATCCATCAAAAAGTAATTGTTGCGTGTATTATTCGTTCTGCTGAAGGAAAAAAACGCCCAGAAAAATTCTTTGGTAGTTTTGATACGACAACTCGTGGTCTTTTTGACTTATCTGATTGGTTGACTTCTTACGAAGTCACACACATAAGCATGGAAAGCACGGGTGTTTATTGGAAATGTGTCTGGCGAATTTTACAAAATCATTTTGATTTACAGTTGGCGAATCCTCGCCACATCAAAAATATTCCAGGAAAAAAAACGGATATGAAAGATGCGGAATGGATTGCTCGTCTCACTCGATTAGGAGTCGTTCCTACAAGTTTTGTTCCACCAGAACCTATTCAGGAATTGAGAGACTTAACACGTTATCGCAAGCACTTAGTAGAAGATTTGAATCGAGAAAAAAATCGGGGGCACATGGTCCTGCAGAATGCTGGAATCAAATTAACCTCAGTGATTAAAGATATCTATGGAAAATCTGGCAGAGCCTTACTCTATGCCTTAATTGAAAATAAACCAATCACAGAGTCACTCATTCTCGAGTGTGTGTACACTACCTTACGCAGAAAAGTGCCTCAATTGCTTGAATCCCTAGAAGGATTTATGACACCTCATTATCGTAAAATGTTAGCTCTTCATCTCACTCAAATTGAGTGCTTAGAAAAACAACTAGTAGAAGTCGAAGAAACAATCAACGACTATCTCGTTCCTTATGAAGAATACGTAGAACGTTTGGAGGAAATCCCAGGAATCAATCGAAGAACAGCGGCAGTTGTACTCGCAGAAGTGGGGATAGATATGTCTGTTTTCCCGACATCTGGACATTTGGCTTCATGGGCAGGAGCGAGTCCAGGAAACAATCAAAGTGCTGGAAAGAATCGAAGTAAACGGGTAGGAAAAGGAAATTCTTATCTAAAGAAGGTCTTAGCGCAAGGAGCACTAGCGGTTTCCCAAGGGAAACCCAATCGAATCCAAGCATTTTTCTTTCGGGTAAGAAGAAATGCTGGACATAAAAAATCGGTTGTTGCGACCGTTCATTTATTAATACGTATCATTTATCGGATGTTTTCCGATCAGTCCCGCTATAATGAACTTGGAGGAAGTTATTTACAAAATAGAAAGAACACTCTAACAAATAACTGTTGAAGCGTTCTAGACCAATTTTAGCTAACTACGGTTTCAGTAGGAGGTAGCTTTTTTTTGTTTTTTTACAGTATTAGTTTTCGTATAAGAAGTGTTTATTTCTGAAAGTGTTGCTTCTTCCCCAAACGATTATTTGGATTACTTGAGGTTGAAATATGACTCGTAGAGTTATGTTTCAGCCTTTTTATTCTAGTTTTTAACAAAGTTATTCATTGTAGAACAAAAATTTGAAGTCTTGTATAAAAATAGTCGAATGTTTATATTTAAAAATAGTGATGCTAAAAAGTAATTGTGTTACGATAAACAATTAATCATCAGCCGCTCGTTTTTCCAAGTCAATAAGAAAGTTTGTAAAAGAGAATAAAATTGTTTTATAATAAAAAAGAAGTAGACTTGTTAAGGGATTCACAGAGGAGGATTGAGGTATGAATATAAAGAAAGTAAGTGAATTAAGTAGCGTTTCTGCAGATACGATCAGATATTATGAACGAATTGGTTTGATTCCACCTGTGAAACGTAATAGTAATGGGATTCGAAACTTTGATGAAGAAGATTTACGCTGGATCGTTTTTAGTAGACAAATGAGAAATGCAGGTCTATCTATTGAATCGTTAGTGGAATATTTAACCTTGTTTCAAGTTGGGAATGAAACAGTGCCAGCCCGTAAAGAAATCATTGCGGATCAAATTTCGGAATTAAAAGAAAAAGCTTCGGAATTAAATACAGCAATTGAACGTTTAGAGTTTAAACTAGCCAATTATGATGAGCATATGATTCCAGCTGAAAACGCATTAAGAGATTTTAATATAAATAGATAATAGAAAATGAATCGCTTCTAAAGCGTGTCTTTCTCCTATATTTTTTAGAGGAAGACTGCTTTAGAAGCTTTTTATTTATTTTAACAAATCACTTGACTTGGAGTGAACTTCAAGAGCTAGACTGTTGTTGTTAGTAAGAAAAAATGGTCATTTATTTGGTAGCACATTATATTATCTAGCTATATGGTTTAGCCACTGCATTTTTGCTTTGAAACATGCCAAGAAATACAATGAAGCTATGAGTGGATGTTGATTGGTACAAGGGATTGAAAGAAACGTTGTGTCAATTCAATCATTATATGTTGAATTTTATTAATGTAGTAGTACTAGAAAAAAACGAAAAATAAACTAGAGGAGGAAATACAATGAACTATGTAAAATTTGGCAATACAGGAATGGAAGTTTCAAGAATTTGCTTAGGTGCAATGGGGTTTGGTGATCCGAATAGTGGCTTTCACGAGTGGGTTTTAGAAGAGGAAGAAAGTAAAAAAGTCATTAAAAAAGCACTAGATTTAGGGATCAATTTCTTTGATACAGCCAATGTTTATTCATACGGAGCTAGTGAACAAATTCTTGGCAAAGCACTGAATGAATATGCGAATCGTGATGAAATTGTTGTTGCCACTAAATTATTCACTACCATGAAAAAAGATGTTCCAAACAGTGGTGGACTGTCAAGAAAAGAAATCTTTCATCAAATTGATGCTAGCTTAGAGCGTTTAAGGATGGATTATGTTGATTTATATATTATTCATCGTTGGGATTATAATACGCCAATCGAAGAAACGATGGAAGCTTTACATGATGTTGTGAAATCAGGAAAAGCCCGTTATATTGGTGCTTCAGCGATGTTTGCATGGCAATTTGCTAAAGCGCAAGCAGTAGCTGAAAAAAACGGTTGGACAAAATTCGTGTCTATGCAAGATCATTTGAATTTGCTATATCGTGAAGAGGAAAGAGAAATGCTGCCGTTATGCGAAGATCAAAAAATTGCGGTGACACCCTATAGTCCATTAGCATCAGGTCGCTTAACACGTGATTGGAGCGCACAAACGAAACGTTTTGAAACTGATAAAACAGCGAGGTCAAAATATGATACAACAGCAGATCAAGACCGTATCATCGTTGAAAGAGTGGCTGAAATCGCTGAAAAACGTGGTGTGGAGCGCGTACAAATCGCACTTGCTTGGTTACTTCAAAAAGGACCAGTTGTAGCACCGATTATTGGCGCAACCAAAGAAAGTCATTTGACGAATGCGATTCCTGCTTTAGAGTTAACTTTGACTGAAGAAGAAGTGCAGTTTTTAGAAGAACCTTATGTCCCTCATGCTATTGTTGGTCATAAATAAAAGTTCAGTCAAAACGTGAAAGAAGGATTTAACATGAAAATAATGATTTTAGGTGCAGCAGGTCAAATTTCAAAAATGGTTACAGAGTTGATCTTAACAGAAACAAATCACGACCTTGTTTTGTATGGTCGCGATCTTTCAAGTCGGATTTTAGTAAAGGACCCAAAGACGGATAATAGTTAAATAAGTCTAATAGAAATGATCAACTTTATAGCTGAAAATAATGCATCACCTCAAATTGAAATGATTACGGTAGATCAAGTATCTGTTATTTATGAACATGTATCAAAAAGCGAGGGTAAATATCGCTTCGAAATTGATACGGAAACGTTATAAAGTATAAAATGGTTCTTTTAGAAATTTGTTCTGTTTTATTGTAAAATAAGCATGTGAACTTAAAAGGAGAACCATTATGGAATTAAGAGAACTACGTTATTTTTGGACCGTTGCAGAAGAAAGAAATTTTTCAAAAGCGGCAAAAGTTCTGCATATTACGCAACCGACTTTAAGCCGACAAATCAAAGAATTTGAAGAGAAATTAGGCACGCCGCTTTTTATCAGAGAAAATAGGCAATTGACTTTAACAGAAGAAGGCTATTTTTTAAAAGAGCGTGCTGCTGAAATTTTAACTTTAACTGAACAAACAGAACGTGAATTTGAAGAACAGAGTAAAGGCTTTTTTAGTGGACATTTTTCAATAGGTTGTGTTGAAGCAGATAATTCAGATACGATGGCCATGATGTTAGAAGAATTGGTGAGTGATTATCCTCAAGTGACCTTCAATATTGTTTCTGGGACGAGTGATGATATTAGTGATAAGTTGGAAAAGGGGATTTTGGATCTAGCCATATTATTAGAACCTATTGCTACAACGAACTTTGAAAAAATTATTTTACCTAGGGAAGAAAAATGGGGATTATTAGTATCTAATGATTCTTTTCTTGCACAAAAAACTGTTATTCAACCGGATGATTTAGAAGGGATTCCACTATTAAGCTCAAATCGTTCGGAGGTTCAGTTAATGCTTGAAAGGTGGTTGGAGAAACCGTTCGATGGTTTAAATGTGGTAGGCACCTTTAATTTGATTTTCAATGTTTTTTCGTTAGTAGAAAACCGTGTTGGTTCAGCTTTAACGATTGAAGGGGCAACGACAAATGGCAAACATGACGGATTGACATTTGTCCCGTTAGCTCCTGAGGTTAAAACAAACTGTGTTCTTGTTTGGAAGAAAAAACGAATTCAAACACCTGCAGTAAAAGAATTTATCCAACGATTCAATGATGCTTTTAAGGCATGGTAACTCAGTGCTGTAAGCATTAGACGTGTAGAGAAACAGGTTGTATCATTTACTTGTAAGTAGATGGTGCAACCTGTTTTTTTATAAGTAAAGGATAAAAGAAGGTGATCAAATGACTGCAATCATTTATTTTTCTCGACCTTTTGAAAATTTGATTGATGGAAAGAAAGAGTATTTGCAGGTTGGAAATACGAAAATTATTGCGCAAAAGATTGCTGAGATACTCAGTGCTGAAATGTTTGAAATTATTCCACAAATAGTTTATCCGAAAGTTTACGAAGAAGTAGTTACGCAAGCAGAACAAGAAAAAGCAATGAACGAGCGACCAAAATATCAACCACTCTCCCTTAACTTAGTAAAACATCAAAATATTTATCTAGGCTATCCCAATTGGTGGGGCACTTTTCCAATGATTGTTACAACTTTTTTAGAAGAAAATGATTTTTCAGGAAAAAAAATTTATCCCTTCTGCACACATGAAGGCAGTGGAATGGGCAATAGTATCAACGATCTACAGAAATTATGTCCTGATTCAATTATCCATATTGGGATACCTATTCGTGGGTCCAGAGTTGAAAAAGCAGATATCGCAATCAAAAACTGGTTACAACATAAATAACCAAAAAAAATCAATTGGAGGAATAAAAAATGGCAAAATTTGAAGAAGTGAAAAACGGTGTGATTTTTCCTGTAGGAGAAAAAAATGAGGCATATGCGCAGTATTTTATCGGTCAAAGCTATTTAAACAATTTAATTGCAGATCCAGAGGTTAATGTAGGTGTAGGCAATGTTACCTTTGAACCTGGTTGCCGCAATAATTGGCATATTCACCATGATGGGTTTCAATTGTTATTAGTAACTGGCGGGGAAGGCTGGTATCAAGAAGAGGGCAAGGCTGCACAATTTTTAACAGCTGGAGATGTGATTGTGACTCATGATGGTGTGAAACATTGGCATGGAGCGGCAAAAGATAGCTGGTTTGAACATTTAGCCATTACAGCAGGCACGCCAGAATGGTTAGAACCTGTTTCAGATGAATTATATAATCAATTATAAAAATGAATAAAAGATGGGAGTCCTACCTAATGAAAAAACAAACAGCTGGCAGAGATCAATTAGGTGCATTTGCACCAAAATTTGCAGAATTAAACGATGATGTATTATTTGGTGAAGTTTGGTCGCGAGAAGAACAACTTTCACCACGTGAACGTAGCTTGATTACTTGTTCAAGCTTATTAACACAAGGCGTACCTCAATTAGAAGCCCATATGAACATCGCCAAACAAAATGGTGTGACAAAAGAAGAAATGGTGGAATTAATCACTCATTTAGCTTTTTATACAGGATGGCCAAAAGCATGGTCCGCGTTTGCTCTAGCAAAAGAAATATTTGGTGAATAAAAAATACGGACTATCTTTTGCGTATTGTAAAGGAGACAACTCAGTGAATAAACTAACCAAGTTTTCGTTATTATCTGTGTCATTACTTGTGGTATCGGGTGGCGCAATTGCTGCGAATATTCCAGCGATTATGACAGCTTATCCGACGATCGATCCTACTTTAGTAGAATTGATTACCACAATCCCTTCTTTGTTTATTATCTTAACCGTGCCATTTAGCCATATCTTCGCTAAAAAAATTGGTTACAAGCTATCTGTACAGCTTGGTATTGGTATTGTATTAGGCGCAGGGATTATACCTGTCTTTGCACAGTCCTTTTGGTTTTTATTTTTCAGCAGAATATTATTTGGGATTGGCATTGGATTATTTAATCCGCTACTCTTTTCTCTAGCTGGAAAAATGTACCAAGGAAAAGAACTTTCATCTGTGATTGGTTTTCAAAGTGCATTCGAAGGAATTGGTGGTATGATCATTACTTTTACAGTAGGTCAACTGTTGATAATGAATTGGCGTAGTTCATTTTTAGCTTATTTACTAGCTTTACCTGTTTTACTTTTATTTACATGGTTTGTCCCAGATGTTGCTCTTGAGAAAGAGGAGAATAAAAGTAAAACAGTGAATCAGACAATCACTCCTTCAACTTATGGCTATATTGCTTTATTGATAATAGTTGTCACTATTTATATGTCAGTGACAGTGAAAATCACCTCCTTACTGCTAGAAAAAGGTTTTGGAAATGCAACTGATGGCAGTAATTTGATTGCATTGGTAGGTTTAGGTGCTATGACTGCCGGTGCATTATTTGGGTCAATCGTTACAATAACTAAAAAATGGACATTACCACTATCATTTATTGTTTTAAGTTTTTCAATGTTTATGATCGCCTATTCTCAAAATTTAGTGTCAATTTCATTTGCTGTATTGTTGTGTGGATTTTCTTTCCGCACCTTTATCCCATATTTATTTAATGAGGTGAATCAAGATAGCAACGGCAATTCAGAAAAGAGTACATCTTTGTTATTGATAGGTTTCAATATTGGCGCAGCTTTTGCCCCAATTTCGATTTCACTATTAGGAAATATCCTTCCTTCTAAAGAAAATACGGACATTTTTATGGCAGAAGGTATGATCATGATGCTGTTGGCTTTTTGTACTGTAATCAGCACCATAACGAAAAAACAAAAAAATAATGGAGGAAAGTAACAATGATGAAAAGGCCAAAAATTATTTGTCATATGCTAACTTCTATCAATGGAAAAATTAGCGGTGCTTATATGAATTCAAAATATGCCATTGCTGGCAGCGAAGCTTATGAAACAACCAATGGCAGCTACCATAGTCAAGCCTGGTTATGTGGTAGAGTCACGATGGAAAAGAATTTTACTCATTTCCATAAACCTGAGTTGAAAGAAATAGAAACACCTTATCCTAGAACAGATTACGTTGCACAAGGAAACGCCCAAATGTATATTGTTTCAGCTGATCCTGCTGGTAAAGTTGGCTGGATTGAAAACACCGTTCAATACGAAAATCGTCCAGAAGCCCACGTTATTGAAATTTTAACGGATAAAGCTAGTGATGAGTATGTTGCTTATCTTCGAGAGCGACAAATCTCTTATATTTTTGCAGGACAAGTGCTGATTGATTGCACACTCGCTTCAGAAAAACTATTGAATTTATTTGGTATTAAAACATTAATGGTTTCAGGCGGCGGATATATCAATTGGTCATTTTTACAAGAGGGATTGATTGATGAAGTGAGTATTGTTATGACACCAGTAACTGACGGACGAACAGATACCAATACGATTTTTGAAAGAGCAGATAACCTGCCTGAAATAGCACCAGTTGGGTTTACATTAAAGTCAGTCGATATCATCGAAGAAGATACGCTATGGTTGAGATATGGCGTGGATAAATAAAAAACGAAATTAAAGGAGTCTTATTAATGAATAACAATGTAAAAGATAAAGTTGTAGTCATTACCGGTGCTTCATCTGGAATAGGGGAAGCAACAGCTCAATTATTGATTGAGAATGGTGCAAAAGTCGTTTTAGGCGCTAGAAGAGAAGAACGGTTGAAAGAACTTGTGAAAAAACTCGGAGATAATAGTATTTACGCTGTGACAGATGTTCGTAACGCTAAAGAGGTAGAAACACTTGTTAAAGTTGCAAAAGATAAATTTGGCAAAGTAGACGTGTTATTTGCGAATGCAGGAATTATGCCAGCTTCAAATATGAGTGAATTGAAAACAGACGAATGGGATGACATGGTTGATATTAATATCAAAGGTGTGCTCAATTCATTAGCAGCAGTTTTACCAGAATTCACAGCTCAAAAATCAGGTCACGTGATTACGACAAGTTCGATTGCGGGACTTAAGGTTTTCCCTGGTAATAGTATTTACACGGGAACCAAACATGCGGTTCGTGCGATTATGGATGGTTTTCGCATGGAATCTGCAATGGAAGGAACGAATATTCGAACAACTACTCTTTATCCAGGAGCAGTTGCAACTGAATTGCTAGAAACAATTTCCACACCAAAAGTAAAAAATGGGATGGAGCAGTTTTATCAAATTGCTATTACACCAGATGCGGTGGCGCAAACAGTTTTATTTGCCATTTCGCAGCCGGATTCAGTTGGTATTACAGAAATGACGATTTTACCAACGAAACAAGCTTAAAAATAAAAAGTAATAAAGTAAAACGCATAGATTAGACTTCGTTTTACTTTTATTTTTTTATCGCTAAAATGTGTTGGATACTAAATATTTATTAAATTTAGTCAGGGTATGAAGAATGAGCGTACACTTTCAAGGTAAAATAAAAACGTTGAAAAAAATGTTAAGACACTCTTTCAATTAAACAATTATTCATTTACAAGAAAGTTGGTCAAAATGGAAAAAAGAGCGATATTGATTATTCATGGGTTTGGCGGTAATGAGAAAGAAATTCTTTATTTACATGAATACTTAAAACAAAATAATCTTGATTCATTTTGGATTCAATTAACTGGACACGATGGAAATAAACAAAATTTTTCAAAAGCGACATCCGACCAGTGGTTAGCAGATGTTAAGCGTAAATTAGATGAACTGGAACAACAGTATACATATATCACGTGCATTGGTTTTTCAATGGGGGGCTTACTCACAATCCAAGCTTCAGAAAGAGCATCAGTAGATCAACTCATTTTATGCAGTACTCCGATTTATCTTTATAATGTTAACGTGATTATGCAAGATATCGCGGGAGGCATCTTCTTTAAAAAGCAAGAGAAATTGGATTATTATTTTAGCTCTGCCAAATCAGCCTCTATTCGTTCTTGCTACCAGTTTTTATCGTTACTTCAAAAAACAAAGAAAAAGTTGAAAAACGAAACGCAATCAACAACGAATAAAAGAATGCTCATTCTACAGAATAGACAGGATGAAACAACATATTATAAAAGTGCGTATTACCTTGCAAAAGCTAGTAAAGCACAAGTTTCTCTAAAAATATATGAGAATGGGAGGCATCAATTGTTTTTAGGAGAAAATAAAAATATTGCAGTGGAAGATATAAAAAAATTTATCCTCCACGAATAATTGAATCTTTACCTTATTTAAAATTCTTATTAATTAAGTGAAAAATACTTATAATGAGAATTTTTTTATTTTGAGTAAATTTTATTAAGATTTTCACTGCAAAGAGTGTATATATCTAGTTTTTAGTGAAACGTTTCTATTTAATGTTGTTCCAATTCCGGAAACATCGGGATTTGACCCGAAAGAAAACGCTTGCTTTTAAATGAAATGAGGAATATAATCATTTTTGTAGAAACGTTTCACTAAATATTATTGAGGAGTGGAAGTATGAAATCATGGAAAAAGCTTTGCTTATTAGGAACAACTTTATTTGCGACTGTAGGTGTTATGGCAGCTTGTTCTTCGGGAAGTAAAGAAAGCGCTTCAGATGAACTAACCTTTTGGTATATGGGTGATGGTGATCAAGGAATCAAGCCGATTGTGGATGAATTTACGAAGGAATCTGGAATCAAAGTCAAAATCCAAAGTATTCCGTGGTCTACCTCGAGAGATAAATTACTAACGGCAGTGGCTTCTAAAGAAGGACCAGATGTTGTACAAATGGGAACGACGTATATGAGTGAATTTGTTGATGCTGGTGCATTGTTGGATATATCAGATGATGTAGAAAAAAGTGACGTCATGAAATCAGAAAATTTCTTCGATGGTTCTGTTGCAACAACTCAATTTGATGGTCAAACCTATGCAGTACCTTGGTATACCGAAACTCGTGGGCTATATTATAGAAAAGATTTGTTAGAAAGTGTTGGTTACAAAGAAGCACCCAAAACATGGGATGAATTAGCTGATGCAGCAAAAAAACTAGCAGCTCGTGGAGACAATAAATACGGCTTTGGTGTTGAGCTAAAAGAGCCTACATTTGGTTTTATGTTCGCTCGTCAAAATGGCTCCGAGCTATTTGATAAAGATAATAAGCCACTATTTAATCAACCTGAAATGGTAGATGCCTTAAAATTCTTAGATAAGTTAGTCCAAGATGGTTCTGCACCTAAGACAGATTTAGGATTAGAGATCGGACAAAGCTTCGGTGGAGAAGGTGTTGTACCGATGTTTATCAGTGGTCCATGGATGATCAATAGTATCAAAGATTCCGCTCCTGATATTGACGGGAAGTGGGGAGTGGCTGAGTTACCTAAAGGACCTGTGAACAATATGTCAGTAACAGGTGGAGCCAATTTAGCAGTTTTTAGTAGTTCTAAGAAAAAAGATGATGGGATGAAGTTGATTGAATATCTATCAAAACCTGAAAATCAAACGAAATTTTTTGAAAGTACGAATTCACTTCCAACCAATAAAGAATCATGGAATTCAGATGTATTCAAAAATGACCCATTGATTTCAGTATTTGGAGAACAACTAAACGAATCACAACCGATGCCATTATTAAAACAATGGGATGAAATTTCTCAAAACTTTATGAAGCAATGGGAACAAGTTGTTGTGAGCGGAAAAAATCTTCAGGACGCAATGGATGAGCTAAATGAGCAAACGGAAAGCTTGATTAAATAATCTTAAGGAGTGAAGGGACAAAAGGCTAGAATATGTTATCGATCATGCATCTAGTGAATGATAAATGTAAACTTGTCTTTTGTTCTTTTTATTGATTTAGTAAGGAGGAACGAAACCATGAAAAAATCAAAATCACCTTATTTTTTTATTGCTCCAGCCGTTGCATTGTTACTGGTATTTTCTATCATACCGATTTTTATCGCTGTAACAATTAGTTTTACAGATATGAGTTTAGCAGGATTAGCAGATTTTTCTCGGATTAAATTTGTAGGTTTAGATAATTATTTAAACATTTTCAACGATAAAGTTTTTGGACAAGCGATGTTTAACACTGCTTATTATGTTGTCATCGGTGTGCCCCTAGTTATTCTTTCTTCATTAGCATTAGCTATTATGATCAACTTTGGGGAGAATAAATTTTTCTCTTTTATGCGTTTAGTATTCTATAGCCCTTCAATCACAAATACAGTGGCTGTATCAGTTGTATGGATGTATTTATATAATCCAACAATTGGCCTATTAAATCATTTATTATCTTTTTTAAACATTGGCCCGATTATGTGGCTGACAGATCCAAGTACATCGAAACTTTCATTAATTATCATTGCAGTTTGGAAAGCAATTGGCTTAAATATGCTGATCTTTTTAGCGGCGATTCAAGGCATTCCAAAAGAATATTATGAAGCAGCTGAAATTGATGGTGCAAACAAATGGCAGCAAATTTTAAAAATCACGATCCCATTGCTAAAATTTTCGATTTTCTTCGTAACAGTAACGACCTTGATCGGTTGGTTCCAATTCTTTGATGAGCCGTTCGTTATGACCAAAGGTGGTCCATTGGATAGTACGTTATCCGTTGCGTTATTTATTTATCAAAGAGGCTTCCAATACAACAAATTTGGGTATGCAGCAGCAGGCTCTGTCATTTTATTCATTGCGATCATTATTGTGACAAGTATCCAAATGAAAATCCAAACAAAACAAAAAGAAAATGAAGGATAAAAGGAGAGAACGATATGAATTCACATAAAAATGCGCAAATGAGTTTTAAGCTTTTTATTGGTATCCTCTTAGGCGTTCTGGGCATCATGACTTTTTTCCCGTTTCTTTGGATGATTTTTTCTTCATTTAAAACCAATGCGGAAATCAATCAGATCGTACCTAGTTTATTCCCAAAAGATGCGACATTTGATAATTTTAAAGAGTTATTTTTCAGATTGAATTTTGGCACCTATCTTAAAAATACGTTGATCATTACGGCTTGTTCTTTTATCGGCTTGTTATTAAACGCTATGGCAGGTTACGGGTTTGCTAAGTTTGATTTCAAAGGAAAAAATGGACTTTTTCTGATGGTATTAGCCACAATGATGATCCCGGGACAAGTAACCATGATCCCCGTGTATCTATTGTTGAATTCAGTTGGTTTGACGAATACATTAATCGGAATCGTTTTGCCAGGACTAGCTGGTGCATTTGGAATTTTTCTATTCCGACAATTTATGAATACTATTTCAAATGAAATGCTTGAAGCAGCAAGACTTGATGGCGCTAGTGAGTGGTACATCTTTTTCAAAATAATTTTACCAGTCAGTCGTCCAATTTTAGCAGTTCAGGGCATCTTGACGTTTATCGGTGGCTGGAATTCATTTTTATGGCCGTTGATTATCGCCAATGATGAAAAATATTATACATTATCTGTTGGCTTACAACTATTACAAGGACAACATGGTTCAAATTATGCCTTACAAATGGCTGGAGCGACATTTATGGTTATTCCAATTTTGATCGTATTCTCGATTTTTCAAAAATACATTTTACAAGGATTTAACGTTTCCGGAATAAAATAAAAAAGAAAAGGTGACTATAAAAATGGAACAAAAGCAATTAATCGATTTACTGGAGCAAATGACATTAGATGAAAAAGTTGGACAATTGCTTCAACTCGCAGCTGAATTTTATTCTGAAAAGGCGGAGGAAAAAACAGGACCCATGACGGATCTTGGTTTGACACATGAAGACATTAATAATGCAGGGACAACCCTTGGTATTTCAGGTGCAAAAGAAGCAATTCGTGTACAAAAAGCATACATGGAGAATAATCGATTAGGAATACCAACGATTTTAATGGCAGATATCATCCACGGTTTTCGGACGGTTTTCCCTATTCCGCTTGGTTTGGGTAGTTCATGGGATCTAGAAGCTGCAAAAAAAGTAGCGGAAGTTTCAGCGAAAGAAGCAGCAGTTTCAGGTTTACACGTGACATTCTCACCAATGGTCGATTTGGTTCGTGATCCACGTTGGGGTCGCGTAATGGAATCAACTGGGGAAGATCCCTTTTTAAATAGTCGTTTTGCGGAAGCATTTGTTAAAGGCTACCAAGGGAATGACCTGAAAAATGATTTCTTTCGTGTAGCGGCTTGTGTTAAACACTTTGCGGCGTATGGTGCAGCAATCGGTGGTCGTGACTATAATACAGTCAATATGTCTGAACGACAATTACGAGATAGCTATTTACCTGGTTATAAAGCAGCACTTGATGCTGGGGCAAAATTAGTGATGACTTCTTTTAACACAGTGGATGGTGTCCCAGCAACAGGAAATAAATGGCTATTTAGAGATGTGTTGAGAAAAGAGTTTGGTTTTGATGGAGTCGTTATTTCAGACTGGGGAGCAGTCATCGAGTTGATTCCTCATGGTGTAGCGGCAGATAAAAAACAGGCTGCTGAACTGGCAATCAAAGCAGGTGTGGATATTGAAATGATGACAACCTGTTATACCGAAAATCTAAAAGAACTGATTGAAGAAAATATCGTAACTGAATCTACCTTAGATGAAGCTGTTCTACGTATTCTCACGTTGAAAAATGACTTAGGTTTATTTGAAAATCCCCATAGAGGCGCTGACGTGATTTTAGAAAAAGAAGTTGTTTTGTCAAAAGAGCATCGTGATATTGCAAGGGATATTGCGAGAAAATCAATTGTCTTATTAAAAAATGAGCATGTATTACCCTTATCGAAATTAGAGAAAGTTGCTATTGTAGGCCCCGCTGCTGATTCTCACGATGTAATTGGTGTTTGGTCTTGGCAAGGTAAAAAAGACGAAGCGATTTCTTTAGCGCAAGGTGTTGCTCAAATTGGCGCAGAATATGTGATTGGTAAAGAAGCGTTCGATTATTTTAAACCAAGTCAAGCAGCGATTGATGAAGCTGTGGCTTTAGCCAAAGAGGCTGACAAAGTTGTCTTAGCACTCGGTGAAGAAGATTGGATGAGTGGGGAAGCATCAAGTCGTAGTGATATTCGACTTCCACAAGCGCAACTAGACTTATTCGATGCTATTCAAGCTGTCAATAATAATATCATTGTGACTTTGTATAATGGTCGTCCCTTAGATCTAAAAGGAATCGATTCAGCCAAAGCCATCGTTGAGGCGTGGTTCCCAGGGACAGAAGCTGGGACAGCATTAGCTGATATTCTATACGGAGAGTATAATCCAAGCGCTCGTTTAAGTATGTCATTCCCTGAAACAGTGGGACAAGTACCTGTTTATTATAATTATGATAATACAGGTCGACCATATGAACCAGGTGATGAAAAATATGTAACTAAATATTTAGATGTTTCCAATTTTGCAAAATATCCCTTTGGTTTTGGTTTAAGCTATAGCGAATTTGCTTACACTGATTTTGAATTAAGTTCGCATCAAATGAATTCAGATCAAACAATTACCGTTTCTATCACTGTAGAAAACCAATCAGATATCTCGGGTCAAGAAACAGTTCAATTATATATTCGAGATCAAATTGGTGAAGTTGTTCGTCCTGTCAAAGAATTAAAAGGCTTTGAAAAAATAACCCTACAAGCACATGAGAAAAAAACGGTTCAATTTACGATTACTGAAGAACTTCTTCGATATGTGCATAGTGACCAAACGTTTGCTAGCGATGCAGGAACTTTTGATGTAATGATTGGATCAAATAGTAGAGATGTCTTAACAAAAACATTCAAATTATTGAAATAGATAGGAAGAGTGAGATGACGCATCAAAAACGAACAATTAAAAATGGTGGGACGGCCGTTTCGTTTTTAGAAACGGGAGATCTATACGAAATAATACATGGACATATTATGATCAACCAACTAAATGGGAATGCATTAGATGGAAGTTGCAACCAACTCTATTTGAGAGTTTATGATAATAATGGTATTCATAGTGCCCCCATGATCGGCTCAAATTCAGCCAGTACATTTCTGATGGGAAAAGAACAAGCGACTTGGTTCGGCAATTTTTTCGACGTGAACTACCAAGTTGATTTTAAATTAACTGAAATGGGTATTTGGTTTTGGCAAGTGACATTGACAGGTTCTGGGCAGAAAGTTGATGTTATTTATGGTCAAGATATCGGTAATGCGACAAAAGGTGCTGTTCGATCAAATGAAGCGTATATGTCACAATACGTGGATCACCATGTCTGGAAAGAAAATGAAACAATTACTATTTCTTCTCGACAAAATCAACCGCAAGAAGGAAATTTTCCAGTAATCGAGCAAGGAAGCTTAAATTCGTTGGTTGCTTTTTCTACAGATGGTTACCAATTTTTTGGTCGCGAGTATAAGGAAACAAATCAAGCTCAAGCTTTGAAAAAAGCATCTTTAGCAAATGAAGTGTATCAATACGAATTTGCCTATATTGCGTTACAGACTGAAATCTACGATGTAAGTGAGAAAGAGACTAAAATTGTTTTTTATGGAGCACCAATAGACAACCAAAGAACAGTTATTAAAGAGCCACTTATTTCTAAAGCAGATATCCAAAAAAATTATGATGCATTAAAATTCGAAGAAATTGATGAGCAATCAACAAACTATGAGAAAAAAATAGGTGAACCAATTACAGGTAAAACATTGACGGATATAGAACGCGACGAATTATTTCCTAATCAAAACCTAGTCGAAACAATTGATGGCAAAGTAGCTTCTTTCTTTACAGATGAGTATCATCATGTGGTTTTGAAAGAAAAGGAAATAGCCATGGAAAGAGCTCACGGGCATATTCTATTAAGTGGAACAGAACTAGATGTAGAGCGTCCCATCCTGAGCACGACTGTTTATATGTATGGTCTTTTCAATTCTCAAATTGTTTTAGGCAATACATCTATGAACAAATTAATGAGCAACAGCCGCAATTCACTAAATATCATGAAACAATCAGGTCAAAGAATTTATA
This sequence comes from Enterococcus sp. DIV0724b, assembly GCF_050531475.1. Classification (NCBI taxonomy): domain Bacteria; kingdom Bacillati; phylum Bacillota; class Bacilli; order Lactobacillales; family Enterococcaceae; genus Enterococcus; species Enterococcus sp. DIV0724b. The sequence continues at coordinate 1,959,323 of NZ_CP172890.1, read as the reverse complement.
TCAAAGATGCAGAAAATTGGCGTCTATTAACAATGTCCTCTGCATTTGTAATGGGATTAAACTCCGCTACATGGTATTATAAATTAGAGAATGATATACTTATGGTGAGAACGTTTACGTTATGTGATACTAAGGAAATCCGTACAGAAGTGATAAGTCAACGAGGCTTGAAATATACTTTTGCCGTAACCAATCAATTGGTGATGAATGCAGATGAAGAAGAGCCAACCTATGAAGTGACTAAATCAAACGAATTGGTAAGTGTAAAAGCTTTACCAGAGTCAGTGATCCATGAAGAGTATCCTGATTTAACTTATTATTATTCGTTAGATAAACCTTTTGAACTAACGGATGAGCGCTTGTTTTTATCTAGTAAATCTGCAGGAGTTTTAACTATTTTTGTGATTAAAGAACAAACAGAATTTTCTATGGCTATCCAAGGAAGCTTGACGGGAGAACCATTTCAGACAATAACGACCACATACGAAAAAGAAAACAAGCAATTCTTAGACTTTGTAAATGAGCTATTAAATAATTTCCAGTTAACACATAAAACTGAAGAAGTTGAATCAATAAACGTGTTGTCTCGCTGGTATACACACAATATGTTGGTACATTATCTTTCACCACACGGATTAGAACAGTATGGGGGTGCTGCTTGGGGAACACGAGATGTTTCACAAGGTCCAACAGAATTTTTCTTTGCCGTCAATCGACCAGAAGTTGTCCATTCAATCATTAAAAATGTCTATGCAAATCAATTTGAAGATGATGGAAATTGGCCGCAGTGGTTTATGTTTGATCGCTATGAAAAACAAAAAGCCGATGAGAGCCATGGTGATGTGATCGTTTGGCCGATGAAGATTGTGGCTGATTATTTGGCTAAAACAAAAGATTTCAGTATTTTAGAGGAAAAAATTCCCTATACTGATCGTAAAACCTTTTTAAAAACAACGAAGACTTACACCTTGTTTGAGCATATAAAAAAAGAAATTCAATTTATTGAAAATAACTTTTTAGAAGGAACATACTTATCTTGTTATAGTGATGGAGATTGGGACGATACGCTACAACCTTATGATAATAAGTTGAAAAAATATATGGCAAGTAGTTGGACAGTTGCGTTAACGTATCAAATCGTGAATAAATTATCCAATTTATTAATGGAGGTCGACGCCGTATTTGGCGAGCATTTACAAGTTTTAGCTGTTAATATTAAAAATGACTTTGAAAAGTATATTTTATCGACTGAAACAATTCCTGGTTTTGTTTATATGGAAGACACAGATCATGTGGAATTTATGATTCATCCAACAGATAAAAAAACAGGGATTCAATATCGTTTACTGCCAATGACACGTAGTATGATCGCTGAGCTATTAACAGCTGAACAAGCTAAACATCACTATGCTATTATTAAAGAACATTTGCAATTTCCAGATGGCGTCCGTTTGATGAATCGACCAGCAACCTATCAAGGGGGTGTCAGCACCAACTTTAAGCGTGCGGAACAATCAGCTAATTTCGGACGTGAAATTGGGTTACAATATGTTCATGCGCACATTCGTTTCACAGAAGCGATGGCTAAACTTGGTAAACCTGATGAAACGTGGCGAGCCTTGAATAGCATTAATCCGATTCAAATAAAAGAGCATGTTGAGAATGCTGAGATACGTCAAGCCAATGCCTATTTCAGTAGTTCCGATGGTGATTTTAAAACAAGATACGATGCGCAAGAAAACTTTACCAAGCTGAAAGATGGCAGTGTTGGAGTTAAAGGTGGCTGGCGAATATATTCCAGTGGTCCTGGAATATATATGAATCAACTGTTGACCAATGTTTTAGGCATTCGGGAAGATAAGGAGAATATGATCTTCGATCCAATTTTACCTAAAGAATTAGATGGTCTAGCGATGGGGTATCAAATTGCTGATAAAGACGTGAGAATTGTCTTTCATTTAGTGGGACAAAAAGAGGCAGTTCTCGCAAACGGAACTGAGTTTTCTATAAGACGAGAAGAAAATCCTTATCGCCAAGGTGGGTATATCGTTCCTTTAGATGAACTCATTGCTTGTTTAGATAAGAAAGAAAACCAAATAGATATTTTTTGTTAGGAGATGAGCGTACATGGTAGGAATCAAAGAGATTGCAAAAAAAGCGGGGGTATCGATTTCAACTGTTTCTTATGCATTAAATGGCAGTCCAAAAGTTACTGAAGCAACTCGAGCAAGAATCCAAGCGATTGCAGAGGAATTGGACTATATTCCTAACATGGCTGCTCGTACGTTAAAAAGGCAACAAACCAATATTATCGGTGTATATCTTGCTGATTATGGTGGTAGTTTTTATGGCGAACTATTGGATGGCATAAAAAAAGGACTGGAAGCCCAGAACTATGAAATGATTGTTTGCAGTGGGAATAAATCACATTTGTTTATTCCCGAGCGAATGATCGATGGTGCAATTATTTTAGACTGGACGTTCAAAAACAAAGAAATTGAACAATATGCAGATCGAGGTCATTTTTTAGTGATTTTAGATCGTTTGATTACTCATGAAAATGTGCGTAAAGTTTTATTAGATAATAAAGGTGGCGCAACGTTAGCCATTGAAAAAGCTGTGGCCAGTCAAACGCAAAAAATATTTTTAGTTTCTGGTCCCCAAAAAAGTTATGATAGTCAGGAACGATTAAATGCCAGTATCAAAGAATTAGAACGCTTTTCAATTGACTATGATATTATTTCAGGAGATTTTACAGAACCTTCTGGTTATCGGGCAGCTAAGGAAATCATGGGAAGTGAGCCTAAGTTTCCTGTAGATATTTTTGCGTTGAATGATGAAATGGCAATCGGCATTTATAAATATTTTGAAGAAACACCGTATGAAATTGGCAAGGATATTCGTTTGATCGGTTTTGATAATATTGATATCAGTGCATTCATTCAGCCGCGATTAGCGACGATTTCATATTCTAAACATCGTTGGGGTATGTTGGCTGCTGAAAAAATCATTCAATTGATTACGGGAGAAGAAACGGAAGATGACCATATTTATACAAGTTTTATTGATGGGTCTTCATTTTCTTGAGTAGGCAAAGAATAGATCAATAGAATAATTGTGAAAGGTGTGATAAGGCGATTTTCAGTCTTGTCACACCTTTTTATAAAATGAGGTTGAAAAAGAACAATGGGAAGATACTATGATTGAAGCAAGACAACTAGTCGAAATGGTGCAGTTAACATCACAAGTTCTACAGCAATTATCTGGAACGTATAACAATATCTTGAATAATAACTTGAATGACACGATGAAAATTTTGACAGTACTGTCGATTTTATTAACGATTCCAACAATCGGAACTGGTTTTTTCGGGATGAATATGCCTTTACCACTGGAACATAATATTTTAGGATGGATGATTGCAATTGGAATAAGTTTGATTGGTTGGTTTGGCTTATCTTTTATATTGCGTCTTATATTAAAATAAGAGATTAAAAATATAATTGTTACGTTGCTCTGAACTAAGAAAATTGTATTTTTTAGTGCTGGAAATAATTCCAGCACTTTTTTTTCAGTAAAGATTAATTTTTTTGATGTTTCATATAATGTACAATTAAAAAGATCATTGAGAGAAAACCCTTGACTTATAGTGCACTCTAATTGATATAGTTTGGATACATAAACAATTAGAAAGGATTGATTAATTATGAAAGAAAGACAACTTGGTAAAAACGGATTAGTTACTTCAGAAATTGGATTTGGCTGCATGGGACTGAATTATCATCGAGGACCTGCTAAAGATAAAAATGAAATGATTGAAGTAGTGCGTACAGCAATCGATGCAGGGATCAAAATGTTTGATACAGCAGAGGTTTATGGGCCTTATACAAATGAAGAATTAGTTGGGGAAGCATTGACTGGAAAAAGAAATCAAGTTCAAATTGCAACCAAAGGTGGATTTAAAATCGACGGACTAAAAAATCAACCAGATAGCAGCTCTAAAGCGATTATATCTGCTGTAGAAGGCTCGCTAAAACGGTTGAAAACGGATTATATCGATTTATACTATATTCACCGAATTGATCCAAATACACCAATCGAAGAGGTCGCTCTAACGATCCAAAAGCTCAAACAGGAAGGTAAAATTTTGCATTGGGGGGTCTCTGAAGTTGGGGCCGAAACGATTCGAAAAGCTCACAAGGTAGAACCGTTAGCAGCAGTTGAAAGTGAATATTCTATTTGGTGGCGGGAAGTTGAAGAAGAAGTTTTACCAGTTTTGGAAGAGCTGGAAATCGGTTTAGTTTCATATAGTCCATTAGGGAGAGGGTATCTCACAGGAAAGTTAAATAAAAATACCCGTTTTAATGAAAATGACAATCGAGGAGAATTACCGAGATTTACTCAAGAAGCCATGAGAGCGAATCAAGTATTGCTTGATTTTATGCAGGAAATTGCGGATACGAAAAATATCACAACTGCTCAACTTGCGATTGCTTGGATACTTGATCAAGAACCGTGGATTGTTCCAATTCCAGGAACTACTAAAAAGGACCGGATTTTAGAAAATGTTACAGCAACCGATACAACGTTTAGCCCAGACGAAAGAGTCATAATTTCGAAAGCATTAGAGCAAATTCGGATTGTCGGTGATCGATACCCAGAATCTGAGAAAAAACGTACCGGACGCTAAAAAGTGTTTCTATAGTTAGAGTGCTCTTAAAAATTGGTGGCGTTAATAAAATACTATACGTTTTATTAATGCCACCAAAAAAAATTTTGTTACTGGACAAGAGCTAGCTAGACAATTTTGTTATGAGATGTTTTATTGATGTATAGATTGTATGGTAATCTTCATCTGTGGGTACTTCATTGATATAAAGGATATTTTCTGCCTTGAACTGTCTAGTTAATTCAGGTGTTTTACTGGTAGTAACTACTATTTTAAGATCAGCAATTGAATCAACAAAATCAGCGAGTGAGGTATGGATAGAAATATTCAAATAGGCTCTTAGTCTGCCATCTAATGTTTTCTTTATGATATTTTCAGTAAAAATACCAAATTCTGTGTCTAAAAGTATATCTACAGTAGGTTCAAAATAACTTAAATCTTTTAACTGACTGAAAATTAACATGTATTGATTTAAAATATAGTTATTACTAACGATGTTATATAAGCCAAATTTCTCTGATAAATGAAAAGCTATAATGTTCATATTCTTTTTTAACATTGGGAACTCTTCGAAATAATGATTATTCTCAGTGTCGCTCCATGTAGGGTATAGCAAGGCATTTACATGGGCTGAATAGACACTAGATTCAATTTTCTTTTGATCGTCGAGAGAAAGGTTAAGATAGTTAGCTGAAAGATAATAGGAAAATTCTGAAGAAATTCTTGAAAGAAAAGTATTGTTCAATTTAGCATTTTTAATAAAATGCCTTCCTAGCTCAGTATTCATAAATCTAGGGTAACTAAATAAACGTAAGAAAAAAAATTCTATTTCTTTTTTTGAAAGTGTAGATTTAAGTTTATCTAAATGAAACTTTTCACTTATGTATTCAGCCTCATCTCTTAAATAATAAGGGATATCTACTTCATAACCATTTCTATACCTAATGATTTGTATTGATAATGAATACATAGTTTGTTTAATATTAATATTATTGACATTTTTTATATAGGATTCATTTTTTTTTGATTTAACAATGTCAGATATTAAGTCTTCATCTATCTCATCAAATGGCCACACTTCACCATGAAATAATTGCCAGAAAACTTTATTCGCATATAATCGTGTATTTTTTTCATCACCAATCAGATAATTGAATCCTTTATTCGATTTTATTATTAACTTGTATGCCGAAATCTGTTTAGTTATAGTTGCAATAGATCTTCTATAAGTAGCCTCACTAATAAAATTATCTTGAACAAACTTTATTCTGTTGACCTTGTAACCCAACAATAATCGCAAGAATAGTTTTATACTCCAATTTTCAAAAATAAGATTTCTTTTAAATTGCTTGTAATATAAAATATCTGAATATTCTAAAAAAAGCATGTTATTTTCACTTGTTCTAATAGAAACTTCATGACCAGGATACATCAAATCAGAGTTGATTTCTTTAATGTATTTTGTCACGGTTGTAGAAGATAAATCAAGATGTTGGCTAAGCTCAATTGTAGTTCTACCTTCAGTTGAATTAAGTAAACAATCCATAATATCAATTTTGGTTTTTAGAACACTATCGTACAATTCATCTAAGTAATATATAAGTAGCCCTCCCTTTTTATTTCCACCAACTGATTCTACTATAAAATCAAATACATCACAAACTAGCCACTCGATAAAATGTATTAAAAGAACACTTTAATATCGGAAAAAAATCAATATTTTTGATATTTTATAATAAAAATTGAGCAAATATTGTTATAAAATTATGTGATAATTTGAAAGAGAAAAATAATGAAAAGATTAGATGAGGAGGAGACAAAAGGTAAATAGGGTAGAAGAACATACATATTTTTATTAGATATATTGCTATTTAACTTGTTAATTATTTATTAAAGAACGTTAAAATTATAGCCTCAATGTAACGGAATCAAAAAAAATTCATATGCAGATAAATGAGCAGTAATCACTGTTTATACATTTATAGACCCACTAATATACTAGGAAATTGTGTTTTAAATAAAGAAGGGCGAATAAATAAGATTTGAGGTAGTATTCAGATGGAAAAATCGGTTGAAAAGTATAATCAAAATAAAATACGTATGCAGTTTTCTTTAATTATAACAGGTACGTATCAGTAAATATTGATGATCTTTGGACACATAACGAGGTTTTTAACTAAAATAAATCTGAATTTATATAATCTATTACTACAACTGATGTATATCAAAATTATTTTCTTATTCAGACCATGTTCAGTCTGATATTTGGGATACTATTGATATTTTTTGCATTTCAGTATTTAAATTTACAAGTTATATTAGTTATTTTCAAACAGGTTTTTTGTATAAAAAAATACTAAGGAAAATTGAGCCTTAGTAGTAAGTCAAATTTATTTGAATAAATAATTTATATAGTTATCTTTATTCTTTGAAAATAAGGAAGTCAGTTAAATAAGACATTTCGTTTATATATTTATGATAATGGATAAAAGATTAATAGTCAATGTGATATTACGTTGATTTCTATCATTTTTTTAGATGTTTTATTAAAAAAATGATAGAAATAACAGTTTTTTTAAAATAATAACAACGAAATGACTTATTTGTACATTAAATTGGCGATTTTAAAAATAAGCCGTCAAAATTAGCGTCAAAATAATTATCAGATAGGGTGAGATTCTATGGCTAAAAAAGGTGAAAATATATATAAAAGAAAAGATGGACGTTGGGAAGGTCGCTATATAAAATATCGGAAACCCAGCGGGAAAATCCAATATGGATATATATATGGAAAAAAATATAAAGATGTAAAGGAACGTTTAGTACATTTGAAAGCCACTCAGGCTGAAAGCAGAAAACACAGTATCGTTCCGGATAGTCTTTTTTTAGAATGGTTTGAATCTTGGATGAATAAAAGTTTAAAAAAGAAAGTTAAGCCAACTACCTTTTCAGTCTACTCAAATATGGCACAGAACTACTTGATTCCTTATTTTGGAAAAATAAGAATTCGACAATTGAATAAGCAAAAAATACAAACATTTGTGAACATACTGGAAGAACAAAACCTTTCTTCTGGTTATATTCGAAACGTTTTTAACCTTCTACAAAAGGGGTTGAAAGAGGCTGAAAGGCTAGGCTTTATTGATCAAGATTTATTAAAATATGTGAAATTACCAAAAATGAAAATGAAGCCAGTCCACGCATTGTCATTAAATGAGCAACAAAATTTGGAACGTGCTGCTTTAAAATTGGACGAGTGCTCTGCCATTATATTGGCTCTTTATTCTGGAATGAGAATTGGTGAAATTAGTGGTTTGAAATGGTCGGATATTGATTTTGAGCAAGAAGTTATTTATGTAAAAAGAACAGTATATAGAATTTCAGACATAAAAGAAAATAACAAAAAGACTATTTTGATTGAAGGAAGTCCGAAAACAGAAAGTTCAAAACGAGCAATTCCAATGTCAAAAAACTTACAAAATTATTTAATAGAAAAAAAAGAGAAATCGGATTGTGATTATGTAATATCGTCTAATGGAAATTGTGTAGAGCCTAGAACGATTAATTATCGTTTTAAGAAGCTTTTAAAATATGCAGATATAAAAGATATTCATTTCCATTCTTTAAGACATACTTTCGCTACAAGATGCTTAGAGCAGGGAGCTGATATAGCGAGTTTAAGTCGATTACTTGGACATAATTCGGCTAAGTTAACATTAGATACATATACTGATTCAATGTTTGAAAATCGGCGTGCGGTTATTTCAGCAGTTGATTTGCTATGGTGTTCGGTTGAAAGTAAAACGTAAACAATTAAATAATAAAAAGCTGAAAACAGAATGGAGAATGACTATTTTATAGTGTTCTCCATTTTGTTTTTTCTATATAAGCCGTCTTAATAACCGTCAAAAAAAAATACACCATGAATTTTAGACTATTTTTTCGTCTGTTTCTTTATTTTCAAAGAATAAGGAAAAATAATGCTAACTATATTATAACGAAAAATCATAAACTTAAAAACAATAATGCTTGAAAAAGTAATGAGAAATGAAACGTTTAAACGGAAATTATAAAAAATATAAACGGAGGTAGGAAAATGTATAACTTGTGTTATATAAAAGTGGCTACTTTTGATTTGGATCCATATTTAAAAGCGCTAAAAAAAGAATGTCAAATCTCTGAAATCAATGAGACGCTTATTTATTCACAAACAAATGATATAGATGGAATTTTGATCTTTAATGAAGATCCAGCGAAGTTTTCAGAAGTATGTGATTTAATCTTAAAAATTAAAAGACAGATAAATTGTCTGATTTGGACCATATCAAAAGAAAAAAATACTATTTCGAATATTGTCTATCTACAGTTAGGGGTCAATGGCAATTTTTGTGAGCAAGAGTCAATAGATGAATATCGATTAATTGTCTTAAATGCATTGAAGAACCGTAATTACTTTAAAAAAAAATCAGAAAAAAATTCTTTGCTAGTTTTAGATAAAAGTAATAGAGAAATAATAATAGACGGAAATAATCATGTGGGATTGACCAAACTAGAATATAAATTAATAAAACTATTGATGGAAAATCCTAATAGAACACTCACGTATAAAGAACTTTACGAGAGTATCTGGAATAAACCATTCAAACAATCAACATATCGAGTTTCTAACTTAATTTTTCATTTAAGATCAAAAATTGAAACAGATAAAATGCATCCTAAATATATCAAAACAATTCGTTCTAAAGGGTATCGATTTGTCGAATAGTTTTCGCTTCACAATAAAGTCATTATGAATGGAGGAGACTTTTGGAAAAACAAAAAAAAGTATTGAAAAAGGCACGTTCTTTGAAAAAGAATGATACGGCTGAACATATTGAAGTTGAACAAAAAATGAGGAAGAAACGTGTGAAAAAAAATAGTACAGCAAAAAAATCCAAGCAGAAAGCTAAACAAAATAGAGGTCAAATGAGTGACTCAGTTATAAAGCGAAATAGAAAAAAGAAAATAAATCGAGAAAAAATCAAGAAAAAAAGAAGAAAACAGATCTTAGCAAGAGGTTGGAATCTCGTTTTTTATACGTTTATCTTAATCATGCTATTTGGTGCTGTAATGTTTTCATTTAATGATAGTAAGAGTAAATCATTCTTTGGTTACCGATTTATGACAGTCAAAACAAATTCCATGGCTCAAAAGAAAGATCGCCCAAAACATAATGATGGATTTGAGGCTGGAGCGATGATTTTTCTAAAAAGTATTCCACCAGAAGAATTGAAAGTGGGAGATATTATCACCTACAAACCTTTTGAAGGTGAACAGGAAATCTATTTGACCCATAGGTTGATTAAAATAGATAAAGAATTAAACCAAGAAACAGGTTTATTTTTTACGACACAAGGTGATGCGAATAATAATCCAGATTCTCCAATACACTCAAATCAATATGTAGGTAAGGTAGTATTTCATATTGAGTATATAGGAAGAATTATTCAATTTATTCGAGACAATCTAATCATCGTTCTTGTTTTATTATGTGCAATATTTGCCTTTAGTTTGACGATTAAATATTATTTGAGTCTTCCAAGTGCAAAGTCTAAATCAGTATAAACTCCCTGAAATTTAGGGATTTATAAATAAAAAGAAATATAGGAGGTTTTTTCAATGAAAAAATGGAAAAACAAAAGTAAAAAACAGAAAGTGGGGTCACTAGCAGCAGCTTCGGCTGTGTTGTTGGTAGTAGCAGGTACTTTCGCCTTCACATCGTACACTGAGTGGGTTCGAAATCATATGCAATCTGCGGGGTATGAAAAAGGGGCAGTAAATATCGTCGAGGTCTTCCCACCAGGACAAGAGCTAGATGCTAATGCAACGATCCAAAAGAAAGTTGACGTTCAAAATGCATCAGGAAATGATGTTATTGTTCGTGTATCATTTGAAGAAATGTTAAGTAAACTAACTTCTGGGGAAACAACTGCTGGGAATGCCGCATATACACCTAGTAAAACTGCCTTTCCTGTGATTGTAAATCCTGATTCTCATGCATCAGGTTGGACGGAAGTTACAGGTCCTGTGACAATTCTTGATGGAAATGGTACATCTACTGCTAAACCAGCTAATTTGAAATTATTTGTTAATGGAAATAGTACAATGCTGGTAAACCAAACAAGCGGATTGAAATACTATGCTGATAAACCAGCTGATAGCAATGTAGAATTGCCAAAAGCTTTCCAAACATCGGGTCCAGAATATACAATTCCAACAATCAATGGAACAAAATGGGCAGATGCAACAGGTGCAACGGTTGAACAAAAAGTTACTGCAAAAGCTACGCTTAAAGACGGAGCAGGCGCGACTGGTACTTATGAGTTAAGTGATGTTAAATATTTCACATATGCTTCTACTTATACCGATACTGCAAATGATTGGAAAAACCCTGTTGTAAATCTTAATAGTACTAATTATCCAGGCTTTACAGGAACAGTGGGTACGATGACTCCAGCAGCTGGCTCAGCTAAAGTGTCTTCTGTAAATTCAGATATTACGTTTGATATGCCAAATGTAGTAACTACGATTCCAAGTTCAGGTCAAGGAAAATGGTTCTATAGTGATGGTTATTTCTATTATGATAAAGTGCTTGCAGATGGTACTAAAACAGAATCTTCAGTGTTAGAAAATATTAATATTGGCGCTGCAGATACCACTTGGAAATTGTCTTCATACGATTTATGGGTTGGTCTAGACTCTATTCCAGCTAGTAAAGCGGCTTTAGATATTGCTTTTGATGGCAGTCAAATTGGATCAGGTTCATCAGGCTGGAGCAACATGTCTTCTCAAGCGAAAGCTTACTTTACTGCTTTACCAGGCATGGCCGAGTAATGAAGTAACACATTCTGGGAGGAACAATTATGAAGCGAATTCATGCTATCATCATTTTAGTCGCAGGACTAATCATATTCACTGGATTCGGACTTTCCGCAAATGCTGCGGAGAGTCTTCCTCCTGGATTAGTTATTGCAGATGAAAATGGAATCCACGCGAATGAAAAAGGTAAATATTTTATTGAACACAATGAAATTAAACCTGAACTAACATTTGAGAGAGCTATTATGATTAGTAACTATGGTATAGAAGAAAAACCATATCGCCTATCTTTAAGATTTTCTGAAGGTGATGACAATCATTCAAGTTTTAAAGAAGGAAAAATAGATTTGAATAGAGCAATTTCTGTCACCATGACAATGAGTGGTAAAACGTTATACGCTGGTGATCTAATTGGAAATGGATTACCAGATGCAAAAAATAAAGCTATTGATTTGGGAACTTTTAAACCAGGTCAAACAGAAACCTTGAACGTTAATTTTTTTGTAAGAAATGATAGTGACGACGATTGGAGTGAAATAAGTCAATCCGACTTTTATTGGGTATTCTATGCGAGTGAAGATACTAAATTGCAACCAGACCCTAAGCCGTCCAAACCTTTTGGAATATTCCCTCAAACGGGTGAAGATCTAAGGAATGTTCTTTTAGGATTTATCTTAGGTCTACTTTTTATAAGTTTAGTAATTGTTGTTACGATAAAAAGGAATAGAAATAGGCGTCGTTAAAGAACACACGGTCGAATCTTATCTGATCTTTTGAATTTTACAAGTATTGTAAAAATTGAATGTCAGAGAAAGGAAGTGAAACATTGAAGAATAGAAAAAAAAGATTTTTTTATAAAAAAGGGTTGAGATTAAATCAAAATAAACTTTTCTTCGGTAGTTTTGCGCTATTATTTTCCTTTGTATTAGTTGTCGGAGCGACTTTAGCATGGACCAGTTATGCTGAGTGGACAAAAAACCACACCCAATCAGAAGGAACAGATAAGCGTTTAGAAGTCAAAGTTGAAGAAGTTTTTGATCCTAATTGGATACCAAACATAGAAACAAAAAAAGAAGTGAACATAATCAACACTGGTGAAATAGATGCCCAGATAAGAGTATCCTTAAAAGAAGTACTATTACAATTCAAAATGACCTATGAAGTTTATCCACGAGCCGAATATGCTAAAGATAGCTACGATTATGGTGACTTATACGAATCAGAAAAAAGTTCAGCGACGATAGAGATAAGTAATAGTCAGACATGGATTGTAGGACAAAAGTACAAATCTTTAGATGAAAAAAAACAAGAGCATTATTATGAAGGACGTAAGAGAATTCCAACTAGTGGTACAACAGAAATAGGATTTAATGGAGGAAATAGAGAGACTGAAATGTCAAAATGGATTCGCATTAATTTTGGACCCTATGTTCAGTCAAATCAAAGTGGTGGAGGGGACTATTGGTATTATAAAAATGGTTACTTTTACTATTCTACTATACTTAATCCAGGAGAGAAAACAAAAACACCATTGTTGAGAAGCTTAACATTATCAAATGAAACGCCTAACTATTTTAAAGGTTCTCTTTATGATTTGATAGTTAAAGTAGAAGGAATATCAAAAAATGATTCGTGGTAATAAGAGAGAGCACCTAAATCTGATTAACAAAATTAAAGTAGGTGAGTCAATGGATTATTTTGTTAATGTAATACAAAAAAAGAACACGAAAAAACAAAAATGTTTAGTTGCAGCTAGTAGTATTGCTTTTTTATTATTTTTTTCAGCAAGTATTGCATACGCTTTGCAGGTTAGTGAAGATCAAAAAGATAATATATTAACTTTACCTACAACACAGGTTGTACTTGATGAACAAGGTTTTGTTAGTGATCCAAATAGTAGTACAGAAAATATGTTGGCTAGCAAAAAAGCAAAAGTAACAAATACTGGCGAGACGGCAGTATTTGTTAGAGCTTTAGTCATCCCGACTTTCCAAAAAACTGAAACCGCAAACCAAGAGCGAAGTGATCTCTTAAAAGAATCTTCGATTTTGCCTGTTGTAATTGATAAATCTGCAGGGATAAATACGGTTGCAATCAACAGCCAAGGAACAAAATGGTATTTGGGAAGTGATGGCTATTATTATTATTTAGCCGTTCTTAATAAAGGTGAGTCGACAGATAATTTAATAAATGGAGTGACAAAACCGAATAACATGACGGATTTTAAAGGGTATCAATTAAATATGGATGTTAAAATTGAAGCTATTGGTGCATATAGCAAACGAGATGGACAAAAAGCGTTTGTCGATGCGTGGAATGGACCGAAAGATTTAACTGTTAAAAGTCGATTAGACGGATTAGCGAATTAAGCGATAAAGAATTGGAGGTGAAACAAAAGTGAAACATCACGCTCATAAGAATCTATTTACACGCTTTTTTTTCATAAGTAAAGAGATAAAAATGACTTATTTGATGGTAATTTTAGCTCTATCTTTAGCTTTTATTTGCTTTTTCAAAAGTTCAGTTGTTTTTTCAGAAGAAACAGTGAAACAAAGTTCGACACAAGTTTTAGAAGGTCAAAAATCCAGCAACTCAGAAAAAGAATTGGATACAAAAAAAACATCATCCTCTACTACTTCAGCGTCTACACAAGACTCAAAAGAATCTGCAAAGAAAATTACTGCTCCTGATAAAGAAAAAAAGGGATTGGATAATCCTACTTCTTCAATCACGCCGTTTGGTATTTATGCAGGTCATTATTATGATTATATACCTGATCTATATAAGTATAATGGAGTTTCGATAACTAGACCTTCTGGATTTGAAGGAGAATGGCCTCCTTATAACAGTATTTATACAGGAGAGTATGGGACTGACTATTTTACTGGTAAGCTGGGAGATCTTGGAAATGACTGGCAATATCAGTATGTTCAAATTGCTGGTATAGGTCCTAAGACTTTGAATCCTTATTCTGAATTTAAAATGTATCGGACGATGCCGTATCAAGTTGATATGTATACAAGTAAATATTTAGGGTATAGACCTGCTGGATTTCTCTATAGACAGAAACTAGATTTAAATAAAAAACAAGTGATGGGATTTTATTACCGCAGTAGTGTTGATGGACCAGGATTTACTGCTACCTTACACAATGATACCAATTTTAAACCTTCCACAGGAAACGAATTGTCAGATCCATTAGTTGAGAGTATGTTTGGACCTATTGGCGGTGGTGGTTTTGGACTAGGGGCCTATCCTTTAACCTATATAGAAAAAAGTTATGCTAATTCAGTATCTGGATCCAGTAACACTAGTACTTGGGGATTAAGTGGCTGGAATCTGGACAACCTTAGTGCAAAAAAATATGAAACGGATTATATTGAAAATGCAGTTTCTATTGAACTAGATTTTAATGGTGGTCAAAATCCAGAAGCAAGTTTAAATGGTCCACTAGGAAGTGCCTATAATCAGTACATCTATTCTGAAGCGCCATCACGTCTTTCAGGTCATATGGCAATGATCAAACCAGAACAGTTTAAATCGGGTATTATTACGAATGTAGAGCCACAATCCAATGCGTATCATAATTACTTTTCTGCAGCAGATGGAACACCAGTAGGACCAGTTTGGGATAAAGTAATTCCTACTAAGTCAGAAGGGCTTTTAAAAGGTGGACGTGCGTGGCGGTATATGGAAGTTACTTGGGATCCATTTAAAAATGAAACGAATCCTTCTGCTCCAGTTACAGAAGGGGATTTATCAGCAACAGTATACGCTTTAGATTCTGACTTTAATCGCTCAGGTATAAATCCTCAGTTGGGAGCAGCCTCTGGAATTTCAACAATTAAATATCTTAACGTTGATAGAAGTCCTAAAGGGGTGATTGCAAGGTTTGAAAAACCAGCTAGAATCAATATCCAACAAGAGTTTAAGACTTCAGATAATACTGTGTATTTTGAAGTAACGTCTTCCACAGGTGTTGCAGGATATGGAAAGGGTGGGAGTGTTGATCAAAACCTTTTACCTACAATCATACCTGGACGTGGAACCAATAATTTGAATGATGAACCAAAAACAAATGTTAAGAAAACTGCTGATCCAGATAAAATAGTTTATAAAGAAGACACACCACCAAGTGATTTATCTCAAAAAACGAGTAAGTTTTCAATCGAATTTGAAAATGATGCATCTGATAATAAAAAAATTACTCAGTTTAATATTACAGATGATTTATCTAAAATAGCAGATAAGCCTTTTGAATACATTCCATATGATTCAAATAATAAAAGTTCAGGAACAACAATCAATATAATGAATGCAAGTGGCAATGTAAAATCAGGTTTTCCGATTAGCGGACAACAAGCTGACAATTTTTGGAAATCAAGTGTATCTACTTCTAAACTAGATCAATTCGAATGGCCATCTTATCAAGGGGGACAAAAAGGGTTTCCTTATCCTTTAAACCCAGGAGACAAAGTTATGATTGAGTTCTATGCGAAATCTGTTTATACATTTAAAACAGAAGATGGAAATCAAGTCATCAAAAAAAATGAAGCTCAAATAGATTTTGATACAGATTACGAAGGAATAAACGCAACGGGAAATACAAAATTGACCGATGCGGATGTAACCTTACTAAAAGAAACTCAAACGGATGCCCATCTATTTTTAAGACAGGTTATGCGAACGGATGAAACCAGTGTAAAACCGATATTGGTAAAACCAACATTACCTATTCCAACGCCAGGTTATGCTCGTATCACAGCGAATAATAGCTATAATTTTTCTATGCCAATAGTCAGTTATAATTATAATATCACGGGTGTTACTTTTGGAGGACAGTACGGGTTGCCGAGCAGTTTTACAGAAGTGATTGTTCCAAGTAAAGTTGCAGGTAATGTACTATCGATGAAAGATGTATCGATCAGAGCAGTAGAACAGCCTATGTATTATCGATACGTTGGAATGAAAATAGAGGATCAACTTCCTGTGCCCCAAGGAGTCACAAATGAAAATCAAAGTATTTTACCGGATATAACGAATACTACTTGGACAGGTGATATTACGAAAACAAAATATGTAACGTTTATTTATGAACCAGTAAATAAAACATCTTTAGATTTTGAAAAACCTTTTAGTGGTTCTTTAAAGTTTAATCAAATCGGAAAAGTAAATTAATGAAATAAGTGGGGAGAATAAAATGAACTATACTCAAGGGATTGTAAAAAAAAGTGTTTTAACCGTAGCATTAGTTTCAACAGGCTTATTATTGTTTAGCAATGCAACAACTGCGAATGCTGAAGCGTCAAGTGAAATGAAGGCTAATACAAATGAACAAAGAGCAGCAAGAGTTATAGCTAATAACTTTAAACAATTTAAACAGCTAATAGAATCGGGTGAAACTGTAATCACTGTGAATGGAACCATTATTTTCACGGACGATGTTTACGTGGATGGAGATTTAGAAATTAATGGTTCCGGAAGATTAATAACAAATGGCTATGGATTAAATACAGACTATGGTAATTTTACTAAAATAGTTTTGAAAAGAATAAGTGTTACTTCTAGCGGAACAAAAAGTTTGATAGAAGATAGTTTTAATGAAACTGGTTCGATTGAACTTGATTCGGTAAACTATTCTGGCAATAAACCATTAATAAAAGTTCCGGGAAGTGTAACATTATTTGGTAACAACAAATTAGAAATAGAATCAAGATATGATAATTTTACTATTGAAGCTGGGAGTATCAACTACCAAGGTGCACAGACAACTTCAGGACCAATAAAAGTGAACAACGGTGATTTGATTGTTAATTCAGGTGAACTAACAATTACAGGAACTTACGGATCGATGGGAATGGATCATGGAAGTATCGTTCTTAATGGAGAGCATTCAATCGTTGTGAACAATAGTGCGAAACTAAATGTAAATGGAGTAGCTAATGGTGTTTATGCCCCAAAAGGAACATTATCAGTATCTGATGGAGCCAATGTAATAATCCAATCAGACGGAAGTAAAATGCGACCTGGCGTACTTTATAGCGTCCTGTCTATTCAGAATATTTCCGTACAAGGAACTGGTGTTGTAGGAAGCAATGGTAAGCTGACCGTGACTTCTCCAAATAAAACGAATGTTAGAAATATTGATTTAGGGGAATATGGCTCCATCGATATCGACAATGGAGGGTTTGATTTTAATAATCAATACTATAGATGTACACCTATCTCAATGAGAAATACAAGTATTGGGTTTCTGAATATTAATATGGATAGAGGTTTTATTGAAGGTTGGGTGAATAGAGGGAAAACGACTACTCCGACACCAACAAATCTTTGGCGACCTATTTCTAATGTAAGCTTAACCTTAGACAATCCGAATAGATCTTCAGTCATTGCTCGATCAACAATAGACTATGCTGATAACGATCAATTTAAAACACAATTCCAAATGCAAAATTACGGAAGAATAAGTAACATGCGCTTTGTTCGATAAATTTAGCACCTAAATTATAATTGAAATGCTGTTTGTTTCGCTAGATATCTAAACAATATTATCATACTGAAAATAGAGTGGCGTAACCCGCTCTATTTTTTTTGAAAAAAATGTTTGATTTCTTTTATCTAGAGTTAAACTATCTCTTTATTCGCAATGCTACATAATTAGCTTTATAATAAATAGAGGTATTATAAAACGCTAAAATGAAACATCATGTAGGAGAAAAAGTTTATGGAAAATCAATTCATTAAGATCAAAAATGCTACTCAAAATAATTTAAAACACGTCACAACACAAATACCAAAACATCAATTAACTGTTGTAACAGGTGTTTCTGGATCTGGAAAGTCTTCTCTAATTTTTGATACGTTAGCTGCTGAATCTAGAAGAGAACTAAATGATACTTTCCCAAGTTTCTTACAAAAATATCTACCTAAATATGGCAGACCAACCGTAGATAACATTGAAAATTTACCTGTTGCGATCGTGATCGAGCAAAAGAAATTATCTTCAAATTCTAGATCAACAGTCGGAACATATACAGATATTTATACATTTTTACGGTTACTTTTTTCAAGGGTAGGCAAACCATTTGTTGGCTATTCGGATACTTTTTCTTTCAATCATCCGGACGGTAAGTGCCCAGAATGTGATGGCATCGGCACTGTAACAACTATTGATATTCATAAATTAGTCGATTTTAATAAATCACTAAACGAGGGACCTATAGATTTTCCAACTTTCCATTCAGGCTTTTGGCGTTGGAAACGTTACGCAGACAGTGGACTATTTGATTTGGATAAAAAAATAAAAGACTATTCGAAAGAAGAGCTA
This sequence comes from Enterococcus sp. DIV0724b, assembly GCF_050531475.1. Taxonomy (NCBI): domain Bacteria; kingdom Bacillati; phylum Bacillota; class Bacilli; order Lactobacillales; family Enterococcaceae; genus Enterococcus; species Enterococcus sp. DIV0724b. The sequence goes on along the minus strand of NZ_CP172890.1, from coordinate 1,940,466 downwards.
GATTTATTTTTGTATGCACCGCAACAAAAATTAAAAAATCCACCAGAAAAATGGCCTCACACTGCACTTTTTGAAGGAGTGATACCTAGGATGAGACGAAGTATTCTTCAATCAGACGAAGGGAAAAGGCACCAAAAACAATTAGATCGCTTCGTTACTATTGAAACGTGTCCAGCTTGTTATGGCACTCGAGTAAACGAACGAGTGAGAAGTTGTAAAATTTTTGGTAAAAGTATTGCTGATGTAGTCACCTATTCGCTTGATGGATTAACATCGTTTATAGAAAAAATCGAAGACCCATTGGCTGTAGATATTAAACCCGAAATTCAAAAGCGCTTAAAGGCATTAATGGAAATTGGTTTAAGCTATTTAACTTTGGGGAGATCGACTGGCAGTCTTTCTGGAGGGGAAGCGCAACGTATTAGAATTTCGAAATATATCAATAGCGCACTAAATGATATGATGTATATTTTAGATGAGCCAAGTGCTGGTCTTCACCCAAAAGACATCGATCGGATCAACAAAGCGTTGCTTTCTTTGAAAAATAAAGGCAATACAGTCATCTTAGTAGAACATAACCCTCAACTGATTCGCTCTGCAGACTATATTCTTGATATGGGACCTGGTGCTGGAGAAGGCGGAGGAGAACTTCAATTTGCGGGCGATTATTCTAAGTTCCTTGAAGCCAAAACCATCACAAGTGAAGCATTGCAGACAACGATACAAATAAAGAAGAAGACACGGAAACCAAAGAACTTTTTGGATATAAAAAATGTCAATCTTCATAATCTAAAAAACTTTTCCGCAAGAATACCATTAGGTGTCATGACGGTTATTTGTGGTGTTGCAGGTTCAGGTAAATCATCATTGGGTGAGGTCATCCGTCAGACTTCTATTGAAGAAAATCAAGAGATTGTAGCGATTTCACAAAAAAGCATTGGAATCAATTTGCGTTCTACTCCGTTGACGTATTTAGATATCTTCGGGAAAATCCGTGAACTATTTGCCAAAGAAAATGGTGTAAGTGCTGCTTTATTTAGCTATAATTCAAAAGGCGCTTGTCCAAGGTGTCGCGGTAAAGGTGTAATCATTTCTGATATGGCTTTTATGGAAGATATTGTGACAACGTGCGAAGTCTGTCATGGTACACGTTATGATCCAGAAGTTCTGAAGTACACATATGAAGGTAAAACGATTGTCGATGTTTTAGAAATGACAGTCAATGAGAGTGGCCAATTCTTTTTCAGTCAGCCCTTCAAAAAAGAATTATTAACATTAATGGAAGTTGGATTGGGTTATTTAAGGTTAAACCAGTCTTTAACAACACTTTCTGGAGGCGAGTTGCAACGCTTGAAATTAGCAAACCAGCTGCATAAGAAAGGAACGATTTATTTATTAGATGAACCAACGGATGGTTTACATTTAGCAGACATCAACCATTTATTGAGGCTTTTTAATCAAATGGTTGATGAAGGAAGTAGTTTGATTCTTTTAGAACATCATTTGAGTATCATCAAACAAGCTGATTGGCTCATCGAAATTGGTCCAGAAGGCGGTGCAAAAGGTGGTCAATTAATATTTAGCGGAACACCCGAAGAGCTATCAACTTCAAATGATGAAATCACAAAACCTTACTTGTAATAGAATTAACAGTGTGAAAAAAGTACAAAAGTCGAGAAAAAAAGCAGATCCTTTGAAAATTAACTGAAATTCACAAAAATTTAAAAAGCAATTTTCGTGAATTCCCTCTTATTTCTCGGAGCTAAATGCTTTTGTCTCGTCTTCTTTTTGTTTTCTTTAAGATAAAGGATTTTAGCTGGTAATAGATTTTTTGAAACACCGTTAAATCGATTCACACAAAACAACAATAATAATTTAGCCTCTTGCAGTTCAGTGACTTTTCATGGATAATAAGGAACTGAGCCTAAAAAATATTCAGACAATTAAAAGTAAAATTCAACTCACACGAAAAAAGTTTTTACTGTGTGCAAAATATTTTGATCGATAAAATAGAAGAATGGGGAAACAATGAATAAAATAAATTTCAATACCTATCCAATAAGTGATGTAATTCTAGAAGCCATTTCAGATTTAGGCTATGAAACACCAACACCAGTCCAACAAGCAGTAATTCCAGCTGTTTTGGATAGAAAAGATGTCTTAGTTCAATCTCAAACTGGCAGCGGGAAAACTGCTAGTTTTGCTATCCCGCTTTGCGAAAAAGTCGACTGGGTCGAAAATAAACCACAAGTCCTTGTTTTAGAGCCAACAAGAGAGTTAGCTCAACAAGTGCAAGAAGATATAATCAATATCGGTCGCTATAAAAGAATAAAAGCAACGGCTGTTTACGGGAAAGCATCTTATGTAAAACAAAAATCAGAATTAAAACAAAAAAGCCATATCGTGGTTGGAACACCTGGACGGGTGTTAGACCATATCCTAAAAGGAACGCTTCCTCTTGAAAAAATTAATTGTTTGGTGATCGACGAAGCAGATGAAATGTTGAACATGGGCTTTATTGAACAAGTAAAAGAGATTATAGCGGCATTACCAGAAGCTAAAAATACTCTTCTTTTCTCTGCGACAATGCCAAAAACAATTGAAAAACTGAGTAGTGCGTATTTGCGTGAACCAGTTGTTATAAAAATCGAGGCATCAGAAAAAACAACACCGAAGATCCAACATGCCTTTTTAGATGTAACAGAGGAACAGAAATTTGCTGCTTTAGAGGCAGTAACGATCGTTGAAAATCCAGATACCTGTATCATCTTTGCTAATACTCAAGAAAAAGTCAATGATACATACGATTTCTTAGTCAAATCCGGATACCCAGTCGGGAAATTACATGGTGGTATGATGCAAGAAGACCGCTTTGAAGTAATGGATGCTTTTAGAAAAGGCAAGTTTCGTTATCTCGTGGCGACAGATGTGGCGGCTCGCGGTATTGATATTGAAAATATTACTCATGTCATTAACCTTGATGTACCTTTTGAAAAAGAAAGCTACATCCACCGTGTAGGAAGAACAGGACGTGCGGGCAAAGAAGGGTATGCACTGACATTTGTTACTTCAAAAGAAGACTCTTTAAAAAAAGAAATTGAAGCTTTTAGTGAATTAACAATGACACGAATCACTTTGCCGAATACTAAACAAGTAGCAAGAAACAAATCAGCATTTGAGAAAAAAATAACAACAAAGCAAAAACCAAAGCACCAAAAAGCCAAACGTGTAAATGAAGAAATCACAAAAGTTTATTTCAATGGCGGTAAAAAAAAGAAATTACGAGCGCTTGATTTTGTAGGAACCATTTCAAAAATAGAAGGCATTTCATCAGAAGACATAGGAATTATTACGATTCAAGAGAATGTGACTTATGTTGATATTCTAAACGGAAAAGGTCAACTAGTTATTCAAGCAATGAAGGAACGAACAATCAAAGGCAAGCAATTAAAAGTACATGTAGCAAGAAAAAAATAATATAATAAGAAACATAAATCAGAAAAGGTTGAGATATGTTTCTTTTTCTTTGCTTAAAATTGATAGAAAGTCCATTTTCTATTTATTATAATACTCTAAATTTTGTTTAAGAAGCGAAAAATAAACGCAAACAAAGTGAGTAAACGAGGTAAAATAAAAGAACACTGTTCTTTGAAAGTCTGTGTATAAAGTCAGATTTTTTAACAGAGATAAATAGAAAAACCCACTTTGGAGATAAGGTAGAATGAAAAAAATAAAAGACCTAATTAATAGTCGTAATCTTTCAACAACTAAAAATCGAAAACGAGTTGGCGTGATTGTTTTGTTTCTAGCCGTTTTGATTTTTTTACTCTTTACAATTCGATTATCCTATATTCTGATTACTGGCAAAGTTGCTGGAACGTCTCTTTCTGAAAAGACGAAAGAGCTGTATGAGGTTCATGAGACATTAGACGCAAAACGAGGATCGATTTTTGATAAAGATGGTAATGTCCTAGTCGAAGATTCGAGCGCATTTTCGTTATACGCTATTTTAGATGAAAACTATACCGATTTAGAAGGTAAAAAACTATACGTCCAAGAAAAAGATTGGGCAACAATTGCTGAAATTTTTGAAAAACATGTAAAAATAGAGAAAGAGATGACCTTGAAACAATTAAAACCGAGTGTAAATGAAGCCGGAGAGACAGTTACAACAGTTGAATTTGGTACAAATGGGAAAAATTTAAGTTTTGAAACAAAAAGAAGTATTGAAGAAGAGCTGGCAAAGCAAAAAATTTCAGGTATTTATTTTAGAGAAGAGAAAAAGCGTGCCTATCAAGTTGGTAATTTCGCTTCATATTTTATCGGTTATACCAACACAGACGACCAAGGAAATGAACATGGGGTCATGGGGATCGAAGAAGCTTATGATGAAAAGCTATCTGGTAAAAATGGCTCTCGTAGTTATGAGAAAAACTCTGCATTCGGTGATGTAAAACCAGGAAGCGTAAAAGAAAAAAAACGTGTCGATGGAAGTGATATATACACCACGTTAGATAGCAATTTACAGTTTTATCTGGAAGAGTTATTAGACGATGCTGCACAAAAATACCAACCAGAGCATATCACAGCCACTTTGATGGAAGCAAAAACGGGGAATATACTAGCAACCTCTCAACGTCCATCTTTTGAATTAGACACAAGAAAAGGGTTAGATGACCCAAACACTGCTCGTTGGAGTAATATTTTGGTAGAAGATGTTTATGAACCAGGTTCGACAATGAAAAGCATGATGGTCGCAAGTGCAATTGAAGAAAATAAGTTTAACGAAAGTGAACAGTTTCCCTCAGGAAGTATCAAAGTCGATGATGCCACAATCAATGATTGGAATAATGGTGTTGGAGAAGGAAATATGACATTTAGACAAGGTCTAGCTTGGTCAAGTAATGTCGGAATGGTGACACTTCAAGAGCGGATGCCTGATTTGTGGCAAGAGTATCTTAAGAAATTTGGTTTTGGTCAAAGCACGAATTTTGGTTTAGCTGGTGAGGCTGCTGGAGAAATACAGAATAAAACAACAGTAGACAGAGCAATGACCTCGTATGGTCAAGGAATCTCTGTTACTCACTTGCAAATGCTTCAGGCTTATACGGCAATTGCTAACGGTGGGAAAATGCTGAAACCTACTATTGTTAGTAAAGTTGTTTCTTCAAATGGGGAGGAAACAATCACTCAACCTGAAACAGTTGGAACACCAATTTCAAGTGAAACGGCGGGGAAAGTCTTGGAATATATGAAAGATGTGACAGTGGATCCTAAGTATGGTATGGGAAAAGAATATGCGATAGATGGAATAAATGTCTCAGCTAAAACAGGGACAGCAGAATTTTTTGAAAATGGTGCATATCAAAAACAAGAATATTTACATTCTGTGGTAACGATCACCCCAACTGAAGATCCTAAATATATCTTTTATATGACACTTAAAAAACCATTGTTGGAAGGTATATCGGCAAATGACATTATTTCTAATGTTTCTAATAATTTAGTCAAGCGAGCAATGGTTGCTCGTGATTAAAAATAGGCCGAGACAAAAGCGTTTAGCTCCGAGAAATAAGAGGGAATTCACGAAAATTGCTTTTCAAATTTTTGTAAATTTCAGCTTATTTCCGAAGGATCTGCTTTTTTCTCGCCGTTTATTCGGATTTAGAGCGCGAAACAAAACTGTTTTTTAGTTTTGTTCCACGCTCTTTAATGTTTCCAATAATTGCTCATCTGGCGTTACATAAATCGTTTTTTGATTTTCATAAATAACATATCCTGGTTTAGCACCATTCGGTTTATGAACATGTTTTACTTGAACATAATCAACAGGAACTTGGGCAGATAAACGATATTTAGAGTAATAGGCAGCAAGATTGGCAGCTTCCAACAAAGTTTCCTTGGAAGGATCAGTATCTTTAATGATTACATGAGAGCCAGGAATATCTTTTGCATGCAACCAAATATCCGTTTTTTTAGCCGTTCTAAGAGTGAGCTGATCATTTTGTAGATTGTTGCGGCCTACAAGAATCAGGCTACCGTCAGTTGAATAGAATTCTTCTGGTTTACTTTTCTTTGGTTGTTTCTGTTTTTTTGCACCGCGATTTTTAACATACCCTTGCTCGATCAATTCCTCACGAATCATTTGAATATCCATCGGACCTGCAATTTCCAATTGTGACAAAACAGATTCTAAATAGCCGATTTCTTGATTGGCTTGTTCGATTTGACCATGAACAACTTTCACTGCATTTTTTAGTTTTTGATATTTTTGAAAGTATTTTTGAGCATTTTGATTTGGTGTAAGGGCTGGATTTAGTTTAATTTTTAGTAAATGATCTTCTTCGTAGTAATTTGGCAATTCAACGAACTCAGCACCTTTTGGTACTTGAGCCATAAACGTTGTTAGAAGCTCACCATCACGACGATAGTTTTCTGCATGTTCGGTGTCTGCTAATGTTTGCTGAAGTTTAACAACTTTGCTTTGGTTTCGTTTAAGCTCATTTTCAATTTTATGGATCAGCTCTCCGCCTTGTTGCTTAACGCGGTCTTTTTCAGCTTTTCCGCCATAAAATGTATCTAACAGTTTGCTAAGATTTACAAAATTTTCTTGTTTTCCTTCAAGAGATGAGAAGGGAAGGGGCGTAAAAAATTCTTTTTTCTCTGTTACTGTTAAAGTTGGTGCGAGTTCATTTTCTATAGAAGACCAAAATGACTGCCATACAAGCATTTTTTCATTAGGTCGTTCATTTAAACGAAAGGCTATCTCGTCTGCGGTGTCTTTACCTAGACCTTGAAATTGACCTTGTAAATACTTTCCATTTATTTCACTTGTTTTTGAAAGGATTTCAAAAACTTTTTCTTTACTTGATAAAAATGGATTTTGCAGATCTTGTTTTGGTGGGTCAATGTATTCAACACCAGGCAGTAAAGAACGATAACTGTTTTGAGAGCTACCAATATGTTTGATCGCATCCAAAATTTTGCCATTTTCTTTGTTTATCAAAACGATCGTACTGTGTCTACCCATAAGTTCAACGATAAGAACGATATTTTGCAGATCACCTAGTTCATCTCTTTTGGTGAAAGTAAAGTGGATCACTCGATCATTATCGATTTGATGAATCTTTTCTAAAATGGCACCTTCAAGAAACTTTCGCAACATCATAACAAAGTTTGGCGGTGTGTCAGGATTTGCATACGCAATTTCTGTAAGTTGGACTCGAGCATAACTTGGATGAGCCGATAAAAGTAATTTATGATTTTTCCCTTTAGTACGGATAACTAAGATAATTTCATTTTCGTAAGGCTGATGAATTTTTGAAATCCGCCCTGTAGCTAAAGTCTCGGACAATTCGGAGACCATTGCATGAGTAAATACGCCATCAAATGACATAAACATCCCTCAATTCTATATACATAATAATACTATTATAACGGAGTTCTTTTTATTTATAAAGGAAGTGGGAAATAAAAGCTTGAGAATGTGAAATTGATGAATCTATTTTGTAAATGACTGCGCTTTCCTTTGTTTTTTAGTATAATGTGGGTAGATTTATTTCTCAGTTTTGCAAGCTAGTCTCTCGGGAAAAAGGGAAAGAATGCATGAAGTAAAAAGCCTTAGCCATAATTTCTTATTTTTCTGTCGTGACTAACTGAGCCGCTACGCTTTTAAATTAGGGAGGAAAACGATATGGTAAAAAGATTAATCAGTGCGAGTTACAGTGAAGTAGCAAAAATGACAGCAGAAGAATTGAAACAATCGATCAAAGCGAGCGAAGGTCGAACGATTTTGTCAGAAAATGTTGTGATAGCGTCTCCTCAGGCCGGAGATATCAGTAATGCCGAGGTTGCTGCCGCATTTGGAGCAGATTTGATTTTGTTAAATGTTTTTGATTGCTTCAATCCCATCGTACAAGGGATTCCAGGTATGTCTTTTGAAGAGGTCATGAGCTATTGGCAAAATCCAGAAACAAACAAAATCAACCCAATTCCTATTTTGAAAGAGTTAGTAGGACGTCCAATTGGGGTAAATTTAGAACCAGTGGATGATTCATCAGCTATGTTTAGTGAAAAATTAACAATCAGTAATGGCCGTACAAGTTCAAAAGAGACGATTCAAAAAGCAGAGGAAATGGGTATTGACTTTATTTGTTTAACAGGAAATCCAGGAACAGGTGTAACTAACTTAGAAATTGCCAAAGCGGTTAAAATAGCAAAAGAAAATTTCTCTGGTTTGATTATCGCTGGGAAAATGCATAGTGCAGGATCAGATGAGCCAGTTGTTTCAACTGAGGCGGTTGAAGCATATGCTAAAGCAGGTGCAGATATTTTATTATTACCAGCAGTTGGAACGGTTCAAGGATTTACAGAAGAAGATATGAAAGCAGCTGTAGCAATCGCTAAAAAATATAATTTATTAACAATGTCAGCGATTGGGACGAGTCAAGAAAGTGCCAGCAAAGAAACAATTCGTCAAATCGCATTGACCAATAAAATTTGTGGAGTAGATATCCAACATATCGGTGATGCTGGCTATGGTGGACTTGCACCAGTTGAAAATATTTATGAAATGTCCGTTGCGATTCGCGGGATGCGTCATACAATCAATCGCATGGCGCGTTCAGTCAATCGATAAAATGAAAAACAAGAAGCTAAGAAAAAATAGCTTCTTGTTTTTTTAAGCATCTTGCCAAACTTGTTTTGCAGTTTCGACAACCAATCTAACTTTTGCCCATTGTTCCTCTTCTGTCAAATGATTTCCTTCTTCTGTAGAAGCAAAGCCACATTGAGGTGAAAGACACAAGTTTTCCAAAGGAATATAGGTTGAGGCTTCTGTAATTCGTTTCGTTAAACGTTCTCTTGACTCTAATTCAGGGAACTTAGAAGTAACTAATCCCAGAACAACTTTTTTAGCAGGTCCATTTTCATAGATTTGTGCTAATGGCTCAAATCCGCCAGAACGATCATCGTCATATTCTAAGAAATAGCCATCGATGTTCAACTCTGCTAAATAAGTAGAAACATGATCGTAAGGACCTGCAATCGCCCAGTCGGATTTATAATTACCGCGGCAAACATGCATTGTGATGGTTAAATCTTCAGGTAAACCTTTAAGCAATTGATTTACTACAGTAACCCCAGCCTCACATTGTTGTTGCCAGTGTTTGATTTCTTCATCGTTTTTAGCATTTTCAATGAAACCAGTATACATTCCCCAAGATGTATCATCTAGTTGAAGATAACGACAACCTAAATCATAAAATTTTAAAATTGTTTGATGATAGGCTTTAGCTAAATCGTCGATAAAGACGTTCTCATCTGTGTAACTTGCATAGGTAAAAGTATCACTTTTACGGTTAAATAGCAATGTTGGGGAAGGGATTGTTGCTTTAGCGAAGATTCCTTCTGGTGTATGCTCATTTAAAAATGTAAAAGCTTCAAAAAATGGATGATTCGGATTGAAAGTGACCTTATCTGAAATTTGATAAGAAGCAGCTCTTGTTTCCACAGCATTAAATTGATAGCCGTGTTCAGGCGTGGTTTGCTCAACACCATTTAAGCCCCAAAGAAAATCCAAATGCCACCAACTGCGACGAAATTCACCATCAGTTACTGCTTTTAAACCATTTGCAACTTGCTGATTGATCAGCTCGATGATTGCTTGATCTTCTATTATTTTTAATTCTTCAGCAGAAATGCTTTGATTTAAAAAATTTTCTCTTGCTGTTTTTAATGCTGCAGGTCGTAAAAAACTTCCCACTTGATCGTAACGAAATGGAATCTCTTTAATGGTTGTCATATTGTTGCCTCCTTTTTATTTTAAGCGTCTTGCCAAATTGCTTCAGCAATCGTTTTTACTAGTTCTATTTTTTTCCACTGATCTTCTTCAGTTAAATGATTGCCTTCATGTGTAGAGGCAAATCCGCATTGTGGAGATAAACAAATCTGATCTAAAGGAACAATTTGACTCGCTTCTTCAATGCGTTTGATAATATCAGCAGTATCTTCTAGTTGTCCCTTTTTGGTGGTGACTAATCCTAACACGATTCGTTGATCCCTCAAATCTTTAAGTGGTTCAAATCCACCAGAGCGTTCATCATCATATTCTAAGAAGAAACCATCAAATGCTTCAATGGAAAATAGATTTTTAGTAATGGTTTCATAAGAACCATTATATAGCCAATGAGACTGGAAATTCCCTTTGCAAAAATGGAAAGTAACTGCAAGGTCAGCGGGCTTATTTGCTAAGGATTTTTCTGTGACTTCTTGAAAATCACTTAGTAATTGGTCAGCATCTAAGCCATTAACTGTAATCATGTCACGGAAGCGATCGTCGAATAATCCACCCCAACTTGTATCATCAAGTTGTAAATAGCGACAGCCAGCATCGTAAAATGCTTGAATCGCTTCTTGATAAGTTGTAATAAGATCTTTTTTGAATGCCTCCAAAGAGTTGTAAATTGGATTTTCATTGTATTGCTTTGAGAGAATCAGTGAATCTAAAAAAATCATATTTGGTCCAGGGATCGTCTGTTTTGCCAAGACAGGTGCAGCATGTTTTTGAGTAAATCGAAAATGCTCAAGAAATGGATGGTCTTTTGGAAAAGATAAAGGTCCACTAACATAAGTTCCTTGAGCTTGTGTAGCAATACCAAAGGCAGTTGTTTGAAAATCATAGACAGTGATACCGTTTAAACTTGCAATAAAATCTAAATGCCACCAACGACGACGAAATTCACCATCTGTAATAGCGTGAAGACCGATTTTTTTTTGTTTTTCAATTAAATCAATAATTGTTTGATCTTCGATTTGGATCAATTGCTCTTTTGTTATTTTGCTATTTGCAAATGCATCACGTGCATTTTTCAATGATTCAGGCCGTAGAAAGCTGCCTACAATATCATATCGGAAAGGGACAAGTTGGTTGTTGTTCGGCATAATTATTCCTCCTTTTAAATCAGATGTGTTAAAAGAATACAAAAAAAGCCCAATACTTTTTTTGCAAAAGTAAAGGACGATTGATCGTGTTACCACCTTTAATTGAAAATCCCTCACGAGATTTCCCTCTATAGGTACGGATCATGTCGATCTATACCGTTACGCTGTAATGGGCGTTCCCAATATTGACTATACAAGTGTTGATCAATATCTACTCAAAGACCATCTTCCTATTTTCTAAAATTATCTCTTTTCAGCAGCTGAGACTCTCTCATCAATTTTATAAAAATAGTACTCTTCTTTTCATCGTATTTTAATATTTTCGCCATTAACAAAAGTATAGGCTAGAGGTTGAATTTTGTCAACTGGTGCAAATAAAATTAATTATTGTTATTTTTTAATATTTATAAATAGGTGTATTAACAATATTCTATTTTTTATTAAAAATGGAAGTGAGCGTTATTTGTTATACTAGGCAAAGGAATCAACTACTAGTATAATAGAATTATAAGTAGTAGAGGAGAGAACAAATGAAGAAAAATTTTATTGATATTAAAGATGATTTTGTGGCTTCTTTAAATAGACAGAAAAAGCTTACTGCAATTATATTAGTTGTGACCATCCTATTTATTATAAGTTTATTTATAATAGTACCAAAGGTCCAAGCCAATATTCGTGCTTCTGAAATTAAATCTTTGGTAAACCAAGAAAAGCTAACGAAAAAAGCAAATTATTTAGATGCCAAAATTGCAGATAAAGAAATCAGTGAAAAAACTGCAAGAACTGTTTTGTTTTCAGTTCCAAGTGGTAAAGCATACGGGAATGTCATTGATGTATTAAAAGATTCTAAACAAATGAAAGATTTTAATCATAGTATTTATATCTACCCAATTGTTTATGATGCACAGATTATTGAAAATAAATATAATATCAAGAAAAATGAAGTAACGATTATCTTCTTTGAAAATGGTAAAGAGAAGAATAGAATTTCTATCGATGAACGTTTTGATACGAAAAAAATGCTGATTCCTGCTTTAAATCAGTTACCATTATCGAGTATTGGACAAAGTATTCAGCCGCCAGCATCATCAATGCCAGCTTCAACAGAAGCTAAAACAGAAACAACTCAAACAACAACTGAATCACAAGTGACTGTTGATTCAGAACAAACGGTAGAATAATCAGTAGGAGCTGACTCTCTAGCGCATTAAATCAATTTTTAGAAAGAAGGGCTTGATATGAAAGAATTTATTCTATTCAGTTTATTGGGACTTTTTATGATGAAATCTAGATTACAGCATGTCTATGTAAGAAGTGAACGACGTGACAAGCGCTAAATGGCGGACTTTGGCGACAGATTTAGTAAGAAAGAGGACTCGACATAAAAGTGAGTCCTCTTTCAATCGTAATACGCCAAAAAAAGTCCGAATCAATCAAAATATTCGTTTGATCCCTTTTGACAAAATGCGGGAAGAGTCATTAAAGTGGTATCAGGATCCAGAAAGTATGCGTAATATCGTTGGAGTCAAGATTATCTATACAAAAGAGCAGATCCAAGAAATGTATAAGTGGCAAAATGAGCATGGTCTACTTTATTACATTGAATATTACAATGGCTTTCATAAGCAAATAATAGGCGATGTCTGGTTGGCAGAAGACGATTATGCTATCGTAATCGATCAAGCATTTCGTAATCGCCATATCGGACGAATTGTTACAAAATATTTTATCTACAAATCAAACAAAATAGGAAGGGAGTTCATTACAGTTAGTGAAATATTCAATTGGAATAAAGCGTCACAAAAGATGTTTACAAGTTTGAATTTTTATCCTTTTAAAGAGAATAAAGATAGTTGGAGTTATCGCAGACAATTAAAAAAATCTCAAAAAGGAAAAGAAAATTCAAAATAATCTCTCTTTATGACATTTTTAGACTTGACGAACAATTTCTATTTAGTGTAAACTGATTTTAATAGAAAACTATAGGAGTGATTATATGAATCGACTATCCAACCCAATCAAAGAATTGAATAATTCATGGCAAAACTGGCGTAGATAGTTGTATGTATGATACTCTCATAGATACAACTTTAGAAGACAAATTCTAAATTTTGTATCTATGTCGGTTTATTCAAGATGAATTTTCGACCACATAGATGTGTAATCTATGTGGTTTTTGTTTATAAAACAACGACCGCTCCTTTTTAGGATTTGTCGTTGTTTTTTTGTTTGAAATGCACTATTTGATAAGAAGGAGAGGAATAAATATGAGGAAAAATCGTTTATCAGCAGTTGTAGCAATCATTGTTATTTTTTTAATAGGATCATTTTTTATAGAAAAGAAAGAAACGGCTAAAGAGAAATTACCGACAGTTGGAGTATTACAGTTTGTTAGTCACCCTGCTTTAGATCAAATTTACAAAGGGATTCAGGCTGGATTGAAGGAAGAAGGCTATGAAAATGGTAAAAATATGACAATTGCGTTTCAAAATGGTCAAGCAGATCAAAGTAAGTTAGCTACGATGAGTCAACAATTGGTTCAAGAAAAAAAATCGGATGTTTTGATTGGGATTGCTACACCAGCAGCTCAGGCACTTGCAAATACGACGTCAGAAGTGCCAATTATTCTTGGTGCAATTACTGATCCTGTTAGTGCAGGGCTTGTAAAAAACAATCAAAAACCGGGCGCTAATATCACAGGAGTAAGTGATAAATCGCCTGTAAGTGCTCAGTTTGATTTAGTAACAGAAATCTTGCCGAAAAGTAAAAAAGTCGGAATCTTATACGCATCGTCTGAAGAAAATTCTAAATATCAAGTCGAAGAAGCAAAAAAAATTGCCGAGGGAAAAGGTCTGACTGTAAAAACATTCGCAGTTCCTTCTAGTAATGAAATCGCACAGACAGTTCAAGTAATGACGAGCGAAGTGGATTTCATTTATATCCCTACAGATAATACAATTGCTAATGCAATGCAAACAGTGGTAAGTGAAGCAAACAAAACTAAAACACCTATTATTCCCTCCGTTGATACAATGGTAGAACAAGGTGGGGTAGCTACAGTCGGCATCAATCAATTTGAATTGGGTGTTCAGACAGGTAAGATGGCAGCAGATGTTTTGTCTGGAAAAGCAAAGCCAGCCACTACACCGATTTATACCTTTAAAACAGGAGAGATCATCATTAATCAAAAACAAGCAGATAAATTAGGCGTTTCAATACCTGAAAATATCGCATCAAAAGCAAAAGTTATAGAGTAAACTTAAGGAGAGGAAGAGGATCAAATGATAGTTTCAGCAATTGGACAAGGAATGTTATGGGCAATATTAGGACTAGGTATTTTCATGACATATCGTATTTTAAATTTTCCGGATATGACGACAGAAGGTTCATTTCCACTTGGAGGAGCAGTTTGCGTTACCGCAATCACTTCAGGTGTTCATCCGATTTTAGCAACTTTATTAGGCGTTTTGGCAGGTATGTGTGCAGGTCTTGTGACAGGATTACTATTTACAAAAGGCAAAATACCAGTAATATTAGCAGGGATTTTAGTCATGTCAGGTTTGAATTCAGTTATTCTTTACGTGATGCAGACACCAAATTTATCATTATTGAATAAACCAAAAATCCAAGATTTCTTTTTACAATTAAATTTACCTAACTACTATGATATTGTCTTTTTAGGGGTGATTTTTCTAACGATTATTATTAGTTTATTACTATTTTTCTTCAATACAAATTTAGGACAAGCATATATTGCAACGGGAGATAATGAGCATATGGCGCGTTCGATCGGGATTAAGACGGATTCTATGAAAATATTAGGTTTAACCTTATCAAATGGCGTGATTGCTTTATCTGGTGCATTAATCGCTCAAAATGATGGATATGCGGATGTTAATAAGGGAACTGGTGTGATTGTTATCGGTCTAGCATCGATCATTATTGGAGAAGTTTTGTTTGGAGAATTGACGTTTGCAGAGCGTTTAGTGGCAATCGTTGTTGGAAGTATCATTTACCAACTACTCATTCTACTTGTTATTAAACTTGGATTTGACACAACATACTTAAAAATCTTTTCAGCCGTGATCTTAGCAGCTTGTCTGATGATTCCACAACTAAAAAAAGCATTGAATTTACACTTTATACCAAAAAAGGAGGGTGACAAATGAGCACAGTCTTAGAACTTAAAAGTGCGGTAAAACGTATTGATAATGGATTGAATGAAACAAAATTGATTTTAAATAATGTGAATTTGAAAATTTCTCAAGGCGAGTTTGTTACGGTATTAGGTGGTAACGGTGCAGGCAAAAGTACGTTGTTTAACAGTATCGCTGGAACCGTGTCCTTAAGTGAAGGTGATTTATTCATTAACGGACAAAATATTACAACTTATTCTGAAGAAAAACGAGCGAAATATTTATCCCGTGTTTTCCAAGACCCTAAGATGGGGACAGCACCAAGAATGACTGTAGCTGAGAATTTATTATTAGCCATGTATCGAGGTAAAAGACGCGGGTTGCGTTTGCGTAAACTAAATGAAGAGAGAGCTTTATTTACTAAAATATGTAGTGAAGTAGGAAATGGACTAGAAAATCACCTAGATACACCAACAGGAAACCTTTCAGGGGGGCAAAGACAAGCCCTGAGCTTATTGATGGCAACCTTGACTAAACCTGACTTACTACTTTTAGATGAACATACGGCAGCGTTAGACCCTAAAACATCTAAGCAATTGATGCAACTTACAGATCAAAGAATCAAAGAAGGGGCGTTAACTTGTTTAATGATTACCCACCGTATGGAAGATGCCTTAAAGTACGGTAACAGACTGATTGTTTTACAAAAAGGCCAAATCATTAAAGACTTAAATAAAGAAGAAAAAGAAAAATTGACCTTAAAAGATTTACTCTTATTCTTTGAAGAAGAGACAGAAGAAATTTCGATTGACTAAATAAAAAGATCGTTCAGGCAGTTTGAAGGTTGCTTGAATGATCTTTTTATTTAAGTCTGTTTGGTTACTGATTTGTTTTTATCCAATAGATTTTTTAAAAGTCGTTCAACAATCCCTGTTACCATAAAACCAGCAGCGATTGCACCTGCTGTCATAATCACTTTAATGATAGAATGGGCACCGCCAATATAATCACCTAAAACAATATTTCTAACAGCTTGATAAGCTGGACCACCTGGAACTAAAGGAACAAGACTAGGGATATTAAAAATCGTCATCGGCATCTTTTTTTTGCGCGAAAAATAAATACTTAATAGACCAATACCGATTGCTCCAAGAAAATTAGCGAAAATTTCTCCAGCTTCCATGTTTTTAGTAGACCAATAAATCATCCAGCCGACAGTACCAGTGATACCACAAGCATTTAAAACTTTTCTAGGGACATTAGTAACAATCCCAAATGTAACCGTACTTAGATAGCTAAATAAACAATGAATAACAACTTCCACATTCATTTCTCCTTACATAAATAATTTAAATACAATTGCGATCCCAATTCCAATCGATCCAGCAACAAATATCGCCTCTGTTGCACGTGCTGTCCCGCTTAATAGATGTCCTGCCAAAATATCTCGGAATGAATTTGTGATAGCAACACCTGGAACCAGTGGCATGACAGCTCCGATAATAATATTATCAATATTTCCAGCTAAGTGGAATCTCACTGCTAAATAGGCTAGCAGACCAATTGTGAAAGCTGACAAAAAATCATCTAAAAATTTGATATTTAACCATTCCTTGGTGAAATAAGCAACGCTAAAACCAACCATGCCAACGAAAAATGTGGCTAAAAAATCTTGCCAAGTTCCTCCGAAAATATACATTAATGTACAGCTGACAATTCCGGCGGCAAAGATTTGCAACGAAACAGAATAAGTTGGCGCTTCATGGTTAATATTTGTAAGTTTTTGATTGAGCTCTTCTAATGTAATCTCTTTGTCCGCAAATTTCCTCGAAAGGTTATTTACGATTGCTACTTTTTCTAAATTGATACTTCGTTCAGTCACATTTTCTAATTGGGTGTAATTACTTGAACGAAAGCCCATAAAAAGCCCTGTCGCAGTAACATAACTAACACTTTCTTTTTGACCAGCGTTTTCTGCAATTCGATTCATCGTATCTTCAACACGATAAACTTCAGAACCACTTTCAGTCATGATTTTACCCGCCATTAAACAAGTATCTAAAATAAGTTGTATATTTGATTGTTGTTCGTCCATGTAAAAAAACTCCTCACAGTAAATTAGCCGTAAAATCAGTGTATCATTTTTTAGAGTCGTTTGAAATGGATAGTGTGTTTTACAAGAAATAAATGAACTATTATGTTTAGAGTTTCCTTAGAATTATAAAGAAACACTAAAAAAAGGTAGGAAACTTCACAGATACCCAAAAGATCCTTGCATTTTCTAAACAAAAGTCCTATCCTTATAGATAACAAACCAAAGGGGTCTAGATATTATGGATAAGCAATGGTCACTTTATTCAGTAAGCAGTCTGATTTTACTTGTATTGTTAAAAAGAACTTTAGATCAAGGACATTTAGGATTAAGCGCGATTTTGCTTTTTCTCTTACTGATTCAAGTGACAGGAACCGTTATCTGTGTTCATCAAAAAAGACATAAAAAAGAAATCCCATCTTCTAAATAAGAAGAGGGATTTTTTTATACAGTTTTTAGATCAAATCGAAATGTTTTAAGGCGTGAACAATTCCGCCTTCTGTATTTTTCTTAGTAATATAACTAGAACGCTCTTTTAATTCAGTCCGCGCATTGCCCATAGCGATTTTATTGTCACACGCTTCAAACAAAGCGAGATCATTGATTCCATCGCCAAAAGCAAAGGTTGGAACTTTGGGTAACGCCAATGTTTTAAACAGATTGTTTACACCAGTTCCTTTAGAAACACCTTTTCTGACAGTATCAATAGAGTAAGGACCATTGCGATAAAAGGTCATTTCTGGAAAATGTTTTAAATAATGTTCATCACCATCTTCAGATAAAACTAGCATCATATTCACTGTTTTATTTTTTAAACTGGATCGATCGATTATTGGGACATCCGAATGGATAAAAGCATATGCATTAGCTAAAATCTCGCTGTGACCAGAACACCAAATTTGTTGATCGTTATAATATGAGATTTCATGTCCTAGACTTTTGACATGTTCATACATTTTCATGCATTCTTCATAAGTAAATTCATCCGAATAAACTTTTTTTCCTTCTACTTGAATAAATTGGCCGTTCATAACGATTGCTGAATCAATCCCACTGTCTCTCATAATTGGTTCAATTTCCACAACAGTTCTACCAGTTGCGATCATTGGTAAAATATTGTTGGCTTTTAAACCACTGATCGCTTTTGTTATCTCTGGTGTAATCTGTGACTTGTCATTCAATAATGTTCCATCTAAATCAAAAAAAGCAACTGCTTGTACATTTTTCATGAATTTTCAACGTCCTTTCATTATTAATCTTATCAAAAATTGAACAAAAGACAAAGCTTTTTTGAAGAAAGGTAGAAGTTATTGGAGCTGGGTGGTTTTTAGAGTATAATATAAATGACGTTAAACTTGAAGGGAAGAGGCGATTAAATAATGAATGTATTAATGATAGAAGATAATGAGTCAGTTTCAGAGATGATGCAAATGTTTTTCTTAAACGAGGGCTGGGAGGCTACTTTTAAATATGATGGAAAAAAAGGATTGGATGCGTTTTTAGAAAATCCTGAAAAATGGGATATGATCACTTTGGATTTGAACCTACCAACAATGGACGGAATGGCAGTTTGCAGGGAAGTTCGCAAAGTATCTAATACTGTTCCGATTATTATGCTAACTGCTAGAGACTCAGAAAGTGATCAAGTAATTGGGTTGGAAATGGGTGCGGATGATTATGTGACAAAACCATTTAGTCCATTAACCTTGATTGCACGGATAAAAGCACTGCATCGACGTTCAGAAATTGGCGAACATGCACCAGAAGGGACGGATCGTTCCGATGATCAATTTGATGTAGAGACCGATCACTTTAAGATGAATACAAAAACAAGAGAAGCATATCTTGATAATAAATTAATCGACGGTTTAACGCCAAAAGAATTTGATTTGCTTTATACATTGGCAAAGAAACCAAGGCAGGTATTTTCGCGTGAACAATTATTAGAAATGGTTTGGGATTATCAATATTTTGGTGATGAACGGACTGTAGATGCTCATATAAAAAAATTGCGTCAAAAAATTGAAAAAGTTGGACCACAAGTGATTCAAACTGTTTGGGGCGTAGGGTATAAATTTGACGATTCTGGAGTAGTCTAAATGAAGTATTTATATCAACAATTACTGGCCTTTTGGGGTGTGATTATTTTAATTATTTTGATCGTTGGGACATCATTCACTCAACTGACCAAAAAAACACTTCAGGATAATAACTATGAGCAACTTAGAGGGTATGCCATATCAGCTTGGAAAACAAAAGATTCGATCAACAGACTTCCTGGAATGACGGATCAAGATATTTGGAATACGTCGTTTAGTTTGTTTGAAGGTTTCTTGAGCAATCAAGATGTTCAATTTGTTTTTTATGATAGAAATATGCAAGTTCAATATCCTTTAACTCCGGGGAAAAAATTAGACAATTCTGTAATCAAAGATAATTGGGATGCATTGATGGAAGGGCAGCAAGAATACGCAACAATTGATAAAGATATTTATGGGGATAAACGTATGTCATCTTATGTGATGATGCCAGTCAGTACAACGAATGCCCAAAATGAAAATATCATCATAGGTGCGCTAGTCATTACGCAACCAGCGAAGAATGTTTCCAATAGTGTTGATGCTATAACAGCTAATTTGTTCAAAGGATTTATCATCTCTAGTATCGTTGGACTGATTTTGAGTTATTTCTTTGCTAGTTTCCAAGTTAAGCGAATCAATCGTATGAGAAAGGCCACAAAGGAAATTACGAGTGGCAATTTTGATGTTAAACTGGTTACGCATGATAAGGATGAATTTGATGATCTAGCTGAAGATTTCAATAAAATGGCGGAGTCATTGAAAGAATCTAGAGAAGAAATCGATCGCCAGGAAGAGCGACGACGTCAATTTATGGCGGATGCTTCTCATGAGATGAGAACACCGTTGACCACGATTAATGGGTTATTGGAAGGCTTGCAATATAATGCGATTCCAGAAGGACAAAGAGAGAATGCTATTAAATTAATGCAAAATGAGACGTCACGCTTAATCCGGTTAGTGAATGAAAACTTAGATTATGAAAAAATCAGAACAAATCAAATTAGTATCGTAGTGAAAAAATTCGATGCTACCGAAACGCTGAAAAATATTCTTACCCAGCTAGAAGGGAAAGCTGAATCAGCGAATGACAAGCTCATATTAGAAGCGGATGAAGGTATTGATGTGTATGCTGATTATGACCGTTTTGTTCAAATAATGGTGAATATTATTCAAAATGCGATCCAGTTTACTCAGGATGGTGAGATTCGAATCCAATTACAAAAAGGATACTTGGAGACGATTATCACAATTTCTGATACAGGAATCGGCATGACAGAAGAACAAGTGCAAAATATTTGGGATCGTTATTATAAAGTTGATCCTTCAAGAAAAAATACAAAATATGGTGAATCTGGTTTAGGTCTATCCATCGTTCAGCAACTAGTTCGTCTGCATAAAGGTAAAATCAGTGTAGAAAGTCAAGAAGGAAAAGGGACTAGTTTTAGTATTTCATTTCCTGATGTAGAAATAGAAGATGAAGTATAAAAAAAACCAGTTAAACAGAAATTGTTTAACTGGTTTTTTAAGCTGTTTTAATGATTTTATCCATATATGGGCTTTCAGCAATTTGAATATCTTTTGTCAAAACTAGAATAGCTTTTTGCTTTTCTTTTGCTATTTTTTGAAGTAAAGGCAGTAATTCTTGCCTTTGAGCAATGGAAAGTTCTTGAAAGATATCATCAATAATGATGATATCTTTTTCTATGAGTAACAATTGAACTAATTGGAGTTTAACTTGTTCAAAAGAAGTTAATTGCTCTTCAGACTTGTTTAAGATACTCGTGGTAAGCCCAACATAATCGAATAAATCATTGAGTAACTTCTTTTTATCCTTTTCTTTAACAGAGGACCCAACAAATAAGTTGTCTTTAATAGAAAGGTAGGATAAGAAGATATTTTCAGCTAAAATAAAGCCAACAGCCATGGATTTTTTCATATCAAATGTTTTATCGATCAAGAAGTAAAAATCAGCCTGAATACTGCTTTGGTCTTCTAAAACAACGGTCATATGTTGTTGTTGGAACAATTCATTAAAACTTTCTTCGGTCCAATTTTTTGCTAAAGGAAAATTCATTCACTCACGTCCTAAATACTTTTTTCGATGTTTTTGAAAGAAAATAAGTTGCAGATAAGGTGATTCCAGTTGCTATAGCTAGCAATAGAAGACAATTTTTTGTAAAAGCTTTAAAAATAGTATTAACAGATAACCCGCTTATTCTCATAGATAAAAAATATGTGTCTCCAGCTGTATTGATAAATTGATTTGGTGTGCTTTCTACAATTACTTTGGAAGAGAAAAAAGGCACTCGCTTAATGCCCATTTTATCAGCAAGCAAAGGTCTAGCATGTAATAAAATATACTCATATGTATGCTGAAAAACTATAAGAAATACGGCAGTAGTAATGATACCTATGATCATTGGAATAATACTTTCTAAAATAGATTGTTTGATAACGAAGCGATTTGAAAACCCCATAATGCGCCATTTCATCATGTCTTGTTTTTTTAATTTCAAGGAGATAAACAACAATCCTGTAATTAGAATCATCCAAATAAACAAGATAAATAAATATATAGAAGAATACATCTGCATAATTTTTTGATAGTTTGTATGATAGTCAGTGTTGTTGATTATACTACTTACTTGAGTATAAAAAGATCTCTCTATATCTCTCAGGTTTAAAATACCTGTTAAGATAAATAGAAAAAAAGTGGAACAAGCACCAATGACAAATGAAATTTTTTTATGGTAAGAAACGCTAGCAAAAGCGTAACGTAAGTTTTTCAAATAGGATCACCTCACTAAACTAAGTATAAAAGAAGAATATGAATAAATTATGAATAAGATATAAAAAAGCTTGAGTAAATTACTCAAGCTTTCGTGATTATTCTGTGTTATTTTCCAGATTTCAGATAATCTTGGAAGGATTCAGTATGATATTTATCAACCGTTGACGTGTTGTTATTTTTACTATAAACACTCGTTGAATCGTTTCCTTTTTCATCTTCGATTTTTTCTAATTGTTTCAATTGGTCTTTGTAATTATAGTTATCCGGATTCACTGGAGTCAATCCGCTATTTGTGTAAAAGCGTAACAAGTCACCATTGGTTGTTTGATCAGACATTTGAAGTTGTAAGTTTGCTTTGTCTTTCAGTGCTTTAGCTTCTTGTTTTTCTTGTTCAGTAGGTTCTTCTAGTAAACGACCAGTTGCTGTTTCGTAAATGCTTGAGCCTAACATAGTATATTTTGGTGAAACGTAGTTCCCATTTCTAAACGCAACGAGTTGAGAATTTTCTTTAGAGAACAGGTCTTGTCCCATTTGAATATAATTTTTAGTATCAATACCCATTAAATGTAACAGGGTAGGTAACGCATCGATTTGGCCACCATAAGTGTGATTGATTCCGCCATTTGTTTGCCCTGGAACATGAATCATATAAGGAACACGCTGCATCGTTGAATTGTCAAAGTCATTCCAAGTTGATTTAGTTTTACCAACTAATTCAGCTAAGTTATCATTTCTAGAAGTAGAAATACCGTAATGATCACCATAAAGGACAATCACTGAGTTATCATACAAGCCAGAAGCTTTTAAATAGTTGAAAAACTCTTCAACTGATTTATCTAGATAGTTTGCTGTAGCGAAATAACCATTGATGGTTTCATCAGATGTTTGAGCAATTGGGAAACCAGCCTCATCATTTGTAAATTGAGAATATGGATAGTGATTAGAAACAGCAATAAATTTAGAGTAAAATGGTTGTTGTAATCGTTCCAAATATTGTGCAGACTGTTGGAAAAATGGTTTATCATGCAAGCCATATTGGAATGAATTATCTTCATTAACATCATAGTAATTAGCATCAAAGAAGTAGTTATAGCCTAAATGTTTGTAAGTTTCATTTCGATTCCAGAAGTTACCGGCATTTCCATGGAAAACAGCACTTGTGTATCCTGCCTCTTGACCTAAAATAGCAGGAGCTGCTTCAAATGTATTTTTACCACCAACTTGTGTGAACAATGAGCCTTGACTAAGACCAAATAATGAATTTTCAAACATCGTTTCAGCATCACTCGTTTTTCCTTGTCCCACTTGATGGAAGAAATTGTCAAAACTATAGGTACTGTTACTGTGATATAAACTATTAATAAAAGGAGTAACGACATGTTCGACACCTTTTTCATCTTTTAATTTATAATCAATCAAAAATTGTTGGAAACTCTCTAAATGGATATAGATAACATTTTTGCCTTTAGCCATACCAAATGTATCCGGATTTGGAGCGGCATAATGACCCTTAACGTAATCAGAAACAGCATCCATATCGTTCTCACTAGCTTCCGCTCGAACTTGGTTGGTTTGATAAGTTGTTACGCCATCATATACTGTAAAAGCATTTAAACCTAAAAACTTAACAATGTAGTCACGAGAAAATTGACGACCTAATAATTGAGGACGGGCTGTTTCAGCTAATGTTAAGTTTGCTACAAAGAACAAAGCGGACAACATGCTGATTGAGACAGCGACACGAGCTCTAACTGGACGTTCATCCATTTTGATTTTTTTAGTAAGTAGCAAAATACCAACGATAATAAAGTCAAGCCAATAAAGTACATCGTACGGTCTAAATAAACGTAGAGCACTTTCACCAAGACCACTAGCAACTTTCCCCGCACCAAGCATAGTATTTACTGTAATGAAATCAGTAAATTCTCTGTAATACACCACATTTGAGAACAACAGTAAAGACATTAAAAAATAAATCACCATCATAGTAATATAAGAAGCTTTCTTTCTTCTCACATATAATGCAATAGCCAATAAGAAGAAAGTGGAAGCTATTGGATTAATGAAAAGAATAAAATACTCAAAGGCATTCTCAATTCTTAAGTGAAAATCAACTGTATAAGCAAAAATATTTTTCAACCAGATCAATACAGCAACAAGCCCAAAAAGTCCCAACCTGGTATTTAAAAATTTAGGCATATGCATTTTTTTTATAATATTCAAAGTAAACGTATCCTTTCCAAAATCAGATCTAAGAGAAAGTAACAGGAAAATATCAGAAACTTTCTATATACTGTTACAATTCTACTCTGTCTGTAATTCTATGTCAATTTAAATCAAGATTTGTGCTGATAAAGTTAACAAAGTTTTACTTTTCTTAAGATATCAACTCGTCTTAAATTAATTCTAGCTAACGACACAAGCGGTATTTTTTGATATACTAGCGAATGATGGGCACACAAGCGCCTGAGCTATTCTTATATAAAAATTTAAATTGAACAAACAAAGGATGACAAGAATGAATATAATGGTAACAAAAAAATCAGAAAAGAAGTTTAAAGGAAGATATCCTCTTATCCAAAAAGAAGATTTACATGATATACCTAAGACATTTTCAAATGAATGGGTGAAATTTGTCGATAGTAAAGGTCAGTTTATTGCGACAGGCTACCTTGGTGAACAAAATAAAGGGATCGGCTGGTTAGTCAACTGGCAAGGCAGCGTGGACGCTCCTTTTTTAGAAAACTTATTTTTAAAAGCTAAAAGCCACCGAATGGTTTATGAACAAGATGAATCGACTTCTGCTTACCGCATATTTAACGGAGAAGGGGACGGACTTGGTGGGCTTATTATTGATCGCTACGATAATTTTGCTGTATTTTCATGGTACAACAAAACCTTATATCAAAAAAAGGAAGAAATCGTCCAAGCGTTTAAAAAGAGCTTTCCGGAAATTGTAGGTGCCTATGAAAAGATTCGTTTTGCAAGCAAATTATTACCAGAATCACAGAAATTATTTGGCAATGATGCACCGGAACCTCTTTTGGTTTATGAAAATGGTGTACTCTATGCTACATATTTAAATGATGGCTTGATGACAGGAATTTTTCTTGATCAAAAAGAAGTGCGTGGTCGATTGATTGAAGGCGTTGCGGCTGGAAAAACAGTCTTAAATATGTTCAGTTATACCGGTGCATTTTCGGTTGCTAGTGCGATGGGTGGCTCAAGCGTAACAACCAGTGTAGATTTAGCCAAACGCAGTTTATCAAAGACGAAAGAACAGTTTGAAGTGAACCATCTAGCTGTAGAAGACCAAAAGATCATCGTAATGGATGTTTTTGACTATTTTAAATACGCTGCTCGTAAGCAAATTCGTTATGATGTAATCGTTTTGGATCCTCCAAGTTTCGCTCGAAATAAGAAAAAGGTTTTTTCAGTTGCTAAAAACTATGGGGATTTAGTGAAGGATTCTGTTGATATCCTAGAAAAAGAAGGCTTGTTGATCGCCTCAACAAATGCTGCAAATATTTCGCTAGAAAAATATAAAAAAATGATTATTGAAGCGTTGGAAGAAAAACAAGTTCGTTATCAATTCAAAGAAACCTATCAATTACCTAGCGATTTCAAAACAAATAAGCACTTTGAGGAAGGCAATTATTTGAAAGTCTTTTTCATTGAAATAAAGAAATAGAAAAAAGGGGGCTCAGCTAAAGAGCACTCCCTTTTTTTCTATTGATAAAATATGTTTTGTGCAAAGGGCACAATAAATTCTTTAAAGCGCAAAGCAGCTGGTGAAAGAAAATGGTCTTTTTTGGTCGCTAGGTATATATAGCGAGGAAAAAAATTATCTTCAAGAGTCAGTGTTTTGACATTATAAGCAGCAATCGAGGGGATTTTCGGCATTAATGCAATTCCATAATCATGAGCTACAAATCCTAACATCGTATGATCTTCCTCAACTTCACAAACAATTGTTGGTGTGATTGAAGCGGAAGTTAACATTTTATCAAGATAGGGACGCAAGCCACTTCTTTCATTAAAATAGACAAAAGGATACTCATTCGTTTGCTTCAGAGAAATACTATCATATGAAGCTAAAGGGTGATTTAAGGGAACGACCAAAACAATTTCTTGTTCCGTTAAAATCTCGTAGTTAAGTTGTTCATCCTCTTTTAGCTTAGAAGTAATGGCAATATCTACCTCTTCCTTTAATAGTAAATCTGTCATATCGGAGGAATTACCTTGAAATAAATTAAAACGAATCTGTTCATTACCAGGATAGGTCGAAAATTCCTTCATTAGCATCGGAGCTAAAAAAGAACCAGCGGTATAAATAAAGCCAAAATCAATCAATCCTTTTTCTGGGCTGACCAATTCTTTTAACGCACGTTCCCCTTTAGCTAACTCTTCTAAAGCCGTTGAAACATACGTATAAAAAAATTTCCCATATTTTGTTAGCTGAATATTCCTGCCTTTTTTTTCAAATAATTGCGCATCAAGTTCCTTTTCTAATTCTGACATAGAGTGACTTAAATTCGGCTGGGTCGTATTCAATAACTTGGCCGCATGGGTCATATGTTGGGTATCCGCCAACATTCTAAAAAATTCTAATTGTCTCAAATTCATATGAAATACTCCTTATCAGTAATGGCTTCTTATGCACAGTTTAACAATAATTATGAAAATATGCACCAGCTAAAGAAAAAAAGATTCACGTTATATACATAAATTATATTTATCGAAAATATAAAAAACATTCATTGGAATTTATTGGTTAGATGAATTAAAATAAATTCATAGAAATTGTGAAAAGAGTAACAATTGAAAAGCATTAATTAAGTGAGCTTGTTTTTAATAGACAATTAGGGTTAAGACAAAAAGCGCCTCAATCATAATTTCCTATTTTTATGTCAGAATCGAATGAGCCACTTCGCTTTTAATGTTATCTAGCTGCACAAATCAATCCTTACGAAAATAGAGAAATTGACTTCAATAGCAATTTCCTGATTTTCTCTAGGCTTAACCGATTTGTTCCGCTTTTATTGTTATCTATCTTCAAGAGCTAGTCTCTCGGTAAAAAGATAAAAAATAAATGAGACAAAAAGCGTCTCAGTTATTTTTCCTATTTTCCTGTCGAGACTGAACGAGCTCTTTCAGCATTTAAATTAGGAGGTTATCATGAATAATTATCAAGCAATCTTTGAACCTTTAACTGTAAAACGAATGACTTTAAAAAATCGAGTTGTTATGCCACCAATGGGAACAAACTTCGCTAATATGGACGGAACGTTTAGTATGCAACACGTTTCGTATTACGAACAACGGGCTAAAGGTGGAACTGGTTTAATTACTTTGGAAAATGTGTGTATTGATTATCCTATGGGGACCAATGGCGCCCGTCAATTAAGGATGGACAACGATCAATACATTTCAGGATTATGGCATTTTAACGAAAAAATGCATGCGTATGGTGCCTGTACGTCAGTTCAAATCAATCATGCGGGAGCCTCTGCATACGGATTACGTTTAGATGGAGAGCAACCCGTTTCGGCATCGAACATTCCTTCTAAAAAAGGCAATCCGATACCACGACCACTGACCGAAGAAGAAATATATGGTATTGTAGATCGTTATGCAGATGGTGCTTTAAGAGCACAACGTGCTGGATTTGATTGTGTAGAAATTCACGCAGGTCATTCTTATCTATTGAGTCAATTTTTATCTCCTTTATACAATAAACGAACAGATAAATTTGGTGGAAGTCCAGAGAATCGTGCTCGTTTTACAAAACTAGTTGTTGAAGCTGTCAGAAAAGCTGTAGGACCATTTTTCCCGATTTCGTTACGGTTCAGTGCCGATGAACTATTAGAAGGCGGTAATACATTAGAAGATACCATTGAGATTTTAAGCTATTTTGCGGACGAAGTAGATATTTTAAATGTGTCTGCAGCATTGAATGATAGCTTACAATATCAAATCGATAAAATGAATTTAGCAGACGGTTGGCGTGCATATATGTCAAAAGCGGTCAAAGAACGTTTTCCTGATAAAATAACAGTTACATCAGGAAATATCCGTAGCCCTAAACGAGCAACAGAAATTCTAGAAGCTGGAGACGCAGATTTATTAGCAATGGGCCGTGGTTTGATTGCCGAGCCTAACTGGGTCAATAAAGTTGCAAATGGACAAGAAGACCTACTTAGAAAATGTATCTCTTGCAATATTGGTTGTGCGGATCATCGGATCGCCAAAGCACGTCCAATGCGTTGTACTGTCAATCCAGACCTGCATTATGAAGATGAGTATAAAATGAAACCTATTTTGCATCCAACTAAAATGGTTGTGATTGGTGGAGGAACGACTGGACTTGAAGCAGCAGCCACAGCAGCTGAAGTTGGTGTTAGCGTTGAACTTTTTGAACAAAAAGAGTATCTAGGTGGATTAGGGCATGAAATTGCTCGTTTCCCTGACAAAAAAAGAATTGATGATTTTATTACTTACGAAATCAATCGTTGCAAAGAATTGGATAACTTAGCGATTCATCTAAATCATGCAGCAACATTAGCTGATATCGAAGCTATAGGACCAGATATCATTGTTAATGCAACAGGTGCAAAACCGTTATTACCACCAATCAATGGATTAAATGAACAACTAGATAATCCAAACAGAAAAATCTTTTCTATTTTTGATATCTTAGAGGATATGTCAAAATTCCAAGAATTTGAAGGAAAAGAAGTTGTTGTGATCGGTGGAGGTGCTGTTGGTTTAGACGTTGTGGAGTATTATGCCGAACGTGGTGCTAAAAAAGTCAGTATCGTGGAAATGCAAGGTGAAATAGGGAAAGATCTAGATTTGATCACAAAGCTTGCGATGATGGAAATCGTTGAAAAATTTGGTGTGGAAGTTCATGTAGAAACGAAATTAACAGAAGTTAGAGAAAGTAGTTTCTTAGTTGAAAAAGATGGAGAAATGATCGAATTACCATTTGACTTAGGTTTTGTATGTTTAGGGATGCGTGCAGAAGCACCAATGATTCGCGAATTAGACCAGTATGCTAGAAGTAACGGTGCAGTTCTTTTAAATATGGGTGATAGCAAAGTAGCTAGACGGATCATGGAAGGGACAAGAGAAGCCCGCGACATTCTAAAAACAATTGAAGTGCTAGAAAACACACGAACACAAAAAGCGTTGTTTGAACAAACAAAAAGTCTACAAGCAACACAAACTATATAAAGTGAGGGAATTTAACATGACAGAAAGAATTGACGGACACACATTATTAATCAGTTTGATTGCGACACCGATTCGCCATAGCCTGTCACCAACCATGCATAACGAGGCTTTTGCTAAATTAGGTTTAGATTATGCTTATATGGCTTTTGAAGTGGGCAATGAAGAATTGAAAGACGCAGTTCAAGGAATTCGTGCATTAGGGATTCGCGGTTCAAATGTTTCAATGCCGAATAAGCAAGCAATTATTCCTTATTTAGACGAACTTTCACCAGCTGCAAAATTAGTCGGTGCGGTTAATACTGTAACGAATAAAGATGGAAAAGGTCATTTAGTTGGGCATGTAACGGATGGTACTGGCGCAATGCGTGCGTTAAAAGAAGAGGACGTAGAAGTCAAAAATCAAATCATCACGATGACTGGTGCTGGTGGTGCGGGAACGGCAATTGCGATTCAAGCAGCATTAGACGGGGCCAAAGAATTACGTATTTTCAATATCAATGACCAACACTACAAAAATGCTGAAGAAACAGTGAAAAAAATCAATGAGAACACAGAATGTAAAGCAACATTGACTGATTTATCAGATCAAGCAGCATTTAAAGAGTCAATCAGTGAAAGTAGCATTTATATTGATGCAACAGGTGTGGGGATGAAACCACTACAAGAAGAAAGCTTGATCAATGATCCGGAAGTTATCCGTCCAGACTTAGTTGTCTTTGATGTTGTTTATATGCCAAAAGAAACAAAATTATTAAAATTTGCTCGTGAACATGGTGCAAAAAAAGCGATCAACGGTTTGGGTATGATGCTTTATCAAGGGGCAGAAGCATTCAAGCATTTCACTGGGGAAGATATGCCTGTTGACTATATTAAAGAACTACTATTTAAGGACTAACAGTTAGGAGAAAATGATGAAAAATAAATACACACCGACCGCCATAGGTCTATATATCAACTACATTGTCCATGGGATGGGCGTTATTATTATTTCACAAAACCAAAATTCGTTGATGACACAATGGGATACGGATTTGATGGGGATTGCTAAAGTTATTTCGATGTTAGGGATTGGTCGTTTGATTGCCATCATGATCTCAGGGCGCTTATCTGATAAGTTTGGACGTAAGCCATTTATTTATTTAGGAATGGTTACCTATGCCGCTTATTTCTTTGGAATATTGTATAGTCCAAGTGTTGAGTTAGCCATGTTTTTCGCAGTAGTTGCCGGGATTTCAAATTCATTCCTAGATTCTGGAACCTATCCTGCATTAATGGAATCATTTCCTAAAACAGCTGGAACAGCCACAGTTTTGTTAAAAGCCTTTATTCAAGGAGGACAATTTGCTCTTCCATTGATCATTAAATTCTTAGCTTCAAATCACTTATGGTTTGGTTGGTCATTTATGATTGCCGCAATTTTACTGGGGATCAATGCGATTTATTTGTGGAAGCAACCGTTTCCTGATGCAGATGCTAAACTTGCTGAAGAAACTGAAGAGATAGTAGAACAAGCACCAACAGTGAAATTTAAATCAAAACCTAAGATGGCGATCGAAGGGGTTGCTTTTGTTATCTATGGTTTTATCGCGCAAGCAACGTTTTATTTAATCAGTCAATTTATCGGAACCTATGGTGAACAAGTTGCCGGCATGGCTCAAACTGATGCAGGTGTCTTAGTTTCTTATTATTCGATTGGTTCTTTACTATGTGTAGCATTTACAGCAATTATGGCTTCTAAAGTTCGTTCAGTGTATCTAGTTGTTATTTATACATTTGTTTCATTTTTGACGATCGCTATTATGTGGTTATTCCCAACTCCGCTTGTTTGTATGATTGGCGCAGCATTAGTCGGTTTCTTTGCCGCTGGTGGCGTGTTACAATTAGGACTGACAGTGATGGGTGAAATGTTCCCAGCAGGTAAAGGGACAATCACAGGAATCTATTATACGTTTGGAAGTATTGCTTCATTTGTTATTCCAGTAGCAGCCGCTCAAATCGCCAAAACGAATGTACGTGGTATCATGTTATTCGATACGATCATTGCGGGAATCGGTTTTGTTTTAGCGGTTATTATTTTTATTCGCTATCGTCAAACGATCGATACATCTAAATAGGGAGGATACAAAAAATGAATACAGTCACAGTTAAAAACGTAACTCTCGGAAGTGGGAGCCCTAAAATTATTGTTCCTTTAGTAGGTAAAAATGAAACAGAATTAATCGAAGAAGCCAACCATTTAGTAACGATCGATTGTGATCTAGTGGAATGGCGTGTTGATTTTTTTGATCAAGTAGCCGATTTTCAAGCAGCTGCTGAAATGTCAAAAAAGATTGCAGAAATCTTAAACGATAAACCAGTTCTGTTCACGTTTCGTACGAAACAAGAAGGCGGCGAAATTGCGTTTTCAGATGAACAATACTTTGGTTTGTACAAAACAGTCATCGAAAATGGTACAATTGATTTATTGGATGTTGAATTGTTTATGGATGATGCTCTTGTTCAACAAACCATTCAAGCAGCACATGAAAAAGACATCAAAATTGTGATGTGTAACCATGATTTTGATAAAACACCCAACAAAGAAGAAATTGTTTCAAGATTATGCCGTATGCAGGAAAAAAAGGCTGATATCTGTAAAATTGCTGTAATGCCGCAATCTTCCGATGATGTATTGACACTTTTGTCAGCTACAAATGAGATGAAGACGATGCATGCAAATCGACCAATCGTTACGATGTCTATGGGGCAACTAGGAATGGTCAGTCGGATGTGCGGAGAAGTTTTTGGTTCAGCCATGACTTTTGGTGCCGCTAAAAAAGCTTCTGCACCAGGTCAAGTTCCAGTTGGTGAACTACGAGACGTTCTTAAAACGTTAGCTTTATAATCAATAGACTAGTTAGAAATGAGTTGTCTTGTTTCTAACTAGTCTATTTTTCTTGCATCCGTTGATTTCTTTGATAAACTTAATCATGAGGTGAATAAATTGGCTAAGAAAAAGAAAGCACAAAAAACAAATGCAATGCGAATTGTTGAACAACATAAAATCACATATAAAGAATATGAATTTGAGTGGAGTGAAGACCATTTAAGTGCAGATAGTGTTGCTGTAAAATTAGGGATCGAGGATGGAAAAATCTTTAAGACGTTAGTAACTATAGGCAATAAAACTGGTCCTGTTGTCGCCGTTATTCCAGGTAATAAAGAATTGGATCTAAAAAAATTAGCAAGTGTAAGTGGTAATAAAAAAGTTGATATGCTTCATCTGAAAGATTTAGAAGAAACGACTGGCTATATTAGAGGTGGCTGCTCTCCAATCGGAATGAAAAAACAGTTTCCAACGTACATTGCTGAAGAAGCAAATTCCTTTGATGCGATCATTATTTCGGCAGGTAAAAGAGGGATGCAGATTGAATTATCTCCTCTGTCTATTCTTCAAGTAACAAATGGTAGCATAGCCAATTTAACCATGTGAAATTGAAATGATCGCGTTAGGCTCATTTTCTACTAATATTTTTGCAATGCTTGTTTAGCTAATGTATCTGCACCTTTATTTTGGCTTTCAGGAAGCCATTTTACTAGCAATAAAGGAAAATGACTTTCTAATTGCTGATATGTATGTAAATAAGGTTGGAATAAAGGGTTTTTGGCATGATGTTTTTCAATTGTTTGAACCACGATTTTACTGTCGGAGTGGATCAGTACGGTTTGATCGTTTAGTTTTTTTTCAATAACAAATTCCAACGCTTTAATAAAAACTTTAAATTCAGCCTCGTGATTGGAACACTCTCCAAGAGGCAAGTGGATTTGTTCATGAAGTGCATCACCTACAATTACAATACCGCCACCACTTGGGCCAGGATTTCCTTTTGTTGCAGCATCGACATATATTCGTAACATAAAAGTCTCCTTATTTTCTTTTTGTTAAAAGTTGAAGTGTGGTACTATTATAACATACTGAATTTTTATTAAGGGGTCGCTACATGAAGAAAAGAGTCTATCATTGGCAACCAGAATTATCAACAGCGATAATTTATTGGTCCTGTACATTTGGCATTTTATTTTTGAGTTTGATTTTAACATTAGAACATACTCGTCCTTATTTGATTAGTAATATTGTGTTAGGTCTTTTCTTTTTCTTTGCTTTTCTGGGATGCAACCGTTATTTTATGATTGAAGATGAATTTTTGATCGTCCATGCATTATTACCAATGAGACGTAAAAAAATAACGTTACCTTCAATCGAAATGATTCGAGTCGGGCCAAAATGTATTGAAATAAAATCGTCTGAATTTAAAGAACACACACAAATGTTTATTATGACCAAGAAAAATAAAACAGCATTTTTGGAGTCAATCAAGCAGAACAGCTTCTTTACAGCAACTGTTATTGATGACCCTGAATTGACTATTGGCAAACATTATTAAAAAGAAGAGCTAAGCAAAACCCTAGAGGTTTTGCTTAGCTCTTCTTTTTAATTATTCATAAATGACAAGCAAATAGCTTTTTTCTATAATTTTTTTACATGAGCAGCTTGTAAGCCACGTGTACCTTCCATTACTTCAAATTCTACAGCTTGATTTTCTTCCAATGATTTAAAGCCATCTTCTTCGATTGCTGTGAAATGAACAAAGATTTCTTCGTCCTCATTGTAACCAATAAATCCGTAACCTTTTCTATTATCGAACCACTTGACGAACCCTTTTTCCATTCAAATCACGCTCCTTTATTTTCTAAAGTCTAGCATCATTATAAAGTGAAAAAAGCAACCCGTCAATCTTTTGTAAAAAAGTTATTTTTATAATGGAAAAGTACTGAATTAAACGTTATAACGAGTTAAAACTTAACGAAAAATGATATTTGGTTAAAATAGTTTGGGAAAGAGCTTGTATGATGAAAACAGATATAGAAATTTCTCGAAATGTTGACTTATTACCTATTAATAAAGTATCAGAATCAATTTGTCTAACTCAAGAAGATCTAGAATTATTCGGTAAATACAAAGCAAAAATTGATTTTAGTCACCTCGATTAATCCAACTCCAGCGGGAGAAGGTAAATCAACAGTTACGATTGACTTAGGAGATGCGTTGAATCATATTGGAAAGAAGACCATTATTTCCTTACGCGAACCTTTATTGGACCTGTTATGGGCATCAAAGGTGGAGCGACTGGCGGAGGATATGTTCAAGTATTGTCGATGGAAGATATCAACTTGCATTTCACTGGAGTTAACGATAATGTAAAAGAGATTGCTACTTTACGGAAATTATGTGAAACAATCCAAGTACCAGTTGAATTGACGAGTGTTTGGGGAAAAGGGGCATAAGGTTGTGTGGCTTTAGCAAAAAGGGTTACACAAGTTATTGAAAAAGAGACAGCTGATTTTAAAACGATTTATCAAATGGGGATGAATCTAGAAGATAAAATTCACGCAATCGTAACGAAAATCTACGGCGGTAGTGATGTAGCGTTTTCTAAAAAAGCACAAAACCAACTTGCTACTTTTGAAAAATACGGTTGGGATCGTTTGCCAGTAAGTATGGCAAAAACGCAATATTCCTTGTCTGATGATCCTCAAAATTCAGGGCATCCAGAAGGCTGTACAATAACGATTCGTGATCTAGTTTTTAAAATTGGTGCAGGTTTTATTGTAGCTTTAACGGGGGATGTCATGACGATGCCAGGCTTGCCGAAAAAAACTGCTGCATTGAATATGGATGTTGATAAAGAGGGACAGGCAATTGGATTATTTTAATCTGTAATAATTGATAATAGTAAAACAAAAGCCTATTTCTTAAAGGCTTTTGTTTTTTTAGTAGAAAGAAATTTATTTCTACCCAAATCAACTTCTTTCTTCCAGTCTGACTATTTTTGTTATATAATTTAGACTAAAGCTCGAGGAGGAATCAGCATGAATATTCGTTGTACTAGAAATACCGGATTTTATGGAATGGGTAGTCCAATCGAGATCAGAAAAAATGATAAAAAGTGGTTTTACTTAAGCCATAATGAAATAAAACAAGTCGAAATAGATGAAACAGAATGTACAATACAGGCTAAGTTTTTCTTTTTGAAGAGTGCACCTTTTGCGGTAAGCGATCAAGGACGAATTGTTGATTTAGAGATAACAATGAACCCAACATTGATCTTGATTTATGTTATACTCTTCATTGGAATGTTTTTGATTCCGTTGTTACATTTGAATATAATAGGAATTTTACTATTATTTGTTCTCTATTTTATTTTTGTATTTTCAATGTTAAATAAAGCATATGTAATCAAGGAGAAAATGTGATGGGTGAAAGAGCTGAAGAATTTCTAAGTAGTTTTAATCGTATTGAAAAGTGGTTTCGTGAACAATTAAATAATCCAACTAATATGGGATTCAGTGAAATGGTTCGAAGATTATCTAGAAAAAAAGACAGCCAAATACCACTTTTTCAAGATGATTTACTCCAAATGGCCCAACTAAGAAATGCGATTGTTCATGAACAGATTTCAACCGATTTTGTGATAGCTGAACCAAATGAGTGGGCAGTTAACCGCCTGTTGGAAATCGAAAAATCGTTGATCAGTCCTGAAACCGTTCTACCTCGTTTCTCAAAAAAGGTCACAGGATTTGATGTGAACATTTCTATCAAAGAAATTTTAACGATTGTGGCTCGTAAGCAATACTCACAATTTCCAATCTATGATGATGGGATATTTAAAGGGTTGATCACTGTCAGAGGGTTAGGAATTTGGTTGGCAGTCGAAAGTTCTAAAGGAGACATTCAGTTAGAAGGAAGAAAAGCCTCAGAACTTTTGGTAAGTAATTACAAAGGCAGTAACTACCAATTTGTTAGTAAAGATACGACAGTGTTTCAAGTTGAAGAGATGTTTGTGACCCAAGTCAAATTAGAAGCAATTTTGATCACAAAAGATGGCAATCCAAATGGTAGTTTGCTTGGCATTATTCGTCCAAGAGATTTATATAATAATTTAGAGAAGGAATGAAAGCCGTTGTTAGCAGTTTATTTAATTATCAGTGCAGTCCTAGTTGGTTTAGATCAGTGGGTCAAATATTTAACGGTTGCCAATATCCCACTGGGCGAAACCAAAGAATTTATTCCAGGAGTGTTATCATTTACGTACCTTCGGAATACGGGAGCTGCATGGAGTCTTCTAGAAGGAAAAATGTGGTTCTTTTATATCGTCACGGTGATTGTGGTAGCCGTGGTTTTGTATATTTTAGTTAAAAATATTAATGGAAGCAAGTGGTTTACAGTCGGTTTGAGTTTAGTCTTAGCCGGAGCAGTCGGAAATTTTATCGACCGCATTCGTCTAGGTTTTGTTGTTGATATGTTCCAAACAGAATTTATTAGCTTTCCTATATTCAATGTTGCTGACTCTGCGCTAGTAATTGGCGTGATATGTATTTTTATTTATTTGATTTTAGACGAAAAAGCAGCGAAGGATGGAAAAAATGGACCAAATTAATGTAAAAATAAAACAAGAAAAAGGACGGATCGACAAAGTTTTGAGTGATTTATTAAAAGATCATTCCCGTTCACAAATTCAACAGTGGTTAAAAGATCAAAATATAACGGTCAATGGTGAAATTACCCGTCCAAATTATAAAGTAAAAGAAAATGACGAAATTAATATTAATGTGCCTGAGCCAGAAGAACTTGATGTTTTAGCAGAAGATATTCCAATCGAAATTGTTTATGAAGATGACGATGTATTAGTCGTTAATAAACCTCAAGGAATGGTCGTTCATCCATCTGCTGGACATCAGCATGGAACACTAGTAAATGCCTTGTTATATCATATAAAGGACTTATCTTCAATCAACGGCATCATACGTCCCGGCATCGTCCATCGTATCGATAAAGATACCTCAGGTTTATTAATGGTTGCTAAAAATGATAAAGCTCACATTGCTTTAGCTGAACAATTAAAAGATAAAACCTCACTTAGAAAATACGTTGCCTTAGTCCATGGTGAAATATCGCATGATAAAGGTGAAATTAATGCGCCAATTGGCCGTTCAAAAAATGATCGGAAAATGCAAGCAGTCATCGAAGGTGGAAAACCAGCAGTGACACATTTTGAAGTGTTGGAGCGCTTTGAAGGTTATACCTTACTTCAACTTCAATTAGAAACAGGACGCACGCATCAAATCCGTGTCCACATGAAATATATCGGTTATCCAGTCGCAGGCGACCCGTTATATGGACCAAGAAAGACGTTAAAAGGCAAAGGACAATTTTTACACGCCGAAATACTAGGTTTTAAACACCCAACAACCGGCCAAATGATGGTCTTTGAAGCGCCTTTACCAGATCTTTTCGAAAAAACTTTAGACCAATTAAGAAATAATGATTGATTTATTTTAAAAGAAAAGGTACACTGTTTTAGAAAGAAAATTTAATAAGTAATCCTTTAAGAGTAGTCCCGTGAGGCTAAGAAGGAAACATGCAGAACAATATCTAGGTGCGCTTAGAAAAAATCTGTATGAACTGAATGGTATCTTTGTATAGATAAATTCAATCCTCCTATCCGAACACGGGTAGGAGGATTTTTCTTTGCCACGAATTGTTGAGAATCACAGCGACCGTTTTGCAAAGCAGGTGATGAACAGTATTTTTCGAGCGAAGTTATCACTCTAGTGAAATCAACTACTTAAAATTAGGAAAAGCAAACACTAACATCACATGAAATAGAGCAAGTGTGATGCCTTTACACTGAAACAAATAGCTCATAAGGCAATTGTGAAAACTACATTTTCAGGAGGAGAAAAAAATGCAAAAAAAAGAAGTTGTCGATGCAGTAACTATGAAACGTGCACTAACAAGAATTACTTATGAAATCATTGAGAGAAACAAAGGAATCCAAGATATTGTATTGGTTGGAATAAAAACCCGTGGAATCTATATTGCTCAAAGAATTGCAGAACGTTTAAAACAATTAGAACACATTGAAGTTCCGGTAGGTGAGTTGGACATTACCCTATATCGGGATGATATGGATGGTCAATCAATGAAAGAACGTTCATTAGAAGAACCAGAACTTCACTCGTCTGATATTCCTGTTTCATTAGAAGGAAAAGAAGTGATTTTGATTGATGATGTACTTTTTACAGGACGGACGATACGAGCTGCAATGGATGCAGTAATGGATCTTGGTCGACCTAGAAAAATTTCATTAGCTGTCTTAGTGGATAGAGGGCACAGAGAGCTTCCGATTAGAGCGGATTATGTTGGTAAAAATATCCCGACTTCAATGGCAGAAGAAATCATTGTTGAAGTAGAAGAAAAAGACGGAGCAGATCGGATTTTGATTGCAAGCACAGAAGAGTAAAAAATACAATAGCAAAGATAGGGTAGGTTGAGATGACAGAAAAGAAATTTCGTAATGATGAAGCAGTTTTAGATATTCACGATAGACCGAAGACAGTACATTGGGTTGGCTTAAGCTTACAGCATTTATTCACAATGTTTGGTGCAACAGTATTAGTGCCAATTTTAGTAGGAATCGATCCAGGAATCGCTTTAGTTAGTTCGGGACTTGGCACAATCGTCTATTTATTCGTAACAAAAGGGAAAATTCCAGCTTATCTAGGAAGTAGTTTTGCCTTTATCGCGGCAATGCAGATGCTAATGAAAAGTGATGGCTACCCAGCAATCGCTCAAGGTGCTATAACAACAGGATTAGTTTATCTAATCGTTTCCATCATTATAAGTAAAATCGGCTCAGCTTGGTTAGATAAAATTCTACCACCGATCGTAGTAGGTCCCGTTGTAATGGTCATTGGATTAGGGCTTGCTTCTAATGCTGCAAATAACGCCATGTTCAATAACGGAGAGTATGATTTTAAATTCATTGCGGTTGCTTTGATCACACTGGGATTAACAATCTTTTATAACATGTTTTTCAAAGGATTTTTAGGCTTGATTCCAATTTTACTAGGAATCATCAGTGGGTATCTCGTTGCATTAGTATTCGGTATCGTAGACATTGAACCAATCAAAAATGCAGCTTGGTTTGCTATGCCAAACTTTGAAATACCTTTTGTTCAATATCAACCTAAACTATATTTAAATGCAATCACAACAATGGCCCCAATCGCATTTGTCACGATGACAGAGCATATCGGACACTTAATGGTTTTAAATAAACTAACCAAACGCAATTTCTTCCAAGAGCCTGGGTTATCAAAAACATTAATGGGTGACGGTGCTGCACAGATTGTAGCAGGGTTGGTTGGTGGACCGCCTGTTACAAGTTACGGTGAAAATATCGGTGTTCTAGCAATTACGCGAGTACACAGTGTGTTCGTTATTGCAGGGGCTGCGGTCTTCGCTGTTGGACTTGGTTTTGTAGGGAAATTAAGTGCAATCATTTTAAGTATCCCTGGTCCAGTTATTTCAGGTATCAGCTTCGTCTTATTCGGAGTAATCGCAGCCAGCGGGTTGAAAATTTTGATAGATAATCAAATCAACTTTGACAAGAAAAAGAATTTACTGATTGCATCAGTGATCTTAGTTATCGGTATCGGCGGCTTAGTCTTTAAATTAGATACCTTCGAGTTATCATCGATGGCATTAGCCACAGTTTTAGGAATTATCCTAAACTTGATTTTACCTGAAACAGCACGTAGTGAAGAAAAAGTCTAACTAGCGAAGTGGAACGTTGTTACTATCGTTATCTAGCTTCAAGAGCTAGCCTTTCGGGAAAAAGATAAAATATGCTGTGACAAAAAGCGTCACAAACGTATTTTCCTGTCAAGGCTGATCGAACTCTTTCAGCTTTTAAAATAAGGAGGAAAACGAATGATCATCACATCTGAACGTATCAGTTTGAAACATCTGTTAACCGTAGAAGCATTAAGTGATCAAGAAGTTATGGGCTTGATCCACCGTGCGCAAGAGTTTAAACAAGGAGCGACCTGGCAACCCGAGAAAAAACAATACTTTGCGACAAATCTGTTTTTTGAGAACAGCACACGAACCCACAAGAGCTTTGATGTTGCTGAAAAAAAATTAGGGATTGAAGTAATCGAGTTTGAAGAAAGTATGAGCTCGGTAAAAAAAGGTGAGACGCTTTATGATACAGTGCTGACAATGTCAGCAATCGGAGTGGATGTGGCAGTCATTCGTCATGGAGAAGAAAACTATTATGACGAATTGATTCAAAGCAAAACAATTCAATGTTCCATCATTAACGGTGGAGACGGTAGTGGTCAGCATCCTACGCAATGTTTATTAGATTTGATGACAATATATGAAGAATTTAAGCACTTTGAAGGATTAAAAATTGCAATCGTTGGTGATATCACACACTCTAGAGTCGCAAAATCAAACATGCAAATGCTGAAACGACTTGGTGCCACAATCTTTTTCTCAGGACCAGAAGAATGGTACGACAAGCAATTTGAAGCATATGGGCACTATATGCCTTTAGAGGAAGTAGTAGAGACAGTAGATGTGATGATGCTGCTTAGAGTGCAACATGAACGTCATGATGGATCAGAACTGTTTTCAAAACAAGAGTATCATCAACAATACGGTTTAACTGTTGAACGAGCGAAACGACTACAAAAACATGCAGTCATTATGCATCCAGCTCCTGTCAATCGGGATGTTGAATTAGCGGATTCTTTAGTTGAAGGGATTCAATCCAGAATTATTCAGCAGATGAGCAATGGCGTTTATATGAGAATGGCAATCTTAGAAGCAGTATTACATGGAAAGGCATAGGTGAACAAAATGAAAACACTTATCAAAAATGGAAGAATCATAAAAAAAGACAATCAATTGATACCAGCAGAAATTTGGATAGAACATGGAAAAATCAGAGCAATTGGTGAAACCTTTGATGAATCTGAATTTGAAAAAGTATACGATGCAAAAGGTCAACTGATCACTCCAGGGTTAGTTGATGTTCATGTTCACCTAAGAGAACCTGGGTTCACTTATAAAGAAACAATCGAAACAGGCAGTAAATCAGCTGCAAGAGGCGGATACACAACCGTTTGCGCTATGCCTAACTTAAACCCTGTACCAGATACTGCAGAAAAATTAAAAGAAGTTTATGACATTATTGAAGAAAACGCTGTGGTAAAAGTGTTGCAATATGCACCAATCACAGAAGAATTACGCAGTGAAACATTAACCGATCAAAAAGCGTTAAAAGCAGTTGGCGCTTTCGCGTTTACAAATGACGGGGTAGGCGTACAAACTGCAGGTACAATGTATCTTGCAATGAAAGAAGCAGCAGCGATCGACATGGCGATCGTAGCTCATACAGAAGATGAATCACTTCTCTTTGGCGGAGTCATGCATGAAGGAGCGATTTCGAAAAAATTAGGTTTACCAGGAATTTTAAGTTCTACAGAAGCCTCACAAATCGCTCGAGATGTTGTTTTAGCAGGTGAAACTGGTGTGCATTATCATGTCTGTCATGTTTCAACAAAAGAAAGCGTTCGTGTGATACGGGATGCTAAACGAGCTGGAATTCATGTTACAGCGGAAGTTGCTCCTCACCACTTGATTTTGATTGATGAAGATATTCCAGAAGATAATGGTTTTTGGAAAATGAATCCACCACTTAGAGCAACATCTGATCGTGATGCGTTAATCGAAGGTTTACTTGATGGTACGATTGATTGTATTGCTACTGACCACGCACCCCATGGACTAGAAGAAAAAAATCAGACCTTCTTAAAAGCACCATTTGGAATTGTCGGAAGTGAAACAGCTTTTCAACTGATTTATACCCATTTTGTTGTAACTGGGAAATTCACTTTAGAACAAGTAATCAATTGGATGGCAACAAAACCAGCAGAGATTTTTGGTTTAGATGCTGGTACACTTACAATCGGAAGTCCTGCGGATATCGCCGTTTTCGACTTGCTGTCTGAAGAGGAAATTGATGATAAAGATTTTGAATCATTAGGCGTCAATACTCCGTTTGTTGGTTGGAAAGTCAAAGGGAATACACTAATGACATTTGTTGATGGACAATCAGCATGGTCTAAAGAGGAGGCATAAATTTGAAGCGACTATTGATACTAGAAGACGGAACCGTTTTTGAAGGAAAAGCGTTTGGTGCAGATGTTAATGTTGTTGGAGAGGTCGTCTTTACAACAAGCATGACAGGCTATCAAGAAGCAATCACTGACCAAAGTTTCAATGGTCAAATTATTACATTTACTTATCCAATGGTTGGTAATTATGGTGTCAATCGCGATGATTATGAATCAATCTCCCCAACTTGTAAAGGTGTAGTCGTCAAAGAACATGCCAGACTTACTTCAAATTGGCGTGCACAAATGACATTAGATGAATTTTTGAAAAGAAAAGGGATTCCT
The DNA here is from genome assembly GCF_050531475.1 of Enterococcus sp. DIV0724b. Taxonomy (NCBI): domain Bacteria; kingdom Bacillati; phylum Bacillota; class Bacilli; order Lactobacillales; family Enterococcaceae; genus Enterococcus; species Enterococcus sp. DIV0724b. The sequence goes on along the minus strand of NZ_CP172890.1, from coordinate 1,897,833 downwards.
GGAATTTCAGGAATTGATACACGTGCGCTAACAAGAAAACTTCGTTCAGTCGGAACAATGAAAGCCGCTTTTGTTGATGCAGACGATGATTTGACCCATGAATTTGATCAGCTCAAAGCAACAGTTTTACCTAAAAATCAAGTGGCTCAGGTGTCCACAACGAAACCATATCCAAGTCCAGGTATCGGCCGTAATGTTGTGGTAGTTGATTTTGGATTGAAACATAGCATATTACGTGAGTTATCAAAACGTCATTGTAATTTGACAGTTTTACCTTATAATACGCCTGCTGAAACGATTTTAGAACTTTCTCCAGATGGTGTCATGCTAACGAATGGACCAGGAGATCCTAAAGATGTGCCAGAAGCAATCGAAATGATTCAAGCAATTCAAGGGAAAGTGCCGATTTTTGGAATTTGTCTAGGGCATCAACTATTTGCTTTAGCAAATGGAGCTGACACTTACAAAATGAAATTTGGTCATCGGGGATTAAATCATCCTGTCAGAGAAATTGCAACAGGAAGAATCGACTTCACTTCGCAAAATCATGGATATGCAGTGGATGAAACAACCGTCGATCCTGAAAAATTGTTGGTTACCCATGTTGAAGTAAATGATGGTTCTGTTGAAGGCGTTAGACATCGTCAACATCCAGCTTTTACGGTGCAGTATCATCCTGATGCAGCACCAGGACCACACGACGGCCTTCATTTGTTTGATGAGTTTATGGAATTAATGGATGCATGGAAGGAGCAAGACTAATGCCAAAAAGAACAGACATTAAAAAAATCATGGTTATCGGTTCAGGTCCAATCATCATTGGCCAAGCGGCGGAATTTGATTATGCGGGTACGCAGGCATGTCTTGCTTTAAGAGAAGAAGGATATGAAGTTGTTTTGGTCAATTCAAACCCAGCAACAATCATGACAGATAAAGAAATTGCGGATCAGGTTTACATTGAACCGATTACTTTGGAATTTGTTTCACGTATTTTACGAAAAGAACGTCCAGATGCATTATTGCCAACGCTGGGAGGTCAAACAGGACTGAATATGGCGATGGAATTAGCTGCTTCAGGTATTTTAGATGAACTTAATGTAGAATTACTAGGAACAAAATTAAATGCGATCGATCAAGCAGAAGACCGCGATTTGTTTAAGCAGTTAATGGAAGACTTAGATCAGCCGATTCCTGAAAGTGAAATTGTTAATACAGTGGCACAAGCGGTAGCGTTTGCGAATACGATTGGTTATCCAATTATCGTGCGTCCTGCATTTACCTTAGGCGGTACTGGTGGTGGGATGTGTGATAATGAAGAAGAACTAAGGATCATCGCTGAAAATGGTCTGAAATTATCTCCTGTAACCCAATGTTTGATTGAAAAAAGTATTGCTGGCTTTAAAGAAATCGAATATGAAGTGATGCGTGATTCAGCTGATAACGCAATCGTTGTGTGTAACATGGAAAACTTCGACCCTGTGGGAATCCATACAGGGGATTCAATCGTTTTTGCACCGAGTCAAACATTATCTGATCATGAATATCAAATGCTCCGTGATGCATCTTTGAAAATTATCCGAGCTTTAAAAATAGAGGGTGGCTGTAATGTTCAATTAGCTTTAGATCCTCACAGTTTCAACTATTACGTTATTGAAGTGAATCCACGTGTTTCACGCTCATCCGCATTAGCGAGTAAAGCAACGGGTTATCCAATCGCTAAATTAGCAGCAAAAATTGCTGTGGGTCTAACATTAGATGAAATGAAAAATCCAGTCACTGAAACAACATATGCAGAATTTGAGCCAGCTTTAGATTATGTCGTAGCAAAAATCCCACGCTGGCCTTTCGATAAGTTTGAAAAAGGCGAACGCCGTTTAGGGACTCAAATGAAAGCGACTGGTGAGGTCATGGCAATTGGCCGTAACATTGAAGAGTCCTTGTTAAAGGCAGTCCGATCACTTGAAATCGGAGCATATCATAACGAGCTAAAAGAAATAAAAGATGTCAGCGATGAGTTATTAACTGAAAAAATCGTGAAAGCGCAAGATGATCGGTTGTTTTATCTATCAGAAGCAATTCGTCGAGGTTTCACAATCGAAGATTTAGCGATGCTTACCAAAATCGATTTATTCTTCTTAGATAAACTACTTCACATTTTCGAGTTGGAAACAGCATTAACAGAAAATATCAAAGATGTTGAGATTCTAAAAGAAGCCAAACAAAATGGGTTTACTGACAGAAAAATTGCTGAACTATGGCAATTGAATGAGCAAGCTGTTGCAGATTATCGTCACGAACAAAAAATTCTTCCTGTCTATAAAATGGTCGATACTTGTGCGGCAGAATTCGAATCTCAAACACCGTATTTTTACAGTACTTATGAATATGAAAACGAAAGTATTCGCTCCGAGAAACCTTCTGTACTAGTTCTAGGTTCAGGACCAATCAGAATCGGACAAGGAGTGGAGTTTGATTATGCAACTGTTCACTCTGTAAAAGCGATTCAAGAAGCTGGTTTTGAAGCAATTATTATGAATAGTAATCCAGAAACTGTCTCAACCGACTTCTCGATTTCAGATAAACTTTATTTTGAACCGTTAACACTAGAAGATGTTATGAACGTGATCGAATTAGAGCAACCGACAGGTGTTATTGTTCAGTTTGGCGGTCAAACAGCAATCAACTTAGCTGAACCTTTAGTAAAACAGGGTGTCAAGATTTTAGGAACATCGATTGAAGACTTGGATAGAGCCGAAAATCGCGACTTATTTGAGCAAGCATTACAAGCATTGGACATTCCTCAACCTCCTGGAGATACTGCAACAAGTGCTGAAGAAGCGGTGGCTGTTGCCAATAAAATTGGTTATCCTGTCTTAGTTCGTCCTAGTTATGTCCTTGGTGGACGGGCAATGGAAATTGTAGAGAATCAAAAGGATTTGGAAGATTATATGCGTAATGCTGTAAAAGCTTCACCTGAACATCCAGTATTAGTGGATAGCTACTTACTAGGAAAAGAATGTGAAGTTGATGCCATTTGTGATGGTCAGACCGTTTTAATCCCAGGCATCATGGAACATATCGAACGTGCAGGTGTCCATTCTGGAGATTCAATGGCTGTTTATCCACCGCAAACTTTATCAAAAGAGATTCAACAAACAATAGCTGATTATACTAGAAAACTAGCAATCGGGCTTAATTGCGTTGGTATGATGAACATTCAATTTGTAATCCACGAGGAGAAAGTTTATGTGATTGAAGTCAATCCTCGAGCAAGTCGAACAGTGCCATTTTTAAGTAAAATCACAGGAATTCCAATGGCTCAGGTAGCGACAAAAGCAATTCTTGGAGAGAAACTTACCGATTTAGGGTATCAAGATGGTTTATATCCTGAAAGTAAGCAAGTACACATCAAGGCGCCGGTATTCTCATTCACCAAACTCCAAAAAGTAGACACCTACTTAGGACCTGAGATGAAATCAACTGGTGAAGTAATGGGTTCTGACTATAGTTTAGAAAAGGCACTATACAAAGCTTTTGAAGCTTCTGGACTACACTTACCAAGTTTTGGTGCTGTCTTATTCACTATAGCTGATGAAACGAAGGAAGAAGCACTGGCATTAGCAAAACGCTTCAATGAAATCGGTTATAGCTTAATTGCAACAAAAGGCACCGCAGATTTTCTTGCAGATAATGGGTTATCAGTGAAAACCGTTCTTAAAATAAATCAAGGCGGGGAAACAGTTCTAGATTTAATCCGTAGTGGTGAAGCGCAAGTTGTTGTGAATACGATGGATAAAAATCGTTCGGATCTAAATCAAGATGGATTTTTGATTCGCCGTGAAGCAGTAGAACATGGAGTTCCATTGTTTACATCATTAGACACAGCTGAGGCAATCCTGAAAGTCCTAGAATCACGGGCATTTTCAACTGAGTCTATCTAAATCTAAATAAAAGGTGAGAAAAAACGGACCCTTTGTAAACAAAAGAGCTCAGCGTTTTTTCTCAACCTCATGTTGTAAAGGAGCGGAATAAATGAAACAGGAAATAATGACAATCATCTCTCAGCAACAATTAGCACCTAGGATTTTCCAAATGACGTTGACAGGTGATTTAGTCAACGAAATGGAAAAACCTGGGCAGTTTATCCATATAAAAGTTCCAAGGGCAGATATGCTTTTAAGAAGACCAATCAGTATCAATCAAATAGATAAAGAAGCAAAGACCTGTACGATTATTTATCGAACAGAAGGTGACGGGACCAAAGTTTTTGCTGAACTCACAACTGGTGACACTTTAGATGTTATGGGGCCTTTGGGAAATGGTTTTGATGTCGAGTGCTTGACTGCAGGCCAAAAAGCATATGTGATTGGTGGTGGGATAGGTATTCCACCAATGTACGAACTTTCCAAGCAATTGAAGCAAAGAGGGATCGAAGTCGTTCATTTTCTTGGCTATGCTTCTAAAGAAGTCGCTTATTTTCAAGATGAATTTATTGCTTTAGGTGACACGCGTTTTGCAACGGACGATGGTTCTTTTGGCGTTGAAGGAAATGTCGGCAACCTTTTGTTGGATGCTGTTCAAAAAGAGCAACCTGATGCAGTATATGCTTGCGGTGCTAATGGAATGTTAAAAATGATCGCCCAAGTATTTTCTGACAATCCGAATGTTTTTCTTTCACTAGAACAACGAATGGCTTGTGGGATGGGTGCTTGTTATGCCTGTGTTTGCCATGTGCCTGATGATGAAACTGGAACAAAAAGTGTCAAAGTTTGTGATGAAGGGCCAATTTTTAGAGCCAGCGAGGTGGTTTTATGATGAAAAATTCGTTAGCAATTAGTATTCCGGGTTTAGAATTAAAAAATCCTATTATTCCTGCTAGTGGTTGTTTTGGATTTGGTGAAGAATATGCTAAGTATTACGATCTGGGAAAACTTGGTTCGATCATGATCAAAGCTACGACACCACAGGCACGTTTTGGCAATGCAACACCAAGAGTGGCAGAAACACCAAGTGGTATGCTAAATGCAATCGGGTTACAAAATCCAGGTTTGGATGTGGTCATGAATACAAAACTCCCTGCATTAGAAGCGTATGATGTACCGATTATTGCGAACGTTGCCGGAGCTTGTGAAGAAGATTATGTGGAAGTCTGCAGTAAAATTGGGGACGCACCAAATGTTAAAGCAATCGAATTAAATATTTCATGTCCAAATGTAAAACATGGCGGTATTGCCTTTGGAACGGACCCAGATGTTGCCTTTCAATTAACACAAGCTGTGAAAAAAGTATCGAAAGTCCCGATTTATGTAAAGCTTTCTCCAAACGTGACAGATATTGTGCCAGTTGCACAAGCAATTGAAGCTGGAGGTGCGGATGGTTTTTCAATGATCAATACACTTTTAGGGATGCGGATTGATTTAAAGACCCGTCGTCCGGTTTTGGCCAATCAAACAGGAGGATTATCAGGTCCTGCTATCAAGCCCGTTGCAATTCGTTTGATCCATCAAGTTTCTCAGATTTCCAACTTGCCGATCATCGGTATGGGTGGTGTACAAACGGAGGACGATGTCTTAGAAATGTTTATGGCTGGAGCAAGTGCAGTAGCTGTTGGAACTGCTAATTTTACTGATCCATATATATGTCCCAAACTGATCGATGCGTTGCCTAGCAAGATGGCAGAACTTGGAATCGAGTCATTAGAGCAATTAATCAAAGAAGTTAGAGAGGCGAAAAATCTATGAGTCAACGACCGATCATCGCGTTAGATTTCCCTATAAAAATGGAAGTAGAAGCATTTTTAGCTAATTTTCCTAAGAAAGAATCATTATTTGTCAAAGTAGGAATGGAGTTATTTTATCAAGAAGGACCTGAAATCGTCCGTTGGCTGAAAGGGTTGGGTCATTCTGTTTTTCTTGATCTAAAATTACATGATATTCCAAATACCGTTGAAAAATCAATGATTGGCTTAGCGAAGCTTGGTGTGGATATCACGAATGTTCATGCTGCTGGCGGTGTCAAGATGATGGAAGCAGCTAAAAATGGACTGAAAAAAGGAACGGAAGAGGGCGCAAAAGTGCCTATTTTGATTGCTGTGACACAACTTACTTCAACAAGCGAAAAAGAAATGCAGCAAGATCAATTGATTGAAGTCCCTTTAAAAGAGAGTGTGCTCCATTATGCAAAATGTACGGAAAAGGCCGGATTGGATGGAGTAGTTTGTTCCGCATTAGAAGCGCAAGACATTCATCAAGCGACAAGTGAGGAATTTGTTTGCTTAACACCAGGAATACGTCCAAGCGGTAGTGAGGTTGGAGATCAACAACGAGTAGTGACACCAACCGATGCAAGAAAAATCGGTTCAACTTATATTGTAGTAGGTCGACCAATCACACAAGCTGAAGACCCTTATGAAGCGTATCAATCAATCAAAAATGAGTGGAATGGAGAAATAAAATGACAGAACTAGCTAAAAGGATTGCCAAAGATTTATTAGAAATTGAAGCGGTATTTCTAAGCCCAAACGAACCTTTTACATGGGCAAGTGGAATCAAAAGTCCGATTTATTGTGATAATCGAATCACTATGAGTTATCCAGTTGTTCGTAAGGAGATTGCTAAAGGCTTAGCAGAAAAAATCAAACAAAGCTATCCAGATGTGGAAGTTATTGCTGGAACAGCAACCGCTGGGATTCCCCATGCTGCTTGGGTAGCAGATATTTTAGATTTACCTATGGTTTATATTCGTAGTAAAGCGAAAGAGCATGGCAAAGGCAATCAAATCGAAGGACGGATCTTTAAAGGACAAAAAATGGTTGTAATTGAAGATTTGATTTCAACAGGTGGAAGTGTCTTGGAAGCTGCAGCTGCGGCAGAACGTGAAGGCGCAGACATTTTAGGTGTTGCAGCGATCTTTACTTATGAATTACCAAAAGGCAAAGAAAAATTTGCAGCACACAAAATGAATTTAATGACATTAACAAATTATTCAACATTGATTGATGCGGCTTTAGAATCTAATTATATTGAAGAAAAAGATGTTGCTTTATTAAAAGAGTGGAAACAAGATCCAGAAAATTGGTTAACTAAATAATTTAGACGATAAAAAGTATGATTTTTGATTATATATTCAAAAGTTATACTTTTTTCTTAATCGATGGATTTCTTAAGCTGTGGTATACTTCCATTATAAAAAGAGCAAAATCGCTTTTGAAAATTGACTGATATTGATAATTAGTATACAGTTATTCAAATGATAAAATTAGAAGGTGGGGTTTGATGAAAAATATTCGAAATATGGACGTGGAATGGGGATACGAAGGAGAGCTTGGACCGGAGCATTGGCACACGCTTTGTGATTGGTTTTCGACGGGAGCTAAATATCCTTATCAATCGCCTGTTAATTTATCAAAAAATTTGATCAATGGTGTCTCTGCAAGCAGAGCGATTGATTTTTGTTATAAAATAGAAGAATTTACAGAAAAAGAGTTTAAAAATACCTTTCACTTTGTTCCACCAAATACAGAAAGCTATGTAATTTTTGAAGATGAAAAATATTATTTAACAGATATTCATTTTCACACACCAAGCGAGCATACCTTTGATGGAGAACATGCGCCCTTGGAATTTCATCTTGTTCATATGAATAATTCTGGGGATAATTTAGTTGTGGGTTGTTTATTTACCATTACTACAGATGATAATAAATTTTCAAAAAATCAAACGACTCTCAAATGGAACTCACAAACGCATCAACAGTGGTTTGATCCTTCAATTTTTTTACCTGAACAAAAATCTCATTTTCATTACTTAGGTTCGTTAACAACACCGCCAACTAAGGGACCTGTTCATTGGTTTGTTTTCGATTCTATTCAAAAAATGGATCAAGATTTTTTTGCGCGAATTGATGAAGGAATGTTGCCTTTCAACAATCGACCAGTCCAAGCATTGAATGGACGTAAAATCTATTTTTCTGAATAAGACGGAGGGCCTCTATGAATATTCAACAAATGAAATATGTTGTAGCTGTTGCGAATAATGGTAGTTTCAGAGAAGCTGCAAAGAAACTATTCATCACGCAACCAAGTCTTTCAAATGGAATTCGTGAATTAGAAGAAGAAATTGGTGTAACCTTATTTATTCGTACCAATAAAGGTGCTTCTTTGACTGAAGAGGGGTTGACCTTTTTAGAACATGCGGAAAAGATTTTGACTCAAATGGAAATAATTGAAAATCGCTATCAAGAAGTGACTAAGAGTGAACGTTTTTCAATTTCTTCTCAGCACTATGATTTTTTAGGCGAAGTGATGGGGAAAGTTATCCAGCAATTTAAAGACCAATATAAAAATTTTCGCGTATTTGAGACAACGACTTTAAAAGTAATTGAAGACGTAAAAAGTTACCATAGTGAACTTGGTATTATTTATTTAAATAGTCAAAATCAATCAGGTATTGAGCGGTATTTAGAGCAGGCAAATTTAACATATGAAGTTGTTGGAAGCTTTAAAACCCATATTTTTCTTGGAAAAAATCATCCATTGGCAAAACAAAAAGAAATCAAACTGGAACAATTATGTTGCTATCCCCAAGTTCGTTTTACGCAAGAAGGGAGCAATTTTGCTTATTTTTCAGAAGATCTAATTGAAAATCAAGAACAAGAAACAGTGATTTACACAAATGATCGTGGAACGTTGATGAATTTATTAGTAGAGACAGATGCCTATGCATCAGGATCAGGTGTGGTCACTGGATTTACCAAAAAAGAAATTCGGTTAGTTCCATTAGCGGAAAGTACAAACAATAAAATATGTGTTCTCTATCAGAAAAATAAAACCATTAGTACTATTGGTCAATTTTTTATAAAAGAGTTGAAACAGCTGTTTTGAAACAAAGAAAACTTGTTCTAGAATCCCAATTGAACAAGTTTATGTATTTACAGCATAAAAAAATCATCCTTCAAAAGAGGATGATTTTTTAGTTTAAGTATAAACAAATGAATACATGTTTATTATTTTGTTATTTTTTTGATGCTAATACATAGTTAATCATTAATTGATAAACTTTTTCCATTTCCTCACGTGTCCCCATCGAAACGCGTAAATAATTGTTCAATCGTTCGATCTTTGGAAAATAACGAACAAATATGTCGTGAGTTTCTAAATAATGGTATAACTCTTCAATGACCAAATCAGGATGAGTCAGTAAAACAAAGTTTGTTTTTGAGACGAGAGAACGAAATCCTGATTGTTCAATGATTTTTGTAAACCAATCTCTAGTTGCACAAATATCTTTCGTTATTTCTTCATAATATTTTTTATCCTCAACGGCAGCAACAGCTAAATTTTCTGCTAACATATCAACTGAATAAGGATTAAAAGAAGACTTGATACTTTCCGCAATTTGAATATACTTTGGATTACCAATAGCATAACCAACGCGTAAACCCGCTAAAGAGCTTGATTTTGAAAAGGTTCTAATAATGATTAGATTTGGGTATTTATCTAAAAGTTTAATAGCCGATTGACCAGCAAAATCAATGTAGGCTTCATCGATGATCACAATAACTTCTTGATTTTCTTTCAATAAATGCTCGATTTCTACAAGTGGTTTGAATAAACCTGTTGGTGCATTTGGATTAGCAATGATTATCCCACCATTTGGCTGGTTATAATTTTCTACAGCTATTTCAAAGTGACTGTTTAAGGCCAACTCTTTAAATGGGATCTGAAAAAGATCAGCCCAAACTTTATAAAAACCATAGGTGATATCCGGAAATAAAATAGGATCTGAACTATTGAAAAAAGCAAGGAAACAAAAAGCTAACACTTCATCCGATCCATTGCCAATCAAAAAATGTTCAGGAGATAATCCGTGCTTTATCCCCAATGCTTTTTTTAAAGAAAAATTATCAATAGAGCTATATCTTTTTAAATGTTCAGCATCGAAATTTCTCAGTACCTCAGTGACTTTTGGAGAAGGTGGATAAGGGTTTTCATTTGTGTTTAATTTGATCATATCTGAATAATTAGGTTGTTCTCCTGGAACATAAGGAGTGATTTTTCTAATGCCTTTCATGTCGTTCTCTCCTTTCATTTCTTATAACTATAAAGAAGCAAAGAAGGTTTCGCAAGATAAATATGTGGATTTGGAAAGAAAATACGCATTTTTGAAATACAAATTTCATTTTAGGCTAAATTATGCTATTATAATTCCATCAAGAAAAAATGACTACAACTTTTTTGTTTTGATCATGCGTGACGGTTTAAGGCTAATTGTCAATGGTCGGGGGAATAAGTAAGAGGAGATGGTTTGATGGATTTAACGAAAAGATTTAATAAACAAGTATATAAAATCGCCGTTTCGACGATTCGCCAATTTGACGAACAAGTAAGTGATATTGAAGACATTATAAAATTGACGTTGGGAGAGCCAGATTTTAATACTCCTGAACATGTAAAAACAGCAGCACATGATGCAATCGAAAATAATTTTTCGCATTATTCAGGTATGTCAGGGTTGATGGATGTTCGTGAAGCAGCCACTTTTTTTATGAAAGAAAAATATGGGGTCAGTTATCAACCAGCATCTGAAGTTTTAGTAACTGTGGGAGCAACTGAGGCGATTTCTGCAAGTTTACTTTCTATTTTAGAACCTGGCGATAAAGTTTTGATGCCAGCTCCAATCTATCCGGGCTATGAACCAGTGATTACGTTGGCTCAAGCAGAACCAATCTATATTGATACTACATCAAATGATTTTGTATTGACACCTGAAATGATTGAGCTTGCGATGTCAGAACATGGCGATCAGGTTAAAGCAATTATTCTAAATTACCCAAGCAATCCAACTGGTGTAACGTATAATCGTGAAGAAGTCAAAGCGATTGCAGATGTATTGAAAAACTATTCAATCTTCGTGATCAGTGATGAAATCTACAGTGAATTAACCTATGAAGACCAGCATGTATCCATCGCAGAATTTATTCCAGAACAAACTATTTTGATCAATGGTCTATCAAAATCACATGCGATGACGGGCTGGCGGATTGGATTTATCTTTGGACCAGAGAATTTGATTGCTGAAATCATCAAAGTTCATCAATATTTAGTCACAGCGGCTTCTACAATATCTCAAAAAGCAGCAGTTAGAGCGTTGGTTGAAGGAATGAATGATGCAGCAGTAATGAAAGAAGAATACCGAGAACGCCGAGATTTTGTTTATGAGCAAATGACTTCATTTGGGTTTGAAGTAGCCAGACCGAATGGTGCCTTTTATATTTTTGCGAAAATTCCTGCAGGATACCAACAAGATTCTATGAAATTCTGTGTAGATTTAGCTAAGCAAGAAGCAGTAGCGATCATTCCAGGAGTTGCTTTCGGTAAAGAAGCAGAAGGCTATGTAAGAATCAGCTATGCGGCAGACTTAGCGACATTAAAAGAAGCAATGAAACGAATCGGATATTATATCAAAACGAACAGTTAAGCGAGCAATCGCTTAACTGTTTTTTCGTCTCAACAGAACCTTTACATTCCTTTACTTATTATTTACAGAACGTTGAAACAGAATTAACACACCGCTGTTAAACTAAGCTTGTAACTAATTGAAAAGGACGTGTAAAAATGAAGAAACGTTTATTATCAGCAATTGTGTTAAGTGTAGGACTTTTAATCGCAGGGTGTGGCAATCAAGGGGCTGCAACTGGTGACAGTAGTAATAAATCTAACGATAGCGGAAGTACAAGTAATCAACCTGTTAAAATCGTAGCAGTTGGTTCAACCGCTTTACAACCATTAGTAGATGCAGCGAAAGATCAATTTGTTTCTGAACATGCTAATTACACAATTTCAGTTCAGGGCGGAGGTAGTGGAACTGGACTTTCTCAAGTCGCTGATGGTGCTGTGACGATTGGAAATTCTGACGTTTTTGCCGAAGAAAAATCTGGTGTAGATGCGTCAAAACTTGTTGATCATCGTGTTGCCGTTGTGGGAATGGGTCCTGTGGTCAATAAAGAAGTTGGCGTTAAAAACATTAGCAAACAAGAATTGATTGATATTTTTTCAGGAAAAATTAAAAACTGGAAAGACCTAGGCGGAAAAGATCAAGAAATCGCAGTAATCAATCGTCCAAGTGGAAGCGGAACGCGAGCAACTTTTGAAAAATGGGGACTAGATGGCGCTAAAGCTGTCCAATCTCAAGAACAAGACTCATCAGGAACTGTTCGTCAAATTGTGTCCCAAACACCTGGAGCAATCAGTTATCTTGCTTTTTCTTACATGGATGAATCAACAGATGCACTAAGTATTGATGATGTAAAACCAACAGAAGAGAATGTTGCAGATAATTCTTGGAAAATTTGGTCTTATGAACATATGTATACAAAAGGTCAACCGGATGATGATGTAAAAGCGTTTTTAGATTTCATGCTGACAGATGATGTTCAAGACGGTGTAGTCAAAGAATTAGGCTATTTACCAATCACAGCAATGAAAGTTGAAAGAGACGTAACAGGTACCATCACTAAAAAATAAGTTCTTTCCCCCTAAAGAATCAAAAGGAGGCTGGATGTGAAAACATCCGCCTCTTTTTGATTTAATCATTTTTTGGTAATTTTACTACAAACGTTGAGCCAAGGCCTAAATGACTGTCGATCGTGACTGTTCCACCTAATAATTCAGTATAATTATGCACAATCGATAAACCTAAACCAGTTCCACCAGAATGCCGGCTTCTTGCTTTATCTACTCGGTAAAAACGCTCAAAAATTCTTTCTTGGTCTTCTAAACTAATCCCGATGCCCAAATCTTTCACTGTGAAAAAGAATGTATCAGAGAATCCAAAATCAATGGTGATCGTCCCGTCAGATTGAGAATATTGAATTGCATTTTCAATCAAATTTTTAACGATCGGATAGAAAAGTTCGTACTTTGTTGTGTAAGTTATTGATTCATCCCCAAGAATTTCGATTGTTAGATGTTTTTCTTTTGTTGCTTTACGATAAGAACGCAGAATTTCTTGTGTGAAAGGAAGCATGGCAACTTCTTGGTCATCATACGAAATGTTTTTTCCATCACGAGAAAGCTGTAAAATTTCCTGAATCAGTTGTTGTAAGCGCAAAGCATCTTTTTGCATGATCTCCAAAAATTGTGATAAGGTTTCAGGATCATCTTTAGCACCGTCTAATAAGGTTTCGGTAAAGCCCAGTAAAGAAGTGACGGGTGTTTTTAACTCGTGTGAAACATTACTAACAAAGTCTTTTTGAATTTTTTCTAATTGCCTAACACGGGTTAAATCATAAGCAATTCCCAAAACTTGGTAATCATTTCCATCTTCTTCTATATAACGTAAAGACATATCTAAAATCGTTTCATTCAATGAGTCAGTTAGTTTTATTTCTTGATGTACCGAACTTTTTTCTGTGATAACTTGATGAATCAAATGGATCAGGGCAGGCTCTTTGATCACTTCAAAATAATCTTTACCGGCATCATTTTTCTCAATCATTAAAATTTCAGTCATCTTAGGATTGATCAATTGAACCTTTCCATCAACATCAATAATAAAAACACCAATCATCAGTTCATCCAGTAAGGCGTGAAATTGTTCATCAGTGGATGTGTAAGCCAAATATGTTTGGCTCATTTGTTGACTCAAGAGATTGACCGTTTGATATAATTCATTCCATTCTGGTGAATCTTGGATGATCGATCGCGCTTCATCTGGATATTTCACAATTTTTTTCAACACGGGTAAAACTGTCACCAAAGGTTCATTTTTCTGATGAAGTAATAAAAAGACGAAAGCCGTAATAATCAAAAATAAAATGCCTAAAGTAAACAGAATATAGCGCCTAAATGATCGGATACTATTAGAAAACTGTGTCGTTTCTTCTGACATTCGAATAATACCGATTAATTCACCATTTTTATCGACAGGCAATGCTAAGTAAAGTAATTCTTCTTTTAAAGTCGCACTTTTTCTCAAGGCAGAGCCGAAATCAGCACCAGAAAGAATTGCCTTAACTTCAGGACGATTACGTCTTGATTCCTGCAGTGATGAATCAAGACTGTCGTAAAAAATATCCCCTTTGGCGTTCATCAATGTCAAACGCTCATTTTTATCAGTTGAATAATGTTCAATAAGCTTCTCTTCTTGATCTGAAAAATGTTGTGTTAAAAACAAATCAGGAGAGAGCTGGTCGAGAATCAATGTCCCTTTTTTTTGTAAGTACTCTTCCTGTTGGGACAATAATTCCTTTTTAAAAAAATAGTTTGTTAAAAAAATACTACCTACAAATAAAGCAAGCATCATAATTCCAACTACCCAATATTCAATACGTTGGCGTTTTTTCATTTTTTAGGCTCCTGAAAACGATAGCCAAACCCTCTAACTGTGACTAAGTAGGCAGGTCGCTTTGGATCAATTTCGATTTTATCTCTTAAATGACTGACATGGACGTCAACAATACGGCTTTGACCTGCAAAATCATAGTTCCAAATTCGATCTAACAAAGTATCTCGATCAATCACGCGATCTTTCCGTTTGATAAAGTAGACGAGTAATTCAAATTCTTTTGGCGTTAACTCAATTTTTTCGCCACGAACGCTCACTTCATAGTTTTGTTCATCAACGCTGATTTCACCTAATACCAAAGGTGCTTTAGCCGTCTCGCTAAACTCTTCTGATTTAGCTGACGTAGGTTTCAGACGTCGGAAGATCGCTTTCATTCTGGCTAAAACTTCTCTAGGACTAAAGGGTTTTGTTAAATAGTCGTCAGCACCGATTTCTAACCCGATGATTTTATCGACTTGATCATCTTTAGCGGTCAGTATCAAAATAGGGGTGTCAACTTTTTCCCTACGTAGTGATTTTGTGATTTCTAAGCCATCCATGTTCGGCAACATAACATCTAGAATGATAAAATCAAATTGATTGGACAGGGCTAACTCATAACCGACTGCACCATCTTCTGCCGATATTACTTCATAGCCGTCTTTTTCTAAGTTAAATGTCAACAACGTTACAATCGACGGTTCGTCGTCAACAACTAGTACTTTCTTCATCTATTTGGCTCCTTTAAATACGAAATAAACACAAGGTTATTTTATCATAGATTCACAGCTATCAAAAACTTTATGGAATGTTTCTAAAACTACTTTCAAAGCCAAAGAAATGGTATAATAAAAAAGATTGAAATGAGGGAAGCCAATGATTGGAATTAGCGCATGTCTTGGTGGGGTTTGCTGTCGCTATGATGGCCAAGCAAAAGAAATCACTGCCTTAAAAAAATTAGTAGAGAATGGCCAAGCAATGCTTGTCTGTCCAGAAGTCTTAGGTGGCTTACCAATTCCTCGAGAATCTGCTGAAATTAGCGGTGGAGACGGATTTGACGTTTGGAATGGTGATGCAAAAGTACTTACGAAAACTGGGGAAGACATGACCACTCTATTCAAACAAGGGGCAATCACAGCCCATCAAAAACTAGTTGAACAAAATATCACATCGATTATTTTAAAAGAAAATAGTCCGTCTTGCGGAAGTAAAAGTATTTACGATGGTACATTTTCTGGCAATCATCGAAATGGCGCAGGGGTTGCAACGGCTTATTTTATTTCCAGAGGTCTTGAGGTCGTTTCGGAAAATGATTGGCAAACAGTGGTCGATCATGAAAAGTAGAGATGTCAAAAAATAATCGAAGAATTTTTTTCTGAAAAGGATTTTTGTACTAATCTGCAAAGTTATTATGATCAATTGATCAAATCTTTAAAAAAATCCTCGAAAATCAAATAAGAACTATTGACTAATCGCTCTGAAATCGGTAACCTAAAAGGGATTGAAGATAGGAGTAACAACTATGGAAATTGAAAAAACCAATCGAATGAATGCGTTGTTTGAATTTTATTCTACTTTGTTGACAGAAAAACAAATGAATTATATGGAGATGTACTATGCGGATGATTTCTCATTAGGCGAGATTGCTGAAGAATACGATATCAGCCGCCAAGCAGTTTATGACAACATCAAACGGACCGAGAAGATCCTAGAAGAATATGAAAAAAAACTTCATCTATTTTCTGATTATATCGTCCGTGGAGAGTTACTAGAAACACTTAAAAGCTACGTGAACGAAACCTATCCGAAAGATACAACAATCATACAGTATATAGAACAAATACAAGAAGTAGAGGAATGAGATTATGGCTTTTGAAAGTTTAACAGATCGCCTACAACAGGCAATGAGCAAATTACGTCGTAAAGGGAAAGTATCTGAAGCTGACGTAAAAGAAATGATGAGAGAGATTCGCTTGGCGTTATTAGAAGCCGACGTAAATTTACAAGTTGTTAAAGATTTTACAAAACGAGTTCGTGACCGTGCAGTTGGTGTAGAAGTTCTTGAAAGCTTATCACCAGCGCAACAAATCGTTAAAATCGTTGATGAAGAATTAACAGCAACATTAGGGTCAGAAACAGTTGGCCTAAATAAGTCCGAACGCATTCCAACCGTGATCATGATGGTTGGTTTACAAGGAGCAGGTAAAACAACCTTTGGCGGTAAATTAGCGAATCATTTGATCAAGACAGAAAATGCACGTCCATTGATGATTGCAGCCGATGTTTATCGACCAGCAGCGATTGACCAGTTGAAAGTTTTAGGCCAACAATTGGATGTACCAGTTTTCGATATGGGGACTGAGACAAGTCCTGTAGAAATCGTACGTCAAGGGATGGAATTGGCTAAAGAAAAGAAAAATGATTACGTCCTAATCGATACTGCAGGTCGTCTGCATATTGATGAGACGTTGATGGATGAGCTAAAACAAATCAAAGATATCGCTCAACCCGATGATATCTTGCTTGTCGTTGATGCAATGACCGGTCAAGATGCAGTTAATGTTGCTGAAAGTTTCAATCAGCAATTAGGAATCACTGGTGTGGTTATCACCAAACTCGATGGAGACACTCGAGGTGGTGCGGCACTTTCTATTCGTTCCGTTACAGGCGCACCAATCAAATTCATCGGTTCAGGTGAAAAACTTACTGACTTAGAAATTTTCCATCCAGATCGTATGTCTAGCCGTATTTTAGGTATGGGCGATATGTTAACATTGATTGAAAAAGCCCAACAAGATTATGATGAGAAAAAAGCTGAAGAACTTGCAGTAAAAATGAAAGAAAACAGCTTTGATTTTAATGACTTTATTGAGCAATTAGATCAAGTAATGGGTATGGGACCAATTGAAGACTTGTTAAAAATGATTCCAGGAATGAACAATATGCCTGGCTTAGAAAATGTCAAAGTTGATCCGAAAGATGTGGCACGTAAAAAAGCAATGGTGCTTTCTATGACACCCGCTGAACGTGAAAATCCTGATTTATTAAATCCAAGCCGTCGCCGTAGAATTGCTGCAGGTTCAGGTAATAATGTAGTTGAAGTCAATCGGATGATCAAACAATTCAAAGAATCCAAAAAAATGATGCAGCAAATGTCCAAAGGAAATATGGATATTCCTGGTATGGATCAAATGCTTGGTGGAGGCATCAAAGGTAAACTAGGAAAAATGGCCATGAATCGCATGGTGAAGAAAAACAAGAAAAAGAAAAAAAAGAAAAAGTAACGTAGAAAAGAAAGCATACCAAAATCATAGATTCTGGTATGCTTTCTTTTTATAATTGAGATGGACCAGTAATTGTGCCATAGATCAGCAGAAGGGAATAATGGAGTAACCAATTTTATATTATAAACGTTTTCTTGAAAATTTTGCTAAAATAAAGAAAAGTTTTAAAAATAAAATTTAGCTATTGGAGGAGAAAAAGGTGAAACAGCGATGTTCTTGGGCGCAAGAGAATAAAAAAATGAAACTCTATCATGATACGATTTGGGGAGTTCCAGTATATGATGATCAGCGCCTGTTTAGAAAACTAGTATTGGATATCAACCAAGCTGGCTTGAGTTGGCAAACTATCTTGAATAAAGAGAACCACTTTGATGCCGCTTTTGATGATTTTGATATAAAAAAAGTTGCTTATTACGATGAAAGAAAAATCGAAGAACTTATGAATAATCCAGGCATTATCCGTAATCGTAGAAAAATCGAAGCAGCAATCTATAATGCTCAAAAAGTTATTGAGATCCAAAATGAGTTTGGTTCTTTTTCCAATTATTTATGGAGTTTTAATGCGCAACACGTTTTGAAAAATTCTTATCAAAATCAACTGGAGATACCTACAACAAATGAACTATCAGACAGAATAACCAAAGAGTTGAAAAAAAGAGGATTTAAGTTTGTAGGCAGTACGATCATCTATGCGTTTTTAGAAGCTGTTGGGATAATCAATGATCATGTAACAACATGCTTCCGATATGACGAAATAAAGTAAAAAATAGTCTAAACCAAAACATTATTTAAGTTTGGTTTAGACTATTTAATTTTAATCAACTATTTTTTCTAGAAAAGCAAGATAAGCATCAACAATTGTTCTGAAAAAACTCATGGTGTTTTCAGCAATCGTCCCATCATCGTTGATTAGATTTACTATATTGCCGATGTATGCTTCTGGTTGTTGTAAGGTCGGAACATTAAGAAAAACCAATGATTGGCGTAAATGATGATTTGCACCAAAAGCACTTAATGCGCCAGGGGACACGCTAACAACTAGTCCTGGTTTGCCATCCCATACATTTTGACCATAAGGACGTGAACCAACATCCAAAGCATTTTTTAAAACACCAGGAACAGAGCGATTATATTCTGGTGTGACAAAAACAAGACCAGTCAGTGTTTTTACTTCTTCTCTAAATTTCGTCCAAGCAGCAGGAGGCGTACCTTCGTCATCCAAATCTTGATTGTACATCTCTAATTCATGTAAATCGATAAAAACAGGTTCATAATCTTCTGGGAATAAACTGGATATGGCAACGGCCACTTTTTTACTATAAGAATCTTTTCTCAAACTTCCGACAAAAAAACCGATTTTTTTCTTCATAAATCTTTCCTCCATTCAATAAATAACGTTGTTTATTTTATTTTAAGCCGAGAAGATTGTTTTTGCAAGAAATCGATCTTTAGAGCAATCATCAGAATGTTATAAGCAAATCAATGTTCAGCAATATGTATCCTCTATATAATTAAAGCAACAAAATTTTTAGAAAAACGAGGGATAAAATGATGATGAGTGTTAAACGATTTGCTAAAATTAGTGCTTTTTTGTGTATTTTTTGGTTGCTGGTCATTGGTATTTCTACGAAAACAAGAGCAGTAGAGAACAGCTCTAGCACGATTGAAACACATACAATCTCAAGTACCGAAAATAAGGAACCTCAATCTAAAATCAGCGCCACAACGAATAGTGATAGCACAACACTCTCAACTGAAGAAAGTAGCATTGAAAACCAAATAAATCTTCAACCAACTGTAAAAGTAAAAAAAGAGTACGGGTCTGAGTTGTTAACTAGTGTAAGTCTGACAGATATTGCTAATAATCTCGTTCATCGAGTGAAAAATAGCGATAAAATCAAAGTAAATTACTCATTTTCTCTACCAGATGAAGCTCAAGCAGGTGATGCGTTGACGTTTGAACTACCGGCTATTTTACAAATGGTAAACTACAGTGACTTTCCATTACTTAGTAAAATGGGGAGTGAAATTGGTATAGCAAAAATCGATCGAGCAACAAACAAGGTTACCGTGATATTCAATCAATATGTAAGCAATCACAATGCGATCAACGGCCAATTCTTTTTCTGGGTAAAACTTGTAAATGACCAAACAATAGATGGAGATAACGAAATTCCAATACCTGTTAATGGTACGACAAGTGATCTTACACTTATGGTAAATAAAACGAGTGGTGTCAGTACTGGTATTACGAATCCTACGACTATTTTTAAAAGTGGTAAATTCGATTCAATCGATCCTCAAAAAATCAATTGGACGATTTCGATCAATAATTCAGGACAAAATCTGTTAATGCCAATCATTAATGATACCCTAGGAGCAGGTCAACAACTGCTTAACGGTACATTCAGTGTTAATTATCGTGATGTCGATAAAAAAAGTTTAAAAAAATATCCACTTCCAAGCAACTTTGAAGGCGATCTAACCAAAGTAGAATCAACTCTAAATGGTTTTGTATTATCCCTTGAAAATTTAGGTAGTTATAGCGGATTAAAAGGATATGTGTCAGCAGTTGTCAATTATAGTACAAAAGTCACTGATCCATCAGTGAAATATGTTAATCTGGTCAATACGTTAGATGAGTTTGGAATGGTTCAATCAAGAAACGCTAGTTTAACCAATTATGCAAATGGTGGGAGTGGAAATGGAGATGTAAATCAAATCATCGATAGTATCACAGATAAAATCGATGAAGTTGAAAGTATTGATTTAGACGAATTAACTGAATCATCTGCCAAAAAACTAACAGAAGCTAAAGAGAATGCCCAAACAGCTGTAAACAACGAAGACGCAATGCCAACTGATTTAGAGTCTGCTACTGAACTATTGGTTGAGCGGTTAGTTACAGTAGAAGAAATTGCTAAACCGGCCGATATCGATGAATTAGAAGCAATTATCGAACACAATGATGGACTAAAAGAAGATGCCTACACGCCGGAAACTTGGAAAACATGGATTGATAAGAAAACGGAAGCTATTAAACTTATACAAGTAGCCAAAGAAACGCCTGAAACTGTTAGTCGCAATGAAATCAATCAGATAACACAAGAATTGAAAACAGCCAGAGCAAATCTAATTGAAGCTGTTACTCCGTCTGAGACAAGAGAATCAGAGTTATCTAGTGAAACATCCACTACAGAAACAACCAATGCTTCTCAAAGTATCACTAGCATTCAAAATGAAAAAAACTCTAGAAATCAGCAACAACTACTAAAGACTGGAGAAAATAAGTCACCTCTCTTAGTTTTAATCGGAGTACTTTTATTATTGGTGGCAACTTGGATATTGGTTGCCAAAAAGCAAGTTGAGAATTAAGTACCAAGTGTTAGCGTATATTTGGAAATAATATAAAAATAAGCTATAAACAAAAGAAGAAAATTCTTCTTCATTGTTTATAGCTTATTTTCGTTAAGCAACTGTTGATTGCCCCTGCCAAGGTATATTAATTATACCACATAAGCAGCTAAAAGCGCTAGAAATCAGCAGTTTAAAGCTTTTTTTAAGGTGTCAAGAAAAAACTCTTTACAGCTTGCTGAAAATCTGTTAAACTAACATTTGTGATTAAGTTAATGGAGGTGTAATATATAAAATGTCAGTAAAAATTCGTTTAAAACGCATGGGTTCTAAAAAGAGTCCTTTTTACCGTATTGTAGTCGCAGATTCTCGTTCTCCTCGTGATGGACGTTTCATCGAAACTGTTGGAACTTACAATCCTTTAAAAGATCCTGCAGAAGTAGTTTTAAAAGAAGATTTAGTTTTAGACTGGTTGTCTAAAGGCGCTCAGCCTTCAGATACTGTTCGTAACATCCTTTCAAAAGAAGGCGTTATGAAAAAACACCACGAAGCTAAACTTGAAAAGAAATAAGGTGACCGATAATGACAGATGTGAAAGAGTTAGTTTTAACTATCGTTCGCCCATTAGTCAGTCAACCTGAGCTAGTTAAATTAGAAATAGAGGAATCTGATGTCTTTCTAGAGTATAATTTGACGGTATCACCTGAAGATATTGGCCGTATTATTGGGAAGCAAGGACGTGTTGCTAAAGCAATTCGTACCATTGTTTACAGTGTACGTGTGGATGGACCGAAAAAAGTTCGTTTGAATATTGTAGATGGTAAATAGCACGAAATGAAGCATCCAAATTTTTGGGTGCTTTTTTTTACGTTTTGACGAATCAATAAATATCCGTTAGTATAAACTAAAATATAAGACAAGTTGAGGAGAAGTGAATGGACAACCTAAACAGCTATCAAAAACAACTAGTACAAGGTCTCGACGAATATTTACTACAAGCCGAATTAGAAATAGGTGATATTTTTGTGCTTGGCTGCAGCAGTAGTGAAGTCAGTGGAGGCGTAATCGGTAAAAACTCTAATTTAGAAATTGGCGAGATGATTGTTTCTACACTTAAAGATAAGTTGGCCAAAAAAGGAATTCATTTAGCTGTACAAGGATGTGAACACATCAACCGTTCGCTAGTTGTTGAAAAAGAAATAGCCAAACACCACCAGTTTGAAATCGTTTCTGTCGTCCCAGCTCTTCATGCAGGCGGAGCTGTGGCAGTGGCTGCTTTTCAATTTTTCCAAAATCCAGTTGTTGTTGAAAAAATCACTGCACAAGGCGGTATAGATATTGGCGATACATCAATTGGGATGCATATCCAGCATGTCCAAGTTCCTGTTAGAACATCCATCAAAGAAATCGGAGGAGCGCACACGACTTATTTACGTAGTCGTCCTAAATTGATTGGAGGTATTCGTGCTGTTTACAACTAAAAAAGATAAGGAGTAACCTGTTGATTCATTGGTTGACTCCTTATCTTTTTATTTGAACGATTATTTTTTTCTAAATACTTTGATTTCAAAAATAGGTGCATCAAAACTGATTTCTGCTTCGTCAATCATCAACCCTAACAGGTGATAATCTTCTTCTTCATGATGCGTGATCCCAAGCAATTCATCATAATAACTTTCAATACTTAGATCTCTAGGTGTGTTTAATAATTCTAATAAATGCAGGACATTTTCTGGTTCGTCTTCTGTTTTTCCTTGGATTTTGATGCAAAAACCTTCTGATGTAAAGTCTAGCCCAATCCGGATTTCCTCAATATCATTTGAAAAAAAGTAAGTCAGTAACTCATCTACGATTCTCTTAGCTTTATCTCTTTCTTGCATGTTGTTTCACCTTTCTGATCTGTAAAATATTATCAAGTAATGGTACCATGACCGCCGCCACAAAACCAGTAGAAAATCCATTATTATAGAGATTCAGTCCACCGTGAAGATAGCTGACATTTGTGACTAATGACATATGCAAAAATCCGGCGATCAAGCCAAAAGTAATCCCATAATATCCTGCAATAGGTGCTAGCCCTGTGCCAAAAATCCCTGCAAGTACCACGGTTGTTTGATTTACTTCAAAAACCGAAGATAATTGTGCTGTCAAAAAAACACTAACTAATAATGGTAAGCTGTTGAGTAGATGATTACCAAATGCGCTGAAACCAACAGCGGATAAAATAGCGCCAACAATTGGACCATTGAGTGTGGAATGACTAACTTGAGTATAACCAACTAGTAATAAACCCATCAGCGCCATATTCATCATCGTAGCGCCAATCCCTGCAATAGAAATAAAATCAGTAATCAATTTACCCGAAGTTTTGCTGATATCTTTTAGACCTTTCAGAGAAAAATGATTGATTATAAACCCAGCAACAAACATAATAAAAAATAAAAATAACAGAAAAAAAAGAAGTTTGGAATGATAAGCAGTAGAAACTAAATTTTTTCCTTCGATTTTCCAGCCAAACATCCTTAAAATTCCAGTAAACATCATTGCAATAAGTCCGGAAGTAAATCCAACATTATATAAAGAAAAACCTTGATGGAAGGTAAGAATATGAGATGCTAACGGTGGTAAAATCAACCCAATAAAAATACCAACGAAACATCCTAAAGGAATCGAAAGAGGGAGTGGCAAAGAAATTCCAAAGGTAAGATAGCTAATGATAGGAGATAGAGCACTCCCAAATAAACTAACAACGATAAATTGAGAAAAAGGCTTCTTTACAATTTTTGCATAACAAAGTCCACCAATAATAATTGGGATTGAATTATATAGATTTTTCCCAAAAAATGAACAGCCTGAAACGGTAAATAAAGCAGCAATCATAGGACCGTTGATTGGAATTTTTTCTTTTTTAGCAAGTAACACACTAATCAGTGTAAGCAATCCACTATTCACAAAAGCACTACCGAAAGTACCAAGTTCAATATAATCAGTTAATAAATTGCTAGGGGAAGTTAAAATACGGATCATACCTGCCCAGAGAACGGTGATAGGTTCACTGAGTAGACCAATTATAATCAAAATAACGCAATAACCAATGAGAAGATAATAATTTTTATTTTTATCAGTCATTTCTGGATTTTTTTTATTCGTATGTAAAAAAAGTGCTTGGCTGTTATTTTTAGCCATAAAGAATACCTCCATCATCTATCAATAATCTAACTATATCCTGTAAAACCTTCATTGGTCAATAACAATTCAGAAAAGTCAGGTAAATTATCATGTTTTTTAGCTATATTCATAATTATTGAGAAAATGAATCCCTAAAAGAGTGTAAAATAAAAGAATAAATATTAAAAAAATAAATAATGATAAATTGTATTCGTATTATACTATTTCT
This sequence comes from Enterococcus sp. DIV0724b, assembly GCF_050531475.1. Lineage (NCBI taxonomy): Bacteria > Bacillati > Bacillota > Bacilli > Lactobacillales > Enterococcaceae > Enterococcus > Enterococcus sp. DIV0724b. The sequence continues at coordinate 1,873,474 of NZ_CP172890.1, read as the reverse complement.
CAGTTGAGACGAACACGGGGCCAATACACATTTAAATTATACGAGGAGGGATTATATTTGGTTAGAAAGAAGGTCTATCAAAAGCAACATATTTTAGCAGCTGCACGAGATTTATTAATAGAAAAAGGTTTTTCCTTTATAACAGCACGAAATGTAGCTGAGCATATGGGGATTTCAACACAACCGATTTACCTTGAGTTTAAAAACATGGAAGAGTTGAAGTTGACTTTATTGAAAACAACATACGAATTTTTAGAAACTGAATTCTTTTCTAAAAAACAAACATCACATATACTTGCTAATTTTGGCTTAAATTATATTGATGTTGCCAAATCGAACAGCAAACTGTATATAGCTTTGTATATCGACCAACATTCATATGGTCAAGAATTAAAACAGTTATCATTTGATTCGTTTCGAAAATCGATTCAAAATGATGAGAAATATACAGAGATTGCAAAAGAACAACTTGAGAAATTGCACATGAATTCATTGATTTGTGCGATGGGAATGGCATCATTGAGTATTTCTGGAATAGTAAACCAATCGGAAGATCAATTGATTACGGCGTTTGAAGCAGTTGAGAAAAATTGTGGAATATAACATGCTGAAAAGCCTTAACATAATTTGTTTCTATTTACTGAGACTGAGAGATTCCTACGCCAAAAGTATTAAGCAGATTTCGTCTATTTGACTGATTTTTTTTAGTGATATCATTGCTAAAATAAGTTTATCAAATGAAATTTGGAGGAATTATCTTGAAAATAATTAAATCAATCGCTGTACTAGCCTTACTTTCAGGCGTCACTCTTTTTGGAGCTAAACTATATACACAAAACAAATCAGATGAACTTTCAGGCACTGTAGATCAATTAAACCCACTAGTGACAGAAGGTGTAGTTTATGTCAAAACGAAAAAAGCCGACAGCATAAACAGCTACGGCATTACGACATATAAACAACAAACATTCGACAAAGATGGTCAGCAAAAAGAACTTACTTTTACAGCAGATCATGAATTGATAACTGACCGTTATTTAAAAATATACAATAAAGGTGCCCATGTTGAAACATTTGAAGAAGTTTCTAGAGAAACCGTTCCTGAAAAAGCATTACAGCAATTGAATAAATAGAAAGACTGCAACATAATATAAACTAACGAAATGAATTGGACAACAGGGAGAATCAATGGATGATCTGTTTTTGTTCAATTCAAGTTAGAATTATATTCGTGCAGTCTTTTTTTATGCAATCAATTTGTTCAAACAGCCTGAGGTATAAAGTCAATTGTACATAAATCATTGTGATGAAAATGGATAGTCGCTCGGATTTTTCCATCTTCAATCAATTTTTGTGCAGTGTCTTTTACGTCTTCTTGGTCAAATTGCTGGAAATTGATCACGTTTGCTACAAAATGAGGAGCTTTCCGATTGGAAGCCTCAAGAATGAGCGTTTCGATATGTGGATTAAACGTCACGTGCTTTCACCTCTTTTATCAACAGTACCACTTTATTTCTAAAATGGGTAGTAATTCATTGATACATGAGGATATGGAAAGAATTTTCTTCATACTACTAAACTTTCTCCAACATTTTTTCGTAGCCAGAGTAAAAATGTTGATTTTTTAAGATTATTAATTTATTGTGAGAGGTTCCAATTAATTGTTGTAGTTCAAACAAATTCTTCTTCTAATAATGATGAAAGAGTAGGTTTATACGGGATATTTTCTCGTTTTGCGATCTATTTGATAAGGAGGAAGCGATAAAAAAATAATGTCTGCATCATCTATAGCTAGTTTGATCCAATCTATAGTTGTTGTGGCTTCAATGATCCATGACTCTTTGGGCAAAATAATTTGAAGCTATTTGGTGGATTCTTCTACAGAGTAAGGTTTATCTCATGTGTGATGATGCTTCCACATGGGGTTATCTAATTAATAATAAGGTATCTCTTTTTTAGCTAATAGCTGTCTTGCAAAGGTTGTGTCTCCACCGCCAACAGGACCAGCAATCATTATTTTGGTGATAGTTGTCCTCTAATCAGAAAGAAAAAAGAATGGCAATGAATCGCCATTCTTTTATCTATTTATTTTTTTGCTTCTTGTAAAATATTGATTTTCTCGATGCGGATATCTTTCTTAGGTTTATCTTGTTCGCCAGTTTCAGCAGAGGTGATTTTATCTACAACATCCATACCTTTAGTTACTTGACCGAAAACAGTATGTTTGCCGTCTAGGTAAGGTGTACCACCTTTTTTGTAAGCATCGATAATTTTTTCTGGATAATCATCTTTTAATAAGCCATCTGACTTATCCTCAGCATTTTGAACAATAAAGAATTGGCTACCGTTAGTGCCATTACCTTTTTCATCTTTACCAGCATTAGCCATTGATAGGGCGCCGCGTAGGTTGTACAACTGGTCAGAGATTTCATCATCAAAAGAGTCATTCCAAATACTTTCACCACCTGTGCCATCACCCTTAGGGTCTCCCCCTTGGATCATGAAATCTTTGATAACGCGATGGAACGTAACATTATTATAATAACCATCTTTTGCATGTGTCATGAAGTTTTCAACCGTTTTTGGTGCTTGTTTAGGAAATAGTTTGATTTCAATTGTTCCTTCTGTTGTGACCAATTCAACTAAATCTTCTTCTTCACTAACTGTATCTGACAATTGAGGCAATTCTAGTGAATTTAAATCGACAGATTCAGACGTTTTCGTATCAGTAGAAGAAGTAGCAGAAGAATCCGCAGTTTTTTTCTCATTTTTAGGTCCACAAGCTGCAAATAATACTAATGATGTTAAAAGAGCAGTCGCAGCGATGAATTTTTTTGTTTTCATAAAGTTAAGTCTTCCTTTCAATAATAGTTACATCTCATAATAACAAATCCTCTTTAGAACTGCTAGTCAAAATGGGGAAATTTTAAGATTCTCAAAAGGTGTAGACCACTTTTTATTATTCTGCTATAATGAAAATGCATACATTATAATCAATACAAATCTTAGGAGGCAGTAATAATGGGAAAATTAGGTATTTCTATTTATCCAGAACGTTCAACTTTTGAAAAGGACAAAGCATATCTAGATTTAGCACATAAATATGGATTTAAACGTGTTTTTACAAGTTTACTTCAAATCACAGAAGACAAAGAAAAGGTTTTAGCAGAGTTTAAAAAAGTTGTTGATTACGCTAACAGTCTTGGAATGGAAGTGATGGTCGACATTAATCCTGCCTTATTTGAACAATTAGAAATTTCTTATGATGACTTATCATTTTTTGATGAAATGGGTGCGTATGGTGTCCGTTTAGATGTTGGTTTTACTGGTGCTGAAGAAGCGAAAATGACGCGCAATCCATACGGAATCAAAATCGAAATTAACATGAGTACAGGAACAAGTTATGTAGACAATATTATGAGTTACTCACCGAATACAGATAACTTATTAGGTTCACATAATTTCTATCCACATCGTTATTCTGGTTTAGGGTATGATCATTTTGTTTTTTGTTCTGAAAAATTTAGAAAATACAATTTAAACACAATGGCTTTTGTGAACTCACACGATGCAACATTTGGGCCTTGGCCGACACAAGATGGCTTGTGTTCATTAGAGGATCACCGCGATCTAGAAATCGCTACACAAGTGAAACACTTAGTATTAACTGGTTTGATCGATGATATCTTAGTTGGTAATGCCTATGCATCTGAGGCTGAATTGAAGGCGATGTCCGAGGCGTTCAAGGCTGAATACCCATCTGTGAAAGTAGATGTTGCAAAAGATATTACAGATGATGAAAGAGAAGTCTTGTTCACAAGCCTTCATAGCTATCGTGGAGACCGTTCAGAATATATATTGCGTTCAACTATGACACGTATTCACTTTAAAGACCGTGCCTTTCCTGCTCATAACACAAAAGATATGACAAAAGGAGATGTTTTGATCGACAATGTTGGATATGGTCAGTACAAAGGTGAAACACAAATTGCCTTGAAAGAAATGAAAAATGATGGACGAGTGAATGTTGTTGGACGTATTTCTGACGATGAATTATTCTTATTAGATTTCTTGAAACCTTGGTCTAGTTTTAAATTAATTGAAAATAATAAATAAAATAGAATTGAGAGCAAACAAAGGGAACTTAAAACTTTTGTTTGCTTTCATTTTTTCTTTCTTAAGATTTATACTAATTAATTCAAAATGATCATTCTTTCGATAAAATAAAAAGAAAAGAGGTGACATTTATGGAAAAAGAACTAAGTGTTTTATTAGCAAAACTTCAAGGGATTGCACAAACGGGGAAAAAATATGGAAAAGATATTTTTGATCAAGAACGATACGACGAACTTTCTAAGGTAACAAAACAGTTAATAGAAACTTTGTACCCTAGTTTATCAGATAAAGAGTTAACGGTTCTTCTCGAAAAAGACGAAGGATATGCAACGCCAAAAGTAGATATTCGAGCAGTTATCTTCAATCAAGAAGGGAAGTTATTGCTGGTAAAAGAAAAAAGTGACAACTGCTGGGCTTTGCCAGGAGGTTGGGCTGATATTGGCTATTCACCGAAAGAAATCGCTGAAAAAGAAACAATGGAAGAAGCAGGAATATCCGTTAGAGCCGAGCGCTTGATTGCCGTGTTAGATATGTCAAAACATGATTTCCCCCCTAAATTGACTTATGTTTATAAATTTTTTATTCAATGTGTCACTGAAAATCAAGAATTAAAAACTGGAATTGAGACGAATGATGCTGGCTATTTTTCACTACAAGAAATTCATTTGCTTGCTCTCTCTAAACAACGAAACATCATCGATAATTTTGAAATGATTTTTGCTGATTATCAAAATGAAAAAAATATCATGATTTGTGATTAGCATTGCGAAAATGCCAATAAAACATTATACTATTTAAGGATTTGAAAAAAATAGTATCATTTGTTATTTATTTAAGAAAAGCATATTTTATGAGTGATACGTTTAAAATGGGGAGTAATAAGATGAATCGCATAGTAAAAATTTTGATAGCTATAGTTGTTTTAGTTGTAATCGTACTAACAGGAGCTGGGATGTATTTCTATAATTATGCTGTTGTTCCTTCAACAAAAGATTTCTTAGCTGGGGATACACCAGGAACCGATGTTGAAGCTAAAACACCAGAAGAAAAATGGTTTAAAGACAAAAATAATCGTTCATATTGGGATTTGACGTCTAAAGATGGATTAAAGTTAAAAGCAATTTATTTACCTGCTGAAGAGAAAACGGATAAAAATGTTATTATGGCTCATGGGTATATGGGAAGCGCCGAGACAATGGCGAGCTTTGCTAAAATGTACCATGACTGGGGTTATAATGTTTTAGTGCCGGATGCTCGAGGACATGGTGAAAGTGAAGGCGATTATATTGGTTTTGGCTGGCCAGAGCGAAAAGACTATCTTCAATGGATCGATAAAATGGTTACTGAAAATGGTAAAGATAGTCAAATCACTTTATACGGTATTAGTATGGGTGGTGCCACAGTCATGATGACTAGCGGCGAAAAACTACCTGAAAATGTCAAAGCGATCGTGGAAGATTGTGGCTACTCAACTGTAAATGGGGAACTCGCTTATCAATTGAAAGATATGTTCAATTTACCGGCGTTCCCACTAGTTCCGGTTACAAGTTTGATTACTAAAATTCGTGCAGGTTATTTCTTTGGCGAAGCAAGTTCTGTCGCTCAATTGAAGAAAAATAAAGTACCAATGTTGTTTATTCACGGAGATGCAGATAAATTTGTGCCATTTAAAATGTTGAATGAAGTATATAATGCAACGGATGCACCAAAAGAAAAATTTGTCGTAAAAGGTGCAGAACATGCTAAAGCTTATACCGTTGATCCAGAAGCTTATAAGAAAAAAGTTGAAAGCTTTTTAACTAAATATGTAGATTAATGATGATCGTCATCCAGTTTGAATCACTGGTGACGATTTTTTAAAGCAGAAAAGTGGGGTTATTTTAGAATAAAGTTTTATTTAAATGCTAGTCGTGCTAATTTTACTATGCATCCACTAGAATTCTTTGATATGATAATAAAAAGAAATGAGGTAAAATAGATGGAAGAACAAATTATTGACTATCTGCATTACTTACAAATAGAACGAGGGCTTTCCCTTAACACAAGAAAAAGCTATGAACGAGACTTACATAAATATGTCACTTTTCTAAAAGAGCAGAAGATCGAAACTTGGCAAGTGATTGACCGTTATATAATTATGGAATATTTACAAACATTGTATAATGAGAACAACTCATCTGCGACAATTATTCGAATGATTTCAAGTCTTAGAGGTTTTCATCAGTTTTTAAGACAAGAACGATTGACAGATCACGACCCAATGCAGCATATCGATTCACCTAAAAAAGCACAAAAACTCCCTAGTACACTTTCTGTAGAAGAAGTTACTTCACTGATTGAAACACCAGATACAACCAAACCTTTAGGCGTAAGAAACCGAACAATTTTAGAGGTCATGTATGCTACTGGACTTCGAGTGAGTGAGCTTGTAGAACTAAAAATAGGGGATTTACACTTATCAATGGGATTATTACAGACAATTGGTAAAGGAGATAAAGAACGGATCATTCCCTTAGGAAATTACGCGATTCAATGGATTGAAAAATACCTAGAAGAAGCACGGCCTGTTTTGATCAAAAAAAATCAAAGTGAGACACATTTGTTTGTAAATCATCATGGTAAGCCGTTATCACGCCAAGGAGTTTGGAAAAATTTAAAACAAATCGTCCGAGAAGCAGGGATCAATAAGAATATAACGCCACATACATTGCGACATAGTTTTGCGACACATTTATTGGAAAATGGTGCGGATTTGAGAATTGTACAAGAACTACTCGGACACGCAGATATTTCTACAACTCAAATTTATACCCATATTACAAAACAGCGGATGGCAGATGTTTACAAACAACACTTCCCAAGAGCTTAAAGAATAAAAAAGAGAGAAGGTGAGATCATGTTAACTTATTATCGAAAAGAGCAGCGTAAAATTGCGATGGGTTTATTAAGTTTTCATCAAAAATTAACAGAGTACCATTCACTGCTAAAAGAATTAGACATGTATGAAACAGAAGATAACTTGCATTTACTTTTTTGGACACCAGTTGGAGAACAAAACATTCAAGGAATCGTAGGAATAGAAGTAGAAACGTCTGAAGCGATGATTTTACATGATATATCGATCAACCCTTCTTTTAGAGGAGAGAAGCTTGGGTTTGACTTACTAAATGAAGTTAGGGAGTTGTATCCTGAGACAAAAATTTATGGCACATTAGCCACATCCGCTTATTTATCTAAGTGGAAAGAACACAATGCTTGAATTTTATGGTAAACTAAAGAGTTGAAAAAGAAAGTTGGATGATCTTGCAGGAAATTAATGTGAAATTGGATGTATTTGAAGGACCACTCGATCTTCTTTTACATTTGATTCAAAAATTGGAAATCGATATTTATGACATTCCGATTGCTGCAGTAACGGAACAGTATATGAACTATATCCATACAATGAAAACGTTGGAGTTAGAAATTGCTGGGGAATATCTAGTGATGGCAGCAACATTGATGGCAATCAAAAGTAAAATGCTTTTGCCCAAACAAGAGTTGGAAATGACAGAAGACGATGAAATCTTAGATGGTGAAGACCCACGAGATGCGTTGGTTGCTCAATTATTAGAATATCGTAAATTTAAATATGCAGCGGGTCTTTTGCATGAAAAAGAATCTGAAAGAAGTCTTTATTATACAAAAGAACCCATGGACATAGATGAATATAAAGAAGACAATCCTTTATTGGAACCGAATCAACTGAATACAATCGATCTTTTTCTAGCTTTTCATGCAATGCTAGAAAAGAAAAAAAGTCGTCAGCCAGTCGAAACAACGGTTACTGGAGATGATGTATCGATTGAAGAAAAGATTGCAACAATCACGCAAAAAATGTGTCAGATCGATCGGAATACACCGATAAACTTTGAGTCTTTTTTTACGAACTATTCTAAACAAGAAGTTGTTACGACCTTTATGGCTTTGTTGGAATTGATGAAAAAAGGGGTCGTTCATGTAGAACAAGAGGACAATTATAGTACCATTTTACTCTATAATACATCCGAAGAGATTGAAACAAGTACGGAGGAAACAGCGTGACCACAGTTAGTCAAATCGAAGCGATTTTATTTGTTGTTGGTGAAGAAGGAATTGGTTTAGAAGAATTGTCTTATTTATTAGGACTATCTACCGCCAAAACATATGAAGCATTGACCGCTTTAAAAGAGCGCTATGAATCAGATAAACAAACCGCATTAAATATTTTAGAAGTTGGAAATCACTTTATATTATCTACGAAAAAAAACTTTGCGCCGTTATTAAAAAAATATGCACAATCACCTATCTCGAATTCTTTGTCCCAAGCAGCCCTTGAGACATTGTCGATCGTTGCTTACAAGCAGCCGATTTCAAGAGTAGAAGTAGATGAGATTAGAGGTGTTCAGTCAGCAGGGTCTATGCAAAAATTAGTTGCTCGCCAACTGATTGAAGAAAAAGGACGAGTGGACGGTCCTGGTCGAGCTATTTTATATGGTACTACTGCTTATTTCATGGATTATTTTGGGTTAAGATCCTTAGAAGAGTTACCAGATATCCATCAAATGGAAGAAGAAATCGCTGAAGAGTTACCTTTAGACCTCTTTTTCGACCGTTACAAAGAATTAAATGAAGATCCGCCAACAACGGACATAAATGAATCGGAGGAAGAAAACTAAATGGAAAGACTTCAAAAAGTAATTGCGCATGCAGGAATTGCATCACGTAGAAAAGCAGAAGAATATATTGTCAACGGACGTGTAAAAGTAAATGGGAAAATCATTCGAGAATTAGGAACGCAAGTAGGGAAAAATGATAAGGTTGAAGTAGATGATGTGCCAATTTACAAAGAAGAATATGGTTATTATCTTTTCTACAAACCAAAAGGCGTCATCTCCGCTGTTTCGGATGATAAAGGTCGAAAAGTTGTTACAGACTTTTTCTCTCACATCAAAGAACGAATTTATCCTGTTGGACGATTGGATTATGATACCTCTGGATTATTACTATTAACGAACGATGGTGAGTTTTCTCAAAAATTGACTCACCCAAGTCATGAAATCGATAAAGTTTATGTGGCAAAAGTAAAAGGTTTAGCTAAAAAACATGATTTGCTTCCACTGACTAAGGGAATGAAAATCGAAGGGTACAAAACTGCGCCAGCTGCTTTTGAAATCATATCTGTCGATCTTAAAACAAACACGAGCATTGTTGAATTGACGATTCATGAAGGTCGTAATCACCAAGTGAAAAAAATGCTTCAGGCAGTAGGTTATCCAGTTCAGAAATTAAAAAGAGAAAAATATGGTGATTTGACCTTAAAAGGACTACGTCCAGGTGAATACCGCAACTTAAATAAAAAAGAAATTAGTGTTTTAATGAATCAATCAAAATAATCTTTTTAGAGAAGTTAGAAAAAAGAACGTAGCTCCGATAAATAAAAGGAGCTACGTTTTTTCGCCGTTTATTCGGATATAATGCGGAGTAAAACCGATTTTTAGAAATACTCCGACTCTATTCAATTCCACATATGTGACACAATGAACATAAATATTGCTTTTTTCTAGAAAGAATGTATACTGTAGTTGTACAAAAAATTAATAAAGGTTCGTCTTCAGGGGCAGGGTGAAATTCCCGACCGGTGGTTATAGTCCACGACCTACTTCATTTGAAGTGGCTGAATTGGTGAAATTCCAATACCGACAGTAAAGTCTGGATAAAGAAGATAGGGCTTATTTGAATTGGCATTTTTCAGATAAGATAACTCTACTCTATTTTCCCTGCTGGAAAATAGAGTTTTTGCTGTAGATTTCTGATAATCACTACTATTAGACAAAGGATAAAGTAGATGATGAACAATACGCGGCAAGAAAAGTGAGATATGTTACCATCTGCTGTAACACTGTACTTAATTAAAAATTAAATATGAGTGGATCACTTCTCGCAGTGTGTTAGAGGATTGTATGACAATAATGAGACCATTGATACATACAAGACTAAGTGACATCTTACAACAAATCAAGAGCAATCAATGGAAAAGTCAATTTAGAAAAGTTCGTTTGAAGATGGGTCCTTAAACAGGAGGATTTCATATGCGAAACAACAAGGTACAAAAAATGGTAAGTGTAGCAATGTTAGCAGCAATAGGTGTGGTTTTACAATTTGTAGCGTTCCCAATCATACCATCATTAAGTTTTTTAAAAATCGATTTCAGTGACATTCCCGTTATGATCAGTATGTTTTTATTTGGTCCGTTAGCTGGTATAAGTACCGCGTTCATAAGATCAGTATTGCATCTGTTTACGACAGGAGCATCACCGCAAAATTTAGTGGGGGATGTAGCTAGCTTTTTTGCAACAACTGTCTTCACTTTACCGATGTATTATTTTTTCAAGCGAGGAAGCGACAAGCTTTCAAACAAAATTTTAGGAGTCTCTACAGGGATAATTGCTCTAACTGTTTTCATGGGTGTAGCAAATTATTTTGTGATTACACCAATTTATTTGCAACTATTCGGCGTATCAGCGGGGCAATTTTTAGGAATGTCACTAGCGAAATATGTTACGATTGGAATTATTCCATTCAACTTGATTAAAGGCACAATTGTAAGTGCTGTTTTCTTAGTACTTCATGCAAAACTTTTGCCGTGGTTATCCAGAAAACAATATCAGTTGGGGCATAAAAAGACAATAACAAAATAAACAATTGATATAAATAGCTGAAACATAGAGTAGAACACGTCGTTTTGCTCTGTGTTTTTTTGATTGTCAATACAAATTATTCTAGTTACAAGTCGATTTCTGCTAAAATAGAAATGATAAGAACGAGAGGAGAACGAACATGAAAAAATGGCAAAAACGATTACTTTGGTTTATAGGAGTACTTGCAACAGTGATTTTGGTCGGTTTATTTTATATAAAAACTATTACCTATACCCCGACGACAATGGCTTTGGAAGCATCTCAAAAAGCACATGATGAAAATGGAGTGTTATTTTTTAAAGGAAACGAAGAGAAACCGGCACTTATTTTTTATCAAGGAGCTTTAGTTGAAAATGCTAGTTATAGTATTTGGGCTGAGAAAGTAGCAGAGGCTGGATTTTCAGTTTATCTTGTAAAACAGCCCTTAAATCTAGCTGTTTTAGGCCAAAATAAAGCAAAGCAAGTCATTCACTCTAATGATCTAAAAAATTATGTGATCGGTGGGCATTCACTAGGAGGAGTTATGGCTAGTCGCTTTGCTGCTGAACAAGATAATAATGCATTAAAAGGTGTATTTTTCCTAGCAAGTTACCCTGACGAAAAAGGGAGTCTTTCAAAGTTTAAAGGACAAGTACTCTCACTGACAGGCTCTGAAGATGGTGTTTTGAATTGGCAAGCATATGATCAAGCCAAAAAATATTTACCTAAACAAACTGTTTTTGAAAAAATCAAAGGTGGAAACCACGCCGGATTTGGTAGTTATGGTGAACAAAAAGGAGATAAACCTGCTCTAATTAACAATGACGAACAACAAGAAGAAGTCGCTAATCAGCTAATTGATTGGTTAAAGACAATCAACTAAATAATAAAAGGAGAAAATACCGTTTTTTGACAAGTATTTTCTCCTTTTATTATGAAGCTAATTTCATTATTTTTCTATGATCTCTATTGCACGAACAGGACATTTGCGGTACGCTATTAACGCATTGTCCTGTTCATTTCCAGAAACAAATTCTTGAAGGGCCTCGCGATCATTTTTAAAAATGACGATCCCATCGTCATTATAATCAAAAATTTCTGGTGCATAGACTTGGCACAACCCGCAAGCAATGCACTTTTCAGGAATTATTTTACATAACATAAGAGCACATCCTATTCTATCATTGAAAGAGGTGTAAATATGGAACCTTCCTTTATTTTAGCTTTATTTCAGCATGGATACAAGGTACGCACTTCAACTTTGTATCATCTTTTAAAAGGCAAGCGGACAAGTTCTGTATTGCTATATGGTTTTTTATATGAAAACTTACGATTTTTCCAGCTATTTCCATTATTATCTGACAAACAATTTCATACTATAATAAAAGAATTAGGTAAACAAGACTTATTGAATCTGACATCTGATGGCGAAGCTCAGATAACGTCTAAAGGTATACAGGTCGCAGTTTATGATGTCCATCATTTTTCTTGGATCAACAATTATCGATTTGGGAAAACAGATGAAACGATTTGGCGTTTATTACAATTTACGGTGCAAGTTGTTTCTAATTTATCTTATACGAATAAACATTACGTTCCATTAGAACAATCGCCATTGTATCAAAAACAAGTGAAAATGTATATAAAATCAATGCCTAAAGCGCAGTTGATCGAAACAGTCAAGAAAGAATGGACGCTGTTATTTTCTCATCTAACGAACGATGAAGCAAATTTTTTTGCTCAACAATTTTCGGGCTATCAACAAATCGGTAAAACATCGTTTCAATTAATGAAGGATGATGATAACACCTTTGAGCGACAGTTATATAAAAAAGAAAAACTCCATCATCTACTGGATACGATTTGTCTAATGCCAGATGGTAGTTTCTTAAAAAAGTTGGTTCTTCCTTTAGTGAAACAAAATGAAAATAAAAGTATGAGTGAAACAAGTTCATATATGAAAACGCAGCTTCCGATAGAAGCGTTAGCTCAGAAAAGAAGGGTCAAAATAAGCACAATCAAAGATCATCTTATGGAATTAGCCTTAACTAAGGATTTTCCGTTTGAACGCTTTATATCCAAAGAAACAGAACAATTTTTATTCGAATACCCTAAACCATATCAAGAATGGACATATCGATCAGTCAAACAAAACAGTCCTGAACTGGACTACTTTGAGTTTCGTTTATACCAAATTCAAAAAATTAGAGAAGAAAGAGAATCACGCCAATGAGAGTGGATTTAGAACATGTATTACAAGATAAATTTGGCTTCAGTACATTTAAACCAGGGCAAAAAGAAGTGATTGAACAGCTGTTAAAGAAACAAGACACATTAGCTGTCTTGCCAACAGGTACTGGAAAATCCTTGTGTTACCAGCTAGTTGGACAATTAGTTAAAGGGAATGTGATTATAGTTTCACCACTTCTATCTTTAATGGAAGATCAAGTGATTCAGCTTCAAAAAAAAGGGGAAGCAAGTGTTATTGCTCTAAATAGCAGTTTGTCTTTTATTGAAAAGCACTATGTATTAAATCATTTAAGTCACTATAAATATATTTTGATCAGCCCAGAAACATTAACTCAAAAAGATGTTCGAAAAAGAATAGCTGAATTAACGATTGCTTTATTTGTAGTAGATGAAGCCCATTGTGTTTCTCAGTGGGGCGTTGATTTTAGACCAGAATATACCAAGCTAGCTAAAATCCAAGCAGAATGTGGTTATCCATTGACTTTGGCATTAACAGCCACAGCAACTCCAGCTGTAAAAAAAGAGATTATTAAGCAATTATTTTCTCATCGCAAAACAATTTCAGAAGTTATTTTTTCTGTGAACCGACCAAATATTGGTTTGATTGTCAATCAAACAACTGAAAAAAGTGATACATTAATTTCTTATCTGACAGAATTAAAAAACAGAGGAATCGTGTATTGTGCAACTAGAAAAACAGCAGAGAGAATCAATCGATTAATCAATGCACAGACGAATTTAAAATCAGCATTTTATCACGGGGGTCTGACTGCCAATGAGCGTAGTTTGTTGCAACAACAGTTTGTTTCAAATCAATTAGATGTTCTATGTGCGACAAATGCTTTTGGCATGGGGATCGATAAGCCGGATGTACGCTTTGTTATTCACTATGATTGCCCGGATAGTTTAGAAAATTATGTTCAAGAAATTGGCCGGGCAGGTCGTGATGGGCAGGCTAGTGTAGCGATTTTACTCTATCAACAAGGTGATGAATCTATTCACCATTATTTTCAATCTGAAAGTCGGCTTGATCGAGAACTTTTAAATGAACTAGCTGAAATCCAAACTGAAGATCAAGAAACCATTTTACCTACACTAAATGAAATTCAACAAAAATGGCTGCAAGGATACTTTGAAAAGGAGTACACAATCGAAGAATTAGAACAAAGATTATTAAGAAAAGAGAAAGAACGTCAACAACAGTTAAATGTTATGTTAAACTATATCAATGAAGAAAAATGCCGTCGGGTGTTCATTCAGCAGTATTTTTCAGAAACAATCACAAAATCAACACAAGAAAATTGTTGTGATTGTTGCGGCTTATCCTTTGACAACTATAAAGGGCAAATAGTACAATCACCAGAAGAAAAGGAAATCTCCGAACAGTGGGAGGACATTTTAATAAGATTATTTAAAGAATGAAAATAATCTTATTTTAGGCTACAGTTGACAAAAAGCTGTGGTATAATAGCAAACGAGATAATTTTAGGAGGAACGATACGTGAGTAAAAAAGATAAGAAAAAACCATCAGGTGCACGTGAACCTTGGGAGCAGTCAATTTATGATACGGATAAGAATGCTGGGGGCTCTCGCTCAGAAAAACGTCAACAAAAAAAGGGCAATACGGTCTTTCTAACAATTTTAGTTATTCTATTATTATTGATTATTACTTTACCAGTTGGAACCTATCTTTATGTTATGAGAGATAAATCTGACAATAAAGAGGCTAGCCAACCATCATCATCTGTAGTTGTTCAATCATCGACAAAAAACAGTTCAACTCAGCCATCCTCTTCAAGTGCTAGTTCTTCGCAAGAGCAACCAGCATCGTCTTCAGAAGTAGCAGGCGAAAGTAGTGCACCACAAGAAACCACACCGACAAGTGCACCACAAGAAGCAGCTGTATATACTGAAGTGCTTAATGGAGAAGGACCAAATCAAGTTGCCACAAGAAATGGGATAACAACAGATGAGCTATTACAATTAAATGGCTTAACTTTGAATTCTGTTTTACAACCTGGACAATCATTACGTGTAAAATAGCAACAAAATTGGGAGAAAAGTAACGACTGCTTAATGCAGTTGCTTTTTCCCATTATTAAGGGTCTGAAACAAAACAATTTATGTTTTGTACCAGACTCTTTTACTATGTGATAAACAAAGGAGTTCACTATGAAAAAGATAAGCATCGCAATCGATGGACCAGCGTCTTCTGGTAAAAGTACAGTTGCTAAGATTTTAGCAAAAAAATTAAATTATATTTATTGCGATACAGGAGCGATGTATCGGGCTTTGACCTACTTAGCAATTAAAAAAGGTATTGATTTTGAGAATGAACAAGGCTTAGTTGACTTGTGTCTTAACCACACTATTTCATTTAAACAGACTGAAAAAGAGCAGTTAGTTTTTGTTGATGGAAGCGAAGTAACTGAAGAAATCAGACAACCTAATGTAACAAACGCTGTTTCGATTGTGGCAAAACATGGAGCGGTTCGACAAAAAATGGTAGAGCTTCAGCAAGAGATTGGACGTTTAGGCGGTGTTGTCATGGATGGACGAGATATTGGAACAGCTGTGTTGCCTGATGCAGAAGTTAAAATCTTTTTGGTTGCTAGTGTGGAAGAACGCGCTGAAAGACGTTATAAAGAAAACCAAGAAAAAGGTATTACGACTGATTTTGATACGTTGAAAAAAGAAATCGAGCATCGGGATCATCTTGATTCAACAAGAGCAGTGTCTCCTTTAAAACAAGCAGTAGATGCAGTTAAAATTGACACAACTGGAATGAATATAGAAGAAGTGGTCAAAGAGATCGAAGAGATTATCATAGCTAAAAGTTAAGGCTTCGTATTTTGTAATAAAATAGCTAGAAAGAAAGTATGACTGCGTAAAAGTTATACTTTCTTTGTCCTAAAGAAAGAAAATTTCTTCTTATCTCAAATAAAAAAAAGAAAATGAGAGAAATCGCTTTATTTTTTCAGTAAAATCCCTTACTATTAAAGGAGTAGGTCAGTTTTTACGAATTTTTTGGTGGCATAGGAGGATAAGTATTCATGACAGAAGACAAAAAAGTGGAAATCAGCAATGAAACAATGGAAGACGCAATGAACAGTTTTCAAGAAGTGAGTGTTGGCGACATCGTTAAAGGTGAAGTGCTAGCAGTCGAGGACAAACAAGTAATTGTTGGTATTGAAGGTGCCGGCGTTGAAGGCGTGGTACCAGCAAAAGAATTATCTACGACACAAGTAGAGGATATCAATGAATTAGTAAGTGTTGGCGATATCTTAGATTTAGTTGTCATCACATCAATCGGCAAAGATAAAGAAAATGGTAGTTATTTACTTTCTAAACGTCGTTTGGATGCTAAAAAAGTTTGGGAAGAAATCGAACAAGATTTTAAAGCAGGTAAAATTATCGAAGCTCCAGTTACAAATGTTGTAAAAGGCGGTTTAGTGGTTGACGTTGGTGTTCGTGGATTTGTTCCAGCATCAATGGTAGAAGATCATTTTGTCGATGACTTTTCTGCATATAAAGGCCAAACATTGACATTCAAAATCATTGAAATTGAGCCTTCAGAAAATCGTTTGATTTTATCTCACAAAGCGGTTGTTGCAGCAGAGAAAAATTCTAAGAAAAAAGATGTTTTGGCGACTCTTCATGATGGAGATATCGTTGAAGGTAAAGTGGCTCGTTTAACTGATTTTGGTGCGTTTATTGATTTAGGTGGTATTGATGGATTAGTTCACGTTTCTGAAATTGCTCACCAACATGTTGCGAAACCAAGCGATGTGTTAACAGTAGGCGATGACGTAAAAGTTAAGATCCTTTCAATCAATCCAGAAGAAGAACGTGTGTCACTATCAATTAAAGAAACATTAGCTGGACCTTGGGAAGACATCGAAAACAAAGCAGCAGTTGGTTCAGTTCTTGATGGAACTGTTAAACGTTTGACTAGCTTTGGTGCATTTGTTGAGGTATTTCCTGGCGTTGAAGGATTAGTTCACATTTCTCAAATTTCACACAAACATATTGCAACACCTCACGAAGTATTACAAGAAGGTGAAGCAGTTCAAGTGAAAGTATTGGAAGTTAATCCTGAAGAACACCGTATTGCATTAAGTATCAAAGCATTAGAAGCAAAACCTGAATCTCAGGAAGAACCAAAAGATGTCCAAGAATATGAACTGCCAGAAGAAAATACTGGTTTCACAATGGGCGATATCCTAGGGGATGCTTTGAAATCACAAGATACTGATTCTGAATAATTTTTCAATTCGAGCGGAGGGGAACCTTCGCTTTTTTTGTCTAAGAAACTAAAAATAGCATTAACTAAAGTGTATTTAGTTAATGCTATTTTGGGATTAGATCCTCAATTATAAATTACTCGTAAATCTGCTGGTGTATGTTCCCCGCGATATTGCTTACGGAATTGGTGAGGAGATTGGCCTACTTTTTTCTTGAATAACTTGCTAAAGTAAGTAGAATCAATATAGCCAACGGTTCCAGAAATTTCTGTGATGGATTCTTCTGTTTTCATCAATAATTGTTTGGCTTTTTCTACGCGATAAGCAGTTAAGTAATCAATAAAGTTCATGCCAACGGCTTCTTTAAAAAAGCGACTGACATAATGACGATTCAAGTGCATGATATCAGCTAAAGTAGTTAAGTTGATTTCTTCATTGTAGTGGTCATGAATGTAATCCAAAATAGTATTGATTTGTTCTTTTGCTAAAATAGTTGGTTTATTATTCAATACATCCATCAGAGAAACTTGGTTGAGTGATTTAACGCAGCGATCGATAGCAAATTTTAATTCATTAAAATCAACGGGTGTCAATAAGTAATCGATTACACCACATCGCAAGGCTTGATGAATACTTTCAAAATTATCTCGTTCAGTCAAAATAATCACTTTGATATTTGGAAGCTGTCGAACTATTTTGCGTTTAACAATAAAACCATCAATATCTAAATGGTCGATTGCTATCAAAAGAATTTCTGGAAGCAACTTTTCAGCAATTGTTAAAGCTTCTTGCTCCGTTTCAGCAGGAGGTAACACTTTTATATTCATAAATGAGTCGTTGATAGATTGTTGAAGTGTTCGTTGCTCTTTTACATCATTACTGACAATCATTAATCGGCACATAAGTAAAACCCTCTTTTCTTTGATGAGATAATAGTTCTTTTGTTTGTGAAAATTTCTTTACTACTACATAATACCTTGAATAAATTCAGCTTTCAAGTGCAATTGTTTGTGAAAAAGATACACGAATAGGTTAATAATGTCCATAATCTTCTTAAAATATTCCCTAACAAATTGAAAAAAATAGATTAAAATCAATTTGTAAGCGTTTAAAAAAGAAGGAGTGTTCAAATATGACTGAAGTAATTAAAGTAAAAGAAATTGAAACATTAGTCGAAACCGCAAAGAAAGCTCAAGCAAAGTATGAAAATTATACGCAAGAGCAAGTAGATGCTATCGTAAAAAATGTATATCAAAAAACACTTGATAACGCAGAAAAATTAGCTATTTCAGCAAATGAAGAAACTGGATTTGGAAAAGTTTCCGATAAAATAATCAAAAACACTTTTGCCAGTGAGCAAGTTTATGAAAGTATCAAAGATTTACCGACTGTCGGCGTAATTAACCGTCGTAAAGAAGACAAAATTATAGAAATTGGTATTCCTTTAGGTGTTGTCGCAGGTCTGATTCCTTCAACAAATCCGACCGCAACAGTGATCTTCAAATCGTTAATTGCGTTGAAAACTAGAAATGCAATCGTTTTTTCACCACATCCAAAGGCTTTAAAATCAATCTTAATGGCTGTTGAAATCATTGAAAAAGCAGCTGTTGAAGCTGGAGCGCCTGCTGGTTTGGTTCAAGTAATCCAAGAGCCAACATTAGATGCGACTAGTGCTTTGATGAAGCATGCAGATGTATCACTGATTCTGGCGACGGGTGGTAAAGCAATGGTGCAAGCAGCCTACAGTTCTGGAAATCCAGCCATTGGGGTAGGTCCTGGAAATGTTCCTGTATTGATTGATGCAACTGCTGATATCCCACATGCAATTGATTGTGTTATCAGTAGTAAAACGTTTGATAACGGAATCATTTGTGCTTCAGAGCAAGCGCTGGTTGTAGATAAGACAGTGAAAGAAGCAGTTATCGAGCAATTGAAAGCTAAAAAGGCTTATTTTATGAACGAAGAAGAATCAGCGAAAGTTAGTCAATTTATTTTGAGAGAAACAGGAACTTTGAATCCAGATATCGTTGGAAAAAGCGCTTCAGATGTTGCAAAATTAGTGGGTATCTCTGTTCCAGAAGAAACGTCTATCTTAATTTCAGAGCAAACAGAAATCGGTCACCACAATCCTTATTCAAGAGAAAAATTAACACCGATTTTAGGATTATTTACAGTTGATTCCTTTGAAAATGGCGTAGAAACATGTAAAGCGTTACTTGCTAATGAGGGAACAGGTCACACTGCAGTGATTCATACAACAACGGATGCTAATGCAGAAATATTTGGCTTAGAAATGAGAGCATCGCGTATTTTAGTGAATACATTAGGAGCATTAGGAGCAATTGGTGCAACAACAAAATTAGCACCATCAATGACGTTAGGTTGTGGTGCAATGGGCGGAAGCAGCACCACGGATAATGTAACAGCTCATCATTTAATGAATGTAAAACGCATCGCATATGGTGTTGAATAGTAATAAACGATAAAATAGAAATCCTGTAATTGCGAGTTAAGCTATTCTGCAATTACAGGATATTTTTTATGTTCAGCGGTTTAATTCACTTATTTCACTAGTTTTTCTTGCATCTTAGACAAGCTTTAGGTAAACTAGTAAAGATTGAAAACTTGTCAAGGAGGTAATTTGAATGGCAAATCCAACAATTGCAATTGTCGGGCGCCCGAATGTAGGGAAATCGACGATTTTTAACCGTATAGCTGGTGAAAGAATTTCTATTGTAGAAGACACACCAGGTGTAACAAGAGACCGTATTTATGCCACAGGAGAGTGGCTAGGACGTGAGTTTAGCATTATTGATACAGGTGGTATCGATCTAAGTGACGAACCCTTTATGGATCAAATCAAGCATCAAGCTGAAATCGCTATTGAAGAAGCGGATGTCATTGTTTTTGTCGCAAGCGGCAGAGAAGGTGTGACAGATGCAGATGAACTAGTTGCGAGAATTTTATACCGCAGCAATAAACCAGTCATTTTGGCTGTAAATAAAGTTGATAACCCTGAAATGCGAAATGATATTTATGAGTTTTATTCTTTAGGTTTAGGGGATCCATTTCCTATTTCTGGAAGTCATGGTTTAGGTATTGGAGATGTTTTAGATGAAGCAGTCAAACATTTTTCAACTGAAATCGAAGAGGAAGATGAAGACACAATCAAATTTAGTTTGATTGGACGTCCGAATGTTGGTAAATCATCATTGATCAACGCGATTCTTGGTGAAGACCGTGTGATCGTTTCTGAAATTGAAGGAACAACCCGGGATGCGATCGATACGCATTTTGAATCGGAAGATGGACAAAAATTCTTGATGATCGACACAGCAGGTATGCGTAAACGCGGCAAAGTGTATGAATCGACTGAAAAATACAGCGTGATGCGTGCAATGCGTGCAATTGAGCGCTCAGACATTGTTTTAATGGTTTTGAACGCTGAAGAAGGTATTCGTGAACAAGATAAGAAAGTTGCCGGATATGCTCATGAAGCAGGACGTGGCATTATTATCGTCGTGAATAAGTGGGATACTGTTGAAAAAGAAACGAATACGATGCGCGACTTTGAAGAAGAGATTCGTGAAGAATTTCGATACCTCGACTACGCACCGATCATCTTTGTTTCTGCACTTACGAAACAACGCTTAAACAAATTACCAGAATTGATTGAACTTGTTAGTATGAATCAAAATCTACGTATCCCATCTGCGTTGTTGAATGATGTAGTAATGGATGCCATCGCCATCAATCCGACCCCAACAGATAAAGGCAAACGATTGAAAGTCTTTTACGGCACACAAGTGGCAATCAAACCGCCAACATTTGTTATTTTTGTAAATGAAGAAGAATTAATGCACTTTTCTTATGCACGATTCCTAGAAAATCAAATTCGTAAAGCTTTTACATTTGAAGGAACACCAATCAAAATTATTCCAAGAAGGCGGAAGTAGCGCATTTTACCACACTTTTTTCAATTGTACAAATAAATTCATTGAGTTATAAAAAAAAATGATAGTTTTAGAAAAAACTGGTTAAAACGCATCAAAAACCTTGCTATTACAAGCTTCCTATGATATCGTGATAACAGAATATTGATCCAATTCAATATTTGTACGTCATTTTTGGACCACTCAAAAATAAACGTAAATTAGATATCTTTTAGATATCCTATCCCTTGTGGAGGAGGTGAAATAATCCATGGCAAATAAAGCAGAATTAATCGAAAACGTTGCATCTTCAACTGGTTTAACTAAAAAAGACGCAACTGCAGCAGTGGATGCTGTATTTTCAACAATCCAAGAATCTCTTGCTAAAGGTGAAAAAGTTCAATTAATCGGTTTTGGTAACTTTGAAGTTCGTGAACGTGCGGCTCGTAAAGGACGTAACCCACAAACTGGTAAAGAAATTCAAATCGCTGCAAGCAAAGTACCTGCGTTCAAACCAGGTAAAGCGTTGAAAGATGCTGTTAAATAAGACAGTTCTTAGAACCCTTGATTATTCAAGGGTTCTTTCTTTATATTCTAGAAATAGTAAAAGTAAAGAGATCAAAGTAGTTCAAATTATAGTTTGACTAAGGAATAAAAATAGGATTTTTTGAATGTTGGAAGTTTTTTTATCAATCGTACATTTTTCCATAGTTGTCAAAATAAGTCTAAAATACGCTTATTTAAAGTACTCAAATTAAAAACATAGTAAAAATTCATAGAATAGATTTGAAAAAAAGTGGAAGACACGATAATCTACTTCAAACAGAATCAAGAAAGTGGACATAGCAATTATTTCGTGTATCATAAAGTTATGGAAACTCACACAGGATTATTAACCCATATCAAGGTATTCAAAGAAAAGCCGTATGCTATAACTGGAATGTTAATTTGGGAAAATGATGTCTGTATTAATTGTGTCATCAAAAACAGACCGTTTGCCAGGTATGTACTATCGTTACCGATGCATCAATATGAAATTGAGGTAAAAGGAAACTATAATAGTAGAGGGCAATTTGATGTAAAACATATGCGCATCGTTAACATAGATAGCTATATTGCTTTGATCGGAACACCTGAATGAAAGAACCCTCGACTCGTCAAGGGTTCTTTCGTTATTTCCTATAAAAAATTCAAAAAGCCAATCGTTCTGATTGGTTTTAAGGATATAGAATAATCAGCTATGTCTAAAAACTAATTGTTTAACTATGAACATTGCAAAGTGCTAATTATCCAAATCAGACTGAATCGCTATGTTTTTTCAAAACAGCAATCGTTTAAGAAGTGCGCTATTTTTCCTAAAAGTTAACTGTTTTTCGAAACAAGTTAAGTATAAAGTGCAATTAAGAATTTTATTCATAGATAAATAGAATATCTATATCAAAATAATGAATCAATAATGTCTGTTCTTTAAGAAATTCAAAAGAACAATCGTCCTCTAAAGAAGGATCGTATGTTTTCAAAAATAAAAATCATCCCTCTTCCTGTTTTGCGACAACTAATGGTAAAATGTAGAAGAGGGGTGTTATCGATGGAATTAGTATATACGAAAAATCAGCTGCAAACGACGATTATCTATGGTGAAACCTTTGCCTCACAGATTAAATCAGCTTCATTTGAGTCGAGACATCTTTTCTTGATCACTAATCAACGGTATTATGATTTATTTTCGGAAAAACTAATTCAGCTTTTTGATGACAAACAGGAATTAGATTGGTATATTTGTAAGAATGACTCGCATTGTAATAACATGAACGAGTTGGAAAGCTTATTGGCATTTTTGGCAGATTTTGATCAACAACAAAAATTTCTTTTTTTAGGCGTTGGAAATGAGGGTGTTGTTCAATTGACTAATTTTTTGCACGAAACCTCTGTACTAACTTCGGATTGTTGGCTATTGCCATTATCAATTCAATCACTAAGTAGAAGCTTGATTGATGAAGTTCAAATAGAATTGAAAAATCGTCCTGTTTTAAAGAGTTTGATGCTAGCAGATAAGATACTCTATGATCGTACTTTAACAACGGATCATGGGGATGGAAAATTAGTTGATTTTCTTGTTTTTATTCGTTGTGGATTGGTTTGTAGTCATGATTTTTTACGAATGCTGTTTAAAAACTATAGCGATGCAACAAGATTGAATCAACAATCTTTCAATGGTATGTTGGATGAAATGATTCGCTATTATGAAAAAGATGGTCACATAATCGACCAATTTGGTCAACTGTTTGAACAAGGTTTTTTAGAAACAGCCAATGGTCATTTGTTGTCCAGTCATATGAAACGATTTTTAGGCTGCTTATTACAGCTGCTTTGGTCCCAAGAGGTGAATCAATTTCCTTTTCATTATAAGAATTTTATAATATGGTTGATTCGTTTAGGTTTCCCTGTTGCGTTTCCTGAACAAATTTTAGTCAGTGATTACGTGGAAGGTGTTTTAAAATGCGTAGAACGTGGGGGGAGAGCTGCCCTTTTGAAAGAAGTGGGAGAGCTTGATTCTATACAAAAACCTAACACAGAGGACTTATTAGTAACGGTAGAAAAATATAAAACTATTTTAAAAGAAATTAGAGGGTAAAAGATGACAACGTATAGTGAAAAAATGCTTGAAGCATTACATGAAGAAGATTTGGCGCAAGCACAATTAATGCTGGCGGAAGCAATTAGAAAAGATGACGATGATACACTTGCTGATCTAGGAGAAGAATTATTGTCACTTGGTTTTTTAGAAGAAGCAAAATTAATTTTTGACCATTTATTAACGGTTTTTCCTGATGCTGATGGGCTGAATATTCCGTTAGCAGAGATTGCCATTGAAAATAATTTGATTGACGATGCATTTGTTTACTTGGAAAAAGTAGGGAAAGACAGCGATAGTTATGTTCAAAGCCTACTTGTAACTGCAGATTTATATCAAGTGATCGGCATTCCAGAAGTAAGTGAAGCAAAATTAAAAGAAGCACAACGATTAATGCCGGATGAACCATTGATTTTATTTGCTTTAGGTGAGTTGTACTTTTCTAATGGTCAGTTTCAAGAAGCTTCTGCAGCTTACCAGAAGCTGCTTGAAGCACAAGTTACAGAAATCTCCAATGTCTCGATCAATGAACGCTTAGGAAGCAGTCAGAGCATGTCTGGTGATTTTGAAGAAGCAATCCCATTTTTAGAAAAAGCACTAGAAGAAGGTCAGACGGATGATCGTTTATTCCAATTAGCATTCACTTACTTACAACTACATGAAAATCAAAAAGCAATTGCACTTTTACAGCAACTAAGAGCATTGAATCCACACTACCAATCTCTGTATTTGTCTTTAGGAGAGGCATTACAGGAAGAAGAACAATTAGAAGAAGCACGAACTGTTTTAGCAGAAGGGATCAAAGAGAATCCTTTCCAAGTAGATCTATATCAATTAGCATCTGAAAATGCTTATCGACTACACGATACTGAAAAAGCTGAATCTCTATTAAAACAAGCTTTAGAACTTGGTGAAAAGACAGATGAAACAAGGCTTACATTAAGCAATTTGTATTTGAACGAAAATCGCTTTGATGAAGTAATTGAAGTTGTGCAGCAAATGGAAGAACAAGGTCATCCCTATGGCGAATGGAATTTAGCTCATGCATATAATGAGTTGGAGGAGTTTGCATTAGCAAAAGTACACTATGAACAAGCGTATCAAGAACTATCGCATGAACCTGAATTCTTAAAAGAATATGCAGTCTTTCTTCGTGAAGAAGGACAGTTGGAAAAAGCGAAGGAACTTTTACAACACTATCTTCAACACGAACCTGGTGATAATGAGGCAGTATCACTGTTAGAAGATATTGAAGAAAGATAGGTGATTAGATGTTTGTCAATGTCGCAGATAAAAAGGAATTTTTAGTTTGGCTGGTCAATAATATTTCATTTACTCAAAGAGAAGTTTTATGGATTTTAAACTATTTAATCAATCACGAAGCTATTTTGAATAACGTGCATTTTGTCGAGCAATCAGACAAAGCAATTCGTGGCATAAAAGTCACCTCAAGAGAAATGGAAGATGAGCCAATTCGATTGTTTTTATCAGGCAAAGAATTTACGGATACTGATCAGATTTTTCATGAAATTCGTATGAATTGGAAAGAAGCTCTATATGTGGAATGTATTTTTGATGGCTCATGGCAGAATAGCCAATATTTATCCATTTTAGAAGATAATCCATATGCTCGTTGGAATGAACAGGTCAGTGAAGAAGTAATTGAAAGTATTAATGTTTTTTTTGCTCATGAAGAAAAACAAGCAAAAATTGATTTGTTATACAATCAAATCGACTTAGCTTTAGAAGATAATAACTACGAAGCATTTTTAGAGTTGACAGATGAATTGAATCGTTTGAAAAAATAATAAATAGCCTGAGACAAAACTAAACTAAACACCAGTTTTGTCTCAGGCTATAAATCCGTATAAACGGTGAAAAAAAGTAGCTCTTTCGGCTTATTTCTCGGATCTAAGCGCTTTTGTAGCGAGCTCTTTCCTTGATTTAATTGAATTGATTTTTCCTTTTAAATAGCATTTTTGTAGGTTTGGAGTAAGTAAATCCTTCCCCTATTGCTTCATGTACGTTGATCACCGAAATAAATGCTTTGGCATCCAATTCGTGGACAATACGTTTAATTTCCATGATTTCACTAGGGCTAACAACGACATAAAGAACTTTCTTATCAACTTGAGAATAACCACCTTGACCATCTAAATAAGTAACACCACGTTCGAGTAGAGCCATAATGACTTCCCCGATATCTTCAGAATGATCCGAAATCACTAAGATACCTTTGGCAGCATAAGCACCATCCAAAACAGAATCAACCACCTTACTGAAAACAAAAGAAACAATCAAGGTGTACATCATTCTTTTGACATCAATATAGCTTAAAGAAAGAATCAATACTAAAATGTCAAAAATCAGAAGTGAACGGCCCATACTGATCCCATAATTTTTTTCCAAAATTCGAGCGACCACATCTGTTCCACCAGTCGTTCCGCCCACGCGATAAACGAATCCGCTACCGATACCTGCAGCAAGTCCAGCCAGTAAAGATGCGATCAATAAATCATGATCTAGATTGACTTCTATAGGGAATCGTTGCCACAGCCACAAAAATACTGATAAAGACACAGTTCCTAAAATTGTATAATAAAATGAGTGCTTACCTAAAATTTTTCCCCCAATCAGGATCAGCGGAATATTGATAATCAAGGTTGAATAGGCCGGATCGATATAAAAAAGTGCACGCAAAATCAACGTAATCCCTGTTACTCCGCCCTCTGCTAAATCATTTGCGATATTAAATGTTACTAAACCAAACGCATAAAGACATGTGCCAGCTAAAATCAGCAAAACGTCCTTAATATAAAATCTTTTTTCCTCAATCATAATGATCACTCCTAACACATATTGGGCGATACTGTATAGGATCATACCCAAAAAACCTCGTTCAGTACTCACTTTATCATTCTCATTATAAAACAACAAGTAGAACCTTTTCAGATGACGTACTTTTTGATAAGATGAGTAGTAGAAAGGTTGGGGTAAAATGAATGATGAAAATCGATCTTTGCATTCTATGCAAGAAGAAGTGGATACTTATATCCAGCAATTTAAAACGGGTTATTTTTCTCCATTAAGCCAAATGGCACGATTAACAGAAGAAGTAGGTGAATTAGCGAGAGAAATCAATCATTATTATGGTGAAAAACCTAAGAAAACAAATGAAAAGCCAAAAACTGTTTCCGAAGAATTGGGCGATGTATTATTTGTTACAATGATTATGGCTAATTCGTTAGATATAGATTTAACTGAGGCGTTCCAAAAAAATATGGAAAAATTCAATCAACGGGATAAATATCGTTTTGAACGAAAGGATGGTCAAACAAATGATTAAAATTGTAGTTGCAGGCTTTAAAGGGAAGATGGGTTCGACCGCAACCAAAATGGTTTTGAATCATGAAGCTTTTGAATTAGTGGGTGTTTTAGATCCTTTTGAAGAAAAGAACAACCTTAAAGAATTGGCAGACTATCCATTGATCAATATACCGATTTTTAAAACGAAAGAAGACGTTCTTTCTGTCCAGCCAGATGTTTGGATCGATTTCACTATTCCCAAAGTTGCATACGAAAATACACGTTTTGCGATTGAACATAAAATCGCGCCGGTTGTCGGCACAACTGGTTTAACCGAAGAGCAATTAACTGAATTGATTGATCGTTCAGAAAGATTAAAATTAGGTGGTTTGATTGCACCTAATTTTGCTGTAGGTGCTGTTTTAATGATGCAGTTTGCTCAAAAAGCTGCTGAGTATTTCCCCGATGTTGAAATTATTGAGTTACATCATGACAATAAATTAGATGCACCAAGCGGAACAGCTATCAAAACTGCTGAGATGATGAGTGAGGTGCGTGCAAGAAAAGAACAAGGTCATCCAGAAGAAAAAGAATTGATCAAAGGTGCGCGCGGTGCTGATTTTGAAGGAATGAAAATCCATAGTGTTCGCTTACCAGGGATGATTGCGCATCAGCAAGTCCAATTTGGTGGTGTTGGAGAAGGGTTGACGATCAGGCATGATTCATATGACCGCAGTTCATTTATGACAGGCGTCGCATTAGGATGCGAAAAAGTCGTTCACTTAGAAAAATTAGTGTACGGATTGGAAAATTTATTATGAAATTAGACATAATACCAGATGAGTTTACTAGAGCAACAAGTGTGTTGAAGGACATTCAATCCCATGGGTTTGAAGCTTATTTTGTTGGGGGCAGTGTTCGTGATGCATTATTGAAACAACCCATCCATGATGTTGATATTGCCACCAGCGCATACCCAGAAGAGATCAAACAAATTTTCCCTAGAACAGTCGATGTCGGAATCGATCATGGGACAGTTCTGGTTTTAATAGGTGAAGAGCAGTATGAAATCACTACTTTCAGAACGGAATCAACGTATCAAGATTTCAGACGCCCAGATGCAGTAACGTTTGTACGCTCGTTAAAAGAGGATTTAAAACGCCGTGATTTTACGATCAATGCATTAGCGATGAATGTTGAAGGTTCTATCATAGATTTATTTGATGGTATGGATGATTTAGAACAGCGAATCATTCGAGCGGTGGGGGATCCTAAAGAACGGTTTCATGAAGATGCATTACGGATGATGAGGGGACTACGTTTTGCTAGCCAATTGGATTTTAAAATTGAAGCAAATACCTTAGCAGCCATCGAAGAATTTCATCCGCTTTTAGAAAAAATTTCTGTCGAACGAATTGCTATGGAGTTTATCAAACTTTTACTAGGAAAAAACAGAAAAACTGCGTTGTTGCCTTTTATCGAGACTGAGTGTTATCAATATTGTCCAGAGTTAAAGAATCATGCTGAAGCACTGTTTAGATTTTCTGATCTCCCAGATAAACAGATTGAAACAGAAAATCAAGCGTGGACTTTGCTGGTCCATACCTTGGAACTAAAAGACAATGAGATCCGCAATTTTTTAAAATCATGGAAACAGTCCAATCAAATGATTCATGAAGTGCAACAACTGATTTATGGATTGAATAAGCGACTTTTGGAAGAATGGCAAGTCATGGATTTATATAATTTAGGATTAGATGCTGCAATATCTACAGAAAAGCTATTGTTTTATTATGGACGAAATAGTAAACTTGAAGAAGTGAAAGACCGTTATTTATCTTTGCCCATTCATGACAGAAAAGAACTTGCGCTTACTGGCAATGATTTACTTGCTTATTTTGATAAAAAACCAGGTAAATGGTTAGGCGAGATGATTGAAATGATTGAAACTGCTGTTGTGAAAGGTCAAATAGTGAATAACAAAGAAGTGTTGCTTGCATTTGTGAACGATAAGATCAATGAGGAGTGATAAGCATGGAAGAGTTTTCTAAAACGTTTGTTGTTGGTTCAAAGGATACTGCAAAAGAAATGGGATCGGGTGATCTTGATGTACTAGCGACTCCAGTAATGATTGCAATGGTTGAGAATACTGCAAAAGAATATTTGCATAAAGAGTTGGCATCAGAAGAAACAAGTGTAGGAACAGTAATAAATGCAAAACACTTACGTCCGTCTAAAGTGGGGGCCAATATTCTGGTCAAGGTAAAAGTTGACTCTCAGGAGACATCAAAGATAAATTTTTCTTTCGATGTATTTGATAACGAGGAATTAGTTGCAACTGGAATCCATCAAAGAGCTGTTATCTTAACGGATGTTTTTTTGGATAAATTAGCACTTCGTAAGTGATAAGGCGAATGGTGTGACCTAGCCAGAAAGTTATGCTAAACTTAACTTTGTAGAAATTATTTTAGATAAGGGGACTTACATTATGAGTAGAGAAATGACAGGATTAAAGTTTTATTTTAGAAATGGTGAAACTTGGACGATCGGTCGCCGTTTTATCGGAGATTTATGGATCAAACAAATTTCAACTAGTTTTGGCCGCATCCATGGAAGTGAATTTATGGAAATTCACCCATGTGAAGGATTTAAAATCGAAATCTTCCAAGAAGGCGATCATGTTCAAACTCATGATATCAATCTTGGTGGATTAGAATTAGGAATGTTTGCCCGTGCTTTAAAATATGAAGATATCGAACGTATGGAAATTTTATATAAAACTGGTACGCCAGATTTAGTTTACTTCCCATACAAGGATAAAACTGACGAAGGTTTAGATAATGTCTATCAATCTACTAAAGTCAGTGAAAAAACGAAAAGTTTATATATCGTGATTGATCCAACTCAAACAGTTGATGACGTATACGGTGAAGAACTTTAATAAATAGTTGATTTGACCGTAGATTTCTTTTGAGAGATTCTACGGTTTTTTTATTAAAACGGTGAGGTGTAAAAATGAGAGCTATAGAATTATCATATAAGAATAGTCAACCTATTTTAAAACTAACACAAAATGCTGTATTACCTAAAAGAAATGAGAAGCAGCTATTGATTAAAGTTGAAGCTGCAGCGATCAACCGCACCGATTTAGTGGCAATAGAAACGGGAAGACTTCCAAAAGGCAATATGATTTTAGGAGTTGAAGTTTCTGGAACAGTAATAGAAAGTGATTCAGAGCTATTTCCATGTGGTAGTCGAGTGATGGGGCTTGTGAATGGTGGCGGGTATTCTGAGTACGCTGTGATGAACATAGGTAATGCAATGCTTTTATCTGAGCAATTGACGTTTGAAGAAGGTGCGGCAATTCCAGAAGTGTTTTTAACAGCGTATCAAACGCTGTTTTGGCTTGGTAATCTAGATTCTAATGCATCAGTTTTGATACACGCTGGTGCTAGTGGTGTAGGGACGGCTGCAATCCAGTTAGCGAAAGGATTAACGTCAGCTAAAATTTTTGTTACAGCAGGCTCTTCTGAAAAACTGGATCTATGTCGATCATTGGGCGCAGACGTTCTGATTAATTACCACGACGAAAATTTTAGTGAGCGAATTCTCCAAGAAACTAAAGGGCGCGGTGTGGATATTATTTTAGATTTTATTGGTGCATCCTATTGGAAACAAAATGTTGCGAGTATCGCCTATGATGGTCGTTTGATTCTTATTGGTATTTTAGGTGGTGCAGTAATTGAAGAACTCAATTTAATGGATTTACTTGAAAAAAGAATCACAATAAAAGGGACATTGCTGACACCGAGAAGTGATGCCTACAAAGCAGAGCTGACTGAAGAGTTTTCAACTAAAACGAAAAAGTTGTTTGAAGAAGGGTTGCTAAAACCCGTTGTAGATACAGTATTTTCGCTGGAAGAAGTGGAAAAAGCCCATCAATATATGAGGAGCAACAAAAATAAAGGGAAAATCATTTTAAAAATCAATGATTGAATAATGAGTGATAAAAATGGTGAAAAAAAATAATGGACCAAAAATAAAAGAAGAAAAGCGAACCATCATTGCAATGATCGATATCTATTATAAAAAACATAAAGAACCTGCAATCGATAAACAAACGTTGTTGTCTTACTCACAGCTTCGATTGGATGTTTGTCGGTTTGGGGAGGAAAAGCCCACTTGTAAACAGTGTCCGGTACATTGTTATCGCCCCGATTACAAAGAACAAATGAAACAAGTGATGAGATACTCCGGACCAAGAATGTTACTTTATCATCCTATTTTAGCTGTAAAACATCTTTTAAAAGAAAATAAAAGTAAAAAAATTAAAGTATGATGAACACGCATAATTACTAGTTTTTATTTTAAAAAAACTAGAAAAAATAAAAGAATAAGTAACAAAA
The DNA here is from genome assembly GCF_050531475.1 of Enterococcus sp. DIV0724b. Classification (NCBI taxonomy): domain Bacteria; kingdom Bacillati; phylum Bacillota; class Bacilli; order Lactobacillales; family Enterococcaceae; genus Enterococcus; species Enterococcus sp. DIV0724b. The sequence continues at coordinate 1,841,886 of NZ_CP172890.1, read as the reverse complement.
TAGGTTGACACGTCGTTGGCCTAGGTATATACTGAGAACAATTCTTAAATAAATCAGTTACGGAGTGATTCATATGACAACCATGAAGCATAACCAATTACAACTGAATAATTATTACTTTAGCTATTTTAGATGAGTTTGTATTCATAACATTATGGATGCAGACTAGCAAGTTTGTATCTATGATGGCTAGGGGATTTCGAGATGACTTTCAGCCGCGTAGATGAGAAAATCTATAGTGGCTTTTATATTACCTATTTTTTGTGAGGTGTTCACTGTAGATTTTTCTGAAAATTTACGTGAATACCTTTTTTGTTTGAGAAAAATCGCTTTTGAGGAGGAACTAGGATGGAAAATACGATTACAGGACACACAAGATTAGCTGCATTATTTGCAACACCGATTCGTCACAGTGTTTCACCAATGATCCATAATACAGCTTTTCAAGCATTAGGAATCGACGCGGTATATTTGGCTTTTGAAGTAGGGACAGATGGGTTAGAGCGAGCGATTGATTCAATCAAAAATTTGGAAATGATCGGTGCAAATTTGTCGATGCCCAATAAAATTTTGGCTGTCGAATATATGGATGAATTAAGTGAAGCGGCTCGTTTGATTGGTGCGGTTAACACTATCACCAACAATCAGGGAAAATTAACCGGGCATAATACTGATGGAACTGGCTTTATGAGAAGTTTGCAAGATATCGATGTTGACATTATTGGTAAAAAAATAACAATTATCGGAGCAGGTGGTGCAGCTACAGCGATTATTGTTCAAGCGGCTTTAGATGGGGTCAAAGAAATCACGGTTTACAATCGTAAAGATGATTTTTACGACAAAATCAAAGCAAAGCTAGCTTATATTTCTGAAAATACAAACTGTGCCATTACCTTGTATGATTTATCTGATGAAAATCGCCTATCTAAAGATGTGGCAGAAAGTACGTTATTATTAAATGCAACTGGTGTTGGAATGAAGCCATTAGAAGGACAGACACCAATACAAGATTTTTCTATCATTCGTCCAGATCTCGCTGTCTGTGACGTCATCTATACACCAAGAGAAACTGAATTTCTTAAACAAGCCCGTATACGTGGCGCTAAAACCAATAACGGCTTGGGTATGTTGCTTTATCAAGGTGCTGCAGCGTTTGAAAAGTGGACAGGACAAGAAATGCCAATAGAAATCGTAAAACCAATTATTGAAAATAACTAAATTAACTTGACTGAAGGAGAGAACAACATGATCGTAATTATGAAATCAGAAGCAACGAAAGCACAAATCAAATCGGTGATCGAACGAGTGAAAAAAGAGGGACTAGAAGTTCATCTAAGTGAAGGCAAGGAACAAACAATCATAGGCTTGGTTGGTGACACAAGAAAAATGCAAGATGTGGCGTTCAATAGTTACGATGGTGTTGAAAATGCAGTAAGAATATCGTTGACATACAAACTGACAAGTCGTGAGTTTCATCCAGAAAATACGATTGTTGATGTTGATGGTGTAAAAATCGGTGATGGCAGTATGACGATGATGGCAGGCCCATGTTCAATCGAAAGTTTAGACCAAATTCGAGAATGTGCGAGAATTGCTAAAGCAGGCGGTGCAACTATTTTGCGAGGCGGCGCTTTTAAACCAAGAACATCACCCTATGCTTTTCAAGGATTAGAAGAAGAAGGTCTAAAATACATTCGCCAAGCAGCAGATGAATTTGATATGAAAGTTATTACAGAAGTTATGGATGAAGCACACATCGATATGATTGCCCAATACAGTGATATTTTACAAATTGGTGCTAGAAATATGCAAAACTTCAAATTGTTACAAGCTGTAGGGAAAACGGGGAAACCAATTGGCTTAAAACGTGGTATTTCTGGTACAATTGATGAGTGGTTAAATGCTGCAGAGTACATCGCTGCCAAAGGAAACTTCAATGTTATTTTTATCGAGCGTGGTATTCGGACTTACGAAACCGCAACTCGTAATACACTTGATTTGAGCGCAGTTCCATTAATTAAAAAATTAAGCCATTTTCCAATTATTGTTGATCCAAGTCACGGTGTAGGAATTTGGGATCTTGTACCATCAATGGCACGTGCAGGTATTGCAGCGGGGGCTGATGGTTTGATTGTTGAGATTCATCCAGATCCAATCAACGCTTGGTCTGACGGTCCACAATCATTAAACGAAAAAACATACATGCGTATGATGGAAGAAGTTCATATCATTGAAAAAGCTATGAAAGAAATCAACGCGTTAGGGTAAAGAATGAAGTAATCTGGGTAGTAACGGAAGGTTATTGTTTTCTCATAAAAAAAGGAGTTGAAGTAATTGAAACTGACGGTAAATTTACCAAATCACTCTTATGATCTAGTCATTGAAAATGGTTTGTTAAAAAATATTGGCTCTTGGGCAAAAGAACTGTGGTCACCCCAAAAGATCGTAATTATAACAGATACAAATGTTCGCCCTTTGTACGGTGATCAAGTTTACAAAAGTTTGAAAGAAGCAGGATTTGAGACGTCAATATTTGTAATTGATGCTGGTGAGCAAAGTAAAAGTTTGTCTGTAGCTGCTGAAATTTATGATTTTCTAGCAGATGAAGGAATGACTAGAAGCGATGGAATTATTGCTTTAGGTGGTGGAGTTGTTGGAGATTTAGCTGGTTTTGTCGCTTCAACATATATGCGAGGTCTTCATTTTTTACAAGTTCCAACCACATTATTGGCTCAAGTGGATAGTAGTATTGGCGGGAAAACTGCTGTTAATACAACCAAAGCAAAAAATTTAGTAGGTACATTTGCTCAACCAGATGGTGTTTTGATTGATCCTGATACCTTGAATACGTTGGAAGTAAGACGTATTCGAGAAGGAATCGCTGAAATTATCAAATCTGCCGCTATCGCAGATGAGAGCTTATGGCAAAAGTTAGGTGCACTAACTGATGAGAATGATCTAAGAGCACATGCAACAGAAATTATTGCATCTTGTTGTAAAATAAAGCGAAGTGTTGTGGAAGAAGATGAACTTGACAACGGAGTACGTTTACTTCTCAATTTTGGTCATACAATCGGTCATGCACTGGAAAATACCGCTGGATATGGTAATTTAACTCATGGTGAAGGCGTCGCAATCGGGATGAGTCAAATCACAAAAGTTGCCGAACGGAAAAATTTGACTCCAGTTGGTACAACAGAACAATTAAATAAAATGATTCAAAAATTTCATCTTCCTGTGACATCGAATCATTGGAATCAAGAGCAATTGTATACTGCATTGACTCATGATAAGAAAACACGTGGCGGAAAAATCAATATTATTTTATTGGAGTCGATCGGTAAAGCGAAAATCGTTCGGATTCCAATCGAAGAAATGAAGAGTTATTTAAATTAGTTAGCTACAAGGGCTAGCACCATCGCAACAATTTCTATGAGCTACAGCCCTTAGGATTGAAGGTCTTAAGAAAAAAGACAAAAATTGAATGTGACAAAAAGCATTACGTTCAACTTCGACTATTTTTCTGTCAGAGCTGGACAAAGCCGTTACGCTTTTAAATTTAGGAGGAAATCATATGCGTTTTATTACAGCGGGAGAATCACATGGACCAGAATTAACAGCAATAATAGAAGGCTTACCAGCTGGGTTGCCGTTATCGCCAGAAGATATTAATTTAGAGTTAGCTAGAAGACAAGGTGGATATGGCCGTGGCGGCAGAATGTTGATTGAAAAAGATCAAGTAAGAATCACTTCCGGTATTCGTCACGGCAAAACACTAGGATCACCGGTCACACTTGTCGTTGAAAATAAAGATTGGAAAAATTGGACTTCTGTCATGTCAATTGATGAAGTTTCTGAGAAAGAAAAAAAAATCCGACGAGTAAATAAACCACGCCCAGGACATGCAGATCTTGTCGGTGGTATCAAATACCAGCATGATGATCTTAGAAATGTACTAGAACGTTCATCAGCGCGTGAAACAACGATGCGAGTTGCAATAGGAGCAATCGCTAAAAAGTTACTAAAGGAACTGGATATTGAAGTAGCAGGACATGTTGCGATTTTAGGCGGTATCAAAGCTGAAATCCCAGATAACTTAACGGTCAAAGAAATTCAAGAACGCTCAGAAAATTCAGATGTGCGTGTTCTTGATTCATCAGTCGAACAAGAAATTCGCGACTTAATTGATAAGACAAAGAAAAATGGTGATACGATCGGTGGCGTAGTAGAAGTCGTTGTTGGTGGTGTACCAATTGGTTTAGGTAGCTATGTTCAGTGGGATCGCAAATTAGATGCCAAAATTGCCCAAGCGGTTACGAGTATCAATGCATTTAAGGGCGTTGAGTTTGGGATTGGATTTGAAATGGGCTTTAAACCAGGTAGCCAAGTCATGGACGAAATTGTTTGGGATAAAGCAACTGGGTATACAAGAACATCGAACAATCTTGGCGGTTTTGAAGGTGGTATGACAAATGGAATGCCAATTATTGTTAGAGGTGTTATGAAGCCTATTCCAACGTTATATAAGCCATTACAAAGTGTCAACATTGATACAAAAGAACCTTATAAAGCAAGTGTTGAGCGGTCGGATAGCACGGCTGTTCCGGCTGCAAGTGTCGTTTGTGAAGCTGTGGTCGCAACAGAAGTTGCCCAAGCAATGTTGGAAAAATTTGGCAGTGATTCATTTGAACAAATGAAAGAAGAAGTTGAATCTTATCGCCGTTATACTCAAACGTTTTAACTAAAACAAAAAATGGAGAGTGAAGCGGAATGGATAAAAAGGTTTTGATTATCGGCCTAGGTTTGATAGGTAGTTCATTAGCATTATGTATAAAAAAAGAACATCCATTTACAACGGTTATTGGAATAGATAATCAAGTAACTTCAGAAGAATTTGCTTTAAAAAGAAACATTATCGATCAAATAGGCAGTTCTTTGGAAACAGAAGCTGTGCAAGCAGACATCATTTTCCTGTGCACACCTGTTAAAAGCATGTTGAAACAATTAAACGTTTTAGGTACTTTATCGTTAAAACAAGATGTGATTATTTCTGACGTAGGGAGTACGAAACGAGAGATTGTTCAAGTAGCTCAAAAGGCTGGATTAAAAACATTTATTGGTGGACATCCAATGGCTGGATCACATAAATCAGGTGTGACCGCAGCTGATGAAAATTTATTTGAGAATGCTTATTATATTTTAGCTTCCTCAGAAGTAGAGAAACAAAGTCAAATCAAAGAATTACAAACCTTGTTACAAGGAACACGAGCAAAATTTGTTGTTCTTACAGCTGAAGAACATGATCAGATTACAGGAATGCTCAGTCATTTACCTCATATTATCGCAGCTGGATTGGTAAATCAAAGTAAGATCTTTAATGATGAGCACCCCCGATCACGACAATTAGCGGCTGGTGGTTTTCGAGATATCACAAGAATTGCGTCATCTGATCCGCAAATGTGGACGGATATTCTACTAAGTAATAAAGAGAGCTTGCTAACGTTAATGAACGCGTGGCAAGCTGAAATGGACCAAGTTTCAACTTGGATTCAAACCGAAAATAAAGAGGCTATTTTTCAATTTTTTTATGAAGCAAAAGAGACGAGAAATCAAATGCCTGTTCACAAAGAAGGTGCAATTCCGGCATTCCATGATTTATTTGTGGATGTTCCTGATGTTCCAGGGGTCATTGCGGAGATCACAGGGTTACTTGGCAAAGCAAAACTATCCTTGATTAATTTGAAAATTCTTGAAACGAGAGAAGATATCTATGGTATCTTACAATTAACGTTTAAACGTCAAGAAGATTTGGAAAAAGCAAAGGATTGCATTAAAAAGCAAACGAATTATTTATGCTATGAAAAATGAGTAAGGACAAAAATTAACCGATTTGTTTTGCTTTTAAATTTAGGAGGGGTAATTTGGATTTAGTAGTTAACAAAGTCAACTTAAATGGAATGATCGATGTTCCTAGTGATAAATCAATTTCACATAGAAGTATTATGTTTGGTGCAATTGCACAAGGCAAAACGACGATTAAAAATTTTCTGCGTGGCGATGACTGTTTAAGTACCTTAAAAGCTTTTAAGGATTTAGGGGTTAAAATTGAAGATGATGGCGAAACTATCACCGTTTATGGAACAGGATTTTCAGGATTGAAACAAGCAAAACAAGCAATTGATGTTGGAAATTCTGGTACCACGATCCGATTGATTATGGGGATTTTAGCTGGAGCACCATTTACATCTCAATTATTTGGTGATCATTCGATTGCAAAACGACCGATGAATCGAGTGATGTTACCAATCAATCAAATGGGTGCAAAATGTTCTGGTCATGATGGGACAGAATTTCCCCCTCTTACTGTAGAAGGAACAGAAAAGTTACAACCAATCAACTATCAGATGCCAGTGGCTAGTGCGCAGGTTAAATCAGCGATTCTTTTTGCGGCCTTACAAGCACAAGGAGAATCAGTTGTTGTAGAAAAAGAAAAAACTCGAGATCATACAGAAGACATGATTCGTCAGTTTGGTGGAGAAATTTCCGTGTCGGGAAAAGAAATACGTATTAGCGGTCCACAAAAATTAGTAGGCCAAGAAGTTATTGTACCAGGTGATATTTCTTCAGCAGCATTCTTTCTTGTGGCAGGTTTAATTATCGCTGACAGTCGAATTGTGTTGAATAATGTTGGTTTAAACCCAACCCGAACTGGTATTATTGACGTTATTGAACAAATGGGTGGAAAATTAACAATTGAAGAAACAGGCAGCATGGCAAATAAGGCAGGAACATTAACTGTTAAAACGAGTGAATTGAAAGGAATCGAAATCAGTGGAGAAATCATTCCGAGGTTGATTGATGAGCTACCGATCATTGCTTTATTGGCGACGCAAGCTGAAGGAATTACTATCATTCGTGATGCTGAAGAGTTAAAAGTAAAAGAAACTAATCGAATCGATGCAGTTGCTAATGAGCTAAATAAAATGGGTGCTAATATCGAACCTACCGATGATGGTTTGATTATTCATGGTAAAACGCCACTTCATAGTGCAAAAGTTACCAGTTATGGAGATCACCGCATTGGTATGATGCTGCAAATTGCTGCGCTGTTAGTAAAAGATGGAACAGTAGAATTAGAAAAAGCAGAGGCGATTTCTGTTTCTTATCCAAGATTTTTTGATGATTTAAATAAATTATATCGATAAACGGAGGAACGAATGATGAAGGGGATTATTTTAATTGGTTTTATGGGAGCCGGGAAAACAACAGTCGGGAAACTTCTTTCAGAAAAAACTGGGATGGAACATATCGATTTTGATGATAAAATCGTTGAAGAAATTGGTATGACAATTCAAGAATATTTTGATTTACATGGTGAAGATGCATTTAGAGAAAGAGAAACAAATGTTTTAAAACGCTATTTAGACCATGATCAAGTAGTATCAACTGGTGGCGGAATCGTAATGAGGTCTGAGAATCGAGAACTTTTAAAACAAATGGCACCCGTTATTTATTTACAAACCAAACCAGAAGTATTCATTCCAAGGTTAAAACACGATCATACGACTGTTAGACCTTTAGTTGTATCAAAATCACCAGAAGAAATCAAACAAGTTTTTGAGCCAAGGATTCCGTTTTATGAAGAAAGTGCCAGCTTAGTGGTTGCCACTGATAATCGTACACCTGAGGAAATCGTCCATGAAATTTTAAAAAATATATAAGTAGGTGAGCAAATGAAAGTCGGTTTTTTAGGTCCAGAAGCTTCTTTTACTCATAACGCAACAAAAACTGCTTTTCCAAATGAAGAATTGATTTCTTATCATTCGATTCCAGCTTGTATTAAAGGAGTTGAGTTTGGCGAGGTTGATTTAGGGGTTGTTCCAATTGAAAATACGATAGAAGGATCTGTTAATACTACAGTAGACTATCTTTTTCATCAAACAACAATTCCAGTAGGGGCGGAAATCGTTCTGCCAATCTATCAACAATTGATGGTAGCAAAAGAAAACAAGGGAGCCTGGCAAGAAACAAGCAAAATTTTGTCTCATCCTCAAGCTTTAGCACAATCTCAGGAATTTATCCGTACCTATTTTCCAATGGCTGAACTTGAAGCAACACCATCTACTGCCTATGCTGCAAGTTTTGTGGCGAGTCATCCAGATCAAAAAATCGCGGCTATTGCACCAAAACTTTCCGCTGAAAAATATGATCTTGAAATTGTTGGCAAAGACATTCAGGATGTAGCAATCAATCAGACTAGGTTTTGGGTCATAGGATCTGAAAAAGTCGAAGTACCAATCGAATCTACCAACCAAAAACTAACGATTGCATTGACGATGCCAAATAACATGCCAGGAGCATTACACAAAGCGTTATCGGCCTTCAGTTGGCGAGAAATTGATTTAAGTAAAATTGAATCACGACCATTAAAAACAACTTTAGGTGAATATTTCTTTTTAATTGATATTAATGTTCAAAAACCGCAACGATTACTAGAGAATGCTTTAGAAGAAATACGTTTAATGGGCGGATCAGTGAAAATATTCGGAAATTATGCAATTCACCCAATCGACGGAGTATAAAGATCTGAAAAGGTCTTTTTATTTTTTGTTAAATTTTGTCTATCTAATAGGAATTTTTAGCAAAATAAGGTATGCTTATAACTGTTGTTAATTGAAGTGAGGTGGAAATATGAGCCGTGTAGATCGCTATAAACACATACATGATAAATCAAAACCAGTAGAAGAAAAGAATGGCTTTAATCCAAGGAAAGAAAAAAATTATACTGAAGAACCTAGAAATAGCTATTATCAAGAACAAGAACCATTGGATCAACCAAATCAACATTTAGGACAAACATATACAACTGACAAGTCAAAAAATGTTTCAAAAAAAGATAAAAAGCCGAAAAAACCAAAAAGAAAGAGACGATTTAGTTGGCCTAAAAGAATTTTTTTATTTTTAGTCTTGTTAATTGTATTAGCAGTTGGGTTCTTTTTCAAAGGAAAATCTTATGCTGAAAATGATAATTCTTTACCTAAAGAGGCAATCGAGACGTTCAATGGAGTAAAAAGTGCGAACGGTGCGAATAATATCTTGATCTTAGGTAGTGATACAAGAGGAGACGATTCTGGCCGAGCGGATACTATTATGGTGTTGCAGTTGGACGGTCCTTCTAAAAAGCCTAGATTGATTTCCTTTATGCGGGATACATTTGTAGATATTCCGGGTTATGATGCCAATAAGATCAATGCAGCTTACGCGTTAGGTGGAGCTGATTTAGTTCGTCAAACTTTAGCAGAAAATTTTAATATTCAGACTAGATACTACGCAAAAGTGGACTTTCAATCATTCGAAAAAATTATAGACTCAATGTTTCCAAGTGGTGTTAAAATCGATGCTGAAAAAGATCTGAATCTAGATGGTGTTGATATTTTTAAAGGTAGTCAGAAAATGGATGGCCATAAACTTTTGCAATATGCACGTTTTAGAAAAGATGAAGAAGGCGATTTCGGTCGTGTTCGTCGTCAACAGCAAGTGATGACAGCGGTTATGGGACAATTAAAGAATCCTTTAGCGTTGCTCCGTACACCAGAATCGTTAGGTCGTTTAGTAGGGTATATGTCAACCGATGTTCCTACATCATTTATGCTTAAAAACGGTCCATCCTTGATGCTAAAAGGCGGTGGCGGAATCGAGCGCTTAACTGTTCCAGTTGAAGGTTCTTGGAGTAATTTAGATATTGATTATGCCGGCAGCGTCCTTCAAATCGATTTGGATACGAATAAAGAAGCGGTTCAAAGTTTTCTTGATCAATAAGTATTTTATTTAATTATGAACTGATTTATGCTATATTTATAATACCGTGTAAATTTAGTGAAACGAGGTTACAAAATGAAAATTGCTATTGTGACAGATAGTACAGCTTATTTACCTGAGCGAATTAAGAACTCACCCAATCTATTTGTTATTCCCATCCCTGTTATTTTAGATGGTAAGATATATAACGAAGGAATCGACATTGAAGCCGATGAATATTATAGCTTATTGAATAATAGTAATGAGTTTCCAACGACCTCTCAGCCTGCATTAGGTGAAGTTATTGAACTGTACAAAGAAATTGCTGCCAAAGGATATGATACGATTATCAGTATTCATCTTTCATCGGGTATCTCTGGTTTTGTTAATACATTATTTTCATTAACGGATTCGATCGAAGGTATTACGCTTTATCCTTATGATTCTAAGATTACAAGTGTACCAATGGGACATATGGTAGAAGCGGCTTTGGATTTAGTGAAAGAAAATGCTAGCTTAGAAGAGATATTTACTAAATTAGACATTATTAGAGATAATACTTATGCGTATTTGATTGTTGACGATTTGAACAATCTTGTACGTGGCGGACGCTTAACGAATGGGGCTGCTTTGATTGCTGGACTATTGAAAATCAAGCCGATTTTAACATTCGAAGATGGTAAAATCGTTTTATTTGAAAAAATCCGTTCGACGAAAAAAGCTTTTGCTCGTGCAGAAAAGATTATTGGCAAACGAGACAAAGAGATCAACCGACCAGTGAAATTATATGTGATTCATGCAAATAATTTAGCGGTTGCTGAAGAAGAAAAAGCAAAGCTTCAAAAGCAATACCCAAATGCAATTATTGAAATTGGTCATTTTGGCCCAGTTATCGGAACACATTTAGGCGAGAAAGCAATCGGAATCTGTATCTCGGCTCAATAAATGAAAAGATGAAACAAGGCTGTTTTTCAGTTTTTGTTTCATCTTTATTTTTTACGGGTACCATTCTTTAGGAAGGCATATGTCGCTCAAACTAGTTGTCATCCTTAAAATAGAAAAAAATAAACTGTATGAACCTGTTCGTATAGCTCAACGAAAAAGAAATAGTATGTTACAATAAAAAATAACGATTCAATAGTCATTTTCCTTTAAAAGTAAGGTATACTTAAATAAAAAAGGAGGGCGAGTGGATGAATCTAATTGAAGAACGTTTGCAAAAAGAAAAAATGAAACAAGTTCAACTACTCGCTGCATATTATCAGGTGGTCAATCGTTTACCGCTTGGCGATAAGAGAGATCAGATGATTCGTGATATATTAGCTTGTAAGGATAAAATAAAAAAAATCAATCAGCAATTGACAGAATTAAATAAAAAAGCGTAATACTATTTCGGTTATAAAAGGAGCGTATTTTGGGTATAGAATTTTTTACATTGCTACTTGTAGCTTTTGTCGTAATCTTGTATGTTTATTTGATTTTAGTAAGAAAAAGTATCCTGATCAAAAGCATTAAAAGAAAACTTGTTTATGTTTTGGTGATTGGGTTTAGTTTGCTTATCTTACTCCTTACTTTAACCACTGAAAAAACTACCGATCAAAGAATTCGTGGCTTTCTATCGGTTTTGCTTGTTTTAAGTTTTTTACTAGATACAAAAGGACTTTCAGATGATCGGATTATTTTAGGACCTTTTGATAAAAATGGTATCTTGTATCAGGACGTTGAGAAAATGGCGTTATTGGTCAAAAAAAAAGAAATTCGCTTAAATTACTTTAAAAATGACCGGCGTGGTCCGATGATGAAATTTTCTATTCCATTGGAAGAGTTACTAGCATTTTTTTCAGAACGATTGAATGAAGATGCTGAAATCAGTATTTTAGTAGATGAGGATAAATAACCGATAAATATAGGAGGAAATCGTCGTTATTTTCTTCTGTTATTGAAATGTAAGCGTTAGAAAATCTATTCAAAAAGTTTTTTTTAAAGAATAGTTAATTTTAGTAGGTATTTCTTTAACTGTTTGCTATAATGTGCAGAGAAATTCTGAAAGGAAGTATTGTTGTGAGTAAAGAAATAGAGCAACGAATTGCTGAATTACGCGAAAAATATAAAGAGTTACCTCCAGAAAAAAAAGCTGAGTGGGAACGTCATATTAAAAAAAGAAATTTTTTAAACTATAAAAAAATTGAATTAATCAAATCCGAGTTACTTCGATTAGAAGCGCGCCGTGCGCAACTAGAACTCTGCGATAAAGAAAAAGAGCTTGGACTTATAGAGAAAAAAATTACCTGTAAGAAAGAAAAATTATTACGGTATTTAGGAAAACAACTCAATCATTAATTAATAAGGGGGATACAAGATGGGGTTTGTTTATTTAATTATTGTATTTGCTTTTGCCATAACATTTTCAAACGTCTTTAATCGAATTGTTCCGATTATTCCATTACCAATTGTCCAAATAATCGTAGGGGTTTTAATCGGACTGACAGATATCGGTCGTGAAATTGTATTTGAACCAGAAATATTTTTAGTGATGATTATTGCACCTTTATTGTTTCGCGAAGGGGAACGAAATGATATTTCTGCAACGATGAAAAATTTTAGTGTCATTTTATTTTTAGCATTTATTGGCGTATTGATCACACTTGTTAGTGTGGGTTGGGCTTTACATATGGTTATTCCTGCTTTGCCGATTGCAGCTTGTTTTGCTTTAGGTGCAGCACTTGGACCTACAGATGCAGTGGCTGTAGGTTCTTTATCTGGAAAAATTCAGATACCGCCCAAAGCAATGCATATTTTGGAAGGTGAAGGTCTGATTAATGATGCGTCTGGCGTTACGGCTTTTCAATTTGCGCTTGCAGCGTTGTTGACTGGTAGTTTCTCAGCTGCAGATGCCGGAATTACGTTGGTTGTCTCTAGTATTGGTGGTGCCATTGTAGGAGCTGTTTTAGTCATGATCAAACGTCAAGTTGTTATGATCTTAGAAAAAGCTTCAGCAAGAGATGTAACCGGTTATTTATTATTAGAGTTATTGTTGCCATTCTTAGCCTATATGGTCGCTGAACTGTTCGATGTTTCGGGGATTATTGCGGCAGTGGTAGCAGGAGTTATGCAAGCTGCCAGTTTTAAAAAGATTTCTTTGTTTGAAGCAGAACTTTCAAGTGTTTCAGAAAGTACTTGGGGTACTATTACGTTTATGTTGAATGCATTAGTTTTCCTTTTCTTGGGAATCGAGTTATCACAGGTCTTTTCACCAATTTGGAATAGCGAGACATACTCTAATAGTTTCTTGATGGTAGTTATTTTGATTTTAAGTGTTACATTGTTTGTTGCGCGTTTTTTCTCTATTTTTTTGATTTACAGTGTGAAAAACGGATTAAAGAATGTATGGCAGTCGATGAATGAAATGCTGATTCTAACTTTTGGCGGGGTCAAGGGAACTGTCAGTTTGGCTACGATTTTTATTTTACCGTTAACTTTAAATGGACAAGCTTTTCCAGAACGATCATTATTGTTATTTATTACGGCTTGTGTAATTTTGGTTACTTTAGTAGGTGGCATTCTTGTTCTACCATTTTTGACAGAATCAGATGAGATCGAAAGTACCAATGTTCAGGGAATTACGTTATTACAAGATGTCATTGAAAGACTTAAAAAAATCAATCAAGACGATCCCCATGTTGAAATGAACGTTGTGATTGAAAATTATCAAGATCGTGTCAAAGAATTATATACAGAGCAATTGCCCTCAGATCAACGACAAGAGGTGCAAGAGTTAAGGGCGTTAATCGTTTCGATAGAAAGAGATGGTTTAGAAGAGAGTTTCCGTCAAAAAGAGATCGGTATTGAAGGATATCGACTTTATGAACGCCTAATTTCTAGAATGGAACGCTCTATTGCTAGACAACTACTTTCGATTATTGGTTTTTGGCTACTTTTTGTTCGTCAAATTATTGCTTTTTTTGTGCATCCTAATATGTTATTCGGCAAAAAGGATGAAGAAAATCGACGGGAGTTTCAAAAGGAAGAATTGGAAAATGTTCGTCAAGTCTTTTTACAAAATACTGAAGTCATTTTGAAAAGTTTGGATAACTTAAAAGGTGTTTATGATGAAGAAATTATTCAATTCTTTATAGATGGACGTCTTCAATTTGCTCATAGGCTAGAAGATGGAACGTTTATTGATTCTTTTATTGTTCGTTCGCAGTCTAATTATGCTAAAGAACTCTTGATCGGATACCAAGAAGAACGAAGAGTAATCGATGAATATGAACTTTCTGAAAAGATTTCTTCTTTTGAAGCAAATGAATATCGCAAAAATGTTAATCTGTTAGAATCGTATTCAATTAATGACGTTTCTAATACTATTCCGCTTAGAAAATTGACAAGAGAATTAAAAAAAGAAGCAGACCAAGAAAACTAGCTTCTTTTTTTTACTTTTTTTTGTTACAATAAGCAGGATGAAAAGGGCGTGAGCATATGAATGAATTAAAAGTAAATGAATTGACTAAAACATATGGAGAGAAAACATTGTTTGATCATATTTCTTTCCATATTCATGATAAAGACCGAATCGGATTGATTGGTACAAATGGTACTGGTAAAACTAGTTTATTGAATATCCTCGCTGGTATTGATAGCGGTGATGGGGATGTCGGAGCAATTCAGCAGCCAAATGATTATCAAATAGGCTATCTTTCTCAAGACAGAGAGTTCGATCCTGATTTAACAGTTGTAGAGGCTGTTTTTCAAGGGGAGACTCCAATTATTCAAGCGGTAAAAAATTACGAGTTAGCATTACTTGCATTAGCTACCGATGGCCTTAGTGAAAAGGCTCAAAAGCAATATGCTCAAGCGGAAGAACGAATGAATAAAGAAGATGCTTGGACGGCGGATACTGATGCCAAAATAATTTTGCAGAAATTAGGTATTGAAACCTTGCATAAGAAAATTGGCGAATTGTCTGGTGGGCAAAAAAAGCGTGTTAGTTTAGCGCAAGTATTGATAGAATCGCCAGATTTATTATTGCTAGATGAACCGACAAACCATTTAGATTATGAAGCAATCAGTTGGTTGGAAAGCTTTTTAAATGGATACCGTGGGGCAATTTTAATGGTAACACATGATCGTTATTTTTTAGATCGTGTAACGAATCGGATTTTTGAATTATCCTTTGGGAAATTATATGAATATAAAGGAAATTATGAAGCCTATATTATTTCAAAAGCAGAACGAGAACGAGTTGGTGTAGAACAAGAAGAAAAAAGAAAGCAGCTTTACAAACAAGAGCTTGAGTGGATGCGTGCTGGAGTAAAAGCACGTGGTACAAAACAACAAGCCCGACAAGATCGATTCCATGATCTTAAAGAAAACCTTCATCAAGTCAATCAAAAAGGGCAATTGGAAATTGATGTAGCCACGAAAAGACTAGGAAAAAAAGTTTTAGAAATCAAAGATGGACAGTATGAAATCGAACATAAAACAATTCTAAAACAATTTGATCTACTTATTCAGGCGAAAGATCGTATTGGAATTACTGGAAAAAATGGTGCAGGAAAATCGACATTGTTAAATATTTTGGCTGGTCGTTTGGATTTAGATAGTGGAATGTACTCAATTGGAGAAACGGTAAACCTAGCTTATTATACGCAGCAAAATGAAGCAATGGATCCAAATCAACGTATGATTTCTTACTTACAAGAAGCGGCAGAACAAGTTCAACGAACAGATGGAACGAACATAGGTGTTGCTGAACTATTGGAAAGATTTTTATTTCCTCGCTTTATGCACGGGACAGTTATTGGTAAATTATCCGGTGGTGAAAAACGTCGACTGTATTTGTTAAAACTATTGATCGGGCAACCTAATGTGCTATTATTGGACGAACCAACAAATGATTTGGATATTGACACTTTAACGATATTAGAAGATTATATTCAAACCTTTAAAGGTGCTGTAATTGCAGTTTCTCATGACCGCTACTTCTTAGATAAAACAATGGAGAAATTACTTGTTTTTCAAGGAGAAGGTGAAATTACAACTTATTTCGGTTCTATGAGTGAATATTTAACTGTAAATAAAGAGCAGTCTAAAAAGGCAATCAAGTCTGAAACAAAACCGACAAAAGAAACCGAAAAGAAAGAAAAAACAAAATTGACCTACATGGAACAAAAAGAGTGGGAAACAATCGAAACAGATATCGCTCAACTGGAAGAACGTACAGCACAACTGAGTGAAGAGATGAATCATCAAGGAGATGATTTTACAAAGCTACAACAACTTCAAACAGAGCTGTCCACAGTGGAACAAGAGCTTGAAGCGAAAATGGAACGCTGGGAATATTTAAGTGAATTTGCAGAAAATTAGGAGGCATAAACTATGGAAGAAGCATATTTATCATTAGGCCGTAAAATTTTAGAGGAAGGTCACCTTAAAGAAGATCGCACTGGTACAGGTACCAGAAGTATTTTTGGTCATCAAATGCGTTTCGATTTGTCCAAAGGCTTCCCTTTACTAACGACAAAACGAGTACCGTTTGGCTTAATTAAAAGCGAACTTTTATGGTTTTTAAATGGTGATACGAACATTCGCTATCTCCTGCAACACAACAATCATATCTGGGATGAATGGGCTTTTGAACGCTACATCAAAAGTGAAGATTATAAAGGTCCTGATATGACTGATTTTGGCCGTCGGGTACTGACGGATGAGGCTTTTAAGGAAAGTTATGAAAAAGAGCATAAAAATTTTTGCGAAAATATTTTATCGGATGATGCTTTTGCGGAAAAGTATGGTGAATTAGGCAATATTTACGGTGCTCAATGGCGGCATTGGGAAACCAAAGACGGCAGCTTTATTGATCAAGTAAAAAATGTTATTGAAATGATCAAAAAAACACCAGACTCCAGACGTTTGATCGTATCAGCGTGGAATCCAGAAGATGTTCCATCAATGGCTTTACCACCATGCCACACCATGTTTCAATTTTATGTAAATGACGGGAAATTAAGTTGTCAGCTTTACCAACGTAGCGGAGATGTTTTTCTTGGTGTTCCGTTTAATATTGCGAGTTATGCCTTGTTGACTCATTTGATTGCTCATGAAACAGGTTTAGAGGTAGGTGATTTCGTCCATACATTAGGCGATGCTCATTTGTATACGAATCATATTGATCAAATGAATGAACAGCTGTCTCGAGAGATTCGATTGTTTCCTACACTAAAACTAAATCAAGAAAAAAAATCAGTTTTTGATTTTGAAATGAAAGATATTGTTATCGAAGGATATGATCCACATCCTGCAATCAAGGCGCCAATTGCCGTTTAATTTGAAAGGAGACTCCTTATGTTAGCAGCTATATGGGCCCAAGATGAACAAGGGACGATTGGCAAAGAAAATCGTTTACCTTGGCATTTGCCGAATGATTTGAAATTTTTTAAACAAATGACAGAAAACAATACTATTGTTATGGGGAGAAAAACCTTTGAAGGTATGGGGAGTCGCCCGTTACCGAATCGTCAAACGATCGTTTTAACTACAGACAAAGAGTATCATGCAGATGGTGTTCTAGTTTACCATACCGTATCAGACGTTCTTGACTATGCAAAAACTTTTTCAGGGATTACATTTATTGCGGGTGGTTCAGCAGTTTACGAGAATTTTTTACCGCATTGTGATGTATTGTACCGTACAGTTATTCATCACTCATTTGAAGGTGATACGAAATTTCCGCCTGTTAATTGGAATGATTGGACCTTGATCAATTTAAGTGAAGGGGTACAAGATGAAGAGAATAGCTACGCGCATCAATTTGAAACCTATCAACGTAAAGTGTCTGTAGATTAAATTGTTTTTCTATAATTTAACTGATTAGATAACAAAAAGGCTCTTTGTCAACTAATGTTGGTGAAGAAAATCTAAAGAATTAAATCAATGATGAAGCCTAGAGGGAAATTCCTCTAGGTTTTTCTATTTGGTTGAAAAAGAACAGTACCAAAGCATAAAGTAATCCTCAATTTAAAATTATAGAAGTTACGGAAGCCGTAGGCATTTCTCTTTAATACTTTGATATGGTTATTCAAGCATTCTAACGGTCCGTTGGAATAAGGCAAATCCAACGCATTTTTAATGCCCGTTTGAACTTTTTTAAAGGTAGTAATGGTTGTTTGATAATAAGCTGGAAGCCTAGAATAATCTTGTTCTAATAACGCGTGAAACCGTGTGTAATCTCTTGTTTGTATGGCATAGAGAAAATCCTGATAACAGGTATAGCCAGCTTTTAATTCTTCATCATAGGCAAGTAACCGATCCACGAGTTCGGTTTCTGTTAAATAAGCACGGAAGGAAGGACGCCATTGGCGTTTTTCAAAATTGAGCTTCGATTGATTCTTTTGAAGTAGTTTCCAGTATTTCTTCAAGTGACGGTATTTTTTGGCTTCTACAGATCCTTGATGGAGAAAGGTATTCATTCGTTGAATACGGTGTTTTAAGAACGTTCGCCCGATGTGTTGCACAATATGAAAGCGATCAAGAACAATCTGAGCCTTGGGAAATAGTTTCTTAATTAAAGAAAAATAAGGCGTATACATATCGCAAACAATGTATTTTACACCTTCACGAACAGATAAAGAAAATCGTGAGAAATAGCGTTCTAAAAAAGGCAACTGGCGGTTTTCAACGACATCGAGTAATTGCTTTGTTTGTCCATCCATCATAATGAAACTCATAGAGGCAGCGACTTGTTTCACTGATTTAAATTCATCAAAACAAAGAACTTCTGGCAAGATGAGTCGATTGATTTTTTTTGGTTCGTAAAACTGTTTCAATACGCGATAAACAGAGGAAACAGAGACCTTCTTTTGACGGGCAATTTCGCTCATAGACGAAGTGTTTCGTAGACGCTCGGCAATCGAAAGCTTGACTTTCTTAGAGATCGAGCAACACTTTTCGATAAGACTTGTTTCAGCGACAAAAGTTCTATCACAAGAATGACAGAAGAAACGACGTTTCTTCAAGCGTAAGTATGTCTGAACCTCAGAGACATCATTCAGTAAAATCAGACACGTTGTAAAGCTCCAAAGAATAATCGATCCGTTTTCTTTGGCACCACAATGATGACAGGAGTGAGCGAAATAATCCAATGTACCAGAAAATACGTGGCAGATTCGTCCTTTGATTCGTTCCTTTTTTAAAGAATTTTCATTAAAAATAATATTTAAGTCTAGAATATCTAAGGTATTTTTGATAAGATTTGTATAGGACATCTTGATTTCCTCCTTTTGATTGGTTTTAGTCGACTTAATTCTAAAGGATATCAGGGTGTCTTTTCTATTATTTTGCATTAAAAAGATGCCAGTGATTTCTCACCAACATCAGAAAGTATAGAGCCAACAAAAAAACATACTTTCAAAAGTATGTTTTTTTGTTATCTAAATATGATTGCGGTATAATCCGACAACTTTTCCTAAAATACTTACATTATCTAAAATAATAGGATCTAAAGCATCGTTTTCTGGTTGTAAGCGAATATGATCTGTTTCTTTAAAAAATCGTTTGCAAGTAGCTTCATCTTCATCGGTCATCGCAATAACGATATCGCCATTAGATGCAGCGTTTTGCTTACGGACAATTACTTGATCGCCATCTAATATACCTGCATTGATCATGCTTTCTCCTCTAATAGTTAGCATAAATAACGCGTTTTCTTCTGCTTTTAAATCAGGAGGAAGAGGGAAAAAGTCAGAAGCTTCTTCTACAGCTAAGATAGGTTCACCAGCGGTAACAACACCTAACATTGGGATGACTGTAGGTCTTACACCTATTCTTTCTAAACCATCTGCAGTCAATTCGATTGCTCTTGGCTTTGTAGGGTCTCGTAAAATCATTCCTTTTTTCTCTAAACGTGCTAAATGTCCATGTACAGTAGAAGT
This sequence comes from Enterococcus sp. DIV0724b, assembly GCF_050531475.1. Classification (NCBI taxonomy): domain Bacteria; kingdom Bacillati; phylum Bacillota; class Bacilli; order Lactobacillales; family Enterococcaceae; genus Enterococcus; species Enterococcus sp. DIV0724b. The sequence continues at coordinate 1,822,159 of NZ_CP172890.1, read as the reverse complement.
TGAAGAAAGGTCCACTGCTTTTCCGATTTCTCTTACGGTCGGGGGATAGCCCTTAAGTTCAACTTGTTCGTATATATATTTTAATACTTCGATTTGTCTTGTGTCTGTACGTTTCACCAAAACCCGCACCTTCTTTCGATTTATATTTTTAGTGTACCATAGTTTTATACAGGAATCAAACAAGCGTTCGTGTTTTTTTGAAAAAGTCATTTTAGGATATTTTGAAAAAAACGTAATGGTGATTCATAGCCCATACCAGAAACAAACAGAGCTCTTTCCCTTTTTTATTAATAATATAGTTGTATTTTTTGTGTGCATCTTATAAGATAGACATGGAAAGTAAACTTGTATAATATTCATTATGTATTTTTAAGCTATCGAGCTTTACAGGCTAGCCTTTCGAAAAAAGAAATAGGGTTGTGGCCAAAAATGCTATCTTCAGTTTTTCCTATTTTATTATTAAGGTTGAACGAGCTTGTTCAGTTTTTAAAATTAAGGAGGCAACGATACATGTTATCATCAGAAAAAATGAACCGAATCAACGAACTTGCTAAAATGGCAAAAGAAAATGAGTTGACTGAGAAAGAAAAAGCAGAACAAAAAGTACTTCGTCAAGAATACCTAGCTGCTTTTCGTGGTGGTATGCGTCATCATATAGAGGGGATGAAAGTTGTTGATCCTAAAGGAAATGATGTTACGCCTGATAAATTGAAAGAGATTCAAAAAGCGAAAGGATTGCATAACAGAAAATAATTTTAGTTCTTTTTACTAAAAGTAATTGCTTTCATAAACAAAATACGATAAAATATAGTTAATAAAGGTAAAAAAAACCTAAATAGGAGATGATTTTTTTGTTCGACAACACTGATCAGTTAGGCGTCAATACAATTCGTACATTGAGTATCGAAGCGGTACAAAAAGCAAACTCAGGACATCCAGGATTACCAATGGGTGCTGCACCTATGGCTTACGCGCTTTGGACAAAACATTTGAAGGTAAACCCGAAAACATCAAGAAACTGGGTAGATAGAGACCGCTTTATTCTTTCTGCTGGTCATGGTTCTGCAATGCTTTATAGTTTACTTCACTTAGCAGGCTACGGTGTAACGATGGACGATCTAAAAAATTTCCGTCAATGGGGGAGTAAAACACCGGGACATCCAGAAGTACATCATACAGATGGTGTTGAAGCAACGACTGGTCCTTTAGGTCAAGGAATCGCAATGGCTGTGGGGATGGCAATGGCTGAGGCACACACTGCAGCGACTTATAATCGCGATAGTTTCCCTGTAATCGATCATTACACCTACGCATTATGTGGTGATGGTGATTTGATGGAAGGTGTTTCCCAAGAAGCAAGCTCTATGGCTGGACACATGAAATTAGGCAAACTGATTGTGTTATACGATTCAAATGATATCTCTTTAGACGGCCCAACATCAAAAGCTTTCACTGAAAATGTTGGAGCTCGCTATGAAGCTTACGGTTGGCAGCATATCCTAGTGAAAGACGGGAATGATTTAGAAGAGATTTCTAACGCAATCGAAGCCGCAAAAGCTGAGTCAGATAAACCAACATTGATCGAAGTTAAAACAGTTATCGGTTATGGCGCTCCAAAAGAAGGAACTTCTTCTGTTCATGGCGCACCAATCGGAGCAGAAGGAATTACTGCCGCAAAAGCTGTTTACGGTTGGGAATATCCTGATTTTACGGTTCCAGAAGAAGTAGCTACGCGCTTTAAAGAAACAATGGTAGAAGAAGGCGAAAAAGCTGAAGATAAATGGAATACTATGTTCGAAAACTATACGAAAGAACATCCTGAGTTAGCGAAGCAATTTAAACAAGCTTTCGCTGATGAACTTCCTGAAAATTGGGATAGCGAATTGCCAACTTATGAAGTGGGATCAAGTGCAGCTAGCCGTGTAACTAGCAAAGAAACGATTCAAGCGATTTCTAAATCTGTACCTGGATTCTGGGGAGGTTCAGCTGATTTATCTGCTTCAAATAATACAATGGTTGCAGCAGAAAAAGATTTTGAACCTGGGCAATACGAAGGCCGTAATATTTGGTTTGGTGTTCGTGAGTTTGCTATGGCAGCTGCAATGAATGGGATTCAATTGCATGGAGGAAGCCGTATTTATGGTGGAACATTCTTTGTTTTTACTGACTATTTACGTCCCGCGGTCCGTTTAGCAGCAATTCAAAACACTCCAGTCACATATGTATTGACACATGATTCTGTAGCGGTTGGTGAAGATGGGCCAACACATGAGCCTGTTGAGCAATTAGCAAGCATTCGCTGCATGCCTGGTGTACAAGTAATTCGTCCAGCTGACGGGAATGAAACTGTTGCCGCATGGAAAATTGCCATGACAACAAAAGATGCGCCGACGATTTTAGTTCTAAGTCGTCAAAACTTACCAGTTATTGAAGGCACTAAAGAAAACGCGGGAGAACTAGTTCAAAAAGGTGCGTATGTGATTTCTAAACAAAAAGGTGAAAAACCAGAAGGTATCTTGATTGCAACTGGTTCAGAAGTTAATTTAGCAATCGAAGCTCAAAAAGCATTAGCTGAACAAGGAAAAGATGTTTCAGTTGTTTCAATGCCAAGTTTTGATTTGTTTGAAAAACAAACAGCAGACTACAAAGAGTCTGTCCTACCCAAAGATGTAACGAAACGTGTAGCAATTGAAGCTGCTTCACCATTTGGTTGGGAACGTTACGTTGGAACTGCTGGTACAACCGTAACCATCAATCATTTTGGGGCCTCTGCTCCAGGAGATTTAGTCTTGAAAGAATTTGGTTTTACAGTTGAAAATGTTGTTTCAAAATATAATAGTTTATAATTAATTGCTATTAATATATATATATAAAGCAGAAATTCACGAAATGTGAGTCTCTGCTTTTTCTTTTTTATAATAAAATTGAAATCAAATTTTTAAATATACATTACTACGCTTTGAAGGAAAAAGAGTAGCAACTTTAGAAAAGGATGTTATATGAGATGCATTCAGCTCATACCTCAACAATTTTCAGGATTGAAACATTAACGTTACTTATGTAACATTAATGAAATGTATGGTAATTTTTTTTATTTATTAAAAAAAAATCCATAAATTAAGAGTAGAGGTATTTGTGTCAAAAAAATCAATTAAATCACATACACAATGTAAAATCAATAAAACAATTATAAAGCGATAAACAAAACAAAAATTTCAAAGGGATTACATGCATTTTAAAAATTCAAAATTCAAGAGTAAATAATTGTTTATAAAAAATTCTCCGAGTAGAATAAGCTTATGATGTTCTATTGAGGAGGAACAAATGAATGGACGAGATTAAAACAAGAAGTAGTAGGCACCAGCAACAAAATCTTAAAAAAAACCGTAAAAGGGTTGCATCTGTGATAGGAACTTCATTAGTATTTCTTCCAATCGCAGGGAATTTATTACCTCTAGGTGTTCAAGCGACAGAAGTGGAAACACAAGGAGCAATTTCACAACAAGCATTTATTGATTCAATTGGATATTCAGCTGCTTCAGTAGCGGACGTTAATGATTTATATGCGTCTGTCATGATCGCACAAGCATTATTAGAGAGTAGTTATGGGACTTCAGGTTTAGCGGCAGCGCCTAATTATAACTTATTTGGAGTAAAAGGAAGCTATGGTGGACAAAGTGTATACATGCCTACTTCAGAATACCTGAATGGTGAATGGGTAACGGTCACAGAACCTTTTAGAAGCTACCCTTCATACGCAGAATCGTTTCAAGATCATGCTAATGTTCTTAAAACGACTTTAGCTTCAAGCGGCAACTATCATTACTCAGGAGTTTGGAAAAGCAATACATCTAGTTATATGGATGCTACGGCAGCCTTAGCTGGGCGCTATGCGACAGATCCTAATTACGCAAGTAAATTAAATTGGTTGATTGAAGCATACGGTTTAACTGCCTATGACAGTGGAATTACTCAGTCAACAGTAACAAGTGATAATGCAGCCTCAACTCAATCAACGATTGGACAAAGTAGCGCTACGAATACTGTATCAACATACACCGTAGCATCAGGAGATACACTTTGGGGGATTTCTGAAAAATTCGGAATTTCAGTTGATCAGCTTATGGCTTCAAACGGCATAACAGCTGAATTGATTACAGTAGGTCAAGTACTACAAATTGCATAAGAAAAAGCTATCAACAAACAGTCATTCTAGTGACAGTTGTTGATAGCTTTATTTTTATCTTTTCCCTAAACGTAATTCTTCTAATCGTCTGTTACGATTTTTAGTTAGATCTTTAATTCTAGGTCTAGGCAGAATTGCTTCAGATGTTGTTGTTGAATCTCTTGTATGCGTTACTGGATCATTTAGGTCAAACTGTTGTAAATAGTCGATAACTTCACGAACAATTTGAGTTGGAGTAGAGGCGCCAGCCGTTACTGCTACTTGTTCAACGTCCACCAGCCAATTAGGATCAATTTGTGAAACATCAGAAATCCGATGAGCAGGAACACCTGCTTGCTCAATAGAAACCTGTGCTAAACGATTACTATTATTACTTTTGGGATCACCTACAACAATTGTTAAATCGCATCCTTGTGCTTGATTTACAACTGCTTCTTGGCGAACTTGAGTAGCCTTGCAGATGTCTTTATGAATGAGAACTTGAGGATATTTTTCCTGAATTGAATCCATTAGATCGCTTACATCCCATTGGCTCATGGTTGTTTGGTTGGTTACGAAAATTTTATCAGTGCTTAACGATAGACTGTCGATATCAGCCTGATTTGCAACTAAATGGACATGTTCTGGTGAAACACCTTGTGCTCCTTCTGGTTCAGGATGATTTTTTTTGCCGATATAAATAATTTCAAAGCCGTCCGTTACTTTTTCTGCAATCAGTTCGTGTGTAATCGTCACGTCAGGACAAGTTGCATCGATAACAGTTAACCCTTTTTCAATCGCTAATTTTTTCACTTTTGGTGAAGTTCCGTGTGCTGTAAAAATAACAGTTCCGTGATCTACTTGAGCTAAAATTTCTTCTCGATTTTCTCCATATAAAGTGTGGATTCCGATGCTTTCAAATGCATCTGTGACATGTTTATTATGAACGATCATTCCCAAAATGTAGATGGGACGTGGTAAATTCTCATCTAAAGATGCATTTCTGGCGATGACCATTGCATCAACAACACCATAACAATAGCCGCGCGGACTAATATTTATAATTTTCATCAATAAATTAACTCCTATTTTTTCTGAATTTTATAGTCTTCTCTACTATACAGTATTTTTGTTAAATTTGTTTAAAGAGTGCGTATCAATTGATTAACAATAGCAAAATGATAGCCAGATAAGTTGATATAAGCTATTATAATTACAAGAAAGTTTTTACTTATACGAATACTAAAATGGAGGAATGGATCATGACTCAAATTTTTAATTCAGTTACCGAATTGATAGGTAAGACACCAATTGTGAAACTAGGTCGTATTGTGCCGGATGGAGCAGCTGATGTTTTTGTAAAACTTGAATTTTTCAATCCAGGCGGAAGCGTTAAAGATCGAATCGCGTTAAGTATGATTGAAAAAGCTGAAAAAAATGGACAACTTAAAGCTGGTGATACGATTGTTGAACCAACGAGCGGAAATACCGGGATTGGTTTAGCAATGGTTGGTGCTGCAAAAGGCTACAAGGTTATTATAGTCATGCCGGATACAATGAGTATTGAACGCCGAAAACTAATGCAAGCATATGGTGCTGAATTGTTATTAACGCCAGGGACTGATGGAATGAAAGGTGCAATTGCCAAAGCTTCAGAACTATCAGAAAAAGACGGTTACTTTATGCCTATGCAGTTTGATAATCCTGCTAATCCTGAAGTACATGAAAAAACTACTGGAAAAGAAATTCAAGATGTTTTTGGTCCAGCTGGGTTGGATGCTTTTATTGCTGGAGTTGGAACTGGCGGAACAATAACCGGTGTTGGTAAAGAATTAAAAAGAGTTTATCCGAAAATTTCAATCGTTGCCGTTGAACCAACCGAATCACCAGTTTTAGAAGGTGGAACCCCAGGACCTCATAAAATCCAAGGAATCGGTGCTGGTTTTATTCCAAAGGTTTTAGATACTGAAGTATATGGGAAAGTCATTGCAGTACCTAGTGAAGATGCAATGGAAACGGCTCGACAATTAGCTGTAAAAGAGGGCTTATTGGTAGGGATATCTGCAGGTGCAGCAGTAGATGCTGCTATTCAAGTAGCTAAAGAGCTGGGTGCTGGGAAAAAAGTATTAACTGTTATTCCTGATAACGGTGAGAGATACCTTTCTACAGCCCTCTATAATTTTTCTGAATAATTCATCACTAAAAAAGGAAGCGCGGATTTGCGACTTCCTTTTTTAGTACACTAATTGACCAAAAAGTATGTAATAGTTTGAATGATTGCAGAAAATTGAGATAAACCCGATATTTCCTACGCTATTTATACAATTATTCTTGTCAAGATAGATTAGAAATAGTATCATTTAAGAAAGAAGACTGGGAGGGGAACCAAATGGACAATATATTGGTAAAAAATGCACTTGAAGAATTAAAAGAAGCCAATATTCGTATTACTCCTCAAAGATATGCGATTTTAGAATATCTAATTGAGAATCATAGCCATCCAACAGCAGATGAAATTTATCGTTCATTAGAAGATCGTTTTCCAAATATGAGTGTTGCGACTGTTTATAACAATTTACGTTTGTTTACTGACATTGGTTTTGTTCAAGAGATGAATTATGGCGACGCATCTAGTCGTTTTGATTTCAGTTCAAAAAAACATTATCATGCTATCTGTCAAAATTGTGGTAAAATCGTTGATTTCCATTATCCAGGGCTAGAGGATGTAGAGATGGCGGCAAGTAAATTGACTGGCTTCGAAATTAATGAACATAGATTAGAATTATATGGTTTGTGTCCGGATTGTCAAAAATCAAAAAAAGAGTGAAATGAGGGATAAAATGAAATCAATCCAAACAGATAAAGCGCCAAAAGCGATTGGACCATATGTACAAGGGAACATTGTTAATGGTTTATTATTTGCTTCAGGTCAAGTTCCTTTATGTCCTGAAACTGGAGAAGTTGTCGGTACTACAATAGAAGAACAAGCAGAACAAGTTCTTAAAAATATTGCAGCGATTTTAGAAGAAGTTGGAAGTGATTTTGATCATGTTGTCAAAACAACTTGCTTTTTAAAGAATATGAATGATTTTTCAACTTTTAATGAAGTTTATGCAAGAGCATTTACGAATCAATTGCCAGCTCGTTCGGCTGTAGAAGTAGCCCGTTTACCTAAAGATGTTCTTATTGAAATAGAAATTATTGCTGCAGTAAATGAATAGCAATTTATTTTCACAAGCTGAGAAATTAACGTTTCTCAGTTTTTTTTGCTTTAAAAACAGTGTTTTGATTCTTTTTGAAAGATGATCAGATGAAAAAAAGGTTAAAAATGGAAAAGTTTGTGAAAAAATAAGTTTATAGTTCACAAGCAAAGAACTCGAATATGCCTTTCTACTTTGTTATATTTTTAGTATACCAATAGATTCATAATCGATTTATTGGTGAAAAATTTAACTTGAAAGAAGGGATTTACAAAATGAAAGTCGTAGTCGTAGGATGTACGCATGCAGGAACAGCTGCAGTCAAAAGTATTTTAACAAATCACCCAAACGCGGAGGTAACCGTTTATGAACGAAATGATAATGTATCGTTTCTATCTTGCGGTATTGCTTTATACGTTGGAGGAGTAGTGAAGGAGGCTGACAGTTTATTCTATTCAAGTCCTGAAGAACTAGCGTCTCTAGGTGCTACAGTTAAAATGGAACATGAAGTCGAAACAATCGATGTTGATCATAAAACAGTTACTGCAAAAGATTTACACACAGGTATTGAAGAAACCGTTTCATATGATAAATTAGTGATGACCACGGGTTCTTGGCCAATCGTTCCTCCAATTAAAGGAATCGAAGCTGAAAACATTTTATTATGTAAAAACTTTAATCAAGCTAATGTAATCATTGAACGTGCTAAAGATGCGAAAAAAGTCGTAGTTGTAGGTGGAGGATACATTGGTATCGAGTTAGTAGAAGCCTTCGTGGAATCTGGTAAAGAAGTTACGTTGATCGATGGGTTAGACCGTATTTTAAATAAATATTTAGATAAACCATTCACGGATGTTTTAGAAAAAGAACTTGTAGATCGCGGAGTGACGCTAGCTTTAGGTGAAAACGTACAAGAATTCCAAGCTGACTCAAGCGGACATGTGAATAAAGTAATTACTCCTAGCCAAGAATTCGAAGCAGACATGGTAATCATGTGCGTTGGTTTCAGTCCGAATACTACTCTACTCAAAGATAAGGTTGATATGCTTCCAAATGGGGCTATAGTAGTAGATAAGTTTATGAGATCAAGTATCCCTGATATTCTTGCTGCTGGAGATAGTGCGGTTGTACACTATAATCCAAGCAATACAACAAATTATATTCCATTAGCAACAAATGCAGTTCGACAAGGAATGCTAGTTGGTTATAATTTATCGGAACCAAAATTAGCCTATCGCGGAACACAAGGAACTTCTGGGCTTTATCTATTTGGGTGGAAAATTGGATCAACAGGTGTAACATTAGAAAGTGCAAAAATGAACAACTTAGATGTGGCTGCAACCAATTTTGAAGACAATTATCGTCCGGAATTCATGCCAACGACTGAAAATGTTATGATGGAATTAGTCTACGAAAAAGGAACTAATCGTATCGTTGGTGGACAATTGATGTCTAAATATGACATTACTCAATCTGCTAATACTTTATCATTGGCTGTTCAAAATGAAATGACCGTTGAAGATCTTGCGTTATCGGATTTCTTCTTCCAACCACATTTTGATCGCCCTTGGAACTACTTAAACTTATTAGCACAAGCTGCATTGAAAGACATCGCCAAAAAATAATGAATACAAACTAGAGTTGAGTGTAAATTCAGCTCTAGTTTTTTAGCGTAAAAAGTGTAATTTTTTGCCTTTTTTGCATTTTTTTGAGATGCTTAATACGTTAGATTAGATGAGGGGTTAGAAAATGAAGAATAGAAATATAAAAGAATTGATGATTCGTTCCTTATATGCCTTAATTGGAGTAGCAATTTTAGCTTTTGGTGCTGCAACATTACGAATAGGTCAAGTAGGATTGGATCCTTATACGGCAGCAAATATTGGTATTGGTGGTGTCTTAGGCCTTTCATTAGGGGTATATCAGCTGATTATCAATATTATTATCTTAGGATTAGTCTTTATTTTTGGAAGAAAGTACATCGGGATTGGAACGGTGATCAATATGGTTCTTACAGGTTTCTTTATTGATTTTTATACGTGGATCTATACCACATTTTTCACAATCAAAATCAATCTGTTTTCTCAAGCTGTTCTACTTATTCTAGGTGTAGTCATCTTTACTTTCGGTGCCTCCTTTTATATGTCGGCTAAATTAGGAAACGCTCCATATGATGCCATCGCTCCGATCATTGTTGAACATACTAAAGCTCAATATCGTACGGTAAGAGTAATACAAGATGTCTTTTTTGTGATTTTAGCTTTTATTTTTGGTGGACCAGTTGGTATTGGTACTGTAATCAACGCGTTTTTCACAGGACCATTAATTGATTTTTGGAATAAAAAAGTTAGTGAGCCAATAATCGAAAAAAGTGTTAAAATAAAATTGAGTCAATAAGAATGAACTGAAAAGATATATATATAAAACAAAGCAATCAGATTGCTTTGTTTTTTTATTTGCTTTCGAAAGCCTATTTAAGGAAGTGAATTAACAAAAAAAATGATAACGCTTACTTAATCTGTTGTTATGTTTTGAGTATTATTTAAATAATATGTGTAATGTAAATATTCTCATTTTTATTTAAAAATACTTATTATGAAATTTAGTTTTAAATGCTGTTTTAAATGGTTTTTAGTGCTTTTTTTCTTAAAAAAATTGATTGGTGTTTTTATATTTTTAAAAAATAATGAGTATTTTCGATTCGTATTATTTCCAAAAATATTATAAAGGTTATAAAATCCATAGGTAGAAGCTTAATTAATTTTATGTTGCTCACGTTTTAAGAAAGGAGAGTGTCTATTTAGTTTTTGCGAGCTTCTAAGTTGTTCGTTGTGTGGTATCAGTTTGATTGCAAGAGGAGGATAATCATGAAAGATGATAAGAAAAAAAAGAAAAGCACTAGTAAGTCGAAGAAACAGAATAAATATCGTGCATTATCATTAGTGTTAACAAGTAGTCTAGTTATTGCACCATTGACTGTTCCCCTATCATTTTACTTACCAGGAGGAATTATTGCTTCCGCTGCTATATTAGATGCAGAAATTTTATCTAATATAACTAGTTCCAATGACAGTGGAACAACTACTGCAAATCGTTTAGCTGCAGACGGAGCTTCAAAAAATGTCAATTTTTCAATTTCTGGAAGTGAGCTAGTTGGTGGGTCTGTTATCACAAGCGGAACAAAGCAAGCAGTTTTAACTATTCCAAACGAATTAAATGGGCGCGTATCTACAAACGGAGAGGCACAAATCAATACAAATATTACACTAACGGTTGGAGATTTAACATTTCTTACTGGTACATTAAATGCAGTTAACAACTTATCTGATTTGTTAACTAATATTGTCGGGGGCTCCTTAGGAAGTTTAACTGGGGTTACACTAAATTTAACGGAAGTTAATCAAAAAATTGATGCTTTAAACAATCTTGAAAATTTTGGTAGCGCTGAATTCAATTCTACTGCAGTTCTTTCCCCTGATGGTAAGTATATTCAGGCTAATATAGATGATGGATTAGGATTAGTCTTAGCACAAAATGTTTCAACTTTGTTGCAAGATTTAAAAGCAGCGGTAGACGCATTAAATGCAACTGGTAGCGGAATCGCAAGTAATATTGTTGCAGCTGCAATTAATACAGCTTTACTTCCGGTCAAAGGAACAGTAGACACTGCCATTAATTTAGCGCTTCCTCTTGTTGATCTAGGCGGTGCAGGTGTCAATCAATTGGCTGACGCTTCAGTATTAGGGTCTACAACAATTAATATTCCGACAACAATCGTTAGCCCAACAAACTTATCGCAAAATCTAGATGCTAGATTTGTTGGTACAGTTGTAAAAGCAGATGCAATTGATGTAAGTTTGATCAATACTGCTAATGGAGTTTCTGATATTTATTACGCTGGAAGTGCAGTTATTGTAGCACCACCAGTCGTAACGAATACAACTGGAACTTCTGCAACGGGATACACTGTATTTGGGACAGCGACAGCAGGTGATACGATTACGATTAAAAATGCTAGTGGAACAACGATTGCATCAGGACCAGCAACTGGTGGGAATTTTGAAATCAGTATTCCACAAGGCTCTGCAACTGCAAATGAAGCGTTGACAGCTACAGCATCCAATGGGGGTATTGATAGTACGCCAACAGCATTTACGACACCCGCAGATGCGGTAGTTGTAGCACCACCAGTCGTAACGAATACAACTGGAACTTCAACAACAGGTTATACAGTAACGGGTACAGCAACAGCAGGAAACACAGTTGATATTCGTAATAGTGGAGGGGCTGTTATTGGAACTGGAACCGTTGATGGTAGTGGTAATTTTAGTATCTCGATTCCACAAGGGCAAGCAACTGCAAATGAAAATTTAACTGCGATCGCTAAATCTGGTGTAGATGAGAGTACGCCGACAGCGTTTACAACACCAACAGATGCGATAGTCGTTGCACCACCAGTCGTAACGAATACAACTGGAACTTCAACAACAGGTTATACAGTAACGGGTACAGCAACAGCAGGAAATACTATTGATATTCGTAATGCTGGCGGAACCGTCATTGGAACAGGGACTGTGGATGGAACAGGAAATTTTAATATTACTATTCCACAGGGCCAAGCAACAGCTAGCGAACCATTAACTGCGATTGCGAAATCAGGATCAGACGAAAGTACTCCGACATCGTTTGTTACACCAGCAGATCCAATAGTCGTTGCAGCGCCAGTCGTAACAAACACAACTGGAACTTCAGCAATAGGACACACTGTAACCGGTACAGCAACAGCAGGAAACACAGTGGAAATTCGTAATACTGGTGGAACCACAATTGGTAGTGGAATTGCTGATGGTAGTGGTAACTTTACCATTGTGATTCCGCAAGGTTTGACGACTGCTAATGAATCATTGACTGCCGTGGCAAAAATCGGGGTAAACGAAAGTACACCTACACCGTTTACAACACCGGCAGATCCAGTGGTTATTGGCGCACCAACGGTTGACAATGTATCTGGTACCTCAACAACGGGCTATACCGTAACAGGTACAGCAACAGCAGGAAATACTGTTGAGATTAAAAACACAGGTGGGACAGTGATCGGAACGGCTGTTGTTGATCCAAGCGGCAACTATACTGTTACAATTCCAGCTGGAACTGCAACGCCAAATGAACAACTATCTGCAGTGTCTAAAGATGCGGATGGCAATCAGAGTCCGGCAACATCGTTTACGACACCAGCAGATCCAGTAGTCGTTACAGCGCCAACAGTTGATAATGTAACAGGAACTGGGGCAACAGGTTATACCGTAACGGGTACAGCAACAGCAGGAAATACAGTTGAAATCAAAAACACAGGTGGAACAGTGATTGGAACAGCAATCGCAGATCCAAGCGGCAACTATACAGTTACAATTCCAGCTGGTTTGGCAACGCCAAGCCAACAATTATCTGCAGTGTCCAAAGATGCAAACGGTAATCAAAGTCCAGCAACATCGTTTACGACACCAGCAGATCCAGTAGTCGTTACAGCGCCAACAGTTAATAGTGTAACAGGGACAGGAGCAACAGGTTACACGGTAATGGGTACGGCAACAGCGGGCAATACAGTTGAAGTTAAAAACACAGGTGGAACAGTGATTGGAACAGCAATCGCAGATCCAAGTGGGAACTATACAGTTACGATTCCAGTTGGCTCAGCAACGCCAAATCAACAATTGTCGGCAACAGCTAAAGATGCTGATGGAAATCAAAGTCCAGCAACGCCGTTCACAACACCAGCAGATCCAGTAGTCGTTACAGCACCAACTGTGACCAACGTGACTGGTACATCGACAACAGGCTATACCGTAACGGGTACAGCCACAGCAGGAAATACAGTTGAAATCAAAAACACAGGTGGAACAGTGATTGGAACCGCAATCACAGATTCCAGTGGAAACTATACAGTGACGATTCCAGCTGGATTAGCAACGCCAAGCCAACAATTATCTGCAGTAGCCAAAGATCCTGATGGCAACCAAAGTTCAGCAACACCATTTACAACACCGGCAGATCAAGTAGTGGTTCAAGCACCGACTGTCGATAGTGTAACTGGAACCTCAACAACAGGGTATACAGTGACAGGTACAGCACCAGCAGGAAGCACTGTTGAAGTTAAGAATACAGGTGGAACAGTGATTGGAACAGGTGTAGCAGATGGCAGTGGAAATTACACAGTGACAATTCCAGCTGGTTCAGCTACACCAAATGAACAATTAACTGCAACAGCTAAAGACGCTGATGGTAATACCAGTCCTGGAACATCTTTCACAACACCTACAGATCCAGTAGTTGTTACAGCACCAACAGTTGATAATGTGACTGGTACATCCGCGACCGGCTATACAGCGACAGGTACAGCACCAGTAGGGAGTACAGTTGAAATTAAAAATACAGGTGGCACAGTGATTGGAACTACGATTGCAGATCCGAGTGGAAACTATACAGTGACGATTCCAGCTGGATTAGCAACGCCAAACCAACAATTGTCGGCAACGGCTAAAGATGCGGATGGCAATCAAAGTCCAGCAACGCCGTTCACAACACCAGCAGATCCAGTAGTTGTTACAGCACCAACAGTTGATAATGTGACTGGTACATCCGCGACTGGCTATACAGTAACGGGTACGGCGACAGCGGGTAATACAGTTGAAGTCAAAAATACAGGCGGCACGATTATTGGAACAGCAGTAGCAGACCCAAGTGGCAACTATTCAGTTGCAATCCCAATCGGATCTGCAACGCCAAGCCAACAATTATCTGCAGTAGCAAAAGATCCTGATGGCAACCAAAGTCCAGCAACACCATTTACAACACCAGCAGATCCAGTAATTGTTCAAGCGCCAACTGTAGACAATGTAACAGGTACATCAACATCAGGCTATACAGTGACAGGTACAGCGCCAGCAGGAAGTACTGTAGAAATCAAAAATACAGGTGGTACTGTAATTGGAACAGGTGTGGCCGATGGTAGTGGAAATTACACAGTGACGATTCCAGCTGGATCAGCATCATCAAGCGAACAGTTAACTGCAACAGCCAAAGATGCAGATGGTAATACCAGTCCTGGGACAACATTCACAACACCAGCGGATCCAGTGTCAGTTAGTGCACCAACAGTTGAAAACGTAACTGGAACTGGAGCAACAGGCTATACAGTAACAGGTAGTGCAACGGCAGGAAATACTGTAGAAATCAAAAATACAGGCGGTACAATTATCGGAACCGCAATTGCAGATCCAAGTGGTAACTATACCGTTGTGATCCCAATTGGTTTAGCAACGCCAAGCCAACAATTATCTGCAGTAGCAAAAGACGCTGACGGCAACCAAAGTCCAGCTACAGCATTTACAACACCAGCAGATCCGGTAGTAGTCACGGCACCAACAGTTGATAGTGTAACCGGAACTGGAGCAACAGGTTATACTGTGACCGGTACGGCAACAGCAGGAAATACTGTTGAAGTTAAAAACACTGGTGGAACAGTGATTGGAACTACGATTGCAGATCCAAGTGGTAACTACACTGTTGTAATCCCGACTGGAGCGGCTACTCCAAATCAACAATTATCTGCAGTAGCTAAAGATGCAAACGGCAATCAAAGTCCAGCAACACCATTCACAACACCAGCAGACCCAGTAGTCGTTAGTGCGCCAACAGTTGATACTGTAACAGGTACATCAACAACTGGTTATACGATAAACGGAACTGCAACAGCAGGTAACAGAGTTGATGTGAAAAATACAGGTGGCACGATAATTGGAACAGCTGTAGTAAATGGTAGTGGGAATTACACAATTACAATTCCAGTAGGATCAGCACTACCGCTTCAACAACTCTCTGCTGTAGCTGTAGATGGAGATAATAATCAAAGTTCGGCAACACCATTTACAACACCGGCAGATCCAGTAATTGTTCAAGCACCAACTGTAGATAATGTAACAGGTACCTCAACAACAGGCTATACAGTAACAGGTACAGCACCAGTAGGAAGTACTGTAGAAGTCAAAAATACAGGTGGAACAGTGATTGGAACTGGTGTAGCAGATGGTAGTGGGAATTACACAGTTACGATTCCAGCTGGATCAGCAACACCGAATGAACAATTAACTGCAACAGCCAAAGATGCAGACGGAAACACAAGTCCTGGAACAGTCTTTACAACACCGTCAGATCCATTAACGATTCAAGCACCTGTTGTTACTAGCGTAACTGGAACTTCTGCTACAGGCTATACGGTAGTTGGTACTGCAGTTGCAGGCGATACAGTTTCAATTAAAAAATTAAATGGCACAGTGATTGGTTCTGCTCAAGTAGATGGCAGCGGTAATTACTCTGTAGTGATTCCATCAGGATCAGCTAGTCAACTTGAACAATTGAGAGCAATCGATTCTGACGGTGCTGGGAATCAAAGCCCGGCAACTCCTTTTGTTACACCAGCTGACCCAGTAGTGGTAGCTGCACCAGTTATCACAAGTGTACTGGGTGATTCTCAAACTGGCTACACAGTGAAAGGGACAGCAACAGCAAACAATTCAGTATCACTAAGAACGTTAAGCGGAACTGAGGTAGGCGCTGGAGAGGTTGATAGCAATGGTGTATTCTCTATTTCATTAGATGCTCAAGAAGTAGAGCAACTGCAACAATTAAATGCAGTAGCGATAGATAACGCACTTAACTCAAGTTTACCAACACTATTCACAATCCCAGCAGATCCGTCTTCAAATGTTGAAGCACCAATCATTAACAATGTAACTGGAACGTCAAAAACTGGTTATATTGTAACTGGTAAAGCTACAGCAGGTAATAAAGTTAAAATTCGTAACGCTGCAGGAAGAATTATTGGTTCAGGCGTAGCAGATTTAAATGTCGGACAACTTGCATTAGATGGTGAATTCGCGATTGCTTTACCTGTAGGTTCAGCAACTGAGAATGAAGGATTGACGGCAACTGCTGAAAATAGTATTGGAGATGTTAGTACAGCCACTCCATTTAAGACGCCAGCTGATCCAACGGTTTTTGTTGCAACGCCGATAATCAACAGTGTGACTGGTAGCTCAACCACAGGTTATACGATCAAAGGGATTGCAACACCAGGAAACAGTGTAGAACTTCATAATGTAGTAGGAGAAGTGCTAGGTGCTGCCACAGCAAGCGAAAATGGTGGATTTGTTATCGAAATCCCTATAGGTTTTGCTGAACCAAAAGAACTAGTTTCAGCAATTGCAAAAGATAGCGATGGTAATCAAAGCGAACCAGCTAACTTCAAGCTTCCAGCTGACCCAGGCGACGGAAATGGGGGTAATAGCAATGGAACTGGTAATAGCGGTAACTTAGGTAACAATGGCAGCTCTGGTTTGAAAAACCTAAGTAGTTCAAACAAAAACCTTCCTAATAACGGTGAAATTGTTAGTAATTGGGGAATGTTAGGTGCTTTACTACTGGGAGCTTTTGCTTTCTTCACCTTCAAACGTAAAACTAAAAAAGAAGAAGAATAAAGTAATGAATTAATGTGTTAACGTTCTATAAGTGAAAAACATGAGGTGGGGCAAGTGTCCTGTCTCATGTTTTTTTGGATAAAAATACTAATAGTAAATTTCTGAAAAAATAATTAGATTTTCCTAAGAAAGAATCTTCCTTTCTCTACTTATTTATCGTAAAATGAAATTAGACAAAATGAAAGGGAGGATATACGCATGCCGATTCGTGTTCCAAAAGAATTACCCGCTATTAAAGTATTAGAAAAAGAGAAAATTTTTGTAATGGATGAAGATCGCGCTATGCATCAAGATATTCGTCCGTTAGAAATTTTAATCTTAAATTTGATGCCTAAAAAGGATGAAACAGAAGTCCAACTTTTGAGGTTACTTAGTAATACACCATTACAAATCAATGTTGAATTCTTGTATATGAGTAGTCATGAGGCGAAAAATACATCTAGTGATCATTTGAAACGTTTTTATTATCAATTTCAAGAAGTGAAAGAAAAGTTTTATGATGGTTTGATCATTACAGGAGCACCAATCGAGCAACTAGCATTTGAAGAAGTTGATTACTGGGAAGAATTGCAGGAAATTTTTAAGTGGTGTAAGTCACATGTGTTTTCAACATTTCATATTTGTTGGGGAGCGCAAGCCGGTCTTTATTACCATCATAATATTGATAAGTATTTACTAGAACAAAAATTAACAGGTGTATATGCTCATGATGTGTTGGCACCAACATGGAGTATTCTAAAAGGATTTGATGATACATTCTTTGCTCCTCATTCACGCTATACCGGTGTTAAAAGATGTGATGTAGATAAGACTGAAGAGTTAGAGGTTTTAGTCGAATCAAAAGAAGCCGGTCTTTTTTTAATTGGAAACAAAAATAATCGAGCTTTTTATGCAACAGGACACTTAGAATACGATCGTGAGACCTTACAGAAAGAATTTGAGCGAGATCAATTAAAAGGCATAAAGCCAAAATTACCTCAAAATTACTATCCGAATGATAACATAAAAGAGCTGCCACAATTACGATGGCATATGGCTGCATCGTTATTATTTTCTAATTGGTTAAACTATGCAGTTTATCAAAATACACCTTATGATTTATCTAAACTTCTTGAGGAATGAAAATAATAAATAGGGTATAGTTAAAACAAAGCGAAAATTTTATTTTGTTTTAACTATTTTTTTAAATACTTTCACCATTAAAATGCAAACGTTCCCTTTTAATTTCATTTCTATAATTTAGAGATGCATTCTTGTTCCTTTTTTTTACAAATAAACGTATTATAAGATGAAGGAAGGAGATTTTACTAGGAAAAACAAAGTAGAAAAACGATTAAAGATTCTAGATCAACTGCAAATAATGAAGTTATTTAATCTCTGTATAAAATAAAAATAAATAACTTAGTTAATTGCATTTAAGATTTAAAGAAGCAACCATTTTGAAGGCGCTTTAGGATTGCAGGATAATTGTGAGTCAATCGTAAACCAGCAATTATTACTTAATTAAAATAAATAAGCGTTAATTAACCATAGTTGGAGGAAAAATTATGAAAATACCTAAAAGATTTTTGAGTGGCCTGCTACTTTCAATGCTATTTCTTTTTTCTTTTGTGCCTGCTTTTGCACAGGAAATCGATGCAATTACTGCACCTACTGGAATAAAAGCAGTAATAGTAATCATTCCATTGATTTTAGTTTTAGTTTTATTATTTATGAAAGTGGATATGATCATTGCGGGATTTGTTGGTGGTGTTTTAGCGATGGTGATTGGTGGAATTGGTTTAGAGCAAGCCAACAAACAATTATTAGAAACAATCCCAATGATGCTTGGTATCACTGTACCGATCATCAATTCGGCAGTTGCAATGGCTGTATTTAAATCAGGCGGTTACTCTGCAGCATTAACACTTGCAAAACGGGGGACAAAAGGTAAAGTAGAATATGTTTCAGCATTTATCGTTATATTGTTAGCAGCAGCAACTTATATGTCTGGTATCGGTGGAGGTAGCGCTATGGTAATTGCCCCATTGGCATTTGTAGCAGTTGGTGCAGTCCCTGAGTTGATTGCAGCGATGTCACTTGCTGCAGCAGTTTCATTTACGACGTCACCAGCCTCGTTAGAATCTAGTATTGTATCTAAATTAGGAGATTTTAGTGTTGCTAAATATGTTTCGGATATGCGTCCGATTTGGCTAGTTTTTTGTGCTTTAGCGATTATTTTAGCTTTTTGGGGAACAAAACGTCGGAATATCGGTTTTAAAGAAAATAGTGATGATGAATATGCATCAATGAGTAATAAAGCCTTATTTAAATTGACGTTACCTGCGATTTTTTTACTTTTCGCTGTGATTTTTGGTCCAGTAGTGAATGATCTTGTTGGATTCCCATTATTGACACCATTAGTTTACATGGTTTTGACACTAGCATTAATTTTTATTTGTTCAGATTTCACGTTGAATCAGTCAGTAGAAGCAATGGTGGATGGTTCTACCTACATTTTAACTCGACTGTTCCAAGTAGGGATTTTTCTAGCGTTTATTAATATCATTGCTCAAACTGGAACCTTTGCTGTTATTGCAGGGATTGCTAGTTCCGCACCAACTTTGATCATGGTTCCTGTGGCAATTTTAACTGGAATCTTGATCGGTGTGCCTGCTGGCGCATACGTAGGTTCCGTTTTAACACTCGTTCTGCCTGTGGCCGTGTCTTTAGGATTTTCTTCTATCGAACTTGGTTTAGTAGCGGTTGGAGTAGGATTAGGCAGTCAAATGAGTTTTGTTAATATTACGATGCAAGCTCTATCCTCTGGCTTCCAAATTCCAATTTTAGAGGTTGTAAAAGGAAATGTGAAATGGATCAGTATCGCTTCTGTTATATTGATCGGGATTGGTTTCTTTATATAGATTAAATTGAAAGGATGTTGACAAATGGATATTTTAATTAAGCAAGCAAGATTACGTGATGGAGAAGCGCTCCAAGATGTGGGGATTAAAGATGGTAAAATCATAGCTATTTCGGAGAATTTATCGGATAACGCGGTAAACGTAATCGAAGCACAAGGGCGTGTTTTGATTCCTGGTCTAGTTGAAAGTCATATTCATTTAGATAAGGCTTTAATCGCTGACAGAAAACCAAATAAATCAGGGACTTTACAAGAAGCAATTAGCGTTACAGCTGAGTTAAAGCCAACTTTCACAGAAGAGGATATTTACCAAAGGGCAAAAAAAGCGTTGGAAATGATTATTGCTCACGGTGTCACAGCTGTTAGAACTCACGCAGAATTCGATCCAGCTCAAGGGTTCTCAGGTTTTAAAACGATCATGAAATTAAAAGAGGAGTATCGAGATTTGATCGATATGCAAATCGTTGCATTTCCGCAGGAAGGAATCTTTAAAGCACCTGGCACAGAAAGAATGATGTATGAAGCAATGGAGATGGGGGCAGACGTTGTAGGGGGTATTCCTTATAATGACGCACCGGCAGATAAGCATATTGATTTAGTTTTTGAAATTGCTAAAAAATATGATAAAGACATTGATCTCCATCAAGATTTCAGCGATGAAGCAACTGACATTTCAATCGAATATTTATGTAAAAAGACGATCGCAGAAAATTATCACGGGAGAGTTTCAGTGGGACATTTAACTGCCCTTCACGCATTGGAACCTAAGCGATTAAATGAAATCCTAGCACTGATGTCTGAAGCACAAATCAATGTTATGGCTTTACCGGCAACAGATTTACATTTAGGTGCTAGAGATGACGTATACAATGTCAGAAGAGCAGTAACACCCATCAGAAAACTTCGAGATGCAGGAGTTAATGTATGTCTCGCGACCAATAACATTCGTAATGCATTTACGCCATACGGAAATGGTGATTTAATGCAAATCGCAATGCTAGCAATTCCTGTAGGACATCTGGGTGGAGCAGATGATCTGCCAACTGTTTTGCCAATGATCACAGAAAATCCTGCAAAAGCATTGGCTCTTAAGGATTATGGGATACAAATTGGGAACAATGCTGACTTAGTTTTGCTTGATACGAAAGTAAAAGCAGACGCAATTATTGATATTCCCGAGAGAAATTATGTTATTAAAAATGGTAAAATTACAGTTGAAGTAAAAAAAGAAGTGATTATTTTTAAATAATTGAGTTGAAAAAACGACTATAACGTTTAAAACAGTTTATAGCCGTTTTTTTATATTCTATTAAATAAGTTTATCATAATATTGTTATGTAAACTAAATGATGCCCATACTAGTATTGAGAAATGAGAATAAAGCAGAGTGAAGGAAATAAATAGTCATTATGTAATAACTATCAACATTGAAACCACCTTATCATTCTCAATTAAATATAAATAATTGAGAATGATAAGGTAAAACACTTGTTATTACATGTGTTTATATGATACTCTTTATTATATAATAAATAATATTGGAGGTACATGAAATGAAAGTTATCGTTTTAGGTTCATCGCACGGAGGCTATGAAGCAGTTGAAGAATTATTAAACTTACACCCTGATGCAGAAATCCAATGGTATGAGAAAGGTGATTTTATTTCTTTTCTATCCTGTGGTATGCAACTTTATCTAGAAGGGAAAGTCAAAGATGTCAATTCCGTTCGATATATGACTGGTGAAAAGATGGAAAGCAGAGGAGTTAATGTCTTCTCAAATACAGAAATTACTGCAATCAAACCCGAAGATCATCAAGTCGTTGTTAAGGATTTATTATCTGGAGAAGAACGTGTAGAAGATTACGATAAACTTATCATTAGTCCTGGAGCTGTACCGTTCGAATTGAATGTTCCAGGTAAGGACTTAGAAAACATCTATTTGATGCGTGGTAGAAAATGGGCCATTAAATTAAAAGCAAAAACAGTTGATCCAGAAGTGAATAATGTAGTTGTAATCGGCAGTGGCTACATTGGTATAGAAGCAGCTGAATCATTTGCTAAAGCTGGTAAAAAAGTCACAGTTATTGATATTTTAGATCGACCTTTAGGTGTCTATTTAGATAAAGAGTTTACCGATGTTTTGACAGAGGAAATGGAAGCTAACAATATCAACGTAGTGACAAATGAAACTGTACAAAGCTATGCCGGGGAAGGTCAAGTTCAAAAAGTTATAACTGATAAAGCTGAATATGATGCTGATCTCGTTGTTGTGGCAGTCGGTGTTCGTCCTAATACTGGCTGGTTGAAAGACACATTAGAGCTACATCCAAATGGTCTTATTAAAACAGATGAATACATGCAAACAAGTGCTCCTGATATTTTCGCAGTAGGAGATGCGACGTTGATTAAATACAATCCTGGTGAAACGGAAGTTAATATTGCCTTAGCAACCAACGCCAGAAAACAAGGCCGTTTTGCGGTGAAAAATTTATTAAGTCCAGTAAAACCTTTCCCAGGTATTCAAGGTTCATCAGGTTTAGCTGTTTTTGATTATAAATTCGCTTCTACTGGAATTAACGAAGAAATGGCTAAGAAATTAAATAAAAAGACTAAATCTGCATTGGTTGTTGAAGATTATTTAATGGACTTTAATCCTGATAAGCAAAAAGCTTGGTTCAAACTTGTCTATGATCCTGAAACAACTCAAATTTTAGGTGCACAATTGATGTCAAAAGCTGATTTAACAGCAAACATTAATGCTATTTCATTAGCAATCAAAGCGAAAATGACAATTGAAGACTTAGCTTATGCAGACTTTTTCTTCCAACCATCATTTGATAAACCTTGGAATATTATTAATACTGCTGCTTTAGCTGCAATGAAAAACGAACAATAATTTTAAATTTAAAAGACTGCAGAAAAGAAATTTTCTGTTGTCTTTTTTTGATAGGGGAAAAATGGTATCATTTAAGGAAATAACTTGAATAGGATGGAGACTTTGATGACAATTACACTAAAAGAAATGACTGCAACTGATTATGAAAAGTATCTTTCTTTTGCAATCAAGGACTATGCGAAAGATAAAATCACTGCAGGAACATGGAATGAAGAAGAGGCGATTAGCTTAGCAACGAAAAGTTTTAGCGAACTTTTACCATCAGGAAAGGATACTAAAAATGAATATCTTTATTCAATAGAAGACGATTCAGTAGATAAAAAGGTAGGTTTTTTATGGGTCCATCTAAATAAAACGCTCTATGATTCAAAACTGTTTATTTATGATTTTATCGTGTTTGAAGAATATAGAAAACTAGGCTATGGGAAACAAACAATTTATTCTCTAGTTGAGAAAGCTAAAAAAATGAATGTGTCACAAATCGACTTACATGTGTTCGCTCACAATAAAGGTGCGATTCACTTATATGAACAAACAGGTTTTATAGCTACAGATATTAGCATGTCAAAACAAATAAAGTGAAAAGACTTAATTATAAAAAGGAGTTTAACATGTGTCAGCATCCAAGTACAAAAATCATGACGGAGTTAATTCAAAAACAATGGGCAGATCATTCCATTCACGCTGCAATTGTCAATGAAAAATCAGAGATTATTGCTATCGGCAAAACAACTGTTTTTCAAACAAATGACCCCACAGCACATGCTGAGATCAATGCAATCAGATCAGCATGTAAACTTTTAAAGACTGATACATTACCACCAGATTATTGGTTATATTCGACATTCGAACCTTGTCCATTGTGTTTATCTGCAGTTCTTTGGAGCGGTATTGACGGAGTTGTATACGCTAATGATCCCAGATTCAGGGGTTCACTACCAGACTGGTCTTTTATTAAGTGTAGAACCATGTTAGAACAGGGTGTTGATATCCATCAAGTAAAGTTGATTGAGAATTTTATGTTAGATGAGATAAAAGACTACTTTACTAGACACGAAAAACGAAAAGTCTTTTAGAGTTAAATGAGAAAAAACGAGTTTTAAAACGAACAATTGCAGAGACGCCATATTATGGAAATACATAGCGAAAACTAATGACTTGCTGCCAGAAGTTGCCAACGAAGTCGAAAAGACTTTTAGATAAGACGGATTTATTTGAAGTTGAGAATTAGACTTTTCAGGCAACATAAATTTATGTTATTATCAAGTGTTTGATTGAGGCTAGAAGATCTTTTCCCCGATTGTAAACTGTAGATTGTTTTACGAAAGTAAAGATTTTATAAGCGATGTGGGGGGGCTTTTGCAGAGCTGTAGATAATAAAAAAGGCTAACTTTAAAATCAGCTACCTTTTTTAACCTGAATAAAATATTAGAGTGGATTTCTCTCTTTGCTAACTTCATTTTACCCAGTAATTATTGTTTTTGTACAACTTTAGGAATTACATTCATCGGAATTGTTTCTATCAAAACTTCTTTGCCATCAGTTATATCACTAACCTCCAATAATAATTGAGTGCCGATTTTAGCTTTAAATTTAGAATCTGCCATTACTCTTAATGCACTGCTATCATCTACTCGTTTCCACATTGCCCTTTCTGTCCATTGATAAGCAGAACTTCCTAATATATTTACCAATCTTTCTTGTTCGACCATTGCATTTCCAATCGGATATCTTGCAAAATCACCAATATCTTCTTTTAATGCGTAGGGAATATGTGCAGAAACCTTATTTGAGGCATTCGTAGTTCCAGTGGCTTGACCAAAAGTTAACATCCATTGAAGTTTATATGTGTGTCCTGCTGGTACGAGTAAAGTTTGTGCCGGTACTGACCATCTTTTTTCTACACTTGAAACCACTGAATTAGAGTGCCCAAAATCATACCGAACATCCATTGAGATAGACCCAGATACAAATGGGAATTTCATCTCTGCGCTTGTATTTATTGAAATACCAGCATTGTGAGTAGTTTGTGTAGTGACACTATCGCTCTGAATATGATCAAAAGCTATTGAAGATAGACGTTGATCTTGTTTCGTATTATTTTTAAGCACAGATTGATGTGCTGCTTCAGCGACTTCTTCTTCCTCAATAGCCATATCATCATTTAACTTGATAGAAAACGTATCTATTATCAAGGACACAGGGTCTAAAAGAGAGCTCTGAGAATCATCAAGTCTTTCATAATCTGCTATTTCTTTATTAGCAGTTTTATTATAAGAAAGTGTAAAGCCTAAATCTTTACAATCATTCTTTATTTGTGCGGAAAAATCAACATCATTTAAAGTAACATTTTCATTAATTCCTTCTACAAACGTTTCATTTGCGAACACCACTGCAGATGGTGTAACAGCAGTTATACCTATTCCTACTAACAAAACTAATGAATTTAATTTAATAAACTTTTTCAATTAATTCCCTCCTAAAATGTTTGAATTATTATATCACACATAAAGAAAACGCTTTCTCGTTGTCATAATACAACTATTCAATAAAATTGTAATGTTCATTTTGGTTATATATACTTAACTTTTATAGTATATAGTCTTTTTTTAAGGAGATTTACAAAAGATTTTATCTTTTAAGAAAAAATTTATCAAAAAATAATGATATTTTTTAGACATCTGTGAATGTGTAAAATAATATAATACGGGGAGTTTTTAAGAAATGCTTTACCTACAAAAAACTTCCGCAAATAGAAAACAGGATAAACTTAGATATCTTTTCAATAGGACAAATTAAATCAAGAAAAGAACTAAAAGTGACGAAGGGATAGAGCTACGCAATATATTTTTTGACTATGTGAAGTCTCGCGTGTCTAAAGTTCATAAAAAACTTGCTAAAGAGAGAGTTCAGAGAAAATAAGTTTAGTCAGCGTACATGAATGAAGAAATGCTTTTCATGATTAAAAATCTGTATAAAAAGGCTAAAAAAAGCGAATACAAAAACACGAATGATAAGTTCAATTGAGATTCAAGGTAGGTTAATACGATTTTGAATCTACTTTGTATAATGTATATTATGTTAACTAGAATAAAAATATTTAAATAGCGACTAAAATCTATAGAAAAACAACGAGCAGCCTACTATTCTCTGCTCGTTGTTTTTCTATAGTATTGGTGATAATAATCGTGAAAAGTTTTGTTTAAATCGTAACCAATGCGATTGCTTTTGAATAATTTCATCCGTTAATAAAAGACTTTTATCCATATCAGATTCAAATATTTGTGTTAGTTTCCATGCAATTTTTGTATCGTAGATAAATGTACTTACTTCAAAATTTAAAGCGTAACTTCTGATATCTTGATTAGTTGTACCAACCATACAGATTTCATTATCAATAATCATTGTTTTAGCATGCAAAAAACCATTCTGGTACATATATATCTTAACGCCTCTTTTGTGGAGATAGTTTGCATAATATTGTGTTGCTCGATAGATAAATGGATGATCAGGCATACAGGGAATCATGATTCGAACATCGATACCTGATCGCACAGCAATCAATAAAGCGTTGATCATACTATCATCAGGAATTAAATATGGCGTTTGAATCCAGACTGATTTTTCAGCAGATAATATCATTTTGATAAAACCGCTTTTTAAGATTTCTTCTTCAGAGTCTGGGCCGTCAGAAACAACCTGTAAAGCTAAATTTCCAAGTTCACTATCTTCCGAAATTTGGAAGTAATTTTCTAAATAGTCCATTTTTTGTGAATCGTGTTGCACAGAGGCGTTCCAATCCATAATAAAAATTTCTTGTAGTGAAAAAACGGATGTTCCGACTAAGCGAATGTGGGTATCTCTCCAATAACCAAACTTTTTGCTTTCTCCCAAATACTGATCTCCTACGTTAAAGCCACCTGTCCACCCTATTTTCCCATCGATTACGACTATTTTTCGGTGTAAGTGATAATTTAAGCGTGTTTTACTAATCATATTCTTAGAGGTGATAAACGGAGCTACTTTTCCACCTAACGCAACAAATGAAGCAAAGAATTTTTTATTTGCACCTGGAGATCCCCATGGGTCATAAATTAAATGGACCGATACTCCTTCTTTAACTTTCTCTCCTAATAAGTCTAAAAACTCATTTCCAATACGATCGTTAAAGAAAGAATAATATTCAACATGTACAGTCTCTTTGGCCTGACGAATATCTTCAAATAAGGCTTCGAATTTATCTTTCCCATCTGTATAGATTTTTAAGCTGTTTCGTTTACTTAATGGTGAAGAATCCATATTTCTAAAGTATTTGTTTAATACACGTGCATCGGTTAATAAGTTTATATCTAATTTTCCATTAGACTTTAAATTATCTTCATCGACCATTTTTTTGATATTAGAGATATTTTCTTTATCATGATCTGTCAAATTAAAGACTTTTTGACCATTGATTCCTCTGCCACAAAAAAGATAGATGATAAATCCAATTCCTGGTAAAAATAATAAAGTCATAATCCAAGCTAAAACACTTGAAATGCTACGCGGTTTTCTAAAAACAGTAATGAGTGCTGCAGTGGTATTTAATAACAATAACCCTAAAAGTATGATGATAAAAATTCTCATCTGATTTCATTTCTCCCTTAAATTACATAATATAATGATTATAACAAAAACTATTGATTCATCCAACAAATAACAACCCCTTAGTCACTTAATTAGATAGAAACTTTCCTTATTTAGCAATTTAATTCATCTTGAAAATTTTATCAGAGACTATAAAAAATAAAATTATTCATTATTTTGTTCTTCACTATTTTAATTCTCATAATGTTGTACTATAATATGCTGATATGTTGAATTGAAAAGAGGAATTATTAAAAATGGACATTAAAATGCTTGTTACCATCTTTGTGGTCAATTTTTCTTATATCACATTGAATACGATCCGTTTTATGCTAACAATGAAAGGTTATCGTTTGATTGCACCTTTAGTCAGTATGGCCGAAATCACTATCTATGTATTAGGTCTAAGCATGGTGTTAAATCGATTGGATAACCCATTGAATCTAGTTGTCTATGCACTTGGTTATGCTGTTGGAATCAGTGTAGGAATTAAAATCGAAGACTATTTAGCTTTAGGCTATATTATGGTCACAGCAATCCTACCCTCTTCCACTGAACAATTAAATCTACCCGAAACGTTACGAGAACATGGCTATGGAGTGACTCAAAGCTTTGGAGCTGGACGCGAAGGTGAGCGAATGATTTTAGAGATTCTCTCACCTCGTAAAAATGAACGTAGCTTGTATAAACTTATCAATGAGAAAGAGCCTAGAGCGTTTATTATCTCCTATGAACCTAAATTTATCTCAGGAGGTTTTTGGACGAAAAAAGTTCGTAAAAGGAATAATTAATTAAATACCGCATCTTGGTTAATAAAACGAGGATGCGGTATTTAATTTCCCTTCTTATAGTTTACATAATAAAATTATAGTAATCTATAATTTGAAATAACTAATATGATCAAGTTCAGGTAAACAATTTTTAAACAATACACTGTATAGTTGCTGCTTAAAAAATATCCGTTGATTCTGATTGTGGATCGTTTTCCATAATGGTGGTAATTCTATTTGGAGTTTGTCTAAGATAGTCTGGATTTCATCACAAGCACACTCACTGTCTATAATCGGAACAGCAAGAAATAATTGATTTTCTGTATTTCGTTTCAGATCACCTGTCATTATGAGCGCCTCTTGGAAAATATTTTGTTTATCGACTCTGGTCTTATTTCGTTTGATAGAACGTATCACTTTTTGAATTTGGGGAATAAAATAATTGATATCTACATCCCCAATTACATTCTGTAACACCTCAAAATTTTGCGGTAAGTCTTTTCTTCTTGAATGTATATTGAAATAATTTGCCAAATCTAGTGGAACAAGACTGTCCGTATAAATAGAAACAAAGCGCAACGAATCGTTCCCCTCTTCCCTTCTACGGAATATAGGTTGGCTTTCTGGAGAAGCTTTAACACCAAAAAAATAATTATCTTGCTCATCTTCAAAAAGCAACATCCAAAGCCATTCACCAAATACAAAACAATTATTTAACATTGAGCTTTCTTGAGTAATATTCCGAAATGCTCTAGTGATTGAATCCGGGAGTTGTATGGATTTATCCATAGTATAAATAGGAAAAGTTAAAGAATATCTTCTATTCTTTCGTTCAAGAAGATTGTATTTGATCAATTTATCTAAGTATAATTCCAAATTGCTATCTGTTGGTATTGCTGCTTTTATTTGACGTAAAATAACTTCTTGTTCTTTGTGTTCTGAAAGATACTCTACTATCTTAGCGAACAAGGGATCACAGATGAGTTTATTTAAGTCTTCTTCATTTTTATTTGACGCAAAATAATAGGATGTAAATTCCATGGTTGTATCACTCTTTCTTGTTTAACCTTGATAATAATAAAAACTACAGCTGGAGTTTTTATTACACCACCTGTAGTTTATTAAGTTCCTAAATCAGATGTATGTCACCTTTTAACTAAATGCTTCAGTTAATTGAGGAACAACTTGTTTTTTACGAGAAACAACACCGTTTAAAAATGCTCGATTATTATCTAGTTTTATTTTAAAGGCTGCTTCTACTTTATCTAATGAATCTCCGATTACTAATAATTCAGAATCGCTGTTTAAAATGTTTGTAATGATCAATACAAATAAATCATAACCATTTGCAGCATTTGCACTATTCATTGCAGCTTCTAACTCACTTTGACGATTTAAAACTTCATTTAGGTCAACTGTATTGACTTGCGCGATTCGGACATTCTTATCCCCCATAGGGAAGCTTTTAGCATCTAAATCTAATAATGTTTCAGCAGATTTATCACTCAAATTTGTGCCAGCTTTTAACATATCTAAACCATAACCATTTAAATTGATTTCTGCGATATCTGCTAGTTCGTTTGCTGCATCAATGTCTTCTTGAGTACATGTTGGTGATTTGAATAATAATGTATCTGAAATAATCGCTGATACCATCATTCCAGCAATTTGCTTAGGAATTGTAACGTTATTTTCTTTAAAGAGTTTTAAAACGATCGTACTGGTACAACCGACAGGTTCTGCACGATAATACAACGGATCTGCAGTTTCGAAGTTAGCGATACGATGGTGATCAACGACCGCAAGAATAGTTAATTCTGCAATATCAGAGATACTTTGTTGAAATTCATTATGATCAACTAGCATTACTTGGTTTGTTTCCCCCGCTGCACTTTCAACTACTCTTGGTGCGTCTACATTAAAATAATCTAGTGCGTATTGTGTTTCTTCACTGGGTGTTCCTAAAGCAACTGGTTCTGTATCTTTTCCTAGTTCTTTTTGTAAGTAGGCAAAGCTAATTGCTGCTCCAATTGCATCTGTATCGGGGTTTTGGTGTCCAAAAACAAGAATTTTTGACATAAAAATAGTTCACTCCTTCTTTTTCTTCATTATTAATAATAACAAAAAATAGAAAAGAAACAACAATAATTGTCGCTCTTTTCTATTTTTATAAACTATCTTGATGTATAACCTTGATAGTCATTGACATGAAGCAATTTTTTAGCATTTGCTACACGATCATCTTTCGGTGGTTCAATCCCTTCAAGCGGATAATCTAAACCTAATTCGTCCCATTTATATTTGCCCATTACATGATATGGCAAAACTTCGACTTTATCGACATTTTTTAATGTTTTAATAAATGTATCTAAGCGAATCAAGTAGTCATCATAATCACTGCGTTCAGGAACTAATACGTGACGAATCCAAACAGGTTTACCGATTTCGGAAAGGTATTGGGCCATTTCCAGAATATTTTCGTTTCCTAGTGAAGTAAGTAGCTTATGTTGTTCATTATCAATGTGCTTGATATCAAATAATAATAAGTCAGTATAGTTCATCAGTTCTTGAAATTGGCTGAAAAATGGTTCTTCTCTTGTGAAAGGTTTGCCACAAGTATCAATTGTTGTATGTATTCCTTTTTCTTTCGCTTTTTTAAATAAGTCTGTTAAGAATTCTAATTGAAGTAATGGCTCACCGCCACTTACAGTGATTCCGCCTTTTTCGCCCCAATAAGAACGATATTTGATAGCTTCATCTAAAACTTCATCAGTCGTAACTACGCGTCCGCCAGAACCGATTTTCCAAGTATCAGGGTTATGGCAAAATTGGCAACGCATGCGGCAACCTTGTGTAAATACGATGAAACGAACACCGGGACCATCAACCGTTCCAAAATTTTCTGTAGAATGGATTCTACCAGTTATAGGAGTTGTCATTACTCGTTCCTCATTTCTTTTAAAAAAAGGGCTGACACGAGGTCAACCCTTCAGTTGTTTGTTTATTACAGTCTATCGTGTGAAGTTCTTGAGATAACGTCTGCTTGTTGTTCAGGAGTTAAGTCACGGAACTTCACAGCATATCCAGATACACGGATTGTTAAGTTAGGATATTTTTCTGGATGTGCTTGTGCATCTAATAATAACTCATTTGTGAACACGTTAACGTTCAAGTGATAACCACCTTTATCGAAGTAGCCATCCATTACGTTACGTAAGTTATCGATTCTTGTGTCATCATCTTTACCTAAACCGTTAGGATTGATTGTTTGTGTATTAGAGATCCCATCTAATGCACTTGTATATTCTAATCTAGCAGTTGAGTTAAGTGATGCTAAAAGACCATTTTTCTCACCTAAGAATTTACCATCTTGGTAACTTGGGTTGGCACCTGGTGCTAATGGTTTACCAGCACGACGTCCGTCTGGTGTGTTACCAGTCGCTTTACCGTAAACAACGTTGGAAGTGATTGTTAATAATGATGTTGTTGGTTTCGCATTACGGTACGTATGTTGACGTCTGATTTGAGTCATGAAGTACTCAAGAATCCAGTTAGCCATTGCATCCGCTTCTTCATTATCGTTACCATACGTTGGAAACTCATTTTGAGGAACGTAGTCAATTGCTAAACCGTCTTCGTCACGGATTACTTTTACATTACCATGTTTAATCGCCATTACTGAATCAGCAGCATGTGAAATCCCTGCAATACCAGTTGCAAATGTGCGTTGTAAGTTACTTTCCATGAAGGCTAATTGTGCTGCTTCATAAGAATATTTATCATGCATGTAGTGGATAACATTTAATGTATTTACATACAATTCTGCTAACCAGTCCATGATATCTTTATAACGATCGATAAACTCGTTGTAGTCTAAAGTGTCGCCAGTCATTGGACGGAACTTAGGTGCTACTTGCATTTTAGTTTTTTCGTCTACCCCACCATTAATTGCATAAAGAACAGCTTTTGCTAAGTTAGCACGAGCACCGAAAAATTGCATATCTTTACCCATAACTGTTGCAGATACACAACATGCGATCGCACAGTCATCTGATCCCCAATTAGCACGTAATAGATCGTCATTTTCAAATTGGATAGATGAACTTTGTTTTGCAATTTTAGAAGCAAACGTTCTGAATCCAACCGGTAAATGTGAAGAGTATAACACAGTTAAGTTAGGTTCTGGAGATGGTCCCATGTTTGTTAATGTGTGCAAGATACGGAAATCACTCTTCGTTACTAATGAACGTCCGTCTAGCCCCATACCAGCGATTGATAATGTTGCCCAAATTGGGTAACCTGAGAACAATTGGTTATATTCAGGTGTACGAGCAAATTTAACCATACGCAATTTCATGATCAAGTGATCAATCATTTCTTGTGCTTCAAATTCAGTGATCAATCCTGCTTCTAAATCACGTTGGATATAGATATCTAGGAATGCAGAAATACGTCCAATAGACATAGCAGCACCATTTTGTGATTTGATTGCACCTAAGTAACCAAAGTATAACCATTGGATTGCTTCTTTTGCGTTTGCAGCTGGTTTAGAAATATCAAAGCCGTAAGTTGATGCCATTTCTTTAAGATCAGCCATTGCTCTGATTTGTTCAGAGATTTCTTCTCTTAAACGAATAACATCATCTGTCATTACTTTGTTACCAGTGTTACTTAAATCTTTTTTCTTTTCAGCAATCAAGAAATCCATACCGTATAATGCAATACGACGATAGTCACCGATGATACGACCACGACCATAAGCATCTGGAAGACCTGTGATGATTTTATTTTTACGAGCTGATCTCATTTCAGGTGTGTAAGCATCGAAAACACCTTGGTTATGTGTTTTTCTCCACTCTGTAAAGATTTTAGACATTTCTGCATCTACTTCATAACCATTTGAAGTTAAAGAGTTGTTGGCCATGTTGATTCCGCCAAATGGCATGAATGCTTGTTTTAACGGTACATCTGTTTGTAAACCGACAATTGTTTCTTCTTCTTTGATTAAATATCCTGGTTCATGAGACGTTACAGTTGCAGGAATATTTGTATCCATGTCGTATACACCATTTTTTTCATGTTGTATTTCAAATAATTCCTGTAATTTTGTCCATAATTTGTCAGTGCTTGGTGCGATTGGTTCTAGGAAAGAATCATCACCTGTGTACTCAGTATAGTTTCTTTGAATAAAGTCACGTGTGTCAACTGATTTTTGCCATTTTTCGCCTTTAAAGCCTTTCCATTGCTCCATTTTTGGGGCCTCCTTAGTACGCTGAAATCTAATGTAACAGCTTTATGTGATTAGTATAACACATCGTTGATTTTATGCAAGCCTTTCCTTACTACATTTTGAACTAATTGCGTTTTTTTTCTATTAAAATATCGATAAACGCTTTTATATCAATGTTTACAATTTGTGATTCGTTTAACTAATCAATTGTGCAGTAATTCTACAAGTAAGAAATCTGTTATAAAAAAAGAGGAGACTGTACTAGTACAGTCTCCTCTTTTTTAGAATTATATAGAACAGTTAAACATCTTACTTAGCGTCCTCTTCTTTTGCTTCCAATTCTGCAGTATGCATTTCATGAACTTCCAGAATTTCGCCATCTTGTTTTTCATCAAGCATAAAGGAACCGTTGGAAGTTCGATCATTGATTGGGTACTTTTGGGAGTCAATCGTATACTGTCTGCCATTTTGTGTTGTAACTAATAATTCTAATGGGCTGCTTTCAGACATAAAGGTTACACGATGAGGATTTTTTTTCAATTCTCTAAGTACCATCAAGCCGCGTTTGGCCCGTCCGAGTTGAGGTAACTCTTGAGCTAGCATTCGTTTGATGCTTCCTCGTTGTGTTAACATCACAATTGGTGTATCACCATCTTCATGAACCAACAAGCCGTTCACTACGTAATCTTGCTCTTTTAAATTCATTGCTTTGACACCAGCAGCCTTAGCACCGACTACGGGGACTTCTTCTAACGGATAACGTAAGCCGAAACCACGATGACTTACTAAAAAGACATCTAAGATTTTTTGTTCGTTGGTTAAATAAACATTTACGATCTCATCTGTTTCAGATTTTAATTTCATACAGTTCGTTGGACGACTTTTATAAGTTCTCCAAGGTTCGAAATCTGTCATTTTACTTTGTTTGATCATACCTTCTTTTGTCATAAAGACAAATGTTTTTGTTGGAGATAGTTCTTTATAGGTATATACAGCAATGATCGATTCGTCAACAGACAGATTTAAAATAGCTTGTGAAATATGTTCACCTATTTCCTTCCATCTCAAATCTGGAAGTTCATGAACTGGTCGATAAATGACATTGGCTTTATTAGTAATCAATAAGATATGATCTAGCGTATTGACTTCACCTGTATAAAGCAGGAAGTCTCCGTCCTTCATGCCAACCTCTTCCGGTTTTGACGCACTGTACGAACGTAAACTACTACGTTTGATATACCCTTCGTGTGTAACAGTTACGACAACATCTTCTTGAGCGATTAGAACTTTTGTATCGATCTTGATTTCTTGAATTTCATTTTCGATTTGTGTTAGGCGCGGATTGCCATATTGTTTTTTTACTTCCCGTAATTCTTTTTTCATGACGCTAAATAATTCTTTTTCGTCACTTAGGATTTTGGTCAATTCAGTAACTAGTTGATTCAGTTCTTCGGCTTCTTTTTCAAGCTGAGTGATATCTGTGTTAGTTAAACGATACAACTGTAACGTAACAATGGCTTCTGCTTGCTCTTCGGTAAATGCATAGGCTTTGACTAAATTCATCTTAGCATCTTTTTTGTCTTTACTACCACGAATCGTTTCGATTACTTTGTCTAATATTGATAAAGCTTTAATCAAACCTGCAACAATATGCTGACGCTTTTTAGCTTTATTCAACTCGAATTGGCTTCGGTTGGTAATTACTTGCTTGCGGTGTGCAATGTAGCTGTCTAAAATTCGTTTTAGGCCAACTTGTTGTGGTGTCATGTTATCGATCGCAACCATATTGAAGTTGTAATTGATTTGTAATTCAGTATTTTTGAATAGGTAGTTTAAAATACCTTCAGCATTTGTATCTTTTTTTAATTCAATGGCAATTTGCAATCCAGTACGGTCACTTTCGTCACGAACCTCAGCGATACCATCAATTTTTTTGTTCAAGCGAACTTCATCCATTTTTTTGACCAAGGTTGCTTTATTGACTTCATAAGGGATTTCAGTGACAATGATTTGTTGTTTTCCACCTTTTAGAGGTTCAATTCTTGTTTTTGAACGAAGAATCACTTTCCCTCTACCAGTTTCGTAAGCCTTTTTGATTTCTTCTTTTCCTTGTAAGATACCACCTGTTGGAAAATCAGGTCCGGGAATAAATTCCATCAGCTTGTCTAACGTCGCATTTGGGTGGTCGATCAAGTGAATCGTACCATCAATGATTTCAGCTAAATTGTGCGTAGGAATTTCTGTTGCATAACCTGCGGAGATTCCTGTCGAACCGTTTACAAGTAAATTAGGATATTTAGCGGGTAAAACAGTTGGTTCTTTTTCGGTATCATCAAAGTTCCATACGAAATCTACTGTTTCTTTTTCGATATCTTTTAAAAGCTCTCCACTTAGTTCAGATAAGCGAGCTTCGGTATAACGCATTGCGGCTGGTGGATCACCGTCCATACTTCCGTTATTTCCGTGCATTTCAATCAAGACTTCACGAAGCTTCCAGTCCTGACTTAAACGAACCATGGCTTCATATATACTACTATCACCATGAGGATGATAATTCCCCATGATATTTCCGACAGACTTTGCGGATTTTCTAAAGCTTTTTTCAAAGGTATTTCCATCTTTGTTCATGGAAAATAAAATTCTACGCTGTACAGGCTTTAACCCATCACGAATATCAGGTAGGGCCCGTTCTTGAATGATATATTTGGAATATCTTCCAAAACGATCGCCCATTACTTCTTCAAGCGTCAATTCTTGAATATCCTGGCGTTTTTCCAAATTTGTCACTCCCTACTCTAAATCGAATAAACTGATTTCTGCTGCTTCTGTTTCTGCATTTTTACGCTCAGTTTCTTCTTTTTTTTCTTCATCTAGTACATCATTAGAAATGGATGGAGAAATTTCTGTTTCGCCATCTTTTCTATCTAAAATACTGCCATCTTCTTCTAATGTGAACTGTACATGACGTTCGATCCATTTTCTTCTAGGTTCTACTTTATCACCCATTAGAGTCGTTACACGACGTTCTGCTTGTGCTGCATCATCTATTCTCACTCGGATCAACGTACGTGTCTCAGGGTCCATGGTGGTCTCCCACAGCTGATCTGCGTTCATCTCCCCCAACCCTTTGTATCGTTGCAGCATATATCCTTTGCCGACTTGCTCTGTTACGTTAGATAATTCTTCATCTGTCCAGGCGTATTCTGTTACTGCTTTTTTGCCGATTCCTTTTGACACCTTATAAAGAGGCGGTAAAGCAATGTAGATTTTACCAGCTTCGATCAATGGTTTCATGTAGCGGTAAAAGAAGGTTAACAGTAAGACTTGGATGTGGGCACCATCGGTATCCGCATCGGTCATGATGATGACTTTATCATAATTACAGTCTTCAATTGAAAATTCTGGACCAACACCTGCACCAATAGTATAGATCATCGTGTTGATTTCTTCATTTTTCAAAATATCCTGCATCTTCGCTTTTTCAGTATTTAGAACTTTACCTCGCAAAGGTAAAATTGCTTGGAATTTTCTATCTCGACCTTGTTTCGCTGAGCCGCCGGCAGAATCTCCTTCGACTAGATATAATTCATTTCTCTTAGGATTCCGTGATTGTGCTGGTGTTAGCTTTCCAGATAAAAGAGATTCCCCTTTTTTTCGTTTTTTTCCATTTCGACTTTCTTCACGGGCTTTACGAGCTGCCTCACGAGCTTCACGGGCTTTAATCGCTTTACGGATCAATTGTTGGCTCATTTCGCTATTTTCTTGTAGATAAAAGCCCATTTGCTCTCCGACAACGTTATCTACTGCATTACGTGCCATTGGCGTGCCGAGTTTTTCTTTGGTTTGCCCTTCAAATTGTAATAAGTTTTCCGGAACGCGGATTGATAGCACTGCTGCTAATCCTTCACGGAAGTCACTACCTTCGAGGTTTTTATCTTTTTCTTTCAGCAAACCGACTTTTCTTGCATATTCGTTGTAAGCTTTTGTCATTGATGACTTCATACCCACTTCATGAGTACCGCCATCTTTTGTCCGTACGTTATTTACGAATGAAAGGACATTTTCTGAATAGCCATCATTATATTGATAAGAAAGCTCAACTTCAATGCCATCTTTTTCACCAGAAAAATAGACAACGGGTGTTAATGTGTCCTTTTCTTCATTAAGATAGGCCACGAATTCTTTGATTCCTTCATCATAATGGAAAATTTCTTCTTTTGGCTCTTCCCCTCTAAGGTCTGTTAGGGAAATTTTAACTCCTTTTAATAGAAATGCAGATTCTCTAAGTCGCTCTGCTAATGTATCGTATGAAAAATGAATAGTTGAAAAAATGGTATCATCAGGAAGGAAAATCACAGAAGTTCCATTCTTTTTGTTTGTTTTCCCAACTTTTTTTAAGGTGCCAACGGGTTTTCCACCGTTTTCAAAACGTTCCATATATTCAACACCATCGCGAACGATACGTACTTCTAGCCAGCTAGATAATGCATTCACTACGCTGGCACCTACACCATGCAGTCCACCTGATGTTTTGTAACCACCTTGACCGAATTTTCCACCTGCGTGAAGAACCGTGAAGATTACTTCAACGGTTGGAATTCCAGATGCATGCATCCCAACAGGCATTCCTCGTCCTGAGTCGGTGATTTTGATACTATTATCCTTTTGAATCGTTACACTGATTTCATTTCCGTAACCGGATAATGCTTCATCGACTGCGTTATCAACGATTTCGTAGACTAAATGATGCAAACCGCGACTGTCTGTGGAGCCGATATACATTCCTGGTCTTTTTCGTACAGCTTCCAATCCTTCTAAAACCTGGATGGAGGCGTCATTGTATTCATTGTTTACTTTTTTCGCCAAAGAAAAAACTCCTTATACTTGAATTATAGGGCCAAAGGCCACATCATTACAATAATACTCTAAAAACTCTCAAAAAAAAAGAGCTTTCCTAAACGGCCACTCTTTCTTAAGATATTTTGCATCTATTTCGGCATTTCAGCTAATTCAATTTTGATGCAACGATTCATTATAATAGCATTTCTTCCTGCTTTTTTCAACATTTCAGCTGCTTCTTCACTTTCTAAGCCTAATTGAGCCCAAAAAACTTTTGCCTTTGTTTCTATGAAATCTTGAGCGACTTCAGGTAAAAATTCACTTCGACGGAAAATATCCACGATATCGATTTGGCCTGGTATATCTTGTAATTTTTCATAGACTTTCTCACCTAAGATTTCTTGTCCAGCTAATATTGGGTTTACAGGAATGATTTCGTAGCCATATTCTTGTAGTAATTTCGCAATTTTATAACTTGTGCGGTCTTCTTTTGCGCTCAGTCCAACGACTGCGATCCGTTTGGCTTGTTTTAAGTAGTCAAAAATTTGTTCTTGTGATGGATTTTCTATAGTCATTTTAATCATCCTTTCTAATTTCTCTTAACTTCATTATACAACGAATATTTAATTATTGTTAGCTGTTTCTATTCATGATAAAATAAATGCTAGTTTGAACAGAAAGAGGTTGCTCAATGAAATTCTTCGTGCTATTAGTTATCGCCTATCTATTAGGTTCCATTCCTTCAGGTGTTTGGGTTGGAAAACTCTTTTTTAAAAAGGATCTTCGTCAATTTGGTAGCGGTAATACAGGAACAACAAATACGTTTAGAGTTCTAGGAAAAAAAGCTGGTATAACGGTTCTGCTCATGGATATTTTAAAAGGAACCTTAGCAACTAGTTTACCTCTGCTATTTTCTTTGAATATTAATCCTTTAGTTTTTGGTGTTGCAGCAGTTTTAGGTCATACGTTTCCGATTTTTGCAAATTTCAAAGGAGGAAAAGCCGTTGCAACTAGCGCAGGGATGATTTTAGCTTACAATCCAGCATTTTTTGTTTATTCTGCCTTGATTTTTATTATTATGTTATATGTTACCAGCATGGTGAGTTTGACTAGTATGATCAGCGCTGTATTGATTACTCTTTCAACGATTATTCTTCCATTTGCTATTCCGGCTATTTTGCCTGAGTTTGACTGGTTATTGACTTTGATTGCCTTAGCATTAACGATTTTTATTTTCATTCGTCACAAAGATAATATAAAACGAATCAAAGATGGTACTGAAAGTCGCGTACCTTTCGGATTAGGTGCAAAAAAAGAAAACTAAAAACTAGGACATGAAGTTTTGTGATACTTCGTGTCCTAGTTTTGTATTCATCACTATTTAGCTGTAATAGTATAATTCGTTTTAAAAACATCTGATGGCCCTAATTTATTGATCCCTTTTTTGTCTACTAGATTTCCAGTCGCATTTACATCATCAGCAATACCACACCAAGGCTCGATACAAACGAATGGCGCTTCTTGTGGATAAGGAGACCAAATCCCCACATAAGGCATGTCTGAGTAGCTTAAACTGATGCTATGCGGCCCTTCATCTGTTTCAATCGTAAAGGCATTTACTCCTTTAGTTTCAAAAATAATTGCGTCCTGTTTGAATAACTCTCTGCGAATGTCCAGGCTAGTATTGGTTTGACCTAATGTTTTATGTTCAAAATCCGCAAATGGACCTGCTAAAGGAATTTGGGTGCGCGATTTTTTTGGAGAAAAGCTTAAATAATAATCATTGAAACTTAACTCTTGCTCTAAAGGAACATTAAACGCAGGATGACCGCCAATTGAAAAATACATTTCACTGTTCCCAGTATTTTCAACTTGATAATTAACCACTAAGTTATCGGCTTCTAAGGCATAAGAAAGAATCAACTCAAAGTCAAAAGGATACACTTTTTTACTATCCTTACTGCTTTTTAAGGATAATGAGACTAGCTCTGAACCATGTTCGATCACTTCAAAAAGGCTATCTCTAGCAAATCCATGCTGACTCATAGGATATGTGTGCTCTTCATACGTGTATTGATCCTCTTTTAAACGACCAACAACTGGAAATAATACGGGTGCATGACGACCCCAAAAAGCTGGATCTCCTTGCCAAATATATTCTATATTGTTTTTCTTTGATTTTAAGCTGACAAGTTCAGCACCATCTTCAGCGATTGTCGCGATTAGGTATTCATTTTCAATCTGTACAGTCATACTCACTGCCTCCTACTTGTTATCTTTTTCCAATTCTTTGATAAATTGTTTATTTAAAACTTTCAGATAAGTTCCCTTCATTCCTAACGATCTCGACTCAATGATTCCAGCAGATTCTAATTTTCTCAGAGCATTCACAATTACTGATCGAGTAATTCCAATTTCATCAGCAATACTTGAAGCAGTCAATCTACCTTCTTCACCATCTAATGCTTTAAATATCGCTTGAACCGCTTTTAGTTCGCTGTAAGATAACGTGTTGATTGCCATCTGCACTGCTGTTGCGCTACGAACGTTTGCTTCAATGTTGCGTGATTGTTGGTAAAGTATCTGCATACCAACAACCGTAGCACTATATTCAGCCAAAACTAAATCGTCTTCATCGAATGATTGTTCTACTCTAGCTAAAATAATTGTTCCTAAACGTTCGCCGGCACCAAACATTGGTACGATCGTTGTTAGACCAAAAGGGTATTTTTCACGTAGTTCAACAGGAAATGCCGTTAAATCACTAGTGATTGAAATATTTGCTTCTGTTTTGATCAGATTGTCAGCAGCATCTGTATAGCTTTGCGGAAATCGTTTCTCTTCAAACATGTGCTTTACACGTGCATTATTAACATCTAGTTTTTCGTTATACCCTAACAAAACCCCTTCGTTACTAATGATGTATGCATTGCTATCTAAAACATCACCTAAAATTACGGCCATTTTGTCATAAGGTAATTCGGCCTTTTGATCAAAAGTATTTTTCTGTTGTAAAAGTTTATTGATTTGACGGGTTTTTTCTAATAAAGTAGTCATTTTTACTCCTCCTAATTTAAAAGCTGAAAGAATGTGTGTCATCAGCGTTGCGCTGTACATCTTAATTTTCAAAACAAAAAGCTAAAAGAACTCCTTCAGCCTTACATAGAGATATCCTAAAGAATGTAACGGCTTAAATCTTCATTTTGAACAATACTGTTCAGTTTTTCATTCACATACGCTTCTGTAATTGTAATCTCACCCATTTGCATATCTGGTGCTTCAAATAATAGATCTTCCAACAAACGTTCCAAAATCGTATGCAAGCGACGAGCTCCGATATTATCGGTGTCGCGATTAACGTTAAACGCGATATTCGCAATTCGTTCAATTGCTTCTTTCGTGAATATAACTGTGACATTTTCAGTGCCAATTAAAGCAATATATTGTTTGATCAAGGCATTATTGGGCTCCGTTAAGATTCGGACAAAATCCTCAGCGGTTAAGTCATCTAACTCAACGCGAATTGGGAAACGACCTTGTAATTCAGGAATCAAATCACTTGGTTTAGACAAATGGAACGCGCCAGATGCGATAAATAAAATATGATCAGTTTGAATTGAGCCGTATTTTGTATTGACTTGTGAACCTTCAACAATTGGCAAAATGTCACGTTGTACCCCTTCTCTGGACACTTCACCTGAGTTTTGCTGGCTTTTCGATGTAATTTTATCAAATTCATCAATGAAAATAATTCCACTACTCTCTGCTAAGCGAATTGCTTCACTATGAATGTCTGCATCTTTAACGATTTTAGCGGATTCTTCTTTTACTAATAATTCTTGGGCTTCTTTAACAGTAACTGTACGTTCAACTTTTTTCTTGGGGGATAAAGCTCCTAAGGTTTCATTTAAATCGATGCCCATTTGTTCCATCCCATTATTCATAGCAGGCATTGTCTTTTTAGGTTCATCTATTTCAATCGTTACTTCCCGATTGTTTAGCAATCCTTTTTCTAATTGTTCAAGAATCGTTTTGCGATTCA
The DNA here is from genome assembly GCF_050531475.1 of Enterococcus sp. DIV0724b. Lineage (NCBI taxonomy): Bacteria > Bacillati > Bacillota > Bacilli > Lactobacillales > Enterococcaceae > Enterococcus > Enterococcus sp. DIV0724b. The sequence goes on along the minus strand of NZ_CP172890.1, from coordinate 1,779,955 downwards.
CTTTGATTTCCTCAGTTACTTCTTCTTGTGTTTCTTGAGGTTGTTGTGCACTATTAAACATTTGCATCATTTGTTCAAATTGATTATTGGACGTTTGCTTTTGTTCTTTTTTAATTCCTGGTACAAGAACTTTTACTAAACGGTTGTTCGCTTTTTTCAGAGCTTGAGAATATACTCTGCTATATTGTTGTTTTTCTACAATTTGAATCGCGTTTTCAACTAAATCACGAACCATCGATTCTACATCTCGACCAACGTACCCAACTTCGGTAAATTTAGTTGCTTCTACTTTGATAAAAGGCGCATTGACGATTTTGGCTAGACGTCTAGCAATTTCTGTTTTCCCAACTCCTGTTGGTCCGATCATCAACATATTTTTTGGTGTTACATCTTGCTGCATTTTCTCTTCGAGTTGTAAACGGCGATATCTATTTCTTAACGCCACAGCAACTGATTTTTTAGCAGTTTCTTGTCCGATGATATATTCATCTAATTCTTTGACGATTTCTCTTGGTGTTTTGTTTAATTCATTCATGGTCGTTGTCCCCCATTTATAATTCTTCTACAATAATATTGTGATTTGTAAAGACACAGATATCAGCTGCGATAGTCAACGCATTTTTAGCAATTTGCTTAGCAGACATATCTTTGTCGCCATAGTGTTTCATGGCACGAGCCGCAGATAATGCAAAGTTACCACCAGAACCGATTGCTAGGATACCGTCGTCTGGTGTAATTACTTCACCAGTACCTGAGACAAGCAGCATTTCTTTATCATTCATGACGATCAACATAGCTTCTAATTTTTGCATAGATTGCTGAGTACGCCATTCTTGTGCTAACTCAACTGCAGCACGAGTTAAATTACCATTGTATTCGTTTAATTTTCCTTCAAATTTCTCTTCTAGTGTAAAAGCATCTGCTACACTTCCTGCAAATCCAACAACCACTTCGTCATTATAGATTCTACGGACTTTTTTAGCAGTACCTTTCATAACAACGGATTCACCCATTGTTACTTGGCCGTCACCAGCCATTGCAAATTTTCCATCTTTTTCAACAGCACAAATCGTTGTTGAATGAAATTGTGATTCAACCATTATAGTTCCTCCTAATTTAAAAGCAGAACGAGTTCGTATAGCCTCGACTGGAAAATAGAAAAAAATACCTGAGATACTTTTTGTCTCATTCATTTTTATCTTTCCCCCGAGAAACTAGCTCGTGAAGCTTGATAATGTTAAAAGCTGGACTGGATCGTTCAGCTCTGAATTGATGAGATCTAAAAGGCGTAGTGATAGCCCGTTAAGCTAGTCAAAATTCTACTCGTTATGCACGAGGATGAAATGTTCGATAATTTTTTTGTAAGCTTTCTTTTGTTACATGGGCATAAATCTGAGTAGTGGATAAATCAGAATGACCTAGTAGTTCTTGTACGGTCCGCATATCGGCGCCGTTGTTCAATAGATGCGTCGCAAATGTATGACGCAACATATGAGGGTGAATATCACTATTTAATGTGCTTTTTTTGATAAGCTGATTCAAAACGTATTCGATACCTGTTGGAGTAATTTGTTTCCCGTGATGGTTAACAAAGACAAAAGCATGTTCTTGATGGTATTTTTCCATTAAAACAGCCCGCCCATTTTCTAAATATTCCTTTAATGCATCTTGAGCAAAAGAACCAAAAGGCACATATCGATCTTTGTTTCCTTTCCCGTGAATCAATAACACATTTGCAGAGAAATCAATTGCCTGCAAGGTTAAGTTTGTGCATTCACTTACTCGAATACCTGTACCATATAGAATTTCTAATAATGCTTGATTTCTTAACTCTAAAGGCTTGGATCCTTTAGCACTTTCGAATAAAGCATCCATCTCCTTTGCATAGAAAAAACGAGGAAGTCGTAATTGTTTTTTCTTCATGTGGACATATGAGAAAGGATTTTCTTTAATGACTTCATTTTTTAGTAAGAATTGATAGAAAGAACGCAAACTTGCAATTTTTCTACTAATAGAATTCCGACTATATTGTTTATCATAGAGAAAACTTAGATAAGTGCGGATATCCAAATGATCGACACTTAAATAATCAGCTTCGCCTGAATTCTTTAAGAATTTAAAAAAATTGAGCATATCTTCTTCATAAGCAATTTTGGTTTTTTCAGAATAGCCGCGTTCAACGATCAAATAGTTTAAAAATAGCTCTGACCAATTTTTCTCCTGCATAGACCTTCCTCCATTAAATTACACAGTAACTTTAGCATAACCATTTTGAAAAAACAAACGAATTGTCAGAATTTAATCAATATTTTCAAATTTGGTAACAATTTATTCATATTTAACTTTAAATGCTCATAAATTATAAGCGTAATTTAATCTATCGTTCGCTGAGTTTAGATAAATCAAAAAGACCAAAACAAATAGTTCAATCTGTTTTGGTCTTTTGATTATTTAGGTTGTTCTACAAGATTTAGATCTTGTGTTACGTTAGCTAATGTCGTCAACGCTCTATCCGCGATTGCTTCATAGCGTTCTTTTTTGTCTCGGATTCTTTCAGGTAATTCAGGGAATAAACCAAAGTTAGCATTCATCGGTTGGAAATGTTTCCCTTCGGCATGGGTAATGTAATAGGCCATGCTTCCTAACGTTGTTTCTCTTGGGAAAACGACAGGTTCTTCTCCTTTAGCCAAACGAGCTGCGTTTATGCCTGCCAATAAACCACTAGCCGCACTCTCCACATAACCTTCAACACCTGTCATTTGACCAGCAAAGAATAAGTTTTCTCTTTTTTGAGATTGATACGTTGGTTTTAATAGTTCTGGCGAGTTCATGAAACTGTTACGATGCATCACTCCATAGCGGACAAATTCAGCATTTTCTAAACCAGGAATCATTTGGAAAACACGCTTTTGTTCGCCCCATTTTAGATGTGTTTGGAACCCTACAAGATTATATAATGAAGCTGCTGCGTTATCTTGACGTAATTGGATAACAGCATATGGTCGTTTGCCTGTCTTGGGATCTTCTAACCCAACTGGTTTTAGAGGACCAAATAACATAGTTTTAATACCACGTTTAGCCATTACTTCAATTGGCATACACCCTTCAAAGAATTTCTCTTTTTCAAACGATTTTAAAGGTGCAACTTCAGCAGAAATCAACGCTTCATAAAATGCTTTGAACTCTTCTTCTGTCATTGGACAATTTAAGTACGCCGCTTCCCCTTTGTTGTACCGAGATTTCAAATAAACCTTATCCATATTGATCGTCGCTTTGTCAACGATTGGGGCCGCTGCATCATAGAAATAAAAACCGTCTGAGCCGTTAAACTCTTTGATTTGTTCTGCTAACGATTCTGAAGTTAGTGGACCAGTTGCAATAATCACGATTCCATCAGGAATAGCAGTAATTTCTTCATTTTTTACTGTAATCAATGGATGATTTTTTATTTTATCTGTGATTTCTAGTGAAAAAGTGTCTCGATCAACTGCTAAAGCTCCGCCTGCTGGCACAGCAGTTTTATCTGCGCTGTTGATAATAATTGAATCCAAACGACGCATTTCTTCTTTTAACACACCGACAGCGTTTGTTAAGTTATTACCTCTTAATGAATTAGAACAAACCAATTCAGCAAAATTTTCAGTTTGATGTGCTGGAGTATTTTTCACTGGACGCATTTCATAAAGTGTTACCGGAACACCTGCTTGAGCAACTTGCCAAGCAGCTTCACTTCCGGCTAAACCTGCGCCGATTACTGTTACAGAAGTAGTCATATATTTCCTCTTTTCTTCAAAAAACCAACGGTGTTTTCCGCTGGTTTTTAAATGTCTTATTTTTGAACGTTCTCTTCATAATCGCCATTGATACAAACGACTTGTTTACCGCCTTTGACTTTTTTCTCAACAAGATATTGACCACATTTTGGACACAGACGTCCGATTGGTTTATCCCAAGAAGTAAAGTCACAATCTGGATAGCGGCTGCAACCGTAGAATAATCGATTTTTTTTAGATTTTCTTTCAATCACTTGTCCTTCATTACAAACCGGACAAGTAACGCCGATTTCTTTGACGATTGCTTTAGTATTACGACATTCCGGGAAGTTACTGCAAGCATAAAACTTACCGTATCGTCCTAGTTTGATCACCATTGGATGGCCACAAAGATCACAATCAAAGCCCGCAGGTTCATCTTTGATCTGGATTTTTTCGATTTTTTCTTCAGCATTTGTCAGCTCTTTTTCAAATGGTCGGTAGAAACGATCAACGACTTCTACCCATTTCTCCTTACCAACGCCGATCTTATCTAAATCCCCTTCCATTGAAGCTGTGAAGTGAACATCAACAATTTGTGGAAAGAATTCAACGATCAATGAATTGACGATTTCTCCCAACTCAGTTGGTTCAAAGCGTTTATTTGTTAGTTTAACATAATAACGTCTTTGGATTGTTTCTAAGGTTGGTGCATAAGTTGATGGACGTCCGACACCATTTTCTTCTAAAGCACGAATCAAGGTTGCTTCACTAAATCTTGCTGGTGGTTGTGTAAAATGCTGTTTTGGTTCGATATCTAGTGCATTTACTTTATCACCTTCGGCTAGATCAGGCAAAATATTTTCTTTATCTTCTTTGCCATCATCACGACCTTCAACATACACTTGCATGAAACCTTTGAATTTGACTTTAGCTCCATTAGCAATGAAAATCACACCGTTTTGTTCTAGTGTTACTTTCATTGTATCCAAAACAGCAGGTGTCATTTGACTGGCAACCAAACGAGACCAAATCAATGTGTAAAGTTTTAACTGATCTTTATCTAAGTATTGTTTGATTTCATTTGGCGCACGCATTACGCTAGAAGGACGAATCGCTTCGTGTGCATCTTGAGCACCTTGAGCATTTTTGACTTTACGCCCACCATGAGCAGAAAACTCACTGCCGTAGGTTTTTTCAATATATTCTGCTACTTCTGCTTTGGCTGAATCAGCTATTCTAGTAGAATCTGTACGCATATAGGTAATCAACCCCACAGTACCTTGTTTACCTAAAGCGATTCCTTCATATAATTGTTGCGCAACCATCATGGTTTTACGTGTTCTGAAGTTTAACTTTCTAGCGGCTTCTTGTTGTAAGCTACTAGTCGTAAAAGGTAATGCTGGATTTCGTTTGCGTTCTTTTTTCTCAACTTTTGTTACATTGTATTCTTTCCCTTTGATTCGAGTGGTAACTTCTTTTACTGCTTCAGCGTTCGGTAATTTTTTCTTTTTACCATCTAGTCCCCAGAAGTTAGCTTTAAATTTTTTCTTGGCTTTCTGAAAATTACCATCAATGCTCCAATATTCTTCGGGAATAAATTTACGAATGTCATTTTCACGATCGATGATAATTTTTAGTGCTACTGATTGTACTCGACCAGCACTCAAGCCTTTTTTGACTTTACGCCAAAGGATTGGGCTCAGTGAATATCCTACTAAACGGTCTAAAATGCGACGCGCTTGTTGTGCATCAACTAAATCTAAATTAATCGTACGTGGCTCTTTAAAAGCGGCTTTCACCGCTTCTTTTGTAATTTCATTAAAAACAACACGGTTTTTATCATTTAAATCCAAGCCAAGAAGGAAAGACAAATGCCAAGCAATGGCCTCTCCTTCTCGGTCCGGATCGGCTGCGAGATAAACTTTTTCAGCTTTTTTAGCAGCTGCTTTTAAACTTTTAATAACATCGCCTTTACCTCGGATCGAGATATAGTGCGGCTCATAATTATTTTCAGTATCAACGCCCATTTTACTTTTGGGTAAATCACGTATATGCCCAACACTGGCAACAACCTTATAGTTTTTTCCTAAATATTTTTCAATTGTTTTGGCTTTAGCTGGTGATTCTACAATAACTAGATATTTATACGCCATTCAACGTGTGGCTCCTTTCGGTTTTTGTGTTTCTTCTATTATATATATCAAAATGTAGAGAACTCACAAATCGTACTTCATCATATCTATTCATCACAGGTTTGTCAAGGATTGATACAGTCAAATCGAAAAAAGTTGGATTTCTTCTAAGATATCTTGTGGACAAACTGTACATTTCGCTCCTTCTTGAATGAGGCCGTGACAACCATCGGATTGAGATTCAAAAACATTACCTGGTACTGCAAAAACTTCACGACCATACTCTAAAGCAGCTTGAGCTGTAATCAAAGAACCGCTTTTTCTTCTTGCTTCGACCACACAAGTACCAAGACTCATTCCAGCAATAATCCTATTTCTCATTGGAAAATGATATTTCCTAGGTCCTGTACCATTAGGGTATTCACTGATAACTAATTGCTCTTCCATCATTTTCCGCTGAATATGAGCGGTTTCCTTAGGATAACAATTATCGAGGCCTGTTCCAATGACACCAATGGTATTTCCGCCATGTTGCATCGTAACCTGATGACTGACACTATCTATTCCTTTGGCTAATCCGCTGACAATCGTTAAATTATTACGGATCATGGCCGGAATCAGTTGACGTACGACATTGATTCCATAAACAGAAGCATCTCTTGCACCAATAAAAGACAGACAATTTTCTTCTAAAAGCTTGATGTTTCCTTTATAAAATAATAATACAGGACAATTATAAATTTGTTTTAAATAATAAGGATAGATTGGATCTAGAATTGTGATAAATGTGTGTGCATCTTGATATGCATTTAATTTATCTGAGTTAGTTGTCCAGTAATCCCAAGAATCTGAAAATAATTTTTGATAGGTTGTGATTCCAGCTATCTGAATAATTTCTTGTTTAGAAAAGTCTGTAGTGTCATTATACCTCATCGAGAAGTCTAATATTTTAAGCATTCCTAAGTTCCCAATCCCGCTACAGACCGCCAGTTTAAAGAGTAATGTTCGTTGTTTTGATTCCATAAAAAAACCTTCTTTCACAAATACTTGTTATAATAAGTATTCGCAAAAAAAAGTTTTTTTTATTTTTTTAATACATATCTTTAATTGGCGCAAACGTTTTTCTGTGAATCGCGCAAATTCCCTGTTTTTCTAAACCAAGTAAATGTTCTTTTGTTCCATACCCGGCATTATTTTCAAATCCGTATCCTGGATACATTTTTCCGTAGTCATCCATCAACCGATCACGAATCACTTTCGCTACGATGCTTGCTGCAGCAATCGATATGGAGCGAGCATCGCCTTTTATAATGCTTTCTTGAGGTATATTGACATCTAATTTCATGGCATCGATCAATAAATAATCTGGGACAAAACAAAGATCTTCCAGAGCCATGCCCATGGCTAATTTTGATGCTTGATAAATATTGATTTCATCGATTTTATCATGATCTACCATACCGATTCCAATTGAAATAGCTTGATTTTGAATTTCAGCGTAAAGCTCATCTCGTTTTTTTGCAGACAACTTTTTAGAATCATTTACGCCAAGAAGTTGGAAGTTTTCAGGGAGAATGACAGCTGCCGCAACGACTGGGCCCGCTAATGGTCCACGCCCTACTTCATCGATACCAACAATTAAACGATGCCCTTTAGAGCGGGCATCATTTTCAAACTGCTGCATTTCTTCAAATAAGGCCTGCTCTTTTTCTAAATGCTGAATTCTTCTATTCCATTGTGCTAGAGCTTGTTGAACACCACTGCGTTGATCTATTTGCCAAGCTTTGATTCGTTCGTCATCTCTGTTGTTGATAGTTGCTAATAATGCTTTTATCTGTTGAATTGACTCAGTTTTCATCTGTTGTAGCTCCTAATTCTTCCCAACGATCTAAAGTATATGGACCCAGTTTACTGCTGCGGATTTCTTGAATGATCATTTCACTAGCACGATCATAATCATCTCGAAATCCTCTCTTTTGACTAATCAACATCAAAAGTTCAGCTCCAGGTAATAAAGTTTCCTCTTGTGTTAGTTTGTAACGCTCAACTAAACGCTCTGGATAAAAATGTGAAAAAAATGTTAATCCGTAAATAGCTAAATCGTCCAAATGAAGCAGTTGATCTTTGATTGCACCCGTTAAGGCTAACTTTTTACCGATTTCCTGATCTTCAAACTTAGGCCATAAAATCCCTGGAGTATCAAGGAGCTCTAAATCTGACCCGGAACGAAGCCATTGTTGTCCTTTTGTTACACCTGGTTTGTTCCCTGTTTGAGCAATTTTTTTTCCAACTAAACGATTCATTAGCGTTGATTTACCCACGTTAGGAATACCAATACACATTGCTCGAATAGCACGCGGTTTCACACCTTTTGAACGTTCGCGCTCAAGTTTTTCTTTTAAGGCTTTTTTTGCTTCAGGTACAATTTTGTTAATGCCTTTGTTTTGTTGTGCATTGATCACCAAAGTGTGGTAGCCTTTCTCTTGAAAATACTGCTGCCATTTCTGGTTTTGTTCTTTATCAGCTAAATCACCCTTATTCAATAAAATCAGTCGTGGTTTTTGCTGTACGATCTGATCCATCATTGGATTTCTTGATGAAAGTGGTAATCTTGCATCAATCAATTCAAAAACGATATCAACGTATTTAATTTTTTCAGATACTTCTCTTCTGGCTTTAGCCATATGTCCTGGGAACCATTGTATTGTCATTTTATCACCTATCTTGGTATGAATTTCATATGTGTTATTGGGTAGTATACAAATTGAGCTTTTCCTAAAATATATTTACTTTCAACAGCTCCAAATGAGCGACTGTCTTTTGACATTCGGCGATTATCTCCCAAGACAAAATAACTGTCTTTTGGTAAGACATCTTCCGTAGTAAGCTCACTTAAATTAAAATTGGTTGTGTAAGGTACGGACTCATGATCTTTTTTTATATTTTTTTCTAAAAATGGTTCTTCAATTGGTTTCTCATTTATATAAAGTTGATCATTATCGTACCTAACAGCATCTCCTGGTAGCCCGATCACTCGTTTAATATAAATTGCGCCATTCGGTAATTTGAACACTATGACATCAAAACGTTTGATCGACGAAAATTTTTCCATCATGATCATGTCACCTTGACTAAGTGTTTTCTCCATGGAATTTCCATCAACTGGAACTGGAATCAGAATAAAACCTCTTAGGATAAATAACACTGCTAGGGAAGGAACGAGTAATTTCATGAAAAAAATAAAATAGCCGACATAAGATTTTTGTTTCTCCACTCTTTTTCTCTCCCTTTTACTTACTGAGTCTATTATAAAGGAAAAACACTTGAAAAAGCGACTAATTTAAAGTGAAAACTGATCTCTATCTGGGTAAAATAAGAAATAGGTGTGAAAAGGGCTTTTTTCTTTAAATTTATAGCCATTTTTTCACACCGGTTCCATTTATTTTCTTAGGATTTCGTGTTGAATCTCTTTTATACCTGTCTCATAAGCCTGGTCGTTGTCTTTGATTTTTTTTCCTATCTCAGCTTCGATTTGAGCGGCAGTTTCATTATCTACTTCACCAGTAACTGGGAGATTACTTTTAGATTGTAGTGCATTGACAGCTGCTTTAGTTTGTTCTGAGAACTCACTGCTGTCGCCGCTAACTTCATAACCAAGTGCTTTCAATAACGCATTGAGATTTTTGACAACTGCCGAAGAATCCCCTAGTTTTACTGTTTTATCTCTAGAAATTGGTGATAAGTATGCATAATCAGGATAGTCAGCTTTAATAGTTGGCTCTAATCCTTTTTCATGAATCCATTCTCCTTTTGGCGTTAACCATTTTAAAACAGTTAATTTGATTTCACTCTTATCATTTAGGTTTTTAACAGTTTGAACAGTTCCTTTACCAAAGGTTTTTGTTCCGATAATTTTTTTATTGCCGGATTCTTTTAGAGCGGCCGCAAAAATTTCAGATGCACTGGCACTACCTTCATCTACTAAAACAACAGTAGGTTCAGTAACTTTAAAGCCGCCATCTAATTGACTAGAAGCGACGTCTTCGCTTGTGTTTCCATTTTTATCCTCAAACTTGACAATCGTTTTTCCATCTTCTAGAAACATACTGGCCATCTGTTCTACTTGATCAAGTAATCCGCCTGGATTTTGACGCAAATCGATCACGAAAGATTTAGCGCCCTCTTTTCTTAATGTTTTGATTGTTTCCTTCAGTTCTTTAAACGTGTTTTCTCCAAATGAGGTGATCTTGATTGAGCCGACTGTACGGTCATTTTTATCTAGTTCACCTTTAACTGTTTCGATTGGAATCTTGTCTCGTGTGAGTTTCAATTCAAAGGTTTCTTCACCACGTTTTATTGTCAAACGTACGTCTGTTCCTTTTTTTCCGCGGATTTTACTAACAACTTGAGAAAGAGTTTTTCCTTGAGTTTCTTCATCATCGACTTTTAAAACAATGTCATTTGTTTTTATTCCAGCTTTAGCAGCTGGGGAACCTTCAATTGGTGCTTGGGCCACAGTAGGAAGGTCTTCAGTCATTGTCATCGTTGCGCCAATCCCTTCAAAACTGCTAGCAAGACTTTGGTCTAATTCATCTGCTTCTGGTTCATTTAAGTAACTAGAATAAGGGTCATCTAGAGACTCGGTCATTCCTTTTAGCGCACCATCAACTAATTTCTTTTCATCAACTTTTCCTACATAATTATTGACGATTTCATTATAAAGATCATCGACTTTCTTTAAATCACTATTTTGAGTTGGACTGTTAGAAAGTTGTTTTTGGTATTGGTAATCAAAATAAATATAACAGCTACCGCCAGCTAAAAAAGCAACACAAACTATTGAAATAATGTATTGATAAAAAGGTACTTGTCTTTTATTTTTCATATAGTCATCTCTTTCTGTAAAATTATCATTGCATGTTTTCCAGTTTACCATGAAAAAAAAAGAAGGAAAAGCTTTCTTTGCCTTTCCTTCTTTTTTTATTTATTGTTTTCTACGTATTTTTCCCATAAATCATCAAAAATGTGCATGTTGGTTAGGTAATCAGCATTCATTTCTAAATAGGATGACAATTCATGGTAGTCTTCTGATTGTTTAGGAAATTGAATATCTTTGGCTGCATCGTTTGCGAATTGGCTCTCTTCAGTTTTTCTAGGGGCTCTTAATGTCATTAAATAGTGATAAAAGCTTCTTCTCATATATTCACCAATTCTCTTCTATAAAATTTGCTCGTTTCTGATGTGCATCTTCGTATCGTTCAGGATCTTTTTGATAAAAATCTTGGTGATAGTCTTCTGCCGGATAAAAAATAGATGCAGGTTCGATCGTTGTAACGATTGGTTCGCTAAAGCGTCCGCTCTCTTGTAAGTTCTGACGGCTTTTTTCCGCAATTTTTCGCTGCCCGTCAGTTGTATAAAAAATGACTGGGCGATAATTATCCCCGCGATCTTCAAATTGACCTAAAGCGTCAGTTGGATCTGTTTGCTGCCAGTAGATTTCTACTAATTTTTCATAAGGCATTATTGTCGGATCAAATTCAATCTCGACCGCTTCTGTATGCCCAGTAGTGTGACTTAGTACTTGTTCATAAGTAGGGTTCGCGACATGTCCTCCTGTATATCCGGAGGTAACAGAATAGATGCCTGGTTGTGTATCAAAAGGCTGGATCATGCACCAAAAACAGCCTCCTGCAAAAATAGCTTTTTCGCTCAATTCGTTTCCTCCTTCTTATTGTCACTATCTTTTGGCAAGTATATATTCATGCGGATATCGTCATCAACTAAATTGATCTTTTCAGCTCGTATGAATAATCCATTTTGCATTCTGAATTGATCTAAACGTAGTAAAATAGTGCTGTCATCTGGATTTACCTCCACCCAATTAGGTAGCTTGTAATCTCTTTGCACAAATTTTAAAATTTCCTTCATCGGCAATCCGAGTGTTCCAATCGACAGGCTCTTTGCTTTTAATTGCACGTTTCCGTTATCCATGACATAGGGATCAAAATAAAGGTAGAATTGAATTGGATGACCTAAAACCTTAAATGTTCCATTTAACATGGCTTCATTTTCTAAATAAAATTTATATGTGATATCCGATCCTTTTTGAAAATCACTAAGATAAAAATCAATTAGTGCATTTATCTGTTTTTTCTTTGATTGAATCGCTATCACTGGAGTCCCGTCTTTTTCAACTAATTCAGGAACTGGTTTATAATTGGGTTCACGAACTTGAGTGACTCTTACAAAAACAAAAGCTACACTCCCGATAATCAAAGCTACTAAGACGATAAAAGCAACCTTCCAACGATTGATGCTTTTTTTCACTTCTGGTGCTTTTTTTCGTCGTTTATTTCCTTTTTTTACTTCTTTTTTTTCTTCAGGTTCATTCATCATTTGTTTCACTCACTTCCTTTTTTCAGCCATTGATCTTGCGTTTTTACCATTTTATCACGGACAGTACTTGCCATGATTTGATACCCTAAATTATTAGGATGAAAGTGATCTTCTTCATACAGCGCATTATTTTTAATGTCTTGCTCACTGCTTGATGCTGTGCCAGAGGCTATATCTTCACTGCTGACGATTCCCACTTCATCGCCTGCTCCTTTATAGAGTAAATCATTGATTGGTATAAAATACGCATTTTTTTCAGCTTTAACAATTTCTTCTGTACCGTTATTCCAACTGTCTACTATCTCCTGCATTTCTGTAATATCAGGGAAATAAAGATAAAATGGATTGTATATCCCTAAAACATAGATGGGTGCTTCAGGGTTATATTTGCGAATTTCAGTGAATAGTTTTTCTACTTCTTTTTGGTAGTTTTTCAGAGGCTTTTCAAATGAAGTTTTAGTTAAACGAAAGACATCTCCTTTGATTACTTTCATTAAATCATTCCCACCTACTGTTAAAGTAATAAGATCTGCCGACGCTAACCCTTCTTGAATTTCTTCATTTTTTTTGATTCGTTTGAGAATTTGATCGCTACGATCACCGTTTTTCCCAAAATTATCTGTTTGAACTCCGTTTAAGCGATAGTGCTCTTGTAAATCTTTAGCAACTAAAGGGACAAATCCTCCTGAATTGGTCAAATCGCCAATTCCTTCGGTTAATGAATCACCAATTGCGGTGTAGTGAATCACTTCTTTTGTTTCGCTTTTAACTTCCTGCATAGTTCCGGTACCTAAAATTGGTTTCGCTTTTGGAACTGTTACTATCAATAGTAAAAAAATACCGATAAGTGTGATAAAAAAGAGCGCGAAGTTTGACCAATTTTCTTTGAAAAATAATCTCATTGTATCCCTTCCTTTGCCGTAAATCGTAAATAACATATAGTTCGCTGATCTACAGTATTTGGATTTTTCGTTCTAATAAAGTAAATTATCTCTATTTTCAGTCCATTTGTACAGTAAAATTTATAAAAAATTTTATTAAAAAAAGCAGATCAGTTTGATCTGCTCAAAACTTAGTCTGTGTAGTACATAATAGCAAAGGCCCCTTTACCTGTATGAGTTGCGATTACAGGGTTGGTATGCAATACAGGAATTTCCATATCAGGGAAAAGTGCTTGTAGACCTTCTTTGAATCCATTCGCTAATTCTAATCCATCTGCGTGAGAAATACCGATTTGTCTTACATTGGACAAAGTGCTTAGTTCATTTTTTAACTCTTCAAACCATTTATTGAATGTTTTCATCCCACGGCCTTTAGCCACTGGAATCAGCTCTGTATCTTCGAAATCCATGACTACTTTCATATTAAAAATGCTGGACAAAAGTCCGGTTGCCCGACTGATTCGGCCACCTTTAACTAGATTATCTAATGTAGATATCCCAATAAATAGCTTCGTATTTTCTTTTACGTGATTGATTTCAGCTAAAATTTCAGGAACACTTGCACCATTTTTAGCAAGTTTAGCTGCTTGTATCACTTGGAATGACAAGCCTTGGTCGGTAAAATCACTGTCAATTACAGTAACATTAGCAGAGCTAAGGTTTCCAGCTTGTCGGGCTGCTTCGACTGTCCCGCTCAAACCTTTCGTCATATGAATAGAAATTACTTCACTCCCATCAGCGCCTAAGCGGTCATATAATTCCACAAATTCGCCAATTGGCGGCTGGCTCGTCTTAGGTAATGCTTTTGCTGTACTCATCAATTCCATAAACTGTTCGCCTTCTAAATGATCGTCATCAGCGTACACTACACCATCAATCATCACAGATAAAGGCATCATATGAATATCTAAATCATCGCGTACACTTTTCAGCATTGTGCAAGAAGAATCCGTCACAATTTTAACATTTGTCATAATTTTATCACTCTTTCTTTAAAAACAACCTCAATTCGTGTTAAAATACTTTTGAGGCTTGAATGTCTGTTTTTATTATAACAGACAAAGAATTATTTTTCACCAAATTAAAATGAAGGAAGTTGATTTCTTGGAAAAAGTAAAATTCTCCAGAAAATATATGATTTTAAATGAAGTTCTTAATGCAGTAACTCATGGGATTGGGGTTGGATTAAGTATTGCAGGATTAGTGTTTTTACTCGTTAAAGGTGTACGTTTGGGCTCAGCTGTTCATATTGTTTCCTATGCTATATACGGTTCAACTCTTATTCTCTTATTTTTAGCTTCGACCTTATTTCATAGTTTAATTTTTACTAGGGCGAAGAAAGTTTTCCAAGTCTTTGATCATAGTTCGATTTTCTTATTGATTGCTGGAAGCTATACTCCGTTTTGCTTACTAAGTATCAAAGGCTGGCTGGGCTGGTTATTGTTTGTGCTTATCTGGGTGATGGCAATCAGTGGTGTTGTATATAAATCCTTAACACTACATAAGCAAGAAACGGTTAAAAATGTGTCTACAGTTATTTATATTATTATGGGGTGGCTTTGTATTACTGCTGCAAAACCTTTATACGATTCATTAGGTCCAATAGGTATTGGGTTGTTAGTTGCTGGAGGTGTTTCTTATACATTAGGAGCAGCATTTTATAGCTTGAAGAGTGTTCGCTTTATGCATGTGGTTTGGCATTTGTTCGTTATGCTAGGAGCAGGATTTATGTTCTTTTCAATTTTACTTTATACTTAAAAATGATAAAAACCCTTTTATATAAAGGATTTAAAGTACTTCTTTTTGATTAATCAAAAAAAGAAGTACTTTTTTTGAATTTATCTCTTTACAAAGCGAACAAACATTCGTATAATAACTATACAAACGTTTGTTCGATAAAAATTATGAGGTGATTAAGAATGAAAGCAGTTCGTCGTGGCGGGTTATTATTTGTTGTATTGATTATTGGTATTTTCTTAGGAACATTAGGGTTACAATCCGCGTTACTTATTGTTAGCCCTCTATTTATTATATGGTTTATGTTATGGGATGAGAAAAGATACACTCATACAAGGAAAAAAAATGAACATCAACATTATGTATATCGAAAATATCCATAGTTCAAAATAAAAATGATCTTTACTCTGGCGTTTAACCAGGTAAAGATCATTTTTTTAATATTCCATTAATGTAACGATTTCATAGCCAGTAATCTTATCACGTCCATGTAAATCCATCAATTCAATCAAAAATGCACAGCCGACAACAATTCCACCTAGGGATTCAATCAATTCGATCGTCGCTTTGATTGTACCACCGGTTGCCAATAGATCATCACAAATCAATACTCTTTGTCCAGGAGTGATCGCATCTTTATGAAGTGTTAATGTATCTGAACCATATTCTAAATCATAAGTTACTTCAATAGTTTCACGAGGTAACTTTCCTTTTTTACGAACAGGAGCAAAACCAACACCTAGCTCATACGCAACTGGACATCCTACGATAAAACCGCGTGCTTCTGGTCCTACCACCATATCGATTCGTTTTTCTTTTGCGTAATCAACGATTTGTTTTGTTGCTTCACGATACGCCTCGCCATTTGCCATCAATGGTGAGATATCTCTAAAGATAACACCTTTTTCTGGATAATCTGGAATACTAGCAATATAATCTTTTAAATCCATGTTTATACTTCCTCCTCATTCCACAGCCATTGTTGTAATGTCTCACGATCGCTGTATAACAAAAACTCTTCTGTTTTGATTCTTTTTAAGCGAGTTTGATAGACCTTACTTTCCGTCAACGGATGATTTTCAGGACTCTCAACTTTTCTTAAAACACCGTTTTCTATTGTAACAAATCCTAGGTCAAAAAACACCTGAATCATAAAAATTAATAGCTTTTCTTGTATTTTTAGATGTTGAGCGACAACATTTAGTTTATAGCGAACATCTACTTGCTCCTGTTGTCTCACAAATTTATACAGCTGTGCATATTGTACTCTTGAGCCAGTTCCATTTAAATAGGCTTCTTCTTGAGAAATCGCCATTATATAGACACGTTCTATTTTTCCAGCTTGGGTGATTTGTTTCAATAAATCGATATCGTCTGGACAATCAACAAAAACGAGTTGTTGACTGTTCGTTTCTTCGATTGTCTGTACTGTTTCAGCAACAGAGTTGAAAAAATGTTGGTGACTGGATTGGTTATCAATTATTTTTTTGCTATCTGCATTAAAATAAACATAAAGTGTATTTGCTTCAGGTATTTCTTTTTGTCGAGCATTTTTTCCTCGTAGGTCAAACAATTGAACGCCGTCTACTGAAAAATCGCTGACCATCAGTTGCGGTTTTTTGTTTCCGTTCCACTCATTGATCGACAATTGCCCTGCGATATTCGTTGTTCCTTGCCCAAATTCATCGACTTGATTGCCCATTTGAAAAGCAATTGCATCTAATTTAGCGCCACCTTGGCCTATTTGAAATTTAAGATGACTTTTGTCAGCTCCAATTTGACGGCTTTGCTCAACTGCAACATCTTCAAATAAGAAATTCGGTACGGGATTGTCTGTTCCTAAGGGAGCAAGAATTTTTAATTGTTGAATAAATGGAATTGTTGCTTCTTCAACTTTCAATGATTCATCAATCAATAGTTCTTGTCCTTGAGACAAATCAATTTGATTTGTTTCTAGATATTGCATTAGATGTTGTTTTACTTTATTGATATGATCCACAGGTAGCGTCATCCCCGCAGCCATATGATGACCACCAAAATGTGTAAATTCTTCCCGAATTTCACTTAATGAATCAAACAAATTCAAAGCTGAGACGCTACGACCGGAACCTTTAGCATATTCGTTGTTTTCATCAATTGTAAGGACAATTGTCGGTTTCCCTGTATCCTGCATGATTCTCCCAGCAACAATACCAAGAACGCCCTCATGCCAACCTTTTTTTGCAACGATATGAATTGGATCAGTCGGATCAATAAGTTCAAACGCTTCTTTAGTTATCTTAGCAACGATTTCTTTACGCTCATCATTTTGACTATTGATGTATGTTGCGATTCGTTCTGCTTCTTCTTCATCAAAGGTTGTCATCAATTCCACACCTGGCGTTGCATCACCTAATCTACCTAATGCATTCAATCTCGGCGCAATTGTAAAGCCAATATTTTCTTCACTAATGGTCTCTTTTTTAAGTTCAGCTAGGTGAATCAAGATATCTAAGCCAATTCTTTCACCGTTTTGAATCATCTCTAAACCCATTTTGACAAGAACTCGATTTTCATCTGTTAATGAAACTAAATCTGCAATTGTACCTATCGCAACTAAATCAAGAAATTCAACAGGTAATTCTCCTAATAAAGCTGTAGCAACTTTAAAAGCAACTCCTACTCCAGCTAATTCACCAAAAGGATAGTGACCTTGTGGATGTTTCGGATGGATGAGCGAAAACGCATTTGGCAATTCTGGTGGTAGTTCATGGTGATCTGTAACAATCACGTCGATTCCTTGCTCCGTTGCATAATTGATGGCTTCGTGTCCAGCCACGCCATTATCAACCGTAATGATCAACTGAACACCATTTTCGATTTGTTCTTTAAATACAGCTAAATTCGGTCCATAACCGTGAATGAATCGGTTGGGCAAGAAGTACTCTACTTCCCCTCCAATTAGCTCGATTGCTTCTTTCATAACTGTGGTACTTGTAATGCCATCTGCATCATAATCCCCGTAAACTAAGATTTTTTCACCTTGTGTTACAGCGTCTTGAATTCTTGCTACGGTTTTTTCCATATCATGCATTAAAAAGGGATCATAAAGATTCTCTACTGTAGGGCGTAGAAATATTTCTAACGCTTCTTTGGACTGTATGCCACGGTGCCATAAAATTTGGCCCAGTAAAGGATTGATCTGTTCATTTGTTAGTATAGTTGAAAATTCTTCTGGCAATTCTGTTTTTTCCCGTAATTGCCATGTATATTTTGCTTTTTTCACGACGTCACTCCTAACCAAGTAATTATATCAAATACAATAGGAAAACTAAAGAAAGTATCCTAAAAAATCAGCAAATTAAAAAGCAAAGATAAACGGTTTCTGCTTTATCTTTGCTTTTTCAGCTTTATATTTCTTCTTCATTGCTTCTTGGTTTCGTAAAGTGATCGACACGACTACCAACAGATTCAGTATCTGCTAGAGGTGTGATAGATGTTTGAGCTGCTACTGCATCGTATTTAGCTTGTAATTCAGCTAACTGATTTTCATAGGATCGTTTTACTTTTTCAACTTCTTCTTGTGCTAATTTATCTGCATCATTTTTATAAACGTCGATATCCTTCTGTAATTCTTTCACTTGTTTTTTTTGTTTCCACATTGTAGTTGTTGAAGTCAGCAGACCGATCAATGCACCAACAATTGCAGATCCTAAAATGATAAGAATCAACGGACCAGAAATTTTTGCAAAACCGAAACTGACAGGCACTGTTTGATTGTTTAAAACTGCAAAAACAACAACGATTAGTACCAAAACAAGACCAATAACCACACGCCACTGATTTTTCATAATTGATTACCTCCTCATGTAATTGAAAACGATGCTAGTATCGAAACTAGCTTGAAAATTTATTTCTTGTTTAATATACCACCGGCTAATAAATCACCTATATGCGGGAATAAGGTATATAGACGATAGGCTCCTTCCATCACCCTAGGACGATTGATTTCTCGTTTGCATGTTCCCATAGCGTTTACGATTTCTTTCGCTAATTTATTAGGCTCTAAAACAAATAAATCGACAGAAGCCAAGTAGTCACCTGAAGGATCAGCCTTATCAAAAAATTCTGTTTGAATCGGTCCAGGATTAACCGTTGTTACAGAAATGCCTAATGGTTTTAATTCTAAACGCAATGCGTTTGAAAAACCCAAAACAGCAAATTTAGTTGCAGAATAAACAGTTGATTTTGCAGTGGCCATTTTTCCAGCCATAGAAGCGATATTAATAATATGTCCAGTCCCTCTTTCAGCCATCTGAATCGCAGCTTTTTGAGTGAAGACCATCATACCTAAAACATTTACTTCAAACATATTTCTAGCAACAGCTAAATCAATATCTATAAAGTTTTCAAAAATTCCAAAACCAGCATTGTTGACTAATATGTCGATAGGACCCACTTCTGCTTCAATTTTTTCAAAAACATTCTCTACATTGTTTGGATCTGAAATATCTAATTGGAAAGAAAATGCTGATTTTCCGCTAAGCTCTTCACAGTTTTCCTTTACTTTACCAATCAAATTAATTCTTCTGGCGCATACAACTACGATTGCACCCTTCTTCGCTGCTTCATAACAAATTTGTTCCCCTAAACCTGCGGAACCACCTGTTACAACAACCACTTTATTTGTTAAATCTTGTCCATTATACATCCTAAATGCCTCCTTACTCAGCTTTAAATGGAACTGCTACGATTTCCATATCTTTCACGATTTTTGTATTAGAAAAGAGCTCTTTGGCCTCATTTTCTAATTGGATAATATCGCCAGTTAAATAACGAGCGCTGATATGTGTCAATATTAGTTTTTCCACTTGTGCTTTTAACGCCACTTGTGCTGCCTGATGACTTGTGGAATGATAATAGGCTTTAGCCATTTTTTCTTCATCTTTATTGAATGTGCTCTCATGAACTAAGATATCCGCATTTTCAGCAAGTAACACACTATTTGTCGTTTTTCTTGTATCTCCAAGGATGGTTACGATTCTACCAGATTTTTTTTCACCAACAAAGTCTTTCCCGTTGATTACTCGTCCATCTGGTAATTCAACGGATTCTCCCTGCTTGATTTTGCCGTAGATTGGGCCGGATGGGATGTGTAGAGCAGCTAATTTATCTACTTGCAATTCTCCTTCATGATCCGCTTCTACAATACGATAGCCAAAGCTAGCAATTCCATGATCTAATGGCTTACAAGTCACAGTAAATTGTTTATCGGAAAATACAACGCCTTCTTTGATTTCAATGAACTTTAATTCATATGAAAGACGCGTTTGTGAAACTTTCAAGGCTGTCCGAACAAATTCTGCAATACCAACTGGTCCATAAATTTCTAATTTTTCATTTCCACCTTGGAACGAGCGACTGCTTAGTAAACCAGGCAATCCAAAAATGTGATCTCCATGTAAATGAGTAATGAAAATTTTCTCGATTTTTCTTGGGCGAATATTACTTTTTAAAATTTGCAGTTGTGTCCCTTCACCGCAATCAAATAACCACACTGCATTTCTTTCGTCTAATAATTTTAAAGCGATACTACTTACGTTGCGATGTTTTGCTGGAACTCCAGCACCTGTACCTAAAAATTGTAATTCCATGGGCTACCTAACTTTCCTTAAACTTCTTCTTTATTTTAGAAGAAAGTTGCCGCTTTAGCAAATAATATTTATTTTACAGGAAAACGTACTATTACAGTAGTTCCTTTTGGTGTGTTATCTGTTAGCTCGATCTTTCCTCGATGTTCCTCTACGATCCATTTAGCAATAGCAAGGCCGATTCCATAGCCACCCGTTTTACGATTACGAGATTCCTCTCCGCGATAGAAGCGTTCAAAGACAGCTGATTTTTTATCTTCTACGATTCCAATGCCAGTATCACTGATTTTAATTAGCCATTCGTTGTTTTTAATACTTGAAAAAACAGTTATTTTCTCACCAGGTGCAGTATATTTCAATGCGTTATCCAATAAAATGATCATTAACTGATGAATCCTTTTTTTATCGAAAAATAGTTGGTGGTTTTCACCTAAATCGATAATAAACTCTTTATCTTCAGCTAGAGCTAATTCTTGATAAGGTAGTAGAACTGTATTCAAAAAGCCATTGATTTTCATAGACTCCTTTTCTAAAGTTAACGAATTGGAATCGGAGCGAGCCAGCAAGAGCAAATCGCTAGTCAAATGGCTTAGACGTTGAACTTCATCTAGTGATAATGCAATCGTTTCAGATTCTTCTAAAATCGTATGGTTTGGTTTAGTAAATAGTTTTTCTAATTTTGCTTGGATGATTGTTAAAGGTGTTCTTAGCTCATGAGAAGCATTTTCGACAAATTCTTGCTGCTTTTTCCAAGAAATCAAAATAGGTTTCATAAACCATTTGGAAAGAAAATAACTTAGAGCAATCGATAACAAACCAAAAATAACCATACAGATGATCAGTATTTGTTTAAAACGTTCAACGGTTCCTTTGATTGGATCGGTATTCACTAAGAGCTGGATGTAAGCAACCTTATCCTGATTTTCAACGGGCAAGGTGATCGAACGAAATTGCAAAGAACGATTATTACTATCTTTAGTTTGAACACTACTAATCGTGCGCAAATTCTCTGTTGATAATTTTAAATTTTGAAAATCATAAAATCGAGAACCTAACTCAGCTTCATTCAGTATTTTCCCATCTTTCGACCAAAGAATCACTTGTTGTTGAAAATTGTTGGGCGGTGGTGTTTCGAGTTTTCCTAATTGAGGTGAATTCCCTTGTAACCGCTCTGTCTTCATCAGTTGATGTTGTAAAAATTTTTGATCGTCAGCAAGTCGTTGTAAATCATGATCCACTGTTTGGTAAATGGATGTTTGGACTAACTGAAAAACGATTAAACCTAGGAGTAGAAAAATACTTGCAAATGAAAGTAAGTTTACCAAAAAATAATTGTATCTTTGTTTTTTACTTAGTTGTTTATTCATGCTCCATCTCCTCTGGTACTTCAAAAAGATAGCCAACATTACGCAGCGTTTTGATCCAGCGATGAAGCCCAAAAGGTTTTAAATTCTTCCTAAGATTGCTCATATAAACTTCGACGACTGTTAACGTCGTGTCTGATTGAAATCCCCAAATACGATCGAACAATTGATCTTTGGTAATGATTCGTCCCTTGTTTTGCATCAAAAAATGTAATAAATCAAATTCTTTTCCTTGAAGCGTAAGTTCGTTTTCTTTAAAACTAGCTTGCCGATTATCCAGATCTAATCGCAATTCATTAATGACTAACTCATTTTTACCATTCATCCCTAAAGAACGACGAGCAAGTGCTTGAACACGTAGTAATAATTCTTCTCGATGAAATGGTTTAGTCAGATAATCATCGCCGCCATTCTTAAACCCATTTACTTTATCTTGTAGCCCATCTTTGGCTGTTAGAATCAAAACAGGTGTATAAATATTTTTCGCCCTTAAAGCTGTTAAAACTTGCTCACCAGACATCGACGGCAACATCAAATCCAGAACGATTAAATCATAGATTCCCCGCTCTCCTTCATACAATGCTTCTTCGCCATCATACACTTGAATGATTTCACCAAGTTCTGATAAAATCTCTAAAATACTGTCTGATAGGATTTCATCATCTTCCACTAATAGTATTTTTAACATTTGTTTCCACGTCCTTATAATCAAAAAAAGAAGACGAGTAGAAATAATTTCTTTGTCACGTCTTCTAGCTTATTTATTTAGTCATTTTACCGTTGATGAGCGATTAATTTTCGCTTTTTTCATTTGACTCTTGTTTTTTATCTTGCCAAGATTTTTTTGCTGAATCCTTTGTTTCTTTTTCTACTGCTGTGGCATCTGTGATTTCTTTTTCCACATCCTCAAAATCTAAACGAGTGATTTCTCCGCCTAATTCGTGCATAATCAATTGGTTTAATGGACGATTGTCATCTTCTTCAGCGATCAAGATCAACCCGGTCTCACCTTCACCGATTTGCTTTGTTACATGTTCAAAGACTGTTTGAGCCCCTTGGATTTCTTTGGCATCTTGAGAAGCTCCAAATAAACTTCCTGCAAACCAACCTAGTAAAATACCTAATGGACCACCTAAAATCCCGATCAGCATTCCGATCATACTATTTTTTGCTGTATGATTATTCCCTGTAAAATCTAGGAAATCATCGATTTTAAATTGATGAACACCATCATTAACATGTGTTACTACAGCCATTTGTTCCCCTTTGATCTTTTTCTCAACATACAATTTTTTTATTTCTGAAAATGCTTGGTAAGCTTGGCTTTCTACTTCAAAATGCATAATAATAACTCGTTTAGACATACGACCACCTCGTTCTATTTGATATCCTTATTCTATCAATAAACTAGTCATTAAAGCAATGAAAATCAACTATCTTGGTGGTTGACCGCCAGTTCCTCTGCCCATTTGATTACCAGAAACTTCTGCACCAGATTGATCAACGGACGTTAGTATATCATTGATCGAAATTTTTGCCAGCTCTGTTCCGTTTGAATAACTGCTATTGCTGTATAAACCATCTTTCATCGTTCCAGAATCTTTACCGCCTGTATATAAGGTTATCGTTTCACCCACTTTTAGATCTGGTGAGCTAATCGCTATATGAGAAAAATCTTTTTCTGGTGCAAATGAGAGGATGCTATCTCCTGTTGCATTCTTCAAATTGACTAAAGTTCCTGATTTTTGAGTATCGTTAAAGTAAAGACTCAACGCGGCTTGAGAGGAAGTTTCACTGGCGCTCATTGCCATCCCAGAACTACCACTTGCAGCAAATACACCACCTTCGATTGTAAATGTCCCATCATAATCAAGTGCAGCATTCCCGTTATCAGTTGGGCCGTTTACGATTAGTGTACCTGCAGTCATTCGAATATCACCGTTGCTATCGATTCCATCCCCATCAGCATTTACATAAGTTGTTCCGCCATTTATTTCTATGAATTTAGTGCTATCTGCAACGTCTCCAGGTTGTCCAGTTCCTGGTTCACCAAATGAGTCAGCACCGAATTGTCCTTCTTGTCCTTCTTCACCAGAACTACCACCTGCTGCATTAATGCCATCATCTGATGCCTTGACAGAAATATCACCATCATTGATTGTCACTGTGGCGCCTTCTAAGCCTTCGTAAGAATGATTAACCGTCACCTTCCCATTATTGATCAGCAAATCAGTATCTGCATGGATTCCATCATCACCGCTTGCCAATGTGAAAGTACCATTGTTGATTGTAACTGCTGCATTTGAGTGTATTGCATCATCCGCTGTGTTTAAATCAACTGTTCCATCATCTACAATAATATTCCCTGAAGCTTTCAATCCTTTGTAACTAGCAGTTGTATCAATTGATTGATCGTCATAACCATTTGCTGTTTGTATCTTTATGTCAGATTTGGCAATAGACAAATTTGTTTCCGCTTGTATCCCATCTTTACCTGATTGAATTGTGAATGTTCCACCATCTATCGCAATCCAGCCTTTATCTACATCTGTACTATTATTGGCTTGAATTCCATCTCCTTCTGTTGTTTTTAAAGAGAAGGTCCCACTTGCAATTGATATGGAGTCTTTGCCTTTGATTGCGTTATTTTTAGCGGTAACATTAAGCGTACCATTGGTGATAACTAAATCATCTTTACTGCGAATTCCATTACTGTAATTTCCGTTAACTACTAAAGTTCCACGGCCATTGATTGTTAGGTCATCTTTACTAAAGAAAGTAGCATCTGGCTCAGTTTCATCAGCAGAAGCAAAAGTATAATCATTCCCATCTGAAAGGTTATTTTTTGAGCCTTCTGCTAAAGTCGTGATCACTTTTTTTGCTTGCTCAATGTAGATCGCTGAAGATGAGTCATTAGATATCGAGACATTGTTTAGTACCAAATGGACGGTTTCTTCATTCGCACTGATTTTGATTTGGCTTTTGTAATTTCCTGAAACAATATAAGTCCCGCCGGCCGTGATCGATAATATATTATCTTTTTCAGAAGCACCTGATCCATCTATTTTACTTCCAGAGTCGTTTAAATCAATCTTTGTCGCTGTTTTTTCATCGTAACTTTCGTCATAATCTTCTTCGTCATAAGCGCCATATTTATTTTCAGCTGTTTTTTGTGCGTCATGAACCGTAACAACTTGTTCTTTACTTTTCGAAGTTGCTGTAGTTGTACTCGTTGCTTGTTTTGCACATCCAGTAAATAGAATGAGTAAAATCGTTAAAACGGCGACACCAAATTTCTTTTTTTTCATTATATCCACCTACAATTCTTCTCTATTTGTTGAAACTTTCCCTAAAATAATTGTTAAGTTTCCATTTCTTACTCGCATAGCATCCATTAGTTCTTTTTCCATTTGACTATCTTTTAGAGTGATTCGATAACGTAGTTCGTACAAACTGCCCATATTGGTCGTTTTCACTGAATCTAAATTGGCGGAGTATGTGTACTGCTGAAATAAATCATCAAATAATCCTGGATAATCTAAATCTTCTGGAATCGTGATTTTCACTTCCCGTTCTGCAACTTTTTGCTTTTCACCAAAATGAATCGTATTTAAAAGTAGTAAAAACAGCGCAATAATCATAGAAAACAAAGCAATATAACTGACATAGCCCATTCCTGTAGCAAGACCAATCCCCATCGACCAAAAGATACTGGTAATTTCTCTAGCACCGCCTGCTACCGAACGAAACCTGATTAAGCTAAACGCGCCTAAAACAGCGACACCAGTTCCTAAATTGCCATTAACTAACATAATCACCAATTGAACTAGGACAGGTAAAACAGCTAAAGTAATCACAAAATTTTTACTATAAACATTTCTATACATATGAACACAGGCGACTAAAAGACCTAATAAAACTGAAGCAACAATACAAACTAAAAGTTGTTTGAATGACAAATCCACTGAACTTTCTACTAATAAACTAGATAACATACTGAAAATCTCCTTTGGAATATAAGTAACGTTGATATGTCTGAGCATATTTTGAAAATGATGCTGGGTAAATATTAAGTTCCGCTAAGATTTCTGAAAACCAAATTGGATAAGCACCTAATGCTTTCACTTCCATCAAAACATCAATTTCTGGTGCGACACTTTCGCCTTGATCATCTAACGTATGGGATAATTGTTCTTCTCGATAGCGGATGTTAAAATCAAAAGTAATCCGAAAATCTTCATTGTCTGAGTCAAATAATGCTCGCCGATCATACGCAATCATCACTTTAGGTTCCAATCTTTTGCGTGCGACTAACCAATCAATTTCCTGTTTGATTTGCTGGTCTTTTGTTGTTTTTGACATAAAAGAATGTGGCTTCTGGATATACCTTTTCGCCGATTGATAAGATAAAGCTACCCTTCTTTTATATACGACACCACTGACCTTCTTTTTTATTTCAAGAAAAACAGTTGACTCTTCTTGAGGAATGCCGTAGCTTCTGATCCTGAATTTTTCTTTGTAGATTGGCTTTCCTAGCGAATGTCGAATCATCTCGTAATCTTGTGTATCAAAATAAATAGAAATGATTGTATGTAATCCATATTCATCTTCTTCCATATAAGGTTGTAATTTTTTCCTTAATTGATGATACATCTTATTAGTCAATGCATATTTTTTTTCTTTTCTTTGAAAACTATTTTTTAGTTTAACCATTTTATTTCCTCCTTTGACTGAATTTATTATATAAAAGGAATCATAAATGAAACTTAAAGATGAAAAGAAAAAATCACCTCATCTTTTAAGAGTGTACTTACTCAAAGATGAGGTGATTCAAAAATCTATATATTTACTACAGCAACCTGTATACTCTTGAAACGGGTTTTATCTTCCTATAGATTTATTTTAAACTACTAATGTCCGTTGTTTACTGAATTTTTCATACTTTTTATTGCTTGCAATTTCATCCAATGTTTCAACTAATGTGTAAACTTCCTCATAGGTATTATATAAAGCAATTGGCGCTAAACGAATCACATTTGGTTCTCTGAAATCTGGAATAATATTGGCTTCTTTTAAAGCTTTGCAAATTCGGTACGCTTCTTCATGTTCTAAACAAACGTGACCTCCTCGTTTACTATCTTCACGGGGATTCCCCACAGCATATCCATATTTAGCAAGTTTTTCGTCGATTAAATACATTAAGAATGCAGTAATCGATAATGATTTTGCCCGAATTTTGTCCATGCCTACTTCATTAAAGATAGTCAATGTCCCTTCTAACGGTGCCATCGCTAAGAAACTTGGAGAACCGATTTGCCAGCCGCTTGCATCTTTTTGATGTTCAAATTCATTTTTTAGTTCAAATTGAGTATCATCTTTATTGCCCCACCAACCAGCTAAGCCAGGTGTTTCGTTGAAATGTTTCCGATTCATATAAAGACCAGCAATCGACCCAGGACCTGCTGATAAATATTTATACGTACACCAAATGGCAAAATCAGGAGCAACATCTTTAAAATCCATTGGTATTGCGCCAATGGCATGACATAAATCCCAGCCAATCAGGATCCCTCGTTGATGCGCTGCTTCTGTTACCCGTTTCATATCCAGGATTTGCGAGCTACGATATAAAACAGTTGGTAATAGAATGATTGCTACATCATCGGTCATAGCTTCAATGACAGCTGCTTCATCGATCAAGCGACCATCTGTACTGTTCACAACTTTTATAGCATCTGTTGGATCATACCCTTTTAAACGAACCTGACTATCTATTGCGTAGCGATCTGTAGGGAAATTCAAATCATCCACTAAGATTTTGTATCGCTCCCTTGTCGGTTTATACAAAGTGCTAATGCATTGATGAATATTGATAGTTGTGCTTCCTGTAATGACAACTTCGTCTGGATAAGCATTGATCAACGGAGCAGACAGTTCACCCAATTTCCCAGCATAATGAAACAAACCGTCCCATAATTTGATGCCTTCCTTTTTCCAGATATCCATCATATTTAATAAAGCTTTTTCAGCATCTTTTGAAGCCAACCCTAGTGAATTGCCATCCATGTATATTTCCCCTGGCTGAACGTAAAATCGATCTCTGATATTTTTAAGAGGATCTTTCTCATCCATTTCCTTTGCAAACGCTAAATCTGTCTGAAATTCTCTTTTCATTATTTGTCACCTTCCAAATTTTTTATTTTAAACGAAGCATATTTAAAAAACAAAGCACTTCCTACTTGAGTAAACGCCATACACCCTTGAGCAGGTGATAATAGCCAAATCGACTTGTTCTCTATCGCTTTTTTGAAAGTTCATTTTGAATTGGAACCAGTTTCAATTGACTTAAAGAAACGACAACTCCATTTGCATATAACAGTAAAAATTTTACCCATCTGTTTCTCACCATAAAAAATGCTCCTTTTTGGGTCTGTCTTTTTTAGATTGAAGCAACACTGGATTTAGCTAGCAAGCCTTCTCGTCATCTCAAGATAAGTTAATCATAACGAATGTTCTAGATCTTTGTATATGAACATGTGAACAAAATAGAATCGCTTTCTTTACTTTTTAGTAAAAATAAGCCCTTTTTTTAACAATTTGGAGTATCTTTTCAAAGCAGAAATCATGATAATCTTTACAGGTCTAGAATTAACTGGCGAACTCCGTTTTTTTCCTCTATAATAAAGCATACAAAATGTTTCTTAAAAACTCTCTTTAGAGGAGGTAGACCATTGGATACCATTGACCGCAAACTCTTGCAGATTCTCCATGAAAATTCACGGATTTCAATTGTTGAATTGTCTCAAAAAGTCAATTTAAGTCGTCCCAGCGTAAAGGAGCGAATCAATAAGCTCGTTGAACAAGGTGTTATCACAAAATTTACAATTCAAGTTTCAATGCAAAAAATTGAAGAAAGCATTACCTTTTTCACTGAACTGAGCCAAGTAACGATTCCTGTTGAGAAAACGTTGATACTTTTAAAAAACAATCCTTATGTAAATGAAGTTCATATAGTCAGCGGTGATGTTAATTATTTAGTGAAAGCAACTGTGACCAGTACAACTGAAATGAAAGAGTTGTTAGCAAAATGGATGCAATTTGCTAACGTCAAAACTTCGATTGTTCTAGAAAGTCCAGTAGAAAACCAATTGCATCTTGATAGAGAGTATTAACAAGACCATTATTTATCCACGATAAAAAAGAGCCGATGAAATTCATCAGCTCTCTCCTAATACTTATTCTTTTATTCTACAAATTCAAACTCATACTCACCAATTCGGACAATATCTCCATCTTTCGCTCCACGCGCGCGCAACGCTTCATCAATCCCCATACCACGTAATTGACGTGCAAATCGCATCACACTTTCATCGTGTTCAAAGTTGGTCATTTGGAATAATTTCTCCAAGGAATCTCCAGATAAAATCCATGTTGCATCAGGATCGCGGTCGATTGTAAATTCTGGTCCTTCTGGTTGGAAACCATAATGAACGATATCTTCAACGATTTCTTCCTCATATAATGGGAATTCCGGCGTTACATCGATTAAGTCAGCCGTAGCATTAAGTAAGGGTTCAATCCCTTTACGTGAAACACCAGATATTGGGAAAATCGGCAGATGATCTGCATATTCATCAGTTCGCTCTTTCTCAATTTTTTCTTTGAATTTCTTCAAATTTTCTTCTGCTTCTGGCATATCCATTTTATTTGCGACGATAATTTGTGGACGTTCCATCAAACGCATATTATGAGATGCTAGCTCTTTATTGATAGCTAGATAATCTTCATAAGGATCGCGCCCTTCCATCCCACTCATATCGATTACATGTAGAATGACTCTTGTCCGTTCAATATGGCGTAAAAACTGTGTTCCAAGTCCCACACCTTGTGATGCCCCTTCAATCAATCCGGGTAAATCAGCTGCAGCAAAACTACGTCCGTCACTTGTTGACACCATTCCAAGGTTAGGAACTAATGTTGTAAAGTGATAGGCACCGATTTTAGGACGAGCTGACGAAATAACAGATAGTAAAGTGGATTTTCCAACAGATGGGAAACCAACTAAACCAACATCAGCTAAAACTTTCAATTCTAATTCAATTTTTCTTTCTTGACCGGGTTCGCCATTTTCAGCGATTTCAGGAGCTGGATTTTTAGCAGAAGCGAAACGAATATTCCCGCGTCCACCGCGTCCACCTTTGGCTACAGTCAGTGTTTGACCGTTTTCAATCAAATCTCCGATCAATGTACCTGTCTCAGCATCACGAACGGTTGTACCTGGTGGAACTTTTACAAACGTATTCTCTGAACCACGACCGTGCATGCCTTTGCTCATCCCATTTTCTCCAGGTTGTGCTTTAAAATGACGATTAAAACGGAAATCCATCAAAGTACGTAATCCTTCTTCTACCACAAGAATCACATCTCCGCCTTGACCACCGTCACCTCCGGCAGGTCCGCCGTCTGGTACATATTTTTCTCTACGAAAGGCAACCATTCCGTCTCCACCCTTACCGGCTTTGACATCGATTGTTACCTGATCTAAAAACATGGACATATTTTGTCCTCCTATCTTAAAGAAGTTGGGATAAAGTATTTCTTATCCAAAAATGAAAGAAACCTATCTCCCCACTTCTTCAGGTTTTACATTTTTTACAAATCTAATTGTTTGTATCATTCGCTTTTCAATAACATTTTCTGTTTGAAAGCCTTTCTTATTGTAAAGGTTAAACCAGAATTTGTCTAGCCAAATTCGTTTTTATGAACTAGAATTAGAGGCTGCTACTGAGACAGCAATAGCCGCAGCTGCTGCACTGGCTTCTTGTGCCATCATCATTGTGATTGTCAATGCAGAGATGTTCAAATTATCATTAGATAAAATACTCATTTCTTCATGAATCAATAAACCTAAAGCTAAAGAATAACGGAAGTCTTTATAGAAACGTAAATTTGTTTTTTCATCAAGCAACTCTAAGTACTCTTCTAAAACTCGAAAATCGACTTTTTTCAAAGTAGCTAAAAAACCAATTGTAATGATACTATTATAAAATTCTGGTCTAAAACGAAGTCCCAATTGCTTCAATTCATCTATGACATTTTTGACTTCTTCAACCAGTTCAATAGAGAACTCGCCAGTTAACATAGCAGCAGTTGCTGCTGCAAATTGAAGTTGATTTGATTTGTGAAAGCCGCACTCATTCAATGCTTGATAGTACTCTTCCACTAAATCACCAACTTGTTTAGTCGTCAACGATTCTAATTGTTCTTGCTGAGCTAAAGCAATTGCGATTGAACCATCTTCGGCACCAGTAAGAAAATAATGATGTGTCTTTATTTCCTCAAAAATACTTTGTCCTCTACGTACAACAAATTCTTTTTCAGCTGTTTCAGTAAATTGAAGTAAGTATGCTGAAAAATAAGAGTAAGAAGAGGCGCGAAAACCAACATCACGCAAACGTTGATAATCAGTAAGCAATGTATGAATAGCTAACTCTTTTGATTTCCCATTTGCTAATAACATCCCTAATAAAATACCCCTAACAGGTTGAACTAATACATTAAACATTTTTAATTCTCCTTGAAGTATTTCTTCCATACGACGAAAATCAGTATCTGAGAAATGATGCTCTTTGTCTACAAATGATCGTGCAAACGTGTAAGCCACTCGTTTATCAAACCATTTTCCTTTCCCTTCTTTGATTGCTTGGTAATTCATTTGAAGTGACGCAACAACCTGACTTCTATTCATTTTCCCCAACTCCTTTACTTCATTAAAAGACAAGATTTTTGACAAAAATCTGAAATGCGTTCATGCTATTAGTATAGCGTAAGTCAGTATTTTTTTAAATACGCACTGCTATTTTATCGTTGCCTAACGCTATGTTTTTTGTCACTGGAATCTATTTTTGGTTTAAGCTATACCAGTTCATTAAGCATTTAATTTTAAGGAGGAAATTTAGTATGACAGTAAAAGTAGGAATTAATGGTTTTGGACGAATTGGTCGTCTTGCATTCCGCCGCATCAAAGAAGTTTCCGATGATATTGAAGTTGTTGCAATCAATGATTTGACAAGTCCGACAATGTTAGCTCAGTTACTTCAATTCGATTCGACTCACGGAACTTATCCTGGAAAAGTTACTGCAACAGATGACTCAATCGTAGTGGATGGTGAAAAAACAAAAGTCTATGCAGAAGCTGATGCCAGCAAGTTGAAATGGGTAGAAGAAAATGGCGTCGATATCGTTTTAGAATGTACAGGTTTTTATACGTCAAAAGAAAAAGCACAAGCCCATTTAAATGCAGGGGCAAAACGTGTCGTAATTTCCGCACCAGCTGGTGACATGAAGACAATTGTTTATAATGTTAATGATGACACATTGACCTCAGAAGATAAAATCATCTCTGCTGGTTCTTGTACAACAAACTGTTTAGCACCCATGGCTTATTTCTTAAATAACGAGTTTGGTATTGAAGTTGGTACGATGACAACAGTTCATGCGTATACATCCACTCAAATGTTATTAGATGGACCCGTGAAAGGTGGCAACTTACGAGCTGCTCGTTCAGCTGCTGACAATACTATCCCACATTCAACGGGTGCTGCCAAAGCAATTGGGTTAGTTATTCCAGAATTAAATGGAAAACTTCAAGGACATGCGCAACGCGTTCCTGTCGTCGATGGCTCTTTAACAGAGTTAGTCTCTATTTTAAGAACAAAAGTAACAGCTGATCAAGTGAATGAAGCAATCAAGAAACATACAATCGACAACCCTTCATTTGGCTATGACGATCGTGAAATCGTATCTGGTGATGTTATTGGAACAACAGAAGGTTCTATTTTTGACCCAACCCAAACGGAAGTAACAACTGCTGGCGATTTCCAGTTGGTTAAAACCGTCGCTTGGTATGATAATGAATATGGTTTTACTTGCCAAATGATTCGTTTATTGGAAAAATTTGCTAATTTATAAACACTATTTTTGCTAAATTAAATAAATAAACCTCCTAGAAATAATTCTATATTCTCTAGGAGGTTTATTTTAATCAATCAAACATGTTTCGCAATATAGTCCACTAATTCTTCAGTCTCAGCCCAACCTAAACATGGATCAGTAATAGATTGCCCAAAAATTTTTCCATCTGCTTCTTGACGACCACTTTCAAGAAAACTTTCAATCATAAAACCACGTACCCATTTCTTCATATCATGATTCCACGAGCGATTAAATAAGGTTTCTTTGACGATCCTGATTTGTTCTTTGTATTGTTTCCCTGAATTGTCATGATTCGTATCAATGACAATAAACGGATTTTTATAGTTGCCAGCTTTATAAAAATCTACCACTTTCAGCAACTCTTCATAGTGATAATTCGGGATATTCTCCCCATATTCATTCAAACCACCTCTTAATACAACATGGGCCAATGGATTAGAACTAGATTCAACTTCAAGTCCGTTAAAAATAAATTCTTGTTTTTGCTGTGCTGCATACAGTGAATTGAACAATACGTTTAAATTGCCGCTAGTTGGATTTTTCATCCCTGTTGGTTGATCAATTCCACTGGCAACGAAACGATGCTGTTGGTCTTCCACAGAACGCGCACCTACTGCAATATAACTAACTAAATCTTGCACAAATTCTAGATTTTCAGGATAAAGCATTTCATCTGCTGTCGTTAGACCCGTTTCACTGATAACCCGATTGTGCAAACTACGAACCGCCGCAATGCCTTTGATTAAATTACTTTTTCCTTCTGGATTTTGCTGATGTAATAACCCTTTATAGCCGTCGCCATTCGTTCTAGGTTTATTAGTATAAACTCGGGGAACCATAAAAATTTTATCTTGGACTTTTTCTTGTAGTTTAGCTAAACGAGTAACATACTCCATTACAGCTTCTTCATTATGAGCAGAACACGGGCCGATCACTAAAAGAATCTTGTCACTTTTTCCTTCAATAATTTCTTTCAATTCTTGATCACGAACGTTTTTTAAGTGCTCTTGTTCTGGCGTTAATTTAGATAAGGATTTGACTTGTTCAAAATCGATTGGTTGGCTTAGCGCTTTAAAGCTCATACAATAACTTCCCTTCATTATTTTATAATCAAACAATAAAAATAGATTCTAGTAATATAAAAAAAGCCTCATCCTCTTCATTGCTGAAAAGGACGAGACCGAATGATCCGTGTTACCACCTTTGTTTTCAATCAGTTTACACTCATTGACTTGTCAGGTACAAAATTATACCTTGGCACAATAACGGGTGCGCGTAACCGTCACAGCCTACTCAGTTCGGTGTGAAGTTCAAAGAGGAATTCAGATACATTAGGTTTATGCGCCTCTCAACAACCGGCTACTTTCTGTACACCTGTATGATCTTACTAGTTCTTGTCAAAACTTTTATTGTTTATTGAAGTCATTGTAAGAGATTCTTTCAGAATTGTCAATCTTTTTCAAAAAGAAAAAGGTTGAGGATGGGACATCATTCTAAGGGTCACAATCCTCAACAAATCTAATTTACTTAGTTCGAACTGGAAAATCCAGAACTAACCTCTTCTGTAGGCTGATTTTTCTTTTTTTGCTGACACTCTTGGCAAATACCATGAAATGTTAACCGATGATCTTTCACCATAAAATGATAGCGCTGTTCGATCACTTGCTCTACTTCGCCTAGTAAATCCTCTTCAACTTCTTCGATATTGCCACATTCTAAACATAAAAGATGATGATGGAAGTGCTTAGCTCCCTCTTTACGTAAGTCATAACGAGCCAATCCGTCGTTAAAACTTACCTTATCTACGACTTTTAAGTCAGTTAAAATTTCTAAAGTACGATAAACCGTTGCTAAACCAATCTCTGGGCTTTTTTGTTTTACTAAAAAGTAAATTTCTTCCGCAGATAAGTGATCTTTCTCATTTTCTAATAATACCAAAACGGTCGCTTCTCGTTGAGGCGTCAGTTTAAAACCAGATTCGTGCAATTGTTGTTTTGTTTTTTTTAAAGCAGCAGTAGAATCCATAAATGC
Source organism: Enterococcus sp. DIV0724b (assembly GCF_050531475.1). Lineage (NCBI taxonomy): Bacteria > Bacillati > Bacillota > Bacilli > Lactobacillales > Enterococcaceae > Enterococcus > Enterococcus sp. DIV0724b. The sequence continues at coordinate 1,744,974 of NZ_CP172890.1, read as the reverse complement.
AGCCCCTTATTTATAATTATTTTAATCTAGAACTATACATTGTAGTAACAAATTATAATAAGTATAAAATAACTCCAAAATATTTGCAAGTGATTCTCAATTAGAATGAAAAAACAATTATTTTTCTTGTTGCTCTTCTTTTAAAATGGTAAATCCTGTTTCTTGAGTGATTTTGCCCTGCTTCAGCAGATTACCGATTGCACGCTTAAATTGGGCTTTGCTAATACCGAAAGTTTGCTTGATTTTTTCTGGATTAGATTTGTCAGTGAATGGAATTTTATGATCAGCTGACCGTTCTAAAAAGGTCAAAATCATTGCCGCATCATCACTGATTGCTTCATAACCACGTGGTTTTAAAGAAATATTTAGTGTGCCGTCTGGACGTACGCCAATCACACGACCATTCACTCTTTCGCCTAAGCGAGGCTCCTGGTAACGTTCTGAAGGATGGATAAATGCAATATAAAAATCATCAGTCAAAACAAATGACCCAATCATTTTCAAACGGTAAACGATGCCACTAATGTTTTCATTTTTTAGCTCTTCTGTTCCAGGTTTAGCCATAGCTTTAAAAATTTTCTCATCTGCTAATTCGCCCCAAATCCGTTCTTTGTTGTCAACTTTCAAAGCAACCATCAACTGATCGCCTTTTTTAGGCCATAATTCACGCATTACAGGCAGTTCATCTAAAGATACGACCACATCCTTATCTTTTAAACCAATGTCCACAAAAGCGCCTAAATCACGTCTTGTACCTGTCACTGTTCCGAATGCGTATTGACCTATTCGAGCTGTTGGGATGAGCGTCGTCATCTCAGGTTCTTGTTTTTGATTCATATAACCAAAGCCTTCTACAGCTTCGCCAATTTCGTGGCTACCTTCTTCTTTAGATAAACGCAAAGTGATGCCATTTTTTTGTAAAAAATAATGACTTTCGTTTTCATCGATCACTAATGCTGTAAAAATTTGTGCTAATAATTCGTTCATAAATTTTCTCCTTCTGGCGCTTAGCCTAAAAAAATACGTAATAATGCAATCGTAACGATTCCTACTACCACTGTTTTCATTAAATCTTTGGTACGAATAGCAACAAGTAAAGTAGGAATACAACTTAACGCTTCTAACGTTTTTACTTTAGGAAAGCCTGTTGCCTGAACATCTAAAATACTCTGAAATAAGAGTGCCGTCAAGATACAAATTGGAATATAGGATAAAAACCTTAGAAACCATGCTGGAAAATCTACTCGTTTTGAAATTAAAAAAGGAAAAATTCTAGGAATCCAAGTGACTAAGGAACACCCTAGAATAGTCAATAATACATAATTACTACTCATGGTGATTCACCATCCCAACTGTACAACCTAAAAGCGTAGCGAATAAAACAGAAAGTTCTGACGAAAAAAAGCCCATAAAAAAGTACAAAGAGATACAAACAGTCGCTAAAACAATCAAGGTTTCTTTCGTATATTTCTTGATAGGTCCATCTACTTGTAAAATAAATAATCCTGCAAACATTGCTACCAAAGCAAAATCTAATCCTAACAGATAGGGATCTGGAATCCAGGTACCAAGCAGACCACCTAAAATTGTTGAAAGAATCCAAGCTAAATAAGCCGTTATATTTAAACCATGAGTCCAAGCAGAACTAACTCGGTAGTCATTATTTAAAACCGTCATAAGGACACCATAAGATTCATCTGTTAAAAGTGTTCCGATTCCAATACTAGTGATTAGAGGCTCTTTTTTAAAATAAGTTGCCACAGACATACTCATTAAAAAGTGGCGTAAATTAACTAAAAATGTCGTAAATATAATGGCAGAAATTGGCGAATGAATCGCTAACATACCACAAATAATAAATTGTGCTCCACCAGCATAAATCAAAATCGACATCAATGCTATTTCCGCAATTGATAGACCGACATTTTTACCCACTACACCTGCAGCGATACCAATTCCTAAATAACCTAAAATAGTTGGTATGCAAGCATTGACCCCTTCTCTAAATGTGAGATATTCTTTTTTTTCCATACAGTTCTCCTTGCGATAAATCAATCGTCATTGATATTTTTTCTTGAGTAAACATGAGAAGAGAAACGAAGATGAATAGAAGTCTTTAGCTGTAGAAATAAGCAGTAAACCACGAAGATCCATCTTCAAATTTTTGTAGGTTTTAGCCTGTGTCCAAAAAAGTTATCTCTGATACCAACGTTTATTGGTAATTAAGGTGTGAAACAAAAGTAATTTTCACTTTTGTTTCACACCTATCTTCATCTTCTGAAAAGATTATTCGCTATCTTCCAGCATTTCTTGAAGCATTTCCTTTAAACCACCCAGTTTTCGCATTAATTGTGACTAAATACTGGTTGTCTGAGCCATATAGATTGTAATACCCCTCACCGTTAATAATCCTTGCCGGTTGTAAAGAATAGCCGCCAGCTGTGATATAGCCACGTTCAATACAAGTTGCGATTACTTTTTCCTGAATTCCTGGTGCCCAGCTCCAAGCTGGATTACTCATATCACTAACATCAGTTGGATTGACTGAATATACAGGATCTGTATAGACACCTTGAGCATTCGGTGCTGAAAAAGTATTTGAATCCGGTTGTACGCCATTTGTTGTTTGTGTATTATTTCCTTGGTAGTCAGACGTAGGTGTTTCATTTGTTTGAGCTGGCGTTTGATCTACTGGGACTTGTTGCTGTGGCGCATTCAAGGCTTCAGTATCTGTCAATGATTTATCAGCTTTAACTAATGCTTCATTCAGCGGTTTACGTAGTGTATCACTTTTTACTTTATCTACTTCTGTTTTTGCCACAGTATAGTTTTCTCTTGTTAAAGCATCTGTCAATTCATTATTTTTATAAAATACATCAACTGCTGCTTTAGCCTTTTGTAATTGATCGTACTGACTTACAGCTTGATCGGTTGCTTGATTAAGTAATTTATCAAAGTCATCTTTTTCTTCACGTTTGGCAAGGTCGACTTTTTTGTCAGATTTGATTGCGACATCTTTTAATTTGCTGCCATCAATAATTGGTTGAGCAAATAATTCATTTGTTTTTGTGATTGCAGTTTGTTTTTCTATAACTTTTTTATAAATAGCATCAAGCTCCTTGTAATTCGGTTCATCTTTAAGCGTATCTAAATTTTCTTTGATTGCTTTTGGACTAACGCTCACCATCTCTGGTTTAAGGAATAGTTGTTTGTCATCTGTAAAATAACTCTTTAACTCTTTCTCTGTTTGAGTTGCTAATTTTTCTTGTTTTTGTGAGACTTCTCCACCAATTGTATCTTTCTTTTGAGTCTGATTATAGGCTAACCAAGAGCCACCAGCAAGTACGACAACTGCTGCTAAAATAATCGACATTTTTTTATAGTTTTTACTTGATGCTGTAATCGGCAAATCATTTTTTGTTTCGTTTGCAACTGTTTTTTCATCTGTCGGTTTTTCAAATTGATTTTTACCAGTCTTGGCTTCTTCAGCATCTTTAAAGAAAATAGGTGCTGCATCCATTTCAATTTCTTCTGGTTTTTTACTCTTTGATGGAATCTCAGATGTGTTGGTCGGTAAAGCTTTAGGACCAATTGGCTTTGAATCTTCTATTTGTTCTTCTGGTTTAGTGAATTTTGTAATTTCTTCTTGCGATTGGTTCTTTTTATCTTGCGGCAATTCTTTATTTGATTCTGTTGATTTATGATCTGATTCGTTGGATTTCACGTCATCTTGTCCTTTATCTTTCGTCTTTGATTGCTCATTAGAAGAGTCAGGTTGATCTGCCTCTGTTTTTTTATCAGTTTCTTCATGATCTTCTGATTCAGATAGGTCATCAATCATTGGTTTGTCATTTTTATGTTCATTGATGTATTGATCTAAAGCCGCCGTATTCAAAAGTTCGTCTGATCCGTTTTCTAACGAGATAACCTCTTTTTCAACTGGCGTTTCTATCTCTTTAATTATCTGTGCTTTTTCGGATGATTCTTCCTGAACTTCTTCTGTTGATTCAGGTGATTTTTCGTCTGATTGTTGTTCATTGAACATCGTCATTACATGTCCAATACTCATATCCTTCAATTCAGACCATTCAATATTTTCATTTTGCTCTTTATTCAAAAAACTAGAAGTATCGTCTGCTTTTTCGTTAGAGGTAGCATTATCTGACTCTTTGATTGCTTTTTTCTGATTCGTTTTGAAAGAATAACCACATTTCGGGCATAGGTCTTCTTTATTGTCTATTTCTGTTCCGCAATTCGGACATTGTTTCGTCATTCATTCCGCCTCACATTCTACACATTCGTAAATCTAATCTACCATAAAATCACGTTTCTTCCAATATGTACTCTCTAACTTTTTTGTTACGATTGTTAAAAACAGCCCTTTCCGAAAGAAATCGAAAAGAGCTGTTCAAATTTTTAAGAAAAACTTCTTATTCTAGAAAGTCTTTTAATTGTTTAGAACGAGAAGGATGGCGTAATTTGCGTAGTGCTTTCGCTTCGATTTGACGAATACGTTCGCGGGTTACACCAAATACTTTCCCAACTTCTTCCAATGTTCTTGTACGTCCATCATCTAGACCAAAACGTAAACGTAAAACATTTTCTTCACGGTCAGTTAATGTATCAAGTACATCTTCTAATTGTTCTTTCAACAACTCATATGCTGCATGTTCAGCAGGACTTGTTGCATCTTGATCTTCAATAAAGTCCCCAAGGTGAGAATCATCTTCTTCACCAATTGGTGTTTCCAACGAAACTGGCTCTTGCGCAATTTTCAATATTTCACGCACTTTTTCGGTCGGCAAGTCCATTTCTGCACCGATTTCTTCAGGCGTTGGTTCCCGACCTAAGTCTTGCAGCAATTGACGTTGAATACGAATCAATTTATTGATTGTTTCCACCATATGCACAGGAATCCGAATTGTTCTAGCTTGGTCAGCGATCGCGCGAGTGATTGCTTGACGAATCCACCAAGTAGCATAAGTTGAAAATTTGAATCCTTTACGGTAATCAAATTTTTCTACAGCTTTCATTAGCCCCATATTTCCTTCTTGGATCAAATCAAGGAATTGCATACCACGTCCTACATAACGTTTTGCAATTGAAACAACCAAACGCAAGTTAGCTTCAGCTAAACGTTGTTTTGCTTCTTGATCGCCTTCTTCGATTTTTAAAGCCAATTCTACTTCTTCTGCTGCTGTTAATAATTGAACACGTCCGATTTCTTTAAGATACATACGAACAGGATCGTTGATTTTAACACCAGTCGGGGCAGATAAATCTTCCATTTGGGCTTTTTCAGCAACTTTTGCGTCTTTTTTAAGACTATGTTCACTTGGATCACCATTTTCATCAACAACACTGATTCCAGCGTCTTCAACTTTTTGGATCAACTTCTCCATTTCATCTGCATTCAATGTAAATGGCGTTGCTAATTTGTTTGTTAGATCATCATAAAGAACAGTACCTTTTGGTTTGCTCTCTTTGATAAAGGCTGCCACTGCAGCTGCATATTTTTTTTCTGTTTCTTTTTCCATGAAAGAAGGCCCCCTTCATTTTTCCATTCGGCTAAATATATAAATAATAGTCAACTACATCGCCTAAAACTTTTAGGACGCTGTACGACTTTTTTGCAATTGTTTTACTAAGCTTATGACTTCGATTGCTAATTCATCAACTAAAGGTTTATTTCCAAGACGTTCTGCTTCTTTTTTTTGCAGTTGCTTTTCCTTGATCTGATCTTCCAAGCTGGAATTTCCAATCACTCTTATGACATCTGCAATTTCACGATCAGAACTTTCTTCTGAAATGGTCTGCAAAGAAATATCAATCGCTAATTTTTTGATTGTTTCATCTTTTAGATAATCAATAAAATCAGCTAGTAGAAAGTCAGAATGAATACTCATATAACTATCTAACAACAAATAAAGTTCTTGATATTGGTCATGAGCAAAACTAAAGTCTGTTAGCTGAATCAGTTGATTTCTGACGCTTTGTTCATTCATTAAACGATACAACAACGTGCGCTCTGCTTTTTCTACTTGTGTTAATGGTAGTTTATTTTGAACCGACGGAGTAACAACTACTTCTTCAAACATTTCTGGCGGTTCCAGCATGTCGTCGATCTCATAAGCTTGAGGTGGCGGTGTTACTTGTTGTTGCCGTTCTCTTCTCTTAGTAGAACGTTGTTGCGTTTCAAGTTGCTTCAACTGCTCTTCTAAAGAATGAAAGGATAGCTGAAATTCTTGCGCTAATTGATTCAAATAGCGATCTCGCTCTAATGGCGACTGTACTAATATCAATTCTTGCAGCAGATCATTCACATAATCCAATTGTTCTTTTTCGTTGTTCATATTCCTAGTCAAACGATGATACTGCATTTTAAAGCTAAAAACAGTTTCTCGACCATGCAATGCTAACTCACGAAATGACTCGTTGCCGTATTTTCTTAAATACTCATCTGGATCCAGTTTTTCTGGAATACTAACGATACTTAATTGAAAACGACTGTGCTCACTTAATAAAGAAATAGCACGATTTGTCGCTTCTACTCCGGCGGTATCACCATCGTAGCAAACTACAAGTTCTTTCGCTACTCGTTCAAGTTTGCGAATCTGCTCGTTAGTCAAACTAGTTCCCATAGAGGCGACACCGCTAGTAATACCTGCTTGCCAAGCTGCAATAACATCCATAAATCCTTCAAATAAAAACACAGTATTTTCTTTGCGAATCTCTTTACGAGCTTTGTCAAAGTTAAATAATGTATCTCTTTTATTAAACAAGACTGTTTCTGGACTATTTAAGTACTTGGGCATATCATCACCCGGAAAATCTTCTGTTTTAAGTAATCTTCCTGAAAAAGCAATCACGTTGCCACGATCATCATTGATTGGAAACATAACACGCTGATAAAAACGATCTAAAAACTCACCGTTGTCTCTTTGAATAAACAATCCAGACTCCTTGGATAAATCCTCAGCTACTTCTTCATTTTGGAATACTTGACTTAAAAAGTCACGTTTTTGAGGAGCGAATCCGATTTTAAAGGTTTCGATGAGTTCTTTTGTCAGCCCGCGTTCTAATAAATAATTCAACGCCGGTTCACCAATTTGCGTATTCATCAAAACATGATGATATAAATCAGCTGCTTTTTTATGCAGTTCGATCAACTTACGAGTTTGCAGATTTTCCGTTGAGTCTGACTCCGTTGTATTGACCCAGTCGATATTGACGGGTATTTGCTCTAATTCAGCCACTCTTCTTACGGATTCTGGGAAATTGATCCCTTCTATTTCCTGCAGAAAATTAAAAACAGTTCCACCTTTTCCGCAGCCAAAACAATGAAAAATTTGTTTATCTTCTGCTACTGAAAATGAAGGGGAACGTTCTTCATGAAACGGACATAAACCCATATAATTCTTACCGGATTTTTTCAATTGAACATATTGTCCAACGACATCAACGATATTCGTACGTTGTCTTACTTCCTCGATAACTTCTTGAGGAATTCTTTGTGCCACTGTTCTCACCTCCAAAAATAGCAAAAGCTAATTTATGCGATAGTCAGTAAAAAAGCACTGAAATCTTCAGCGCGACTTTCAAAAGACACAATTACACATGTTTTATTGTATCATACTAAACATAATTTTCAAGTAAATTGCACCTTTATTTTCATAACTGTGAAATTCTGAAACTCATTGTTTACATAATATATATATAGTTAACTAGAATTATCTTTAAAGAAACGAAAAAAACAGATAATAGCGTATCTGTTTTTTTCGTCAATGACTTGGATCACTCCACATCATGCTTAGTATTAATCTTTAGTATCTTGTGCATTCCACAATTCTTTAACAACAGGAATATTCCCTAGTTCAGTCATGTTGCTGGGTAAGATCACTGTGTTTGTATCGCTTCTAACAACTTGCTTAAATGCTTCTATCCCTAAATAAGCTAAAGCTTGTTCATTTAAATCACTTTCTTTGATTGCTTGATTCAAAGCTAAGATACGTTGTCTCTCCGCTTCTGTTGTTATACGAATTCTTTCTGCTTCAGCATCAGCATCGATCTTGGTTCTTTCTGCACGCGCCTCTGCATCGATTTTCGTTTGTTTCGCTCTCGCTTCAGCATCGATTTGCATTTGTGATGCATTCGCTTCTGAATCTAAGATGATTGATTGTTTTCTACCTTCTGAAATCGTAATCGTCGATTCTTTATCACGACTAGCTGTAATCAGTTTGTTCATCGAGTTTACAATTTCATCTGATACAGAAATTTCGCCAATATTGATTCGATCAATTGATAATCCGTAACCAGCAGTAATATCTTTTACACTTTCAAATAGACTTACATTGATTTCTTCGGTTCCATTAAGCACTTCATTCAAATCCATTTTTCCGATAATACCACGTAGATTTGATTGGCAATCTTGAATCATTGACGTCACAGAATCTTCATTGTCATAAACAAAAGCTCGAACATCTGTTACATGATATTTAATTGCTTCATCTACTTCTACAATTACGTTATCGCGCGTAATCACACTTTGAGACTCAATTTCTAGAGGTGTTTGCTTTAAAGATACTCGACCCCTTACTTTATACAATACAGGGATCAGAAAATGAAGCCCTGGATCGATTGTTTTAACATATTTACCAAAACTTTCAACAATTTTCACTTCACCTTGCTGGACAATAATCACCATTTTTGAAATTAGAAGTAAAACTAAAACAAGAACAATGATAAAAATTAGAATATTAAGGATTATCAATATAATTCACATCACTTTCGAATAAGTAGTTGTTTACAGTTACAAATAATTCGGTACTGGAGAAATCTACGACCTCTAACATCGCCCCTTTCTCCGGGATACCGTTGATTACACGATACATATATGGACTACCGTATATTCGAATGATTCCATTAAAATTATCTGTCGATGACCGAAAACACTTTCCAATCGTTTTGCGCATTTGATACTCACCACTCATATATACCCCTCCTTATTTCCACACTTTTTTACTCCATTTTTAAAGATCTTTGATTGTTGTACCAGATCGTTTCATTTGGAAAAGTCCAACTATGATTCGAACAGTGATATTAATAAGCATCATTACTGCAAAAATAGGTAATGTCTGCTGATTTAAAAATCCTACTTCTAAGATACTATAGAACAGCATTGCAGCGACATAAATCCCTCCCACGGTTGTAACAGCCAAGAAAATTCTAAGTGGATTAAATGGCAAACATGCGCGAACAACTGCCATACAGCTAATACCAATCAATAAGTAATACATCAACGTCGTTGTTTCCATTTGAGTGAAGCCTTGGTTTTGGCCCATCAAATATACAGCAACAATATTTAACACTACTAAAACTGCATTAACAGATGCATTTCTTAATGCCGTCGGTAAGAATTTACCTCGTACTTTTCGTTTATCACTTTCAAATGACAAGAAGAATGCTGGATATCCTTCAATTGCTAAATCAATCAATGTGATTTGGATCGGTATAAATGGAAATGCAATAGTAGTAAATACACAAATCATTGATAAAATAAATGAATAAATCGTTTTTATAAAGAATACACTCGCAACTTTTGTTACATTATTAACAACACGTCTACCTTCAAATAAAACATCGGGCAATGTTGTGAAATCAGAATCCAATAATACTAAATTAGAAATCTGTCTTGTCGCCCCATCACCTTCAGCCATGGCTATACTACAGTCAGCTTCTCTTAATGCTAAAACATCATTCACACCGTCACCTGTCATGGCAACAACATGATCATTATCTTTCAATTCTCGAACGATCGTACGTTTTTGCTGAGGTGATACACGACCAAACACAGTGTATTCATGGACTGCTTTGCGCACTTCAGCTTCTGTTTCCATTTTCGATAAGTCAACATAAGATTCATAACCAAATAATCCAGCACGACGCGCAATATTAGAAACAGTAACCGGATTATCACCAGAAATAACTTTTAAATCGATTCCCTCTTCACGTAAATAAGCTAATGTTTCATTAGCATTTTGACGAATCGGATCATCGATTTCTAATACAGCCAAAGGTTCTAAATACGGCATCTTTTCTTCATTCAGTGGAGCATTTTCGGAAATGGCTAACATTAATACACGATAGCCGTTTTCTTGTGCTTCAATCACTTCTTTCGGTAAACGATCTGCTGTAACTAATTTCTCAGGAGCACCAAGATATACCGTTCCTAGTTCTGTAAACTCGATAGCTCCCCACTTTCTTTCAGAAGAAAATGGCAATGATTTAACTGCACCATAACGGTTAGACAATTCGAAATGATCACGAATAGCTTGCATTGTAATATTATTATCTGTACTTTCTGCTAGATAGCTACCGATGATTTGAGGAAAATTCTCATGATAGTTGGCATGTAAAATTTCTACTTTTTGAACTTTCATTTTCCCTTCAGTGATTGTACCCGTCTTATCTAAACAAAGTGTATCGACATGCGCTAAAGTTTCGATTGAGTACATATCTTGAACAAGAATTCGTTTTTTAGCTAATTTTACGACTCCTGTAGTTAACGTGATGCTGATCAAAAGAACCAAGCCCTTTGGCAACATTCCAAGTAATGCCGCTGCAGATGCGACCACTGACGCTTCTAAACCAGAGTTACGAATTAAGAACCCTTCTACAAACAAAATAATCCCCAAAGGAATGATTACTAAACTCGTGAATTTCGATACTTTACGAATCGAATTGACTAATTCAGATTGAATTGGTTTATGCACTTTGGCTTCTGCAGTGATTTTAACTGCATAATTATCCGCTCCAACATGAATAACTTTTCCGTAAACTTGACCACTTGCCAGAAAGCTGCCCGATAATAAAATAGCGCCTTCTGTTTTCTCAATCAAATCAGATTCACCAGTTAATAGCGCTTCATTAGCTTCTGCTTTCCCATCTAAAACTTCCATATCAGACGGAACTTGTTCTCCAGCGGAAATCACCACGATATCATCTATGACTAATTCTTTTGTATCGATTTCTATCTGTTTACCATCACGAATAACATGGACGCTTTCTTTTGCTACAATTGATAATTTTTGTACTAAATTTCTTGCATGGATTTCTTGATAGATTCCCATACCCATATTCACTAATATAATTGCTAAAAACGCTAAATTGGAATAAGCTCCAACAAAAAATAAACATAGCGCGATCCCAAAGTTTAAAAAGTTAAACAATGTCATTACGTTGTCGTAAATGATGTCTTTCGTAGATTTAGCAACATTTTCCTCATAATCATTTTGTAACCCTTGTTTTTTTCGTTCCTCTACCTCTAATTGAGTTAATCCCTGTTTTAGGTCAAACTTATTTGTCATGGATTCAGTTCCCTACTTTCTCCTCGTTAAAAATACATCTTCTTTAGTTTACTTGTTAATAGAAAGAAGTTCAAGAAAATCCTCAAGAATTCGTACTATTTAACAGACGATATTCTCAAGGACCAATTACTTTGGTATTTAATTAGTTCAACCACTTAATAAATTGCTCGTTCATCTTAACAAGATCAGCATAAAACATATTTCCACCATTATTATACAAAAAGCCCCCATTGTAGATCAATGCTTGTGGTCGATAATAACGATATGTTTTTTGGTCTGTATTGCCTAGTAACGGTGACAAGACTTCTTTTGAATATTCTTCTGCAAGGTGAATCGAATTATTTCCGCCCCGTTCTTTTACAAAGGCAATATAATCTAATCCAAAATTATATGCTTGAACAGCTGTCCAAATATCACACCCAGCTTCATCGGCTTGCGCGATTGATTGTGCCAAAAAAGCAACTCCTGTGTCGATACTTTCTTTAGTTGTACCAATCATTTGTCTTTTACCATATGCACTTTCACTGCTTTGCATCAAGTCTTCTGAACGCCCTTTTGATTCAGTGTAAATAATAGCTAAAACTAAATTTTTATATTCAGGAATATTATTTTCTTTGACTGCCTGTTCTACCTCAGCTTCGTAGGTCATCACTTGCTGCACATTTTGGCGAATTTTAAACCCAAAATATCCTAACCCGATAATCAGCAATAGAAAAAATAAGAGCAGTATTTTTTTTACAATTTTCATCAATTTGCCCATCTTATCATCCAAACTTTTTGTGAGTAGATTTCATCATACTTTATTATTCAAAAAAAATCTAAAAAAAGGCGGATTCTTTATTATTCTTTAAGAAAAATTTGGAATTTTCTTTGCCCATTTCAGTTTTAAATCTAAGTGAAAACCGATATACTATGAAAGATAGGTGGTAACGAGATATGGAAAAACAAAAAAAACTACTATTGACCAAGGATAAAAGCTTGATTTATTACGAAATATCAGGTAAAGGCTTCCCTTTATTCCTGCTTCATGGTAATGGCGGAAGCGGAAAATATTTTGAAAAACAAGTACCAGAATTTAGCCGCTACTTCAAAGTCTTTACTGTAGACAGCCGAGGGCATGCTCGTTCGACAAACAATAGTAACTCACTCACTTTTGAGCAAATGGCAGAAGATTTGTACTCACTCATGGAACAAGAACAGATTAAACAAGCAGATATTGTAGGTTTTAGTGATGGTGCTAATTTGGCAATGGTTTTTGCTAAAAAATACCCCAATATGATTCATCGTTTAGTATTGAATGCTGGAAACACTGAGGTGCAAGGAGTCAGTTTGCCTATAAGAATTTTTACTACAATAGAGTACACCTTTTTGAAGTTTCTTTCCTTATTTAATAAGAAAGCAAAACGTCAACTACTCGTTGTTCGTTTAATGACACATGACATTGGCGTGTCTAAATCTGATCTTCAAACATTATCTGCTAAGACTTTAGTAATTGTTGGTAAGTATGATATCATCAGACGAGCTCATTCAATTTATCTAGCAAAAGAAATCCCACATGCATCCTTTATTTTAGTTCCAAAACACGGACATTCTTTTGCAAAAAAAGATCCCGAAACATTTAATAAAGAAATCTTAACATTTTTACAAGAAAAGTAGGTGCTAATAATGAAAAAAATGCTTCAATGGATCAAAGATCATGTCAGTTATTTTAAAACAATCTTTATTTTTTCAGTAGTCGTGATTGTTTTTCGCGAATTGCTTTCTATCAGTAAAACAATTTCATTCGAACAACTTGGAGCTATTTTTCAAGATCTTGCTATTTGGAAGATTGTTCTGATGTTCCTAATTGGTCTGATTGCCGTTTCACCAATGATTGGTTACGACGTGATTCTAAATAAAATATTGAAACAAAAGCCTAAAAAGATTTTTCTCATTGAAAGTAGTTGGATGATCAATACAATCAATAATATTGCTGGATTTGGCGGCTTAGTTAGTATTGGATTGCGCTCAGAGTTTTATGGAAAAGAAAAAGATGGCAAAATGGTTGTTCGAGCGCTTTCGAAGATCCTAATTTTTCTTATGTCTGGTCTTTCGATTTACAGTTTGATTGCTTTTTTCATAGTTATGTTTGGTCATACTAATGATTACTTACAACAATATTGGATTTGGTTGATCGGCGGCGGCTTGTATTTTCCTGTTGTTATAGTTGCAAGCTTGATCAAAAAAGATGAATATATCGGTGATATTGATCATTCGACACGCGCTGGACTTATTTTGACTTCATTCTTAGAATGGACTGGTGTTTTAGGCAGTTTTATATTGATTGGCATGTTGATGGGCGTCAAAATGAATCCTGTCCAAATCATCCCTCTTTTCATAGCTGCTTCGGTCATCGGGATCGTCTCCATGATTCCTGGGGAATTGGGTAGTTTTGATATCATGATGATTGTCGGTTTATCCACTCTAGGGATCGATCGAGAAGTCGTAGTTGTATGGATTTTACTCTATCGCCTATTTTATTACATTATACCGTTCATGATCGGTGCTATCTTTTTTGTAAAAAATCTAAGTCATAGTTTAAATACTCGTTATTCTGGTATTCCAAGAGAACTAACGACAGAATTAGCGCACAAGTTTGTTGTTTTTCTCATGTATTTTTCAGGCATTATGATCGTTCTTTCTGCTACGATTCCAGAAGCCTTTAGTCAATTTAGTTGGTTAAAGAAATTCAACCCACTTTCTTTCCACCTCATTACACAACTACCTGCTATTTTATTAGGTTTTTTATTGCTAATTATGGGACGAGGAATTGCTGCTAGAGTCAAACGTGCATATTTGCCTACGATTGGGTTGATATTGATCACGTTGGTCTATACATTTTTTAAAGATTTCAGTTGGGGTGTCATTGTTTTTCTTAGCCTTTTACTCGTAATCATCATTTTCTCAAAAAGAGAACTATTCAGAGAACAATTAGTTTACTCATGGGAAATGATTACGATTGACGGTATCATTTTTCTTGCGTTAACCATTTTATATATCGTGATAGGTGTATACAATTTACCGACTTTTCCTCATCACAAACGTCACTTTATCTCATTCTTTTTATTTCCATCGGAAAAAATTTGGTTTTCTGGTTTTATTGGCATCTGTTTAGTGACACTATTTAGTTATTTATTTATTCGTTATCTCGAAGGTAAAAAACACACAATCGGAACTCCGTTAGATGAAGAGCGCGCTCTTAATCTTTTGACTACTTATGGAGGCAATACCGATAGTCAGCTGATTTTTCTCAAAGATAAAGATATGTATATTTACACTGATCAAAATAATGAGGATACAGTTTTACTACAGTTTAAAACATTAAATAATAAATGTGTAGTTATGGGAGATCCATCCGGTAAAAAAGAAGATTTTTCAGCTGCTGTTGAACAGTTTATCAACGAAGCGGATCAATGGGGTTATCTACCTGTCTTCTATGAAGCATCTGAAGAAGTTGTGATGTTCCTACATGAATTTGGTTATGACTTCATCAAAATGGGAGAAGAAGCACATGTAGACTTGCCGAACTTCACTTTGTCAGGTAAAAAAATGAAGAGTGAACGAGCTGTTATGAATCGTTTTACAAAAGAAAATTATCGATTTGAAGTCTTCTCCCCTCCTTTCTCTAACGAACTAATGCAAGAGTTGAAACAAGTTTCCGATGAATGGCTTGGTAGTCGTAAAGAAAAAGGGTTCTCATTGGGTTTCTTTTCTGAAAGTTATTTACAAAGAGGAAAAATAGCTGTTGCCAAAAACCAAGAAGATCGAATCGTCGCTTTTGCAAATATCATGCCAACCTATACGAAAGAAGAAGGTACGATCGACTTAATGCGTTATAGCAAAGAAGCGCCATCCGGTGTGATGGATTACCTATTTATTTCCTTGTTTAACTACATGAACGATGAAGGCTTCACTTATTTTAATTTAGGGATGGCTCCTTTATCTAATGTTGGAACATCAAAAAAAAGTTTTATTCAAGAACGGATTGCTTATCTGGTTTATGAATTTGGTTCACGTTTCTATTCATTCCGAGGGCTACGTGATTATAAAGAAAAATACGCGTCTGAGTGGGTATCTAGATACACCTTATACTCAAGAAACAGTTTCATTGCTTACGTGATGGTTGTTTTATTGATCTTAGACAATGCTCCGATTGAAAAACAGAAGAAGATGCATGGTGTTCGCCGGATTCTTAGAAATAGATACCAACGGTAAATAAAAGATAGCTGAGATCTTTCAGCTATCTTTTATTTTATAATCACATCAAATTTTTTGTTGAGGCATGCAGTTCCTGAAATACTTACTTGATGTGCGCCTTTAGCATCTTTTATAACATGAACCAAGACAATCCCTTCACTTTTGACATGCTTACCTTGAGAAACCCTGATTTCAATACTTTCTCGGTCCACATAAGTATGATTTAATAAATAGGCCCCCATCACTCCGGAAGCTGTTCCAGTCACTGAATCTTCTGTTGTTCCA
The DNA here is from genome assembly GCF_050531475.1 of Enterococcus sp. DIV0724b. Classification (NCBI taxonomy): domain Bacteria; kingdom Bacillati; phylum Bacillota; class Bacilli; order Lactobacillales; family Enterococcaceae; genus Enterococcus; species Enterococcus sp. DIV0724b. The sequence continues at coordinate 1,729,087 of NZ_CP172890.1, read as the reverse complement.
GAAAATGGTGAGGAGAAGTGTCTGGCTGTACACAGCCCTACTTGTTTATTGCAAATTGCAAAAGGATGAATAGATGAATTAGGCATTTCTTTTAGAATTTCTGGAAATGATTCTTGATTTGGTTCCATTTCATCTAAGACCGTTGTATCAATCACTGGAACGATCAATGTCCATGACCCTGTATTACCGTATTGAATAGGTAAATTCGGATGTAAATCTTCTGATTTTATCCCAAGACTTTGACAAAGAGCTGCACTATCTCCTTTAAAATCAATAAACTGAGCTTTTGCCTGTCTCATTGTAATTTTTTTGCTGTCTGCTTTATATGTGATTGGTAAAATACCTGCACTAGTTTCAATCTGTAATTGTTGGTCACCTTGTCCGTTAAAAAGAGCAAAAATCGCTCCAATTGTAGCATGCCCACATAGTGGTGTTTCGTGACCAGGAGTAAAATATCTTAATTTGAATGCACTAATATCGCTGGAGCAAACAAAAACAGTCTCGTTAAAACCAACTTCTCTTGCAATATTCTGCATTTCTTCCGTTGTATATCGATCTCCGTCAAGTACCACACCAGCTGGGTTTCCTTTGCCTACGGTAGTGGTGAATGCATCTACTCTTAAAACAGTACAGTTCATCTTCTATAATCCCTTCACTTTTTTTATAGTATAGCATATCTGACTAAAGATGGATTCTGTTTTTGCGATAAAAAAACTCGAAACAAAACGAATGGTCCGTTTTGTTTCGAGTTTTAATTCTAAATAGACTCTTTTATTATTTTTGTATTTCAGTGACAATACCTGAGCCAACCGTTCGTCCACCTTCACGAATTGAAAAAGTTGTTCCTTTTTCTACCGCAATTGGATGAATCAATTCAACATCAATTGTGACATTATCCCCTGGCATGACCATTTCAACTCCATCTGGCAATTCAACGACGCCAGTTACATCAGTTGTACGGAAATAAAATTGTGGACGATAATTTGTAAAGAACGGTGTGTGCCGTCCGCCCTCTTCTTTTGTTAAAACGTAAACTTCAGCAATAAATTTAGTATGTGGTGTAATTGATCCTGGTTTTGCAATGACTTGTCCGCGTTCAATTTCATCTCGAGTAATTCCTCTTAAAAGAACACCGACATTATCCCCTGCTTCCCCGTAGTCTAACGTTTTACGGAACATTTCAATTCCTGTTACTACCGCCTTTTGCGTATCAGGTTTAATACCAACAATTTCTATTTCATCTCCAACACTTACTTTTCCTCGATCGATTCGACCGGACGCAACTGTTCCACGACCTGTGATTGAAAAGACATCTTCCACTGGTAATAATAATGGCTTGTCTGTGTCTCTTTCTGGCGTTGGAATATACTCATCCACCGTGTCCATCAATTCCACGATCGCCGCTTCTGCTGTAGGGTCTCCTTGTAGTGCTTTTAAGGCAGAGCCTTTAATGATTGGAGTAGTGTCTCCTGGAAAATTATATTCATTCAACAACTCACGAACTTCCATTTCAACTAAATCGATCAATTCTTCATCATCGACTAAGTCTATTTTATTAAGGAAAACGATTAAATATTTTACGCCCACTTGACGAGATAATAAGATATGTTCTCTGGTTTGGGGCATCGGTCCATCCGTTGCTGATACAACTAAAATCGCTCCATCCATTTGGGCTGCGCCTGTGATCATATTTTTAACATAATCTGCGTGCCCTGGCGCATCGATATGGGCATAGTGACGAGCTTCCGTTTCATATTCAACATGTGATGTGTTAATTGTAATGCCGCGTTCACGTTCTTCAGGTGCTGCATCAATACTAGCATAGTCTTGCGGGTTTGCTAGGCCTTTTTTCCCTAATACTGTTGTGATTGCAGCGGTCAATGTAGTCTTTCCGTGATCGACATGTCCAATTGTGCCGATATTTACATGTGGTTTACTTCTGTCATAATGTTGTTTTGCCATTTTACAAACCTCCTATTTTGTTTAAAGGTTCCATAGACAATCAGTTTTAACTGACCATATCTGACCTTTATAGTGTTATTATATACCTTTAAAATAAATACACAATTTATTTGCTTACTATTTATAAGTAAATGAGTTTGTCGTTACTATAGCAAAAGAAGAACAGAACTATTTCTGTTCTTCTTTTGCTATAGTTGAATAAATTACTTAGTTTTGTAAAACTGATCCATCTTCTGTTCAACAGCTTCTCCGCATATATTCGTAAACTCTGCTGATAATCGGCGAAGTTCTATTGCATCATCTAATGACAGATCCTCTGCTTGAAACTTTTGAATTAGCCCCAACAGTCGTTCAGTATTTTCGTTCATAGTATATTACCACCTTTATTCTCCATCAACCACTTGCTCATATACTTTTTCATCATAAACAGTTAAGATAAATTTTTCTTTATAAGACGTTGTTGTTTCCGTTATCGAATCTATTAAGTGAGATTCACAATCAATGTAAAGGATGATTGCTTTAAATCGATCTTTTGTTTCTTTTAAAAAACGGGTTAAATCATCAAGTATGTTGTGTTTTGTCATTGTTTCATATGCTGGCATTTGTTTTGCACGAATAAAATTATGGGGAATTCCTCCAGGGTAGCCAATAATCGCAATTTTCTTCCCTGTATGCTCTTTTTTTACTAATTCCCAAATTTTGTTGATTTTTCTTGGATTGTTTCCTTTAATAATAATCATTTGAATCTGCTCCTCATTTTCATCATATTTACCAATATGACACAAAGAAACCGTATGATCATCAACTGGCACTTCTTTGTGTCCAGCGTTATTCATGCAAGATAATCTCCTCCTAAATTATAAGCTGAAAGATCTTGTCGGCCTTCGTTAAATCGAGGCAGAGGGTAATGCTAGCTCTTTCAACTGGATAACATAAAACAAGTACACTTTTAACCATATCATACAAAAAAAATAAAGCAACCGTAGAAAAAAACTATCCGAGAAATTTTCTCGGATAGTTTTTTAAGTCTTTATTTTACAGTTACTTTACCAATTGAATCATTAGCAGAAACTGTTTGGTTTGCTTTTACTAAATCGTATTTTTCAACAATATCTTGATTTGTGAAGACAACGATTAAATCAGATTTTTTACCAGCCGTTTCTAAAGCTGCTAGATCAATTGTCGCTACTTTATCGCCTTGTTTCAAAACTTGACCTTCTTCAACGTGTAAAGTGAATGGAGCACCTTTTAGCTCAACGGTGTCTAAGCCCATGTGCAACAATACTTCAATACCAGAATCTGTTTGGATTCCTAAAGCATGTTTTGTAGGGAAAATACTTGTAATCTTACCTGCAACAGGAGTTGATACTTCACCATCCGTTGGGATAACTGCAAATCCATCACCCATCATTTTTGCTGAGAAGACATCATCTTGGACTTCTGAAATTGGAATAACTTTTCCGTTCGCAACAGCAAATAATTCAGTCTCTTTTGAAGTTGCTTTTGGTGTTATAGTTTTCGCTTCAGGCTTTTTTGCAGGTTCACCTGAAGTAACTGGTGTTGCACCATTACGAATTTTAGTCATTTCATCGGCTACAAATTGAACTTCTGTTCCAACAATAACTTGAATATTCGTATCATCGATCACTTTCACGCCCGGAACGCCAGTTGCTTTGATTTTCGCTTGATCGACTTTACTTGTGTCTTTAACAGTTAAACGTAAACGAGTTGTACAATTATCGATTGACGTAACGTTCGCATCTGCTCCTAAACCTTGGTAGATCTTGTTTGCTAATACAGCAAATTTATTGTCACCAGTACTATCTAAATCTGGTGTTTCTTCGCCATCACCTTCTTCGCGCCCGGGAGTCATTAAATTAAATTTAGTGATTGCAAAACGGAATGCAAAGTAATAAATCACAGCAACGACTAAACCTTGAACGACTAACATCATTGGATGATTTGCAACTGGATTTTTTAAACTTAAGAAGAAGTCAACAAAACCAGCACTAAACGCAAATCCGGCAGTCCAATGCATAAATGCTGCAAACGCTAAAGATAGACCTGTAAGTACAGCATGTACTACGTATAAGGGCCATGCCACAAACATGAATGAAAATTCTAAAGGTTCAGTTACACCTGTAAAGAATGCTGCAAAACCTGCTGCTAACATCAATGAAGCTGTTACTTTTTTCTTCTCTGGGCGAGCACATTGATAGATTGCAAATGCTCCTGCTGGTAAACCAAACATCATTACTGGGAAGAATCCAGCTTGATACATGCCCGTTTGACCAATAATAGCTTTACCTGAATCTAAAGCTTGTTGTCCAGCTAAGAAGTTACCAATATCATTGATATTTGCAACATCAAACCAGAATACTGAATTCAACGCATGGTGTAATCCAGTTGGAATTAATAGACGGTTGAAGAATCCATATAAACCAGCTCCAACAAAACCTAAACTTGAAATAGCTTCACCAAATGCTACTAAGCCATTATAGACAACTGGCCAGATAAATAATAAAACAAATGAAATTGCTAGCATAGCAATAGCTGACATAATTGGAACTAAACGTTTACCACTAAAGAATGAAAGTGCCATTGGCAATTTCACGTTAGAGAAGCGATTATACATCGCAGCAGCTGTTAAACCAGCAATAATTCCGACAAATACATTATTGCCCATACTGTTAAACGCTGGATTTACATCTGCAATGTCACTTAATCCCATTATTGCTTGTACAGAAGCTGCTCCTAATACTGTCTTAGGAACCAAATAAGCGACTAAACCTGCAAGTGCTGCAGCGCCATCTTTATCTTTTGACATTCCCAATGCCAAACCGACTGCAAATAATAATGCTAAGTTGTCAAGAATCGCTAATCCGCCATTCATTAAAAATGTTGTAGCTGCACTAGGTCCTACTGTCCCTACGATCCAGTTTGCAATCCCTACTAATAGAGAAGCAGCTGGCAATACCGCTACAGGAAGCATCAATGAGCGTCCCATTCTTTGCATATAAGCTTTCATTTTTGTATCTCTCCTTGTTTTTTATTTGATCATCCTCAGCCGTTCGATATGAATAGCCAGATAACCTAATTCTTCATTTGGTACTTGGTAGTGAAAATTTCTCATTAACAAAACTTGAACTTTTTTAGATATTTCGTAACTTTCTGCGTATTTTTTACGCACAACATCCAAAATTTCATCGTCTAAAACTGCATACTGACTTTGTTGAAATCGGTGAATAAACAAGCGGAGATGATTGACTAGTCTTGAGTAGCTTAAGCTCATCTTTTCATCATGTATATTGATACCTAATTCTTGCTCGATCAAATGAATAATTTCTGAAACAATAGTGACTTCACGAATACTTTTACTATTATCCGTTCGTCCGCTACGAGCACTGTGAATATGGATTGCAATATAGCCTGCTTCATCGTAACTAAATGGAATGCCTAACGTTTGTGTCAAATAATCCACTGCCCATTGCGCAATTGAAAATTCTTCTGTATAAAGAATTTCAATTTCATTTAAAAGCTTATTTCGCACAATGATATTGTTTTGGATATTCTCTGCGGCAAATGCAATGTGATCACTCAAACCAATATTGATATGTTCATTCAATTTTTCACCTAGCACTGTCTCAGCATGAGAAATGATTTCTTCTGTGACAAAAAAATACTTTTCATCGATTTGTGATAATAAAACTTGAAGCTTTTTCAAACCTTCTGGTTCCATTACAAACATTCTTTCCACTTGTTGTGGGAATAACAGATCGTTTTTCTTTTTGTTAAAACCCACGCCTTTACCAACTGCCACTTTTTCCTGTCCAGCATCAACAACAAGCACAGCATTTTGATTAAGCACCTTTTTGATTTTCATAAACATTCCTCTTCTGCAGAAGTAGATTGTCCGTTCCCCTGCTATAAGACAACAAAAAAAGCATAGAACAATCCCGTCAAAATATGAGTATATCATATTTTATTGAAATTCTTCCATGCCTAGTATTATCTAGTCACATGAAAACGCTATTCATTTTTGTTAACAGTGATAGTTTACAAAGATATAGACCATTTGTCAATCATTTTGATCTAGTTTTTCTTACTAAACTAAAAATCTAGTTTTTTAAATCTAATGAATCAAAATATGAGTGTTCTCAATGCGAGAACACTCATATTTTAAGACTTTATACTTCCTCTTCAGGATTTGCGTATTCGTCTTCATCATCGAAGTCGTCGTCTACATCATCCTCATCGATAATTGTAAGATCCTCTTCAATTCCCGGCAACACTTCTTCTTCATCATCAGAATCTGCTCCGATTTCTTGAAGATCTGAATTGTATGCTTTGATTTCTTCATCTTCTTCATCGTCATCATCATCGTAAAGAATATCGTCGTCATCTTCATCCGTTAATTCAGCATCTTCCGGATCATCGTCGTTGTAGTCGATCACATCTTCATCATTAGCATCAATAATAAAGGCATTGACTTTCTTACGTTTTCTACGGCGTGGTTTGTCTTCTTCATCTTCGTCTAAACCATGTGTTACTTCTTCGTCGATAGAATCGATTGGATACCATGAGCGCAAGCCCCAACGGTTATCTCCAAGAGAGATAAAACTGCCATCAATATTTAAGTCAGTATAAAATTGTGCTAAAGAGTCACGAATTTCGCTGTCAGATTTTCCAAGATAATTTTGAATTTGGTTTACTAAATCAGAGAAGTCCATCACATCTTCACGTTGTTCTAAAATTGCGTGCGCAACTTCGATCATGGATAATTCATCTTTGTTCAACCCGTCAAATACATTAATTTCCAAACGGTACACGTCCTTTCACAGTCTACTCCTTATCATACAAAAACATGGAGAAAAAATCAATTGATTATTGCATAATTACGCAGTAAATTCTAGTTCTAAATGATATTCCCCTATTTTTTCTGCCTGAGAGTATAAATCATAATCAATCAAAATACTACCAGCAACTGGTTGATCTTTCAAACTAAAACGTAAATTACGGGTAAACGTCGTGATTTGAAATAACCCATATGGTGTTTTATAACTCGTTTCCAAACGTTCTTGATAAGCAAATTTCAAACGCATTCTAAGACCACCAGCACGAATTAGCTGAATTTTTCCATCAGGTTCAACTTTGATCGTCACAGGAACAGGTTCCCCTTCTTCTTGTTCTTCTTTATAACGAATATATAATGTATCTCCGATTTTTACGATTTGACCTTCCAAGTCAAAATAAAAGTTCTTTTTCTCACCAGCTTGATCTACTATTGTTTTCAATTGAATAGATACTGGTGTTCCTTGTGATAAATCCATTAAAAGCACTCTCCTTAATTTAAAAGTGTAACGGGCTTTTTCAGTCTCGACTGAAAAATAAAAATTAACTACACTATTTTTTAGCATATCCATTCTATCTTTCACCAAACATACCAGTCAAGCTTAAAGCAAAGCTTCTGCAATCATTTGATCTATAATCAAAATAGTACATTTTTTACCACGTAGTAATGGTCTGATACTTTCAGCTTTTTCCTCACCACAGCCAATCACCATTACATCGGGTATGTTCACTAAGTCTTCAACCTTAATCCCTAACATCCGCTTGCTTATTTCATTGTTAACGGTTTGCCCATTTTTGTCAAATAAGGACGCTACAGCATCCCCTTTGACACCTGTTTTTTTTATTATTTGTAACTCTTTTTTTTCTATATAACCAAGACGCTTCCATGTAGAACTTTCATTTGGATTACCTACACCAATGATTGCAAAATCGACATTTTTAGCTTGTTTCATCGAATTTCCAACTAATTGTGACTGGTTCAAAACGTCAGCTAATATACTGCTTTCAGCTAAAGCTGGTGCATAAAAGTACTGGCAACGGCTATTGAGTTTTTCAGCTAATCGAAAGACTAGATGATTTGTATCAAAATAAAGATGTTCACTAGAAATACCGCCAACTAAAGGACAAACATTGATGGTTGGAAATGAGCAATAAGGCATCTCATCGATCATGTCAGCTAAAGTCGTTCCCCAAGATAAACCAATACTCATATCTGCCTTTAACCGTTCTTTCAAGTAAAATGAAGCAGACCGACTAACTTCTTTCTTCAATGATTCTACTTGTTTTTGCTCATTAGTCGGTATTACGATCACATCTTTGAGTTGATACTTTTTTTCTAATTGCAGCCCAAGCTCCACAGCATGAGCAGATTCGTCTTTGATTGAAATTGAAACTACTCCTAATTCTTTTGCCTGCTGCAAAATTTTAGAAATGACCGGTCGTGAGATATCCATCTTTTTTGCAATAACTGTTTGAGTTAATCCCTGTTCATAATACATTGTAACAATCTTTAGCATTTTTCTACGGTCTTCACTAATTTTCATGATTAAACCTCAATTTCTCCCATGACTTGATCCAACGCTTCAACCAGCGAATCTAATTGTGGTATCGCTTTTGATTCTAATATTTTCTGTGCTGGCATTGGGACAAATGCTCCGCCTAAACGGACAATTGGCGCTTTTAAATCCATAGAAATCTTAGACTCAGCAATAATCGACGTGATTTCTGCACTAAATCCACTATTTTTAACGGCTTCTGTTGCAACAATAACTCGTTTTGTTTTTTCAACAGAAGTTAAAATCGTTTCTTTATCAAGCGGTACCAATGTTCTTGGATCGATAACTTCCACAGAAATACCTTTTGTTTTCACGATTTCTGCAGCTTCCAAGGCCTTATTGACCATAATTCCAGTTGCAACAATCGTTACATCTTTACCTAATCGTTTTATATCCGCTACTCCGATTGGTAATGTATACGGTTCTTCTGGAACATTTCCAGTTGTGCTATAGAGTAATTTGTGTTCATAGAACATTACTGGATTGTTGTCTTTGATAGCTGCGTGCAACAAACCTTTTGCATCATACGCATTTGTCGGTTGGATTACTTTTAAACCTGGAATATGGGCCATCCAATTTTCCAAACTTTGTGAATGCTGCGCCGCTGCCCCAGTTCCTGAACCAGATGCTGTTCTCATGACTAAAGGGACTTTTGCCTTACCACTATACATATAATGAATTTTTGCCGCTTGGTTGACTAATTGATCCATCGCTACCGTAATAAAATCTGAGAATTGTAGTTCCATCACCGGACGCATCCCTGTCATAGCAGCCCCTACCGCAGCCCCAGCAATAGCACTTTCGGATATTGGTGTATCTCGAACACGTTGCTGTCCATATTTTTCTTGAAGTCCATGAGTTGCGCCAAAACCACCACCATAAATCCCGATATCTTCCCCTAATAAGAAAACACGTTCATCTTGAGCCAAAGCCTCATCTAAAGCTTCATTGATTGCTTGCAAATAAGTGATCGTTCTCATACTTCATCCTCCGCATAGACATGAGTCCATAAGTCTTCGATTGTTGGTTCACTATCAAGTTTCACCGAATCAACTATATCAGCTAACTCTTGTCGAATTGTTTTTTCTATTTTTCGAATATCTGCTTCTAGCAGTGTACCTTCTTTCATTAGTTCACTTTCTAAACGGAAAATTGGATCATTATTTTCTTTCCACTGTTGACATTCATCTTCTGAGCGATACAATAACTTGTCCGATTTAGAATGTCCTTTATGACGATAGGTCAACGCTTCAATCAATGTAGGTCCACCACCATTTCTGGCTTTTTCAACAGCATTCGAAACAGTTTGCGATACCTCAGTCAAATTATTACCATCAATTGTTATCCCTTCAATACCATAACTCATTGCTCGATTAGAGAGCTTATCGATATTAACCATTTGCTTAATAGAACTACTCATCCCATACTGATTATTTTCAATCAGGTAAATAACTGGTAATTGCCAAATAGAAGCTAGATTCAGTGCTTCATGAAAACTTCCCTCATTTGTAGCACCGTCCCCAGCGTAACATAAAACAACTTGGTCTGTTCCTTGCATTTGCGCACTCAGAGCAGCACCAGCAGCAATGGGGAAGCCAGCTCCAACAATACCATTGGAGCCTAAGTTTCCTACATCTAAATCAGCAACATGCATACTACCACCTTTGCCTTCATTGGTTCCAGTTTTCTTTCCTAGCATTTCAGCAAACATACTTCTAATATCTGTTCCCTTTGCAATACAGTGTCCATGATTTCTGTGTGTTGAAACAATCCAATCATTCTGCCTTAAAATACCTGCTCCACCAACAGCTGTTGCTTCTTGTCCAATACAAAGATGCATTGTTCCGTACAATTCCCCAGCAGAAAAAAGTTCTTGGATCATTTCTTCAAAAATACGAATTTCCCACATTTTTTTCAGTGCTTCTATACCATCAATCAATTTAGTTTGTTGTATCTTATTCACCCTTTTATTCATTTTTCCACCCCTCTTTACATTTGTTCTAGATTAGATCATATGTAAATATTCTATAATTTTCTTATAGTGATAGCAAGGTATTCTCTTCAATTTTTTTAATTCCTTATAAATTATCAAATTTCCTAGCTATTTCTACACAGATAAGCATGATTTTTCTCTTAATTCGTATATAATAGAACATGGAGGTGGAACCAAATGTTATTTCATGATGAAAAAGCTATGTTATTTTGTATGCATTGCCAAAAAGAAACACTCCATGGGATTCAATACATGAATGAAATTATTTCCAGCATTGAATGTACAGAGTGTCATAATCAAATGAGTATTGATATCGATGCAATGAATCAATTTTATCATTATTTATATGAACGCTTAGTTTCTAAGCCAGGCCGTTTAACTGAAGAAGCTAGACAGGATTTCAGTAAATTTTTAGCCACCATGCCGATGAGGATTATTAGTAAACCAATGCGTTTTACGAATGAATATAATCAAATGAATAAAGAAGTGAAGAACTACGTTTCTCGCGTAAAACAGGATGAAGAACAAGATGACTAATTTAAATCAACTGCTTTCAACAAATACAAACACTCTATTTTTATACGATCAAGGTTGTTTAACTAAACAGGACTACTTTCTTCCTTTTGCTTTAACGGATACCTTGACTACATTTTCTGGAATCAACCAGCAGCCGATCATTCATTTTTGGCAACTTGATCAAGCAATGATTCTTGGGATGAAAGATACCCGGGTAACGGATCTAAAAAATGGTTTAGCCTCTTTGAAACAAGATGGCTATAATGTCGTGATTCGTAATGCTGGTGGATTAGGTGTGATTGCTGATGATGGTATTTTGAATATCTCATTGATTTTACCAAATACAGGAAAAAAGAAAATAACTATAGATGATGCTTACACTCATATGTGGAATTGGATTAAATATGCGTTTGAAGATGGCCAACACTCCATCGAAGCGTTTGAAATTACTGAATCGTATTGTCCAGGTACATTCGATTTAAGTATCGATGGTAAAAAATTTGCAGGTATCGCTCAGCGACGAGTAAAAGACGGAATTGCGATCATGATTTATTTAAGTATCAACGGAGACCAACAAAAACGAGGTGAAAGTGTCCGTCATTTCTACAAAGCTAGTTTACACGAAGATTTTGGTAGAAATGGTTATCCTCCAGTCGATCCGGCTGTCATGGCAAATTTAGAAGATCTGCTCCAGCAGCCATTAACAATTACTGAAGTAAAAAAACGATTGATTAACGTATTATTAGATTATAGCGAAATGAATAGTGACGAAGAAATACTGACAAAATTAGCAACGACTGACTGGTTTACAACAGAAATGGATAAACAAATAGCAAAAATGGAGCAACGAAACCAACTATTGGATTAGCACTGTGTATCTATGATGCATCGCTTTGACCCATCAGCTCTTACAGCATTATTAGGAGCATCAACAAAAAGGAGTGAAACAATGCCAACACCTTATAAATATCAACTATTACCAATTGAAAAAGTTTTTAGGGATCCCGTACACAATTATATTCATGTACAACATCAAGTCATTTTAGATTTAATCAATTCAGCAGAAGTACAGCGATTACGTCGAATCAAACAATTAGGTACTTCTTCTTTTACCTTCCATGGTGCAGAACATAGTCGTTTTGCTCATTCTTTAGGTGTTTATGAAATAACTCGGCGCATTTGTGATATTTTTCAACGAAATTATTCCTCTGAACGACTAGGTGCTGAGGGTTGGGATGACAATGAACGCTTAGTTACACTTTGCGCTGCTTTACTTCATGATGTTGGTCATGGACCCTATTCTCATACTTTTGAGCATATTTTCAAGACAGATCATGAAGCAATCACTGTGGAAATCATCACTTCCCCTGAAACGGAAGTCTTTCAAATATTGAATCAAGTTTCGGCAGATTTCCCTGATAAAGTGGCTAGTGTCATCACCAAACAATACCCCAATCCTCAGGTTGTTCAAATGATTTCTAGTCAAATCGATGCTGATCGTATGGATTATTTGTTGCGCGATGCTTATTTTACGGGAACTGAGTATGGTACTTTTGATCTAACTAGAATTTTACGTGTCATTCGTCCTTATAAAGATGGTTTAGCTTTTGCCATGAACGGAATGCATGCCGTTGAGGATTATATTGTTAGCCGTTATCAAATGTATGTACAAGTTTATTTTCATCCTGTATCTCGTGGTATGGAAGTAATTTTGGATCATCTGCTTCATCGGGCAAAAGAATTATATGAAGAAAAACCAGAAGATTATCAACTACATTCTCAACTTCTGGTGCCCTTTTTCAAGGGGACCTTTTCACTACAGGAATATTTAAAATTAGACGATGGTGTTTTAAATACCTACTTTACTCAGTGGACCTCGTTACCTGATCCAATTCTTAACGATTTAGCGAACCGATTTTTAATACGCAAACCGTTAAAATCGGCTACATTCTCTGGTAATCGAGACTCTGTGACGATTCGTCATTTAAAAGCCTTAATCGAAAAAGTAGGGTACAATCCAAAATACTATACGGCAATCAACTCAAGTTATGATCTACCTTATGATTTTTATCGTCCAGAAAAAGACAGTCACCGAACCCAAATTGAAATCATGCAAAAAGATGGTACCTTGATTGAGTTATCAAAAATTAGTCATCTAGTAGCTGCACTCGCTGGGCAAACACAAATCGATGAACGTTTTTATTTTCCAAAAGAAATGGTTGACCCAAAAAGACAGCACCATTATGATTTATTTGATGACACTTATCGTGAATTTGCTGCTTATATTCATAACGGTGCATTAGTCGAAGAAAAAAATTAAAGAACAAACTATAGGAGGAACTTATGTCAGTCAAATTAGTTGCAATAGATATTGATGGAACCTTGCTTGATTCAAACAGAAAAATTAGCCCTAAAGTGAAAGAAACGCTGCAAAAAGCCAATGAAAGTGGCATGTATATTGTTTTATGTACAGGACGCCCATTGCCAGGTGTAAAAGAACAGTTGGCTGAGTTAGAGTTGTATGGCGACAATGATTATGTGATAACTTACAATGGTTCATTGGTACAGGCAACCAAATCGAATGAAATCATCTCACAATATACTCTAAGTTATGACGACTTTTTAGAAATCGAATTAATGTCCAGAAAAGTCGGTGCTCATTTACACACGATCGATGATAAAGCGATTTATACAGCCAATCGCGATATTGGTAAATACACTGTACATGAAGCATATCTTGTTGATATGCCTCTGAAATACCGTGCGGTTGATGAGATGACTCCTGATATGTCGATTATTAAAATGATGATGATCGATGAACCGGAAATTCTGGACAGCGCTATTGGTCAACTACCAGAAGAATTTAGCAGTAAATATACCACGGTCAAAAGTACTGAATTTTATTATGAAATTTTAAACAAAGAAGCTAGTAAGGGCAATGCGCTAGCAAAACTTGCAGAACATTTAGGTATCTCTCAATCTGAGACAATGGCGATTGGAGATAACGAAAATGATCTTTCAATGATCGAATATGCTGGCATTGGTGTCGCTATGGGAAATGCCACCGAAAGTGTAAAGCGTGCTGCTGATATTCAAACAACCAGTAACGATGAAGACGGCGTTGCTGAAGTGTTATTAAAATATATGTAATTGTCGTGTATAAAGCAGTTTGCAGCCATTCAGCAAACTGCTTCTTTAATTTTTCTCTCCTCATTTCAACCTAGTAAAACTTCCTTCCTTGATAAATAATGATAAATTTCGTTAGGATCATTACTAGTATCCAACAAATCATAAAATTGAGGGTCATCCAATAATCTTACCAACTCTGCCATTGCATTTAAATGACGATTATTTTCTGTTGCTGCCAAACAAAATATATATTTAACCGGATCATTCTCTTGACTGCCAAACACAATGGGATGTTTCAATACACTGATACTCATTCCTAATTTTTCTACACCGTCAACAGGTCTTGCATGCGGTAATGCAACGTGTTTAGAGATTACCATGTAAGGACCCTCATTTTTTGCAGTTTCAATAATTGTATCGATGTAATTTCGGGTAATTCTACCATCTTTTAATAATGATGCCGCAGAAAGTCGAATCGCTTCTTCCCAATTTTTAGCATGCATATCAAGTTGAATCAATTCAGGTGCTGTAATTTCTAACAGACTGGGCCCTTCTTCATTGTTTTCGGTTTGCTCTTCTTGATTTGTTAGATAATCATATAATTCTTTTTCTAAAGAAGCCCCTTCACTAATCGCAGCATATCGTTGAATGATCTCCATAATCTTGCCAACACTTGGTAATTTAAAGTTGCTATTACCGATTTGCGTATAGACATCACTAATCAAGCGATATTTTTCCCGTGTATTCATAATGGGACTAACGATATAAACAGGTTTTTTTGTATAAAATAAACGAATGTTAGGTACTGTAGAAAAAATTAAATCGTAAGAATCTGACAAACGTTCGATTTCATTTGTTTCAACTGGACCTAAAAAAGACAATTCAGGAAAAAGAACTTTTAACTCAGTATAAACTATAGAAGAACTTCCAATTCCATTTGGGCAGACAATTAATGCAACCTTTTGAGTAGTTGTATATTCATCAAAACTAGAACACAAAGAAGCAAAATGCATTGTTAAAAAAGCAATCTCATCTTCTGGAATTGGATGTTCAAATAAAGAAGCAATCGGTTTTAAGGTTTCTTCCACAATATTGAACAACTCATTATATTCATCTCTTATCTTAGTATGAAGTGGATTTACGATTGGTAATTTGAAATACAAACGATAATAAGCAGGTCTAAGATGTGTATATAATTGACGAACGACCAACTCTTGATTATTGAAACGAATACCCGATATCGCTTCAAAACGCAAGATGATCCGTTTAACTAGATTTATTATTGTTTCGTAATCTTTTGTTGAATCGTTTGGACGTCCAATTGACAAGCCAAGTATCCAAGCACATAGATACACACGTGCAGACTCATCCTCAATACCAAAATGTATTAAGATACTTTTAGAAAATTGGTATTCTTTCATTGCAATCAATGCGGATAATTGATATTTTGGGTTGACATTTGCTGTTAAAGAGAGCAATCTCTTTTTTAGAAAAATAAACGTATAAAGAAACTCAGTTAATCGGTTTTCCACAAACGAAATGCCATACCTCTTTGTATATTTTTCAACTAATTGTTTGGTTGAATCAACTGTTTCAATTTGATGTTTTTCTATAAAATGATCATATACAAACACTGTATTATTTTCAGTTGAATCCCAAATAATCATTTTCATCAAATGATACCGAATTTGTTCTTCATTTCCAACTAACTGATAGCCATTTTTTCTAGTGTAAACAAGTTGGATATTTTCCCTTTCCAATTCAATCGCCAAATTTTTCAAATCATTGATAATAGTTGTCTTGCCCACTCCTAGCTCTTCAATAAAATGATTGATCGAAAGATAGTCATCTAAAAAGTAAAATAATAATAGATACAAATATTTTGATCGTTCACAAGCGTTCATTAAATACCCTTTTAAATACGTTTTATCTGAAAGTATTGCAATAAATTGTTCTCGGAGTTGGTTCGTTAATATAATCCGATTATTTTCGATTACTAACTTGGAGCCCTTCTCGGTTGTAACATATTCATTGATTTTATCTAGTGAATACTCCAATTGTCTTTTGGTTAAACCCGTTTGATCCGTTAGTTCATCTACTTCATGTATTGAACGTTCAATCAACCGTTTCATCAGTATTCTAGAGCGCTCATCAGTCATTAAATCCCCTCCTCCAAAAACAATTTTGTTTGCTATTAAAAGTCTTACGTTTTGTTAGTTTATTTGCATTCTGTTTTTTATAACTGCTTGTCTCAATTTTTTGGCGTTTTCTGTGATTTCTTCCTTTGTTCCTTTGGTCAAAAGACTGCCAATCCCAACACAATCTACTCCACTTTTTAACCATTCATCAATATTTTTTAAATTAGCGCCACCTGATGACATAATGGGAAGATGAGGCGTCGGTGTTTTCAGCGTCGCAATCAATGTCGGTCCATAATACGTTGAAATCGGAAATGCCTTGACCATTGCCGCACCTGCTTCAATTGCGATGATCATTTCCGTCATACTGGTACACCCAGGCATATAAGGGATTTGATATCGATTGCATAATTTACAAACAGATTCGTTGTAATTAGGAGCGATAATGAATTTGGCCCCAGCCAAAATAGCTAATCTAGCCGTTTCACTGTCTAAAACAGTTCCTGCACCAACTAGTAATTGCTCTTGGTATTGTTCATTCAACTGCCGAATGATCTCTCCTGCATTAGGTAAAGTATAACTAATTTCTAAACAATCTACTCCACCTGCTAAACAGCCATCCGCAATTTCAACAGCTCGTTTCATCGTATGCACTCTAACAATCGCCATGATACTTGTTTCTTCAATTCGATTTAGGATACTTGTTCTAAGCATAATTACCCTCCTTTATATAAATGAAAAATTTTCTTTATAATAATCCATTGTTTGAGCTATTTCTGATAATACTTCATCACTCAGTGGTAAAACAGGCAATCTTGGATCCCCAACATTGATTCCTTGATAACTGATTGCGGCTTTTAAAACAGATGGAATAGTACCTAACGTTAAAATACGACGAAATTCTTCAATACTGTTCTGCATTATTTGCGCTTTTTCTACCTTACCTTCTAACCAGTATTGATAAATCGCTACATCGATTTCAGTCAATACATTTGAAGTAGCTGCAATCGCTCCTGTAGCACCTATTTTTAAAGCATCTAGAATCAACGAATCTGATCCAGACAAAACAGAGAAATTTTGTTCTTTGGATACCGCAAGATATTCTTTTAGATTGTCGATCTTACCGCTACTATCTTTGATACCAATTATATTTTGATGTCCAGCTAGTTTTCTAACGGTGTTAGAACTGATGCTTATTCCAGTATTCTTTGGTATATTATATAACATTATAGGTGCTATATTAGCATCTGCAATCGTAAAATAGTGATTCATCAGTTCAGTTTCAGTAGGTTGAACAAAATAAGGCGTGATGACAGATAAAGCGTCTGCACCCAAAGCTGTCATTTCTTTTGATAAAGAAACAACATGGTCCGTGCTATTTCCACCGGTTCCTATAAATACAGGCAGTCGACCATTTGTCTCGTTAATGACGGTTTCAGCAAACCTTAGTTTTTCTAAATCGCTTAATACGTGGAATTCACCATTCGTTCCAAGAATAAACAATCCATTGACGTTTTTATCGATCAAATGATTCACCAATTGCTTTGTCACAACTAAATCGATACTATTAGTTCTATCTAGAGGGGTGACCATTGCTGTAATGATTCCTTCTGGTTTCATTTTAGTTCACCTTTCTTTACTCATTTTTTGAGATACTTTTACCTAGCGCTCCTCCAGGATGCCACTTGACATATTCTTTGTTCGTTAATCCTTTTTCCTCTTGTAATAGAATGCTTAAAGATTGAAGAATCACGACTTCCGCTAAAATTGATGCGCGGGGAGGCTTGTTCAGCGAATCCCCTTCTTTTTCCACCCCAGCAAAAAGAAAACAATCACTGTTTTTTGATAGCCATGAGTTTTTTTTACCCGTAACAGAAATAATTTTGGCTCCATTATTTTTGAGTGTTCGGACTGTTTTTTTTAATTCTTCTGTCTCACCGCTATTTGAAATAGATAAAACGATATCTTCTTCTCTAACTTGTCCAGCTGACCCATGAATTGCCTCAGTTCCATCTAAAAAGTAGGCAGGTGTTCCTGTCGAAGAAAATAACGAGGCGATATATTCAGCTACATGCCCTGGCTTACCAATTCCAGTCACATGAACGCGACCTCCATTCTTTTCAGATTTTAGAATCAACTCTTTAACCTTAAACAATTGTTCTACCGATATCCCTTGAATGAATCTCGTTAATTCTTCAGTTGTTGTTTCAAAAAAATTTAATAGTACCTGATCTGTTTCTTGTCTAATCATTCTAACTATATCTCCAATCTATTATATTAGGAAAATAGACTTAATACTTTTTCAATAAATATTCCGATTACATTGTAATCAATATTTGGGAATGTTGACCCTTCTAATCCCATACTTCCATATACTGGATAAAGAATCGTGGGTAAAAAGGCTAGTAGCAATCCAACAATAAACGATCCTGCCACAGCTCCACGCCATCCGCCAGTTGAATTACCAAAAACACCTGCCGTTCCGCCAGAGAAAAAACAGATATGAGCTGCTGGAATGATAACGATTGGAAATTTAAAAATCACCATGATTGCAACACCCACTAACCCTGCTGCATACGCTGAAAGAAACCCTACAATGACAGCTGTTGGTGCATAAGGAAAGACAGTTGGAACATCTAATGCTGGACGAGAATTTGGAATAAATTTTTCGGAAATAGAAACGAAAGCAGCTGTAATTTCTGCCAAGAACATACGTACACCTGTCATTAAAATAGACATCCCTGCTGTAAAAGTAAATGCTTGAATCATCGGGAAAACTAACCAATGAGTAGTTCCAGCCAATTCTTGTGTAACGTCACGCCCCGCTTTTAAAGCGGATACATAAAAGATAATTAGCATAATCACCGCAACACCCATCAAAAAGTCTCTAAAAAAAGACAACCATTTCGGAAAATTGATATGTTCGGTACTTTTATCTTCATGTTTGCTAAAAAGTTTACCGATATAACCAGATAGCGAATAACCAATCATATTAAAATGACCAATTGCAACATCATCACTGCCTGTAATTTTCCGCATAAACGGTTGACATAATTGAGGAAGAGCAGCAGAACAAAAACCTAAAATTGTTCCTCCTAAAATAATTGCAGCAACATCAGAAATTCCATGAGACTTGATGATCAACGAAAGAACACAAGCGAAGAATAAACTATGTCCTGTGGTAAAAAAGATATTTTTCATTGGCGTAATGCGCGCAAAGACTAAGTTCATTAAAAATCCTAAGATCAACGTGCAGGATGTTACCAAAGCATATTGTTCTTGTGCCATAGCTGTGGCCGCTTCAGGTGAAGCAACAACACCGACAATGTTAAATCCTGTTTGAAATAGTTTATTGAAATTCTGCAAAGCGCCAGTCATCAACGCTCCGCCCGCGCTAAACACCATAAACCCAATAATTGTTTTAAATGTACCCGTTAAAATTTCGGTGCCTGTTTTCTTTTGTGCAACTAGTCCTACAAACGCCACGATACCAAGTAGAATAGCTGGTGTGCTTAAAAAACTAATAATAAAATCCACTTTTTTTCATCTCCTTATGTGTACAAACGTATCAACGGTTCAAAAATTCACTTAATTTATTTTCTATTTCGATTTTATCCACGATATTATTGATGCCGATAATCGTTTGTTTTAAGTTTTGTGACTCTAGCTCTTTTGCGACATCCGCTAAAGTTATTAATAAATCACCATCAAAACCTGATACGGCATCTAAGGAAGAATGCTCAACTTGAATGGGAAACCCGTTTTCTTTGATTACTTGTTCCGTTTTTATTTTTAACATCAAGCTTGAACCGACTCCAGCTCTACAAGCTACTAATGCTTTGTGCATACTGTCCATCTCCTATTCTGATTCAATGATATAGTCTAAAATATCCATTGGTTTTTTTGCGGTATCTAATACGTGATAAAACGTTTGGTCGCTTAATAAATTGACAAGTTCAGCCATCGATTCTAAATGTGTTTCACTATCTTTGGCACTCATACAAAAAAGATATTTCACTGGGTCATTGGTTTTATTTCCTGACTTAACTGGCGTTTTTAGTGTCGTTATGCCCATTGCTAAATCTAATGCTCCATATTGAGTTGGTGCGTGAGGTAGCGCTACATTCTTTGTAATCACAATATAGGGTCCTATTTTTTGCGTTGTTTCAATAATTTTTTCGATATACTCAGATGTAATTTTACCTCCAATAAGTAAAGGTTCTGCGGATTTTCGGATTGCCTCTTCCCAATCCGTCACTTCAAGTTCTAATTGGATAAATTCTTCTTTTATCATCTCACTTAACAATATGCAACACCCCTTTTAAATTTCACCAAGCGTACGACTTATTGGTTCCATTTCAATATAATCTGTTTATGAAACGTTTTCAATCTCTTTTGCTGCCTTATTTTGTTTGCCTCATAAACAAAAAGTGGTCTATCAAAATCAGGTAAGTTCAACATAAATTGCTCTTTGATGAAAAACCTTCAGAAAATGTAAAATATCTCGATCAAACAGTTTCCTTATTTCTTTTGTTTGTGTCAAACAATGCACTATTTCAAAACAAACACTACACTGAATCATCTTTTTTTAAGAATCTTATTGTAATTTATCATGATTTTTTCACGGTTTATATTCATTCTCAAACAAAAAGAAAGCAAATCATGCTTGATTTGCTTTCTTTGACGACCTTATTTTATTTATTTGTTTCTTTTCCATTTATGTACTGCCCATTTATGACTGCCGCGCTTTAGTAAATCAATTCCCTCATCGACAGATACCCAGCAGATTGTGTTAGTCTTTTCTAAAGGATCACCTATCTGAGTCCAACTATCTGCAACAAAGAAATATCCAGGATTATGATAATCGGTACTCCTATGTCTTGAGTGAAAGTATTCGTCTGCTTGTCCTAGATACTCGCCGATAACAACTTCAATCCCAAGTTCTTCAATCATTTCTCGGTGAATTGCTTCTTCCTTCGTCTCACCTTGTTCAATTTCTCCGCCCGGTAAAAAATAGGCTCCATTCGGCGCTTGTACTAATACTATTTCTGTACCATTCTTTCTTGATACGATAATATATGCGCCTAGTCTTTTTTTATATAGGACTTTTTCCGATTTTTCACCGAATGACGGTGTTTTCATAAAAACAACTCCTTTTTCTTTTAATTTAATTTTACATGAGAATTTTCTCATGAACAAGTAATAACTTATCATTTCACTCACAATTTTATTAAAGTCTATGCTACTATAAAAATATCAGCAGATTATTTCTAGTATCTGCGGTAATTTCCACTTTTGAAAGGAAGATGATTCGTATGAAAATGGCTCACACTTGTGTCCGTGTCAAAGATTTAGAAGCGTCGCTAGAATTTTATCAAAAGGCATTCAATTTTGAAGAAAGCCGTCGCCGTGATTTTCCAGAAAATAAATTTACTTTAGTTTATCTAACATTACCAGGTGATGGTTATGAACTAGAGTTAACGTATAATTATGATCATGAAGCATATGATTTAGGTAATGGTTATGGTCACATTGCGATTAGTACCGACGAAATTGAGAAATTGCATGAAGAGCAAAAAAGTGCTGGTTTCACTGTTACTGATATGAAAGGCTTACCTGGAACTCCTCCTTCATATTATTTTATTACTGATCCAGATGGTTATAAAATCGAAGTTATTCGTAGTCGTTAATGAAAAACAGTTGGTCACCATTTGGCAGGAGCTGAACGGCGACCAATTGTTTTTTTCTGACTTTTACTATCTAATTTTAGATCCAAATATAGTTAAAAGCAATTTATGGCGCTATTTCTTAAAAATAGTGATACACTGTTATTCTATCTATTAATTGAGGACGTGAACAAATGACAACAACTATCGGCATCGCAGGAAATCAAATTATTCAATCCGCTGACATTTTCAACGGAAACTATGTAAGTTATACACCACAAGGATTCGTAACGGCTATTCAAAAAGCAGGTGGATTACCGCTTGTTTTACCTATTAGTGCTGAAGAATCAGCCGCAGCTTATATTTCTAAAATCGACAAATTATTATTAGCTGGAGGACAAGATATTTCTCCTGATTTATTTGGAGAAGAGCCTCATCCAAAACTTGAAGAAACAAATCGCAATCGTGATCTTTTTGAACTAGCTTTGATCAAAGAAGCGCTGAAACAACATAAACCAATTTTTGCAGTTTGTCGCGGCATGCAGCTGATAAATGTTGCTCTGGGAGGAACGTTGTATCAAGATCTTTCTTTAAACTCAGAATGGAAAATCAAACATGGTCAACAACTTACCCAACCTCAATTTGCAACACACGGTATTGAAATAGAACAAGGAAGCACTCTTTATCAAGTATTCGGAGGAAGCTATCGTGTTAATTCTTATCATCATCAAGCAATCAACGTTTTAGCACCGTCGCTAAAAATTACTGCAAAATCATCTGATGGCATTGCAGAAGCTATTGAGTCAACCGATGCAAATCAAAAATTACTGGGTGTTCAATGGCATCCTGAACTTCGTTTTGATATAGACACAAAGGAATTTGCGTTATTTGATTATTTTGTTAATCAATTATAAAAAATACGGTAAAAGATCAACGTTACGTGATCTTTTACCGTATTTTTTTAAGATGACTTTGATTTAAAAATCAAAGTTATCTGGATCTGGCCCTAAACGTTCATTTGTATTTAGTGCATCGATTTGTTTGATATCATCTTTAGTCAGTTCAAAATCAAATACATCGAAGTTTTGTTTGATACGCTCTTCATGTACTGATTTTGGAATAACGATAATATCATTTTGTAAATGCCAACGAATAATGACTTGGGCTGCTGTTTTGTTATACTTCTCTCCAATTTCAACCAAAGTAGGATTTTCTAAAATTTTACCTTGTCCTAATGGAGACCACGCTTCGACAGCAATTTTTTTATCCGTTAAAAACTTACGTAACGGTTCTTGTGTCAAAGTAGGATGAAGTTCGATTTGATCAACTTGTGGTATAACCTTTGCATCTTTTAGAAGATCCTCAATATGGTGTTCATGGAAGTTAGAAACACCTATAGCTTTAGCTCGTCCACTTTGATAGATTTCCTCCATCGCCCGCCACGAATCTTTATATTTACCTTCTACTGGCCAATGGATCAAATATAAATCAACATAATCTAAGCCAAGTTTATTTAAACTCTCGTCAAATGCTTTTAACGTTGAATCATAGCCTTGATCCGCATTCCACAATTTAGTTGTAACAAAGATTTCTTCTCTAGGAACACCTGACGCACGAATTCCTTCACCAACACTCACTTCATTTTTATAAGCTGCTGCAGTATCAATCAAACGATAACCCGCTTGCAAGGCCCATTTCACAGAATCCACAGCCTCAGCGCCATCTTTTACTTGCCATACCCCTAAACCCAAACGTGGGATAATCGAACCGTTTGTTAACTCTTTTGTTTTTTCAAAAGCCATATTTTTTCCATCCTTTCTTAGAAAAGTGAATACCTATTAAGTATACTCCTTAAATTTCTAGATGAAAAATAACTAGATTATAAACGACGATTTTTTACTTCTTTTTTAGCATCTTGTATAGAAATCTCTTACTTGGTAGCTTATGATAAAGAATGATTCTATTTAGTACAAAGAAAGGCTGACCGTAATGACAATCGATTTTAAAAACCATATTGACAACTATCTTGAAGAACGAAAAACCTTTAGTAACATTTCAAAAAAAACATTAAAAGCATACTATTCTGACTTAATAAATTTGAATGAGTTCTGTTCAATTAATAATTATGCATACCCTATTGGTATTACTAAATATATTAGCGAATTTCAACAAACATTAAAAGCAACCACGTTAAAACGTAAAATTGTCGTTTTCAAAATGTTTTATCGCTATTTAGCTAACGAAAACTTAATGGAGCTATCCTTAATACAAAAACCAAACTTTAATTACTACTATATCACACCAAGAAAACTGCCTAAAATTGTAACACCTGAAGAGATAAATAAGATGTTAAAACAAATGTATTCACTTCAATCTACTAATTTAACACCTTCAAAACGAATAAATCTTATTCGGGATATTGCCTTAATTGAGCTTTTGATTGCAACTGGGATTCGAATTGGCGAAGCACATGCTTTGAATATTGTTGATTATCAACCAAAATCTAAAGCTATATTTCTAAATAAATACGGTAAACGACTTTCAATTTATGGAATTGAAAATATCTATTCCAAGTATCGAGATTTAGCAAATATTGCCCCTACCTCTACTCCTCATCATTTACGGCATACATTTGCTACTGAATTGTTGTCAAATGGTGCAGATATTCGAGAGGTCCAAGAATTACTTGGACATTCCAGTATTGTGACGACACAGATTTATACTGCGGTGAGTACTAATCAGAAGATCAAAGTGTTAGACACTTATAATTTGAGGAATAAATTGCATCCAAAAACCTCCGAATAACTATAAATTATTTGAATATAATTATATCACAAGAGAATATAATAATTAACAAAAAAAATACTTATTCATACAAATAGATATTTAACATTTCTTTTACTAGCATAGTAAAAGAGTAATATACATTTACTTTAGTCTTAAATTAAAAAAGCTAGATTTACTCTTAACCGTTTTGAAACCAAAAAAGAAAACAACGAGAACAACTCGTCATTTTCTTTTTGATAACTCTAATTTTTTTCTACACCGTTATATTTCTAATCCAACCATCAGGTGCAGCTATATCTCCAAATTGAATACCTGTTAATTCATCATACAGTTTTTGTGTCACAGGTCCAACTTCTGTCTCGCTATAAAATACATGGAAATCATCATAAGTTTGAATAGCACCAATCGGTGAAATCACAGCCGCAGTTCCGCAAGCACCAGCTTCTTTAAATTGATCCAAAGAATCAATATAAACATCTTCTTCTACGGCCTCCATACCAAGATTATGCTCCGCTAAATAAAGCAGTGAATACTTGGTTATACTTGGCAAAATTGATGGTGATAATGGTGTGATAAAGCGATCATCTTTCGTGATCCCGAAGAAATTAGCAGAACCGACCTCTTCAATTTTTGTATGTGTTTTTGGATCAAGATAAATACAATCCGAAAAACTTTTCTCTTTTGCTTCTTCTCCAGGTAAAAAACTAGCCGCATAGTTTCCACCAACTTTGATTGCGCCAGTTCCTTGAGGTGCCGCACGATCATAATCAGAAAAAATAAAGTTGGTAGGAGTTAGCCCGCCTTTAAAGTAAGCACCTACTGGCATACAAAAAACGGTAAATAAATATTCAGGGGCTGGTTTTACACCGATTCCTTCCCCAACACCGATCAAAAGTGGACGAAGATATAGTGTTGCACCACTACCATAAGGTGGTACAAATGCTTCGTTGGCCTTTACAACTTCTTCTACTGCGCGAATAAATTTATCTTCTGGGACTTCTGCCATTAATAAACGTCTAGCGCTTCGGTTCATGCGTTTAGAATTTTCATCCACTCGAAATAAATTAATTGAGCCATCTTTGCAACGATAGGCCTTTAATCCTTCAAAACATTGCTGACCATAATGTAGTGCTGCAGATCCTTCATGAATATGCAGTGTATTGTCCTCTGTCAATTCGCCTTCGTCCCATTGACCATTTTTCCAAGTCGAAATATATCTAAATGGTGTTTTTATATAATCGAAGCCTAAGTTATCCCAATCTATTGTCATACGATCACTCCTTATTTTCAGAATATTGTAACACATTTCCAATGAATTTGTTAAGCTTTTTACATAAATAATGACATCTTTTTTCAAATTCAAGTATAATGATACAGTAATCATCTTTAAAAAAGAAAGTTGGGATATCCTTGATTATTTTTGGGCAATCCGTATCCAGTTCGACTATTGAAAGCACAATGGATTCTACAATTGACATAAAAACTGCTACTGAAAATAAAGTGAATGCATTTCAACGATTTTGGAATGGCATTAACTGGGATCAGATCATCGCTACTTTGATTGAAAAAGTGATTTATCTCCTTTTTCTGATTCTTCTTTTCGCATTTTTGAATCGTATAGGTAAAGCTCTTATTGATAAAACGTATGGCAATTATAGTAAAAAACAATCATTCAGTGAAAGTCGTTTAAAAACGTTGCATACCTTGATTAACAATGCTTTTCAATATACACTTTTTTTCTTTTTCATTTACTCTTTACTAACAGTTGTTGGGGTTCCAGTCGGTTCACTTCTTGCAGGAGCCGGGATTGCTGGGGTCGCGATTGGTTTAGGTGCTCAAGGGTTCATGAATGATCTCATCACAGGATTCTTTATTATTTTAGAACAGCAAATGGATGTTGGTGATTATGTTCGTTTAACTGCACTTGGAATTGAAGGTACGGTTACAGCGGTCGGACTTCGAACCACTCAAATGAAAGCTTTAGATGGTACAGTTCATTTCATTCCTAATCGAAATATCACGACGATAAGTAACCTTTCCCGATCTAATATGCAAGTCTTAATCGATGTTCGGATCATGCCAGATGAGGGGTACGATCAAATCACAGCTATCATCGACCAAGTCAACCTTGAGTTGAAAGAAAAATACTCAGAAAGCATTCAAACAGGTCCAACAATCTTCGGAATGGTCGATCTTGGAAATGGGAATTTTGCAGTACGCACAACCATGTATGTATTGAATGGAAAACAAGCGCCCATCAGAGAAGAGTTTTTGGCTCAATATGTGAAAAAATTATCTGAAGCTAACTTTACTATTCCAAATACACCGATTACTATAAAATAACAAAGCGTGGAGCAAAACTAAAAATTAGTTTTGTTCCACGCTTTAAATCCATACAAACGGCGAGATAAAAGTAGCTTATTTATCAGAGCTGAACGTTTTTATCTCGTTCTTTTTTATTTATCTAATGATTTCAAAAAGTTGCTGATATGTTCTACAGCAAAAGGAATCGCTTCTTCTTTTGGCTCAAATTTCGCAGAATGCAGACCGTATTCACTGTCCACTCCTAGCCAAAACATCGTTCCTGGTACTTTAGATAATAAATAACCAAAATCTTCACCTGTCATAGCTACCTCTGCATCTTCGAATAAAACACCTGGTTCATGTTCCATAAATGACATAAAATTTTCTGTTGTTTCTTTATTATTGATCACAGGAACATATCCTTTTTGATCCAGTGATACATCTACCTCACAGTTAAACGATTTCGCAATTCCTTCTCCGATTTCTCTAATTCTAATTTGTGTCAATTGATTCATTTCTTCAGTTAAGGTTCTAATCGTCCCAGAAATTGTAGCTTCTCCTGCGATCACATTGGTTGCACTCCCTGCATTAAATGTACCAAATGTAACTACGGCCCCTTCAACTGGGTTAACATTTCGACTGACAATTGTTTGCGCCTGCTGGACAAGGCTCATACCAGCTATAATCATATCATTTGAGGCATGTGGGAAAGCCGCATGTCCACCTTTACCTATTAATCTGATTTGGACTTCACAAGTTGCAGCAAAAAGTGTCCCGATTTTTGTTGTAATCTTTCCCACCGGCAATTCAGGATTAACGTGCAATCCATAAAATTCATCAGGCAACCACGAACCGAAAGCACCGTCTTCATACATCAACATGCCGCCAGCTTCGTTTTCTTCTGCTGGCTGAAAAAGGAATAGATAATTATTTTCTGGCTGTGTAAGAATCAACTGTTCCAGTAATCCTAAACCAATTGTCATATGAAAGTCGTGTCCACAGGCATGCATATACCCTTTGTGTGTAGACTGGAAATTTGAAATAACTTCCTCCGTGATTGGCAAACCATCAATATCTGCACGCCAACCAAACGTCTTTTTGGGATCTTTTCCGTGGACAAAAACCATTATTCCAGTTCGCCAAGTTTTATATTCTACAAATTCTTTATCAATGGATTTGATAATTTTTAATAAGAATTTTTGTGTTTTTTCTTCTTCTAACCCAATTTCAGGTATTTTGTGTAACTGTCTACGAATCTCAATCAAACGTTCTTGAATCACTGCTCATCTGCCTCTTTTCTATTTCTCTATGTCTTATTGTTGAATAAAATGCTTATTATGTCAATCCTTCTTAAGAGAAATTTTGCAGTCTTAAACCGTTCAACTATTATTTTTTCTGTAAAAAGTGCTGAGCAAATGCGCTGATTTTCTCTAAATCGATTCCTTTTAATTTGTTCTCCTCACTTACTGGAACCCAGGAAGGTTTGTACCCACCAAAAGAAACGATTGCAATCGCTTTTTCTCTAATAGCTTCTGGAATACTTGCAATGATTACATCCTCTGTTGTTTTGGGTTTTGAATTACATAAGTAACAAGCAATCATTTTAGTTAGTAGCACAGTTTGATTTTTTTTTAAAAAATCTCTAATTGGTTTATACATCTTATCATTTCGAACTCCAGCACCCACAATTATATGCGTATATTCGTCTATAACTGGGCTCTCTTGATCAATATCGATAATTATAGAATTGCTGATTTCTTTGTATAATCGTTCTGCACATTCTTTAGATGCACCTGATTTGGTTCCATAAATGATCAATGTTTTCATTTGACTCAGCCTCAATTCTCTCTTCACTTTACAGATAACAGCTAGCTTGTTATCATAGATTTATTCAAAACTATTTTGACGAAAAAGTATCTCGTTTAACGAGATATATTAAGCATAAGGCGAGGGAAGATATTTGTCAAACAATCAAAACATAGCTATTAATCAACTCACCGCTCTATTAAGAGGATTCGGTTCACGTTCAATCTTACATCAGCAAGCAATCGTTCAATCATTAGGAATCCCAGCAAATGACTATATTTCAATTGACTTGTTAAACGAGCTCGGACCACTTACTGCTGGAGAATTAGCGGATAAAACTGGCTTATCTACTGGGACAATCACAGCATTGATCGATCGTTTAGAAAAAATAGGTTATGCTCGTCGAGAAAAAGATCCAAACGATCGCAGACGGGTAATTATTGTCCCAACCTACGAAGACAAAGAGGAAATAAAAAAAGCATATCAACCATTAGACATGGCTATGCAACAATTAGGTCAAGAATACTCAGAAAAAGAGTTACAGATTATCAATCAATTCCTATCCCAAGCCGTTTCAGTATTAGATAAACAATTGCAAACTAAATAGTTTAGACATTCTTATTTATTCACAAATAAGAGCGCGAAACTAAAACTAAAAATCAGTTTTGTTTCGCGCTCTAAATCCAAATAAACGGCTAGAAAAAACAGCTACTACGCTTCGATCACAATAACTTTCAAATGCTAAAGTACTAAAATTTGAAGGCTTCGAAAATAAGCTGAATATGATAAACTAATGTTGCACAATACAGACTTCAGTCCGCAATTGATTTTTCTATTCGCTCTAATTTTTAGGAGTCACTACATTTTTGCCTCAGTCTCTTATTACTATTATTTCATAATATCGATCAAGTCTTTTTTAGACGCCGCTGAAGCCGGCATGTAACTAAAGACAACACCGATCAAGATTGAAATTCCTACAGCTAAACCGATTGTAAATAAATCCGGTCGCACTGCAAAAGGTAAAAACATAGATGAAAGAACACCCAGTATCATCCCTAATAGATAACCAATCAAGCCACCAATCAATGTCAACGTCAGCCCTTCAGCTAAAAATTGCTTTCTAATATCTTTTTCTGTTGCCCCTAAGGCACGACGGATCCCTATCTCTTTTGTCCGCTCTGAAACAGAAATATACATCATATTCATGACACCCACTCCAGCAATAAACAACGAGATACCTGCTACAGCTGAAATGAACAATGTAAGATTATCTAAAATACTGCCCATTTGATCGATACCTGATTTTGGATTGTATGTATCATACTCACCGACATTTCTCAAACTACCAGTAAAATTAAGTTGTTTTAAAACCTCTCTAGTCACATTGTCTTTATTTTCTCCTGCATCTATTTCTATATTCAAGATGGATTGACTTTCAGGCTTTTTAAAGTAATGATCATAACTTTTTATTGGAAAATGTGCGAGTGCCGATTGATTTTCCGCAGATAAGGTACCATTACTACTAGCAACAACCCCAACCACTGTAAAGAGTTCATTCATTATTTCAAAACCTTTTCCAACTGCTTTTTCAGGGTCACCGTACAGCTTTTGTGCTAAAACTTCATCGATCACAACGACTTTATTTAACGTTTCATTATCTTTAAGTTCGATTTGTCGACCTACCAATAAGTTTTCAGAGGTTTTTTCAACGCGTTCTATTTTTTTAGTTAGTTTTTTCCCGTGAATATATAATTCTACTTGCCGTTCGGTCAATTTTTGTTTTGGCTTATAAAAATCAACTTTTCTGACTCCTTTTATATTCTTGATTAAATCAAAGTCACTTTTTTTAAACATTTCATTTTCGGTAAATGCATTCGATATATCATAATAATTAAATGAGATATTGCTTATATTTTCATTCGTATTAGTCATCGACATTTTATTGATCATATCTCGTTTAAATCCATTACCAATAGAAACGATCGTTATCACGGATGCGATCCCGATAATAATCCCAAACATCGTTAAAAAGCTGCGTTTTTTATTTTTTAGAATTGATTTTAAAGCGGTCTTCCAAATGACGAAATTTTTCATTTAATCAACTCCTCTTCAACAATGACGCCATCTTTAACGCGAATCAAACGACCGCAATAAGAAACCATCTCTGGATTGTGAGTAACTAAAATAATCGTTACGCCTTCTTCTTTATTCAAATCTTGAAATAACTGCATAATATCATCTGATGTTTTTGAATCTAAAGCGCCTGTCGGTTCATCAGCTATGATAAATCTAGGTGAGTTCACAATCGCTCTTGCAATCGCCACACGCTGCTGCTGACCACCAGAAAGTTGTTTTGGATATTTATTCCCTTTATCTCCTAAACCAACTTTTTCTAGTACTTCTTGTACTCTTGCTTTGGTATCGGTATAAGCTGAACCGTTGTATAATAACGGCAGTTCGATATTTTCAAAAACAGTATTATTTTCAATCAAGCTAAAATTTTGAAAGACAAATCCTACTGATTTATTTCTGATTTCAGAGAGTTCTTTGTCAGAAAAATCCGTAATTTCTTTGCCCTCAAATAAGTATGTTCCTTCGAATTTTTTGTCGATAAAACCGATTAAATTGATCAAAGTTGATTTCCCAGAACCAGATGGCCCCATTACAGCTACAAATTCTTTTTCTTTAATTTCAAAATTAACGTTCTTCAAAACATGAAGTTTTTCTTCTTCCAAAGAGTAGAATTTGTTGATTTGTTCCAGTTTAATCATTTTCAACCACCTGCACTTCTGTATTATCTTTTAATACATCATCTGGGTTTCCAATAATTTTAGTCCCTTTTGAAACGCCCGACTCGACATTTTTAGCACCATTTACGTCTTTAACTTTGACATCGGTTTTCACTGCTCGACCATTTTTATATACATAAACAAATGTTTTATCATCTTTTGTTAGAATAGATTTTTCTGGTACAACCAATTGTGGTTGAGGTAACGAAATTTGAACAGATGAACCGTATGCCCAAGGAAAATCCCCGTCAACGATGAATTCATAAGTAGGAATTTCTGAATCAGAACCATTTTTTGATTTTGGTAATTGATTGATACTACCGATTTTCCCTGTAGCTGTTTGATTAGAACCAATTGAAGTCACACTGACTTCTTGACCTGCCTTTAATTTGCTCAAGTCATATTCTGTAACGGTTCCTTTTATTTGTTTGGTCTTACTAAGCACTTGTACTAGCGGTTGCTCTAGTGATTTCTTGCCCGCTTCATTTACCATTGCAACACCATCAATCGTTGCTTTTACTGTCGATGTAACTTTCCCTTGCTCTGATTCTAATGCTGCTGATTCATCGTTCACTTCTGTATAAGCTAAATCTAATGCTTGTTGAGCCTGAATCACTTCATTATTTGTAGTCGTCACTTCTGTTTTTTGTTGTTCAGCTTTTCCTTTAAGCTCTTCTTTTTTATCAGGTTCTACTTCTCTATCAAGTTCAGCTTTAGCTTGATTATAACTTGCTTGCGCTTCATTATAACGAGCTTGCGCACGGCTCAAATTTTGAGCTGCTTGTTGAGCTGACAAACTACTCTTATTCACTGTTCTTTGCTGTTGTTCCGCTCTCGACTGAGCTTCGCTATTTAGATAATTAAGTAGCACATCCCCATTCTTAACTTCTTGTTCATGTTTAACAGGAATATCACCAATTGTTCCCAATGTTTGATCATAGAATATCTCTTCAGTTTGAGACGCTTTAACTTCACCTTTCAATAAAAGTGGATCTAATTGATTTAAAGTAAAGACGTTATAACTAGGTTCAGCTTTTTTAGGTGAAGAAAAAAAGAGAAAATAACTCCCTATACATACTCCGATTATAATACCACCAATAACTAATTTGAATTTTTTACTTTTCATAATACTCGTTCCTCCTACTTAATCTTATATAACTGATTATAGTCGGAAATAAACTTGAAGAGAATTGAATAAGCGAACATTTATCTTACATATTTGAAAGATTAGTATATAAAAAAATGTGATTTGAATATGACTCTTTGAGTCACATCCAGATCACATAGAAGTTATATATCCGTTTTTTCCTAAATACAACGGTACTCTATTTGTTAATTATAATTTGCGTAATTCTTCCATCATATTTGTTTTGCTTTTCGTTTTTGCATCAATGTCTTTTATTTTTTTTGCAGGCACTCCAGCAACTACTGTATAAGGTGCAACGTCATCAACTACGATCGCTCCTGCTGCAACTACTGCACCTTCTCCAACTCGGATACCTTCTAAAATAACTGCATTTGCACCGATCAAAACATTATCTTCGATTACTACTGGTTCTGCACTAGGCGGCTCAATTACACCAGCTAAAACGGTTCCCGCACCGATATGACAATTTTTACCAACGGTTGCGCGTCCACCTAAAATTGCACCCATATCGATCATCGTGCCTTCACCAATCACTGAACCAATATTGATGATTGCGCCCATCATAATCACAGCATTGTCACCAATCTCAACTTGGTCTCTAATAATTGCTCCTGGTTCAATTCGAGCATTGATTTGTTTAATATCCAACAGCGGGATAGCGGAATTTCGAGAATCATTTTCAATAACGTAATCTACTATGTTCTCTTTATTCTTCTCAAGAAACTCTTTAATTACCTTCCATTCTCCAAATAATGTGCCCGTTTTGCAATTCGTAAAAGCTTGGATTTCATCAGGAAAAATAACTTCTTTAAGTTTCCCTTTCAAAGTAACTTTTACTGGTGTTTTCTTTTCAGCGTTCCCGATATAATTAATAATTTCATATGCATCCATCAAAATAACTCCCTTCATATTAAATAACAGTTTTGAGTGTTAGCTTATCAAAAAACTAGAAAAAAGTGAAGTCTTGAATTCAAAATCAAATCACTTTCATTTCTGCAGATTCTCCGTCATTTTTTGGTAAGATAATATTTTTTCGTTCTAGTTCATGTGCCATATGATTGATTGCTTTTAATAATTCTTTACGAGTAATGATTCCTTTAAAACGTTGATTGTCATCCACTACAGGTAGAAAAGCTGCATCAACTAACAAATGAAGAACATCTTCTAGTTCCCATTGTTCACCAATAATTGGCACATTGACTTCCATAACATCTGCCACAGTAAAATCTTGTAATTTATCAAAGTCAACAGACGTGATATCGAACATTTTATCCACAACATCAGATAAGCTGATCAGACCGACGAAACGATCCCCTTTATCTAAAACTGGAATTTTTGAATATTTTACTTGAGATAAAACCAATAGCGCATGACTTAGCGGATTCAAACACATCACGTTTGCAACATTTTCCGCTGGAATCAAAAAGGTTTCTTGTTTTTCTAATAATAATTCTTTTATAGCAGTTCCAATCATTGGAGTGCCTCCATTTCATTTTCTTTGCCACAACTAACATTGTACAGAAAACGGATGCAAATGTCTTTAAATTCAAACTTTTTTCATAACTATTAAAAAAAATTAAGGTTTGACAATATTTTCTTCATTTTTAGACTTTGCAGATAAAGTGAAGATAGCCCCTGCTATTTCTAGCAAAAGCTATCTACATTATTTTTTATTAAAAACAAAATGCAATTCTTTGAAGGGCTGGTGATCTCGTCCATAATATTGAACACTAAATTGATCTGGGGTACTTTCGATAATTGCATACGACTTCAGTTGGATCGGACCTCTCGGTAGACTGATGCTTCCAGGATTTAAATAAAGTACGTTCGCCCGAACCTCACAACCAATTTCGTGTGTATGACCGAATAACACGATATTAGCGTTGACCTGATTGGCCTGTAAGGCAAGTGTAGTCAAGCCAGAACGAACATTGGCTAAATGACCATGTGTCATAAAAATAGTATCTGTTCCATTCTTTTCTACAATCGTGTCAGGAAATTCCGGATCGTAATCACAATTTCCCTTAACTACACTAAAGTCGTTCCATAATACATCAGTAGGTTCTAATTCTGAATCCCCACAATGAAACATTTTATCTACTTTTCCTCGATAGGTTCCTGCTAAATCAACTAACACATCACGATCACCATGATTATCACTTACAATTAAATATTTCATGCACAACCTCCTAATTTTTCAACCAATTTTCCCATTGATCTCTTAGTTTTGCAACGGCTTTTCCTCTATGACTGATCTCATTTTTGCGCTCATCTGATAATTCAGCTGCCGTTTGTTGTTCTTCTGGTACGAAGAACAAGGGATCATACCCAAATCCATGATCTCCTCGCGGAATTGTTCCAATCTCTCCAGACCACTCCCCTTCAACAACCAAACTTTCTTTATCAGGGGCTGCAAAAACAAGTGTACAATGGAATGTAGCTGTTCGTTTTTCTTTTGGTACACCAGTTAATTCATGCAGTAATTTTGCATTATTAGCTGCATCATTTGTTGGTTCTCCGGCAAAACGAGCTGAATAAATTCCTGGTCTACCATCTAATGCATCAACGATTAACCCTGAATCATCTGCTAAAACAGGTTGTTTTAAAATTTCAGCAATCGTTTCTGCTTTTAAACGCGCGTTTTCTTCAAATGTTTTCCCTGTTTCCTCAACATCTGGTAATTCTGGGTAATCCAATAATGTTTTAACATGATAGCCTTTTTCAGCAAAAATTTTAGTAAACTCTTTCGCTTTCCCAGGATTTCTCGTAGCAATAACGATTGTTTTAGCTTCTGTTGGAAAAGACATCTCGCTCATTTGATTTATTAAGGCTTCTTTTTGATAGGCAATCAAATGCTCGATCCCAGTTTTCCCATAGAATAATAGTGAATTTAACTCATCTCCCGAAAATGTCGCCTCTTCACCTGTTCCTTGAAGCTCAACAAAATTACCAGATTCAGTCATCACCAAATTCATATCCACTGCTGCAGCAGAATCTTCTTTATAATCTAAATCAAGAACACACTGACCATCATTTAAAAGCCCTGCACTAACTGCTGCTAAATACTCTTTAATTGGATTTTCTTGTAAATCCCCTTTTTTAAGCATTTTATCAACAGCTATTTTCATGGCTACAAACGCTCCAGTAATACTTGCTGTGCGAGTACCTCCATCTGCTTGAACAACATCACAATCAACGATAATACTTCTTTCTCCTAATTTTTTCAAATCAATAACAGCGCGTAATGAGCGACCAATCAAGCGTTGGATCTCCATTGTTCGACCTGTTAATTTTCCTTTGGCACTTTCACGGATATTCCTCGTATTTGTGGCTCTAGGGAGCATGCTATATTCTGCAGTTACCCAACCTGTTCCTTCTCCTTTTAAAAACGGTGGAACTTTTTCTTCCACAGTTGCTGAACAAATAACTTTAGTATCACCAAAAGAAATCACGACTGACCCTTCAGGATGTTTATAAACATTCGTTTCAATGGTGATTTTTCTTAGTTCTTTTGCTTGTCTTCCATCATGTCTGATCATATTTTATTCACCTCGTAAATTATTAGATAATCGAGCCTGATCTACTCTAATTGTTTCTAAACCTAGCCAATCATTTGCGATTGATTTAAACATTTTTACTGAACCTGTTGTATAAAACTCATTAGGTTTATTTTTGTGTTGAGGAGTATTTGCGATATCAAAATAATCTAATAACATACTCACTTCACTCACTGTTTCAGCTCCTGAATCGATTAGTTTCACCTGACTCCCCATTACATTTTGGATTAAAGGACGTAACAATGGATAATGTGTACATCCCAAGATCAAGGTATCCAGTTTTTTTAATTGCAGTGGGCTCAAAGTTTCTGATACAACTTTTTTTGCTACAGAAGAATTAAACTCATTACTTTCGACGATTGGAACAAATTTTGGACATGCCAAACTAGAAACAAAGGTATTAGGCGCTTTACTTTTTAAAGCCGCCTCGTAAGCACTGCTTTTGATCGTGCCAGCAGTTCCAATCACTCCAATACGATTATTCTTAGTTGCTTTGAGCGCTGCCCTTGTCCCAGGTAAAATCACTCCAACAACTGGTATATCCAATTCAGCCTTGATTTCTTCTAATGCAACAGCTGTAGCCGTATTACAAGCAATTACTAACATTTTGATATTTTTTTCTAAAAGAAAATGGGTCATTTCCCAGGTGAATTGCACCACTTGTTCAGCAGGTCTTGGTCCATAAGGACATCTTGCTGTATCTCCAAGGTAAATCAAACGTTCATTAGGCAGTTGTCTTAATGCTTCTTTTACTACCGTAAGTCCGCCGACCCCAGAATCTATAAATCCTATTGCTCCATGATTATTCAAGCCAATCAAACCTTTACAGTATTTTTTCAACACTCTTATTTTCTACTTTTTAACAATTTTTTTCAAGTTTTATTATCGCTAGCTTCTATTATATCATTCTTTGTCCTTCAAGTTTTTATTTGCATGACGCATTTTAAGTGTTTTTATTCAGCCATCCTTTAAAAAAAACTGGTAATCTTATTTTTCGTATGTTATAATTTCTAACATTAACGGATGGATAGAATTATGATGAACTGATTAAATATAAAAGAAAACTGTTTTTATAAAAAGACAATGATTTCTGAGCTTATTTCGCCTTAAAATCAGCTATATCTATATACTAAGCTTTATAATAACTCTTTCTATTTTCTCAGTTTAAAAGATTATCTACTTACCTAGATAACTATTCATACACTTACCTATCAGCAATCATAAAATATGATGTGATAATTTTATACATAAAGGAGAATGACCATGATTTCGTTGGAACATGTAAATAAGTATTTTGGGGATCATCATGTCTTGAAAGATGTTTCTCTAAGAGTCAACGAAGGAGAAAAGATCGTAATTATTGGACCTTCTGGTTCAGGTAAAAGTACTTTGATCCGTTGTATCAATCGTTTAGAAAAAGTTACTGACGGCCATATATTTGTTGATGGCATCGACATTACTGAACCAAAAGCACCTGTTCAAAAAGTTCGCCAAAAAGTAGCAATGGTATTTCAAAGTTTTAACTTGTATGCGCACAAGACAATCATTCAAAATCTTACTTTAGCTCCTATCAAAGTTAAAGGCGTTAGTAAAGAAGAGGCAACTAAGACTG
This sequence comes from Enterococcus sp. DIV0724b, assembly GCF_050531475.1. Lineage (NCBI taxonomy): Bacteria > Bacillati > Bacillota > Bacilli > Lactobacillales > Enterococcaceae > Enterococcus > Enterococcus sp. DIV0724b. The sequence goes on along the minus strand of NZ_CP172890.1, from coordinate 1,691,274 downwards.
GAATGGACTATTTAGAAAGGGTTGGTTTGGCCGATAAAGCGAATGCCTACCCTGCTCAACTTTCTGGTGGTCAGCAACAACGCGTGGCAATTGCAAGGGCTCTGAACATGCATCCAGAAATTATTCTTTTTGATGAGCCAACCTCTGCTCTTGATCCAGAAATGATTCAAGAAGTATTGGATGTTATGGTAGATTTATCAAAACAAAACATTACAATGATTTGTGTTACGCACGAAATGGGCTTTGCGCGTCAAGTAGCCGATAAAGTTATTTTTATGGATAACGGTCAGATCATTGAAACAGGAACGCCCGAACATTTCTTCACTAATACACAAAATGAACGTGCCAAAGAATTTTTAAGTAAAATCATTCATAATTAACCTAACAAATTACCTATAAGGAGGAAGTTCAAAATGAAAAAAACGAAAAAATTATTAGTTGCATTATCCCTTAGTTTAGCACTTGGTTTAATTGTAGGGTGTGGAAGTGGTGGAGATGATAAAAAATCAGCCGACTCTGGTAATAAGAGTACAACTGACCTTCAGAAAATTAAAGATGCCGGTGTCATTAAAGTCGGTGTTAAAGAAGATGTCCCTAATTTTGGCTATATGAATCCCGACACGAATAAAAATGAAGGAATGGAACCAGACATCGCTCGCTTAATCGCGAAAGAATTAACTGGTAGCGAAGATAATGTAGAGTTTGTTGGTGTAACAGCTAAAACTCGTGGTCCATTGTTGGATAATGGTGAATTAGATATGGTGATCGCAACCTTTACAATTACGGATGAGCGAAAAGAAACCTACAATTTCACGACCCCTTATTATAAAGACGAAGTTGGTTTCTTAGTAAGAAAAGCTGACAAATTTACTGATACTGCTAGCTTAGATGGAAAAACAATTGGTGTCGTTCAATCAGCAACGACAAAAGAAGCAATCGAAAAACAAGCGAAAGAATTGGGTGTATCATTCAAATATCAAGAACTTGGTTCTTATCCTGAACTGAAAACAGCCCTAACTTCAAAAAGAATTGATGCTTTCTCAGTTGATAAATCGATTTTGACAGGTTATGTAGACGATAATACAGAAATTCTTAAAGATGGTTTCTCACCACAAGAATATGGAATTGCTACGAAAAAAGCAAATACCGAACTGAATGATCAGTTGAATCAATCCATCGAAAAATGGGAAAAAGATGGTACCTTAGAAAAAATTTACAAAACGTGGAATCTAGACTAGCACTTCGCGATTCTATGCAATTTATTAGAATTTAGGAGGAAAATACATGTTCATTATAGCAAATGCAGGTCCTTTTGCACTCTATCGTTGGGAAGCATTATTTAAAGACTGGAGACTTTTTGGCGATGCTTTCCTCTATACTATTTTATTGGCTATTGGCTCACTGATTGTTGCTATGCTATTAGGAATTTTTTTCGGCAGTCTATCCGCTATGCAGAATAAGTTTTTAAATGTAATCAGTCGAATTTATGTTGAGTTCTTTCAAAATACACCCTTGTTGATTCAATTTATCGTAGTCTATTATGGGTTTCCTTTAATTAGTCCGATGTTGACTTTTTCAACCACGACTATCGCCATTATTTGTGTTGGTCTTTATCATGGTGCTTATATCTCCGAAGTTGTTCGCTCTGGAATTGGCGCTGTTCCTAAAGGTCAATTTGAAGCGGCTTATTCTCAAGGTTTCTCTTACGGAAAGACGATGCGCTATGTGGTCTTACCACAGGCATGGCGTATCATGCTACCGCCTTTAACAAATCAAATCGTTAACTTAATCAAAAATACATCGACCGTTGCAATTATATCAGGCACTGATGTGATGTTCACTGCCAACAGCTGGTCTTCGATCAATTTAAATTATATTCCAGCTTTCGCTATAGCAGGATTTCTTTACTTTATCCTATGCTTCCCGCTAGCTAATTTAGCGAGAAAACTTGAAGAAAATAATAAGAAAGCTTATACCAGATAGGAGGATGCATACATGTCTTTTTCAGAACAAATGAGTCAACTTCTGACCGGCAATAATTTGCGCTTTTTATTCGATGGTTTGAAGCTTACACTTTATATTTCTTTTGTATCGATCGTGTTAAGTACAATTTTTGGAACAATTTTAGCTGTGTTGAGAAATCAAAAAACTGGCCCTTTAAAATTTTTAGCTAGTTTATATATCGAAATCGTTCGAAATATCCCAAATTTATTGTGGATTTATGTAATTTTCTTGATTTTTAAGATCAAGTCTACTCCGGCTGGTATTGTTAGCTTCACTGTTTTCACAACCGCAGCTCTTGCTGAAATTATCCGTGGTGGTTTAAACGGTGTAGATAAAGGACAAAAAGAAGCGGCTCGTTCACAAGGATTTAGCAATTTCCAAATTCTTTTGTATATTGTCTTGCCTCAAGCTATTCGCAATGTATTGCCTGCTATAGTTTCACAATTTGTAACAGTAATCAAAGATACTAGTTTTTTATATTCAGTTATTGCTTTGCAAGAATTATTTGGAAAATCATATATCTTAATGGGACGCTATGCACAAACAGAACAAGTCTTTGCTATATATGGTCTTGTCGCTTTGATGTATTTCGTGATCAACTTTTCTATCTCTCAATTTTCGAGATGGCTATCTAGGAATTGGACATAAAAAAGAATGTAACGTAAACTATTTTTTAGTTTTACGCTACATTCTTTTTTTATCGAATCGTCACATTAAATTCTGCTACTAAAGCTTTTTCTACTTTTTCCATTGATTGGTTGATCTCTTCGTCTACCAATGTCGCTTCTGCATTCACAAAAGTTAAGCTATACGCCATTGATTTTTTACCTTCAGCGATATTATCTCCTTGGTATACATCAAATAAATGAACAGTTTGCAAGAATTTTCCAGCATGTTTAGAAATCGTTCCAACTAACTCTTGGCTAGTTACTGTTTCATCAACTAATAAGGCAATATCTCTAGAAACGGCTGGGAATTTTGAAATTTGTTGATAAACTAAGGCATCATTTTCTTCTTCAATAATTGCTTGAAGATTTAATTCAGCAGCATATGTTTCAGGAATTTCATATTCTTTTGCCACATTTGGATGAACTTGCCCAATAAAACCGATGACTGTATCATTCAATTTAACTAAAGCTGTTCTTCCTGGGTGCAACTCTTGGTTATCTTTTGTCGCTTCATAAGATATTTTATACGCAATACCTACTGAGTCAAATAATACTTCAAGTATTCCTTTGATCGTATAGAAATCAACAGGTATTTCTTTTGTCTGCCAATCTTTTACTACACTATTTCCAGATAATACGATTCCTAAATGATTTTCTTCATATGGCAATTCTTTTTTAGGATCGTTATCTTGATAGAACACTCGTCCAATTTCATAAAGTGCAACATTGGTATTTTTACGAGCAACATTATATGCCACATCATCTAGCAAACCTGAAATCAAGTTCATTCTTAAAACAGAACGTTCTTCACTCATTGGCCATTGTAGACTTGTTGTTAAGCTCTCTCTCATCATAAATTGACGAGATTTCTCTTCTGTTGTTAAAGCATAGCTGATTGCTTCACTTGCACCACAACCTTCTAATAAGCTTTTGATTCTACGAACTAATAATTGTCCGCTCGTTAAGCTACCTGCTACAGTCTCACCTTTTGGTAAGGTTGACGGTAGATTGTCATAACCGTAAATACGTGCAACCTCTTCGATCAAGTCTGCTTCGATCGTAATATCCCAACGTCTAGGTGGAACTGTCACAGTGTATTTTTCATGATCAAGTTCATACTCAAATCCTAAAGTATCGAAGATTTCACTAACCGTCGCTTGATTCATTTCCGTGCCCAGATATTCATTGATTCGAGAAATTGTTACACTTACAACAACATCTTCTAAGGTTAATTCTGAGCCAATGGCCTTATCTGAAACAACCGTTCCGCCAGCTAATTTAGCGATCATTGCCGCTGCTACATCGCCAGCCTCACCAATTGTTGCATGATTAATCCCTTTTTCAAATCTACTAGAAGATTCGCTACGTAGGTTAAATTCTTTTGATGTTCTTCGAACGGATAATGAATCAAATAATGCAGATTCCAGCGCAACCGTTGTTGTTTCCTCAGTGATTTCTGAATCCGCACCACCCATAACACCAGCCAAAGCTACTGGAACTTTACCATTTGTAATAACGATATTTTCATTAGTTAGTTTACGAGTTTCACCATCTAAAGTAACGATTTCTTCATCCGCTTTACCCCGTCTGACTAAAATCGTTTGACTATCTAATTTATTATAATCGAATGCATGCAATGGTTGTCCAAATAATAAAAGGATATAGTTCGTTATATCAACCACGTTATTGATTGGACGGATTCCTTCGTTCATTAAACGAGTTTGCAGCCATAATGGACTTTCGGCAATTTTCACATCTTTAATAATTCTGATTTGATAAGCCGGTACATCTTTTGGATCTTCCACCTCAACTGAGATATAATCAGCAGCTGTTTCAGTAGTATCCTCTTCTAAAAGAGCGTCATTGAATTTAGGCGTTTGACGGTAAATAGCTCCCACTTCATATGCAACGCCACGCATGCTTAATGCATCTGCCCGGTTTGGCGTGATTGATAATTCGATAATGTGGTCATCCATGTCTAAATAAGAGAAAACATCCTCACCATTGACAGCCTCTTGCGGCATATAATAAATTCCTTCAGAATAAGCTTTTGGAATCACACTATCCGAATAACCCAATTCTTGTAAAGAACAAATCATACCATTTGAGACTTCCCCACGCATTTTACCTTTTTTGATTTTTTGATTGCCAGTAATACGAGAACCAGGTAAAGCTACAATCACTTTGATGCCGACTTTGACATTCGGTGCACCACAAACGATTTGTGATAATTCTTCTTCACCGATATCCACTTGGCAGATCGATAGATGATCTGAATTTGGATGAGGAATACATTCTTTGACCTCACCGACCACAATTTTTTTCAAGCCTTCTTCTGGTACTTCAACACCTTCAACTTCGATACCAGTCAAAGACATTTGGTCAGATAATTCTTTTGCAGAAATTTTTGAAAGATCTAAATACTCACTTAACCATTTATAAGAAACTAACATCGTCGACTACTCCTTTACCTTAAACTGATTTAAGAAACGTAAATCATTTTGATAGAAATTACGGATATCATTCACACCATAACGTAACATTGCTACACGATCCGGCCCTAAGCCAAAGGCAAAACCAGTATACTCAGTTGGATCGATTCCTGACATTGACAGCACGTCTGGATGAACCATACCAGCACCTAAAATTTCGATCCAACCGGTTTGTTTACATACATTACAGCCGGAACCGCCGCATTTGAAACAGCTGACATCGACCTCGACTGATGGCTCAGTAAATGGAAAATAACTCGGACGCAAGCGAATTTTACGTTCTTCACCGAACATTTTTTTCATGACAACTTCTAGTGTTCCTTTAAGGTCACCCATTGTAATGTTCTTATCGATCACTAATCCTTCGATTTGATGGAATTGGTGGCTATGCGTTGCATCATCGGTATCTCTGCGAAATACTTTTCCTGGAGAAATCATACGTAGCGCGCCTTTTGAAAAATCGTGTTTTTCCATTGTTCTAGCTTGAACAGGTGAAGTGTGCGTACGAATCAAAATTTCGTCAGAAATATAAAAGGTATCTTGCATATCGCGAGCGGGATGATCTTTAGGCAAGTTCATACGCTCGAAATTATAATGATCCGATTCAACTTCATATCCTTCAACAACTTGATAACCCATACCAACAAAAATATCTTCGATTTCTTCCATTACTTGAGATAATATGTGGCGTGTACCATGAACCATTTGCTTTCCTGGTAATGTCACATCAATCGTTTCTTGTTCTAAAGCAGCATTCAAAGCAGCTGTCTCCAGAGTTTCTTTGCGTGCTTCAACAGCCTCAGTCAACAAATCGCGAATTTCATTAGCAAAACCTCCTACGACCGGACGTTCTTCCGCAGATAAATCTTTCATCCCTCTCAATACTTCAGTAATTGGGCCTTTTTTACCTAGCGTTTCTACTCTAATTTGGTTTAGAGCCTTAAGATCAGCTACATGTTGAATTTTAGTCAATGTCTCATCTCTTAATGCTTCTAATTGAGCTTTTAATGTCATTTCTCTATTCCTTTCTTTTGTTTGATCGTTGAATTGAGTCAAAAGCAGTAACATAATAACAAAATACCTAAAAATGTTCATATAAAAAACGATAGCCCGCTCCTACATAAAGGAACGAGCTATCGTGTTACCATCCTACTTCATGACAAAAAATCATGCACTCAATTCTTATAACGGCTTTCACCGATCTGCTCTTTTTGGAACAAACAAACTCCGGAAGTGAACTTCATTTTTCGATTACGCAACCTGTTTCCAGTCCTAGACAGGTTTTCCCTTTTCGTATCAACCAAACTACTCTTTTCCATCAACGTTCTTTTGTTATTCAATTGATTACAGTTTACAAGAAATTAAGTCTTAGGTCAACTGCATTCTTCAGCGGTAACCCACTTTTCTGCCCAATGCTGAATTTGTTCCATTGCTTGTTGTAAGTCCTTGCCTTTATTTGTGAGGAAATATTCTAGACGACTACTCTCATCACAGCGAACCGCTTTTGAGATAATTCCTTCCCCTTCTAGCTCTTTCAAGCGTTCTACTAACACTCGATCGCTAAGTTCAGGTATTTTTTGTCTTAACTCACCAAATCGTTGAGGACCATTTTCCAACAAGACGTCAATAATCAAACCATTCCATTTTTTTCCTAAAATCGCAAATGCTTTTTCAAATTTAGGACATAATGAAAATTCGGTTGTTTTTACTTGCTCCATTTTCCTCACCTCGTGAACTGAGTATAGCACACAACTTACAATTTGTAAGTAGATTTGCTTTCAATTTAATTCATTTTTTCTATAATTTGTTCTTTGTCCATATCAATAATGATCCCAGCTGACAATAATACTAACAATACTTGATTTACTTCTTTGCTCGTTGCTTGGGCCAGCGCTTTTCGATATAAATTTAATTGACCTCTATAACGCTGGATGATTTTTTTGATTTCTTGTATATTTTCTATATCTTGGACAAAATCCGTTTTATAATCATATAAAATACAACTTTCTTCTTGTTCGACGTAACCATCAATCATTCCGTGAATCAATAAATCATCTTGCGTTTCTTTCGGATAATCTTTAATCAGTTCTTCGGCTTTCAACAACATTGAAAATGGTTGTTCACGAATAACTTTTGCTGGATTTTCTAGCAATAGTTGCCCTAAACTTGTTTGATAAAACGATAAAACTTGCTCCACATTGATTTGCTTGGCTACATTTTCTTGGATGATCTTTGTTTTAATTAGTTCATCAATCAATTGGATGATACTCTCTTTAGTTGGTTCATTTTTCAAATCTAACAATTGTAAAAGGTAATGAGTCGCTGTGCCGATTTCTGCTGCAGATGGTTTTCGAATGGTTTCAATAAATCTAGGTTTACCTAACTCCCCTTCACTCATTCTGTGAATGATCATTGGTGTTGGTTGAATTGTATTTTTTTCATCCACTTCGATTTTAGCGATTTCTTTATTGTCTGGATCTTCAAAAACACGCTTGATCTCCGATACTGATTGGTAATTTGTCGTTTTAGTTGAGAGTTGATAAGGATACTCATAATTCAAACGACGTAAGCCTTTTTCAATGGATTTCGAATCGCTCTTTTTCGTTTCAACTTCCTTTATAGCACTCGTATCAATAAATTGAAGTGCTGCAAACTGTTCTTGAATCGTTTTTTCGGTCATGAAAGAAATGGAGAAGCTAGCCGGATGTTGTGTGATTCCAGCAATTTTTTCAGTCACAAATTCCGTTTGAAACTCAGCCATTTTCTGATGTCGAACCAAGCTCATTCCTACCCAATTCATTAAACTGCTCTTTCCTTGCAGTCGATTTTCGCTAGGTAACACTTTTGTTTGAACATCAGCGATTTTCAGCCACTCTTTAAACGTCGCTTCTTGATTGTTATAAGAACCAACCAAATAAAGTTTTTGCTCAGCACGCGTCAACGCAACATATAGTTTACGCATTTCTTCTGAAAGTAATTTTTTTAATTTTGCTTGTTTGATAGCTAAAAATGGTAACGTTTCATAAAGCATTCGGTCTGTTTGATCTAGATAACGAATCCCGACACCAAGCCGATCATCAAAGATATAGCGTTCATTCAGATCACCAAGATTAAATTCTTTGGTCATATCTAAAATGAAAACTACTGGAAACTCTAAGCCTTTACTAGCATGAATGGTCATGACTCGTACCGCATTTTCTTCGCTCAAAATCACAGGTTCAGCTAAATCTTTATCTTTTTCTTGCATTTTTTCGATAAAACGAACAAATTGAAACAATCCACGAAAACTGGTTTGTTCATAACTATTTGCACGATCAACTAGTGCGAATAAGTTCGCCTGTCTTTGTTTACCAGCAGGCATACCACCTACATAATCTAAATACGCTGTGTCTTGATAAATTTGCCAAATCAGCGTAGATAATTGATTTCTTCTAGCAATTTCTCGCCATTGTTCCAACCATTCAGCAAATTTTGTTGTTTTTTCTTTTAATGATTGTTGCTGTGAATTGTCAGTATCAGTTTGATTAAATGTTAAAAATGCTTCGTAATACGAACTTTTTTTAGCAGCTAAACGAATCGTCACTAATTCATTTTCTCTCAATCCTACAATCGGCGAACGCAAAACAGCCGCTAGTGGAATATCTTGATACGGATTGTCGATGATTTGTAAAAGAGCCACCATCGTTTGAACTTCTGTTGCTTGAAAATAATTTTGAGCATCATTCACTTGAATGGGAATTCCAGCTAACTTGAATATTTCCAAAATCGTCAAATTATTTTTCTTAGTAGGTGTCAACAGTACGATATCTTTGTAGGTTAGTGGTCGATTTTCTTTTGTCGATTTGTCATAAATCAAAAATTTATTATCAATCAACTCTCTGATTTTCAGAGCTGTCATATGCAATTCGCCTTCGGTTTTGTCTTCTAGAATTAATTGAGAGTCGTCTAGTTTAAGTGTTTCTTCCAATTGCTCCGATTTTTTTTCATAAATCAACAGTTCTGTATCATAATTTTCAGCCTCAGCAAACTGGTCAAATCCATGAACCAATTGGGCTGCATCATCGTATGCAATTTGTCCAACACGTTCATCCATCAATTGTTCAAAAACCAAATTAGTAAAATCTAAAACATTTTTTCTAGAACGAAAATTTTCAGCTAGAACAATTCGTTTTCCATCCTTATTTTGCCCGTATTGATTATATTTTTCAATAAAAAGTGTTGGATCAGCCAAGCGGAAAGAATAAATAGATTGCTTAACATCTCCCACCATAAATAAGTTACCTTCTTCAGCAGTTGGTCTTCTTAGCCAGTAAAGAATCGTCTCTTGCAATCGATTGATATCTTGATATTCATCGACAAGCACTTCATCAAACTTCTCTCGATAATAGTTGGAAGCTTCGCTAGCTAACCAAACACCCGCTTCGTTTTTTGCTAAGATCGCTAAAGTAAAATGTTCTAAATCATTGAAATCAACTAAGCCTTTTCTTAGCTTTTGTTTACTGTAAGAATCTATAAATGCTTTTCCAACTTTAGCCATCTCTTGAACAAGCGGCTGTGATTGTTCTAAGATTTCCTTCATTTGTTCTGGGGACAGTGTAAAGAGATTACTTATAATATCATTTATTGCTTTCTTATTTTGTTCTCGCAAGTTTTTCGCTTGGGCAGCTATCTCTTTGTAGTCTTCTGCTCGCACAGTAGGATAACGTTCAAAGGTAACTGTTTTTGAAATTTCAAAGCCAGATTCTAAATCGTTGTCTGCTAATTGGCTAGTAAATGTTTCGACAAATTCTTTTTCGTATCTTGCAAGTGTCGCAATTTTTGCTAACTTTTCTTCTCCTTCGGTCATGCGAATCATCTCTTCATAACGATCTACACAACGTAATAGACTGTCCATGACTTGTGGTTTCAAATATTCTTGAAATAAGGCTGAATCACCTAACTGTCCATCTACACGATAACTATCAGCTAAATGAGCGAGCCATTCGTCTGGATCTGGATTAGCACGGGCAAATTCATACAATGAAAAGACTAGCTTAGTCAGACCATCATCACTACGGTCATTAGAGAAGTTACTCGTCAGTTGATAAAAGGTTTCTTCATTATCAGCATAGAATTTTTCTCTGAGTTCATCCCAAACATCTTCTTTTAAAAGCAGCATTTCCGTTTCATCTGTCAGCAAGCGAAACACAGGATCCATTTCAATCAAATAATAAAAACGTCGGATCACAGTTAAACAAAACGCATGCAATGTGCTGATATTCGCAGTTGGAAGCAAGGACAACTGTTTGATAAAGTGCTGTTTTTTCTCTTGCTCACTTTCATTTGTAATTGCTTTTTGCAAAGCAACTTGAATTCTTTCTTTCATTTCTTTTGCAGCCGCTTCTGTATAAGTCACGATCAATAATCGATCGATATCCGTACCACTTTTAAGTTTTTCGATGACTCTACGAACAAGGACTGTGGTTTTTCCAGAACCAGCAGAAGCAGAAACTAAAATATTTTCGTCTCCATCAAAAACAGCTTGCCACTGATTATCAGTAAATTGTTCATTTTCTGGACGTAAAGGAATTACTTTACTCATCATTCGTTCCTCCTTCCTGCTCATTTTCTATCAAACGATCCATCACATCTTTTTTAGATAATGTTTCAATTCGATTGTAGTTATTTTCTTTTAACATAACATCAAAGTTACAAACACTTCTGAAGGGACAAAAACGACAAGCAATTCGTTCTTTTCCTTGATAAGCAGGATTCAACTCAATTTCTCCACTCGTCACCTTGTTACCGGCTTCGATGAACTTGCTGCGGTTATGAGTTAATAAAGCACCTAATTCAGGTTCTGTCACAAATTTATCTTCTTGACGACGTCCTGGTTTAATAATTTCTTTTGCTGATTCCTCAATTGGGAAAATCAGTGAACTTTGTTTGGCCTGTAAACTTTTATCTAGATTTTCAAGCAAAACTGGATCGTTCAATAACAACCCATCAAATTGGAATTTCTTTAAAAGCTGCTGCTCTTTTTTATCTTCTGTTTCATATGGAAGAATTGGATTATGAACATGAAGATAAAATGATCCTGCTGGTTTAGCCGACTGACCAACTAAATTAACAGCATCCATCAACGCAACGTCTAAGTAAGTCAACATCTGCATGGCCAATCCATAATACGCCTCCGTAATGTTAAACTTTTTGTGGCTAGATTTATAATCAACGACTCCTAGATATAAAGAATCTGGTGTTACTAATTGATCTAAGCGGTCTATTTTCCCTCTAACACTAATATTGCCGCCGTTTTTCAAGGGAAGTTCTAAGCCTTTGATCCCTTTTTGACTTGCGATCTGACCAAATAAAACTTCTGTTTGAACAGTCGTCATCCCGCTACGTTCGCTTTGACGTTTCAACGCCCAGCTCACTTTTTTTATTGTTTGTCCAAGCTGATAACGAATATAATTCATTCGGCTAGATGTGTCGAGAATCGAAAATTTTATTTCGCCGAATACAGTATTCAAAATTTGTTCTGTGAACTCGCTAACTTCTCGATCCGTCAGCTCAGATAGTTGTTTATTTTGCATGATCAATAATTTAAAGAACTGATCCAATGCCTCATGGAAAAAGTCTCCCGTTGCAGCCGGTGATAACCCAAAAACATCTCTTTCTTTTAAGCCTAAGCCAAAGCGTGAGAAATATTGATATTGACAACGATAGAAACTTTCCATTCTTGAGACAGATGTATAAATATGTTTAGTGTATAGTTCATCTGCTAAATGCTCTTGTAAATTCTCTGGCAAGTTTTGATGTCCTAGACTTTCAAAAACATGACTTGCTAGTGCTGCCTGCGAGTGTTTCATTAATTGACGTTCCAAGGTAAGCCAAAATACCAAAATACCTTCTTGCATTTCCTTTTTCTGGCGTTTTAAATTTGTTAAATCACTGATCAGCGTTCTGTAGGTTCCGATATGTTCTAGACTTACTTGCTCATCATCCAAAATTGTAAGAGCATTTCTTTGCTGCATCTGTAAACCTAAATCATTTTGAATATTTGTTAAATAAGTAGATACTTTCACATCTTTAGCGGTATCTTTCACACTTGGATAAGAAAAATACAGACGTTCAGTAGCGGCTGCAAACATGATATACGCGTTAAAGGGTTCCTTGGCAATGCTTTTTCTCGTGTCATTCAATAAAAATTGACCATCATCTAATTGATCATTAACGAATTGTCTTTCTTCATCTGAAAGTAATGTTTTGTTATCAAATTTTTGAGGTAAAACCTGATCCGTCAAGCCAATAGCGAACACGACTTTCGCTTGTCCAGGCCTAGCTAGATCAATTGAACGGACTTGTACTTGATCAATGGCTGTTGGCACTTTATTGTAACGTAAGCCTTCTAAACCGCTTGAAAAAATTTCTTCAAACGCAGCTAGATCAAAGGAATCCTTTCCATAAATCGTCACATACTCATCTAATAAAGTCATCAATGCTTCCCAAGTTTGCTCATGATTACGAGCTTGTTCCAATTGGCCCATTTCTATTGCTTGATTGCGCCACATCATCAACTGCTTCTCGACCCCATTATTCACTAAAAAACGATAAAAATAGTCAGCTGCTTCAACACCTGTTTGTGCTTTTTGGATTGTCTTAAAAAAGGCTGGCACATTCTGTTGAATCATTTTTCGTACAGTATTGGAATCCTTTTCGATCAATTCAGTATCATCTTGTTGCTCTGCTTCAAAATCATAGCGAATAAAATGCCAATCTTTATTTTTCTCCCAATGATAGCCTTCGTAACCATATGCTAAAACGACATTTTCAGCTACATCTATTTTTCGGCGCCATTCATTTCGTTGAACTTGCCATTCTTCAACTGAAATTTGATCCTCAATGGGAAAAAATAATTCTGTTCTCAAAAAGCGCAATACATCCCGATAACGATAATGATACGCATGAATTGCAAATAATGACTGAATAAATTCAACCAAAGGATGCTGTTCCATCGCCATATCCCGATCTAAGTAAACAGGAATTTCATTCATCGAAAATAGAGGTTCGATCATAGTTTCATAACTGTCTAGTTCCCGAGTAAGTAATTGAATGTCTTTATACCGATAATTTTCTTCTACAACTAATCTTCTGATTTCTTTTGCGATGTGATTGATTTCTTCCTTAGGGTTTTCTGCGCACCAAAATTGTAGATGATCATCATTGATTCTTTGTTTTCCTCTTTTAGGATGACTTTCCTGAGCTTCGATCCAGTATTTTTCAAGAGTTTGAATGCTATTATCAGCAATCAACTTTTTATTCTTTTCCACATGATCTGGTAATATCGCCACATTAGCGTTTCTTGCTAATTGATACAGTTTATGATAAGTCGTACCTGTTTCATAAAATAGGTTCATCAATGATGGTAGCTCGTTCGGATATTTTTTATCCAAAACTAAAGAGATTTTAACCTCGCCACCTCGACGCATCAATGTCTCAATCAATTTCAATTCTCTTGCAGAAAAATTATGATACCCATTGATTACAAATAAAACATTTCTCAGATCTTTTGTTTCTAGGTATTCCGTTAAGTAATTAATGATTTCTGCAGATTTGATTCCATATTGACTCATTGTTTCTTCAAATTTTGAAAAAACTAATTTGATATCTTGAATCTTCAATTGTAAATCCTGTTCTTTACTATCTGTTTGTTGGCCTGATAAATGGCCAAATAGCTCATCTAAATCAATATTGCCTTCTTTCATTTCCTGATACAAGTCAAATAACTGTTGAATAAATCCTGATTTATTGACTTCTCCACGAAAGACTTTCAGCGCCTCTTCATTCTCTGATAGAATCTTTCTAAAAACCATCGCAGCTCCTGCTTCAGAAAGAATTTCTGAACCATAATATTGTGTATGTTGTAAAAAGTACCATGCCAATCGATAGAAACTAAACACTTGAAAGCGCATTGTTGCAATCGAATCGTTCTGGTTCTTTTGAATATATTTTATTCGTTTGAGTGCATTGATCTCTTGCTCAAATTTCATGTGATTTGGAACTAAATAAAAAACTTCATGCGAATCCTCTTCAGACAACCACTGTACAGAAGCTTGTATAAGAACTTCTTCTAAATCCATCTCAGCAGTTCCGCGAATAAATTGTAGACTCATTTTGTCACATCCTTTATAAATGTTTCCTGTTCTTAGTTTATCATAAATCGTGTTTGAATACGGCTTTTGCCATCCAACAAAAAAAGCCTCTTAATTAAAAGAGAGCTTTCTTGTAATTTCATGAATGAGCCTTACGTCTAAATCGTTCCAAAACGATCAAGTGGCCACAAAACAAATTTAACATCACCTAATATCTTATCTTTACTAATAAAACCGATCATACGTCCATCTTTTGAATTCCGACGATTATCACCCATCACGAAGTATTCACCATCTGGAACTTTCTTCTCACCCGTAACCTCACTCAACGTAAAATCAAGAGTCAAAGGTGACCCGTCTGTTACTGCTCCTTTGAATTCATCAAGATAAGGTTCTTTGACTTCTTTATCGTTGATATATAAAACATCATTTTTATATTCAATCGTATCACCTGGTAAACCGATTACTCGCTTGATGTAACTCTTCTTAGGTTCGTCTGGTGCTGGAAACGTCACAATATCAAAACGTTTGATTTCTGTATTCTTTAATGCAATCACTCGTTCACCATCTGCTAAAGTCGGATCCATTGAATGCCCTTTGACAACAACTGGCGTGAACACAAATTGCCTTAGTAAAAATAACAACGCTGCTAAACCAATAAAAAATAATATTGTATGTAATAACTCTTTAGACTTCAAATTCATTCCTCCAAAAAACATGCTTCCTATATTTTACCACAGACAATCAAATTTCTACAGAATTCTTTTCTTTTCGGGCCCTTTTTTAATATATCTCTTAATAAGTAATCTATTCATTGTTTATTACTTATACAAAAATCAAAAAAACTGAAACAACTTTTACTTAGCTTGTCTCAGTTTTTTTATGCTTACATGTCTTTTACAACAACATAATACACAACTAGTGGTCCATGCAAGCCCACAACTAATTGCATTTCAATATCACCAGAATTGGAAGGTCCAGAGATGAAGTGAATCGCAGAACCGACGTTTTCACCGTTTCGTTGTTTTTCTGCATAATAAGCTGCAGCTTGAGTAGAACGTGGTACAATTTTACTCATGGGAATAATCGAAATATAGTGCTGAGGTAAAAAATGTAAAGAACGTCCTTGCCCTGCATTTGTTTCAACGACTACTGAACCTGATTCAGCTAATAAAAATTCTGCAAAGGCAATCGCAATATTCGCCTTTTCTGCATTTGTTATATTCATTTCTCTATTTTCAGCGCCTTTTTCCCAAAATGTTAGTTGTTCATCTGTATTTCCTGAAAATAGATTTTTAGAAAAGTTTGTTAACCCATATTCATCAAACCGCGAATCAATTGGAACTATAACCTTTCCTTGACCAAATGCTTCGATCAGTTGATCGATTGTTTCAGTTAAATGTTCTCTAGTTGTTTCTACAAGCTTCGTGTTGATTTTATCCACTCGTTTTTTAGCAATTTCTAGTAGCTCTTCCTGTGACTTATCTGCCAGTGTTAATTCAGGCAAATCATTGATTGGTCGGAATGGATGATCTGCTACGTTTTGTCTTTCTATGCCTAGTTTTTCAGTCAGGTTACTTAAAAATGATGTTCGATTTTGTACATTAGAATCAGTCATTTTGCTCACCTGCTTTATTTTTTTTATACCAGCTTCTGAAATTTTCTGAACTTTTTGGTGGACGCGGTAAATCTCTGACATCGGTCCAACCTTTCACAAGACCAGGACCTTTGGCAACATAACCACCATATTGGAACATATTCTCTACTGTAATTTCTTTTTTCTTGCTCAATGGCGCTAATCCAGCGTGATCAACTTTCATTGCCATTTTAAATAAATTGGGCGTGGCCGTGGCCTTGCCCACTAGTCGCATTTGGAAATCATCAAAACCGTGTTGCATTTTCAACTCATCTGTCATAACTCTTCGATGTTCGATCAATAATTCGTGTAGTGGGATTTTCACTGGGCAAGTATCCGTGCAGGCGCCGCAAAGACTAGAGGCATAAGGTAACTCACCAAACTGCTTATAGCCCCCTAAAACAGGTGATAATACGGCTCCTATTGGTCCAGGATAGATTGAACCATACCCATGGCCGCCGATATGACGATATACTGGACAAACATTTAGACAAGAACCACAGCGAATACATTGAAGTACAGGCTGAAAAGCAGTTCCTAAAGCATTGGAGCGCCCGTTATCCAAAATTACAACATGAAACTCTTCTGGCCCATCAGATTCATCTGCATTTTTTATTCCAGCAAAGGTCACGTAAGTAGTTAAACTTTGGCCGACTGCACTTCTAGCTAATAGGTTATCCAAAACCTCTGCCTCTTTCATACTCGGAACGATTCGCTCCATTCCCATCAAAACGATTTGTGTTTTTGGAATACTGATTGTTAAATCCGCATTCCCTTCATTCGTATTTAAATTAATCAAACCACTATCAGCAATTGCAAAATTACACCCTGTAATACCAACTTCTGCTTCCAAGAAAAATTTTCTCATGACTTCTCTGGCGCATCGTGCTAAATTGACTGGATCATTATCACCTTGATAACCTAACTTTTCTGAAAAAACTCGACGAATTTGTTCACGATTTTTATGGATACTTGGAAAAACAATATGAGATGGTTCGTCCCAGTCATCCATTTGTAAAATAAATTCAGCTAAGTCAGTCTCCATAACACTAACACCATCTAGTCCTAGCAACATAGGATCAATATCAACTTCTGTGGTCACCATGGATTTTGATTTCACTACTTTTTTAGCATTTTTTTCTAAAACAACTTTCTTTACATATTCAGTTGCCTCTTCTGCGGTCTGAGCGAAAAAGACTTTGCCTCCTTGTTCAGCCACATTATTACTAAATTGTTCCAAATAATCTGGTAAATAAGAAATCGTGTGTTGTCTAATTTGTTCACCTAACTCTCGCCATTGCTCCCAATGTCCAAGCTCTTCTCTGGCTCCTTCTCGCTTGATCCACTGATCATCTTGCGCTTTCGCTACCGCCTTTTGCATAAAGACATCTTTTTTGCTATCTTCTAAACGTTCTTTGAAAGATTTCTTGCTTGTCGTTAATCCCACAATAGTTCCTCCTAGATGACTGTCATTATTTTTGGTTGATCCATCCGTTTTTTATCCACCTGTTGGTTTAAAACTTCAGCGATATGCATGATTTTGATTGGCTTACCATCTCGATTGAATTTCCCACCAATATTCATCAGACAGCCCATGTCTGCGCTAATTAAAATTTCAGCTCCTGTATCGATTACATCATTCATTTTTTCTGTAACCATTTGTTCAGATATCTCTGGCATTTTTACTGAAAAAGTTCCGCCGAACCCGCAACAATTTTCAATGTGATTTAAGGGAACCATCTCCAAACCAGCTACATGGTCTAACAGGATAAATGGCGCTTCTCGCTCCTTCAAAATCCTTGTCATGTGACATGAACGGTGGTAAGTCGCTTTAGCGTTTAATGTTGCACCGACATCCGCAACACCTAAAACTCTGTACAGAAATTGGCTAAATTCGAATGATTTGACCGCTAATGCTTCAGCTTTCGGACCATATATAGGATCATCCTTTAAAAAATGTCGGTACTCTCTAAGCATCCCCACACATGAACCAGCTGGCCCCACTACATATTCTGCATCTTCAAAACAGTCGATTTGATTTTTCAACGTCGCATAGCTTTCTTCAACATAGCCGCTATTATAGGTTGGCTGTCCGCAACAGGTTTGTTTATCAGGTAATGATGTTTCACAACCCAAACGTTCCAAAACCTCAACCATTGCCTGTCCTACATTTGGAAATAGTAAATCAACAACACAGGTAGAAAAAATACTTACTTTCAAAAAAAGCCCTCCTCGTATAGTTGTACGAAAAGAGCGGAACAGTCATCTATATAGTCAAAAATAATATTGGCTTATATATTCGCTTTTATCAAAAAGGAACCGACAACCACAAGACTATTATCATACAACTTAGAATCAAAATCATTTTGTAACGTTTATTATACAATAATAATTCTATCAGTATTTCTTCTATTTATCAATTCATTTCCTTATGCTTTTTCGCATACTTCATTGCAGAATTGATAGCAAGTCAGTACCTTTTGACAGACAATCGATATGAAATATATAATAAAGAAAATAGATGACTGGATAAGAAACATTTGATACACTATATAAGAGTATGAGTTGTAAGGGAGGTTATTTACCATGTTCATCACATTCAGTATGTTTATAGGTTTAATTGTACTAACAATCATAATGATTGTTTTAATTATTTATTTAACTTTTACTGGAGGAAACAATCAGCATTCGCGCCAAAAAAATGTTTATCAAGCGCAAGAAGCCGCTAAAGAATTGTTAGCTCAAAAAAATAATGAATTTTCACAACACTCTACCTCATTTAAAATAAATCAAGAAACTGAGTTTGAACAACGATCAGATAGAAATGAGTTTCACCAAGATATGGACATTAAGGAAGATGATGACCCGCTTCGTGTTTTACCTTATCCCAAAGACAACAAGTTTGAGTAAAAAATGGAACTAACGAGTATCAAGAATAAGTCTATACTGATTTCTATATTAAAGAGCTTGAAGAATAACTATTTTAGTTATTTCCCAAGCTCTTATTTTTTGAAAATAACTAAACTTATTTGTATTAAAAAAATAAATAATTTTAGTTATATGTGATAATACCCATTAAATTTGACTTTAAATCATTCTATTTCTATAATTTGGAAAAAGGTAACAGGAGTGATGAAATGGATATCTTATTAAATGAAAAAAGTAAAAAAAAAATCCAACTTTTTACGGAATTATTATATAGAGAGAATGAAGAAATATCTTTTTCCTATTTACAAAATTTCCTTGGTGTGTCCTTAAGTACCTTAAAACGATATTTCCAAGAACTATCAACTGATATTAAGAATAATAAATCCTTTACACAAATAGTATTAATACGTAATGTTGGAGGGTATGTCATTCAAAATCATTCAGCACATGCCATGGATTACCTTATTATTCAATTACGTCTAAGTTATTTTGAATCATCCTTACAATTTAAAATTATTTTAGAACTTCTTTTAAATCATTATAATTCTGTAGAAGATCTAGCTGAAAAATTATATATAAGTCCTCCTCACCTGTATAAAAATATTAATATTTTAAATATTGAACTAGAAAGATATCCTTTAAAAATTGTTTTCCATCCTACTACTAATTTCCAAGGAAAAGAAAAATACGTCCGTATGCTAAATTTTTATTTTTTTTGGAGTGTATATCGAGGAATTGCATGGCCATATGATTTTAAAAATATGAAAGACTTCTCGGCCAACGTTGACTTTGGAGAATTACAGAAAAACTACTCCGACTCAGTAATCAAACGTTTGGAGTTCATGGTTGGTCTTTTTATGGTCAGGCGACAAGACCACCCCATTCGTTTGCCCAAAAAAATTAAAGAGCTATCAAAACACTTTGCTACTACAAATGCCATTTCAAAACTTGTAGAGCCATTCCTAGTCACTGAGGATGAGATCTTATTTTTTAATTTACTAGCTAGATGTTATATTGCTGAAATTGATACACTACAAGATAAATATAGACTATATGATTCATTTCCGAGAAGCTTGCCTTTAATCAGCGCTTGTGACTTATTAATTGAAGAATATGAAAAATACTTTTATGGGGATTTTTCTATGAATAAGGAGCAAAAAACAACTGTCTTCTATTATTTGTTAATCGGGATGATTCAAGCAACTTATTTTTCAATTAGTCCTGTACAGTTTTTTAGAACTTCATTTACACAAAATACGCATACAAAACTTTCTATTAAGGATAATCCAAGAATTAATAATTTTTGTAAGAAGTTTCGAGAAGATCACCCAGACTTTCCAGTGCCTGCTCATTCTGATTTTGGCTTATGTATTTTGTTAACCATTTTAACAGAAACATTCTTATGTCCTTCTTTGTCTGTTTATATACAGTATTCTAAAAACAATTTAGGCACAGTCTATATAAAGAATAAATTACACATGCTTTTCAATCCAAGAGCTATTCACTATATTGATTGCTTCGAAGAGGCCGATCTTGTAATCATCGATTGCTTCGAACCACGTGTTAAAAAAAGCAAACAGAAAATTTTTTACATTTCAGATGTTTATAATGAACAAACCTGGCATGAGCTATTCACTTGTATTCAACTTTTATTTTTTAAAGCCAAATCAACTTTTTATTAATGTTTAACTCCTGTAGAAATGAACAGTATAAAAATCTATAACTATGTAAAATAATTTCTTTATTTAGATTTCAAGCCAGTGATAAAAACTGAAAATCAGTTTTATCGCTGGCTCCTCTATTTTATTGCTTGTTAGACCTCATTAACGCAACTAAATACAATTATACTGAGTCATGCTATTAAGGTGCGTTTTCTATTATCCAGATAATATTTGACGAATATTCTTTATTAGCAAGTACTGTTCCTGGTAGAACATTTAGTAAAATTTGTTGTTTTTCTGATTGACCTAACGGTAATGAAATTTGTCCATTTACCGCATTTTTATTGTAGTAAAATTCAGCAGTCTTTTCATCACTCAAGTGTTCTCTCATTTGTTTGCCCGAAGAATCTGTTGTTTGAAGTACTAACGTACTGGCTGTCTGATCACCTTGTTCCGATTGTAACGGCCGGCTTAGTTTCGTAACAATCCGCCAATTTTCCGTTACATACCGTGTGTCTTCAATTGTTAGGTTTAAGGTTTCTTCGGTCGGAACTAATCGTTCTTCCGAATTAATGGTCTGCTCCCCAAATGAGATATTCGCATCTACATGACTAAAGCCTAAAGCCCCCTCTAGTAATGTTGCTGTCATGGTTTTCTTAAGTGTTCCAATACTAAAAGTGATGTTATACACTCCTGGTTTCTTCATTATCGTTCCTTGATTAATCATAAGCTGATCAGTTTTATTTTCTCCGGTTTTGACATCCCAAAGTTCAGCTTTTGCATATTTTAATAAAAATTTTGGTTGTTCCTCTACTTTATCCGGAAAATCAATTGCTGCAGTTGAAAAATCTTCAGCACGAAATATATAATTGTTATCCGAAATGGTTTGAGAATCTTTTACAAAAAACAACACTTTAATAATTGTTTTATTTTTGGCCTTATCTGTGAATGTAATCTCTCCTTGAGACCCACCTACTTTAGAAATATCAGGTTGCTTGGTTAGGGCAACTTCTACCGAATCTGCCCCGGCATTATCATAAAGTTCTTTGTACATCTTAGAAATTTCTGGTAACGGATCCCCTAATTCTAGAAATTGATTGACTGCTTCGGCTTTTGGTGGAGTGGTATCTGCGACAGATTGGACCAGAGACTTTTCACTAGTATTCCCAGCAGCATCAGTAGCTGTAACGTAATAGCTTTTGTATGGTACCAAAGGTTGGTTTGTTGTTGGAATACTTAATGAATACGTATCATCTGCATTTGCTTTCCCTTCTAAAAACAAACTGTTTGTTTCGTTATCATAGATTTTGACCGTTGAATTCTTTTCTGCATTACCTGAAAATACGGTGCTTATGTCTTTTAGTTCGTTCAGACTTGGTTGCTCTGGTGGAATTTCATCTAAAACTGAAACTACTTTAGAAACAACTTTACCATGAATTGTACTTAAAATTGTTATCTTTTCTCCATAGGTAAAATAGCTTCCAGTTGGAAGAGCATAACTAAAATCCCCCTGATCATCTGCTTGAATATGGTATTTGGTAGCATCGCCTATTACCGGTGAAGCAATCTTCGCAGCAGGTATTTCTGTACTACCAGAAAATTTTAGAAAAGCATTGGGATATGTTTTACCGATGATTGTATTACTGTGATGATCTTCATGATCTGTTACCAATTTTTCTGGCGTTAAGCTTAGATTTACAGCATCTAAAAGCGATTGAGCTTTCTTTAAATTATTATCAAAGGTATCAGATTCAGTTGTTGAAAATGCGTCCTTAAGCTCATCGAATTTTGCACGTAACTCATCTATGCTTTTTTGCGTTACCTTTAGCTTAAGCGCTGTTTGAGTATCATCCGTAAATAAATCATTAATCAATGAAGTAAACTCATTTAATTCTTCTGTAGCATCATATACAGTTTGTCTTGTAAAAGTAACATTTCCAGTACCTTTTCCATATGGTTTTAAATCACCATAATGATAGAGACTTATTTTACTTTGAGTAGATCCTGCTTTAAAAAAGATACTAATACTTTTTTTGCCATCCATTGTAAAACGACCTAAAGGCTTTTCATTATTATTGATTTTTACCCCTGTCTCCATCCCTTCTAAAGTACTACTTACATTTATATCCGCCTTGAAAACATAGTAGTTGCCGGGAGTAGTTTGAACTGTCTGTTCAACATATATTGTTTCCTTTTCTCTTTGAGATTTTTTTAATGAAATCACACTATTTCCTAATGTAATCATTCCGTAACCGACATCTTTTACTATTATATCCTTTTCGGTCGCTAATTTGCCCATTGTAGATGTATTTCCACGGTATGTGTAGTAACCATACCAATCTTCTGGTGATAATAAATTGGTAGGATTGGCTTTTATACTACTACTAGCTTTTATTTCGTTTGTTTTTTTTAGAATGAACTGACTAATGAGCCCCCCAACTAACACTAGAAACAATAAAATTAGAACTATCATTTTCTTTTTTTTAATTTCCACCCACTCCTCATTCTTTTTTCAAAAATACGAAAAATGATATAATTTACATTTTGTTTGCAAATCAATAATTTCATTCTACATGGCTTATTTATAAAATCATAATCCATTTTTGATTCATATATTGTTCACAATGAGAGACTAACACATATACTACTATTAGATTAAAATACACATAGGTTTATCATCTATTGTCAAAAAATAACAATAGAAATTTTTCAACAACAAAAAGAACGAAACAAAACGTAAAATCAGTTTTGTTTCGTTCTCTAAATTTTACTATATGGAAAAGTATCAGCTACTGTTCACTTCTTCTATTGTAGCTAATTTTAGACGCTTAAACAATGAAAGTTGACTACTTATTAAAGTAGCACTATGGTCTCAATTTAAAGCTATCTCATAGACGTGCATTTAATTCTTTTGCTAAGTCTTCAAAACCAGGTTTGCCAAGTAGGGCAAACATGTTCTTTTTGTATGCTTCCACACCTTCTTGGTCAAATGGGTTCACGCCATTTAAATATCCAGAAATTCCAACAGCAATTTCAAAGAAGTACATAACATAACCCATTGAATAAGCATCCATTGCAGGAATTTTCACGATCATATTTGGTACACCACCATCTGTATGAGCAAGCAAAGTACCTTCAAAAGCTTTTGTATTTACAAAGTCAATTTCTTTCCCTTGTAAATAGCCCAATCCATCTAAATCTTCAGCAAGTTCAGGAATAGACAAAACATGACGCGGAGTGTCAACTTTAACGACTGTTTCAAACAAGTTACGCATACCATCTTGAACGTATTGTCCCATTGAGTGTAAGTCAGTAGAAAAGTCAGCTGCCGCTGGGAAAATACCTTTTTGATCTTTTCCTTCTGATTCACCAAATAGTTGTTTCCACCACTCAGAGAAGTAATGCATTCCTGGTTCATAGTTGATCAACATTTCTGTTGTCTTACCTTTACGGTATAAAATATTTCTTAATGCAGCATATTGGTATGCTTGATTTTTGTTTAAATCAGTTGTTGCAGCATACTCTTTACGCGCGTCATTCGCACCCGTCATTAAAGCATCGATATCGCCACCGCTAACAGCGATCGGTAATAAACCAACTGGAGTTAGGACTGTGAAACGTCCGCCAACATCATCAGGAATCACAAATGTTTCCCAACCTTCAGCATCTGCTTCCACTTTAACGGCGCCTTTAGCACGGTCAGTTGTAGCATAAATACGTTTATTTGCTTCTTCTTTGCCATATTTTTTAATCAATAATTCTTTAAATACTCTAAATGCAATTGCAGGTTCAGTTGTCGTACCTGATTTAGAGATCACATTTACTGAGAAGTCACGATCACCAATAACATTGATTAAATCAGCTAAATAAGTTGAGCTGATACTATTTCCAGCAAAGAAAATTTGCGGTGTTTTTCTTTCGTCTGCTGGTAATAAGTTATTAAATGAATGATGTAAAAATTCAATCGCTGCTCTCGCACCTAAGTAAGAACCACCAATACCAATTACAACTAATATTTCTGAATCAGATTGGATTTTTTCAGCCGCTTTTTTAATGCGGGCAAATTCATCTTTATCATAATTTTCTGGTAAATCGATCCAACCAGTAAAATCACTTCCAGCTCCAGTTCCTTCTCTTAATGCTTTGTCGACTGCAGTCACTTGTGCCTGCATGTATTCCAATTCATGATCAGCAACAAATGGTGCCAAATTGGAATAATCAAATTGAATGTGTGACATTCCTTCTCCTCCTTGAAATTAAACTTAGTACATACTCTACTTTACGTTCTTTTGATGCTTTTTTCAAGCAAATTATAACTGAGTGTACCAATTTTTATTTTAATACACTTAAACAAACCCAATTATACCACAAATCAAAATATTATTTAGGTCTAGCAATTATCCGATATGAAAAAACATCAAAAAATAAAGAATGATTAAGACAAAAATCATCTTTATTTTTTGATGTTTTTGGACTAGACCAACCCTTGGCTTAGCATAGCTCGCGCAACTTTTTCAAATCCTGCAATATTTGCTCCTAAGACAAAATTGTTCGCAGCATCATATTTATTTGCTGTATCACGACATGTTTCATAAATATTTTTCATAATATCATCCAACATACCATCGACTTTTTCAAATGACCAAGATAATCGCTCAGAGTTTTGGCTCATTTCTAACGCAGAAACCGCCACTCCACCAGCATTTGCCGCTTTTCCTGGACAATATAATACACCAGCTTTGTCAAGTACCGCTACTGCTTCTAAAGTACAAGGCATATTAGCTCCTTCAGCAACGACTTTTCCACCATTTTTCACTAAAAGTTCAGCTTGTTTTTCATTGATCTCATTTTGAGTGGCACATGGTAAAGCGATATCGTAAGCAACTTCAAAATCCCAAACGGATTGACCATCATAATACGTAGCATCTGAATGAGTTTCTACATATTTAGAAATACGTTCACGATTTTTCTCTTTTAATTCTTTAACTAATTCAACATCGATACCTTTCGGGTCGTAAATAAACCCAGTTGAATCAGAACAAGTTAGAACCGTTGCACCCAATTCTTTCGCCTTTTCCATTGCATAAATCGATACATTGCCGCTACCTGAAACAACAACTTTTTTTCCTTTGAATGAGTCATTTGAGTCATTCAAGAGATGTTTAACGAAGTAAACACAGCCATATCCAGTAGCTTCAGTTCTAGCCTCGCTCCCCCAATAACCTAAAGGTTTACCAGTTAGAACACCTGCATCATAGTTTCTCAAACGCTTATACATACCGAATAAGTAGCCGATCTCTCTTGCACCTACACCGATATCTCCAGCTGGCACATCTGTGCTTGGTCCAATATGTTTTTGTAACTCTGTCATGAAACTTTGACAAAAGCGCATCACTTCAGCATCTGATTTACCTTTAGGATCAAAGTCACTTCCGCCTTTTCCCCCACCAATTGGCAAACCGGTTAGGCTGTTTTTAAATATTTGCTCAAACGCTAAAAATTTCATCACACTTAAGTTCACGCTAGGATGAAAACGCAGGCCACCTTTATAAGGACCAATTGCAGAGTTATACTGCACTCGATAACCACGATTGACTTGCCAGTTGCCTTTGTCATCTTGCCACGGTACTCTAAATTGTAAGATTCTTTCTGGTTCAATCAGGACTCCTAAAATATTGGCTTCAATGAATGCAGGATTTTCTTTCAAAAATACTTCAACCGTTGGTAAAAATTCGTCGACAGCTTGCAAGTATTCTACTTGCCCCCGATCATTTTCATGAATCTTCTTTTGAATCTCTTCCACGTACTGTTTTGCTTCCATCTAATCACCCTCTCATCGTTATAATCCTATTTTAACTTAAATTCAGAAAATTTCCACAACTTTTTACTGTAAATTGAAAAAAACTTAGAAATATTTTTCAAAATTGTGTTAAACTACCATTGAACTGGAGGAGAATTTATGAAATTATTTGATGTTATTGTCGTCGGAGCAGGTACTAGCGGTATGATGGCAGCGATTGCCGCGGCGAAAGCGGGAAGTAATACCTTATTAATAGAAAAAAATAAACGCGTAGGTAAAAAACTTTTGATGACAGGTGGTGGTCGTTGTAATGTGACGAATAATCGTCCTGCAGATGAAATCATTGCGCATATACCAGGAAATGGAAAGTTTTTATATAGCGCCTTTTCACAGTTTAATAATTACGATATCATGGAGTTTTTTGAATCGAATGGAACTCATCTAAAAGAAGAAGATCACGGACGAATGTTTCCTGTGACCGACCGCTCAAAAACAATTGTCGAAACTTTATTCAATCAATTGGAACAACTTGGCGTAACGATATATACAGAAGCAAAAGTTGAAAAGGTACTACATAAGGATGAACAAGTCATCGGAGTCGCTTTAGAGCACGAAAAAATATATGCACCTTGTGTCATTTTGACAACTGGTGGACGTACCTATCCTTCCACAGGATCGACAGGTGACGGCTATAAACTTGCTAAACGATTAGGTCATACTATTAGCCCTTTATATGCAACTGAGTCTCCAATCATTTCTAATGACGATTTTATTACAGAAAAAACGTTACAAGGCCTTTCCTTACAGGACGTTGCACTTTCAGTTTTAAATAGTAAAGGGAAAGTAATTGTAACGCATCAGATGGATCTCCTTTTTACCCACTTTGGCGTTTCGGGTCCAGCTGCTTTGAGGTGTTCAAGTTTTATTAATCAAGAATTAGTTAAAAATGAGCAAAAATCAGTTACTTTACAACTGGATATCTTTCCTCAAAAAACAGCATTTGACCTAAAAAAAGAAATAAAGAGAAGACTTTTTGATCAACCCGAAAAATCACTAAAAAATGCTTTGAAAAATCTTGTTGCTGAACGTTTGTTAGATTTTGTCTTAAACGAAACTTCCCTTTCAGACTGTCAATCAAAACAAGTTTCGGAACAACAAATTGATGCTTTAGTCCAACACTTAAAGTCTTTTGAAATAAATGCAACAAAAACACTTCCCATAGAAAAGTCTTTTGTAACAGGTGGTGGAATTTCATTGAAAGAAATCCAACCCAAAACAATGGAAAGCAAAATAGTTAATGGTTTATTCTTTGCAGGAGAGTTACTTGATATCAATGGCTATACCGGTGGTTACAATGTTACTGCAGCTTTTGTCACTGGACATGTTGCAGGAACTCATGCCGCTAGCGTAGCCGACTATACTTATTTGCCAACTATAGATCAAGAATAAATAACTTTCTTATTATAAATGAATGAACAATCCAAGAATTGTATTCGTTCATTTTTTATCCTGCTAAAGTAGCTACGACTTTAGCAGGATAAAAATAGTAGAAAAAATAAGGCTTTTGAACGATTCTATCTTCTTCTAAATTATGTAAAAATAGTTTTAGGAGGTGATTATAATGAAGATTAGTTTAAAACGGAAAACCACATGGGGATGCGTACGTCATTTTGTTATTTATAAAAATGGCGTTAAACAAGGAAAGCTTTTTAACAATATTGTAACTGAAATTGATGTTGAAATCGGTGATATTCTTGATTTTAGAGAAAGCTTTTTCTATTTTTCTCAAAAAATAAATGTAACTTCGGAAACAAAAGAAATCATTATTGCCAACTCAAAACAAATCAGGCACTTATTCTCATTATGTATCATTTTATTTTTATCACTCTCTCTGCTTAGTCTTTCTATTGCATCTTTAAATTTATTCTTATTTACTGAAATTTCTTCTTTCCTTTTTTTAAACCTACTATTTCGTTATCATTCCTATCGTTTTAGCATTGAACCTTCTAATTCACTGAATGAACTTTCAGTAAGCGAATTAGGTTAAAAATACAAAAGTATCTGAGGTATAACTCTTTGAGTTATACCTCAGATACTTTTGATTCTTAATAAACAGTTATCCAATAAAATGCCGAGCACTCATAGACTTATACTTCTTTTTCAGAAAAAGAAGTATCTAAAATATAACCAATCGAACGTATTGTTTTCACTTGAACGGGCGAATTTTTTACATCAGCGAATTTCTTTCTCACATGAGAAACTAAATTACATACTCGATTTTTTTGAACTCCACTACTACTTTTAGACCAAACACCTTTGTAAATGTCTTCATACGTAACAGTTTGGTTCATATTTTTATACAAAATCGTCAATGCGATAAATTCTTGTCTTGTCAAATCAACTTCTTGATTTTTATTGACTAATACACATGATTTCTCTGGTATTATTTCGAAAGAAGATTTATTTTCACGTTTTTTAACTGTTTCTTTTTTTAAACGCTTCAAAATATTTTTCACAATCAAGTCCATCTCATCTGCTTCTTCAGTGAAAATACCATCTGCTCCTAATTTTAAATAAACCATACGGGAAGTAAAAACCATTTGATCCTCATCTGCAAGAATAAGAATGTAAATATCAGAGATTTTTCTTATTTCTAACAGTCCTTCACATATGTTTGTAAAATTAAGTTCTTTGCTTTCTTCTATTATAAGAATATCTAGTTCACCTAAATCATCGAAACAAATCTTATCCATTAATTCAAGTGAGCATTGCTGATCTAAATCCAATGTTTTATAGTAGTTATTTTGAGGGGTTCTTAATGAAAAATAACCTATCTTGTACATACACATTTCTCCTATATATTAAATTTGAAAATGCTCAATAAATTGCTTTATATAACTATTTCTTTTTATTATTACGCTTCTTATCGCCCTTTTTAGCTATAGATTTTTTTTTATTTTTCTTACTAGCTTGAGCTTTTAATTTTCTTCTTTTTTGCCGTCTTTTTTTACTGATATACTGACTTAATACAAAGGTAATGATTATTAATAATACTGCGCCACCTACACCGGCGATAATGTACCATTTTGTATGGTCAACTTCCAATTCAACTGCTTGTTCATTCAATTTTTCGGCTTCTTTTTTATCGATTTCAAAATCTTTAGACCATTTCCAGTCTTCTCCTGCACTATTCACTTTCATATGCAATGTATACTTTCCTGGTTTAAACTCTTGATTGGCCCAACTAATACCAAAATCAAAATTTGAATTAGGCGCCATTCGTACTCCAGGGTTACTCTGCTCAAATAAGTTTTCGTCCTTACCTTTTTTAGTGACACGCACATCAACTTTCATATCTTGTATAATCATAGGCTTCGTATTTTGAATATTGGCCTTTAAAACATTTCTATAATTGACCTGAGAGGGTTGAATCTTTCCTAATTTAAAATCTGGTTTAACTACATTATCATTTTCTCTAATTGATACACCAATAGCAAATGCAAAACGGTTCTTGATTTGTACTCCCGAACTATTCTGCTCTTCTTTTGTTTTATTTTCTTTTTCAGTGAAATGAAGTCCACCCAATACGATACCGTCTAATTCTTCATCAGGCATAGTTACCTTAACCTTTAATGTTTTTGAACTTTTGGCTGGAATCGTTATTTCTTTTTCTAATTCAGAGATTACTGAAAACGGTGCTTTTAGCGTTTTGTCTAACTTGGGATCTGAGTTGCTATAATCCACAATCCCATTATCGTTAGTAATAGCTGTATTGGCATGATTTTCTACTGTCACTTCTTCGTCTAAAGGATTGTTCATTAGAACTTCTAATTCTTGAACTTGACCTGGTTTCATTCTTAAATCAAAATAAGTTTTTGTTTTGTCAATTTGATTTTCAGGGATAACTGCTGTCACAGAAAAATTCATTTTTCCTTCTTCCGCAGAAGCTTTTATGGGAGCCACCCCTATCATTATAATCAAAAATAAAAGTGAGATTATTCGCTTATACATTACTAATTTCTCCTAACTTTCTTATGTTTGAATCTATGTTATTACTTTTTATGTAAGAATCAATTGGCACAAGCTCCTAAAGCTGTACCAATTGTTTACAATGTTGGCTAGATACCATTCCCTTATTCTTTCATTTTTTGTTTCTGTTTTTTATGGCGCATTCTCGAGTGTCCATACTATTTGAGTGGAGTATTCTTTACCTGATTGAACACTACCAGGAATGACATTCAACATCACTTCTTTGCCTTTCTCTTTCGTAAAGTCTACTTGAATGAGACCATTGTTTAACTTACTTGGTTCATACATTGGTGTATTTAGCTCGTTTAGTTTCTTATCCACAACTTTACCCGCTTCATACGAGCGATAGATTAATCTACTAGCTGAAGTCAGACCGTCTTTCGTCTTCAACGGATGAGCCACCTTTGCCAATAAACGCCATTTGTTCAGTTTAAACCGAGTATCATTTATAGACAGGCTCAACTTCTTTTCTGAAGGGACAAACTGCTCTTTCGATGCAATTGTTTGAGTGCCAAATGTTAATGTGTCCATTGTTTGATCAAACGCCAAACTTCCCTCTAGCAGCGTTACTTTAAATACTCTTGTCAAACTTCCAATCGTAACCGTGATCGAATACACGCCTGGTTCTTTTTTTAAGCTTCCTTGATTATAGACAAGTTTGTCGTTGATCAGTTCACCTTTCCCTAAGTCCCAAGCCTCGACCGCGCCATGTTTTAAAATAAACGCCTTTTGTTCTGCCGCCGTTTCCGGTAAATCAATCGCTAAGGCTGAAAAATCATCGGCTTTCAGTAGGTTATTACTATCCATCGCCGTTAATTTATCTTTTACTGTGATCGGCACAACAACAACGAGTGAATTTTTTGCTTTATCGGTCAATGTGATCTCAGCTGTCTTATATCCTGTCTTAGAAAGATCAGGAGTTTTGGTTAATTTGATGGTTAAGTCGGCCGTTCCAGCGTTATCTGAAATGTTTGTAAGCATTTTATCTATGGCTGGCAGCTTATCCCCTAGCGTTAATGCTTGTTTCACAGCCTCTGCTTTAGGGGCTGTGGTATCTACTACAACTTGGGAATCAGAGGCAACACTGACATTTCCAGCAGCATCGGTTGCGGTAACGTAATACGTTTTATAAGGAACCAGTGGTTTTTTAACTTCCGGTATAACCAATGAAAACTGACCATCCGTTCCGACTGTTCCTGTTAGGAATACAGTGTCATCCGATTTATCATACATCGTGACCGTAGTGCCTGCCTCCGCTGTGCCAGAGATCGTTCCCGCTTGGTCTTTGATTGTATTCAGCTTCGGTTTCTCTGGTGGTACGTCATCTTTCACTTGTCGTGTTTGAGAAGTGGTTTTCCCTCTTAGCATACTGGTCACCGTGACCTTCTCATTCCATTTAAAATACGTTCCTTCTGGCAGTGAGTAACTGAAGTTTCCTTCCCCATCTGCTCGTATCTGATATTTTTTTGAATCATCCGCAACTTCTGAGCTTAAGGTTCCTACTGGAAAGGCACTGCTTCCCGAAAAGTGGATAAAGGAATTAGGATAGGTTTTCCCTTTAATGGTATGACTTAGTTCGTTTTTCGGATCATTGACTAATTCAGTTGGAATGGTCAAGCTCATTGTGATTTTGTCCAGCAATGCTTGAGCTTTGGTAAGTTCCGTCGATAGTTCCTTTTTAGTCGTTGCATTAAGAATCGTTTCAATCGATTTTTTTACTTTATCAATTTTCGCTTGTGTCGCCGATAATTTTAATTCTGTATGTGTCTTATCTGTGAACAAGTCTTCAAGACCTTCATTTGATTCTGGAATTCCTTGACTCAAATCTACAACCGATAACTTCCGATAGTTAACAGCATTATTATTAGTCTCTTGATTTACAGTAAAAGTAACGGCCATTTCTTTTGTTGTGGCTTTAACGATGTGTCTAACCTCAATAATATTATTTGACCGATCATCAGTATCCTTATAGGTTGGAAAAACGGAAATGGGATTATCTACATCTGTATTTGATACCCAATTTAATGCATAAGTTGATTTACTAGCTCTCTCACCCTGCATCTCTGTAGAAAGTTGATAATAATGTCCTGGAATTGTTGGAAAGGTGCTCCTTACGTGGGCCTTTTGAATGTTATATTGAGTACTTATTCTCTCTAACCTTAAAGAAGAAGGCTTAACAGTAGCTGTTGCGACACCTGACACAATGGCGTTGTTGTTCACGCCATTCCAATCCGTACTCACGATCCATTTAGAACTAAAAACAGTATTGATGAAAGCTTGCCACTTACCTTTATTTAACAAATCGTATTTTGAAAGAATCGTTTGATCAGTTATTTCAGGAGGATTTGTCTCGGCTCTAGTTTGATTGTTGATTCCTCTAGGTTGTTCTTCAGCTTTCAAAACGACCTTTGTTTCTATATTAAGAGCAACAAAAATCACTAGACTACTTAGTAAAACTGTTGCTATAAGGAAAGAATATTTTTTCTTTTTCATTTTCTCATTTCCTATTCATCAGTATTTTTAGTAACTATCCTATAAAATTTAAAGATGAGTAACATGAAAATAATCAGTAACAGCAGCATGCCTAAACATTACTTTTCCTAACTCTCTTTATGGCCCATTCTCAAGTGTCCATACTATTTGAGTGGAGTATTCTTTATCAGATTGAACACTTCCAGGAAGGACATTCAACATCACTTCTTTGCTTTTCTCTTTCGTAAAGTCTACTTGAATGACACCATTGTTTAACTTACTTGGTTCATACATTGGTGTATTTAACTCGTTTAATTTCTTATCTACAACTTTACCCGCTTCATACGAGCGATAGATTAAACTACTAGCTGAAGTCAGACCGTCTTTCGTCTTCAACGGATGAGCCACCTTTGCCAATAAACGCCATTTGTTCAGTTTAAATCGAGTGTCATTTATAGACAGGCTCAACTTCTTTTTTGAAGGGACAAACTGCTCTTTCGATGCAATTGTTTGAGTGCCAAATGTTAATGTGTCCATTGTTTGATCAAACGCCAAACTTCCCTCTAGGAGCGTTACTTTGAATACTCTTGTCAAACTTCCAATCGTAACGGTGATCGAATACACACCAGGTTCTTTTTTTAAACTTCCTTGATTATAGACAAGTTTGTCGTTGATCAGTTCACCTTTTCCTAAGTCCCAAGCCTCGACCACGCCATGTTTTAAAATAAACGCCTTTTGTTCTGCCGCCGTTTCCGGTAAATCAATCGCTAAGGCTGAAAAATCATCGGCTTTCAGTAAGTTGTTACTATCCATCGCCGTTAATTTATCTTTTACTGTAATCGGCACAACAACAACGAGTGAATTTTTTGCTTTATCAGTCAATGTGATTTCAGCTGTCTTATATCCTGTCTTAGAAAGATCAGGAGTTTTCGTTAGTTCCATCGTTAAATCAGCCGTTCCAGCGTTATCTGAAATGTTTGTAAGCATTTTATCTATGGCTGGCAACTTATCGCCCAGCGTTAACGCTTGTTTCACCGCTTCTGCTTTAGGGGCTGTGGTATCTACTACAACTTGGTCATCCGAGGCATCACTGACATTCCCTGCGGCATCGGTTGCGGTAACATAATACGTTTTGTACGGAACCAACGGCTTTTTAGCTTCTGGTACAACCAATGAAAATTGACCATCCGCTCCGGCTGTTCCTGTTAGGAATACAGTGTCATCCGATTTATCATACATCGTGACCGTAGCGTCCGCTTCTGACTCACCAGAAATCGTTCCCGCTTGGTCTTTGATTGTATTCAGCTTCGGTTTCTCTGGTGGTACGTCATCTTTCACTTGTCGTGTTTGAGAAGTGGTTTTCCCTCGTAACATACTAGTCACCGTGACCTTCTCATTCCACTTAAAATACTTTCCTTCAGGTAGTGAGTAACTAAAATTACCTTCCTCATCCGCTCGTATCTGGTATTTTTTTGAATCATCCGCTACTTCCGAGCTTAAGATTCCTGCTGGAAAGGCACTGCTTCCAGAAAAATGGACAAAGGAATTGGGATAGGTCTTTCCTTTAATGGTATGACTTAGTTCATTTTTCGGATCATTGACTAATTCAGTTGGTATGGTCAAGCTCATTGTGATTTTGTCCAGCAATGCTTGAGCTTTGGTAAGTTCCGTCGATAGTTCCGTTTGGGTCGTTGCATTGACGATCGTCTCAATCGATTTTTTTACTTTATCAATTTTCGCTTGTGTCGCCGATAATTTTAATTTTGTATGTGTCTTATCTGTGAACAAGTCTTCAAGACCTTCATTTGATTCTGTTATTCCTTGATTCAAATCTACAACCGATAACTTCCGATAGTTAACAGCATTACGGGTACTCTCTGAATCTGCAGTAAAAGTAACAGCCATTTCTTTTGTTGTGGCCTTAACGATGTGTCTAACGTCAATAATATTATTAGATCGATTATCAATATCCTTATAGGTTGGAAAAACGGAAACGGGATTATTTATATCTGTATTTGATACCCAATTTAATGCATAAGTTGATGTATCAGCGTTTTCACCCTGCATCTCTGTAGAAAGTTGATAATAATGTCCTGGAATTGTTGGAAAAGTGCACGTTACGTGGGCCTTTAGAATGAAGTATTGAGAACCTCCTCTCTCTAGACTTAAAGAAGAAGGCTGAATAGCGGCTTTTGCGACACCTGATACAATATCTTTTTTGTCCACGCCATTCCACTCCTTCTTCTCGGACCAATTATAATCAAAAATACTATTGACGAAAGCTTGCCACTTACCTTTATTTAACAAATCATATTTCAAAAGAATCGTTTGATCAGTTATTTCAGGCGGTTCTGTCTCGGCTCTAGTTTGACTGTTTATTTCACTATTCTTTTCTTCTGCTTTCAAAACAGACTTCATTTCTATCTTAAGAGTAACAAGAATCACAAGACTACTTAGTAAAACTGTTACTATAAAGAAAGAATATTTTTTCTTTTTCATTTACTCATCACCTCTTTATCGGTATTTTTTAGTAACTACCTTATAAACTTTAAAGATGAGTAACACGAAAACGATCATTAACAGTAGTATACCCAACCCCATTAATAGAGTATTGCTTTGGGTGCCCGTACTAGGCAACAAACCAGACTTAGCTGTTTTTCTTCTACTCGTTTCTGGTAATTCCTCCATTTTATTTGACGTACCACTATTTGACGTACTGGTTTTCGTCTGGCTACTTTCTGATGTTTTATCTGTGCCACTCGGTACTGTTGTACTCGAACTAGAATCACCGCTAACAGATACATCACTATTAAAAGTTAAGCCGATTTCAGTATCATAGTTTACCGCTTCTGCTACTTTAGAAAACTGAAATAATGGTAGTGTTATAAATATAATGCTTAGCAAAATAAAATATTTTTTTTTCATAGTCCTTCTCCTTAGCTTACCTGTAAACAAATCAGCTATGATGCTTTCTTCGTTTTGTTTAAGCTGAAATTCCGTTTATCTATCAAGCTCCATAAACAGCTACTTCCACATCTTGTATAATTACAGGTTATGTACTTTAACTGTTGATTTTATGTAAAAAACAATTATTGCAGCAACTATCGGCCGCTGCAATAATTGATTACACCAAATTGTTTAGTTGCCTGCTGGAGGCGTTGTTGGTGTTGTTGACAAAGTCCAAGTTATTGTAGACTTATATTCTTCTTTTGCATCTTTCTTAGAGTCTGCAGGGACACTAAGCGTAACGTTAGGGTTTCTGTCAGTAGCTGTTAAACTAGCTGGTGTACCATTATTAAATACTGCTGCCCATGAACCCATTCCTTGATCTTTTTTAGCTACAATAAATGGCTTAGCTTCTGAAGTCAACGTGATTTCTGTATTCAAGGTAGATGGCTTAAAGTCTTTTCCATCAACTGGTTTTACTGCGGATGAAAATTCTGAATGACCTAAAGTTAAAGTAGCTTTTAAATCTGCATTTTTATCTACTACAGTTCCATTAAATGGAGTAGCTGAGACTGTCAATTCCCACCCATCATTTGTACCTCTATTATCTGTAACTTGTACATAATGCGGAACATATTTTGATTGCACAGGCTCTGTCACTTTACCAGTTTCGTCTAATAAATTAACTTTTGGATACAATGGATGATATTTTGCTGCATTCCCTGACATCATTACAGTTCCAAACTTAAAGTTCGGTGCAAAATCAACTCTTAAAGGACCTTTAGTCCCAACTGAACCTTCACCAGTTTCTGGCTTGATTCCATTACCATCAGGGTCCATTGGATCAATCGTATTTCCTTCGTTACTAGCATCTTCGGATTCTGATTGAAATTTAACTGTTGCGTCAGTTGTAGGCGCTGCAACTTGATCAGCGAACGCTGGTGATGCGGCTCCTAAAATAAATGTACTGATTAATAATGCAGATGTGATTGTTGTCTTTTTCATAGTAAACTTCCTCTTTCCTTTTTTAAACTTTTTTATTATTTGTTTATTCCCCTATTAAGGTGTAACTTCTGGTGTAACTTCTGATTTTTCTGGAGCATCCACTAATGTCCATGTTAATACCGTTTTATAAGCTACATTTGCTAATTTTGCAGTATCACCAGGGATAGTTAAAGAAACACTTTTTTCTGCTTGTTCATTAGTATCTCCCAATGAATAGTGCCAAGTTCCCATTCCCTTACCAGCAGCTGCATTCACAACTGTTACAGCTGCTGCACCTGGAGTAAGTTTTTGTTTAATACCTAGTGGAGCAAATTCTGATCCTTTTTGCGTAGACTTCAATGTAGGATTATCTAATGTAAGTTGTGCACCTGTAAGTTCTGTAACTTTATTATTTGCATCTTTGGCTTGGAATTGTGTATCTTGTTTAAGTTGCAACTGCCAACCTGCATTTGTTCCGCGGTTATCTGTAACTTGAACATAGTTTGGCACTTTTTTTGGTTCTACAATATCTTTTAACTTAAGTTCTGCTAATTTTGCATGATAAGTAGTTGTATTACCAGATACTTTAACAGCGCCAAAATTAAGCTTTGTAATATAGTCAATCGTTAAAGGACCAACCATTCCAGTTTCTCCTTCACCAGGCTTTTCAATTTCTTCACCACCAGGTCCAACGGGCGGTGTTACTTCTGTTTCATTTTGTTCGAATGAAATTTCTGCTTCCGAGTGTACTGGAGATTGAATCGTCACTGGCGGTTTAACTTCGTTTCCTCCAGTCTCTGTTTCTGCAAAAGCGGGTAATGTTCCTAGTAATAAACTAGCAAATGTTACTACACCTGTAGTAGTCAATACTGTATTCTTTTTCGATATCATGTTTTTTTCTCCTTTGAGTTTTTATATTGGTGTATCAATCAACTCCCAAGTTAAGGAAGTTGTATAGTTACCTTTCTTTTTTTCGGCCGACCCAGGAACTCTGACTTGTATGCTTTTTTTGCTTTCTTCTTTATCTTTACCAAACATAATCATCCATGTTCCTTTCCCCGTGGTTTCAGTTGACCGAGATACTTCTGTTGGTTCCATACTATCAGGATCCAATCGAACACTTTCTATGGCAATGGGTTCTTTTCCATTGTTTGGCGAAAATAGCGTAATATTGTTTAGTGATATTTCCGCACCTTTTAGTATATGTGTTCCATTTTTGAGTTGGCCATTTTGTTTGACTGTTAAACGCCATCCAGCATCTTTGCCTCGATTGTCAGTCAATTGTAGAAAATTAGGAACTTCTTCTTCCGAGCCATCTGCCTTTTTTTTAATCTTTGTTAGTTTTGCATAATAAGTATCATTTTCCTTTGATCCCTCATGTTCTCCAAAAATAACATGAGGAGCAAAATCAACACTTAGTGGACCCGATGTTCCTGGTTGAACAGGTATCGGTGAAACAATTTCAGTTGACTCATCAGGTTCTCTAGGATCTATAGGAGGGGTAATATCCGTATTCTCGGTATAAAAAATTTCTGCTTCCGATTTATTTCCTATACTGCTATCAGCAAAAACGGATGGCGTTTCAATACTGATCCCCCCCAGCAGTATAGACAGTAACACAATAAATTTTCTTCTTGTCTTTTTCATTTTTTCCTCCCCTCTCATTACGGTCCATTCTCAAGTGTCCAAACTATTTGAGTAGAATATTCCTTGTCTGATTGAACACTTCCAGGCAGAACATTCAACACCACTTCTTTGTTTTTCTCTTTCGTAAAGTCCACTTGAATGAGACCATTGTTTAATTTACTCGGTTCATACATCGGCGTATTTAACTCGTTTAGTTTCGTATCAACCACCTCATCTGTTTCATACGAGCGATAGACTAAACCACTAGCTGAAATCAGACCGTCTTTTGTTTGCAGTGGCTGGTCCACCTTTGCTAGTAAACGCCATTTATCTACATTAAACCGAGTATCATTTATAGACAGGCTCAACTTCTTTTCTGAAGGGACAAACTGCTCTTTCGATGCAATTGTTTGAGTGCCAAATGTTAATGTGTCCATTGTTTGATCAAACGCCAAACTTCCCTCTAGGAGCGTTACTTTGAATACTCTTGTCAAACTTCCAATCTTAACCGTGATCGAATACACGCCTGGTTCTTTTTTTAAGCTTCCTTGATTATAGACAAGTTTGTCGTTGATCAGTTCACCTTTCCCTAAGTCCCAAGCCTCGACCGCGCCATGTTTTAAAATAAACGCTTTTTGTTCTGCCGCCGTTTCCGGTAAATCAATCGCTAAGGCTGAAAAATCATCGGCTTTCAGTAAGTTGTTACTATCCATCGCCGTTAATTTATCTTTTACTGTGATCGGCACAACGACAACGAGTGAATTTTTTGCTTTATCAGTCAATGTGATTTCAGCTGTCTTATATCCTGTCTTAGAAAGATCAGGAGTTTTCGTTAGTTCCATCGTTAAATCAGCCGTTCCAGCGTTATCTGAAATGTTTGTAAGCATTTTATCTATGGCTGGCAACTTATCGCCCAGCGTTAACGCTTGTTTCACCGCTTCTGCTTTAGGGGCTGTGGTATCTACTACAACTTGGTCATCCGAGGCATCACTGACATTCCCTGCGGCATCGGTTGCGGTAACGTAATACGTTTTATAAGGAACAAGTGGTTTTTTAGCTTCCGGTATAACCAATGAAAACTGGCCATCCGTTCCGGCTGTTCCTGTTAGGAATACAGTGTCATCCGATTTATCATACATCGTGACCGTAGTGCCTGCCTCCGCTGCGCCAGAGATCGTTCCCGCTTGGTCTTTGATTGTATTCAACTTCGGTTTCTCTGGTGGGACTAGGTCTTTCACTTCTCGAGTTTGAGAAGTGGTTTTCCCTCTTAACATACTGGTCACCGTAACCTTCTCATCTTCTTTAAAGTACTTCCCTTCTGGCAATGAATAGCTGAAATTTCCTTCCCCATCTGCTCGAATTTGGTATTTTTTTAAATCATCCGCTACTTCCGAGCTTAAGGTTCCTACTGGAAAAGCACTACTTCCCGAAAAATGGACAAAGGAATTTGGATAGGTTTTTCCTTTAATGGTATGACTTAGTTCGTTTTTCGGATCATTGACTAATTCAGTTGGAATCGTCAAACTCATCGTAATTTTGTCCAGCAACGCTTGGGCTTTAGCAAGCTCTGTAAATAGTTCCTTTTTAGTCGCTGTATTCAGAATCGTTTCAATTGATTCTTTTACTTTATCAATTTCCGCTTGCGTCGATGATAGTTTTAATTCTGTATGCGTCGTATCTGTGAATAAAGCTTCAAGACCTTTAATTGATTCTCCAATTCCTTGATCTAAATCAACGAGGGATAGAGCCCAATTATCCAAGACTGATTTCGATCCGCTTAGACCCGAAAGGCTAAAAACAAGCGTCATTTCTTTGGTCGTTGCCTTAACAGTTTTTCTGATCGTTGTACCAATATTATCAGGACGTTTTTTTAATTCGCTGTAGTCTGAATAAACAGAGACCGGATTATTTACATCTGAATTTGATAGCCAATCTAAGGCATAGATTACTTCTTTACCCATTTCAGACGATGAACGCATTGTAGTTGAAAGTTGATAATAGTGTCCAGGAATTGTACTAATTGTAGTTTTTACAAGAGCAGACCAATCATGAGCACCACTGTTAGAACGAATCTCTACCCTACTACTTGCCGCATATGCATATATCAGATCATTCCCCCGTTCATCCTTAACAAGAGAAGTAGACGGTGTTCCATTCCAAGTACTGTTTAAACTCCAAGGTTCATCCTTAGACTTAGTATACCCTTCGAAATCTTTTATCAAATTGTACTTTGAGAGAATAGTTTGGTCTGTTATTGCTGGAGGAGATTCTTCTACTCTCGTTTGATAGTTGGCATTTTTCTTGTTTTCTTCTGCTTTCAAAACTGTTTTTACTTCCGTCTTTAAATTAAAGAAAATTGTAAAGACCGCAACCCCCATAATAAGTACTGAGAGAAAATACCATTTCTTTTTATTCATTATTTTTCCTCCTACTTTTTTTGCAATAGCTTATCGCATTATAGGATTTAAAACTGAGCATTTTTCTATTTATCTTCCCCTTTTCATTATTCTAGACAAATTTAACCTGAACTAATCCAGTTCCTATTTTTCTTGGATCATATTCATTTTTTACTTTTGTCTATTCCAGTTTTCAGAAAAAGAAATTAGATATATGCGCTTAATAAAACTGTTTAGACTGGTAACAGATACCATTTTTTTATTCTTCAACCATGAATAAACCTGTTAAAATTAGACAGCCCAAAATTAGGTATAAAAGATTCTTTATCGTTCCAGTATTAGGTAAAAACCTATCTAACCCAGACTTAGTTATTTTTTGTATCACTGTCTCTGGAAGTTCTTTCTTATTACTTGGTGGTTATTAGTACTAATCTGTGATGTTTCACTTGTGCTGCTTTCGATTTTTGAACTTGAAGTGGAATCACTTCCAGTAGCTACATCAGTATTAAAAGTCAAACCAATTTCTGTATCATAGTTTGCCGCTTCGGAAACCTTAGAAAACTGAAACAACGATATCACTATAAAAATGATACTTAGGAAAATCAAACCCTTTTTTTTCATAGCTCCCCCCTTTTACTCCCCGACATTCCCAACTCAAAAACATAATAAATAAATTTAAAAGATATTATTTATAGATATTAAATGCAATTCGGAGATTTCGATTAATTTTTTTCTCTTTCGTATTACTTTATTATCATAAAACATAAAGTTTTCTTTTGAAAATCCAAAACTGAACACATTTCAGTTCTTTTTTAGATAAAATAACATTCATTCCGTTCTATTAATAACAAAATCAAGATTTATGTTAATAAAAAATAACAAATATAAAACAAATACAAATGATTTTATTGCACCTGTAATTGACTTTGCTTTTTTTCTACTCTATAATTCCACGGAAAACTACTGGAAAAGGACGTACATGAATGGAATTTTTTTTAAATGATAAAAACAAGAAAAAATTAGAACTTTTTAAAGAATTAATTTTTAAAGATAGTGAAAAGGTTTCTTTCACTTACCTCCAACATTACTTAGATATCTCTTTAAGCACATTGAAGCGATATTTTAATGAATTAGAATCTGATATTCAAAAAAATGAAGATTTAAAAATGATTGATTTTGAAAGAAGCACCGGCAGCTTTCAATTAAACAATCATTCCCATTTTAAAATTGATTATCTAATAGTACATTTACGACTTCATTACTTAAATGAGTCTTTACAGTTTAAAATCATTTCTAGTATTCTTACCCGAAGTTATCTAACAGCAGATGAACTTGCGGATGATTTATTTGTAAGTATTCCTTATTTATACAAACAAATAAATGCTTTAAATGAACAACTTAAAAGTTTTCATATAAAAGTAGTTTTTCATTCAAATGAAAATTTATGTGGTGAAGAAAAGCAAATGAGAATGTTTTGTTTTTATTTTTACTGGAACGCCTATCGAGGTACTATTATTCCTTTTGAATTTGAACTTAGTTGTGTGTTCACCAGTCCAGAACTGATAGAAAGCTTGGAGAAACGCTACCCATCTTCTGTTATCAAACGAATAAAATTAATGTTAGGAATTACGATCATGAGACAGTATAAATTCCCGATAAAATTACCAGACGAAATAAAAAGTATACTCAAACCCTTTGAAGTAACCACGGAAATTTCAAGGCTTGTTAAAAGATACTTTATATCAGAAGATGAGCATTTATTTTTTAATTTAATGCTTCGAAGTTTCATTTCAGATATTGATTCTTCACAAGAAAAAATCAGTCTTTTTGATAAGTTTCCAAGATCTTCCTCTTTAGTATTCTCAAGTGAATTGCTAGTTAATGAATATGAAAAAAAATTTTCACCTTCAACTTCTATGACTCCTAAGCAAAAATCTAGTATTTTTTATTATGTACTAATTGGATTAGTTCATTCTACTTTTTTTGAAATCAATCCAATGTATTTTTTTAGACAAGTGATGATCAATGAACAAGATAATACAGAATTTTTAAAAAAGTATTTAAAACGACATCCAAATAATTTTCGTTTCTACAAGAAATTTAGAAAAGATCACCCTGAATTTACAATCGATTCTA
The DNA here is from genome assembly GCF_050531475.1 of Enterococcus sp. DIV0724b. Taxonomy (NCBI): domain Bacteria; kingdom Bacillati; phylum Bacillota; class Bacilli; order Lactobacillales; family Enterococcaceae; genus Enterococcus; species Enterococcus sp. DIV0724b. The sequence goes on along the minus strand of NZ_CP172890.1, from coordinate 1,648,365 downwards.
CCTTTAATTTTGGTATTTGCATGTTGCTTTCAATTTTGACGGATATGTTTTTGATTCCTACTATCTCTATTTACATTCAATACAGCAGTAACAATTTTGGCACAGTTTTTATAAAAAATAGGATTCTAACACTTTTTAATGCTGAATCAATTACTTTTACAAATCAAATAAGTGAATCGGATATAGCTATTATAGATAATTTTGAAGTTCACGCAGAAAAGGAACAACAGACTTTTTTCTTTGTGAACAGTTTTTTAGATGAGCGAATGTGGCTCGAATTGATTATGGTTATTCAAAAAAAATTATTGAATAGTGATTAATATGTGCGATCATTTCCTTTTGAAAAATAAAAAATAACGAAACTAAGCAGGTCTGCTTAGTTTCGTTATTTTTCTGTCATTTTTAATTACTTTTCATTAATTCAGTTACATACGCCACTGTATCAGGTTGTTCCGCCTCGATCTTAGTGATAGCCTGTGAAAAGTTCGGCAAATGGTCTTTATGTGCAATCAATAGTTCATCCAATAATGTTTTAGCCATTGTTCCTCCTGGAACTAATGGGTTAATTGTAAATGCATGTAATGCAGCGCCATAGTCTCCATCGATAGCTGCACGAATCACAGTTTCTTCCATGCCTTTCATCACTTGAATAATTCCACGCGCTGCTGGTGGGAAAGCTCCCCAGTTGTATGGTTCATGTCCATGTGCAGTTACAGGTCCTGACACCTCTACAACACAGTCATATGGCAAATCAGTGATTGTTCCGTTATTTTCAGTAGAAACAACCATATCTGTACGTTTATCATTGTGAATTGATGCAATTAGTTCACAAGCTGCATCACTGTAGTGAGTACCACCACGTTGTTCTAATTCTTTTGGTTTATAGTCTAAATTTGGATCTTTGTAAAGTTCAAACAAGCGAGCTTCAGTTTCTTTTACTACTTGTGCTCTTGTTTCCCCTTTTTCAAATTCTTCAATCGAATGTTTCAGCATCTCATCTTCGATATAATAATAACGATGGTAACCACAAGGTAACATGCCTAGATCTTTGATTTGTTCATAATGAAAAGGTGCATTATGAATATTTTTCAAATGACTTTCGGAATCTTCTTGCGGCCCATAAATCAAATCAATCAACTCTTGAGTCCGTTCATTTCCTTGTTTGTCCCAGACACGATGCCAATGGAAGTGATTGATACCAGCAAATTTGAAGAATAAATCATCTTCAGGAATACCTAATTTTTCAGCTGCTTGTTTTCTGTGACCAATCGGTACATTACATAACCCAGCTGTTTTTTTCCATCCGCCATGTTTGATAGCAGCTTCTGTAACCATGCCGGCAGGATTAGTAAAGTTTACAAGCCATGCATCGGGACATAATTCTTTCATATCTTCAATGATTCCAAGGATGACAGGAATCGTACGGAAGGCTTTAAACATCCCGCCTGCTCCATTTGTTTCTTGTCCTAAAATACCATGAGACAACGGAATTCTTTCATCTTTGATACGAGCATCAAGTAGTCCTACTCGGAATTGTGTTGATACAAAATCTGCATCTTTTAAGGCTGCACGTCGATCTAATGTTAAGTGAACTTCCCAATCTAGACCAGCCGCTTTGACCATTCTTTTAGCCATTGCACCAACTGTTTCTAATTTTTCTTTCCCTGCTTCAATGTCTACTAACCAAATTTCTTTAATTGGTAATTCATCTTTTCTTTTAATATATCCTTCGATCAATTCTGGTGTATAACTTGATCCCCCACCAATTGTTGCGATTTTCAATGCTTCTCTTGTCATGTATTTCCCTCCTGATTTTTTGTTCAGAATATGTTCTGACATCGTTTACATTTTTATCATAATATGTGGGAATGTTCCCATGTCAAGCTCTTTTTTCAATTATTTTATGTTATACTTAAAAGTGAAAGAACTTATTCAACTAGCGAGGTATTATAATGACCACAATTATTGATGTTGCAAAAAAAGCCCAAGTATCGAAGTCTACAGTTTCTAGAGTCATTTCTGGCAATGGATATGTCAGCCAAGAAAGTCGCAAAAAAGTTTTAGAAGCAATGGAAGCGTTATCCTACTCTCCTAATTTGATTGCACGAAATCTTCAAAGTGGTGAAACAAAAACAATTGGCTTTCTTGCTCATGGTTTTATTGATCCTTTAGGTGTTTTTCTTGAGAGTTTCATTTCTATTGCAAAAAAGTATAACTATTATGTAACACTCTACTTTACAGATGGGGACAGGAAAAAGGAAATCGATGCCTTAAACCAAATGAAATACAAGCAGCTAGATGGCGTTTTTATTTTAACTAGAGCAAATAAATGGGAATTTATCGAACCTTACAGCCTGTTTGGTCCAATCGCCACTTGGCATCGGATTGATTCTGAACGAATCTACTCGTCATATGTCGATCATTATTCTGGCTACTTGCGATCGCTGAAGTACCTTTATCAGCGAGGCTATCGATCCATTGGTCATGTGTTAGGGAATTCTGAAAATTTAAATACAAAAGCTCGTTTAAAAGCCATTGATGATTTTCACAAAGAAAAAGATATTCCTATCAAAAACGAATGGATTTTCCATGATAAAACAAGAATTGACAACGGACGAACTATTGCTCAGTTATGGCATGAAATGGCTAATAAAACGGATGCAATGGCTTTTTATACCGATTCAGTTGCAGCAGGCTTTATTTCTGAACTTCAAACATTAGGTTACTCTATCCCAAAAGATGTTGCTGTGATTGGTTTTGACAATAGTGAAATCAGTCGTTTGATGCACATTACAACAGTAGACTATTCCATCAAACGTCAAGCTGAAAATTCGTTTATTTATATTCATAATCAGTTAAACGCTGAGAAGATCCCAGAGCAAGAAATGAGTGTATCGTTAGTTGAAAGAAAGACTGTTCCAATTCGAATCCAAAGAAAAGAGCAATGAAGAAAACCTCACTGCTCTTTTTTGATTACTTAACTATTTTTTACGTTCGTTTCTTAAAATTGAAATCGATTGTTTTAGCGATTTCAATACACCGCCTTCGCTATAAACCAATACATTTGACTTGTAGAGTTTTGCTGAAAACATCGTTAATAGAACGCCGAAAACCACAAGAATCAAAACAGAAATCATAGCTCCTGTATTAGTTACAGTCTCACTCGCTAAACGAATTGGCATAATAAAGGATGAAATCAGCGGGATATATGAAGATACTTTGATCACAATATTTTGCGGATCAGTCGTTCCTAACGAAATCCCGATGAAATAGCCAATCATTGCGATATAGATAATAGGCTGAACCGCTTTAGCTGTATCTTCTGGTTTTGATACTAGCGAACCGCATAGAGCCGCTAATACTGAATAGACTAACACACCTAACACAAAGAAAGCGAGTGTGTAAAACAAGAAACTGCCAAAAATATTAGCTGAGGACAAGCCCTCTAAAAAACCTTTGACCATATCCAGATTTTTCAATTGTGAATAACCGATTCCGATAGCTGCAGCATAAATGACAATTTGTGTAAGAGCAACTAAGATAACTCCTGTCAATTTTCCATAAAAGTGAGTTTGAGCTTTCGTACTGGATAAAATAACTTCCATAATTCGAGTCCCTTTCTCAGAAGCGATTTCTTGTGCAATAATTGAAGCATATGTGATGATGATCACCCAAAGAATGATCGTTATGACGAATGACATCGCTGACTGGATGGCTGTATTGTCTTGCCCTGTTGTCATTTTGCCATTATCATCAAAACTAACTTTTGTCTTTTCAAAATTAGCTGGTTGGCTCAAACTTGCTAACTGTTCCGAGTTTAAATTCAATTTACTTGCATTCAACGAGGATTGAAGCCCATTGAGCATTTGTCCCATCATTAATTCGGTCGTTGTCCCCAAAGATGATTCTGCATATAATTTCCCTTGAATTTGCTCTGTCTTAGTCTCCAAGACAAGAAAAGCATCTAAATCTTTATTTTTTAATTGCTTTTCAGCATCTTTTTGCGACCCAACGACTTTAAATGTATAATCATCTGTCTTCGATTTAGCTAACTGTGTTGATAGTTCCTGATTATCTGAAACAAGTCCAACTTTTGTCTCTTCAGAAAAGCCACCTGCTAGTGAGCCAGCGATATAAATTATTCCCATAACAAGAAACGGAACCAAAATCATAATAACAAAAGAAGCAGATTTTACATTTTTTTTATAAACATCACTTGCTATAATCCAAAATTTACTCATTTGGTTCACCTGCTTTCATCTTGAATATCTCTTCCAAAGTTGGCGGCTGTTGATTAAACATTGGAATATAGCCAAATTGGGTAGCACGAGCAAAAATTTCTTGTCCAGCTTTTGGATCGTTCAAGGTTACTTCAACGACACCATCCCCTCTTCTTACTGCCGATTTTACGCCATCAATTGCTAAAACGTCTTCTGGATTCAAGGGGGATTCTAAAAAGACTTTCGTCCTACCGAAGCTTTCACGGATTTCATGAACTTTGCCATTTAGCACCATTTTTCCACTTCTTAACATTACAAGATGATCACATATTTTTTCAACATTATCCATATTGTGACTAGAGAAAATAACACAAGAACCTTTTTCTTTCAATGCAATAATCCCATCTTTTAAAAGTTCCGCATTGACTGGATCTAAGCCACTGAATGGTTCATCTAAAATAACCAACTTTGGTTCATGAATCAGTGTTGCAATCAGTTGGACTTTTTGTTGATTTCCTTTTGAAAGTGATTTTACCTTATCTGTCTTTTTTCCTTTGACTTTGAATTTTTCCATCCATTCGTCGATTTTAGGTTCAATTTCTTTTTTCGTTTTTCCTCTTAGCTCAGCAAAATAAATCAATTGTTCTTGAATGGAAACTTTAGGGTATAAGCCGCGTTCTTCTGGTAAATAGCCAATATCATTATAGTCTTTTCCACTCAATTGATGCCCATTCCAAAGTACGACACCACTGTCTTGCGTTAAAAAATCTAAAATCAAACGAAAGGTTGTTGTCTTCCCAGCACCATTTTGACCGATCAATCCAAGTATTTTTCCATCTGGAATTTCAAAAGAAATATTATCTACTGCTGTGTAGTCCCCAAATGTTTTAACCAAATTCTTTACTTCTAACATTACCCATCCTCCTATATTCAAATTAAATCGACTTTTTATAAAAAAGTAAATTAGCCGTTTTATTGGTAAAAAACGTAAATCCCCCTTTACAAAGTTTACCATGTGGTCGCACTTTTTAATATAGTATTACAAGTAACTTCCCTGTAAATCACTAAATATTCAGACAATTATTCTAAAAAGCTCTCCTTATAATTAGAAAAGAAAAGCTAAACTCACCTAAGTAAGTTTAGTCTTTCTGTTAATTAACCGACTATTGAGGTTCATCTTTCAAATCGGATGTTTCTTGATGCAAGTGATCATAAACATTTTTAGCAACATTTTTCGGTAAACCTGACGCATTTAATTCTTCAATCGAAGCAGCTGTAATATTTTTTAATGATTTAAATTGTTTTAATAACTCTTTTTTACGTTTTGGCCCTAATCCTTCAATATCGTCTAAACGTGAAGCAAAACTATTTTTACTTCGTAATTGCCGGTGAAACGTAATTGCAAAACGATGGACTTCATCTTGAATACGCTGTAACAAAAAGAACTCTTGTGAATTTCTTTCTAGAGGAACGATATCCAAATTAGGACCGAAAAGCAATTCACTGGTTTTATGCTTATCGTTTTTAGCCAATCCTGCTATTGGAATATCTAAGCCTAATTGATTATCCAACACTTCTTTTGCTGCATCGATTTGACCTTTTCCGCCATCAATCACAATCAAATCTGGAAATGGTAGATTCTCTTTTAAAACACGTGAATAACGGCGATAAATCACTTCACGCATCGAAGCATAATCATCTGGACCTTTAACTGTCTTGATTTTATATTTACGATATTCCTTTTTATCTGGGCGTCCATCGATAAAAACAACCATTGCAGAAACAGGGTTCGTTCCCATAATATTTGAGTTATCAAACGCTTCAATTCTCACAGGCGTCGGAATATTCATCGCATTCCCTAATTTTTCCACAGCACCAATTGTTCGTTCTTGTTTACGCACAATTAGATCAAATTTTTCCTGCAAAGCAACGGTAGCATTTTTACCAGCTAACCGAACTAATTTCTTTTTTTCTCCCCGTTGTGGCTGTAAAACCTTAGTTGAAAGCATTGCTTCCACACTAGCAACATCGATATTATCTGGAATCAAAACTTCTCTTGGGATAAAGTGTTCATTTTCTTGATAAAATTGTCCGATAAAGGTTAAGAAATCTTCTTCTTCTTCATTATAAAAAGGGAAAATTGAAACATCTCGTTCAATCAATTTACCTTGTCTGATAAAAAATACTTGGACACACATCCAACCTTTATCAACTGCATAACCAAAGACATCCCGATCAACTAAATCTGCATTTGTCATTTTTTGACGTGTCATGACCGTTTCGATTGCTTTGATTTGATCACGATATTCTGCAGCTTTTTCAAATTCCATATTTTCTGCAGCTTCATTCATTTTTCTTTGTATTTCTTCTTGAATAACTGGGTGCCCACCATTTAAAAAACTTTTGATTTCAGCAACCATTTCAGTGTAAGTGGATTTAGGTATATCAAAGACACATGGTGCTAAACATTGTCCCATATGGTAATAAAGACAAACCTCTTTCGGTAACACTCGGCATTTTCTCAGAGGAAAAAGACGATCCAGCAAACGTTTTGTCTCATTTGCTGCACCAACATCTGGGTAGGGACCAAAATATAGTGCTTTATCTTTTGAAACTTTTCTGGTGATCAACAATCGTGGATAATCTTCATTTGTGATCTTGATAAAAGGATAGCTTTTATCATCCTTCAACATGATATTATACTTAGGATCATTCTTATGAATCAAATTGATTTCGAGAAGTAGTGCTTCTATATTTGATTCGGTTACTATATATTCAAAATCTTCTATCTCACTAACTAGTCGCTCAGTTTTCGTATCATGGCTACCAGAAAAATAAGAGCGGACGCGGTTTTTTAACACTTTGGCTTTCCCGACATAAATGATTGTACCATTTTTATCTTTCATCAAGTAACAACCTGGTTGGTCAGGAAGTAATGCTAATTTATTTTTGATTCTTTCGTTCATAATACTTCCTTCCTTCTTTCTTGATACATTATATTATACCATTTTCTAAGAACTTAGGCATAAAAAATAGGATGAAGAAACTCTCCATCCTATTTTTAATTCTACAGATGTTTGTCAATCAATGTACGTAATTGTTCTTTAGAGTGAACACCTACAGCTTTTTCTACAACTTCACCATCTTTTTTCAAAAGTAATGTTGGAATACTCATGATTCCAAATGAAGCAGGTGTTTCTGGATTTTCATCTACATCCATTTTCGTGATTTTTACTTCACTTTCATCATATTCTTCACTTAATTGTTCTAAAATCGGTGATTGCATGCGACAAGGGCCACACCATGTTGCCCAAAAATCGATCAATACAAGACCGTTATCTGTTTCAGTTGAAAAATCTTTATCAGTAATTACTTGTGTCATATTGTAGACCTCCTACTTTTTATATCTGAATTAATTATAGCACTCGTTTACTCATTCTACTAATTTCCTGCTTACTAAAGGTAAGCATTCTATTTGAATTTTACAATCGTAGCGCCATTACCACCTTGATTCCCTGGCGCAAATTCATAACTACTCACACTACGATGATTTTTTAAGTAATCAGTTATTCCTGTACGTAAAGCACCAGTTCCTTTTCCGTGAACGATCGTGACCTGAGGATAACCTGCTAAAATTGCTGCATCTAAATATTGATCCACTTCTGCCAATGCTTCTTCATAGCGTTTCCCGCGTAAATCTAATTGATTTGCTACATGACTACTTTCACTTGAACGAACAGCCGTTACTCTTTGTGTTGGTTCTTTTTCCGGCGCAACAGGTGTCATATCACTTTCATCAACTGACATTTTCAAAATACCTAATTGAACTTGCCATTCATTCTCGCTAGACTTACGAATCAATGTCCCACGTTGTCCAAACGTATTGACGATGACTTCATCACCTGATTTTAATTTCTTTTGTTCTTTGGCTTTTTTAAGCACTTTATTTTTTTCCAAATGCGCTTCTTCTTGATGAAGTTGTGAAAGTTTTGACTTGGCATCAATCAACTGATGTTCTTTTACACCACCTTGGTTGGTACCGCTCAGCTGCATTTTGCGAATATCTGAAATAATAACGTTTGCTTCTTCTTCCGCTTGCGAAACAAGTTCGTTTGCTTTTTTTCGAGCTTTTGCCATTTCTTTCTCACGTTCGTCAAAAAAGTAACCATATGCTTCTTTCAATTCTCTGTGCAGCCGTTCTGCTTCTTCTACATAATGACGAACTTCCAGATACTCAGTTTCTGCCATTTTACGACGATTTTCTAAATCAGCAATCATTTCATTTAAATCTTGACTTTCACCATCCATGATGTGTTTTGCCTCATCAATGATTATCGTCTCTAATCCTAGTCGCTTTGAGATTTCAAATGCATTACTGCGTCCTGGAACACCGATTAATAAGCGGTAAGTTGGACTTAAGGTATCCACATCGAATTCCATACTAGCATTGATTGTACCTGCACGATTATAACCATACACTTTCAATTCAGGGTAATGGGTTGTCGCCATCACATAAGCACTTTTACTCCCTAACGCATCTAAGATCGAAATGGCTAGTGCTGCTCCTTCTTGAGGATCCGTTCCCGCACCTAATTCATCGAATAACACCAGACTATGACTATCTACTTTTTTCAACACATCAACGATGTTCGTCATATGAGAAGAAAATGTACTCAAGCTTTGTTCAATAGATTGTTCATCGCCAATGTCAGCAAAGACTTCATCGAAAATGCCCATTTGGCTTTCTTCACCCGCCGGAATCGGTAATCCGGATTGTCCCATTAATTGCAATAACCCTAATGTTTTAAGCGTAATTGTCTTACCACCCGTATTAGGACCAGTGATAACCACTGCCTGATAGTCTTTTCCAATAGTGATATCATTTGGAACAGCCTTTTCTTGATCCAGTAACGGATGTCTCGCTTGTTTGAAATAAATATGATTCTCTGCACTAATTTTTGGAACGATTGCTTTCAATTCTTTACCAAAACGAGCTTTGGCATTTACAAAGTCCAACTTACCGATAACGTAAGCATTATGCATAATATCATTTCGGTGTGGAACTAATTCAGCCGATAACTCTGATAAAATCCGTTCAATTTCATTGCGCTCTGCGATTTGATGTTGGCGCAAGCGATTATTCAGATCAACAATTTGTTTTGGTTCAACAAATAACGTTTGACCTGATGCACTTTGATCATGTACTACTCCGCCGAAAACACTTTTATATTCTTGTTTAACTGGAATTACATAGCGTTCGTTTCTCATCGTTACGATTGCATCGCTTAAATATTTGGCGTTTTTCCCTCTAACGATGCCATCTAATTGTTCACGAATCGTCTGTTCACTTCTACGAATATTATTTCGAATGATTTTTAACTCTGGCGATGCTTCATCCGTAACTCGTCCATCCTCATCAACCGACTCTTTCAGCCTACGACTCAATTCAGGCAAAACAATTAATTGCTCGATCCATGTATAAAGTCTCAGTAACTCGATTTCACTATCCTGTAAATCATTAAAGAAACGAATAACTTCAGACGTCGTTGACAATACTCGTCCAACTTGTGCTAATTCGAGGCCGTTCAAGTCAGCGCCAATTTCAATTCGTTTCATGTGAGGGCGAATATTCTCTAACTTGGGGATAGGGATTCCTCCACGTAAACGCTGAATTTTCATCCCATCTTCTGTTTCTTGTAACCAAGACTGAATGCTCGTTGCATCGTTTACTGGAACTAGAAGCTCTATTTCTTCTGCCCCTTGGGCTGTCACAACATATTGAGAAATCAACTGTTTGACCTTATCATAACCTAATGTTGCTAAAATTCGTGTATTCATTTTTTCACCTTCTGTTCTTGTAAGACTTATTACGAGTGTTTTAATGACCAACTCGTACCTGTTGCATGAATTTTTATTTGATCATCTGCTCGATCCACAAATGATAGATTTGCTTAGAAAAAATCGGTGTGTCTTTAATGATATACCTTGCTAATCCACTATTTTCAAATTGTTTTTGGACAGCATCAACTGGTAACATCGATAACGTACTTAATACTAAAAACACTCCGATATAAATAACAATTAAACTTATTAATCCGCCAGCTAGCCAATTAGCTTGTTTTAATACGGGTACAAAGACCAATCCATGAGCAAAGATAGCCAAAAATCGCACGACTAACCAACCTATTGCCAAAATAAGTAAAAAAGCTATCGCACCATAAAAAGCTTGATCAAGATCAAGTGTAAGTTCTTGATTGAAAAAAACTAATTTAGTATCAGCTGTTGGTGAAGGATACGGGATGAACAATTCTAGATGAGAGGCCAAACTCTTATAATACGTTTTAGCTATAAAATAAGAACAAAGATAACCAAATGTATATAAAGCTTGTAATATCAATCCGCGTCTTGCGCCTGTATAAAAGCCAATGGCTAATAGTAATAAAATGAATAAAGTTAACATCCTGTCATCCTCTCAGATTATTGGTCTTGAGTGCTTTTACTTTGGATCTGTTGTTTACGGTTTTCGTTTAAAATCTGTTGTGCTTCCATATGATTATGGATTTCTACATCTTCTTGGCCGTTCTTTTTTAAAACGCCTCTTGCTTCTTCTTCGATTGCTTCGATACGTTTGATACGATTTTCAAGTTCTGCTAATCTAATTGTCCGTTTTTTTAGTTCAGCTACTTCTTGTTCTAGGTTAAGCACTTTTTCTTGTTTTTTCAGCTGATCAGAAATTGCATTGATTGCTAACAAAACAGATGCTTGCTCATCGTTTGTTTGTGGTGAAATATGTTTGAGTTCAGCTAATTGTTCATTAACCAATTTCGTTACTAAATCCATATGTTGTTTGCTTTCTTGTCCGATGATCGTATACGTATGATCGGCAATCACAGCTTTATATCTTGTTTTTTCTTTGACCATGATAGTGTTCCCTCCTGTAGTGATCCATTACATGCTATTGTACCATGAAAGTTATCATTGTGTGTTCTCAAATAAACCCTTTCTTATTATATGCTACTAAATAGAAAAATTAAAGGTCTAGTGTTATTATTACAACTTTTATTAGATTTTTACTTAAAAAGACTTTTTTGAATGCAAATTATTACACTTAAAAAAACGATAAAAATAAACAAATGGAACACATAGATTTTACTCCATGCATTCCATTATTTTTTATAGCATATCAAACAATGATAGTTGATTTTCATCTGGCAAATCTTTCAATACACCATTTTCAGTCATATACTCAATCAATGTTTTTGATACTTTTCCTCGACTTGCAAGATCTTCTTTAGATAAGAACGGTTCATCTCTTGCTTCTACAATTGATTTCGCTACGTTTAGTCCCAAACTAGGAACAGCTCTAAATGGTGCAATCAATGTATCACCATCAATCACAAAATTCTCAGCATCTGATTTATATAAATCAATCATGCCAAATTTAAAACCACGTTCAATCATTTCGTTAGCAAGTTCTAAAACAGTTAATAAGTTTTTTTCTTTCGTAGAGGCTTCCAGACCTTTGTCTTGAATCTCTTTCATTCGGGCTTTCACTGCTTCTTTCCCTTGTGACATCGCGACTAAATCAAAATCGTCAGCACGAACTGAGAAATAAGCACAGTAGTATAAAATAGGGAAATATACTTTAAAGTACGCCACACGCAACGCCATTAAAACGTAAGCTGCCGCATGAGCTTTCGGGAACATATACTTGATTTTCGAACAAGAATCGATATACCAATCCGGTACATTATTTTCTTTCATCGCAGTCAAATATTCTTCTCTTAACTCATCTGGTATCTTATTCCAAAGCCCTTTACGCACTGTTTCCATAATTTTAAAGGCCATACCACTATCTAAACCTGCATGGATCAAGTAAACCATGATATCATCCCGACAACCAATAACTTCGGCTAGTGTCGCTTCCCCCCGGCGAATCAACTCTTCAGCATTCCCTAGCCAAACATCGGTACCATGAGACAGTCCAGATATTTGCAGTAACTCTGCAAAAGTTGATGGATGTGTCTCTTCTAGCATGCCTCGTACAAAACGAGTTCCAAACTCTGGAATACCTAAAGTACCTGTTTTCGAATATATTTGCTCTGGTGTCACGCCAAGGACTTCTGGTCCAGCAAAAATCCTCATCATTTCAGGGTCATCTGTTGGAATTGTTTTAGGGTCGATTCCAGATAAATCTTGCAGCATCCGAATAACGGTAGGATCATCATGTCCTAGAATATCGAGTTTCAAAATATTATCGTGGATTGAATGGAAATCAAAGTGAGTCGTTTTCCATTCAGAATTTTGGTCATCTGCTGGGTATTGGATCGGTGTAAAATCGTAAACATCCATATAATCAGGGATAACAATAATTCCCCCTGGATGTTGTCCAGTCGTTCGTTTAACACCAGTAGAACCTTTTGCTAAGCGATCCACTTCGGCTCCTCTAAAATGAAGATTATGGTCACGTTCATAGCCTTTCACAAATCCATAAGCAGTCTTATCTGCAACAGTACCAATCGTTCCAGCGCGATACACATATTCCTCACCAAACAAAACTTTCGTGTAATTATGCGCCTCAGCTTGATAATCTCCTGAAAAGTTCAAATCGATATCGGGTACTTTGTCTCCATGGAATCCTAAAAAGGTTTCAAACGGAATATCATGACCATCTTTAAATAATCGTTGGCCACAATTTGGACAATTTTTCTCAGGCATATCAAAACCAGAACCGTATGATCCGTCTTCAAAAAATTCAGAATGCTTACAGTTGATACAATGATAATGCGGCGCCAAAGGATTGACTTCTGTAATCCCTGTCATCGTGGCTACAAAACTGGAACCCACAGATCCACGGGAACCTACTAGATAGCCATCTTCCATACTTTTATGCACTAATTTTTGTGAAATTAAATAGATAACTGAAAACCCGTTTCCGATAATACTATCCAATTCCTTTTTCAACCGCTTCTCAACAATATCAGGCAATGGATCTCCATAAAGTTCTTTTGCACGAGTGTAACTTAAGTTTCTAATTTCATCTTCTGAACCTGGAATTTTTGGTGTGTATAAATCATCTTTGACGGGTGTGATTTCATCACACATATCAGCAATAGCATTAGGATTTTCTACAACGATTCGATGTGCTGTTTCTTCCCCTAAAAATTGGAAGGCTGTCAGCATTTCGTCTGTTGTTCTAAAATGAACTGCTGGTAAACTATGACGATTCAACGGATTAGCGCCACCCATAGAACCCACTAAAATTTTACGATAAATACTGTCTTCTTCATTTAAATAATGAACGTTTCCAGTAGCGACAACTGGTTTCTCTAACTCGTCTCCGATTTTTACTAAGTTACTAATGATTTCTTCTAAATCAGCTTCGCTCTTTACTAATTCCTGCTCAAGCAGTGGTGCGTAAACAGCTTTTGGCATGACCTCAATATAATCATAAAATTTGGCGCGATTTTTAGCTTCTTCTACCCCTTTTTGCATCATCGCTTCAAAAATCTCACCATTGGAGCAGGCTGAACCAATAATCAGTCCTTCCCGTAATTTACTTAGTTGAGAACGAGGGATTCGAGGGATTCTGAAGAAGTAATTGATATTAGACATTGAAATCAATTTAAAAAGATTTTTCAAACCAGCTTGAGACGTTGCCAAAATCGTTGCATGGAAGGGTCTAGCACGTTTATAAGAATCGCCTTCTCCAATATGCATGTTCAATTCATCATGATAATTCATATCATGATTTTCTTTAGCATCTTTTAAAAAGATCCAACATAAATGTCCAGTTGATTCCGAATCATAGATCGCACGGTGATGTTGTTCTAAGTTAACACCAAATTTCTTAGATAACGTATTTAACCGATGACTCTTAAATGTCGGATGTAAATAACGAGATAATTCCAATGTGTCAATAACAGGATTTTCTGCTTCTGGGATGTCATATTTTCCATAACTCGTATTTAAGAAGCCCATATCAAATGATGCATTGTGGGCAACAAGAATCGTATCTTTTGAAAACTCTCTGAATAAACGTAGAACTTCTTCCTCCGATTTTGATCCACGTACCATCTCATCTGTAATCCCAGTTAAATTAATTGTTGTTTGGGATAATGGATGCCCCGGATCAATAAATTGTTCAAACGTATCGATAATATTTCCTTTGTGCATTTTAACCGCTGCAAGCTCAATGATCGTATCATAGACAGCTGAAAGTCCAGTTGTTTCCACGTCAAATACGACATAAGTTGCTTCGCTTAATTCAATGTGCGCTTCGTTATACGCAATCGGTACTCCATCATCTACCACATTGGCTTCCACACCATATAAAATTTTAACTCCAGCTTTTTTTCCTGCACTATGCGCATCCGGAAAGCCTTGCGCTCCACCATGATCGGTAATTGCAATCGCTTTGTGTCCCCACTTTCCAGCTTGAGCAACATAATCAGCCACATTATTTGTTGCGTCCATTGTACTCATATTACTGTGTAAATGAAGTTCGACACGTTTATCGCCTTCTGGTGCATAATCTTTACGTGGTGCATGTTTGACTTCCATCAAATCTTGGCAGTTCATCACTAGATCACGCATAAAGGTATCTTCTTGAATACTGCCACGAACACGAACCCAACTATGTTTTTGAATTGCATCAAAGATTTGTTCATCTTTTTCACCATTTGAGAATTTTTTAACGATGAACGATGATGTGTAATCGGTAATCTTTAAAATCAAGATTTTTCGTTTAGAACGTAACTCTCTCACTTCTACATCAAAGACAAAACCTTCGATTGTAACTCTTCTTTCTTCTTCTAAAATATTGCCCATTGGCATGATTGGTTCATCATTTGGTATATTTCGCCCAAGACGAATCGGTCCTTCAAGCGCTGGTCCTTGTTGCTGTTGTTGTTTTTTCTTTTGTTCATGTTTGATTAGCGATTCGGCAGCTTGTTGTTGGAAAGCAGCGTCTTGTTCTTGTTTGCGTTCTTCAAATAACGCCAACACGCGTTTAGCTTGCTGTTCATCCATTTTAGGTTCGATATGAAATTTTTGAAAACCATAACGAATATACAACTCTTCAATAATCGGCAAATATTGCTGTTTTAAATAAGGAATAACCGCTTCATTGTCGACAGGCAAAATAATTTTTTTATCCTCAATAATTGGTGTTTGTGTCTTTATCACACGCTGAACGAGAGGTGTATCACATTGACCATTCAATAATGCTAGCTGCCAATAGTCTCTCAATTGCTCTTCTGTAAATTCGCTTTTATCAGCTGTAATTTTTACAGTTACACTTGCGATTTGCTGAAAAGAAAGTTCTAATTGTTGGATAAATGATTGATACAACATAACAGGTAAAATCTCAGTAAATCCTAGGTGAAATTCCCATAAGCGACTCTGTTGATGAACGACTACTTTGTCAATTCTTCCTTGTTGAATAAGTGGATGCTGCCGCTCTTGTTCATTTAATTGAATTTGATCAACTAATTTTGCAAATAACTCTTGTGCCTTTTCTTCCACTAATAAACCTCCTTATAGTAAAAGCGCAGCGAACTCATTTCGCTCAGACTGAACTAGTCCAATTCTAGTTTCCCTAATAATCTAGCTTTTATATTAAAAAACCACCCGCTTTTAACTGGGTATCTTGATAAGAAAGAGGCCCTTAAACATTTCTGCCAAGTGCCTCGCCACAGTTAAGTATACTATTTTTTTTGATGAAACACAATGTAAACAAAAACTCTACTGCGTCCCTTATACTCATTTTTCTTAGCTGCCAGCGAAAAGAAAATATCTACGAAATCTGATCTGTGATCAACTTCGTAGATATTTCAGATTTACTCTTTGTTTGTATTCAATAAAATAGATAATGTGCTTTCGAGTTCTTCTTTTCGAACCTCAACCATTTCTCCAGTTCGTTTAATTTTCACTTCTACCACGCCATCAACTGCTTTTTTACCAACAGTGATTCGAATTGGACAGCCAATCAAATCTGCATCAGCAAATTTTACACCAGCCCGCTCATTACGATCATCTACTAAAACTTCATAACCAGCCGCTGACATCACTTCTTCAACCTCTTGGGCTAATTTTATTTGATATTCGTCTTTTATATTCATTTGAACAACATGTAAATCAAATGGCGAAATACCTGCTGGCCAATTAATCCCATTTTCATCAATATTTTGTTCAACAATTGCTGAAAGTAAACGACTGACACCAATTCCATAACACCCCATGATAACATGCTTTTCTCTGCCGTTTTCATCTAAAACTGTTGCACCCATTGCTTCACTATAACGAGTTCCTAGTTTAAAGATATGACCAATTTCGATCCCTTTAGTAAATTCTAAAACGCCATTTCCATCTGGTGAAGGATCGCCTTCTTGAACAAAACGTAAATCTTCATAACTAGTTGGTGTGAAATCACGCCCTGGATTAACATTGCTTAAATGGTAACCTGTTTCATTCGCTCCAGTAATTGCATTGGCTAAATCTTGAACGTGAAGATCTGCAAACAATTTAACCTCTTCAGAAAGTTCAACTGGTCCGACTGAACCAAAATCTGCGCCTAAATAATTACGTGCATCTTCATCTGTTGCTTCTTCCAAGAAATCAACACCCAAGAAGTTTTTCAGCTTAACATCATTCACTTCATGATCTCCGCGAACTAAAACCAAGACAGGTTCACCATCAGCCATAAACAAGACAGACTTAATGATACGTTGAGGCTCAACATTGAAAAATGCCGCAACTTGTTCGATTGATCCAACATTTGGAGTTGCTACTTTTTCGATGTCTAATTGAGTTTCATGTGATTTTTTAGGAGTATATAAGCTTGTTGCCATTTCTAAGTTAGCAGCATAATCTCCATCAGTGGAAAAGCAAATCGTATCCTCACCAATGTCTGAAATCGCCATAAATTCTTTAGAATCTTTACCGCCCATAGCGCCACCATCTCCGATGATTGCTCTAAAGTTCAAGCCGCAACGTTCAAAAATTGCTGAGTAGGCTTTTTCATAATCACGGTATGATTGGTCTAAACTTTCTTCATCCGCATGGAACGAATAGCCATCTTTCATAATGAATTCTCGCCCTCGTAACAAACCAAATCGCGGACGTTTTTCATCACGGTATTTTGTTTGAATTTGATAAAGGTTAAGTGGTAAACGTTTATATGAATTTACCTCATCCCGAATTAATTCCGTAAACGTTTCTTCATGGGTTGGACCCAAAATATAATCACGCTCATTGCGATCTTTTAAACGATAAAGATTTGGTCCATATGTTTCATAACGTCCAGACTCTTTCCATAATTCTGCTGGTAGTAATGCTGGCATTAACATTTCTATTGCGTCGATCTTATCGAATTCTTCTCGCATGATTTTCTTTAATTTTTCAAGTACTCGATTCGCTAGTGGTAAATAAGAGTATATCCCCGCTGAGACTTGGCGAATATAACCTGCTCTCAGTAACATTTGATGACTTAATACCTCTGCATCATTTGGCACCTCACGTAAAGTTGGGATTAACATTTTTGACTGTTTCATTAGAACTCTCCTTTGTTTAAACGAATTGTGGTTGAATCTCCTCAAGTGATTCGTCTTAAAATCCAATAATTTACTTTAAAAGAAAAAGCGTTGAATATCGTTCCACGTCACTAGCACCATCAATAACATGATGAACCCAAAACCAATGAGTGTTAGCAGCCCTTCTTTTTCTTGACTTAAAGGCTTACCTCTAAGACCTTCTAAAATATTTAAGACGATTTTACCGCCATCTAATGCTGGAATCGGCAAAAGATTAATGATCCCAAGATTAACTGATAACATAGCCATTAACCAAATCACCGTATTTAATCCTGCTTTAGACGCTTCTGAAGACATCTGGAACATCATTACTGGGCCACCAAGTTTATCTAAACTAAATCCAGTAAACAATGATTTTAGTGCTTTGAAGATTTGCATAGAATTATTGATTGTTTCATGAACTCCACCAAGTAGTTTATCCGCTAATCCAGTTTTCTTCGGTGGCAAGATACCAATGACACCAATTTCTTGTTTGCCTGATTTTTGGCTCTTCGGGGTTATATCGACTTCTCTGGTTTTTCCACTTGATTCCACCATCAAATTCAATTCTTTTCCCGGACTATCTTGTATAATTTTTGTGAAATCGTTCCAATCATTGACTGACTTTCCGTCGATTGAAACAATTCGATCATCTGCTTTTAAACTAGCTTTTTCTGCTGGGCTATCTGCTTGAATACCACCGATTAGATTAGTATTTGTGTATGTTACACCACCTTGCATAAAGACATAGATCGTAAACAACACAAAGGCTAAAATAAAATTGTTCATAGGTCCAGCAAAATTCGTTAACATACGTTGCCAAAGTTTTGCTGATTGGAACTGCACATCAATCGGTGCAATACGAACTTCTGTACCATCTTGTTCAATGATCGTTGCATCATGGTTTACTTTATAAGTGATTTCTTCAGATTCATTACCATTGACATACCCTTTGATGAATAATTCTCTTTCCAGATCAGCTTCCAACATTTCCATTGGAATACTGTTAGTTAATTGAACTTTTTTACTTGTATTGATTTTTACGACTTCTTCCTGTTCATTTAACTCAACAGAAAGAGTCATTCCGGGGGCCAACTCTGTCTCGTCTTCCCCCATACCAGCCATTCTTACATAACCGCCAATTGGTAAGATTCGAATGGTATAAGCTGTTCCGTCTTTTCCTTGGTGAGCAAAAATTTTCGGCCCCATACCGATCGCAAATTCACGTACTAATATGCCAGAACGCTTTGCGAAGAAAAAATGTCCAAATTCATGCACTAAGACAAGAATTCCAAAGACAATAATAAATGTAATGATTGTTTTCATAACCGACCTTCTTCCTTTATCCATCTTTCTACGATAGTTCTTGTTTGTTTATCGATTTCGATCACTTCTTTCAAAGTGACTTCGGTAGTTTCTTGATAGTTTTCAACTGCTTGTTGAACAAAATGTTCGATTTGCAAATATGAAATTTTTCCGTCTATAAATGAATTTGCTGCAACTTCATTTGCCGCGTTATAGACAGTAGGATACGCTCCACCTTTTTTTCCAACATAAAAAGCTAATGCCAACATGGGAAAACGGTCATAATCCATTGGCTCAAAATTCAATTGACCAATCTGAGTTAAATCAAATGCTCGCTCATTTTTGATTGGTAAACGAGTTGGATACGTCAACGCGTATTGAATCGGTTCGCGCATGTCACTTGGTCCTAATTGGGCTAAGTAGGCACCATCTGTGAACACAATCATTGAATGTACGATACTTTCTTTATGTAAAACAACTTTTATTTTATCATAATCCGTCCCAAATAACCAATGGGCCTCGATAACTTCTAACCCTTTATTCATCATTGTAGAAGAATCTATCGTAATTTTCTTCCCCATTGACCAATTTGGATGATTCAATGCCTGTTCTAAAGTAACAGATTCTAACTCAACTCGTGTCAAATCTCTAAAGCTACCTCCGGATGCTGTGATCACCAACTCTTTTAAGTTCCCTTGTGCTTGACCATCAAGACATTGAAAAATCGCTGAATGTTCACTATCGACAGGCAATATACTGACATTATTTTTTTTGGCTGCTTCCATGACCCATTTACCTGCCATTACTAAGGTCTCTTTGTTTGCCAATGCGATGTCTTTACCTGCTTCAATAGCAGCCATTGTAGGATTTAACCCCACACTTCCAGTAACCGCCGTTAATATGACATCCACCTCTTCAAGAGTTGCCGCTTTTATCAGACCCTCTTCACCCACACCGAACTCGACTTCTGGAAAGCGGTCTACTAATTCTTTTTTTATTCGTTCTGAGCCCACACCTACATATCTTGGTTTCAATTGCTTTATCAAAGCTGCTCCTTTTTCACTGTTTGAATGAAATGTTAGCGAAACAATTTGAAATAGCTCTGGATATGCTGTAGCAACATCTACTGTGTTTGTACCAATTGAACCTGTGGCTCCTAATAATGCGATTTTTTTCATAGTAAAAAGAAAAACCCTGATCATTCAGAGTTTTTTACCTTCCCTTCTTGTTTAGAAATTAAAATAGTCCGAATAAATGCATAATTGGAAAAACAAAAAGTAAACTGTCAAAACGGTCTAATATGCCGCCATGACCTGGTAAGATAGTACCAGAATCTTTTACATCGTAATGACGTTTGATAGATGATTCAACTAAATCACCAAATTGTCCAACAATTGAAAAGACTACTGTTATGATCAACATAATTGGTAAGTTATAAACAAATAATTCTTTGTTAGGTGTTAACATCAAAAATACGAAAGCTACAACAACAGCACAAAGAATGCCGCCTAACGACCCTTCAATCGTTTTATTAGGTGATACTTCTGGCCATAATTTTCTTTTTCCAAAGCGTTTGCCTATGAAGTAGGCACCGATATCTGTCGCCCATACAACAAATAAAGCATATAACAAAACAACGAAACCAGCATCTCTAGCACTCACAAAATTTTGGAATCCAACACCCACATACAAACTAGTTATAACAGGAAATCCAGCTTGAGAGATGGTATACATATTCTTAGAAGCAACTAAACCACCTAATAAAATCATGACCGTTAGATAAAATAAAATAAAATTATCAGCTTTTTCAGGTAAAAAGAAAAACCAACGATCTTTTGGCAAAACTAATAGTACTGCTCCTAAAGCTGAAAGAACCCCTTCAAAACTAGCTATTTCCAGACCTTTCATTCTAAATAATTCATAAACTCCTACGACTGCCAGTATCGCTGCCGCTAACTCAATCACAAATCCCCCGTACCAAATAATTGGTATAAAAACGACTAATGCTACCGCTGCTGTAATAACGCGCTGTCTCATTTATCTTCCTCCTCTGTTTCCTTTAAGCCGCCAAAACGACGATTTCTATTTTGAAACGATGCTAAGGCAGTTTCTAATAATTGGTCATTAAAATCAGGCCACAAAGCTTCTGTAAAAAACAATTCACTGTAGGCAATCTGCCAAAGTAAAAAGTTGCTAATTCTTTCTTCCCCACTCGTTCGGATCAATAATTCTGGATCTCTTAATTCTTCTGTTAAAAAGCCTGTCATCAAATGATCTGCAATAGTCGATTCCGTAATGTCTTCTGGGGAAAGTTCACTGCTAGCTGTTTGTTCAGCAATTTCTCTGACCGCTGTAATGATTTCAGCTCGTGAACCATAGTTTAAAGCAAAATTTAAAACCATACCAGTATTCTCTTTTGTTTGTTCAATGGCACGTTCTACCGCATCTTGCGTATGAGCTGGCAAAAATTCTTTATAGCCCATAACATGGACTTTCACATTCTCTTTGATTAGTTCAGGTACAAATGTATCAAAAAAATCGACTGGCAACTGCATTAAAAAGCTAACTTCATCTGTTGGTCGCTTCCAGTTTTCGGTAGAAAATGCGTATAAAGTCAGGACTTTTATTCCTAATTTACTCGCATGTTTCGTGATTTTTTTTACCGTATTCATTCCTTCTTTATGGCCAGCAATTCTAGGTAAACGTCGATTTTGAGCCCATCGGCCATTACCATCCATAATTATTGCCACATGCTTTGGGATTGGCCCTTTACTATTAAAAGTAAAAGTCCCTTCTTCTTGTATGTATTTATTCTTTTGTGGAAAAAAACGTAACATATTTTTCCCTCCATTCCAAAAATCTGTCTAGACTATTATAACAATATCTTCCAAAAAAACCTATGCAAATAGAAAGATTTCGGTATTATTTAATAATTTTAATGTCTAAACTGTGTAATCCACATGCAAATCACGCTTAATCTATGCTATAAACTTTGTCATTTTCTGATATTATACCTCAAAGTCAAAAAAAGAGAGCGAAACAAAACTGGCTATCGTTTTGCTTCACTTTCTAAAAAGTAACTCTTTTTTAACGACTTTGGTAATCAGATTACTCTTCCTTTTGAGAAGGCTTGTTTTCTTCTGGCTTTAAATTCCCTTTACTAATGCCAATCTGAACAACTGAACTACTTGGAATAAATTCATTATATTGACTCATTTTAACAACGGTTCCTTTCGTTACTGTTGAATCAACATAATAAACTTGATAAGTGATGTTAGCTCCTTTAGATTGATATTCGTCATAGAAAATCTTTTGTAGATCACCTTCTAAAGTATTGTCCCGCAAATCTTTAATATAAGGTTTTCCAAATGAATACACAACTTGAATCACAGGTTTTTCGTCTTTTTCCGTATATTTTTTACCAATTTCTACCGATTGGCTAATAAATCTCCCATAAGGAACCTCGTCATTAAATAGTTGTTTCACTTGTACTTGTAATCCATTCGCTTTTGACTCTGCTTCTTCTGCTGTAAACTGTGAAAAATCAGGTACTATCAACGCTTTCCCTGTTGAAACTGTAATCGTCATTGACTCTCTTTTTGCTACTTTCGTATCTTTTCCAATACTTTGTGAAATAATTTTTCCGTTCTCAACTTTATCAGAATCGGATTCTTCAATTTTTACTGTAATGTCATTTTTCTTAGCCCATTCAGTTGCTTCTTCTTTTGTCTTTCCAGCAAAATCAGGCATTGGAATATCTTTTTCAAAGACTTCTTTTCCTTTGGAGTAATAAAGTTTAGCTTTGTCTTTACGTTTGTAATTTTCAGCCTTTACATCTTTATTTGTTATTTCAAACTTTATATAATCTCCCGCTGGTATTGTATCGCTGTATTCCTCGATTATCGCTAAATTGTCAGCTTTTTGTTCACTTATCCAGCCTTTCGCCTCTTTAAGTTTCATTGGTTTGAAGTCTGGTAATGAAACAGCTTCTTCTGGATCTGCTCCTAAGCTAGCATCTACAACTAGCTCTTTCCCTTTTTTGATTTTCTTGTTTTTAACGGTTTGATGTATGATTACATTTGCCTCTTTCGCAAAATCATATTTTTGCTCAACTTGAAGTTTCACACCATTTTCTGTCGTCCATTGGCGAACCTCTGACAGCTCTTTCCCTTCAAAATCTGGTACTTTTACATGAGTCAGTTGATAATACCCAAAGTAGAATAATGATATGGCTACTATACAACCTAATCCAATATAACCAAATTTCTTTATTTTTTTCTTTTTGTAAGTTGGGTCAGTTTCAATCACTTCTTCAAGATTTTTTGACTGATTCACTGGTATTTCGACAACAGGTTCTTCTGTTTTGACTGATTCATTTTTTTTCTTTTTATTACGTTTTTTTGTGTAGATTAACTCTTCTGAATTCTCTATTTCAGAAACACTTTTAGAGTTCGTTTTCCCCTCTTGAATAGATTGAGTTACGTTTTCTGAATTATTTTTGGGGCCGTATGAAACATTACTATTTATCTCTTTAATTGATTGTTCTTTACTTGCTAATTGCTCCCCTGATTTTTTGGTCTTTGTTGGTTCTTTTTTATCTACTTTATGCTTTTGTTCCATTTTTTCTTGGCGAGTTTTTTCGTAATTATCCCCGCTGAAATTTGATAGAAAATCACTCATACTTTTTTAACACACCTTTTTTCAGGTAATAGGTCTCATCAGATTGCTCAGCGATATCATTTGAGTGAGTCACAACAATGACACACTTGTTATGCACTTTGGCAAGGTTTTGAAAAATATCGACAATCTCTTGTTCCATTCCTTCATCTAAATTCCCAGTCGGTTCATCAGCTAAGATAATATCGACATTTGTTGCCAAAGCTCGAGCAATCGCAACACGTTGCTGCTCACCACCAGAAAGCTGATTCACAAGTCGATCTGCTTTTTCACTTGTAATCCCAATATAATCTAAAAGGTTATAGGCAACTTCTTTTTGATTAGGCGGAAGTTCGTTGTCTGTAATTGACATTGCAACTAAAACATTTTCTAGCGCTGTCAGATAAGGAACTAAGTTATAGCTCTGAAAAATAATACTGATTTCATCACGACGGTACTTTTCATAACCGATTGTTTTAATATCTTTTCCATTCAATAAAACTTCGCCTTCCTTTGGCGTGTCCAAAGCACTAATCAAGGAAAGAAAAGTGGTTTTTCCTGAACCAGATTGTCCTAAAATAGTATAAAATTTTCCTTGTTCAAAAGAAACATTTGTATTTTTTAAAATGAAGCGACGCTGATCACCATCTTGGTAAAAATAACTAAGATTTTTAGTTTCTAAAATTGCCATTTCTCTTCCCCCTTACATCATAATTTTCTTTGGATTTAAACGAACGATATACAACAATGGCAAAATTGCTGCTAACAATACCGTTCCTAATCCAACAACTAAATACGTAACGATATAGCCCAATGAAAACTTCACTTCATAGGCATTCATAATGTCATCCGTTGTAAGCTCGGTTGAACCTAACCCGTCAAATCCCATAAACATATTCATTTGATCATTTGTATTGTTTAAAATATCACTATTCAATAGTGATTCTGATACCATTTTTCCTAAGAAATTACCCGTGATCAATGACAGAATCAACGCAATTCCACTTATTATCAACATTTCAATGATGATTTGTCCCATAACATGGCTACGTTTATCTCCCAATGACAGGTAAATACCTAGTTCGTGTTTACGGTCACGCATAAATAATAGAACAACAAGTGAAATAATCAGTAATGTTGCTATAACGGCAATCATGACCACATACCCAGAAATTTGAGACATTTTTTTCATGCTTCCGCCAATTTGTTCGTATTGATCCGTTGAAGCTTTTACCGTATATAATTTAGGTAACAGAGGTTGTGTTTCTTCTTTAAATGCGTCTACATCATCAGGCGTTTTCAATACGTAGATTGGTGTATAATATTCACCACTGTTCTCTTCTGATCCTTCAAAGTAATGACTATCTGGCGCTACTTTTTTCATTTCTTCAAGATAATTTTTACTTATTTCCAATACTGTTTTATTTGGTAGATATATCGTATTGATTTGCTGCATTGACATAAATTGTTGATTCATGTTTTGTTCTTCTGATTTTTTATTCTCTTTATCTTTTATTTCAACTGTTGTCGGTTCAAAAATTCCGATAATTTGAATAGGAACATCTATCTTAAATAACTCTTTATTATTACCATCTTCACTAAAATCATTTCCTCGCATATCCATAACCATTTGGTCTCCAACTGACAACCCATTTTCTTCTGCAACTTTCGAAGAAATCAATCCGACATTCTTTCCATTGTCGATATCTTCTTGGGTGAACACCTTGCCGTTGACTAGTTTAATTTTGCTTTCCTCTACATCTAATATTTTAGAATAGTTTGAGCCTTTTAAAGAAAATCCTTCCATGCCACCAAATTGCTCTGAATCTGCAACGACACTCTTTAACTCTTTTGTATCAGCCCAAGTACTAGCATTATAATCATAATATTTTACGTAAGGAGACTCACCAACTTTTTTGATTAAGTCCACTTTTAATTGTTCAATATCACTACCTGCTTTCATGACTTCTTCTTGATTATTTTCATAATCAATTTCTAGTGTTGCCATACCACCTAATTGCTTTTTCACGCTTTTTTCAACATTTTGTGTAGATTGCTGTATCGCGATTGATCCTGCGATAACATTTCCCAATACAAATATCACTGCAAATAAAATGAGTGACTTCCCTTTTTTTCTAGTAACACTGCATAATGCACGTTTAATAAAATTCACGTTCTCATCCCCCTTTAATAAAAATATAGCTAATATCATTATTCCATAACGTTTAAGGTTTAACAAGTTGTTTTTTAGCACTCTCGGCTAAACTTACAATTTCTATAGATTATATCTTTATATTCAAAGTTCTTTATATCGTTAAAATAACAATTATTTATAAAAAATAAAAAAACAAGAAATCTAACTAATGAAAGTTTTGATTTCCTGCTTCTTTATTTTATTATTTTTAAACTTCTAAAAGTTCTTTTTCTTTTTCTGATGTGATCGTATCGATATTTTTCACACTATCATCAGTTAATTTTTGAGCTTCTTTTTCTAAATTACGTAACTCATCTTCAGTGATATCATTGTTTTTTTGTTGTTTCTTTAATTCATCGATAGCATCACGACGAATGTTACGAACAGCAATTTTCGCATTTTCAGCGGCTTTTTTTACATCTTTCGCTAATTCTTTACGGCGTTCTTCCGTTAATTGTGGAATCACCAAACGGATTACAGTACCATCATTTGTCGGACTAATTCCGATATCACTAGCTTGAATCGCTTTTTCGATATCTTCAAGTGAATTTTTATCAAAAGGTGTAATCATTAAAACCCGGGCTTCTGGAATATTGATTCCAGCAAGTTGGTTAACTGGTGTAAGTGCACCATAATAATCTACTTGAATCCGATCCAAAAGACTCGCATTAGCTCGTCCTGCACGAATTTGACCAAGTTCACGTTGTAAACTTTGTTCTGCTTTACTCATTTTTTCTTTTGCTGTTGCTAATACAGTTCCACTCATTTTTTATTTCCCCCTTACGGTTGTTCCAATATTTTCACCAAGACATGCACGACGAATATTACCTGTTTCGTTTAAGTTGAAAACGACTAGTGGAATATCATTATCCATGCTAAGTGAGCTTGCTGTTGAATCCATTACTTGCAAACCTTTTGATATCACATCCAAATGTGTCAATTCTTCAAATTTGACCGCATTTGCATCTAATTTAGGATCAGCAGAATACACTCCATCAACATTGTTCTTAGCCATTAAGATCACATCTGCATCGATTTCAGCCGCGCGTAAAGCTGCGGTTGTATCAGTTGAGAAATACGGATTTCCTGTTCCGCCGGCAAAAATAACAATACGACCTTTTTCCAAATGTCGCTCTGCACGACGGCGAATATATGGTTCTGCGATTTGACGCATCTCGATAGATGTTTGGACGCGTGTTGGAACTCCCAAATTTTCTAATGTATCTTGTAAAGCTAAAGCGTTCATCACTGTTGCTAGCATTCCCATATAATCAGCTTGGGCACGTTCCATCCCCATTTGAGCACCGATTTGTCCACGCCAGATGTTTCCGCCGCCAACAACAATTGCCATTTCAATCCCTAATTCATGAACTTCTTTTATTTCTTCTACAATCTCTTTGATTGTTGGAGGTTTAATTCCAAACCCTTCTTCTCCGGCCAAAGCTTCGCCACTTAACTTTAATACAACACGTTGATATTTAGGTTTTACCATTTTTAATTTCCCTCCACCATTTGTCTAAGAACATTTTAACATACTCTGAACATTCTGCCAGTGTATTTCTTTTGATTTGCTTAAAAAAAGGGAGCGCATCTCAATGCGTTCCCAACTGTTACATAAGCAACAGATTTATTTTTTAATTTGGCTCATTACTTCGTCTGCGAAGTTGTCTTCACGTTTTTCGATTCCTTCGCCAACTTCAAAGCGGATGAATGATTTAACTGTTGCGCCTTTAGAAGACACGTATTTTTCAACTGTCATATCTGGATCTTTAACGAATGGTTGATCCACTAATGAAATTTCAGCTTTAAATTTATTTAGACGTCCAACAACCATTTTTTCAACGATATTTGCTGGTTTGCCTTCGTTTAATGCTTGTTCAGAAAGAATAGCTTTCTCGTGCTCTAATTCTTCTTGAGGAATTTGTGACTCATTTACATAACGAGGATTAATTGCTGCTACATGCATCGCAACGTCTTTAGCAACTTCTTCGTCAGTTGTACCTTCAAGTACAGTTAATACAGCAATACGTCCACCCATGTGTAAATAAGCACCGAATGCAGCGTTATCGTCTTTTTCTACTAATTCGAAACGACGGAAGCTGATCTTTTCACCGATAACAGTTGTTGCTTCAATCAATTCAGTTTCCAAAGTTCCTTTATCTGTTTTAAGAGCTAAAGCTTCTTCCATGTTAGCTGGTTTGTTTGTCGCAATTTCAGTAGCGATTTTTTTAACTAAATCTTGGAACATTTCGTTTTTAGAAACGAAGTCAGTTTCAGAGTTTACCTCAACGATTGCTGCAAAGTTCCCGTTTGAAGCAACGTTTGCTAAACCTTCAGCTGCAACACGGTCATTTTTCTTAGCTGCTTTAGCCATACCTTTTTCACGTAAGTAATCAACAGCTGCTTCCATGTTACCTTCTACTTCTACTAACGCTCTTTTTGCGTCCATCATACCGACACCTGTCATGTCGCGTAGTTCTTTAACTAATTTTGCTGAAATATCTGCCATTTTTTGTTCCTCCTAAGTTTTGAAAGCGTAGCAGGCTCGTTTAACCTTGACTGAAAAGGAAAAATTGATTGAGACACTTTTTGTCTCACTCCATTTTTATCTTTTTTCCGAAAGGTTACCCTACATAGCTATATAATTTTAAAAGCTGAATGAGCTCGATTAGACTCTATTGAAAAATAGAGAAATATGAATGTGATGCTTTTAATCACAGATAGTTTAATTGTAAAATTCGTTTTAAAAAAGCTATCTCAAAGGAGAATCAGGCTTTTTTCGCCTAGCCTTCGAGACAGCTCCGTTATTTCATATTATTCTGCTGAATCGTTTGTGCCTTCAACAACATCAACGATTTCTTCGATTGAAGTTGCCGCTTCTGGTGCTGCTTCAACAAAGATTTCTTCTACAGCTTGATCTTCACCTTGGTTTCCTTCGATGAAAGCATCAGCCATTTTAGCAGTGATTAATTTAACCGCACGAATTGCATCATCATTTGATGGAATCACTACGTCGATTTCATCTGGATCACAGTTCGTATCAACCATCGCTACGATTGGGATGTTCAATTTTTGTGCTTCTTGAACAGCAATACGTTCTTTACGAGGATCAACAATGTACATTACATCTGGAATTCTAGGCATATCAGCGATACCACCTAAGAATTTTTCAAGACGTTCACGTTGTTTGTTTAAACCAACAACTTCTTTTTTAGGAAGAACTTCGAAAGTACCATCTTCTTCCATTTTATTGATATCTTTCAAACGTTTGATACGTTTTTGGATAGTATCCCAGTTAGTTAAAGTTCCACCTAACCAACGGTGATTTACAAAGTATTGACCTGAACGAATTGCTTCGTCTTTGATCGCTTCTTGTGCTTGTTTTTTAGTTCCTACGAATAATGCAACGCCGCCATCTTCAGCAACATTTTTCATGTAATCGTAAGCAGCATCTACTAATTTAACTGTTTTTTGCAAGTCAATGATGTAGATTCCGTTTCTTTCTGTGAAGATGTATTTCTTCATTTTTGGGTTCCAGCGACGAGTTTGGTGTCCAAAATGTACGCCGGCTTCTAGTAATTGTTTCATAGAAATTACTGCCATGGGTTGTTTCCTCCAATTTGGTTTTTATTTGTTCCCTCTCCAGTTCTCATTTTCATAAGGAACTACTAAAAGTAGCACCGCCTTATAAATCGAATCCGGATGTGGATTTAGTGTTTTAGCACCGTTGTCTATTATACAATACTATCTAAATGATTTCAACATAATTAAATACTTTTTTTGTTATTTTTATTTGATTATTCATCGTGCTCAAGAATAACCCGATCATTCAATGATTGAGTATTTCTATTATTATGTTCATAAAACCTTTGAAATTTTTTTATTTGGTCTTTTGATGCTTGTACAGGTTCTTTAAAAATATACCACTCAACATTTTCAGTTAACGGGGGCGTTGTTAATGAACCTAAATAATGATAATAACTTCTATTTTCAGGAAACATTGATTGAATGTCTAAAATCGCTGTTTTTTTGCCATCGGACACATCATCAAGCACTTCTTGAAATCCTTTATTCTCACTGCCCTCTTCAAAAAATACAGCAATAACAGCCATCCTTCCATCTTGTGCTTGATTCACGAAATGTGCTTCTAGCGGATAGTGTTTTCCGTCTATCGTATGTTCGCTTTCAGCATGGAAATGAAATTGTGTCAATGAAAAGATTCTTTGATTGATTGTCGCGGTACCCGAATCTGTTACTTGAATACTATGCCCGTTGTTTTCAGCATTAGTGATTTTGGAACTATAGTCTAACTTAATAGTACCGCCATCATTCATTTTTTCAACTGAAGAAAGAGCGATATCAATTGGTGATTGCATCTTTCCAGATATTTGTTGCCAACTTTCTTGTGTGTCGTATTGAAAATGACCTGCTTCTTTTTGGTGAGTACTCTCTTTGCTATGTATAGAGCTTTCACTAGTTCTAGCTTGTTGTGTGCAAGCTGTTACAAATAATAATGATGAAAACACCACTGGTATAAGTAACTTCTTATTCATATTGTCGTAACCTTCTTTCAACTCTGTCTTGCTAAAGCTTATGTTAAGATACAAAAGTAGATATTGTCCGTATCAATGCCGTTGCAAGCTCAATCATTATATCGTATATCGGAGTGGTATAGTATATAATTTTAAATACAATCGCAAAAAAACTGAAACACATGCGTACAGATTCAAGCATTGTCTCAGTCTTCCTTTTTTATTCAGTCATTATTTTGTAAATGGTACATTAAAATTCCCGCTGCAATTGCTACATTTAAAGATTCAGCTGCTCCTTTGATCGGAATATATATATTCTTGTCAGTCTTCTCTAAAAATTTAGCAGCAACACCTTGTCCTTCATTCCCCATAATCAACGCATACTGTTCGCTCTTCGTTATTTGCTGATAAGCAACAGCCTCTGGATTTAACTCCGTTCCATAAACTGGCACCTTCGCCTCTTTAAATCTGTCAATAACTTCTGCTAATGGTTTTCGTATGACAGGTAAATGGTAATTACTTCCTTGCATAGCCCGCAATACCTTCGTACTATAAATATCTGAGCTCCCCTCACCTAGGATCACACCAGAAAGTCCCGCAGCATCAGCAGTTCGGATCATCGTCCCTACATTTCCTGGATCTTGCACATTATCTAAAAGCAACCAGCCACCTGATAAATCTATTTTTTTCTTATCGTCTGGCATTTTAACGATCGCAATCATCCCTTGCGGCGTTGGTAATTCTGACAATGATTCAAGGACCTCTTCTGAAACATAGATAAACAAATTCTCAGGTTGTGTCTCCAACCAGTCAGACCATTCTGTCTTTCCACGTTGGTTAAAAAGAATCCACTCAATTTTAGCCCCAGCCCTAGCAGCTTCTTCGATTAAATGAAACCCTTCGATCATATACTGCTGATTTTCCTCTCGATACTTTTTTTTATGTAATTTTTTAAATTCTTTGATTGTTGTGTTTTTTGTTGATAAAATTTCTTTCATTTTTACACCTCGCTTGATTATTATACCATGATTTTTTCTAATCAAACAATCACTACTTTACTTGCCAGATGATGTAAAAATCGCTATCATTAATTTAATTAAAAGTGAGGTGGAATAACGATGAGAAAAGTGCGTATGAATGTACAAGGTAGAGTTCAAGGTGTTGGCTTTCGTTATATGACTAAAATGGTTGCTGATGAACTAGGGGTACATGGCACTGTCAGAAATGAAGATGACGGTTCAGTCTCAATTGAATCTGTAGGAGACGATCAAGTAATCCAGCAATTTATCCAAAAAATCAAAGATTCTCCCAGTCCAGCTGGGCGAGTGACGTATGTCGATATTCAAGAAGATCCTCTTATAGAAGAATATACTAGCTTCAAAGTTACAAATTAATTTATATAGGAAGAATCTTACTCAGTCTTGAGTCGGATTCTTCTAATTTTCATTGAAAAAAAACGCTTTTTCAAGTATAGTTAACATTGTGCAAATTTTTTAGAAAAGGAAAGAATAGAATGAGAAAATTAAATAAGTGGCTGCTGAGTTCTGGCCTATTCACCCTAGTCCTATTTTTATCTGGATGTGTAAAAACAGGATCAGATGGTCAACCTACTGGCGAAGGTATCATCTATAATTTATTAGTAAAACCAATGAGCAGTGCCATTACATACCTTGTTGATAATTTCGATTGGAATTATGGCTGGGCAATCATTTTTATCACGATCATTGTTCGACTGATCATCATGCCATTGGGCTTGAATCAATCGAAAAAAAGCATGATTCAAACAGAAAAAATGCAAGCTATCAAGCCTCAAATTGACGCCGCTCAAGCAAAAGTCAAAGAAGCTACAACGCGTGAAGAACAAATGCAAGCCCAAGCTGAAATGCAACAAGTCTACAAGGAAAATAATATGAGCATGATGGGCGGTATCGGCTGTTTACCGTTATTGATCCAAATGCCAATTTTCTCTGCCTTATTCTTTGCTGCTCGTTATACAAAAGGAATCGGCGATGCATCGTTTTTCGGTGTCAACCTCGGACAACCCAGCATCATATTTGTTGTGTTAGCTGGTGTGGCTTATTTACTTCAAGGTTATCTTTCTACTATTGGGATTCCGGAAGAACAAAAGAAAACAATGAAATCAATGTTGATCGTATCACCTTTGATGATCGTATTCATGTCAATCAGCTCTCCAGCTGGTGTAACACTCTATTGGGTAGTCGGCGGGATCTTTAGTAGCATCCAAACATTGATCACAAATCAATTCTTAAAACCAAGAATCAAAGCCCAAGTAGCAGAA
The DNA here is from genome assembly GCF_050531475.1 of Enterococcus sp. DIV0724b. NCBI lineage: Bacteria > Bacillati > Bacillota > Bacilli > Lactobacillales > Enterococcaceae > Enterococcus > Enterococcus sp. DIV0724b. Next base: position 1,615,588 of record NZ_CP172890.1, on the reverse strand, counting down.
GAATTAAAACAAAATCCACCAAAACAAGTTATTACGCCACGTAAAGATGTAACACCTACAGCAGAGAAGACTACACAAAAAGCATCCATTACAAAAAATGCTTCTAACAAAGGTAGAAATGCTGGGAAACAAAACAGAAATTAACGACTAAAAAGAACCAATGCACTGTGATAGTTGCATTGGTTCTTTTTTAATTTTTATTCGCTAAAATCCCGAAGGCAAAAAAATCGACAACTTGAGTAATGCTAATAGCCGTACTTCTTTGCTCCGTTTTTATATATGGAGATAACGTGTTGAGAAAGTGTGTAGTTGCAATCTCAGCTGTCACCCCCGTACGCAAAGAAAAATCACTTTCTTCGAAGATCTTTAGTAATGGTGCTTTATATGACTGATTCCACAGTGAAAATAATTTCAATTGTGTCTCTTTGGTCAACTTGGTTCTGAAATCAAGCATCATCAAATCAAAATCAAACGGATGTTTTGTTTTCAGACACTCAGCAAATTTTTGTAACTTACTGATCGTTTCAAGCGTTTCATCTTCAACAATTTTAACTAGTTCTTCGTTTACATCACTTAACAAACTTTCAATAACACCAACATATACTTCTTCTTTATTCTTAAAATGGTGATATAAATTAGGTTGGGTCACCTCAGCCAGCTGCGCGATTTGTCTTGTTGAAGTACTTTGATACCCATTATCCATGAATAATCTTGTCGCCACTTGAATGATCTTAGCCCTTGTATTTTTCATTTCTTTATCCATTACTTAGCCACCTATAGTTGATTTCGTTACTATTTTAACAGATGCAGACAAAGAAACATATACTAGATAACATTCTTTTTTCTTTTAGATAGTAAAACTACTTCGTATAGACAAACAATTACGAGAATGACTAAGCATATCATCACTGTCATGACGATGCTAGGATAAGCGTTATTCCAACCATCTTGTGCTTGATGCTTGTTCAAAATACCATAATATGCCCATACCGTTGCTAAACCATATGCACTATCATGGTTACGAATGATCGTTAAACTAATAATCATTACTCCAATAACTAATATGACAATCGTCCATAAAACTTGATTATTTTGAAGAAAAGCAATATTTTTATCAACTAAAAATGCTGTTATGTTGGCAATTGTCGCAATTGTGATCCAGCCAAAATAAATGCTGAAAGGTAACCTTATAAAGATATACTCTTTTTTGGTCAATGGTGTGTTCGCTAAAATACGATTGATATAAATCAGTACAGACAGCAAAGCTAGCATGATCACAACTGATAAATCAATATAAAGATACTGCCATGCTACTAACCAAATGCTATTCAATATTGAAGAAATGATAAAAGTCATTCTTAACTTTTTACTAATTTGCTGATTAATTAAAACAGAATCTTTTCCTGGTTTAAGCCATTGATAAACAACAAAACCAGCCAATAGCAAATAAATTACTGACCAAATTGCAAACGTCAAACCAGCTGGGGCAAATAAGTTGGGATAAGTATCAGAAACTTCTTGCGTTGTCATTCCGTTTAGCGGCAACAAAACAGCTGCCGCATTCGTGCCAATCATTACAATATAGATAATTGTAACGACCCACTTTGACCAAATAGATTGATTTTTATCCATCTTAATCTCTCCTTTATAATCCTTTTTTCCCAATAAAAGGGGTAAATTTTGGTGTTTTCTTTGCGTAAACAATAAAATCTGGTCGCTCTCTGTATTTCTTCTCAAGCAAAGGGACACCTGATACAAATAAAAGCAACAAGGTAATTGTTATTGGACCAATAATACCCCAAATATTTCGTGTGTCATTCAAACTTACAAGAAATATCCCCCACCAACTAAGTGCTTCACCAAAATAGTTTGGGTGTCTTGTCGTTGACCATAAACCAGTTGTTAACAGCTTTCCATGATTGGCGCTTTCACTTTTAAATTTTGTCAGTTGATGATCGCCAATCGTTTCATAGCCAAATCCAATTAACCAAATTAAAACTCCTACTCCATTCCACCAATAAAAAGCATTGGTAGAACTTGTCATCACAAAAAGAATCGGCATTGAAACAACTAACAAAAGAACACCTTGTAAAATAAAGACGTTTAAGTAAGCTTTTAATCTTGCAAATCGGTTGCCCCAACGTTTTCTCATGTTCACATAACGATAATCTTCCGGTTTCCCGATATTTCGTTTAGCTAAATGGAAAAACAATCGAAGTCCCCAAATTGTTACTAATAAAAGAATTATTGTACTGACCTTTGTTTTTTCAGGCATAACGAGATACCCTGTAACTGCCACCAGTACAAATCCAATTCCCCAAGCTAAATCAACAATAGAATTATTGTGAAGATATTGCGCTAAAAAGAATAACACAGTAAAGTATAAAAATATTACACTACTAACAATTAAAATAGTCATATTAAATCCGCCCCTTCTCCTAATTCAACAGCCACAGCTACACTTCCTTGACCAGCACTCATTGCAATAACAGTTGAAATATCCATAATATAACTTGGTTGAAATCCAAGGTGTTTTATTAATTCATTTTTCCATACCAACGCTCTTTTTTCCGAATTGGCATGAATGACAGCATAACGCTTTATTGTGCTGCTCTTATGCATTTTTTTAAGTTGCTTGATAATTTTCTTTTCATTTCCTTCCAAGCTAAAAGTAAAAGCACTCAAAGTCCCTTCACCTGCCTCGTTTAAACTAACAATCGGTTTCAAATTAACCTTCTTAGCAATTTTCCCAGCAAATTGAGGTATCCTGCCAGAGTCAATCATAGGATTTAAATCATCTACGCTAACCAAGATTTTAAGCTGACTCCTTTTACGCCTTGTTCGTTCAACTAATTCAGTAAATCCAATTCCTGATTGAATCCATTCATTAGCACACATTACGAGCAATCCTTGCGCTGCAGAGTTTTGCTTGGAGTCAATAACTTCAATCCTAGTATTAGGAGAGCTTATATGCTTTGCAGCTTCTTTCACGGTATAGAAAGTCCCACTAAGTTTTCCAGCAACCGTAATAACTAAAATTGCTTCATATTTAGTTTCTAAAAACGAAAAAAGATTTTTAACCGTTTTTAATGTCGGTTGTGAGCTAGTAGCTCGTTCGCTCTGTTTTTTATTCAACTCAAAAAACTGATTGCTTTGAATTGTTATTTTATCAATATAGCTAGTATTGCCAATCAATATATTCATAGGCAATACATGAATCTGATTATCTAATACATAGTCAGCAGGTAAATCAGCGATCGAGTCTGTCACTAAGGCAATTGGCGTTCTTTTTTGCGTATTTACTCGATATTGCAACAACATATCATCAACCTTTTGTTGAATTGGTTGACCTACCGTGTTTAAATAATCCAAGACTTGATCTGGCTGATTAGAATGAATATGGATTCTCGCTTTTCCACGATTTATAGAGACAATTAAAGAATCACCATATGCGCTTAATTTTGTCTGGATAGCTTCTTTTGTCTGCGTTACCTGATCTATTAATATTTCAGTACAATATCTATATTTTGGTTCTGAAGAGTTTCTATGCAAAGTTTCAGAAATTTCGATTTTTACAGACTCATTTAAACGCTCCCTTGGTTTGTCCACAGCTTGTTTATTTATAAAAGCTTTAGTAAAACCTTCTATGAATAAATAGAAGCCTTTCGCTCCTGCATCGACTACTTGGTTTTTTTGCAGTATCTTTAACTGTCTAGTTGTATTATCTAATGCTTGCTTTGTCTCAATAAGCGCTTGCGGTAAAAGATTTTCCAAACTATGGATCTGATCCCCTTTATTAAGAGCTTCTGCCCAAGATCTAATAACCGTGATGATCGTTCCTTCTACTGGGTTTTCAATAGCCTGATATGCTTCACTGATCGCTAACTTTACACTTGTTACAAAACTCTTAACAGAGCTTTTTTCCTCCTGAAGCAATAGATTATTATAAATACCATTAAAATATTGTGCAAAAATAATCCCAGAATTTCCTCTTGCTCCTAACAAAGAAGCTTCTGCTATATTCTCAAAGACTTCGATGACAGAAGTTGATTCATCATTTGTCTCTTCAAGTATCGTCTCCATCAACGAGGCTAAATTACTTCCCGTATCTCCATCCGACACAGGAAAAACATTAATTTGATTCAGCTCTTGTTTCTCGTTTATCAATTGAATAGCTCCTTGTCGAAATGCAAATAGCAACTCTTGATAATCAATCGACTGACTTGTCATACGCTACTCACCTCCAATTGAAATGCTGAGCTATAAAGACAGTAACACCACAAGTCATTGCAGTAACAAATCCTCCCCAGACTAAATCTATCATTGTAACCAACGAAGGCCAATCTTTAATTGTAGCTAGATTTGTTAAATCATATGTTCCATAGCATAGCACTCCTAGAAAAGCACCTGCTGAAATAGCGTAGATCAAACTATCTTTTTCAATTGCTGGATAAATAACAAAAAATAGAATACCAATAAGATATAATACATAAAAAACAACTGCTGGAATTATTTTAGTGGGGCCTAACAAACTACCTAACTGATCTTGATAGATTTTTTTAGCAATTAATAGTAGCCAGATAAAATCTAGAACTAGAAATATAACCGCTGCACTACTAAATAATTTTATAAACTGATTCATTTTAATTCCTCCTAATAAAAAATAGCACGATCACCTTATCAATCGATAAGTTTATCGTACCACGCTCTATTGTTTTATGAAAAAATTTTGCTTGGGAAATTTTTCTAACTCTTCAATTCCAATAGTTTACGGAAAAAAGAGGAGTCCGTTTTGTTCAAGCCTCCTCATCTTTTTTCATATCTTATTTTACGATCAATAAATCTAAACTAGCCAATGATAAAGACATTTTAGCAATACGGTTAAGTTCTTGCAAACGGTTTGCTTTAACTTTTTCATCTTCTACCATAACCATTGTTTCTTCAAAATATTGTTCGATCAATGGTCGTAAATTGACTAATGCTTGATAATTTTCTGACATAGTATTTTCATCAAACTTCTCTTCAATTTCATTTACTGCTTTGTGTAATGCTTTTTCTGCATTATTTTCAAATAAAGTCGCATCAACCTGACTATCTTGTTTTAATAGCTCGCGACCTTTTTTAGCTAAGTTAATCACTCGTGTCAATGCTTCCATTGAAGGTTTGAAATCATTATCCAGTAAATGTTTTTTCAGGATTGCTGCAGATGAAAACAGTTTGGCTAAGTCCTTTTGTTCAGATGAGATTACAGCATCAATCACATCATGACGTACATCTTTTGTCATCAATAATTGGCGTAGGCGCGCTTTCACAAACTCAATGACTTCTTCTTGACCTGTTGTCAATTGGATGCCAAATTTTTGACTATCCGCATTAACAGCTGCATCGATTTCCATCTGAAGTTGAACTAAGGGGAACTGCCACCCTTTATTTTCAACAATACGAATTACTCCATATGTTTGACGGCGTAACGCATAGGGATCATTAGAGCCGCTAGGGATCATCCCTACCGCAAAGAATGAAAATACACTATCAAGTTTATCAGCAATTGCTAAAACAGCACCCATTGCAGAAACAGGAAGTTCTCCTTCACTCGATGTTGGTAAATAATGCTCACGGATTGCCTGAGCTACTGCTGGTTTTTCTCCCTGAAGCAATGCGTATTTTTCTCCCATGATTCCTTGTAATTCTGGGAATTCACCGACCATATTTGTCACTAAGTCAAATTTGTAAATTTCAGAAGCACGTTTTAAATCAGCCAATTCTGCTTCTGATAGACCGACTTCTTTACCAATGATTTGTCCAATAACAGCCACGCGTTGCATTTTTTCGTAGATAGTTCCAATTTTTTCATGGAAAGTGACATTTTTTAATTTATTGACACATTCCTCAATTGACAACTTTTTATCTTCATTATAAAAGAATTCAGCATCTTCTAAACGAGCAATCAACACTTTTTCATTTCCCTTGATTACATTTTCAATATGAACATTATCCCCATTTCTAACAGAAATAAAGTGAGGTAATAATAATCCTTGATCATTACGAACATCAAAATAGCGTTGATGCTCTTTCATTGACGTAACTAATACTTCATCTGGAACAGAAAGGTATTTTTCATCAAAAGCACCCACAAAAGCTGTTGGGTATTCAACTAAATTATTAACTTCTTCCAGCAAATTCTCATCTAGATCCAGCTTCCAGCTGTTTTTTTCAGCTAATTGGTTCGCTTGATCAACGATCATTTTTTTTCTTTCATTAGGATCAACGATCACAAACTGTGCTTTCAGTTTTTCTTCGTACTCTTTTGAATGATCAAACGTCACATCGTCACCTAAGAAACGATGTCCGCGAGAGCGGTTCCCAGTGGTTACATCTAGAACAGAGAACGGAATCACTTCATCATCTAGTAAAGCTACGATCCAATGAATTGGACGGATATACTCAAAATCATAATTTGCCCAGTGCATTGTCACTGGAAAAGTTAAACTTGTAATAACATCTTTCAATCCTGCTAGCACATCAATCGTTTTTTGTCCTTGATTATGTTTCGTTACATAAACATATTCTACACCGTTCAATTCTTTAAAAGTGATTGCCTCTGTAGTTAAACCTTGACCTCTAACAAATCCTTCTGCAGCTTTGCTCCAATTTCCTTCGGCATCTTGAGCAATTTTTTTAGCAGGTCCTTTAATCTCTTCTTGCGTATCTTCTTGTTGTTCTGGCAATCCTGTCACACGTATGGCTAATCGGCGAGGCGTCGAAAAGCTTTGGACTGTTTCATAAGTTAATTTGTTTTCATCTAAAAACTTCACTATTTTATTTTCTAATTGTAAACGACTTGGGCTGACAATATGCGCTGGCATTTCTTCCAAGCCGATTTCAAGTAATAGGTCTTTTGCCATGTTATTTAGCCTCCTTACTAGTTTGATTGTCTTTGTTTAAAAGTGGAAATCCTAATTTTTCACGTTCTGCAACGAATATTTTCGCTACAGCTTTTGCTAGGTTTCTAATGCGAGCTAAATATCCAGCACGCTCTGTTACAGATACTGCACCACGAGCATCCAACAAGTTAAATGTATGGCTGCATTTTAAAATATAGTCATAAGCTGGATGTACAAGACTTTCATCAATACAGCGTTTTGCTTCTTTTTCAAATTTATCAAAGTTTTCTAAAAGCATCTCTTGATCACTGATTTCAAATGAATACTTAGAATGTTCATATTCTGGTTGATTGAAGATTTCACCGTATTTTACGCCTTCAGTCCATTCTAAATCATATACACTTTCTACTTCTTGAATGTATGAAGCAAGTCGTTCAAGTCCGTAGGTGATTTCAGAGGTTACAGGATGACAAGCTAATCCGCCCACCTGCTGGAAATACGTAAATTGAGTGATTTCCATGCCATCAAGCCAGACTTCCCAACCTAATCCCGCGCATCCCATAGAAGGATTTTCCCAATTATCTTCAACAAAACGAATGTCATGCGCCAACGGATCGATTCCTAACAACTCTAAACTTTCTAAATATAATTCTTGAATATTCTCTGGTGATGGTTTCATAACTACTTGAAATTGATGATGTTGATACAGACGGTTTGGATTTTCCCCATAACGACCATCTGCTGGTCTTCTTGAAGGTTCTACATAAGCCGCATTCCAAGGTTCAGGTCCGATTGCTCGCAAAAATGTATAAGGACTCATTGTCCCTGCTCCTTTTTCCGTATCATAAGCTTGCATTAGCATACAACCCTTTGATGACCAAAATTTTTGCAAGGTTAAAATCATTTCTTGTACAGTAAGTTTCTTTTCCATTGTGATCCTCCTAATTTAAATGTATAATCCGTTTTTTTCTGATACAATAAAAAACAATCGAGTAACGCTCAATTTTCATCACTGTGCGTTACCTATTACACAATAATTTTTTATAAAAATCTTAAGCAAAAAAAACAAAAAAGTCCCTATGCCTCTTAGAGACATAGGGACGAATAATCGCGGTTCCACCCTACTTCCGATAGTAACTATCGGCAGCTTCGTTTTAGTATACTCAAAAGCGCCCTTCAAAAGTTGCTTGTATCTGGCTCACACTTTCCCAGACTCGCTATAACAGCAGTTCTTCTTACTCTTCTTTTTCAACGTATATATTTAATTACTCTTTATGATAATCTTTGATCACTGAGATGTCAAATTATTTTTTAAGATTCAAACAGATTTTGAAAAAAATGCTCTTTTCTTTCAAAAATCATTAACCATTCTTGATATATTTTCGTTTCTTCTAGTGCGCGTTTGACGATTTTTCCATCAGTGAATTCATAGATTCTAGCATTTGGGAAAAATAATAACACTGGCGAATGAGTAGCAATAACAAACTGTGAATCAGCTTTGATTAACTCTTGCATCAAAACCATCAATTGTAATTGTGTACTGAGAGATAATCCAGTCTCTGGCTCATCTAATAGATAAAAACCTTGTCCAAAAAAGCGGCTTGAGACTAACTCATAAAAAGATTCTCCTCTTGAATAGGTATGAAGTTCGCGCTGGAAAACACCTTCACCTTGGTCGATCATTTCAATATCCGTCATTAAATTATAATAGGATTCTGCTCGATAAAAATAACTGTCTTTTGGATAATTTGGATACTTTATTGGTCGGCTTGCTTCTACTAGCAAAGATTGCTCTTCGTAAGAAACAAAACAATTATTTTTTGAACCACCTTCAAGATTCAAATCCATTAAGCCAGCTATGGTCTCTATTATCGTTGATTTCCCAGAACCATTTTCCCCTATCAAAAATGTAACTGGCTTATCGAAAATAAGTTGATTCAAATCATTTAGAATTGGTAAATTGAACGGAAATCGGGTTAAAGTTGTTACTTTATCGTATTTCAATCCTTTAAGATACAGTTTTGTCATCCTCTTAATCCTTTTTTTCCCGCTTAGGCAACTTCAATGTGTCTTCCCAACTTTTCATTTGATCGATAAACTTCTTACTCTTTAAATTAATTCCAACATATTCGTCGTACAGTTCGTCAATAGTTTTTCTAATAGCTGTTTTTGTCTCTGATTTAACATTGATATCCTGGACTTTATCATAAGAAACTGTTGAGAAAAGTCGAATAAAATGAATTGCTCTAGGATCTGCATGATATCGATGATCATCAAGATGCCAATGACGTTCACATAAAACGCCACTATATTTTGATGAATAATCAAATTTTCCACGAGTTTCTTGACAAACACTACAATGCTTCCACTCTGGAGTGATACCGAATCGACTTAGTAATTGAATTTCAAATATATTAGTAATAATTTCAGCGTCCTTATTTTCATTCAATAATTTCAAAGCTTGTTGTACAAAGTGATACAGATTAGGATCGTACGTCCGATCTTCAATGGCTGCATCAACTAAATTCAAAATATAAGTTGCATATGCATTCACAAAAATATCTTCCTGAATAACTCGAAGTGGATAAACATCTTTACTTCCATTTAAAAAAGATAACCCTTCTTCTCTAAAATCACCAATATATATAGCTTCTGTAAAAGGCAAAATAGCAGGACCAATTGGATTATTTTTGCGATGTGCTCCTTTTACGAAAAACATCAACTTACCAAAGGATTCTGTAAAAATTTTGACTAACTTATCTTTTTCTTTGTAATCTTTGGTAAATAAAATAATTCCTTTTGTTTCTCCTAAAGCCATACTTTCGCCTCCTTTGTATTCTAGTCTATTTTAGCAGAGATACAAGTAAAAGAACAATCCTGTAATAATACAGAATTGTTCTTTCATTTCTCATTAATAATCGTCTTTGCGATACCCGAAATCTTGTAAATGAACTTTTTTATCACGCCAGTCTTTTTGCACTTTTACCCAAAGTTCTAAGTAAACTTTGTCATCTAGTAAATGTTCAATATCTTGTCTGGCTTTTGTTCCGATCTGTTTAAGCATTTTTCCGCCTTTACCAATAATGATTCCTTTTTGGCTATCACGTTCAACGATAATCGTTGCTTGAATACGTACTTTATCATTCTCATCGCGTTTCATCGAATCAACTACAACTGCTACTGAATGAGGAATTTCATCTCTTGTAAGCAATAATACTTTTTCACGAACTAATTCAGAAACAATAAAATATTCAGGGTGATCTGTTACTTGGTCATCTGGAAAATACTGTGGGCCTTCTGGCATTTGATCTACTAAAACATCCATCAAACGATCCACATTATTTCCTTCTGTTGCTGAAATCGGTACAACTTCTGCAAATTCCATTTGGTTCGAATAATCTTCAATGATTCCCAAAAGTTGATCCGGATGAACCGTATCGATTTTGTTAATCACAAGATAAACGGGGCTAGTCATTGTCTTGAGGCGCTCAATGATGAAATCATCCCCTTTACCTCTTTTTTGATCCGCGCTAATCATAAATAACGTTGCATCAACTTCACGTAAAGCACTATAAGCTGTTTCAACCATGAAATCACCTAAGCGATGTTTTGGTTTGTGAATACCTGGTGTATCAATAAAAACAATTTGCGCTTCCGGAACTGTATAAATTCCTTGTATCTTATTTCTAGTTGTTTGAGCTTTATCACTCATAATCGCTATTTTTTGTCCGACAATTCGGTTCAATAAAGTAGATTTACCAACATTAGGTCTGCCTACAATTGCTACAAATCCGGATTTATGTGCTTCAGTCATTGTTTCTCTCCTCTATAAAAAATCTTGTAGTATCTGCCATATTTTTGGGACAAACAACAGCACTGCAATAACCACAGCAAATCCTGCTGTTAAAAGAACTGCGCCTGCGGCCATGTCTTTGATTTTTTTACCAATTGGATGAAAATGGAAATCGGTTACCATATCAACCACATTTTCAAACGCTGTATTAATAATTTCCATCACTAAAACAAGAAAAATCGCGAGTAACAACCACAACCATTCTGAGATAGCTAACTGAAAAACGAAACCAGCAATAATTGCTGCAACGCCCATCAAAAGATGCGTTCGCATGTTTCGCTCTTCCTTAAATACTGTTTTAATCCCTTGAAGAGCGAACTCTAAAGAAGCTATAAAATGTTTATTTTTCTCTGTCCGCTTATCTTTTGAGTCCATAGGCATCTAAAATCTCTTTCTGTAAACCAAACATTTCTTTCTCATCATCAGCTTCCATATGATCATACCCATTTAAATGTAAAAAACCATGTACCGCCAAAAAGCCTAATTCACGTTCAAAAGAATGACCATATTCTGCAGCTTGTTCCGCTGCTCGTTCGGTTGATATCATAATATCACCAAGATTTCTTGGAAAAGCTTCTGCTGCATCTTCAAAAATAATAGGCAGTTCATCTTCACCTTCTTCTTCCAATGCAAAACTAATAACATCTGTGGGAACATCTTTCCCACGATAATCTCTATTTATTACCTGAATACCTGAATTATCCATAAATGACACGGACATTTCAGTATCTTCAGATATTTTCAGAAAATCAGCTGCAAACTGCAACAGATTTTCTACTTCTTCTAGATTTTCTTTTGATAGATTCATTGTTTCATCAATGAATGAAATATCCATTAGTCATCTCTCTTTTCTTGTTCTTCTTTCATTTCTTCTGCTTCTGATTTCATTTTTGGATACTTGATCCTTGAATGGAAAGTACTACATAAACCATTTACCAGAGATTTTTCAACAATCCGAATTTCTTTCATTGTTAAACCACAATCATCCAACTGTCCATCTGAAATCCGATCTTGAATAACATTATGAACAAACGCTTGAATTTTATCATTTGTCGGATGATCCATTGCCCGAACAGCAGCCTCACAAGTATCCGCAATACTAACGATCCCTGCTTCTCTGGTTTGAGGTTTAGGACCCGGATAACGGAAATCTGCTTCAGAAATATCTGGATTTCGTTCTTTCGCTTTAATATAGAAAAACTTCATTAGAGTCGTTCCATGATGTTGATGACAAATATCAATCACCATTTCAGGCATATGATAGTCTTCTAAAATTTTTGCACCATCAATAACATGACCGAAAATAATTTGTTTACTATCTTCTGGTAACAAGAAATTATGTGGATTTTCTGCACCAGCTGGTAAGTTTTCTACAAAGAAGTTCGCATGCTTGATTTTTCCAATATCATGATAATAACAAGCAACTCGCGTCAATAATGAACGTCCGCCAATTTCAGCAACCGCATTCGCACTTAAACTAGCGACCATCATACTGTGATGGTAAGTCCCAGGTGCTTCTTCAAGTAATTGCTTCAATAACGGATGATTTGGATTACTTAATTCATTTAAAACAATCACACTGTCATCTGTTACAAGTAATTCAATATATGGATGAAGTCCCATTGTCGCAAGAAAAGACAATACAGTTCCAGCTAAAGCACAAATCATCATCGTCCACGATTTACCATCAAAAAAGCTCATACCTTGATAGACCATTAAAATAAAGTCCACACAAACAGGAAAAATAATGACCCAAAATACTGCAACTAATCCTTGTTCGCCAATGCGTGTCCTTTTTACTACAGTTGCCAACAGTCCAGAAAACATATAACTCACTATGATAATCGTCAATGAGTTTGTTCCTATAGAATTATAAAATACAAAAAGTGAAAAAATCACTTGGAAAACAGCTGCCAAAACACCGGCTCTTCGACTTACAAAATAATTTAATACAAGAGGAGTAAACGCTGCTGGGAAAAACAATGAGATATACATCATTTGTTCTGTTTGGAAAATCTGGAAAAATTTCATCAAGAGAACGCTTAAAGACATTGCGCCTACATAAAATAAGATAAAATGTCTACGTTTGCCTTCCTCTGTCACTTGTTTAGTAAAAAATAATAAAACAAAAACCTGCAAGACAATCGCTAAAGCTAGTGCTGCCATTGGGAATAACGAAGTACTTTGATTTGTCAACCCTAGCAGTTCAAGCTTTTCCATCGCTTTACTATCGATTTGAGTCCCTTCACGAACAATAATTTCCCCCTGATAAATCATAGCTGGAGGAACTGCATCCATTGCATTTTGACGCATTTCTTTAGTCTTTTTATCATTAGCAAAATCATTCGCTACAATACCTTCATTTACAATATAACGAATTTCTTGTTGCATTGTACTGGTAACATCAAGAAATTGAATCTTCTCAATTGCATTTTGTCGTATGCTATCCAAATCAGCTTCACGTACATGATCTTTCATCTTTTCATCTACGATTTTTAAGCTTTCAGTTTTTACTTGTTGAATCTGATTAGCATCTAATGAAAATATATTTTGATAAAATACAGTAGGAAATTTTTGGTAAAAAGCGACTTCATCTTGATCTAACGATTCGAATTGCGCTTTTAAGTTGGCTACTCTTTCTTCGATTGTTGGTTTGGGAATCGTTTCATCTTTTTTAGCCTTCGCTTTTCTCTCTTCATACTCTTTTTCTGTTTTTTCGTTTGCTGTAATGATCAGTTTAAATAATTTTTCAATTCGCTTATGCTGAATATCTGCTGTTTCTTCCTGATAAATATATTCAGGAGTAACTGCTTCAGCAGCTAATTTTTTCTTTTGTGCTGTTTCATACGTATTTTCAACATTTTTATTCGCACGAATTGTATTTTCAGCTAGTTGACCTTCTTTTATTTCTACTTTTTTCTGATGGACACTACCGAACATAATGATAAATAAAAAGCATGAAAAAATAAGTAAAAGTATTGGTATATAAGCTTTTCCAAGTTTATCACGTAATTTTAATAACGAGTATTTCAACGGAATTTTTCACTCCTTTCCGCAGGTTTAAAACTATTTTTGACTCTCTTTTTCATATGCTCTAATGATTTGAGCAACAACTGGATGTCTAACAACATCTCCAGCATCAAAATGAACAAATGAAATTTTATCGATCGACTTTAAGGTTCTTTCGGCATGAATCAAACCACTAGCGACGCCTTTAGGCAAATCGATTTGGCTTGTATCGCCATTGACGATCATACGAGAGTTAAAACCAAGTCTTGTTAAAAACATTTTCATTTGAGCAACGGTCGTATTTTGCGCTTCATCTAAAATAACAAAAGCATCATCTAATGTCCGACCTCTCATATAAGCTAACGGTGCAATTTCGATTACACCTCTCTCCATTAAGCGATTTGTGTGGTCCATACCAAAAACTTGGTATAACGCATCGTATACTGGGCGGAGATATGGATCAACTTTTTCTTTTAAATCACCTGGTAAAAAACCCAAACTTTCACCCGCTTCAACGGCAGGGCGCGTTAAAATAATTTTTTGGACTTCACCTTTTTTTAATGCTGACACAGCCATGACAACTGCTAAAAACGTTTTACCCGTTCCAGCAGGGCCGACGCCAAAAATAATATCACGTTTTCTAATCGCATCAATGTATTTTTTTTGTCCAATATTCTTGACTCTTATTGCTCTGCCATGGTGGTCTTTTAAAATTTCTTCTTCATACATTGTAACAAACTTATCTAATTCTCCGCTTTTCGCCATTTTTAAAGCTGAAACAACATCTGGCGTACTGACTTTGATTCCACGTTGAATCAAAACTTGCAAAGTTTTGATAACAGAAGCAACCAATTGCACTTCGGCTTCTTCTCCTAGTAATTGAATCATTTCTCCACGTGTGTTGATTGTCACAGCTGTATTTTCTTCTAAATACTTTATATGTTTATCATGGGTTCCTAAAAGCATACTCACATCATCAGAATCATTTAACTTTAATTCCAAAGATATTGACTGATTTTCTGTCAAAAAATACCCATCTCCTTTATTTTTTCATTCTCTACAATCATACCATAATATTTATTTATAAAAAAGAAGTAGGTTAAGATTAAAAACCTTAGAAATGATTCTTTTAATATGATTGCACCATTATTGTTTATTCCAACTCAAAAAAGCTGCTTAAAACTAGAAACGTTTTAAGCAGCTCTCTACTCTTCATGTAATTCTGATTAGTAATCATTCACTTAATTCTTCTTATGGAGCATCTTCCAAAGTAAATTCTAGTGTCGCTTGATAATCACCATTTCTGGCAACGGCTGATTTCGATTGATCTAATTCTAATAGCATACCTGTATCCTTTGACCAACTCTTTGTTGTTTCATTAGGTAAATCTGTAGAACTTTTTAAAATAGGATAGTTTTCTCCGTTTATAAAAACAGGCTCACTTGTGGTTGTATCTTTAAAAATTAGAATGCCTTTTAATATGTGTTTTTGACCATCTTGTTCTAAAGAAAAATCGTCTTTAATCCGCATCGAAAGTTGCCAGTCTGCTCGCACAGTATTATTTCTTTGATCGTCGACTGTTATATCCCATTGATTGTTTTTTCTAGGAATTATTTGTGTTTTCTTTGATTGTATAGGTACATTATCAAATTCTAACAGTTTAGGGACAGTAACTGACAAATTCCCACTAGGTATATAATTTACTTTTACTGAAATTGTTTCAGATACACTTCCACTAGTCACTTTAATTTTATAGCTCTTCTCCTCGACTTTAGCACTATCCCATGTGTCTAACAATTCAACAGTATAATCCTCGTCTATACCCTTCCCGTCAATCTGGACATTTTTCACCCATTTTTTTATCTTTGCAGCACTTGGCTGATTATCCCCTATATAATTTGTTTGATCAATAGCAGTCGCACTTAATACTGAAAAAAATGTAGTATTCAGTTTCCCATATACAGTATCATTATCACCTAATCCTGGATACTTCGTATTAAGATCAGTTTTTGATTTAAACTTCACTTTGAAAGACTTTGATCCTGGAGCACTACTATCATAATCCTCAATAGTCGCATCATACTGGGTTGAGTCAATGGCTTCTATTTTGGTATCCCCATCATACACATAGACCTTGTTATCAAACAACTTAGCTGTTGGTGCCACCGTATTTACTGGCTGATTTTCCCAAGTAACATCATCAGCAACTAACTTATACTTCGCTTTTCTATAATAATATTTAACTGTTTGAGCGGAACTTTTAAAAATACCTTTAACTGGATTAGTCGTAACTTTTTTTCCGTCTAATGTAGCATAATCTAAAACATAACCATCTGAGTATGTTTTTAGCGGTGCAGACCAAGAACGGCCTAAACTAGTAGCTGGGATGTCCACTGTACCATCTTTCGTCTGATCTTTATAATATTCTACTGCCACTGACTTTGGTTCTCCAGTGTTCTCAGTAATTGCTCCGCTATCATCAATTGCTCCTGGTTCTACCCAGGGAGCTTTTATTTCTGCCCAACTTTTTTTTTCTTTAGGTAGCTTTATCCGCAAGCTCAGAGTCAATAATTCAGCTGAGCTTCCAGTTTTCCGTTCAACGTAAATATCTTTCCACTCTGTATTGTCTGAAGTCCCAGTCTGAAATACCCCTCCACTTCCAGAAATTTGTTTTCCTTTATATACACGTGCTTCAATTAGTTCAGCGTTAGCTCCATTTCCAGGTAACCGGTAAGACATACCAAATCTGAATAATGTATTCGGTTTTATCATTACATTTTGTGCGATTACAATACCGAAATCTGATTTCCTGTTTGCGTTTGTCCCATCGTAATCAAAACGTAATGTTTTGGTATTCTCATCATACTTAGGACTGATTAATTCCCCTAAATCTACTTGATTGGTAGGATCATTTACAGTATATACGCTGGCTATAATACTATTTGTATAGGCCCATTCGTTAATCTTATTATTCAGCTCAAAGGGTATAGCCTTCCACTTTTGCATAGTACCAGAAATTTGAGGTGTTGGACCAATTGGAGTTACTCCACCTGGAAATCCCCACATCCCAATGAACATAGACCATCCTGGAATATTAGTTGTATTATTTCCATAATAAAAGTACGGATTGTTAAGGAAATTTTCGCTACTCTTCAGGTTACTATACATTCTTACATGATAATCAGTTGTCGTATCAGAAGTAATAGTCATTACGTCAGATATATGCTCATACAACACTCCCCCTTTACTAGCTGCCGTTTCCTTGTCTGTTCCACTATAAGCCGGTGGCTCAACATAACCTGTTGGTACAGAAACCACTCTAAAACGAAAAGCTAAATTATCCTCTTTTCCACCTTTTTCCTTAATTAATTTCACTAGAGATTCCGGCAATACAATTTGCCCATTCGAATCCGTTTTTCGAATATTTTCATTATTAAATGTTGTCCATGTACCATTGTTCATCTTCTTCTGCAATATAACACCAACGTCTGCCAGTGGTTTTCCATAATTATCTGTTTCAGTTAAAGTTATTGCAATCTCATTTCCAGTTGTACTCCTATTTCCTATGTTTTGTTCTTTTTGTTGTTTATCATCGGTTATGTATTGAATATTATTACTTTTTACAATAGATGTTTCCTTATTTTCAGGTTCTTTCTGCGCTACTATTCTTGTCATTTTCGCATTTAAAACCATAGTTAACATTAATAAAAATATACTCGACACGATAATTTTGACAAACATTTTTCTTTTGCTTTTCATTTCTTCCTCCAAATTTAAATAAAAATTTAACGAAATAATTGTAACATGTTCTTCATTATTATACCATATTTATTTCACTTTAATTTAAAAAATATTTCGAAAAGCCGAATTAGAAACCTACTCAGATAATAAAAAAAACAGCAGATAAAATCTGCTGTTTTTTTTATTATCTGTCTTGTAATAACTCTTTTACAATTGCATTGACTTGATTTCCGTCTGCTTTGCCTTTGACTTCAGGCATCACAGCACTCATAACTTTACCAAATTCTTTTGGCGAAGTCGCACCAGTCTGATTAATTGCCATTTGAACTACCTGACGAATCTCTTCTTCTGAAAGTTGCTTTGGCATATATTTTTCAACAATTGTGATTTCGATTTTCACTTTGTCAGCAAGATCGTCACGTCCCGCTTTTTCAAACTCTGATAAAGAGTCTCTGCGTTGTTTCATCTCACGAGACAAAACTGTTAACTCTTCTTCTCCGTCCAAATCACGGCTAGTTTTAATCTGCTCATTTTGAATGGCTGCTTTCAGCATACGAAGTACAGATAACGTATCTTTATCTTTTGACTTCATAGCTGTTTTGATATCGTCATTCAATGTTGTTAGTAATGACATACAACCAACTCCAATTCATCGAAAACTAGAATTTTTTACGTTTTCTAGCTGCTTCAGATTTTTTCTTACGCTTTACACTTGGTTTTTCGTAGAATTCACGTTTACGAGATTCTTGTAAAGTACCCGCTTTTGAAACGGAACGTTTGAAGCGACGAAGAGCATCGTCAAGAGATTCGTTTTTACGAACGACAGTTTTTGACATGTTAATTCCCTCCCTCCGAGCTTAAAAAGTAACCGTTTTTTATATTTATGAATTGTTTGCACAAAAATAAAATACCGTTCTTTTTACATTATATCGAATCGTTATTTTAACGTCAACCTTTGTATTGAAAAAATACATAAAAAAGTGCCAAAATGAGTAAAGTTTTACACACATTTGAAATATTCAGATCTTTTTCAGAAAAAAATGATCAGAGACACTCTTCACAGCGACCAAAAATCTCAAATCGATGGCCTTCTATTTCACATCCACTTAATTGTTCTTTAAAAAAGTCCATCGGGCACATATGAATTTCTTTTGTCTTTCCACAAACTGTACAAATAAAATGATGGTGATGTCCTACTTCTTGGCAACAATGAAAACGAAACTTCTTTTCTCCGTTCAAGTCAGTTGTTTCTAGCAAATTAAATGTTTCAAAATCATGTAAGTTCCGATAGATAGTATCGTAGCTGACTCCCTTATATTCTTGGTTCATAAATTCATAAACTTCTTTAGCTGAAATATAGCGATTTCTTCTAATTAGATATGTGATCATTGCTTCTCTTTTTTTTGTATATTTCAAGCCATGCTCTTTCATCACTGCAAGCGACTGCTCTACTTTAGAATTTGATTGCATTTTTTGCTGACCTCCCGTTTTAAATCAGAATCATTACGAATAAGATTCATGAAGGTATGGTATAATAAATTTATAAAAAAAGCAAGAGAGGAATCATACTATGACAACAAATGAACAAAAAAAATGCGTGACAATCTTTGTTATTTCTGATTCAGCAGGTGAAACTGCTTCGAAATTAGCAGCAGCTTCTATGGCTCAGTATCCCACTGTTGATTTTTCACTATTCAGGAGAACTTTCGCAAAAGAAGAAGACAAGCTAAGAAAAGCATTGGAAGATGCAAAACGTGAGAACGCCATGGTTCTACATACGATAGTTAACGACCACCTCGTAAAAATTGCCAATGATTTTTTTGAAGAACACAATTTATATCACTTCGATATATTAACGCCACCTGTGGCAGAAATCGAACGCCTTACTGGCATTGCACCTACCAGAGAACCTGGAGCTTTGCATCATTTGAATGAAAATTATTTTAAACGAATCGAAGCCATGGAATTTGCCGTAAAATATGATGATGGCAAAGATCCTAGAGGTTTCTTGGAAGCAGATGTGTTGTTATTAGGCGTTTCTAGAACCTCAAAAACTCCACTTAGTTTATTTTTAGCAAATAAAAATTTGAAAGTAGCAAACTTGCCGCTGATTCCTGAGGCTCATTTACCAAAACAATTATGGGAAACAAACCCTAAAAAAATTGTGGGATTAACAAATGATCCAGACATCTTAAATGGTATTCGTAAAGAACGGATGAGAACTTATGGATTGCCTGCTGATACTTCCTATTCGGATATTGAAAAAATCAGAAAAGAGTTAAGCTTTGCAAATGACTTATATGAAAAACTAGGCTGTGTGGTTATCAATGTCGCGTCCTTATCTATAGAAGAAACGGCTTCAATGATTTTAAATGCTTTGAATTTGGAAGACCATAGTTATTATGCAACCGAAAGTCCAGAAGCTTAAACAAAAAAAACGAAGAGTCGTGAGGTTTATATTCCACACTACTCTTCATTTTTTTAAAACACTTGTATTCCTTCTTGGTCTATTGATAACACATTGATAGCAGCTGAAAGAGGTAACTTTTCTAATTCATGAACCATTTGATTCGTTTTTTCCTCAGGAGATAAAATCAAAACTGTTGGACCTGCTCCACTTAAAAATGCGCCGTAAGCTCCAACTTTATGACTAAGAGATCTGATTTGATCCAAATGAGGAACTAATTTTTTACGATAAGCTTCATGCCACCGATCTTTTTCCATCATTAATCCTGCTAATGGTAAATTACCATTCAAAATTGCCGCAATCATTACATTCGCAATCGAACTCGCTTGTACTGCTTCTTTATAAGGAATGGAAGTCGGAAGTACACTGCGGCTTTCAGAGGTTAACAAATGCGCTTCTGGGATGTAAGCAATGACATCACACATTGGAAAATGGTGTTTCACTGAGTGAACTTCTCCATCAACATAACTTGCAACGACAAAATCTCCACAGATAGCAGGAGCAACGTTATCCGGATGCCCTTCCATCTCTGTTGCTATCTGCACTTTTTCTTTTTGAGATAGATTCAGATTGCCTAAACGATTGGCAAGCTCAATCCCACCCACGATCACACTAGAACTACTACCTAACCCTCTAGCTAAAGGGATATCTGAGGTCATTTTCAACACTTTTGGTGAAAGGTTCGGCGCAACTTTTAATGCTGTTTGAATCAATAAATTCGTTGCATCGTTTGGGATATCAGAACCTAGCGAATGCATAATTTTCCAATCTTGAGCATTTTCCAAGACTTCAATATTCAGATAGTGTGATAAGGCAATACCACAGGAGTCAAACCCCGGACCTAGATTTGCACTGGTTGCGGGAATTCTTATTTTCATAGTTCTGACACTCCATTACGTAAATGCATGCGCATTTCTTCTAAATCACTCATTTTAGATATTTCTACATCTGTTGCGTTGATTGCTGTATCAGGATCTTTAAGACCATTCCCAGTGAAAACAGCTACTACCGTCTCACCTGGTTTGATTTTCCCGCTTTTCACATGTTGGATCACACCAGCTAGAGAAGCAGCCGATCCTGGTTCAACAAATACACCATCTTGTGCAGCAACTTTACGATAAGCATTCAGAATTTCTTCATCAGTTACAGAATCGATATGTCCTTTTGATTCATCACGTGCAGCTTCTGCTAATTTCCAACTTGCAGGGTTACCGATACGAATCGCTGTTGCAATGGTTTCAGGTTGTTCAATCACTTCTCCTTTGACGATTGCAGCCGCACCTTCTGCTTCAAAACCATGCATTCTTGGTAAATCTGTGCCTTTTTTGTCATGCCATTCTTTAAAGCCTTTCCAATAAGCTGAAATGTTCCCAGCGTTACCCACTGGAATTGCTAAGACATCAGGTGCTTGGCCTAATTGTTCACAGACTTCAAAAGCAGCTGTCTTTTGGCCTTCTAAACGATAAGGATTTACAGAATTTACTAAAGCTACAGCTTCTGTTTTAGCAATATCACGTACGGCTTTTAATGCCTCATCAAAATTTCCCGGAATCGAAATGATATCTGCCCCATAAATAATTGCTTGAGCTAGTTTGCCCATTGCTATTTTCCCATCTGGAATAACAACATACGCTTTAACACCGGCTCTTGTAGCATAAGCAGCTGCAGCCGCACTCGTATTCCCAGTTGAGGCACAAACGATTGCTTTGGCTCCTTCTTCAACAGCCTTAGCAACAGCCATGACCATTCCTCGATCTTTAAATGAACCAGTTGGATTCAATCCTTCATATTTCCCATATAAATTGATTCCTAGCTCTTTTGATAAACTATGCAATGGAATCAACGGAGTATTTCCTTCAGCCAGTGAAATCATAGGCGTTTTATCTGTGATTGGTAAATAGTCTTTGTATTGTTTTAGTAATCCTTCGTACATTGTTTAATCCTCCAATACTTTAAATGTGTTTAATAGTTCGAATTCTTCAGTGGATTCGATTTCTTTGGTCACTTGCTTCATTTGCTCTTTTGTAATTGTATGTGTAATCGCAACGATTCTAGCTCTAGTACCATCAGATTTTTGCTGAACTAATTGATCAAAACTAACATTTGCTTCCGTCATTACCTGTGTTAATTTTAAAATTTGACCGCGACGATCTGGTACTTCAATTGAAAAATAATACTTTCCTGAAATCGTTGCATCTGCAGCTAATTTTGTATCATGTTGATAGGAGTTAAACATATGACCAGTTGTTCCCAAACGGATATTTTTGGCAATCGTGATGATATCACTGACAACGCTTGTTGCAGTAGGTTTTGCTCCTGCACCTGGACCATAATACATTGATTCACCTACACCAGAACTTTCAATAAAAACAGCATTAAATTCATTACGAACAGAAGCAATTGGATGCGATTTTGCCACAAGCATCGGACCTACTTCAACAGCGATACTTCCCTCTTGATTTTCAGAAGAACCAATCAACTTCACTTCATACCCTAATTGAGCGGCCATTTCAACATCATCTAAAGATAAGCCACGAATACCACGCGTATCAACTTGATCTAGTCTAATATTCATTCCAAAAGCAAACTGGCTTAAAATCACCATTTTATATGCTGCATCGATACCATCCACATCATTTGTTGGATCAGATTCGGCAAAACCTAATTCTTGAGCTTCTTTTAATGCTTGCTCGTAAGATTTCTTCTCAGATACCATTTGTGTCAGCATATAGTTCGTCGTTCCATTTACGATGCCTAACACTTTTTGGATATTGTCAGCTGCTAAACTATTAGCAATCGTCCGCAAAATCGGGATACCACCTGCAACACTTGCCTCATAATAAAGGTCGCAATGATTTTTTTGCGCTAACGCAACAAGTTCACTACCGTGTTGTGCTAAAAGATCTTTGTTTGCAGTTACGATATGTTTACCATTTTCTAGTGCTTTGGTAATGAAGGTTTTTGCTGGTTCTATTTTTCCGATTAATTCTACAATAATCTTGATTTCATCATCATTGATAATATCTTCAATATTTGTCGTGAGCTGAATATCAAATTTCTCAGCCAGACGCCTTTTTTCTTCTTCGTCTCGGACTAATGCTTTTGAAATAGCGATTTCCATCCCCGTAACTTGCGAAATCTTTTCTCGATGTTCTTGTAAAATTGTTGGTACACCAGATCCGACTGTTCCCAATCCCAGTAAACCAACTTTCAGTTTTTCCTTCATTCTTCTTCCTCCAACTATAAAATTAGAAACGTTTCATTTTTTTCTAATAAAACATGTTTCTAGTATACCCAACTGACGTAAAAAAAACTACCCTTTTCTTTGAATTTCCCAAGGGAATCCTAGAAAAGGTGAGCTATTGGTGTTTGATGTGTTCAAATGTTTGGTTAAGAATATCAATTACATGATGATCATCTAACGTATAATAAATTGTTTTACCTTCACGTCTGGATCTTACTACGTGGCTATCTCGTAATAGTTTTAATTGATGAGAAACGGCCGATTGTTCCATCGATAGCTGTTCTCCGATCGCCGTAACATTCAATTCTCCTTTTTTTAACAAAAGTAAAATTCGCAACCTTGTTGGATCACTCAACACTTTATATAATTGACTTACTTTTTGAATCTCTTCTATTTCTTTCATCGCTGAGCTTCCTTTCATCTTTTCCTCTTGCTTATTATAACAAACTTTTTTCAAAAGAGGATAGATTTTTCCTTTCATTCATTAAAGGTTAAAAAAACGGGGTTGGGTCATAATCCTGTGAGTCCCAACCCTATCTTTCGTATTCATTTTTTAACTATTCGCTTGTTTAACTGCGTCAATCACCGCATATCTAAAGCCATTTTTCTCTAATGCTGTGACACCTTTAATCGTACTACCACCAGGTGATGTTACACCGTCTTTTAATTCTCCTGGGTGTTTTTTTGTTTCGAGCGCTAACTTAGCAGAACCTAACATCATTTGAGCTATAATTTCATATGAAAGAGAACGAGGCATACCTTCTAGAACAGCCCCATCTGCTAATGCTTCCATAAATATATCAACAAATGCCGGGCTGCATCCAGCAACTGTTCCAAAAGTTCCTAAGATATTCTCATTGACTTCTTCAACTTTTCCTAACGATTCCAGTATACGAGTTGCCTCAGCTTTCACTTTAGCAGGCATATTTTCAGCAAAAACCGTACCGATCATCCCTGCGTTGACACTAACAGGTGTGTTTGGAATGGCGTGTACAACATGGACTTGTTCACCCAACACGGCTTGAGCTTCTTTGACAGTATGACCTGTCGCAACTGAAATCAAAATTGTATCTTTCGTCATACTCGGTGCTGCTTGTTTTAAAATATCTAATACGATTTTAGCCCCTGTCGCTATAAAAATCACTTGACATTCTTTCAAAGTCTCATAGTCTTTGATCAATTGAAATCCAAGTTTTTCTTGTAACGTTTCAGCTGTACCACTTGAACCGCCCTTTACAAATAAATTTTCCGGTGCTACCATTTTAGCTTTTAGCAGACCTTCAATCATAGCACTTCCCATGTGACCTGCGCCAATAAATCCAATGTTCATCTCTACCACTCCTTATACTATTACAATGAAAGGACTGAAACAAAACTTTTTTCCAGTCTTTTTTCAGCCCCAATCATTTTATTCTGTTAACGCATTAACTGCTTGTTCAAAATTCTTGATCTTTTGATCAGCTTCTTTTTGAGAAGCAGCTTTCGTTGCCAAATAAAATTTAATCTTGGGTTCAGTTCCAGATGGACGAATCGCAATCCAACTACCATCTTCCAAGAAATATTTTAGCACATCAGATGGAGGTGTCGTTAATGCTTCGACTTTTCCATCAGCGAAAGTTCTTGTTAATTCTTTGAAATCTTCCGTTTGTTTCACCTTGATATCAGCAAATGAAGTTGGCGCTTCCTCACGGAATTTTTTCATTAGAGCTTTGATCTTTTCGCTGCCTTCGATCCCACTTAAGGTTACTGAAATTGTTTTTTCTTCAAAATAACCATACTCTTTAAAAATGTCTTGCAAACCATCATAAAGTGTCTTGCCTTGTTTTTTATAGAAAGCTGCAACTTCCGCTAGTAAAACGAGTGCTTGAATTGCATCTTTATCACGAACGAAGGATTTCACTAAATAACCATAGCTCTCTTCAAAACCAAACATAAAGGTTTGTGAATGATCTTCTTCATATTGTTCGATTTTTTCTGCGATAAACTTAAATCCAGTTAAAACATCTACCATTTTTGTATTGTATTTTGCTGTGATCGCAGTAGCTAGTTCACTAGACACGATCGATTTCAAGACAACAGCATTTTCCGGTAATGTTCCAGCTTGTTTATGTGCTTCTAAAATATATTGGATCATGATCGAGCCTAATTGGTTACCTGTTAACACTTGATAAGTTCCATTAGGTAATCGAACTGCTGCACCTAAGCGGTCAGCATCAGGATCTGTTGCAATCAATAAATCGGCATCTTCTTTTTCTCCTAAGCGAATTGCATATTCAAAAGCAGAATGTTCTTCTGGATTTGGAGATTTGACTGTTGTAAAATCTGGATCAGCAATTGCTTGTTCTGGAACTAGCATGAATTTTTCAAAGCCTGCTTGTTTCAACGCTTTTTCACCAAGCATTTTTCCTGTACCATGCAATGGTGTGTATACAAGTTTCAACTCTTTGCCCATTTCATTGATTAATCCTTGGTTGATCGTAACTGTCTTAACTTCTTTTAAGTATGCCGCATCGACTTCTTCACCAATGATTGTGATCAAATCGCTCTCTTTGGCTTGATCATCTGCTAAAACTTCTACTTTTAATGGGTTCTCGACCTCACGAACGTATTTAGTGAGAGCATCAGCATCAGCTGGCGGCATTTGTCCACCATCTGCCCCGTAAACTTTATATCCATTATAAGCTGCTGGATTGTGAGATGCAGTGATCATAATCCCTGAAAATGCGTTCAAATAGCGAACAGCAAAAGATAACTCGGGCGTTGGCCTTAAACTTTCAAAAACAAATGCAGGAATATCATGTTGCGCTAAGGTTTTGGCTGCTTCCATTGCAAATTCTGGTGACATGTGTCGAGAATCATAAGCGATTGCAACGCCACGACGCTTAGTCTCAATTCCTTCAGCATCCATGAAACGAGCTAACCCTTCCGTTGCTTGACGAATCGTAAAAATATTCATTCGATTGATGCCGGCACCTAAAATCCCACGCATACCTGCTGTTCCAAATTCTAATGGCGCATAAAAAGCATCCTCACATTTTTCTGGATCTGCTTTTAAATCTTTCAATTCTTTTTTTAAGTTTTCTGGTATATTTTCTTCATTTACCCATTGTTCATAGACTTGTTCCCAAGACATGTCAGCACCTCTTTTATCTTTTGTTTTCTTATCCACTAGTAAGTATATCATTCTACAAGCTTTGAGGAAAGTAATGCCTGCCTGAAATGGCTTGTATGTTATTTGATTGAACTAATTATTTTAACAACCCTCGCATTCGCAATAGTTGATCTGTGATCATTTGTGGTTTCGCTGCAAAGTAATCAGAAAATTTCTGACTCCAGCGTTTTGTTTCTCTCGCTTCACCAAACGCTTCCATGGTCTGATTGTATTGTTCAATCAAGGTATATGCGTAAGGCTGATATTTGTCATAATGAATAACGGCAGGTTCAGGCAAACGGGGTTTGACTTTCATCTCAACGATTGGTTTGCCAATACTCAAACCAAACAGTGGAAATGTCTTCTCAGGCAAATCTAGTAATTGACTGATTTCTTTTCCATGTTTGCGGATGCTTCCAACAACAACTGAACCCAATCCTAAACTTTCTGCAGCAATCACAGCATTTTCAAGCGCTAAAGCGGCGTCTGTTGTAGCTAAAATAATTGGTTCGATACTTTCATCGATCGAATATGAACTTTCATGCGCTGAGCTAACCATTTTTGTACGATAAAGGTCTCCAACGAATAGTAAAAAAACAGAGCCTTTCATCATATGTGCATTGCCGGGATTCCACTTAACCAATTGTTCTCGAATCTTCTCATCTTGGATGACGATAATGCTGTAAAATTGTCCATTCATCCAACTTGGCGCTTGGCGAGCCGCATCTAATATCGCTTGAAGTTCTTCTTTTGATAATCTATGATTCTCGTCAAAATCACGATGACTGCGGCGAGTTTGTAAGATCTCGATTGTTTTATTCATATTGATTTCCTCCTTTTATCTTCATTTTATCATAGTGTTGACGAATCCAAAGTTATTTTTTTGGTGACTTTGAGTAATTTTGTTTCAAATAGCAACAATTTTTCTTCATTCACTCTAGTAAAATTGATTCGTATGCTGTCTTGATTTTCACCAAAAAAGAAACTCGGTGCAATCAGCAAGCCTTCTTGTAAAAAATACGTCCAATCTTTTTGCTGTAATTTCCCATGTTTCCATTTTGCCCATATATAAAAACCACCTTTAGGCATACTTACTTCCCATTCATCCATTTTATTCAAAACATCAAACACTGCTTTCCCTCTTTGCTCTACATTTTGCCTCAAATGAGAAACTTTATCTGAAAAGTCTTTGTCTGTTAATGCCAAATTAGCTAAGAGTTGAGGGAAAATGCTTAAAGAAAAATCCATCATTTTTCTTGCTTCTGCTAATTGCTGATTCACTGACGTTGGCGCACTCAACCAGCCGATTTTAGTTGTTGAACCAAGTATTTTGGAAAGAGAACCGATATATAGAACATTTTCGGGATCTAGTTTTTTTAACGGCTGGATTTGGTCTGAAGAAACAAAATTTAATTTAGCAAAAACATCGTCTTCTAAAATCGGAATTTGGTAATTTTGGCATAGTTTAACTAAGGCTTTTCGGCGATCCATCGACATTGTTGTCCCTGTGGGATTTTGAAATGATGGATTCACCATGACCATTTTGACGCGGTGTTGACGAATCACTTTTTCAAGAGAATCAAGACAAATGCCATCTTGATCTGTTTTCACACCATAGAGACGGATGCCGGCTGCTTGGAAAATTGGAAGTGCGTAAAGAAAAGATGGATCTTCAATAGCAACACTATCCCCAGAATGCAATAATACTTGTAAAATCAAAAATAAAGCTTGTTGTGCACCCGATGTAATTAGTAGACTTTCTGAAGGAAGAGAAAAGCCATACTCTTTTTCAGTTTCGCGGCTGATGGATTGTCTTAACGGCAGATAACCTAAGTCGTCTTGCTGTTCTTCTTCCAAAAAATGTTTCCATGTCAATAGCGGAAATGAGAAACTTGGAATTAGATCTAACGGCAATTCTCCCGTGTATAAATCTAAGACGTCCGCATCAGAGTGCTTTATCAGCCATTCGATTTGTTCCGTGAATGGATCGATTTTAGCGAAAGCATTTTGTTCTAGGTAACGACGCCAATCTGTTCTCGGTGTTGTGCTGATTCCCCACTTTCCTTCGTTGACGATAGTTCCGCTTCCTTGTTTCCTAATGATCCAACCTAAAGCAACAAGCTCATCTAAAGCATGTACCACTGTAGATCTATTTACTTGAAAATAATTTGCTAGTTTTCTTTCTGAGGGTAATCGTTCACCTGGGAGAAGATCGCCATTTTTTATGTAAGAGAGAATTAATTCAATGATACTTACGTATATTGGAACACCTTTTTCTTTATTTAGTGACCACATTTTTTTGCCTCCAATTTGTTGTTAAGTAACTATTGTTTGTGGATAAGATGTTATTCTTTTTTGATTAATGAAGATTATTATGAGCTCAATCTCTTGTACTGCTCATCATCGGTTCACTTCGTTCTCCGTGATTCAATACGAAGGAGCAACTCTCCCTTTGGTCGTCTTGTACTGCTCATCATCGGTTCACTTCGTTCTCCGTGATTCGCAGCAATTGGATGACCTGAAAATAACCCAATTGGCTGTTTTTGTCAACTTATGTTTGTTTTACAATACTTGTATCAAAATATTTCTGAATAGAGGTTGGACAATGATCAAAAAAGTATTAACAGTAGCTGGTTCTGATTCTAGCGGTGGTGCAGGTATTCAAGCGGATTTAAAAACGTTTGAAGAATATGGAACATTTGGTTTTTCAGCTTTGACTAGTATTGTGACGATGGATCCTGATGAAGGCTGGAGTCATTTGGTTACCCCAATTGATCCAGAGTTAGTAGATAAACAATTAAAGACAATATTTGCAGGTGGTGCTCTTGATGCCATGAAAACTGGGATGCTTGGTACAGTTGAAGCAATTGAGATTACTCGACATTACATCGATAAATTTGCAATGGAAAATATTGTGATCGACCCTGTTATGGCATGCAAAGGAACTAGCGAGTTATTACAACCAGAAAATGTAGCTACCATGACTCGTTTACTTTTACCTAAAGCAACGATCACTACACCTAATCTAGTTGAAGCTGGAATTTTATCTGGATTGGGCGATTTAACTTCAATTGATCAAATGAAAGAAGCGGCAAAAAAAATCCTTGACTTAGGCCCTAAAAATGTTGTGATAAAAGGTGGACATCGTTTGAAATCTGATAAAGCAATTGATCTTTTTTATGATGGAAATGATTTTACCATCTTTGAAAATGAACTCTTCCGAACAGATTATAACCATGGAGCTGGCTGTACATTTGCTGCAGCTGTAACTGCTGGTCTTGCAAAAGGCTATTCAGTTGCTGATGCTGTATCTTTGGCTAAAAAATTTGTAGCTGCCGCTATCAAAAATGGGCAAAAAATCAATCCTTTTCTTGGACACGTTTGGCATGGCGCATATAATCAAGCGCAAAATAGAATGACAAAAAATTAAGGAGTGAAAGAATGAATCAAAAAAGTTCAACAACTTCTATCGTACTTGTCGGCTTATTTGCTGCCTTGACTATTCTTGGAACGATGATTAAAATTCCTATGCCGACTGGTGCGTTTGTTCATTTAGGTAATTCTGTCTCATTGCTAGCAGTACTTTTAATTGGATACAAAAAAGGAGCTTTAGCTGGTGGGTTAGGGTTTGCTATATTTGATGTCTTAAATGGATTTGCAGCTGAAGCACCTTACTTTATTTTAGAAAGTTTTATTGTTGGTGGTGCAGCTACTTTGATGATTTTATTTTTCCATAAAAATATTGATACTATTTGGAAAATCATTGCGGTTGCAGCTATAACTGGAATTGCCAAAATTATTATGACGCAACTAAAAAACACTGTAATGGGCCTTCTTGCAGGTGCAGATTTTAATGTAGCTTTTGCAAGTGCCTTATCTAAATTACCAGCAACCTTCATTAATGTTGCTACGACCATCGTTATTGTGACACTCGCTTATTTCCCATTAAAGAAAGCAATGAACGTCATTTTTACAAGGCAATCATTTTAATTATTTACAAAAAGACTCCGCTTTTCTTGGAAATTTTCCAAAAATAAGCGGAGTTTCATTTATTCATTTTTACTGAAAATACTTTCTAATATCCCAAAGATGATCCCTGCTACAGGAAAAATAATCCAATTTGATCCCCAATTTCCTAACAAAAAACCTTGGCATAGAAAAACTGCAACAATAATTGGCCAATAAATTTTTTCAATTGTTTGGAACCAAACTGGTCTTTTACTATCTCTTTCAGCTTTTGCTCTGGGTCCTAGTTCTCCTTCATCTGAAATAAAATAGGTTTGTTCAAGCATCTTGGTGAAACTTCCCATGATCACACCACCAAAAATGAAGAAGAAAACACCAAATGAAGCAAGAATTAATAGACAAGCCATACCAAAAAATACTTCCCCATATATCGTTCCAAAAAAGACCACAGGTATGATAGATAAGATGCACAATACGACCCCAGCCACCATGCAAAAAATAAACGAACGCTGAAAAGCATCCTTTCTTTTTTTGATCTCATTCTTTACTTGAATTGAAATAAAGCGATCATCCAATTTTTTGTTAGTATTAGATAGGCTCGTTCCAGCGATAATAAATAGCGGCACGCCCACTGCAGCTCCTAAGAAAACAAATAATAAGCCTAGTCCTTCAGCGACACCTTCGCCATACAATGCCATACTGACAAAAAGTGCAGCTACTCCTAAAATGATAACCATTACGCCTAAACCAATCAGTGTAGCCGCTCTGTGGCAAACTTTAAGAAAATCGAATGATTCTTCGATCGTAATTTCGTCTAACTCATATCCTTTTTCCTCAATGAATTCTTGCTTAATATTCATTTCTTCTAGCAATTCATCGATCGAGCCAAATTCTGAAATTACACCTCCAATTGCTTCGTTTTCAGACTTCCCTTGACTTTTTAAATCTTCATATCGATCTTCCGCACTTGCTAATAAGTCTTGTTTTAATTGTTTTGTTTGATTTGTTTCAGCTATCCCTAAAAATAAGCTATCAATATAATCCTGGATCGTTTTCATTATTTTTCCTCCTTGATAAAGCGTTCAACGACTTTTTTAGTTAATACCCACTCTGCAATTTTTTCTTCTAAATATTCTTTCCCTGACAATGTTATTTTATAATATGTTCTTTTTTTACCATGTGTAATTTGTCCAGGAAACGATTCAATAAATCCGTTTTTTTCTAAACGGTTAAACGCAGAATACAATGTTGTTTCCTTGATTGAATAATTATTTTCTGAAATTTCCGTGATTCTTTTAGAGATCGCATATCCGTATGAATCACCTTCCTGCAATACAGATAAAATAAATGTATCATTATACCCTCTGATTGCATCACTGCCAATCATTGAATCACCTCCAATTACTCTACCTGACGTACTACGTCTGTCGTTGTAATTATCATAGCACGATTACTACGACAGGTAAAGTAAAAATAATCAAAATAAAAAAGAAGCGCAAAATACGCTCCTTTTTTAATTCTTTAATTAAATAGTATCACCATTAAAAATAGAATTTTTTACAATTACATAATCTACTTTACGAATGGCTTCAAGATCACGACCACCAGCATAAGAAATGGATGATTGTAAATCTTGTTGCATTTCTACTAGCGTATCCGCTAAACTTCCTTTATGTTGAATCCAAATCTTTTTGCCCTCAACATTCTTCTTCTCACCTTTTTGAAATTCAGAAGCACTGCCGAAATATTCTTTATAAACAACGCCATTTTCGACTTTTGTTTCACCTGGAGATTCTTCATGACCCGCAAATAGTGAGCCGATCATCACCATTGTTGCACCAAAACGAACTGATTTCGCAACGTCTCCCGGTGTACGAATCCCACCGTCAGCGATAATAGGTTTTCTAGCAGCTTTTGCACACCAACGTAGTGCAGCCAATTGCCAGCCGCCTGTTCCAAATCCAGTTTTGATTTTCGTTATACAAACTTTACCAGGACCAATTCCAACTTTTGTTGCATCCGCTCCAGCATTTTCTAATTCCCGAACTGCTTCAGGTGTTCCAACATTTCCAGCGATAACAAATGTGTCAGGTAAATGTTTTTTTAAATGTTGAATCATGTTGATCACGGCATTAGAGTGTCCATGTGCAATGTCAATTGTTACGTAATCGGGAACCAAATTCCGCTCCGCTAATTCCTCTACAAAACCATATTCAGCTTCTTTTACACCAACACTAATTGATGTAATCAAGCCTTTAGCGTTCATTTTTTCAATAAATGGAATTCGAGCATTTTCATCAAAACGATGCATGATATAAAAGTAATCATTTTTTGCTAGAAACTCCGCAATTTCTTCATCAATAATCGTCTGCATATTAGCAGGTACGACTGGCATTTTAAAGGTATGCTTCCCTAATTTCACAACTGTATCACATTCAGAACGACTATTCACGATACATTTGTTTGGAATCAACTGGACATCTTCGTAATCAAAAACTTTCATACTGTATTGCCTCCTAGTAAGTTCAATTAAAAACACGCAAAAACACGAACATTAAACTAATAATAGTTCGCATTTTCAAGCACCTATGCTAATTTACACTATCTATTTATAAATGTCAAAGGTAAATGACGAAAAATATATAATACATTTACCTATTGTTCGTGTTTTGAGCGGATAATTATTTTCCAAATTTTTTATACAGCATTTATCTCCTTATGTTCAACACTTTGTTCTTCGACTTTTTCTGCAGGTAAGATACGGTTTAAAAGTATTGCAGCTATTGAGGCAGTTGCTACAGATGAACCAAAGAAATATTGTAGAAGTTGTGGCAAGGATTGAATAAAGTCCTTTGGTATCAACGTTAACGCAAGGGTTAAAATCATCGGGATCGCAATGACGTACATTTCCTTTTCGCTAATCTCAACTTCTTTGATCACTTTGATTCCACTGATTGAAATAATTCCACATACAATAACAAAAACGCCACCAATTACAGGTGAAGGAATTGACGAAATTAAGGTTGATAACTTACCAGACAAACCAAAAACAACGAACCAAGCGCCAGCTGTCACAAATACTTTTTTACTTGCAACTCCTGTAATCGAGATGATTCCTGCATTTGTTGAGTAGCCAGTAACAGGTGTTGTCCCAAGCAATGATGAAATAAGACACCCGATTCCCTCGCCCACAACTCCTCTATTGATATTTTCATCCGTAAGCGGTGCTTCGCAAACATTGCTAACTGCAAACCAAGTCCCAGTTGTTTCAGCCATCAGTACAACATAAATAATCACCATTGTTATAATAGAGGACAAATCAAACGAAAAATGAAAATCTACGAATGGTAATTGCGGAATGCTTATTAGTGATGCATTCCCAACTTGAGATAAATCAAGAATCCCCATCGATTGAGCTGCTAAACTTCCAATAACTAAGGCTAAAATAACAGAAGAAACTCTAAAAATTCGACCTTTCCCTGGAAAACGTGATCCAATCATCGCAAACAAAACAAGCGATGTTGCCGCAATTACTGCTAGCAAAATATTTTGACCTAAATCTCCTGTAGCTTTAAAAACATTGTCATTTAAGGCGACTGGCATTAATGATAAACCCACAATAAAAATAATTGTGCCGCCAACAATTGGTGGTACAAAGGCTTTGATCAAACGATTAAAAATGCCTGTTACCCCTAAAATAATCACTAAAACGGCACCAATCAAACTAGCACCTAAAACCGTACCCCAACCATTACCACTTTGACTATTCGCAAAGTAAATACCGGCAACAGCCCCAATCGGAATAAACGATGGTCCTTGTGCAACAGGGAGTTTCATACAAAAGTAGGATTGAATAATTGTCGCTATTCCTGCTGCAATAAAAGTAGATTGGATCAACGCTGAAGATTCTTTTGTCGACAATCCAATAATGGATGCGATAATAAATGGCACCACATAGACATCCATCGCTAAAACATGTTGAATTCCTAAAAGAGCTGATTGCCCGATTGATAGATCATCATTTGGTCCTACCGTTAATTTTGATTTATTTATTTGAGTTTCAGTCATTTTAAACTTGCACCTCTTGTTCTTTCGTATTATTATCATGAACTTTTCTTCCTTGAACCCAAACTTCAGTGATATCCTCAGGTCGTAACAGGTAGAGAATTTTTTGAAAAATTTCCATCAAGGGCTCTGACTCAGAAAAAATTGGTAACTTTTTACTATCAACAATTTGAACATCCCAAGCATAATCGACCGCTAATTTTCCAATTGGTAAGCTCAATGATTCTCCACCGCCAGCCGTTGCTAGATAAAATGCTTCGTTTAAGGTAATACTTGATCCTGAAATCCCACGTTTTTCACTACAGCAATCTTTATCAACGCCATCTGCTAGCATTCGCGATGATATAACTGCTTGTCTGATATTATCAAATAAACTTGGGGAAAAACCACCAGAAATATCGCTACCTAAACCCGTTTCTACTTGATATTCATTCAATAATTTGGCAATTGGTGTCACCGCATTCCCGAAATAGGCATTAGAAATTGGACAATGAGCTACTGCTGTTCCATTTTCAGCAAACAATTCCATATCTTCATCTGACAGAAAACCACAATGCGCCATAATAGCTTTTTCTGTAAGTAATCCAAAATCATTTAACGCAAAAGCATCATTTTTGCCAAAACGCTCTTGAACAAATTCGTGTGCCCAATCACTTTCACTACAGTGGGATTGGATATGAACATCATACTTAGCAGCCAAAGCACCTAATCCTTTTAAAGAATCATCTGTACAACTTGGAATAAAACGAGGTGTTACAACTGGATAAACGCCTTGAGGTGTTTCCTTGTTTAATTTTAGTACTTCTTGAATAAATAATTCTGTTTCTGCGAGTGCTTCATCCGTTGTAGCATCTCGATAATAATCAGGATTTTGCTCTTGATCGTCCATTACGACTTTACCAACTAAACCTCTTTGACCTTTTTCACTACAGATTTCTGCTAAGCGCAGACTAGACTGACGATGAACTGTTGCAAAATACAGTGCTGTCGTTGTTCCGTTTTTTATTAATTGTGAAACTAAGTCTGAATACACATTCTCCGCAAAATGCTCATCAGAAAATTTAGCTTCCAGCGGAAAAGTATACGTATTAAGCCATTCATATAATGGGAGATCAAGTGCTGTCCCAGCTTGTGCCCATTGAGGTGCATGAACATGAAGATCAATAAAACCTGGAAGAATATATTGTCCTTGAGGTAATTCTTGAAGTTTATTTTTTTCCGAATATTCTTGAATAATAGCTTCATAATTTTTTTCTTCTGGAGAAATAATAGCACCGATCTTCCCTGTTTCTGTAATGCCAAATAGTGAATTCTCTAAAACTTTTACATTTTTTGAATCAATACTTGAAAATGCTGTTCCTTTAACGACAAATTTAAACAATATAAACGCTCCTCTCATAACGATACAAGCATCATTATATATAATGATTCGCATTTATTCCACTTTTTCTCTTTTCTAGTTCTTAAAAACTCTCCTAAAAACAGCAAAAAACGAACAATAGTGAATTTCAAGCAAAAAAAGTAAAACAAAACATACAGCGTCTTGTTTTACAGCATAAAATCTGTTTCATCATTTTGTTTGTTTTTTTCTTCTTCTAACCGATCGATTTTATCATGAAGATCAGCAATCGTCTTTTGTAATTCATCATGCATATTATCATGTTTTTTTATGTAATGTTGATAAGCTATGGTGGATAAGCGTACCACTTCCTGCTGCCAAAGAGGCGCCTAAGGTACTCAAGACATTCGTATAATTCCCTAAAATCAACTGAACTCTAGCGGATGGTTGTAGATTTTTCAACAAAGGAATCCACATAGTTAAAACAGCAAAAACAACTAAATAGAAAAAAAGAAATAGATAGATAAAAAGGGACACTTTACTAGATAATAATGCTGGAATTTGTTCTAAAGACCGCTTCTCTCGTTTCATTTCTTGTCGACTCCTTTTCTGGCTATCACTTTTAAGTAACTATCTTTATTATGATAGATAGTAAAACAAAAGTAAATTATCGACCCCTTCATTATTTTTTGACCTAATCTATAACAATCAGTTAAAAGAACAGCACTGCCTTTTGATTCTAGCTAAAATTGAGTTATACTTAAAGATGAACCATACTTACTAGGAGGCAAATGACTATGCTGAAAATCGAACGAATCCAAACTGGTGTTATCCAAGAAAATTGTTACTTAATTTATAATGAAACAAACTTATTAATCATCGATCCAGGTGCTGAAGCAGAAAAAATAGCCGCTTTGATTGAAAAAACAGGTAAAAAACCGATTGCTATTTTACTAACACATACACATTATGATCATATCGGCGCAGTTGAAGAGCTTCGCCATCAATACAACATTCCTGTTTATGTTAGTCCATTAGAACAAGAATGGCTGTCAAACCCAGTGCTCAACTTATCTGGATTAGGTCGTCATAATGATATTGCTGATATTATTGTTCAACCTGCTGAGGAAGAATTTGAACTGACCGATTATGATTTGGGTGGAATGAAGTTTTCTGTTGTTCCAACACCTGGCCATTCGATTGGCAGTGTAAGTTTTGTCTTCGATGACTTCGTTGTCACAGGAGACGCATTATTTAAAGGAAGTATCGGTAGAACTGACTTACACACAGGAGATATGCAACAGTTACTTCACAGTATCAACACCTATCTTTTCACATTGCCTGATGAATTTCCAGCCTACCCTGGACATGGTGATGCTACAACGATCGAACATGAGAAAAAAACAAATCCATTTTTCAACTAAAGAAGAAACAAAACCTTATTATATAGCTATTAAAGGAGGAATTAAGGTATGAATGAACCGACAACGCTATACATTATCCGTCATGGGAAAACCATGTTCAATACAATAGGTAGAACTCAGGGATGGTCAGATACGCCGTTGACGAAAGAGGGAGAAAAGACAATTCATTATTTAGGCCTTGGTTTGCAAGAGACTAATTTTAAAGAGGCATACTCCAGTGACAGCGGACGTGCGATGCAGACCGCACGCATTATTTTACAAGAACATCCAAACGGGGCTGATATTCCTTATGCTACAGATAGTCGTATTCGCGAATGGTGTTTTGGCTCTTTAGATGGTGGGTATGATGGCGAGCTTTGGGGTGTGGTCCCTAGGATTTTAGCTTTTAAAAACTATGATGACATGATGACCAATAGAATCAGTTATAAAGATTTGGCTGACGCTATCATCGCTGCTGACACAGCAAATTGGGCCGAACCTTATGAAAAAATTCGTGAACGAGTTTGGAGCGGGTTTGAAGATATTGCTCACTATCGAGAAAAAAATGGTGGCGGTAATGTGATGATTGTCTCTCATGGATTGACGATTTCATTTTTAATGTCATTGATCGATAATAGTTTGCCTATGCAAATTGGCCTTGAAAATGGCAGTGTGACTAAACTTATCTATGAGAATGGTAAATTTACGATTGACACCGTCAATGATACCCACTATATTGAGAATGGTCGTGAGATTGCATCAAATAATTAAACGTTCAAAAATAAGAGTATGGGAGAACACAAGTTTTGTTTTCTCTCATACTCTTATTTCTATCGCTTATTTAATGACTTTTTTTCTTAATTTAAATCCTTCTTTACGATTTCAACTGCTTCCTTAGAATCTTGGATTTTTTCTAAAGTCTCATTATAGTTTTTGGCCGCATAGGCAAAAAATAAAACATCAACTACATAAAGTTGAGCTGTTAGTGAAACAGTTGCAGCACTTCTTAATGGAGCTTCTCCTCCAATTGGCGTCAATAACAAAATAGAACTTTTTTGTGCCAAAGCTGAATCAGAATTAGCAGTCAAACCGATTACTGTCAATCCTTTTTCAATCGCAAGATCTGCGAGTGCATTCGTTTCCTGATTTGTACCTGAATGTGAGATTCCGATAAAAATTCCTTTTAGTCTATTTGTCCCGATTGCAGATGCAAACAAATGATGATCCATTGTAAAAAATACACTTAACCCTAGACGAGTAAATTTTTGATAAATATCTTGTGCAACTAATGATGATGCACCTAAACCGTAAACAAAGATAATTTCTGCCGTCTCCAGTTCTCTAACTGCCTGATCAATTGCTTGGTCTTCTAAATGTTCATTCGTCCGTTCTAGAACATGGATCAGACGGTGCTGTAGTTTTTCTTTGATTGCAGCTGTTGTTTCACCGTTTTCGACCTCTGTATACATTTGTGTATCAACAGTTCCCAGATTAGCCGAAAGTAACAATTTTAAATCAGTGAAACCACTAACCTCAATTGATCGGCAGAAACGAATAATTGCTGCTGGACTGGAACCAGATTTCTTAGCAAGTTCTTTAGCACTCAAATTAATCACTGCATTAGTATTTTCTAAAATATATTCTGCCACTTTTTGCTCAGAACCAGGCAAGTGTTTAAGATGATCCTGAATCGTTAAAATTATATTTTGCTGCATTCCCTACACATCCTTTTTTCTGCCGAAGTCAAACATATTTAGCGAATGTTTCAACAGCTTACTATATTATTATAACGAAAATGAAACAGAAAAGAAATGTATTCGCTAAATAATGAATTCTTTTTTCTCATAAAAAAACTGACTTCAATTAGCTTGGCACTCTACTAAGAAATCAGTTTTTTAATCATTACTAGCTGAAATTACTTTTTTATTTTTCTTGAAGATCTTTTGGAATTCCAAAGAAAAATGTTGCAACAAAACCTCCAGCATACGCTGCTAATAAGCCTAACACATAAGCTAGCCATTGATTGTTCGCAATTAACGGAATCAAAGCCACGCCACTTGGTCCAATTGCAATCGAGCCAACATTACCAAGAGCACCAATCACAGCGCCACCGATACCACCGCCAATACACGCTGTAACAAAAGGACGCCCAAGTGGTAATGTTACCCCATAAATAAGAGGTTCACCAATTCCTAAAATCCCCACAGGCAATGCACCTTTGATCATTTCGACAAGTTTAGTAGCGTTTTTACAGCGAATCCATAGCGCCAATGCTGCACCTACTTGTCCTGCGCCAGCCATTGCTAGAATCGGTAATAATAACGTCATACCCGTTTGAGTGATCATTTCAATGTGGATCGGTGTCAATATTTGATGAAGTCCAAACATGACCATTGGCAAGAAAGTAGCGCCTAAAGTAAACCCAGCTAACATTCCGCCTTTTTCCAATACAATATTGATTACCCCAACAAGACTATTTGAAATAAATCCTGCAACTGGCATGATTAAGAATATTGTAATCAAGCCAATCACAAGTAAAGAAACAGTCGGTGTTATAATAATATCAATTGAATCTGGAATTACTTTATGCAATTGTTTTTCTATTAAAGAAAGTAACCAAACTGCAAAGATGACTCCAATAATACCGCCTTGACCAGCTGATAAAGTACCGCCAGTCAAAATATTAGGTAATGGTGCCTCTGGGTTCATTCCAGTCAGCATTGTCACCGCACCAATTACACCACCAAGAGCTGGCGTTGCACCGAATTCACTGGCACTATTGATCCCTGTATATAACGCTAGATAAGCAAAAATTCCATTTTTAATAATGTTTAGAACATCGATATATTGTTGCCAAGAATCACCGATTGTTCCCGCAACTAGTAGATTGGACATAACGGCAGCAATCCCACCAATAATCCCAGCACCAACAAAGGCTGGAATCATTGGAACAAAAATATTAGAAATCGATTTCAAAACTGCTTTAAAACCAGAGTTATTTTTATTTTTTTCCTTTTGTGCAGCTTTGACTTGTGCAGCTTTTTCTTCAACTAATTGCTTTCCTGAAAGCTCAGTTTGTTTTTCATCTGGGTTAGGAAATGCTTCTCCCAGCTTGACACCCGCCATATCAACCATTTCTTGTGCCACCTTATTGACAGTTCCAGGTCCGATCACGACTTGCAAGGTATCGTCTTCTACAACCCCCATTACACCATCAATTTTTTTTAATTCTTCTAATTTTACTTTATCATAATCACGAATATCCATACGAACACGTGTCATACAATGGCGTAACTTTTCTACATTTCCCTGACCGCCTACTTCTTCATAAATTTCCCTAGCCAAACGTTTGATTTTATCTTCTGCCATGATGTTTTCCTCCTTTAAACTTTTTAAATTGTATTTTTTATGAAATTATTACCTTGTCTTAATTTTTCCGCCGCTTCTTCTTTTGTGGCTTTTGTCAGCAACATAACAATAGCGAGTTTTACATTTTCATCGGCTTTTACAAAATAGGCTGTAGCTGTCTCATAATCACAGTTCGTTGCTTCCATAATAATTCGTTTTGATCGTTCCACTAGCTTCTCATTTGTTGGTTTTACATCTACCATCAAATTATTGTATACCTTACCGATTCCAATCATTGAAATAGTTGATAACATGTTTAAAATCATTTTTTGTGCTGTCCCTGATTTCAAGCGTGTTGACCCCGTCAAAAATTCTGGTCCTGCATCAACTTCGATCGGCATCTTAGCATATTGACTGATTTCAGCTTCTTTATTACATGAAATCGAAGCAGTCGCAGCACCAATTGAGTTAGCGTAAGACAAACCACCAATCACATAAGGCGTTCGCCCACTTGCAGCAATTCCGATCACAACATCTTTATTTGTTAGTGCAATGTCCACTAAATCTTGCTGCCCTAAATCTTTTGAGTCTTCTGCTCCTTCAACAGCTACAGTGATTGCTTTTTGGCCTCCAGCAATTAACCCCTGAACCATAGTAGGATCAACTCCGAAAGTTGGGACACACTCTGCAGCATCTAGCACACCTAAACGACCGCTTGTTCCAGCGCCCATATAGATTAGTCTACCGCCTTCGTTAAATGATTTGATGATTGCTTGTATAGCTAGTTCGATTTCAGGAAGTGCTTCTCTAACTGCTAAAGCGACTTTCTGGTCTTCTTGATTCATTTTATCTAATGCTTCTTTTATCGTTAGTTGATCTAGGTTCATAGTTTCTTGATTTCTACGTTCTGTAGTTAATTTTTCTAAATTCATTTTATAAAGTTCCCTTCTCTATCAAATTAAACACTCTGCCTGCTTTTATTAACTTTAGTAAGGAGATGTCGTCTGTCACGATTTGTGCTGCAATATTGGTTTTTTTGTTTGCTGGCAAATCGTTTTTTGTTATTTGTATTTCGCCCATGTATCTTCCATAAAGATGATTATCAATCGTTACACTTCCTGTTTTACGTTCCAGTAAGACTTCAGGTTCGACCGTTACTATTTTATTGAATCGTGCATCTGCACTACGTATTACATCACGA
Source organism: Enterococcus sp. DIV0724b (assembly GCF_050531475.1). Classification (NCBI taxonomy): domain Bacteria; kingdom Bacillati; phylum Bacillota; class Bacilli; order Lactobacillales; family Enterococcaceae; genus Enterococcus; species Enterococcus sp. DIV0724b. Next base: position 1,573,917 of record NZ_CP172890.1, on the reverse strand, counting down.
GCATCATCTTGTCTATTCTTATGTTCTCCTAAAATTTTCGAATAATAATTACTTCCAATATCAGCCACTTCTAACTGAAGAATTTGATCACGACTATATGCTTCAAATTGACGTATCGTACGTTTGGAAATTTTAGGGTCCCCAACATAAATACCGTCGACTTGATAATTCTCGTTCAAGTCTAATGCCGCTGAAAAGGGATTGTCATACCGATGTTTTTCAAGTGTTGGTAGACCTTCCTGTAACGGTCCTCTCAATTGCTTATTTCCTGGAACAAAAGCGAATACTCGAAACCCAGATTGCTTCAACCACTGATTCTTTTCGTTGAAAAATTGACTAGATAAACCAGTTTCAGGTCTAGGATAATAATTATGCCAAGCTTCAAAATTTGTAAAATCTGCGTTAAATGTCTGTAATTCTTCCACATCCTCTGCTGAAATGGTACTAGCATTCAGACCAATCGTTAAATACTGAGAAGCTTCAGCGATTGCTTGATTTGAAATAGCATAATCCATACGTAAACCAGTAACGCCCAAAGTTAAAATCTCATCTAAACGTTCAAAAGAAAAACCTGCGCGTTTTAAAGCTTCGCCTGAAATATCTACCATTAATTTCATATCCAACTTTTGGGCAATTTGACCTAGTTCTTTCAATCTTTTTGCATATAATGTCGCATCATCTTCTGGAATATGTAACGAAGTAAAGATGCCTTTAAAACCAATGTTACTCATTTCTTGAATATATGTACGTGTTTCATCCGTTATCTCTTCACTCAAAAAAATCGAAATACCATACATTTTCATTCGCTCCTTCCTAATACGCTTTCATTATAATTCAAATGAAATATAATTTCAACTATTAATTTTAATATACATATATAATGAAACTTTTTTTCATTAAAGGTAAAAAAAGAGCGCTGAACAAAACGAATCGTTAGTTTTGTTTAATGCTCTAAATCTGAATAAACGCCGAGATAAAACCAACACATTTATCTCGGCACCTAATCTTAGTATATTTTTACATTATGCTTTAGCAGTACCAACTTCATCCCCAGTGTTAACTTGTCCAATTCGACTAAGATCAAAGCTTTTTACCGCGTCCATATTGGTAATCACAACAACCATATCAGTTGCTTTCCCTGCAGACTTAATTGCCTCTAAATCAACATTTGCAACCAATGTCCCTTGCGATACTTTAGCCCCTTCACTAACTTTTATATCAAATGGTTCGCCATTAAGTTCCACAGTATCGATTCCCATATGAAGTAAAATTTCAAGTCCATTTGCCATTTTCATCCCAATAGCATGTTTCGTTTGAAAAACACTTAAAATTTCTCCCGCAATCGGTGCATAAATCTCTCCTGATTCTGGAATAACAGCAAAGCCGTCTCCCATCATTTTTTGTGAAAAAACAGGATCATTGACTTCACTAATTGGAATTAGCTTACCTGTTGTTATTGCATATAACGTTTCATTTAATTGAACTGGTTCTTTCTTTTTCAAAAATCCAAACATTTGTTTTCTCCTCCACTTTTCATGAATAGTAATAGTATAGAAAATTCTCTGAATAATTACAACAATGAATGTGTTTGATTCGAAATTTTTCTAATCCTACACAAAAGTTAGTTGGTTTTTCCAATTTTAAAAGGTATACTATTAGTGATTTAATATTTTATACTGGAAAGGATTGAATCTATGCTTTTATCAAATTTATGGAAAGCAATTATTCTAGGTATTATCGAAGGAGTAACGGAGTGGCTGCCGATCAGTAGTACTGGCCATTTAATTTTAGTGGATGAATTCATTAAAATGAATCTCAGTAAAGACTTTATGGAAATGTTCAACGTTGTCATTCAGCTTGGTGCAATTATGGCTGTCGTCGTTCTTTATTTTCACAAGCTAAACCCTTTTTCGCCGCAAAAAAATGAGACAGAGAAGAAAGATACTTGGATTCTTTGGTCAAAGGTTGTTGTGGCCTGTGCACCTGCTGCAATAATTGGTATTCCTTTGGACGATTGGCTCGAAGCAAAATTTCATAATTTCTTTACAGTTGCATTGATGCTGATTATTTACGGGGTAGCTTTTGTTGTAATTGAAAAAAGAAATCGTGACCGTAAACCAAAGTGTACTGATCTAAGAGACTTCACGTATAAAGCCGCAGCAATTGTCGGTTTTTTCCAAGTATTATCGCTGATCCCTGGTACATCACGCTCAGGTGCGACGATTCTTGGGGCAATCATTATTGGCGCATCGCGATTTGTTGCGACAGAATTTTCATTTTTCCTTGGAATTCCTGTTATGTTCGGCGCAAGCTTTTTGAAGATTGCAAAGTTTGTTATGAAAGGAAATTCATTTGGATTCACCGAAACATTCATTTTATTAACTGGATCGATTGTAGCTTTTGTTGTGTCAATCGTAGTAATCAAGTTCTTATTGAACTACCTTAAACGTAACGATTTTACCGCTTTTGGATGGTATCGAATTGTCCTAGGTGTTCTGTTAATCAGTTATTGGTTATTTTCATAATTATTTTGGAACCGATTTTTGAATCGGTTCTTTTTTTGTTTGTATAACTATCTTTAAACGTCAAAAATAGACTTTACTAAGTAAATAGACACGATACTTTTTTTATTTTCTGATGATAATGATTATCACTATTAATTAGAATAACTATCTTTATAAAATAATAAAAAACCCCTACATAACAACAAACAAGTGAATGAGAATCACTATCGTTCTCATTTAGATATTTCTATTATCATTTACAAATTAAGTATGCTATGCTCTTTATAAGGAGTGATAATCGTGAAATTGACAGAAGAGAAAAAATCTATTCTTTCGACAATTCTATGTTTGATATTTATGATCTTAGGTTTCATTTTTGAAAAAAACGGACTAACCTTTTATCCAATCATTTTTATTTTAGCTATTTTTTTTGGTGGATTTAAGCAAACGAAAGACGGGTTAATTGAGACATTGGAAAATAAACATCTAAACGTCGATTTACTAATGGCTTTAGCTGCAGTCGGCGCATGCATCATCGGTAATTGGTTTGAAGGTGCTATGCTGACATTTATCTTCTGTCTTAGTGGTGCTTTGGAAGAATATACAACAAATAAAAGCAAAAACGAAATCGCTAATTTGATGAATATACAACCAGAAACTGCCCTTTTACTTAATGAGCAAGGGAAAACAATAGAAACAGCTGTCAATGAATTGCAGATTGGGGATTTGATATTGGTTCCTAAAGGAGCAAGTATTCCGATAGACGGTACTCTATCAGCTGGCGTTTCAACTATCGATGAAGCTGCAATCACAGGAGAATCAGTTCCAGTTGAAAAAACAAAAAATGATCCTTTATTTGGTGGAACGATTAATTTAGGGGATGCAATCACGATGACAGTTACCACCAACAGTGAGAATACTCTTTTCTCAAAAATTATCCGTCTTGTAGATGAAGCACAAAATACACCATCAAAAACAGCTAGTTTCATTGAGAAATTAGAAAATCGCTACGTAAAAATCGTTTTAATTGCTATCCCTTTGATGATTTTAATTCCCTATTTACTTTTTAGTTGGTCATGGAATGAGAGTTTTTATAGAGGCATGGTCTTACTAGTTGTTGCTTCACCATGTGCACTAGTAGCTTCCGCTACACCAGCTACTTTAGCTGCTATTTCCAATGGAGCGAGAAATGGTGTCTTATTTAAAGGTGGCGTTTATTTAGAAAACTTAGCCTCATTAAAGGCAATCGCTTTTGATAAAACAGGAACATTAACACATGGTGCACCTGTTGTTACAGATGCAGTATTTTTAACTAATAAGCAAAAAGCAATCAATAGCCTTGTTGCAATGGAGATGCACTCCACCCACCCTTTAGCTCAAGCAATCATTAATCGCTTTAATAACGAAACTACTGTCAGCTACAACCAAATAGACGTTAAAAATATTATCGGCTTTGGTATGGAAACAATAATTGATACTAGCATTTGGCGTGTTGGAAAAAAATCATTTAATGATCAGATCAAGCTCAACAAAGATATACAAAATAAAAATGAGCAATTGCAAAATAATGGAAAAACAGTGATTTACCTCTTTGAAAATCAAGAATTAGTAGCTTATTTTGGATTGCTAGACATCCCTAAGCAAGAAGCAAAAAGTGTAATTCACTACTTTAAAGAAAATGGGATCCTTACAACAATGATTACGGGCGATCATGACAAAACAGCTGAAACTATTGCAATTGAACTCGAAATTGATCAAGTTTATGCAAATTGTTTACCGGAAGATAAAACCCTTCTGATCAAAGAACAAAAAGAAAAATACGGCATAAATGCAATGGTTGGTGATGGTATCAATGACGCTCCAGCTTTAGCAAACGCAGCGATTGGTGTTGCCATGGGGGAAGGAACTGATATTGCGATGGATGTAGCTGATATGGTACTCATGCAAAATGATTTGGAAAAATTGCAAATGAGTCATCAACTTTCCAAAAAATTAAAACGGATTGTTACTCAAAATATTGTCTTTTCATCTGGAATTATCCTTTTATTGGTCTTATCGAACTTTTTCCAAATTATTAATTTACCTCTGGGAGTTATAGGACATGAAGGTAGTACAATTCTTGTTATTTTAAATGGATTAAGGATGTTAAAAACAATTCCTCTAGAGAAACCTTCTAAAATAAAGTATCCATCACAAACAGCAAAGCTTGTTTAATTGAGAAATAGAGCGCACATCAAAACTAGAAAAACAGTTTTGTTTCGCGCTCTAAATCCGAATAAACGGCGAGAAAAAAGCAGCTCCTTCGGAAATAAGCTGAAATTCACAAAAATTTGAAAAGCAATTTTCGTGAATTCCCTCTTATTTCTCGGAGCTAAACGCTTTTGTCTCGGCCTCATTTAACTAATCCCACTCCTCAAAAAATTCTTCTAAAAAATCTTCCAAGAATTTTTGACGTTTCGCGCCAATTTCTTTAGCATATTTCGTATTTAAACGATCGTTTAGTAAAAGTATTTTTTCATAGAAATGATTGATGATGGTACTTTCTTCACGATACTCACTTTTTGATTGTAGCGTTCTAGGTTTTATATTAGGATCATAAATTGGATTGCCTTTATACCCTCCATAATAAATCGTTCGTGTAATACCGATTGCTCCCATAGCATCTAAGCGATCAGCATCTTGGACAATTTGGCCTTCGATCGTAAGCCTTTCCGTTGTTCCATTAAGCTGTTGACTGAACGAAAGATTTTTGATTATATGAATGATTTTATCGATTTGAAAAGTAGAAATATTAATTCCATTTAGAAAATCGTTTAACTGTTGATATGCTCGTTCTGAATCAGAAACAAGTTTTTCATCTATAGTATCATGAAGATACGCTGCAGCTGTAACAATAAAATGATCGCATGTTTCAGTTTCTGCAATTTTATTTGCTAAACGTACTACCCTATTTATATGATCCATGCCATGACCAGATTGGTCTTTTTCCATTATCGACTGTGTGAAATCTTTGATTGCTTTCATTTTTTGATGCTCCATAAAACCCCTCCAATTCAGCGAACAACAATGCGGTTGGGACAAGCTTACTCATTTATTTAATAAAAAAATCATTAACTATTTTTTATTACTAATCCACCAATTACATCAACAACTGATTCACAAGCATTTAAGAATTCTTCTAATTGATCGTAGACATTCTTCCAACGAATAACCTCAATCGGATTTTTCTCAAGCGTAAATAAATTTTTCAAAGCATCACTGTATAGTTTATCAGCTTTCCCTTCGATATCACTTACTTCATCAATCATTGCATGTAATGTTTTTGAATTCTTGAATTTTGCAAATTCTTTTGTTGCGGTCAAAACACCAGCAGTAGCTTCTACTCCGTATGTGATAAAAACCATGGCGTTATCATTCAGTTCTTTTACAACTAAACTACTTAATAAATAAGCAATACTATTGATTGTATCTAATACGTCATCTAATCGTTGAGTAATTTCAACAATGTCTTCCCGATCAATTGGCGTGATAAAAGAAATATATAATTCACTCATAATTTTTTGAACGATTTTATCTCCTTCACGTTCCAATACGTGAATCTTCTCTGCTTCGTTCTCCAATTTTTCAAGTGAATAATCAATTGCAATCATTTCTAAAATTTCTGCTGCTTGATGTGCATTTTTTGCTAAATGCTCCAATTCACCAAAATAATCAAATTGCTTTTTTCTAGCCATTTTATTCTCTCCTTAAAATACTGCTATAAATAGTTTTGCCATTACAAAGGCAATGATTCCGCAACCTGGAAATGTTAAAATCCAAGCAATCAGCATGTCTTTTACAATACGCCAATCAACGCTAGAAACACGTTTTGAAGCGCCTACACCCATAATTGCAGTTGTTTTTGTATGTGTAGTTGAAACAGGAATACCAAAAATAGAAGCGGCAAATAAGCAAATTGCTGTGCTCAAATCAGCAGCAAAACCTTGATACCGTTCTAACTTTACCATATCCATGCCGACCGATTTGATGATTCTCATACCACCTACAGACGTTCCAAATCCCATTGTTACAGAGCAAAGAGCCATGACCCAAATAGGAATTATAAATCCCGATCCTGATTTTTCTGCTAAATTATTATAATAAAGTCCCAACATAAATACGCCCATAAATTTTTGACCATCCTGAGCACCGTGTAAAAAAGCATTCGCAGCAGCACCAAATGCTTGTCCGTATGTAAAAACTTTATTCGCGGTTCTTCTGGCTACATTTTTGAAAAGGATTACAATTAGCTTTGTAACAAGAAAACCACCGCCAAATCCCATGACAGTAGACACCACTAGACCGACAAGGACTTTTGTCCACTCTGTACCATTGACTGCTCCAAGCCCACCTAGAGCCATTGCAGATCCTGTCAGACCAGCGATTAGCGCATGACTTTCACTTGTTGGAATCCCAAAATACCAAGCAGCTACAGACCAAACCACAATTGAAAACAACGCTGCTGCTAACGCAACTTGCGATGCATTTCCTTGTGCATCAAAACTAACGATGTTACTGATCGTTTCAGCTACTTGAGCATTGAAAAAAGTCATTACTAACGCACCCAAAAAGTTCATCACAACTGCCATCCAAATCGCAACATTTGGTTTTAAAACACGAGTTGAGACAGCGGTTGCAATTGCATTTGGCGCATCTGTCCAACCATTGACAAAAATAACACCCATTACAAGAGTAACTGTTACAATTAAAGCAATATTCACATTGACACCACCATTTCATTTTTCCCCTGTTATGATAGCATATTTTTTATAAAAAGTATCTATTTTTCCTATTTACCTTATCTACAAATTCATTTTTACATGATGAAATCAATAATTTCACTGTTAAGGAAAAAAACTTGTCATCTTTTATTGCAATGCCTGTTTGGATTAGGTATAATGATTAGTGTTGAATTACATATGGATTTTCCTGTGTAAGACCTTAATTTATCGGAGGTGAAAGAAATGCCAAATATTGAATCTGCAATTAAACGTGTACGTACTAATGCTAATAAGAATGTTCAAAATTCATCTCAAAAAAATGCAATGCGTACAGCTATCAAGAAATTTGAAGATGCTGTAGCTGCTGGCGCTGACAATGTTGATGCGTTATATACAGAAGCTATTAAAGCTGTTGATATGGCTGAAACAAAAGGATTAATCCATAAAAACAAAGCTGGCCGTGACAAGTCTCGTCTAAGCAAAAAATTAGCAAAATAATGATTTTGTAGAAGCTGACCATGTGTTGGCTTCTTTTTTATTAAAAAAACGGGATTAAAATCGAAACGATTTTAATCCCGTACTCATTCATTTTAGCTGGTCCATTTCAATTTTTTCACAACGAACGCCATTGAAAGTAACTTCAACTATTTTTTGGATCATTCGCAAAAATTCCTTATCTGTTCACTTGTTCAGATAGTTTGAGAATAAATAATTCAAAAAGTAGCTCCTTGTCCATCTTACCTGTTTTCATTTTAAAATCATTCTCTACTAATTCATCATAAATTGCTTCCAAACGATCCAGCTCAAATCGTCTAACTTGTTGCAAAGCTAGTTTTACACGATACGGATGAATCTTCAATGTTTCAGCAATATTTGCTTGCTGATAGCCTAATTTGGCAAGGATTTTTGTTTGTAAAAATAAACGAATTTGATTTAACAAAATCGCATTCAATTTAATCGTTTCTTCACCTTGGAGTAGTAGGTCTTCATATAATTGAATTGCTTTTTCACCATTGCCAGATAAAACATCATTAGTCAAATCAAATACATTATGTTCTAATGATTTCGGTACAAGTTCTTTGACCGCATTTAGTGAGATAATTTTGTTGTCAGAAGAATACAAAAATAGTTTTTGTAGTTCCCCCATCACTTTTGATAAATTCAAATCCGTTAATTGTAACAATAAATCAAATGCTTCTGGGCGAATCTCGTACCCTTCACTTTGAATCGTCTGTTCCACATATTGTCTTACTTCACGTTCCCCCATTGGATTAACATCAATGACTTCAGCTTGCTTTTTTATAGCTTTGGTTACCTTTTTTCGTTCATCTAATTTTTCAACATTTGCAATAAATACTAAAATTGTCGTCGGTGATGGTTGCTCTAAATAATTTAATAAACTATCAATATCATGGTCCAATCCATTCGTTTTTCTTTCTGCCGTTAGAAAATAAGGATTTTCTATAAAAACTAACCGATAATCCCCAAAAAAAGGAATTGTTTCTGCTTCTTCCATTGCTACAGATAGTGGCGTTTCTTCCATATCAAAAGAAGAATAATTAAATTGATCATCTTCTGTTTTTATCAATTGACTCATCAATTCTGTTTTAAATAGTTCGCCTAAATATCCTTCTGTTCCTTGAATTAAATAAACAGAAGCAAAGTGTTGCTGCCTCACTTGTTTTAATGCCTCTTGTAAGTTCATAAATTCCCTCATTTCTCTTTTCCATCCTATCATGGCACTTCAAGAAATGCTAGTCTTCTTCCATGATTATTTTAGCTCGAGACATTTTTGAAAATGGTGTCCATTCATAATAAATCATTCCATTTTTATCTGTTTGAAATTGAGTTACCCCCTCTTGTTTTAAGGTAGTTACTGTTTCTTCATGTGGATGATTGAATCGATTATTACGCCCACAAGAAATGATACCATCTGTCGGAGCAATCGTTTGAATAAATAAAGAATCAGATGACGTTTTGCTCCCATGATGACCTACTTTTAATACATCTACTTTCAATGTTGGAAATTGTTTTATCATTTGTTGTTCCCCTTCTTTTTCCAAATCACCTGTAAATAAAAAGCTACGGCCGGATACCTTCGTATAAACCACCATTGAATCTTTATTTTCACCCGTTCCTGGAACAATTGGAGCAAGTATTTTTAAAGAAATCGAACGACTGATCGATGCGCCAGCTAAGATTGGATAGCTTCTTGTTCCCTTGAGTTTTAATCGCTCTAGTATCTGTCGAAAAGCAGGTTTGTTTTCTGTCCCTACAGGGAAATAAAGTGAACGAATCGGAATTTTTTCATTGAGTGCAAGCAAATCACCGCAGTGATCCATATCTCCATGACTAATCAAAACTTTGTCAAGATACTTTACCCCTTTACTTTTCAAATAAGGAATCACCGAATAATCAGCATTCGCTGTTTGCTTTGTTTTAACAGCCCATTTTTCTTTTTCAAAATTAACCTTTCCACCCGTATCAATCAAAATATTTTCTTGATGAAATGGCGTTTGAATAAAGATACTGTCTCCTTGTCCAACATCGATAAAAGCAATCGTCCCCTTAGGAGAAAAATACTTATTGTTCATCAACAACAATAGCCCTGCTCCTATTAAATAGGCTTTTTTTGAACGTATATATATCAAGTGAAGGAAGAAGAAAAGGAAAATACAAATCAACAGAAAAAGCACTGGTGAAAATGCTCCCGTAATCAATGTAAGCGTGCTGTAACGACTTAGCCATTCAAAAATGGATTGTTGAATCACAAAATACAATTCTAAACCATCAATCCATAACTTGATTTTGCAGACAAATGAACTTAACAAACTAATGGTTAACATCGGCAAGATTGCTTTTTCAAAAATTGGTAATAATAAAAAGGTAAAAAGACTACTTGTTAACTGCCATTCAAAAAATGTTAGCCCTATCAAAGGAATCATCGTAATGTTTAACAACAGAGAAAAACAATACATCTGAATATAATGATTCTTTATTCTTGCTACAATAGGATGCACATATAAAATAAAAAAAGATAAACCGTAACTTAACTGGCCACCTGCAGAAAATAATAAATACGGTTGAAAAATCAAGCTGACCATTAATGACACACTCCAACAATCTAACCCAGATAAACACCATTTAAATTTGCGATTTGTAAGTGAAATCATACTTTGCATCAACGCACGAACAACACTGATGGAAAAGCCAGTTAATCCTGCGTAAGCAATTGAAAACAATAGCTGCATCCAAAATAGCCTTTCGCTGGTGATCCCACATCGTAAAAATAAATACCTAAAGCATCCAACAAAAAATGTCACATGCATTCCAGATAAACTAAATAAATGAAGAATACCTAAATTTGCTAACATGCCTTCTTTTTGATAAAACTCACTAGATTTAAACCCAAAAATCAACGTTTTAAGATGCATTGCTGTTTCTTTCAAAAATTTATCGTCACAGTAATCAATAGCTTTTTTTCTGTAACGACTTAACCAGGCTAAACCATCATAAAGTTTTGAACTTTCAGTTTCAATTTTATAGATACTACTAATCGATAATGTTTGATATATTCCATTTTCTTTTAAATACTTTCGATAATCAAACCCATTGAGATTGGTTTGTGCTAATGGTGTTTCAAATTCACCTGATAGTTTAATTTTTATTGGTCGAGTCTCTTTTTGCCAGCTCAGTTTTTCCTGTTCAGATGTAAGTCGATAAAAGGCCACTACTTTACGTTTTTCTTTTTTTAGTGTAAAGAAACTTCCCTCTAATTGAAGACGATCACCATCGATTTTAAATTTATCAGGTAATACAGATAAGTGTCCTTTCATTTCAGTTGCTTCTGGAAGCTTTTCTTGTTGTTCTTTATCTATGGTTTTAAAGCAAGAAATCGTCAGAATGAATATACACAAAAAACTAATGCTGATAATCGCCTTGTTTCCCGTCCAAAGAACTCGACTAATAAAATAAAACCAAATAGTACCTGTTAGAATGCTTGGTTCTAAAACTAAAAAAACTGTTCCTATAGCTAATAATACTGGAAAAATCCAGTAATTATTGACCTGTTTGAGGTGCTTCTTCCACTGAAGCAGTCTCTTCTTCCCCTAATTGTAATTCAGCAAAGTATTTCTTTGATAGTGTGACTTGATCTACAGTTGCGCCAACTTGCTTGATCAAAGCCATAGCATATTCGTTATTCCGATAATCTTTTAGATAATGTATTTTTTTGATTCCTGCTTGTAAGATCATCTTAGTGCATTGCAAACATGGAAAATGGGTCACATAAATTTCAGCACCTTCCGTCGGAATACCAAACTTAGCACACTGTAAGATGGCATTCATTTCAGCATGGATCGTTCGAACACAGTGACCGTCGACCATATAACAACCGTCATCAATACAATGAACATCTCCGCTAACTGATCCATTATAACCACCAGCAATGATGCGTTTGTCTCTAACTACCGTTGCACCAACTTCTAGACGAGTACAAGTACTTCTTAATGATAATAATACACTTTGTGCCATAAAATATTGATCCCAAGGAATTCGTTCTAATGTCATATTCTGCTCCTTTTTTTGTAAGTATTTATTGTAAAAACTATTTTTGCTGATTTTCAAATTATTAATAGGATATACAAATAGTAAATTATAGAAAAAGTCTCGTCAAGAACCTGCATAAGATATTTGTAAAATAGTTAGACTTCCATCCCTTTAGCTCAAGTAATATGTTTACGTAGTAATTGACTCTTTTAATTTATCAAAAGTTTTTTCACCAAAACCTGAAATATTCTTTAAATCTTCAATGCTTTTAAACCCATCGTTTTCTTCCCTATAACGAATGATTTCTTGTGCTTTCTTTTGACCAACGCCTGGTAAAGTTTGTAATTCAGTCTCACTGGCTTGATTAAGATTGATTTTGCTTGTATCTTTACTTTGGCTTTCTTGTGATGCACTACTTTTCTCAGGCACCTCTACTTCTTCACCTATCTTAGGAACATAAATGATCATCTGATCTACAATTCGCTCAGAAAAGTTGACTTGTTTTGTATCTGCCGTATCGCTTACCCCTCCAGCAAGCATCACAGCGTCCCAGACACGCATATTCGCATTTCCTTCATACATTCCTGGTTTTACCACAGCACCCTTTATATCCACGTATATTTGCTGAGAGTATGATTCTGTCTCGTTTGACTGAGACGAACTGAATAAAGGTATAGCCAACTCATCATCAGGCTGCTTATTAGAAGTGGCATTCACTAAAAAAAAGACAATAATACTACAAGCCACGATAAGCAAAATTATACCGCCGAATATATACTGCTTGTATTTCTTTAACAACATACGATAATCCATGATTTTCCCCCTTCTAAATAAAGGTACGCATTCTTTTTATTTTTTCATGATAGAAAATAAAAAAGTTCATCGTATAATAGAGTAAGAAGGTGATAAAGATGGAGAAGGAAATTATTTTGTTATTACAAAAGAAAGATTTTTTGGGGTTAGAAAAGTTCATTGATTTTCTTGGTACAGATATCGTTAAATGTATCCGGGCAATCTTAAATCATCCAGAGGAAATAACCTTTCGAAAAGAAACAGAAAATGAGGTTTTTTATCGTATTTGGCAGAAAATTTCTAGTTATGATGCAGATAAGAGTAGTTTGAAGACGTGGAGTTTAACGATTACACGTAATATTTGTTTGGATAAAAAACGCTCGATCATTCGTGAACAAAATATTATTCCAATGGCGCAACTACCTGAGCATGCTTCAGAAGATAAATATTTTGAAAAAGAAAACTTCTTGGATTTGTTGAACTATTTAACTGAAGAAGATCAATTGATTTTCCTAAAATACTACTATTATCAAGATACACCAAGTGACATAGCAAAAGAATTAAAGATGGATGTTTCACAGGTTTATAATCATCTATCCAGAGGACGGAAAAAAATTAAACAACAATTCGATTTGAATGTATAAAAGAGCCTGTTACGCCCTTATATATCTTGTTTTGCGGGCTACACTTTTTAAACTAAGGAGGAATTCCAAATGGCAAATCCATTCAAAGCAGTGATTAATCAACTTAATAACGAAATAGACAAAAATTCAAAAAACGAATTGAATCAACAACAGAAACAGAATCTATTCAATCAAACAAAAATGTATATATTTTTACAAGACTTTATCGAAAAAGTGAAGCCGTACTTAGAAGAAGGAGAAGAAATCCATGCCTATCTCCCTATGACAAATGACGGCCAAAATGCTTCTGCTGTTGGTCTTGGTCTTTTGGGTATGTATCACCCTGAATCAGAAGAAGCAAAAGCTTATGTTAAAAATTTCAATGATCTTAGGGGAAATCGGATTCTGATTTTCACCAATCAACGAATGATTTTTACAACAATCATAGAATTTTTAGATCAAAAAAAATTTTTTAGTTATCCTTATACAACAATCAAGGCAATCACATTAAAAGAAAATAAAATGAACTATTTTGATTGGGATGACTCTTTTCCACCTAAACGAGTAGCACTTTACACGTATACTTTTGATTTTGAATCGGAAAATCATATTTTTTCAGAATTATTAGGGCAACGAGATGCTGATATTTTAAAGAGGCAATTATCAGAAATCCCAGCATTGCAAGATATTCTTGTTACGAGAAACATTTACCGAAAACATAGATTTGATCGAGTTGTAAATAATCCTGTATTGGCTTATAAAATTATGTATTCTTTACCCCTTGCAGTTGCTGTGATTTTTCTTATCCTCTTAGCTTTGGGAGGCTTCTTTCACATCGGACCAACGAAATCATTGTTTGATTTTACTACAGAACCTGCTTTGCAAATGATTTCCATGTGGCTTTTATACTAAAATAAGTAAAAGAACAACGAAGTAAAAAAGTCTTCGTTGTTCTTTTGTTTATTTTTCTTTCAATGTTTCAAGATAATCCAATGCATCCTGCACATTCTTAACAGGTATGATTTTCATCTTTGTTCCAATTTTTTCAGCAGCGGCTTTTGCTTCTTCATAATTGGTTTTGAGATCTGGTTCAGCTTTTTTCATTTCCTTAGTGATCTCGTCATCAGGTGCAAAGAAGATTTCGGTTTCGTTTTTGCTAGCTGTGACAACCTTTTTGTCAATACCGCCGATCCGGCCAACGACTCCTTGAGTATTGATCGTACCTGTTCCGGCGATTTTATGCCCTCTGCGAATTCCTTTTTGCGTTAATTGCTCATAGGTCTCCAAGGTGAACATCAAACCTGCTGATGGTCCTCCAATATCTCCTGCATCAATTTCAACCGGAACTGAAGACTCGATTTCTGTATGATCAGTTAAGCCAATTCCAATACCTGCTTTTTTATCTGTGGGCAATTCAATCAATTTACCTTCTGCCTCTTTTGACTTACCATCTTGTAAATAGCTTACAGTAACTTTTTGTCCAACCTTTTGATTTTTTACATAATTCACAAATTCTTCACTGCTTTTGAACGTTTTCCCGTCGATGCCTGTAACAGTATCTCCAACAGAAATTTTTCCTTTAAAACTTGAATTATCTTCTATTGCTAAAACATATACACCTTTAAAATTCATTTTATAGGGTACATCAGCGAGTTTTAACGCTTGCTCAATAGCAGCATTTTTTGAAGAATCCATATAATATTGCTGAATTCGATCGTATTCGCTGCTTGTGCTTGATCCCATCAACTCTTCTTTACTAACCAATTCTTCAAAATTCGAAAATTTTGCTTTTAGCGCTGAAGCTAATGTTGCTTTACGAACGCCCACTGTTGTTAAATAAAAGGCACCTGGATCTGAATCCTTTTTATTGTTCACTGTTACAAATTCTTTTAAATTCTCAGTTGTTCCGGGACCTTCGATGTAATATGGAATAGGGAAAATCATTAGAATGATCAATAATATGATTACTGCAAAAGGCAGCATCGATTTGATCGAAATTTTTTCTTCATGCTCATTCTTCATTTGGCTTCATCTCACGATTCTTTTGGTTTAGTGCTTGACTGACACTCTTTGGTAAATAATGGGAAACATCTCCACCAAATTTCAGCACTTCTTTTAATAAACTCGAACTAATATGCGCATATTTTTCATCTGCTAACAAAAAAATGGTTTCTAATTCAGGTGCTAGGTGATGGTTCATCATCGCAATATCTTTTTCGTACTCGTAGTCTTTTACATTTCTTATTCCTCGAATTAAAAAGTTAGCACCTAAATCTGACGCACTTTCAACGGTAAGCTTTGTTTCTTGAATGATTATTTCCACATTTTCTAAATGTGCGACCGCTTTTTTAATTAAAACAAGTTTTTCTTCAACAGTAAAAAGAGCTTTTTTGTTGGTATTCACAAAAACCCCTACAATGACTTTATCAAATAGTTTCGTGCTCCGTTCAATCAGATCTAAATGACCATTTGTTAAAGGATCGAAACTTCCAGGAAAAAGAGCAATTTTAGTCATTACTTACCTCCTGTCTATAAATTGTTATTTGCGTGATACCATACGTTGTTTCACGAGTTTTTACACATGTACCAATATTTTCGGGAAGTTTGACAGATTTATCCGTTTCACAAACAATAACTCCGTCTTCACTTAGTAAATCATACACAAGCATTCGCTCTATTTGCTTTTCAATTTCCTGTTTAGCATACGGTGGATCAAGCAAAACTAAATCGACTTTTGTTTTTTCTTCTTTCAAAAATTCCAATGCTTTATTGGCATCCATTTTCTTGATGATAAACTTGGCTGGTTCTTTTGTTATGTCAATATTTTCTTTAATAATTTTAACGGCAGAGAAGTTTTTTTCAATACAAATCCCTAAATCCATACCTCTAGACACAGCTTCAATTGCAAGACCACCGCTGCCTGCATATAAATCTAATGCCGTTCCTCCATCAAAATATGGACCGATCATATTAAAAATCGATTCTTTTACCTTATCAGTAGTAGGTCGAGTATTATCGCCATCTAGTGCTTTTAAACGCCGTCCCCCATATTCTCCTGAAATAACTCGCATCTTTTTAACGCTCCTTTACATAATCGTCCAATATATGTTAATAGTATATCAAATATACAGAAAAAAAGATGAAAAATGTTTGAAGTTCGTTCACATTTTCCATCTTAATTTTTACACATTTTCAGCTAAACGAATTTGAGTACTTAATTCCTCAACTTCAAAGCCTTCTTCTTTTTCATACTGGTAAGCAGCTTTAGTACCGATTTTTTCAGCAAAATTCATTTCTACATCAGGACGATATGATCGTTCCACTTTACGGACAAAATGCAACCCATTGATTTTAGCTTCTGAACTTTCAATATCTTCTTCATTCATATAGATAACAACGTATTTCATCCGACGAGATACATAGTGAATCAGTCCGAAACGCTTCAATGTTTTCAATTGCTTTAAGCTGTATACCCATACAACCAAACAGCGTCGTTTTTGTATTACAAATTCTTTTTCTTCATTAACTTGCATGACAATTACCTCCACAACCTGAATGGCTCCCTTTTTCAAAGAAAGGATTTCCGGCATCTACTTTAATATCATTTGAAATTGTTTTAGCTACCGCCATACCTACCAAATCTAAAATCGTTTGAATCTCTGTTTCAGAAAAACGGAATTCAGCGACTTCATCACTTACATCCAATGCTCTTTTGGCCTGACGAACTGCTCGTTGTTTAGTACGAAAGTCTGGTGCATGATTCCCATATGCTTCGATCCGTTCAAAGGCATCTTTTGCATCCAAAAATGCTTTTTGTTTGTCTCGTACATCTTTTGATGCATACATTGTTTGACGATTTATTTTATAAGATTCAATGCTGTCACTTGTTAAAATTGCTTGAACAAGTTTTTCTGTTTGATCTTCTATTTCAAAAAGTTTTTCTGTCACTATCATACTTATTCACTTTCCTCTGTTTGAGATATTTCTTTTTCTGTCTCTTGTAATAAGACTAACATACTTGCTTTAGAGAAAGCAACGCCAATGTTTTCATTTTCTTGGTGTGCAAAGCGAGAATGATATAATGAATCAGAAAACCACGAAAGCACTGTGAATGTTGGATCATAGATTGGCTCAGTATACATACCTGTCGCTTTTTTCTTATCTGATTGACCAGCCTTCAACAATTTTTGATATTCATCATTCGTCAATGTGAAAATAGCTTCTGAAGTCATTTGTTCTTTGCTAAACTGCCAACTTTCTGCTCGTTCCGGTGAAAGGATATTTTTTTGATTTTTGTTTAAGGTCTCAAAGAGTTTCTGAGCATTCTTTTGACTGTCTGTGTTCGTATAATAGATAGGTAAACCTTCTTTAAGCTTTAACAAATTGATTATTCGGATAACCTGATTACTTTTAACCGCATCAAAACCATTCAACTGTTCATTTATAGGAAGTGGAGTGGCTTCGCCTTCAAGAAGTTGATAGGGCATTAGCGTCAATAATGATTTTTTGTCTAAGTACGTCACAGCTGAAAGTTTACCAGTACCATGATTAAAAAATAAAATAGCAAATGTCTTATTGTCAAAAGCAATTAAAGGACGATAATTCATATCTTCTTCCATTAATTCGACATTATAGCTACTCTCTTTATATGTAAATGCAAAATTTGAATAAATAGTCATCAATTCTGAAACATCTGATAATTTCATTCCAATTGAAAATGGTGTTGTTTCTTTTGAATCATTAAAAGCTTTGATTGCAGAAATTTTTTCTTCTTGGATATTCACTTCTAAATAATCAGCATCTTCTTCACCATAAATCCAAAGTTCATAACCCATTCCTGTCTTGTGTTTTTCAAGTGGCTCACCAAACTCAGCAACAAAATCAGTGATTTTTCCACCTATATAAGCAGCATAACCAGAAGTTAAAATTTCTTCATAAGGTAAAGCAGTGTGGGAGACGATTGGTCTCCCTTTATCTGCTTCTTGCTGCATTTTATCAGCAGGGAAAAAGACAGGTTGTAAATAACCACCTATCAGGACTACAAAGAAAACGCCTAAGAAAGCTAAAAATCGTTTCATCTTTTCCCCCACTTTTCTTTTAATTTTCTTTTACTTCAATTAATAGATCACCTGAACTGATCGGTTCCTCTTCAAAAACATAGATATGTTCAACTATACCATCAAAACGTGCTTCGATCGTTGTTTCCATCTTCATCGCTTCCGTTACAAGTAAAGCATCGCCTTTTTTAACTTTATCTCCTTTGCTTACTAAAACTTGGAGGACAGAGCCAGACATTGTTGCTCCGATTTGCTCTTTATTGGTTGGTTCAGCCTTACGTTTTGCTTGAACAGAAGATTTGATAGAGGTATCTTTGATAACGACTTCACGACGTTGTCCGTTCAAATTGAAAAATAGTACTCTGTTTCCTTCAATATCGGGATCACCGATTTCATCTAGACGAATAATCAGAGTTTTCCCTTTTTCGATTTGAACTTCTACAGATTCTCCTTGACGAATCCCTTGGAAAAATGTTGGCGTATCCAACAAAGTAACATCACCAAAATTTTGATAAGAGGTACGATAATCCAAGAATACTTGAGGATACATTAAATAGCTCAATATCTCTTCTAGTTTTGGTTCATAGCCGATCTTTTCAGCCAATTCTGCTTTTACTTTATCAAATTTTACAGGTGCTGCCAAACTTCCTGGTCTTTCTGTAAAGGCCGGACGTCCTTTCAAAATAATTTTTTGTAAATCCTTAGGAAATCCGCCTACTGGTTGACCTAGATCTCCTTGGAAAAACGTCACTACTGATTCTGGAAAACTTAATTCTTCTCCATTATCATAGATATCTTGTTCAGTTAAATTATTTTGAACCATAAACAGTGCCATATCACCAACAACTTTTGAAGAGGGTGTCACTTTTACGATATCACCAAACATCAAGTTGACGGTATGATACATTTTTTTAATATCATCCCATTGATGGCCTAGTCCAACAGCTTTAGCCTGTTGTTGTAGATTAGAATACTGTCCACCTGGCATTTCATGCATATAGACTTCTGTTTGTGGTGCATTCAAGCCATTTTCAAATGGTTGATAATACATACGAACATCTTCCCAATAATGGTTGATCTTTTGCGTATTGTCGATGTTAACATCTGGTGTACGGTCTCCATTGACTAAAGCATAATATAAACTGCTCATGCTCGGCTGACTTGTTGCACCACTCATTGCACTTGTTGCTACATCTACGATATCTACACCAGCTTTAGTCGCAGCTGAATAGGTGATAATACCATTACCACTTGTATCATGAGTATGCAGATGAATCGGTAAATCCGTTGTATCTTTTAGCTCACTAATTAAACGATACGCAGCTTGTGGTTTTAATAAACCAGCCATATCTTTGATTGCAATAATATGGGCACCCATTTTTTCAAGTTCTTTTGCCATATTTTTGTAATATTCAACATTATATTTTGCTCTCGTTGGATCATTGATATCACCTGTATAACAAATAGCAGCTTCTGCAATTTTCCCTGTGTCTCTAACTGTTTGAATACTTTTTTCCATTTGTGGTAACCAATTCAAACTATCAAAAATACGGAAAACGTCAATACCTTGTTTTGCTGACTCTTTAATAAATTCTTCAATAACATTATCTGGATAATTTTGATAGCCAACAGCATTCGATCCTCTAAACAGCATTTGTAATAACGTATTAGGCATTAGCTTACGAATTTTACGTAATCTTTGCCATGGATCTTCATTCAAAAAACGATAAGCAACGTCAAAGGTTGCCCCGCCCCACATTTCACTAGAAAATAGCTCAGGTAATCCTTCACCAGTCAATCGTGCGATTTCTTTGAAATCTTGTGTTCTCACGCGAGTTGCTAATAAACTTTGATGTGCATCACGGAAAGTCGTATCAGTCAATAAAACATTTTCTTGTTTTTTAACCCAATCGATTACGCCTTTTGCACCGTCTTTATCTAAAATATTTTTAGCAGTCACATAATCACTACGTAACTCTAAATCAGTTGGAACACGTGGTGCATCAAAGTATTTTTTCGTTGATTTTTCAATTCCAGGAAACCCATTGACCGTTACTTCGCCAATATATTTCATGGTTTTATTACCACGGTCTCTTAATTTCGGAAATTCAAATAATTGTGGCGTACTATCAATAAATGTCGTTTTGGCTTCACCAGACTGAAATTCAGGATGAGCAATTACTTTGTGTAAAAATGGAATATTAGTTTTAACACCACGAATTCTAAATTCTCTTAAACAACGCTCCATCTTTTGAATTGCTTTTTCAAAAGTGAAACCATGTGTACAAACTTTTACTAAAAGAGAGTCAAAGTATGGTGTCACTACAGCACCTGAGTACGCATTCCCTACATCCAACCTAACACCAAAACCACCTGGTGAACGGTACGTATCGATTTTGCCAGTATCCGGCATGAAGTGATTCAGCGGATCTTCGGTTGTGATCCGGCATTGGATAGCAGCTCCATTTAAAGTGATTTGTTCTTGTTGTGGGATCTTCATATCTTTATGTAGATCAAGCCCTTGAGCGATTTGCAATTGAGAGACTACAATATCAATATCTGTAATCATTTCTGTAATTGTATGCTCTACTTGAACACGAGGATTTACCTCGATAAAATAAAAATGATCCCCTTCAACAAGAAACTCAACAGTCCCTGCATTGACATAATTAACATGTTTCATCAGTTGAACCGCAGCATCACAGATTTCTTTACGTTTTTCTTCGTTCATTGACACACATGGCGCAACTTCTACAACTTTTTGATGACGACGTTGAACTGAACAATCACGTTCAAATAAATGAACCACATTTCCATGAGTATCCCCTAAGATTTGAACCTCAATGTGTTTTGGATTTGAGATATATTTTTCTACATAGACCTCATCTGAACCAAAAGCGGCTTTTGCCTCACTTTTAGCTCGATCATAGCCTTCTCTAGCTTCTTTTTCATCGTGAGCTACTCGCATTCCGCGACCACCACCACCAAGTGCGGCTTTAATCATAATCGGAAAACCATGTGTACGGCCGAACTCTAAAACGCCTTCGATTGTATCCACCGGCCCATCAGAACCAGGTATAGACGCAATACCAGCTGCAACAGCCGCTTCTTTTGCTTTGATTTTATCTCCAAAAATGTCTAAGTGATGTAATGAAGGGCCAACAAAAATAAGTCCTTCTTCTTCACAACGACGAGCAAACTCTAAATTTTCGGATAAAAATCCATAACCAGGGTGAATGGCGTCAACACCAGATTTTTTAGCGATCCGGATAATATCTTCCATGTCAAGGTAGGCTTCAATTGGCTTTTTACCTTTACCAACTAAATACGCTTCATCCGCTTTAAAACGATGAACTGAATATTCATCTTCCGCTGCATAGATTGCCACTGTCCCGATGTGCATCTCTGTGCAGGCTCTAAAAATTCGAATTGCAATTTCTCCACGATTTGCTACTAAAACTTTTTTCATTTTTTCACTCCTACCCGTTTTGTTGAGGCTAAAACAGCAGTACCTAGCTCACTTCTCAATTCAAATCCTTCGTGATGCAATCGAATTGGAGCAAAGTAGTCGCTTTTGTTTCATCCTATATTTGTCTTCATTTATTAATTACCAAGTAATTGGTATTCTTGGTCCATTTTTTGCTTTTTCTCGTCTGCGCTGATATTTAGTACAAAAGCGACAGCGATAGAAATAATCAGTACACTATTTCCTCCTTGACTTAAGAAAGGAAACGTTACTCCTGTTAAAGGAATTACACCTGTAATACCACCTAAATTGATAAAAACCTGTAACAGTAACATTGAGCCAATACCGATACACATCAATGAGTTAAATGGTTTTTTAGAGCGCACCCCAACTAAAATAATCCGAGCAATCATAAACATTAAAATTGCTAGTATCATAAGTGATACCAATAAGCCTAACTCTTCAATCGTAATAGCAAAGATAAAATCTGAATGAGCCTCAGGTAAAAAACCTTTTTTCTGAATGCTATTTCCTAAGCCTTTTCCGAACCAACCACCATTATTAATAGCGAAATAAGAATTTGCTAACTGATGTCCTGCATTCCGTTCGTCTTTAAACGGGTTTAAAAAAATTGCAAAACGTTGATACACATATTGATACCGATCTGGAATAAAACTTCCTCCAGTTAAAAGCAAGGTTTGAATCACAGCGATACTACCTATAATGCCAACACCACCAACAAGATATGTGTACATATAATTAACACCGCTGGCAAGCACCATGATAATCACCAATAAAGTCAAAATTGCCGCATTACCTAAATCGGGTTGAATCGCTACAAGGAAAATTAAAAAACCAACCAAAAGCATTGGTCTAAAAACAGCTTTTTTAAATTCTTTGTCGATATATTTCTGTCTTCGACCTAAAATATAAGCTAGGTACCAGATGACCATAATTTTAAGGTATTCGGCTGGTTGCATTGAAAATGACCCAATCTGAATCCAACCTTTAGCACCATTGATCTCAGCCCCTAACTTTGTAAAACGAACAGCTAGAAGTAATACGGATATAACTACAATCGCAAACATAATGAAGCCTTTAATTTGAAAAACAGTAGTTTTCATTTTATAAATAAAAAACATTGCGACCAAACTTAAAAGCCAAAATTGTAATTGCGTGACAACCATTCCAGTTGGCGGTTCTCCTTTGGATACTAGTAAAGAGGATGTTGAACTGTAAACCATAATCAAGCCTATCGCACTAAGGACTAAGTACGGGATCAAAATACTATAATCTAACAGATGCCTCTTTTTTATCTTGTTTGGCAAAGTTTAACCCTCCTTGCCAATCTCTTTTTTTTCTTGTGTTTCCTCATAAACGTCACTATATAATTGGTTAAGTTCTTTTTCCAAATCACTTAGCAATTGATGTCCTTCTTTTGAACTTAAAATACCTAATCGAATGGCATAAGTCACTTGACGAGAGAAACCATACATTTGTGTATCTACGACTTCCTCAAAGGCTTTACATTGGGAAATACATAGGCTATTTTTTTGATTACGGATCAACATCATGATCCTTTGTGCATCATCGTTCAACAGCTGAACGGCAAAATCTTTTGAAATGGATTCCATTGCACTAAAACCTCCCATCTTAATTATGTAATTATAGCATAATTTGTCCATTTATTAACAGAAATTTCCTGAAAATCCCGTGTTTAACAATTTTTTTAATTTTTATGAAACAGAAATAAATGGAAATCTCATTATTCTTACAGATTATAGGGAAAATTAATCAAAGAAATAAGTTGTTTATTATAGATAGCAATAACTAAATTCTATCATTTGATGGATTGAAGCACGACACAAATAGTATCTCAAAGCGTTATTTTTATAACTAGTATTTTTCTTTTATTTCAATTTAAACCATAAACAATTGCGTAATAAATTACATAAAACCAACTTAATGCACCATGAAACACAGCCCAAATAATACTGTGCCAATTCACATACGAAATAACTAAAGCTAATGCACATCCAAATGAAATTCCTGCTTTGGCACTTTCTTTCATAATTGCTCCTCCTAAAATTAATGACTTATTTTATAAAATAATAGTTTAGATTATGATGAAAACCACGTTAGTTAAATGGGATACTTCTTTTTTATTGATTCGTTTAACAAATACATAATTCTATTATTAATAGTAACAGAATCTATTTTAAGAAGCTATCAAAGCAATTAGAAGAGAGGCGTTGTTCTAAAAAAAGACCCTTAAAAGTTAGAATTTTAACTCTTTCTTTAAGGGTCTTTACTATTTAACTTTTTTTTACCTTAGAATTGTTTTATTTTTTTAAATCAACAACCATTCTACCTTTGATTTTGCCTTGTTCCATTTCTTCAAAGATGTCATTGACTTCATGTAGACAACGTGTTTCTACAACTGGCACTACTTTACCTTCTGCACCAAATTGGAATGCTTCTTCTAAATCTTTACGTGTTCCAACTAATGAACCTACGATTTGAATCCCATCCAATACAGTTTTAACGATTGCTAAATCCATTGTTTCAGGCGGTAATCCAACTGCAACGACTTTCCCAGCAGCTCTTACAGAATCAACCGCTTGGTTAAAGGCAACTTTTGAAACAGCCGTAACAACTGCCGCGTGAGCACCGCCGACTTTCTCTTGAATCCACGCTCCTGCATCGCCATCTGTTAGTGGGTTGCAAACCAAATCAGCGCCTAATTCTTTAGCAAATTCTAACTTATCATCATTGATATCAACGGCAATTACTTTAGCATTAAATACATTTTTAGCATATTGAATCGCTAAATTACCTAATCCACCGATTCCGTAGATAGCAACCCATTGTCCTGGTTTTACATCTGACACTTTGATTGCTTTATAACAAGTAACACCCGCACATGAAATACTGCTGGCCTGAGCTGGATCTAATCCTTCTGGTACTTTAACAGCGTAGTCAGCTTTAACGATACATTGTTCAGCCATCGCACCATCTACTGAAAATCCAGCATTTTTCACTTGACGACAGAAAGTTTCACGGCCTGTAATACAATATTCACACGTTCCGCATCCTTCAAAGAACCAAGCAATACTTACACGATCTCCTACTTTAACACTTTCAACGCCAGGAGCAATTTCTCTAACGATCCCGATTCCTTCATGACCGATTACTCGTCCTGGCACTTCACCAAAATCACCATGAGCCACATGTAAGTCAGTATGACAAACACCACAATATTCAACATCCACTAAAGCTTCCCCAGCTTCAAGTGGTCTAAGACTTACTTCCTTGATTTCTACTTTTCCATTATTTTCTTTCGTTACAACAGCTGCTTTCATTCTATCACTCCTGTATTTTATATTATATGGTAACAATTATATTTTACCATGTATGAAATCGTTTTAACAGTCTTTTTGAGAATAATTTCACAATACGAGAAAATTTGTTTAACATACATAAAAAAGAGTGAAAATGAATCATTTTGCATGATTCATTCTCACTCTTTTTAAAGCTATAATTAAAAGTTTAGATTGCTGTTGTTGCGCCACGGTATACAATACCACGACGAGGATCAACAGTGATTAATTCATCGTTAGCAATCAAGTTTGTTGCATCAGCTGCACCAACGATTACAGGAATATCTTTCGCAATTGCAACAACTGCTGCATGAGAAGTTAATCCACCTTCTTCAACAACCAAAGCAATTGCTTTGTCGATTGCAGGCATATAATCTTTGTCAGTTGTTTTAACAACTAGAATCGAACCTTCTACTGCATTTGCTACTGCTTCTTCAGCTGTATTTGCTACAACTGCTTTAGCAATAACTGATGATTCACCGATCCCTTGACCTTGTACTAATTTTGATCCGATCATTTGGATCTTCATTAAGTTGGTTGTACCTTTCTCGCCTACAGGTACCCCCGCTGTAATGATGATCAAATCACCTTCACTTGCAAATCCTTCTTCTTGAGAAATGTGTGTTGCTAAGTTGAACATTTCATCAGTGCTTGATGGTTTGTCAGCAACAGTTGCATAAACTCCCCAAGATAATGATAAGCTACGAGCTTTTTGTTCTGAGAAAGTGATCGCAACGATATGAGATTTTGGACGATATTTAGAAATCATGCGAGCAGTGTGGCCTGATTCAGTTGCTGCAACGATAGTTTGGATACCCAAGTTACGTGCAGTGTGACCAACTGATTGTCCAATTGCTTCAGCCATATCTGTTTTGCTGTAAAGTTTCAAGGCAAATGAATCTTGGTTAATCAATGCTTCTTCAGTACGAACTGCGATACGAGCCATTGTTTGAACAGCTTCTAATGGGTAATCCCCCGCAGCTGTTTCACCAGAAAGCATTACTGCATCTGTTCCGTCATAGATTGCATTGGCAACGTCATTTGCTTCCGCACGTGTTGGACGTGGGTTACGTTGCATAGAATCTAACATTTGAGTTGCCGTAATAACTGGTTTGCCTAAAGCGTTACATTTTTTGATCAATTCTTTTTGAACAACTGGAACGTCTTCTGTTGGAATTTCAACACCCATGTCACCACGAGCAACCATCAAGCCATCAGAAACTTTTAGGATTTCGTCAATGTTATCGATACCTTCTTGGTTTTCGATTTTAGGAATAATTTGGATATGGGTTGCGTTTTCTTCTTCTAAAATTTTAGTAATTTCTAAAACGTCAGTTGCACGGCGAACGAAACTTGCTGCGATAAAATCAACACCTTGTTCGATACCAAAACGGATATCAGCAGCATCTTTATCAGTGATACCAGGAAGATTTACAGAAACTCCAGGTACGTTAACACCTTTTTTATTTTTTAGAACGCCTTCGTTTTTAACAAGGGTAACGATTTCGTTTGCAGCACGGTCGATATCAGTTACTTCTAAATCGATTAATCCATCATCTAAAAGAATATGAGAACCAACATTTACATCGTTGATCAATTCTGGATAAGTGATTGAGAATTTTTCGTTAGTCCCTAAAACTTCCGTCATAGAAAGACGTACTGAATCACCAGTTCTTAAAGTGATTGCGCCATTTTCCATTTCGTTCGTACGGATTTCAGGACCTTTTGTATCAAGTAAGATTGCTACACGTTTTCCTGTAATTTTTGCAGCCTCACGAATATTTTTGATGCGGTTACCATGTTCTTCAAAGTCACCATGTGAGAAGTTCAAACGGCAAACATTCATTCCTGCATTCATTAAGTTGACTAGCATATCTACAGTTTCACTAGCTGGTCCGATCGTACATACGATTTTCGTTTTTTTCATTACCAAACGCTCCTATTCCATTTTTGTTTATACGTTGTGAAGATTATCTATTTTCCTCAAGCGATGCTTAAGACAGCTCAAATTTTAAGCTCATCCTTAGAAAGAAATCTCTTGATTTAAATCATAAAGTGATAAGTCGGGTTTATGTTTGTGGTTTTCCAATGTGTCAACGATATCCGCTGAAACAACTTGGTTATCAAGCATACCAATACATTGTCCGCCTTTGCCTGCTTTTAATAATTCGACAGCATATGATCCAAACTTACTTGCTAATACACGATCACGAGCACTTGGTGAGCCACCACGGACAACGTGTCCTAAAATAGATACACGTGTGTGGAAATCGCCATGTTCAGAAAGTTGGTCAGCAAATTCGTTACCGCCCATAACACCTTCAGCTAAAATGATCAAGCAATGTTTTTTACCACGATCGCGGCCTTCTCTAATGCGCTGAGCAACATTGACCATATCAAAATCATGCTCTGGAATGATGATTTCATCAGCGCCACCTGCTACGCCTGACCAAAGAGCGATATCGCCTGCGCCACGTCCCATTACCTCAATAACGAATGTACGTACGTGTGAAGTTGCAGTATCACGAATACGGTCAATCGATTCTAATACTGTGTTGATCGCTGTATCAAAACCAATCGTAAAATCAGTCCCTGGGATGTCATTATCGATCGTTCCTGGAATACCAACAGCTGGGAATCCACGTTTAGTAAGAGCCATCGCCCCATGATAAGAACCGTCTCCACCGATAACAACTAGTCCTTCGATGCCGAATTTTTTTAATTGTTCGATCCCTTTTAATTGTCCTTCTTCTGTTGCGAATTCTGGATAACGAGCAGAGTATAAAAATGTTCCACCACGTTGAATCTTGTCACCAACATCAGCAATGTCTAAACGACGGATGTCTCCTGCCACTAAACCTGCAAAACCGTAGTTGATCCCATAAACTTCGATTCCGTCAAAAATACCTTTACGTACTACTGCACGAATTGCAGCGTTCATTCCTGGGGCGTCTCCCCCACTGGTTAAAATACCGATACGTTTCATTCGTTCTTTCACCTCATATAATATACTTTTAAGCTGTAACAAATTTTGTTACAGTTATTCATTACTCAAAAATATTACGTCACTCATTTTACCATTAATAGTGCAAAATGTCTTGGTTTAAGAAGAAATAATTGAAAAAAGATGAAAACAATTAGTATTTTTTACCGTAAATCATTTGAAAACAACATTTTGACCACCTAAGATCGCCTCTAATTGTTCTTTTGCATCTACTGTATCCGTTACCCAATTCTCTTCTCCTAAGACTAATTTCTTCCCATTTTTTTCAAAATAAATGATTACCGGCGTATTGCCTTTGTATTTTTGAATGACTTCGTGAATGCTTTGCAGAACCTCTTTTTGATCTTTCGCTTCAATAATTTTTAAATAACAAGTTGTTGCACTAATACTATTTTCAATTTCACTAGCTTTTTCAATCTGGTTTACCAATAATTGAAGTTCTTGATTATAGTTACTTTTTTCTATTTTACCTTCTACGAAATAAACTTGATTTTTTTCAACATTTTGACGAAGGGTTCTGAAAACTGTAGGAAAAAGTGTCAAAGATATTGCCCCAGTCAAGTCATCACCTTCTACAAAAGCCATTTGTTCGCCTTTTTTTGTACGAATCACTCGGATATCTTTTACATAAATCAATAGGCGCGCCGTTTGATTTTCCACTACGTCGCTGACTAACATCACTTGTTTGGCCAAACGAGTTTTTTTGAATTCCTCAGTAGGATGACCTGATAAATAAACACCTAGAAATTGTTCTTCTTGTTCTAATTTCTCTTCTAAAGTGTAATCGGCTACTTCTACTTCTTTCAATTTCAGCGTATCTTCTAAAAGATTCATACTGCCCCCGCTATAGATAATATTTTGAATTTCACTATCTAAGCTGACAGCTAATTGACGGCGATTTGATTGTAATTCATCAAAGGCACCAATGGCGATTAGAGGTTGAATATTTTCAGCTTTTAGCCACTTTCGGTCGATACGCAATAGAAATTGGTCAAAAGATTTAAACGGTCCACGTTCTTTACGTTCCTCTATGATATTTTGGATAAAATCTCTACGTATCCCTTTTAACGAGCTAAAACCAAACGTTATTTGATCATCATTGTTTAGGTAAAAGCTGTATTGACTAGTATTGATGGAGGGTTGGATGATCGCCATTTTATTTTTACGTGCTTCGCCGATATATTCTTTGATTTTAGTCGGATTATGTCGTACAGAATGGAGAATTGCTGCATAAAATGCCCCTGGAAAATGTACTTTTAAGTAGGCCATTTGAAAGCCTATAAAAGAATAAGCAAACGCATGAGATCGATTAAATCCATAGTTAGCAAATCGCTCGATATAATCATAAATAGTCGTTGCAACTTCTTCACTATGACCTTGTTTCATTGCGCCTTCAACAAAGTGCTTGCGTTCTTCATCCAGTACATCTTTTTTCTTTTTACTTACTGCACGTCGTAAAATATCTGCTTGCCCTAGACTAAATCCTGCCATCGTAGAAGCCACTTGAATGATTTGTTCCTGATACACAATAACACCATAAGTATTTTTTAAAATCGGCTCTAAAACAGGATCTGGGTAATCAATTGGTTCTATCCCTTTTTTTCTGCGAATAAACAGGTCGATATTTTGCATTGGACCTGGTCGGTATAAAGCATTAACAGCCGCAATATCTTCAATACTTGATGGTCCAAGTTTTCGTAAAACATTTCTGATACCTGCTGACTCAAACTGAAAAACGCCACTTGTTTCCCCTCGTCTAAACAAGGATAATGTCAATTCATCATCTAAAGGAATTTGATTTAAGATCACTTCTTTTTTGTAGACGCGTTTAATCGACTTGATCGTATCATCAATGATCGATAGATTTCTCAATCCTAAGAAATCCATCTTTAGTAGTCCTATCTTCTCAACATCATTCATTGTAAATTGCGTCAGGAAAATATCATTTGAACCCGGTTGTAATGGGACGACATCTAAAAGATCCAAGTCACTGATCACCACGCCAGCTGCATGAGTTGAGACATGACGAGGTAACCCTTCTAAACGAACAGCTGTATCATATAACAAGCGGTTTATCTCAGATGAATTTACTAATTCGACAAGATTTTTTGAATCAGCATATGCTGTTTTCAAGGTCATTTTTAGTGCACTAGGTACGGCATTAGACCAGCGATTTGATTCACTTTGAGATAAACCGAACACTCTAGCAACATCTCTTAAAACCATTTTTGCTGCCATTGTACCAAAAGTAGCGATTTGTGCCATATGATAATGTCCATATTTTTCACGAACATATTGCAGCACTTCTTCACGCCGATTATCAGGAATATCTAAGTCTATATCGGGCATAGAATGCCTTTCTGGATTTAAAAATCGTTCAAAGAGTAAGTCGTATTTGATTGGATCGACATCTGTGATCGACAAAACATATGACACTAAAGAACCCGCAGCAGAACCACGACCTGCACCTGTTACGATTTTTCTATCATGAGCAAAGGCCATTACATCCCATACAATCAAGAAGTAATCATCAAATCCCATCGTATGAATAATATCAAGTTCTTTTACTAACCGTTCTTCATATTCAACTGAAACATTCGAGATGCGTTCAGGTAGTTTCTTCAAGCATAACTCTTTTAAAAATTCTCCTGCTTGTTTCCCCTCTGGAATCGGATAATGCGGTAGTAAACGTTGATGTAACGGAATCTCCAAAATACAAGAATCAGCAAGCTTTTCTGCATTTTGGACAGCTTGTTCATTCACCTTTATGAGTAATTGTTCTGCTGCATCTGTCTGATTTCTTAAATAAAAGGGGCCTTCAATCTTTGTTTCCTCGGCATTTAACGTCATCTGTTGGCCTTCATCAATGTGCGCTAATACTTTCAACGCAAAGCCGTCTTCTCGGTTTAAATAACGAGTTTCCTGCAAAGCAAGGAGCGGCTGATTTTTTGCTTCATAAAACTTAAAAAGTGCTGGATCAGTTTCCGGATTACATGTAAATGAGGCACCTGCAAAAAAAGACGACGGGTCAAATAATTGCACTAGCTGATCTAAACTTTCAGAGGCCTCCACTTCATTTCTTTTTAAAGCAAAAGAAACTTCTCCTTTGTCAGAGGGCATAACAGCAAACAAATGCGTTAAATGTTCTTTAATTGCATCTAAATAAAAAATTCTTTCGCTATTCATTTTCGCAGTGGAAATCCGCATCAAGTTTTGGTAGCCTTCTATATCTTTTGCATAGAGTAACAATTGAGCCGATTGTTCGGACTTTTTTGGGGTGTAATCTAACGTCAAACCAATGATTGGTTTAATTGCTTCCTTTTTACAGACTTCAAAAAATTCGATTGCCCCGTGAAGTACATTTATATCCGTAATTCCTAACGTCGTATAACCTAATTTTTTTGCTTGTTGCACTAATTCTTGAATACGAATAGTACTGGAGAGTAATGAATAGGAAGTAATTGTATATAATTGTGGAAAGGGCATAGGACATCTCCTTTTACATGTGATGGTTTTAAATCAAAAATGTAACTTTCATTTTCTTTACATTTACAAAAATTGTGCTAAACTATAGCTAGAAAAGAGGTGCAATCCATGCGTTACATTCTTGTATTGTTGTGGTCCTTTTTACTAGGACAAGTGGTCGGCTATATCGGTGGTGCCTTAAACGGCGGAACCTATGATTTTATGCTGACAACGATTATGTCATTGACTACCGGCGTGATTATCTTATTGATTGGTCAATTCGCATTACCAAAAAAAGAAACCACTAAAAGTGCTCAATAACTCTGAAGTTGCTATCTTAAGCTGATTTTTCAAAACAGCTTTTGAACTGACCATCTATTAGTTGAAAATCATGATTATAAAAAAACCAGTTACTACAAACATTGTAACTGGTTTTTTTATGTTTTCAACTGTTTATAGCCTTTTATTTAAAATTTTTCGGAAATTGAACAAAGATAGGCAAATATTTCCCAGTACAAAACAGGCTGTTACAATAAATACCGCGCTGTACCCCATACCGTGAGCCACCGTCGAACCGATCATCGGACCTAAGACTTGTCCAAAATTACTAAACATTTGATTATAACTATAGACACGACTAACACCTTCTGAGGGCGTGATTTTGCTGATTAAGGTGTTGATCGACGGCATCAAAGCTCCAGTTGAAAATCCTAAGAAAAAGCGCAATAATCCTAGTTGAAAAGGAGTTTTAACAAATGCCATAGGAATATAACAAATCATTGATAAAAACAACCCTGCTAACAAAACCTTATGATTGCCAATCTTGTCCCCTAGTTTCCCTAAAACTGGCGAAGAAATCACCGCTGATACACCTGCAACAGAAACAATTAAACCACTAATGAATAAAATATTGCCAGTATCATGACTCAATGAACGAATATATAACGTTAAAATAGGGCTAATACTCGTAACGCCAATTTGTAAAATCAACGTTGTAATGAATAATCCAATCAAAATAGACACATGGTCCATCTTTGAAAAAATTTCTTTTGTACTTAACAAATTTTTCTTTTCAACTGGTTGGAAGTCTTCTTTCACCATAAAAATCGTTAATATTGTCGTAATCAACAATACAATTCCAGTGATAATAAAAACATTTTCCATCCCAAACCATTGAGCCAACGCCCCTCCGATAGATGGCCCAATCAAGTTTCCAGCAATAGCACCTGTGGAAAGCGTTCCTAATGCCCATCCACTTTTTTCTTTTGGGGCTTGAGACGCGATCATGGCGGTTGCATTTGGAATATATCCAGACAATATACCGTTAAAAAAGCGCATGATCAAGAGCCAATAAACATTTGGTACAAATGCTAACGACCCCATCGTAATTGTCATTCCAGCTGCTGCCCGGATCATCATGAGCTTTCGCCCTTTTCTATCCGCTAAATTACCCCAAATAGGTGCTACGATCGCAGCGGCAAATGCCGTAACAGATATGGCAAGTCCAGAAAACAACGCAACCTGACTCTTTGGTGTTCCTAGCTGCTCAACATAGACGGGGATAAAGGGCATCACTAAACTAATACTTGCACCAGTAAAAAAACAGCCTAACCAGGCAACCATTAAATTTTTTTTCCAATCAATTTTCATTTTAAAGCACACCTCACAAGTTCTTCACTATTAACTATACTCCAAATTTTCAAATCTCTCAAAAAATTTTTACGCAAGCACATAAAAAGCTTAACTATCTAAATGACAGCTAAGCTTTATCAATAATAGTGGCTTACAAAATCGCCAAAATAATGAAATTCAGGATAAACAGCGCGTTAACGACCCAAAGAATTGGTGAAATTTCTCTGAATTTCCCTTTTGCAAATTTAACAATTGCATAAAAAATGAAGCCTGCTGCAATCCCATAAGAAATGCTATAACATAATCCCATAAAAATAGAAGCGAAAAATGCAGGAATTGCTTCTTCTAAATTTGTCCATTCAATATCTTTAAATGAAGCAAGCATCATCACACCCACTAAAATCAGCGCAGGTGCAGTTGCTTGTGCTGGAACAATTGCAATCAGTGGTGAAAATAGACTGCTTAATGCGAACAAGGCAGCAACCACAACTGACGTTAAACCAGTCCGTCCACCAGCTCCAATACCTGCAGCACTTTCAACATAGGTCGTAGTGTTAGATGTTCCAAAAACAGCACCGATTGATGTTGCAATTGCATCTGCAAACAAAGCTTTATCCATTTTTGTAGAAAAACCTTTACTATCTTCCAATGCTAACTCATCTTCTTTAGAAAATATTCCTGTACGGCGTCCTGTTCCAATAAAAGTACCGATCGTATCAAATGTGTCTGACAAGCTAAACGCAATAATCGTCATCAAAACTTGAGGGATTTTTGAGGCATCACTGAATAACGACTGCATACCGTCAGCACCAAAAGCCGCACCAAAAGTCGTCCCTAATTCACCGATAGAATTTCCTAAAGAATTCGCTTGCCAGTCAATCGCTGACAAATCAACGACACCTAGTGGAATCGCAATGATCGTTGTGGCTACGATACCAATCAAAATAGCACCTCGAACATTTAACACGACTAAAACCGTGGTTAAAACTAATCCAATCACAGCTAATATAATTTCTGGATTATTAAAATTTCCCAAAGCAGGAACGATACTATTGCCATTAACAACACCCTTAGTAGGTTCAGCTTGTACTGTAAAATCCAATAATTTTGCATTTTTGATACCTACATATGCAACAAAAATTCCAATACCGCCGCCAATTGCATGCTGCATGCTTTCTGGTATAGCTTTGATGATCAACTTTCGTATTTTTGTGACAGTAATCAAGACATTGATTAGTCCACAGATAAATACCATTGCTAATGCTTGTTGCCAGGTATACCCTAAGCCAAAAACCACAGTAAAGGTGAAAAACGCATTTAATCCCATGCCTGGTGCTTGAGCATAAGGGACATTTGCAAATAGTCCCATGATCAAAGTTCCTATAATCGATGCAATAATCGTTGCTAAAAATACTGCTTGAAATGGCATTCCCGTTTGAGATAAAATCGACGGATTTACGAATAAAATATAGCTCATCGCAAAAAATGTCGTTACCCCTGCCACCATTTCAGTTGAGATCGTTGTTTTGTTTTCCTTTAATTTGAAAAACTTTTCCATGAAATTGTCTCGCTCCCTTTTTACCAAAAAATTTTATCAGGATGATTCAGTTTGCTCGTCGAAATAACTATTTAGAGAGCCAACTGTCTGTAAATAATAAGTGCATGTTCCTGTTTCCTGATGAATACTTTTAAAGTATAAGACAGCCATTTCTTCTTTTCAACAAAATATTAACTTTCACACTGTTTTTTCTTTTTAATGTTCGTGTTTCAGGAACAACTAATTGTTTCTTCTACTCATTACTCGATGTTAATAAAAAACTTTACAGTTACTGAATGAAAATCATAACTGTAAAGTTTCTTTATTCTATAGAATTTTTCGTTTCAATATAACAACAACACAGGTACTGATTGCCATAGTTCCAGCTAAAATTGCATGACTAGAGTGTTGTTCACCAGTTTTCGGTAATTCTTTTTTAGCTCCTGTCTCAGGAAGTTCTTTAGTATTCGACGTTATCAAGATTGCTTCTTTTCTAGCTAGAATTTCTATTGGAAATGCCATTTTATTTTTCTCTTCATCCAATACAAGAGCAGTCAATTGCTTCTTCTCGATAAGTTTTAATGACGTAACATCGATTTTAATACGCCCTTCCGAATCAGCATGTCCAGCTAAATCAGCATCTGGAAGTTCTGTTGTTCTTGCATTTGTTTGAGGAAATTCACCATCATAGAGTAAAATCGTTGCATTTGGTAGTGTAACACCTCTCAAAAGTTCGTCATCTTCATACAAAGGATCAAAAATGGTCGCTTTTTTGATTTTGTCCTCTGCTTCTTTTGAGTCCGGTGCTCCCGGGTCTATTGGCGAACTCGGATCAATTAGTTTTTTACGGTTTTCAATGGATGCTTCAATCAGCTCTCCGGATGCTTCTTTACTTTCAATATACCCAACAAATGTCTCTGTATCGGGTTTAATCGCATTAACTAACTTCCCTCCGGTAAACCCAGAAAAGCCATCGCCTCCGCCAAATAAAAAGTCATTGATTACGACGAGATATGTTTGACCTGTCTGAATCGGAGTACCGTCTTTTTTATACATATCTTGGACTTTAAAGGGTTGATTTTTATCTTTAGTTGCTACATAAGTATAGGATAATCCAGAAATTTGTAAGAAGTAACGTCCTTCTTCATCGTATTGCTCATTTAGTACTTGTTCAACTTGCGCGCCAGTCATTTCGACTACTTGCATGATATTCCCAAAAGGTTGCACTGCTTGAGCCGCCCCCCACGTAATATCACGATTTTCTCCAACAGCTAAATCAGCACGAATACCACCATTGTTTGTCATAGCAAAATCAGCATCAATTCCTTGAGCCTTAGCCATCGCAACTTGACCATCAGTGATCAGATTACCAAGCGGTGATTCTTTCGACTCATTGACTTCCCGAGTGATTGCCCCATTCTCTTTAGCTGTTCCAATTTTCTTATTCGTAACTTCTGCTACACGTTTTTCAGCATCTTTTACGGTTGTTTCCACTTTTTCATCAAGCTTAGGAGCATCCTTTACACCTGGATCTACTGGTAAAACCTTTGCTTTAGGAACATCGACAAAATCTTTTGTTTCAGGATCAAGTGTTCCTTGTAAGTCGATATAGCCTTTTCCTTGAGCCGTTGACTGAACTACTCTTGTTTTGTTGACTACCCCATTTGTATATTGGTGGTTGTGCGCTGCAAAAAATGCATCTACGCTATTTTCAGGATAGATTTCAGCGACTTTATTCATAATTTCTCCAGCTTCACCGTTCACTTTATTCTCTTTGCTAGTAGCAGGAACATGGGCTAACACAACGATTGCTTTCACTTTTTCTTTCTCTTGTAGTATATTAGAATAATAGGCAATCGTTTCAGCTTCATTTAAAAAGTCATACGCTTCATAATGTTCCTTTAAAACTAAATTAGGAATTTCAGTTGTAACAACGCCGATAAAACCAACTTTTACTTTATTATTTTCTGTTCCCACTTCTTTGATCGTATAAGGTTTCCAACCAAAAGGGATTTCTTCTGTTCCTTTTTTAACGACATTTCCGATTACAAGCTCCGTTTTCGATGCCTCTCTTGGATAATCCATTAAAATCCCATACGGATCATTTTTTGGCTTTTCACCAATCATGATTCGGTTAAACTCTTGTAAACCTTCATCAAATTCGTGATTTCCTAAGGTTCCCACAGAAAAATTCATTTGATTCAACACTTTAATCGTCGGCTCATCTTGAAGCAGACCTGAACTTGCTGGACTTGCTCCAACCATATCACCAGCTTGAACACGTATTGTTTGCGCACCTTTGTTAGCGGTTTCAAACCGCTTTTGCGCACGATTCAAATAGCTTGCTAAAAGTGAGGCTGTCCCAGCGTTTGCTGTTTTATTGCCTTCGTCATCAAAAAAAGATCCTGTTGTATTCAAAGCACCATGAAAATCATTGATGCCCAAAATTTGAAAGGGGATCTTCTCTTCTTGTGATTGTTGCTCCACTAACTGATTGCTATTTTCTATATCATTGACCGTTTGTCCATCAGCAAGCTTGCTAGTTCCAACGACACTACCACTGATTCCCCCAATAGTAAATAAAACAGTCAACAAAGAGCTTTGCCACTTTTTCATGTTGATAACTCCTCTTCAATTATTTCCAAACATACTTAGTTAAAGAGTAACAATTTCCTCACACGCTGTCAACACTACATCTCACCTTCATCAACCAATCTCAATCCTTTCAATCCAAAAATAGCCGCCAATAAAAGGAACTGCATCCCTGTAAATAAAAGGATAAATAAGACTTTGTTCACTGAGCAATTAAAAAAAATAATTTGTAGTGTCTGGATAGGTTTAGTAAGTAAATGAACACTATGTAAACGATCAAATCGCCCAACAAAAATAGCCAAACTGGATAATACATTCACAATCATAATAAACAAAAACCCTTGCCATTTCTTATTCAAAATATTTCTTTGAAAACATTCATTAAGCGTTGTAAATACTGTTGCCATCCCTAAAAGACCATATACACAGATTCCAACCGTCAATAAACTAAAAGAAAACCATGCAGACAATGACTGGCCGAAAATTTGATTCATCCCCTGATAAATAGATAAATTCTCTAAATGAAAAAAGTCTGTGAACAGATACGGTGCATTGGGATAGAATAATAACCATAATATTCCTAATAGAAGAAACAATTGATTGTTCACTTTCTTATAATGAAAACTAAGTTCAAGTGGAATATAACCTAACAAGACATTCAATGCCATAAAATGATAATTTCTAGCAACAAATAGCATATAGAAGCAATACACTACCGTTGCTATTCGTATTGACCAACGATACATTTGAACCAAACTTTTCACCGTCCTTTTTTATCTAGTGTATCATAAAGAAAATTTTTTCTAAAATTTTCTTGAAAACTTGTCATTCTACCATTTTATGCTAGACTAAGTTATAGAAAAATTTCCGGGAGGAATGATTTTGAAAAAATTAATTGCAATCGACTTAGATGGAACAACTTTAAATGGACAGTCACTAATTAGTGAAACAACTGAAAAAGCATTAAAAAATGCTATGAAACATGGTCACTATGTCAGTATCGTTACAGGACGTCCCTATCGAATGAGCGGTCAGTTTTATCGCCAATTAGATTTAGCAACGCCAATGGTCAATTTTAATGGCGCTCTTGTTCACATGCCTGAAAAACAATGGGCAGATGAAAAGGAAACAGGAATCCAACGAGACTTAGTTTTTGATATTTTAGCGCAAAAAAAAGCGCTGAACCTTGATTTTGTCGCTGCTGAAAATAAAGAGACATTTTATATCGATAGTTTAGATTACTTTGATTCAGCATTCTTTGCCTCAGAAGCTACACCAAGTAATCTTTTAACTGCTAAAAATTTGATTACGGATCCTACTTCTATGATGGTTCGAACTTCAAAAGATCAAGCAGCTTTCGTTTCAGACTCGTTAATGAAGCAATACGGAGATTATGTAGACGTTAGGACTTGGGGCGGCCCAACACCTATTTTAGAAATCGTCTCCAAAGGGATACAAAAAGCCAAAGGCGTGGAACAAGTCGCTAAATATCTAGATGTGAAACGTTCGGATATCATCGCGTTTGGTGATGAACATAACGATGAAGAAATGCTGGATTATGTTGGCTGGGGAGTTGCTATGAAAAATGCGACTGACAAAATCAAAGCTGTCGCAAATGATGTTACTGAAAAAACCAATGATGAAGATGGCTTAGCTGATTATTTAGAACAATATTTAGAGTTAAATAAGCAATAAATTTAATGACTGGAACAC
Organism: Enterococcus sp. DIV0724b; assembly: GCF_050531475.1. Taxonomy (NCBI): domain Bacteria; kingdom Bacillati; phylum Bacillota; class Bacilli; order Lactobacillales; family Enterococcaceae; genus Enterococcus; species Enterococcus sp. DIV0724b. Next base: position 1,534,844 of record NZ_CP172890.1, on the reverse strand, counting down.
AACCCATACGGCTTTGTGTTCTAGTCATTTTGATTTTTCCCCTTTGACAAAATCAAAAGCTCTTGCTAAAATAAGAACATACGTTCGATTTTTTTAGGAATGAGGGATTAGATTGGATTTGTCTAGAAAAATAGAGATTCTTGCTGAATCAGCAAAATATGATGTTTCATGTTCCAGTAGCGGTGTTATGAATAATACACGACAAGGAGCTATCGGCAGCACATCCGCAGCTGGAATCTGTCATTCCTTCACCAGTGATGGTCGTTGTGTATCTCTTTTAAAATTATTATTTACAAATGCTTGTATTTTCGATTGTCATTATTGCATCAACAGAAAATCTAATTCGATTCCTCGAGCTACATTTACACCACAGGAAGTTGCAGATTTAACGATGGATTTTTATATGCGCAATTATATTGAAGGGCTTTTTCTAAGCTCTGCTATTATAAAAAACGTTGATTACACAAGCGAACTATTGATCAAAACATTAAAAATTTTACGTTATGAAAAAGGCTTCAAAGGCTATATCCATGTTAAAGCCATTCCTGGAGCAGATGAAAATTTGATTGAGGAGTTAGGTTTTTTAGCCGATCGAATGAGTGTCAATGTCGAACTGCCTTCCAGAGAAAGTCTTAAACTATTAGCTCCTGATAAAGATCCATTTGCTTTATACAAGCCAATGAAACAAATCACACATAAGAAAAAAGAATTGTCACAAGTTCCTACTTTACGAAAACCTGCTTCTTTTGTTCCAGCTGGTCAATCTACTCAAATGATCGTCGGAGCTTCTCCAGAAAGTGATCACTCAATCGTAAAGATTGCTGAAAATCTTTATAAACAATATGAATTAAAGAGAGTCTATTACTCTGCTTATATCCCTGTAAATAAAGATTCTTTATTACCTGCAATCACAACTGAGCCACCATTATTAAGAGAGCATCGCTTGTATCAAGCAGATTGGTTGTTGCGATTTTATCATTTTTCCGCTGATGAAATCTTGTCCGAAAATAAGCCTAATTTCAATTTATATCTCGATCCTAAAGCCAATTGGGCTGTTCAAAATTATGATCAGTTTCCAATTGATGTTCAAACGGCTTCTTATGAGCAGTTATTACGAATTCCTGGGATTGGTCCTAAAAGTGCCCTTAATATTCTAAAGGCTAGAAAATATTATCGATTACACCTCTCTGATTTGAAAAAATTGGGCGTAGTAATCAAGCGAGCCCAATATTTTATCAGTTGTAACGGTGCTTGTCAGCCTGGACTAGTCAATGATCCGGAATGGATCATCTCGTCTCTAATTTCATCGCGCCAATACGAGACTTTAAAAAAAGTAAACAGCCAGTCACGACAAGAACAGTTATCGTTATTTGATGTTGAACGTTTTGAAACAAATAAACGAAAGGAATCCCGTTATGCAAATTGAAGAAACCGACGAAATTTGGGAATATGATGGCAGTTTTTATGGATTTCTGACAATAGTCTACCAAGCATTTTCAAAAAAAACATTTCCTGAAATCATCTTAACCCCAAAAACTGCTGTAGAAAGCTTGTTTGTTAGTTCTTGGATCAATACAGATGAATCTTTAGCTCAAAAAATGTATGAAAGACTGACCAAACGATTGAGAAAAGAAAATGTTCAGTTTATTATTGATGGATTTTATTGCTCATTAAAAGAAAAAGACCGGTGTTTGTTAGATGCTATTCAAATCGCATTAGAGTCAAAAGACTTATTGACAAACCATTTGGGACATCCTTCAATTTTAGCATTGGAAAAATCTTTAAAAGCGTTGTTTGGTGAAGTTCATTTATTTAAAGGGTTTGTTCGATTTGAATACATAGGAACTTTACTTTATAGTTCTATTGCACCTAAACATTTTTCATTGCCATACTTATGCCCTCACTTCGCTCAAAGATATCCGCAAGAAACCATCATGATCTACGATGAAACACATCGATTACTTGGTATTATTAAACAAGGACATATACGTTTTATTGAAAACAGCAATCCGCCACCATTTAGTACTAGAGAATCTGAACAAGATATTCAGGAAAATTGGCGTACCTTTCTCCAAGCAGTCACTATTCAAGAACGTAAAAATGAGCGAACTCAATTGTCCCATTTACCGAAACGATACCGTGGACATATGGTTGATTTCCAATAATTTTGGACTAAAAAAGATGATGGTACAAACTTTGACAAGCTTTGTACACATCATCTGAAATTAAAGTAAATGATTTAGTCTATTCTAAGATGGATTTTTTTTACAATCAGTTTGTCTGATAAATGAGATTGGTTACTCTGTTCTCCAATCACTTCAGCAAAAATATTCGTCCGGTCTTCTTTTTTTTGTAAATGATAATCGATTTTTCCAGTCTCATTCAATTCATTCATCATTTCACTATAGTCGTCTGATTCAGCTTTTCTAGTAATAAAACCTAATGATACTAAGTGATCATCTAAATTTTTAGTAGACATTAATGAACCAAAAGCAATTTTTTGACGAATTGCCTGGTTTAATTGAGCTATTTTTATGTCTTGACCTTGCCCAGCCTTTTTTTTCTTAATCAATGCTTCATATTGTTCAGCAGACAACATAACGCCGGCAACTTTTTTTCTATTATAAATATAGACACCAGTATTTGTTTCCTTTGCTGTTTCAAAGATTGTCATAGGAGACTGTTTTACATCTGTAATTGAAAATGCTACATCTTGTTTCACTTTATTGTTCATTTGGCAACTCCCTTTCCAAATGATTATATCATACAGATTTTTGGTGTGAAGTGCTTTTTCATTTTTTCACCCCTTAATCAGTATATAGCAGCAAAAATAAACAGAAAACAGTCCCCTACATTATTGCATTGACATAATACGCCTTTCAATTCGTTGCTTTTACTTAATTCCTTTAAAACCAATGTCCTTACGATAAAATGTTCCTTTTGTATCGACAGCTTTCAAAACATCGTAAACTGCTTTTTGTGCTTCTTTTAACGTTTTCCCACTAGACTCGACAAGATAAATACGTCCGCCATTTGAAACAAACTGAGCATTTTCTTCTTTTACACCTGCATAATAAATCTGCCCTGTTTCTAAATCCGAAAAGTCAGGAAGCTGACAGCCTCTTTTATAAAAATTGGGGTAGCCTTCAGCAGCTACAACTACTCCTAAACTGTAGCCATTTTGTTTCCATTTGATTTGGGGCTCTTTGCCTTTTAGTAAATCGTCAATAATTTGGGCAAAATCACTTTCTAAACGCTGCAATACGACTTGTGTTTCTGGGTCCCCAAAGCGGGCATTGAATTCAATGACTTTAGGCCCACTTTCTGTCACAATCAATCCAGCATACAAAACACCTGTAAAAGCTCTACCTTCTTCTACCATTCCTTTGGCTGTCGGTTTTACAATTGTTTCTATTGCCTCTTTGACTATTTCATCTGAAATCTGGGGTACCGGACTATATGCACCCATTCCGCCAGTATTTGGGCCAAGATCATTTTCGTAAACACGTTTATGGTCCTGAGCAATCACCATAGGATAAACTTCTTGACCTCGAACAAAAGCTAGTAAGGAAAATTCTTCTCCAAACAGGAATTCTTCAACAACAACTTTAGCACCACTTGCACCAAACTTGTTTTTTTCAAGCATCTCTTTTAGCGCTTTAATTGCTTCCTCATCAGTTTGTGCAACTACAACACCCTTTCCAGCTGCTAAACCATCTGCTTTGATAACGATTGGTGCACCTTTTTTCATTACATAAGCTTGTGCCTTTGCAAAATCAGAAAATGTTTGATGTTCTGCTGTGGGAACCTGATATTTATTCATAATATCTTTAGCAAAATCTTTAGAGCCTTCAATTTCTGCCGCTGCTTTGACTGGTCCAAATGCTAATAAACCAGCATCTGTAAAGTCATCTATAATGCCATTTAGTAACGGGATCTCGGGTCCTACAAATGTCCAATCAACCCCATTTTCCTGAGCAAATTTAATCAAGGCAGGATGATCATTTTCTGCAATATCTACTAACGTAATCCCGTCATTTTTCATACCTGCATTTCCTTTAGCACAGTAAACAGTTCTAACTTTAGGACTTTGAATCAACTTTTGTGCGATGACGTGTTCTCTGCCTCCGCTTCCAATAACTAAAATAGTTAAACCCATCGAATTCTCCTTTTAATGTCTAAAATGTCTAATGTCGGTAAATATCATCGCTATCCCATATTTGTCAGCCATATCAATCGATTCTTGGTCTTTGATACTTCCACCAGGTTGAACAATTGCTTTAATTCCATTTTTCCCAGCATATTCAACACTATCTCCCATCGGAAAAAATGCATCACTGGCTAAGACCGCACCATTGACTTTTGCTCCTGCTTGTTTGATAGCAATTTCAACAGAACCAACACGATTCATTTGCCCTGCACCAATTCCTAATGTTTGGTGACTATTTGCAACCACAATCGCGTTACTTTTCACATGTTTGACCGTTTTCCAGGAAAATTCTAATGCGTTTAACTCATCTATTGTAGGTCGTCTTTTGGTTACAACATGCCAATTCTCTGATTTTTCTTTAACAATATCTTGATTTTGAATAAGTAATCCGCCTAAAACAGAAACTTTTTCATCTTCTATAGCTTGATCTTTCTGAGAGAAATCTAGCGTCATCAAACGAAGATTTTTTTTAGCGCTTAAAAGGGTGAATGCTTCTACTGAAAAGCTTGGTGCAATAATGATCTCAAGAAATAACTGATGCATTTTCTCTGCAACATCTTTATCAACCTCACGGTTCAAAACAATGATTCCGCCAAAAATAGAGACAGGATCCGCTTCATAAGCATACTGATAGGCTTCATTGATCGTTTCACCAATACCAATTCCACAAGGATTCATATGTTTGACAGCTACAACTGCTGGCTGATCAAATTCTCTAGAAATACGTATAGCCGCATCAGCATCTTTGATATTATTGTAAGATAATTCTTTGCCATGAAGTTGTTTAGCATTAGCAATCGAAAAATCAACTGGAATTGCGTTTTGATAAAAAGCTGCGTTTTGATGACTATTCTCACCATATCGCAAAACTTGTTTTAAATCGTATGTCAAAGTCAAAGACTCGGGTTCCTTCTCACCTACTGCTTCTGTCAAATATTCTGCAATCATAGCATCATATGCTGCAGTGTGCCTAAAAACTTTTGCAGCTAATTTTTGTCTCGTTGCAAAGGTTGTCTCCCCTGTTTTAGAAAGTTCAGCTAATAATTGATCATAATCCATAGGATCAACAACAACCGTCACAAACTGATGATTTTTTGCAGCACTTCTTAACATACTCGGTCCGCCAATATCAATATTTTCAATTGCTTGTTCTTGCGTTGTTTCCTCTTTTAAAATCGTTTCTTTAAACGGGTATAAGTTCACACAAACAAAGTCTATTGGCTGAATACCATTTGCTTCCATCACTTCTACATGACTCATCGCATCCCGACGGCCCAATAAACCACCATGAATTTTAGGATGCAATGTTTTCACACGACCATCCAGCATTTCTGGAAACTCGGTGACCTCTTCGATGGAGATTGTTGGAATCCCTTCTGCTTCAAGTGTAGATTTCGTCCCTCCTGTAGAAATGATTTCTACTCCTAATTCTACCAATCCTTTGGCAAAAGCGATGATTCCTGTTTTATCTGAAACACTGATCAATGCTCTTTTTTTTGTCATGAACGGCTCTCTCCCTGTAGTGTTTTAATAAGTTTCGCTAAGGTACTTGGAAATAGTTTATGCTCAACATTATGGATTTTTTCTTCTAAAGAATCAAGTGTGTCTGTGTCTTCAATCACTACTTTGGCTTGAGCAATGATTGGGCCAGTATCCACACCATCATCTACGTAATGAATCGTTACACCTGTTTCTGATACATTCGCGTAAAAAGCGTCTCGAATCCCAGACAAACCTGGAAACTGCGGCAACAACGATGGATGGATATTGATCATCCGATTTGAAAATACCTCTAATAAAGTCGGTCCGACGATCCTCATATAGCCAGCTAAAACCACCAAATCGATTTGCTCTTCTTCAAGTAAATGAAGGATTTCCGCTTCATACATTGCTTTTGATTCAAAGTCTTTTGGTGAAAATGAAATAACTGGAATCTGCATTGATCTAGCTCGCTGAACGACATAGGCATCTTTTTTATCACAAAATAAGAAAGCAATTTCCGCACTAATTTCCCCCTCTTCGACAGCTTCGGCAATCGCTTGAAAGTTACTACCATACCCTGAGGCAAATATCGCTAATTTCATCCTTACACCTCTTTAAAGACGACAGCTTGCTTATCTTTTGCAGTAATTTTTCCGATAATATAACTCGATTCATTTAGTTCACTTAAAATGGTTCGAACATCATCGATTTTTTCTGGTGAAATCGCTAAAACCATCCCGATACCCATATTGAAAATCTCATACATCTCCATTGCTGAAATCTGCCCATATTTTTCTATTGTTGTAAAAATCGGTAGCCTTGGCCAGCTACCAAGATGTATTTCTGCTGCTAACTTTTCTGGAAGCATTCTAGGAATATTTTCCACAAATCCACCACCTGTAATATGCGCAATCCCGTTCACTAATTCCTGTTTTATTAGTGGTAGCAATGCCTTTACATAGATTTTAGTTGGCGTTAAAAGTTCCTCACCTAATTGTTTTTCATTTAGCTCAGAAATGACAGTTTCTCCTGTAAGTTGATGTGTTTCAAAGAAGATCTTACGCACAAGGGAATAACCATTTGAATGAATCCCGCTAGACGGCAAGCCAAGAAGAACGTCTCCTTCTCTACTATTCTCTCCAGTAACTAATTGACTTTTTTCAGCAACCCCTACAGCAAATCCTGCTAAATCATAATCATTTTCGCCATACATACCAGGCATTTCAGCAGTTTCACCGCCAATAAGTGCCACACCTGCTTGAAGACAACCATCAGCTACACCAGAAACGACTTGTTCTAAGCGCACTGGTCTATTTTTCCCTGTGGCGATATAATCTAGAAAATAAAGTGGCTCTGCACCTTGAGCAACAATATCATTCACACACATTGCAACACAATCGATCCCAATCGTATCATGTTTATTTTCCTGAATCGCAATCATTAATTTTGTTCCCACGCCATCTGTTCCCGAAATCAAGATAGGTTCCTTCACTTCCACCTTACTTAAATCAAAACAACCGCCAAAACCACCAAGCGCTCCCATTACACCGATGCGTTCGGTTCTTTTAACGTGCTTTTTGATTCTTTCCACCACTTCATAACCGGCTTCCACATCAACGCCTGCTTTTGCATAGGCATTTACCATTAGGGTTCCTCCTTGTTTTTAATGAATTATTATTTGTTTCATACTTTAAGTTCGCTTAGTTAAAGATGATTTTCTCTTTCAACGACACTTGATACTGCTCTTCATAATCATATAAAGGCGTTGGATAATCACCATTGAAATATGCCATACAAAGTCCCGAATATGGTGCATCATAATTCAATCCAATTGAATCGATCAATCCTTGCTCACTTAAAAAACATAATGAGTCCGCAGCAATTAGATTCTTGATTTCTAAAACAGAGTGATTTGCAGCAATCAACTCTTTTCTTGTTTGAATATCTATTCCGTAAAAACAAGGAAACCTTAGCGGTGGAGAAGCAATCCGTACATGTACTTCTTTAGCACCAGCATCTTTCAGCAACTTCACGATCCGACGACTTGTCGTTCCCCTAACAATCGAGTCATCTACCATGATTACTCGTTTGCCCTCAACCACACCTCGAACAGCTGAAAGTTTCATTCTAACGCCTTGTTCTCTTAATTCTTGTGTAGGTTGAATAAATGTTCGAGCGATATATTGATTTTTTACTAAGCCCATTTCATAAGGAATACCGCTCTCTTCAGCATAACCGCTAGCCGCTGAAAGGGAAGAGTTAGGAACACCGACGACCATATCTGCCTCAATTGGTGCTTCTTGTGCCAAACGTTTACCCATATTTTTACGAGCTGTGTGCACGTTTACTCCGGCTATATTTGAATCCGGACGGGCAAAATAAATATATTCCATTGAACAAATCGAAAATTGTGTATTTTCAGTATAACTTTCAATTGTATAACCAGTATCATTAATAATGATCATTTCTCCTGGACCCACATCACGAACAAAAACAGCTCCAATCACTTCTAGTGCACATGTTTCACTGGCAATTACATAGGCTCCATTTTTCATTTGACCAATAGATAATGGGCGAAACGCATTAGGATCAAGTGCTGCGATCATTGACGTTTCAGTCATTAAAAGATAGGCGAAGCCTCCTTTGACCGTCCGTAAACTTTCTTTTAGTTGATCAATAAATGTTGGTTGCTTACTGCGACGAATCAAATGCATCAAAATTTCAGTGTCAGAATTAGAGTGAAAAATTGCGCCATCTTGTTCTAATTCTTTTCGCAAACTTTTAGCATTCGTTAAATTACCATTATGAGCCAAACCACACGCGCCATCATAAAACTTGAATAAAAACGGTTGAATATTATCTACACTTCCGTTACCAGCAGTAGCATATCGAACATGTCCAATTGCAGCATCTCCATTTAATGACGTTAGAGAACGATCATCATTAAACACTTCAGAAAGCAATCCTAATCCTCTATGTCCATTTAAATTTCCGTCTTTATTAGAAACAATCCCAGCACCTTCTTGCCCACGATGTTGTAAACTATGCAAACCAAAGTAGGTTACTCGAGCAGCATCCGGATGTCCCCAAATACCAAAAATACCACACTCTTCGTTTAAACTTTTCACTTCATAAGACATGGAATAGCTTCCTCCCACAACGCTTTGGCTGTTTCCGTCTGTACCTCGATTTTTTGATTTTCTGTCTGAATACTGATTGTTCTATTATCTGTTACTTTCCCAATCCATTGTGCTTTACCGTTCATTAACTCTTCAAACTTCTCTTTATTTTCAGGCTTTATCGATAAAACAAATCTTGACTGTGTTTCCGAAAAAAGCAACGAAACCGGCATCGGCAACTCTACTTCTATACCAAGCTCTTTTTCAAATACAGATTCAGCTAACGCCACACCTAACCCACCTTCTGAACAATCATGTGCACTTTGAATCACACCTGACTTAATTGCCGTTAACACTAATTGCTGTATCTCTTTTTCAACAGCTAAGTCAAAGTTCATTAATTTCCCTTCTATCAGTCCAAGGGTCATTTTTTGGAGCTCACTTCCATTAAAATCAGCTTTTGTTTCTCCTAAAACATAAATCAAATCGTCAACATCCTTAAATTCTTGTGTTGTAATATCAGATAAGTTCTCTATTAAGCCCACCATTCCGATTACTGGAGTAGGATAAACAGCCTGCCCATCTGTTTCATTATATAAAGAAACATTCCCTGAAATGACAGGTGTTTCTAAGATTTCACAAGCCTTAGCAATCCCATCTGCCGAGGTCCAAAGCTCCCAGAATCCTTCAGGTTTATCAGGTGAGCCATAATTCAGGCAATCTGTAATTGCCAATGGTTTGCCTCCACTAGCTACAATATTTCTTGCAGCTTCTGCCACTGCGATTTGTCCTCCAATTTCTGGGTTTAAATACAGATAACGCCCATTACAATCTGTGGTCATTGCTAATGCTTTTTGCGTTCCTCGAACACGCAAAACTGCCGCATCACTTCCTGGTAAAACTACGGTATTTGTTCGAACTTGGGAATCATACGTTTCATAAATCATCTTTTTAGAAGCGATCGTTGGCTGTTGCAGTAGCTTTAACAGTGTTTTTGTGCCATCGGTTATATTAGGTTTGAAATCAGCTAATGCTTCAAATGTTTTGATCCTTGCTGGTTCTTTACATTCCTTATGGTAGACTGGCGCATCTTCTGCTAATGCATCTACAGGTAAATTCGCTACTTCTACACCTTTATGATTCAAACGATATAGTCCATCGTCCGTTACTTTTCCAATCGTCACGGCGTCTAATTCATATTTTTGAAACAGGTCAATAACTTCAGCTTCGTGTCCTTTTTCGACACAAATCAACATTCGCTCTTGCGACTCAGACAACATCATTTCATAAGGTGTCATTCCCGACTCTCTTTGAGGTACATCATCTAAATATAAGGTTAAACCAGAGCCTGCTTTAGAAGCCATTTCTGCGCTTGAAGAGACTAAACCGGCCGCACCCATATCTTGTATTCCCACTAAAATATTTGCGTGTTCAAGAATCAATTCAAGACAAGCTTCAAGTAATAATTTTTCCATAAAAGGGTCGCCTACTTGAACAGCTGAACGTTGCTGCTCTTCTCCTTCTACGAACTCTTCAGAAGCAAATGTTGCACCATGAATGCCGTCACGTCCTGTTTTTGCTCCGACATACATAATAGCGTTCCCTACACCCTTAGCTTGTCCTTTTTGAATATTTTTATGGTCAATCAACCCAACACACATCGCATTTACTAGCGGATTCCCTTCGTAACATGGATCAAAAGCCACTTCACCACCAACTGTTGGAATACCAATACAATTCCCATAACCTGATATCCCAGCTACAACTTCTTCCAAAAGATACTTTGTTCGTTCGTTCGTCAACTCACCAAATCGCAATGAATCCAGAATTGCGATTGGTCTAGCCCCCATACTAAAAATATCCCGAATAATTCCACCAACACCAGTCGCCGCTCCTTCATACGGCTCAACAGCAGATGGATGATTGTGACTTTCCGCTTTAAAAACAACTGCTTGACCATCACCGATATCCACGATTCCTGCGCCTTCTCCAGGACCTTGTAAGACTTGAGGTCCGTGTGTTGGAAATTTGCTTAGTACTGGCTTTGAATTTTTATAAGAACAGTGTTCACTCCACATCACAGAAAATAGTCCTGTTTCTGTATAATTTGGCATACGATGCAGGATATCTTCTTCAATCATGCGATATTCTTCATCCGTTAAGCCCCATTCAGAATACATTCGCAAATTTTTAATTTCCTGAGGTGTAGGCTCTTTCACTTTCATCATCCATTTGCCCTAACCTTTCCATAATTTTTAATGATAGATTTGAAAAAAATCAACCCATCATTAGAACCAAGTAAACTTTCAACTGCACGTTCTGGATGAGGCATCATTCCTAAAACATTGCCTTTTTCGTTGATGATTCCCGCGATATTTTCCAAACTACCATTGGGATTTTCATCAGCATAAGTAAAAACAATTTGCTGATTTGCCTTCAACTGTTTCAAAGTGACCTCATCACAATAATATTTCCCTTCCCCATGGGCTACTGGTAGCTGAATAATTTCGTTTTTTTGATATTCTGAGGTGAATTTGGTCTGATTATTTGATACATTTAAACGAACTGTTTTGCAAACGAAATGAAGGGAATCATTTCGAAGTAAAGCACCAGGTAAAAGGCCTACTTCTGTTAATATTTGAAAACCATTACACGTGCCAAATACAGGTTTCCCCTCATCAGCAAAACGAATTACTTCTTGAATCACTTTTGAAAAACGAGCAATTGCACCACATCTAAGATAATCTCCATATGAAAATCCCCCTGGAATTAATACCCCGTCAAATCCAACTAAACTATCTGCATCATGTCTTACGTATTCAGCTTCTTCACCTAAAATATCTTTGACTGCCCAGAGTAGATCCATATCACAATTTGATCCTGGAAAAACAATCACTGCAAATTTCATCTTAGACTTCCTCTCTAATCTCATATCGATAGGTTTCCATGTTCACGTTGGCAAGCAATTTATCACAGATTTCTTCGATTACAATTTCAATTGGTCTGTTTGTTTTTCTAACTTTTATTTCAAAATACTTTCCAATACGAATCTCTTCAATTTCCCTAACTCCTAGACGATGAACGGCTCCTTTAACTGCTTCCCCTTGAGGATCTAAGACAGAATCTTTATAGGTAACATACACTTTTACATCATACATATAAAACAACTCTCCTTTATTTTTAATGGGGTACTTGCTTTAAGCGGTCTAAAACTTCTTTATAAACTGGAATAAGCTCTCCCAAATTTCTGCGATAAACATCTTTATCTAAATGATCATTTGTCTTTTCATCCCATAGACGGCAAGTATCTGGCGTAATTTCATCTGCTAATAATATTGTTCCGTCATTGTTTTTACCAAACTCAATTTTAAAGTCAATCAGGCGGATGCTAACTTTCTTAAATAACTCAATCAACACTTGATTGACCTTATAGGCTTCCTCTTTTATCGTGTCTATTTCTTTCTCAGTTGCAATTTTTAAAATTTTAACATGGTCATCATTGATGATTGGATCGTCAAGGTTATCATCTTTGTAGTAAAATTCTAAAACAGGAAATTCGAGCAATTGTCCTTCTGGGATAGCTAGGCGTTTGGCAAAACTGCCAGCAGAAACATTTCTAACGACAACTTCAAGTGGAATCATCTTCAGCGCCTCTACCAATTGTTCGTTTTTCGATATTTTTTTAATAAAATGATTTTTCACCCCATTTTGCTTAAAATGCTCAAAAATTAGTGATGTGATTTGATTATTTAAGACTGCTTTCCCTTGTACAATATCTTTACGAATACCGTTTAATGCAGTTGCTTGATCTAAATATATTACTCTTAATATCTTCGGATCATCTGTCGTGTATAATTTTTTAGCTTTTCCCTCATATAATAGTGTATTATCTCTCACTAGTCATGACACTCCTTTTCCGTACATTATAAACACTTATCACCATATTAGTTCGTCTATTCATTTTCAGTTTAACAAGGTCATTACAAACCGTCAACTATTTATTAACAATAATAGCGAAACAACTAAACAATGTTCGTTTTTAATGTTTTTTAAATTATAAATATTAAGAATTCCTGTAAGCATTTACAACTATTAAGAAAAGTGGTATGCTGATCGAAACTAGATTTATAGAATATTCACGCTTAAACTTTTTACTACCAGTGATGTTTTTTTAGGAGGGAACACAGGAATGACTAGCGATTACGATAGTTTGGCGCAGGATTTTTTGACAGGATTGATACCTGAAGAAAGAACAAAATTGTATAATGATTTACTAGCATTGGAAGAAGTTCACAAATTAAATCAACATAGTTCTTACTACACATTTAAAAACTTAAAACGAGCTGTTCATCGTCATTCAGAAAGACGTAAACGGACGTTTCGTTATATGAATAGTTTTAATAACGAATTAATTATACATCAAATTCATGAGCAGCATTTTTTCAAAAATAAATATTGTATGCACGTTTACTTTAATTCACAAGAATGTACTTACCTATTTATTGACTGCTTGCTCTCTGTTTTAAAAGCACCAACCTCTAGACCGATGCGTAACTTCCAAGAAATTTCAATTTGAAAACTAAACAAGCTATATTATAACGAAGAGAATAGCTTGAAACCGGGATGTTGAAGAACAAAATGCTTATATTTTAAATGCTCATTTTGTCTTTCTGAAAAAATGAGTACTGTTACTAATGAAACCGAATGGATCATGATTCCAGAAGAAACAAGCATTTCTGAACCATCAATAATTGAACAAACGTATTTCATTGATCATTATTTTAACAGCTATGTCGAAATATTTTAAACAAAAAAATAGTAGTGAACTCACAAGAAATCGCGAGTTTACTACTATTTTTTTAACTCAGGCTAAGCCCACACGTTCAAAAATAATATCAACATTTTTCAAATGATAATTATAATCAAACGCATCGTCTAATTCTTCTGTCGATAAAATCGAGGTGATTTTTTCATCAGCCTCAAGTAATGGTCTGAACGCTGTTTGATGATCCCAAGCAAAAGCTGTTTTCGGCTGTATCAAATCGTACGCAGCTTCTCTGGTCATACCATGGTCGATCAACTTTAACAAGACACGTTGACTATAAATCAAGCCGTAAGTTGCATCCATATTTCGCTTCATATTTTCAGGAAATACCGTTAAATTTTTTACGATATTAGCAAAACGATTCAGCATATAATCAAGTAAAATAGTTGTGTCTGGAATAATAATTCGTTCCGCTGATGAATGTGAAATGTCACGCTCATGCCACAATGTGACATTTTCGTAGGCTGTCACCATATGACCACGTATCACACGAGCAAGCCCCGTCATATTTTCAGAACCAATTGGATTACGTTTATGCGGCATCGCAGACGAACCTTTTTGACCCTTTGAAAAGAATTCTTCTACTTCTCTAGTTTCTGACTTTTGCAAGCCACGAATTTCTGTCGCAAATTTCTCAATACTAGTTGCAATCAAAGCCATTGCTGATAAGTATTCTGCGTGTAAATCACGAGGCAACACTTGGGTAGAAATTTCTTGTGCTCGAATCCCTAAATGCTCACAAACATATTCTTCAACAAAAGGTGAGATATTCGCAAATGTTCCCACAGCTCCACTGATTTTCCCAGCTTCTACACCTTTCGCCGCATGCTCAAAACGTTCAACATTACGTTTCATTTCAGAATACCATAATGCCAATTTCAACCCAAACGTTGTTGGTTCAGCATGTACACCATGGGTACGCCCCATCATTACTGTATGTTGATGTTCTTTCGCTTTTCCACCAATGATTGCAGTAAACTTCTTTAGATCTTCTCGTAAAATATCATTTGCTTGTTTCAGTAAGTAGCCATAGGCTGTATCAACAACATCTGTGCTAGTCAAACCATAATGAACCCATTTACGCTCTTCACCTAACGTTTCTGATACAGCACGAGTAAACGCAACTACGTCGTGTCTTGTTTCTGCTTCGATTTCTAATATCCGCGCTACATCAAACGACGCATTTTCGCGAATTTTTTGTACATCTTCTTTCGGGATATCACCTAATTCAGCCCATGCTTCGTCTGCTAAGATCTCAACTTCTAACCAAGCGTTGTAGCGGTTTTCATCTGTCCAAATAGCGCCCATTTCAGGTCGTGTATAACGATCGATCATTCGATTATTTGCTCCTTTTTAATCCCAAATATTGGTTTGATAGATTTCTTCTAATGTTTCAAAAATATCTTCTGTTAAAACAGTAATATGGCCCATTTTTCTGCCTTTTTTCGCTTCAGCTTTCCCGTAGTAATGAAAGTGCCAATCTGGTTTTTCAGAAATTAAATCCATTGTCTCATACACTTCATTCCCTATAATATTGACCATTACCGCTTCGGATAAAAGTTCAATATCCGGCAAAGGCCAACCACAAATACCGCGAATATGAGCATCAAATTGACTTGTGGAACACGCTTCAATCGAATAATGTCCTGAATTGTGCGGTCTTGGTGCTAGTTCATTGACATAAATACCACCATCGCTTGTCAGAAACATCTCCACAGCCAAAGTGCCAGCCAAATCAACCGCTTCTGCAATGACACGGGCAATGCGCTGTGCCTCTTCGACCACGTCATCATTCACCCTCGCTGGTGCAATTGTTTCATGCAAAATATTATTTCGATGAATATTTTCAACTACTGGGAAGACCTTAATATCACCCGATCCATTTCCACTCACTAATACCGAAATCTCTTTCTCATACGGGATCCAGGCTTCTAATACGCACGTTCCTTCTCTAAGAATATTCATTGAAGGTGCTAAATCAGAGGTACTATATAGAACAAATTGCCCTTTTCCGTCATATCCGCCACGTGTGGTCTTTAAAACACACGGATAACCAATACCATCGATAGCGTCTTGAATATCTGTCGGACTAACAATTGTCGCAAACGGAGCAATGACTATATTATTTGCTTCTAAGAAAGATTTTTCTAGCAAACGATCTTGAGTAATAGCTAAAAGATCTGTTCCCTGAGGAATATTTACAAAATCTTGAACCTGCACCAATGCTCCAACATCTACATTTTCAAACTCATAGGTTAAAACTTGAGAACGCTTAGCAAGTTCTTCTAACGCTTCTATATCATCGTAATCAGCTAATAAATGCCAATCAGCAACTTGGGCAGCTGGACAATCGACAGTCGGATCCAAAACACCCACACGAAAACCCATCTCCCGTGCACTCAAGGCCATCATCCTGCCTAATTGTCCGCCACCGATAATACCGATCATTTGTCCCGGTAATAAAGGTTTATTCAAGTTCATCACTACTTTCCATCACAGTTTCTTCAAGAAATTTACGCTTAGCGTCTAATTTCCCTGCTAACTCTACATCATACATGGAAAGCATCTGAACTGCAAGTAGTCCGGCGTTCTTGGCACCTGATTCTCCAATTGCGGTCGTCGCAACCGGAACGCCTCCAGGCATTTGAACGATGGACAACAGCGAGTCTAGGCCATTCATTGCTTTCGATTGAATTGGAACACCAATCACCGGTAACGTTGTTTTAGCCGCAATCATTCCCGGTAAATGTGCTGCACCTCCAGCACCTGCAATAATAACTTTAATCCCACGATCACGCGCTTGTCCAGCAAATTCAAACATATAATCTGGTGTACGATGCGCTGATACTACTTTTTTTTCATAAGAAATGCCAAATTCTTCTAAACTATCACACGCATGCTTCATTGTTGCCCAATCTGATATACTTCCCATAATCACTGAAACCACGATAGCCATAACATTCCCCTTTCTTTATTGTCCATTATATTTTATCAATGGAAATCATAGGTGTCAAAATTAAATCGAATATTATAGTTTTTTTTAATCTTAATGTTCGTATAAAACAAACAAAAAAAGAAAAACCGGGAGAATGTCCGGTTTTTCCGTTTCTACAACTCGGTAGGCTCTTCTTCATCTTTTAAACCATTAATCAATAAATTTAAGATAATCGCAGTTAAACTACTCATAACGATTCCATTACCCGTAAACATTCTCACCGTTTCCGGCATTTGTTGAAATAATGTTGGAAGCATATTAAATCCTAATCCGAAACCAATTGAAATAGCAATGATCAATAAGTTTTTATCATTATTATAATCAACTTTTGATAACATACGCATGCCTTGCACAGCTACCATACCGAACATCACTAACATCCCACCGCCTAAAACAGGTTCTGGAATAATTTGAGCGACCGCACCAACTTTTGGTAACAGACCCAATACAATCAAAAAGAAAGCTGAATAGTAAATTGGTCTTCTTGTTTTAATTCCAGAAAGCTGAACTAAACCAACATTTTGAGAAAAACCAGTATAAGGAAATGTATTGAAAATACCGCCTAAAATGACAGCTAACCCTTCTGCACGATACCCTTTTTTTAGCTCTTCTTCACCGATGTGCTTGCCTGTGATATCACCTAAAGCAAAATAAACACCTGTCGATTCAACCATACTCACGATTGAAATAATAATCATCAACACTATTGAAGAAATATCGAAGGTTGGTGTACCAAAGTAAAAAGGTTGAGGAAAATGGAACCAAGTTGCTTCACCCACTGGCGCTAAGTCCACTTGTCCTAAAATAGCCGCTAAAATAGTGCCGCCAACCAAGCCAACTAACACAGCAATCGACTTTATAAACCCTCTACCCCAAACCTGAATAACAATAATCAAAGCAATTGTTACAAAGGCCAAAAGTAGATTCGTTCCATCACCAAAATTAGCATCTGTTGCCAATCCTCCACCCATTTTTTCAACTGCTACCGGAATCAAGGTCAAACCGATCACAGTAATCACTGTTCCTGTTACTAAAGGTGGAAATAGTTTTTTTATTTTCGAAAAAATACCTGAGACTAGCACAACAAAAATACCTGAGGCAATAATCGAGCCATATATCGCTCCTACACCTTTATCACTACCGATCATGATCAACGGAGCTACCGCTTGAATCGCACAGCCAAGTACTACAGGCAAACCAATACCAAAAAATTTATTGACCGTCAGCTGCAGTAACGTTGCAATTCCGCACATAAAAATATCGATTGAAATCAAATACGTCATTTGCTCTGAATTAAAATTCAAACCAGTTCCTATCAGCAACGGTACAGCTACAGCACCTGCATACATAGCCAATAAATGCTGAAGCCCTAAAACAGCAGCTTTACCATTCTCAGTTTCAGGCTGATTCATCGATCCATTTAGTTCTGTTTTACTTTCCAAGTTTACGCATCCCCCTCAAAAAATTCGACTTCTCCATTTTTCAAGGAAGCAATACGCGCTAACGAAACAACACGCATCCCCATTTCTTCTAATAAATCCCGTCCATCTTGGAAAGACTTTTCAATCACAATCCCAATACCATCAACTTGGGCTCCTGCTTGTTGGCACAATTCAACTAATCCTTTAGCAGCTTGCCCATTGGCTAAAAAGTCATCGATGATCAATACTTTATCTTCACTTGATAAAAATTTTCTTGAAATCGAGATTTGGCTTGTCACTTGCTTAGTAAACGAATAGACAGATGCCGTCAACAACTCCTCATCCATCGTTAAACTTTTCGCTTTACGAGCAAAAATCATCGGTACATCTAATTTTTTTGCAGCAAAAAGAGCGGGTGCAATACCTGATGCTTCTATCGTAACTACTTTAGTAATACCAACCTCTGCGAAAACTTCCGCGAAACGATAGCCGATTGCTTCCATTAAATTAGGGTCCACTTGATGGGTAACAAAGCTATCTACTTTTAAGACGCCTTCCCCCAAAACACGACCATCTTCTTTGATTCGTTGTACTAATTCTTCCATTTCTTCCGACTCCTTCACCAATTTTTCAATGCGTCATTCCTTATAAAACAAAAAAACCTTTTCTGCGTAAGCAAAAAAGGGTCTCAGACACTTTTTCACTTATAGACCAACATTTACGGTGTTGGGTAGAGACGGCCATCCTTATTATGACCATATATAAGCTTCTCGTATTAGTATACAATAGTACAAAACTCTGAAAATTTCAATGAAAAAAAATATTTTTCATTGAAATCTTACAGAGTCTCTTGTCATTTCTATTCATCATTTAACAATCTTTTTCGAGGCAAACTCCCTCCATTTTTTGTTAAATACATGGAAATTTCTAATCTCTAAAACGCTTTTTTCATTTTTTGTCATCTATGCTTCACAAAAAAATTCTAGAATTTAATTATACATCATTCTTTTTTTCCAAATTTCTATACTTATCCATTTTATGGCTAAAGAGTTCCCCATTACTTGGTGGTGTATATGTGATCGCATTCGCTCCAGCTTCAATCGTTTCTGTGATGGATGCATCGGTTGGCCCCCCCGTTGCAATAATCGGTAATTTAGGATATTTATCACGGAAAAATTTAACTGTCTTAGCAGTCTCTTTCCCTGCACTGATATTGATCATTGTTACACCTGCTGCTATTTTCTCATCGATTGGCGTATGGACAGAAGTTACGGTACTAACTACTGGAATATCAACAACTTCACAAACCATCTCTACTGTTTCAACTGGCGTTGGTCCGTTTAGCACTACGCCAATCGAACCTTGTGCTTCTGCGAATAAACTCATATATGCACAACGTTGTCCTTGAGTTAAGCCACCCCCAACTCCTGAAAAAACAGGAATGTCGGCTGCCTCAATAATACTTTTAGTAATTGCTGGATGAGGTGTAAATGGATAAACAGCAATTACCGCATTGGCATCCGTATTTCTAATAATAGCAATATCTGTTGTAAAAATAATTGATTTGATTTTCTTTCCAAAAATTCGAATTCCACTCGCTTGTGCAATAACTTTCGGCACTTGCACAATATCCTGTTTTAATGGCGTAACAATTTCCGGCACCCACTTTTCATCCATTCAACCCACTCCTTTTGCTTTGTTGATTAATGATCGTATTGATTAAGATCATAACTTTCAATTACATGTATCACTTTATCTGCATATGTAGGATCTGTTGCATAACCTGCATCTTGTAAAGCCTGTGCAGCTTGCTTATAATTTTTTGCCAAAAGGACATGTTCGTACAAACGTGGATTCCACGTTACACCATTAACAAATAAACGTGTGTGATCATCCATCGATTCTTCCCATGTGTTATATACTCTAAAGTCTCCTTGAATAACGATCCACTCTTCATTGATATATTCACGAGTTTCTAGGTTGACCTTTTTTTGCTCTCCATATGCTTTGATCCCAAATAAATTATTATATTTCGAGGCCAGAGTACTCTGTCCCCAATTTGATTCCAAAATCCCCTGACCTATGATAATACTAGGTAAAACACCATAAGAAGCTTGTAGTTCTTTAGCGTGAGGACTTATTCTATCAATAAACTGTTCTTTTGATACTTGCTCTTTTTGTTGAGCAGATTCTTCTACTGTTTTTGAACTATCTGACAATACATTTATTGAAAAGATAAATGCCACACCGACAATTAACAAACCCGCAAAAAGCGCTGGTAAATTTGTTTTTCTCATTTTTTTCTTCTTATACCTTGGACTATTCATACATTCCCTACTTTATCTTGTATTCGCTCTTACACTAGCTTTAGCCAGCTTTGAGCAATAGCTGATTGATTATATCAGTTTTTTTTCATACAATCAATCAACAGCTGTTGTAGTCGTAGTTGTCGATGTTTTCATTTGTACTTCAGATGTGGTTGTTGTCACAGTTATGCTCGTTTGGTTCGTATCTTCATTAGTATTTTTTGGTTTTTCCTTTGGTGCAGAATGACCGAAAAAAACAAATATCACAGCACCTAAGACTATGATGACGGATAAAATTCCTAAAATTTGTTTCAAAAAAAAACTCCCTTACTTACTTATTCACCAACGTAAGTACCCATCAAATTTTCATTTACCCAATCAAGTAGTTCTACTTTTGATCCTTCTAGTTGTCCCTGTAATCTAGCTGGTAATCGGAACGTTACAATATCGTCAAAGCCCCACTCTCCATAAGAAACCGTTACTTTTAAATCAATAAAAGCTTGCTCCTTTTCTTCACGGCTCGCTTTTGACGGTATCAATTCAGCAATCCCCGCTCCAGACTGTAGCCATTTTTTAGCTATCAATGTTTTTAAACGTTTATATTCTGAAACGGCAATATTTCGTTTTTCCGGAAACAGAATCGTTTGACGCAGTATCTTTTGCGTCAACATCCATTCATAATCAGAAAACAAATTTTTCACTTTTTGCATTTCTTCATTGGTTAAATTGATTCTACCTTTTTTCCAATTATCCCAATTTTCTTTTGTAATTTGGAGATAGTCTGTATAAAAGTGCTCTTCTGTTTCAAATTGCTCTATAATTGCATCAATAAGAATATCTATATACATTTGGTTCATGACTTTCGCCTCCTCTTCTTATTTTACTTAAATTATCCCGAAAATGCATCTCTTTGAATCACTTATTTCTGTATTTTTAAGAAAAATTCAGCCTCTTCCCATAAATAATAAGACAATTTAGTACTTCTGTCCAAAATAATCCATCATTTTGGACTTCTCATGTATAATAAGATTGTTATCTATATACTATTAAGGAGGATTTTTTTATGAAACAGTACAACTGGGGTATTATTGGCCTTGGAGATATTGCAACTAGTTTTGCCGAGAGTTTTCAACAAGAAAATAGTAGGATAACGGCAGTTGCCTCTAGAACGTTAGCGAAAGCAAAAACTTTTGCTGAAGAACACGGTATTCCCGAAGCTTATGGGTCATTTGAAGAACTTTTAGCCAATGAAACAATCGATATCATCTACATCGCTGTTCCGAATCGCCAACATCTCGAACATATTTTAAAAGCTTTAAAAGCAGGGAAACATGTTCTTTGTGAAAAAGCGATTACCATGAATAGCGAAGAACTAGGTGAAGCAATGAAAGTAGCCGAGGAAAAGGGCTTGATTTTAGCTGAAGCGATGACTATATTTAACATGCCATTATATCACGAATTACGAAGTCAAATTGATTCTAACCGTTTCGGTAAATTAAAAATGATTCAAGCACCTTTTGGTAGCTATAAGGATCCAGATCCAACAAATCGTTTCTTTAATCCAGACTTAGCTGGCGGTGCCCTTTTAGATATTGGGACGTATGCAGTTTCCTTTGCCCGCTGGTTCTTTACTGCTCAACCTAAAGTCATTGCGTCTGTCATGCAGCCATTCTCAACTGGAGTAGACGAACAATCGGCGACTATTCTACAAAATGATGCACAAGAAATGGCAACAGTCTCCTTAAGTTTCCAAGCAAAAATGCCTAAGCAAGGTGTTGTTGCTTTCGAAAATGCTTACATTGTGATCAATGAATACCCCAGAGCTGATGAAGCAAAAATATTTTTTAATGATGGTACCATTGAAACAGTTGTATCTGGAAACACTAGTCAAGCGTTAAATTACGAAATCACTAATATGGTTAAAATGATCGAAGGAAACTTACCAAACCGTTCACTTTTTTTAACAAAAGATGTAATTGACCTTCTAGATCAAATGCAGCAACAATGGAATAAATAAAAAATGCCCGTGAAAGCGGGTGTTTTTTATATAAAAATACTGAGACAAAACTTAATAAGCACAGCTTTGTCTCAGTTCATTTACTTGTTACATTTCATTTGGTGCGTGCAAACCAAGTAAACGTAAATCTTCTTTAATAATTGTTGCCATCGCATAAACTAATGCCAAACGTGATTCTTTTTGCTCATCTTCAGCCAAAATTTTGACATGCGCATAGTATTTATTAAATGCTTGGGCAACCTGAATCGCATGTTTTGCAATAACAGAAGGTTCATATTTTTCGGCAGCTTGCATCACAATCTCTGGGAATTTTTGTAATAACTTAACCACTTCCCAGCTTTCTTTATCATCTAATGCATACTCTTTTGTCTCATCGATAGTGAAGTCAGCTTTTCTTAAAATACTCATTGCACGAGCATGAGTGTATTGTACATATGGACCTGTTTCGCCTTCAAAACGCACAACTTCTTCTAAAACAAAGTCAAAGTTATTTAAACGATCATTTTTTAGATCGTGGAAAATAACAGAGCCGATCCCTACTTGTCTAGCAACTTCTTCACGATCTGGTAAATCTGGATTTTTCTCCATGATTTGTTTGTTTGCTAACTCGACCGCTTCATTTAACACTTCTTCAAGTAAGACGATTTTTCCTTTACGTGTCGATAGTTTTTTACCACCTTGTGTGATCAAACCAAACGGTATGTGATGCATGTCTTTAGACCAGTCAAACCCCAGCTCATTTAAAACAGCTTTCAATTGTTTGAAGTGATTGCTTTGTTCATTTCCGACAACATAAACTGATTTCGCAAAATCATAGTTACGTTTACGGTAAACAGCAGCAGCCAGGTCACGCGTGATATAAAGAGTTGCACCATCTGATTTTTTGATTAATGCAGGATTTAAATCATACGCAGATAAATCAACGATTTCAGCCCCTTGATTTTCTTGCAATAGATGTTTTTCTTCCAGCATTGTTACGATTTCATCCATTTTATCGTTGTAGAAAGCTTCTCCATTGTATGAATCAAAAGAAACTTCCAACATAGAATAAATTTTATCGAATTCTTTTAATGATTCTGTACGGAACCATTGCCATAATTCAGTGGCTTCTTCATCGCCTTCTTCTAATTTTTTAAACCATGCACGAGCTTCTTCTTCTAATTCAGGTTGTGTTTCAGCCTCTTCGTGAAACTGTACATACAAGCGCAACAATTCGGTGATTGGTGCCGTTTTAACCGCTTCTTCTGAACCCCATTTTTTGTAACCTACGATCAATTTGCCAAACTGTGTGCCCCAATCACCCAAATGGTTGATGCGAATCGGCGTATAACCAATTTTTTCAAGAATAAAAGCTATAGAATTCCCAATTACCGTTGAACGTAAATGCCCCATTGAAATAGGTTTTGCAATATTTGGAGAAGACATATCGATTGGTACATTCCCTTTATTTCCGATCGAGCTATCTCCGTAGTGCCCTTTTTCTTTGGCGATTTGCCCGATCACTGCTTGACTGACCATTTTTTTATTCATAAAAAAGTTTAAGTAAGGTCCAACTACTTCGATTTTTTCAAAGTCTGTTCCAGTGATTTTTTCGGCCAAATCTGCGGCGATTTGTTGTGGTGCTTTGCGGTAAACTTTAGCTAATGAGAAAGCTGGAAAAGCTACATCACCGTGATCGACAGATTTTGGATTTTCCAATAATTGTGTAACGTTTTCTAAAGATAGGTCTTCTTTTACTACATCATAAATGGCTTTTGCTACGATTTCTTTGTTGTTCATAGATATCCTCCTAAGGGTTGATTTTATTGTTTAACAGAAACTTGCTAGTTGATGATTCTTCATCATTTTCTAGCTTAATTATTCTTAGTTTTAGGAAATGATACCATTTTTGCTAATGCGTTGTTTTATTATTCGGGAACATCGATGATGAACAACAAAACAAAAAGTCCCTAGTGTTAAAAAACACCAGAGACGAGATTTTCCCGCGGTACCACTCTAATTGTTCGTACTTTTATAAAGACGAACCCACTTAATCTATTAACGGTAGATAACCGTCTGCCTAAGCAGATTCTCCAAAGTGCGCTTCCTTCATTTGATCATTTTCGGCTTACACCTTCCCGAAATCGCTTGAATAATAGGAAATGAAGTACTCTCTTTATCAATGAATCATTATTAAACTGGGTTCATTATAGCAAATTTTTTTCTCTATGCCTAGTCTTGTCTGTTGATTTTTACGTTTAAATCGTCATAAAGGATAAACTAGGATCCGCATTTAAGCCATAATCAGCAAAATGACCTTTTTCAGCTTCGACAAATGCCGCTGCACCAATCATTGCTGCATTATCTCCACAGAGTTTAAGTGGTGGAACAATGAATGTTACTTCTGAAAGCTCTTTAGCCACTTCACTGCTCAAACGCTCACGCAAGCCTTTATTCGCTGCAACTCCACCCGCCATCACCAATTGTTTGATTGGGTATTCTTTACAGGCTCGAATCGTTTTATCCACTAGTACATCCATAACACTTGCTTGAAAACTTGCAGCCAAATCCTTCACTCTCAATTCTTCACCACGCTGTTCAGCATTATGGACGGTATTGATAAATGAGCTTTTCAACCCGCTAAAACTAAAATCGTAATTGTCCTCTTTGATCATAGCACGAGGAAAATGATACGTATCTTGTCCAAGGTGAGCTAGCTCGTCAATTTCTTTTCCGCTTGGATAGGTTAAACCAAGAACCCGGCCTACCTTATCATACGCTTCGCCGGCTGCATCATCTCTCGTTTCTCCAATAATTTCAAATGAACCTGTTTCTTTCATGTAAACTAATTCCGTATGACCTCCACTCACTAATAATGCCATCAGCGGAAACTGCAGTGGCTCCACAAAATGAGCAGCATAAATGTGCCCAGCCATATGATTGACTGGAATCAATGGCAAGTCATGTGCCCAAGCAAATGCCTTAGCAGCAGAGATGCCGATCAATAAAGCACCAACTAAACCAGGCCCATAAGTAACGCCAACACCACTTAAATCACTTGGTTTTACGTTTGCTTCATCTAATGCATCTCCAATACATAACGTGATTTCTTCTACATGGTGACGGCTGGCAACTTCTGGTACAACTCCGCCAAAACGTTGATGACTTTTCACTTGGGAAGCTACGATATTCGATAAAATTTTAGCACCATCTTCAATAACTGCAACACTTGTTTCGTCACAACTACTTTCGATAGCCAGTATTAATTTTCTTTCTTTATTAAAAAAAATCATTGTTTCACTTCCTTAACGTTCAAACACATAACGATCCCGTCCTCTTTAGGACGACTGTAGTATTTTTTTCGACGGTTGATTGTGTTGAATCCTTTTTTTTCATATAATCTTTGTGCCTTTACATTAGACTCACGAACTTCTAAAAAAGCCTGACAAACTCCTTGCTCAAAAAAACGCTGGATCAATCGATCGATCAATTGACTGCCATATCCTTTTTGCTGAAATTCTTTATGAATCACAACATGGGTAATTTCAGCTTCATCTAAAACTAAATGATAACTGACAAAACCAACCCAATCGCCTTTTTGGATCAAGACAAGATAGTCACTCGCTTTTTGCGCTAAATCATCCCTAAATTGTTTTTCAGACCAAGGCGATCCATGGTTATATGAATGTTCACTGATCAACCAAAGTTTTTCAGCAGATTGTTCAGTTGGTAAATTTTCTTTTGAATAATACATCGCTTCACTCTTCTTTTAAATATAAAATCATTTCTAGTGCATCTTCTTTATCTTCTGTATAATAATCAGGCTTGATGGTATTTGAGACAAATCCGAGTTGTCGATATACACGCTGGGCGTTTTTATTACTGATACGTACCTCTAAAGAAATCGTTTCACAATCGTTGTTTTTGGCAAACTGTCGAACTTCTCTAATCAAGAAACTGCCAATCCCTTTTCCTTGATTTTGCGATGAAACAGCAACATTTGTAATATGAGCATCTTTACCAAAAATACGGCAACCTATAAAACCAATTGTTTTTCCTTCTTTTTGGATAAGTAAGTATAGATGAGGTTCTGATGATTGAAGCTCAACTAAAAAAGCTGTCTTTGTCCAAGGCAATTCTCCAGCATACACTTCTCTTTCGATTGAAAGCAAATCTTTGATGTCATCCAGTGTAATCCCACGAACAAAATATTCCTGATCTGAAATTTCTACAGTCTTTTCATCATATGGACGATTCTTAAAAAAAATCCCCAGAATACTATGAAAAAGATTAAATTTTTTCAACATAATTTTCTACCTCAGATGTATGATCTTTTAACCAATTTTCTTCTGCTTCTACTCGTTTTAAATAGTTAGGTAAAAAGTGATGGATATCCACTTCTGGTTGAGCTAATCTGCCAAGTTCTGCTAAGGTTGCACCGTTTGGGATTTGCCATTGGGAAATGTCACAAATTTCAGCATTTGGTATAATTGATTCAATCTGTAAACGAAATTTTTCAACATCTTCTCCAACAAAGTATAAATGATCAAATTCTTTTAACTGCTCCAACCACTCTTCCATCGCAATATGTCGATCCGCAATCACCGCTGTTAAAACACCTTCGACATATTCATAAGCACCAGTATAAACATTATTTCTTCTCGCATCAAAAACTGGAATGATTAGCCCTTTTACCTCAACACAATTTGCGGCCAAGGCTTTTAAACTGGACACACCTACTAATTCTTTCTTTAATGTATAAGCAAGTGTTTTTGCTGTTGTTACACCTATTCTTAAACCTGTATATGAACCTGGACCTTGAGCCACTACAATGCGGTCAAAATCATTTGGGGTCAAGCCAACCCCTTTCACTAATTGTGTAATTGCCGGCATCAAGGTCAAGCTATGGTTTCTTTTTACAGTGATTGTATATTGTCCTATTATCTTCTTTTCTTCACAAACAGCAACTGTCAGTGTCTGATTTGAAGTATCGATTGCTAAAATGCGCACAAAAAATCCCTTTCTTTCATCATGTAGTTGGTTAATTGTAGCATATTTTTGTTCGTTCGTAAAAAAACGAGGCATCAAAATAAAAGGGGCAAAAACGCTTGTTGCGCTTGCCCCAACTTTGATCATTACTTGATATTCGCCTCTAAATAATCGATCAATGGTTTACTGATATTGGTCGCTGTATCATTTTTTCTAGAATCTTCCACCATAATCATCGCTTGGAATTTATTATTCGTCCGATCCATCGCTAAAAGGAAACTGTTCTCTTTTCCAACAGTATCTTGTTTATCCTTGATTTCAGCAGTACCAGTTTTTGCTGCTAACGAGAATTCTGGGTTATACATATTGTGAACATACCCAGTCTCATCTTCTACACTGCCAAGTAAATCAGTCACGATTGTGTTTGCGGCATTTGAACTAATAACATTTTCTTTAGTTTTTGTTTCTTTATTCAGTTCAATTTTTGGATAAACCAATTTCCCTTCATTTTGGAACACTGTGTACATTGTCGCTTGTTGGATAGGTGTCACCAGCAACTGTCCTTGCCCGTAACCTGTATCTGCTAGTAAAATTTCAGACTTGAATTTGTCTTCATTGGAAATTTGTGCTGGGTTCATCGGAATGGATAAATCTAATTTTTCACCAAAAATAAATTTGTCTAACCCTTTTCTAAACGTATCTTCTCCCATACGCAAGGTTTGCTCTGCAAAATAGATATTATCAGAATTGACTAAGGCCGTTCTTAAGTTTACTGGGCTTGCTTCTTTTACACGAGTGACAAAATAATCTCCCCATGAAGCATCCTTTTGCCATTTTAAACCGTTGATAGCAATTTCTTCATCTGGTTTTAAAGTGCCGGCATCTAAACCAATTCCACCAGTAATTGTTTTAAAGGTCGAACCTGGCGCATAGCCTGTTGCAAATCGTGCCGTAAATGGTAAATTCTCATTGTTCGCGTATCCGTCATAATCGGCTTGAGAAATTCCATTTGCCATCTTATTTGGATCAAATGATGGCGAACTAGCTGCTGCTAACAAATCTCCCTGTTGTGGATCCATAATGACTGCACTTCCTGGTCGGTTATTAAATATAGCATAGGATTGCGATTGTACATTATTATCAATCGTCAACTGAATTTTTTCGCCGTCTTTTTTATCTACTTTTTGCAAAACACTTTTGACAGCCCCGTTTTCATCAGTAATCGAGATATTCCCACCATCTTGACCTCGAAGTTCTTTATCGTATGCCTGCTCCAATCCAACTTTTCCAATCACACCGTTACTGCTTAGTGTAGGGTCTTTTTCGATATCTTCTGCTGTGATTGTTCCGACATAACCTACTAATTGAGCTGCCGCTTCCTTCAAAGGATAGTAGCGAACAATCGTATCTTGTGAGGCAGCACCTTTCGGCAACGTTGTCACTGGTTCAAAAGAAATCGTCATCGGAACAAACGCATCCGGCTTGACCCAATCTTGTTTAAGTTTTTGTTCAACTTCGTCAACAGAAACTTTAAATTGTTCACTGAACGCTTTAATATTATCTGTTTTTTCTTGCCCTTCACCAAGTTTACCTGGTACTATTCCAACCTGATCAAATGCTTGATTGACCGCAAGTCCTTCGCCTTTACGATCGACGATTTCACCTCTATTGGCCGCATCTATGCCAATAGAAATCTTATCCTGACCTGACATTTCGGGAAAAATCAAATTAGGAGCCCAGTTGATTTTATAATTCTCTCCTGTTTTTTTGATCGTCGTCTTATAGGATAAATCTTTTAAATTACCTAATGGTGTTGTCATTTCTAACTTGTAAGTAAACGTATACTGCCCCTCTTTGTCTTGAATTACGTGGACATCTTTACTTTTAATTCCTTCCGCTTGAATTCCAGAAAAGACTGCTTGGTATTTTTCAACGACTTTTGTGTTGTCATAACCGCTTTTCTTAACTGATGCTTCATTCAATAACTCAGGAAATTGCTCAAATTCTTGCTTTGAAAAATAATTTAAAAAAGTTTTAGCAGATTTTTCTGCTTTGTTTAACTCTTGCGTTTTCTGCCAAGAACTATAGGCAAAATAACCGCCTCCTATTGCTGCCACTGCAACAACACCACCCAGGGCTAAGAACACTGTTTTATTTGATTTTTTTTTACTTCTTCTTTCCATTTTTCAATCCCCCAACTCTTTAATTCAATCTGTTTTATTTATTATACCCTATCAGTCAAAATCTAAGGTAGAAAAATGAAAGTTTTATCCAAAATATAAAATTTTTGACTACGATCTTCCATTTTTATCCTTCAATTTGGTTTTACAATCAGTCTCTAGCAGTATTTTTCTTACACTTACCTGTGGTATACTATTTTCACATACTACTTTTTTATTTAGCCATGCATAAGGTCTCTTCAAGACGACTCAGCTAGGCTTTCAATTTTAGGAGGGATTTCAGATGGGAATTATAAAAGCAGCAACAAGTACTATCGGTGGAGGCTTAGCTGATCAGTGGATCGAAGTTATCGAGCCTGATAATATGGGCGATACGACGGTTATGACAAAAGGTGTTTTTGTTCGTAAAAATGATAAACGTGGTTCAAATCGCAAAGGAACCGAAGATGTTTTAACAGACGGTTCTGTTATCCATGTCTATCCAAACATGATGATGATATTAGTCGATGGCGGTAAGATTATTGACTATACTGCAGAAGAAGGATACTACACTGTTAAAAATGATTCAGCGCCTTCAGCATTCAACGGGTCATTAAAAGATGCAATCTCTGAAACATTCGATCGCTTTAAATTTGGTGGTGTAACACCTCAAAAACAACAAGTATTTTATATCAATTTACAAGAAATCAAAGGGATCAAGTTTGGGACATCGTCACCAATCAATTATTTTGACAATTTTTACAATGCAGAACTATTTTTACGTGCACATGGGAATTACTCAATCAAAATTACTGACCCGTTGTTATTTTTTTCAAATGCGATTCCTAGAAATAAAAGCCAAGTTGATATCAATGATATTAACGAACAATACTTGGCAGAATTTTTAACAGCACTACAATCTGCGATCAATAAAATGTCTGCTGACGGCGAACGTATTTCGTATGTACCATCTAAAAGTTTAGAATTAAGTAAATATATGGGGCAAGCGTTAGATGATGAATGGCGTGAGTTACGCGGTATGGAAATTGTTTCTGTTGCTGTAGCCAGCATTTCTTATACAGATGATTCTACTAAATTGATCAATATGCGTAACCAAGGTGCCATGCTTAGTGACGCTAGTGTTCGTGAAGGGTATGTGCAAGGCTCGATGGCTCGTGGAATGGAAGCAGCCGGAAGTAACGAAGGTGGTGCCATGAATGGCTTTATGGGTGTTGGCATGGGAATGAATACAAGCGGGAACTATTTTGCTCAAGCCTCTCAAACCAATCAACAACAAATGCAAGAAAAACAAAATCAGCAAAACGCTCAAGGTTCTTCCGATACTTGGACCTGCCCACAATGCGGAACTGAAAATAATGGTAAATTTTGCTCAAATTGTGGAACACCTAAACCAACGAACGAAAAACCTAAATTAGAAATGAAATGCAGTGAATGTAGCGAAGTTGTTGATTTATCTAATGGTATTCCAAAATTCTGTCCACATTGTGGCAAACCGTTCCAAGGTATTCCTTTATAAAAAATGATTAGGGCTAGGCGACCGTGTCCTGCCCTTTTTCTATCTAATTTAAACACTAAAAATTTGTATTAGAATCAAGTTACGATAATTTTAATGAATTTTCAAAGAAAGGAATAATCATGACGGATACATTTACACACAAATGCCCAAATTGTGGCGGACCTTTGTTATTCGACCCTAAAGATCAAAAATTTCATTGCGAATACTGCTTAAGTGTTTATACGGAGGATGAAGTCACCGCTTATGAAAAAACGCAGCACGAAGCACATTTAGAAAGCCCTAAACAAGCCTCTGAACCAGAACTTACATTTTCAGCCGATTCACAAGTAGACGAAATGACGGTTGAAGAAAAAAAAGCTTTTAAAGAAGCAACTGGAACTGACGGAATGGAAGAAGATACATTGGATGGCGCAATGGAATTATTCAATTGTCCAAGTTGCGGTGCGCAAATCGTCACCGAAGCCACAACTGCTGCTACTTATTGTTATTATTGTCACAATCCGGTTGTTTTAGCTGGACGACTGACTGGGAATTTCCTACCCGAAAAAGTTTTGCCATTTGCAATTGAAAAAGAAGAAGCCGTTGAGAAGTTTTTGGCTTGGACAAAGAAAAAATGGTTTATTCCTAAAGACTTCTTCAATAAAGAACAGATCGATAAAATGACTGGTGTCTATTTCCCCTACTGGGTTGTAGATGCTGAAATTGATGGTCAAATGCAAGGTATGGGGACAACAATTCGCATCTGGCGTATCGGTGACATTGAGTATACTGAAACAAAACAGTTCGATGTCCAGCGTAAAGGGAAGATTTCATTTAAGGAATTGATCAAAAATGCGCTCTCTAAAAATGTCCAACAAAAAATGGTTGAAGCCGTTCAACCGTTTATATTAGATAAAGCCGTATCGTTTAAAAGTCAATATTTGGCTGGATTCCAAGCGGAAAAACGCGACATTGAATATGATGCAATCCAACAATCTATCCAAAGTGAGCTGAAAAATTACTCCGAATCTATTCTAAGAGATACAGCTTCCGGCTATACTACCCTAACAAAATTACAAACAGATATTTCCTTAGAAAATGAAGAAAATCACTATATGCTTTTGCCGATTTGGGTCGTGACCTATCGCAGCAATGAGCAGTCTAAAAAAGTCTATTACTACGCTATGAACGGTCAAACTGGAAAAGTCAGCGGTATTTTACCTGTAAGTTACAAAAGATTAGGATTGTTTACTTTTGGAATTTTTGCTACAATTTTAGCTATTTTCCTGATTGGAGGGTGGTTTATATGAGAAAGCTTGCTTTTAGCTTATTTACCGCTATTTTTATACTTTTCGGCTTTTCAATGGATGTTCAAGCAGCAGAAGATTCGATTGATGATCAAGCTTCACTTTTTACATCTCAAGAGATTACTCAGTTAAAAGAAGCGATTGTCCCTATCGAAGCCAAGACAAAAGCTCGTGTTTTCATTGTAACAAATACTGATAATGATATTGATTCAAAACGCTTTGCGGATTATTATATGCTTGATCGTATTGGCAAGGATACGAATGGGATTACTTTTTATCTTGATATGAATCAGAGAAAGTTTATAATTTCAACTTCCGGGAATATGATCGATTACTTGGATGATAAACGAATCAATAAAACCTTAGATGAAATTGAGCCTAGTATGATCGCTGGTAATTATTTTCAAGCAGCTCAAAGTTTCCTAAACAATACCAGTCATTACTTTGATCAAGGCGTTCCAGGAGGGCATTACCGTGTTGATACTGAAACCGGGAAAATCACTCGATATAAAAGCTTGACTAAAACAGAAATTATTATTGCTTTTTTGGCAGCAATGTTATTAAGTGGCATTTTCTTTGCTGTTAGTATTTCAAAATATCAATTAAAATTTGGGACATACAAGTACCCTTTTAGAGAAAAATCTAGTCTTAATTTAACTAGCAGAAATGATGTACTGATCAATTCATTCGTTACTACTCGTCGTATCCCTAGAAACAATTCCAGCGGTGGTGGTTCTGGTGGTGGAAGTAGCACGAACTCCACTGGTGGAGGAACATTTGGCGGCGGCGGTCGCAGTTTTTAAATAAACTAGCGTTTAACAAAATCCCCATTCAACAATGATGAGCATCGTTGTTGAATGGGGATTTTATTATGTCCTTTCATAACACTAGCAATACTGCTATCTTCTTTATATCAATAAACGAATATTTTATCTATAAATCGGATGTTTTCTACTGGTATTTTTTTATTTTTCAAATAATTGGTTTACTAACAAAAGTCACCTTGTTATTTAGCAAAATACAAGGTAGTATAGAGTAAAATAGCCCTTAAATAAATGATTTAGCTTTTATCTTACTTGGGCCTTCTATAACCATTATTTTATAAAGTGAGGATATATTGATGAAAAATTTACTAAGTTTAGGAGTCTTAACATTATGCAGTGTAACCTTAGCTGCTTGCACAGGAAATAACAACTCTACTAACGAGAAAAAATCTGAACATACAGCAACTTCCCAAAAGAAAACTGACGAAGTCTATTTTAAAGATGATACCTTAAAAATAGATATGGCAACCTTGAAAATACTTTCTACTGAGGTATTACAAGCCGATGAAAGCCTATATAGAGAAAAACCTCAATTAGCGATTACCTATGAGGTTACTAATGACAGCGATGAGCTTATTTCTGCCTCTACTGTCTGGATAGCTTGTATGGGACTGACTCAAGAAGGTGAAAACACAATCAATAAGCTAACTGTTGGTATGACGCCACAAGATGAAAAATTTACTGAATACACAGAACATCAATTAGATGACATAAAACCTGGTGGTACAGCCAAAGCAGTCATCTCTTATGATTTAGAGGATACAGAAACACCAGTTAAATTAAAAGCAAATCAAGGAATGGCTGGAAAAGAACTGGGAAAAAGAATGATCAACTTAAAATAATAATTGATTGAAATGTAAAACTAAAAAAACAGGGACAGCAGTCGTAATTCCATTGACTACTGTCCCTATTCTTAATGATCAACGATTTGTTACTTCGTTATTATCCAAAAATCGTTGCATTCGTAAAAAAGTATCGTCTTCTCAAATAAATTGATTTATCTGTGGAACTAATCTTTTAAAATATTATGATTCAACGTGATTGTTTAACGCTTTTTCATTCGGCCACTCTTCGATAAAAATAAAATGACCGGGGGCAATTTGATCAATAAATAGATCATATGCAACACTTTGAGATTCTCTCTTTGTTTTTCTACTAGCTTTTTATATAGAGGATAGAGGGACAACTTTTTCAATATGTTCAAGTTTAATAAAATCTTCGGCAATTAATTTCAACATATCTGTTCTTCATTTCTGTTATTTTTTAGACAAAAAAAAGGCCTAACAGCCTTGTTAAATCAACTATTCATTCAGACACATGGCGGCACCTACTTAGTGCTGCTTCCTTCCGGATCTGACACGCTTCGTAAGCCCACCATTGTCCTAGCCTTTCGGCAAGATTTAGTATACCGCATTTTTTGATGCTTGGCTAGTCTTTCTGTTGATTTTTTAAAAATTTCTTTTCTTCTCTCAGTGTTCTAAAAAAATTTGAAAGCAAATCACCGCATTCTTGCTCTAAAATTCCCGATTCAACGTAAGCAACATGATTGAATCGCTCATCTTCCAAGAGATTCATTAAAGTACCAGCTGTTCCACCTTTTGGATCCTTTGCCCCATAGTAAACTTCGTTGACTCTAGAAAGAATCATTGCACCGCTACACATAGGACACGGCTCTAACGTGACAAATAATTGAGCACGTTCTAAACGCCAGTTTTCAATCGTTGCACAAGCTTGTTTAATAGCATACATTTCTGCATGAGCCGTTGCATCTTGGCTCTCTTCTCTAAGATTATGTCCACGACCAATAATTTCTCCATCCAAAACAATAATTGCACCAATCGGGACTTCTTTAATGGCTTCCGCTTTTTTAGCTTCCTTGATGGCTTCTGTCATAAATTTTTCTTTTTCTTCGATCGTTAAACTGCTTGTCTTTTCATTCAAGCGATTTCCGCCTCTCGTTCTTTATACTTTTCCCTCATTCATGGTACAATAAACTAGTGAGGTGTGTCTATGACTATTGAAGAATTAATTGAATTGTATCCTGCAGGTAAAATCCAACAAACAAAAGCCACAAGCGAAGCTCTTTCATTACCGGTCAACGGAAAATATTTTGTCCTTGCCAAAGAAGCACTACAAGAGACAGAAATTCGTTTATTGGAAACCTTATTTCCTGCAAAGGAATATTTTGTCAATCAAAAAAATCATCCTTGGTTTGGCTATTTATTCGATCAAATGCCTATTGATGTTGACGGGACATTTCGTATCATGCAATTTCAACTCAAAAAACCGAAAGCGTTTTTACAATCAGAATGGGAAAATAGCATCACAGAAATCTTCCCTAATCTCGATGATTTCTTTTTTACTACTGAAAATGATGGCGTTTTAATAGAAAAATACGCTAAAAATCACTATACCTTAGAAGAGCTCCAAAGTATATTTTTAACGTTAGATGCAGATTTTGATTCTTCAACGACTGTTTATGTAGGAAATTTCTTCTTAGCTAGTGATGGGATTTTGACATTATTCCAAGAAGAGCAACAAATTTTTAAAGCAGAAGTAGACAATCTTAAGGTTAAATCCACCTTTTCTTTGTCTGATGTGGCTTTGCATTATTTCACTAAAGAGGCAATGAATCAAAGCAAGATCGTACAAACATTTGCCAAACAACTGGTTTTAACAAGTGAACTTCAAAAAATCATCCTTGCTCTTTGGCATAATCAAGGCAATATTAGTTCAGCTGCCAAAGATTTATACATGCATCGTAATACTCTTCATTACCGTTTAGAAAAATTCTACGAGCAAACAGGACTTTCTTTAAAGAGAATGGATGATCTTGTATTTTGCTATTTATTAATCACAAAATAAAATAAGAGTGACTGGGACATAACTCTATGAGTCATACACCTCAGTCACTCTTATCTTTACATCATTTCTTCAACAAAACTGACTAAACGATCTTTCAAATTCTCCGTATTGTCTTTTAAAGATTCTCCGTAAGAAGAGATTTTTTTTCTACCGTCTTTGACCTTACCTAAAACGTTCATCATAGAATCAAGCTCATCATCAGATAAATCATCTACAATTCCTAGCAATTTTTCATTGCCGCCAAATTTATCGTTTACAAATTTTTTTGCTTTAAAACGATTTGAGACATGGTACACTTTTTTTACAATTTTCTCAGATGCGATCACCGCCACTGAAACACCTGCTACCGCAGCAATACTTAAACCGATACTAATTTTTGTTGATGTTTTCATTCTCTTCAGCTCCTTCTTACTATCTATTCTTATGATAACACACTCTTAAAAATTGAGGTAATAAAACAAAACATCGCAAATTTTAATCTCTACGATTGTTACCACCAAACAAAATAATCAAGCGAAGTAATTGTAAAAACGTAGCTAATGCTGCTGCCACATAAGTCAAAGCTGCCGCAAATAAGACTTTTCTTGCCATAGGTACTTCTTCTTCTGTCAAAATATTGCCATCTGATAGAATTTTTAACGCTCTACGAGACGCATTAAATTCCACTGGTAAAGTAACTAATTGGAAAAGTAATGCCAATGAGAACGCCAATATTCCAATATTGATCAATGTCTGGTTCCAACTAAATAACACACCGACTAAAATAATTGGAAATGACAATGCCGAGCCGAAATTCGCAACAGGGACGATAGCTGCACGAATTTTTAATGGACTATAACCCGTATGATCTTGTACCGCATGACCACATTCATGTGCTGCTACACCAATTGCAGCAACTGAAGTTGATTGTGCTGTCGCTTCAGATAAACTTAATATTTTATTACCAGAATTATAATTATCAGTTAAATCGCCTGCGATTTGTTGAACACCAACATCATTGATTTGTTCTTTTTTCAAAATATATTGCGCGGCGTTTGTACCTGTTACATTATTGCGACTTTGAATTTTATCATATTTTTTAAACGTACTATTTACGTATGCTGATGCAGCCATTGAAATCAACAATCCTACAATTACTAGGATATATGTTGGGTCAAATATTGCATAAAAAGGCATCATTTTTATTCCCCCTATTCTTTTCTATATTGTATCATGAGTTTCTAAAAAAAGTGTAACTATTACTTGACGAATTTATGAACTCCAAAATTCAATTTCTAACAAAATTGTCACATTATTTTAAGTCATTTCAATGGCATCCCAACTAAAAAAAAGGCATACTACATTTAAGAGGTGACTATATTGAAAAAATTTCTACTTTTTATCCTGCCATTCACTCTTTTAACTGGCGGTATCTGGTTTGGTTATAATTATTATTTTGGCGGCAAAGACTACTATACTCGTGTGGAAGCACCAAATGAAGTAAAAACAGGAAACTTCTCAAATGGTGAAAAATATACAGAATATGATTACATACAAACTGCCTATAATAAACAAGGTGAAAAAACAGTGCAGAAGACATACGAAATTAGAGATAAACCATTACGAATCAATGCTTACTTAAAACTAAAAGTCAATCCTAGAAAAGGCGTGCTCAGCTGGGAAGAAGTTCCTGAGACGGCTGTTCCGAAAAAAGCACTTGAAAAATTGTCAGAGTAACATTAAATGATTTAAAAAAACTCCTCATCAAGTTTGATGAGAAGTTTTTTTATTATAGTTGATTGCTAATTTTTTCAATGTTTTTCAATACGATCGAGACTGTTCCATCAGGATTATTAACAAATTCGATTAAGTCCCCATTTCGATATACTTCGATTGGAACAATCAATTCAATCCCATTACTCATCTTTAATTTTTGCTTACCAAACTTTTTCTCTGAAATTTCTCTAGCTTCACGAACAGGCGGCGTTTTATCAACAAACTTCGATTCATTGACCTCATCTTGGTAAGCCATGCGTGCCGAAATATTTTCTTTAAAAACCAATTCAGCTACTTGCTCATTGTCAATTGTTCCAGTTTCTTCAATGCTTTCATAAACTGCTTCTTTCACAGAAGCAATCAATTCGAATTCGTCTTCATTGAATTTTTTACCAATCCGTTTTACGGCTTTTTTAATTTCTTTCATGTTTTCTTCTATAGAAGGTGCTGGTTGTGATTCAATTACTTTCTCAGAAAAATACCAAACTTTTTCCCCTGAAAACTCATAACGTTTTTCTAAAAGCTCATATGCTAAAGTATCTAAGTTGACGGTCATCCCTTCATCAGGCTTTTGTGATTTTGAAGGTAAAATAGCTCGGTTGATGATCAATTTGTTATAAACAGCCTCATCTTCATAATCTACATAGTGAGTGTAACTTTCTTTGTAATTTAATTTGATCATTGCTAAATGCATCACTGTATCTAATTCATATAAAATAAAAAGAACATCCGCACTTGGCGCATCTTCACTCCCTGAATAAACATCATACCAATGCTGAGCTAGTTGCTGACTTTTTTGAATAAAGTCATTAGGAATACCTCGCATTTTATCAACGAATGAACTTTCCTCTGCTAAAATACCTGTTTTCGTTTGAGCCGTTGACAGCTTTGTTATTTTGCTTGTTAGATAAACGCGAATATATTCTGTCGTTAAATCTAATTCTTTTGCTGAAAATACCGGAGTTCCGGTTTCACGATCAATAATGTGTAAAATTGCACTTTTTAAATAAATATCCATCTGTCATTCTCCCTTTTATTAAGCCCTATTTAGTCTACCCGAAAGAAACAAAAAAGCCAACTATTTTATTGATTTAAACATGAAATATCTCGTGAAGTTCTTATTAAAAATAGCTCTATCTATGATTGATTGGTTTAGGTAACAAAAAAAGCAAGGCAACAATTTTTTTGCCCTGCTCACTATTTCCTCTATTTATTTAAAACACTCTATTCCTATTGATTTTCTTCTACAAATAATTTCCCAGTTGCTTCATCGACAGGATCAAGTTTGTTAAAAATACCTTTTGTTCTGAAAATATAAGTTAAAACAAATGGAACAACAACTGCAATCAACATTGCGCCGAAAAATGCCAGATAATATTGAGGAACGATAGATAAAATACCAGGTAATCCGCCAACTCCAATACTGATTGCCTTAACATCAAACAGCGTTGAAAATAATCCAGCACATGCAGAACCGATCATTCCGGCAACAAATGGGTAAACATATTTCAAATTGATACCAAACATTGCAGGCTCTGTGACACCTAGATAACAAGAAATCATCGCTGGAATTGATACTTGTTCTTCTTCTTTGTTCCCTCTGTGCATAAAGACAACAGCCAATACAGCAGATCCTTGAGCAATATTAGACAATGCAATCATCGGCCAAAGGTTTGTCGACTGAAAATCAGCAATCAACTGTAGATCGATCGCGTTTGTCATGTGGTGCAGCCCGGTTATTACTAAAGGCGCATACATGAAACCAAATACAGCTCCAAATAACCAGTTAAGCGATGAGGTTAACCCAGCATTAACAATATCTGAAATCCAGCTTCCAATAGCCCAGCCAATAGGACCTAAGATTACATGTGCAGCAATCACTGTTGGAACTAGAGCAAACAGCGGGACGAAAATCATCGAAACTGCCTGTGGTATAACTTTTCTGAAAAATATTTCTAAATAAGCAAGTAAAAATCCTGCCAACATTGCCGGAATAACCTGAGCTTGATACCCTATCATGTTCACTTGAGCAAAACCAAAATCCCAAAAAGGAATATCAGCGGCAGCTGTACTTGCCACAGAATAAGCATTTAATAATTGCGGCGACACTAAAGTGATTCCTAAAACAATTCCAAGAATTTGAGTTGTGCCCATTTTCTTAGTGATACTCCAGGTAATACCTACAGGTAGAAACTGAAAAATTGCTTCACCAATCAACCATAAAAATGAATTTACACCACTCCAAAATTGTGAAACTTCAACAATTTTCTGTCCATCTAAAAAACCAAAAGGAATTCCTTCTAATACATTACGGAAACCTAAAATCAGCCCACCAATAACTAATGCTGGGATCAACGGTGTAAAAATCTCAGCTAAAACTGAAATCGCCCGCTGTACCGGATTTAGATTTTGTTTTGCAGCTGCTTTCCCCTGCTCTTTGGAAACGCCTTCAACTCCTGAAATAGAAGAAAACTCATTATAAAATTGTGGGACTTCATTCCCAATAATCACTTGAAATTGACCAGCGTTCGTAAAGGTTCCCTTTACAGAAGGTATCTTTTCAATTGCTTCAGTATCCGCTTTACTTGGGTCATTAAGAACAAAACGCATCCTAGTTGCACAGTGCGAAACAGCAGCGATATTTTCTTTTCCCCCTACATATTCTAACAGTTTTTTTGCATCTTCTTGAAACTTACCCATTTCCTTAGCTCCTCTCAATTAACTTGTATATACAATTCAGCTGTATTTGTATAATACTTTATTATTTCTTTTTTTACAAGCGTTTTCTTTTTAAAAACTAAAACTTTTTTCAAATCTTAGTCAAAAAACTAAAATCCTAAACCTTACCATGTAATGATTTATATTTTTTTAATTACTGGTAATTATTTCATAAAATGGTACACTTGGATTTATCAAATAAAAAATAAAAAAAATACTGTTCAGGTCAGTATTTCACCGAGGAAAAGATGAAAAAAAAGAAAATTACTAGCATTGTAAAAAAACGTTTATCAGCTGTTCAGGTTTTAGCTTTAGGATTTATTGTTTTAATTTTTATCGGCGGAGCTCTTTTATCCTTACCACTATTTTCACGTAGTGGTAACGCAACACCTTTTATTGATGCATTGTTCACTTCTGTTTCCGCGGTTTGTGTAACTGGTTTAACAACCGTTAACACGGCCTTGCATTGGAATGCTTATGGTCAGCTGATTATTATGATTTTAATTGAAATTGGCGGATTAGGCTTCATGACGATGCCTGTTCTTTTATATTTTATTTTACGAAAAAAAATTACTCTTAGTACCCGTATATTATTACGTGAGGCTCTTAATTTAGATGATATGTCGGGAGCCTTTCGCTTGATGATATATGTCGTCAAACTAGCAGCAATCATTCAAATTGTAGGGGCAATTTTACTTTCAATTCAATTTGTTCCTGAATTTGGCTGGAGGAAAGGTCTCTTTTTCGGACTGTTTCATTCTATATCAAGTTTCTGTAATGCTGGTTTTGATTTATTAGGTGATAGTTTGACTCCTTACCAAACAAATCCATTTGTATTGTTGGTGATAGGTGGCTTGATTATTTCCGGTGGTCTTGGTTTTATCGTTTGGCAGGATTTGTTACAATTAAAAAAGAAACGTAGATTTTCTTTACACACTAAAATAGCCTTGATTACAACGTTTTCTCTGTTGGTTGGTGGCTTTATCTTATTTTTTGTCACTGAACATAACGCAAGTGATTTAACAGCTGGTACTAATTTTTTTGATCGGTTAGCGAATACTTTTTTCATGTCTGTGACACCCAGAACTGCAGGATATTATTCAATTGATTACATGCAGATGACAAATGCAGGACTGATTACAACCATATTTTTAATGTATGTAGGTGGAACACCCGGTTCTACTGCTGGCGGTCTTAAGACCACGACCTTTGCGGTATTGGTAATTCAAATTGTTTCAATATTTAAAGGACGTACACGGGCAGAATTTCAGGGACGAACGATTCGAAACAGTACTGTCTTTCGTGCTTTGACATTGTTTTTTATCACATTGACTTTATGTGTGTTTTCAATCATGCTCTTGACGATTACGGAAAATATTCCTGAATCCTCTGGCATAGAGTATGTGGCGTTTGAAGTATTTTCTGCATTTGGAACTGTTGGGTTAACAATGGGATTAACCCCTGAATTAAGTGTTCTTGGTAAAGTTATTATTATGTTATTGATGTATATTGGAAGAGTCGGGATTTATACTGTTGGCTTTTCATTATTAACAAGAGGTCAAAAACAGCAAGCTAAATATAAATACCCAGACGAAAGTGTTATGATTGGATAAAATAAAAGATAAAAGAAACATCAAGATTAAAAATCTTGATGTTTCTTTTATCTTTTATTTATGGATCTATACTGATAAATAAAAAAATCCCACCTTCTATTGAAAGTGGGAAAAGGAGTTTTACTCTAAAGAGTAAAATGAAAAAATAAAAAGGGTTGTTGTTGGTATGTACTTATAATACTATTATTTGAATTAATTATCAACTATTTCCCCTCGTATATACACTATTTTTTTAAAAATAAATTTAGAACGTTTTCTTTTTTTGAAATAAATAAAAAAATCCCATCTTCTTTCAAAGAT
The DNA here is from genome assembly GCF_050531475.1 of Enterococcus sp. DIV0724b. NCBI lineage: Bacteria > Bacillati > Bacillota > Bacilli > Lactobacillales > Enterococcaceae > Enterococcus > Enterococcus sp. DIV0724b. Next base: position 1,492,444 of record NZ_CP172890.1, on the reverse strand, counting down.
GGGAAAAGGAGTTTTACTCTAAAAGAGTAAAATGAAAAAATAAAAAGGGTTGTTGTTGGTATAGTTGTATATTAACTTTAAATAAATAAAATTTCAAGTAATAAGCCTCGAAACTATACATAATTAAAATAATGTAGTCACAAAATCCTATTTTTTTCAAATTTAAATTATTTCCAAACATCTAAACCATATATGGTGAGTTATTTTTGCGTTATTCTAAAAAAAACGACCTAATAAAATATTAGGTCGTTCTGAAAGTCTTTAAATTAGTTTTTTACGATATTTACTGCTTGTGGTCCACGTTGACCTTCTTCGATATCAAATGATACGCTTTGGCCTTCGTCTAAAGATTTGAATCCGTCACCTTGGATTGCTGAAAAGTGAGCGAATAAATCTGTTCCGTTATCTTGAGTAATAAAACCAAAACCTTTGTCTGCGTTAAACCATTTCACTGTACCTGTATTCATAAATGTGTTCCTCCTAGTGCTTTTAGCACGATTAATTTTTGCAATACCTTTGTGATAAAAAAAGAGGAATTAAAACACCCTTACGAATGAAATGACCTATTAATTTAAATTACAATTATACTACATTTGTTATTATACGATGCTATTAAATAGAAGTATACCTTTTTTTTCATTTATGAGAAAATACTAATTTAACTTGTTAGCCACTTCCTTATTTTCCTTAAAAAGTAAAATCCCACCTCACAAGAGATGGGATAAGGATAGTTATTTGTTAAGGTATTGATTTTTCAGACTTACCTAGTCTACTATACAAAACCGAATCATGCAAATACATTTTATAAAACTTTTTCTTTTTTTGCAGCAAGTATGTTTTCCGATACGGCTCACATAAGATTTGGTGCCCATTATTACTAGTGTTTATTTTCACTTCTACTGCTATACAATACTTCAATTTTCTTGACAAAATTTTGTGCCAATTTCTCTGAATACGTGATGATAATGATCGTATCACTCCCTGCAACTGTGCCAGCAATTTCTTCATATTTTACTTCATCAATGTAATTAGTAATGACATCTGCTAGTCCATTTTCCGTATGAATCAACACAATAAAACCTACTTGTTCTATTTTTTTCAATGTCTCTTGTAAAGATTCACGCAGCTTATTTTCACTATTTTTCTGAGATTCTTGATCTACAATGCTATACTTTATTTTTCCGTCTTCTTGATACGTTTTTACAATATATAATTCTCTAGCATCTCTTGAAATTGTTGATTGTGTTGCATTTACCCCATTTTTCCTGAGTAAAGCTAACAGCTCATCTTGTGTTTCAATCGTATTTTGTGTGACAAGCCGTCTAATGATTTTTTGACGTTCCTCTTTATTCATTTTCACACGTCCTCATTTTATAGACTATAACAACAACATAGCACCAATCAAGATCAAAAGATTCAGCAGACTTATAACAATAATTGGTTTCATCATAAATTTAGTCCATGTCGAGTACTCAATTTTAGAAATCTCTAAGCCACCCATCACAACGCCAGATGTCGGTGTAATTAAATTTATCAAACCACAACCAGCTGTGAAGATCATTACCATAACATCGGGGCTTAACCCAATATTATGAGCTAGACCTCCCATTACCGGGATAGAAACATAAGCTAGTCCGGAGGTCGACGGAATCAAGAAAGATAGTAACAGGTACAAAACGTAGGCACCTATCACAAACAAAACAGGCGACAATCCTTGGAGTGCTGAAGCTGATTTATCTAATATGAATAAATCCAAATGAGTCGTTGCCATCAAAATAGAGGCACCTCTAGCGACAACTATGATCAACACAACAGATAAAATATCTTTTACCCCTTCGATAAATGTCGTGATTGTTTGTTTTTCTGATAATCCATATACAATAGCTATCACCAAACTCATCAAGAAAAACCACATGGCCAGATCTCCAAAATACCAATGACCAAAGCTAGTTCCCGTAAGATAAGAAGTCCAACCATTGAAAATATGAACCCCGAAAGACTCCCAAGGAATCAAGGAAACAACCATAATAAGAAACCCAAAAGAAAATATACTCAAAATAATCTTATGCTTTTTCGTGAATGGTAACTCTTTATTCTCATCTTGACCAAAATATTCCCTCATATCCGCTTGTTCTTGCAATGAAAGGATCGTTGACCCTTTATCTGCTTTCACTTTTTTGGCATATTTCATCATATAAAAAATTGAAAATGCCGTCGTTGTAAACCATAAAATCAATCCTATGATCAAAATTACTCCTGTGTTCGGTTTGATATCAATGCTTTTTAATGCATCCATGGCAACCCCTGTTGCAAATGGATTGACAGTGGAACCAATTACTCCAGATCCAGCTCCAAGTAACACCGTCCCCACAGCAACTAACGTATCAAACCCTGCAGCAACCATTGTCGCTGTGATCAATGCGTAAAAAGGCAATGTCTCTTCTGCCATTCCATAAGTCGATCCTCCGATAGAGAATAAAACCATCAAAATGGGAATAATAATCAATTCATTCCCCTTAAGTTTTCTAACAACATGTTGAATTCCAGCTTCTAAGGCTCCAGTTTTCGTAACAATATTTAAAAATCCGCCCAAAACTAAGATAAATACACAAATTTCAATGGCATCTTTAAATCCGTTAAAAGGAGACATGACCAAATCAGAAAGCTTTGCACCCACAACGTGATCAACAGCCTTTGTCCCACCAGAAGGAATGGTTGGTGTAAATGTTTGACCTGATAGAAACCAAGAAATGATTGTTAACGCAATAATGATAATAAACAAAATACTAAATGAAGATAAAGATTTTTTCTGCTTTTTCTGCTCTTTTTTGTCCATTGTTCTTTCTGTATGAAAACCATACTTTTCCTTTCAAATTTTTTCGTTCATTTCAAAATAAGAGGGGAAAAATACAGGGAAATGCTAGTCATGATCTAGCGAAAAGTAAGCTGGATCAAAAAAAATCAACTCTTTATGCAGATACTGGATTTTCTTTTTTTTAACCAGTTTCTTTATTACAAGGCTGGCCGTTTCTCTTGTCGTGCCACTGCTATGGGAAATATCATTCATTAGAATCGGATAGGGTATAACCACCTGATTAAAATAATTTTTTTCACCTAAATCATGCATTAAGATCGCTAGCGTATTTTTAACACGCTGAGAGGCACTAGAAGTTACACAGCTTTCAATTTTGAGCACATGTTTTTTTAAAGTCAAAGACACTTGGTTAAAATAAAACAGCAACTGCTGATTATTTCCCTGTATCGCTTTTTCAAAAACTTTCGTTGAGAGATAACACACTTCAATATCTGTCATAGCGATCGCTGAGAAATGATAGTTTTTGTCTGTAAAAAGTCCAGTTAATGGAAATACCGCGCTGTCTTTGACAAAGTTCAAATAGAAAAGTGTACCGGTTTGATCGATTTTTTCAAATTTCACAAGCCCCTTTTTTAAAATAAACATACGGTTTCTTTCATCACCGGCATCAAAAAGAACTTGGCCTTTTTTATATGCTCTACAATATGAATTTTTCTGGATGACGATAGATTCTTCTTCATTTAATTCTGAAAAATAGGGACATCCTTTTAGTGAGTCATTCTCTTGTAATACTGTCATTTTCTTCAACTCCAACTTAGTCAATAATTTTCTCTACTAATGCTATAAAGACGGCAGTGTTCTATCCTTCAAAGATAACTTCTGTCCCTACCTCATGTTCACCAAAATCACTTAATTTTTCTAATGAAGTAATAATGGCTTTATTAGCAGGTTTGGCTTTTACATATTGAATTGCTGCTTCCACTTTTGGTAGCATACTTCCTGGTTCAAATTGCCCTTGTTTTATATATTCTTCTAGCTGTTTTATAGTGACTTGTTTTAATTGTTGTTCATTTTCTTTGCCAAAATTTATTGCAACATTTTCAACCCCAGTCAAAATGACAAACAGATCAGCATCCGCCAATTCAGCTATTTTCTCTGAAGAGAAATCCTTGTCGATAACCGCTTCAACCCCAATTAATTCATTGCTCGTAACAGGAATACCACCGCCACCACCGCAAATCGTAATAATATCGTGTTTGATCAATGTCTTAATTACTTCGTGTTCTTGGATTGATATTGGTTTAGGGCTAGGAACAACTTTACGCCAACCACGACCGGCATCTTCTTTATATAAGGTATTATTTTCGCTCATTATGATTTGCGTTGCTTCTTTTGTTAAAAATGGACCGATCGGTTTGGTCGGATTGTCAAAAGCTGGATCATTTTCTGATACGATCACTTGTGTGACAAGTGTTGCAATTTCTTTTTTGATTCCAGCATCGTTCAACTCTTTGGCCAATGCATTTTCCAACCAATAACCAATGCTACCTTGGGTCATGGCAACACAAGTATCTAGCGGCATCGCTGGATTTTCTTTAGAATCTGTAGCTTGTTGCTGGATCAACAGATTCCCTACTTGAGGACCATTCCCGTGAGAAATAACAAGTTGATAGCCTTTTTGAATCAACTTAACTAATTGTTTCGCCGTATAAGTCAATGCTTTTTGTTGCGCCTGTGAACTTGCATCTGTCGACAATATTGCATTCCCGCCTAGAGCGATCACAATTGTCGTTTTTTTCATAAAATCCCTTCTTCCTTTTTATTCATTATGATTGTTGTTGTTTAAACTTTGGGAATAAAAAGGTTACCTAAGGTTGCTGCCATAATTGCTTTGATCGAGTGCATTCTATTTTCAGCTTCTTCGAATTGACGTCCGTATTTACTTCTAAAGACTTCATCTGTGATTTCCATTTCACTGATGCCAAATTTTTCTTCGACCATTTTGCCATATTCTGTTGTTGCGTCATGAAAAGCTGGTAAACAATGTAAGACGATTAACTTACCATCGGCATTACCTGTTTTTTGGACCATGTCCATATTGATTTGATAATCTTTCAATACTCTAACTCGTTCTTCAAATTTATCTTCTTCACCCATCGAAACCCAAACATCTGTATAAAGGACATTCGCATTTTTAACGCCTTGTTCTACATCATCCGTAATCATGATTTCACTGCCTGACTCTGCCGCAAATTTTTTCGCATAAGCCACGACAGATTCTTCAGGAAATAGTGATTCTGGCGCGCATATTCTAACGTTTACACCTAAAATGGCTCCTGTTACTAATAAACTATTCGCCATATTATTACGCCCATCACCAACGTATACAAGTGTAATATCTTCAAGCGTACCAAAATTTTCTTTAATCGTCATATAATCAGCGATCATTTGCGTTGGGTGCCACTCATCTGTTAGACCATTCCAAACAGGAACGCCAGAGAATTTCGCCAAATCTTCCACAACTTTTTGACTAAAGCCTCTGAATTCAATTCCGTCAAACATACTCCCTAAGACCTTAGCAGTGTCTTCAACGGATTCTTTTTTGCCTAATTGAATATCATTTTTTCCGAGAAATTCAGGATGCGCACCCAAGTCAATTGAAGCAGTTGTAAACGCAGATCGTGTCCGAGTCGATGTTTTTTCAAAAAGTAGCGCAATATTTTTCCCTTCAAGATAATGATGTGGAATTCCTTGTTTTTTCAATTTTTTTAAATGGATAGAAAAATCGATCAAGTAATTTAATTCGTCTTTTGTAAAATCCTTTTCCGCTAATAAACTACGTCCTTGAAATACTGAATCTATCATAATAATTTTCCTCCTAAATTTAAAAGTGTAACAACTCGGTTAATCCTGTAGAAAATTAGGAAATTAACATTGAAGCGTTCTTTGCTTCACTGCTAATTTGTCTATTTTCATAAGGATTGATTTGTGCAGCTAGATAATGTTGAAAGTGTAACTGGCTCGTTCAGTCTCGATTGAAAAACAGGAAAATATGTTTGTGACGCTTTTTGTCACAGGCATATTTTATCTTTTTTCCGAGAGGTTAGCCTGTGGAACTAGATAACCTTAAAAGTGTAACTGGCTCGTTCAACCTCGACTAAAAAATAGGAAAATATGGTTGTGACGCTTTTTGTCACAGGCATATTTTATCTTTTTTCCGAGAGGTTAGCCTGTGGAACTAGATAACCTTAAAAGTGTAACTGGCTCATTCAACCTCGACTGAAAAATAGGAAAATATGGTTGTGACGCTTTTTGTCATAGGCATATTTTATCTTTTTTCCGAGAGGTTAGCCTGTGGAACTGGATAACATACGTAATTTTGCTCTCCTTAAATATCTGCTCGATCAAACGGCATGCTCATACAACGAGGACCGCCACGACCACGTACTAATTCACTGCCTGGAATATAATTTAATTTAACACCAGCTTCTTCTAATTTTTGATTTGTAATCGTATTCCGGTCGTAAACAACGACTTCGCCTGGTGCAATCGCTAATGTATTGGAACCATCATTCCATTGTTCACGAGCTGCTGCTGTTGGATTTCCACCACCGCAACGAATCAAAGTAACATGATCTAATTCAAGATATTTACATAAAATATGCTCCAACGTATCTGTTTCCTGTGAAATTTGTAATCCGTCTGATCCTTGAGAAATCGAATAAATCGTTAAGTTTCCCTCAATTTCTGGATGAATCGTGAATTTGTCATAGTCTACCATTGTAAATACAGTATCAAGATGCATGAATTTACGTTGTTCCCCAATATCAAATGCTAAAACACGTTCAAAACCTAAATCTTTTTCAAAAATATTTCTTGCTAGTTTTTCGATTGAGGTAACGTCCGTCCTTTGGGAGATCCCTACAGCAATCAATTTTTTAGAAAGAATCAACTCATCACCGCCTTCGATCCGAGTATTTTCATCTCGACTATAAACCATCGGCACCTGTGAATTTTTGAACATTGGATGATAAGCAAAAATATGTTTTCCGTATAACGTTTCGCGTCTTCTCGTGACAGAGTACATCCGATTCAATGAAACACCATGCCCTATCGTCGCAAATGGATCTCGAGTAAAATACAAATTAGGCATTGGATCAATAATGAATGGATAATGGGAATCAGCAAGGTCAGATAAACTTGTTCTTTCTAATGATGTCAGCTCTGACTTTTGAATTCCTGCCATTGTCTTATCGATCAACTCTCTGTCATCTGAAATGGACATCAGCCGTTCTTTTATAAATTGCTTTGTTCGTTCTTCTTTGATGTCAGCTTCATTTAGGTACTCTGTTACAAAGCGCTCTTTGATAGCTGAGTCAGTCAGCGATTCTGCTGCTAAATCTTCTAAATAAAGAACGTCCACTCCTTTCAACCTCAGTGTCTCTGCAAAAAAATCATGCTCTTTTTGCGCTTGTTCCAGAAATGGAATATCATCAAAGAGAAGTGATTCCAGATAATCTGGCATTAAATTCTCTAATTCCTTTCCTGGTCTGTGCAACATTACAGTGTTCAATTTTCCAATCTCAGAAAAAACGTTAATTGGATTCTTCATCAAAATGCCTCCTTCTTTTGGTTCGTACTTAGATTAACAAAATGATAGCGTTCTCTTCTCAGTGTTTTTCGACTTTAAAATACAAAGATGACCACATTATGCAAAAATGTTGTATATTTTTTCATACACAAAAATAAACTGATAAAAATGAGCTAATGGAATTTATACTTATCCTTTTTTTTCGAGATTATACACACTTTTTATTTAAAAATAATTACTAGGTGTCCCTATTCTTAATAAATGACGATTGATTTACTATTTTTTAATGGATAGAGCATGATTTGATTTTCTCATCTTAAGTAAAATTATCACACTAAAACGCAGTTATCTTATTTTAGCTTTACGTAAAAATAGAATAGCTACGCTTGATTTATGTATTTTTGGCTTCATCCGCATTCATTTTCAAATAACAAATAGAGCTTGAGAGACAACCTTTGTGCTTTCTCCAAGCTCTTAATGTGTTTACAGAACTATGCTAATTTCAGTTTTTTAAATTGATTTCGTAAATGAACTCTTTATTTTGCCAAGCATTATCTTGCACTTTATAAATTTTCAAACTTTGATCATCGTATTCTGTAATTAAGAAACTTTTCTGTGTCGCTCCTCCAGATAAAAATACTGGTACATTACCAAAATAGGCTGGTGAATAATATTCCCCTACTTTGTCATGATAATGACCTGCAAAAACAGCTTTCACATTATATTTTTCAATCAATTGAATAAATTGTGCGCTTGGACCACCTTTCCAATCATCGGGTTTATGGACTCCAATCAACACTTTCATTTGGTTGTTCTTAGCATGATTCAAGGCGTTTTCAATGAAAGAAAAGTTAGGCTTTACACCAATTGGTGCAGGCCCCTTCCAAGATGTCGCTTGATAATCCATTGTTGGATAGTTGTTCAATTGTAAAAGTAATATATTCCCTGGAAGTCTAACTGCATAAGCATAACTTTTAATACCACCAATATCGCTAAATAAGACGTTACTTGTGTCAACATGATGGTATAATCTGTCCAAAGAGAGAGTAAAACAGTAATCTTCAGCACAGTCCCCTTGGTTATTTTCAATATCATGATTACCTAACCCAAAATAATATTTTTTGTTTAAAATCGGCAACAATTCATTTTCCATTTTTTTCCATTGCCATTCGTGACCATAAGCTGTGATATCGCCATTAATAACTACTTTCGCACTGCTTTTCGTGGCATTATAGGCATTGACACTTGTGTATTGTTCGCGAATTAAAGCAGCAGAATTTCCTTCTGCATCAGGATCTGTTTCTCCTCGATCCATTTTATCAGTCCATGGATACTGTGGGTCGGAAGTGAAAACGATGGCATGATTTTCTGATACTGGTGGTGTTAAATCATTGGAAATTTTAAATGTACTTCCGCCTCCAAAAGATAAGTCCACGCCATCTTTGGTTACGGCTAAACTAGGGTTGGGATAGTGACTGTTACGAATACCATAGGTACCGTTCGAATTTGCTTCTATCAACCATTTACTAGTCGTTTCATTCTTTGAAGTGATCTTGCCAAATGATATTTTTCCTTTATCGTCTGGATTCCATATATCTTTGTCCCAGAATAAATAGTCAGTCCCCTCATCTTGTTGCGATTTTAAACGGTACTCATTACTATTGGACATAACACTTGAATGCCAGATTTGGGACTTATCTCCTGACCATTTTCCCCACGAGGTTTTGCCATCTGCATATTGTAAAACTTCACCCGACCCGTCATTTTTTTCAATCTTAATATTGGTGTCATTTAAATTAACACTATATTCCGCTGCACTTGCTTTAGCAGGTAAAAATAGCACGAATAAAGAAACGACTGAAGCAACAAATAATAATGTGTTACGCCACAAAACTTTTTGGTTACAAAACTTCATTGTTCTTCCACCTTTTAGGTTTAATCTTGTTTAAAAATGGAGATTGGAATCAATTTAACGTATACGATACCAACCTCCATCAATTAAATTTCTAGCTTAATACTCAACAAGTACATGTTAAACAACTATGTTTACTTTCGAAAAAATCCGGTTCATACGCTACTCGTGTCGTTGATACACTTTGTAAAGCAAGAATTTCTTTCGCCAATAATACACGCCTTCTTTTGAGTGAAGTTAAACATTTTCGTTTTAGCAAACGCAAGTTAAACAACTGATACCGCTCGCAAAAACTTCATCTTCCCATGTTGCAACTTCAGATGTTACTTCTTGTAATGCAAGAATTTCTTTCGCCATGAATACACACCTCCTTTCGAGTGAAGCTGAAAAATTTCATTTTAGCAAACGCAAGTTAAACAACTGATACCGCTCGCAAAAACTTCATCTTCCCATGTTGCAACTTCAGATGTTACTTCTTGTAATGCAAGAATTTCTTTCGCCATTGAAATCCGCTCCTTTCAAGCTTTTATTTAGATTTTTGGGTTGGGGTATATCTATAAACCCAGGCAGATCATTTATTTTTTTAACGTTGGTAGGAAATCAAATGTATCTTCAATTATATTTGTAATCGTTAAAGCAACTCCAGCAAAACCAGAAAATACATCCATCGTTATTTTCGTTCCGTTATCGCCAGCAATAGCAAGACCTGTACCAATTTGTATAAGATGTGGCTGCAATCCCGTTACAAATGATTGGCTTATCTGTTCGGCATCGCCCAATTTCAATTGTCCGTTTATAAGCAATTGGCTTAATTTCAGACCGCTATAACCATTAAATAAACCTGGAAATACAGAAAAATTAGTTTCTAAAGCTCGGTATAACGGCAATTGTTTAGCACAATTCGCTTGCGTTATGTGTTCGCTATTTTTGGCTATCAACAGACCTAAACCCGCGCTTCCAGTTGCTAAATATGGTAACGATCGATGTTGCTGTTTGCATTGCAAAGTATTTTCTTGACTAACCACATAGTTAGTAAGCTCTGTTTGAATCGCCAAATTTAAGCAATCAATCAATAAATCGTCCTTGGTTAATTTGTACGCTTCGGCAAATAACCACCCTAAACCAGCATGTCCATAGAATAATCCTATTGTCTGTTCAGTAGGGTTATTCGTCAGTCGTCCGATTTGTTCTGCATGAAAAAATTGGTCAGGCTGAACTTGATAAGCGCGTGCAAGTTGTCTAAGTTTAATAAGTAGCAGTTCAGTATTTTCATCCGTTAGCCTTCGCTGACTTAAAAAATAGCTCCCCGTTAGTAAAATTCCTGCTAATCCGTTGTACAAATTAAAATTTTGACAGCCCTGAATCATCGGCTTAAAAAATTGGTTAAAATATTTCGTCGCCTGCTCCGTTTCCCCAAGTTGATCAAGTAGCCAGCACGTTCCCGCTAACCCATCAAATAAACCACCTTGTACTTGTTTCGTCAGTTGAATGTCATTTATAGATTTAGCAATGATTCTTTGTTTTGTTTCAGTTAATCTCCCTTGATCTCCTAATAAATTTTCGAGCTTACTATAAGCCCAAATGATCCCTAGATCGGAAAAGGCTATTCCCTGTTTACTTCTCGTCCCATAATAATGAACTGGAAAATGACGAAAATCATAATCGCGTTGCCACATTTGCATCACTGAATTCGCTCCGTTTAAAAGCTGTTTACCCCATGTCTGCAAAGTTGAGACTGCACTTGACTGATTATTTTCTGATAAATAGGGCTGTAAAACTTTGTTAGCTGATGTGACTTCAATTGTTTGAACTTTCTTTTTTAATTCTGTCAACACCTTAACATACGCATCGATTTCTTCTGCTTTGTAACCTAAGGTCTGAAAATACTGTTGTCCCGCACGTTTAGTTTGTTCACCAAATTGATAGACTAAATCGGCTTGCAAAATGAGCGGATAGAATAAAAAATGAGCCACTTGAAGTACGCCATACCAATCAATTTTCTCCGGTGTCAACGCTTTCCCCCAAGCCCTAAATCCCGGTGCTGCCACTTGATGAAATGGTACTGAATGATTCGTAAAAAGCGCTTCTCCCCAATCAATCAACACCGCTTGTTCATCATCAGTGAGGATAATATTGCTTAAATGAATATCTTGATGATAGACGTCACTTTTATGTGCTGTCTCGACAATTTCAACTAATTGCCTGACAATTTTTCGTATTTTTTGCAAATAATCCATTTGTTTGTTAGTTGAAAAAGGATAATGTCCTGTCACCCAGCGATTAAGCACTACACCTTCTACTTTTTCCATCGCTAAATACTGATGCTCCCAAACGGTGCCATACCAACAATAATCGGGCACACCGCATACGTTGCTTAAAATTTCTAGTGCTTTTTTTTCTGCTGCTAAGCGTTCAGTTGCGTAAGTGCCATAATGATCAATACCAGTGTAAGGACGTGCTTCTTTCAAAATAATCTCATTTTTCGAATCTCCTAACACTGCATGATAAATCCCTCCACAATTGGAAAATTGAATGGCTGATTTTATCCTAAACGGCATATTTTTTTCTTCAGTATCTTCCTCATGTAACCAACTTTCCAAAAATTTGGGCACTTCAATCCCTTTTGAAAGATGAAACATAGCCTCACGCTGATCAGCTACTTCACCATAGCTCGTTTTAAGCTTACTGCTATCAGTCGGCATATTTTCATCTGGATATGAATCTCGAAAAACACCATATCGTAAGTAAATGGGTGCCTTTTTCCAACGTTTATCACTTAAAATATATGGACCAGAAAAACCAGAAAGTTTATTTTCCAAAGCCTCCAAAAACATTTCTAACTGTGCCTGATCTGGGTAGCAAGTAATAAATTTCCCGGAAAACCCTCTGTTGATCTGTTTGCCATTGCGAATTTTAAAGACTTTCTCAGTTGCTAAATGTTTAAAACAAACCTTGTTTTGAAAACAGACCTCTGCGGTGTTTTTGAGTATCGCTTCAACATCCATTAAGCTTGCACTAACATGCACTTTCCAACCTTGCCTTTGGATTTTTTTCTGTAACAGCAACAAAGTTGTCCATTCTTTATTACTTTTGATTTCATGCCAGCCGGCAGGTAAAGGGAGCGAATACGTGGTTGACGTATCTTTTGATAAATTATTTTCTCTGAAAAATAATGGATCTTCTATATAAGCATTAAATGAAGTCATCGCTTAGGTTTCCTTTCATTAGCAAACAGTCAACTTTCAGATTGCTTGATAAAATTTTCAATTTCTTTTTCGCTTTTATCTCCCACTAGTGTTGCGATTATCTCTTTATTTTTATAGATAACTAGAGCAGGTATTTGCTCAATTTTAAAATTTTCCAATTCTTTGGAAAGCAGGCTATCTTGGAGATGGTTGTCAATATTGTAATAATAAAGAACTTTCCCTTGCTTTTTCATAACTGCTTTTAATTTAGGGAAAAAATTTTTACAGTGGGGACAAGAATCGCGACCAAAATATATAATTGCTCTCCCATGTTGAGGTAAAACATGATCAATCGATTGTTCTTTTGGAATTTCAGTCAAACTTTCTTTTGGCGAACACCCTATAAGAAACAATACTATTAAAATAACTAGACTTATTTTTTTCATATCCACACCTATTTTCACCAGCTAATAATAGATCAAGGGGCATGGTTAATTCGCATTTTTCCATTTATGCCCCTTGTAAAAGGTTAAATATCTTGAGAATTTACGTTCAATAATTTAGGATTGTTAGGATCAGTAATGTCGTAATCTTTTGTAACAACGCGATGACCACCTACACCTTCAAAGCTGCCTTCTCCTTTGAAGAAAGGTATTTTTTTTCTCACCTGGTACTTTCGTGTTCATATACATACCAGAATTTTCTAACTCTTGTTTATGAGTATCATCTAAATTGTCATAGATAACTGTGAAATCTTTAGTAAAATCTCTCTTATCCGAATAAGAACAAATTACACCGCCTGGTACTCCTCTACAATTACTAGCCTGAGCCTCAAGCTCTATTTTAATATCATTACTAACTGGTTCAGCCGTAAAGTTAACAGTTCCGCCAAACTCAAGTACATACAGTTCCGTCACTACCTTAATTACTTGCTTAGGTTTCACTGTATATGGTTGTGGTGATGTACTTAGTGTTTCTGATTCTGATTCAGTAATGGATTCTGATTTATTGATATCAAACGGCAAATTTATTCTACCAATGCCGATAACATCTGCACCTACAATGACATTAGCGATATCATCTGGTAAGCTAAAACCTTTCTTAACTGAAGTAGTCATTGATTTTGTTTTGGTATAGGAATACGAATGTGTATTTCTTATTTCTGGTTTGTCACTTGTTTGGTTCGTTAAAATATCTTCTCCAAGATGTTTGATCATAACTTCTCTGTTAGATACATCCCCCGTTTGGCCTTTCACATTTACTTTTAAGTTATGTGTGTTCTTTTCTAGAACTTGAGGGTATGTGCAGGTGGTAAAATTATCGTTACACGGTGTATTCGTTCCTGCAATAAACTTTTCATAGTAAAAAGTTCCCGCTTTTGACATTAGTTCATTAACGTTAGTCGTCCCAACTTGTGGTTAAATACCTTCTTGAACAGTTCTGCTTTTGCAGTACTAAATGGAGAAAATAGTAAAGTGCTTATTATAATACTTGCACTAAATAATTTTGCTAATTTCTTATGCTTATACCTTCCTTTCTTTTTTTGTATTTTTAAGTAACTGTTTAATCTTAAAATATTATTTAAAAAGAAAATCATGGAAATTTAAACTCTCAATTCCTTTCTTAATATAATTTACTACTTCCCCCTCCTCCTATCATTATCTTGATCATAAGGTAACAATTTTTTCGCTCGTTTACTATAAACGTTACGGTCTATTTTTTTAAGGACGTGAAATTAGCTTTTGTAATACTTCGAAAAAATCAAAGTTTAGTCGGGTTTAGAAAAGTTTAGAGCATTTATACCAGTATAGAATTGATAACTATTTTGCCTACCCTTTATATATAACTTCAAAATACTTTTTGAACTTTTTGCCCTATAAATTTTTCACTTTTTTTATATTTACTTGTATAATAATTCTATAAACAAACAATTTATCAAAATGAGGTGACGTATGTTTTCTTTAAATTATTTCGTATTTTTTATGCTCTGCTATTTTGCTGTTGTCGTGTTATCTGTGATACTTTTTTTAAAAGACAAAAACAAAATCACTCGAATGTTATTGATCTATTTTGTACTTTGTTTTTTTAGCGCTTTTTCGGATTATATCAATGTTATCCTTTCGCAAAAGCCTGCTTGTTTATTTTGCATTTTCTTCCCGTTAGTAAATATTTCTATTTACATTCTAACGATTATCTATTCATTTTTGCTTTGTAAACAACATATCCCAGCGTCTAGTTTATGGAAACATGTTTTACTATTAACTCTAACGATTTCATTAATTTTATTACCGATGCACATTGGGAAACATTGGACAGCAAGCATTTTAATTGCTTATTTAACAGATAATATCTTTTTTATTTATCTTGGTTACTTAACAAGAAAAAAACCACAAACACCAAATTCCATTCTCAATCAATTTCTTTTCCAAAATAAAAGTTTTGGTTTAACTTTAATCTTGGGAGGTTCCGTTACAATAATTTTGGACTTATATTATTTTTTTTACTTGTCAGATGCCCAATATTATTTCTTCTCAATCCATGGACAGAATATAAACAATGACAGTGTATCAATTCTGCTGTGCTTTTGGTTGGTTAAGTTTTTCATGCAAAGAATTCACATCGAACCTGTAACTTCTCTTTCTTCTGATTCCTTTGAAAGTTTTTGTTCACACTTTCACTTAACGAAACGTGAAAAAGATATCTTAGCTGAACTATTGACCAATATGACTCATCAAGAAATTGCCGATAAGCTATATATATCGATTGGAACAGTCAAAGCTCACTCTCATAATATTTTTTTGAAAACAGAAGTAAATAGAAAAGAAGATTTAATACAGCTCTATGAACGATTTATGAGCAAAAAAATTTAAAAACAGCCTAACAATTCTCTAAATCTAATGAATTTTGCTGTTTCCTTAAAAAGAATTAACAATAGATATCGTGATATCAGAAGTAAAATTTGGATGAATCAGTAAAGAAATTTAAGAATAAAAAAATAATTGCCAACCACCGGCATGAATTTTGGCGGGTGGTTGGCTCGTATAATATAGTATAGTTATTAATTCATCTCATAAAATAACATTTTGAAATAATATTTCATGAAAAATACAATATAAAATTAGAGTGTTTAAACAATCTTATCAAAATAGTAAAAAGAAATGCCTATAGCTTTAGTAACTACTATAATTAGAAATTTTTTTATCCTTAGGGACCATTATTTTCCAGCCAAACAAAAAAGCGTAGAAGTTTTTTCCTTTACGCTTCATCATTTTTCGATTTAATTCTTTGGATTTTCTTCACTAATATTAGTTGACAAAGAGCCTAAATAAAAAAGCACTCACCTATTCCCATAAGTGAGCGCTATCATAAAAGATATTGTCTATTATTATCATATTTAAAGATAAGGATTTACTTACTCAATGTATACGTTATTCCATGAATGGTAATGTTTTCAATTTTATTTGGCCACCCTTTTGTATGCCATTTTCCAGAGTTGGCTTGCGCTTCAATTTTATCTGCTCCCTGTGCATAAAATTTATTCTGATTCTTATTATACCAAGGGTCGTTATGAGGATTAGGACTAAGCTGATATCTCATCTTACCTGGGTTTATTTCGTATCCTCTGTTTGTTCCTCCAAAGGAAGCTTCCATCCACTTATAAGTTTTACCTTCAATTTTCATACTTCCAGCAATTTTTATTGGCTGTACTGACGATACTTCTACATTATTAATTTGATCCTGCGCCTCAACATGTTGGCTACTATAAAACAACGTACCTCCAAGAAAAATTGCTGCTCCTAGACTAAAAACTAAAAATTTCTTCATAAAATACCTTCCTTTCTGTTTATGTTTTTTTAGTACATATATATTATTGCAAAGATTCATTAAATACATGTTAACGTTTGCAATTAATTTAATATTTTTTTATTTTACATTATTGGTTTTTAATTATATTTTACTTTTCGTTTTGTTAAAAACTTCACATGAGGGTGTCCTACCGACAAAAGAGCGATGTCAAGCTAGGTTTAAACTGATTTTTTTCACTGTTTAAGTCATGTGCAGCTTCGACATTTATAATTAACTTATCAATTAATTCCCTTGTGTAGTATCCTCCTTATTCAAACCATTCTGGATGATATTCTTTCGCCCCTACACCTGTAAAACACAGTCTTTTTCCAGACAGTCCTCTAGTTTCTTTTCATTCTATTTTTTTCATTCAGCGCAATAGTTGTTTTCAACGGTTTCCTCATTGCAATCTGGACACAATAGGCAGTCGTAATCGTCTTGCATCTACTACTAACTCTAGATTTTCATGTATGTTGTCGATTGTCTCTGCCGCTTTTCTTATCTCTATTACTGATGAAAACTGAAATTGTTGATATTTTTGAACAACGGCTAAAAGATATTGCCTTTTAAACAAAAAAATCCCACGAGTTTATACGCTCGTGGGAAAAAAATGTGGGAAAATTATAGTTTTATTTTTGCCTAAAACTCTCAAACCCTTGCTATTTTTTCGGTTCGTCCTCATCCATTTTCAGAACAGCCATGAAGGCTTCTTGCGGAACTTCCACAGAACCAACTTGTTTCATCCTTTTTTTACCATCTTTTTGTTTCTCTAACAACTTACGTTTACGTGAAATATCCCCACCATAACATTTAGCCAAAACGTTTTTGCGTAGCGCCTTGATTGTGGAGCGAGCAGTGATTTTTTGCCCGATTGCGGCTTGAATCGGCACTTCAAATTGTTGTCTAGGAATTAGTTTCTTCAATTTCTCAACGATTACTTTTCCACGTTCAAAAGCAAAATCTTTATGCACAATAAAACTTAGTGCATCGACCTTTTCTGAGTTTAACAAAATATCCATCTTAGATAGATTACTCTTACGGTAACCAATCATTTCGTAATCTAATGAAGCATATCCTTTTGTTCCTGATTTTAAACGGTCAAAGAAATCATACACAATTTCAGATAACGGCATATCATAAATGACATTTACTCGGTATTCATCTAAGTAGTCCATTGTGACAAATTCACCACGTTTACGCTGGGAAATTTCCATAACAGCCCCAACATATTCATTTGGGACCATAATTGTTGCTTTAACGTATGGTTCTTCCACAAAGTCAACAGAGCTTTGATCTGGAAATTCAGCTGGATTGTCAACCACGATCTTCGTGCCATCGGTCTTCGTTACATGATAGATTACTGATGGTGCCGTTGTGATCAAATCAAGGTTAAATTCTCGTTCCAATCGTTCTTGAATAACATCCATATGCAACAGACCTAAAAATCCACAACGATAACCAAAACCTAATGCTTGAGACGATTCAGCTTCAAACTGCAGCGCTGCATCATTTAGTTGTAATTTTTCCAAGGCTTCTCGTAACTCAACATATCGTGAATTGTCGATTGGGTATAATCCACAATAAACCATCGGATTCATTTTACGATATCCTGCTAACGCTTCTTTGGCGGGATTATTAGCTAAGGTTACCGTATCCCCTACTTGCGTATCACGAACCGTTTTGATTGCAGCTGTAATGTAACCAACATCACCGACCATTAAGAAGTCACGGCTGATCGGTTTTGGTGAGAATATTCCAACATCTGTCACTTCAAACGTCTTATTATTATTCATCATCATGATCTTATCACCAGGTTTGACAACCCCGTCCATGATGCGGACATTTAAAATAACTCCACGATAACTGTCATAGACAGAATCAAAAATCAACGCTTTTAATGGTGCTTCAAGATCACCAGTTGGTGCTGGAACCAAATCAACGATTTGTTCTAAAATATCTTCGATCCCAATACCTGCTTTAGCACTTGCTAAAACAGCATCACTGGCATCGATCCCGATCACATCTTCGATTTCCGTACGAACTCTTTCCGGATCTGCTGCTGGTAAATCAATTTTATTGATAACTGGAATAATTTCTAAATCATTATCTAACGCTAAATAAACATTCGCTAATGTTTGTGCTTCAATTCCTTGAGCCGCATCTACAACTAAGATAGCCCCTTCACAGGCTGCCAAACTTCTCGATACTTCATAAGTAAAATCGACATGTCCGGGAGTGTCGATCAAATGAAAGATATAATCTTCGCCGTCTTTTGCTGTATAGGTTAGTTCAACAGCATTTAGCTTGATTGTGATACCACGTTCACGCTCTAAATCCATAGCATCAAGTAATTGATCTTGCATCTCACGATCTGACACAGTCTCAGTCTTTTGTAAAATTCGGTCAGCAAGCGTTGATTTTCCGTGGTCAATATGAGCAATAATGGAAAAGTTACGAATTTTTTCTTGTCTTTGCTTCATTTCATTTATATTCATTAATAGTCCTCATTTCTTTTATGAAAGGCTGAATGAGCGTGTGATTTTGTTGGTTCAAATCGTATCAGCTCATCGCTCAGATCATTTTCAATCAGCACTTTCCATTATAGCAAGATTTCCATCAGAATTAAAGAACTTTCCCACGTTTCCCAATTCCTACTTGCACTTTTCAACTAGAGTAACACACTATTTTCTAACTAAAAAATCCTTCTTTACCATTTCTTAGTAAGTAATACTCTATTTATTCACCTTTTTTTGATATACTGGAGGTAGAAAAACAATTGGAGATGGAAAAATGGACCAAAAAGAGTTCAGAGATAATTTAGAATTAAAAGCGGTAGATGAAAAATATGTGGATCAGTTCAATGAATTATTGAGCTATGTCTTCCAGTTTACAGAAGCAGATTTAGAGGAAAGCGGCTATGAAAGTAAAAAAGAGTTGATCAAATCAAAACAGCCGATTTTAGAGCAGTCAAAAGTATTTGGCTGGTTTCATGAGGATCAATTGATTTCCCAAATTGCAATTTACCCATGTGAAGTAAATATTCACGGGAAACTTTTCAAAATGGGCGGTATCACAGGTGTTGGAACCTATCCTGAATATGCCAATCATGGCTTGATGCAGGATTTGATTCATCTGGCCCTTAAAAATATGAGGGCAGATCAGCAGTGGATTTCGTACCTTTATCCTTATAGTATTCCTTACTATCGTAGAAAAGGCTGGGAAATCATGTCGGATAAGTTGTCGTTCAAAATTCGTGATACTCAATTGCCTAAGCAAGTTTCAGTCCCAGGAATGGTAGAACGCGTAAGCGTCGATCATGAAGATGTATTTACTGTTTATGCAAAATTTGCCCGTCAAAATCATGGTGCTTTAATTCGTAGTGAATTTAATTGGGAAGAATATTGGCGCTTTGAAAATGAAGACGAACGAACTGCTGCTGTTTATTACGGCGCAAATCAAGAACCTTTAGGTGTACTTTTTTACTGGGTAGCTGAAGATGTGTTCCATATCAAAGAAATGTTCTATATCAATCAGGAAGCGCGAAATGCATTGTGGAATTTTATTTCGGCTCATTTTTCAATGATTGATTGGGCTGAAGGGGACATTTATAAAAATGAACCACTAGCTTTTTTATTAGATGACAGCCAAATCAAGGAAACGATCGAACCTTATTACATGGCTAGAATCGTCGATGTCAAAGAAATGCTATTGGCTTATCCATACGCTAGCACCGCAAAACCATTTCACTTTGTAGTAAGCGATCCTGTTGCAGAATGGAATAATGGTGTGTTTAGTTTATTATGGGATGAAGATGATCAAGTTTCTGTAACAGATGAGCCATTAGGACAGTCTGTACATATCGATATTCAAACCTTGACTTGTTTATTGATGAATTACCGCCGTCCAACTTATCTACATCGAATCGAACGTTTAGGTACAGATAAGGAAACATTGAATTCATTAGAACGAATCTTGCCTGATCAAGAAGCTTATTTTAGTGATTATTTTTGATCACATTACTAATAAATGCTCAACAAAGGATGATTTTATGAATGACTTTCTTGTTATTCCAACGTTACTAGCCAAAACTACAAACTTACAATTATCATTTGCAGAAATAGAGGCCCAAATGAACCATAATCATATGCTACCTGAACTGGCTAAAACCTATAGTGCCTGGTGGACAAAAAAAGAACATTCTTTTTCAAGTGGATGGGCTGCCTATGGTTATCAAGTTGATAAAGTCGATTTAGTGAATCAGCTCGTCTTTTTTTCAAAAAAATAGAATTACTAAACTAACTTAGAGGTGACACAATGAACATATATTTTGCAGGACCGATGTTTGCTAAAGCAGACTTACTATATAATGAATACTTAGTAAAAGAAATTCGTGCTTTAGATGATTCAATCAAGGTTTATTTACCACAAGAAAATGGTGCAATCAACGACAAAACTGCCTATGCCGATAGTAAGATGATTGCACTAGCCGATACTGAAAAAGTGCTTGAAAGTGATTTGCTTGTAGCTGTTTTAGATGGTATTACAATTGATGCAGGTGTGGCTTCTGAAATCGGCGTAGCTTACGCTAAAAATATTCCAATGGTTGGTCTTTATACTGATACTCGCCAACAAGGAGCTGATAATCAAAAAAAATTAGCAGCAATAGGTGATATTGCTGAAAATCAATTTCATTATCTAAACCTGTATACCATTGGCTTAGTAAAATTAAATGGAGCAGTTGTTAGCGGTGAGCAAGCATTTTTAGGTTTAATCAAAGAAAAGTTAAATAAATAAGCAAATCGGAGGCTTTTATATGAAGTTAGAATTTGAGGATAAACAAGAAAAAAGTGCCTTTTATTTTTTACTTGTGTTTGGTGTTATCACCTTGATCGTCAATATTGTTAAAACATTTGTAGTACAACCAACGGAACAATACGTATTATTGACGTTTGAAATGATTGCAGGAATTGCTGTGATCTTCGTACCCTTTATATTCACAAAATTTACAGGCTTGGTTTTTCCCAAAATGGTACGTCTTTATTATTGGTTTTTCATTTGGATCGCAGTTTTTCTTGGAACGGGTTTACGCTTGATCATTATTGTACCGTTTTGGGATAAAATTCTTCATGCTGTCAGTCCAATTTTATTAGTAGCTGTGGGATATGCGATTATTGGCTATTGTTTACGTGAGTCGGATTTTTCTAAAATCAGTCCTTGGTTGTTTATTATTATGGGATTTGCTTTTGCCGGGTTATGCGGTGTTTTCTGGGAGTTCTGGGAATTTCTTTGTGATTCACTTGGTAATATGAATTTACAGCGTTATATGACGGAAGCCGGACAACCTTATATTGGTCGTGAGGCGCTGATGGATACCATGGGAGATTTGCTTACCAATACGATTGGTGCGTTGATTCTAACAGTATATAGTTTTACGCAACGACATAAACCAGAGTATTTTAAAGCTTATGCATTTAGAAAAGTAAATAAATAAAAAATCGGCACTTTAGATGTTCTAAAGTTGCCGATTTTTTATTTATTCTACTTCTAACTCAACAGAAATATTTCCTCTTGTCGCTTTTGAATAAGGACATACTTCATGGGCTGCCTTCACTAACTCTTCTGCTGTTTCACGGTCAACATCATCGATTTTAACAGATAAAACAACTCCAACTTGGAAACCAGATTGTTCATCGCTAAATAATGATACAGTCGCTTTTACTGTGCTTTTTGATGTGATTTTTTGTTTCGCCATTACAAGTTCTAAAGCACTATTGAAACAAGAGCTGTAAGCTGCTGCGAATAGTTGCTCTGGATTTGTTTTATTTTCTTGATGAGGACCAGGAGAGGTTACTTGATAGCTAAATGATTTATCTGGAGAAAAAACTTCCCCTTCTCTTCCACCAGTGTTGATGATTGTTGTTGAATAGATTTTTTTCATGATTCATTCCTCCACTTCTTATTGTCATAGCTTCATCGTACAATTAAATTGTACACAACATTTATGAATATGTACATTAGTTTGCATCATAAAAAAATGATTTAATAAAAAAGACTTTAATCAGAGGTAGTGGTAAATTACCTTCTTCTTAAAGTCTTTTTGTTCCATCGTTTACTGTTTGATTCCATCGATTTGTTTACTTAAGGAATTGATTAGTTCGATCAATGAAAAATAGTCTTCTTGATTAAAATCCAGTTGTGTTAAACAGCCTTCTACTTGATCATAAATCTCATTTTCCAACTGAATCGCTTTATCCGAAAGTGAAATGATCACGATTCGTTCATCTTCTGGTAATCTATCTCGATGGACATACCCATTTTTTTCCATCCTTTTTAACATTGGTGTCAATGTACCTGTATCCAACGCAAGTTTTTCTCCAATATCAGAGATCCGCTGATCTGAAAATTCCCATAAAACAAGTAACACCAAATATTGAGGATAGGTTAAATGAAATGGTTTCAATGCTTTAGCATACATTCTATTAAATTGCTTTGAAGCTGTTTGTAAAGAAAAACACAATTGTTCTTCTAATCGTCTGCTTTTTTTATCCACTGAATCCCTCTTTTATAATGTTAATATAATAGTTAGATTCTACACAATATCATTTTTAAAATCAATTTTTTTTGCTTATAAAAAGGGAGATAGCCTTAAAAAGACTACCTCAACTTTTAAACTATTCTTCTATTATCGGCTCATTTTCAAAAACTAGCTGTTCATTCAATAAACTGATGGTTACTTTTGTTTTAGGTAATATACGGCCTGAAACAATTTCTTTTGCTAATGGTGTTTCTACTTCTTTAGTAATAAATCGTTTCAATGGACGTGCACCGTAAGCTGGATCATAACCACTTTCAGCAATCCACGTTTTTGCTTCATCAGAAATTACCAATTCAATTTCTTGATGTTCTAAACGTTTTGCTAATTGAGCTGTCATTTTTCCAATGATACCTTTAACGTTATCCAAGCTTAGTGGCGTGAACAATATAGTATCATCAATTCTATTTAAGAATTCTGGTTTGAAATTGCCTCGTAATATCGTCATAACTTCTTCTTCTACTTCTTCTGGAATCGTGCCTTCTGACGTTACCCCTTCAAGCAATAGTTGAGAACCGATATTACTTGTCATGATCAACACAGTATTTTTGAAATCAACTACTCGTCCTTTAGAATCCGTTAAGCGACCATCATCTAATACTTGGAGTAAAATGTTGAATACGTCTGGATGTGCTTTTTCAATTTCATCTAATAAAACGATTGTATATGGATTACGTCGAACAGCTTCTGTTAATTGACCACCTTCTTCATAACCAATGTAGCCTGGAGGTGCTCCAACTAAACGAGATACACTGTGTTTTTCCATATACTCACTCATATCGATCCGAACCATATGATCTTCTGAATCAAATAGGTCTTCTGCTAACGCTTTAGCAAGCTCAGTCTTACCAACACCAGTTGGTCCTAAGAATAAGAAAGAACCTAATGGACGGTTTGGATCTTGCAACCCAGCACGTGAACGAATCACTGCATCACTTACCGCATCTACAGCTTCATCTTGACCAATAACACGTTTGTGAAGGGTTTCGTTTAATTTCATTAGTTTTTCCCGTTCGCCTTCAATTAGTTTTGTTACTGGAATCCCTGTTAAGCGTCCGACAACTTGTGCAATTTCGTTTTCTGTCACTGCTTCTTGAACCATACGCACATTATCCTTGGCGTTTTTAGCTTCAAGTTCTTTTAACTCTTCTTCTAATTGTGGAATCGTACCATGACGGAGAACAGCTGCTCTTTCTAAATCATAATTGTTTTCAGCATCTTCTAATTCATGTTTTGCCTTGTCGATTTCTCCGCGTTTATTGCTGACAGCATTGACTTCTTCTTTTTCTGTTTCCCATTGCATCTTCATTGCGTTGGCTTCTTCACGAAGATCTGCTAATTCTTCTTGTAATGCGTTTAGGCGTTTTTTGCTGGCATCATCCGATTCTTTTTTCAATGCTGCTTCTTCGATCTCTAATTGCATCAAACGGCGTGTTACTTGATCAAGTTCTGTCGGCATTGAATTCATTTCAACACGAATCGTTGCGCTCGCTTCGTCAACTAGATCGATGGCTTTATCAGGCAAGAAACGATCTGTGATGTATCGATCGGATAAAGTAGCTGCAGCGACTAATGCATTATCGTGGATATTAACACTATGATGAATTTCAAAACGTTCTTTTAATCCACGTAAAATACTGATCGTATCTTCTACAGTTGGTTCTTTCACTAAGACTTTTTGGAAACGACGTTCTAGTGCTTTATCTTTTTCCATATATTGACGGTATTCATCCAATGTTGTAGCACCAATCAAGTGTAATTCACCACGAGCCAACATTGGTTTTAACAAATTCCCAGCATCCATGCTGCCTTCTGTTTTTCCTGCTCCAACGATATTGTGAATTTCATCGATGAACAATATGATACGCCCTTCACTTTTCTTCACTTCTTTTAAAACTGCTTTTAGACGTTCTTCAAATTCACCACGGAACTTGGCTCCAGCGATCAAGGCCCCCATATCTAATGAAAAGATGGTTTTATCTTTTAAATTTTCAGGAACATCTTTACGCACGATTCGTTGCGCTAATCCTTCAACGATCGCTGTTTTACCCACACCTGGTTCACCGATTAAAACAGGATTATTCTTTGTTTTACGAGAAAGAATTCGAATCACGTCGCGAATTTCTTCATCACGGCCAATAATAGGATCTTGGTTACCGCTTTTTACTTGTTGGACTAAATCTACC
Source organism: Enterococcus sp. DIV0724b (assembly GCF_050531475.1). Lineage (NCBI taxonomy): Bacteria > Bacillati > Bacillota > Bacilli > Lactobacillales > Enterococcaceae > Enterococcus > Enterococcus sp. DIV0724b. Next base: position 1,467,317 of record NZ_CP172890.1, on the reverse strand, counting down.
CCATATTTTTCTAATGCTTTGTATTGTTCTTCTTGATTTTGAGAAGTCACACGATCTCCCCCTCTCATGTCTTCGATATTTTTACGTAGTTCTTTTTCTGTGATTCCCTGACTTGTTAGGTATTTTGTTAAACGATAATTTTTCAATTTCATCAACGCTAAAATCACAATTTCAGTTGCTAGAAACTCATCTTGAAATGATTCTCTAAGTTTGTCTGCTTCACCTAGTAAGTTAAACAGATTTTGGCTCATACTTTGACCATACTGAATGTTACTGCCTTGAATACTCGGATATTCATCGATAGCTTTATCAATTTCACGTTCAAAAGCTTCTACATCAACTCCTGCATCTGTATAAAAATTACGTCCAAAATGATTCGGCTGCAAAAAAATCTTCCATAAATGAGCAATATCAATTTCCTGATGATGACGAGTCACTGCTACCTGTTGCGCCTCTGCAATTGCCTCTTGTAATGTCGTTGTCATTTTTTCGATGTTCATAGAATTACCTCCTAAATTTAAAAGCGTAGCAGACTCGCCCAGCTTCTATTGAAACATAGGAAAAATCGACTGTGACTCTGTTTGTCACGTTCTATTTTTATCTTTTTCTGAGGAGCTAGCCTGCGTAGCTGGATAATGTTGAAGTGTAAAGAGCTTGCTCAGCCTTGAAAGCAAAATAGAAAAATCAACTGTGATATTTTTGGTCACAAGCTATTCTTATCTTTTTTCCAAAGCCCCAGCTCATAAATCTCTACTATATAAATAGTACCGTTAGTTTATCAAAAAGACATTAGGTCTTTTGTACTATTTTTCATAAGGCCTAAAGTCTGATTAATTTTGACCTTATAAATTAATTATACCCATTTGGTCAGCAAAGGTCAAATAAAAGCTATCGTTTTTTTGACTATTTTTTTACCTATATCAATGATAACGCAACTTACTATTTTAGCAAAAGATATACGGTTATTCAGATAAAAAAAGATTGACGCCCACTATTTCGTGGACTCAATCTTTTAATCAATATTATAGCAATTCTCCAAAGCGTTTCACATAGAATTTTTTTACGATCATAACTAAGAACAAATATGCAAATATAGTCAAACCTAACCAAGCAAAATAATGAAGTGGCAGTTCGGCTAGCCCTAAATTTTGACCAAAACTTGTAAATGGTAAAATCGTTCCTACAGCAATTCCTAAAGTTGTAATAGTTGTTAAAATAAATGATGCACGGCTTTGTATAAATGGAATCTTCGGTGTCCTTAATGTGTGGATCACCAACGTTTGTGACCAAAGTGATTCTATAAACCAACCAGCATGGAAAATTGCAATAAAGGTCGCTTGTTGTGCGGGATCTAAATCGTGATAGTTCCCACCCACTAATTGAGGACAGATAATAAAGTACATTAACAAATAAGTTGTAATATCAAAGACTGAACTAGTCGGCCCTAACCATTTCATAAACGAACCGATTTTTGATGCATTCCATTTTTTTGGCTGTTCCAAATATTCATCATCCACATGATCCCAAGGAATCGACATACATGAAATATCATAAATCAAATTTAGAAATAGTAATTGCAACGGTAACATTGGTAAAAATGGTAAAAAGATACTAGCAACAACAACCGAAAACATATTGCCAAAATTAGAACTAGCTGTCATTTTGACGTACTTCATAATATTTCCAAAGGTCGTTCTGCCTGCTAATAACCCACGTTCCAGAACCATCAAGTCTTTTTCTAATAAGATGACATCTGCTGATTCTTTTGCAATATCAACAGCTGTATCTACTGAGATACCAACATCAGCTTCTTTCATCGCAGGAGCATCATTAATACCATCTCCCATAAAACCAACCGTGTGTCCAGCTTCTCTTAACACTTGAACGATTCTTGTTTTTTGTTGTGGTGTCAATTTTACAAAAATATTGTATTTTTCCGCAACCATTTTTAGCTCAAAATCATTCATTCTCGCGATTTCATTCCCTGTGATCAGTTCTTCATTGGCTAATCCAACTTGTTTACATACTGATTTTGTTACTAAAGCATTATCCCCAGTCAATACTTTGACACCGACACCATGTTTTTTTAGCGCTTCTAAGGCGGCTTTGGTGGTTTCTTTTGGTGGATCAAGGAATGCAAGATAACCAATCAAGACCATCTCATTTTCATCTGAAACAGAGAACTCATCAACAGTCGCTGGATTTGTTTTTTGAGAAACAGCCAATACACGTAGTCCATCTTCGTTCAGCTCTTCAACAGTTTTCAAAATTTCAGTTTTAAGCGTTTTTGTTAATGGTCTAACTGTTCCTTGATAGTCAACAAAACTTGAAATTTCCAGCATTTCTTCAACGGCACCTTTTGTGATCATTTGAGTTTTACCCGATGTATCTTCGATCACCACACTCATGCGACGTCGTTTAAAATCAAAGGGAATTTCATCTACTTTTTTGTACTTAGAAGAATCGATCGATAATTCATCATTTGCCGCATCAATGATTGCTACATCCATTAAATTTTTCAATCCAGTTTGATAATAGCTATTAAAAAATGCATGACGCAATACCCGGCTATCTTCTTTTCCATCGCAATCTAAATGATATTCTAAAATAATTTTGTCTTGGGTCAGCGTACCTGTCTTATCCGTACATAGAACATCGATTGCACCAAAATTTTGAATTGCATTTAAATTTTTAATAATTGTTCCTTTTTTAGCCATACTTGATGCACCTTTTACAAGATTTGTCGTCACGATCATCGGCAACATTTCTGGTGTTAAACCAACTGCTACAGACAAACCAAACAGAAATGCTTCAAACCAATCACCTTTTGTTAATCCGTTAATCAAAAATACTGCTGGCGCCATTACTAACATAAATCGAATCAACAACCAAGACGTTTTGCTAATGCCAACTTCAAAATTGGTTTGAGGATTTTTATCAGACACATCTTGTGCTACTTTTCCAAAAAGTGTGTCATCTCCTACTGAAACTACGATCCCTTCTGCACTCCCACTGATTACGTTACTGCCCATAAAAACGATATTTTCGTATTCCGTTTCCACACTATTCACTTTCAACTTGTAATCTGCTCTTTTTTCAACAGGGTAACTTTCTCCTGTCATTGCAGATTGCGAAATAAAGAGGTCTTTTGTTTTTGTTAAGCGAATATCTGCTGGGATCATATCACCTGCAGATAATTTTACAATATCCCCACAAACGATTTCTTCGATTGGCAGTTCTACTTGTTTTTTTCTGCGAACAACGGTTGCCGTAATTTTTACCATGTTATTCAATTTTTCTGCTGCTTGATTTGATTTAACAGATTGTATCAATGTCATAGTCCCACTTATCAAGACCATCGCTACAATGATAAGCACACCGATAAGATCCCGGTCAGCTGGCGGTGCAATAACATAGTCCGTTATAAACGAAATAATAGCTAACGTAATCAAAACAATCGTAAATGGGGTAAAATAAGCTTTGATTATTTCAACAAATAAAGGCGTTTTTTTCCCATGTGTAATGATATTCTCTCCAAATTCTTCCCTTGATAAAACGGCTTGCTGGTGAGTTAAGCCCATTCTTGAAGAATTGAAAAATGTTAAGATATTTTCAGCTGAGTTTCTTGCGAAATATTCATATGATTGGTTATTATTTTTGTTCAATACTGCTCTTTTATCCATATAGTTCTCCTTCTTTCTAAAACTCTGATCAATGAAATAACAGACAGCTTTGTATAAACGTTAGCCATCTAGAACTTCATAATGTTATCTCTATTTTAGGAATCGGACTGATGGAAAAAGAGGATCTATTATCGGAGAAATTTACTTAATTACCCTAGAAACAAATAGACAATAATATTTAGTTTCTTCAACAGATTTCTCTATCCATAAGTCCTTGATCATCTGACTACTGTCATCCATTTGTTTCCATCTCCTTTAGCGTTATATGTTTGATGATTCTAGTCTTCGCGTGTTGTTTTTTGTACAAATACGTTTCTCAAATTTTTTTAAGATCACTTGTCCATCTGAGTAAGCATAGCCAATACGTTTATACCCAAAATGATCATAAAATCCCCAAGCTTGCTTACGACCAGTTAAAAATATGGTTTGAAAATTCATCAGATCTGCTATTTTTTCAGCAAATTCAAGTAATTGTTTTCCTATGCCAAATCCTTGATACCGATCATCAATCGCAACTTGTTTGATTTGAGCTACTGTTTGGCTTCTTTTAGAAAGAAGTAAAGTCCCCACAACTTTCCCTTCAACCAGCGCAACCATATGAATATCCTGTTTTTCATTGACAGGTAATTCTTTGATCCATTCTTTCCCCGCACTAGTTTTGAGTAGCTTATTTCTTAAAAAGATTCCTTGCCAATATTCTTCACTGTTCCAATTAATGATTTTGACCATCACTGTTTTACCATTTTGATTCCTCCATTCTTTTAATTGCTCATTTGATTAATTTCAATGACTTCTGATAGTTGAGATAATTCTGAAATAATCGTATTGACTGCTAGTGTGCCATTTCTGGTTGCTTCGATTTCTAAAAATAGTCTTACTTTTTTCCCTGCCAAATCAGTACAGGAAAATTTTGTGAACGTTAAGCAATATTTATCCAGTAACTGGATAATTTCTGTTCTAAGCATGACTTCACTTGTATTGCTGGCAATAACTGATAGATAATGAATCGAATCTGTTTGTGCCTCCTCTCTTTGAACAGTTAAATCGTCTATTTTAAATGATAAATTTCTTAATAAAATATTGACTAACATTAAAGCGAATGCACATATCATTCCTTGAATAACAAATCCTGCTCCAATTAAACTTCCAACAGCAGCTGAACACCATAATGTTGCCGCTGTATTAATACCAGTCACGCTAAATCCTTCACGTAAAATCACCCCTCCAGCAAGAAAGCCAATCCCACTAACTACTTGGGCCGCGATTCGTGTAGGACTACTATCGTCTTGGATCAACGTGGATAATGAAACGAATTGACATGAACCAAATGTTACTAACGTCATTGTTCTCATTCCAGCTAGTTTTTTTCGCCATTGCCGCTCAGCCCCAATGACCATTCCTGCAAAAATACTGGCGATAATGTTGATTAAAAATTCATAGCATACTCCTTTCTTAGATTTGTTGGTATGTTTAGTAGTGACTCACAAGAATGGAAACTGCACTCTCTTCGTTCGCAAATTACTGTTTCTCAGCTATTCTGTCCTTCAATTCTCAAGTTAGGAATTGATAAGATCGAAATGAAATATAGTCATTCACAGCATTTTTCACTGTGACGAAACTTTGGTGAGCAAGCAAAAACCTTCCGCCAAAACTCAGCGGAAGGTCATAAATAAGCGCACAAAAAAAAGCCTGCATGATCTAGTCGTTGAGTTTTGGCACTATACAACGTAAAAAGCAGAGCTTTTAGCTACCTTATGAAAAGCCTTGTAATCGACAATCCCTGTTCTACCCATTGGCATCTCTCGATGTTTTTGGGCAGTAGCCTGTGTTTGTATAGGAGCCTCACCTAACAAATCTATTTAGTTATCTTACAGGTGAAACTATACCATCGTTTTAAAACAAATGTCAATGTTTTTTTATTTAATTTTTTAATGAAAAATAATTTTTGATTTATAAAAATAAAATAACCGCTGTTACAAAGTACTTATTCACGTACTTTATAATAGCGGTCATACATTTCAAAATTATTAAATTTTTTCAACTTTGACAACTGAATTTCCAGCCACTTGAGGTGGGATCGACATTGTCATCGCAGGTAAGCCGACTAAAGTAAATTGAATCTTATCTCCTGTTTTTAGATCATTTTCTGTGATTCCATTGGCCAATTGTTCCTTCGATACATTCAAAATAACACCATCGTTTTTCATCATAGCACTAATTTTTTCTGGATCTTCAACGGCTTCGACTTCTTTTAAAACCAAACGGGTCGATTGATCCACTGTATCATTTTTTTTAGCATCTTCAACTAAAACTGCTGTGAATACCGATTGAGATTTTTCTTGATCTTTAGTGTTCGATGTTTCATTGGTGGTTTGATCTTTTTTACTGCTCATCGAGGTCTCTTCACTTCCTTTTGATGAATCTTTTTTATTTTGTGTGCATGCCCCTAAAGAAATCAATGTGAACACCGCTACTATTGTCATTACGATTTTTTTCATCGATATGTCCTCCAATACTGATACTTTATTATAAACTATACAAACTATCATAGTCCAATACGATCATTCGTTATTTAAAGAAAATAAAAAAACGACAGAGACACATTCATTGAATTATGTCTCTGTCACATAAAATTTGGATAAATAACAAGGGTAAAATTAAATTCTATCCATTTCGTCGATCATTACCAGACATTGTAATCTCTTGTGCTAAGTAACGAATACGCTCCATGATTCGACGAGCTTTTAAAGGTTCTTGTTCTCCACGTTGGGTCACAGATAAATGTTTCTCTAAATCTTTCAAATTCAGATTTGATGAAAAAAATGTTACTAATTGTTCCTGCATACGGTATTGCAAAATAACACTTAATACATCATCACGAATCCAAGAAGTCATTGATTCTGCACCAAGATCATCGATCATTAAAACAGGGGATTTCTTAACAGCATCAAGTTTTGGCCCCACCATATCTTTACCGATTGCTTGTTTCATTTCGACAGTAAAAGTTGGGAAGTGCACGATTGTTGTAACAAAACCACGTTCGGCTAAGCTATTGGCAATCGCACCTAATAAAAATGATTTTCCTACACCAAATGTACCTTGAAGATACAGCCCTTTATGAAATTCTTTAGCATTCGATGTATACTCATTTAAAAATTTCATTGTTTCAGCCATTGCTTGAGCACGTCCCTGTGACGCCGTATCGAATCGACTTAAACTAGCTTCTCGTACATCTTTAGGCATGTCCATTGCTCGAACGCGTTTTCGAATTTCATCTTCTTTTTGCTTAGCAATCAGAGCTTCCGTCGGTACATAGGTAACATCAATGTAATGGAAATTCAAGGTTAATTGAGGCTCATATCCAGGAGCAATCATAGTTGGATCGTTTAATTGATATTTACGTTTTTCTTGGACAAACTCATAAAGTTTTGAATAACTTTTTTGGATATCTTCGTCTGTCAACCGCTCACGGTTTTCTTCGATAAACTGTTGTACATCAGTATCTTTCAGTACCACTTCAACCAGTTCATTATATCGTTCACTCATATCCCTGCTTTGAATAATTTTTGACATTTCTTTTCCTACATCTTCCATTAATTGCCGCCTCCTTTACTCAAGAAATCCTGAATTTCTTTGTCTAGTCGTGCTTGCTCTTCTTTCGATAGTTTCTGCTCTTCTACCGGATTATCCACCCAATCCGGTAATGTTTCTTGACGAATCGGTCCATTATTTTGTCCGTATCGCTGTCTTGTTTGTTTTTGCTCTTTGCCTTTTTTGGCTATTTCACGTACATGATCTATAGCTTTCTCAGGCGAAAAAATACCACTTTGCGCCCACTCATTGGCAATTCGATTCACATATTCAGCCTTTAATGTGGGTTGTTTTTGTATGTTATAAACATAATTAATCAAAATATTGATTACACTGTTCGGCAGACCAGATTTGCTGACAAGATACTTGACCAAAGAACGCTCTTGCGGAGTTGTATACCCACCACGCTCGTTTTTTAATGCTTCTAAATAATTTAATGGAAAATTTTTCTCACTATCCATAATCATCTGAATATCTTGGGTTGAAAAACCATTCATTTTTAATGAATTATAACGATAGGTTTGCTGATCTTCGGCAGATAGATCAACTGAATCATTTTTTTGAAACTCACTTGTCTTTTGCTTTTTATTAGGATCATAGGTTCTATAAACTGCTCGTTCAAAGTCCTTTACATCGATCTTACTTGTATAATAATCGAAGGATTTAGAACAAAAATCAATCATATCTAATTCTGTGATTCCAAATAAATTATGAAAAATAAATACTTCTTCTTTAAACCCAACACTATTATCCGGCAATTTAATCCCAAGTTTTTCAATCCCTTGAACAAAATAGGACCAATCAAAGCTTTCATTGACCGCACTTGGTTTTTGAGCAGGTCTTGGATCATTGAAAGATTGCTCCATTTGACTTAGCAGCTTACTTTGAGAAATAATTTGTTCTTCTTTGAATAGATAAGCATCTTTAAATCCAACTGATACCTCTTCAAAACCAGTTAAGTTAACAAATTTTGGTTTGAAACGCTCAAATAATTTATCTAACTTTCTTTGTCCTACACTATTCAACAAGGTTAGTGACAATACTTCATCTTTAAAGAATCGTTCAGCTGTTTCAGGATGGTTCAACCGATATAAAAAATGCGTTCCCAGTTCGGAATCATTTTTGACAAAGGTTCCTAATAAACCAATTCCTTCTAATTTCATTCTAGCTGCTTGAATTTGTTTGATGCTCATGTCCATCATCGTAATCAAATCAGCATGAAAAAGTGAGGCACTAAGACCTGACTCTTCAACTTCTGATAAAAGTGTCAAATACAAACTAAACGCCTCAGCACCTATAATTGGTTGGTACAACAGAGTCAGTATGGTTTGTTCTTGATTGGATAATGGATAAGATAGTGCTACTTGAAAAATACTTTTAGGATGGACTTCTTTCCAATTGTCTTTCAAGGAAAGACCTCCTTATTCATTTGTTGTATCTGAATTTGAAGATTTTGCTTTATCTACAATGCCTTGCAGTTCTTTTAAGAAAACACTCATATCTTTAAATTGACGGTAGACACTAGCAAATCGGATATAAGCAATTTCATCTAAGTTGACTAAATCTTCCATAACATATTCTCCAACTAATGTAGTTGAAATTTCATTTTCACCTAAGCTACGTACACGGTTTTCAACATTATCAACGATTTGCTCCATTTGTTCCATGGCAACAGGTCGTTTTTCAGCTGAACGGATCAACCCACGTAAAATTTTCTCTCGATTAAATTCTTCACGATCACCATTTTTCTTGATGACTAACAACGGTGCTGCTTCAATTCGTTCAAACGTTGTAAAACGGTAATTGCAATTTTCACATTCTCTACGACGACGAATCGCACGGCCATCATCAGCTTGACGACTATCAATTACACGAGAATTATTATGATGACATCTTGGACAACGCATAGTGTTCACCTCATTTTATCTTATACTATTGATTTTATAGTTTGTTGTTTATATTATAACATGAAAAACGTAAGAAGCCATCTATCTGAGATGACTTATCAAAGAATTTATGGATCATTTAATTCAAAAAAATCGTCTGAATGACCTTATAAAAATAAAAAACGGAAGTGACTGGGACATAACTCTGCGAGTCATATCTCAGTCACCTAGAATTCTGATAACATCGGAATATAAGCACAAGCTTCTGTTCCGACCTTCTTTTTTTATGTTTAACGAGTCGTCCAACCTGTTTTAAAAATCGTTAATAAAGAATAACATCGAATTCCGAGTAATAAAACGGAATAAACAAATGAATAGACAAACGTCATTAAATACGTTTTTAAATCTCGCTTTGTATAAAAAATATTTGATAAGTAACTAACCAAGATGAAATACACAGCTGCTATAAAGGTTACTCCAACGCCCATACCAAGCTTTTGTTGACAAAGCAAAGTAATCGTTACAATAAAATTATATAACCATAAATAAGTTTCTAACACTTGCCAGACCATCGATAGAGGGCGAATAAAACAATATCTAAAGGAAAATAAAGTCATTATCAAAGCAGATTTAGTCCAACGAACTTGCTGTTTAAAAAATTTTTTTAATGAATTCGGCACATCCGTATAACAAACTGCAGTTGATTGATAAACAGTTTTATACCGGCGTTCTAACGAAATATCCGTTAATAAGCGATCATCTCCAGCAGAACACGGAATCCCCAAAAAAGTTTCTTTTCTAAAAGTTCTCATATTTCGCTTTACAAAATTAGCTCGATGCATGCTTAGTGCTCCTGAACAAACAATTACATTGCCGGTTTGAGACTGTGATGCCCTACCGATTTGAAACGAATTGGAATAAATGATATCCTGCAGTCTAGTCCAAAAATTATCGGTTAGATTACGAACTTCTATTTTTCCGACAACAGATCCTACCTTAGAATTGCTGAATGGACGAACCATTTCCTCTAACGTATTTTCAGTAATCTCTCCATCAGAATCAACTAAAAGAAATAAATCCCCAGTTGCTTGAATAAAGCCGACTTCCTGCGCTTTCTTTTTCCCACTATTCTTATCTAAACGTAAACTAGTCAATGTTACATTCTTATTAACACGATGCACTCCAGTCAGCTCATCTATTTTTAGATTTTTAACTGCTAGAAAAGCTTCATCACTATCACTACCATCATCAATAAAAATGATTTCATGAATTGGATAGGTCTGTTTTAATAAAGTCATAACTGCTTTTACAACAGATTTTTTATCTTCATTAAAACTGGGAATAATAACTGAAACTTTATAGTTTCTAACATCTTTTATACAGGGGGTATACATCAAAGCTAAACTTAATTTTGTAACTAAATAAACGAAATTGACAGAATATAAGATCATTATTAAATAATACTCATTGCTTGATGTATACTTTCTCAATAAATAGATCAAAGATAGAAAAAATAAAAACAACGAGATGTAAACAATTTTTTCTCCATAAATTTTTAATCTAATCATCTCTAAACCAATGTCAAATCATAGAACAACTGACTATTATCAATAATATTTTCTTTATTCTTTTCGTAAAGCTCATGGTCAACTGCATAAATGACCATATCAAATTTTTTCAATTGACAATAATCCCCCTCTAGACTAGTTATACTTTCAACTGGAGAATTAGTATTTGATAAAATAATATCATCATAGGCAACAACTGTCACATTCATTTCTTCTAATTCATTAATCAATGTAATAACCGACGACATTCTAGTATCTGCAACGTTTTTCTTATATGTTATTCCTAAAATCGCAACATTCATTTCATCAAGATTTTTGTCACTTTTTTTATTTGCGTAAGTAATAATTTTCTCTAGATAATAATCTAACATCGAATCATTAATTTTTCCTGCCGTCTGAATCAACGGTGTTTCTATTCCTCGTGATTCCATCAACCATGTCAGGTAATAAGGATCTACAGGAATACAGTGTCCACCAATACCTAAATTTGGTGTGAATTTCATAAATCCAAAAGGTTTTGTTGCAGCTGCTTCCAATACTTCTCCTACTTCGATGTCTAAATTATCCGAAATTTTTTGAAGTTCATCTGCTAAAGCAATATTGACCAAACGGAATGTATTTTCATATATTTTAGCTAATTCGGCTGTTTTCAAATTAGGTACAGTGGACACATGGCTTCCAAAAAATTCTTCAACCTTTGATAAACATTTGTCCGTGTGTCCTGCAACGATTCTTGGGATTTTTGCACTAAGAGATTGTGTATTGCCTGGATCGATTCTTTCCGGGGAGTAAGCGATGAAAAGATCGGTTCCGATATGATAACCAAGCTTGGAAAACTCAGCTACGAGGTATTCTTCTGTCGTTCCGGGATAGGTTGTACTTTCTAAAACAATTAATGAACCTGTTTTTACTTTATTTTTAATTAAATCAACTGCTGATTTGATATAACTTAAATCAGGCGTTTTATATTTATCGATTGGCGTTGGCACATCAATAATGTAGACATCTTTATCTTTGATGCGTTGCGCATCATAAGTAAATTCGGCGCCTCTTTCTTTGATCATTCGCACTGTTTCGTCTAATACTGTATCAAGATGACTAATCCCTTTATTCAGCATATCAACTTTTTCTTCGTCAATATCAAATCCAATTACTTTATGGCCATTCTTCACATGATTTATGACACTTGGCAGACCAACATATCCTAAACCAATTACCACTACTTCTTTTTTCATTATACTCTCCACCATCTTTTATTTTTTTACAATCCTTTTGTTTCCAAAAGATAACACAAATCTGGCAGAATTGTCTATATTTTTTTAAAGATTATCGTTATTTTAAATTATACATATAAATGTCTGTCTTTCCATTCCAAATTTTGTTTTAAAGTAAATAAAACACGCCAAAACAATGTTTATAGCGTGTTTTTTATTTATCATCTTCATTATATATACATTATCACTAAATAACGAAAACAACTAATCTGTTATATTATCAATATTTTTTTCTAATACCCATTTTTTCACTATTTTTTCTGTCTCTTGTATACTTTTTTCATTATCGAATACGATATCTGCCTTTTGTTTTTTCTTCTCAATAGACATTTGACTATCGATTCGTTGTTGGGCTTCGTTTATTGTTAAATGATCTCGTTTCATTAAACGAGCTAGTTGCACTTCCTCTGGAACATAAACTACTGCTACTTTGTCCATAAACTTATCATAGCCTCCTTCATATAACAAAGGAATATCAACAATAACCAAAGGTGCTTGATTTTTTTTGTCGGCAATTTGAGTTAAAATTGCTTCTTTTAAAAAAGGAGAGAGCACTTTATTTAGTTTTTTTCTTTTTTCTTCATCCGAAAAAATAATTTCGCCTAATTTTTTGCGATCTAACGAACCTTCGACAGTTACTATTTCTGATCCGAAGGCGTTTACTACTTGTTCTAATCCAGGAGTTCCTACTTCTACAATTTCCCGAGCAATCACATCCGCATCGATAATTGGAAAATTCATACTTTTAAATATAGAAACAACTGTACTTTTCCCCGTGGCAATACCACCAGTCAAGCCTAATATCATGCCCATCAATCAATTCCTCGCTTTCAAGGTTTGACACTTTGGACAAAAATGCGTACCTCGTTGTGCAACTTTGATTTTTTTGATTGGCATTGTACATCGTGGACAAGGTTTGTCCGTCTGACCATAGACATTTAATGAAATTTGAAATGTTCCAGCTTCTCCCAAAGCATTTAAGTAACTGCGAATCGTAGTTCCACCAGCTTCCACTGCACGACCGAGAACATCAATGATCGCATAATATAATCGTTCAACTTCCTTAGGTTTTAAGGTGTCTGCTGGTTGTTCAGGATGAATCATCGCTTCCCATAATGCTTCATCCACATAAATATTGCCTAAACCTGTCACTAAACGCTGATCCAATAACAACGGTTTAATTGCTTTGTGATGCTTCTTCAAACCGACACGAAATTCTGCTAGCTTAAATTCAGTAGGAATCGGTTCGGGACCTAATGATAAAATCCCTTTGTAATTTCTCCCTTGATTCTTAGGTACTAAAACCATACGGCCAAACTTTCGAACATCAAGATAGCGTAATTCAGTCCCGTCAGTAAAGGTAAAAATTACATGGGTGTGTTTGGTCCGCTCATCTTCTGGATCATGAGTTTCGTATTTTCCTTCCATTCTTAGATGAGAAATCATATCGTAATTCGTTAATTTGAAAATCAAAAATTTCCCTCGGCGATCCATTTGTTCAATTGTTTGACCGATCAATTGCTGAGCAAATAATTCAGATTCTGGTGATTCAATAATTCTTGGCCATAAAATGGTAACTTCTTTAATCGTCTTTCCGACAACTAACTTTTCTAAGCCTTTTCTGACTGTTTCAACTTCTGGTAATTCAGGCAACGTTTATCTCTCCTTAGAAAAAAAGACCGAAACGAACGAATCAAAGTTTTTTTAACTTTTTCGTTTAGCCAGTCTTTTCTTCGATTATTTTAGTTCATTATTTTGCTTCGTACCATGTTTTTCCCCAACTGCTGTCAGTCAACAACGGTACATGTAGGGCAACAGCTGTTTCCATCACATCTTTAACTAATGCATTCAATTTTTCTAATTCACTTTCAGGCACTTCAAAGACAAGTTCATCATGAACTTGAAGTAACATTGTCGCCTGCATATTTTCTTCTTTTAATCGTTCTTGCATATTGATCATCGCAATTTTCAAAATATCAGCAGCACTTCCTTGGATCGGCGTATTGATTGCCGTACGTTCTGCAAAAGAACGTAAATTGAAATTACGTGAATTGATATCAGGCAAATAGCGTCGGCGGTTATATAGTGTTTCTACAAACCCTTTATCTTTCGCATCACGAACAATATCTTCCATATATTTTTTAACACCTGGATATTTTTCAAAATAAGTATCGATATATTCTTGCGCTTGCTTTCTCGTGATGCCAAGATTCTGAGACAAACCATAATCACTGATACCATAAACAATTCCAAAGTTTACTGCTTTTGCTTGTCGACGCATGTTCGGCGTCACATCTTCCGGTTTTTCGATACCAAAGACACGCATTGCTGTACTTGAATGAATGTCCTGACCTTCAATGAAAGCCTCTTTCAAATGCTGGTCATCTGAAATATGAGCTAAAACACGTAATTCAATTTGTGAGTAATCAGACGAAAAAATTAACCAGTCATTCTCTCTTGGTACAAAGGCTTCACGAATTTTACGTCCTTCTTCTAAACGAATCGGAATATTTTGCAAGTTAGGATCAACTGAGCTTAGACGACCTGTTTGAGTCAAGGTTTGAACGTAACGCGTGTGAATTTTATCATCTGGTTGGATTACTTTTAATAATCCTTCAACATAGGTTGACTGGATTTTTGCAATTTGACGATAAACTAAAATATCTTCAACGATCGGTGCTTGTTCTTTCAATTGTTCTAATACATCAACAGCAGTTGAATAACCTGTTTTTGTTTTTTTAATTACTGGCAGACCCATTTTTTCAAATAAAATCACCCCTAATTGTTTTGGTGAATTTAAGTTGAACTCTTCGCCTGCTTCTGCATAAATTTTTTGTTCAATTTCATGTAACCGATTTGAAAATTCAATGCGCATTTCTTTTAATCGATTTGCATCTACACGAATTCCTGTAATTTCCATGTCACCTAAAATTTTTGAAAGAGGTAATTCCATTTTATAAAACAAATCAGCTTGATTTTTTTCAACTAATTCAGCATCTAGCTTTTCAGATAAAAAATGAATTGCGTTAACTTTTCGAGCGAGATGGCTAAAGAAAGCTTCATCGTCTTCCGGTAAGCCTTTTTTCGCACCTTTTCCATAAACTGATTCATCAGAATGGATATCGGTGTAACCATAATGTTGTGCCACACCTTCAATATCCGCACTATTATCATTAGTATCTAATAGATAGGCCGCTAACAATACATCAAACTTAATTCCTTGAGGTTTACCAACATAACGATTTAGTGCAACATATGTGCGTTTGGCATCATATACCGTTTTTTTGTATTTATCTGACAATAGCCAATCAACAAAAGGTTTACTTTCAAATAGTTCTAAGCTATTCGTCGTATACACTTTATTCCTCGTTCCCCACGCAACGCCAACAATAGGTGAAGTATGATAATTATCTTCTAACATCTCAACATACAATGCCATATCGTCAGTAAACATCTCTTCAGTGAATGTATCCACCACATCAAAATGGACATCGTCTAACTCAATTGCTTCTTCTTCAACATTTAATTTGCTCAGCATTTGTTTGAATTCCATTTCTTTGTAAAACGGAATTAATTTATCCAAGTCTTTTCCTTCATATTTCAATTCATCGATATTGATCTCGACTGGAGAATCTACATTGATCGTTGCTAAGCGTTTGGACATAAAGGCTTGTTCTTTATCATTGATCAGATTCTCTTTCATTTTACTTTGTTTCAAGCTATCAATGTTTTCATAAACACCTTCGACTGAACCAAACTCTTTCAATAGTTTAATTGCAGTTTTCTCACCTATTTTAGTCACACCAGGGATGTTATCAGAAGTATCTCCAGCTAAACCTTTCATATCAATGATTTGATTTGGTGTTAAACCATCGTATTTTTCGGCTACATGTTCCGGCGTATACGTTTCTAAATCGCTAACTCCTTTAATCGTAATATCTACTTTTACAGATTCTGTTGCTAGTTGTGTTAAATCTCGATCTCCAGATAATACAACAACATCAAATTCGTCTTTTGGCACTTTAGTAGCCAGAGTTCCGATGATATCATCTGCTTCATAATTATCTAACTCATAATATTTCACACCTAAACCAGTTAACAATTCACGAATATAAGGCATTTGTTCTTTAAATTCTCCCGGTGTTTTCGAACGGCCTGCTTTATACTCTGGATAAAATTCGGTTCTAAAGGTTGTTTTTCCTGCATCAAATGCAACTAAAACGTGGGTTGGATTTTCTTTTGTCATCACGTTTTCAAACATATTGTTAAACGCATAAACAGCATTTGTATGTAAACCATTTTTATTTTTAAAACGTTCTAGGGAATTGTGCAAAGCAAAAAACGCTCGAAATGCTACACTATTTCCATCAACTAATAATAACTTATTTTTTGTCATCTTTTTTCTCCTCATCTTCAGCAAACTGGTTTCCTATCTATTTTAACAAAAATCTACCAACTTTGCAGTAGGAAGGAACTAAAGTTCGCAAAGCTTAATTGAAAACAAAAGAAAACCCGCTCTGCACACTCAGAGCGGGTTCATAGGAGTTCACACAAATGAAATTGATTTCTTGTTACTAAAGTCTTTCTTCTATGTCTTTATAGTACAAGAAATTTGTGAATATTATATGAACGAATGATTTCTAAAATGTAACTTTTTTAGCCAAAAACTGCTTATTCTTACAATTTTTTTATGAAAATCATTTAAGTAACATTTTTTTGATTTACAACTTACGGTAAAATATTCCCAGCAGCACGATAAATTTCATACCATTCTTCTCTGCTTAATACAATATCAGAAGCTTTCGCAATCTCTTTAATTCGCTCTTTATTCATACTTCCTGCAATAACTTGCATATTAGCAGGATGTCTTAAAATCCATGCAGTAGCTAGTCCTGTTGAAGTACAATTGTGGCGCTCAGCAATTTTATCCAGAGTTGTATTTAATTCTGAAAATTTTTCGTTGCCAATAAAAACACCCTCAAAGAAACCATATTGATAAGGAGACCACGCTTGGATAGTCATCTCATTTAAACGAGAATAATCTAAAATACTACCGTCTCTGTCTACACTTGCTTCGTCTGTCATATTTACGTGAATCCCTTGATCGATCATGCCGGTATGTTTGATACCAAACTGTAATTGATTCGCTAACAATGGTTGTTTTACTGTCTTTTTCAATAGCTCAATTTGCATTGGTTTTTGATTACTTACACCAAAATATTTAACTTTTCCTTGTGCTTCTAACTGATCAAAAGCAGCTGCCACTTCTTCTGGTTCAACAAGTGTATCTGGTCGATGAAGTAGTAACGCATCCACATACTCTACGTCTAAACGTTTTAAACTTCCTTCAACAGAAGCAATAATATGCTCTTTAGAAAAATCGAACATGCCCTTACGAATCCCACATTTTGTCTGAATGATAATATCTTCTCTTTTAATTTCGGTCTCTTTCAGGGCTTTCCCAAAAATCGTTTCACATTCGCCCCCGCCATAGATATCTGCATGATCAAAAAAATCAATGCCCTGTTCATAAGCAGTTTCAATAATTTCTGCCGGATTTTCTGCACCATTCATTCTCATACACCCAAGAATAACGGAAGCAGCTTGTAAATCACTTGTTCCAAATTGAATCTTCTTCACTGGAAAACCTCCTAAAATTATATTCACAAGTATATTTTAACACATAATAGTGAAAGGGCTTCATTTTCTAACTCTTTTTAGTAATTTGTCTATTTGTAATATTGCCTCTTCCGAAAAATTTGGTTCAATAAGTAAGACAGGCTGGGTATATTTTTGGTTTAAAGCTTGATAAATAACGGTGGTCAAAATAATATCAGCATATGAAAATGATTTTGACGTTCTAGCGTATACAACCACTAGATTAAATTTATTACTGAAAAAATTGCTGATTCTTTCTCCTAACTCCGTCTCTTTTTCAAGCGACAAATCAGTCATTAAACATACAAAAATTCTCTTTTCACCATACACTGGTGAAATAAGTGAGCTTAATATCATAAAATAACGATAATACAATGTATCTTTTGGTATTCGCTGATAAATTGAACTTTTTTCACCCAATTCACATATTCCTTCAGCAAGTTTTCTCATAAAATCCGGGTAATTTTCTTTCAAGGTTGATCTTGTTTGATTTTTTTCAAAAATAAAGCCTGAAACCAACTCATAATATAAATGAAACCCTAAAAATGATACAACACTTGCCTTTGAATGGCTAAACTTGGTATCCCAAAATACTTGCTTCAATTTATTCGTCGCAACTAATGTATTTGAAAAACAAGTTGTCTTCTTCAAATAATGCTCTTCAATAAGATAAGCCTGCATACTTGAGCCAAAATATGGCAAAAAATGTGCCTGAATAATTAAATAAAGATAAGATAACTCTTCAAAATCCCAGTTTATACTATCTTCATCTCTCTTGATTTTTTTTACAAATTTAGAAAAAATAAAACTATTCTCGATATATTGCTTCCACTCTTCCTTAATCCAGACCTTTTTTCCTTTTTGATAGCGCCATATCGCAATTTGAATGATTCGAAAAAGCGATTCCTTCTGTAAATCATTGATTTGCATCTTAAAAAAATGAACTAGTTTATTCGTTAACTGTTGGCTCCTTTCTTTTTTTAGTAATAAAAATTTATTTTCTGTTCCTTGATAGACAAACCAGTAAAAATGTAAAATAAATGCCCGAATCTGTTCTTCCTCTCCCACAAGTTCATACGTTCCGCGTTTTAAATGAATATCAAATTTTTTTAACCATTCATTGATCTTTTTCACTCGTCTTCTCATACTTGATTCACTGATCAACAAGTTTTCTGCTAACTTTTTCGCCTGACTATTTTCTTCCTCAATAATTGCTTTTAAAAATGTAATCTCTGGCAAACCACTTATATACTGAACTAAGAAATAGTCCACATATATGTCATTGTCTCTTTTTAAGTAGAAATAATCCTTTGACCATCTACAAATCGCTAAATGCTCATCTAACTGATAACGTTTAAATAACCGATTGATTTTCTTTATAGATCTTACTATCGTTTTAGCATTGATACCTAATTCATTTGAAAGTTTCTCTAGTGAACTGTTATTATCTGTTGATTTTAATAAATTAAAAAGCTTGAGCAATTTGCTTGATTCAAAATCAAGAATCTCATTGTATTCCATTTCTAGCCTCCACTCTAAAAAATAAATTTTCTTTATATCGATCGAATACAAAAAAAGTAACGAATATACATATAAAATATACGCACTATTCATTACTTTTTATTTTTTAATTGTGAATACGTAATGTCATAGCATTTGCTGCAACAATTACGGTACTTAAAGACATTAACACTGCTCCAACAGCTGGGTTCAATAAAATTCCCCACGGAGCTAAAATACCCGCCGCAAGTGGGATTGCAATAATGTTATAGCCAGCTCCCCACCAAAGATTTTGAATCATTTTACGCCGTGTTTGCTTAGCCAAATCTAAAAAACGAAGAATATCTTTTGGATCACTATCGGTCAAGACTACGTCAGCTGAATCAATTGCAACATCCGTCCCTGCCCCTATTGCAACGCCAATCGTCGCTCTTACTAAACTTGGAGCATCATTAATTCCGTCACCAACCATCATGACTTTTTTTCCTTCAGTAACATACGTTTGAATGATTTTTTCTTTATCTTCTGGCAATAATTCTCCTTGAAATTCATCAATTCCTAAGTAACTAGCAACTGATTCAGCGGCTACTTTATTGTCACCTGTCAACATTACAGGAATGATTCCTTGTGTTTTTAGATCAACGATGAATTGTTTTGCCTCTGGTTTTACCACATCTCCTAATGCAATCATCGCAATCAATTGATCATCGATAATTAAGTAGCTTAAAGTATTTCCTTGCTCTTGATAGCGTTGCTTCAATGAGCGGTCAAAAGAAATAGTCAAACGTTCTACTTCCTTTTCATTCACAATTTTAACGGCTTGTTTATTAACCTTACCGCTAAGCCCTACGCCAGAAATACTTTGGAGATTTTCTGCCTTGTAAGGAGAAATAGCTTTTTCCTTTAGATAATTCATGATGCCGATTGCTAAAGGATGATTGGCATTGTTTTCTAAAGCACCTATCACCTTTAAAGCTTCTTTTTTTGTGATTTCATTCGTGATCATTTCAATTCCTGTTACGGTGAATTTTCCTTGTGTCAGGGTGCCCGTTTTGTCTAACATAACATATTGCATATCGTTAGCTTGCTCCAATGCATTTCGATTTTTTAATAACAAACCATGTTTTGCAGCAATTGAGGTAGATCGTGCCACAACTAAAGGAATTGCTAAGCCTAATGCATGAGGACAAGCAATAATAAAGACGGTTACCATTCGTTCAAATGCAATACTCAAGTCTTTATCGATACTAAACCAAACAACAAATGCTAGCACACCTGCTCCAAGTGCTATGTAAAACAACCATTTAGCAACTCGATCAGATAGAGATTCTAATTTTGATTTTTCTGTCTGTGCCTTTTTGACCATATCCATAACTTTTGAAAGATAGCTTGTCTCCCCAGTACCTGTTACGCTTATTTCGATAGTTCCGCTCCCATTGACAGAACCTCCGATCACTTTGTCATTTTCCTTTTTTGTGACTGTTTTCGATTCACCTGTAACCATTGATTCATCAACTGATGTATTTCCTTTAATGATTATACCGTCTGCAGGTATTTTATCTCCTGATCGAACGACCAAGTGATCAAATTCTTTGACAGCTTGCAACGATACTTCTTCTTCACTGCCATCTTTATTTAATCGCTTCACTTTATCTGGCAAAAGCTCAGCCATTTTTTTTAAGGCATCACTAGCATTGGAAATTGCATTCATCTCGATCCAATGGCCTAATAACATGATAACGATCAAAGTAGCTAGTTCCCAGAAAAAATCCATCACGTGATTTTGCGGCATTAATTTGTTCATGACAAATGCATAAACACTATAAAAATAAGATACCGAAATCCCCATGGCAATCAGCGTCATCATTGCTGGACTTTTTTGTTTCAGTTCCATTTTGGCACCACTTAAAAATGGTTCACCACCATAAAAAAACAGAATAGAAGCCAGAATCAATACTAACCAATCTGAACCTTTAAAACTAAATTGAAAAGGTAAATCAACTCCCATCATTGGTGATAGAAAAATAATTGGGATTGCAAGAATTAATGACAGCCAAAATTTTTGTTTAAAATTCCCCATGTGCATGGTGTGATCCATACTAGACATTTGCTCATGATCATGAGCATTCATTGAACTATGATCCATATTTTCCATTTTATGAGAGTGGTGATTTTTGTGTGTTTCTTCATTGCTATTCATTAGAAATCCTTCTTTCTCAATTTAAGATTTGTTTGTGTAGTAATCTTACTTTTGAACAATTCTTTATGGAAGCAAGTAATATCCTCATTTAAAGCATAGCACAACATATCTTTTGGGAAAAATAAAGTCTCTTGATTCATAAAAACATGGATTCTTTGCGTATATTAATGTTAAGCCAGGTTATTCAATGCCACGTGTAACTCTTTAAAAGCCAACGGGTATATGCTATTTTCTCTTTGATCCTATTGTACTTTCTATTGTACGTATCCTTGATATATCTATAGACATTTTTTTTAGATTCCTGCTTTATTTCAATGTACATTTGTTTGATTGCTTTTCGATTCGCTTTGTATTTTTTTCGATTTCCTCCAGTAAATCCATAAAATATATCGATTCCCTCTGACTCTTTAGTGAGCGGTGAATGCAGGAATAATTCGTTTTGCGCTTTCTTTAATTTTTTTAATAACGCCTCTGTTAGGTCTCTATCAAAATTTTGTTTTATGATCAGCTTGCATAGTCGTGTATACTCAATCTTGGCAACATGATTGTAGACATGACATGCGTAATCTAACCCTTTATACAAAATATTTGCGCTAAAAGACATATTGACCAACAGCTTATACTGGTTCACACAATGTTCTTCCATTCTTTGATTGTTTTCTTGATGAGGAATCTCTCTATTGAGTTTTTCTAAAAATTGATACAAAAGATGATTTTTTTGCTCCTCAACTCTAATTATTTTTTTCATTTACACTTATCCTCCTTTAAAATGAATATTTTTCGGCACTTCTACTTTTTTGAGTGCATCAAAAAAATATATGTATTGTATCTAGTGTATGTTTTTTTCTGATGTTAAATATATAAAATTTCAATCAAAAACATCGCAATCATCTAAATACAAGTACATTCAGCATAAAAATAATGAATACAAAAAAATGACAAATTGAATAAATTTCGGTACAAAAACTATACCATGCCACAAGAGATATTACAAGAATAAAATGAAAAAAAAACGGTACATTTATTCCGAAAGTAATGATATAGTAGAAGAAAGATTTTTAGCTCACAAACAAGCCTAATGTATATTTAATTTAAGGAGGTATTATTTTGGAAATAGATTTAAAAGAAGCTGGAAACAGAATCAGAAAAATTAGAACGCAACACAACTATTCAATGGCTCTTTTTTCTAATCTGGTTGGAAATTCCAGTGCAAGTACAGTAAATAATTGGGAAAAAGGAAATAACCTGCCAAAAAAAGAGCGATTAGAAAAAATAGCGATACTAGGTAATACAACAGCTGATTGGATTCGCTACGGAGAGTTCATAGAGTATGTAAAGAAATTACTGACAGAAGCAAATTTACAAAAAGACCTTAGTAAAGAGCAGCTTGAACGATTAGTTCACGTATTAAAAAAACAAAAAATTACTTACTCTCAAGACTTGAAGATTCTAACTGCAGCAAATGAATTGTTTCCAGATTTATTTGAAACACGTTATAATCTAGAACTTTCAGAAAAAAATACATCACTGATAGCGGAAGATTCTACAACTTATAGAATTGAAAAAAACGACCGTTACAGGGCGAATTTTCTACCAATGATTGAAGAATTATTACTTGAATCCAGTCAAAAAGAAATCAATGCATCCGTTTTATTTTTAGTCTTTGATCTGTTAAAACGTACCGAGACAAGTAGTCACGTTCTATCGATTCCTCAAATTTTTACTATATTGTCAGAAGTTCTCACTAATGATATAGCTTATAAAAATAACTTCCCATCAAAAATAGCTGATTATACTGAACTAACAAAAGTACGGAGAACAAAGAAACCCTTATCTGAGAAAACTATAAAGAAAAAATACGAACAAGCTAAAAATGATTTAGTCGGTTTACTTGATGAATTTTATTCTGAAAATAACGAAAAATAGTGTTACTTTCTTATTTAGAAGTGGTTTTATTAACTATTACAAATATACTTTCTTATTAATAGTAAGTTTCATATATTACAATTAGATGATACCTTTATTGCCGGATTTTAAATTTCACCATTTTCTATTAATCTTACTCTTTAAGCATGATTATTCTTGAAGGACTATGGTATACTTTATCTTGTGTTATTGAAGAATAATAACGATGACTTTTTTGAAAAGTTATCCGTTTAAAATGATTAATATAAAGCGAGGAACGCAACTTGAAGAAAAAATTACTGGTTACAATTTCATTTATGTTATTAGTAAACGCTGCCCCAATGAGCGTATTAGCTGATGATATCGATCAAAAAATCGAAAATCAAACCAAGAAAATCGAAGATATCGTAAAGAGTGAAAAAGATGCCAAAGACTATTTAGCTACTTTAGAAACTGAGATCACAACGATCGAAACAGAGTATCAAACAGTCCTCTCTGAAAAACAAAAACATGAAAAAGAAATGAACAAATTGAATACAGATATTGCAAATTTAGAAACAAAAATCAAAAAAAGAAATGAACAGTTACGAGCTCAAGCTAGAACCACTCAAACTAATCATGAGCAAGAATCGATGCTGACTGTGTTATTAAGTGCTGAATCTTTTTCTGATGCCATTACAAAAGCAATAGCTGTTAATACGTTAGTCACTGCAAATAACGATATTTTGACCGCTCAAAAAGATGATAAAAAAGAACTTGATACATTAAAGATATCACTAACAGAAACATTAAAATCACTTGAGAAAAAGACCGAAGAGCTTGAAGAAAAAGAAGCCGCGTTAGCTGAAGCAAAACTTGAGCAGAATGTAAAAATCAATGAGATTGCTGCAAATCTTGCAAGTGAAACGGCTGAAAAAGATAAGTTTGTTAAACAAAAAGAAGAAGCTATAAAAAGAAAAGAAGCCCAATTAAAGGCAATTGCTGAAGAAAAGAAAAAAGAAGCACAAGCTAAGGCAATTGCTGAAAAACAAGCCAAAGAACAGGCTGAAGAACAAACCAAAGCAAAACAAGCAGCTTCTGCTCAAATACCTGAAAAAGAAAAATTAGTAACTGCACCTGATACTGGCACTAACGATGCCGTTGACAACACTCAACAAGCTCCGACTCCTCCAGCATCTTCCGGTGGTTGGTCTGCTCCCGTTGCAAATTTAACTATTACAAGTGGATTCGGCGGCCGTGAAGATCCTACTGGAATCTCAGGTAGTTTCCACGATGGCATTGATTTTGGTGGTGCCAGCGGCACACCAATCATGGCTGCTCGATCAGGTGAAATCGTCAGTGCTAATTATAGTGGTATGGCTGGAAATCATGTTGTAATCAAGCATGATAATGGCTACTATTCATACTATTTACACATGAGTAGTTTAAGTGTTTCAGCAGGACAAAGCGTGAGCGCTGGGCAAAATCTAGGCGGTATGGGAACAACTGGAAATTCTACTGGTGTCCATTTACATTTTAGTATTTCAACAGGATTATGGAGTGGCTTTGTTAATCCAGCACCATTCCTTGGTTTGTAACAATCATTCGACGATAAGAAATCAGATTTTTTCTGACTTCTTATCGTTTTTTTAAAGTTGATTATTCTTTCCTTTCATCGATTTGTTTAACCTCTGTTAACGAACATGATATAATAAAGTTAGATAAAGAAAGGTGCTGATTAAAATGATCAATAACTACTCAAACATCTTAGTTGCTGTTGATGGATCTAAAAATGCTGAGTTGGCGCTACAATATGGTGTTGCTATTGCAAAAGAAAAAGATGCTACCTTATATTTATTATCTGTTGTTGACGAAAATGCAATCAGTCATAGTTCTTATGCGTATTCGAAAGTGCTCTCTGAAGAAAAGGAAGCGATTGAAAAAGAACTGCTAAAAAATATTTATTATGCCACTGAACAAGGTTTAGACGATGTGATACCGCTTGTTGAAATTGGTAATCCAAAAGAAATGATTTCTTCTGTTGTTCCTACCAATCAATCAATTGATCTAATTATTATCGGAGCTACTGGTAAAGGGATGATTCAATCCAATCAGCTCGGTACTACGACGAGTTATGTTGTACAATATGCTCCTTGTAATGTGCTGGTTGTAAAATAATTGCTTTGTTTTTAGCTAACTAAACATACTAAGACCAGAGCGCAAACTCATACGTTGATAAGTTTGCCCTCTGGTATTAGTTTTTTCTATATTAATCCATCAATTTTTCAATTAACATAAACCTATAAATAAATCCTTTATTCAATTTCATTACATTTTAACTTAATCCATTTTGATCAATCAGTTCTTTAAACCAAAGTCCACTTTTTTTCAAAGAACGCTGATTATTATTTAAATCCAAACGGTAAAATCCATATCGATTTTTATAGCCATTCAACCAAGACCAACAATCAACGAAGGTCCAAGAATGATACCCGAAACAATTACTACCTTCTTCGATTCCTTTATACAACTGATCCAAATGTTCTTTCATAAATTCGATCCGGTAATCATCTTGAATCATTCCATTTTCATCTAGAAAACGGTCTTCTTCAGCTACCCCCATCCCATTTTCTGACACATACCAAGCTATATTGTTGTATTGATTTTTTATCATCATGGCAACGTCATACAATGCCTCAGGATAAATTTCCCATCCTCGATAGGGATTGATTTTTTTATCTGGCCAATCATAATGATCGTAAAAATCAGCCGGTGAAATCGCTGGTTTGTGTACTTTAATCGGTGCTTGAACACGACGCGGTTGATAATAATTCATGCCAATAAAATCAACTATGTTTAATTGGATCAGTTGTAGATCTTGCTCTTTTACTTTCGGTAGCAACTCATTTTCAATCAAACATTCGATCAATTTTTCAGGAATCTTTCCTAAAACGGTTGGGTCTAAAAAGCTTTTCGTGTTCAATAAATCTGCAAGTTCTGCAGCCTTCAAGTCTTCTTCCGATTGGCTCTTAGGATAGCATGGAGATACATTTAAAATAATACCAATTTCTCCTGAATAATGGCCATCTTTAAAGGCTTTAACTGCCATTGTGTGTGCCATCAATGTATGGCTGCTTTTTTCAAATCAATGATTGCAGGATAATGATAGCCATATAGATAACCACACTCCACATGAACCACTGGCTCGTTAAAGGTTGTCCACCGCTCCACTAAATCACCGAATAATTCAAAACAAGTATTCGCATAAAATGCAAAGGCATCCACTGATTCTCGTGTTTCCCAGCCAGCTTTTTCCATCAGCCACCATGGCATATCGAAATGAAATAGATTAATGATCGGTTTTACACCATTTGAACGCAATTCAGAGAAATAGTTACGATAAAAATCAACTGCTTCTTGATTGATAGTTTTACCATCTGGCAATAAACGAGTCCATGCAATAGAAGTCCTAAAGGAGTTCATATGAATTTCTTTCATTCTTTTAATATCTTCAACGTAGGTTTCATACATCATTGATGTATGCTCCGGTCCTTGATTTTTTTGAAATTTCTCTGGATTCATTTCGTACCATTTATCCCAAGTAGATGGAGATTTTCCATTTAAAGAACTATAACCTTCTGATTGCGGAGCAGATGTTGCTGCTCCCCATAAAAAATACTCTGGAAATTTTTTCATTGGTTTTCTCCTATTCACTAATTTTTAGATAATCTAAAAGCAACGTGCAAAACATCATATTCGCCCAAGAAAACCATTCACGAGTATACTGATTTGAATCGTTCACATTGATTCCTTCATGCATATGGTTTGTTCCGGCCTCAGTTTGAACTAGTGTATCTAAAAGTGCCGCTTTTTCAGATCGATTCCCCGTCGTTAATCCTTGGATACATAATGCAATCGGCCAGACATACTCTTTAGGCGTATGCTCACTTCCCACACCTTTTAGCTCAGTTCCTTCATAGTAATAGGGGTTTTTTTCAGATAAAATCAGCGCTCGGGTATTTTGGTAAACAGTATCATTAATTTCGCAGTACCCTAAATAAGGTGCGGCTAATAAACTAGGTACATTCGCATCATCCATCAAGAGATAATTTCCTAGTCCATCTACCTCATAAGCATAAACTTTTCTCCCTAGATGCTCAACGATTCCCCATTTAGAAATACCTTGATCAATTTCTTTTTTCAGCTGATTAGCCTTTTTTGCTAGTAAATCGTCTCCGTAAATCTCCTTAGAAATTTCTTCTAAATACCCTAAAATAACGACAGCAAACATGTTGGCTGGAATTAAATAATTATATGTACAGCTGTCATCACTCGGTCGAAAACCAGACCACGTCATGCCGGTATATCCAAATGGTTCACCTAGCCCATTGTTAGAAAGCGTATCTTCTGGTCTTTCATCAAAACGCTCAAAACGATAAGGTGACGTTTCATGATGTTGTTCTGTTTTAAAAACACCAATAATTGTTTCAGCCGCACGTTTAAAATCACTAGTGAAATGTTTTGTTTCTCCTGTTTTTTTCCATAATAAATAAGCTAATTCAATTGGATAACATAAAGAATCCACTTCATATTTTCGTTCCCAAACCCAGCCGTTCATTTCTGTTATATCTTGATGGTAGCAATGACCATTTTCAGTTTCATTAAATGCATTGGCATAAGGATCGATCAAGATGCATTTTACTTGGCGATCAACTAATCCGCAAATAAGTTGTTTGATTGTATCATCTTCATTTGCTACGACTAAATAAGGCTTGATTTGAGCAGATGAATCTCGCAACCACATCGCTGGAATATCACCAGTAATGACAAAGGTATCCTTAGCAGTTGTTCTTACGGTTGTTTCTATGGTATTATCAAAACAATTTGAGAATACTTCACTCCATCTAGGATTACTAGATCGTTTTGCTACTTCTGTTTTTATATGCTCGATTACCGACTTTGAATAGTTTATACCCATGCTAATTCTCCTTTTACTTTCCTCTTAAGATCACTTCTGATTTGATCCATGACTTGATCGTATCTTCATGATACATCGCCAAAATTTCTGTATATAAAATATCAATCACTGTCAGTACAGGAATCTGAGGTGATATTCCGCCCATATCCTTTTTCCCCATAGAACTTGTTAAGCAAAAGGCATTAGAAAATTCTTTATACGGACTTTTTTCGTTGGCTGTGATTACGATCACTTTAGCATTTTTCTCAGAGACAGTTTTTACTGCTTCTTGAATTGCTTCATTGTCACCAGAAATCGAAGATACAACAACAAGATCACCTTGTTGTACTCCGTGAGCCATCATCGAAATCGAATGCTCGTCTTTGATCACGTTGACAATTTTTCCAAGTCGCGAGAATTTAAACTGAAAATCTTCTCCGCAAAAAGCATTATAACCTGTTCCCCAATAATGAATGATCCGTCCAGCATCGATCATTAGTGCTGCTTTTTTGACTTCTTCTTTATCAAGTTTCTCGATAATATCATTAAGCAACAAAGAATAATTCAAATTCACATAGCTAATACTTGAATCATTTTGATTTTTTGCCCCTTTACTGGAATATTTATATAAGTAAATCAGTTCTTTATAATTAGCTAAACCAATTTTTTTACAAAATCGGGTGATCGATGAATTCGACACGCTAAGTTTTTTAGCAAGCTCTTGAATGCCCAGCTCTTTATTTCCATCAAGAAAATACTGTGCAATCACACGTTCTACATCGGTAAACTTCTTTTGGTTTGCTTGAATGATTAGTTCAATGTAACTTTCCATATTTGATCACACCTTTCATTATAGTAAAGAAAACAAGAGACTGAGCTATTTTCAAGCTCAGTTTGCCTCTTGTTATCTATGAGTATTTACTAATCTTGTGCATTAAGCAATTGGCTTTCATCAAATTTCATATTCATACGTACAAATGGCGCATAAATGAATATATCTAAAACAACTAATACAGCAGTTAAAATCACAGGGCTCAAATGGAATGCACCTAAAATCCAAGTACTGATAAAGATTGGTTCATTTCCTGAATTTAGCACAACAAGTGGCACGACCCAGCCGATTTTTGTCACGATATAAGCGACAATTGCATTAAAAACTGGTACAAATACAAATGGAATAAACATCAATGGATTAAGTACGATTGGAAATCCAAAAATAATCGGCTCATTGATTCCGAATAATCCAGGAATAAAGGAAAGTTTTGCTACTTCGCGTCCACTGTATGTTTTCGGTGTAAAAATCAAGATAGCTAAAATCAATCCAAACGTCGCACCAGAACCACCGATCATTGCATATACGTTTGTCATCGTATTTGGTGCTACGGAGATATCAGCAAAACTTTTTGTTTCTGCAAATTTTGCAACGTTTTCCAAGAAAATTGGCAACCATAATGCTGAGACGACACCCCAAACGATATTAAATCCATGTAAGCCTAGGAACCATAAGATTTGTTCTAATAAAATAACAACAATGATTGCAGGTAATCCTGTTCCTACAGAAGTCAAAGGTTGCACAAATAATTGGCTAACCATATCCATAAAGGAATTAAAATCAAACGCTTCGATTACCACTTTCATCACAGAGCAAACTAATAATACAATCGAAATTGGAATCAAAGCAAAGAAAGAATCAAAGACATTTGGCGGAACATTTCCTGGAAGTTTAATCGCAATTTTATGTTTTGCCAAAATCGAATAAAGAAATACTGCCAGTAATCCAACGATCAACGCTGTAAACATCCCTTCATAACTGAAGAAATTATTTGCATAGCCTTGAACGATATCCGCAGAACTATCTGCAAAATTCACATTGTTAGGGACCATAACAAAATAAGCAGCAAAGGCTAATAATGTTGCCAACAGTGGATTGATATTGGCTTCTGGATGTTTTTTCATCAACTCTTTTGCATAATTATAAGCTGTAGAAAAGACAATCAATAACGCAACGATTCCAAGCGTTCCTAGATAGACATTTCCAAAAATTGCAGAGGCGGTTTGACCGATCGCTGTTTCCCCAAAAAATGCATCGATTTGCATCTTGATCAAGTTAGAAAATGATCCTACCACTGTAAATGGAATACTGCTGATAAACGCATTTTTGATTGCTTGTAAGACACTATTATTGTCTACTTTATTGGCGATTTTTAATAATGGTTCTTGAATTTTCTCGATATTTATTTTCATCTTAAATCGACCTTTCTCTTATTATCTTTCTATTGAAACAGTTTTAATTTCTCCTGGTTTAAACGTCCCTAATGAAACTTCCTTTAACTTACCTAATGATTCAAGTAAATCACCATTTAAATCAACAAAACGAACAGTAGATTCAGTTGCTAAAGTTATTTTTTCATTTGTGACTGCCTCTGTTAATGATGGATTATACAAACGAATATTGACCCATTGACCATCCCGACTTAATTCCAATGCACTAAATACCAATTTTGAATTGTTTAAATCGATAAATTCTTTTAAAGAATTCAATTGGTCAACTTTATTACTTTGGAAATATTGAATTGGATTAGTGAATCGATTCAGCGTTTGAACTTGATAATATGGACTTGTTACTGAGTATATTTGGTATTCTTTTTGAATCATAGCTGGATCAAAATCATCCGTTATGATCAAAGATAATGACATTTCTAAGTTTCCTAATAATTGACTATTTGGAGTTGGAATATAACGATATTGATTCCCAGAAGCATCTCCTGGTCTTCTTAATAACTCTGGTCTGCCTAAAAATCCTACACCTCTAAACAAGGTAATATACAGACTGCTATCAATTACTTGGTATTCTTTGATTCCTTTACTCATTATTGACCAACTAGAAGTGTCGTCATGAATAGTAGAATAGTGAATCATCGGATAAATTTCAGTTGGTTCTTCTTTCCAACCAAGTTTTTTCCAATCATGAATATGAGGGTCTTGGTTATTTCTTTCAACAATTCCAAATAAGGTGTCTGCGTAACTGACTTGAGTTTTAACTGGTGTTTTTACAACTAGGCGCATACGGTGATCCATGGCTTGGTTATTAAGTTTAACGTTCATATCGATTCGCTTAGAATCTTTGCTTAATGACAATGTAAAGGTATAATCGATTTGAACATTTAATTCGCCCACTTTTCTAGCATGTAGGTCTTTTGGCAATGACCACTGACCATTTAAGGTCATCGTAGATAAAAATGCTCCTGTTTGAACAGTAATATCTGTCGTATCAAAGTTTAGCTGGTAGACTTTATCATGATAGGCAGGTGAATAATCATACGTATCCCCTTCGTCCCCTGACTCTTCCATATATAAACAGTTTTCATATGTTTTGCCTTGATTCTTCACTAAAATAGAAAACTTACCCTTTGAAAAGGATATTTTGTACAGCTCATTTTCAATATGTTTATCTTCTACATTCAATGCTATAACGCTAGAATTTGATCCAGTTTGTTCCTTCACGGTTACGATCGTATAGCCAAGCGGTCTGGTTTCTTTTCTAAAACTTACTTTGTGGATATAGTAATATTTTGCTTCATCATAATCGCTTTCTGAGCGTCTTACTTCACCAGCATACACCTTTTCTGTAGACAAGATTTGGCTATCTACTTCATTGTTCATTTCATCAAACAACCTTATTTTCTCATGTTTCGTACTTACTTCTACCACATACGGATCGGTTCTTGTGTAAGGTAATGTGTTAAATAAAATCAAGTCATTTTCTTTGATTCCTTGAATTGATTCAGAAATTTTTCTTACTAAATAGTCGATCGTCGAATAGGATAATTGATCAGCTTCTTTGTACCTAGCTAAAATCATTTCGTTCGTTTTATCCGTATTACATCCACCAATACTATCATGAGCATGGTTTTTCAATAACAATTTCCAAATATAGTCTAGTAGTTCTCGTTTAAATGGAATCCCTAAATCATCGGCCATCAACATTAATGGTTCTAATTGGAAAATCAAGCGATTTTCGATTGTGTCATTTAATTTTTTTAAGTCATATCTTGACGAATAAATTGAACGGTGGATTTTTGAAACACTACCACTCATAAACTCACCTTGAACGGTAGGTAATTCATTTGTTTTCTCTCTTAATAAATTAAAAATATGGGGATAATTGCTTTCTTCGATTTTGTATTCTGTACCGAATTGTTCATTTACATCTTGAATGATTGCTTTTAAATCTCGATCCACTGCGCGCTGATCTCCGCCAACTGGTAATGTTACTATCTCAGTTGCACTATCCTCAGATACAAGTTCCAGCATCGCTTTTTTTTGATAAAGTTCACCTTCAACAAGTGCTACTCCTGCATAATAACCATTGCGAATATTGATCGTTAATACTTTTGAACCATCTTCGGCTGCCCAATAAAACTCACGACTTTTTGTGACTTCATTAGGCATTCCCCGCCAAAATACTGCATCTGTGATACCAAAACCATTATAGATTTTCGGCATATCTTTACCTTGTCCAAATGAATCAGGAAGATAGCCCAGTGAAGTGTGTCCACCTAATCGTTTCGACATATCGATTCCGATTTGTAAATTTTTGACGACTGATTCACCAGCCACTACAAATTCATCCATTTGTGTATACCAAGGACCGATAAATAATTTGTTTGCTTCAACTAATTCTTTGATTTTTGTTTCTTTTTCAGGATAAACTTTTAAGTAATCATCAATAATGCTTAATTGACCATCCAAGTAATAGTAATCTAATTCATTCTTTTCTAATGCATAAATCACCTCGTCCATATGATAAGAAAATTGTATAAACGCTTCATTATCACTAAAGTACCACTCACGATCCCAATGGGTATGAGCGACGACATGTATCTTCTTCATTTTAAATTCTCCTTCCATCACTGTTCACACTTAATATACTCTGAATTACTTAAAAAGAAAACGATTTCGGTAATATTTTCAACTATTTTCTATTTTGTGGACATTTCATGAAAATATTATCAAAAGAGACAAAAAAAAAGACTTCTGCCAGTATGCTCTAACAGAAATCTTTTTTTGTATGCTTATGTTAATACTTCATATTCAGCGATTGTACTTGAAATAATACCAGGACGTTTTTTTTCGTTTGATGATTCTTGTTTGGGTTCTTTCTTTTGATGCATTTTTTTGAATGATTGGCTTTTCACCCAATTTTTTTGATGCTCTTTTGACGTCCAGCGGCTTAAAACAACCAGTTCAGTAACCTCGGGATTGTCTGGCAATGTACGGTGCATTAATTGGAAATTCAAGAATCCTTCCACAGCTTCCATACTTTCTTTGGTATGCCCTGCGGTGAATTGTTGAATGATTTTTTGAGAATGGTCCGTTTCTGTCTGGATCGTATTGGTTACAATGTACATATCTTTGCCTCCATTATTCTTTTATAGTTGGTTCAATAAAGTAATCTTCGATACTATTTCCTTTTTCAAAATGAAGGATTCGCTGACAGGTTTGATTGAGAAACTCTTTGTCGTGCGTAATCACTAAAACTAAAATATTTTCATGGTGCAACCAACGTATCGTGTTACTGACCTCTTCCATATGCATCAAATCCAACCCACTTGTTGGCTCGTCAAATATGATAATTTTTTTCCCTGATAATAAGGCACTTGCAATTGCAACTCGCTGTTTTTCGCCGCCTGATAAGGTTTGCGGATGCCGACATAAAAGTGGTTCTAAATTCAGCATAGCGACAATTTTATCAAACTCATTTGTGTTTTTAGCATTCAAGCTTATCTCTTTTTCAACTGTTTCAAAAAACAATTGTAAATTAACATCCTGCATCACGACAAAACTTTCCTTAATCAACTCTTTTGGATTCATGACTTGCTCGTTTAACTTAATCACGCCTTCTTTTGGTTTGATCAATCCAGATAAAAGTTTTGAAAACGTTGATTTGCCTGCACCATTATGCCCAATAATTCCAGTAATATAAGAGCTATTCAAGGTTAGTGAAGGGATTTTCAGCACAGATGATTGTTTGCGATAATGAAACTCTAGCCCCACACATGTTAAAGTCAGTTTCCCTTCAGTTTTATCTGGTTCTACAACTTTTTTAAGAGATGTTTGTTCAAGAGAACGTAACCCCATTTCCTTGATTTCTAAAGAGGATTTCGTTCTCATTTCTTGACTTGTATACCCTTTAACGATATGTCCTTTGTCCATAACTAAATAGCGATCTGCCAGATCCGTCAAATAATACAAACGATGCTCAGATACAATGATCGTCATCCCTTGATTTTTCAATACTTGCAAGTAGGCTTTTAATTGCTCAATCGTTGCTTCATCCAAATTACTTGACGGTTCATCTAATAAAAATAAACGATGCTTCAGCATACTGGCAGAAGCAAAAGCAATCAATTGCTTTTGACCACCAGATAAATGAAACATACTTCGTTCTAAAAATTCTTCTAACGAGAACAAACTGGTTATTTCATCGATTCGACGGATCATTTCTTCTCTTGGTATGCCATAATTTTCCATCGCAAATGCCAACTCAGAATATACATCACTCGTAAAAAATTGTGTCTTTGGATTTTGAAACACAACCCCAATATCACGCACATACGCATTAAATTCTTTTGTTAACAACTCTTGGTCTAAAACAGAACCTGTTCCCGTTAATTCTCCAGTGTATAATTCAGGAATCAAACCATTTAGAATTCTTAAAAGCGTCGATTTACCGCAGCCACTTTTACCACATAAAACGATAAACTCACCCGATTTGACTTGTAATTCTACTTCTTGGATGATCGTTTCCTGATCTTCATAAGCAAACGTCACATCATGTAAATCAATCATTCAATCAACCTCCTAACAATGCCACAAAGAATCAATGTACCAATCAATAAATAATCTTGAACTTTTAAACGAATCTCATAGACACTGGTATGCGATTGGGGGTTTCCTAACCCACGCACTAATGCCGCCGAAGATAAATCTAACGATGTATTTTCTGCCGACATCAAGATTGGTACAATAATGTACTCCATCGTTTGAAATGGATGAAGGAACAAATCAATCGTAGAAACAGCAATCCCACGATATTTCATCGCATTGCGAATGCTTCTAAAATCTTGAAAAAGTGTAGGAAAGAATCGAAATAGCACCGTTAAGGGGATAATTAGACCAAAAGGCACATGGCACTTTTTTAAAGCCGCAATCCATTCACTAATTTTTGTCCGATTCATAGCAAAAGCTGCCGCCATAATCGTTGGTAGCATCCGCCGATTCCCTACGAATAAAAAATCAAAGAACGCCGCAAAACCATTATCGATATAAGGAAATAATAAATAATCTCCTAAAACAAGCAACCAAAAAATACTAAAAAAAATCGTGCCTTTTTTTAGACTACCATTTAAAATAAATAATCCATACAAGAGCGTCACAAATAAAATTTCTGCTTTAAATGGTAATGGAAACATCAATAAAAAGCTGGCAAATAAAATCGTACAAAGTTTACTTCTGGGATCAAACGTTACGTATGTTTTTTCCATAATTTTTTCCTTTAGCTTTGTCAAAGTGCTTCTCATAAATCCTTTGTCCAATCATTATGCCTAAAATACTACAGATAATGACAGCTGCAACACAAACATAAAAGGTTGTTGTTGTGATCGGTGCAAATACTTTATCGATGTAAACTGCATCTTTGCCACGAGCCACCAATGAATCAATATAAGCATTTTTCATAAACCACAATGGTAGTACAGGTCCCATCAAACCAAAACTAAACACAGTGTAACTGACCATTGTTCGAATTTTTTCAGATAGTTTTGTGTGATACTGAATCCAGTCAGCCGCTACCGCACAAAGGATATTAGGTAAAAATGATAACGGAAAATGACCTGAAATTAAAAAGAATAGCCCCATCACACTACCCATGATCGTAATCGCTCCAAAACGAGGAATGCGGTGGATCACCAATAGATAAACAATCCCTGCAAAAAGTGCTGTAGCGCTCGGAATAAGAATTGAATTAAAGGCTGGAACTGTAAATCGTAAAATGACCATTGCAATCGTTACGACTAAAAAATAAATAGCGGTATAAATGCCGATAGAAATAAAATCCTGTATTTTTAACTTTTTCATTCTTGTAATTACCCTTCTTGTTTTATTGTAAATAAAAATAATAGCTGACCATATACGTCACTCGTAATTTTTAACTGATAACGGCCTGTTTTTTCAAATTGTGCACTTGGCATCAACAATTGCTCTTCCAATAATTCATAGTTTAATGAATAACCGTTTTCTGAAGTCTTTTTGGTTTTATATAACTCAAATTTAGCTTCTTGTTTGGCTAACTCTTTAACTAACCCTGAATCAAGTGACAGACATATCGTCTCACCTAGTGTATATTCCGATTTAGATAATTTCGGTTGAACATTCATAGGCTGTTTTAAGTGTGTTTCAAACCGAACATCTTCAAAACCATCGGCCAATATCTCAATCATTATTGGCTCTTTTGCTTCCCACTCATCAAATTGTAAATACCTTGGTTGTCTAGTATTTGCTAAAAGTCCGAACTCTAAATGATTTTCTGGCTTGTGATACAAGTAATCCGGCCATAGAAGTGGAATGGTTTTACCGTTTTTAGTAATCGTAAAACTGTAGACAAACTTTCCATATGCTTCGTGAAACTGATCATAGGTTGTAATATCATATTCAGGTAAAAATTGAACCATTGCAGCATAACTATAATGTGCAAAATAATACATCTCATTCACATATTCTAATTTCTCTTGAATGGCCTGAACATTTTTTTCCTGGCCTTTTTCAAGTAATTCTCTGGAACCGTATGTACCATCTAATAATAGACGTTTTCTTTTGTAGCCGACAACTAATTCTGCCTCATCTTCAATTATAGGAGTCAATGACTGGATCATTGTCATTTTTTCTCTGAATTTTGCATATTTTTCAGGGTTGTTTTCAGCTAAAATATAATCTTTCGCCGTGACGTAAACAGGTACTTGTTTAATACTATAGCTCTCGCTCTCATTTAATGCAATTTTTTTCTGATTTGTATGAGGAAATCTACCGATAATTTGCAGAAATCTTTCTGATAACCGATAATCAGTTTCTTGAAAATCTGGGCTATCAGCATGGTAGAAATCAAAAAATGTCATGGTTGTTTCACCAATAAAATAACGTGGCAATTTCTTGTCTTCTATATATAGTTGTTCATCGAGCATCACAGGACATTGCTCCGTTTGTACAATATCATAGTTGATTGAAAATTCATTTAGTTGTACTTTTTTCATTGAATCACTCCTTTCCTTATTGTGTTAGTATATCACAACAAAATGATAATGAGAATCATTATCAGCAGATTGAATCTTTTTGTCTTTCGTTCGATTTAATAAGTAAAACAGAAGAGTTTGAGACAAAAATAACTCTTTTATCTCAAACTCTTCCATATCTATTCAACAATAATTCTAATGTGTCGTTCCCGTATTTTCCTCAATATCCACTTCTGTTGTAACTGCTGCTTCAATTGCGTAAGTCAGTGAATCCGCGATCGTTTTGATCGGCATTGAGGGAGTTCCAACTGGACGATCGACTACTTGAGTTGGTTCAAATGGTACATGGATAAATCCGCCTTTAATGCCTGAAAATTCTTTATCAATCATATATAACAAGCGGTACATGATATCATTGCAGACAAACGTTCCTGCTGTATAAGAGATGTATGCTGGTAAGCCATGCTCCTGCACATTTTTCATCATTGCTTTGATTGGTAATGTTGTAAAATATGCTGTTTCTCCATCCACTTCCAATTTTGAACCAATCGGTTGATTCCCTTTATTATCAGGAATTCTTGCTTCCGCTAAATTAATTGCTACCCGTTCAAATGAAACAGCACTCCGTCCACCTGCTTGTCCCACACAAATCACAATATCAGGATTATGCTCTTTGATTGCAGCTTCTAATACTTCACCGCTTTCTTTAAAAACTGTCGGTATTTCTAATTTGATGACTTCGGCTCCTGCCACGTCATCTGGAATCATTTTAACTGCTTCATATGCTGGATTAACAGAATCTCCACCAAATGGATCAAAACCTGTGACTAAAACTTTCATTGTAAGTCTCCTCCTAATTTAAACTATAGTGTAATCGCTAGCTCATGTCGTTGTACTAAACGAAATCAACTCATAAATTGGCTAACCTGTTTCTTTGTAAAACTAGCTACCCGATTATTTAAATAAAATCATATAAACAACTTGGAATACAAACATAAAGATCGCGATAAACCATTGGTTTTTAATGACACCATATTTATCTTTCATCTCTAACATTGCGACTGGAACGACATTAAAATTGGCAGCCATTGGTGTTAATAATGTACCACAATACCCACAAGTCAATGCCAACATACCGATCAATGCTGGATTTGCACCATAGGCTAAAACAAAAGGAGCGCCAATTCCCACTGTCATCACAGTAATCGCGGCAAACGCATTCCCCATGATGATTGTAAATAGCATCATCCCAAAAGCATAGATAATAATGCCCAGTACAACATTTCCTTGCGGTACGATCGTTCCGACTGCAGAAGAAATCACTGTTCCAACGCCTGCACTAGTGAAAACCGCTCCTAATGACGCTAAAAGCATTGGTAACATGCTTAATGGTCCCACGGTTCCAAGCATGTCAGCCGCATCATCTAAAAATGTTGTTGGTTTATTGCTTTTAGAATAAAACATCAAGATCAGAATTGCTACTAAAACACCAACTCCAACTCCAACCAATGCCCCTAGCTTTGTAAATAAAGCAAAGATAATAGCAAATACACCAATACTTAATGCTGGAACAAAAATTTTCATCCCTAACTTATCTGACATTTCTTGCATATATTCTTTAGACGGCAACTTACTTTGTCCTTTACTGACTTTTTTCAAGATTGCTGGAATCGTCATAGAAAAAATCAAGATTCCACTTATCATAGACGGCATAAAACGGCCACCAGCGATCACGATCCCTAAGGCACACCAAAAGTAACCTGTCCCATAACGATGGGGGTTACTTTTATCAAATAAATTCTTTATACCAGTATAAATCAAAATCAAGCCCATCAAAATATATAAAATTTCTAATAATTTCTCACCAAGTAACACTTCTGAATTCATAAAATAGCTCATGATTGGTCTCCTTTCTGCTCACTATCACCATAATATTTTTTCATCAAGCGACGGTCTTTTGTATAAAAGTAAATACTAGCTGTAACCAATGCAACGAGTGCTACAGGAATTTCAACTGCTGCCAATTGAACTAATGTCACTTCATAGCCTAATTCTTTTAACGTTGATTGAACTAACAATCCACCTGAACCACCGATAAATAATACTTGTCCAAAGAACCAACAAATATTTTCCATTGCTGAAGCCATTCCTTTAAGCTCTTCTTCATATTCTTTGTTTAATTCTAAATTTTGAGATTCAACAGCTCCAATTGACATTGGTAAAATAATGGGACGAACAAATCCAGCAACACCACCGAAGCTGACATTGAATGCGGCAAAAATCATCCGAAAAACACCATAAATATCGATAATCAAGCCCGCTGAAACTTTTTTAAAGCGGCGAATCAACGACGCTGCTGATTCTTTTAACCCATTTCTTTCCAAAGTTCCGGTAGCCAACATAATAATAATAAAAATAGCCATCCCTCTGTTACTAACGAAACTTGTACCTAATATATCTAACATCCCTTCTAAACCAATTCCCCCGACAAGGGCCGTCACAACTAAGGCAATCATAACAATCAAAATCGAGTCTAATTTCATTGCAAAACCGACAATGACGATCAGAACGCCTAGCAAACTAAGAATATTTTCCACTGCTCACACTTCTTTCTTTTTTACTTGTATTAAATTTTGATAATCAATAACCTCTTCATTATACACAAAATTTGTTTTATTTTTAATTTTTACTATACGATTCATTTCTAAAAAAAATATTTACTTTAGATCACACAAAAAAGTTACAACTGAATTTTAATTTTTTCAGTCATAACTTTTTTTAGTTCTCTTTAGTAAATAATCAATAAACGCCAATTTTTTCTTCTTCAGCGTTATCATAAATTGTCTTTTTCTTGAAATCGTCGATCTTTTCCCATTCATCTCCGAAAATATGCTCTAAACGACCATAATCATCGTAAGACAGAATAAAGCGATGTTTGTCATCCTTATCGTTGATGATCGTATATAGCTTATCTTCATCGTCTTGACTGATTTGCCAAGTACCAGCTTCAAACTCTTGAGCTATCGGCATTGAACGATTCCTTTCCAGCAATTTCTTTACATTTTCTGTTGCATATTCTGGATTGTCTTTTAAATTTTCATTACGTTCATCTGACAATAAATAATATACAACAAAGAATTTTTGAGACATCATTGGACGAACTTGAATATCTGCCCATAGTGCTTCAAATTTCTCTTTAGGTAGTACTTCCCAACCGTTTCCAAAAACATTTGAGATTTTTTCATCTTTGTCTTCTTGCAGTATAATGAACGGCTCCTCTTCGTCTAAAAGAGTGAGAGCAGTCACAGGACCATAGCCTGCTACATTATCTGGTGAAGAATAAAAATCATATCTGGAATCGATCACCGTTTCGGGTAATTCAGAAATCATCACTCTTTGCGCTTTTTCTTTAGCTTGGCCAACTAAGTTTGTGTCTATAAAATTTGCTCGCTCTTCATCTTCTCGATCAATATAAAAATAATAGATAAACTGATCATAAATATTTTCACTTTCTTTCAATTCTAGAAGATCAGCATAACTATCACTATACTCTGAATCATTTTCTCCACTAAACGAGCTTTCAAGATCAGGAATTGAAGAATAAGAATTTTGTTCGTTATCTCTTGAAATAATTCCGTTTATTTTAGAAACAACCATAACTAATAGAAAAATAACCCATAAATAGTGCCACATACTTTTTTTCTTCTTTGGCAAACTGCGCATTGGTTCTGTTAACTGTAGCATAGCTAATTCTTTTGGTCTAAACAATGAAGGGTTCTTTTTACTTAGTTCTCCCCAGCATTCCTTTACACGAGAGTGGCGACTTAGACTGAAATACACATATCCTATTAGTAATTTGAAGATTGTTACAGGTATTGTTAACTCACTGTTATTGTATATCAACACATCATTTGTGGAACCCTTTTGTTTAACCCATTCATAATAGGCATTAAAAAAAGCACTGGTTTTATTTGCTTTTAAAGTATTGGCTTCACCAATAAGTACTTTGAATTCAGTGACTGTTTGTTCTTGTTCCATTCTAAAATCATTTAGTAATAGATACGAGATTTGCAAATTGATCACATCGTAGTCTTTCGTGGTAATTGTCTTACACGCATTCAATCGTTCAAACCAAGAACTCTGGTTTGCAACAGCACCTTCCACTATTTGAAATAATTCATAACGATTCGTGAAATACTCA
This sequence comes from Enterococcus sp. DIV0724b, assembly GCF_050531475.1. Taxonomy (NCBI): domain Bacteria; kingdom Bacillati; phylum Bacillota; class Bacilli; order Lactobacillales; family Enterococcaceae; genus Enterococcus; species Enterococcus sp. DIV0724b. The sequence continues at coordinate 1,425,628 of NZ_CP172890.1, read as the reverse complement.
ATGCGTTCTTCTTTTGGAATATCTTGATAAATATCAAATGAAAAAGGCGGCACATGTTTAATTTTTGTCCAAGTATATCGGAAATTATCTTCAATTTTATATTCTTTAGCTAGTGAATCAAAGTCAAAAAAGGTTTCAAAATAAACAATGATCTGTCTTGATAGCACTCGATAATTTGACTGTAAAAATATTTGGATGATTTCTGTTATTTCGTTGTACTCATCACTTGTCCATTTCAACTCATTAGAAAATAGAGGTGTCCATTTTTCGACATCTGAAAAAAAGTCCATTTTTTCGTAAATCATTGCTAATTCTTGTTTAAAAATCAGCACAGAAGTAGTCTGTTTCCGTTCTTCTGTTTCATTTTCAGGTAGAGCCTTTTGTACTTCTTTTAACGGCATCCGTTTATTATTTAATTCAACAGCTGACTCTTTTACTATGAAGTGTTCAACATCATTTTGATTTGCTTTGGTTTCAGCTTCTGTAGTAAATGTCGTAGTACCGATGTTACTATCATTTACTTCAACTGAAGGAGTATCAAGTTCTACTGGCCGATTGCTTTCAATGATCGCACCAGATAAGAAAATCGCTGAATCATAGGCATCTTTTAACTTTTGAAATGCGAGTGGGTCTTCCTCCACATTGATCATTTTGACCTTTTCATCATAAGCTTGTTTGACTTTCGTTTTATCTGAAGTCGGTTCTAGCGCTAAAATTTCCCAACAATTCATAACCCCAGCTCACTTTCTCAATTCTCCTGATCATTTAGTTATATATCTCCTACTATTATTATGGCAAAGATAATTAGGAATAACAATACTAGAAAGTACTTTGGACGTAATAAAAATAATAAAGTAAAAATCTGCTGTTCTTAAAACAACGCTTTGTACTTATTATCCATTTATCTTTACTTTTCGTTCATAATTTTTTTAAGTCTTCAGCGATACGATAGTGTCCAAACAACTTTTCCTTTAGTAACATCTGATGCTTGTTTTTTATGCAGTTCAAACAATTTATCTAACGTAGTAGTTACAACTAACAGTAAAAGAATAGGCTACCTAAAAGGATACATTTGAATCAATCTTCTCAACACACCGTCAATAATAGCTTCTCTTGATTGAAAATGGTGATAAATAGCCTCCCGAGATAAACCGTCCATTTCATTAACAGTATCTTGAACCATGGCTTCGGTATCATATCTTTTCACCATTTTTTTAATCTCCTTCAAAAACATACCGAATGATTTTTTGCAGAATGCCCTTTATTCTTAACTCTGTCAATGAAAAGAAAGTCCAAAAAACCTGTCCAACGATTCCTAAACTGAAGTCGTTTGACAGGTTAATTTTAGCTATTTTTAGTTAAAGTAATCACTTGAGTAGCAACTTTTTCCAAGAAAGCTTGGTCATGTTCTACAATCAACATTGTTGGCTTTACTGATAAAATCAGTTTTTCTAATTGCTCTTGGTTAAAAACATCTAGATAATTTAACGGCTCATCCCAAATATAAAGTTCCGCTGGCTGTGCCAAAGACTTTGCTAACTCAACTTTTTTTCGTTGCCCCATGCTCATTTGTTCGATACGATTTTGAAAGACTTCTCTTTCCATCCCTAATTTGTGTAAGTTATTGAGAAATTCTTGGTGATTGAGGTTTTGTTCTTCAGAAAAATCAAGTAATGTTCCTCTGTTATCTTCATAGTTTTGGCGAACATAACTGATTTTTAATTTATCTGGGCTTGTGATTACACCTTTACTTACACCATCAAATTGATCAAGTAAAAAACGAATGATCGATGATTTTCCAGAACCATTTTGTCCTGCTAACGCAATTCGCTGCCCTTGGTTTAGTTCAAAAGAGATTTCTTGAAACAAGCTTTGCTCATCGTAACTTAAAGTCAAATTCTCAACTGTCAGTAATCGCTTGTGGTGTTCTGGTTGATAGTTCATTGTCAGTGGATCGATATATTCGATATCTTTTAAAAGACTTTCTTTTTCTGATAACTGTGTTTCCATTCGATGTTCGATCGTCTTCGCCCGTTTCATTGTCCGAGCTGCTCTTGCACCAATGAAGCCAGTATCATAGATTGCACCGCTGCCTTTTTCTGAAGCTTTTCCATATTTATCTTGCTCTTTAGAACGAGACCATTCAGCTTTTTCAGCAGCTGTTTTTTTCAAACGACTAACTTCTTTTTTTAGTTTTTCATTTTGTGCAAACTCAAACTCATCTTTTATTTTCTTTTGTTCTTCATAAACTGTAAAGTTTCCTTGATACAGTTCTAACTGACTTTTTTCAATCGACAACACATGATCAACCACTTCATCTACAAATGAACGATCGTGACTGACAACAATATATCCCTGACGCTTCTTTTTTAAATATTCTGCTACTTGTTTGCGTCCTACAATATCTAAATGGTTGGTTGGTTCATCGATTAATGGAAAATGATGTTCATCAATGAATAATAGTGCCAAAAGCACTTTCGTTTGTTCACCACCAGAAAGTGTATCAAATGAGCGCCATAAAATTTCTGGATCAACTTTAAGAAGATTTAATTCACGCTCAATTTCCCATTGTTCAAAATCGCTGATTTCTTGCAGTACGTAATAGGTTAACTGCTGTTTCTCTTTAATTGGTTGTGGGAAATATAAAAATTCTAGCTGATGGTTAACTTGACCGCTGTATTCTAGCTGATTCAGTAAAATCTTCAGTAGCGTAGTTTTCCCGCGACCGTTTCTGCCGATCAACCCTAATTTCCATTGCGTATCAAAATTTAGATTTGCTTGATCAAATAGTAAAGTCCCTTGGGTGTCATACCCGAATGTTATATTTTTCATTTCAATTTTTGACATAATCTCACCTCGTTAACTAAAGCGGAAGGAATATAACTACTTCCTTCAGTTCTTCACAGAATCGGCAAGACGTTTACGAGTACACAAAAAGACCCGTACGCTGAAAAAATCAATGCCAATCCTGAAAATCTGCACACTGCTCCCTTGAGAATTCTCAAGTTACAGTCTGAATGCAGCTTCAACAAATTGACTTAATTTTTCAACGCACGGATCCCTCACTTCGTTTTTTATTGCATTTACTATACCATGGTCTTTTTTGCTTTGTCAACAAACATTTACCACACTTCCTATATTTAGCTAGTAGTAAGAATAAGCCGTCTGATGATCATTACGTGATGGAACTTTCCATGTCGATTGTTTCTAAAGCATAACTATTTGGTTTTGCTCTTCAATTATTTACTATTCTTGCTGCTTTAAAGGAGACTTTTTCGATCGTTGATTTTATCCATCGTAATCATTAGTTATTGAATAAAAATTATCACGTTTAATGGTTGACGAGCATTATTTTTGAGAAGATTCTTTCAATCTCTCTGTTTTCCCTTTTTCAATACTACTTTTGCATTATACTAACAATGTAAATAAATTTTTTTGAATCAATTATATCTAGTAAGGAGAGTATTTTATGAAAATTGAACATATTGGATTATGGGTAACAGAGTTGGAAAAGATGCGCAAATTTTATGAAACCTATTTCAACGCTACCTCTTCTGAGCTTTACCATAACAAAAAAACAAGCTTCCATTCTTATTTTTTAACTTTCACTGATGGCGCTAGACTTGAGATCATGCAACGAGATGACGTCACTCACCGTAATCATGAGGAAGAAATTTTAGGATTTGCTCATTTGGCTTTCTCTTTAGGTAGTAAGGATAATGTCGACAACTTAACAAATATCTTAGTTCTAGAAGGCTATACCTTATTAAGTCCTTGCCGTACAACTGGTGATGGGTACTATGAATCTGTCATTACAGATCCGGAAGGAAATCACTTAGAGTTAACCATTTAATTTAGATACGAGATGGAGGAATCGGAATGGATATAAAAGCAATCGTCTTAGACATTGATGGAACACTTTTAAATGATGATAAAAAACTGACTAGTCAGACAAAAGAAGCTTTGATCAACGCTCAAAAAAATGGCATAAAAGTAATTCTAGCATCAGGAAGACCTACTCCTGGTATGATGAAGTATGTTGAAGAACTAGAAATGGCTCGATATAATGGTTTGATTGTATCGTATAATGGTGCACATGTACTTGATGTTCGTACACAAAATGAATTGTTCAGCCAACCTCTTTCTGTTGAAAGTAGTAAAAATATATTGGAACATCTTAAGCAGTTTGATGTAAAACCGATGATTGCTAAAAATGAATATATGTATGTCAATAACGTCTTTGATGGAATGTTGGATTTGGAGTTCTCAGATGGGTTGTTCAACATTATCGAATATGAATCACGCGGTGGCAATTTCCAGTTATGCGAAAAAACAGATTTAGCATCTTTTGTTGATTTTCCGCTGCATAAAATACTTGTAGCAGCTCAGCCAGAGTATTTACAAGAACATTGGCAACAAATTCTTGCGCCTTTTGAACAGACTGTTAGCGGGATATTTTCTGCTCCGATGTATTTTGAATTTACTGACAAAGGAATTGACAAGGCTAACGCCTTAGAAAAAACATTAAAACCTTTAGGTATCAATCAAGAACATATTATTTCATTTGGTGACGGTCATAACGATCTATCGTTGATCAACTATGCTGGAATCGGTGTTGCAATGGGAAATGCCGTAGATGAATTAAAAAAAGCTGCGGATAAAATCACTTTGACAAATAACGAAGATGGGATTGCCAAAGCATTAGCAGAACTTTTATAATGTAAAAAAATAGATTAAGAGCTGACATGCTTCTAATCTATTTTTTATTTCTAACACAATACGCCATAATCAGTTATAATTCATTTATACAACCCTAACTGAAAGGTGGTTTGCGTGATGAACTTAATCCTAAAATTAAAAAATTTAGACAGATTGACTACAAGTGAAAAAGCACTTGTCGACTATATCCTTGATTCTCCAGAAAAAGTGATTCATTTTTCACCTAAAGAATTGGCTAATCATTCTTATGTCTCTATTTCAACGATTTACCGTTTGATTAATAAGTTAGATCTTGATGGATTGAACGATCTTAAACTAGCATTGGTAAACTATTTAAATGAGCATAATTCTGAGCAGATTATTGATATGGATTATCCTATTTCTGCAGAAGATAATCATTATGCGATGACTAAAAAGCTAAAAACAGTTTATGAGCAAACTGTCCAATCAACGATTGACGTAAATACTGTTGAAATGATGGCGATTACTAGTTCATTAATCGACAAATCAGCGTTGATTGATATCTACGCCTCGTCTGCAAATATTTATTTTGCTCAGAATTTTCAATTTCAGATGCAAGAAATCGGTAAAAGAATTAATGTGCCGATTGATGATTATATGCAAAATCTATCAGCAGCTAACAGTACTTCTGATCATTTAGCCATCATTATTTCTTATGAAGGACGTGGCTCTAGCGTTAAAAAAATAGTGGACACTTTGAAAAAAAATAATAGTAAGATTTTATTAATTACATCAAAAAACAGTACGCTTCTAGATGAAAAAGTGGACGGAACATTATTCTTTTCTTCTCTGGAAAACCATTACAATAAAATCTCGTCCTTCTCAACACGGATGTCCTTAATGTTTCTTTTGGATCGTTTATATCTTAGTTTTTTTAATCAAAATTATGAAAAAAATTTAGCGTATAAATTAGAGAATTATCAAAAAATGAACCCAAATTTGATTTGAAAAATTGCAGAAAAAGCCCTTGAGAAAGCTAAAAATCAGCTTTCTCAAGGGCTTTAAATAGAATAAACAGCCGACAAAAAGTAGACTACACTCCATTTGGATTACATCAACTTCTAAGAATTGAAACTCATTGAAGTGCTGTAAAACACAACGAAATATGAGTTGATATTGCACAGTATCTACTTGATTCTCGGAGCTATACATTTTTGTTTCAACTAATTAAGATTTTCAATAAATACATCAATTATTTTAGATCCACCAACTAATTTGAAGATGATAAAAACAATAATAAATGAAATTAATACGATCACCAAAGTAAGACAAAATCGACCAAGAATATCTTCTCTTTTCCACAACCGATCTGTAAAAGATAAACTGATCAATAATGCGGACAAACAAAACAATCCCATCACGATCATATAAGAGTCAATCGGTAAAAAAGAAAACAGGAAAGCGATTAAACTACTATATACCGTTATACTTACCGGACTAAAAAGTGTATGAAATGAATCTAAAAACGATACTTTTTCTCGGCCGAGTTTGTTTGATGCAAAAAAGTACACCAGAATAAACAGGAAAAAATAAACACCAATCAATAACAAACTTTCAATAAATAATGCTATTGGGCTTTCATTCCTATAGTCACTCATCCTTAAAATACTGCGACTTATTGCTAAAGCGTTCAATATAATCAACAAGAAGAAATTAACTACACCAAAAAATTGGGTCTTTTTTACATTGCCTTTCTCTTCCCCTTTGATTTGATTATTCAGCCAACTAAAATAGTTTTTACTTTCAGTTGTTACCTGCTGCATAGTTTGATTATTCTTCAATTGTTCATTTAAACTAGTTTGAAGTTGTGTTCCTTTTTTTAAAATAGTTTCTACTGAAGTTGCTTCTGCTGATTCTTGAATTTGACACTTACCACACAATGGACAAAAATTTGCCTCTTTTTTTATTTCTTTGCCACACTGAATACAATAGTTCATACAACCACACCTCTACCAATTTATTAACCCTATATCCATTTTCATTTTTAACACTCGATAAACCGATTGATTCAACTCTTTTTCAGTATATACTCCTTCTTCGATTCCTTGTAAAACATATGGAATCTGTTCTTGAAAAGAAGAAGACAAAATTAAATCATTTCCTGCTTTTAATGCAGCCAGTCCCGCTTCTTTTTGCGAAATAAAATCTGCCAGCCCCGCCATATCCATATCATCTGTCATGATAACGTTTTGAAATCCTAATTCATTTCGCAAAATATCATGAACTGGTCGGGAGATCGATGCTGGCATTGCTTCGTCAATACTCGTAATGATATTGTGAGAAATTAGAACACTGTCTGCTCCTGCTGCTATTCCTGCTTTAAAAGGCAAGAAATCATTATTTCTAAGCTCATCTAGACTGCGAGTATCGTAAACAATTTCTACATGAGAATCTCGATTATTTCCATAACCTGGAAAATGTTTCAACGTTGAAGCAATTTTTTGTTTTTTTAACTCCTCCACAGTTATTTTCACGTATTCACTTGTTTGTTGCGCATCAAGTCCTAATGTTCGGTCATAGATAAAAGCTTCGGGATCAGTTGACACATCTGCATCAGGGAATAAACCACCTTGAATCCCATAAGAATGTAAGACTTTGGCTTTTTCCTGAATATCTGAGCGAATCCCTTCCCATCCAGATTCTTGATATACTTGCTGTGGTGCTTTAAATTCTGCTGGAACTAAATCTGTTCCTCTACTCAAACGAGAAACTGTCCCTCCTTCTTCATCTGATGCAATGAATAACGGTAATTTACTGCTAGATTGATAGCTTTTTATTTTTTCCTTCAGTGAATCTGACGTTTCCATCTCAACGTCACGACCAAATAGAAGGTAACCACCTAAATGATATGCTTCAATACTCTCTAATTGTCCTTCTATCGGTACACGAGCTAAGAATAACTGCCCGACTTTTTCCTCGATACTCATTGAAGAAATCGTGTCATTGATCACTTCTTCTTGATTCTTCGCAGATTGTTTTTCGTTTTTCTTCATCGAATTCGTTGTTTCTTCAGTCCCCTTTGTGAGTGTACTGCTCGAACTTTTTTGCTCCACTGTATTGTCGGTCTGATTAAATAATAAAATAACAGCTAAACTAATGCTAAAAATCAAAAGTAAAATAAGTACCGCGCTGACAATCATTTTTTTATTATTGATGATGGTTCCTCCTCTAAAAGTGCAATGAGCTCGTTCAGGTTCCCATAAAAAAACAGGAAAATATGAGGGTAGTTTATGAAACTAATTAAGCTCAGTCGTTTAGTCTATTCCACCATTATCTACCACTTCAAAATTCTCTTTACCGCCTAAACTTTTGATAGCAAACTGCTTTTCTTCTTCATTATAAATAAGTGTTGCTTTTTTGTAACGAAATAGTTGCGTGACATCTGGTTGTTTATACTCTTTATAATTCGTTTTGTATTTGATTAAGTATTGAACATCGTAACTGTTTTTCCCAGTCATTTTAACCGACTCCACAGTTGGGGAACCCGTTACCGAGCTTTTGACTTTACTATCACGCACTGATTGAATAAACGTATTGAAATCTTGATACTCCGCATTGTCTTTGCCATCAATAAAATGATTCGAAAACTTTTGTTTCGTTGTTTCATCATAAGTTGAATACGTACTTGTATAGCCAGAAACAGTTGAATAAAAACTGTTTAAAAACCATTCAATATTGGACTCTCCTTGAATACCAGCAAAATCCAGTTTAATAATCGAAGAGTACGATTCTGGATCATATTCGCTTGCATCAAAAGACGAATCGTTTATTATATAAGGTTTTGTTTCAATAACACTTTTATCTTCTAGCGCTTGTTTCAATTGAACAGTCATTTCTTGGTGCCAAATCAGATTTTTTACTTCGTATTCGCCAGCCAACAGTTGTCCTATTTTTTTATCATTAATAAAAACATCGGCTTCAGAGATATTAGAAGTAAGTTTAAATGAGATTTTACGAAAGTCCAAATTTACTTGATTCGTTTGATTATCACCAGAATTCTGACGTTGAAGCAAGTCGATTGTTGTTTCGCTTTTTTCACCAGCTAACTCACCTTTGACTGTATATTCTGCTGGAGTTAACGGCCCCCATACAGTTTGAAACTGCGCTTTATCGGTTGTCTCTTTTTCTTGATTATTCAAGAATAACTTCATATCTTTTTGATTCGCTTTAATCGTTATGTAGCCTGGTTTTAAAGCCCATTGATAATGATCAAACAGCAAAAACTTTTTGCCATTTTTTATCAGCGATAACACTCCTGTATGATTATCAACGTTGCCTAATTGTTCAATCAGTCGAGAAAAAGCTTCTTTGTGTTCGTTACGTCCATAATAATCAAAATACTTTTTTATTTCTTTTCTTGTTACATTATAATTAGGATCCACTGAAACCGTCAATTGTTCCATCTTATTGACATCTTTATTTTTAACGATTTCTACCATTCTCTTAAGCTGGTTCTCTTGACTATAATAATTTTTCGCAGCAAAATAAGTGCCAAAAACTAGGCACATAAGCGCAACAGATAGCGTAATTAAAATCTTTTGTTTTTGTTTCATTGGTTGTTTTACTTTGCTTACCTGAGCATCTTCTAGGTGATAAGTGGGATCTTTTGATACAGATTCCCCACAAGTTGTACAGAACTGGTCTTCTTCCTCTAATACTGTACCGCATGAACAGGTATTATTTCCAGCTACTTCTGGTGTTTTTAACTCAAATGTATCATCATTTTCCGCTTGAGTAATCGGCTGTGTTTTGATCTTATCCCCACAATTTTCACAAAACAGTGCTGCTTCTTCGTTTTCATGTTGGCATGACTGACAAATCTTCATTTTTCTCTCCTATTTTTACTATTTTTTTGGTTCCTCTCTATCATTCTATTTTATTGACAAAAAGTCAACTTTTTTTACAATAAAAATAAGTATAATTTAAAGTCTCATAGTAAAATAAAGAGAGGTTTCCTTATTTAAATAACAGACTTAACTTAATTCTTTATTTTTGACAAAAAATTCAGCTCATGAGATGCTCTAATTGCACTAAACAACAAAAAGAGAGAAGGTTGAATTTTTATGGCAACAATGGTATTTGTAAATTTCCCAGTAACAGATGTAGCACGTTCTACAGAATTTTACGAAAAATTGGGATTCAAAAAAAACCAAGAATTTTCTACCGAAGAAACAAGCTCAATGGTTTGGGATGATAACTTTTGGGTTATGTTGTTAAATCATGATTTTTACAGTAAATTTATCAAAGACAAAAAAATTGCAGATACAAAAACAACTAGTGGTGTTTTAGTTGCGTTTAGTCTGGAAAGTGCAGATGCTGTGAAGAAATTTGCTGAAACGGCTAAGGCAAATGGTGGCGATTTTTATAAGGTTGATATGGGTATTCCAGAAGATATGATGTTTGGTCTTGAAGTGCAAGATCCAGATGGAAATTCTTTGGAACCGACATGGATGAGTATGTAAAAAAACAATACACATAAGTTATAATTTTGAGTTTGGGCCAATAGTCAGAAAAAATCTGATTTTGCCCCAAACTCATTTTTCTTAATTTATCTAATTTTTATTTCTATAGGCGTTATCATCAAAAGATCAGCATTCTCATTGTAACTGTCAATTGTTGCAATTATGTGTATATTAAGACCTTCTGAAATGGAGTCAGGAATGTTATCACCTGTTAAATGTAAATCGTAAGTAACATTCTTATTGTTAATTTGAAAATTAGCTCCACTATTACCATTAGAGTCATAGTTACCAGGCGTTATTAAGAAATCATATCGAGTTTTATTATTTCCGTGTAAAGACATGTAAGCAATATTTCCATCAAACTCTACTTTACGATTTTTATATTTTTCTGCAAATTCTTTGTAGGCTTTATAATCGTCAATACCTGTTAATACATTTACAAATTCTGAATTATTTTCAACAGTAATAATTTCATTATCTGCTTTTTCTTCTATTTTTACTTCTTGAGTAGAAGAAGATTCAGACTTCTTTGGTGAGTTAGACGTGCTATTTTCTCTTGTTAAAGAATGACTACTGCTTTCCTCTTTAGAATTAGAAGGTGTGCTATCTTCCTGAGGGAAAACATGATAAATTATTACTACTTCCGCAGTTTTATCAAAAGAGTCACCTTTTTCAAATTTTGTATCACCATCAATTGATATAGAATCTACATCACCTTCTTTAGATAATAAACCTATTTTTAAGTCAGCTTCTTCTTTTAATACAATGTCCTCAAATCCAGCTTGGTTGAAAAGTTTTTGTACATCTTCATAATTTTCTTTCTTTAATTCCTTTGCACTTGCTGGAGTTTTTATCATTGTATCTTCTTTTTTCTCACTATTACAGCCAACCAATATAAAACTAAAAAAAATTACCACAATAGTAAACAAAAAACCTTGTATCTTTTTCATCTTAATAATCTCCTCGTGCGATTCATATGTAACGACCATTCATTTAATTATAAATAATGCTACCTGTCATTAGTAATTTTGTTTAAAATTTAACTGTAAGTTTTCTTCCTAAATCTATTATACAATCATTCTTGTACGTTCCCACAAATTTCCCATCATGTTTGATTGTTATTTAATTATGAATTGAATTAACTTGATTTCATACGGATATTTTGATTTCAACTTTTCTGATATTTTTAAATTCAACTTTTTTTATAAAATGAAAATCAATGTTCTCTGAAAAATTTTTATCGCCTATCACTTATGTATTTTCTGCGTTATTTAATCTTTAATATGGGTATTTGAGATAAATCAATATTTCATTTCCAACGGTTGGTTATCTAAATTACTGTTAAAAGCTACCAAGTTAATTTTTAGACGTTTTAAATTAGAGTGCATTGCCTAATTACACCTCGTCAATAATACGCACTAGGCAGGCTCCTATAGCCGTTAAAAATAGAAGTACAAAAAAAGAGTCATCAATGTAATTGCACCTCTCACCTGATAAATTATGCTTTTATAAGTCATCAAATTGCTCAGTGGTTTGTTTAAATATTTGTTCTGCTTGCTTTACCCATTGCCCTTTTGCTGATGTTTTAAAACTGGATAGATAACTGGAACTTGTACTTTTTAACCCGATCATCTTTTCTTTTTCCATTTGGTTCATCATTTGTTTACGATTTTCAGATGTTGCATGGCTTTAATTAGCTACAAATGTTTGAATCAACTTTTTTTCTAATTCTTTTCGGATATCCGCTAAATTTTCTTTTAGTGCATCTAACATTTAAGAATTCCTTTCTTTTCTTGCTAGTAACATATCCTCTTCATAGGACATTCTTTTTTTTTGATACGAAAGCCTTTGTTCTTCTTGCTCATCATCTAATTTATTCAATGTTTTCTTAATGACCATTTGACCTTCTTCTTGCGCTTCTTGAAGGAATCTATAAGCTTGTTGCAATGCTTCAGGTTCAGTAGCTTCTTCACTTTTTGCCATGTATCTTACATAATCAGCTAAACTTTCAATTTCCCTACGGAACGCCCGATTCTCCTGATGAACATCCTCTATTGTTTCTTTTATTTGTTGTTTTTCTTTTCTATAGTCTGTTTCTAAAGCATCCAATTTTTTAGATAGCTCTTCTTCTTTGTCCATTACATGCTCCTTATCTGATTCGCTAACTCTTGGTCTGTTTGTAATTGTTTCGTAATTGACTCCCTTATTTTCTGTAATAATTCATCATAATTTCGGCTTATCTTTGTAGCTTTCGCTAATTTCTCCTCATATTCACGGACTGGTTCTCTTACAATATTATTTTCTGTTGCATTTCCTCTAGCTAATGCATCTATACACTCTCCATAAGATAAATGGGAACCCGTATTTTCAGCATTCGATTTGGTTGTTCTCCACAAATCTCCTGCATTTTTGATACCGTCTGTATACATTTGTTTGAGCTCTGTAATTTCGCCACTGATTGTTTGTTTCATCCCTTGGGTGATTGCCATTGCTTCTGATGCATCAAGAAAAATCTCTTCAGATTTAGAAAGACCACCACCGCTTTTCATAAGACTCTTTCTCATCATATCTATTGCAGATAGTTGTTGAGTTACCATGTATTTAGCCAGTTGGAGACTCCCTTCTTTTGGAGCCTTAATACTTCCATCTTTATTAAAATCATATCCACCCCACATATGTTGGTCAATAAGTCCTACTTTTTTGGAGTTTATTCTAATAATATTTCCTACTGATAGTTTACCCGAACCATAACCGATTGCTATAATGTCTTTTGAATCAACATAATTAAATAATTTGTTTAGTTTTGTTAATGCATCTGCCGTTGCTTGTTGTTTTGGGGAAAGAACACCATAGATATTTGGCCCTTCATAAAAAAATCCACCTGCAATACGTAAACTATCCTTATCAGATAAATCTGAAACTGCGTATTGCGCATTCATGGAACCTAATGAGTGTCCCTAAACAAATACTTGTGCATTTGGATATAGTTCCATGGCATTTTTTAAGGTTTCTGCCGAAGACTGCAATTGTGGCGTTGCTACTGCTCCACCACCATTAATCACTTGTATTCCAGTGGGAATATCATTTAATAACCAGTCTTTGGCAGCATCTGATGATAACTCAAAAGAAGAACCACGATAAATTACCGTAACTTCTTTTACTTGGTTTCTTTGTTCGATTGATGAAGAGGCAGGACAATACTTATCTGTAATAACAAAAGATTGTTCTCCAGTGGATTTATCATTCACAATGGATATCACTCCAACTAAATCATTATTATCAAGTCTGACTTCATCTTTTATTAACCATTCTTCGTATTCTTTGGATGCAATTTCAACACGTTCCTCATCAGAATAAGCTTTAGTCATCAATTGTTCCCCCTCTCAATTTCTCACCTAATTTCGAAGAGTTACCTGAAATTACAGATTTTTTAAACTGCCCATTATTGTTTTTGTCTAAATGAAACCTTACATATAACTCTTTATCTGCATCAATGATTAAAGTACCGTTAATTCCACCCATAGGATTATGTTTGATACTTTCTTCATCAATTTCATACGATTTAATAATTCCTTCTTCTGTGAGTGCTTTCGGGTCTAGTACTTTTAAACCATTCTCAAATACTTCTTTTGCTTCTTGACTATTCACAATCTTAATCATTTTATCCTCTTGTTTCTTATTGTCTAACATCACTTTCCCTCCAATCCCAATGGTAATTATTACAATAATACCTATAACTACTAATAGTTTCTTTTTCATTTTCCACCTACTTTTTCCATTTACTAAAAAAGTGTACTTATCATAATTAAACTTTAATTCTAATTACTATTTATTTTACGAAATGTACAATAAAATTGATAGAGTTGAAACTATGAATATACTATTTTTATATGTTGAAATTATGATTTTTATCCAAGTTTGTCCATTTAAAAAGAGTTTGCAAGTTTTTACACTTACAAACCCTTTTCTTATTATACTAAGTTATTAATTGCTTGCTGTAGTTCAATAACAGCATGCTCAATATCTATTTGGCTAGCCTCACTGCTATCATATACGTATTTGGCATCTGCAAGTTTAATCATTAAAATTGATCAAGTTATTATCTTAAAACCACCAAAACAGGTTCCTAGGACTTAATAAATATAGTCTTCAAAAATCGGTGATTTTATTTATTTAATTCTTGTACATCTCCCATAAAATCAAATTCCAACCTTCCCCATTATCAACTTTATTCGTTGAGTTATACATACGCCACTTTAATGCTATATTAATAACAATAATGAAAATACCAACTATGGTGCAACTTTACAAGCTATTGCAGATAGTTTAGGGAATACCTTTGATGTATTTATAAAATATTATGCTCATCCTCAAGAGAAATTACAGAAAAAAATAGCTTGTATCGACTTAAAAAACTAGAGTAATTGCCCTAATAGATACACTAGTTTTTCTACAAATTATTACATCGCTTCGTTCATCAGAACTTTTATGGAGACATTAAAAAAAACCTAAACCTATATGTACTAAGGTTTAGGCTTGAACTATGCGGCCAAGAAGACTCGAACTTCCACGGGGTTGCCCCCACCAGCCCCTCAAGCTGGCGCGTCTGCCATTCCGCCATGACCGCATTTTATGTTTTATGAAATAAGTGTATCTTAACATATGATAAAATACGGCCTACCTTTTGTCAATGGTTCATCTAACAGGCAAACGTACATAATAAAAGTTAACGCTGCTGCTTATACGCATATACTTGACATAGCTCATCATAAGCCCTACTGACATTATTTGGAATTTCTACTTCCCCGATGTAATTACTTCCTTTTGGTCCGTAACCATATTCATCGTTTCTCAATCGAGGAATCTCCCCTAAAACTAAAGACAGAAAATATTCTTTTGTCCATAAACCATTAAGTCTATCATCTTCAAAAAGAATGGTTTTATCTATAGATTTCAGATAAGGCACGATTGGTACATAATTTGTAAACATTGTGTTCGTTTCTTGCCAATGTTTTTCAAAGGTCGCCTTGATTCTTCTTTGTAAAATCGGATCTTCCAGTAATAAGACCTTCTTTTGCGCTATTCTAGCTTTTTTTACAACCTCTAAAGAAAAGAGTGCATTTTCACCAGAATTGGTTGAGTGCATTTCTGTTAAGAATAACTCTGGAGCTATATCATATTTCATTTTATAATACTCTAAATACATTTCAGTTTCACTAGCATCCGAGACGTCAATTCCCATATTTTTAAAATTATTTCGTAAAAAAGGCGTAGCGTGACCGATACCACCTACAAGTAAAACCGCAGATACTTTTTTTTGTTTATATAAGTGTATCAGTTCATCGGCAAGATAAGGAAGACTATTTCCAGCCAAAATTGCTAAATCATAGCTTCCTGTTATTTTTTCTTGTGCAGCTAAATAGTTGATTACTTCATTCCATTGGCGAATCATCTTGTTCCCTACTTTCCTTTTCCGTCAATAATACAAAGAGGGTAGCACAAAAGTGTTTAGCTCTTCTTTCTCAGAGCTAAACACTTTTGTCTAAACTTCTACAAGTTTCCCTCGACATTTGCCGCAAACAAATTTTTGGGTATTGACTCTACGTTTTCTTAAAATCAATGTTTGACATTTTTCGCATTGATATTGATGATAAGATTGCGGCTTTTGCTCTACTAAAGGTCGAACATAACGACTTCCACCCGTTTTTTTTAACAATGTCTTAAAGTCAGAATCTTTATGCTGATAGCCCTTGCCGTCAATATGAAGATGATAATGACATAATTCATGTTTGATGACTTTGATTAATTCGTCTTCGTCATAAAGTTCAATAACTTTCGGGTTAAAATCAATATCATGAGAATTTAAATGATACCGCCCACCTGTGGTTTTCAACCGTCGATTGAAAAAAGCTTTATGCCTAAACTTTTTTTCAAAAAAAGCCAACGAAATTTCTTCTACTAACTTTTGTAACTGTTCATCGGTAAATACTGGCTTTGTTGGTTTTCCTTCTTTCGAAAAACTGCTCAAAATCAATCTTTCCTTTCAGCTTGCGGCAACATCGTTAGACTAATGCGCCCTTTCTTCATGTCTACATCTTCTACCCAAACGGTCACAACGTCTCCTACAGCAACGACATCTGTAGGATGTTTAACAAATTTTGTACTAAGTTTTGAAATGTGGACTAAGCCATCTTGTTTTACACCAATATCAACGAAAGCACCAAAATCGATAACATTTCGAACTGTACCTTGCAACTCCATTCCAGATTTAAGGTCTTCCATGGATAAGACATCTTTTCTTAAAAGAGGAGCAGGCATTTCATCACGCATGTCTCTTCCTGGCTGGACTAATGCTTGGATGATATCTTTCAAGGTTTCACTCCCAACAGCTAATTCAGATTCTAATTGATCTAATGACAATCCTTTAATGCTTTGGGCAGCTTCTGGAGTTCCAAGTTCTGCTAATTTAACGTTGGCTTTTTCTAAAATTGCCTTAGCAACATCATAACTTTCTGGATGAATCCCTGTATTATCCAATATGTTTTTCCCATTTGGAATTCGCAAGAACCCAATCGCTTGTTCATAAGCCTTTGGACCTAAACGAGGAACTTTTTTAACTTGATTACGAGCCGTAAAGGCACCATTTTCATCTCGATAGGCCATTAAGTTTTGAGCAGTCGTTTTGTTTAAACCAGAAATATGTTGTAATAATTGTGGGCTAGCTGTGTTTACATTTACGCCGACTTGGTTAACAGCTGTTTCTACAACAAAATCCAATTGTTCTGCTAAACGTTTTTGGGAAACATCATGTTGATATTGACCGACGCCGACCGCTTTCGGATCGATTTTTACAAGTTCTGCTAAAGGATCTTGCAAACGGCGAGCAATACTGACCGCACTTCTTTCTTCTACTTGTAGATCTGGAAATTCAGTTCTCGCTACATCACTCGCAGAATAGACAGACGCTCCTGCTTCGTTAACGATCACATAGAAAACGTCCCGTTTGATTTGTTTTAATTGTTCAGCAACAAATAGCTCAGATTCACGGCTAGCTGTTCCATTACCGATCGCCACCATTTCAACTTGATACTTTTCAATCAACTGATTAAAAGCAGGACCTGCTGCTGCACGTTTTTCTCCTGAAGCTGGTTTGTGAGGATAAATCACTTGGATCGCTAATACTTTACCTGTGGCATCGACAATCGCCATTTTGCATCCTGTTCGGTAAGCTGGATCAAACCCTAAAACGACTTTGCCTTTCAATGGTGGTTGAAGCAATAGATTACGTAAGTTCTCACCAAAAATATTGATTGCTTGTTCATCGGCTTTTTCAGTCAATTCATTACGAATCTCACGTTCGATGGCTGGACCAATAAATCGTTTGTAACTATCCAAATACGCTGTTTCAACATAAGGCGCTGTTGGAGATTGTTTATTATTTCCAATCAATTGTCGTTCTAAATAAGAATTGATTTTTTCTTCCTCTACCAAAAGAGTAACTTTCAAGATATCTTCTTTTTCACCACGATTTGTTGCTAAGACCCTATGAGAAACCATTTTACTAACAGGTTCAGAAAAATCATAATACATTTCATAAACTGATTTCTCGTCTTTCTCTTCGTCTTTAACTGTACTTACGTATTGCCCATGTTTAAAGGTAAAATCACGAATCCAAGTACGGAATTTAGGCTCATCGGATACTCGTTCAGCAATGATTTCATGCGCACCTAGCAATGCTGCTTCCGCTGAATCAACTTCTTTTTCAGCATCCACATATTTATCAGCCTCAGCCGTTACATCTGCCTGAGCTGGAAAGCTCATTAACCAGTCTGCTAAAGGTTCTAGTCCTTTTTCTTTGGCAATTGTTGCTTTGGTACGACGTTTTTGCTTGTAAGGGCGATATAGATCTTCCACTTGCTGCATTTTTGTCGCTTTTTGAATGGATTTAGCTAACTCATCTGTCAGTTTTCCTTGCTCTTCGATTAAACGAAGTACTTCTTCTTTGCGTTTCTCTAAATTACCTAAGTAGGTGTACCGTTCTTCAATTTCACGAATTTGCACTTCATCTAAACTGTTCGTCATTTCTTTACGATAACGGGCAATAAAAGGAACAGTGTTGCCTTCACTTAATAAAGTCAGCACTGTTGTGATTTGTTTGGGACGATATTCTGTCAATTCTTTCTGAAGTAAATCAACTACTTCTTGGTTATAAGCTTCTGCCATATTTACATACCTCTCTTCATTAACATACTGTTTCATTTTAGCATATTTTCTTGTTGAAATATAGGACGAGCAAAAAGCTTAAAAAAGACTTTACTCGGTTCAAATAGAAACAGTTGTTTAAAAATCAGGCTGCCAAGGTCCATTTAAATTTTGATATTCAATATCTTGCACGATTCCATTTTGATCGAAAATCACACCATGAACGGAACCACCAAACACAGCGCCCCCATCAATCCCAATTTTATTATCGGACAGCCACAAGTCAGTTGTCTCCATATCTCCATGAAGCATTGGAGTAATGGTATGACCAAACACAATTTTTTTACCTGTATGATTTTTTCCTTGATGAAACGCCTCTCTGATCCAGATAAAATCATGCGGACTCGTTTCATGCCAGTCTTTTTTAGTTAAGTCTACTCCAGCATGAACAAAAATATACTCTTCCCATTCAAAGTAACGTGGCCGCTCAGTCAAAAATTCAATCAACTCTTTATATCTGCTGCGAATCATCATGCTGATCTCAGTTGGGGAATATTCTTCTGTTGCTCCTTTATGAAGCAAACTTTCCATCGTTTCTTTACCACCGTTACGAATGTAACTAGTAAACCAGTCCTCTGGTTTATTTAGAAACTGCAGAAAATATTCTTCATGATTTCCTCTAAGGTAAACGGCTTTATATTTCTCAACCAATTCTTTTCCAAGTAAAAAGCTCTCTTTTGTTTTGGGGCCACGATCATTTAAGTCACCGATCAATACTAATTGATGCATCTTCGGATCAAAGTATTGGATCAATTTTTCAAACAACTCGTATTCCCCGTGAATATCACTGATTGCGTAGATAAATTTTTTCATAAACTAAGCTCCTTTTTACCATTCTTTTTCTATATTATAACGCAAAAAACAACATGTACTTCAGATTATCAATTCAAAACATATAGGGACAGTCGTTTATTTAGGAATATTTTAAAAATTGAAAATTAATCTTAGACTTTTCATGAAAAAGAGAGTAAACTTATATGAATGACACGATGTCATAAAATTAGTAGAAAAGAGCTGAAATTTATGAAGAAAAAAACAATTTTCGGTATTCTTGCAGTTTTAGTTGTTGTGGTTGCTATTTTCTTGATCGTTCAAGGAAATTCAGGAAAATCAAAAGCTATTACTGTTCGAACTGGTGAAGTAAAAAACGAAACGATCGTTGAAAAACTTTCTACAACCGGTACGTTAATTCCCAATCAAACACAAACACTTATGGGAACTGGTAATGTTGTCGATGTGTTTGTCAAGACCGGTGATAAAGTAGAAAAAGACAAAGTTTTAGCAACATATGATAACGGCTTACAATTAACTGCCGGATTCAATGGCACGGTCACTCAGGTCAACATTAAAGCCAAACAAGCCGATACAAATGCTCAGCAAGGAAAACCATCGATTCAGCTAGATGATCTTTCTACCTTAAAAGTTCAACTAGCATTATCTAACTCAGAGGCTTCTGCTGTAGCTGTTGATCAAAAAACGGAAATCACAAGCGGTAATGAAACGTTTTCAGGAAAAGTCGCTGAAAAAGATCCTGCTGCTCAAAGTACTCAATCAGCAACAGGAACAAGTGCAAGTTTAGGTGCCGTTGTAACCTTTGATCAAGCACCAGAAAAACTGTTCGCAGGTTTTGATGTAGATGTCGATATCACAACAAATACCGTTGAAAATGTCCTAGCCTTACCGATCGAAGCTTTAACCTATAATGATAAAAATGAACCGATTGTATTCGCGGTTAAAGATGGCCGTGCCAAAGAAACAAAAATTGAAATCGGCATTCAATCAGATAAATTGATCGAAGTCAAAAGCGGACTAAAAGAAGGAGAAACGGTGATTCTTTCTCCAAGTTCTGATATCAAAAACAATACTGAAGTAACCAAAGAATAGAAGGTGAAATGATTGATCGATTTAAAAGATGTAGTAAAAATCTACCGTACCGGCGGAGAAGAACTAGAAGCTTTAAAACACGTTTCTCTGCATATTGCAGAAGGAGAATTCACTTCTATTATGGGTCCTAGCGGTTCTGGTAAATCAACCATGATGAATATTCTTGGTTTATTAGATCGTTTTGACGAAGGAACCTATCACTTGAACGGACAAGACGTTACCAATTTGACGAGTAACGAAAGTGCTCACGTTAGAAATAAAGAAATTGGTTTTGTTTTTCAATCCTTTAATTTGATGCCGCGGATGTCCCTACTAGACAATGTTGCTCTACCGATGGTTTATTCTGGTATTTCGGCAAAAGAGCGCAAAGAGCGCGCATTAGAAGCTTTGAGAAAAGTGGGTTTGGCAGATCGTATAGCTCATAGACCAAATGCTATTTCTGGCGGACAAAAACAACGTGTAGCCATCGCTCGAGCTATCGTAAATGATCCAGCCGTTTTAATGGCTGATGAACCGACAGGTAATTTAGATTCAAAAACAACACTGGAAATCATGAAGATTTTCCAAGATTTAAATGATACTGGTACAACTGTTGTCATGGTTACACATGAACCGGATGTAGCGCAATACACGAAGCGAATCGTGTCATTTAGAGATGGTGAAATCATTGATGATCAACCAGTATTAGATCGAAAAACACTATAGAAAGGAGCCATTTTCATGGGAATTATTGAAAGTTTCAAAATGGCGATCGATAGTATTCTAGCGAATAAAATGCGTTCGTTTTTGACTATGCTGGGAATTATTATCGGAATTGCAGCTGTGATCGCTATATTAGCTGTGGGTAATGGTGCGACTAGTCAAATCACAGGCACATTCAGCGATTTGGGTGCTTCTACGATTTCTGTTTCTACTAGTCGAGACGCAACCGATAGTCAAAAAATCACCAGTAAAGACATCAAAGCATTAAAAGATGGCATCCCGCAAATCGACCATCTCTCTCCTGTTGTTTCAATCCAAGCAGTCGGAGCCGCAAATGAAAAATCAAAAGCAACATTGATCATGGCAGGAACGCCTGATTTACAATATACCAATCAAACAATGGATAAAGACATCGTCTATGGTCGTTATTTCAATACAACCGAATACTCTGAAGGCAGCAAAGTAGCTGTAATTAGCGCTGACACCGCTCGCTATTTTTTCAACGGACGAGAAAACGTTGTGGGTGAAAAAATTAACTTACGCGGACAAAAAGGACAAATCAGTGCCCGAATCATCGGCGTAACCAAAAGTACCGTAGAAAAAATGGTTGGCTCTTTTGACGAAGAGGAAATGATGGGTTATGTCTCCATTCCACTAACTACAGCGGATAATTTAAATCCTGATGCCACTAAAATCACTAGTTTAACTGTAATTGTCAAATCCAAAGATGATATCGATGCAGTTTCGAAACAAATCGTAAATATCCTCTCTGTTCGTCACAATACAGTCGGTGAAAAAGTCTATACTGCAACGAACTTCTTGCAAGCACTTGATCAAGTGAATAATGTTTTAGGTTTATTTATCAACTTTATTGCAGCTGTTGCGGCAATTGCTCTGCTTGTTGGAGGTATTGGTGTGATGAATATCATGCTTGTTTCGGTAACGGAACGAACTAGAGAAATTGGAACAAGAAAAGCGTTAGGCGCAACAGATAGTAATATCTTATTTCAGTTTCTGACAGAATCGGTTATTCTGTGCTTGATTGGTGGACTGATTGGATTAACATTAGGTGCAATCTTGGCAGTTACTGTTGCTAGTGCTTTGGATATCACAGCACAGTTTACGTTAAGCTCAATTGTAGCTGTACTTTTATTTTCAAGTGCTATTGGGATTTTCTTTGGTGTTTATCCAGCAAGAAAAGCTGCGAAACTTGATCCAATCGAAGCATTACGTTACGAATAATTATTTAATATTGTAAAGCAAAATCAGGACGAGACTATTTTCTCTGTCCTGATTTTTTATTTATCCTTTTTTCATTCCAGAAGCGATGAAGTTGAACAACTCCTCTGGAATTTGAAAATGACCAAATCTCAAGCGTGATCGATACTCCTGCCACAATGGAAAATCTGCAGCTGCTTGTAGTGGAACGGATTGAATATTTTCCAAAAAGGTAATGTCTTTTCTATTTGGAATAAAGCCTGGAGCCATTTCAAATGGATAGGCTTCTCCTGGTAAAATTTGTCCCAACGCAATGAACTCTTGGCAAGGCTCTTTGGTTTTCATACTTTGCTTAGGTGCATAATAAATCAGCCAATCACCTGCCTTCATTCTATTCAGAGGAGCTGACTTTCCGTGACATAACTGGCAAAAACCACCTGCTACACCAAGTTCTACATGATCCTTAGATGCAACACCGATCCAATACTTCATAGTATTCCCTCCTTTTCATTCTTATAAGTTAATCGTTTCCCGACTGTCCATTCCTAGAATCACGATGGCTTGAGTGAAGTGAATTTCGTATAATGCCAACATAGAGCCAGCTTGTTCGATATTATCTTTATAACTAGGAATTTTTTGAATCCATTGGTCTGCTACCTCATAAACGGTCAAATCACTTGTTTTCACTTTTGCATAATGTACACGAACATGATTAGTATCAAGGGTCGGAATTGTTGTAAACGCAACATTGGGATTTGCTTGAAACTCAGTGATTTTTTCATTTCCTTTAAAGGTTGAAAAGAAGAGACATTTTTTGTCTTCATCATAAAAAAAGTTGACGATTCTTACATTCGGTATTTTCTCAACACTTGTTGCTAAAGCGATCTCTGTTTGTTCACTCATTATTTTTTTAAATGCTTCTGTTAGTGTCATAAAATAATAGCTCCTTATTTTTCATTTGTCTGACTGACAAATTCATTCTAACAAACAAACCCTGACAACTGATTGTCAGGGTTTGTTAAATCTTTTTAGAAGCTTCTTTATTTTATAATTTATTCAGTGTCCAAGTAACCGTATCTCCATCTTTTAGAAAATATTCCACAGCTCCAACATCTGGTTGTTTGCCATTTACGTCGTACATCCAATATTTACTTGCTTTTGCATCTTGTAGATGACCGTCGATACCACTGACAAAATCTTTCGACATTTCTATTTTATAGTTTGTTTCCATGACTGTTTGCAACGACTCATCTTTTTTAACGTTTACTTCTTTTTTGTCGAACTCCTTATCGTCTTCCTTCAAAATAATCGTGACTTTAAGCAAATCTTCACTTGATTTAGTTGTATCTTTTTTGTCTGTTGCTTTGCCGCAAGCACCTAATAAGAAGAGCACCATAACGACCATAGTTGCTTTTATAATTTTTTTCATTTTTAATTCCACCTTTATTTGAATTATTTTATATCATATTTGATTAAAATACGTTGAAGCTTCTTTTGAATTGACCTAAAAAGCAAACACGAAAAGAAAGCATTTGCAAAGCAATAGGAAATTGTATAAGGTATGGCAGTCACTAGTAATGCTAGATATCGTTGCCAAGAAAAATAGCGATCGATCGAAAAAACTGTCCATACGTCCATGAAAAAGGAAAAGAAAAGTCCTGCTAAAATTCCATAAAGCGCTAAAAACCAATAGCTTTTTCTAAGTATCTTCTGTATCAAAGGTAAGCCAGCAAGAAAACCGATTAATCCCCAAGAAAACATTTGAAATGGTGTCCACGGACCTTGACCAAATAACATATTTGATGTAATAGCTGACAACGAACCTACTAAAAATCCTACCTCAGATCCTAAACAAATACCTGAAATAATAATAATCGCCGTCATCGGTGTAATCGCTGGAATCATGTAAAACAAAAACCTACCTAAAACTGCAATCGCTGTTAATAACGCAATCAAAACTAATTCTTTACTATTTAACTGTTTTTTTTCATAGCGATAATAAATTGGAAAACAAGCACCTATCGCTAATAACATAGAAATTATTTGATATTGACTGGCTTGAAATAATGAAACACCTATCATACATAATAGCAGTACAAGCAACGCTCTGAAAAAAAATCGTTTGGTGTTATTTTTGATCATCTGTCACACCCTCTACTGCTCTACACGCATCAATCACTTGTTGGGTTGTAACTAAAGTACGAAAGGTCTCGCGAGAAACTCGACTAGCCGCAGTTGTATAAAATGTATGACCACTGAAAAATACTTTTGGTGCTGCCGTTGTCAATACATTATTTTGGAAAAATAGTCCGCAACGGTCAGATAATTCTGCAGCAAAATCCAAATCATGTGTTACGGCTAAAATTGTTTTACCTTGTCTTGCTAGCTCTTTTAATACCTTAATTAGTTGCTTTTTCCCGTAGTTATCAATTCCTTTTGTCGGTTCATCCAGTAACAAAATTTTTGAGTCAGTTAAAAGTAATTTACCTAATGCCGCTCGCTGACATTCTCCACCGCTTAAATCTAAAGGATGTTGTGATAAGATTGTGTTTAATTCGAACAAATTTGCAACAGTGTTTATCTTTTTTACTTGTTCCTGTTCATCCATTTTTATGTTGTCTAAATAATTTTTATAGTCCTCTTCCACTGAATCTTTGATAAAAAGTGTTTGAGGATCTTGGGGTAAATAGGCTACAGCTTTTTGATTTTTTTTGATTGGTTGATTAAAAATAGTGATTTTCCCTCGGTAACATTTGTAGATTCCGGCAATGACTTTCAACAATGTGGTTTTCCCAGTTCCATTCCCTCCAACCAAAGAAAAAATTTCTCCTTCATACACCTCAAAATCGACACCTGCTAAAATATCCCGTCCACTTTTTTCATAGCGAAACCAGCAATTTTTTAATTGAATACTTTTACTTGCTAGGTTCTGAGCAACTAGCTCTGGGGGTTCTTCCTGTGATGAAACAATAGCAGGAAAATGGCGAGCTAAAAATCGCTTGCCTTCGATGACATTGACAGGACATTTATCCTGTATCCCACTCTCCAGATAAATTTGCGCAGCACTAGGCAAACTAACGATAAATCGACTAAGCTCAGGTTTATTGCTCTTAATTTCATTGGATATACGTCTTGGCTCATCTGCAAAAATCAGTTGACCTTTATCAAGAAGAACAACTTTATCCACCTGAGAAAAGACTGATTCCAATCCATGTTCAGCTAATAAGATCGTTAAGCCCATTTCTCGATTTAGCCTTACAAGTATATCAACAAAATTTTGTGAAGCGATCGGGTCAAGTTGGGTTGTCGGTTCATCTAAAAGCAAAATATCCGGTTTCATCACCAAAACAGAAGCTAGATTTAGCAGTTGCTTTTGCCCACCAGATAATTCGCTTGTTTTAGATTCAAGTAATGCTTGAATACCTAGAAAGCTAGCCATTTCAGCGATTCGGCTTTTAATTTCAGAAGCAGATATACCTATATTTTCCAAACCAAAGGCCAGTTCCTGCCAAACACCATCTGTCACAATCTGGTTTTCAGGATTCTGCATGACATAGCCGATTTTACTGGTTGTAAAAAGTTCTGGAA
Organism: Enterococcus sp. DIV0724b; assembly: GCF_050531475.1. NCBI lineage: Bacteria > Bacillati > Bacillota > Bacilli > Lactobacillales > Enterococcaceae > Enterococcus > Enterococcus sp. DIV0724b. Next base: position 1,399,772 of record NZ_CP172890.1, on the reverse strand, counting down.
GATCAGTCATTTTATTATTATTTAGATAGATATTGCCGGTCTGTTTTCCAGCAGGTGTAAGTTGTGGTTTTAACAGTTTTAATAACGTTGATTTACCACTGCCTGAAGCGCCGCAAACCAAAATAAAAGCACCTCGATCAATTGATAATGTCAATTCTCTCAATATAGGTTGATCACTTCCAGCATATTGAAAACTCAGATTTTTGATTTCAAGATAGTCCATACGATCGTCTCCCCTACTTGATTAATCAACGGTAACAATGCTAAAACAAAAAGAAACAAGTAATTTAACCAGTGTTGTTGTACTAGTAAATAGACATTTTCTTGATAAGGATAATAATTAAATTGATAATGCCCGTCCATCATTCCTAAAATAAAAAAAGCACTTGATAGAATAATCATGATCAAAAATAACGTATCCATTTTTCTCCAACGATAGCTCAGTCGGCTGCTTCTGATCATCATCCCATACCCACGTGCCTTCATAGAGTCTGCCGTGTCCATTGCATTTTCTAAGGACCAGGAAAATAAATTTCCAAATAAATCCATCCCATAAGAAGCTCTTTCTTTAAAACTTTGTTTTTGTGCTCCTTGAACCGTTTTTTGTACTTGATTTAACTCTTGATAATACTGCCTAAGTAGCGGTATAAAACGAAAAACTAGCGTTAAAATCAATGTCGCTTTAGGAAATCGTTTCCCGAAAAGATAAAAAAATTGCTCCGAGTCTACTGCCACCTGGAAATTTTGAAATAAGTAGATTACTGTCGCAATCATCATACCCATAAAAAAACCATAGATAAATGCTTCTTTAGTAATCGGTTTATTCAATAAAAAAAATAATATCGTTGCTCCTCTATGAACAAATAAAGGATTCGTCACAGTTATAAGAGCTAAAAAGATCAAAGGATAAATCACTGACTTTTTTTGCTTTCCTTTCAAATAAATCAACTGAAAAAATAAGCTTCCAAAGAAAAAAATACTGATAATCACTGGATTTGTCGTACTCATTACGATCAATAACATCACTATATAATAGCTAGAAATGACCAGAGGATGCGGTTGTCTAAAAAGTACTTTGTTCATATCAGACTTCCTTTCTTTACTTGTTGGTTACTCTTGGATAATAAAAAAACAGCCTACACTGTTATTTTAAACACATTTAATTTTCTATTGATTCATTCGCGTCATAGCCTTTTTAGCTTAAAGCAACATTCATATTATATAAATCTACATAACGAAAGTCAATAAATCTTGATTATTCACTGGTGTACAAACATTTAAAGATCTATTACATCACCTAAGAGCAGATTTTTCGTTATAATAAGGTAAACGATTCTCGATAAATAAACAAAGGAAGGATATAGTTCTATGAAAACAGAACGTCTACTAGCAATCACGATGATCTTATTAGAAAAAAAACAGATCAGTGCCCCTCAGTTAGCTAAAATGTTAGAAGTTTCAGTCCGAACTATTTACAGAGATATTAATTCTCTTAGTGAGGCTGGAATACCAGTAACCTCTTGCCCCGGCGTAAATGGCGGTATCCAAATTATGGACAATTACAAAATAGATAAAAATTTTTTTACCTCTTCAGATATTACGTCTTTACTGATTGCGTTAGAGAGTTTATCCCAAAACGTTTCTCCAATTCAAACAAATCAACTATTTCAAAAAATAAAAACACTTGCCCCAGAGGATTTTTTAGAAGAAATTGAATTTAAAACCAACCAAATTACAATCGATTTAACTCCTTGGACCCGTAATCATACACTGCAACCTTTTTTAGAACTCATCAAATCTGCTATGGACCAACACCGCATACTTGAGTTTGGTTACGAAGATAATCAAGGAAGAAAAACCAAACGAACTGTTGAGCCTTATCGTCTTGTTTTGAAGGAAATCAGTTGGTATTTACAAGCCTATTGCTTAGAAAAAGCTGATTTTAGAACCTTCAAAATTTCTAGAATGCTTGATTTAGACTTGTCATCCTCGACTTTTATTCCACGAGAATTTAAAGCAAAACCTTTGGGAAATGAACCATTCTACGGTAAAAATTTTACAATCACTACTCTCAAAGTAACGCACAAGATCAAAGAACAGTTGATTGATAAATTTGGACAATTACGTTTTTCTCCTTCTAATGATTCTGATAGATTGATTGTTGAATTTCCTTTTATGGAAGATGAGTTTGGCTATAATTTACTTTTAGGTTTTGGTAATCAGTGTGAATGTCTTACGCCACCTCATGTTAGGAACGAATTGAAACGACGTATCGAAAATTTGCTTGAACTTTATCAATAACCATAGATAGCATAAAAAAGCTTCTCAGCTTGTACGGATATAGTACAGTCTGAAAAGCTTTTTCACTTTATTTCTTTTTCTTACCGCCAAAAGCGTCTTTCATCTTATCAAAAAAACCTTCTTCTTGCTGTTCACTTACGGTCTGACCGCCAGCTTTAGCAAATGTACGTAATGCTTCTTTTTGCTCATCATTCAAGTTTTTTGGTGTAATGATCTTAACTTTTACATGCTGGTCACCATTTGCGCCGCCGCGTAGGCGTGGTGCACCCTTACCGCGTAAACGGAAGTTTGTTTCCGTTTGAGTACCAGCAGGTATTTTTAATTTTACATCGCCGTGAACAGTCGGTACTTTGACTTCGTCACCGAGTGCAGCTTGCACAAAACTTAATGGTAAATCGTAGTAAATTTCAGATCCTTCACGGTCAAAAATATTGCTGTCTTCTACGCTGAATACAACATATAAATCACCATATGGTCCACCGTTCATTCCAGCTTCCCCTTGATTTGCCAAACGCATTTGTTGTCCGTCTTCTACTCCAGCTGGAACATTGACCTTGACTTTATGCGCTTTTTTCTCATGTCCAGTTCCATGACATGTTGGACATGGATCTTTGATTTCTTTACCAGTACCATGACAAACATCACATGTTTGTCGGCTCATCACACGACCAAGTGGTGTTTGACGTTCAACATTGATTGAACCAGAACCGTGACACTTGTGACAAGTCTCTGGATGAGTACCTGGTTTTGCGCCATTGCCTCCACAAGTTTCGCAATTATCTTCGCGATTGTACTTAATTTCTTTTTCAACACCAAAAATCGCTTCTTCAAATTTTAGGTTAACTGTATACTGTAAATCAGATCCCTGTCTTGGTGCAGTCGGATCAACACTACGAGAGCCACCGCCAAAGAATGAATCGAAAATATCTTCAAATCCACCAAAGCCGCTACCTCCACTAAACCCGCCGCCGCCAAAACCACCGAAACCACCGGCACCGCCGTAGTTTGGATCAGTTCCAGCATGACCATATTGATCATACGCTGCTTTCTTTTGAGGATCACTCAATACTTCATACGCCTCAGAAACTTCTTTAAATTTATCTTCAGCATCTGCTTCTTTATTGATATCCGGATGATATTGCTTGGAAAGCTTACGGTAAGCTTTTTTTATTTCGTCATCTGAAGCACCTTTAGCAAGGCCTAGCACTTCATAATAATCTCTTTTCGTAGCCATTAGTTCCCCTCCAACTATTATTCCATTTATTCTAAAATAGGATCGACGCCAACTTATTTGTATAAAAACATCGTTGTAATCATACCACAAATCAAACAAAAGAAAAATAGCTTCCCCCTGATTTGCTCTCTAATTTTCTCTACAAATAAAGATAGGCAAAGACCAAAGCGATGACTTTGGTCTTTGCCAGCTTGTTAACGATTATTTATCGTCGCCTTCTACTTCTTCAAAGTCAGCATCTACAACATCATCTGCTCCACCTTGTGCAGCTTCAGGATTTTCTTGCGCTTGTTGTTGCGCTGCTTGTTCATAAAGTTTTACCGTTAAGTTTTGAACGATTTCGTTTAATGAATCACGTTTTTCTTTCATTTGTTCGATATCATTCGCTTCAACAGCTGCTTTTAACTCATCACGAGCATCTTCAGCTTTTTTCACTTCGTCTGCGTCTACTTTGCCTTCTAATTCTTTCAATGTTTTATCAACAGTGAATAACAAGGCATCAACGTCATTACGTAAGTCAACTTCTTCTTTACGTGCTTTATCCGCTTCAGCATTAGATTCGGCATCTTTAACCATACGTTCGATTTCATCATCTGATAAACCTGATGAAGATTTGATTGTGATAGTTTGCTCTTTTTGAGTTCCTAAATCTTTGGCACGTACGTTTACGATACCATTTTTATCGATATCAAAACTTACTTCGATTTGAGGCACACCACGAGGAGCGGCTGGAATATCTGTTAATTGGAAACGACCTAATGTTTTATTATCAGCAGCCATTGGACGTTCACCTTGTAATACATGAATATCTACAGCTGGTTGATTATCAGCGGCTGTTGAGAATGTTTGAGATTTACTTGTTGGAATCGTAGTATTACGATCGATCAACTTAGTAAATACGCCACCCATAGTTTCGATACCTAATGATAATGGTGTTACGTCTAATAACACAACGTCTTTCACATCACCTGTGATAACCCCACCTTGAATTGCAGCACCCATTGCGACTACTTCATCAGGGTTAACTGATTTGTTTGGTTCTTTGTTTGTTTCTTTACGAACAGCTTCTACAACAGCTGGGATACGTGTAGATCCACCAACCAAGATTACTTCATCGATTTCAGATGGGTTCAAACCAGCATCTTTCAAAGCTTGACGTACAGGTGTTTTTGTACGTTCTACTAAATCACTTGTTAATTCATCAAATTTAGCACGAGTTAAGTTCATTTCTAAGTGTAATGGACCAGCGTCTCCTGCTGTGATAAATGGTAAGCTGATTTGTGTTGAAGTAACACCTGATAAATCTTTTTTCGCTTTTTCAGCAGCGTCTTTCAAACGTTGAACAGCCATTTTATCTTTAGATAAGTCAACACCGTTTTCTTTTTTGAATTCTGCTACCATGTAGTCGATGATTTTGTTATCAAAGTCATCTCCACCTAATTCGTTATCTCCGGCAGTTGATAACACGTCGAATACGCCATCACCTAATTCAAGGATCGATACGTCAAATGTACCTCCACCAAGGTCAAACACTAACACTTTTTCGTCTTTATCTGTTTTGTCTAAACCATAAGCTAATGCAGCAGCTGTTGGTTCGTTAACAATACGTTCTACTTCTAAACCAGCAATTTTACCAGCGTCTTTTGTTGCTTGACGTTGTGCATCATTGAAGTAAGCAGGAACAGTAATAACTGCTTTATCCACTTTTTCACCTAAATAGTCTTCTGCGAAGCCTTTTAAATATTGTAAGATCATTGCAGAAATTTCTTGTGGTGTATAAGATTTGCCATCTGCTTCTACTTTATAACCTGCTTCGCCCATATGACGTTTGATTGAGGCAATTGTATGTGGGTTAGTTACTGCTTGACGTTTTGCCACTTCACCTACTTGAATTTCACCATTTTTAAAAGATACTACTGAAGGGGTTGTGCGGTTACCTTCTGGATTTGCAATAATTTTTGCTTCTCCGCCTTCTAATACTGCAACTGCTGAGTTTGTTGTTCCTAAGTCAATACCAATAATTTTACTCATAATTAATGTTCTCCTATCTTCTATTTTAATTTTTTTCAATTTATATTATACAAACATATTTTATGCTGCTACTGAGCAACAATAACCATGCTTGCTCGTAAAACACGATCATGTAACTTATAACCTTTTTGTAAGACTTCAACGATTGTATCTGCAGGTGTTTCGTCACTTGCTGGAATCGTTTGAACTGCTTGATGTAGATTAGGATCAAATACTTCGCCCATTGTTGGGATTTCTTCGATTCCTTCGTCTTTTAATGCAGCTTGTAAACTTTCAAGAACCATTGAAATACCTTTTTTCAAACTTGTACCTTGTTCATCATCAACTTCGATTGCCATCGCACGTTCAAGGTTATCAAGTGACGGCAATATTTTTTTGCCTAAATCTTGTGATCGATAGCGTACAAGCAACTCGCGCTCATTTTTGAAGCGATTGCTCATATTGGCAATTTCAGCACGTGCTCTTAAAAATTTGTCTTCCATTTCTGACAATTCAGCTTGAGCTTTTTCTAATTCTGTCATCTCAGCTTCTGTTTCAGAAACACCAGAATCGTCAATTGCTTCCATATGTTCTTCGTGTTCTTCATGAATTTCTTCGTTTGTCTCTTCTTTATTACTCACTCTGGCAACTTCCCTTCTCATTTCCGTAGAATTATTAGAATTCTATATTTTCAACTTTTTACTTACTCATCTAGAAAACGATAATAAGCACCAAGTTTTGACGCTAATTCATTGCGGAAAACATCCACTAAACCAAACATTTTTGAATATGGCATACTTGTCGGTCCTAATAAAGCAATAGTTCCTTTACCGTGCCCTGTTACTTCATATGTCGCGGTAATCATACTCATATTATCCAATAGATTATTTCCTATTTCTGAGCCGATACGAATCGCAATTGGGGAGTCCGCTTCAGCTGTTAACAAATGCGTGATAGCATCTGTATTTTGCATAAATGAATAAACTGATTTTAATTGATCGATATCTTGTTTCACACCAAAATCTAATACATTCATGCGGCCACTGACAAATACTTTCTCTTCAAATGCATGACCTAACATTGCATCGAATAAATTCATCATGCCGTCTGGTGTTTGAAAATAACGGTGTAAAATCATTGGAATTTCTGTTCTCAAGCGATGATAAACCGTTAATAATGGTTGTCCCACAAGCTTGTCGTTTATGATTTGCGTCATTTTCTCTAGATCTTGGCTGGAAACGGAAGCAGGTATTGCAAACACTTGGCTTTCTACATTTCCTTTATCTGTTACGATAACCGCTATGATTTGTCGGTCATTTAAAGGAACAATCCGAAAACCTGTTAGTTTCCGTTCTTTCACCTCAGGACCTAACGAAAAAGCTGTGTAACTAGTCAGGTCAGAAAGGATTTCAGCGGATTGTTCAATGATGTCATTGATCTCATGAAACTCTTTTCCAAAGGAATGACGAATTGTTTCTAATTCATCATGTGCAACTTGTGTTGGACTTAGTAAATGATCCACGTAATAGCGATAACCATCCATTGAAGGAATTCGGCCAGAAGACGAATGTGTCTTCAATAGTAAACCGTGTTCTTCTAAAGCCTTCATATCATTACGAATCGTTGCAGAGCTTGACTTAATTCCATCTTCCATCAACTTCTTTGATCCCACAGGTGTTCCTGTATTCGTGTATTCTTGGATGATAAGTCGCAAAATATTCTTTTGTCTTTCAGTTATCATAGTTACCACCCTTCATTAGCACTCATGTTATTCAAGTGCTAATACAATTATTAATATATCAAGTTCCTTTAAAATTGTCAAGAGAAAAACAATCTTTTTTAGCACTCTTTATGACTGAGTGCTAAAAAAAAGACGAGAGTCGTTCAAACTCTCGCCTCACTCTATAGAATCCATCCCAACAATCGTTTTTTTAAGTTCACTCTTTCTCAATAAGAAATTCTTCAAATACATCATTCCCTACAAAAAGTCCCTGTTCGGTAAGTTGGATATGACTGGCATTTTCCAATAATAATCCTTTTTGAACCAGATTAGGAATCGTTTCTTTGTAAACCTGATCCAATGATAAACCAAATTTTTCTTTAAAACGCTCTTTTGAAACACCTGACATTTTTCGTAAACCCAAAAAAAGTTCTTCTTCCATTTGATTATTCAATGTCAAAATCTCTGTTTCAACTGTGGGCAGCTGATTTTCTTTTAATGGTTTTAGATAATGTTGAATCGGGCCATGGTTACGATACCTTGTATGTCCTAAATAACCGCTGGCACCTGCTCCGAATCCATAATAGTGATCATTGTTCCAGTAAACTAAATTATGCTGGCTTTCTTGTCCCTTTAAAGCAAAATTACTTACTTCATATTGATGTCGCCCTGCCTTTTCCATCGCAATAATCGTTTCTTCAAACATTTGCGCTTCAACATCTTGATCTGGCAACTGCAAGCGACCTTGTCGAACCCAGTTCATAAACATCGTTTTATTTTCCAAAATCAAAGAATATAATGAATAGTGAGGTAAATCAAGTTCAATCGCTCGTTTCAAGGTATCTCTAAATCCTTCTAGCGTTTGGCCCGGCAATGCATAAATTAGATCAATACTCACATTTAGAAAATCTTCTTTTTCCAAAAGTTTCATCGTTTCATAAACATCTTCTGCAGTATGCTTACGTCCGATTTTTTTAAGCAATTTATTATCAAATGTCTGAACCCCCATAGACAAACGATTTATGCCATATTCTTTCATCACATGCAGCTTTTCTTGTGTTAAATCACCAGGATTTGCTTCTATTGTAAATTCATTTGTCTTATCGATTGGTAGTAACTCCCGCACGCCTTTTAGCAATACATCCAGTTGCTTAGCCGATAAAGAGGTTGGCGTTCCACCTCCTATGTAAATCGTTTCCGTTGTCTTGCTAGGATATTGATCTTTGGTCAAACGAATTTCCTTTAAAAGACTTTGAATATATTCACCAACTGGTTGTCCTTCCAAAAAGACTTTATTAAAGTCACAGTAAAAACAGATGTGTTCACAAAATGGGATATGTATGTAAGCTGAAATCTTAGTATTATCGTTTTCCAATTTTTTTATTCCTCCAATTTAGAAGACTTCTATTCTACTTGCTATTATATAGAAGACGTCTCTTATCTTACCATATCCCAACATAAAATGTTCTAATTTGATTCAATAAATTCTGCTTCCCTATTCAAGTAACACTATTGATAAACACGTATAAAAAAAGACACCTTGATCCTGCTAAAGAAGCAAAGGTGTCTTATTGTATTATAGTTACAAAAAACTTTTTGACTACAGTAACTCTTGATATTTCCTCATATAAATCTTTTTGATCACAGTTACTAAAAGTAAATAAGCAACGATTGTTGGAATCAGATAGAAGAAGTAGTTACCTGGTAATGGAGCAAACCCGATACTAGCACCTAAATTTGTAAATGGTAAAATAGTCCCAATTAAAATCCCAATCGAAGTAACCAGTGTCAAGATGCCAGAGGCTCTACTTTGAAGGAATGGTATCTTCGGCGTCCTCAAGACATGAAGTACCAACATTTGTGACCATAGCGACTCGATAAACCAGCCAGCATGAAAAATAGCGATAAATAGTAGTTTTTTATCCGCTGTTAATGAGAAGAACCCACCACCTAAAATTGCAGGGCAAATAATAAAGTACATAAATAAATACGTTACGATATCAAAAATAGAACTTGTTGGTCCAAACCATCTCATGAATGAACCAATCGATTTTGCTTCCCATTTTTTAGGCTTTTCTACATACTCTGCATCCACATTATCCCAAGGAACAGACATGCATGATGTATCGTAAATCAAATTCAAAAAGAGTGATTGAATCGGCGCTACTGGTAGAAATGGTAAAAAGATACTTGCAGGAATAACAGAAAATACATTACCAAAATTTGAACTTGCAGTCATTTTGATATACTTCATTGTATTACTAAAAACTCTGCGGCCAGAAATGATTCCTTTTTCTAAAACCATCAAGTCTTTTTGTAATAAAATGACATCTGCCGATTCTTTGGCAATGTCGACAGCTGTATCGACAGAAATGCCCACATCTGACACCTTCATCGCTCCAGCATCATTGATCCCATCTCCCATAAACCCAACTGTTTGTTCATTTTTTTTCAGTGCTTTAACAATTTTTGTTTTTTGATCAGGGGTTACTTTTGTGAAAATATTGTATTCATTAACTGTTTGTTCTAATTCGGTATCAGAAAGTTTAGCAAGAGCTGAACCATTGATCATTTTTTCAGCACCAAGACCGACTTCTTTACAGACTGAACGGGTAACTAACTCATTATCGCCTGTTAAGATTTTCACTGAAACTCCGTTATTTTTCAATGCTTTAATGGCTGCAGATGCGGTTTCTTTAGGTGGATCTAAGAACGCTAGATATCCTTGTAAAATCAGTTCTCTTTCGTCTTCAACTGAATAGTCATCTAATTGATTATTGACTTCCTTATCCGCAATTGCTAACACGCGCAAACCATCTTCATTTAATTCGTTTACTGTTTTTAATACTTGTTTTTTTATTTTGGGTGTTATCGGAACAATCTCTCCGTGCTGATTGATATGCGTACATGCTTGCAGCATCTCTTCAACTGCTCCTTTAGTGATCAAGAAGCTTTGATTTGATCTTCTATTTTTAATCACCACACTCATTCTTCTACGGTTAAAGTCAAACGGAATTTCATCGATTTTAAAGTAGTCCTCTTCGTCAATGGATAATTCTTTTGATGTCGCTTCAATGATTGCTTTATCGATCAAATTACGAAGACCCGTTTGAAAATAACTATTTAAAAAGGCTGATTGCAACACTTCTCGATCTTCTTGACATGACGTATTGTAATGATATTCTAAAATCACCTTATCTTGGGTTAATGTCCCCGTCTTATCTGTACATAAAATATCCATGGCACCAAAGTTTTGAATGGCATTGACGTTTTTCATGATCGTGCCCTCTTTTGCCATATCTCTAGAGCCTTTAACTAAATTAGTCGTAACAATCATTGGTAACATTTCTGGCGTAAGACCAACTGCTGTCGCAATCGCAAACATCAACGCTTCACTCCAATTGCCTTTTGTGATGCCATTGATCAAAAAAACTGCTGGTGTAATGACCATCATAAAACGAATCAACAACCAAGTCGTTTTATTCACACCTAATTCAAAGCTGGTTTTTTTCTCATCATCCGCTACATCTTGGGCAATTTTTCCAAATAATGTATTGTCACCCACACGAACGACTACACCTACTCCGCTACCACTAACTACATTACTTCCTAAAAATAGTAGATTTTCATAATCTGTTTGGTTATTATTGGTTGAAACAAAATTTTTAACTTTTTTTTCAACTGGGAAACTTTCACCCGTCATAGCTGATTGTGATACAAATAAGTCTTTTGCATGAATCAAACGAAGGTCTGCTGGAATCATATCTCCAGCTGAAAGTTTCACTAAATCCCCACAAACTACTTGATCCATAGGAATTTCCATTTCTTTATTTTCTCTAGTGACTGTTGCAGTGATTTGGATCATATTTTGTAGTTTATTGACAGCGTTACTGGACTTAACCGATTGGACTAATGTCATAGTGCCACTCAATAAAACCATAACAAGCATGATCAAAACGCCGGCAATATCTTTTTCACTTGGCTCCGCATAGACATATTCGGTAAAAAACGAAATGGTTGCCAGAATCATTAATACCACAGTAAACGGTGTGACATAAGATTTTATGACAGTATAGACAATTGATTTCTTTTTATCATCCGTGATTTTATTGACGCCAAACTGTTCTTTTGAACGCTGGACTTCTCTGGCTTTCAACCCATCCCACGAAGAGGAAAAACTTTCTAAGACTTTATCAATAGATAGATTTGCTAATTTTTGATAAGCTTTTTCATGGATCATGTTCTTCATTTCTTTTTGCATCTGGATTATCCTCTTTTCTTTTCGTTGATTTCTGCTTGATCGAACTATCTTCTGGCACCTTAACCACATCCTTTCCACACAAAAAGAGCGCACTGAAAACTCAGCCCGCTTTGCCGTGAGTCTTCGTAATCGTTGAGTTTTGGCACTGTACAACGTAAAAAGCATCTGCTTTTAGCTACCTTAAGAAAAGCCTTCGTTCGACAATTCCTGTTCTACCCATTGGCGTCTCTCGACATTTTTGGGCAGTAGCCTGTGTTTGTATAGGAGCCTCACCTAACAAGAAGAATTACACTGTTATTCTAATGATTTATACTAGTATTTTATAGACTAAAAAAATTATATAGCTATAACTTTTTTTGAATGTAGTTTTAATAAGTCTTTAGATTTATGCGAAATCATTAAGAAAAAAGAATATATTTATAAATAAAACTGAATAGTCTTTTTTTATGTTTTTATTTATGATAGTTGTATAAACGAACTTCCCAACTTCGTTTATGCATAAATCCATACTCCTTTTTACAAAGTAAACTCTGATAAATCCCACTTCGTCTTTCCTGCGAGGTGGGATTTATGGTCTCAATGATTTTTATACCTGATTACCTAAAAAGGAATACCACTATAAGTAAAATGAAATAGTTTAACTTTGTCTTCAAGTCTATAATGAATGAGTAAATAACTTATTTACAGTGCATAAGCAAAAAAGTTCATCATTTTTTTATCAGTTAGAATATACTGATAGAAGCTCTTTCAATTGGTTTGCTATCACCAATTGAAGGGGCCTTTTCCTTTTTCATTTAATGTACTATTAATTTTTTATTTAGTTTTAAAAAAAAACAACTATTTCAGAAAAAATTATTTTATCTTGTAAGAGACGAGTTTTTTTATTCGAATGAAGGGGATGAGCAAATGAAACTAAAACATTTAGATTATTTTTTAGCATTATGTAAAAATAAAAGCTTCACAAAAACTTCAGAAGAATTAGGCATCTCTCAACCTTATTTAAGCACTCATATTCGAGAATTAGAGCAGGAATTGAATGCACAATTAATAACTAGAGATTACGGTAATAATACGTTAACACCTGAAGGGATGGTTTTAAAAAAAAGAGGGGAAAATATTTTTCACGAGTTTGAAATGGCTATTGATGAAATTAATCAGCTTGTTCATAGTGGCGAAACTGCACTTATCAGAATTGGAACTAATTTGGCTGACACTGATTATCTAATGGCAAAATTATTAACTGACTTTCACACGAACTATCCTTCTGTTTCAATCGATTATTGCTATTATAACAATCTAGAAGAAGTTTTGGAAAAAGGAGAAATTGATATAGCAATCGGAATCCTCTCTGAAACAAATCCTAAGATAATGAGTGACTTAATTTTATCTGAATCATATGTGCTTTTTATCAGTAATAACAACAAATTTTCTGACTTAGATGAAGTCTCAGCGGAGCATTTACTTCAAATCCCGCTAATAAATTATTCCAATCAAATTTATGAAAAAATAGTAATTGATTCTTGGATAGAAACAGCTCATCCTAAACTTAAATACAATCATCATTATGAACTACCTTCAACAATATCCATTTTAAACTTAGTCGATCAAGACTTTGGTGTAGCGCTTTTACCATACTCCTTAACAGATTCACTTCCTAATTACTTGAATGTTAATTCTGTTGAAATCATCGATGGGCCTTTTAGAAATATTTCTATTGGTTATGCCTCAAGTTTTACACGTTCTAAGACACATGACTATCTAATAAAGCAACTTCAATTTATCTTTTAATTTCCCATTGAAAGGAGCACGAAATCATGGAATTAACTCATTTAAATTACTTTTTGGCCCTCTGCGAACAAAAACAATTTACTAGAGCCAGTGATATACTAGGCATCTCACAAGCTGCACTGAGTAAACAAATAAGAAATCTCGAAGATGAAATCGGCACTTCGCTATTTTATAGAAATGGTTCTGAATGTCAACCTACTCCAGCTGGAAAAATATTGGAAAGACATTGTTGGCGCATCAAACAAGAAATGTACTATATTGGTGAAGAAATCAACGATTTGTCTGATACAGCTGAATCTAACATTACAACGATCAATGTTTCACTTTTTTTAAATGATCTTGAATTCAAATTGAATGATACACTTTCTGCTTTGTTCCGTGAATATAAACAGTTGAGAGTAAATACGATTGTTTCAGACAATATTTTCAAGTCCCTTGAAACATTGGAAACCGATATTGGCATTGGTCCAGCTATAAAGAATGTACCTACAACGATAAATAAAATAGACATTTACTCCAATGAGTACAAAATTATCATGCGCAAAGAGCATCCTATTCTCGAACACCCAACCATCACCCTGGATCTACTTGAGCACTATCCATTTGTATTTTTCAATAAGAGATTCCTTGAGACAAAAACGATTTATGATTGGATGGATACTAATCTTCCTTCGAGGTCTCAAGAGTATGACATTCAAGTCGACACAACTGAATTAATCCTTTATATGGTAAGTAACACGAATACTTTTTCAATCGTTCCTCAGTATCTTGAGTGTCACTTAGATCATTTAGATATCGCCTCGATAAGCCATAATAGCCTGCCTACAAGAGTAATGTCCGTTTATTATCTTAAGAATAAATACATGAACACTCAATTAAAACAAGCATTATCTTCTTTTACAAATACTTCATTTTATTAATTCAAAGAAGCTGAGACATAACTCCAAAAAGTTATCACTCAGCTTCTTTTCGCTTAAAAAACTGGCGAACCCAACCACAACAAACAACTCAAAAAATAAATTAAGAACCATTACATCATTCTACTGTTTTTAGTTCAATGAAGGTTCATCTATCACTTTTTCTTTTTTGTAGTAGATTCTGATGTTTTTTTATCAGTCTCTTTAGAATCGGAAGTTTTGTCCTCTTTATTTTTACTAGATTCTAAAGAACTACTACTTTTTTTCACTTCGGAGGACGTCGGTGTTTCAGATTTATTTTTTTCCGTATTTTTCCCGCATCCTACTAAAGCTAGTGAACACAGCAAGATAGTTGTACCTAAAACGATTTTTTTCATGGATTTCATCCTCCTAAAAATTAGTAAGCAATTATTTTTGCTTATCATTCATTATGACAGATTATAAAATACAAACCATCCTATAATAATTATAGTGCTATTCCGTATACTTAAAAACAATTGATAAACAAAAAAACTGAATAAGTTGCGATCTAAGCGTCGCAACTTATTCAGTCTATCAAACCTATCAACAGTTCTTATTCGAAAAATAATCAGCAGTATCTTGCTCGTCTTGTTTTAACTGTACAATCAAACTTTCTGCGCCATCAAATTTAACTTGATCACGTAAATAATGATTCCAACAAACAGTAACTTGCTCACCATAAATATCTTGATGAAAATCTAAAATATACACTTCTACGGTAAGATCGCGACCGTCACCAAACGTGTCATTATGTCCGATTGAGCCCATACCAATATGCCAATTGTTGCCTACTTGAATTTTCACAGCATAAACACCTATTCTAGGTAAACGCACTGTGCTTTTTACTTTGATATTGGCAGTCGGAAATCCCAATAACCGACCTCTAGCATCCCCGTGAACAACTGTCCCGTCTGTTTCATAGACATAACCTAACAATTCAGTAACACCTTCCATATTCCCATGTTCCATTAGCTCACGAATCCGTGTTGAACTGATTTTAGCACCATCTAACTCTTCTTTACCCACAGTAACAATCTCAAAGCGATTTTTAGCATATCCCGGTAAATGAGCAACATCTGCGATATCTTTAGGACCATAAGTATAATCAAAACCAGACACTGCCACTTTTGCGTGAAGGCCTACAATATATTGATCCACAAATTCTTGCGGGGCTAAATGAGCAAAAGCAGAAGTAAATTCAATCACATATAGAATATCTACCTCTTGTTTTTCCATCAATCGCTCTTTTTGTTCTAAGCTATTCAAATATTTCATATTCTCAGGTAGAACCTTTTGGAAAACGATAGATGGATGCTGGTTAAACGTCATTACTGCCAGCTTTAAGCCTTTTTCTTGTGCAATTTTTTTTGCTGTTTCAATTACTTTTTGATGCCCACGGTGAACCCCATCAAAAAAGCCTAATACCATAACGACCTCATCAGCTGGAATTTGGTCTAAGGTGTATGGATGTCGTATTGGAATGATTTGCATGATAAAACTTCTTTCTATTAATTATTTCTTAGTACCTTGCTAGGTTTTAATATGTTCTGCTTTGTCGGATGTGCCATATATAAACTCACAACTTGGTCTTGATAAAATAGTGCGACTAAATCTTCGGGCATTTCGTTTAAAGATAACTCAGCTGGAGTCAAGCGAACACCATTTTTTACTTTTTGATAAAGTGCAGCGGATAAATCGATTCGCGGAAAATGCTCAATAGCTGTTTCGATCGGTAATAACGTTTCAGAAATCGTATTTTGTTCCATTATTGCTGCAACTTGCGCCAACGTCAAACTTTGCTCAGCAGTCAAACCGCCACTTGCTGTGCGAGTTAAATCAGACATGTGCGCCGGAACCCCTAAAACAAGACCTGTATCTACAGACAACGTTCTAACATAGGTCCCTTTACCGCAAACTACTTTGAAGCGCCAGCTTTGTGTTCCTTTTTCTCTATCAAATTCTGGTTCATTCGTTCGTTCAAAAGAATAAATCATTGCTTTTCTCACTGGACGTTCGACTTCTTCCCCATTTCTAGCATACTCATAGAGGCGTTTGCCGTTGACTTTGACTGCCGAAAACATTGGTGGAATTTGAGTGATCTCGCCTGTCATCGTTTGCATTGCAGCATCAATTTCTTCTGTTGAAAAAGGTTTAGAGAGCGTAACACGTTCAACAGTTTCTCCACTGGCATCTTCCGTTGATGTAGAAAAACCTAGCGTGATTTGTCCTTCATAGGTCTTGCCAGAATCAACCATATATTCAATCACTTTCGTCCCTTTGCCGATACAAATAGGTAAAACACCAGAAACATCTGGGTCAAGTGTACCACCATGACCAATTTTTTTTGTATGTAAAATTTTCCTCAGTTTAAAAACACAGTCATGACTAGTCATGCCCGCTTCTTTCCATAAAGGTAAAATACCGTCCATTGTTTTCCTCCATTAGATTATTAACTCATATATTATAGCATAGAAGACAAAAAATATTCATTTTTTCAAAACTAGTTTTAATAGCTCTAAAGTAGAAGCAACAAAAAACGTGAAGCAAAACAAATTACGTTGTTTTACTTCACGCGACTATGTTAATACAAAATGAACTTAATTCAATCGTATTTTTAAGCAGAATGACCTACAATTACGCCACCAGCATATCCAAATCCAACACGGGTCATTCCAGGATTTAATTCCCAATCTCGGTGACCTGTTCCAGATGGAGATGTCATGTTCGTCTCATTGTACCAAGCCATGATGACAGAGTTTCCTGGAGCAAACATAAATGCAATTACTTCGTCTCCTCTGTTCCAATGATCAGATGGTACTTGGAAATCTTGCATGCTCGCTGCACGGCTACTAGCTGCAGCAGCAAGTCCTGCGTCCCAACTAACTGGACTCAAACCGTGAGCTGCTCGTAAAGAATTTAACGCTTGGAACGTCGCATCACCAGAAGTAACTGGTGGTGTTACAGGGTCAACAGGTTTTTCTGATGGTCCAGTACTTTCTTGATTGCCTGAGTTGTTTCCCTCATTTGGATTACTAGTCGACTCATTCGTCCCACCAGGATTAGATGGTGCTGTAGTTGTCTCTGTAGTACTTTCACTTTGAGTAGTTGTTGTTTCTGTTGCTTTTGAATTATCAGCTTTAGCAGTCTCAACCTTTTTGGCTTCTTTATTTTTCGCTTCATTTGCAAGCTGCGTTTTTAGTGCTTCTTGTTGTTCTTTTAATAATTTGCTTTTTGAGCTTTCAGCACCAGATGTTTCAGCTTCTACCTCAGCTTTTAGAACATTTAAATCAGCTTGTTTAGCAACCAGGTTTTCTTTTTCTTTTTCAAGTTGAACGGTTGCCTTTTCAACATTCGCTAAATTCGTTTGAATAGTTGATTTTTTACTTTCAATAAGGGCTTTATCTTCTTTTTGTTGTTTAACTAAATCATTATTTGCTGTCATAATTGAAGAAATTGCTTGCACCCGGCCGACTGCATCTGTGATTGATTCTGAATTTAAAATCATATCCAAAATTTGAGTCCCTTGTCCATTCACTTGAACATTTCTGCCTTGTTTTTGAATCGCTTCTGTTCTTTTATTGATTCGCACATCTAATGCAGCAATATCTTTTTTTAATTGTTCAGATTCTTTCGTTAATTCTGTTTTTTGTTTATTCAGAGAAATACCTTCATCAAAAATCGAAGAAATTTCTTCTTCTAATGTGGTGATTTGAGCTGCTACACCTTTTTGTTTTTCTTTTAATGCTGAAATTTCTTTATCTTGTTGTTCTATTTTTTTATCAGTTGTCTCAGCTAATGAACTAATCGGTACTATTGTTCCTGCAACTGTAACCATACTAACTATTAATAATGACAAATTCTTTTTCTTCACTATTAACCCTCCATTTTCTTCAACAGTGTCTTTAGTAAGACTTGTACTATAAATAATAGCATAAATTTTATCTATTTGATCGATAAAAATATTACAGTTTCTTTCAATATAGTTACAAAAGTCAATACTGTTACAAAATGCCACCATAAAAGACTCGGGAATCGTTCAAAAAGATACAAAAAAGCCAAAAAGGACGGATCCCATTCAGCTTTTTTTGCTTCTATTAGCATAGAGATTATCAGAAAGGTTACTTTAATACTTTAATTAATCAACTAAACGGTCTCACTTAACAATTTTAGATATATTAATCGAACCAATATATCCAGCACTAAAGTTTTCGACAACGATTAAAGGATTTGTTTCATTTTCGCCAACTTTGAATGTTTGGCTTATTTTATAGTAACCTTTTTCAGATAATTGATCTTTCGAAAGGAAGTTATTAATAATCTCTCTGCTTTCTTTTCCTGATGGATCCTCTTTCAGAGATAATTTCACACGATTGCTTTCTGGTTTTCCATTTTGTGGTTTGATATAGACCGTAGCACGATATTCGGCCCCTTTTTCTAGAGCGTCGATTCCTGTAAAATGTTTATATAAACTAGCATGACTATCAGAATAGAAAGTATAATCTCCCACTAAAGCAGCTTGTGGATCCTTCGACAGTTGAATATCTTGTCCTGAGAACATTTTCCAGCCCGCTGTTTTACCATTTGGCCAAGTGTCATTAATATTGACTTTAACTTTGATTGTTTTTCTAGCTACTTCATTACGACTGTTCTTCACTTCATAAGTCACTTTATAGGTACCTGGAATAGCACTACTTACGTTATTGGAAACCACTTTGATCTTATTGGTTAAATCTCCTATGCTTTGATCCGAGGCTTCTAAACCGATCCTTGCATCAAATGGATCAAATTTTTCGTCTTGTTGAATTTCGATGTTGTTTGCTTTCAATTCCGGTATACTGAGTCTAGCTACTAAGCCTTTTAATTTTACTATTTGCTCGTTACCAATTTTACCCGTTGTTGCGGCTAAGGTAAATGTCGATTCCTGACCTTCGTAAACATTTGGGCCCACTGAGAATACTGCGCCCCCATAATTGTGCCTTAAAGTAATCAATCCACCGCCAAAACTTTGAGTAAAGAAACCAAAATTTTCAGTTTCAGTAGGTAAGGGGATATTTTTCATGCTATTCCCTACTAAATAATCCCCTTTATCTGTCTCAACAAAACCTACATGCGGACCAACAATAGGTGAAATAAGCCCACCATGCTCTGGAATAGCTGGATCAAGGTATGTATTGACTTCAAAACCAAGTCCATTTTTCAACCCTAAAATACCTAAACCGCTACCATTAACTCCAGTTTTGCCAATTTCTCCAATTTCCCCTTGGTGAAAGGCCGCCCCAATCCCATTCCCTCCTTTTGAAGCAGTACCATAGTCAACATCAAAAATGAGGTTCATATTGTTATCTCCAAAAGTCAGTTTTGAGTTCAGCGTGATTGCTCCAAACTGATTTGATTTAGCTTTAGTCAGTCTTACTGTATTGCTATCAATCAATTCGGCATCACCATGAAGCGTAAAGTAATCGGTTAATTCAATATCTTCTAATGTATTGATATCTGTCTTTCGACTATTTTTTTCTTCCCCAAAAACCTCCTGATCCCCTAAAACAAAAACACTACTAGAAAATGCTGCAATGAGCAATGATGATAAAATTAATTTTTTCATACTAAATCTCCCCTTTCAAATTAGTTGAGTGATGATCCTTATTGATTGTTTCTCTAAAGCGGCATACCATTAAAAGAGCTCTCTTTTTTATCTGTCAAACCTATCAGCTCCCCCTCACTTTCTATTTACAAATTAATCGTTATTAATAATCATTAGGTCATAATGACATCCCAAAAAGATAAAATAATTAACTTTATCTAAAATTAATTTTACTATCTTTACAACAACAAAAAAGGTCATAAAAAGGACAATAAGTAACAAAAATGATTATTTTAAACTTATAAACTAAAAATATTTCTACAATAAAAAGGAAATATTACGACAATTTTATAGCTTTTTTGTATATATCAAACCTTAAACATTATCCGTGTTATTGGCTCATTTTGTTCATTTTTGGTTACTAAATTCCATTATATGATTTTTTTAGACAAACTCTTTGTTACACAAAAAAAAGCGTAAAACATAACTACATAACCGTTACGTTTTACGCTTTTATTCTATTCACCTTGATTTAATTTACGAATCAGCTCATCAATATGATTCCCATATTGGACAGATTCATCTTTCTCAAAAATTAGTTCCGGCGTTTTATACAATGTCAAACGTTGGCCTAATTCTTTGCGGATCAATCCTTTGGCTTTATCTAATCCTTGTTGCGCTTTTTGTTGATCAGAAGCTAGATCAGATAACAAACTGTAATAAATCGTCGCTTGTTGCAGATCGCCAGTTACTCGAACATCGGTAATTGTAATATCTTGCACACGTGGGTCTCTGACACGTTTTCTCAATATATCATTGATTTCACGCATGATTTCTTGACCCACTCGACGGTCACGATAATTTGCCATACTGTTTCTCCTTCTCTCTTTTTATTATTGTTTAATTTCTTCCATTACAAAGCCTTCGATCACATCATCAACTTTAAGATCATTGAAGTTTTCAACCATTGCACCACATTCAAAGCCAAGTTTAACTTCTTTAGCATCGTCTTTGAAACGTTTCAAGCTAGAAAGTTTGCCTTCAAAGATAACGATTCCGTCACGAATCACACGAACGCCACTATCACGACGGATAGAACCTTCTGTGACATAACAACCAGCAATCGTTCCAACTTTAGATACTTTATAAAGCTCACGAACAGTCATTTGACCAGTGATTTTCTCCTCGAATTCAGGATCAAGCATCCCTTTCATCGCTGTTTCAATTTCTTCGATTGCTTTGTAGATGATACGGTGTAAACGAATGTCCACTTCTTCTTGATCTGATTGTTGTTTTGCTTGAGGTGTTGGGCGAACGTTAAAGCCAATGATGATCGCATTACTTGCTGCAGCAAGTGTCACGTCACTTTCATTGATTGCACCAACAGCCGAGTGAACGATTTTCACACGAACACCAGCAACTTCGATTTTTTGTAAGCTTGCTGCAAGAGCTTCAGCCGTCCCTTGTACATCTGCTTTGATAATCACGTTAACGTCTTTCAATTCGCCTTCTTTTAGGCTTTCAAACAAGTTGTCTAATGTTACACGATTATTTGATGAACGTTGTTCAAGTTGTGCACGTTTGCCACGTTCTTCACCTGCTTGACGAGCTGTTTTTTCATCTTCAAAGACTACGAAACGATCACCAGCTTGCGGAACATCATTCAATCCTGTGATTTCAACTGGTGTTGCTGGACCTACAGCTTTATCACGACGGCCGATATCATTAGTCATAACACGGACACGGCCAAATGTATTCCCAACAACGATTGGGTCTCCAACACGTAATGAACCTTGTTGAACAAGTAATGTAGCAACAGGTCCTTTACCTTTATCTAAACGAGCTTCGATCACTGTACCGATTGCACGTTGCGTTGGATCAGCTTTCAAGTCTTCAACTTCGGCGATCAAAAGAATATTTTCTAGTAACTCGTCAATGTTTTGGTTGAATTTCGCTGAAATGTTTACGAAGATCGTATCTCCGCCCCATTCTTCCGGGATCAAACCATGTTCACTTAATTCTTGTTTTACGTGATCAGGATTAGCTCCTGGTTTATCCACTTTATTGACTGCTACAATAATTGGCACTTCCGCTGCTTTTGCATGGTTGATTGCTTCGACAGTTTGCGGCATAACACCATCATCTGCTGCAACGACTAAAATCGTAATATCTGTGATACCAGCTCCACGAGCACGCATACTTGTAAACGCAGCATGTCCTGGTGTATCTAAGAAGGTAATTGGTTTTCCATCGATATCGATTTGGTAGGCACCGATATGTTGAGTGATACCACCTGCTTCACCAGAAGTTACGCGTGAATTACGCAACGTATCTAGCAAAGTCGTTTTACCATGGTCAACGTGACCCATAATCGTTACAACTGGCGGACGTGTTACAAGATTTTCTTCAACTAATGCTTCTGGTTCGAAGAATTTATCAATATCAGCAACATCGACTTGAATTTTTTCCTGCGGCTCCATGCCATAATCCACTGCTAATAATTCAATTGTTTCTTTATCTAGGGATTGGTTTTGATTGACCATTACACCCATCATAAATAGTTTTTTGATGATTTCAGCTGGCTCGCGGTGAATTTTCTTCGCGATATCCGCAACGTTCATTCCTTCTGTATATTCTAATACATCTGGTAATTCACGGAATTTACGCGCTGGTACTGCCGGTTTTGTTGATTCTTGGTATTTGCCTTTTTTACCTTTTTTGTTGAATCTGTTGCGGTTTTGATTATTGTAGCCATTACGGTTACGATTTTGACCGCCGCCTCCACCGAAACTATTATTACGGTTTCCAGAATTCGTATTGTTACGATTTTGATTTCCTTGTGAGTTATTGCTAGCTTGCCCTTGTTGTGGACGGTTTTGCTGTCCTGCTTGTGCAGCTGGACGATTTTGATTTGTATTTTGAGTATTGCTTTGTGTGTTACGATTTTGATTTGTACTTGGCGTATTACCTTGTGAATTACGATTTTGAGTATTGTTACGGTTTTGATTATTTTGTTGTCCTGCTTGTGCTGGACGGTTTTGATTTTGGTTGTTTTGTTGCGGACGATTTTGTTGTCCTTGGTTTGAACGGTTTTGAGTCATATTTTGGCTGCTTCCTTGCATGTTACGATTTTGGTTGTTGCGATTTTGGTTATTTTGTTGTCCTTGTTGTGCTGGACGATTTTGATTATTTTGCTGCGGACGATTTTGTTGTCCGTTTTGTTGTTGCGGTCTTTGTTGAGTTTGGTTTGGTCTATTTCCATTTTGGTTAGCTGGTTTTGGATTTGCTGGTTTTGTTTGCCCTTGACCACTGTGTGCTACTTGTGGTTTCGGTGCTGATTTTTGTTGTGTACTTGCAGGCTTGTTCCCTCCAAATGAACTACGAAGTTTTGATTCTTCCTCAGAAGAAATTGCGCCCATGTGATTTTTCACATCCATACCTAATGCATGCGCTTTTTCGACAACATCTTTACTCGATTGATTCATTTCTTTTGCTAATTCATAAATTCTTTTTTTCCCCATGCAATCACCTTCCTAACCTTTGATTAGTTCCTTGAACTTAGTCGCAAAGCCCTGATCATTGATACCAATCACCATACGCGTTCTACCGATCGCGTGACTTAATTCTGAATGTAAAAACGACTCACTGCAAGGAACATTGTAATAAGAACATTTGTCCTTGATTTTTTTTCTTGTATTATCACTAGCGTCAGAGGCAACAAAAACGAATTTCGCCTTATTGCTACGGATATCACCGATAGTCAATTCTTCACCGGTCACTAGTTTTCCAGCTCTCATAGCCAAACCTAATAAATTTAGTATTTTTTCTTTATCCATTGCCGAACAACTCTTTACGTGCTTTTTGATGTTCAACATAATCTAATAATTCTTGATAAAAATCATCTGTCAATGTCGTTTCCAACACACGGTCTAAAATATGCTTATCCCAGGCCTCTTGCACTTCTTTAGGCTCAAGCGAAACGTAAGCCCCTCGTCCTGGCATCTTCCCTGTAGGATCGATTGCAACTTCGCCTTCTTTGGAACGCGTGATTCGAACTAATTCTTTTTTTGGTTTCATTTCACCTGAAACAACAGATTTACGCATCGGGACTTTTCTTTTTTTCATTCCGTTCCCTCCAAATCGTTAGACTTGTTCTTCGTCTTCTACTGTTTTATCTTCAAACTCAATATTTTCGTAATCATCAGCAGTCATATCAGATGCCACGATTTCTGCATCATGTGTTTCTTCTTCAGATGTTGCTTGATTTTCTGCTTGTTCTGCATAATAAGCGTCCATTTCAGATTCAGGTTTGATATCAATTTTAAATCCAGTCAATTTTGCTGCTAAACGAGCATTTTGACCTCTTTTGCCGATTGCAAGTGATAACTGATAATCTGGAACGACTACTGTACAAGCTTTATTGTTGTTTGGATCGAAAATAACATCAACTACT
This sequence comes from Enterococcus sp. DIV0724b, assembly GCF_050531475.1. NCBI lineage: Bacteria > Bacillati > Bacillota > Bacilli > Lactobacillales > Enterococcaceae > Enterococcus > Enterococcus sp. DIV0724b. The sequence continues at coordinate 1,375,486 of NZ_CP172890.1, read as the reverse complement.
TGTGCTGGATTCAATGCGTTGCTGATGAAAACTGCTGGGTCTTCGCTCCATTCAACGATATCCATATTTTCGCCTTTTAATTCATTCACGATTGCTTGTACACGTTGCCCTTTTGGCCCTACGCATGTTCCTACTGGATCAATATTTGAATCCGTTGAGCGAACAGAAACTTTTGAACGGTCTCCTGCTTCACGTGCAATGCTTACAATCTCTACTATTCCATCATACACTTCTGGGATTTCTTGTTCAAATAATCGCTTCAATAAATCTGGATGGCTGCGGCTAACAAAGACTTGCGGGCCTTTTGACGTGTTCTCAACTCTTGAAACGTATACTTTGATACGATCATGCGGTTGATAAAATTCATTAGGCATTTGATCTTGCTTAGATAAAACAGCTTCGATTTTTCCTAGGTTTACATAAATGTAACGACGATCTTGTCTTTCAACGATCCCTTGCATGATATCATTTTCATACGCACTGAATTCGTTATAGATAATATTTCTTTCTGCTTCACGAACACGTTGTAAGATAACTTGTTTCGCTGTTTGTGCAGCAATTCGTCCAAAGTCTTTTGGTGTTACTTCAAAACGGATTTTGTCACCCATTTCGTATGCTTTATTAACTTCCATTGCTTCTTTTAATGATACTTCTAGTTGTGAATCAAAGACTTCTTCGGTTACTTCTTTAACAGCATAAACATGGATGTTGCCTTTTTTACCATCGAATTCTACTTCAACGTTTTGGGCCTGCCCATAATGTCTTTTGTATGCGGAAACCAATGCTGCTTCCAGTGCATCAATCACAATCTCTTTAGAAATACCTTTTTCAGCTTCTAATGCATCTAATGCATTTAACATTTCTTTGCTCATTTTTTTATCATTTCCTCCTACTGTCTAAATGAAAGATGAACGGAGCTGATCAACCTTTTATGGGTTGATTTTGCATCTCGTGATAAGTAAAAACTAGAATGTTCTATTTGATGTCTTCACTTAGTTAAAACTGAATTGCTAAACGAGCTTTTGCAATGTTTTTTCGTTCAAATGTATAATCTTTGACTCTTGTTTTGATTTTGACTGTCAAGGTCAACTGATCTTTATCTACTGTTTTTAAGATACCTTCAAATTGCTTCTCACCATCAATCGTTTGATAAAGTGAAACATGAATGTATTCTCCAACTGCGTTTTCATAGTCGCTTTCTTTCTTCAACGGACGTTCAGCTCCCGGAGAGGATACTTCCAGAAAGTATGCTTGAGGAATCGGATCAGGATCCATAGCATCAAGCTTTTCATCCAGCTGTTCACTAACAAGTGCACAGTCTAAGATATCAATACCGCCTTCTTTATCAATAAAGACACGGAGAAACCAGTCTCTTCCTTCCTTGACAAACTCTACTTCTACAAGTTCAAAATTTTGTTTTTCTAAGATTGGTGTGACTAACTCGGTAACAGTTTCCACAACACTACTCAAAATTTTCGCCTCCTTCGAGATTTATGTAACGTACTAGTTTTATTAGAAAAGCGGAGTGAATCGCTTTGACTTGAGTGAGTTTAAAGAAAAACAGTGTGATGTTCTCTATCACAATTTTTTTCTGTTACTCACCGAAAGTCAGATTCATACAGCTAGACAATGAAAAGCGGAGTGAATCGCTTTGACTTGAGTGAGTTTAAAGAAAAACAGTGTGATGTTCTTTATCACAATTTTTTTCTGTTACTCACCGAAAGTCAGATTCATACAGCTAGACAATGAAAAGTCGATTGCATCAGCATTTCATTGTGCTTTCCCTTTGTGTTACTCCATTAAAAAGAGTGAGCAGAAATCCGCTCACTCAAACTAGTATCATTACTTATAATGTATTCTAACACAGATTTTCTGAAAACTCAAATTTTCGTTATTATAACGCCATTATTCTCAATTATTTTTTACGTTTTCAATAAAGAATCATGCTTCACTTTTCTATTCATTTGTTTTACTATAGATAAGAAAAGCTGAAAGGAGCACTACGATGTCTCAAACACAAGTAATCAAAGTTAACAAAGATACTATGAAGAAAATGAAGTCATTTTACGAAAAAAATTATTTAAATAGAACTATTCCTTATTCTGAGTTTGTGGCGAAAGTTGGCAATACAACGATCACAGCTTACACTTCTGGAAAAGTTGTCTTTCAAGGACCAGATGCTGAAACTGCTGCCGCTAAGTGGGGAAAGCCAACTCAAAGTAAAACATCAAACACGTCTTCAGCAAAAAAGACCACTTCACTTCCAGCTAATTTTAGTCAACTTTCTGTTTTAGGTAGTGATGAAGTCGGCAATGGAAGTTATTTTGGGCCTGTCACAGTCTGTGCTGCTTATGTCGATAAAACAATGGTCACAAAGTTAAAAGCACTTGGCGTAAGAGATTCTAAAGAGCTAACTGACCCTCAAATCAGACAGCTATCAGATGTGATCAAAGAATTGATACCTTATAAACTATTGATTGTAGAACCAGAAAAATACAACCAAATCCAACCTAAGTACAACGCAGTCCACATGAAAGTAGCGTTACACAATCAGGCCATTCATTTACTGTTAAGTGAAATCGCACCAATCAAACCTGAGGCAATCTTGATCGATCAATTTACACCTGAAGCAAATTACAAGAAATATGTGCGCAACGAACAAAATCAAGTCAGTGAGAAGTTATACTTCATCACGAAAGGCGAGCAATATCACGTTGCTGTGGCCGCGGCTTCAATCATTAGTCGTGCAGCCTTTTTAGAAGAACTAGATAATGAATCGGAAGAATTAGGTATGAAAGTGCCTTCCGGTGCAGGAACCGCTTCTGATAAAGTCGCTGCTAAGATTTTAGCCAAAGGCGGCATGGCGTTATTAAGTAAATATGCAAAACTCCATTTTGCAAATACAGAGAAGGCAAAAAGAATTGCTTCTAAATAGTGAAAAGCCTAAGACAGAGTTAAGGAAATGTAGTGACCCCAAAAAGTTAGATTTTCAGGTCTAACTTTTTGGGGTCGTTACAAACTGTCTTAGGCTTTTTTTATTCTGCTTCTTTAATTTCTTTATTCAAATCTGCATAATCTATTTCAGTATGGATAAACGTCTCATCATTTTTAGGGAAATGTTGCAATAAAGAGTCCATCGGTTCAATTTCAACCGTTCCTGTTTCCAATTCAAAATCCATCAGATGTCCACCAAATGTTTGATCATCATCAATAAAATGCAAATGAAAATCTGCAGCTGCAACTCCTTGAAATAATTCAGGAGTGAAGAAACCAACTATAGTACCAGTAACGTCTTCTTTAATAAATTCAGGCTGTTCTTTGGATACTTCCACTAACCGTTTATATGGTTTTTCCTGTTTCGGCATTGCTCGAATATGCACTTTTTTAAACTTCCCGTGAATTTTAATTGCATGAAACAAATTTTCACTCTTTAACTGTTCACGGATCAATGTATTGATTTTTAGATTATCCGTAAGCTGTTCGACTTGAAATGTAATTGTCGGCTTAAAGGTTGTCACTGCAGCATAAGGTGTTTCTTGATCCTCATATAGTGCAATCAGCGCACCATCTTCTCTTCCTTGATAAGCTTTTCCACCTAAAATAATCAATTCTCCATCAAGACCGGATAAAGTCCCAATCCCAAAATCGCCTTTTTTCAAAATATTAGCAATTGTTTCAGTACCATCCATTAAGCCGGCCATTAAAGCACCTAATGTCCCGTGCTGGTATAAGATTGCTTCTTTTGTCATCGTTATCACCTTTCTAATAAAACTGATCTGGTAAAATCGTTTCGCCAAGTTTTTCGTTGTCTTGATAATCAATAGGAATATCGATCACGACAGGACCTTCCGTTTGAATCCCAGTCAAAATTGCTGTTCTTAATTCTTCCACGGTCTCCGCACGCAATCCTTTTGCCCCAAAAGCTTCAGCATATTTCACAAAATCAACCGGTCCAAAATCCACACCGGAAATTCGATGATATTTTAGCTGCTCTTGAAATTCCACCATGTTATAGCGACCATCATTCCAAATTAAATGAATTATATTCAATTTCTTGCGGACCGCCGTTTCAAGATCTTGTGCAGAAAACAAGAATCCTCCATCTCCTGATACTGATATTATTTGTGTATTCGGACGAACAAGCGCAGCTGAAATCGCCCAGGGAAGTGCTACTCCTAACGTTTGCATGCCATTACTAAAAAGTAAATGTCTCGGTTCATAACTTCTAAAATGACGCGCCATCCAAATATAATGGCTACCTACGTCAACTGTAACAGTCATCTCATCAGTCACAAGATTTTGCAGTGTCTCAATAACTTCTAGCGGATGGACCAGACCGTTTTCTGTCCGCTCTTTTAAGTCATCCCGTTCTATTAGCTTTTCGTGCAATAAATCTAAGTAATCCATTGCTTTTTCAGATAGTATTTTCGCCTCAATACTAGGTAAAAGTACGGTTAACGTTTCTGCAATATCACCGATCAGTTCACGTTCCGGCTGAAAATATAGATCGATCTCAGCTGGCGTATCATCGATTACAATGATTTTAGAATCCCCTTCCGCATTCCAATTTCTAGCTTCATACTCGATTGGATCGTAGCCGACGGCGATGACTAAGTCACTTCGCTTCAACAACATATCTCCTGGTTGATTACGGAATAAACCAACCCGACCAAAAAAATGATCTTCCAGTTTTCTAGAAATCACACCTGCCGCTTGAAATGTTTCAACAACTGGGATATTTGTTTTCTCAACAATTTCACGAATCGCTTTTGCTTCTTTTTCAGTAGATGCTCTCATACCAACTAACAAGACTGGTAATTCTGCTGCTTGAATCAGTTTAGAAAGGTATTGAATATCACAAGATGAAGCAGAACCGATCTTTGGATCACTCAAAGGTTTGATACTAGCAGATTCGACTGATCCGTCCACCACATCTTGAGGAATACTAATGAAACTAGCGCCTTTTTTTGATGATTTAGCCAAACGATAGGCATTTGCAAGAACTTCAGAAATAGTCTCTGGGTCTTGAATTTCTACACTATATTTAGTGATGGGTTCAAATAAAGCAGCATTGTTCATGCTTTGGTGCGTTAATTTTAGTAAATCTCTGCGTTTCACTTGACCGCCAATGGCTAGTACAGGATCGCCCTCTGCGGTGGCAGTGACTAAACCTGTTGCTAAGTTGCTTGCACCCGGACCACTTGTTGCAACTACCACACCCGGATTTCCGGTCAAACGTCCAACAGCTGCTGCCATAAAAGCAGCGTTTTGTTCATGACGCGTTACGATCAATTCAGGTCCGTCATCCACTAATGCATTAAATAGTCCATCGATCTTTGCTCCTGGAATCCCAAAAACATAATCAACTTGATGGTTTTTCAAACTCTCTACAATCACTTTAGCGCCATTTCTGCTTTTTTCCGCCATGTGTTACACTCCTTTTATAATCATGTTTCTTTTTCAAAAAAACGTTAATACAAAAAGAAACATTCGTTATTAAACAATAAAAAAATCTTTTTTTATAATACAGTTACATGACTTGTATCACTTTTTTCATTATAGCACGCATATTTTTATTTGTTTAATGATTTGATTGACGAAAAATAAAACAGTAACGAAACGTTTTAGGTTTCGTCACTGTTCAAAAACATGCTATTTTAGATATTTCACACGTTCATCTTCGATTCGTTTTTCAAAATCCATGCCATAATCAAAATCATAAACGTGGTCTAACTTGTCTTTATAGCAAAGCATATCAAGTGGCACATCTTCTTCTTGTTCAACCTTCTCCATATCTGCCGGCATCTGAAAAGGTAACAATTCTGATGGTGTGTACTCACCACTCAAAACACTTAAAATCGCCTGTATTTGGACACCAAAATCCACAATGATTCCTTGTGCAAATGGTTCTAATCCTTTCACAATCATCGGGTTTTTCACCATGAGAGAAACTAAAAAGCGCATTCTTCCACTTATTCTATCTTACAGAAAATTTAACTCTGATGCACACTCATCTAGCATTTTATGATTCTTTACTTGGCTCTGACACTTCTATTTTATTTTTAATAAGTTTAAGAAAGAGTAAAGAAAACGAAATTGTCAGGCTATTAACTTAAAATGCATCAAATTTGCGCTTGCCTTTGACAAATTAAAGTAGCCCCTCTCGCATTTGATTTCCTATCTGCCAAATGATAAAACAACACGGATTATTCTATTTTCTCACTTTTTATTATAAAAAATTTAATACTTAAGTAGTTGACATTAATGACGATATTCACTATATTTAGGGCGATCTAAATAACTTGTTAGGTGAGGCTCCTATGGAAACACAGGCTACTGCTCAAAAATGTCGAAAGACAGTAATGGGTAGGACAGGAATTGTCGAATTAAGGCTTTTCACAAAGTAGCTAAAAGCTCTGCTTTTTACGTTTCATAGTGCTAAAACTCAACGATGAGAATGATAATAAGCTCTCTTTGTGCTGAAATCAATCCCCCTTCGCTGAGTTATTTAAGCGAAGTTTTTTTGTTTTGATAAATAATGGTGACAGTATTTTTGATTTTGGAGGTGACGGTTTACAGGTTGACGAAATTAGACTTTGACTGTCTGTCACTTATTATTCACAGCAAAAAGAACTCTTTATCCCCATCTAAAACAATTCCTAAAGCCGAACTTTATTTGACGATCAATTAAAATGATTAGCGAGGAATAAAAAATGAAAACAGGAATGAAATTCTTAATTTGTATACTTCTTAGTATTATCTTACTTCTGACTGGAATCGGGAGTTATACTGCAATCACCTTTCATAACGGAAAGAAAATGGCTCTCTCTCAAGTAAATAAGACTAAGAATAATAATTTTTCCGGTGATCAACAAACAAATACGAAAGAGATCACAATCATGCTAATAGGTGACGATGGGCGTGAAGATGATGAAGATGGCGGACGTGCAGATACATTGATGGTCGCTCATTATAATAGCGAAACGAAACAGCCAAAATTAATTTCGATCATGAGGGACTCTTATGTATCCATACCAGGTCATGGTTTAGAAAAAATCAACGCTGCCTATGCTTATGGCGGAGCAGAATTAACCCGCAAAGTTCTTAATGATTCTTTTGGTTTACCAATCAATTATTATATATCCGCTGATTTTAATAACTTTATCCGATTGATCAATGAACTTTACCCCAAAGGAATTGAAATTGATGCGGAAAAAGACATCAACTTAGACAATGTTGATATCAAAAAAGGCAAACAAATCATGGACGGTAATACTTTACTGCAGTATGCTCGTTTTAGAATGGATGAAGAGGGAGATTTTGGACGTGTCAGAAGACAACAGCAAGTCATGGATGCTCTAGCTAAGCAATCTAAGGATGCAGTTGCTTTTATGCAGTTACCAAAAATTGCTGGTGAAGCGGTCGGTTACTTAGACACAAACATTCCAAGTGATCTCCTTGTAGATTTAGCAAAAGATTTTCTCACAGGAAAAGTAAAAAATCTAGAAACGTTATCTGTGCCAGTAAAAGGGAGCTGGGCCTTTAACGACTATACCGATGCTGGTAGTGTCTTGGAAGTAGATGAAAAACAAAATACACTGGCCATTCAAGACTTTTTGAATGATGGAGCCTCACGATGAGCTGGCCTAAAAGATTATCCAAACTGCATTATGTCGATTTTTATATTTTGATCCCTTATTTAATCTTATGTGTTGTAGGTATTCTGATGGTCTATAGCTCAAGTTCCTATCAATTGCTGGACAGTGAATTAGGGACCGCAAGTAAAGCAATCAAACAATCAATGTATTTTCTTTTTAGTTTGTTTTGCATGAGTTTTGTATATCGAGTCAATTTGAGCGTTCTTCGCAAACCCAAGATGATGTATTTCCTATTGGCATTAACATTTCTCTCAATTGTTGCGTTGCCTTTTATCGGAACAAGCGTTGGTGGTGCAAAACGATGGATCAATTTAGGTGTTCTTTTATTTCAGCCGTCTGAGTTAGTTCCTTTAGTCCTTGTATTGTACTTATCTTCTAACTTGTCTAAAAATGATACCTTAGTTCCGTTTACGTTTAAAAACCACAAACGCTCGTTACTGGTTTCGATTTTCTTTATGTTTTTTGTTGCTTTACAGCCAAATATAGCTGGTGCTTCAATGATTTTTATTCTTGTTTTAGTATTGTTTTTATTTAGTGGTCTTTCTCCTTTGTTTACATCACTTGCTTTAGTTGGCTTTGTTGCAATAAAACGGTTAGGGACGGTTCTTTTATTGTCGATTCCCACTGATTGGATGCCTCAAAAATTCAGCTATTTAGTAACACGTTTTGAAGTAATGCAAAATCCTTTTATCGATCCAACTGGCAAGGGATTTCAAACCTCTAATGCTTATTATGCCATGCATAATGGCGGTTTTTGGGGCTTAGGTTTAGGAAATAGTATTCAGAAAAAAGGATTTCTTCCAGCAGCTGATACGGATTTTATTTTTGCTATCTGTATAGAAGAGTTAGGATTGATTTTTTCTTTGGGTATTTTATTCGCCGTATTTTTTATTGTTGCTCGTTTGTTTTTATTAGCAATAAAATCAAAATACCTTTACTACTCTTACCTTTACATCGGATGTGGAATGTTGCTTTTCCTTCAAGTTTCTGTAAACGTTGGTAGCCTGTTAGGTTATATCCCTATGACCGGTTTGACATTTCCTTTTATCAGTTACGGTGGGTCTAGTTTACTGATTTTAAGCATCACGCTTGGTGTTGCCTTGAATGCACGTGGAACAGAACTTAGAGAAACAGTTAGACGACAAGGAGGCGTTGTATGAGAAAATCATTAACAGCAAAAAGCGAACCAGTGAATTACGCTCTCTTGTTACCTGTTTTTCTATTGATACTCGTCGGATTTATTGCTCAGTATGGTGCGTTTCATGCCGATCCAATGGTTGAATCGATTGCTCCGTTATTAAAAAAACAGCTTTTATGGACTATTTTAGGAATCGGAACAATGTTCGGTACTATGTTTATCCCTATCAAATATCTATGGAAATTAACACCCGCTTTATACGGCCTATCCTTGATTCTAATGGGATTGCTTATAAAGTTTCATGATCCTGTTATGGCAGCCGCTACAGGAACGAAACGTTGGCTTAGGCTAGGGCCTATCTCATTTCAACCATCAGAATTCATGAAGCTTGGCTATATTTTGATGTTAGCTTATATCGTTACAAGAAGAAGACAACGCGCCACAACCCCTTCAACGTCAAAAGAAGATTTTCATTTGTTGGGTGAATTAGTTATTGTCAGTTTACCTGTTTTAGCTTTGATGTTTTATCAAAAAGATTTCGGTACAAGTTTAGTTTTCATCTCGATTTTTCTTGGTATCGTACTTGTTTCTGGCTGTTCTTGGAAAATTTTAACCGTTGGTTTCAGTATAATTGGTGTACTTGGTGTTAGTGGTATTTTGCTAGTCTTGACTGAACAAGGGCAAAAAATTCTTTCATTCCTGCATTTTAAACCTTATCAATTTAATCGAATTCATGCGTGGCTCAATCCTTTTGAATATGCGGATTCAATTTCATTTCAGCAAGCCCGTGGTTTGACCGCAATTGGGTCCGGTGAAATGTTAGGAAAAGGATTAACAAATTTGCAAGTCTATGTTCCTGTTCGTGAATCCGATATGATTTTCACTGTCATTGGAGAAGCTTATGGTTTTGTTGGGACTTGCGCATTGATTCTATTGTTCTTTTATTTAATTTATCAAATGTTGATTTGTACGTTAAATGCGAAGCGTGAATTTTATGCCTATATTACCACTGGTGTGATTATGTATTTTTTATTTCATATTCTTGAAAATATTGGATCGAATATTGGTTTACTTCCGTTGACTGGGATTCCATTGCCTTTTATTAGTCAGGGTGGTACAGCTTATTTGGCTAATTTCATTGGGATTGGGTTGATTCTTTCGATGTATTATCAAAAGGAGAAAGTGGAAGTTGATTCAGTATAGTACTTTTAATAAAAAAAGAAAATAGTCTGTTGTTCTCTTAGATAAAAGAAGATGCGACCTTGAAAAGTTAAAAGTAATGTTTAATTAGGCAATAGATTGATACCAAAAAAATCCGATGAAAAATAACTGCAATTTAGTCTAAAAAGTAAAAGTTACTCTGTTCAAGTCACAAAACGCATCCATGTTAGTTTATTACTGGAAGCTTGGGCAAGTATTGAAAGTAGTTCAATACAGATTGCAACATGCGTCAATAAAAATGACCATGGACAACTATAGTCACTTGTCGCAAGAATCAAAAGAAAGAACAGTTAAATTAAAAAAATGCCGTTTCATTAAAACAAATAAAAAAGCTGAACCCTTATGCATCAAGGGTTCAGCTACTCTTTTAACTCTATTCTTCTTCTTCCGCCATGAATGTATTGAAAACTTCTTCAATCATGTCCCATTCAGCATCTGTTTCGATTTGTTGTAATTCGCCTTCTGTTCCTTCGTTGTTTTCGATGTAAGCATATGCTTGTAATTCAACATCTTCTTCTTCTGGAACGCCAGCTGGGTATAGAAGTACGTAGTTTTTACCAAATTCTTCTTGTCCGTCAACTGTCAATAAAATCTCATATAATGTTTCGTTGCCTTGTTCATCAACTAAAGTGATGTGTTCATGTCCTTCGTGATCATGATCATGGTTATGTTCTTCTGCCATTTGTTTTGCTCTCCTTTTATCTTACACTTGTTTTTTAAACAAGTCGTTTAAATTTTATTGCTAGCGCCATCTAGATAATTTTGTAAAATCATGACAGCAGCTACTTTATCGATTACTTTTTTTCTTTTAGCTCTTGAGGTATTTGCTTGCTCCACTAGCATACGCTCTGCTTGAACAGTTGTTAAACGCTCATCTTGATAAGTAACCGGTATTTGGAACATGTCTTCGATTTTCTTTCCGTAAGCCATTGATGCTTCTGCTCTTGGGCCGATCGAATTGTTCATATTTTTGGGCAAGCCGACAACAAATCTAGTCACTTCGTATTCTTTGACTAATTCTGCTAAGCGTTCAAAGCCGAATTCTTCCTGCTCTTCATTGATGCGAATAATCTCTACACCTTGTGCCGTCCAGCCAAATGGATCACTAACTGCAATCCCTACTGTCTTTGAGCCGACATCAAGTCCCATTACTCTCATCGAATAGTGATTCCATGATCAGATAAGTAATATTTAACCAGCTCTTCCATGATCTCATCCCGTTCGTGACGACGAATCAAATTTCGAGCGTCCTGATAACGAGGAATGTAGGCCGGGTCTCCAGAAAGTAAATAGCCCACAATCTGATTAATCGGATTATATCCTTTTTCCTCTAAAGCCTTGTATACAGTAGCTAGAGTCTCACTTACTTCCTTCTTACGACTGTCATCAAAATCAAAACGTACAGTTTCATCTGTAAAACCCATTTATCTACACCTCACTTTTATTCTATTCATACAGTTTCATTCTACTAAAAACAAGCCAAAACTACAAACAAAACTTAACATTTTCTGTCATATATTAAAGATTTCCTTTAATTTTAACAGAATTGATGGATTATGGAGCGGATAACTTGGTTTTTGCATTGATTTTGTCATCATTTTAATCTATTTTTTCCTAACGGTTGTTTTTTTATTGTATACTCTATTAAAGGGATGAATATGAAATAAAGGAGTTTTTTTGTGCTTATTGGAATTAGTATTGTATTGATTGTGTTATTGATTTGCTCATTTCGGCTTTTATTAAAACAATCGAAAAAGCCAACGGGATTTTTAGGGATTTTGATGATGCGCCTTTGGAATACCATTTACCTACCTTTAGTAAAATGGGCAACAACTAAAATCGAGTTGCCGGATCACTCGACTATTTTAGATATTGGCGTTGGTAATGGTATTTCCAGTGCTTATCTTTTGGAACAAAGAAATACTCGATCCGTGACAGGTATTGATATTTCTGAAGAGGCCATTTCACAAGCAAAGAGAAATTATTCAGATAAAATGCTTCATTTTGAAAAAATGGATATCCATGACCTTACTTTTGATTCTGAAACATTTGATCTTGTAACGGCGTTTCAAACGCATTTTCACTGGGATGACTTAGAGCAAGCCTTACATGAAATTTATCGGGTACTCAAACAAAATGGTGTTGTCATTTTTGCTTGTGAGTCTGCAAAAATCAATTACTTTTTGCCAAAATTAAAAAAATCAACTGATTTTCAAAAGTATATGTCTCAGTTCGGCTTCTCGATGACAAGTCAATCTACTACGGATCAATGGATCATGTATACGTTTAAAAAAATAAAATGATGTGACTAGGAAATAACTCTGTGAGTCACTTTCTAATAACATCAAATCCAGATAAATGGCGGGATCAGAAATTATTCCTTTTTACCCGCGCTTATCATTTTTTATAAGTTTGCCATAACTTTGACCATCAGTGCTTTTTGAGCATGAAGACGATTGGCCGCTTCTTGATAAATAGCAGAGTGTGCTCCATCAATAATATCAACTGATACCTCTTCTCCTCTATGAGCAGGTAGACAATGCAGGAAGAGGTAATCTTTTTTCGCTTGGACGACTAGTCGGTTATTAACTTGAAACGTCTTAAAAACTTCTTCTCGTTCTTTTTGTTCAGATTCATCTCCCATACTTGCCCAGACATCTGTTACGATGACATCGGCATTTTTTGCTGCATGATCAGGAGTATTTACAATTTCAATTTTACTTCCACTTTTTTTGGCATTCTTTTTAGCAAGTTCAACAAATTCCGCTTTTGGTTCATACCCCTTTGGTGTTGCGATGCTCACGTCCATCCCAACTAAACTTCCACCAATCAAAAACGAATGGGACATATTATTGCCATCACCGATATAGGCTAACTTGATTCCTTCCAGTTTGCCTTTTTGCTCATAAATCGTTTGAAAATCTGCTAGAATTTGGCATGGATGGTGATCATCCGTAAGTCCATTTATAATCGGAATGGATGCTTGCGCCGCTAGTTCAGCAACCATTTGATCAGAATAAGTACGTATCATGATAGCATCCACATAACTGGACATCACATTTGCTGTATCTTTGACAGGTTCTCCCCGGCCCATTTGTGTACTTTTTGAATCTAAAACAATCGCTTGACCACCAAGTTGAATGATTCCAGCTTCAAACGAAACCCGCGTTCTAGTACTGTTTTTTTCAAAAATCATCGCTAAGATTTTCCCAGCTAATACGCCTCGATATGCTTCTGGATTTGCTTTTATTGCCACAGCTAGCTCAATAATTGATAAAAATTCTTCTTTACTTACCTCAGTTAAATTCAAAATACTTTTACCATACATGGAATTCATTATTTATCACTCTCCCTTTTCTGAAAAGCCTATTTGTGACTCCAGATTGTTTAAGACTTTTTCAATGATCACTAAACCTTGATCAATTTCTTTTTCTGTGATCGTTAATGGTGGTAAAAGACGTAAAACTGTTTGACCAGCCTTTAATGCTAGCAACCCTTCGACTTCTAATTGCTCCAATACAACGCTCAAGGTATGTTGATCAGCTAACTCGATACCGATCATTAAACCTTTCCCACGAATCCCAGTGATCATTTTACTTTTTTCTGCTATTTGATTTAGACCAGAAAATAGCTGTCCACTTTTTTTCTGAGCATCCTGTAAAAATGCTGGTTGATTGATGCGCTCGACAACTTTACAAGCAACACTCATTGCTAATTTGTTACCGCCAAAAGTTGAACCGTGACTGCCTGGACCAAAAAAATTTGCTAAACTCCGTTTACCAAGCATTGCCCCAACAGGAATGCCGTTACCTAACCCTTTTGCCAATGTGAAAATATCTGGTTCGATTTGATATTGTTCATAAGCATAAAAGTTACCTGTTCGACCGATTCCTGTTTGAATTTCATCGATGATCAACAAAGCCCCATGCTCTTTACAAAGAGACTGTACAGCTTGAATCCACGATACATCTGCCGGTAATACACCGCCCTCACCTTGAATCAATTCTAGCATGACTGCTGCGGTTTGTTGATCGATTTCCATTTTTACTGGCTCTAGTTCATTAAAAGGGAGATAAATAAAATCAGGAACCAAGGGCTCAAATCCTGCATGAATACTATCTTGTCCTGTCGCGCTCATCGCACCGTATGTTCGACCATGGAAAGAATTTGTGAAGGTAATGATTTTACTTTTACCAGTTGCTTTGCGAGCTAATTTGATTGCAGCTTCATTCGCTTCTGCGCCACTGTTACAAAAATAACTAACATAGTCTTTTCCATTTGCTAACTTCTCAGCTACTTGTTCTTGTAAATCATTTTCGTACAAATTAGGTGTATGCCATAACAGACTAGATTGCTCTAACAACACCTGATTCAGCTCAGGATCATTATATCCTAAATTCATTACCCCAATACCGCTTGTAAAATCAAGATACCTTTTTCCGATTTGATCGATTAGCGTATTTTTAGAACCTTTGATCAACTCTAATTTTTTTCTTTGGTAATTCGGAAATAGGTAACTCATGCAAAGACCTCCTTAGATTTGATAATGGTTCCGGCATGTTGAATTTGATTTGTGATATGTACTTCTTTTACACCACCTTTGATGGCGGTTACAGCACTTTCTAATTTAGGCAACATTCCACCTTTGATGATTTTAGCTGTTTTAAGCATGGGAATTTCATTGGTAGAAAGTTCTTTCAGCCATTGATTTTCTTTTTTTACGCCTGGAACATCTGTTAGCAAATACAATTTTTCAGCCTGCAATTCCTCTGCTACTTTACAAGCTACATGATCAGCATTAATGTTCAACCATTCTCCTTCTTTGGTTAAACCTAAAGGAGCAATAATAGGAATATGCTTCGTTTCAAGTAGATGTTCTAACAATTCCGTATCTACTTGTTTGACTTGTCCAACTGAACCTAATGTATTTTTATCAAGGAACGTTCCTGTAATGATTTGACCGCAAGATGCATTTAAACCAACAACTGAAAATCCCTCTTGTTGAAAATGAGTAGTGATCATTGGTTGTACTTGCCCGATCAACACCATTTGTGCAATATCCAATGCCTCTTCTGTCGTTACCCGCAATCCATCTTTTATCACTACAGGTACATTCAAACGCTGCATCATTTCAGTAATATAATGTCCACCACCATGAACAATCACAATTTTTTTCCCATTTTTTTGCCAGCAATCGACTTGTTCAAAAAATGATGTTGTTAAGTTATCGCTGGCTACTCCACCCATTTTTATAACAATGACCTTCTTCATACTTACCGCTCCTCTACGTTTTAACTCTTCATTTTTACTTAATAATACATTTCTATGGATAAATCGGTAACTGATCCAGACCACATCGTTCATCAAATCCAGCAAAAATATTCAAATTTTGAATCGCTTGTCCAGCGGCACCTTTGCCTAAATTATCGAGAACAGTTACGATCGTGACCATATTCATTTTTGGATTATAAGATAGCCCAATATCGCAGTAATTCGAGCCAATCACTTGTTTTAGTACAGGATAATGACCTACCTCTTGAACCCGGATAAAAGGACTCTTTTCAAAATGTGCTTGATATAATTGAACTAATCTCTCGTCAGAAATCGGTTCTTGTAATTTAGCGTATGCAGTTAAGAAAATACCTCGAGTCACTGGAATCAAAGAGGTCGAGAATTGGATTGCTAAAAGTTGCGATTCCCATTTTTTTAACTGCTGAATAATTTCTGGAATATGCTGATGACTGTTCATTTTATACAACGTCATATTATCATGTGTTTCAGTAAAATGTGTTATTTGCGACAAACCTTTTCCTGCACCAGAAACACCTGATTTAGCGTCGATGACGATAGAATCTAAAACCAATTTATCCGCTTTTAATAATGGTGCTAAAGATAACTCTGCTGCGGTTGCATAGCAACCAGGATTAGCGACCCATTTTGATTCAGGATTTTCCCGATATTCGGCTAAACCATAATCAAATTTTTGAATCATATCCATCGGAGCTCCACTCGATCCATACCAATTTTCGTATTCTCCAATTTCTTTTAAACGAAAGTCTCCTGATAGATCGATCACCGGAAAGTCAGCTTCAATGAAAGGCAGTGCTAGCTCTTTTGAAATACCAGAAGGTGTTGCTAAAAAGACTAGATCACTTTTTTCCATAATTTCATTTGGATCGATTTTTTCTAACGGCAAAGAAATAAGTTGCTTCAAATGAAGATTAATGTCCTCTAATGATTTTTTATTCATTGAATGACTATGGATCGAAACAACTTCAACAAATGGATGCTGTCTGAGATAGCGTAACAGCTCTAACCCACTATACCCTGTAACCCCAACAATTGAGACCTTCATCAGCTTCACTTCTTTTCTTTTTATTTTTTATCAAACGAGTGTTGTTTTTCATATTATAAATTTTCTCATTATACAAGTCAATGGTTTTTTATAAATTTATACATCATTATTAAATAAATATGCAAAAACAACAATATCTAGACTGTTTTGACTAAAAAAATAAGCCTATAGAAAAGCTTGATTAGCTTTTCTACAGGTCCGAAATAACGTTTACGCCAACTATTTTTATCCTATCTATACAGAAAGGTAAATTACGATCGTCCCATCTGCTTTGTAATGTTCTACATCTGATAAATAGGTACGTCTTTTTTCCAATGCTTCGTCTTTCCAAATTTTCTGCCAAGCTTCTCCCACGCCTTTAGGGCTTGCCTCTGCTACTGAAACCTCTACATACTCACCGGTATGAATGACTGAACTTTCAGTAAAATCAGCTTGTTCGCTCCCTACCAACAAATCATAATCTCCTTGAAAATTGCTTTCATAGTTCGAATAGACAGCGAAAAACTCTCCATCTAAATGCATTTCTGGGACTTTGTTCCATAAAGCGATAATTTCATCTAAACGATGATTATTCGTGCGAATTTTCTTACCTTTTATTATTTTTTCCGTTAATTGAATGGTCATTTAATTCACTCCTTCAACATTTATAAGATGAGTTTAACATACAAATGATGACAACTGTCTGTCACTATTTCATTCAATTTTCTGGAGTATTTTTATTGATTACAAATAAAATTGTACCGTAACGATTCCAATCAAAATAAGAATGCCTGGCAAATAATTCGACACTCTGATTTTAGTGATGTCCATAATATTCAAGCCGATTGCAAAAATCATCAAACCACCGATTGCACTGATTTCCCCCATTAATAAATCCAGTAACTCTTTAGGTATATAGCGCATTAAGACACTAGCAAACAAAGCAATAATTCCTTGATAAAGAAAAACAGGCACTGCAGAAAAAAGAACGCCAACACCCAATGTAGCTGTCAACATGATCGACATAAAGCCGTCCATTACAGCTTTTGTAAATAACGTTTGATGATTATTCGCCACACCACTTTCGATTGCGCCAATGATTCCCATTGATCCAATAAGAAAAATCAACGATGCAGTCACAAATCCATCAGCAAAGTTGCTGTCTGGTTTTGCATAACGCTTTTCTAACTTTAAACCAAACTCATTCATCTTATCTTCAATCCCTATCGCTTCTCCTAACATTGCGCCTAAACATAAACTGATCAGAATTACAATAAAAGAGGATGTTTTAAAAGCCATTTGAATCCCTAATACTAAAACCCCTAATCCAATACCTTTCGTTACGGTATCTTTCATTTGTTCGGAAATATTTCGTAAAACAGCACCAAGTAAACTACCCAAAATAATGGCTAAGCCATTCACCAAAGAACCCAATAAAATCATCTTTTTCATCCCAATCATTCTGTACTTTTTCTTATTATACGATAAGAAGTGTCAAAGAGATATTCTAATGTCTAAATATTCTTGTAATTGACGCAAATGTCTATAGATTGTGCAGACTGCTTGATAGTTATTTTTCTTTTTATTGTTCCGTGCTATTTTTTCTTGCCATAATCAACTATACTAATCATAGATAAGATGACAGAACTTAAAAGTGAGGAAACGAAATGGCAACGATAGATATCGAAAAAGTCTTAGAGACTTGTTTACTAGCTGGGAAAATCATGCTGGAAAGTGATGCGGAAATGTATCGAGTAGAAGATACCATGAGCCGAATTGCTTTAGCTTCAGGAGATTATCGTTTGGTCAGCTATGTCACACAAACTGGGCTTTTCGTGGGACTTGATGGCACATCAACGATTCGGATGGTTCAAATCTTAAATCGTTCGATCAATTTAGAAAAAGTGTCCAGAATCAATCAGCTTTCCAGAGAATATGTGACTGGACTTTATACATTAGATGAACTTCTAGAACAACTAAAAACGTTAGAACAAGAACGAAAATTCTTTCCTCTATGGCTGCGGTTTATCAGTGCTGCCGTTGTCAGCGGAACGATTATGATTTTATTTGGCGGTGTTTGGTCCGATTTACTTTTAACTTGTTTAATCGGAGGACTCGGTTATATTCTTTATTATGCCAGTTTAAAAGTTTTACGTATCAAGTTTCTTTCTGAATTTTTAGCGGCCTTCTTTATTGGTTGCGCTGCTCTTTTGAGTAGTAAGATAGGATTAGGTGTTAATCAGGATATGATCATTATTGGTTGCGTGATGCC
Source organism: Enterococcus sp. DIV0724b (assembly GCF_050531475.1). Taxonomy (NCBI): domain Bacteria; kingdom Bacillati; phylum Bacillota; class Bacilli; order Lactobacillales; family Enterococcaceae; genus Enterococcus; species Enterococcus sp. DIV0724b. The sequence continues at coordinate 1,356,863 of NZ_CP172890.1, read as the reverse complement.
ACTTGTCCCAGGTGTTCAGATCACAAATGCCTTACGCGACTTATTAGCAGGACATTATCTTTCAGGCGTTTCTAGAGGAACTGAAGCAATGATGACTTCTTCCATGATCGGTTTTGCCATTGCATTTGTTTTTCAATTGTTCTATTAAAATGGACATTCATGGGGTTAAGTAATTCAGTTTAAAATTCGGAGGTTTTCAAATGACCAATTTACTAATTCAGTTTTCTTTTAGTTTTTTAGCATCAGCAGCTTATGCTATCATTACAAATGTACCTAGACGTTCATTGATTGCTTGTGGACTATCCGGAGCGTCCGGCTGGATGTTCTATTGGTTTGCCGTTCAATTAGGCGCTAATGCTGCCTTAGGTTCCTTGCTTGGAGCCTTAAGTGTAGCTGCTGTTAGTTTTATCTGTTCAAGAAAGTTAAAGCTACCTGTCACTATTTTTAACATTCCAGGCATGGTGCCTTTAGTTCCTGGAGGACTAGCTTATCAAGCCGTTCGAAACTTAGTGATTGGAAACTATGAAACAGCTGTTTATTCAGCGGTACAAGCAATTATGATAGCAGGTGCTATTGCGTTAGGTTTAGTTTTATCCGAAGTTTTGAATCACAATATCAGGAACTTTAGAGAAAAACGTGATATTGTGAGTTTGATTAGAAAAAAAGAAGAGAAATAAATCCACTAGTTAAATAAGAAATACTGAGGTGAGTTAATGAGTGCAGTCAATGTTCTTTCATATTCAAAATAAGAAAGGAACAAAAGAATGATAAATAAAATCAGCCACTTAACACCAATTGAATTAGAAGAAATAGTTAAAATCTGGTTCAAAGCTAATTGTGAAGCACATCCGTTTATTCCAGAAAGTTACTGGAACCAAAATCTAGATTTTGTAAGAGCACAGTTGCCTAAATCTGAACTTTATGTGTATCGCGAAAATAACCAAATAATCGGTTTTATGGGGATGAATGACTCTTATATTGCCGGAATTTTTATAACGAGCAGTCATCGTAAACAAGGAATTGGTCAACAATTTTTGAATACAGCAAAACAAGCCCATGATACATTAAGCCTTTCTGTCTATGCAAAAAATCAAATTGCCGTAAATTTTTATAAAAAACAAGGATTTCAACTACTCAATGAACAAATAGATGCTACTGGTGAACTCGAGTTTAAACTTATCTGGAAAAAATAAGTAAAAAAGTACCAGCCAATTTCTGGCTGGTACTTTTTTACTTAAAATGAACGATAAACATACTGATTTTTCGGTTCATCTACTTGTTTTACTTTTGTAACCTCTACAGTTGGAATTTCTCGTTTAAACGGAGCATAATATTCAGAATGAATCGTTCCTGTCAACTCTACCCAGTCATTATTATTAAATGTCTGATTTTCAGGCATATTCGTCAACAATCCGAATACTCCAGAATCTGCTACGCAATGAATAATACCAAATCGGAAAACAAAGGTATCTAGCTGTTCTTTTTGTTTAGAATTAAAGACAAATCCTTTATAAGAAATCGTCTTACCGATAAATTCACTTGGGTAATTGTAAATCAATTCCATTACTTCTAAATAATTTTCATCGGTGATAGTTACGTGATTATCTTTGACATATTTCGTTAACGCTTGTTTCATTTGTTCATTATAGTCTGTTTTATCAAAATAAATACTAGTATCAGGTTTTAAAAATTGTGTCTCTACATCTGGATCTCCAACAGATTCTTTACTCAAAGGAAAATTAAACCCTTTCGCTTCAACAATCGAAGTGTCCAAACTAATTGTAGGAAACATAAATCCTACGATCAATGGTAAAGATAATAAAAGATACGCAATTCCACGTTGATACGGTTTATTCAACCCATGATCATGACCTGCATGATTATGATGATCTTCTGTCTTCTTATCCTCTTCTTTATTCCAAAGAATCAATTGAACGATTGCTAAAACAAAAGAAAGCGCCATTGATAAGATCGCTAAATAGCTATAATGGACATTAATATATTGATTTAATCTACCTGATACCTGCAAATACATCATTAATATTGTATACCCAATTAAAATCAAAAATCGAATCATCTGCTCTTTCCCTCCTTAGATTGCTAATGCGTACAGACTGACAACGACCGTAACAATTCCTACAAATTTCAACATAAACGACGTTTTAAAATAACGTTTCATCATCAATAAATTTTTGATGTCTACCATTGGTCCAAAAACGAGAAACCCTACTATAGGTCCGCTACCAAATAGACTTAATAATGACGAGCCGATAAATGCATCTGCTTCAGAACACAAAGACAATGTCGCTGCTAAAACAAGCATGACTAAAATAGCTAGAATCTTAGTATGACCTAGTTGTAATATAGCGCCTGTTGGTAAATAAGTCTGCATTGCAGCAGCTAATAAAGAACCAAAAATCAAATAACGACCTGAATCAAAAAATTCATCGATCCCATGCGTCAAAACAGACCAACATTTATGCCAAGATGTTTCATTTTCGTGATGCTGATGTCCATGTTCTTCTAAGGTACATACATGATCAAGTTCCGCTTGCTGTAAAATAGGTTCAGAATTAAAATAAGCCAGCCAAACACCAACGACTAATGCAACAAGCATACTTCCTACAACACGCCAGATAACAAATTTAATAGAATTGCTAAAAGCAATGTACGTAGAAAAAAGAACAATTGGATTAATAATTGGGGCTGTGATCATAAATGCAAATGCTGTGTATGTGGGCACATCCTTTTTAACAAATTGATGAACAATCGGTACGATGCCACATTCACAAGATGGGAAAAAGAACCCTAATAAACTGCCAACGATAATTGACAAAAATTTATTTTTCGGCAGTATTTTTTTTACTCTTTCTGGTGTTAAAAATACATGTAATGCTCCTGATATCACGCAACCAAGCATAACAAAAGGTAATGCTTCAATCACGATTGACAGAAAAATAGTGCCCATTTGTAAAACTGAATGAGGTAAAAACTGAAACATGGAATTCCTCCTACTGCTAAAAATAACACCAGTAATCATATGTTTTACGGATGCTTTTTTTAACATTCCAAAATATAATTAACTATACTGCACCTATTACAAAAAAACAAGACAAGCCAGCATATATTAAAATATCTATAATATATTCGTTGAATAACAAAAAGAGTAAGCCAAAACTTGAAACATCGTTGGCTTACTCTTAAATTATCAAATCGCAAATAGTTCTGATGCCGATTCCGGATCTGTATCGTAGACATTAAAATCAAAATTAACGCCCAATCCCTTTTCAGCTAAAATCGACTCCATCGCCATTCTGGCATGCTCTTTGGTATTATTTTCCTTGCTCAAATGGCCTAAATATATCCGTTTCGTATGATCTCCGATTACATCAGCCATTGCCAAAGCACCGTCATCATTAGATAAATGACCTTTATCTCCTAGAATTCGTTGTTTTAAACTCCAGGGGTATGGACCCATCCGCAAAATTTCTAATTCATGATTACTTTCAATCAGGTACGCATCAGCATCTTTGATCGTCCCACGAATATGGTCACTACAGTAACCTGTATCTGTCAACATCACAAAGGAACGATTGTCTTTATAAAAACGATAAAACTGTGGCGCAGCGGCATCATGAGATACACCAAAACTCTCAATATCCATATCACCAAAGGTCAAGACCTTCCCCATATCAAAGATATGTTTTTGTTCAAGTGCCACATTTCCGATCAACGGATCCATTGCTGTCCACGTTTTTTCATTCGCATAGACATCTAATTTATATTTTCTAGCTAGAACGCCAACCCCATGAATATGATCGCGATGCTCATGTGTCACTAAGATAGCATCCAAATCCTCTGGTTTACGGTCCACTTCAGCTAGTAATGATGTGATTTTTTTTCCACTTAATCCTGCATCAATAAGCAACTTTTTGTTCTCAGTCTCAATAAAAAGCGAATTACCAGTGCTGCCGCTTGCAAGAATGCTGATGTTAAAAGCTTTTTCTTGGCTCATTTTTCTATTCGCTTCCCTTCATTAGTCTACAGCTACTTATTATACAACCATCTCTACTGATTTTCCACCTTTGGTACAGTATTATTTGTAATGATTGTATTGCTCATGGCATTCACTTGCTCAATTTGCAAATTACTACCACTAGACTTGATACCGACAAACCACACAGGAACATACACATTTTTCTCACGAATTTTATAAATCCTTGTATATGCTAACTCTCTAAATGAAATCTTAGCATTACTCGGAATTTTGTTATTGATATACAACGTTTCAATAGCATCGCGTTCAGAAGACAAATCCATCTTATCTCGTAATTCTTCCATTGCTTGAATATGAGTTTGTGTATACTTGTAGATTTTGTGTAAACCATCTGTTTCATCTGATTTTTCCAATTTCAGAGAAATTTGTGCGGTATCATCTTTAAAAGGGATTCCTTTATAGCTTTGAGATACAATTATTTCCGGAAATTCTCCATTTAAAGTAGAAAAGTCAGGCAAATAACGGTATTGACTACCGAATAAGACACTGTCTTTATCATTCAAAAAAGCTTCTAAGGACTTCCCAATATTCTTTTCATCAACAAAATAGCTCATTTGAGTATAATTCATCTGAGGGTAAACCGTTAGTGAATTATCGATCATTTCAATGCCATTCTTAAAAAAATTACGGTCTCTATTTTCCCGCTCACTTTGAATTGTTTCATAAAAGTTCGTTTGTTCACCGCTTAAATAATAGCCCTCTTTTTTTTCTCCAGAAAGAGTACCTTTAAAGGTGATTCCATCTTTGTCTAAACGCTTTTCAATACTGTCTGTTTGATCAGAAAAAGAAACACTGCTCTCTTCTTTTATCCCTTTTTGATAAATGCCGAAAAGAAACATATTCAAGCCCAAAAAGGCTAGGAAAAAAATCCACTCAATTCGTTTGAAGTCCATTATTCCACCTCCAAATTGGCCAGTTTTTCCAATAATTCGCGCTCTGGATACCATTTGTTATCATAGCGGATGTACCACTCTGGAGTCAGATCAACAACTTGTGTTATTTCTTCGATTTTATGCCAAGTATAGCCAATTACCATTGAATTGATTTTTTCTGAGTTAGCACCATTTGCAATCAATTGCTCCAGTAAACTTTCAGTACTCTTCAAGACAACTTCTTCCTCTGATGGAATCGGTACTTGGATCGTATCAACACTGGTCTCAATTATTACTGTTGATTTTTCAGCTTTATCATTACCGATCGTGATCCGAACTTGACCTTTATCATTTTCACTAAAGACGGGGAATCCTTCTACAAATGTTCGATAATTGATTTCAGCATCCGTCCGGTCAAAGTAACGGATATTCCCCATATTCGTTCCTAATTTTTTTATATATTTGAAACTATCTGAGTAGATATTGTCTTTTGCTGTTCTAGACACTAATTCTCCATTAAAGTGGATCGTTCCCAATTTTTCATCAGCTGTTAATCGTTCACTCCCACTTGTATAGGACAAGTCTTTGCTATCTTCGTTTGTTTGAATATCTTCAACATTAGCGAAAAAAGCATTACGGAATTTTGTTACAGGCTGAGATGCTAAAATGTAGCTATATTTTTTCATTTTAAGATCTTCTGATAAATAATAATGCTTCCCAGCAACAGCTTGTTGCTCTGAAATTTGGCTATATTGTACACCAACTTTGTTCATTAAGGTTAATACTTTTTCAGTATCGATTGTAATTGATGCTTCATAGACATCTTTACGGTTAAAATCCAAAAAACGAATCTTATTATGAGTTAAATCCACTTGAATACACGTAAAGTAACTATCATCAATGCTGATATCTGCTGATTTCAACCCTAAATTATAAACAGAAATATATTCACTTAACAAAAATGGCCCTTCGTATAGTAGTTCAAATCCTTGTTCCATTGATAAAGCTTTTTCAAACTGTTCTGAATCTCCAACTACGGTTTGTGTCAAGTTCCCAAAAGAACTATGTTTTATTTCATTTTGAATATTTGTGATCAGATTCTCACTCGTATTCATCTCCGACTTTCCATCCTGCATACGAATTAAACGTAACGGTAAAAATACATCCGTATCCACTCGTTCATTTACAACTGCTGTCGTAAGTTGAGAGTCATTTTTGATAGGCTGTTCTTTTTTTGAGGAACTAAGCCAAATGCTAACTGAAAAATACAAACTGAGTAGTACTAAGAAAATCAAGCCGAATCTTACGATTTTTTCTGTTATTTTCATTCCCACCAGTCCTCCTCATATGGTTCATAAGGCAGGGAGATATAAAAAGTAGATCCTTGACCTTCCTGACTTTCAACCCAAATCGCGCCATTGTGTGCTTTCACTACTTCTCTTGAAATAGCAAGCCCCAGACCCGTCCCACCTTGTTCTCTAGCACGTGCTTTGTCAACACGATAGAAACGCTCGAAGACCTTGTTAACATCTTTTTTAGGGATACCTAATCCTTGATCGGTTACACTGAAAACAACATTATTATGGGTTTCAAGTAGACGGCACGTAATTTCTCCGCCATCTGGTGAGTATTTGATTGCATTATTCAAAATATTATCTAAAACTTGCATCACTTTATCCGTATCTAATTCCACCCACAAATCACGTTTTGTGAATTCGCGATGAATCGTATACTTTTTATCATTTGATTCAACCATCATATCAAACCGATCTAAAACAAAATTGATCAATTCATTGAAATTGACATATTCCAACTGTAATTCACCATTGCCGGAATCCATTCTTGAAAGATTTAATAAATCATTGATCATACGAATCATTCGATCCGTTTCTTCCAGTGTCACTTTCAAAAAGTTAGGCGCAATTTCAGGATTTTCCCATGCCCCTTCACTTAAAGCTTCAATATAACTACGCATACTCGTTAATGGTGTACGTAGCTCATGAGAGACATTCGAAACAAATTCTCGACGTTCACGTTCATTTTTCTCTTGTTCTGTTACATCATGTAATACACAGACAAGTCCCGTAATAAATCCAGATTCTCGACGGATCATTGCAAAATCAACACGAATGATCATTTGATCTTCTTCCATTGACGATGCGGAACGATCAATTAAAATCTCTTCTGGCTCTTCTAACAATTTTCGCAATGTATAATCTGTTTCAATGTCTAATAGTTCCAGTAAAGAAGAACCAATTACGTCTTCGTCTTTCACATTCAATAAAGACAGGGCCATTTCATTGATTGTAATAACTTTGCCTCGTCGATCTGTTGCAATAACCCCATCTGTCATGTGGGCCAGTACACTATCTAAACGATTACGCTCAGCTTCCATCGTTTCTTGTGCTTCTTCGATCCGTTCAGAAAGCTGATTGAACGTTTCTGCCAATTGCCCTAATTCATCTTTACCATAAACTTTAACTTTGCCGGTGTAATCGCCTTTAGCAATTCGTAAAGCTTGTTCTCGCATTTCTCCAATTGGTTGAGTAATCGATCTTGCAATCAAAATTGTAACGATTATCGAGATCGCACCTGCTATTATTGAGGCGGTAAAAAAGATCCGAGCCGTGTCAGTGATCTCCTGATATTTGTTTTCCGTATTACTTTTAACGTAAAGAACCCCGATGACTGTGTCGCCAGTCGGGGATTGGATAGGCTGAACATTAATGTATACACGTTTATCATTATCAATGGCTGAATATTTTTTGGCACTGAAGTCATTCAAGTCTCGATAATCATTTTTCTTGCCAACAATTCCTTGTCGATTTAAATCGCTGGTTGCTCTTACGATTCCTTTATCATCGACCACACGGGCTTCGATCGTCTCAGAAGCTGAAAAATCACTTAATGTTTTTTTCAAATTGGCATCGATTTCTGTTCGATCACGATCTTTTTCGCCGAGCTTGGGACTAAGAGTGCTGGCTAATTGGTTTACCTGCCGATCAACATTTTGTTTATAATCGTTAATTGTTGTCGATTCCAGTTCACGGATGAAATATCCGCCGATAATTTGGATCGCAATCAATAATAACAAAATAAATGATAATGCAATCTTAAAATTTACCGATTGAAAAAAGTGAACTTTTTTCTTCATAAATCACTACTCCTGTTCAGGGTTTCGAAGATAATAACCAACACCACGACGTGTGACTAAATAAGTCGGATGACTTGGACTGTCTTCGATCTTCTCTCTTAAACGGCGCACTGTCACATCCACTGTTCGAACATCACCAAAATAATCATAACCCCAAACAGTTTGAAGTAAATGTTCACGAGTCATGACTTGACCGATATGTTTAGCTAAATAATAAAGCAATTCAAACTCACGATGAGTCAGTTCAATTTTGCCTCCACGTTTTGATACCATATAGGCATCTGGATGGATCGTTAAATCTCCGATCGTAAGTTCCGATTGAGTAGTTGATTCTGCTTCTTTTGCACTTGTTGCACCACGACGTAAATTTGCTTTGACACGGGCCACAAGTTCTCGGTTAGAGAATGGTTTTGTCACATAATCATCTGCTCCTAATTCTAATCCTAAAACCTTATCGATCTCTGAATCTTTAGCGGTTACCATAATGATTGGCATATCATAAGTTTTACGAACTTCTCTGGCAACTTCCAGACCATCCATTTTTGGCAACATCAAATCTAAGATAATTAAGTCTGGCTCTACTTCTTTGACTTTTTCAACAGCTTCTTCACCATCATAGGCAGTGAATACTTCATATCCTTCTTTAGTAAGATTGTATTTCACAATCTCTGAAATCGGCTTTTCATCATCTACAACTAATATTTTTTTCATATAAGAGGCACCTCTTTTTCCTTTTGTCTTTTCGTAGTCTAAACATATTCTCCCTCATTATACCTTATTTTGTCCACTGTTTCATCTTTGACAAAAGAGTCCTTACTCTTTCTTATCTATATCTTGCAAAAACAAAGGCTTTCTGGCTATAATTAAGAATAAGTTTTTTAAAAGGAAGCGATAAAAATGAAAGCACCACGATTACAAGCAGGTGATGAAATCCGAGTCATTGCGCCATCTACTAGTTTTTCACGTTTGAGTGATTTGGGGATTAAGTCCGCTGAGAAAAAGTTGACGGATTTAGGATTCAAAGTTACTTTTGCTGAACACACAAATGAACAAGATGTTCTTGGCTCTTCTTCGATCATGAGTCGTGTCAAAGATTTACATGCCGCTTTTTCAGATGACAATGTCAAAGGAATTTTAACAGCGATCGGTGGGTTCAATAGTAATGAATTATTGCCTTATCTTGATTTTGAACTAATCAAACGTCACCCAAAAATTTTTTGCGGTTATAGTGATATCACGGCATTGTGTAATGCGATCACAGCTAAGACGAAGTTATTGACGTATGTTGGCCCTCATTTTTCTAGTTTTCAAATGGATGAACTGCAAGATTATCAAACTGAAACCTTTTTGCACGCAACGACTGATGAGAAAGCGTTTGACGTATCTGCCTCTGAATCATGGAGCCAAGACGAATGGTATTTACCTGATCCCAAAAGGACATTATTTGCCAATGATTGGAAAGTTTACAGCCATTCTGAACCTGTGACTGGTACTTGTTACGGTGGTAATTTAGGTACTTTCCAATTGCTTTTTGGTACTCGTTTTTTACCAGATCTCGAACGATCGATTTTATTTGTTGAAAATGCTGAAGAAAATGATTACCATGATTTTGCTCGTGGACTAGCTGCCTTACTTCAAGTAGTAAAGCACCCACAAGCCTTGCTGATTGGGCGTTTTCCTAAAGAAACAGACATGACAGAAGAACGGCTTTTAGCGATTTTATCAAAGTATCCTTTATTACGAGAGATTCCTGTGATTTATGATATGAATTTTGGTCACACGCAACCTATTTTTACGATTCCAATCGGTGATCAAGCAACAGTTGATACAACAAACAAGAAAATCACCTTTTTCTAAATAAAAACCCTTTAATGCTTGCTTCGCTCAACAGCCGAACAAACATTAGAGGGTTTATTTTTTTAGATTTTTCTTCTTTTATATTCAGTTAGCATTTGTATATAAAAAAGGGCTTGATAGAATGATCCTACCAAGCACCTTTCATTTTTACTCTTCAGTATCAAGTAAGTATTTGCTAACTAAAGCAGCAAGTACACCACCGATAAGCGGCGCTACAATAAATACCCAAACTTGAGATAATGCTTCTCCTCCAGCAAAAATTGCTGGACCTAAGCTTCTCGCTGGGTTGACAGATGTACCAGTTAGCGGAATTCCCACTAGGTGAATCATTGTTAATGTCAAACCAATCACGATTCCGGCCAATTTCGCATTGCCTTTTTTAGCACTTGTGACAGTCATGATAACCAAAACAAAAATAAATGTTAAAATAATTTCCACGGTTAAAGCACCAACTGCACTAAAGTCACCAAAACCATTTTGACCTAAGTTTGTTGTTTCTCTTCCAGATGCATTCAAAATTGATAATAATGCAAAAGAAGCAATCAAACCACCAATGATTTGACCAACGATATAATAAACCAAATCCATAGTTGAGATTCGTTTATTGACCCACATACCCAATGAAACTGCTGGATTTAAATGAGCACCAGAGATCGTACCAATGCTGTAAGCTGCTGCAATGATCGTCAAACCAAAAGCCAAAGCGATTCCTGTTGTACCAATTCCTTCAATCCCGCCTCCTAAAACAGCGGTTGCTGTACCAAAGAAAACTAGGATAAATGTTCCTAGACATTCTGCAATTGCTTTTTTCATAGATTTCCCTCCTTTCACTTTATTCTTAAACAGATTACCACAATCATGAAAATTTTCGTGATTGTTTCAACTAAAATTGAGAGAAAGTTCAATGAGTAATATCTCAATATAATTGATATCTCTAATCATAAGAGGTAAATAAAAAAAACACCAACAAAAAGCATCTAATAAACTCTCCTTTGTTGGTATTTAAATTTAGTCTAAAAGTTGGATTCCGATCCCTAAAAGTCCTGGTCCTGTATGAACAACTAACGCTGGGCTGATCGTTCCAAAATAAATTTTCTCAGCTTGAGGAAACTGTTCATTCAATTTTTCATAAAAACGTTCTGCTTCTTCTACCGCTTGCCCTTGGGCAACCGCTAAAACGAATTTCTTATGATCACCAACAAACGCTTTTACTAATTCAAACGTTTTATCTAAGCTCTTCTTTCTACCGCGCGCTTTAGCTACAGTATGATAAACACCTTCGCCGTTACAAGAAATGATTGGATTTAGTTTTAGTGCATTTCCTAAAATTGAAGCAACCAATCCAATTCGGCCACCTTTTTGCAAATATTCTAGCGTTGCAACATTGAAAAAGACTTTCGCTTTAGCTACATTGTTCGTTAATTTCGTTTTGATTTCATCCCACGGAAGGTCTGCTTCAATCAACTTAGCTGCTTCAATCGCTTGAAGGCCGCTGCCGATTCCGATATTTTTTGTATCTAGAACGAACGTTTCCAATCCTTCAAATTCTTCTGCAATCAAGCGAACCACATTGAATGTTCCACTCAATCCACTGGAAATCGTAACAGCTAAAACTTTTTCATACCCATCTGCTTTGATTTTTTCAAAAATTTTCGTGATTGTTTCACCATCTGGCAATGATGTACTTGGAATTTCCACAGATAAACGCTCATAAACTTCCTCTGGTGTGATATCTACTTTATCTGTGTAAATACGATCTTTATAAATAATTTGCAACGGAATCATATACATTCCATATTGTTCGACTAATTCCTTAGGCACATCTGTCCCTGAATCTACTAATAATGCAATTTTCTCTTTATTCATCCGCTTGTTCTCCATCTTCTTCTAAGTTTTTTTGTGCTAATTCAATGACCTTTTCAGTAAATAATTTGGTCGCAAAAGATAACGTTGCACCTTTTACAATTAAAAATTCTACAGGTATTGGTTGATCGAATGCTGCGACTGGTTCATTCCCTAACGCTTGAGCAACAACCACCGCTAAGGCTGCTTCTTGCTCATCGCAAAAAAGATTATAGGCTTCACGAATCCCAACTGCTGCACCTTGATAAACAATACCTTGTTTGATTTCTGGTATAGTTAAAACTTGCTTTAAAAGGGTAATAGCTATTAAGAAAGCTAAATGCTTTTGATTGTAACGTTTTTTATTCGGTGCTGGAATCAGTCCTAATTTCACATAATTATTGACCATCGATGAAGTTAGCAAGGTATGCTTTTCCTTTAAAATAACAGGTGACAAGTATCGTTCAACAAGTGTGATTACTTGATCCATATATAACTCTAATTCGGGTAATTCGTGCCATCTCGGCAAGTGGACATCCACCAATTCTTTTCCCCAAACTTCTAAAGAGGATTTTATTTCATTCACAAGATCCCTCCTTCTATTTACTAAAACATTTTAACATTCTTTTGAAAAACATTCAATCTAGTTTTTAAAACTAGATAAATACTAGAAATAAAAAACAAGCTTTCCTGTTTAAGAAAGCTTGTTTTGACGTATCTAATCACCATTTATTAAAAATCATTAAAACCATCGTCGTCTTCAGTATTGCGTTTGAACGGATCAAATCCAAATTTACCTCTGTGTGGAAAATCAGGTGAACCAAACATATTGCGAGGATCAAAAGATGCATCCATTTTACCAGGACCACCACCAAATCCATGGCCTCCATGTCTACCACGTCTATGGTGACCTCTAAAATCACGCTCTTCTTCTGGAATTTCTGCTTCCAAAGCTTCGAGTAATTTATTCATAATACCTTTAAATGATTCTTGTTCTGATTCAGACAATACATCAAAAATTGTTTCTTCTTCTTGCTTACTATTATCTGCTGCTATCATTCCTGCTTCTGTTAAGCGAATCACCATCACACGTCGGTCGCTTTCTAAAGGTTCACGACTGATATAACCATTTTTCTCTAACTTACCTAATAGTTCTCCTAAAGATTGCGGACGCATATCCAGTAAGTAAGACAATTCTTTTTGAGTTGTTTCTGGTTTTAGTTTTAACAAATTCAAGACTCGCCCCTGCCCTCTATGTGGATTGCCAAAAGGACCGTGCTCTCTGCGACGTTTCATAAAATACCTTTGCATCATTGCTTGTAAACTTAGAAACTGTTCCATCAATGTTTGCTCTTCCATGATCGATTCCCCCATAAGATAATATAATTCAGGTACCTGTCTTATATTTTAAAGGTACCTTCTTAATATGTCAAATACTTACAAAAGAAGCCATCAGAAAGAACTCAACGAGTCTACTTCTGATGGCTTATAATTAGATTTTTTTTAGTTCGCGTTTTCCAGCAACAATTCCAATTAAAAAGAATAGTTCTAATAAAACAAAAAACAGAATAAAACTATGCATAAAAAATGCTTCAGGCAATACATTTATGATAGGGTCAGTAGCTGGATCAAATAACCAATCGTCATTATTAAAAAATACACCATGAAATGCTACAAAAAATTGATCAAAACCAATTGCCATCAATACCCCAAAAAATACTGGAATAATCATACCCCATTGAAAAGGACGAATCAATCGCCACACTCGTTTTACCTTGACCAAGCGAAAAACAAAGAGAATACTTGGAATCACGGTTACAAGTAATACGCTATAACAGAGTAGAAAAAGTCGTTTTACTTCATAAAAATGGAATGCACCGCTTTTTGATGATGGAAAATCAGGTAATTGTAGCGTGTGAATGAATGGATTATTTAAATAGGCCATCAATTGATCAAAGTTTTTTAACAATGTCGGCTTGTCCATATCTACATAATCTAGAATCTTCAACGAATCAATATCAAAAACATATAATAGACGAAAATTAATGGTGATCGTAATGCTTAAAGAAATGATGGTCAAAATCAGACAAACGATTCCGGCACGTTCGCGCCAGATCCAACTTTTTTCTTTCATATCAAAAAGCCCATTCATCCAAAGAATCAACAATATACGTCGGTTGTTCTGGCAAATTCGGTACAGCTGATTTTGCTGTAAATCCAGATAAAACAAGTAAACTATCAATTCCATTTTGAAGACCAGACTGAATATCTGTTTCATAATTGTCGCCAACCATAATGACATCTTCTTTATTCATTTTCATGACTTTTAACGCTTCATTCATAATGACCGCATTCGGTTTACCAATCATGATCGGATCTGTCTGCGTTGCGGTTTGAACTAAAGAAATAAATGAACCTGCTCCTGGCAACAAGCCGCGTTCTGTCGGGATGCTCTTATCTGGGTTTGTCCCAATAAACGTTGCGCCATTGCGGATACACAAAGCAGCCGTTGCAAATTTTTCATAATTTATATCTGTGTCTAGTCCAACAACCACGTAATCCGGCTTTTCTTCATCCCAATCAAAACCTGCAGATAAAATCAAATCAACAAGTCCGGATTCTCCAATCACATAGACTCGGTTTCCTTTGCCTTGTTCTTTCATGTAATCGATTGTTGCAAGACTTGCTGTATAGACCCTTTTAGGCGATACGTGAATATCAAATTCCTGAGCTAGTCGATCAGAAACTGCCTCAGGCGTTTTTGTCGTATTATTGGTCACAAAAAGAAAAGGCAATTTCAATTCCTGCAGCTGTTCCACAAATCGCTTTCCTGCTGGAATAGCTTCTTTCCCTAAATAGATCGTACCGTCTAAATCAATTAAATATCCTTTATAATGCTTCTTCACAAATAATTACTCCTCACGTTGGCGAATTGTAAATGAACGGCCTTTATTAGCCGCATTCTCTTTCTTTCCAATAACTGCTTTTTTAGGTTCATTTTCTTTGCGATTTTTGATCACGGGCTTCATTTTATTCGTTACAGGCACACGTTTTTCTTCTGTATGAGCTTGATTTTGATGTGCTGTTTTTTTTGTTGGTTTCTTACGTCGAGTTTGTTGTTTTTCGCGTTTTCCGCCAACTCTCTCGATCACAAAATAAGCACAGCCAAAATTACAGTACTCATATAAATAATCTTCTAGTGTATCGATTCTTTGTTCAGGAGCGGCTTTACGGTTGGACTCATTAAAAAAGCCTTTCAAACGCAGTTGATCGTAGCCCCAGTCTCCCACAATGTAATCATATCTTGAAAGAACATCACTAAAACGTTCTCCTAATCGTTCTCCATCAAAAGCTTCCCGATGATTTTTTACTAAAAGATATTGACGGTCGCCGATCGTGACATGTACATCGTCAACAAGCGTTACGATTTCGCCTTTTTTCTTCTCTTTGACAGGTTCTTCTTTTATCTCTTCAAGGACAGCTGTGATTTCTTCTGTTAAAGTCGCTGCTGGTTCTTCTTTATGTTTAACTGGTTTCGTTGATTTGTATGGTTTTTTTACTTTTTCTGTCATTATCTCACCGCCTAGATTTTATTATACCTTGTTTTTATGGGATTGGGTAGTGCTCGTTCAAGTAGTTGCCTAAAACTGTTCGGATAAATTCTGGAAAGATAAATTCAACTTCTCCCACAAGCTCAATTGTCGGAAAAAAGGGGATGAACATGAAATGATCAACAGTTGTAAATGTATACTTATGTCCAAGATCAACGGGCTCATTTTGCCATAAGACTTGTTTTTTCTGTTTATCGTATCGGATCCCATCATAATATAATTCTCCAAATACTTTACCACGAAAGCCCATTCCTGTAATTGGAAACTTCCGTAAATAGTGCCGATTTTTTTCCATTTCTCTGACCATCCGAATCAGTTCAGCACCAGACAAAGTCACACGAATCAAATGCATTGGATGTGGCAAAGATTCATGAAGCTGATCTGCATCAACGATTCCTTTTGGAATGTCTGATAAAAATAAACCATTGTTTAAAATTGCAGCATCTGTCTGCCCTATTTCTTCCAAAGCTTTTAAAGTCGTTACGATCAAAGGCTGTTCAGCGTTTAAATTCACTAATAAAGGATGAGAAATAGTCGCGATTTTCTTAGCTTTCAATAACTGATGACCTAACGTCATATAGTTCTCTATTTCACTTTGGTCTTTGGATAAAATAGGTAGCTTTGCTGTCGGCACTGCTTTGGCTTCACTATGGATAATTTTTCCATTCTCGATCGTTAGATGAACTTCTCCTATATAATAGCCAAACTTACCTGCAGCAGAAAGTTGTGTGCCGTTGATTTTTTCACCCTCTTTAAATAAATGATGTGTGTGGGAACCTAGCAAAACATCGATTTCTGGAAATTCATTTGCAATTTTAATATCTTCATCGATGCCTAAATGGCTCATTAGGACTAAAATATCGCACTGCGGTTGAACATCTCTGATTAATTGTGGTAGCATTTCTTTTGTTGGACGAATATCCCAACCATTTGGATTATAAGTCAAAGGAAAAGGTACAGTTAAAGCAATCAAACCGATTTTCGTTTTTTCATTTGTTTCAATAATTTTATAAGGACTCGCCCAAACAGGTGCTTCTTTCGTTTCTAAGTCAAATAAATTTCCTAATAAAACATCAAAATTTCGGTGATCATATAAATGGTTTAACTGCTCTTTAGAATTTCCAATCCCTTCATTATTTCCAATCGTTGCTGCATCATAGCCAATCTCGTTCATCAGTTCAATATTCGCTTGACCATCTGTTGCTTCGGTCAAAGGGTGCCATCGATCAATAAAATCTCCTAAATCGACAGTTAAAACAGTTTTTCTAGATTTCATATATTTTTCTTTTTGACCTATCAAATATCTTCTGATCTTGGGCCAATTTTCTAAATGTGAATGCAAATCATTCGTGTGAAAGATGACGACTTCTTCCATTGTATTGCCCCCTGATTTCAGTATATAAAAATATAGTACCATACTTCTGGATAGAGTATAATAAAGTAACCACACTGATTAAGGAGAAAAAAATGAAAATAAATGTTCCTTTTGGCTCAATTTGGTTAGATGCTGATGATGAAGGTCTAAGCGCTGTTTCTTTTTTTGAACTGGCTAACCATAAAACGAACCCTTTTACTGAGCTTGCTGCTAAAGAACTCACCGAATATTTTGCTGGTCAACGTACGTATTTTACTGTTCCGTTATCCGTTAACCGCGGTACTCAATTTCAAAGACAAGTCTGGAGGGCTCTTTCTCAAATTCCTTTCGGTGAAACACGCAGTTATTTAGAGATCGCTCAAGCAGTCGATTCACCGAAAGCCGTTCGAGCAATCGGTCAGGCAAATAGTAAAAATCCAATTCCTATTATTGTTCCCTGTCATCGAGTGATAGGTAAAAATGGCAAATTAACAGGTTACCTCGGTAGTTCTGAGCATGATGGACTTAGCATCAAGAAGTTCTTGTTACAGATTGAAAATGTACCCCTCGATAAGATATAAACTTTCTTAGAACAACAAAAAAAGGGAAAACAAAACATCGTTCGTTTTGCTTCCCTTATTTGTTGTCTTAAATCGAATGAACATTCACTACTAAATTAGAACAAATTAATTATTTCCCTTAGTTTCATCGCTGTCTTTACCACGGTATTTTTCCAAATATTGCTCCTTGGTCATAACATCATCTACGCTCATATTAAATTCGACAAGTTCTAAACCAGTCATATGTGCTATCGCTTCTTTGACTTTTTCAACCGTTTGATCAAAAACTGATGAAATATTAACATCGTATTTGCAAATCACGGATACATCAACAGCTACTTGTTTAGTTCCTACTTCAACTCCAACGCCCTTAGTGACATCTTCATTATCTCTAAAACGGTCTGCAAAATCGGTAAAAAGATTGCCACTCAAACCTAAAATTCCATCAATATCGGAAATAACGACACCAACGATTTTTTTGATTACGACATCACCAAACGTTAATTTTGCTTTTAGTCCACCTGTGTTGTTTTCTACTGTTTCTGCCATTTGCATTCACTCCTTCAATATAATTTTAAATTCCCATCATAGACCTAACTGAATCTATCAAGGAATAAATATCCAAATCTTCATCTCGCATTTTCCCTATAATATATCCGACTGCTGCAAAAATCAGCAAGACCAATGTTTTACCAAAACCAATCAGCAATAAAAGAATGGCTAGTAGTAAAAACAAAAATGTCCAAATAATCCGGAAACGATAAGGTTTGAGTTGTTTCATCCAACGTTCTTTTTTTTCTTGATCCATGACGTCTCCCTCCTAAATCACCCGTGATTGTTTTTTGCCGAAAGTTGTAGATTCTGTTGGTTCTTTTTCTCTTAAATGCACTATTACTTGGCTGTCGATTGATTCTAAAGCTGTGTTTAGTGCATTTTGTATTGTGTCTTTTATTTCTTCTCCTAAGGGTTGGAAACGTTGTTTGCTTCTGACGTCTACTCTTAGTTTAACAGCTACTTTTTCCTTGCCTTTGATTTTAACGGTCATTTTAGTTTTATCTGGATGAATAATCGTGCTATAGGCATCTTGCACAATTTGTTCTACAGTACTTTTTGGTATTTCGATTCGGTTCTTGCCTTCTTTCACAACCAAACGTTTCCTTCTTCCAGAAACAGAAAGAACAACAATCAAACTGATAAATAAAAGACCACCTAAAATAAGTAAAATCCATTCAAAGAACGTGAATAGCCAAGGATAATTGTAGAGTAACTCGTTTACTTCATAAGACAACCAAGGAATGTCGATTAACTGACTAAGTAACCCTAATGTTCCGACAAACAATAGGAGTATGATGAATGCAAAAATAATTTTCAGCAATCGTTTCATATGCTTCCCTCCTTTAAGACTAGTTGTTTTGCTGTTAACTAAATTGTAACGCCTACAAAAAAGTATTACAAAAGATATGAATTTCTTTTTTTGTTATACGCATAGTTTTTTATCAAACAAAACGGCTGAACTCCAATATTCGGCTCTATAATTTATGGGACTGATGAATCAGAATTGATTCTTCAGTCCCATTTTCATTTTAGATATTAAAAAACATATCGTTCTCTAGTATGATTAAATCACCACAAAATAAACAACTGAGAGGACGATATGCTATATGAATGATTCTATCAAAAAAATGCTACGATTGACAGATAAAGATTTGATGATTAATGAGGTCTCTTACGAGACTTTTCAGAATACAAAGACATTGATCGTCTATGCTGTTCTCTCACCTGCTCCATATGCCTGTAAAAATTGTGGTTCTTCAGTGGTAGCTGGGAATGGGAAATCGATTGTGGTTAAAAATGGCAAGAAAGAAACCATTATACGTTTTGAACAATACAATCATATGCCAATGATTATGCGTCTAAAAAAGCAGCGCTATACCTGTAAAAACTGTCAAACCCATTGGACCGCTCAAAGTTATTTTGTCCGTCCAAGACATTCGATTGCGAATCATGTCAGATATAAAATTACTTCTTTACTGACTGAAAAAGTATCTTTATCTTTTATTGCGAAAAGTTGTCTGGTATCGTTGACAACCGTTATTCGTACATTGAAAGAGTTGAAAAGCTATTTACCAAAGTCTTCCAAAAGGATTCTACCCAAAGTATTGATGGTTGATGAATTTCGTTCTCACACTTCCACTGAAGATAAAATGAGCTTTATTTGCGCAGATGGCGAATCAGGAAAGTTAATTGACATTTTACCTACACGAAAATTGCCTCGATTAACAAGCTATTTCCGAGACTGTATCAACCCTGAAAAAGTAGAATTCTTAGTTACAGATATGAACGCCGCCTACTTCCAGCTCACCAAGAGTGTTCTACCAAATGCGAAATTAGTGATTGATCGGTTTCATATTGTCAAACATATGAATCAAGCATTCAACGATTTACGTATCCATGAAATGAAAGAACTACGTAAATCAGGTCAAAACAGTGAGGCTGAAAAACTGAAAAAGAACTGGCGCTTTCTGTTAAAAAATCGTGCAAACATTAATCATTATGAATACAAAACATGGCTAAGTTTTCGAGCGCCTAAATATCCGTTTCTTACCGAAGCGATGATGATCGATCGATTGCTTGGTTTTTCCACGCCCCTGAAGGAGGCGTATCCCTTTTTTCACGAGTTGGTTGAAGCCTTTCGAGACAAAGAGTCCGAATTGTTCTTCTCCTTATTGAAAGAACTTCCAGAAACATTAAATGACAGCTTCCGTGAGAAACTTCAAAACCTTCTGACCTATGAAGAAGGCATTACCAATGCGATGATCTACCCTTACTCTAATGGGAAAATAGAAGCGAAGAATACCCATATAAAGACAATGAAACGAGTATCATACGGATTTAAATCATTTGAGAACATGAGAATCAGAATCTTTTTGATCAATCAATTAATCAAAGTGAAATAACAAAAAATCTGAGCCAGAATGAGATTCATTCTGACCCAGATTTGATTTTGCACAACTCATCAGTCCCTATTGACAAAGAGCCCAATATTCTAGCGATTTATCTGCCAGAATCCTTCGTTCAACCGTGATTTTATTTATTCATCTAAATACTCTTCTTTAGAAAACTCGGTGTCTTCATATTCACCACTATCTCCATAAAATTGATTATATCGTTGTTTAAATTTACGGAAAATATACGTCACCAGAACTTTGGCAATTGCATAAATTGGAATACCAAAAATTAATCCGAACATCCCTAACAAATCGCCCATTACTAATAAAACGATCACGATTGTTAATGGATGTACAACTAATCGTTTCCCCATCACTTGTGGTGCAATCAAATGTCCGTTAAGCATTTGAACGAGCATCCAAACCAGACTCATCTTAATAAACATACCAAATGACACCATCAAAGCAACGATAGCTGCTGGTACAAAGGCAATCACAGGCCCAATATAAGGAATAACCGCTGTGATCCCTACAATGATCGATAACGTTCCAGAATAAGGCACTTTAATCAGCCAAAATCCGATAAATGTTAAAATACCGATTGCAATCGACACTAAAATTTGTCCTTTTAAATACGCACCAACTTGGCTGCTCATTGTTGCCCCGATTTCTTTGGCATCACCTCTAAAACGTGGTGGTATAATTTTTAAAACAAAGGAGAAAAACTTCTGATCATCTTTTAATAGGAAAAAAGTAATGATCGGAGCCGTTACCATCACCAGAGCAAAACCAGTAAGCGTAGAGAAAACCGTTGAAGCTCCTTCCACAGCTTTGCTAAAGTAACTACCGATTCCATCTGAGATATTATCAAACCATCGCTGTATTGCGTCTAAAGCATTCGCTAAAGGTTTCTCCAATGCTGAATTATGGAAGAAATCCGTCACCATCTTGTTCAAATCATCCATATACTGTGGGAAACTTTCTATCAAACCTTCTACTTGTTTTTGCAAAATCGGAACAACTAAAATAATACCGACAACGATCAATGCAATCAAAATAATAAAAATAGCTGAAACACCATAAACTCGTTTCACTTTGTGTTTTTCCAACCAATTGACGACTGGATTAAATAAATAATATAAAATCAATGCTAAAATCGTTGGTCCAATAATCGTTTTGAAAACAACCCCAATCGGTCCAAATATAAAGCCAACCTGATGAAAAATAAAAATCACTGCGCCTAATAACAATAACGCAACTAGCGTGAATAATAAATTTTTTCCACCAAGAAATTTGATCCAGCGTGTTTCTTGTTTCTTTTCCATTTGCTTCCCTCCTAAAAATAAAAGTGCACTGGGCTTGCTAAACTTCAGTAGTGGCGCATGAACATCACCTCTTTATTGTATCGAAAAAAAACTTATCTGTAAAAAAATAATCACTTCATTAAATTGAACAAAAAATCACTCAGCCATTTAGATAACTGACTAAGTGATTTTTTGTTTAATTCGCTGATTTGCGTCCTTTTCGTTGTGTTGCTTCCATAATTACAGGAAGAATCACTGGACGGCGTTTTGTTTGTTCAAACAAGTAACGGCTCAATTGTTCCCGAATATCTTGTTTTAATTTGCTCCACTCAAAATCGCTACTTTCAAGATGTTTTTCAACGATCTCCGTTACGATACTGCTACTTTCTTTCATCAAATCTTTGCTTGTTTTGACATAAACAAAACCTCTTGATGTGATTTTAGCAGGTGAAACAATACGTTTTTCACGACGATTGATTGTTACAACGGCTACGAAAATACCATCTTCAGATAAGATTCTACGATCACGAAGCACGATATTACCGATATCGCCAACACCAATTCCATCGATCATGATATTATCAGCCGTTGTGCTACCGGCAACGTTCATTTTCTGTTTGCTATATTCAAGGATATCTCCTCGACCAGTAATGAAAATATTTTTGTACGGAATACCCAATTCATGTGCCAAATCAGCATGTGCTGCTAATTGACGATATTCACCTTGAATTGGAATAAAGTGTTTAGGTTTCATCAAGTTCAACATCAATTGCAAATCATTTGGACTTGCATGACCAGAAACACGTAAATTATCTGAGATTTGTTTCACCACACCACCAGCGCGGTATACGATATCTTCTGTTTTTGCTACGGCTGTCTCCATCGCAGTTGTAGGTGTTGTCGTGATATACACTAAATCACCTTCTTTGATTTTGATAACACGATGTGTGCCATTGGCCATTTTTTGTAGTGACTTGATCGGCTCACCCATTGTTCCTGTTTCTAAAATCACTAATTGATCCGCTTGATATTTTTTCATGTCTTTCACACTAACGATCAAATCTTCACTCGGTAATTTTAGTTTGTCTAATTTGATAGCAGTATTAATAATTCTTTGGAAATCTTGACCTGTTAAAACGATTTTACGGTCAGATCGATGAGCTGCATCTAAAATTTGTTGGACGCGCTGTAAATTACTAGCAACACAAGCCACGATAATTCGACCTTCCCAGTAACGAATCGTATCAAAAACTTCATCCGCTATCTGTAGTTCAGAAACAACTTGAGCTGGGTTTTCAGCGTTCGAAGAATCACTCAATAAAGCCAAGACACCTTCATTACCGATTTCAGCCAAACGACCAAAATCCGTCTGATACATTGGAATTGCGCTTTGATCAAATTTGAAATCTCCTGTGTAAACGATATTGCCTTCTTTAGTTTTCAAATTGATTCCGATAGAATCTGGAATCGTATGTGTAGTACGGAAAAAACTGATCGTAGCATGTGCAAAATCGATTTCTGTATGTGCATCGACTACATGAAAATCATTAAATTCTTTTGAATCTGCATGATCTCCTACGTTTAATTTTGCTAACTCGATTGTTAATTCGGTACCGAATACTGGTACATGAACTTTAGATAAAAGATACGGTAATGCTCCAATTGCATCGGCATGACCATGTGTTAAGAAAATCCCAGCAACACGGTCAATATTTTCCACTAAATACGTAAAATCTGGAATTACCACATCAATTCCTAATAGCTCATTTTCTGGATATTTTAATCCACAATCCAGTACAAAAATTTCATCTTCCACTTCTGCGATGTACATATTTTTACCATTTTCACGAACGCCGCCTAAGGGAACGATTTTTATTGTACTCACTAACTTCACCTCTCTATATTCTCATACTGAATCAAAGATCCAGTATGCTTAAAATTTTCGCTTTTTCTTCAGTTGTACAAGATACAAGAGGTAAACGTAAATCCCCAACGGAAATGCCCATTTCGTTCAACACTGCCTTTACAGGTGCTGGTGAAGGAACCGAAAACAAAGCATTCATCTTAGGTAACAACTGCCGCTGAATGCTTGCAGCCGTTTTGACTTCTCCACGATCTAATGCCTGGAACATATCGTACATTTCAGTACCGAACACATGGCTTGCGACCGAAATCACCCCTTGTCCACCTATCGCTTTTATTGAAAAAGCTAAGGAGTCTTCTCCAGTATACACTAAAAAGTCTTTTGGTGCCTTTTCTATCAACTCAGTCAATGCATCTAAGCCGAAACATTCTTTAATTGCAATCACATTTTCTAACTCAGCTAAGCGCAAAGTTGTTTCGACATCAAGGCTTGCTACGGTTCTTCCTGGAACATTATATAGAATAATTGGCAAGTCACTCGCCTCAGCAATTGCCTTAAAATGTTGATACAGACCTTCTTGATTTGGTTTATTGTAATAAGGTACGACTGCTAACCCTGCATCGATTCCTCTAATAGCTGATAATTCTTTTACAAATTCAACAGAATCACGTGTATCATTGGTTCCCACACCACAAATAATCGGCACTCTTCCATTAACTAAGCGAATCACTTCATTGAACAACTCAATTTCTTCATCATGAGTCAATGTTGGCGATTCACCTGTCGTTCCGGCTAAAATAATTCCTTCTGTATGATGATCAAGCAAATGTTCAACCAACTGAGGCAGCTTAGCAAAATCGATTGCGCCGCTTTCATCAAAAGGTGTGACCATTGCAGTAATTATCGTTGCATTTTCTAAATTCATACTTACTACCTCCTAATTTTAAAAGCATAGCGGGCTCATTTAGGCTCGACTGGAAAATAGGAAAATACGTTTGTGACGCTTTTTGTCACAGGCAGATTTTATCTTTTTCCCGAAACCTTTAATCCTTAGAGCTTTAGCTCATCGGAATTGATGAGATCGAAGCAGAGCATAGTGACTAACCCGCGAAGCTAGGTAACGTTAAAAGCTAAAAGAGCTCAGTCAGACTCGGCAAGAAAATAGGAAATAATGACTGAGGTGCTTTTTACCTCATTCATTATTTATCTTTTCTCCGAGAGGCTAGCTCTTGAAGCTAGATAACACATGGCAAAATAACTTGTACACTCTTGACCGAAAAACAGATCTAAGGATTTTTCCCATCCTTCATATTTTATCTTTCAAAAAAATCCAGGTACTATTTAAACCCTCACTAAATCCATCTCATGCAGTGTTTCCGCAATTTGAACTGAATTCCAAGCAGCACCCTTTAATAAATTATCAGAAACAACCCACATATGATACCCCTTGTCAATATCGATATCTTGACGAATTCTCCCTACAAATGTTTCTTTGCGATCGATACTCGTTATAGCTTGCGGATAAAGTTGTTGACTTGGATCATCTTGCAAAACTGCACCTGGAGCATCAGCGATTAATTGTTTGATTTTGCTCACGTCAGAACCATCTTCTTTGACCTCAATATAAATTGATTCAGAATGACCAGACAATACAGGAATACGAACACACGTGGCTACAACTTTAATACTGTCATCTTCCATGATTTTTTTCGTCTCATTGATCATCTTCCATTCTTCATACGTATAATCAGCATCTGCAAAGACATCAATCTGGGGTAAGGCGTTAAATGCGATCGGATAATGTTTTTTGTCGCCACCCGATGGTAAAATATCAGCTTCTAATTTGTCAGCAGGCGTGCCGTTGATATACGCTAACGCTTGTGATTTCAGCTCTTCCATCGCATTGATTCCTGCTCCGCTCACAGCTTGATAAGTTGATACGATCAAACGGTCCAAACCATAAGCTTGTCTGATTGGTTCAAGAGCTACCATCATTTGAATCGTCGAGCAATTTGGGTTAGCAATGATCCCTTTATGACGCTTTAACGCATCAGGATTGACTTCTGGGACAACTAAAGGGACTTCTGCGTCCATTCTGTAATGACTAGTATTGTCTACTACAACAGCTCCACGTTTAACTGCTTCTGGAGCATATTGTTTTGAAATATTTCCGCCAGCACTGAATAAAGCAATATCTATATCTGTAAATGACTCAGGCACTAACTCTTCAATTATAAGAGTTTGTCCTTTAAACGTTACTTCTTTTCCCGCTGAACGTTTTGAAGCTAAAAGTTTAACCTGATTTATTGGTAATGATGTTTCTTCCAACATTTCGATCATTTTAGTGCCCACAGCACCAGTTGCGCCTACCACGGCAACATTATAATTACTTTTCATACTTATTGATCTCCTCTCAAATTCCTGAAGAAAGTTGCTTTTTCTATTTTACCATAATATTGTCTTTTACTACATAGGAAGTAAAATGATTTTGCTTTAATTTTGTCATAAAAGAAAAAGAAAAATTTGTTTCATAACATTTCAAATCATTTTTTAATGACGTTCTTATGATTCGAGCATCATAGTCGACTAAATTTTTTTGCAGTTTTATACTGGCTCTGCGGCTTATTTTTTGTTGGCATTGTCTTATTAAATCTTTTTGGAAAAGATGATTGAGGTAAAAAAGCTTAGATCTATTTTTCTATCAAGATTGGACAAACTATTATGCCAAACGTTATCTAGCTTCAAGGATTGAAGATCTTTTGGAAAAAACGGAAATGGAACGAGGCAAAAAGGGACAACGTCAATGTTTCCTATTTTCCTGTTAGAACTGAACGTGCCCGTTACACTTTTAAATTAGGAGGATGCTCAATGTACACCATATCAGATTATTTATTGGATCGTTTAAAGGAATTAGGAATCGATGAAGTATTTGGGGTTCCTGGAGATTATAATTTGCAATTTTTAGACCATATCACAGCGCGAGAAGACCTAAAATGGATCGGTAATGCCAATGAGTTAAATGCTGCATATATGGCTGATGGGTATGCGCGAACTAAAGGAATTTCAGCTTTTGTGACGACATTTGGTGTGGGAGAATTAAGTGCTGTCAATGGTTTAGCAGGTAGTTATGCGGAAAATGTACCTGTTGTTGAAATTATTGGTTCACCGACAACAACTGTTCAAAACAATAAAAAACTTGTTCATCACACTTTAGGCGATGGTGATTTCCTGCGCTTTGAAAAAATGCATGAAGAAGTAACAGCTGCAATCGCTCATTTGACTATAGAAAATGCCACCTCAGAAATCGACCGAGTATTGACTATTGCAATGACAGAAAAACGTCCAGTTTATATTAATTTACCAATTGATATAGCTGAAACAAAAACAAACAAACCGAATAAACCTTTACAAAAAATGACAGAAAGATTAACAGAGGCTGAAGCAACTATTTTAAGCAAAGTTGAAAAAGCTCTACAACAAGCAGAAAATCCAGTTATCATTGCTGGACATGAAATTTTAAGTTACCATATAGAACATCAATTAAACGAATTCATCCAAAAATTTAATTTGCCAATTACGACATTACCCCTAGGAAAAGGCGCATTTGATGAAGAAGATTCTCACTATATTGGAACATATTCAGGATCACCTACTGAAGAGCCTCTGAAAAGTCGTGTTGATAATGCAGATCTTGTTTTACTTTTAGGCGCAAAATTGACGGACTCAGCAACATCTGGTTTTAGTTTTGGTTTTACAGACAAACAAATCATCTCGATTGGCGCAACAGAGGTCTTATTTTATGGTGAAAAACACGAAGCAATTCAGCTAGATCGTTTCGTTTCTGCTTTATCAACGCTGTCATTTTCTAGATTCACAGGAGACTTACTTCCAGTAAAACGTATATCCAAAGTAGAATTCAAAGATGAACAACTGACTCAAAAACGGTTCTGGAAAATGGTAGAAACTTTTCTATTGCAAGGAGATACTGTGGTTGGCGAACAAGGAACTTCTTTCTTTGGGCTAACAAACGTTCCGCTAAAAAAAGACATGCACTTTATCGGACAGCCATTATGGGGATCGATTGGTTATACTTTCCCTTCTACTTTAGGTAGTCAAATCGCAAATAAAGATAGTCGTCACCTGTTGTTTATCGGAGATGGTTCGTTGCAATTGACTGTTCAAGAATTAGGGACTGCAATTCGAGAAAAACTGACACCCATCGTTTTTGTGATCAATAATAACGGTTATACGGTTGAACGCGAAATCCATGGTGCTACCGAGCAATACAACGATATTCCCATGTGGGATTATCAAAATCTGCCGCTAGTCTTTGGCGGAACTAGTCAAACTGTGGCAACTTACAAGGCGACTACAGAAGCTGAATTAGCTGAAGTGATGAAGTCTGCTAGAAAAGATACTGAACGATTACAATGGATCGAAGTGGTGATGGATCAAGAAGATGCCCCTTTGTTATTGCAAAAATTGGCCAAGATTTTTGCAAAACAAAATTCGTAACTCCTCGACCACTGTTCTATTAGAATCTATTGACTTTTTAAGGTATTTTGTTATAGTTAAAAGCGACATTTACTTAATGTGAAGGAGTGAATAATATGGCACGTGTTGAAAGTTTTGAATTAGATCATAATACAGTTAAAGCCCCTTATGTTCGTTTAGCGGGTACTGAAAAAAATGGTGAAGCCTTGATTGAAAAATATGATCTTCGTTTCTTACAGCCAAATGAAGACGAATTACCTACAGCTGCTGTTCATACATTAGAACATTTATTAGCAGTAAATTTACGTGATCACTTAGAAGGAATCATCGATATTTCCCCTATGGGTTGTCGTACTGGTTTTTACATGATTATGTGGAACGAGCATTCACCAAAAGAAATTCGTGATGCTTTAGTGAAAGTCTTGAACTTTATTGTTGAAACAGATTTTGTTCCTGCGGTTTCCGCTAAGGAATGTGGAAACTATAAAGACCATTCTTTATTTTCCGCACAGGAATATGCGAAGATTGTGTTGGAAAAAGGCATTAGTTTAGATCCTTTTGAACGTATTTTATAAAAAATTGAAACAAAGACCAAACCTCCGTATAATGCAGGTTTGGTCTTTTATTTATCCTAAAGCAACATCTAAAATCATCATGATAATAAAGCCAAGCATCACACCAAAAACAGCAAAATGTCGTTTACTGGTCACTGTCTGCTGTGCTTCTGGAATCAATTCTTCCACAACTACATAAATCATCGCACCTGCTGCAAATGCTAACGCATATGGCAAAAGCAATGTAACTTTTGTCACTAGAACTGCTCCAATGATCCCAGCAATCGGTTCAACGATCCCTGAAGCTTGCCCGTAGAGAAATGCTTTCTTTCGGCTTAGATTTTCTTGTCTTAATGGAATCGACACAGCTGCTCCTTCTGGGAAATTTTGTATTCCAATCCCTAAAGCTACAGAAATCGCTGCTAATACTGCTTTTTGCGGATCATCAGCTGAATTTGCTGCACCAAACGCCACTCCTACTGCTAAACCTTCAGGAATATTATGTAAAGTAATAGAAAAAACCAACAAAATCGTCCGTTTTAAATGACTTGGCAAACCTTCTTTTTCATGATTTGGCCCAAAATGCATGTGTGGCAACGTTTTATCTGCAATATACAAAAACAATCCTCCCAAACCAAAACCAAAACTAACAACAAGCCAAGCTATGTTGCCATTTTCTTCTGCCTGTTTGATTGCGGGATCTAACAAAGACCAAAAACTTGCAGCGATCATCACACCAGATGCAAAACCGAGCATCATATTTAGAACATCTTTTTTGATTTCTTTGAAGAAGAAAACCAGTCCAGCCCCCAATGCTGTCATAAAATAAGTGAACCCTGTCCCTACCAATGCTTGCTGCCAAGCTTCTAAAGATAACAGCCAATTAGTAATTACAAACACCTCATCTTTCCAAAATACTTTTCTTAGCTTAACTTTATCATATCAATGATTTTATGACCACGCCTAAAGTAAAAAATGCTTTCAGTTGGTACAAAAATGGAGAAAGAGTATACTTGATATAGAAGGTACTTTTAGAAATGGAGTGAGCCAAATGACAGAAACAATCAATGCTGCCGTTGCTATGATCAAAGTATTGGAAAGTTGGGATATCGATCATATTTATGGCATTCCTGGCGGATCTTTTAATTCCACCATGAATGCTTTGTACAAAGAAAAAGAAAAAATCACTTATATTCAAGTTCGTCATGAAGAAGTCGGTGCTTTAGCTGCAGCCGCAGATGCTAAATTAACTGGAAAAATAGGGGTGGCTTTTGGCTCAGCAGGTCCTGGGGCTACACATTTGATCAATGGATTATATGATGCACAAATGGATCACGTCCCAGTCTTGGCACTCTTGGGACAAGTCGCTACAAATTCGATGAACTACAACTCTTTCCAAGAATTAAACGAAAACCCAATGTTTGCTGATGTAAGTGTCTATAACCGAACAGTTATGACACCAGAAAGTTTACCTCATGTCGTAGATGAAGCGATCAAAGCAGCCTATAAAAACAAAGGGGTTGCAGTTGTAACAATTCCCGTTGATTTCGGCACAAAAGAAATCCCTCTATTAGATGTTTCGACCGCTAAGAACCATCAACAGGGATTGCTCATGCCAAATTATGATGACCTTAAAAAAGCGATTCCTCTAATCGAAGCAGCCGAAAAGCCGATTCTTTATATTGGCCAAGGGACACGTAATGCTTGGCCAGAAATCAGAACGTTCTCTGAACACTTTTCAATGCCCGTTATTTCAGCTGTTCTAGGAAAAGGAATTGTTCCAGATGCTTATGAAAACTTTCTTGGTTTTGCCGCTCGTGTCGCAACCAAACCTGCCAATGAAGCCTTAGCAGAAACGGATTTGATCATATTTGCCGGCAGTGACTTTCCTTTTGCAGCGTATTTCTTTAACCCTGATGCTAAATTCGTTCAAATCGATATTGATTCGACAAAGTTAGGACGTAGACATAAAACAGATGTCGCAATCTTAGGAGATGCCAAAGAATCATTGAAGCGAATGGTTGATTTAGGCAGTTCTCGGCCAGTAGATAGATGGCTAAAAGCCAATCAAAAAAATAAAGAAAATTGGATTGCATGGTTAAGAAGTTTCGATGATAAAACTGATAAACCACTTCGCGTAGAACCTGTTTTTAAAGAAATTCGTAGAATAGCAGATGAAGATGCAATTTTTGTAACAGATGTCGGGAACACAACAATTCATGCGATTCGTCTTTTAGATATGAACGGCAAACAAAAATTTACAACGTCTGGATGGTTTGCTACGATGGGCAATGGTGTACCAGGTGGAATTGCTGCCCAACTTAGTTACCCTTATCGCCAAGTATTCACCTTAAGCGGTGACGGTGCGTTTGCCATGGTCATGCAAGATATCATCACCCAAGTAAAATACAAACTACCTATTATCAATGTTGTGTTTTCAAATGACTCTTTTGGTTTTATTGAAGCAGAACAAGAAGATAGTGAGCAAAAGAAATTTGGAGTATATTTAGAAGGAGCTGACTTTGGAAAAGCTGGCGAAGCGCTTGGCGCCCAAGGTTTTACCATTACAGAATATAGCCAATTGGAACCAGCTTTTGAAGCGGCTAGAAAAAGCACACGTCCAGTTGTAATTGATGTGAAAATCCGAAATACCCGACCTTTACCTGTTGAGGAACTGGTCTTAGACCCTGAAAAATTCAGCGAAAATGAAATCAATGTATTTAAAGAAAAATATGAAGTTCATGATATGCCCGTGTTGAAAGAGTTATTAAAGAATTAAAAAAACAGCAGATGCATTTTTCCGCATCTGCTGTTTTTTTATAGTTCATTTATTTATCATCATGTTTATGGAATTTTTCTTTGATATCTTCAAAACCTTCTTTGATTTTGTCGCCAAGTTTTTCAGCGCCATCTTTGATATCATCACCGGCATCACGAGCTTTGTCTTTTACATCGCCAAAAGCTGATTGCGCTTTGCCTTCAAGTTCTTTGCCTTTATCATCTGTTACTTTACCTTGAACTTCTTTAGCTGTTCCTTCAACTTTGTCTTTTGCATCATTTACGCGTCCATTTAAATCTGCCATGTGAAAAACCTCCTAGTTAATTTATATTACATAACTAGCATAGCATCATTTTTGACATGCTACAAACGATTCGCTTTGTTTTTTATCACTGAATACTTTAGCGCTCACTCAACCACCGTTTTGCTTGATTGATTTCATCCATGGTTATTTGATGACCTGAATTAGTGGGCATAATGGTAACCGTCGCCTGCCTATTTTTTAATTGTTGAATCAATTGATCTGACGCTTCCTTAGATACGATGGGATCATTTTCACTCACGGATAGCCAGATTTTTTTATCTGAAAGTGGAAAATTCTGGCTATCAACGCCTAAGGACATTGGATGAAGTAAAATTGCTTGTTTAATAGCAAAATGGCGCTCTAATAAGATATGAGCTGCAATATTTGCCCCATTTGAATAACCAACAATGACCCATTCTTCTAACTGGATCCCTTTTTTCTCACTAACTGATAAGATCATCTGAATGAGTCGGTCACTTTCTTCTTCCAGACTAACTAAGTCAAACTGATTTAATCCATTGCGTTTAAAAAATCGATTCATCCCCGATTCTTGAATTGTCCCACGAAAAGACAATACTGTTGCTTCTTCATCTAAATAGCGAGCAATCTCCACTAATGACGTTTCATCACCGCCAGTTCCGTGAAGTAATAATAATTTTTTCCCATACGAAGCACCTTTTTCAAATAGATAATGCATTTTTACTCCTCCTTTTCCATTTTTTTTAAATAAGTTATCTATCAATACGCTTACTTTTTGTAAGTGAATTTCATTTTAACATCTTTTATGTCATTTGTCACTTTACAAAACGTTATAACTGATACAAATATTCAGCAAGAGATGACGCTTTTTTTAATAGACTTTCCTTAAGTTGAATTGGCTCTATTTGTATAATGGCTGTTCCAAAACGAAGGAAATAATCCGTAATAAATTCCTCTTCTGTCTTATGATAATAACCATTAATGAGATAATTTCCCTCAGATGCTTGGATTGACATTGAGGGGTAATTTTCCTTAGAGAAAATATCTTTGCCTTTTTCATTAACTTTGATTGAAAATGACAGTTTTTTTTCGCTTTGATAAAAGGTTTTGGCTTTTTCTAGCAGTGTTTCAAGTGATAACGCCGCTTGGGTGTTTTCTTCTTCAAGTGACATGATTTTATCGCAACGAATGACACGAATTTGTTGTGTTTCATTATTCCAAATTCTAGCATACCATTGACCAAACTTAGATGAAAGCTGTACAAATTGAGCCTTGATCGACACGATTTCTTGTTCTTTTGCATACTGAACGTTAAAAACTTTTTCATGAAGGATTCCTTCAACGATTTCTTTTAAATACTGACTCGCATTACTATGGTTGACTTGTTCAAGCATGATGATTCTGCGCATTAACAAAAGCTCTTGCTGTAATTTCTCTGGTAAAACCTGACTATATTTTAATTCAAGGGTGCTACTTTCCATGTTAAAAGGAGTAGATCGATAGCCTTTTAGTGTTAGCAAAGCAAAATAAAGAGCATAAATTTCACCTTTCGTAAACAACCCAGGAGCCACTATTCGGGTATCTAATAGCTGATACTTGCCATATCTTCCAAGTTCCGAATAAATCGGCAAACCAATTTCTTCAAGAGACTGTATATCTCTTAATGCGGTGCTTTTTGAAATACTATATCGTTCTATCAGTTCTTTTAAATTGAAACTATTTTTATCAGCTAAAAAAAGAATCATATCATTTATTCGTTCTGCTTTTTTCATAACCCCTCCTAAAAGTATCATGTTTTGATACCTTTAAAAAGTATACTAAAAGTGGAAAGAAAATAAAAGAAATGAGGAATTGATATGACTTTAGAAATTGCGGTATTTTTATCCATGAACGGACGTGCTTGGGAGGCTTTAACTTTTTATAAAAAGCATCTAGGTGCTGAAGAATTACTCGTCGTAACGTATGAGGATATGGCAAAAAGAGACGAGACCTTTCAATTAACAGAGGAAAATAAACAGTTGATTTCTCATTCGGTTTTAAGAATCGGTCAGACTAAAATTATGATTGCTGAAGATGCAATGGATTCTAGCCAACTCTATACAGTCGGCAATAATTTTTCTTTGTGTATTCAAAGTGCCGATTTAACTGAAATTCAAACTTTTTATTCTAATCTAACGTCAGATGATCGA
Source organism: Enterococcus sp. DIV0724b (assembly GCF_050531475.1). Classification (NCBI taxonomy): domain Bacteria; kingdom Bacillati; phylum Bacillota; class Bacilli; order Lactobacillales; family Enterococcaceae; genus Enterococcus; species Enterococcus sp. DIV0724b. The sequence continues at coordinate 1,323,141 of NZ_CP172890.1, read as the reverse complement.
GTTAAAATCATCGTACCGCTGAATCAAAATATTTTTAGTGGTGCGTATGGAATTTTAGAAGATCCATTTGGGATACAAATTCAGTTGATGCATGACGAACGTTTAAAATAAACCATATATTTATCTAGAAGTAAACAATAGAAAACAAGATAACATACATTTCTTGATTGCTTATTGTTTAGTTGTTTTCCATTTCTTTTTTAGCTTATGCCAGTCAACCAATCGTCCCTGGATCATCTTCTAATTTTGGCATCACAATATATTGTTCTAATGGTGGTGTTTTCACAAAACCATTAGAACAATTTTTCAAATTCACGACAAATTTTTTCTAGCATATGACACCGTTTCATCACGCCACCACCAAAAATCATCACATCTGGCGCAATTACTAACGCCATTGTCTTCACTTTTTTTAGGAAAACTTACTTTTTCAATAATGTATAGATCATTATTCCTAATAACACATACAAATTTTGTGCCGCCAGCTTCGATACTGCCTAAAATTTTTCCTTCATCTTTGCACACTCAATTGTCTTATCTATGATCCTATATTTTGATTCAATTGATTTTAAAAATTGTGCGACTTTTATATGCGTTTTCTGGATACAAAATAATCTCCCCAAAGTCTTCAAATTCAATGGCTCCAGGACTAACCTGAGTCTCTAACGTGAGTCCACCATGATTGACTAATTTCTTACCTCGAACCACGGGGCCAGTTTCACCAAACTGCGCTGTGAAAATGACTACAGCTGGTTGATCAGTATACATCTCAACGGAAAGATCTTTTTTTGGTGCCGTAATAATTGCCTGTGGTTTATTAAAACCAGTTTGATTCAACATAAATGGATGATCCAACCCATTGACCAAAGTGTTTTGATCATAACTAGTTTCAAAAACTTGATTCATGCTCTTTGATTTTCTAAAATCGAAAGGAGTCTCCTTAACAGAGCGTAATTCACCCGTAACAGTTGTATCACTGTCTACCACTGCAAATCGGTCTGCATCCACAAATAACCCGTGCTCACCAACTGATTGTGTAACATCACCTGTCAAATTAAAATAGACATGATTTGTTGGATTATATAACGTTGGTTGATCTGTTTCAGCTTGATAATCGATGATCCATTCATTTTCGTTTGTTAATGTGTACGTTACATGAGCTTTTAACTCTCCTGGAAAACCATTTTCTCCATCTGAACTCACATAAGAAAATGCCACAGAAATATGGTTACTTTTTTCTTCTATTTCAACTTCCCAAATCTTTGCCTCAAAACTTTCAGCCCCACCATGCAACGTATGGCCATTTTCGGGAGAAACGGGTAATTGATAGTTTTGGTCATTAATTGAGAACGAACCATGCTTGATTCTTCCAGCAACACGTCCGATCGTTGCCCCAAAATACATATCTTTAGCCAGATATTCTTCCCCAGTCTCAAAACCTAACACAATATTACGCTTTTCTTCATTAACTGGTACGATCAAATCAACGATTCTGGCGCCTAAGTCTGTGACATTCATTGTCAAACCATTATCGTTCGTAAGCGAATACAAAATAGCCTTTTCTCCAAATTTTTGATTGCTGATTTTCAATACTTTCATCTCTCTTCCGTTTGAAATCGATTTTCCAACACAGTGAACTAATACTATTCTATCATCTTTGACGGTATTTTTTTCTTCAACGCTCATTTTAAACTACTTTTGTTTAAGTTTACAATATTTTTGTCAAGTTGCACTTAATGAAATAAATGCGTTTCTCTTTTAGCAACGTGAATCTTTTTTGATTCGATAAAAAACGAGGTATTCCATTTCGAATAAACAGAACGGAATACCTCGTCATTTTTTTATTAAATACTATAACCTTTTCAACTTTCGTGTTATTTGTTTTTCAAACTCTACGACTATGAATACAACAATTCCTGAAAGTAACGCCAATTTTATATAAGGCCAACCAATAACGGCTGTTCCTAATGCTAGATGCATGATTGGTGTAACTATCAACAATGCTTGTAAAATAAATAAAATCAGTAGTGACAACCATAAAACTTTATTTGAAAGTATACTTTTATTAATCGAAAACTGGTAAATTTCCCGGCAATTGATCATATAAAAAACTTGACCAAACACAATCGTCGTAATCAATGTCGTCTGCATAACAGCTTCAGACGCATTACGCCCTTCTAAGAATCCATTAACGAGAAAACCTAAAGCGGCTAATAAAAGAGACACGTAAACGATACGGAAAACAGCATATCTATCTAAAATATTTTCCCTAGGATTACGTGGAGGTTGCTCCATTCCATTTTTTGCCAATGGCTCAAAACCTAATGCAAAGGATAACGTAATCGTGGTCACCATATTCAGCCATAAAATCTGTACAGAGGTCAACGGTAGCGGTCTATCTAATAATAAGGAAACAACTACTAATAACCCTTGTGCAAAAGCCGTCGGCAAAGAAAAGTAAATTGTTTTTTTCAAGTTTTCATAAACGCGCCTACCTTCTTTGATTGCTAAGGTGATAGTTGCAAAATTATCATCTGCTAAAACCATATCTGCTGCAGCTTTGGTCACTTCAGTCCCTTTGATTCCCATAGCGATACCGATATCTGCTTGTTTCAATGCTGGTGCATCATTAACTCCATCCCCTGTCATCCCGACGATTTGCCCATTTTTTTGAATTGCGTGAACTAAGCGCAATTTATGCTCAGGCGTTGTCCTAGCATAGACATCATTGGTTAAAACAATATCTGCTAGTTCATCGTCACTAAGCTGTTCAATATCTTTTCCTACTAAGGCATTATTATAATTTTCAAGGCCAATTTCTTTCGCTATTGCCACCGCAGTATCTTTATGATCTCCTGTAATCATTTTTACTGAAATTCCCGCTTTGCGACTGTTTCGAACTGCTTCGATCGCTTCTTTTTTTGGCGGATCGATAATGCCGAATAATCCAGCAATAATCATCCCACTTTGTAGATCTTCATGAGCAAGAGTTGTTTGAGCTTTCGTTACTTCTTTAAAAGCTGCTGCTAAAATCCGTTGTCCTTTGGTAGCTTGTTGGCTAATTTTTTGCTGCCAATATCCTTCTTCAAACGTTTCGGTACTTTCATCAGCTAACTGATAGTCCACCATATTCAATAGAACATCTGGCGCACCTTTCAAATAAATATAACGTTTATCTTGAATCTCGACTAGTGTAGCCATGTACTTGTATGATGAATCGAATGGAATTTTGCTAATATCGTGTTCTTCTTCAACAAGTGCAGTATGATTAGCCCAGTCTAGCAAAGCACCTTCTGTTGGATTACCAATCACTTCCCTTACACCGTTTTTATAAGTGATTTTGGTATCGTTACAATAAGAAGCAATTTCTGCCATTTTTCTTACAGATTCATCTTTTTCCACCTGCCGAATAGAAGCTACTTCTACTTCTTCTAAAGTTGTATCAATTGTTTCTTTCGCAGTAACGAGTGCGACAACTGCCATTTCGTTTTTGGTTAGCGTTCCTGTTTTATCAGAACAGATAACTCCCATGCTACCTAATGTTTCAACAGCCGGCATTTTCTTGATGATCGCATGCTGGCGTGCCATTCGTGTCACCCCCACTGATAAAATAATAGATAAAACAGCTGGTAACCCCTCTGGCACAGCTGAAACTGCTAAAGCAATCATAGACGAAAGTAATTCACTTGCCGATAACTCACGGAAAAACAAACTGAACACAACAAGAAAGAGGATCAACGCCATTAAAAACAGAAAAATTTGTTTATTCAATAGCTTCATCTTTTTGATCAATGGTGTTTCATTCGTCCCTACGTTCTTCAAGTGCTGATTGATCTTACCGATCTCTGTTTGATCGCCGATTTGAATAACGATTCCTTTACCCGTCCCACTATTGACCAATGTCCCGGAATAAGCCATATTTATATGGTCACCCAAATCTTCCTCTTCTTCAAGAGTGCGATTACTTTTCTCAACAGGAGTTGATTCACCTGTTAAAATAGCTTCATCGATCACTAAGTTATATGCGTCAATAACGCGAAGATCGGCTGGAACGATATCTCCTGGGCTTAAATAGACAATATCTCCTGTAACTAAAGATTCAGCTTCGACTGTTTCTTTTTCCCCTTCTATTAAAATAACCGCTTCCGAGCTCATCATAGAGGTAAGACTATCTAAAGAGTCAGTAGCTTTTGCTTCTTGTACATAACCGATAACTGCATTGATGATAACCACCAGTAAAATAATCGCCATATCAATAAAATCACCACTGACTCCTTTTAATACTGCAGATACAAGCAATACATAGATGAGCAAATCATGAAAATGATGAAAAAACTTTTTCAGTTTGCTCGCTTCTTTTTCTTTAGAAAGAGTGTTACTTCCTTCTTCTTGTTTCGCTTTTCTTACAGATCTGTCGAGCCCATTTAGACTAGATTGTAATGCTGTTAACACTTGCTCCGCTGTCATTTTATACCAAGTCATAACGACTCCTCCTCAATAGTTACTTAATACTTCATTAAAGTTTACAAAAATAAAAGAATAATTCATACTAATAACCCCTTCCCTTAAGTAAAAAACCAGTATTTCTTAAACACTAGATTATAGCCATTTTCAAATAGTAAAAAAAATAAGACCCAGCTCATAAATGAGTTGGGTCTTATAACCATTGCTGTTTGAATTAACCTTCTGGGTTTGCGTTGGTATCTTTGATACCATACTTTTTGTTGAAACGGTCCACACGTCCGTCTGCTTGTGTAAATTTTTGACGACCAGTATAGAATGGATGAGAATCAGATGTTACTTCGACACGAATCACTGGGTAAGTGTTTCCGTCTTCCCACTCAGCTGTTTCATCAGAGTGCTTAGTAGAACCTGATAAAAATTTAAAGCCTGTAGTTGAGTCCATAAAAATAACTGGGTGATATTCTGGATGGATATCTTGTTTCATAGTCTTTTCGCTCCTTTGCCCTGATCCATTTGCTGCATCAGAGTTTATTTGTCGGTATACAACAGTACTATAATAGCATGATTCGTTTATCGATGCAATTATCTTTTAGTATTTTTTTTCGCTTGTCTGCCAAACGAAACATCATGGAAATCTTCAAAGAACTTCTGATTATTTTTTGTTTTACGTAAAAACTTAACGAATTGCTCTGTATATTCTAAAGAATCACCTGTCATATGATTACGCAACTTCCAAGTTTCTTCTAACTGCTCAGCCGACATTAGCAAATCTTCTTTACGTGTACCAGATTTTTTGATATCGATTGCAGGGAAAATACGGCGGTCTGCCAAGTCACGAGATAAATGCAGCTCCATATTCCCAGTTCCTTTGAATTCTTCGAAAATAACGTCATCCATTCGACTTCCTGTATCCACTAATGCTGTGGCAAGAATCGTCAAACTTCCACCCTCTTCAATATTTCTAGCAGCACCAAAGAAGCGCTTAGGTTTATAAAAAGCCGCAGGATCGATCCCACCACTTAATGTACGACCGCTTGCTGGAATTACTAAGTTGTAAGCGCGAGCTAAACGCGTAATACTATCCATCAAAATAACAACATCTCGTTTATCTTCAACTAAACGCATTGCACGCTCCAAGACTAATTCAGAGACACGTGTATGATTTTGTGGTTGCTGATCGAAAGTTGAAGAAACTACATCGCCTTTAACACTACGCTCTAGGTCTGTCACTTCTTCTGGACGTTCATCGATCAACAGTAAAATCAATTCTACATCTGGGTAATTTTCTGAAATACCGTTAGCAATTTCTTTCAACACGCTTGTCTTACCTGCTTTTGGAGGAGCCACGATTAGTCCTCGTTGTCCAAAACCAACAGGAGAAAAAATATCGATCATGCGTGTCGATAATCTACCTGGCGTTGTTTCTAATTTGATTTGTTTTTCGGGGTACAACGGTGTTAATGCTGGGAAATGTGGACGTTCTTTTGCTTCTTCTGGATCTTTGCCGTTGACACTTTCAACATGCATCAAGCCATAATAACGTTCTGATTCTTTTGGAGGTCTGGCTTTCCCGGCTACTTTGTCGCCATTACGTAAACCAAATCGGCGAATTTGAGAAGATGAAATATAGATATCTTCTGCACTAGGTCCATAATTGATTGGTCGTAAAAAACCATAGCCGTCTTGAGAAACAATATCCAAAATCCCTTCCATAAAGAAAAAACCTTGTTTCTCAGCTTGTGCTCTAATAACAGCTAAAGATAACTCTTTTTTATTCATTTGACTATAATAAGGGATCTTGAACTCTTTAGCATAGGAATAAATATCTTTTAATGTACTATTCTCAAGCTCCGCCATTGTTAAATAGTCACTCATTTAGCCACCTCGATTTCCTCTTCTGTTTCAATCATTTGGATATCCGCACCAAGTGCAGTTAATTTTTCAATAATGTGGTCATAGCCACGTAAAATGTATTCAACATTATAAATTGTTGTTGTGCCAGTTGCCATCAACCCAGCGATTACCAAACAAGCACCAGCTCTAAGATCTGAAGCCACAACTTCTGCACCATGTAATTGTGTCGGGCCATTAATGACAATCATATTTCCTTCGATCGATGCATCTGCACCCATTCGCACAAGTTCTGGGATATGTTTAGTCCGTTGTGCATAAATGCTATCAATAACTTCACCTGTACCTTTGGCTTTTAACATCAAAGGAGTGATCGGTTGCTGCAAATCTGTCGCAAAACCTGGATAAGGATAGGTTTTAACTGTTGTCATTTTTAAATCATGAGAGGGGTGTACTTCGATCATATCTTCTTCGATCGTCATTTTTACGCCCATTTCTTGTAATTTAGCAATAAAACTTTCTAGATGTTCATAAATCACATTACGAACTTTTACGCCTTCACCCATTGCTGCAGCTAAGGCTAAATAAGTTCCTGCTTCAATTCGGTCAGGAATGATCGAATGACGGCAGCCGTGTAATTTTTCAACGCCTTCGATTCTAATAATATCTGTACCTGCACCACGAATGTTTGCTCCCATATTATTCAATAAAGTTGCAACATCGATAATTTCTGGCTCGCGAGCTGCATTCTCAATGATTGTCTTGCCTTCTGCTTTAACAGCCGCTAACATCACATTGATCGTAGCGCCAATCGAAACCATATCCATAAAGATTCTCGTTCCATGAAGTCCGTCTTCTGTTCTTAAATACATGGCCCCATGTTCGTTTGTTACTTGAGCACCAAGTGCTTCAAATCCTTTGATATGCAGATCGATTGGACGCGGTCCAAGGTAACAGCCACCTGGAAGTCCAACGACTCCTTCACCAAATTTACCTAGTAATGAGCCCATAAAGTAATAGGAAGCACGAAGACTATTGATTTTGCCTTTAGGCATCGGAACGGAAACGATTTCTGTTGGATCGATAACGAGTGTATTGTCGGTAAATGTTGTTTTAGCACCCATAATTTCTAAAATTTCAATTAATGAATGTACATCTTGAATATCAGGTACACCATCTAATGTTACGGGCGAATCAGCCAAAATAGCTGCTGGAATCAAAGCTACTGCACTGTTTTTTGCTCCGCTGATCGATACTTCTCCAGTTAATGGACGATTGCCATTGATTACGATTTTTTTCATTTATTATTCTCACCTATCTATGTAAAACAAATAGTTTTATTTTTTTGTAATATACCCAAACTATTCTAACACATTAAGGAACAATAAAAAAGCCAACAGTTATTCGCATTAGGTTATTTTTCTTCATTTACATGATTTCAACTTATTTTTTTAACATTTTTGAACAAAAATACAGATGCAAACTATCTTTTTGGAAACAAAAAAACTGAAACAACAGATTTACTGTAGTTTCAGTTAGTATTAATTATAAAATTAATTATGCTTTGTTAGCAGAACCGAACCATTCGATACGTTGTTCTACTAATTCAGTAACAGCTTTTGTTCCTGGTGCTAATAATTTACGAGGGTCAAATCCTTTACCTTCAAGATCTTTGCCTTCTTCGATGTATTTACGAGTTGCTGCTGCAAATACTTCTTGACACTCAGTGTTAACGTTGATTTTAGAAACGCCCATTGAGATTGCTTTTTGAACTTGTTCTAAAGGAATACCTGATCCACCGTGTAATACTAATGGAATGTCACCAACAGCGTCAGCGATTTCTTGTAAGTGGTCAAATGCTAATCCAGTCCAGTTGTCTGGGTATGAACCGTGGATGTTTCCGATTCCGCATGCTAGGTAATCAATACCTGTAGCAACCATTTGTACACATTCTTGAACGTCAGCTAATTCGCCAGAACCGATGATTCCGTCTTCTTCGCCGCCGATCGAACCAACTTCACATTCTACAGAAACGCCTTTAGCGTGTGCTTTAGCAACAACATCTTTTGCTTTTTCGATGTTTTCTTCAAATGGTAAGTGAGATCCGTCAAACATAACTGAAGTGTAGCCGATTTCGATACATTCTAATGCATCTTCATATTCACCGTGGTCTAAGTGAAGAGCTACTGGTACAGTGATGCCCATTGAATCGATCAAGTCTTTTACTAAATCGTAACATACTTGGTATCCGCCCATGTATTTAGCTGCACCCATAGAAGTTTGGATCAAAACTGGCGCTTTTTTAGCTTCTGCAGCTTCAAGAATCGCTTTTGTCCATTCTAGGTTGTTTGTGTTGAATCCTCCGACACCGTAGCCGCCTTTGCGAGCTGCTTTAAGAAATTCTGTTCCTGATACTAATGGCATAATAAAATTCCTCCTAAGTTTTAAAAAAACTTTATTTGTTAAGGCTATCCTTAACCAACAGTTATATTTTAGCAGACTTTTTAGTACTTTTCTACTAAAATTGACTTTTTCAGAAAACTTTTGTCCATAGTTTCACAAAAGTGCAGACACTTACTGCTTTTTGTCCAAAAAAAGAAGGAAGGGCTATTTAATAATACCTTCACTCTTTTAAAAATTATTATGAAATTTGTTAATCGAAGTCAAACTAACACAAAATTATAAAACCCGTATTCTTTGTGCTTACTTCCGTTTATTTGTCTATTTCCAGATAATTGGGATTTCTGCGTCACCTTTGTAAGAAAAATTACCTTTCTTGATTTCCCAACTAAATTCAAGAAACTCTTCACCTTCATAACCCTCTTCTTCATTAGGATTTTCAATGTCCGTCCATTTTAAAACTCCATCTTCCACGCTTCCAGCAAAATACTGAATTTCTGCTCCTTCGAATTGTTTAGATAAAGTAACTGGATCGATCATCTGATAGCTAGTCATACCTTTCTTCAAAACAATTGGTTGCAACTTACCTCTAGTCTCTATCCGTACATTTTCAAGATTTGGCATGTTATTCAGCGCTGAAATATCAAGTAATGCCAAGTTGTTAGTAATTCCGCTACCTTTTTCTCCCATAACGCTTTTATTAGCATAAAGTTGTATGTTTATCCTTTTAACTTTAGTTAATTTAGAAAAATCTGATAAATCTGGTATTGAACCCCCAACTCCTATTTCAAGTTCTTCTACTTTAGTTAAATTTGACAACGGGCGAAAATCAGAAATATTTCCAAATTCTATATAAACTCCTTTGGCATTTTCAACATATTGTGCCCCTTCTAAGGATGTATCTTCGTCAAAGAACTCTGTTTCCACGACATCCAAATATTTCATATCACTTTTCTTAATTAAACCATAATTATCCAAAAGTTCTTGAGCATCGTTCGCTCTATTTTCTTCTCCCATTTCCTCTAAATGATGAATAGTAGCTCCCGCAAAAGCATTTCTTAGAGCAGGACTTGGTACATATGCATAATCTGATTCATAAATACGCTTCGTTTGTTTCTCAGCGTTCACCGTTGTTGTTACTCCACCAAGTAATAAACCAACTATCACTAAAGCAACCCTTATTAACTTTTTCTTTTTCACTTTATCACTCCTTGATATTTTTGTTCAAAACTAATTTTATATCAAAAAGTTATTTTTTTAAACAAAAACTATTGCAGATTTCATCCCATAAATCCAAAATATATTTTAAGTTTTTGATTTTAAAGCAGTATTTTTAATTATCAATCATCCATCAAAGTCCAAATTTAAACATTCCCCGTTTTGTATCAATCAAGCTTTCTAACACTTTCAAAAAATAAAAAAACATCTGAATTGCAAGAAATCAGTTCTCACAACTCAGATAGGTTCTTTACTTTTTCTTATTTTTCTTTAATTCAGGGAAACTCCCCGTACTTTTAAAGATCCGTTGTTCATCTTCATTTGCAAATCGTCCTAATACAGAATGCGTAGGAATAATATTCATAAAAGCATTTTCATCAACTTCATAAACGATTTGCTCCAAATCATACAGTTCGTAACGTGTGATCACCATCATGATCATTCGTCCTTCAACGCCAGAATATCCGCCCATCGATGGTAGCAAGGTCATCCCACGAATCATCTGTTTTGAAATTGCCTGAGTCACAACTTCAGGCTGAACTGTTACAATCATCGCAGTAACTTTTTGATGACTAGTATGGATCGTATCAACCACTTGAGTCATACAATAAATCGAAATAATCGTATATAACGCACTTTCCCAATCAAAAACAAAACCAGCTATTGCCACAATGATTCCATTCAACATAAACATATAATTGCCGACAGTTTTCCCAGTCGTCTTCGATAGAACTAATGAAATAACGTCCATTCCACCTGTTGTAAAGCCCATTTTAAGTGATAAGCCTGCACCAATCCCAATCAGCACGCCACCAGCAATCGCATTCATCAACGGATTCGTTGTGATCACTTCGATTGGAATCAAAATAGTTGTCAGTGAAACCCACGCTACATTTAAAAAACTGTATATCGTTGATTCTTTTCCAAGTTTCATAAATCCTAACACAAAAATTGGAATATTTAATAGCAAAATAAAAAGACCTGTATCAATCGTAATCCCAAGATGTGTGTGTAATAACGTTGCAATAATTTGGGCAACACCATTCATTCCAGCAGAAAAAACTTTGGCTGGTATCAAAAAAAAGTTCAAGCTGATCCCTACTAAAATCCCAGTAACAAAAATAACAGCAAACTTCTTCAATGTTTCACTTTGTTTATATGAAATAACCCATTTTCTCATCCAAGACCTTCCCCTCATATAAAAATCCTTCAGTCCTTAATCTAGCTTCTATGTTTACTTTCTTAGATAAAATCCCTCGAATTAGGATAACAGTTTGCTCAAAAAAAGAAAAGAAAAAAAGATGAAAATGAGGATTATTTTAGTCTTATCCATCCTTCCTCAACTCTCCAACTGATCTTTGCATTTTTTACTTGTTTCTTCCTTATTTAATGGTACTATAAAAGTAAGAAATAATGAGAGGAGATTATCCAATGGCAGCAAAAGAAGCTAGTTTTGATGTAACATCTGAGATAAATATGGAAGAAGTCAAAAATTCGATCCAAATCGCACTGAAAGAAATCAAAAATCGTTTTGACTTCAAAGGATCGATCGCAGATATAAAGTTAGAAAATAATAAGTTAGTGGTAGTTGCAGAAGATGACTATAAAATCGAGCAAGTAAAAGATGTCTTGTTCAGTAAGTTAGTGAAACGTGAGGTCCCTATTAAAAATATCCACTTCTCAACAAGCGAAAAAGCACTTGGTGGCGCTGCCCGTCAATATGGTGATTTGATTAGTGGAATCGATCGTGATAATGCTAAAAAAATCAATGTCGCAATCAAAAATTCCGGTATTAAAGTCAAATCACAAATTCAAGAAGACCAAATCAGAGTGACCGGCAAAAGCCGTGATGATTTACAAAAAGTAATTACATTGCTTAGAAATTTAGATTTACCTGTAGAATTACAATTTACGAATTTCCGTTAATAAAAAGCATAACAAACTGAAACATTTTTGTTTCTCAGCTTGTTATGCTTTTTTCGCTATTCACTTAAGAAATCAAATAAGGATTGCGAGTCTTTTCCACTATTTAAACCAACAATCAAGCGAATACGAGCTTTTGGTCCATTTAACCCTCTAGAAAAAACAATGCCCATTTTCTTTAGATTAACGCCACCACCTTCATAGTCATAAATATCTTCAGCAATTCCATTCGAACAGCGAGAAACTAAAACGATTGGGATATTTCTAGCTAAGAGCCGCTCTAGTGAAGGTAATGTCTCAGGTGGAAGATTCCCTGCACCCAAAGCTTCTATCACAATACCATCTGTTTTGTCATTATCCACTAAATCAAATAAACTACCATCCATCCCAGCATAGGCTTTGATTACATAAACCTCTCCCGTGACTTCTTCAATATCACAAATTTCTTGTGGGCGTACTTCACTGGCAAAAAAAGTTCGTTCCTTAGCAATCATACCAATCGGTCCAAAAGTCGGTGTGCGAAACGTTGCAACGTTTGTGGTATGGGTTTTTGTCACATAACGAGCTGTATGAATTTCATCATTCATCACAACCAGTACGCCTTTGCCAAACGATTCATCTGAACAAGCCGTCCAAACTGCACTAATAAAATTATATAACCCATCTGTCCCGATTTCGTTACTTGAACGCATGGCGCCTGTCAATACAACAGGAATTTTATTTTCTAATGTTATATCTAAAAAATACGCTGTTTCTTCTAATGTATCTGTTCCATGAGTGATTACGACGCCATCGATCTCTTCAGTATACGCTTTTTGGATACGCTCCTTTAATTCCAACATTCGTTCTAAAGTCATGTGAGGAGAAGGGATATTAAAAATCGGCTCTACGATTAAATTTACTTTCCCTGCTAATAATTCTTCTTGGTCTAGCAGTGGATTCATATTGTTTGTTGTGACATTTCCATCCGCCTCTTTTGACATCGATATGGTGCCGCCTGTATGTAACACTAGGATTGTTTTCATTTTTAATCTCCCTATGATAATTTTATTCAATTAAACTGACGAATTTTTGCTCAAAAAAGAGCCGATATTCAGATCGTCGGCTTTTTTATAGTCATGATACTCACTAAAAATAAAGAGTCACTTTTACATATCAATTCTTGTTTTAGTATACCAGTAAGAGCTTTTTTTTCCTATCATCAACTGCTTAATCCAACTGCCAAAATTCCTGTATGAGCTGTTTAGTTTGTTCATGCGAATAAGAAATTTGAACCTGATTCCAATGAGGCGGAAAAAAACGTTGAACAGCGGCTGTTGAGAAACGCTGATCCAAAAGTAAAACGATGCCCTTATCCCCTGTATCCCTAATCACTCTACCAGCTGCCTGTAAAACTTTATTCATGCCAGGAATTTGATAAGCAAATTGAAATCCTTGATTTTTTTCCAGATCATAATAGCCTTTGATCAGCTCTTGCTCATGATTGATTTGCGGTAATCCCACGCCAACAATTGCCGTACCAATCAAACGACTACCTTTTAAATCGATGCCTTCTGAAAAAATCCCTCCTAAGACACAAAAGCCAACCAATGTTTCTGTCGGTTCTACCACAAAATCAGCTAAAAAAGCTTCGCGTTCCGCTTCATTCATCATACTAGCTTGAATCTTGGATTTGACATGAGGATTTTTTTCTCGGAACATTTCATAAATTATATCCATGTAAGAATAGGACGGAAAGAAAACAAAATAATTCCCTTTTTTTGCTTGAATCATGTTGGTCAGACTTTCAATGATTTTTTCATAGCTATTCACACGTTCTTTATAAGTCGTCTGGATATACTTTTCAATCACTAATAATTGGTTTTCTTTTGGAAAAGGACTTGGAATTCGATAACGTAAACTTTCCTCTCCGCCACCTAAAATTTCTTGATAATAATCCAATGGCGTTAAACTTGCTGAAAATAAGACACTGGCTTTCCCTTTGTTTAACTTTTGCTGCAAAAGATAGTTTGGGTCGATACAAAATTGCTTGACGATGATGTCGTAATTTTGACAATTTACGTATGTACAATAATGATCATCATACCCTTCACTGATCTTAGTATAATTCAATACCTCAAAATACACAGACAAGACATGATTCAACTCAGGATGATCTTGATTTTCTGGAAGCCATTCTTTGATCTTCTCGGCTAGTGAATAAGCTACTTTCACAAGAGAGTCGATCGGCGCATTTTGATGTAAAAATTCTTTTCCTTCTTCATCACAGACTTGTTTGATTCTTTCAAATTCTTTTTCGATTTTGTTAAGTGCTCTAATCAGCTTGGTTTGTTTTTTATCCAGTACTTGTTTCAGCGCCAAAATCTTACTTTTAGACAAAACCGCCGAATACATTTCCCGTGAACGATTCACTAAATTGTGGACTTCATCTACTAAAAAAATATTTTCTTTCACTTCTGATTGTTCCTCAAAAAAACGTCTTAAATAAACAACAGGGTCAAATAAATAGTTATAATCGCAGATCACTAAATCACACCATAAACTAACATCTAGAGATAGTTCAAACGGACATAAGGTATGTTTACGAGCGTAGTGTTCAATGATCTCACGTGTAAATTGATTTTCATTGTTTAACAAATCCCATAAGCCTTCATTCAACCGATCATAATAGCCATTAGCAAAAGGACATGCTTCTGGTGTGCAATTCCGTTCTGTTAAGAAACATATTTTATCTTTTGCTGTTAAGGTGACACTCTTTAGCTGCATGTCCTTTTTTTTCATTGCTTCCACAGCATCTTCGGCTACTTGTCGCGTAATTGTTTTAGCCGTTAAATAAAAAGCTCTTTCGGCTTGTTCTTCCCCAATTGCTTTTAGCGTTGGAAATAAAGTCGAAATCGTTTTTCCCGTTCCAGTTGGCGCTTCAACAAAAAGTTTTTGATCGCTTAAAATCGTTTTATATACTGCAACAGCCAACTCTCTTTGACCTGCTCGATAATCGCCATATGGAAAAGGTAATTTTTGCAACGATTGATTCCGAATTTTACGCCAATTAGCTTTAAAAATCAGCCATTGTTCATATTTTTGTGTCAGCTCGTCAAAGAATTCTTTTAGCTCTTCTTTAGTAAATTCTTTTTCTTGCCGGGTGATTTCTTCGGTTGTTGTTTGATAGTAGGTCAATTGTAATGTGATTTCATCCAACTCTTCCTGCTGGCAATAAATATGCCCATAGCACATCACTTGATACCAAAACATGTCTATTTGTTCTTCTAATAATTCTGAAAACGCGGGTTCTGAAGTTTTAATTTCATCGATTACAGTTCGTTTTTTTTCATCAATAAAAATGCCGTCTGCACGACCTTCAATTATGTAAGTTTGCTTGTTTAATTCTATGTTTATAGCAAGTTTTATTTCTTTTTGGTAATTTTCACCGGCTGTTTTTTGAAGCTTCCGATGGATCTTAGCGCCTTCCAAAGCTGTATGTTCACTACTGTGTCTAGCGTCAATACTCCCTCTGCGTAAAATAAACTCCACTAATCTTCGGACTGCGATTCTTGGCGTATTCTGCATGTTCGATCCCACCTATCATGTTCTTATTATAGAACATACATTCGTAAAATAAAAGAGGAGAAAGCAAAACTTTTACATTTAGAAATAAGGTGGGTTCGTTCAATCATTTTTTCAAGAGACTAACTGCAAAGAAAAAGACTCAAGTCGAATAATCACTATTTATTTTGACATACTCATAACTTAAATCGCAACCAATCACTTCAAAATTTTCTGTTCCTTGATGTAGATCAACCGTTAAATGAATATCTTCATTTTGTTCGATGTATGTTGCAATTTTGTTAATGTGTTGCTTTTCTTCATTATTATTTGAAAAAATCGGATACTGTCCATAATAAATTTCTACTTTATTCTGGTCAAAAATCAACCCTTCTGTTTTCCCAAGAGCCATTGCGATTCGTCCCCAATTAGGATCATGTCCAAATAAAGCCGTTTTTACTAAAGGTGAGTTGATGATTGATTTGCCAGCATTTTTAGCTTGTTCTTTACTTTCAGCATTTTTAACGGTAACAAACATCGTTTTTGTAGCACCTTCTGCATCTCTTACAACATCTAACGCTAATTCTTTACAAATTTCATTCAAGGCTTTTTGCAATTCGGTTTTCTCAACTTCATGATGACTACTGGCTAAAAATGCGACTGTGTCACTAGTGCTTGTATCCGTATCAATACTAATTGTATTGAAAGAGTGATCGACTGCTATTTTCAACATAGAATAAATTTCTTGTTTCTCCACTTTTGCATCAGTCAAAATATACGCCAACATCGTCGCCATATTCGGTTCGATCATCCCTGAACCTTTGACGATTCCTAAAATCGTTGCATCCCCGACTTTTAGACTACGAACCTTGATTCGCTGATCGGTTGTTAAAATTGCATGGGCAAAATCTTCATAATTCTCTTTTAAATGAATTGTTTCTTTTTCTAAATATTCTTCAATAATATCGATTGGCAATTGCGGCCCTATCACGCCTGTTGAAGAAGGCAGAATATTTTCCTTTGAAATCGTCAATTTGTCAGATAATCGCGCTAAAATCTTGTATTCATTTTCTCTTCCCGTTTGTCCAGTTGCAACATTGGCGATACCACTTGTCACTACAACTGCTTGCAATTCAGCGTTTTTTACATGATCCTTCCCGATAGGTATGCATTCACCGCAAAATGTGTTTTTTGTAAAAACTGCCGCAGCATGACAAACTTCATCCGCTACAATCAATCCAAAATCTTTTCTTTTTTTCTTTATCCCAACATGTGTTCCATAGAACTTAAATCCCTTCGGTACGTTTTCATACTTTCCCATCAATAACACCATCCTGTACATGATTAACTTACGTGAAGCAAAGCGTTTTATTTCTTTAATTTTATAAAAGTATAAATCAAAGCAGAAGGATAGTCAATGGATTTTATATCACAAAATCACAATAAAAGGGATTTTTATACTTAAATAAGCAAAAAATATGCATATTAATGTATAAACAATGTATTTTCACAACAAAAAAGCACCCAGATTTCTCTGGATGCTCTAATGTTAATCAACTGATTAATTATTTTTACCAAATATGCGTAAGAACGCTAAGAACAAGTTAATGAAATCAAGGTATAATTGTAACGCAAAGAATACCGCAATCCCTGTTCCTGCTTGTCCGCCTGTTTCATTGTAAACTTGACGAATTTTTTGATTATCATACGCTGTAATTCCAGCAAAGATCAATACCATCAAAATAGAAATGAAAAATGAAACTGCGCTACTGCGTAGGAAAAAGAAATTGATGACCATTGCAATAATAATTCCGATCAATGCGCTATACGCTGCATGTCCCATTGCTGATAAGTCTTTCTTCGTAAACATTCCAACTAAAGACATTGCACCAAACGTTGCAGCAGCACTCACAAAAGCACTCACAACAGTTGCTTGAGCATACATTAGTAATGTCGCAGATATTGTTACACCATTTAAGATGGAATAAATTAAAAATCCGCTAACTGCTAAACTAGGATTCTTTTGTGCTTTTAGTCCTAGGAATAAAACTAAACCAATTTGTAAAATCCATAATCCAAAAAACAAGGCTGATGAGTTTAACAACGTAACTAAAACAACTGGGTAAACGGTTAAGATCAGGTATGATACTAGTGCACTAACACCAATTCCCATTGCTAAAAATGCGTAAATTTTTGAATAAAACTTATTTAAGCCAACATTGGCTACTGCTCCATTATTCATCTATATCTCCTTCTTTCTCCACTAAATCTGCTAATGTTACTTGGGGTGGTTGTACCATTACGACCGCGTCAAGCACTCGATCTTCTTCTTCATTGACAGCTTCAATCGAAATCGTCACAACATCTTTCATCTTATCTACCTTGATCACTTCAAACTGAAACGTCAATGTCTCATAATGAAAAACTGGCTCCACAAAGTTCACAGAAAAATTGACAACATGGGATCCTGGTCCTGGTAAATGCTTTGAAATTGCACTCGTGATGATTCCCATGAGCATGATCGATGGAACGATTGGCTTACCATATTCTGTTTTTTGGGCATAATCATGTTGGATATATAAGGGATTGGCATCGTTTGTTAAGCCCAAATAAAGAAGTAAATCTTTATCTTCGATTGATTCGGTTAAAGACAGCGAATCGCCTTCCTCAATATCTTCGATGGTTTTGCCTAATTTTCTCGGTTTTCCGATATTCAAATTAGTACACCTCCACTAATGATAAGATAATTGTACCAAAATGACGACAAAAGGCAAGTTAAAAAGAAGAAGCTTCAACAAATCATAAAAATGCATTGTTGAGGCTTCTTCAATGTTATTTTTTATTTTATAAAACACTTCTTGTTGTATTACTTAATAAAGTTTCATATGCTTGCTCAAATTTTTGAACGTCACCAGCACCCATAAAGACCATTACAGCATTTTCATGATCTAAAAGGGGTGAAACATTCTCTTCTTTGATAACTTGGCCGCCTTTTTGGATTTTATTGCCTAAATCCTCGATTTTAACATCGCCTTGTTGTTCCCTTGCCGAACCAAAGATATCACAAAGATAAACAGCATCCGCCAAATCCAATGCCTCTGCAAACTCATCCATCAACGCAATTGTACGAGTGAATGTATGTGGTTGAAAGACAGCAATGATCTCTTTGTCTGGATATTTTTGACGTGCACCATCGATTGTTGCAATGATTTCTGTTGGATGGTGAGCATAATCATCAACAATGATCATATCAGAAACTTTTTTCTCAGTAAAGCGACGTTTCACACCTTCAAACGTCAACATTTCTTCTGCCACTTTGTTCATATCTAATTTTTCAAAATAGGCTACTGCAATCACACCTAAGGCATTCATGATATTATGTTGACCAAATGCAGGTAAAACAAAATGACCAACAAATGCATCATGGTGGTAAACATCAAAAGAAGAACCTTGCGTTGTTCTTTTGATATTCTTAGCCTGAATATCATCATCCTCTGCTAAACCATAATAGTAAATCGGTACATCCGTTTCTAGCATACGCAAATATTTATCATCCCCATATGCAAAAATTCCTTTTTTAACTTGTTTTGCCATTTTCTGGAACGCAGAGAATACATCTTCTATACTCTTAAAGTAATCAGGATGATCAAAATCGATATTCGTCATGATTGCATAATCTGGAGAATAAGCAAGAAAATGACGGCGATATTCACAAGCCTCAAAAGCAAAAAACTCAGCATTAGGGTCGCCATGTCCTGTACCATCACCAATCAGGTAACTGGTTGGCGCAATTCCTGTTAAGATATGAGAAAGTAATCCTGTTGTACTTGTCTTCCCATGAGAGCCAGTTACTGCGATGCTTGTATACGGTTGGATAAAACGGCTAATGAAATCATGATATCGAATGATTTCCGCACCCAATTCTTTGGCACGAACTAATTCTTCATGTGTATCTGGAAATGCATTTCCTGCAATAATAATCATATCTTTCGTAATATTGTCAGCATTGAAAGGTAAAATTGTAATACCAGATTTTTCTAAATCACGTTGTGTAAAGAAGTATTCTTCCACATCTGAACCTTGCACCTGATACCCTTTTTCAAATAAAACTAACGCTAATGAACTCATCCCAGAACCTTTTATCCCAACAAAATGATGTAACTTATTCTCTAAATTGCTCATTCTAATCCTCTTCTCTTAAAATCTATATAAAACGTAGCTTTTTTAAACACTTTTCAACAGTACGAAACCCATTATCGTATAAAAATATGAAATAATCAACTAAAAAAACAGCGAATCCACTCGTTTTAACTTGTATAACAGACTTTAACCGTTATTTATTTTCTTCATCACTGATTATATACTCATTCATCAACTATCATTGTGTGCCATACTAATTCTACCTCTTTACTGGCTGGAAGATTAAATTACCTTTTGGTCCCTGTGCCTGATACTTACATCACAGTAAAAAGCTGAGACAAAACCAATTTGGCTTTGTCTCAGAAATTTTTTACTTAAAATACTTGCTATTTTCTAGCTCCATGCTTGAATCTTCAATAATTCCACTTAGAGATTTATCTAAGATCCCACGTTTTTTTTCTTGCTCAGCTTCTGCTACTTTTTGACCATAAGCTGTCTGACTTTTCGCATTCTGTTTTGCCGTCTTAAGCTCTTTTCTAGAACGCGGTAATGTATGGCTAATATCTTCTTCTTTACCAAAACGCTCCATATCAGGTTTGATTTGTTGATATTGACGTCTTGTCACAGGAATTTCAGGTGATCCTTTAGGGATATTGAACTTTTGAACCGTTGGGTCTTCATTCCCTTTTACTTGAAATGCTGCCGGTTCATCGTCAAAAAGTAAATACGAATTTTGATCCTTTTTCATCGCTTCAGCTAATTCTTCTTCTGTCAAAGCAGGAGCTTTTTCTTCTGGAATGACAGAAGCTGGAATATATTTCGGAACAAAATAGGAACGGGTATCATATGTAAAATCTTTTGAAAACGCCGCTTTATTTTTACTAGAAGATGGCTGTGAACCAAAACCATAAGAACTTCTTTTAGGCATATTGCCAAACAGATTGTTTTTTTGCTTTGGAGAAGTTGGTTTATTATGCGTCATCATATAATTCGGTAAATTAGATTTGTGACGGGCTAATTCTGCTACTTGTTCTTGACTATGTGAAACATGTTGGTTATTAGTTTGTGTTGGTTGTTTGTGCAACACTGGCTGAACACTTATCGGATCGATTACTGGTGCACTTTGTTGTGGTTGTGATGTTGTTTTAGAGAGCATTGGATCTTCTTGAAACAATGTTCGTTTATTTTCAGAAACTAATTTCACGCCTAAGTCATCGTCATAAGCTGGAAAACGAAAATGTTTTCTTTTAATTTGAGTTGAGTTTTCCATTCGAGTCATTCCTTTATTCTACTTTCTGTCAATTTTACCACAAAATAGTGGAATTCTAAACAAATTACCTTACTTTTTCTTTTTTCTTATTGTAATTTTATTTGAACGTTTCATTTTCTATAAAAATTAGTCGCTGAAACAAAGTCTAAGCTTCGTTCAACGACTAACTGATTAACAATTTCTAAGGGTAAATACGGTTTAATAAACGTGGGAACGGACTTGCTTCACGAACATGCTCAATTCCAGCTAACCATGTAACAGTACGCTCTAAACCTAGACCAAAGCCTGAATGCGGAACAGAACCATAACGACGTAAATCTAAATACCAAGAATATTCTTTTTCATCTAGATTGTGGTTACGAATTTGTTCTAATAAGTAATCATGATCAATGGCTCTTTCAGAACCCCCGATAATTTCACCGTAACCTTCTGGCGCAATCATATCAGCACAAATTACAACATCATCACGAGTAGGATGTGGTTTCATGTAGAAAGCTTTGATTGCTTTTGGATAGTTTAAAATAAAGACTGGACGGTCAAATGAGTTGGCAATAAATGTTTCATGTGGTGAACCAAAATCATCCCCCCATTCAATATCATCAAAGCCATTTTTCTTCAATAACTCTACAGCTTCATCATAAGAGATACGTGGGAATGGTAATTGCGTATATTTTTTCAAGACTTCTCGATCACGTTCTAACACATCTAAAGCATGATCACAATTGTCTAATACGCTTTGAACAAGAAACGCTACGTATTGTTCTTGCACTTCTAAACTTTCTTCTTGATGCATAAAGGCCATTTCAGGTTCGATCATCCAAAATTCAATCAAATGACGACGTGTTTTTGATTTTTCCGCTCTAAAGGTTGGGCCAAATGAGAATACTTTCCCAAATGCTAAAGCCGCAGCTTCCATGTATAATTGACCACTTTGAGATAAATAAGCTTTTTGATCAAAATAATTTGTTTCAAATAAATCAGTTGTCCCTTCTGCTGTACTTGCAGTTAAGATTGGTGGGTCGATTTTAACAAAGTTGTTGTTATTGAAAAATTCATATGTTGCGCGAATGATTTCGTTACGAATTTGCATGATTGCATGCTGACGAGACGAACGTAACCATAAGTGACGATGATCCATTAAAAAGTCTGTTCCGTGCTCTTTTGGTGTAATTGGATACTCATGGCTTTCACCAATGACTTCGATTCCTGTTACACCGATTTCATAACCAAATTTTGAACGGCTATCTTCTCTGATTTCACCAGTGATCCAAACTGAAGTTTCTTGAGTTAAGCTTTTCGCTAATTGAAAGACTTCTTCTGGGACTTCACTTTTTACTACAATTCCTTGAAAATAAGCTGTTCCATCACGTAACTGTAGAAACGCAATTTTTCCACTTGAACGTTTGTTAGCGATCCAAGCCCCTATTTTTACTGTTTCCCCTACATGATTCTTTGAATCAATAATTTGAATTTGTTCCACGATCGTCTCTCCATTCATTTATTCTTTTACCTATCCCGAATTAAGTGTTTTATTTAATTGATTTCTTCTCAATAAATGCTTTGATACGTTTTACAGCTTCTTTTAATGTATCTAAATCTGTTGCATAGCTGATTCGAACATGTTCCGGCGCTCCAAATCCAGCGCCTGTAACAAGTGCTACTTGCGCTTCCGCTAATAAATCATCTACCCAGTTGGTGACATCTGTATAGCCACACATCGTCAACGTTTCTTTGATATTTGGAAACAGATAAAACGCACCATGCGGTTTTTCCAATTTAAATCCAGGTAATGCAGCAAATAACGGATAAATCTCATTTAAACGCGCTTCAAATGCTTGTCTCATGATTTCAACTGTTTCTTGTTCACCACTCAATGCTTCGATTGCTGCATATTGGCTGACAGCCGTAGGATTACTTGTTGATTGCGATGCAATATCATTCATCGCTGAAATAATTGTTTCATCGCCAACCGCATACCCAATACGCCAGCCTGTCATCGCATAACTTTTAGAAACACCATTGATAATGATTGTTTGTTTCTGTATAGCTTTAGACAAAGTAGCAATTGGTGTAAAGGTGGCTCCATTATAAACCAGTCTGCCATATATATCATCCGATACGATCAAGATATCATGAAGCACAGCCCACTCACCGATTTTACGTAATTCTGTTTCAGAATAAATCATTCCCGTTGGATTAGAAGGTGAATTTAAAATCAATAATTTCGTTTTATCTGTTCTTGCTTTTTCTAATTGCTCCACAGTTACTTTAAACTCTTTTTCCTGAGCACAAGAGATAAAGACGGGCACGCCCTCGGCTAATTTAACTTGTTCTCCGTAACTTACCCAGTAAGGTACTGGAATGATCACTTCATCATTTGGATTTAATACCGCTTGAAACAATAGATACAACGCAAATTTAGCGCCATCCGTTACAATCACATTTTTTGCCTCATAACTCAGGTGATAGTAGGATTTGATATAGTTTACAACAGCCTCACGTATTTCTTTTATACCAGCAGAAGGTGTATAATAGCTCGCTTTACCACTTTCGATTGCTTGAATTGCAGCTTGTTGAATATTTTTAGGTGTAGTAAAATCTGGTTCTCCTACAGTTAAACTTAAAACATCTTTACCTGCAGCTTTTAGCGCATTGGCTTTAGCTGACGCGGCTAACGTAACAGAAGGTTCTAATTTTTGTGCTCGATTCGATATCTCCATATTATCGCTCCATTCATTTTTTATCAGATGTTTTAATCATGAAGCTCTTCCATTTTAGAAGTAGATAAGATGTGGTCTACCTTCGTTCAACATTTATCCCTGCTTCATTAAATAACTATCTATTATTGTAATTGTTTGTTTTATTCCTAAGAAACTTGCAAAAACGTCTCGTCAGACATTTTTAATAATCATGATTTCTTCTGCTTTTTCAAATGACAATAGATAATAATTTAATGATCCATCCTCATTTTTGGTAACAACTTCCCAAGTTGGTTTATCCTTGTATAATCCTAAGCTGATTTTTTGAATACGTTTTTCTTTATAGTCTGTTTCCATGATCTGGCGGATGTGCCCTTCTTCCACCCCATCTTTTTGATTTAAAACAGTCACTTTATCACCTGATTTCGGAATGATCACAGCTAAGTTTTCGCCTTTATCGTCTTTCCCAGTCACACTAAAGTATGTATCTTTTCTGGTAAACCAATAAAAGTTATCGACTGTTTCTAGGTGTGCATATTTTTTTGCGATTGCCGTAGCTTCTTTTTTCGCTTGTGTTCTTGGATGAGTTGAGCGAATATAGGAAATAGTAATCATGACAATGATCACTAATAAAACCGCAATTACACTTACTAGGATCTTGGTTTTTCTTGCTTCATTTTGATCTTCTTGTTCTTGCAATTTTCTCGCCCTTTCCAAACTTACTGGCTACCATTATAGCAGAAAATCAGTTTGATTTAATAGATAGTAGCCAAATTTATTTATTTAAAAATTCTTTTAGCTCTGACGTTATTTCTACTATTGATTCTTCTTTCACCACTAAATTTTTCGGCAAAGCTTTTAACATACGCTTACCATACTTAGCTGTCACCAAACGCCTGTCCAAAACAACTAGAGCGCCTTTATCCCCGTCAGAACGAATTAAACGCCCCAATGCTTGACGCAAACGTAATGCAGCTTTAGGCAAAGCCTCGTGAGTAAAGGGGTTGATTCCTTTTTCTTCAAGGTAGTCATAACGTGCTTTGACAAAAGGTCGCTTTGGATTTTCAAATGGTAGACGTGTCACGATCAACAGCGATAATGCTTCTCCAGGCAAATCGACACCTTCCCAAAAGCTATCAGCACCTAATAAGATACTATTTTTTGAATGAGCGAAACGTTTTAAAATTTTTTCTCGACTCCCACTGATTCCTTGTGCTAAAAGCTCTCTTCCTTCATTTAAATATTGCGGATGTAAACGGTAATAAACACTGGATAATATCTCATGTGATGTGAATAAAACCAATATGGAACGATCTTGTTCTTGTGACAATTCTTGAATCACAGACGCAATGTAAGCCGAAAATTCTGCAGCATTTGCTTGACTGATCGCAATAGCTTCTGTTGGAATGTACAAGCGAGCATTTTGTTCATAGTCATAAGGATCAGGTAACGTTTTAAACAAAGCATCCGACAAGCCTAATTTATTAGGCAAATACTTCTTATCGTTCCCGAACTTCAACGTTCCACCCGTGTATAAAATCCGCTGATAGCGATCATACCAAATCGTCTCAGGCAAAATACTCGCCTCTAAATCATTGATTGCAAGTAACCCGTATCCTTGAGGCGTGGTACTATATTCTTTGATCCAGCGAGGATGCCATTCATTAACATAAATATCAAAACATTCATATAGAAATTCAATCCGCTCAAAGAATTGCAATAGACTAACAAATATAATCCGCTCTGATGCTGTATACTTTTCCAACTCATCAACAATTGACTGCCGTAATCTATTTTGGATTTCCTGCATTTCAGTTAAAAGGATTTCAATCTTTTGAATCGAAGTCTCTCCATTCAATGATAAATGATCAAAAATTGGCTTAGTCAATAACGTCGCTTCCAAATTCGGTTGCTTATCGTTTTTAAAGAGTTGACTTATTTCATAAAACAAATCACTAAATTCTTCTACTAAATCATTCAGTGCTTTAGAATAAATCCGTAACAAACGTTGTTCTTGTGTTTCTGATTTAAAAATTTGATTCACTTGATCAAATAGCTGATCTTCTTCTAGATAAAGATTTGCCTGCTTTTTAAAAGCAGCATAATTAAATTGACGATTTGCAATCTTCCCAGCTATATCGGGTAGATGATGTGCTTCATCAATGATCAGATACGAACTTTTAGGTAAAAGTGGCACTTCTCTAAGTGTTTCTTGTGCCAAAAATGCATGATTGACGATCAATACATTGCTTTGTTTGACTTTTTTATAGAGAAAACGCACAAAATCTTCTTGATACAAGGAATCTTGATCAGATAAAAAATCGATTCCTCTATGGGCAACATCACGCCAAAAGATGTGGTTAAAATTCGTTAATTGAAGTTCATCAAGATCCCCTGTCTCTGTTTCCACAAGCCAAACCAAAACGCCCATTTGATACAATGCATATTGTTTTTGCTGTATCGGATTTTTCAGTGTCGCTTTAAATCGTTGTAAATCGATATAATGACGATGACTCTTAATGATTACAGCTTGAATTGGTTTAGGGCAAAGCTTGTTTGCTAAGGGAATATCTTTTTCTGTTAATTGATTTTGCAAAACGATTGAGACAGTACTGATAATGACTGGATTATCTGGTGTTGCTAAATAGCTTAGTGGAAATAAATATCCTAGCGTTTTTCCTGTTCCTGTCGCGGCTTCAATAAATAAATTTTTATTTTCATCCTTCGTAAAATGATCATAAACTAAATTCATCATCCGGCTTTGCTCTGAACGATAGCTGATTTTATCTGCAAAAATTTTTTCTTTGGCTTTTTTCTTTTGCGGAAAACTCGGTTTTCCATATAACTTTTCTTCATAAAGCGGAACTTCTTTTCTTCTCAAAGCAATGCCAGATACGACATGCTGTTCTACTGCTAATGGCTGAATATCCTGCTTCATTTCTTCGTATATATGATGGATATAAGAACTCGTATCCATTCCTGTCTGCTGACTTAAACGATCGATTGCTTCCATCGTAATCAACGGCAAACGGCGCATTTTCGCTTCGATCAATAACAAAAGTTCGGCCGTTACCTGCGCATCACTATCTGCTTGATGAGGATTATCATGAATCAAACCTAAACTTTCAGATAAGTCGCCTAAACGAAAACTTTTTTCTGTCGGTAAAAATATCTGAGCTAATTCAACTGTATCAATTCCGGGAATCTTCAATTTAGGCGTGCCGCAGCGAAGCAATTCTTGGGTTAAAAAGGAATAATCAAAATAGATATTATGTGCAACAAAAACGGTATCTGCTAGCAAATTATAAATCGTAAGTGCTACATCCTCAAAATAAGGTGCTTTTTGTACACGAGAATTACTAATACCGGTAAGCTGCTGGATCTGCTTGGAGATAGCCTGATTAGGATTGATATCAGTCGCAAAACGGGAAATGATTTTTCCTTCTTGGATCAATACACAGCCGAATTGAATAATCCGGTCAACCAATGGATCGGTCCCAGTTGTTTCTAAATCAACTACTGCGTATGTCTGCTTATTTTTCATGGACTTCCCCGCCTTTCCTCTATCCTTGAAAATTATACTACAAAATCAACTTTTTTTTTAGTGTTAGTTTGAAAGGTTTTGGGGTGAGGATGATTTAGGTGTTTTTTTGTGGTGTTATTATACTTAATGTGTTGGACATTTAATTCATTTTTCTACTTGTTTTAGTGCTTTAGCACTTAGAATTTGATATGATCGAAGTGCAACGTAGTAACAACTTTTTTCTCGCCATTTATTCAAATTTAGAGCGCGAAACAAAACGGATCTTTCGTTTTGTCTCACGCACTTGTTTTCTATGGTTTATATTTTTTGGCAATCTAATACTCTGAGCAATCGAAATTCCTTCAAAACAGTTTTTGTTTCTTTATCAACATGACTAATTTGAATAGTCGTATCAGATTATTACATTCAATTGTCTTAAATTTTTAGTTACTTTTCTTGGCAGCTACATACTTTTCACGAGCATCTATTAATCTTGTCTCATCGTTGGGCATGCTTTTTTTATATCATTGGCAGTAATAAAAAAATAGTTGCTACAATTTCTATAGGAAATGCAAGTAGACTTATGAATCCAAAAGCAACGATAGCATTCCCACCAGTTGACATTCCGATAATCATTAATATTAGTAGATACTAAATCAACTAACTTTTTATAGCTCATCTAAAAAAAGTTGAATCTGTTTTTTATTTTTTAAAACTATTACTTTCTTAGTTTTTGGTACAGTTTGTAATATTCTTAGAATATCAATTCTTTGTTTGTTAGGAAAATTCCAAACCCACTTTAAAAAGCTTAAATCAAACTTCTCTGGACAATTATTTTGCATATCAGGTCTGGTTATCCCGTTATATTTTTTTACTCTTTTTAAAATCTGATAAATACAAACGAATCTATTTCTATCTAAAAATATTATAGTATCTGCCGCTTTCATTCTAATATCCAGTGTTCCGCCGTAATTTCCGTCAATAATCCATGAAGGCTTCATGATTAGATTATTTTGTATTTCATTTTGGTACTCTCTATCTGTCATTTCCCAGTTAGGCTTCCAAAGTAGTTTATCTAAATGAAAAACTTCAATATCTAATTTTTCGCCTAGTTTAAGTGATAATGTCGACTTCCCAGCTCCACTTGAGCCAATTAAAATAATCTTTTTCATGAATATCCCCTCCAATGTAATTTTTCGGAAATTTCATTATAACACCTAAAAATCAACTTGGTATAGTCCTAATTTATGTTTTGTTGACTTCAAAGTAAATGAGTTCGATTTTAACGTATATTGTCAAAATCGAACTCATTATTCCTATTATACATAAAGCCATCTTTTATCTTAGTTGATACGTATCTTCTGTCAACGTAACATTGAGTTTCTGAATGTAAAATTCGATTGCTTCATCATACTCATCAACTACTGATGCTATAGGGGCTATAGATTGTCTCTAAAAAATGCCTTTATTATTTTACTGTTTCGATTCTAAATCCAAGATCATCCTTACTTTATTCACAAATTTATTTCGATTTTTTATTAGAATTTTGTACCGCATTAAACAGCGTTTTAAATTGTCCTTTAAACGTCATCGTTTGTTCAAAGATATCTTCACCATCATTTAACATTTTTACCGTTATCCAACCTAGTGTTTCTGTAATTGTGCTTGCAACCGTAGCATTGATAGCAGCACCAGCAACAGTTCCAACTGCAGGAATAAACTTTAGTATGTTTCCAACCGCACTTTTCCCAAGACCGACAACGACAATTTCCTTCCCTAAACTCTTACCCATACTTTCAGACCACGATTGTCCAAATATTTTATGTAATCGAGCCATCATAGTTAATTGAATCGGAACAAGTAGAAAGGCGTCTGAAAAAGGAATAGGCGAGCAACCTACAATAGCCGCTGTTAAGGATGCAGCATGAACCGTTTTATGACATTTTTTCCGCGTATCTTCGTCCACACCTTCCAAAAATTCATCAAAAACACTATCAAATTGACTTTTACTTTTATCCAGAACTTTTTCCGCACGCTCTTTTGATTTCCCGTAACTATTAAGAATAATTGAGGATGTTTTTTCAGGAAATTTTTTTATTACTTCAGAGAAAAATGATTCAAATTCTTTTTCATCCGCTTTACTATCCACATTTACAATTTCTTTAAGCTGTTCACTTTTCGTTACTTTATTTAGGTTAGATTTTTTTTCATCTGCAGTTTTTTTCTTAATCATTTTCTTCATGCTATTTACCTCCACTATGATTAACTATTATAGGCTATATGTATCTTTCAAATATTTTTTTCAATGATATACTTACTCTAATCATACATTAGAAATCTTATTTAACCAATCAACAACACTTTGGTTGAGGTACATAATTTACCTATACAAAAAATAGACTAGAGCAAAACTTATACAGTTTTACCCTAGTCTATTAAAATTCAATTCACTATACTCTAGCCTACTAACTACTTTTCGATCGGCATCATACTTAGGTTTTTCATATATTGATCCATTAAGATGTAGCCTTCCAAACGACGTAAAAGATCAACTGAGCAGCGGACTTTTTTACCAAATAAAGAACGGCTATAGGCTATTCCACGCATTTCTTGTAGAAAGTCATCTAAAGAAGAGACTAACCCTCCACAGCTTAAACGTCCGCAAATCAAGACATCTTCCTTGCGCTGTCTCAATACTTGTCCCCATGAATAGTTTAAATACTCAGCTTGACTGATCTGAGCGAGTAATTCAGAGCGTAAAATTCTTTTCTTTTGGGCTGCATTTTTCTTCGTCCCTAAACGCATACGTTTGTTCATGAAACACAAGTAGATTTCGTCTTCCAAGTTTTCCATTTCACTCTTTGAAAAATTTGGTATTTTTGACGGTGCTTCCAGAGCTTTACTTGCTTTTAGTTGTTTAGAAAAGCGCGGCCAATTACTCGGAGTTGCTTTTTGTGTTTTTCCTTTTTTGAATACTAAAAAATCAAGATCTAATGGGTGAGACTTTGGTATCTCTTGCGTTGTTTCTTTTTTTACCTTAGGCTCAATTGTGTCCTTAATTTTTTCTACCTTCACTTGCTTACGTTTCAATTTCATTGAAGTACGTTCTGTTTTTGCTTGTTCATTATTTTCTGGCTTTTGGATTGACGAAGTTATAGGTTCTTCTTCTACTGGGAAATCTTCTTGAACTGGTTTTTCCGCCAATTCTTTCTCCGACTTTTTTTCTGCTTCTTCTCCTACAACTTCCTTTAGTTCTACAAATTCTGAGGAATCAGTTTCCGCAATGGCTGACTTATCAACAAGTTCGACTTCAACATCAACAGATTCATCTAGGTCAGAGTATTGTTTCTTTTCAGATTTATTCTCTTCAACCACTAATGGCTGCGCTCTTTTAAGATGAATCGTTTGAATACTTCTTGAAATGATCGGATCACTTTTAGCCGTATACATCTCAATTTTACCTTGATTGATCGTATCCGTTAAATCCGTAATCATTTTGCGTAGACGAAAAATCTCATTCGACGTTTCAAGCATTTGCTTCATCATCCCCTGTACTTCTCCAGAGTTCAATGTTGGCTCGCCTTTATAGACTAAAGATCGTTCATTCTTTTCAAGAGCGATTTGTTCAAACCATTGCTTTAAGTTCATACGAAGTTCTCTTCTAGTTGGTTCAAAACTTCCCATCAGTAATGTATAATACATGATTTCAGTTTCAACATACATATAAATCTTTTTAACTACTAATTCTTCAAATTCTTCTGTTGCATCCCAGCTATCACAGATTGCATCAAAAAAAGCTTCACCTTCCGCTAAATTTTGATAATCTTTTGCTAGATTTAACTTTCGAACTAAATAAAATGAATAAGGGGTATCTACATTATCGGCGTAAATCTCACGGCCAAGATAATCGGGATCAACATCTTTACAAAGGTAGGTTGATCTTTCTTCTTTTTCTGATTGACGTTGTCGCTTACTAATCGTTCTCACTTCCTCAATTTTTTTCCTGAATAAATCGTATCATTTTTTTAGAAAAAAGAACAGGCTTCTATTTCATTATACCGATAAAAAGGAAGAAATGTTCTCATTTTTTTACAAATATATGAAATTAAAAGAAAAATAAGTCAAATAAGAACCATTAAACTTGCAATAGTTTAAATAAATCAAGCGTTTCATTATAGCCTTATTATCCTCAAAATTCGTGAATAAAGATCGTTCTAATCTTTTAAAGATAAATAAAAAAAGAGGAAAATACTCACTTACTGAGTATTTTCCTCTCTTCTTCTTAATTTATTTGTGCTTTCTTTTTATCACGACGAGCTAAAGCAGGTAGAATCATACCTAATAGAATCAACACAACTGGTGTGATAATATTAGAAGCCAACTGGAAGAACCATGCTTTAGGATCTGCTGCAAAATCAACTTTTGGCACCATTCCTAAAATACAAGCGAATGCTGTAAATAAGAAACACCATAGTCCAAAGCCAAAGGCAATTTTAGGATTTTTAATAAATTTGTATTCCGATGAATAATTTTTATACGCTTTATTCAACATCATATATGCAAAGAATACCCATAGATAACGCATTGGCATCACAACAGAATTTAGGTTAGTCAACCATTTCACGAGTTCTTTGATATTGTCGATACCAAACATCGGTAATACGATGATGATACTAACTAAAATACCTGTTAACAAATAACCATTAACCAACGTTCCTTTTTTACTTCTCTTACGTAATGCTGCTGGAACGTAATCTGGATCTGCATCCGCTAAAAGAATTTGTAGGGGTGCATCGATTGAGAAGGCTAAAGCTGAAATTTGTCCGATACCGTTTGTGATCGCATAAATGATCATCAGTAAGTTACCAACACCATAATACTCACCTAACAATTGGAAGGCAGTATAAGCACCATTGGCCATTAAATCTTCTGGAATATTATTACTTGCAAATAACATCCCCATTGCAAATGAACCCAATACAGCGGAAACACCCACCATTGCAGCTAAGAAAATCATTCCTTTGGGAAATTCTTTAGCTGGATTTCTCATTGAGTTTACATATGGCGAAATTTTTTCAGCTCCACCAACAGCAAACACCAACATGGAAACCGTCGTAAAGTAGCTAAAATCAAATTTAGGGATATACGTACTAAGCTTGTCCATATGAGGTGTAGCGAATTCAACAGTCGAATTCATCATTGGCGCACCAATTGCTAATAAGATAAACAACATGGACATGGCAAAAATCGCAGTTCCTGCCATTCCACCAATGACTTTTAGGGTCATCAATCCTTTAGTAGATAGTAATAAGAAAATCAAGAAAATAGCTAAAGATATCAAGGTAATTCCTACAACTGAGAAATTATTTACAATATCACCATTGCCTTGGATTGCCCAGCCAAAAGCAATCAGAACTAATTGAGGCTTTTGAGCTAAATACGGGATATGTACGACCCAATACGTCCATGCAGCATAATATGCCAAACGCTTTGTACTCGTATTTTGAACCCACGAACTAACTCCGCCGCTGCTATCTTTAAATGTTGAACCAAGTTGTCCTACGATCAATGCGTAGGGAATAAAATATAAGACCAAAATCAAAACCCATGATGTTACAACTGAGATTCCTTGTTGTGCATAGTTATTCACGACATTACCTAAGCCCCAAACCATGTTAAAGGCAATCAGACCAACGGTAAACCATCGCATTTGCTTTTGTTCCATCAAAACACTCCTAATCATAATTAAGTATAAAATATCTTTTTAATCATAATCATTTTTAAGAGTTTAAACAAGCTTTCACATGCATAAATATTGATTTTATCAGCAATTTATTAGATAAAAAACGAGAACGCCCATGTCCTCTAATAAATTATTCCTCTTTCTAAAACAAAGAAGACCAAAACCTTGATAAAACAAAGTTCTAGTCTCCATCGTTATTTTATATTCCCTCTATATTTTCTCATTAACATTAGAATATGGCTATTAAGAATCAGCTTAACGAAACATCCCGCTTTTTAAATAATAGCTGCATCACAAGATAGATAATCATACTATACACCAAAATCCCACCAGCCATTTGCCAAAAATTCAAGTAACCCGGATAATTGCTCACAGCGTCAGTATTTTCCATGACTGTATTTTTGATATTCAGCATATTGAACGGATTCCATTTCAGCCATTGATGCTTTGAGATTACAACATTCAAAAATGAATTAATAATGCTACTTCCAAATAAAACACCTAGCCCAACACCCACAGCTAAACTCTGTGAACGTACTGCAGCTGAGATAAATAATGTAATTGTGATATACAATAAAATCAATAACAGATTGGCTCCGGCATATGCACCAGCAACAGTTAAAGCATTCCAACCATGATAACCTTTTACAACAGCTAAAGGAGACTGAGCGCTTAACAATAAATTTGCGGAAACAAGGCTGCTAATATACAAAATCACTGTTCCAAGTACACTATAAATCAAACAAGCAACAAACTTTGAAAATAAAATTTGGCTTCTGGTAAAAGGTCGGATCAGTAAAAACTTGATTGTTCCACGACTAAATTCTTCTGCAACGATCGAAGCCGCAACTACTACTACGAATAAATTGAGAAATGAAGTCATTTCAGTCAAACTCGCAAATAAATCATTTGCTTTCATCATAATATCTCCACTTGGAGACTTGGCCGTTGATCTTACTAACAATGTGATCGCAAAGGTCATTACTACTAACATGATCCACATGATCCAAGAAGATTTTTTCTTGATCAGTTTTAACCATTCATTTTTTATCAACACGCTCATGTTATAATCCTCCATCTTCTGTCCAACGTAGGAAATTCTCCTCTAGAGAATCCACGTGTACTTTTAACTCTTTGATTCCAATACCTTTATCTACCAATTGTTTGACTAAAACTGTTCTAGTATCTTCTAGTAATTCGATCTTTAAATAGTTTCCATCGACATTCACGCTATATTCTTGCTCTTTTAAGAAGCTTAGGGCAGCTTGTTGCTGATCAGTTTCTAACAATAAAATCAGTTTGTTTTCATCTTCTTGGTTATTCATCGGTCCAACATAGGTAATTTCTCCTTTTTGAACGATCACTAAATCATCGCATAACAATTCCATATCACTTAATTGATGGCTTGAAATCAGCACACCGACCCCTTGATTTTTCAACGCCTGGATCATCTCCCGGAACTCGCGCATGCCTTTTGGATCCAAGCCATTCATCGGTTCATCCAAAAGCAGCAAATCTGGTTGATGTAATATAGCTTGCGCTACACCCAATCTTTGACGCATTCCTAAAGAGTAAGTTTTGACCTTTTGATCAATGTTATTTTCAAGATGAACACTGTGAATCACCTGAATTAATTCATCATCTGTAATTGGTTTGGGTGACATCCTAACATACTGTTTTAAATTTTCCATCCCCGTCATATAGTTATAAAATTCAGGATTTTCAACAATTGCACCGACGTGAGCCATTGCTTCTTTAAAGTTTGTTGAAAGTGATTGACCGTCGATTTGAATCGATCCTGCATCATGACTCATTAGCCCTACTAACATCCGAATAATCGTTGTTTTCCCTGCTCCATTAGGTCCTAATAAACCGGTTACTTTCCCACTTTTAACAGTAAATGACGCGTCTTTGATAATTGTTTTTTTGCCGACACGTTTTGAAATATTTTTTACTTCTAATACTTGTTTATTTTCCATGATTTACCTTCTTTCTGCTTCAATATATTTCTTCAAAATAAAAATACTAACCACACAGCTAATCACAAGTAAAAATCCATCAAAAATTAGATCTTCTAAATACAACGGAACATACCCTACAGTAACTTTAAACTGATGACTATCAATAAATGCGATTTTTTTGTAACCATTTAATAGTTGATCGCTGACGATGACTTCTGCCGCAAACAAAAATAGAAAGAGTACATATTTTGATACTCTTTGCAATCTAACAGGCGCATTCATGCTAATCAGACTGCTTAATAAATAGACAAACTGGACATAAATTGATGTAGAAAAGAAAAAATAACTGGCAATCAAAAGATGTTTCCAATACTCTTGAAAATTCGCCATATCTGCTTGTTTATCCAAAATAAAAACTAACCCGACAAGACACAAATAGTAACAAAACATGAAGAATATGGTTGTAATCCAGCTAAAGAGAATATTACTAAAATAAAATTTTGCTTCACTGATTGGTAGTAAACGATATTGACTTTTTTTCCAAACTTTGATTTGTCGATACATTTCCCAGATAAAATGAGCGAATAGAAAGAAAAACACCATAATCAATACAAATTGAGCAATTCCTTGAAAATGCATTTGTTGAAATCCTACTTTATAAATCATAAAACCACTGAGAAGTAGAAATGAAAAACTACTAAACATCCAAAACAAACGGCTCTCTTTCCTATATTCATTCCATAACTGCCACATTTATTTATCCCCCGCTTCCACATACCGATTAATTAGCCAGATGCTTAGGTTAAAATAAAGACAAGCCGTTACTAATTGCAACATTACTCGAAAATAGATTTCTTGCTTCAGACCAAAAGTATTCCGCACAAGCCCTTTTAAGATGCCCAAGTCAAATCCTGAAAAATGATCCATTAAAATCATAAAGACTATAAATAATAAGATTTCAGCTATCCAACGAAATCTCTTTTGGATAAACTGCTTACTCGCAGAGTAAATAAAAATTAAAAATTGTACCACTAAAAATAAAACGACTATATCAACAATTGCAGCCACTCCCTCGATCCACGTTGTGCTTAGATCAAATGGTATATTAATTATCGTATAATTTACCACCACTCCAATAAACGCATTTCCTATGAAAAAAACAAATCCCACGATCGTACTGAAAATAACGTTATAAAAATACAGTTTTCCTGTACTAATTGGCAGTAATCGATAGTCAGTTTCCCGAAAAAATTGATAAATGCGATTAGATTCTAGTACAAAAAAGAGCAGCAAAAAAATCATGATCGAAAAAGCTAAAAATGCTGCACTAAAATCAGTCGATTGTTGCTTGACGTTATATACATTTACAAGCCCTAAGAAGATTGTCAAAAGACACGTAACACTATAAACTAAAATAAGTGTCTTTGAGAAAAATAACCGAAATAGCTTAATCATATTTCGTACACCTCTCGATACAAATCTTCTAAGTCTTTATGTTTTACTTCTTTGATTGTTTCTAAAGATTCATGAAGTATGATCTGACCATCACGTAAAAACATTACTTCATCAATAATATTTTCAATTTCTCTTAACTGATGCGTAGTGATAATGATGGTACTTTCTTCGTCAAACCACTGCAACAATGATTGTATGATTTTTTCTCTTGATAATAAATCTACTCCGCTCAATGGTTCATCTAATAAATATAATTTTGCTTTTCTAGCCAACGTCATACTTAAAGCAAATTTTTCTGTATTTCCTTTTGACAAGTTCCCTATTTTTTCTGACTCACTCAAATTCATAAATCGCAATAATTCGTAAGCTCTTCGCTTATCAAAATCTGAGTAAAAACGTGCATAAAATGAAATGACCTCTTCTATTTGCACGTTAGATTGAAAATTATTCTGATCTTCTAAATAAGCCACAAAAGATTTCGTTTTTGTCCCAACGACACAGTTATCAATTAAAATCTGACCTTTCCAATTCAAAGCTAAACCAGAAAGCAAGCGCATGATCGTTGTTTTTCCAGAGCCATTCTCCCCAATCAGTGCAATGATTTTTCCTGATGAAACAGAAAAATTCAACTGATTAAAAATTTGTTTCCTTCCCTTACGATAACTCAATTGTTCAATCTTAACTAATTCCTTCATGGTTATTTCTTCCTTTCAATATACTCTCCCAATAACTGTTTAGCTTGTTCATCTGCCCAACCAAATTTTTTCATTTCTGCTAAAAAATTTTCGATTACTTGGCCAACTGCCTGGTTTTGTAATTGAGCAATTTTTTCAGTATCTTCTGTTACGAAACGACCTAATCCACGTTTAGAAAATAAAATATCCTCACGCTCTAATTCTTGCAACGCACGTTGAACGGTATTTGGATTTGTAGCTAATTCGACCGCCATCTCTCTTACAGCTTTAACTTTATCTCCCGGCTCAAACTTTCCAGAAACGATCTGCTGAATGATAAAGTCCATAATTTGTAAATAAATCGGCCGATCTGTATGGAAATCCATGACTCTACCTCCAATTGATTTTAACCTTCACTAGTGTTCTAGTTAAATAGTACACTAGTTGTAAAAAAAGTTCAATAATTTTTTTGCAACTAGTCGATACTCGAAAAAGAAAAAACTCTATGAAATGATCTAGAACATTCCATAGAGTTATATTACTCTATTCTATTTTTCTAAAAGACATACCTAAAACTATTGAATTTCTTCTATTGGTATATTTAAAGCTTCAGCGATTCTGGAGCCATAATCTTTATCCGCTTGATAGAATTGTTTGATTTCAAGAACTTGAATTTCTCGATTATCCACTTGACCTAAATTGTTTTTGATTGTTTGAACTAAGCGTTCTTTTTCATCTTCTGGAATCAAACGATAAAGATCACCTGCTTGAGAATAATGGTCTTCACCATATTCATAAGTTGCTGCCTGTCCTTCTACATCAAATGGCGTAATCGCTGCAGATTCGTCTTGGACTGGTCCACCTTGACTATTCGGTTCATAATTAACTGCCCCACCTGGATTATTTCCTTGCATAAAACCATCTCGTTCATAATTATTAACCTCATTAATTGGTTTATTGACAGGCAATTGATCATAATTAACGCCTAAGCGATAGCGCGCTGCATCTTTATAGGCAAATAATCTTCCTTGCAATAACTTATCAGGTGACACTTCTATCCCAGGCACCAAGTTAGCTGGGGAAAAAGCAATTTCCTCAACATCTGTAAAATAATTTTGAGGATTTTCATTCAATGTCATCTTACCCACTTCGATCAACGGATAATCCTTTTGTGAAACAACTTTGGTTACATCAAATAAATCATATTTATAGTTTAAACCTTCTTCATAAGGAATAATTTGTACACAAAGTGTCCATGAAGGAAAGTCACCTGTTTCAATCGCTCGAAATAATTCATCTGTTAAATAATCCGTATTTTCAGATGCAATCTGTGCAGCAACATCATCCGTTAAATTTTTCACCCCTTGGTTTGTTCTAAAGTGATACTTCACCCAAAAAACTTCCCCTTGATTATTGACCCACTTAAACGTGTGGCTGCCGTAACCATGCATCGTACGATAACTTGCTGGAATTCCTCGATCAGCCATCAAAATTGTTACTTGGTGTACAGATTCTGGTGAGTGAGCCCAAAAATCCCATTGCATATAAGGATCGCGTAAATGTGTTTTTGGATCACGTTTTTGAGAATGGATAAAATCTGGAAATTTCAAAGCATCATTGACAAAAAATACCGGCGTATTATTGCCTACAATATCATAATTCCCTTCTTCCGTATAAAACTTGACTGCAAAACCTCTGACATCACGATACGTATCGATATACCCTGATTCACCTGCTACTTGAGAAAATCGAATCGCTACTCTTGTCTTTTTACCTACACCATTAAAAAGCCCGGCTTTTGTATACATACTCATATCATTAGTAAGCTCAAATTCGCCAAAAGCACCAGCTCCTTTAGCGTGAACAACTCTTTCAGGAATTCTTTCGCGGTTGAAATGAGCTAACTTTTCTAAAAGATGAACATCTTGGATCAATACTGGTCCTCTTTTACCAGCAGTTTGTGAGTGTTGATTATTGGCTACTGGTTGTCCTTCGCTTGTCGTAATTTTTTTACTCATATTTTCACCTTCCTATATATATATATTCTTTACATATCAATAATAACTCTAATAAAGAGATTGTACAAATAAAAAAGAGAGCTTGGGACGTAAGTCCCAAGAATCTTAAAATAGAAGAGCGAAAATCGTAAAAAATGATTTTCGGTCTTCTATTTTTTAGATTGTGTAGAGAATCATCCTTGTTTATTAGCTTAGTTAGCCTATATTTCCTTAAATTTACTGCCATTAACGCGAATCCAATTTCATTGTGTGTCTGCTGTTTTCCTCGAACAGAGAAACGAGTGAAGCCTAAACAAGCCTTCAAATGTCCGAAAGCAGGTTCGACGTCAATTTTTCGTTGGCGATAGATTTTACCTGTTTCTACTTCTGAAAGCAGCTGTTGAACCGTCGCTTTAAAATATTCCCAGTTCATGTTCTTTTGAATCTCACGATTCTTGTCACTCTTCGCTTTTGTACATTGTCTTCGAAGAGGACAATTCGAGCAGTCTTCACATTCATACCGTTTTAAATACCGTTTAAATCCATATTTATCTGTACGAATAGAATAATTTCGAAAAGTCATTTTCCGTCCGTTTGGACAAAGAAACGTTTCCTCTACTTCTTGGTACGGCCAGTTTGCTGGAAGGAACGGATTTTGTTTAAACTTTCTCTTCTGTTCTTTATGATACATGGCATAAGTGATGAGTGGTGTTCGCTCATGATCCTCTAAAACCGCTTGATAGTTTTCTTCTCCTCCGTAGCCGGCATCTGCGACAATATAGTTTGGCAGATCAAAGAAACGCTCTTTTAAGGTGATTAAAAAAGGGCGGAATGTTCGTGTATCTGTTGGATTTGAGAAAAGATCGTACCCTAAAATGTACTGACTGTTTGTGGCAATTTGAAGATTATAGCCAGCTTTCAACTGCCCATTCTTCATGTGATCTTCTTTCATGCGCATAAAAGTGGCATCTAGATCCGTTCTAGAGTAACTGTTTCGTTGCCCTAAAATCTGTCTATGTTTTTGATAAGCGAGTTTTCGCTCTTTAAAGTCCTTGAAAAGTTTCCTTAATTTTTTTGGAACTTTTCGTTTAGAACGAATTGATTTGCGAGTAATTCCATCCTCTGCTTGTTCGATTTTGACTGTAAACTTTTCTACAACCTGCGCTAGATTTTCTTCAATCTTGCCTAATTCAGTGACAGATAATTCCTTTGCGGACTCTCGCTCAATTTCAGGAATAATTTGATTTTTTAACAATTCATCGTAGAGAAAATTTGATTTTTCAGTAAGCTTTTTATCAAAGTTATCAATGGATTTTCTCCAAACAAAGGTGTATTTATTGGCATTGGCTTCAATCTTTGTACCATCGATAAAAATGGCTTCTTCATCGATTAATTGTTCCTTGACTAATTGGCTACGAAACTGGACGAAGCACTCCCGAAGGAGTGCATTCACTAAAGGATTCACTCGAAAACGATTGATGGTTCGATAACTAGGTTGATAACTTTGAGTAAGCCACATCATGCGAATACTGTCTTTCGTTAGCGCTTCAATCTTACGACCAGAAAATACAGATTGCGTGTAAGCACATAAAATCATCTTCATCATCATTTTTGGATGATAAGAAGAAGGCCCCATTTGATGGTGAAAAGGAAGAAAGCGTTCCTCTGGAATACTTTCGACTAATTGATTAATGGCAAAAGCAATATCATTTTTTTCTAACTGAAAACTAAAATCTAGAGGAAGAACGACTTGATTTGTGGTATAATTTTTAAACATAAGAACACCTCGCTAGTTTATTTGTTTAGTCACTTTTATTTTAGCAAAGGTGTTCTTATTTTTGTACAAAAAAATAATCCAGATGCCAATCAATTTGACTGATATCTGGATTTTTCGTTAGGACTTACGTCCCAAGCTCTCTTCAATAATATTCTTCTTACTTATACTTCTTTTTTCTCTTCTCTAACCGCATGAAGTCCTAATTTTATCTCGCGTCTTTTTTGAACCAAGACATAAATAAAACCAATCAAAAATGGTAAAACAAAACTACCAAAACGATATAGCAGCAGTGATGAGACTGCATCAACAGTTCCCACTAACGGTTTAAATAGTAATAAATAAACAAATTCAAACGGACCAATTCCTGCTGGAGTCGGAAATACACCAGACAAAATAACTGAAAAACTGGTAAAGGAAAGGACTAAAAGAAAATCGATATTCGGATGGTTTTCAACCAATACAACATATGGAATCACATACCAAAAAAGTAACTTTGCTACATTCCAACCAAATATGCGAATCATGGCTGAACGATCTTTTGTAATTGTCTGAACAGTTTCTCTTAACGAATAAATTTGCAAATTGCATTTATCTACCCAATCCCGTAATTTTTTCCGCTTAAAGTGCTTATTGGTCCAGCTTATTAACATCACTTGAAGGTTGATACTACTTGAAAGAATCAGTAACGAAAATATAATTGCAAACGTCAATCCGACACCCACTAAAATAAAAGGAATCATTTTGGGTGCACGCTCATAAAATAAAGAAAATTGGAAAATCAACCCAAGTACTGATAAAAAAATAACAGCAACTTTATACATGATCATATGCAATGCTGTTACGCCAACTCCTTGGGAAACCGCTAGTCCTTTTTTCTTATAAAAATAAATTTCAGAAAGCAATGTCCCTGTTCCAAATGAAATGACACGATAAAAGGCAACATAGCAAGAAGTAAAAAAACCATCTTTTGTGGTGAAATCTTTCTGAAAATAAGAAGCAATTTCTTTAATAGAACGCCCTTCAACGATTTGGTAAACAACGCCTAACAAAATAACTAGAGCGACAACGATCCAACTTGTTTCCATTAATTGCGCAAATATATCGCTTAGAGAATTATCCATCACATAGATGATCACCGCAATAAAAATGGCCAACAAGCCGATATTTAGGAAAACTTTTGTTTTAGAATTGCTTTTCATAGTTTCTCCCCACTAAATTTGAATTCACGATTATTTTTTATAACTAAAACAAATAATTGCAATAGCCACAAGTGTACCAAAAATAAAGAAAAAATAAAAGCGCAATTTTCTCGTTTTATGATGAAAAAGTTGCTGAGCTAACAAACCGCCAATCCCTCCTCCGATCACTCCTATGAATAGAAGGTCGAATTCTGGTATTCGCCACTTTCCCCTTTTAGCTCGCTGTTTATCAAGATACATCATAATAAATTCAACTAAATTTACAATGAGTAAATAAACCCACGGCAAATGTTTCAACAAACCTGTCATACCTCTTCCTCCAAAATCTTTCTCTTATCTTAATAGAATACCTTGAAAGAACAAGAGCTGTAAAGTTAATTCAATAATTTTAGAAAATCTTGATTCTATGATTCCGGTACAAAAACAGTCAGACCATGCTTGACTACATTCATTTGAATTGGTAAATCTTCACTTGGATCACCATCCACGCGTGTTCCAACTTTTTTTTCATTCATACTTTTAATCCTTATTTCGGCTGCCGTCATATACTTGATATCAGGAAGTTCATAAATTTTTCCTAGAATAATTTTAGGTAGATAAAATGCTAATTTAAAAAAGTTTAATTTCGGTAAAATAGTTAAATGAAACAACCCGTCATCTGGAGAAGCTGAATCATCAAAATTCGTATAACCGCCAACAGAATTCGTCATGGTCACGGTAACTAACTGAGTTTTTCCTTGCCATTGCTCTTTTTCTGTTTTGATATCTAAGCGGTAACGTTTTTTCTTAGCAAGCAATTTGAAAAAGTTCTTCACAAAAATAAGCTTGCCATATTTTTGTTTATCTTCTTGGCTGATTCGAGCCGCAGTATCTGCTAAAATACCGATTGTCATTGTGCTAACAATCACTTTTTTGTTGATCATACCATAATCGATTTTCCTAGTAACGCCACCTAA
This sequence comes from Enterococcus sp. DIV0724b, assembly GCF_050531475.1. Taxonomy (NCBI): domain Bacteria; kingdom Bacillati; phylum Bacillota; class Bacilli; order Lactobacillales; family Enterococcaceae; genus Enterococcus; species Enterococcus sp. DIV0724b. The sequence continues at coordinate 1,280,348 of NZ_CP172890.1, read as the reverse complement.
AATCACATCTGCAGCTGCTTCAAATTTCATAGGAATTCCTAAAACTCTCGCCATGTTATTAACGGTTCCACCTGGCAATAAGCCAACTTTTAGATGAGGTAATTCTTCTTTGAAATCTTCAACATTATGGTTGATCGTACCATCCCCGCCAATAAAAATCAGGGTATCAATAGCTTCAGCCTTTGCTTTTTCAACCGTTTTTTTACTATCACAATCTGGACCAACTTGTTCTAATAGAAAATGCGTGTCTGTTTGTCCATGATTTTTTGCATATTCTACAAACTGTTCTGCTAATTCTCTCCCTTTGTCTTTACCCGATGTTTCATTAAAAAGAATCATTACATTTTCCATTATCATCACATTTCCTTCCAATTTAAAAGTGAGCACGCTCGTCTAGCTTTGACAGAAAAACAGGAAGTAAGTCACTACCTGTAACTTTACTCCCTATTTTAAAATTTTACTATTATTATAACTAGTCACAATCGTTACTTAGCGTTAGATTCTGCAATTTTTACAATAACATCCGTTGCTTTTTCCATAGCTTGTAATGAAACAAACTCAAAGCGACCATGCATATTTTCGCCACCAGCGAAAATATTTGGCGTTGGAATACCTAGATAAGAAATCTTAGATCCATCTGTTCCGCCACGTACAGGCTCGATCAAAGGTTCGATGTCAAGTTCGATCATCGCATTTTTCGCTAATTCAATAATACTCATATCTTTTTCGATCACTTCACCCATATTGTAATATTGATCAAATAAATCGATTTTAACTCGTTCTTGATCAAATGGTTGGTTGATGATTTCTTGAATTTTAAGAATCAACGCTTTGCGAGCTTCAAATTTCTCACGATCATGGTCACGAATAATGTACGTCATTTTCGCTTCTTCCGGAGTACCACTCATTTGTGCTAAATGGAAAAATCCTTCATAACCATCTGTTTTTTCGGGCACTTCATTTTGCGGTAATTGATTCTGAAAATCAATTGCCAATTGTATGGCATTGATCATTGTATCTTTGGCTGTTCCAGGATGGACATTTTTCCCTTGAATCGTTACTTCAGCTTGCGCCGCGTTGAATGTCTCATATTGTAACTCGCCCACTGGACCGCCATCCATCGTATAAGCAAAATCAACGTTAAATTGTTCTACGTCAAATTTATCCGCGCCAACACCAATTTCTTCATCAGGGCCAAAAGCGACACGAATCGTTCCATGTTTGATCGATGGATTTTTGATCAAAATTTCCATAGCTGTCATGATTTCAGCGATACCAGATTTATCATCTGCACCTAAAAGTGTTGTGCCATCTGTTGTGATCAACGTTTGATTAGCATAGTTTTTTAGATTAGGAAAATCAGTTGTATTTAATGTGAATTTTCCTTCTTTATCTAGTTTGATCGTTGATTCACCGTCGTAATTTTCAATGATTTGTGGATTGACATTAACGGCATTGAAATCTGCCGTATCCATATGAGCAATAAACCCAATTGAACGTACCTCTTTGTCTATGTTGCTTGGCAAAGTAGCAATCACAAAACCATTTGTTTCGTTATACACAACATCGGTCATACCGATTTCTTCCAACTCTTTTTTCAACGTTTGTGCAAAAGCAACTTGGGTTTGCGTTGAAGGGGTCGTTTCACTTTTGGGATTAGAGCGTGTTTCTGTTTTTACATAGCGTAAAAAACGCGGTAATAAATTCTCATACATTGTTCGGTTCCTTCTTTCCACATTATCTAAATTTAAACGGATTCGTATTTACCTCAGATTCGATAAATTCTATGTCCCAATTATAATCTTTTTTCCACTGATTGAATAGTTCGACCAACTTAGGTTTGCATAATTGTTCGATATAATGCCCTGGATCGATCACAGACAAGCCTTCTGTCAACATATCATGTCCTGTATGATAATAGACGTCTCCTGTGATATAGACATCTGCTTGTTTTTTAATGGCATCGCGGAAAAATTTTTCACCACTGCCCCCGCAAATTGCAACGCGCTGAATCATTTTTGTTTCATCTTCCGCGACAATTCGCAAACCCTCTAAATCGAATACTTTTTTTATGGTAGAGACAAACTCTTTTAAAGGTAGAGCTTGTTTTAAATGCCCAACTCGTCCTAAACCATATTCTTTAGTTATGTTTTCTATTGGATACACATCATAAGCTGGTTCTTCATACGGATGTGCTGTTAACATTGCTTTGATTACTTTTGTTTCGATCGTTTCTGGAAAAATCACTTCGATTTTTGCTTCTTGAACAGTTTCTTCTTTGCCGACCACACCAAGGGTTGGATTAGCCCCAGTAACGGGTGTAAATCTGCCTGTTCCAATCAATGAATAACTTGTATTTGCATAATCCCCTTGAAGTCCGGCCCCTGCTTGGCCTAACACTTTGCGCATCTTCGCTGCATCTTCTACAGGAACAAAAACAGCTAATTTTTTATAGCCAACAGTATGGGTTTTGGTTAAATAAGTCGTATCTTCTATCCCTAAAAGTTCACAAAACCAATCATTTAATCCATTGTCTATAATATCCATATTGGTATGTGCTGCAAAAACGGCGATATCATGCTTCAATAAGTCCGCATACATTTTCGTTTGTAAATCATCTGTATCTAAGCGTTTCACTGGTCTAAAGATAGGCGGGTGTTTTGCAATGATCAAGTCAACTTGCTTTTCGATAGCTTCGGCCACTACTTCTGGACGTACATCCAATGTTACTAAAACTCGATTTAGTTTTTTATTCAATGTACCGATGTGTAACCCGACAGGATCTCCTGCTTCAGCGAGCCACTGGGGACAATACGCTTCAAACCGTTCAATAAATACATTGCCATCAAGACTCATTTGATAAAACCTCCTTGATCTCAGTGATTTCTTTTTCTATTTGTTGGATTCTAGCTTGCTGATCACCAGAAGCTTTGGCTAGTTGCGCTAAAATAGTTTCACGTTGTTTTACTTCACCTTGCCATTTTCTTTGAAAAATAGAAGACCGTTTTTTTAGTAAAATGGGCCCGAAAAGGCGCTCTTTTTCAGAATAAGCAACTCTCACTTCTTGTCTACAAGCTACGATGATTTCATAGATTTTATTATTTTCTTCCAGAATATCTTCATCGATGATTGTATAGCCATGGACTGTCAACCAATCACGCAATGGCTTTTCACCAATGTTTGGTTGTAAAACTAAGCGTTCATTGCCTTGCAGTCGTTGGTTCGTCCAACCAGCTTCCAAAATATCACGAATCAAAACACCACCCATGCCGCAAATAGTGACAGCCGTGATTTTATCTGCTTCTTCTACAGCATCTAAGCCGTCTGCTAAGCGCACAGTGATTTGATTATTCAGTCCATTTTTTTGCACTTGTTTTTTGGCAGCTTCGAAAGGTCCAGATACGACTTCTCCAGCTACCGCAAAAACAACTTTTTTTTGTAAAACTAATGCTACAGGTAAATACGCATGGTCAGAACCGATATCTGCTAAACGGCTTTGTTCAGGGACTAGTTCTCCCACACGTGCTAAACGTTTTGATAATTGATTTTCATTCATTCGACATATTCCTCCGTGGCTATTATACCATTGAAAAATGAGGTTGAAAACTTTGAAAGATGGAATTTATTCTTTTATAAAACGAAAATAGCGGACAAAAATCCAAAGTTCTGTCTTTTACAGAAAAATGATTGATGCTTAGTAATCGACTATACAAAATTCCCCCTTTAAAGTTAGTTGTTCACTCTGACTCTAAAAGGGAGACTGTTTTGATTTTTTTATTTAACGATCTATTACAATGAGTATACGGTCAAAAAACAGTTGGACTCACTAAAACTAGTTAATTATTATCCTCTATCGTTTCTTTCTCTTGTCTTTTCTGCATTTCTTTTCTTAAATTCTTATGGGCTTTTTTAGAGCCTCTTTCAAGATCTCGTTGTCTCTTGCGGTCATGATAATTGTCAAACAAGGAATCTAAATCATAATTTTTTGGATACAAGTCTTTTGCGCGGCGCTCTAATTTTAATTGGCGCTTATGAACGGTTATTTTTTCGTTTTCAAAGTAGATCACGACATCATCTGTCATTTCTATCAACTCATATATTAAAGCAATTTTCTTTTTCTCCGTCCAAAAAACTCGATCTCCTTTTTCATAGGCTGGAAAAATCATTTGCTCTTTTTGTTTTTTGACTTTTTGAAAAGATCCTTCTTTTTTCGTTGAATAGTTGCGATCATGTAAATAGTTTTGGGCAAGTTTAACAACTTGTTCATCTAGATTCATCTTGTTAGCGATCCAAAAAGCGTTACTTTCACCAGTTTTTCCTAAAATCAATTGATATTTAGGCATTAAGTTCTCTGAATCAAACGCCATCGCAGCAGTTAGAAAATCTTCATGTTGCTCGGAAAAACGCTTGATTTCTCCATAGTGGGTTGTCGTTATAAGAATACTACCCTTTTTGTAAAAAGCTTCCATGATCGCAATCGCTAATGCTGCACCTTCATTAGGTTCGGTTCCACTACCGATTTCATCGAGCAAAATCAAGCTATTTTGTTTTGTTTTAGCAAGAATTTCGGAGATGTTATGCATGTGTCCTGAGAAAGTACTTAAAGCATTCTCAATACTTTGCTGATCCCCGATATCAACGAAAATCTGATCAAAAATAGCGATGTTCGTACCTGCATCTGCCATAATTTGGACGCCAATCATCGTTTGCAAACAAATCAAGCCCACTGTTTTTAACACAACCGTTTTCCCTCCCGCATTAGGTCCGGTAATCGTCAGGCCGCGGTATTCCTTTCCTAGCGACAGATTCAAGGGAACTGCCTTATCGGCTAATAAAGTGTGTTTCACGTTAACAAATTCAATGATTCCTTCTTGATTGATTGCAGGTTCGATCCCGTTGATTTCTCTGCTGTATTTCGCTTTAGCAAAGATCATGTCATATTGTGCAACTACTTCTAAATTTGATTGGATCGAGATCATTTGCTCTGCAATCAACCCCGTCAGTGAAGATAGAATTTGATAAACTTCTGTCGCTTCCTCCATTTTCAGCTGATATAATTTATCATTTAGTTTCGCGACTGTTGTCGGCTCAACAAAAACAGTCGTTCCCTTCGAAGAAGCATCTATGACGGTTCCCGAGATTTGGTTTTTATATGTTGCTTTGATCGGTATGGTGTAACGGTCGTTTTTCTTAACAACAATTGATTCTTGAATTTTCGGTTTATTTTGCACGTTTCGAAGAAATGAATGTAATTTCAGTTCAATTTCTTTTTCACACTCTTGAATAGCACGACGGATTTTACGAAGTTCACGACTGGCATCATTCTCCACTTGATTGTTTCGAATGACTTGATAGATTTCATCTTCAATATCAGAAAAGAGCAATAATGATTCACTGTATCTAGCTAAAAGTGGCGCGATAAATTGATTTTTTTGCATAAAGGATTGGATCAAACGACTACTTCTAAGAAAATCTGCATAGCCGACTAATTCATTTGGCTCTAAAATAAACCCTTTTTCAACTTGATTTGTTAAATGTTCAATATTGTTCAATCCCATAAATGGAACATGTAGATTTGCTAGTAGCAAGGCTTTTGCTTCTGCTGTTTCTTGTAGACGCTTTTTAACCACGTCTAAGCGACTACTTGGCTGTAAACGTTTGATTTGCTCTTTTCCGTAATAACTGATTGCGTAAGTCATTAGTTTTTCTTTGATCATATTAAATTGTGTTTTATCATAGGTTTCTTGATTCATTGGTATCTCCTTTTCTTTTAAGAGATACCTATCTTCTTTTGAATAGACCAAAGAAATTCCTTCTAGCTGCGTATAGATTGGGAAAACAAAAAAGGGACGAAGTGTCCCTTCATCCCTCACTAATTAATAAATAAAGATAGATATACAGCAGTCTATCAGGTATTTTTTTATGAGTTAAGATAGGTATCAACATAGGTATGCTAAAGAAGCCATCAAAAAATGGTTATTTATTCTTCAGCTATTCATTTCCTTTAGTTAGATACTTACACTCACAAAAACACCTCTATGGCTTTCTTTGGCTATTCATTTCTCGCTAAAAGTATAACCTGTTTTTTTTATAACGTCAATCGTAATTTTAAAATGATATTTTTTCACCTACGATTTAAGAGGATTGAACCATCTTTTGATATAGTTCCATGTATAATCGACTTGATTTTTCCCAACTAAAATCTTTTCTCATCGCTTTTTTCATCAATTGAGTCCATGTGTTCTGATCATTCCAATACAGATCAATCGCCATGTTTGTGCTATACAACAAGTAATAGGAACTAAAATCAGAAAAACCAAAGCCTGTTCCTGTCTTTGTTACTGGATCAAAGGGTATTACAGTATCTTTCAAGCCGCCAACTTCATGGATGATCGGCAAGGTCCCGTAACGCATTGCAATCATTTGTGACAATCCGCATGGTTCTGTAGCAGATGGCATCATGAATAGATCAGAACCAGCATAAATCAGTTGCGCCAAGTCAACATCAAACGTAATTTTCGCTTTAAATTTAGTTGGATAATGCTCTGAAAAAGAGTTGAACGAATTTTCAATTCCAGGATCGCCAGTTCCAAGTAGTACCAGTTGAACATCTTTTTCCAAAAGTTTCGCTAAATCATCTAAAATCAGATGAAAACCTTTTTGAAACGTTAAACGACTGACGATCCCGATCAGCGGAACATCGGCCCGAATAGGCAAAGCCATTTTTGTTTGCAACGCTTCTTTATTTTTCTTTTTCCCTACTAGATTATGTATCGAAAAATTTTCAGGAATTGATTTATCTGTCTCTGGATCATTCATCTCATAATCGATCCCATTTAAAATACCCCTTAACTTCTCTTGTTCTAAACGTAAAACGCCATCTAGACCAAAACCAAATTCAGGTGTTTTTATTTCTTCTGCATAAGATGGGCTCACTGTATTCACTTGATTTGCATATAAAATCCCCGTCTTCAAGTAATTGACGCCATCCCCAAAACGGGCAGCTCCATCATAATAACGATCGAATTCCATTCCGAAAAAGTCTGGCAATAAATCCTGACTATAGGATCCTTGAAATTCAATATTATGAATCGTCAACACCGTCTTGATTGAACGGTATGCTTCGATCCATTGATATTTCTCTTTTAATAAAAAAGGAATCATCGCTGTGTGGAAATCATTAACATGGATAACATCAGGTAGTAAACCGATTTTCTCCAACATCTCAATGATAGCTAAAGAGAAGAAGGCAAAACGTTCTCCGTCATCATCATACCCATAAAGGTTTTCACGATCAAAATAATACGAATTCTCAATAAAATAATAGGCCACATCGTTCATAACTAAACGCTTAACACCACAATATTGATGCCGCCAGCCAACATCAACATAAAAATTAGTTAGCTCTTCACATTGTTCTTTAAAGCGTTCAGGCATCTTAGTAAAATAAGGCAAAACAACAGAGAGTTTTGCCCCTTTTTTAACTAATTCTTTGGGCAATGCACCTGCTACATCTCCTAAACCACCAGTTTTAAAAAATGGTGCGCATTCAGCGGCTGCATATAATACCTTCATCACTCATTTCCCCCAATAACATCTGTTTCAACTATCTGATTTTTCTGAATCACGACAGGATGTTTTGCTGTGCCAGAAATTTTCACACCAGCCTTGACTGTGACATTTTTATCTAATATAGCGTATTCGATTACTGTATCTTCTTCTATTTGAGCGTTGGACATCACGATTGTTCGCTTCACTTTGGCTCCTTTTTTAATGATCGTTCTTCTTGAAATCAAACTGCTATCCAAGCTTCCTTCAATAATACAACCAGTCGCACATTGACTATTTTTCACACTGGAATCCTCTGAATAATAAGTAGGTACTTCGTTTTTACGTTTTGTGTAAATTTTCTGTTTTGTATACATTAAAGCATTGAATTTTTTTGCATCGAGCATATCCATGTTGGCTTGATAGTATGAAGCAACATCATCTATATTACTTAAATAGCCTGTATACTCATAGGCTGTCGTCTGAGTTTCTGCCATTCTTTCACCTAAAAATTCAATCAAGTTTGTCGAACTATCATTTTTTTGACCGATTATTAATTGTTCGATCAACCACTTCGTTTGAACAATGAAGATATCCATAGAAAGGTTCAATCGTTCTCCTTTTTCTAAAACTTGGTCAAAAGCTTGAATGGTTTCTACATTACCCGTTTTATCGACTTGAATGATTCGATTATCTGCTGATAGTTTTTCTGATTCCATCCGTTTGTACACCATAGTCATTTTGTTTTCTTGTTTTTGATGTGTTTTCAAAACAGCTCGTAAGTCAATGGCACAAAGCATGTTACTACCCAAGAAAACCGTATATTCAGACTCCGATTTTTCAAGATAATCGATGATTGCAGAATAATAAGGTAACCCTTGTGCTTTTTGCTTTAAGAAATCTTGGTAGAAATAGACAAAATAGCTGTTTTTCAACGAATCTAAATTCCATTCTTTACCGCCGCCGATATGATCAAAAACAGAACGGGTTCCTCTATCGTTGAATATCATAAAAATTGAATTGATATTCGCATTGGCAATACTTGAAAGAGGAAAATCAATCAATCGATATTTACAATCAAAAGGCAGGGTATCTAAAGGTCGCTCTTCAGTTAATGGTAATAATCCTTGAAACTCTGATACATTCCCTAAAATCGCACACATTTTTTTAGTCCTCATCGCTTTGCACCCCTATCACTTCAGAATAGCCAATCACTTCAATATCATTTTCTCTATAAACTACGGCATTGTCCCCAATGATCGCGTTCTCACCGATAATCGCATTTTTGATTTTAACATTTTTCCCAATTGTCGCACCTGGCATGATCACACTACTTTCAATCGTTGAACCAACCTTAACCTGAACATCCGTTGAAAGAATACTGTCTATGACCGTACCTGCTACATAACAGCCGTCAACGACTAATGAATTGCTAACAGAGGCGGTTTCTGTAATAAAATGAGGCGGAGAAATGGTATTTTTTGAAAACATGCGCCAACTTTTATCCCGCATATGCAGTTCGTTTTCCAAACTGATAAATTCCATATTGGCTTCCCACAAAGACTCAATCGTTCCAACATCTTTCCAATAACCATCAAAGTGATAAGCATAAACATTTTCACCAGCCTCCAAGTAAGAAGGAATGACATGTTTTCCGAAATCAAGCATTTGTCCGTCTTTTGAATAGTTGTTCAACAAGACATTTCGCAGACGTCCCCAATTAAAAATATAAATCCCCATCGAAGCCAAGTCGCTCTTTGGTTCTGCTGGTTTTTCATCAAACTCGATGATTCGATTATTTTCATCTGTATTCATGATCCCAAAACGAGAAGCTTCTTTAAGTGGCACTTCAATAACCGCCACGGTCAATGAAGCATTGTTTGCAATATGTTCTTCCAGCATCTCTTCATAATTCATTTTATAAATATGGTCTCCAGATAAAATCAATACATATTGCGGGTCCATTTGATCGATATAGGAAATATTTTGATAAATAGCGTGAGCGGTTCCTTCAAACCATTTTTCACCATCTGAACTAGAATAAGGTTGCAAAATCGTGACACCAGAATCAATACCATCTAAGCCCCAACTTGCTCCATTTCCAATATGATTATTTAACGCAAGTGGCTGATATTGAGTTACGACTCCAACATTTTTGATGCCTGAATTAATACAATTACTTAACGTAAAATCAATAATTCGATATCTTCCCCCAAAAGGCACAGCAGGTTTAGCGATCTTCTTCGTTAGCTTTCCTAGACGTGTTCCTTGTCCTCCGGCTAAAATCATTGCAAGCATTTCTGTTCTCATCTACTACGGGTGAAATTCCACCCTGCCCCCTTTCAAAAATTCATCTTTTTTCTAAAATTAAGGATTTGACTATTTAACTTTTTTAAATTGATTTTCGTTCTTTTATTCACGTATCAATAATTTTGGGCTTTAAAATAATAGCTCCTAGAGAAGGTACAATGGTCTGGATTTGATAATCAAATTGTTTAAAAGACTCTTTTCTCGTTACGCTTATTTGATTTGATTCAGTCCAAGTACCGCCAAATTCTTGCATCTCAGTATTTAGTACTTCCTCATAGATTCCAGAAAACGGTACACCGATTACAAAATTTTGCCTTTCTATTGGGGAAAAATTCAGGATAATAATCAAAAAATCCTTCTCATCCTTCCCTTTTCGAATAAAACTTAATACGGTTTCTTGATTATTATCGGCATCGATAATTTCAATCGTTTCAGACACATGATCTAATTCCCACAAGGCTTTTTCCTTTTTATAAAACCGATTAAGTGTTTTGGTAAAATGCTGCATGCTAAAGTTCATCACATCGTCGAGATCGATCCATTCCAAGCTTTCATTTGACTTCCACTCTAAAAATTGTCCCCATTCACATCCCATAAACAGAAGCTTCTTACCAGGATGAGTCATCAAATAGACATATAGATTACGAAGTTGAGCGAATTGCTTGTACCGATCTCCCCACATTTTATGCATCAAACTTCTTTTTCCATGCACGACCTCGTCGTGAGAAAATGGTAAAATGTACTTTTCATTCATCATATACATAAACGAAAAGGTAAGAAGGCGAAAATTATATTTCCGAAACGCAGCATCCATTTCATAAAAACGTAGCGTATCGTTCATCCAGCCTAAATTCCATTTGTAATCAAAACCTAGAGCCCCACTTTCAACACTTCCAGTTATTTTAGTTTCTGACGAACTTTCTTCGGCAATCATGATTACATCTGGATGAGTCTGTTTGATAACGGCATTTAGTTTCTGTAAAAAGTAAAAACCATCCCAATTACGATTGCCTCCCTCTTGATTCCAAACCCTAGGTCCCTCGTCATAATCAAGATAAAGCATATTCGAAACAGCATCTACGCGTATACCATCAACATGAAATGTTTCTATCCAATACAAAGCACTGGAAATCAGAAAACTCTGAACTTGGGGTTTGCTTAAATCAAAATTAAGCGCTCCCCAACGAATATTCTCCGCACGAACTGGATCATCATACTCAAATTGCGACGTTCCGTCATAATAAGCTAACGCATCATCATTAATACAAAAATGTCCAGGTACCCAATCAATCAAAACCCCGATATCGTTCATATGACAGGCTTCCACAAAATCTTGAAACTCAGCTGGTGTACCATAATACGAACTTAATGCAAAATAACCGATCAACTGGTAGCCCCAAGACTCTCCCAAAGGATGCTCCATCAAAGGCATAAACTCAATATGAGAAAAACCCATTTCTTTCACATAAGGAATCAATGTGTCTTTTAACTGTTCAAAGGTATAAGGCGTTCCATCCTCTTCACATCGCCAAGAACTTGCATGAACTTCATAAATATTTAATGGTTGTTTGAAATAATCCTTCTTCTTTCGCCGCCATTGTTCATCAAGCCACTTCTTTTCAGGTGTTGTATACATTATTGATGCATTATTCGGTCGTTTCTCGAATAAATTAGCAAAAGGATCAACCTTATAAATTTCTCTGCCATCTGCTTGTTTCACTAAATATTTATATAAATCGCCTTCTTTTGGTATCGAGGTAAAAATTTCCCAGACCTCACTTGATTCCTCTTTTTTCATAGGCAAAGATTGATCCCAGCCATTAAAATCTCCTACTAGCCAAATTTCTTGTGCATTAGGCGCCCACACTCTAAAAACAAACCCATTTTGATTTTCCCGAACAATTGGGTGAGAGCCAAAATATTGTTGACTATAAAAATTTTCACCTTTTTTGAACTGTTCTAACTTATTTTTTTCATTAGACATCTGTTTGCTCCTCTCTTTGGTCATCCATTTAAAATAGATAAAAAAGTTTCAGAAAGCAGCTTTTTCTTTCCTAATTTTCAAAAGAAAGCACAATAAAGTTTCTGAAACTAACGCTAAATTTAGGATTTTACATTTAAAAAAAGAGCTATTCTTCTAACTATTACACATTAAAAGGGAGTGAGTAATGATACATTAAATCTAACAACAATCTGAAAAAAAAGAAAGAAATATCCCTCTGATAAACAAGAATATAGAAACCCTCCTTCTTTATTTCAATGCGAATAGGCAGAGGAAGAAAGCCGTTCTTAACTTTTTAGATACTATTTTCAATTTTTATAGTATTCGATCGTAGTTTTTTACATTCGTTCCTTTTAGTGATATATTCATATCAATAAGATACAATAATAAAAAAGGAGGATTAACTATGAATATTTCGTTTGAAGGTAAAGTCGTTATCGTAACTGGATCAACATCAGGAATCGGTGCAGCAACGGCCGAAGCATTTGCTAAAGCTGGCGCAGACGTTATCGTTTGTGGCCGTAGAGAAGATAAAGGAACAGTAGTAGTAGAAAAAATCAAAGAAAATGGTGGAAAAGCAGTCTTTATTCAAACAGATGTAAGTGATGATTCTAGTATGGATCATTTAGTTGAGGAAGTTGTCAAAAAATATGGAAAAATTGATGTGCTTGTTAATAATGCTGGTGTTTATAAATCTTTTGCTTTTGAGCAGATCGACATGGAAAAAGAATATGAAGAAGTATTTACAATAAATGTAAGAAGTTATATTTATTTATCCAAATTAGTCTTAAAATACATGTTGAAGCAAAAATCAGGGAATATAATCAATATCTCTTCGGTTGGAGCGTTAAATGGCGGTCCAGGTATTGCTACCTATTGTGCATCAAAAGGAGCAATTTTGCAATTGACCCGTTCAATGGCCAAAGAATTCGGTAGCCGTGGCATTCGGGTAAATAGTATTTTACCTGGTTTGATTCATACAGAGATGATGCCAGAAGGTGGGCCGATGGATCAAATCATTGACAATATGATTCCATTAAAACGAGCTGGTGAAAGTCAAGAAATTGCTCATCCGATCCTTTTTATTTGCAGTCAATATGCTTCTTTTATCAACGGTGCATCGATTGTGATTGATGGCGGTCAGAGTGCTTAATATGTAAATAAAGAGAAGAACAATACCACGGAGGACTTGTTCTTCTCTTTTTCAATTTTATAATTAGTTGGCTAACCAGTTCCCTACTTCATTCAACGCATCAAGGATGCCCGCTGGATTTTTACCGCCAGCTTGCGCCATATCTGGACGACCGCCACCACCACCGCCAACTTTCGGTGCGATTGTTTTGATTAAGTCACCGGCTTTTAGACCTTTTTCGTTTGCTGCCTTAGACATCGCTGCTAACAAGCTGACTTTGTCCTCTTGCGCTGTTGCTAAAACTAAGACATCTGACAATTCTTTTTGCTTCCATTGATCTGCTAATTGACGTAATTGATTCATATCTTTTACGTTAACTTGTGCTGCAATGTATGTTGTGCCATTGACTTCTTTAATGTCTTTGAAAATGTCTCCTGCTTGTTGGTTTGCTAATTTTCCAGCAAGTTGTTCATTTTCTTTCTGTAGATCACGTAATTGTTGTTGTAATTGTTCTGTTTTTGACACAACTTCTTTCAATTGAGGAGATTTAACAATTCCTGCAATTGCTTTTAATTGTTTTTCCTCTTCATTCATAAGCTCATACGCTTCTTTACTTGTAACAGCTTCGATCCGGCGTACCCCCGCACCGATTCCTGATTCAGAAACGATTTTGAAAATACCGATATCTTCTGTATTTGTTACATGGGTTCCACCACAAAGTTCAATCGAGTAACCGCCGATATTGACAACACGGACTTCTTTACCGTATTTTTCACCAAATAGAGCCATAGCACCCATATTTTTTGCTGTATTGATATCTGTTTCAACTGTTTCAACTGGAATAGCTTCCCAGATTTTTTCATTGACGATTGCTTCCATTTGAACTAACTCTTCTGGTGTAACTTGACCAAAATGAGTGAAGTCAAAACGTAAGTGTCCTGGAGCAACTAACGAACCTGCTTGATTCGCATGATCCCCTAAAATATCTTTCAATGCACGATGTAATAAATGAGTTGCTGTATGATTTTTCAAGATACGATTGCGCATTTTTTCATCGACATGTAGTTCGTATGTTGCACCTTCAACAAGTTTTCCTGTCACTTGAACCGTGTGTAAAAATTGGCCATTTGGTGCTTTTAAGACATTTTCTACATGGGCTACGATTGTCCCATTTTGATCTTTGATCGTTCCCTGATCGGCAACTTGTCCACCCATTTCTGCATAAAAAGGAGTTTCAGCAAAAATCAATTGTGCTGTACCTTCTGAAAGTTCACTAAGGATTTCTTCGTCTTTTAAAATGATTAGAAGCTTGCTTGTAGCTTCTAAGTTACTATAACCGACAAATGTACTTTCAACTTTAATATCTGTCAAAACAGCTGATTGAACACCCATAGATGTGGCTTTACTTCGAGCTGAACGAGCACGTTCTCTTTGGGCTTCCATTTCTTTTTCAAAACCTGCATGATCGACTTTTAAGCCTGAATCTTCTGCGACTTCTTCTGTTAATTCAACAGGGAAACCATACGTATCATATAATTTGAAGATCTCTTTCCCATCCAAAATAGCTTCATTGGCCGCTTTTACTTTCGCGATCAATTCATTTAAAATATCTAGGCCTTCATTGATTGTTTCATGGAAACGTTCTTCTTCCGTACGGACTACTTTTTCGATAAATTCTTTTTGTTGTAGGACTTCTGGATAATAACTAACCATCACTTCTCCAACAACTGGAACTAGTTTGTATAAGAAAGCTTCGTTGATTCCTAATTTTTTCCCATGCATAACCGCACGACGTAATAAACGACGCAACACATAACCACGGCCTTCATTTGAAGGTAACGCGCCATCACCGATTGCAAATGATAATGCACGAATATGGTCTGCAATGACTTTAAATGAAATATCTGTTTGCGCTGATTGGCCATATGTTACTTGTCCACTTAATTTTTCTACTGCATGAATGATTGGCATAAATAAATCTGTTTCAAAGTTGGTCGGTGCATTTTGAACGATGGAAACCATACGCTCTAAGCCCATGCCCGTATCAATATTTTTATGTGGTAGTGGCTCGTAGGTATCATCGGCTTGGTGGTTAAACTCAGAAAATACTAAGTTCCAAATTTCTAAATAACGTTCATTTTCGCCACCAGGATAATTTTCTGGATCATCTTCTGCAACATCGTTAAATGACTCACCACGATCATAGAAAATTTCTGAATCTGGACCACAAGGACCCGCACCAATATCCCAGAAGTTGTCTTCGATATCAATAATATGATCCATTGATAAACCAACTTCTTCGTGCCAGATGCGTTTTGCTTCCGTATCTTTTGGGTAAACTGTTACATATAATTTTTCAGGGTCAAAGGCCATCCATTCAGGAGACGTTAAAAACTCCCACGCCCAGTGGATCGCTTCATTTTTAAAGTAATCACCAATCGAAAAGTTTCCTAACATTTCAAACATCGTATGGTGACGAGCTGTTTTCCCAACGTTTTCAATATCATTGGTACGGATTGATTTTTGAGCATTTGTGATTCTTGGATTTTCCGGCACTACTGAACCGTCAAAATATTTTTTTAATGTGGCAACACCTGAGTTGATCCACAATAAGGTTGGGTCATTCACAGGAACTAAAGAAGCACTTGGCTCCACAGAATGTCCTTTTGATTTAAAAAAGTCTAAATACATTTGACGAACTTGACTACTTGAGAGTTGTTTCATTGTTCGATTCCTACTTTCTAAAATAATTTATTGATCGATGATTTTGTGCAACAAAAAAAGCGGCATTCATTGCACACAAGGACGACAAATCGCGGTACCACCTTGTTTGCAATGAAGTCGCTTGACATACATTCATTACCTCTTAAACTCTATAACGCAGAGTCGCGTTGATATTTCTATCAAAAATTAAATTAAAGGGAGCAATTACGTTTTTGCGTTATTCTTCTTTCAGCAATAAAGAACTTTCTGTAAACACTCTAAAACGAATCATATCCTTTAGTTTCCCTACAAATTATAAGGAAAGATCGAAAAAAAGTCAATGCTTTCAGTTAACTTTCAATTTTAATGACTTTTCTATAGAGATACTCTTTGGGGCTTAATTTTTTATCTGCTGATATCATATGATTTGAACGGAAGTAGGTTGATAGTGGCAACATCTTTTCAATTACTGTCTCTTTTTCTGCTAATTGATTGATCAACTTGCTTTTCGTCGAATCATTAGTCAATTCAAAATGATTTTGTTGTGTATCAATCACTAGCCCAAACATATTCGCGCCGTCCATTTTGCTTTTAATTTGACGTCCCGATTGATTATCTTGAATCAACAATTCATTTCCCCAGCGAAATAAACGCCGAGTTCCCCCGCCTACAGCAAACTCCCACTGATCTTCAGACAACAAATCAAATCCTTGCCTTTTAACTGCATGTTTTAATTCTTCATGCGTAAAATGATTATGGCTATATACAAAATAGTAATCTGATTCAGGTAAAAATTCTAAATAACATTCATTTTCCACT
The DNA here is from genome assembly GCF_050531475.1 of Enterococcus sp. DIV0724b. Classification (NCBI taxonomy): domain Bacteria; kingdom Bacillati; phylum Bacillota; class Bacilli; order Lactobacillales; family Enterococcaceae; genus Enterococcus; species Enterococcus sp. DIV0724b. Next base: position 1,263,834 of record NZ_CP172890.1, on the reverse strand, counting down.
AATAACGATTTTGGAAAAGTCCACGCAAAACTTTGTTCAGCGGATAATTTAGGAAAGAGCTGTTCACAGATGATCTCTTCATATTGGGAAAATTGTTCTACTTCTCCTTCGAATGTCCCAGTTATCGTATCGAATATTCCTAAAAACTCAGTTCCTGCAGGTAATGCATATTTTTGAACGAACATTGCAGGAATTGCTACTTTTCTTAAATCCGTCGTATGGTCGTTTATGTATCCAGAAATTCCTTCTAATGAAGTTAAATCATATTGACTCTCTTCTTCTAGCCATTTAGATACAGGTAAAATGGTTTCATTTGTTAAGGTTGTTTTGAATGTATTCTTCTCCAAATCTGCTACATCAAATCCTAATAGTTCATGTGAACGTAATCCTTCTGTCCCTAAATCCCAACCCAAGATTGCTTCGCTATTTCCTGGAATAAACACAAATAATTCGCCATCAAACTCCAATTCAAACGTACGACACTTGATTCCATAAAGTTCAAAATTCACTAAGTGAATCGTACCGACTTCAACAGTCGGCGGAACAAAATACATCAGCAATTGATGCACAAGCTCTTCCTTTTCTGGATCTTTCAACTTCTTCCAATTTGCCCATTCAACTTGTTCAAATAGGTCCACAACATAGCCTCCTCGTGTGTTTCAAACATATCTGTTATCATTAAGTATACCATTGAATGATTCATTCATTAAGAAAATTATCTGGAGGTTCAAAATGCACATACATTTTGGAAATGAACGTTGGAATCAAGCTGCAGCATTTGCTTTACGTTATGATGTTTTTGTTATAGAACAAGGTATTTCATTGCAAGACGAATTTGATGAATTGGATACTTTAACTCGCGATTACTTTGTAGTGTATGAAGGAACACTTGCTGTTGCAACTATTCGCTATCAAAAGAAAGATCATATTACGATTCAACCCGATCGCTTCTGTGTTCGAAAGAATTATCGTGGTAAAGGTATCGGGAAAAACTTACTTTTACACTTAGAAGATAAAGCATTGAAAGATGGGTATAAATTTAGTCTTTTATCCGCAGAAAAAACGGCTCTATCTTTTTACAAATCCTTAAAATACTCTATAAATTCTGAAGAATACTTAGAAGATGGCATTATTTGCGTAGAAATGATCAAAAAATTAAGCAGCTAAGATGAATTTTTTCATCTTGCTGCTTCATTTTATTTATAACTATTCTTTTTAGACTTCTTAGCTGTTCGAGTTTGTTGACGACGTTCAACTTTACGTTTTTGCTTGTTACTAGCTGAAATTGCCCACTCGATTTTTTTCTTATAACCTGGCTTGATTTTTTTCTTTTTCTTTTTCACCAAACCAATCAATGTCGGATCTTCCAACGCATCTTTTGTTTTTTCACGTTTAGTCCGACGATTACGATCGTAAGTATCGATCAACTCACCGTTTTTGATTTCTTTTGGTTGAAACTTAATACCTAGCTGTTCAACTTCAGAAATTGCTTCTTCATCAGCTGGCGAATACAACGTGATCGCTGTTCCATCTAGACCATTTCTTCCAGTTCTTCCCACACGATGAATGAAGAAATCCAAATCACTTGGCACTTCTGCATTGATAACATGAGAAACACCTTCAATGTCGATTCCTCGTGCAGCTAAGTCCGTTGCAACCACATATTGAAATTCAAGATCTTGCACTTGGCGCATCACACGTTTGCGTTCTCTAGGAGAAATATCCCCATGGATTTTGGCGACTTTCAATCCTTGGTCTTTTAAATAATCAGTAATTTCATCCACACGTTGTTTTGTATTGGCAAAAACAATCACTAGATAAGGATGACCAATTGTCAACAATTGGTAAATCAGACGATTTTTATCTTTTCCCTTAGTAGAAATCAACCAATTATCAATCGTTTCTGAAATAATATTTTTTGGTTGGATATGCTCAATAATTGGATTTTCCATATATTTCTTCAGGAAAGGTTTTAATTTTTCTGGAATCGTTGCTGAGAAAACTAACATTTGTAGTTTATCAGGCAACCGTCCAGCAATCTGATCTACCTCTTCTAAGAATCCCATGTCCAATGTCATATCCGCTTCATCGACTACAAATGCAAAAGCGGTATGTGCTTTTAATGCTTGTTCATTCATCAAATCTAAAATTCGACCTGGTGTTCCAATAACCACATGAGGTTGTTGATGTTTTAATTTTGCGATTTGACGTTGTTTGTCCGTACCACCAACGAAATTCGTTACACGAATTTCAGGTTGACTGAATTTTGCGATCTGAATCGCTTCTTGATAAATTTGATTCGCTAATTCACGACTAGGTGCCGTAATCAAGATTTGTACCTCATCTAATTGAGGGTTAACTTTATTCATCAATGGTAATAAAAATGTATGGGTCTTGCCGCTTCCTGTTTGGGATTGACCGATGACACTTTTGCCTTTTTTAATCACTGGGATCAATTTTTCTTGTACTTCTGTTGGTTGTTCAAACCCTTTATCTGCTAGTGCTTCCATGATAAAATCGTTGAACTGAAATTGTTTAAATGAACTCATTTACCTCACCTCTTTCAAACTTGTTGTGTAAGTCCTCATGCATTATACCACAAAAACTGCAAATCCTTATTGATTTTCTGTATTTTTCTCTCTTTTTATCGTACTGATCGTATAGGTATGGCTTGCTTTTTCGTAAAATAATCGACGTTTTTTCCTAATCAACACATAGAAAACATTGATGAAAAACAGTAATAATAAAAATGAACACAATAGAAATAGCATAAAACTCACAAGTTGCAACATACGATTATTAGAATTTATCAAATCAGCAGAGCTAGTCATATACAAACTAATCAAACCATAAACAAAATACAAATAACCATAGCGAATGAACAACGCTCTAAATCGAATTTTTTCATGCCCTTTTTCCACAACTTGAATACGCACAATTTTCTTGCCAATTGTTTCACCATTCGTCATTTTTGGCAGCAACATAAACACTAAGAATACCATAATAAAGAACCATAGACGTTCTTCCAGCACTGGATATCCTGCAAACCATTGTTTATACTCTGGAATTAAATTTAGAAGAAACATCACAATTGTTTGAACGATCGAAATCACAAACCAATCGATCAAAAAAGCAACGAACCGCCTAAACAAACTAACCGACTGTCCTTTTTCATAAGCAGCTTCATCCAACTCGTCTCTTGTTGGAAATAAAAAGGTCAACATCGGTGTAATCGCATAACCGACAATTCCACCAAACGTATTATTGATCAAATCATTTACATCTGCTAAACGATAAGGCCTAGGATAAATAAAATACAAGCCGCTCAACTGTGTCAGCTCAAAAAATAATGACAATAAAAAACTAGCTAGAACAACTTTTTTAAATGAAAGCTTATAATAATAGCGTAAATACACCCCAAATGGCACTAGCAATAGAATATTGAATACGGGTTCCAGAACAACTCCCTGTCTAAGAGCTGGAACAAAGGTACTTGGATCATGAATATTCAATACTGTATCCTGTAAAAAACGACTGATAAAATAAAAGGGCCGCAATTCTAAATATTGACTGGTATATTGCGCTACCTCAGCGCGTGGAGGTAATGGTAAAATAACCAAAAAATAAGCACAGAGTAAATAGAAAACAAATGAATATAAAATAAGCGCCCGTCTAAATAAAAAAGTACCGTATTTCCGATATTCACGAATAACAAGAATAAATGAAATGGCAAAAGCTAAAAATGGAAATACAATCAAGGCTGTTTTGATTGGTGCAGCGTATACTGACATAAAACAATCCCCCTTCTACTTTAGTTTAGTAAAAAATAGGCACTTTGTCATTTAAGATAGTCACTCCTTTAGCAAAAAATATATTTTGCAAATCAGAAAAATTGCAGTATGATTGAATTGTAGAGCTTCAACAACAGATTTCTTAATGATTAGACAGCAACTTTTAAATACGGAGGTTTTATTATGTTAAATCCATACTTTGCTTTTGGTGTTCCCATTTTTCTACTCTTTTTATATATCGTATTTGCGCTTATTCGAAGAAAAAGCAGTCTTCATTATATTGGTTTCGTCCTTTTATTGATTGCTACATTTATGATGACCTTTAGTTTCCAAGTATTACAAGGTTTATGGACTTTGGAAGAGAGTCATGCTACTGAACAACTAGAAAAATTGGGCTATTCACCAGAAATACTGTGGATTCCACTTATTTTAGGTACAGTGTTGGCAATTCTTAATCTTTGGAGAGGTGTAAAGAGAGTGAAGTCTTTTCGGGATGAATCCAATTAAAGAACAAATGGAGAACATTGGATAAAAGCGTTTATTCGATTTTTGAGTGCAAGTCAAAAGTAGTTTTTACTTTTGACTTGCACTCATTTTTTATTATAACCCTTCATTGCCTTTTACAGTAGCCACTTGCTATAATTAAGACTATCACTAGGTAACGGAGGTAATTTTATGGATATCTGGGAAACCTTGTATGAAAAAGCGAAAAAAAACTATTATCCCACAGAAGTCACGCCATTTATTTATGCGCACCATGTAGTTAGTGCTTTAGAAAGTGAAAACGGCGAAATTTACACTGGTTTTTGTATTGAAAGTTGCAGTGGCGTGATGGATTTATGTGCTGAACGATCAGCTGCTTTAAATATGTATATGAATAGTGGTCAAACCGTTATAAAACGTATCATCACCTTTCGCAGTGAAGCACCTGAAGGTCTGGGCGGAATGCCCTGTGGCGCTTGTAGAGAACTATTGCTACAGTTTTCACCTAAAAATAAAGATACAGAAATCATGGTTGATTATCAGAAACGAGAAACGATTACCCTTGAAGAGCTAGTTCCGAATTGGTGGGGTTGGTCGAGGTATGAAAATCAATAGGTTCTAACATTTGCTAAAAATGGGTAAAAAAACGAGAAATGACACGCTCTCACTTTCTCCTATTAATTACGCACTATTTAGGTTTTTTCATGAAAATAAAGTTTAAAAAATTTCTTCTGTTCCCGTTGAGCCGACGTATTCAATTCGGTATACTTAAGTTGTAGAATAGAAATGAAACGAAGGTAACTTTTCCTAGTTTAAACGATAATTAAATAATCATTGGCACTTTTTCAATGGACCGCCAATCCAATGAAAAAGAACATTGTAATGACAGCCCAAACTGCCGGAACAACTTGCCAATATTGCGAGAAACAAACTCTCTTGTTTTGTTGTATCTGACTTTTTTTTGATGCAAAAAACAGGTTTATTTGTTGGACTATTGTCAACGGTATTGGTGGAAACTGATATCGTTTTTTTCTATTCTGCTACTTTTACATGGGAGGTGAATAGTTTACACGTTGTACAAGCATAAAACAGAAAAAAATAGGCACTTTATCAATTGGCGCCAACCGATTGATAAAGCCCTGCATAGACAGCCCAAACTATCTATACAAGTTGCCCATTGCTAGTTCCGAAGTTCTAGCTTCTTTATTGTACCGAACTTTTGTCTGAATTTCTAGACATGATTGTTATTTTTCGGTCGTTTAGCTAAACTTCTCTCGCATTGGAAACGATATTGGTAGTTGTGCACTGCTTGTATCGTTTTTTTGTATCGTTTCACACATTATTTTAAACGAAAGAAAGGAAGATTTTTTATGAAAAAACCAGTAAAATGTGTTAAAGCAATTCCTTATCAAGATATTTTAGTTTTAAAAGAGGTCTTAGAAAGAATGCAATCCTGGGAAAAACCGTTGTTATTATTGAATGATTTTTTCAGTGACCAAAATATACCTGTGAACAAAAAGAAAATCATTCGCGAATATTATGCTTGCAGAAAAATTTATCACAGCTATTTTAAAGAAGTGGAAAGCATGCTGCAAATTTTAGATAAGCAGATTTGTGTCCTTACTGAGAAACAGTCGGTTTCAATATAAAAAAATACTGACAAAAAGAATAAAATAAACATATGTTCTTACTATTTATTATGATAGAATAAAAGAACAGAGAAGTTATGACGGTGGCTACTTCTGAAAGGTGATGGTGCTTATGAATGTAAGTACTGAAATTACGGAAGAGGCAACGCTCCTAAAAGTCGCCTTGTACTGTTCAACATCAGTTCATAAAACCATTCACTGTGTTTCTCAGCAAAAGGAGAATGCCTTTTGTCCGCATTGGAAACAATTCAGCTGATTTTAAGCTTCGGTATGTTCACCATCGCTTTGATCAAACTGATGGGGAGTTGCTTAAAGGCAAAAAATAACCGTCAGCTTTAGTCAGGCAACGGTTATTCTTAAAAAGATAATCTAATCTAGTTATCGTCTTAAACGGCTCTGTCGAAGAGGGTATGTTAGTGCATATCCTCTTTAGGAGTTTATTATGAATAGAAATGAATACATTTGTAGTTAGATTATTTCTATTTGTTATTATCCTACAATATCAAGAACAGATAGTGAATTACTCATTATTTGCTATTTGATACCATTCTTTTTTTACATTAAACATTTTTACCGTTAGTCCATTTTTTATAAATTTATATGCAATATAATTTTTCTTATCTTCTTCATGTGTCGACAAAAAGATTTGTTTATCAGAAAATTCTTTTCTAAGTACATCTATAAAAGAAGATAGGTTAATGTCGTCCATTGTTTGAACTGGATCATCTATAAATATAAATTTGGGTGCTACTGAACTATCGACATATATTTTATTCATGACAAGAAGAAATGTTAAAACAAATGCTGATAGTTGGCCTGAACTAAACCTATTTATAATATCTTGTTGTCCTTTACTAGAAACAAATCTTAAAGCATTCTCATCACAATACACACCCAGTCCGCCTTGATAATTTTGTAATAATTTTGCCGTATATACTAAAAGCGGAATCTTTATATTTGAAATGATTGATTTTTTCAAACGCGTTTCCTTCTCTTTAATTACCTTCCTGATAGATAAAATAGACTCAATAATTTTTTCTTGTTGCTTTTTAGTTTTTAACAGCACCTTCAACTTCTTAACTAGTTCATTATACTTTTCATCTTTAAATTGTCCATATTGGTAGTTTATATACTCTATTTTTTTAGATATTTGTGATGTAGATAGATTTTCTGATTTTTCTAATACTCCTTCCAAATCATTACAATTAAAGAATCTAAAAAATGAGTCTTCTATACTTTCAAAAGCTGGTTCCGATATAAATTCAGAAGAGTAGTCTGTAATTCTAACTTCTAATTGCCGAGTTATTTGCTCTGAATTTAGTTCTGTAAATTTTATATCTTCTTCTCTAATGTAATTAGCTAAATTCAAAATTTGATTATTTAGAATTTGATCTTGTTTTATCTTTATATATAGTCCTTTTTGCTTCAAAACATTCTTATCTGGGATATTTAATTCCGTTAGTAAATTATCTATTTTAACTATCAAATCAGAAATAGTGATTCTTTTTTCTTCTATTTCCTTTTCAATTGAGGAACTAAGAGAATCAATAATTTTATCTAACTGACTAATTTGATTTTGTAACATCTCTAAATCTTCGTACTCCTTATTACAAAGAGGACAATGTACAGAAGTTTTATTAATTATATTAGTAAATGAAGAAATTTGCTCTTTCAGTGCCTTTCGATGTTCTATCAAATCATCTTTGATTTTTTCTTCTTTTGAAAGATTTTTATATAATCTATCTATTTTTTCTATTTCTGATATCAAATTTTCATTAGACTTTATTAGAGAAAACAAGTTATCACTTGAATTAAAATATTTTTCTTTTGAATGTAAAAAATCATTCATTTCTTGAATTTGTTCTTTTAATTCAGTAAACTCATTAACTCTTTTGATAATATCTTTATTTTCAATAATCATTTTGAACTCTGAAAATTTTTCCATTATAGAAATATTTTCTAATCCGCTACTAACAAAAGAGTCAATTTCAGAGCTATTTAATAATTTTTCAGAAGGTAGTTTAGTATAGCTCTGAATTGCTAGCTTGTTATTTATTAATGCAAGTATCCTGTCGTTCTCTCTTTTTTTTATTAAATCAACCTTAAAATAAATGACTTTTCTTAATAACTTAAGGTTTTGTTCTAATTTGTTAATAGCTGTTGATGATGATAAAAATTGTTCTATTTTTTTTTGATCCCATTCAAACTCCTCTTGAGAAAAAAGTTTTTCAAAATCAACTTCATTGACTTTATTCACAATAAAATACTTTTTTATATCTTCTATCGTGTCATCAATCTTTTCTTTCAAAATTTCTTTTTCATTAGCCAGACTAAATTCATTAATTTTACTAAACTTCTTTTCAAACTCCTCTTGCCCGATCAATGGGGACAAAATTTCTTCTCTTGTATTTATCCTTTCTTTCAGTAGATGCGTCGAATTTTCTTGTGATACATAATAACAAATATTAAAATGATTTATAAATGGTTTCTTTATACTTTCAATCTCTCTCTCAATTTCCGAAATAGATTGTTCAATTTCGGAAGGTTTCATCAGAAAATTTCTCACTTCTTGATCATCAATCTTATAGTAACTAATAGAATCTTCAATAGTACCATTAGATTTTCGATTTATCACAGCTTGAATTATTGCAATATAACTACTTACTTGCTTATTATTATCTATTGTTTGAATAATAACTAAGCCTGGCTTATTAGAATCATTCAATAGAAGATGTGTTTCAAATGTTTTATTACCATTTTCTGGAACCTCTAGCCTAGTAATTTCCTGAGAAAAAACTAATTCAATAGCATCAAACACAGTAGTTTTTCCAAACCCATTAGGACCAGAAAGGATATTTAAATGTTTATCAAAATCTTGAATATACAATTTATCCGGTGGAAAACATTTAAAATTGAATAAACCAACACTTTCTATAATAATGTTATTATTCATCTAAAACTCCCTCCTTAACTCTTTCAAGCATATTTTCAGCTTCATAGTTTATTTCATCGTCTGAAATTAGAATATCATTCTGTATATTTAATATATTATCTACAGACCAGTCTCTCTCAACAAAAAGTTTAAATAACTCTTTTTCTAAGTCTGTTCCTTTTTCACTAATTTTAGTTTCTATCTCTTCAATAATTTCATCTAGTTTTTGGTTCGGTTTAAAATTATAACTAGTGACAGGAATTTTAGCATATAATTTCAACACAAAGGAATATAAATCCTCTTCATTTGCTTGTTTAAATGCTGATAAATAAGCTTTTTTATCTTCAATAATCTCCTTCATTCTTAAAACAACTGACGCTTCACTCACCTCATCAATGTTATCACTAAATAATTGAACTTGATTTTTGGTGTATGGAAAGACATATTTTTTTAAATAATACGGGGATTCTTCGATATCATAAATATCATTTTCTTTTGTTCTTAAAAATGCTGGATAATCACTAACTTCAACTAAATAGATAACGGATGAATTTTTCATTACGGCACTTTTATCTTTTAAATTTTTAAATATGTTTCTTTCAACAAATTCACTTTCTATTTGAGCGTTTAATGTAACTAGATTATCATCTTCCGTACAAGAAACAATTAAAAAGTAATCATCTTTATCGGGTTGCGTATTATAAATTTCTATTCTTTCTTGATTTTCTTCAAGTACCGTATAATTACTGTGAAAAAAAATATTTTTTACTATATCAACTATCATGCCCTATCTTCTCCAATCCTTCTTCACTTATAATTTCTATTATTTTTGTTGCATTGATTCTATTTTCTAGGTCTTTTTCAATTTCCTTTTCTAGAAATTTGATATTTTTTATATCTTCTTCTCCAACTTGAGTGAAGTATTCTTTCTTATTCCCGATTTCATTTCCAGATAAATCACTAGAAATATGAAATAAAAAATCACTCTCAAATAATTGGACAATAAATTTAGGATCTTTATCGGAAAATTCTGAAATAGCTTCAGTTAAAGTATTCATATTACGTGCATTATTAATATCTAATAGCACTTCTTTTCCATCACTTTTTGTTAGTAAATAGAAATTCTCTTTATTTACAAAATTAGGGTATTTTTTCATAACATAATATAATCCATCTCTTATATCTATATCTGATGGAAAATTGTTTAATTCATTATGATTCTCAACATAGGTAATCGCCAAACGTGTTAATACTTCAAATAAATCTGTATATTCCATAGAAGTTAAAATTTTAAAATCAATAAGAAATTTACAGGTATCATTTTTATCACAGCTCAGACAGGATTCATTTTGATCGGAACACTCTTCAAATTTTTCATTCTCAAAATAGGCTGGAAGTTTCTTGTTAAATGCTCTATACAACATATCCTTGGTTTGATATATTATCATGTCTTTTGAAATCATCTTTTCATCAAGTGATTTAAAAGTTTCTTGCAAGAAACTCCCAAGTGTTTTTTGGTACGGTTTTATCACATTGGGATTGAACATATCTTCATCAAGATAATTGACTAAAGACCAAAAAATATACTCTTCTTTTTTTTCAAGAAAATGCTCAAATTCTTTTTCTTTTGCTTCTTTGGGTAACTTATCTTTAATACTCTGTATTACCTTTATTGACTCATCGATAATTAGTTTATCTGATGAAAAATCAAAATCCTCGTAGACCGAAACATTTAATGAATCCAAAGAATCATAAATTTCTTTTAAAGGTACTATCAGTTTATTTTTAATAGTTGTAGGGTCTAATTCAGAATCTTTAGTGTAACCATCTTCTTTTAAAACCCTTTTTAACAATGATTTAAATGTAGCTTTCGACTCTTGACCACTTGAAATTAAGTCTCCATAAATTTTAGGATATTTTTCGTCTGGATAGTTTGGATAGTTGATTAAATATTCAAAATGTTTTTTTGCTAATTCAGATATATTTTCATTTTTTTGAAGCTTCTCACTAGAAACTAACTGTACTTTAGGCAACTCATATTTTTTCCCATTATATTTATCCTTATTTTGATAAGCTGCTACAAACATATTAAAACTATCTTTTTTATCTACCTTAGTTGTTTTACCTGCTTTTACTTGATAAATTTCTATATATTTTTTTTCTTTATTGAGAAAGGCTATATCTTCCGTATACTCCAATTCAACAAATAGTGTATTAGCTGCAATGATAAATTCTTCAGCTGTTAGATAACGATTTTTTAAAAGTAATTTTTCCAGTTTTTTTAACACTAAAAAAATAGCTAATTTCCCTTGATATGAATACCCGTGCCATGAAGCACTAGCATCAAAAAAATAATAAAAATCTGACAAATCTATCCCTCCAAGCATCTTAAGATTCTTTTGTGTGACCACTTTCAACATACTTACTCAAAAATCCCCTAATCCTCTCCTCTTCATTACTTTCAATCGTCGACAATCTCAACAAATCAACTCCAGCTTTTTCCAAAATACTGTTCTTTTTCCGATCTCTATCCTTATCTTTCGGTTTAGAATGATACGCATAACCATCCACTTCAATAACAGCAATCGAATCTTTGCCAACTTTATAAGAAAAAACAAAATCACAACTAGAGTTTTTCTGAATAAAGTCTCTTTCTTCTTTTGTATATTCTAAACTTGGCGAAACAACTTCTTTCAATCGCACTTGTTTATGAACTGCCAGTTGCGCAAATTCGTTTTCTGCTAAAATTTCATCAATAATACTTGCAATGATTTGCTCTGTCAGATGCGGTGAATCCTTTTTATTCAATTTTTTTCTTCTTTTTTCAAGAAGTTCATCATATTCTGCGTATAATATATCGAAGGAAGAAATAACATTACTTTCAACTAAATCACGTTCATCACCGTAATAACGAATATAGCGCTCCAATGCTGCAATACTACCATTGTTTTTCTGAAAAACACCTTGTCCAGTAACTAAACTAAATTTATCCTTCGCACGTGAAACTGCTACATTTACAAGATGAGGGTCATCAACAAAATCAATATGAGATTTTGACTGGCATCTAGCTTTTTTATCTAGTACAGTTGAAAAGATAATCTCATCACATTCTCTCCCTTGAAAACTATGAATAGTTGCAGCTTGACAAGAATCAGGAAGTTTCTTTTTTGCCTCCTTGCATTGAGCGTTGTAGGGTGCAATAAATCCAATTGATTCACTATTACCAACACCTTCAGCAATAACTGATTCTATTTCTCTTAAATTAAAATAGTCTCTAAAATGATTGCCTTTTGCTGTTGTAATCAATCGTAACGAACGCTCATCTTCTGCGTCTGTCATTGTAATCAATTTACTGTCATAGAATTGAATATTACAGAAATGAATAATTTTGGGATGACAACGATAATGTTCCTGTAATAGGGTAATTGGTACTTGATTCTTAAATAGTTGAACAAATGAATCTAATAAATTATATTTTTCACAATCATACAATTCTTCTGCTGGTTCTAAATCTGTTTTAGCTGGAATGTGGGGTAATTGTTTTCTATCTCCAACAACTACAACATTTTTAGCACAAGCCAATCCCAGAATCCCAGGAATCACATCTAATTGAGAAGCCTCATCAATAATTAAATAATCAACTAAATTACCACCAATTGCATGAGCTATTGAATGAGCCGTACTTCCGATAATCGGAAACCTTTGGCTAAATTCGTCAAATTTTCTCTTATAGTTTTTTTCACTACAATCATTAGTTGTTTTTATTATTTTAGTTATTTCTTGCTGATAATGTATTAAAGAATCTTCTGATAGCTCTTTTAAAAGTGAATCATAGTTTTTTCTATTTAACTGAAGTTCCAAGTATCTAATTTCTTTTTCTACTCTTTCAATTTCTTCTCTATAATATTGCTCTTGAATAATCGTTATAATTTCTTCTCTTGTATAATTATTTTTTATTGGTTTAGTTTTTAACATCTGAAACTTAAATAATAATGTTAAACGATCAAAAAACGAAAATTTTTCTTGCTCTATATTCTTTAGAAAAGATAGAAAGTCTAGTTTTTTCTTAAAGTTTATTTTTAAGTTAGGAATTTCATTCAGATGTTCGCCAAAAACTTCCCGGTACTTTCTCATCCATTTGATAAAATATTCTTGTTCAATCTTCAACTCTGAAAGTAATGTCTTTTTCGTTGCTAGCTCATTTTTAGCCTGTAAGGATTCTTTTAATTTTTCTAGTACTTCTTGAATTTTTTCTAGCTCAACCGACCTACTACTCTTGATCTTAGGAATAGCTGGTAATTTTTCAAAAAATGCCTCAACTTTTTCTTTACTTCCTAGTTTAGCTATCAAATAATCCATGTTCACTTTTTCCATTTTTTCATAGACATTTGTAACTGCTGAATTATTATTAGATATCACAGCAACCGTCTTATTTTGAAGTAATATATTCGCTATAATATTTAGTATAGTTTGCGTTTTTCCTGTTCCTGGCGGTCCTTCTATAATACTAATCTGCGATTTAAATACATTCTCTACCGCATCTAACTGACTTGGATTTATTCCAAATGGAAAGATTAATGATTTTGCATCTTCTCGTTTGGCTAGCGATTTTTTTAAATATGAATACAAAACTGTTTCTTTTGTGCAAGTGATATTTTTCATTTGAAATTGAATAAATTCACTGATTTTTTTAGCCTTTTCTTTTTCCTGATCATTCTTTCCTTCTGGAAAATCAACTCTGTATTGGATTACTTTATTAAAATAATTGAAGGTATCATTAATTTTTAAATTTTCACCTTCAATCAATTCAATATTCTCAATTAGGTAACAACCTTTTTTGCCAGAACTTTTATATGTAAACAGTAAATATTTATTTCCAAATTCAATAACATTTTCAACTAATATCTCATCCTTCGTCCTGTTATCCAATATTAAAACCACATCTTTTTTGTAGATAATCGGAGTAATTTGACATCTAGATAACGACGCTGTATATTTTTTCTCTGATTTATATGTAACTGTGACTGTGTCTTTTTCAAGCATATAACACCAATCGGTAATCTTGTTTGTAATATCTTTCCCATCAAGTATGATTGAAAACATTTTTTCCCCAACCTTTTAAATAAAGTCATTTACTTCTTATAAAGAAATAAATTATTTACATTTTAGCTTTATTTTACTAAAATCTAATTCAAAAGTACATACCAATTGTATTTAATAACTAACTAAATATAAAATAATACTTAACATACTGTATTACTCTGAAAAGATATAACAATTTTTTTTATTAATATGCAAAAAAACCGAGTATTAGATTTTACATCTAACTACTCGGTAAAAATCAATAACATAAAACAACTCTTTTATCCTTTAATTCTTCTTCACAAACTCAGATTTCAATTTCATCGGACCAAAGCCCTCAACTTTACAATCAATATTATGACCATCTGCGGCATCAACCACTAAACGAATGCCTTTAACTTTCGTTCCTTGTTTGATTGCACCACTTGCCCCTTTGACTTTTAGATCTTTGATAACTGTCACATTATCACCATCAGCTAACTCATTGCCATTTGAATCTTTGATAACAGCCGCTGTGTCTTCTGCTGCATCTGTTGGTGACCATTCATGTGCACATTCAGGACAAATTATCATGCCACGATCCTCGTAAGTGTATGTTGAGCCACATTCAGGGCAACTTGGTAAATTTTCCATTTAACTTAAACTCTCCTTCATTGTATCGTTCTCTTTTAAAGTGTTATACTTCATTCTATCGCACTTCTAAATGAAATAAAAGAACTATTATCTTTACAAATAGTAAATAAAATCGGTTTATTTACTTTCTTTCCCTTTTTCTACATAAGAAAGATCATTTACACTATCGATCGTATACTTACCGTCTTTATATGTTACTTTTGATACACTGGCATTTTTCAATCCACCATCTGGCAAGTCCGCATTTGCATCTAATTCACCTAACAAAGTAATAATACTCATTCCATGAGATACGACTAATACATTGTTTGCACCTTCTTTTTCAGCATCTTTCACAATATCATCTAATCCAGCTGTTAAACGGGCAACAATTGTTTTGCTGTCTTCTGCAGGCCAATTTACGCCTTCTTCAACATTTTTCTTATCTAGCTCAGATAATACATCAGCAAACTCGATGATTCCTTTATAAAAACCGACTTCTTTCATCCATTCATTGTATTCTTCATACGTTTTGCCTTGTTCTTTTGCTACTGCTGTCAGCATTTCTTCATTCATCAAGCCTTCATACGTACCAAAATTATATTCTCTTAAACGTTTATCTTTCGTCATTTCTTTTGTTAATTTTTCTTGCCCATTATTTTTTAAGACTAATTCAGCAGTTTCGATTGCTCGTCCACTGTCACTTGTCACTACTTTATCAAATGTAACATCAGATAGTCCTTTACCTAATTGTTCCGCTACTTCAACGCCTGCTGGAGTTAATGGTGCATCGATCCAACCTTGAGAACGATCGACAGTGTTCAACATCGTTTTACCATGACGAGCCAGATAAATCACGACTTCTGAATTATCTTTTGCTTTCGTGTCAGCTTTTTTTTCTTCTTTGGCATCTCCATTCCCACACCCAACTAAAACCATTGATAATAACGCCATACCAACAAACATTTTTTTTAATTTCATAACATTTTCTCCTCCGTGCTATTCCTTATTTTTTGTTAAACAGTCGCTAGATATTTTTGTTTTTAAAAAAGGAAAAAACCTAATTACACCAAATAAAATTATTTGGTACAATCAGGTTTAGCTTGTCTTAAACAATCACTATCCGCTATTTAACTAGTTTTAGTATAACGGATGTCCTTGCGAATGTAAATGCTTTCAGTTGTTATTTTTTATATTCTTTGCATAACTGCTGAATCTCACTATAAATTTCATTGATTTCTTTTTGATTCTTAGCATTAGCTCCACTAGCTAACGGATGACCACCACCATGATGTTTTTTTGCCAGCTCGTTGATCACTGGTCCTTTTGAGCGCAACCGTACGCGATAATACCCTTCCGGCTGTTCCACAAAAATTCCCCATGCTAAAACTTCATCGATCACACCAGGTAAAGAAACGATTGCAGCCGTCTCTGAATCAACGATCCCGTATTCATTAAGTAACGATTGAGGTAACATAATCTTAGCCGCCCCATGAGCATCTACTTCAATATTTTGATAAACATAGCCAGCTAATTTAGCAACACTCATGGGAATTTGTTCTAATTCACGATTTAGTTCTGCAGCGTTAAAATCATACGTCATTAACTCCGCTGCTACTTCTAGCGTATGAGACGTTGTTGATGGATATAAAAATCGACCTGTATCACCAATGATTCCAGCATAAAGTAAACGAGCGGCATTGTTACTCATGATCAGTTCATCTTGATTAAGATGATAGAAATCAGCAATAATTTCACTACAACTGCTCGCTTTTGGATTGACCCAGACTATGTCGCCATATGGATCATCATTAGGATGATGATCGATTTTGATCAACTCAGCTCCTAAATTGTAATCATCCCCGCTTATTCTAGGAGAATTAGCTGTGTCAGTGACAATCACTAAAGCATTTTGATACGTCTCATCAGACACTTCATCCATCTCTGCTAAAAATTCCAAGCCTTCGACAGAACCGCCTGCCTGAAAAATTTTCTTTTCTGGAAAACTCGCTCTCAAAATTTCTGCTAACCCAACTTGTGAACCGATTGCATCTGGATCTGGTCGCTGATGACGATGAATAATGATTGTTTGATATGCTTTAATTTTTGTTAAAATATCTTTTGCAACATCCATGTTTTTCTTCCTCCTAGGTCCGCTCCATTACTTGACAAACAACGATTGCTTTTGCCACAAGCGCATTCTCTAAATAAACTTCAATATCCAATTTAGCAGAACGTCGCCCGATTTCTAAGATTCTTGGTCGGATATCTAGTTCGCTTTCCAATTGAATCAAACGCAGATAGTGCAAACTCATTTGTTCGATCAGCACATTTCTTCTTTGATTTGTAATCATTGTACGTTGTGTTACATTTGCAATAATCTCGCTTAATACACCAAAAGAGATTGTTCCTACACTGTTGACCATTTGTGGTGCAACCGAAAACTTGAATTGAGGTTCATTCGCCTTACTACTCCCTTCAACAGGCATTACTTCACCAGAAATTTGGTCTGAAATCGTATCAGCAATTTGCGGTTGCCGTTGAACCAACTGCATCGCTTTCATCACATCTTGTCTAGAAACAAAACCAACTAAAGACAAATCATCTTCAACAACTGGCATTACTTCCAAACCATCCCAAATCATTTGGTGACTAACACTGGCCACACTCATCATTTTTTTCACAACAATCGGATCTTTTGTCATGACTTTGTCCATCGTTAACGTTTCCGTTTTACCTAAGACATCTTTCGCTGTGACGATCCCCACTAGACGCAAGCTTTTATTTACTACAGGAAAACGTGAATGATGGGTTTTCTCAGAAAGTTTTTGGTAGTCCGCAATTGTATTTGTTGAAAATAGATAATTTGTTTTTTCTAAAGTCGTGTAAATATCACTGACCAACATAATATCTTTTTTAATCAATTGATCGCTCAATGCTCGATTGATCATCGTTGCAACTGTAAACGTATCATACGTTGTTCTTAATACAGGCATATCTAATTCATCTGCTAACTCAGCGATTTCGACTTCCGTATCAAATCCACCAGTGATCAAAACAGCTGCTCCATTTTCTAAGGCCAATTTCTGAACACCTTGCCGATTCCCTACAATCATCAGCGAACCTGGTGTGATATATCTTGTCATTGCGTTTTCAGTCATCGCACCAATCACAAATTTGTTTAAGACCTTATCTAACCCAGCTGCCCCTCCTAAAACATCGCCTTCGATGATCCGAACTACTTCGCCAAATGTTAGTTTTTCAATATGTTTTTTTAATTTTCGTTCGATCCGAATCGTTCCGACCCGCTGAATCGTTGAAACTAGACCAATATTTTCAGCGTCTTTAATCGCCCGATAAGCTGTCCCTTCACTGACACCCAGATTTTTGGCGATACTTCTAACAGAAATACGATCACCAATCGGCAATCCTTCAATATATTTTAATATTTGATCATGTTTCGTAGCCATAATATCCTCCTTATTTAAAAAGCGTATTGGGTTCATTAAGCTCTGACAGAAAAATAGGTAAAAATGATTGAGGTGTTTTTGCCTTATTTATTTTTTATTTTTCTTACAAAGAGCTATCCCGCGAAGCTGGAATTAGAAATCTATAATATTATTCTATTTTCAGTCAGCATTAATTATTCCTAGTTACTTATAAAAATCAGACCAATTTTTAGTACTCGATCTGTCTCAATTCACTATCATCCGCTATTAGAACAGATATAACTTCTATAAAGATTGACCTTACTTAAAAAGTATAACAAAAAAAATCATATTTTAGTACAGTTATTCATTTTTTATTGTAACAGAAGTTAAAAATAAACGAACAGAATATCATTTCCCATTATGAAAGCTTCCACAAAGTTCTGGAAATTGACTAAACAATTGATCCTTGCAACCAAAAATAAATTCTTTCCCACTAATTTTATTATTATTTTACTGACATTTTTTTTAAAAATGGAGTATCATAGAAAACGAATTGTTTACATATTTTAAGGAGATGGATAGATGGAATCTGTTAATAGTTTTCAAGAAAATACAGAAGTACAAAAAAATCGCTGGTGGATTTTGGTTTCGGTAGCTATGTTTACTTTCATGTCCACATTAGATGCCAGCATCGTTAATATAGCGTTGCCCACAATTTCTAAAGATATGAATGTCCCGATGAACCAATCAGAATGGATCGTTTCGATTTATTTAATGATTGTCTGCGCTTGTTTATTGCTTTTTGGTAAAATAGGGGATAGTTTTGGTAAAATCAAAGTTTATCGAATCGGTACTGTGATCTTTACAATAGGTTCATTGTTATGTGGTTTTAATCAGTCTTTAGCATTTCTTTTATTTGCACGGGTCGTACAAGGTATTGGCTCAAGCATGACAATGGCAACAAACTCTGGAATCATCACTGAAGTGTTTCCGTTTAAAGAGCGAGGTCGAGCATTGGGGTCCATCGGAGCTTTTGTTTCTTTAGGCTCAATTGCGGGACCAGGAATTGGCGGATTGATTCTTTCTCAATTCTCATGGCCTTATATTTTTTGGATCAACGTTCCAGTTGGAATCATCACGATTTTGATTGGTGAGAAATTCTTACCAAAAGATATTATTAAAAGTGGTAAAAAAGTGGATTTGCTCGGCTTTGGTTTATTCGCCTTATTCATTATGACATTCTTTGGCGGTATCTTTATTGGGCAAGAAGTCGGGTTTGATGCTGTCTTATCGTTAGTATTGTTTGCATTAGCATTGCTTTCTTTCATTATTTTTATTAGAGTAGAAAAACGTGTGAGTCAACCATTGATTACTTTTTCGATTTTTAAAAACAAGGTCTTTACGATGAGCTTGATCACAGCAGTCTTAATTTTTTCATCTAACTTTTTTGTGAATGTTGTGATTCCGTTTTATTTGCAGAATGCCCGTGGTTTACCAGCAAGTAAAGCTGGACTTTTAATGATGGTCTTTCCTTTATTGATGGTAGTAGGTTCTCCAATAAGTGGATTTTTAACAGATAAAATCGGTACAAAACTTTTAACCTTATCTGGATTGATTTTGCTTTCGGTCACGTCTTTGATGTATATGTTTTTGAATCAAGGCACTCCTCTTTGGTATTATATTTTAGCGACTGGTATCATGGGATTGGGTAATGCGCTTTTTCAATCCCCCAATAATACAACTGTTATGAGTAGTGTCGCTAAAGAAGATTTAGGTGTAGCTGGAAGTATGAACTCCTTTGCTCGTAATGTAGGGATGGTTCTGGGAATTGCATTAGCTACAACGATTTTATATAACGCAATGAGTGCTGTTTACGGTCAGCGTGTGACGACATTTATAACTGAACGACCTGATATTTTTATTTTTGGGATGAGAATAACTTTCTTAGGCTCGTTTATTTTATGTTTAACAGCTTTAGGTTTAACTCTATTTCGTTCATTCCAATCTAGAGGAAAATAAATACACTAAAAAAATGAAACTGCGGCAGAAAAACCTGCGCTCAGTTTCATTTTTTTAATTAGGCAACATGAATAGCTAGCATTATTCATCTTCTTTTCCATTTTTGATATTCTTGATAAAATTTTCAAATAATTCAGTTCCAATCCCCATCTTTTTATAATTTTCAAGAATTGATTTCAATTCCATTAGTAGATAGCCGACATACAACACATAAATCAGTCCTACCCCTGCTCCACCTGGAATCAATGGTGCTAAGGGAATAAAAAACATTAGCAGCACCATACTTGCTACTTTTCGCAATATCCCATTAATACCTACTTTACTTAAAAAATTAATGTTAGGATTGATTTTTGCGGCTAAGCTGCCACTTAAAAAATCAATGATCATCGCAACGCAAATCAATGTTAAAACGTAAATTGCTTTATGATCTGCATCTACTAAAAAACGATCTAAATACTCAAACATTTTCATAACTACCACCTTTTTTATTTTTTCATTATTTACTTTTCAACTTTGTCCGTCAGTTCAAACTAAATGTCTTTTCTTCTCTTATGTTGAACACTTTTTAACTAACGGCATAACTGTAGTTTACTAGAATTATGGTTGTTTAAACTTGCGAATTCCTCCCATAATTGTGTCACTTTTCTATCAATAGTTTCCCACTCTCATAAGACTCTGCAAATCGAATCATCGCTTTTTCCAGTTCTCTATAAAATTTACTCTCACTCACGTGATATTTCATATAAATTGCGATGTTTGTTGTAAAATTCCGATCCATGTACTTATCGTATAATAGCTGTCTATCATATGTATCCAGCTGATTCATAGCTTCTGTGATTTTTGCTAATTCAACTTCAGCCAAATATTTCCGATCTACTATCTTCTCTGTTTTACGAGAAAATTCGCTATCGTTATTTTTCATTTCAAATATATAAGCAGTCGTTACCTTTGGTGAATGTTTTTCTCCAGCAATTCGTACTAAAGAACGGTATGAGTTTAATACATCATGAACTTTTTTCTTTGTTTTCTTTCGATCGATTTCGGGAAATAATAGCATCTTTTACCCTCTCCTCTACTTATTAGTATAATCCGCATATTTTTCTATATAAATAACTTGACTCTGATAAAATCTTTATAAACGGTAGGATCAAAAGCATTCCCTTCGAAAATAAATACTTCTGTTACAGCCTCGTTTTAGGACTTTATTTTTTTTGCGCACTTACGTATTACTCATCATTTTTGACTCCTTTCTTTTAATTGTTCCTATATTAGTTAATTCACTAATATGGAATAAAATTGTTGACTAAAATTAGCATTTACGCTATCATTTGAGTATAGTTAAATAAGCTTCATTCTAATTCCGCTGCTTTCCTATTTTAGAAATTGACTGCTAGAATGGCTTTGCCTAACTATTTACTGATAAATTAGCTTATAAGAACATTTTAATAGCTTAAAAGCTAATTGTCAACTAAAAATAGCTTAAAAGCTAATGTTTTTTTCATTAAGCTTATGAAAGGTTGAAAAACATGAGTTTAACGTACAGAATTAAAGAACTTGCAGAGAAGAACAAAGTTACTTTTGCCGAAATAGAACGAAGCACAGGTATTTCAAATGGACAAATTCGTCGCTGGGATACATCTTCTCCTAAGATAGAAAATATCCAAAAAGTAGCTGATTATTTTGATGTTTCTACTGACTATTTATTAGGAAGATCAGAAATACCTTCTATTAATGAAACAGATCAAGAAGAAAATCTTTCTTCTCAAATCATGTTTCGAATGAACACAGAAGGCTTATCTGAAAATGAAGTAGATGAACTGAAAGATGAAGTGGATCGTTTTCTTCGCTTCAGGAGAGCTGAAATTGAACGTGAACGAGAATTAAAACAAGACGACAAGGCGTGATTATTGGATGACAGAGCAAATTGATGAATATCTTAGTTTTTCAGACAGAATAAACGATTATATCTCGGCGTTGATGGTCGCAAATAATATCGGTTATGAAAATTACGACTGTTCTTATCTTTGGGATTTCGTAAAATCTAAGGGAGTTTCAATGCGCAGTTTTCCATTTGATGGTGTCGCAAGAGATCGTATTTCAGGTATGATCGTTAAAGACTCTTTAGAGACAACGATTGGCTATAATCAAAATATGAGTGAAAAAAGAAAGAACTTTACAATCAGTCATGAAATCACTCATTATTTATTTCATATGACTGAAAGTGACACAATTTTTACTGATACAGACCGCAGTCTACACTATTCATATAATGAAGTACTTCAGGAATTTCAAGCAAATATTGGGGCTTCTGCGATTCTTGTGCCTGATGTTGTTTTCTTTCGTTTTTTAAAAGAGGGATGGAATTTATCGCAACTATCAAATCATTTTGGCATATCGGAAAGTGCTCTTTATGTTCGTTTGATTCATACGATGCAGGCTAATTTTGGTGTTTCTTATATTGCTGCTAAAACAAATGCGGATGCTATTCGGTATAAATTTAGTGGTAAGGGCCAACATGCGGCCGTTGAGTTGGGTACAAATTTAGAATCACGGTTATTTAGAACGAATCGGTTTATTGAAGCATTGTGATAACAATAAAAGAGCATGAAACTCATCATCGAAAATAATTGATGTGTGTTTCATGCTTTTTTAGCGTAATTATCTGTGTTTTTAAATAAAAAACCACCACGACCGTCGTCTGTGGTGGAAATGAAGGTTGTTATTTACTCTTGGTAGGAGTAAGTATGAAAAACCAATTCGGGATAATTGGCATGAAGACATATTAGCATCTCTATTTAAAATAAAAATGAATCCCTATTTTGTATTTCATAAAAAAACTATGAGGAATTACTCATAGAATAACTTTTTACGTTTTTCTTTCGTTTACATTCTTCCAAACCATATTAGTTCCAACATTTTTATGCCTGTGCTACACTTTTATTAGTACAAAAGAAATGTTACCGATGTATTATTTAGCTTTATGGGTCAGACTCATTCAGCTTTTAATTATATCTAGCTGCACAAATCACTCCTCAGGAAATATGTACACTGTTAATAAAACAAAAAACGGTTCTATACTAATTTTCTAAAGGATTAACTGATTTGTTCCGCTTTAAAATTTAGGAGGAATGTATTATGTTAGATCAAGAAAAAGACAATTTGACTGTTCTATTCTCTGACGAAGTTCAAGGTCCCTTTGTAACATTTATTCTAAATACCCATGTCGCTCACCAAGATGTCGAAAAAGATTCTTTAGCATTTAAAAATTTTGCTAAAGCTGCTAAAGTCCGCTTCGAGAAAAAATATACCGATTTAACTTGGGCACCCTTCCAAGAAAAAATCGATGCTTTACTAGCTGATTCATCCTTTTGGCGTAATGCAACCAAAAGTGTATCGATCATTATTAGTGAGAAAGACATCTTTATCCATCGTTTAAATGTCTCCGTTGACAATCAATATTATGTTGACGATCGACCTTATCTCCTAGGCATCATCAAAAATAATCAATTTAATTATCGCTATTATTTAATGGCATTGAATCGTGACTCTATGCATCTTTATTTAGTAGAAAATGATCGAGTAAAAGCAGTCGAGCTACCTGCCGACGCCCCAACTGATCTTGTTGGCGCTCTAGGTGATGAGCTAACTGGCGGTAGTATGAACTATTCTATCCAAGGTGGAACTGGCTACAATGGCTCTTCAAAAGAAGGTGTTGCCTATCACGGTGTCAATACCAAAGATGAAGAAGTAAAAATCGACTGGACTAACTACTATCAAGCAATCGATAATTACTTAAAAGACACATTTGTAAACTCTGACAACTTACCAATTCGCTTGTACGCTTTACCAGAAAACCAAACATTATTTAAAAAAATTGCGAAAAATCCCTATTTAGTAGCGGATGCTTCTGTTCCACTTTCTCCTGCACAAGTTTCTTTTAAGGATATTGAAAAAGGAGCCCATAAAATCAACCAAGAATTAGAAACAATCGAAACAACGGCTTATAATCAATTGCTAGACAAAAAATTTGTCGATCAACTTGTTGATATCGTTCCTGCATCTAATGAAGGAAAAGTCTCTCATTTCTTTATTTCTACAGCTAATTTTGTTAATGAAACAACTGACATGTCGACAGAAGAATTTGATCGACGTAAAGTTTTAAATAAAGTAACAGATAATGTGCTTAGAACTGGTGGGAAAGTTTTTGTTTTAGATCAAAAAGCTGCACCTGATGAAAAAACATTATTAGCTGTGCTACGTTATTAAACGCTGAAATGGACAAGAGCCACTCAACAGAAATGTTGAGTGGCTCTTTAATTAAGTTGATTAAATATTTTTTTAGCTATAAAACCATGTAAAAACTATCTATTAGTAAGGATAACCTTATTCTCATCTAAACAATCTGAACCCTTCCTACTTTCAAATCTATGCAGCTCCAAGGCTGCGCCTTCGGAATAGATTTCTACGATATAACTCTATCATTACTTTCATATTTAACGCTCAATACTCCTATACTATAACAGAAATAAGTTTTTTTTGACAATTAATCTTCATTTCTTAACAAATTTTTATTTTTCAAAGAGATATCACTAGCCAAATGGTCCTAAATATGCTATATTAAGAGTGTAGTTTTTGTTCGGTAATATATGTGTAGCTGTTTCAAATAAACATCTTCCACATTTTCACCTTTCAAGTAATTGCAAAATATGTGTATATCACAAGGAGGATTTTTATTATGGAAACAGGTACAGTAAAATGGTTTAACTCAGACAAAGGTTTTGGATTTATCACTGCAGAAAACGGTAACGATGTATTCGTACATTTCTCAGCTATCCAAGGCGACGGATTCAAAACTTTAGAAGAAGGTCAAGCAGTGACTTTCGACGTTGAAGAAGGCCAACGTGGTCCTCAAGCTACTAACGTTAACAAAGCATAATTAACTTAACATTAGTAAATCCAAACCCTGACGATTAGTCGTCAGGGTTTTTTATAACAAAAAATCGAGTTCAGAATAAACTTATTCTGAACTCGATTTTTATTTACTTCCAATAAGCTTAACTAACTCTTCTCCAAATCCCGAACAACTCAATAAAGTGGCGCCTTCCATTTGATCTGCGAAATCTTTTGTCACAGTTTTATTTCCTAAAGCTTCTTCAATGCTTTGCGTAATCAATTGGCTAACTTCATCCCAACCTAAATAATCAAACATTAATACACCAGACAATAGTAATGATGATGGGTTCAATTGATTCAAGCCAGCAAATTCAGGTGCCGTTCCATGAGTTGCCTCGAAAATCCCATGCCCTGTTTCCAAGTTTAAGTTTGCGCCTGGGGCAATTCCAATGCCACCAACTTGGGCAGCTAAGGCATCAGATATATAATCCCCATTTAAATTCAAGGTGGCAATCACATCATAATTTTCTGGATGCAGTAAAATTTCTTGTAAAAAAATGTCTGCAATCCGATCTTTTATAATCAATTTACCCGCTGTTTTGGCTTCCGCTAACCGTTGATCAGCAACCGCTCTTCCGGACTTTTCTTTAATTTCTAAATATGTTTTCCAAGTGAATACTTTGTCTCCGAATTCACTTTCAGCCAAAGCATAGCCCCAGTTTTTGAAACCACCTTCTGTAAATTTCATGATATTTCCTTTATGAACTAACGTAACTGATTTTCGCTTATTTTTTAATGCGTTTTCAATTGCCCCTCGAACTAAACGCTCTGTCCCTTCTTTAGAAACAGGCTTGATCCCGATCGCCGATGATTCCGGGAAACGAATCTTATTGACACCAAACTCTGTTTTTAAATACGTAATCAGTTTTTCTGCTTCAGGACTTTTCGCTGGAAATTCGATTCCTGCATAAATATCTTCTGTATTTTCTCTAAAAATCATCATATCTGTTTTTTCCGGATGCTTTAATGGTGAAGGAACGCCTGGAAAATAACGAACGGGTCGATAACAAACATATAAATCTAATTCTTGCCGCAATGCCACATTCAATGAACGAAAGCCTCCGCCAATTGGGGTGGTCAACGGACCTTTTATCGCTACAAGATGGGTTTTGATCAACTCCAATGTTTTATCTGGTAACCAGCTTCCTGTTTCATTAAACGCTTTCTCTCCAGCTAAAACTTCTTGCCAAATCACTTTTCGTGTTCCTTTATAAGCTTTGTTTACAGCTGCATCAAATACATTCTTAGCTGTCTGCCAAATTTCTGGTCCTATACCGTCACCTTCAATATAAGGAATAATTGGGTAGTCAGGAACAACTAATTTTCCATTATCCAACACAACTTTCTTCCCATCTTTCATGCTTCCATGCCTCCCGAATGTAATGTAGTGTTCAAGTTACTATATTTTAATTGCTTAGGACCAATATAATGTGAGCGAGGTCGAATTAGACAATCTTCTTTCTTTTGTTCGTCAATATGACCTAACCAACCAGAAACCCGACTCATTGCAAAGATCAACGTAAATAAATCACTGTCAATATCCAAACAATGGTACACCGTAGCAGAATAAAAGTCGACGTTTGGGATCAATCCTTTTGTCTCTTTTAAATATCGCTCAACTTGGCAAGATAAAAAATACCATTGTTCTTTTTGAGTGATTGCCGTTAGCTCTTTTGCTAATTTTTTTAGATGTTTTTTTCTCGGATCTTCAGTCTTATATACACGATGACCAAAGCCCATGACTTTTTCTTTACGATCTAATTTTTGATTTAAATAGTCTGCTACATTTAGATGTTCAGAATCTATTTCTTTTAACATATCAAAGACTTTTTCGTTAGCACCGCCATGAAGCGGCCCTTTTAAAGAACCAATTGCAGCAGTAATACATGAATACACGTCTGACAATGTAGAAGCGCAGACTCGAGCCGTAAAAGTGCTTGCATTTAAATCATGATCTGCATGTAAAACTAACGCTTGATTCATTGCCGCTACTTGCACTTGATCCGCTTCAACTCCAGTCAACATATAGAGAAAATTTGCCGCTATTGATAAATCATTTCGCGGAGGAATTGGATCCAGTCCTTTTCTCAAACGTGCATATGCTGCAATGATCGTCGGCATTTTTGCTTGCAAAGAAATACTCTGCTGATAGGCTGATCGTTCATCTGTCGCTTCTGCATTTGGATCAAAAACACCTAATAATGAAATCGTTGACCGCAACACACTCATCGGATGAAGATTTTGGCGTGTTTGTATTTTTAAACATGTAATGATCGTATCAGATATCGGCATTTGTGCAGATAATTCTTGTTTGAATTTTATTAACTGTTGTTTCGTCGGTATCTTTAAATACCATAATAGATAAATCACTTCTTCAAATTGAACATTTTCAGCAACTAAATCATCAATATTAAAGCCTGCAAAAAGCAGTTGATTTTCTACGATCGAACTGATTTTTGTTTCAGAAACGACTACGCCTTCTAAACCTTTGTGAATCTCCATCCAAGTTCCTCCTTAATTTAAAAGCGTAGCGGGCTCATTTAGCCTTGACTGAAAAGTAGGAAATTAGATTTTTGAGACTTTTCATTACAAGCCTATTTTATCTTTTTTTTCAGAAAGGTTAGCCCGCAAAGCTAGAGAGAAGTAAGATAACAACCTTCATGTCGTTTTATCTTCTATTTTTTTCTTAACTCAAATTAACGTTGAAGTTTCTTACGAATCACCATTGGCAAAATGCCTCCATGCTGATAATACGTAATATCAACAGCCGAATCAAAACGAAGGATCGTTTCAAATTGAATTGTTTCTCCGTTCGATTTCGTTGCGGTAACAACCACAGTATCCAAAATTCCTTTTGTTTCGTCGATAGCAATATCAAATAACTCAGTTCCTGTTAGTCCTAAGCTATCTGCATCATCCCCTGATTTAAATTGCAATGGTAAAACACCCATCATCACTAAATTAGAGCGATGGATCCGTTCGTAACTTTTAGCGATCACAGCCTCGACGCCTAAAAGCTGTACACCTTTAGCTGCCCAGTCTCTAGATGAGCCCATCCCATAATCATCGCCCGCTAAAATGATAAGTTTGGTTCCCTGTTTTTGGTAGTTCATCGCAGCATCATAAATCGTCATCTTTTCTTGTGTTGGCGTAAAAATGGTATATCCGCCTTCTACATCTGGAACTAGTTGATTGCGAATCCGAATATTAGCTAGTGTTCCTCTCATCATAACCTCATGGTGACCACGTCTGGCACCATAAGAGTTAAATTCACGAACTGGCACACCTCGCTCTATCAGATAGTGACCTGCTGGACTATTTTTTTGAATGCTTCCTGCTGGTGAAATATGATCGGTTGTAACTGAATCGCCAAATTTTGCCAACACCGCTAATTGTTTTAACGGCTTTCGAGGTTCTCTTTCTTTTGTCATACCAGTGAAGTATGGTGGATTTGCAATATATGTTGACTCCTCTTCCCAACCATATAATGGTTCATCATCTGTTTGAATGCTATTCCATTCTGCATTATCACTAAAAACTCGTGCATATTCTTGTTGGTAAAGTTCTGGTGTAACACATTCATCAATCAATGCTTGAATTTCATCTCTAGAAGGCCATAAATCATTAAAGTAAATGGGAATACCATTTTCACCGATTCCAATTGGCTCATTGAGTACATCAATATCGACCGTTCCAGCTAATGCATATAAAACAACAAGTGGCGGTGAAGCTAAATAATTGGCTTTAACTAAAGGATGAATACGCCCTTCAAAGTTACGGTTTCCACTTAAAACACCTGCGGTTAAGAGATCATTTTCTTTGATAGCTGCTTCGACTTCAGGTTTTAGTGCACCTGAATTACCAATACACGTTGTACAGCCATAGCCAACTAAATGAAAACCTAATTGCTCTAAATAAGGCAATAAGCCCGCTTTTTCTAAATACGCTGTCACAACTTTTGAGCCTGGTGCTAGTGAGGTTTTTACATAGTTTGGTACATTCAACCCAAGTAATGCAGCCTTTTTAGCTACTAATCCTGCACTTAACATAACAAACGGATTCGAGGTATTGGTACATGAAGTAATCGCCGCAATCGTAACTGCTCCGGGCTTTAATTGCTGCTGAACACCTTCTAAATCGAATGTCACGCTCTCTTGCTGTTTTTCGGAAAGTCCAAATCCTTGTAAGCCAACTGGTGCTTGCACAGCTTGTTCAAAAGCTATTTTCATTTTTGATAAAGGAATCAAATCCTGTGGTCTTTTGGGTCCTGCTAAGTTTGCTTCGATCATACTTAGATCGATTTCGATCACTTTTGTATAATTAGGTTCTTGATCGTTTATCGGATCATAAAACAATTGGTTTTCTTTCAAATAGTACTCTGTTACCGCTACTGCTTCATCTTCCCTTCCCGTTAGTCGTAAATAACGAATCGTTTCATCATCTACAGGGAAAAATCCGCATGTAGCACCATATTCTGGTGCCATATTTGCTACAGTCGCTCGATCAGCTAAACTTAGATTAACTAAACCTGCACCAAAAAATTCAACGAATTTTCCAACAACTTTTTGTTGTCTTAAAACCTGCGTAACTTTTAGTGCTAAATCTGTTGCTGTTGCACCTTGCGATAACTCATTGATAAAACGGACACCGACCACTTCTGGAATAGGAAAATAAGATGGCTCGCCAAGCATACTAGCTTCAGCCTCGATTCCACCAACACCCCAGCCTAAAACGCCTAATGCGTTGACCATTGTTGTATGAGAATCGGTCCCAACTAGAGTATCCGGATATACTAATATGGTATCGTCTTTTAATTTTTTTTGCGTTACAACGGATGCTAAATATTCAATATTGACTTGATGAACGATTCCTGTTGCAGGAGGGACGACACGATAATTATCAAAAACTTTTTGTGCCCAACTTAAAAAACGGTAACGTTCTTGATTTCGCTGAAACTCCATTTTCATATTTAACTGTAGCGCTTGTTTCACTCCAGCAACATCGACTTGTACAGAGTGATCAACAACTAAGTCTACGGGTACCTCTGGATTGATTTTAGTAGGATCTCCTCCAAAATCGGCCATTGTTTTTCGTAAAGAGGCTAAATCAACGATTGCTGGAACACCAGTAAAATCTTGAAGGATCACTCGAGCAGGTTTGAATGGAACTTCCCCTACATTTGGCTGATTTGGAGACCATTTAGCTAATTGATCAATATGCTCTTTTGTGATTCCGTTATGATTTATCTGCCTCAACAACGATTCTAATAGCACACGAATACTATATGGCAATTTATTTATGTAGTGCTGCTCAGAACTTTCCAATGATGAAAGTGCATAATAATAATATTTTTGATGATTCATTTCAAAATACGTTTTTGCTGTTTGTGTTTTGGTTGTCAAAATCATCCCTCCTTGATTTAATCATTTTTGATACCGTCAATGCTATATTGCCGCAATTATACCTACATAATTAGGAAATGTAAATATATCGAATTGGAAATCAAGTTACATTAACTAACACGTTTGAGTTATATATATGT
The DNA here is from genome assembly GCF_050531475.1 of Enterococcus sp. DIV0724b. Lineage (NCBI taxonomy): Bacteria > Bacillati > Bacillota > Bacilli > Lactobacillales > Enterococcaceae > Enterococcus > Enterococcus sp. DIV0724b. Next base: position 1,233,340 of record NZ_CP172890.1, on the reverse strand, counting down.
AAGGTTATAAACGTCTATATAAAGGGATTTTTTCTGATAAAAAAATTTATCCCCGATTAAAATTAGTTGTTACACATATTTTATACATTTTATTTTAATCTTAATGTAATTGTTTTATTTTTAAAATACAGATAACATTTAACCGGAAATTACTTACTGATTTAAGGGCGTTTTTTTAGTTATTTACCGTTTTCATGTTAGTTGAATTTTTATTTTTCTACGAATAGCTAGTATGCTCTTTGGTATAAAAATATTCGGAAAGAAATTCATCCTGCTGCCCAAAATCTATATGTGATTATAGGCTTTATCAAACTTTAACAGCTCTACTGTTGCTAGATTATAATTTGTACCGCTAGATTCATATCTATCTGCTCATCAATTGCGGTTTTTATTATATAAGTTAAAATTCTTCATCAGTTACTTTTTCACGTTGTTTCTATTTCTGATATTGAACAGTTTTTTTGACTCAACTGCCCTCTTTATAATTTTATAAATCTTTTCTTTTATTTCTATGTTCTTCCTCCAAAAGCCTTTCTATCTGTATTGATTGTCCACTCTGTGATTAAACATTTCATAAAATCCAGCACTGAAAAAGATCCAGGTAAGAGCAAGTAGCGAACACCAAATCTTTTATAAAAGATTTATGTTAGTACAGGACTGTATACTCCATTTAGATAAACTTACATATTGACTAAATCAATCTGATTTTCATTTATTCGTCCTGTATCATCAATAGCTTATATTTTGAAGCTTTTTAATAGAATTAACTATAAAATTATCTAAACTTCTCAATGTGAAATAGTCTTGATTGTAATTAAAAAATGTATTTATTCACTAGTATTAACACAATAAGAAGAGATTAAGTTTACTTATAAGTCATACTAAAAAAGAATGAGCTTATTTCCAAACAATGCCGGAAATAAATTCATTCTTTTTTCTAAATATCTAATGTAACACTCACTTCTTGCAGAGGAACATCATAAAATCGATCTTCTCTTCTACCTAAAAAGTCTTTTCCTTGTTGTGGGAACAATGCATACATTAAAACATCTTCAGTTGATTTTGCATATTCTGCGATTTCTTTTTCATACTGCGGAAGTTCTGGCGTCAGTAAGTCAGCTGGCCTAACCGTGATCACTTCTTCTTCACCAATAATCAATTTCGTCATTTCTTCTGAAATTGCTACAGGCGGTTTTCCATACAAGCCTTTCACATAATCCCTGATTTCTTTCGGTACTATTTTATAACGTTCACCGCTGATAACGTTCATTACTGCTTGGGTTCCTACCATTTGAGATAGTGGTGTGACAAGTGGCGGATAGCCTAGATCTGCACGAACTTTTGGCACTTCTCTTAGGACTTCTTCGTATTTATCTGCTAAACCTTGTTCGGTCAATTGGCTTAACAAATTCGATAACATACCACCTGGAACTTTATAAATCAACGTTTTTGGCTCTGTATCTTTTACTTTAGGATTCAACAAGCCTTCTTCTCTAAATTTATCACGGATCGGATTAAAATAGTCCGCCACTTCTGCAACTTTTTTCATATCTAAATGCGTATTGTACCCTAAGTTTTCCAATGCAAGCGCCATCGATTCTGTGGCTGGTTGACTTGTTCCACCAGAAAATGATGAAATGGCTGTATCAATAATATCTGCACCTGCTTCAACAGCTTTTAGATAGGTCATTTCAGCAATCCCACTAGTTGCATGTGTATGAACTTCTAAAGGCACTTGGATTTTACTCTTGATTTCGGTAACTAAACGATAGGCATCGTCGGGTGTCAGAATCCCTGCCATATCTTTGATGCAGATGGAATCTGCCCCCATTTTTTCAAGTTCTGTGGTCAATCCCACAAAATAATCAATCGTATGAAAATCGCTCGTTGTATAAGAAATAGCCGGCTGACAATGTCCGCCAAATTTCTTTGTTGCTTCGATTGAAGTTTGCAAGTTTCTTGTATCGTTCAGCGCATCAAAAACGCGGATAATATCAATCCCATTTTCAATTGACTTTTGTACAAAGGCTTCTACCACATCATCGGCATAATTTTTATACCCAAGTAAATTTTGTCCGCGTAAAAGCATTTGTAATTTCGTATGTTTAACTGCTTTTCGAATCGTTCTTAAACGTTCCCAAGGATCTTCATTCAAGAAACGAATACAGGCATCAAATGTTGCCCCGCCCCAAACTTCCAAAGCATGATATCCTGCTTCATCCAATGTTTGAATGATCGGTAACATATCGCTCGTTGGCATTCGTGTCGCGATTTGGCTTTGCTGACCGTCCCTCAGCACTGTTTCTGTAAAAAGGATTTCTTTTGTCATTTCATCCTTCCTTTCTCAATAGTTGACTGATTGTTTCTTGCATTTCTTCTACACTATGGCGTCTTTGTCTACCGCAAATTTTTGCTTCTTCTTCACAAATGAAACAGGTTCTTGGTTTGTAATTTAATTCGCTACGACTGACTGAACACAAGGCTTGCTCTTTTAAATAAACGACATCTAAATCCATCAAACGGCCATAGCGATGCGTTTCTTCAACTTTAATTAGCTTTCTTTTTAGCTCTTTTGCTGTTTCATTAAGGACTAGATAATATTCAGAACCTGTTTTTAACTCTCGGTGTTTAAGAGCTGCTATTTTTTCAGGAGGAAAAAGAGAATTGATCTCTTTCATGACAGTTAAAAATGCTTGTCTTAGCTGCTCATTTGTTTTTACAGGCCCTGGAATATTCATCGTAGCGCTTAATAAGACACAGTTAGGATGCTTTTGTAAAAGTTCTTGCTGAATATTCGCTCGTTTTTCTCGTACATTCAGCATCTCTATCAGCGTAATCGTCTCTCCAGTTAAATGGGCTTTAGACATTTTTGACCACATCGATAATTGAACCATCACGATATTCGATCAATGCAACGACTTTATCCCCATACTTGATTGCATCTGGACGAGCTACGATACTGTAAGCTTTTTCTTGAAGTTCTTTCATCGTTAATTGTGGAACATCTAAAGCTTTAAAATGTTCGACTAAGTCTGGTCGTTCTGGATTGATCGCAATCCCAACTTCCGTCACCACAACATCAATGCTGCTGCCTGGTGTTACGACTGTATTGACCTCTTCAACGATCGTTGGAATTCTACCTCTGATCAAGGGGGCAATGACTAAGCTCATCTTACAAGCCGCACTTGTATCTGAATGCCCGCCAGATGCACCACGAATCACGCCATCTGATCCTGTAATCACGTTCACATTAAAATTCGTATCAATTTCTAGCGCAGAAAGAATCGCTGTATCTAATTGATTGATCACAGAACCTTTGCTTAAAGGTGAAGCATACATATTTGCATCGATTTCGTAGTGGTTCTCATTCTCACCTAAAGAAACGGCAGACGGATGATCAAAATCTTGTACGTCAATGATTTTTTCAACAAGTCCTTCTTCCAATAACTCAACCATCGCATTGGTGATCCCGCCTAAAGCAAAACTGGCTGTAATACCATCTTTGATCATCGCTTCTTTCAAAAACCTAGAAACAGCTAAGGCTGCACCACCCGTTCCTGTTTGGAACGAAAAACCACTTTTATAATACGGTGAATGCGTAATTACTTTCGCTGCATATTCTGCAATCAACAGTTCTTTCGGGTTTTTGGTAAATCGAGTAGCCCCTTTGGCTATCCCATCAGGATCACCGATCGCATCAACCTCTACGACAAAATCTACATCCGTTTGTGGAATGCTGATTGGTGTATTTGGATAGGGCATCAAGCTATCTGTGATAATCACTACTTGATCGGCATACTTAGCATCGATCATCGCATAGCCTAATGAGCCACATGTGGCTTTGCCTTTGGTTCCATTTACATTACCATACGCGTCTGAACTTGGTGCTCCAAGAAAGGCCACATCGATATGAATATCGTCTGCAGCAATCGCTCTTGCACGTCCACCATGTGAACGGATCACAACTGGATTTTCCATAATTCCTTCAGAAATCGCAGCGCCGACTTTATCACGTAACCCACTAGAGGTAATATTTGTCACCACACCATTTTTGATATGATTGATCAATGGTTCATGAACATTCGCGATCGAGCTGGGTGCAATCGATAGATTTTTGATCCCTAATGCCGCAATCTCATCTAAAACCATGTTCATAACAAAATCACCTTCACGAAAATGATGATGGAAAGAAATTGTCATACCGTCTTTTAATCCTGTTTTTTCAATCGCTTCTTTTAAACTACCTAATAACTTTGTATCTCTTGGCCTCACAGGATTGATCGTGCGGCTAGCCTCTTTATACTCACGAATATTCGCTAGCTCTCCTTTAAATAAACCGTATTGTTCAGCATAATTATCTGGAATTTCTTTGCCTACATTATTTTTCATCTTAGACTTCCTCCTCAGAAATTAATTTTGCTGCAATAGCCAGTGCAATCACTCGCTCTGCTCGTTCAACAATTGGTTTATCCACCATTTTACCATTCACTGAAATTACACCTGAACCTTTCGCTTCCGCTTCACGAATCCCCCAAATTACTTCTTTCGCATTTTGGATTTCTTTTTCTGTTGGTTCATAGACACTGTTTACTAAAGGGATTTGACGTGGATTAATAACAGACTTACCGTCAAATCCTAATTGTTTGATCAGCTCAACTTCTGCTAGGAACCCTTCTGTATTATCGACATCTGAATAGACTGTATCGATTGCTGCAATTCCTGCTGCTCTAGCTGAGTGTAAAATAAAACTACGTGCGAAAAACAATTCTTGGCCGTCTGGGTATCGGTGTGTTTTCATATTTGTTACATAATCTTCTGCTCCAAGTGCGATACCAATCAAGCGGTCACTTGCTTGTGCAATTTCTCGCGCATTTAAAACACCTTCAGCCGATTCGATTGCAGCCATCATTTTTGTTGTCCCAACGCTTACGCCATATTTTGTTTCCATTTCAGTGATCACAGTTGCCACATCCACAATATCTTGAGCTGTTTCTGTTTTTGGCAATCGGATCACATCAACACCTGCTAAAACCATCGCTTCAACGTCTTGACGCCCCACTGTATCTAAGCCATTGATTCGAACGACCGTTTCGACAGTCGAGTAATCAAATGTTCGTAAAGCATTATAGACAAGTAAACGAGCACTATCTTTTTCTTTTAAAGAAACAGCATCTTCTAAGTCAAACATCAACGAATCAGCGCCGTATAACGTCGCATCTCTTAGCATTGAAGCATTCGCTCCTGGTACAAACATCATCGTTCTTCTTAAACGTTCCATGTATTTAACACCTGCCAGTCTACATTTTCTTCACCAGCAGCACGATAAACAGCTGCCACTGTTCGAGCTTGGATGGTACAATCCAATGCACCTTTATCAATTGCCTGAACCTTCGCGTCAGTGACTGACAAATTAGTTAAAGTCTCTTGTATTTTTTCGCGAATTTGACGTCCAAACTGTTTTTCAACACTACTGTCTAGTTCAATTTGAATTCCTTGTCCACTGTTTTTCCCAATTGTAATCATAATATCGCTTGATTCAGTTGTACCAGCAGATGCGTTTTGTTTGATTTCCAAAATAGACACCTCATTACTTATTTTTTTGTTTGATTATTTCTTCAAAAGTTTTGGGCGGAACAAGTGATTTAATTGCTGCATAATTCTCTTGTTCCATTAAAGCACGAACTTTTGTGGCACTGATTGCTTCTCCATCTATTTTTTTTCTTGGTAAAACAACTAGTTTCAGCTCAGAACCAAACGTCTTTTTCATCGCCTGATTGTAAATCTCTGTTACTGCTGAAAACGGCTCTTCTCCAACAAATCTAGTTGAAATTGACAGAACACAAGCAATCTTTTCTTTAAATAAAGTGGCATCCAAAACAGCCTGGACTTCCGCAATACTAGCCTTGGCCTGATCTTTCAAAAAATAAGATGGAAAGGTTGCACTGGATACCATATATTCTCTTGTTGGTAAAACCACTACATTTGCTAAATGACGAACGCCTTCTCGGACTAGTTCAAAACGTGTTTTAGCATCAAATAGCGATCGTTCCTCGGATAAAACAAACAGATACACTGTTTCCGAACGTTTAGCGGCTTCTGTCACTAAATATAAATGACCATTGGTAAATGGATTGGCATTCATTACAATTGCAGCATTTTGTTTTGTCTCTCGTCGATGCTTTTTAAGGTCCACTAAATAGTCTTCAAAATTAGGAAACCCTTGCTCCATGAAAACCAATTCATTCGTTGCAGCAATTTCCGTAAAACCCAAAGAGTGAAACAACTTGCTGGTTTTCGGTTTTGTATACAAAAAATAATGCTGATATCCTATTTCCTGCAGCTCTTCTCGTAAGGCTTGAACAATTTGAGAAAGCAGGTTTTCATTTTGATAGGAGGAATCAATTGCAATACATTTTAGAATATTCCTAAAAACCGATCCTGTTCCAATCAGTTTTTCCTGATCATAGATACCAATCGTATAGTCTAACTGGTCATCCGGTATAAGATCGGCGTTAATCAAAAAATCTGACCACTGCTGTTTTCCTGTCAAATCTCGATCAAGCCAAATTCTTCTGATGTTCATTGTTTAACACTTCCTAGCTTTTCGGTGGGAATAATTTATTTAACATAAACGACGCAAAGTAGATCACGAAAATGACAACAAACACGCCACCCCAACCAAAAACCAATAACTCTAATGATTTCAATAAATCAGCTGACATAAACAAGCTCCTTTCCCTTTCTTCTATTCAAAACGCTACGCAAGCAACGCTAATAATAAGCCGCCCGCAATAACTGAGGCAATCTGTCCAGATACATTTGCACCTGCTGCATGCATTAAAATAAAGTTCTGTGGATCTTCGTCTGTTGCCATTTTTTGAATTACTCGACTAGACATTGGAAATGCTGAAATTCCTGCAGCACCAATCATTGGATTGATTTTTTCTTTTCTAAACAGGTTCAATAATTTGGCAAATAAGACACCCCCAACTGAATCCATTACAAAGGCAACTAATCCCAAACCAATAACCATTAACGTATCAATTTGTAAAAATTCTTCATATTGCATTTTCACTGAAATCGCCAATCCTAGCACAATACTGATGATGTTTACCAGCTCATTTTGTGCTGTTACAGATAAACGATCTAAGACTCCACATTCACGCAGTAAATTCCCAAACATTAAGAATCCAACTAAAGGAAGGGAAACTGGTGCTACCAATCCAGCGACAATTGTAATTACGATTGGGAATAAAATTTTCGCTGTTTGTGATACTTCACCAGCACGATACGTCATACGAATTTTGCGTTCTTTTTTTGTCGTAACTGCTTTGATTGCGACTGGTTGAATAATTGGAACTAAGGCCATATAAGAATAGGCCGCTACCATGATCGCACCCATATATTTCGAATTCAACGTGTTGGCAACAAAGATTGACGTTGGTCCATCTGCTGCTCCGATGATTCCAATAGAAGCTGCATCATTTAAATCAAAACCTAATAAAACGGCCGCAATAATTGTAAAGAAAATCCCGAATTGAGCGGCTGCACCGAACAATAATAAAAATGGATTTTGTAACAATGGACCGAAATCGATCATAGCGCCAATACCGATAAATAGTAACAATGGAAATAATTCCGTCGAAATTCCTATATCAAACAACACTTGAAACGGACCAGCTTCTCCACCAGCACTTAGTACTCCTGAATTGGGAAAGTTAACTAAAATCGTTCCTAATCCCATCGGTACAAGTAAGGTAGGTTCATACTCTTTTTTGATCCCCAAGTACATCAGGACGCCTCCGATGACCATCATTACAATACGTCCCGGTTCCTGTCCCATTCCTACTACACCTTCAATTAATGTCTCCACAAACGTCACTTCCTCTTTTTAAATTAAACTACTTTTTTCTTCTTTAACCAATTGTAATTAATGGTTCTCCAGGATTGACCATATCCCCCTGCTTAACATGTATCCCTGTGACTAGGCCAGATTTACCAGCTACAATTTCATTTTCCATTTTCATCGCTTCAAGAATCATTAACGGTTGATTCTCCTGAACTGTATCGCCAACATTTACCAAAATTTTCAAGATTGTTCCAGGCATAGGTGATGGCATTGCATCGCTTCCAGCAGTTGTGCTTGCTACAGGAGCTGCTGTTTCTACTGGCTCTGGCTCTGGCGTTGGCGCCACTTCTGCCACAGGTGCTACTGGTGCTGCTATTGGCGCTTGTGGCACACCACCAATTTCTTCCATTTCTACTAAATACTCTTTTCCATCGATTGAGATTTTAAACTTACGTAACATTTCTTTTCCTCCTAAAATTTAAAGTGTAATGGGCTCGTCCGGTCTCGACTGAAAAATAGGAAATTATGACTGAGGTGATTTTTGCCTCATTCATCATTTATCTTTTTTCCGAGAGACTAGCCCATGGAACTAGATAACACAAACGCACAATGGGCTCGTCCAGCTCTGACTGAAAAATAGGGAATTACGACTGACGTGCTTTTTGCCTCATTCATCATTTTCCAAACAAACTGACCGATGCTATCAAGTAATTCAAAAACTAACTCGTTCTTTTCTCCTTGATTGACCGAATGACAAACTGACTCTCTGTGTGATCAGCCGATGCAATACTAGTAGCGATCACAGAAACCAGTTGTGCTTCTGGATTTCTTTTTGAAATACGTTTAATCCTAAATTCACTTTCTGGTTGATCTCCAGCAGCGATTGCGGTTGCAATCAGCGAAACAAATTGATATTCTTCACTTTCTACTGGAATGTAGCCAACAACTTCCTGCCATTCATTCTGTTCTTCTATTATAGGAGAAAGTCGTACTTCATCTGATTTTATTTCTGTTTTTTCTTTATTAAACAGCCGTTCAAATAGACCCATGAACTCACATCCTTTCTGTTTATGAATTCATTATAGGTAAAAACGATTACAATAAAATGAAATCATCAACCTCAAATTGTTCTTTCTCTGTTCCTCTTTGTCCAAAAACTTGTAAAAACCTTATAAACCTTGTTATATCAACGTTTCAAAGCATTTAAGGTTTTATTAATATCTTATTAACATCTCTTTAAGAAACCGCTCTCATTTGTGTTTTTTTGGTGTTCTTTTTCCCCCTCCCATCTATTTATCTAAACTTTCTTAGATTAAACTTAGCATTGTTAACGAAACAAGAAAGGGCTTTCTAAATTTGCCTTACTGTTAATTTTCTATAGACCCAACACCACAAAGAGACGCCCGATTGTTTCGGAAAACGAATTTAGTGTTGAAGGAGAGAAAAAAAATGTTATTAACTGTTTTGTCTTATGTGATGATCATCGTCTTCATGTTTGTCATCATGAAAAAGAAAATGTCACCGTTTACAGCTTTGGTTTTGATTCCACTGATTTTTGCCCTGATTGCAATGTTTGCAGGTGTTTCTAAGAAAGGCTCTATCGGAGACTTTGTTATGGAAGGAATCAAAACAACATCCACTACAGGTATCATGTTATTGTTTGCCATTCTTTATTTTTCAATTATGTTGGATGCTGGACTATTTGACCCAATTACGAAAAAAATGATCCACATCGCAAAAGGCGATCCGATGAAAGTGTTAATCGCTACAGCTGTTGTTGCCGCAGCCGTTTCGCTTAATGGAGATGGCACAACGACAACATTGATTTGCTGTTCTGCTTTTATTCCTATCTATAAGAAACTGGATATGAAATTGATGAACTTAGCCGTCATTGTTATTTTGCAAAACACAATCATGAACTTACTCCCTTGGGGCGGTCCAACTGCTCGTGCGATGAGTGTGTTGAATGTTGGTGCTGAAATTTTAGCGTATCTGATTCCTGGTATGATCATTGCATTACTTTATGTAATCTTCATCGTAGCACCTTCTATGGGTAGAAAAGAACGTGCTCGTCTTGGCATCAAGCAACTGACAGATGAAGAAATCGATGCCATGACAACTGTTACAGATGAAGAAACATTGGCGATTCGTCGACCTAAAATTTGGTTATTCAATGCGATTTTAACCATCGGCTTGATCGCTTTATTAGTAACAGACTCATTTGTTGGACTTGGTTTACCACCGTTATTCTTGTTCTTAACTGGTACTGTTGTAGCATTAATGGTCAACTACCCTGTTTTAAAAGATCAATCATCACGTATTGGTGCTAATGGCGGCGATGCTGTTCAAGTAGTCATCTTAGTTTTTGCAGCGGGTGTCTTCATGGGACTTTTCCAAGGGACTGGTATGGCAGATGCATTAGCTCAAAGTTTCACAAAAATCATTCCGAATCAATTAGCCGGTTTCTGGGGCTTAGTGATTGCCTTGATTTCAGCACCTGGTACTTTCTTTATTTCGAATGATGGGTTCTACTTTGGGGTCTTACCTGTTTTAGCCGAAGCTGGTCGTGCTTACGGATTTACAGATATGCAAATGGCATTGGCTTCATTAATGGGACAAGCGTTCCACTTGTTAAGTCCATTGGTTGCTTTCATTTATCTATTACTTCGTTTGACTGGTTTAGATATGGGGCAATGGCAAAAAGAATCCGCTAAATGGGCGTTGGGCATCTTTATTATCTTTGTTGTAACGATCGTCTTGACTGGTCATATGCCGCTTTATATTCCGCAATAACTATTTTTGTTCATTGAAAATCGTACATTTCATAAAAAAATTTGTGCGATTTTCTTATCTTTTTCTTAGCAATATAGAATAAAAATATTCATTTATTTTTCCTACTATTAACCAAAAGAGGAGTAATCAGATGAGTACAATATCAGAAGCAGTTGGAAAAAATTTAGATTTAAGTGTCAATGAACCGTTGAAAGAGCTTGTTTATAAAGCATTTCGCAAAACAATCATTCTGGGTGAAATTCCTGCTGGACAACGGATCAATGAAAAAGAGTTTTCTGAAGTGATGAATATCAGCCGTACACCGATTCGCTATGCCTTACAAAAATTAGTGGAAGAAGGCTTAGTTGATCATGTTCGTGGCGTTGGCATTATCGTGCGAGGGATTTCACTTAATGATGCCAATGAAATTTATGCCATTAGAAAGTCTTTGGATGTTTTAGCTACGATCACAGCGATGAAAGAAATGGATTCTGAAGATTTTGAAGAGCTAAAAACTTTATTAGAAGAAACGGAACGTTTAAATGAAGCAAATGAAATCGATCAGGTTTTACAAAAGTTTTCTGATTTCAATGAATTGATTTATGAAAAAAGTAAGATGCTACGTTTAAAATCAATCGTCATGAAATTGCGTGAATACCTCGTCTACTTTAGAGATATCTCAATTCGTTCTAAAGACCGTCGAGATAAAGCGTTGAATGAGCATTGGTTGATCTATAAATGTATGCTGAACCAAGAAGAAGAACAATTAAAACTACTTATTACAGAACATTTAGATTATTCTCAAACGTTCATCCTTAAAGAAATGGAAAAACATTTAAATGAAACAGCTAAATGAACAGAATGCGCCTAAACTGATCAGTGAATTTGCTTTAGAAGCGCTGTTATATGAAGCTAGTCTTTCTCCTAAACCAGGGCTAGTCGATCCTAAAAGCTGCGGTGCACATGCAGACATGAATTATTCTACTTTTATTGATAGTAGTACCGCACTTGCTCCATTTTTTACAAAATATATTGATTTAGGGATTAATCATGACGGCTCCCCTTCTGTTTTATTTGAAAAGGTTCGTGCCCTTGGTCAGCAAGCTGAAACTGCCATGCTGAGAAAAACCAAAGGTATTAATACCCATAAAGGAGCAAATTTCTCTTTTGCCTTACTTTTAAGTGCAACAGGAAAAATAATGAACGATAAGCACCTCCAGATTCCCTTTGCAAAACAAGATACAGCAGATGTTTTTAACTATGTAAAACGGATGACCAAAGGATTACTTTTAAAAGATTTTGCAGGTTTGGCACAAAAAAAACAATTAAGTTATGGAGAAAGACTTTATTTAGAATATGGTATCATTGGCATTCGCGGTGAAGCAGAGTTAGGTTATCCTGCACTTAAAGACAACGCACTTCCATTTTTAAGAAAATACTATAATTATGATCAACGCACCATGTTTTTAATTTTGTTATTACGTTTAATGGCAACGATCGAAGACTCTAATTTAATCAATCGGGGTGGTATCAATGGTTGGAGCAACGTCCAAAAACAAGCAACTGAACTTTTACAAACTCTCTCCATCAATAGCTCAGAAAAAGAACTAGAAGATGCGTTGATTCTTTTTGATCAACAATTGATTGAAGAAAATCTTAGTCCAGGCGGTTCCGCTGATTTAATCGCATTAAGTTTCTTTTTTGGTCGTTTGGAAGGGCTGTTTTGAGTTTTACATAATAAAAAAATATAAAAACAGGTGAGGAGCATATCTGCTCACCACCTGTTTTTATAAATTTACCCATTCAATCCAGCTTCATGCTTCTTTCCCTTCTGGATTAAATAAATAGCCAATGCCCCAAACTGTCTGTAAGTATTTTGGTTTCTTGGGATCATCTTCAATCTTATTTCTTAAGTAGTTAATGTACACCGTGATCAGATTCTTATCCATATCTCCATCACTCCAGACACTAGCGTAAATCTGTTCCTTACTAAATACTTGATACGGATTTTCCATAAAAAATAAAATCATCATGATTTCTTTAGAAGTCATATTTACGATTTCACCATTTTTACTAAACTGGTATTGATTTTTATCAAACGAAAAGATTCCATCTTTCAATAAGGTTTCTTCACGATTCTGGCTTAGTGTCAGTAACTGCTCTGTTCGGTTCAACGTACTGATGACCTGTGCTCGTAAAACATCTGGCGCAAAAGGTTTAGAGAGATAAACATCCCCTCCCGATTCTAGACCACTGATGATATCTTGCTCGCTTTTTTTCCCACTTACAAAGATAATGGGTGTCAAGGGCTGGCGTTCTCGAATCAATTGAGCCAAATGATAACCGTCATTCTCGTGTTCTAGACTTACATCTAACAGAAATAATTGAAACTCTACTCGGTTCATGATATCTATTGTTTTTTCGATCGTATCACTTTGATAAACCAATAATCCCGTTGACTGAAGCGACTTCCAAATCAATCGGCGAATTGCAGGATCATCATCTACCACTAAAATTTTTTCGTTTCGCAACGTGCACACCTCATTATTTTTTTACATTATCTATACAATAGCGGAATTATCTTTAAATTTCAACATGAACTTGTTATGATATGAACAGACTTTTAAAAGGAGCTAGACCAATGAAACGAACAAATAGAATTGTAAACATCATGATCGCAGCGATGATTGTCTTTATTGTTGTATCCGTTTTCTTTGCAATTCGGGGATTTTCCATTATTCGCAAAACAACAACGGCTAGCGGACAGGACTTTTTGCTGCAGTCAACAGAATATGTTGGTAAAGTGATCCAACTTTCTATGAAAAACCGCCATCAAGCTCTTAATTATCTAGCAATCGACGGTAATTTAAAAAATAGTGATGCCCCGGAGACTTACTTAAAAAACAGCGCTTCATCTCTCAACACCTTTTTTGATTCTTTAAATAATGAGGCTGATGCGCTCTTTTATATTGAACCTGATGGCACACCTTTATACGCCTTTCATTGGGATTCTGAGAAAAAACAAGTCTTGATTACAGATACTGAAACGATTCGTCCCTTTATCAATCATGATTTGTCCCTAAAACAACTACTGGATAAGCCAACTGCTCAAAATGGTGATTCGTATTTTATCGATAAAAAAGCTTATGTTAATTTTTATCAAGAAATTAGAACCTCATCTGGCGCCATTGATGGTTATTTGATTTTACCATTGAATTTAGAAGCCTTTTATAAAAATTTTCTACAAGATTTTGAATTAGACTATAAAGGCTACCCAATGATCAAGGATCGCTCGATGACGGTGGTTATGCATCCTGTCCCACAGCAAGTTGGCTTAGACATTATCAATGGACGAGAAAAACTATATCCTGATTTTGACTATTCTGATTTAAAACGCTTAGAAAAATATCAGCTAAACCACGATTCAGGAAAACTGACTTATAAATCTTATTGGTGGGATGAAGATATTCCAACAGAAGTTTTAAAAATAAGTGCTTTTGAATGGATCGATGTTGGTCTTGCTCATTGGGTTGTTGCAATCAATGCGGATTATAATGAACGAAATGATGATATCATCAATTTTGTAATCGTTTTGTCTTTCCTTTTAGTTTTATTATTACTTTTAATTATTATTTGCTCGTTGTTTATTCATAATTTCAGAAAAAAAGAAACAATCGAAGCAGAAAACCGCCAACTAATCGAAAAACAAAAACAGCAAAAAATGCAGCATCAGTTAGAATTAGAACTCTATCAACGAAACAAAATGGAAACTGTCGGTCTTCTCACAACTTCCATTGTCCATGATATGAACAATTTCTTAACGCCAATTATCGGCAATACCCAATTATTATTGGAAGAACATAGCGACGATCCTGTATTAGAAGCAGATTTAGAAGAGATCCTCCATTCTGCCCAAAAAGGAAAACAACTATCATCAAATGTCCTACGCTTTTCTAAACCTCAAAAAAGCGTTCAGGAGTGGATAGATATTTCTGCCGCTATTGGCGTTGCGACTCACTTGATTGGAGAAATTATTCCAAAAAAAGTTCAATTATCTCTGTCCATTCAGGAAAATCTTGGCACCACAAAATTAGAAGAAACTGATTTACAGAATTTAATTTATAACCTGATCACAAATGCCTATCAAGCTACAAAAGAAAATTCCAATAAACAGCAAAAAATTACTGTAACTGTCTCACCTGCTTCAAAGGAAATAACTGAACTGTTGCAAAAAAGCAGGCATCAAATGAGTCAGATCAATCGTTTTGTTACCTTGGAAATCTCTGATAATGGTCCAGGAATCCCTACTGAGTTAAAGGAAAAAATATTTGAACCATTTTTTACCACAAAATCTGCCGACGAAGGTACTGGTCTTGGCTTGTTCGCAGTAACCTCGATTGTTGCAAAATATGAATGGCACCTTTCATTAGAGTCAAAAGAAGGTATCGGAACAAGCTTCTTTATCACGTTTCCAGTTCGTTCTTGTGAATAATTAAAAAATAAACATTCTTTATTTTAATAAAAGTGAAGAATGTTTATTTTTTTTCCTCTTTCTAAGCTTAATAAAACAGACTTTATAGTATTTTTTTCCCTCATTTTTCGTTATACTAATATAGAAATCATTTATTGAAGGAGTTCTATTATGGGGAATTATTTTAGTATTATCATTGGTATCATTTATCTTATTGGTGTATTTATTATTCCAAAATGGCGCCAAAAAAAGGTCAATCAAGATTGGAAATTTTTTGAACTACTTTGGTTTTCGATTTGCTTTATCATTTATGTTATTTTTTTAGAAGTACAGCTTCATACTTATTATTTTTTGATCCCATCAAGTTTTCTCCTGATTTTTCTTTTTAGTTATTTTAAAGAGAAACGTAGGTTAGCCAACGGATTATTGTTTAATTTATTTCTCATCGTAGGTATGACTTACTTGGGCTCTTTGCTTGTTAGAACAATGAATCCTTTATTGATCGTTTTAGCAGGAATTACAGGCGTTTTTTTGTTGCTGCTACTATTAATTGGACTTTACGCTTTGCTTGTTTTCTTGTATTGGAATGCAATTGTCGTGATGCGCAAAGAAGGACACTCTTTAGCAAACTTATTGACATTACTTTTAGCGATTGGTTTGACAGTCTTTCTGATATTTAATTACTATTCAGATAAAGTTTTACCGCAATGGGCTTCTCTACTATTTGGAATCTTACCGTTATCTATGTTTTATTTTTCTATTGTTTTCTATAATTTTTTAACGATTTCGATCATTTATCAATTCAACCAACCTAAATATAATAAAGATTTTATTATTGTTCTAGGTTCTGGTTTGATCGATGGAAAAACGGTTCCGCCTCTTTTAGGCAAACGGATCGAAAAAGCGATTCAATTTTATAAAGCGCAGTCCAATGCTACTTTGAATCCGCCAAAAATTCTGATGTCTGGCGGTAAAGGCGATGACGAACATATCGCAGAAAGCCTTGCAATGAAAAATTATGCCCTTGAAAAAGGGATTCCCGAAGAAGATATTTTAGTTGAAACAAATTCTAAAAATACGCTAGAGAATATGAAATTTTCAAAAGAAATCATGGAACAAGATTTTGGTGGCACAGATTTCCGAGCACTTTTCACAACCAATAATTTTCATTTATTCCGTGCTGGTCTTTTTGCAAAAATGGCGAACCTAAAAGCCGATGGTATCGGAGCTCGAACAGCCTTCTACTTTCTGCCGAATGCCTTTTTAAGAGAATTTATTGCTATCGTGATGATGCATAAGCGCCGTCATTTGATTGTTTGTGGTCTAATTGCAGTAATGATGATTCTATTCGCGTTAGCCGAATTCTTTCTTGTCACTAGCCGTTAAAAACTGAAAAACCATCTAACTTTAGCACCGTATATAAAGTTAGATGGTTTTCTTTAGTATAACTGAACATGGCGAATTTCATCGTAACCGATCTTATGCCCTCCAACATAAATGCCCAATTCATCATGACCTTGAATCATGCCAATAATATCTGCTCCATAATTTCCTTCACAATCTAGTTCTTCTTTTTGAATCATCACTTCAACTTGATTTTGAAAAGCCTGAGCTAATACTTCATCGATTTCTGACCAGCTCATTTGTATTTTCTTTTTAGCTGGCTGTATTTTTTTCTCTTGTTCAATAATTGCGGTATGTTCAGATAAATAAAATCCTGCCCACTTTTTCATTTTTCGATCTTGATACTGTTCAAAATAATAATCTCGCTCTTTACTCATTGCAAGCCCTCCATTCCCCCTGCATGCCCGCCGACTAGTGATGCTCTTGAAATTGCTGTACCGCCAGATGAGACTGAACTGGCGTGAACCAACGAAACATAGCCAAAACGTTGCCGAATTTCGTCGATCAACTGGTCTAATTTCAGTTCTTTCATTTGCTCATCTGGTTCATGAAATAAATCCAATTGTACATAAGTATTGTAATTCAGTTTGGAATACGTAATCCCAATATGTCGTACTTCTTCTCCGTGCCAATGTTGTCTAAAGATCGTCAAACAGTATTCAATCAACAACTTGCTACTGTTTGTTAATGGCACTTTCATTTGTCTTGAAAAACCAGAACCGCCCGACTTACCTGCTTTAGAAAATCCCACAGACAAATGAACACATTCTGTCTGACAATTGGCTTTTCTAAGGCGCGCTGCTACTTGTTCCGCCATTTCTCTGATTACAACTTCGATCTCATCTTGTCTCAGATAATCCCGCATCAATATCTGAGAATTGTTATAGGAGCGTTCTTCTGGTATGTATTTTTCAGATAAACGGCTGCGGTCAATACCATGCGCATGTGCATATAGCTGTTCACCAATGATTCCTAAATTTCTTTTAAGAGTATTTAAATCTGCATGGGCTAAATCATATACAGAACGAATTCCTAGGTTATTTAAACGTTTGGCTAACCGGTGACCAATTCCCCACATCTCCGTCATTGATTCAATTGCCCAGACTTTTTCAGGAACATTTTCATAATGCCACTCAGCTAACCGCTCATTATTGTGTTTTGCTTCGATATCCATCGCTAATTTGGCTAGCAAAGGATTATCACCAATTCCGATCGTGATCGCTAGACCTGTTTCTTTTTTGATTCTTTGTTGAATGATTTTAGCTAACGCTCTGGGTGTTTCTCCGAACAATTTCCAACTGGCAGTTACGTCTAAAAAAGATTCATCGATCGAATAAATATGTAAATCTTCTTCTGCAACATATTCTTTATAGATTGCATTGATTTTCATGTTTTCTTTGATATATTCATTCATCCGAGGCGGCACGATCTCTAACTCTGGATGATCCGGCACATCATATTTTCGTGTCACATTGGTGATTCCCAGCACTTCTTTCGCTTTTGGTGAAGAGGCTAAAACGAGGCCGCCAGTATTTTCAGCGTGACTCATCACAACGAGCATTTTTTCAAGTGGATCGTAGCCTCTAGCCACACATTCAACTGATGCATAAAAGGATTTCACGTCAATACAAAAAAGCACTCTTCTAGGTTCTTTTTCATAATCAAAAATCATAACTATCCTCTCCTTATTCTATTCCATAACCAATTATACGAACGTACGTTCCTTTTGTAAAGGGGAACAACTTTTTAAGTTTTAAAAATAGATAAATAAAAAAGAGCATATGCAATTATCAGTTTTTTTCTGATACTTGCATATGCTCTCTTAGTATTCAATACAGCTTCAACATAATGTCTTCATTACTGCAGCTTCTGATAGTTGTCCTATAAATAGTTCTTTTGAAGAAAAAGTATACATCTTATTGAAGTCCATTTCTTCACAAATAAAATAGCGCCCTTTCTCCTTTGATTTCAATAATCTTAACGATTTTCTTTGTATCCTTATAGTCTTCTCTTTTTTTCCAACTACAAGTTTATTATATAAATAGTTATCATCTGAATACCAATCCAACTCAGAAACCATAACTAGTTTAAGTTTTGTCGTTGCCCAAGTATGATAGTTATTTGTTATCAACGATTTAACTTGTAGTAACTTGATCAAAAAGACTAATGAAAGAAAGATTAGAGTTCCAGTAAAGATATTTGATATTATACCTTTCCATCCAAATACAAAATAATATAGATTGAATAATAATATTGATAACAGTAAGCAACTAGTGAATTTCCAAATCGATTTATTAATAAACAATAATAATTTTCTTTTTACGATTGGTTCATATAGTAATATATCGTCTATTAAAATTTTTCTTTGTGATTCAAAATCCATATACAACATACAACAGCCCCTTTTAATTTAAACTTATACAATCAATATTCCGAACAAGTAACTTCCAACACTAAGTTTAAATACAATTTTTATCTCTTTCATCTTCGTTTCATACATTTGTAAATTCATTTAGTCTACAAAAAGAACAGCCCACTCTCATTTGCAATTTTTTCGTATCTCTTTTTATCTTCTTCATTCTGAAAAACTAACGGTAAACTGATGTCATAATTTGTTTTTATAATTAAAGGAACAGTATTAAAATATAAACTACTCCACAAACATTCTCTTAAAAAACCTTTAAAAAACATAGTTAATAGATTAAGATCATCTATTAAATAAATGGTATTTTTACTAGTCTTTAGAATCTCAATTTGATTTAACAAGATATATTTATCTATTTGATCTAAGTGTTTCTCTTGGTTTATCAGAAACTCCATTAAGGTTTGATTATTTTCAAATGTTCCAAGATCGATGTAGCACTTTTCTTTATTTAATTCAAAAACTTTTTTTATAAAACAAAGAAATTTAGTTTCTTGATTTAGTTTGAAGTAGTCATTTGAAAGCAAATTTAACCGAGGATCTTCATTGCTCATCGGCTTATTAAAAATATCTAGTGCAACTTTTATATACTCTTTTTTCGCTATGCCAAACAGCTGATCATAATTTTCAGATTGAGTATATAGATTCCATAATTTGCTATCAATACTCACAATATCACTATTGATTGGTTTAATTATTGGAATACTACCATCTTCAAGTCTAATCTCTAAATTTATTTCCTTTTTCATCATAAGTGACTTCTCCCTTTTCTTTTTCAAAACCTCTTTTGTTTTTAGGATTTTCTTAGGAACTTCCGTCATGATTTGTTCCATTATTCTGGATTTTCAAACTCTATTTTTCAATTAAAAGTCAGCTAGATTTACTCAAGATTTTTTCTTACTTCAGTAATGGTCTTTTTGTGTATTATATTCTCTGTAGTATCATTTTTTTTGTTTAAAATAAAATAGATACAATCTCTATCTATTACAGCCTTTCTCAATTCCATTTTTTGATTTACAGTATACTTTCCTATTATTTTATCTAGATAAAATAACTCTAAATAAGTTTCATTATATAATATAATGTACCGATTTTTTACATCAATAGATGTAGTTACTTCACTAAAAGAAAGTACTATTCCCATTTCCTTATTCTTATATATAAGAGTTTCTTCGTCTAACTCAATAATATATTCATCCTGATTATTAGCAATAATCTTTTCCTTTTGAAACTTTTTTTCAATTACCTCCCCTGTCAATAAAGAAAATTTATACATATAATCCAAATGTCTTAATAAAAAACTATTTTCTTCAAAATAACAAAACTCTGTATATGGTAAAAACTGGTCTTTTATCACTATTTGTTTTTTATCTCGTAAGCAGATAATATACATCGTTCCACTTTCTGCATCGTGTATTACGATTGTATCAGTATTATAATCTGAATAAACTTGATAAATCATCAAATCTGAACATATCTCATACACATCTATTTTTTCCAAATTTTTATTGAAAATTAAAATTCCTTCATAGGAATTATTTACAATCACAAATTTTTGAGTCACAGCAAGTACATAAATGTCATTATCAATTATTGGTACTGTTATTTCTCCCAACATGTTCTCCTCCTATTTGGGTAGCTTTTTATTTAAATCTGCAGTTCCTGGTTTTAACTCACCTGTTTTTGGATCAGCTTCACCTATATGTTTGCCATGTTTATCATATACTTCTAAATGGCTTCCTTTACCTTTATGAAGGGTGTCACGATGATAGTATTTGCCATCTTTTTCAAATACTTTAGCACCTTTCACTCTTTTTTTAGTTGACGTATAACTTCCACCACCTAAGATAGTCTCATTATCTAAAGAAACTCTATTATCTCTTTCCCAATCAGTTTCTTTCGCTATTTTCTGAATATAATCCCCAATAAACCAACCAACTATCCCATTCGCAAGGTCTTGTGCACTTGGGACTTTTGGTAAAGATGGGAATGAGAAGTTTCCAGTATCTAGATCTGGTTTAGGTATCGTTTCTACAGGTGGAACTACTGGTACTCTTGGTATAGGAATTATAAATTTAATTACTACAAAAAGCCCTAAATTACTTACTGTTTATTTATTGATAAAGACATACTTAGCGTTACTGAATAAATTATGTATATAGCCGGAGTAGGCTGTAATAATACTTAGCTTACTCCAACTTTGATTCCCTTTTCTACTGATGACTCTCGTATTGCGGATTCACCAAATTCGTCAACTGTGGTCGAGGTGACCACTCTGCAGGTTTGTCTGGTTTAAAGTGCCATTGACAACCTCCTAATATCCAATTTTCACGCCATTTTTGTATTCCTTTGTTTTTATTTGGATAATCGTCCAAGCCAAATTGAAAACCACAACATGGACAAATATCATCTGAAGGGTAGCCATATTCTTCATCGTAAGCTGGTTCAAATAATCCATCAAACTCACAGACTGGACAACTATTTTTTATCACATCACTCTTTTTATAAACGACTCCAATCTCTTTTAATTGTTTTTCTACATTCCAATTTTCTGGACAATCAGGAATATACCAAAAAGGACACCCCTTTTCTATCCATGATTCTCTCCATCCATCATGAGAAATTCCTTTATCATCATCTTCACCAAATTGAAAACCGCAACAAGAACAAACTTCTCCTGATGGATAATCTTTTCCATACGATTCTATTTCCAATCCCTTATAACCACAAATAGTACATGTATACATTACTTATCAACCTCCGATTTCAAATTATTTTCCTGGTTGCTTATCCCAATAAGCTTTTCCTTTTACAGGTTTAAATATAGTTCTGCTACTACCATCTCTATTATACGAGCCAAAAAGACCTGTCGTCTCATCATAAACCCTTGTTACTCCCTTATCGTCCGTTTTACTATTGATACTACCTCTTCTATTATATAAATCACGTGCTTTCTTCGCATAATCATCCATATTTTTTGAATTTGTTTCTGCTCCATGTCAATCATAATGATCTTCTAAAATCCTAGAAATCCCCCAATCATTCGCTCTAGCAATATCATCAATATTTTTTTCTTGCACTTTCTGAATATAATCCCCAATAAACCAGCCAACTATCCCATTAGCACGGTCTTGTCACTTGGGACTTTTGGTAAAGATGGGAATGAGAAGTTTCCAGTATCTAGATCTGGTTTAGGTATCGTCGTTACAGGTGGGACTACCGGGACTCTTGGTATTGGAATCACAAATGCGGCTCCTACAACCAGCCCTTTATTCTTACCCGTCCATTTCTTATCCGCCGTATCACAAACTTTCTTGATTCGAACTGTAGCTGCTGCTCGTGTCGCTTTATTCCAAGCTTTAGACCACCAATCAGCGTTTCCGCTGCAACATCATTTTTCCTACGCACAAAACTGAATAAACAGATTAATTATTTCACTAGATTTTACGTACAAATTGGAGTAAGCTATAAAAAAACTTACCCCAACTTTTTGGAACTATTTGAACCATTATCATTTATATTACTATTCTTTCTACTTCACAATACTTCCATTAACAATTGATTTTAAACTATCTGGTGAATAAAGATAATCTAAATCTATTTCAAAATCAGTTGGCTTTTCATTCAAAATAATATCGTTCAACTTTTCAATACTTTCATATAGAAACTTCTCTAGTTCAATATTTTTCTTTTGCTTTCCCCACAAACTTTCAATTATTCCCCAATCAAAACATCGCATGACTCTCAGTTGGTTAGCACCTGACCAATCTGGATTTATTTCATCACTTAAAATAATTCCATCAGAAACTAAATTGTCTAACTGCTTTATAATTCTAATTATTTTAGAATTATTTGAAACTACAATATTATTATTTTCGATTGAAGGATATGTGTTTAAAAGTTCTTCTCTCTCTTTTACACCTTCTCTTATTCCAGCAATATCTACTTTTTTATTCCAATAAACTTTTCTAATTATAAAAAATGTGTTCTCATCAAATTCTTCTCTTTCATCTGAATAAATAGAAAAACTAATTAAATCACTATTTGGAACTTCTCTAACCACTTGAAAAATAAGCTCACATTTTATTTTGTTACTCTCACTTACTACGATAATTTTTGCTGGTTCTTTTATATAATATTCTACAATTTCTTCATATCTAACCATCGGTATTCGAGAAAAAGAAGTACTATATTCTCTAATCATTTTTCCATTAGTTAGCTCTTTAGGTCTTGTATTATCCATTTTCTTCTCCTTTACTATTTTCCTTTAGGTATTGTATCAACATAGGTTGGCGGTCCTCCTTTTTTAGGGATAGAGTAAACATCACCTGTTTTAGGATTCCAGTATAAGTCTGCTTTACTTTTACCTTTTACATCCTGCGTATATTCTTCACCACCTAAATCTTTTACTTTATTATTCGGTAGATGTTTCAAATCTTTAGCTTTAACATCATCTAAATCTCTATTTTTTGCTATTTTCTGAATATAATCCCCAATAAACCCGCCAACTATCCCATTAGCAAGGTCTTGTGCACTTGGGACTTTCGGTAAAGATGGAAATGAGAAGTTTTCAGTATCTAGATCTGGTTTAGGTATCGTCGTTACAGGTGGGACTACTGGTACTCTTGGAATGGGAATCACGAATGCCATTCCTACAACAAGTCCTGAATTACTTCTTGCTCATTTCCTGTCGGCCATATCACATTTTTATTTGGAATATTTTTAGCTCAGAGTTATTTGATATTATGTATAGCTAAAATAGAGAAAATTCTCCATTTTAGCTTTTTTCTACTCCTCTTAACTAAACTCTACAAAGTTTTTTTCATATGTTCGTACAAATTTGGGATATCCTCTATCGCTAAATCACAAATTCGTTCAAAAGTTTCTTGATCAGTTAAATTTTTATAATTGAGATAATCATCATAACTAGATTTTTGGTTGTCCATTGTTATTCTTGCTATTTTAGGAATGATTTCATAGTTTTTTCTTGACGGCGCAGACGGTCCGCAACGCCACTCCAAGTTTCCTTTAAATGACTTTACACTATTTTTAATTTTTTCATAATCACCTCGCTCGTTTTTATCTTTAACTAATTGAAAATATAGAGCAGGAATTTCATAATAAAAATCATTACGTTGGTACATGGGCAATCTTCTCTGTCGTACATTAAATTTTTTCTTTATAAGATTAGCTAATTTATAGTCCTCATCTGAATCCATTTCATTACTCCTTTACAATTTAGCTTCAAATACATTAATCCCTTGTGGATTTAGGCTATTAATTTCTTTAAAATACATATCTTTGGAAACTGGCACGGAAGAATAACGTGGATCATATATCATATTATTATATGAATATACAAAATGATAATCGAATTGTTCTATCTGACCATACTCTGGTATTGACACTTGTCCACCATCTTTAGAAGTAATGTTATAAACTTTTCCATTTCTGTTTATTTCTACTAAGTCCTCGGCTATCTCCTCACAATCAATATTGGTATTAGTTTTATAACTCGATTTATTCATTCCTTGCTCAAGAGCTTTATCTGTTTCTTGCTCTTTGGATTTATTCTTTGTGCTATTATCTTCTCTTAAATTCCCTCCCATTTCACCTACTGATGCAAATATCTTCCCAATACCAATAGCATTCTTTGCCCAATCTAACGTATTCTTCGCTTTTCCCAGTAAACCTATTGCGCCTCCGCCAGGGATAAAGAGAACTTCATTTTTAATTATTTTAAATTTGCCATATTTCTTCTCGAACTCTTTTAACTGCTCTTCGCTACTTTTCTTACCTGTCCATTTCTTATCCGCCGTATCACAAACTTTCTTGATTCGAACTGTAGCTGCTGCTCGTGTCGCTTGTGCTCTAGCTACCTGTACTTGATAGCGATAAGCCGCACTTTGATAATACAGCGCCTGACTATACGTCTGATAACCAACAGGCTGTCCATTTCTTCCTCGGATATAATTGACACCGACATAACTACGTTGTGGGTAATACGTTCTTCCAACATAATTCCCCACGTAACGAACACCAGATGCAATTCCTCCCCATGAACTTGAAGCACGAGGTGAGGATGGTACAACCGCATTCCAGACAGCTTTTGCGCCATTCCAAACAGCACTTGCTACCTTCTTAACACCGTTCCAGACTTTTTTCGCTACTTGTTTGGCGCCATTCCAAACTTTTTTGGCAGTTTTCTTCACACTATTCCATGCCTTAGACCACCAACCAGCATTTCCGCTGCGATCACGGTATTTCTGCGGGTTGTTTTCTACATAGATATAGCGGTTCTGGCTTTGAGGTTGTTCTACTTTTCCATACCAGGTATCTTCTTGTAGGAAACGTCCTGTTGTGGTGCTGTATTCTCTAGCACGTAAATGGATCCGATTCGACTGATCATGGTATTCACTGCGGTAGCCGTACTCGTTATACAGAATAAGCAGGTTGACAATTTCGGTGTTTTTTATGTATAGATTGGAGCAAGTTATTAAAAAACTTACTCCAACTTTTAATTGAGACACAGACTACTCATTTCATAGCATTTATATTATATGTTCTATAATATAAAATTTTATCTTTCTAAACTTAACTTGTCCAATTGCTTTTTTGGATCCCAATCTTTTGGTTTTTCAAATACTTCAGAATACCAATTATACCCTTCGGATATCCACCTATTTCTCCATCTATCTATTTCTATATTTTTATTATGTTCCGCATTATCATCATCAAATCCAAATTGAAAGCCGCAACAGGGGCATATTTCATAAGATGGTTCATCAAAATCATTATATGCTTCTAATTCTAACCCCTCAAATCCACAGACTGGGCATATATGTTTATCATTGTTCATTATAATAATCTAATCCTCTCTTTGGTTTAAAATAAGTTTTAATATTTCCGTTTTTATCAACTATTACTAACTCATTAGATGTTTCATCTATGTTTCATCTATGTTTAATTTCCTTTTAAAGAATTTACATTCAATCCTATAAGTTTATGTCTTTGTTTAAATTACAATTTTTTATGTATACAGTCAGAGTAAACTATAATTACTCAGTTACTCTGATTTTTTTATCTCTTTGTAACAGACTAGAAATCAAATTAATTTACGTATACTCAATAAACTCATCAATTTCCTTTTTCCTTTTTAAAAATACTTCTATTGCCTCGTCTGTTCTTTCAATTAAATCATCATGATGATTCTCTGTTAACACCATTTCTTTATATCCCCATAACGCACTGATAACTGAGCTTGGTTCATAAGAATAGTACCACTCTAAATAAACCTGATAATCTACTACTTCAAATAATTCTGCTGGATACCAGGATGGTAAACTTTCATAAGTTACAATGATTAAATAGCTTAGTACATTCTTATAAATATGCTGTCCATATATAGTATAAACCACATTTTTTTTCAATGGATATTCTGATTTTACAGCATCTCCCAAATTATTTAATGTAAATTTATTAAGTCCTTGTCCATTTATTGCTATACATTTTACTCTCATAATTAATTTCCCTTCTTGGGTTTTATTTTCACATCATCAATCTGGACAGTCTTTGGATTATACTGATAATGTACCTCTGTACCATTGACATTTTTAGTCCATTTTTCCCAACCATCTGATGATGGCCATCTTGGATCTGTATTTTTCCCTTGTAACTCTTTGCCGCTAGAAGGATTATTCATCGCTTCTTCCATTGCCAATTCTTCATCCAAATCAAGCGGTTCGTGTCTTCTACCATTTGACTGTCCTAATCCAGCTTGCTTAGGTAATTCTTTCTCACCTAAAGTTTCTCCTGTTGCGCTATAGTAAGTCGTTTTTCCAGTGGTGCGATCAACGCTAATCCTTCTACGACCTAAATTATCAACAACTAATGATCCTCGTTGTCCTCTCACATTATAATCGTTAGATGACCACCCTTTAGGAAGTCTGTTCACACCATAGTTTCTAGCATCTATTCCATCATCTGTTCGTAAATCCTTCGCTCGTGTGTTAAGTCCTATTCCCACTAATCCTACAAATAAACCTGCTAATGCTCCTGTTCCTAGAGCAATAGTAGCTTTTCCTGTCAGCGCACTCCCACCACCTGCTAAAGTAGGGAGTCCAGCCCATGCCCATGTTCCAGAACTCTTGGTAGAATTTTTCGAACCCGTCCATTTCTTACCTGTCTATTTCTTATCTGCCGTATCACTAACTTTCTTGATTCGAACAGTTGCTATTCTACGAGTTGCTTGCACGCGTTGAACTTGAATCTGGTATCGATAAGCTGCACTTTGGTGATATAATGCCTGGCTGTATGTCTGATAACCTACGGGTTGCTCATTTCTTCCTCGGATGTAATTAACACCACATAACTACAGTGTTGAAAATTCCTTTTTATGTTTAATTTCCTTTTAAAGAATTTACATTCAATCCTATAAGTTTATGTCTTTGTTTAAATTACAATTTTTTATGTATACAGTTAGAGTAAACTATAATTGCTCAGTTACTCTGACTTTTTTTATCTCTTTATGACAGATTAGAAATCAAATTAATTTACGCATACTCAATAAACTCATCGATCTCCTTTTTCTTTTTTTAAATACTTCTATTGCTCCATCTGTTCTTTCAATTCCAGCATCCCCCATATCTAAACTGTACTTATTTCTTTAATAAGACAATTTAATTTATTTAACCATTTTTTACATTGATCCATTGATAAAAATTCTACAGCATATGATTCAAACTCTTCTAAAAACTTATCAAATGAATGGATTTCTACGTTTTCTTCATAAAAGTATTTGTATGAAGGGGTTACTTCAAAAACAACATCATCATTTTTATTATATAGCCAAGAACAGTTACTTTTGTCATAATTTGTTACTGTTTCCCATAATAAATACTGTGCTGTATTATCTTCAACACTAAAATTATCATCACTTATATTTTTCAAATATGTCATATACTCATAACCCAAATCATTCAGTAATAGTTTTTCATTTATATATAATTCTTGATTTAGCGTTTTCTGTAAAATAGTCTGTAAATTTTTAATGCCTTCACCTAAATAATCTTTAAATAACAATAGCTGTAATTCAAAATTAGTATAGTATATTTCTACCTCACTAAAATACGATAGTTGTTCAGCATTTCCAACAATATACATACTTAAAAAAGCTGTTTTTGAAAACTTAAAAGTACTTATTAATTTCATTTTTTTATCCGCCCTTTTTTATCCACTTTTCCAGATTTTCTTAAAATACTTTTCATTTTTTCTGTTAAATCATCCCATTCTCTAACATGACCATGTAATAATCCATCACTTGTTTTATCTAAAATAACTATTTCTCCATCACTAATTCCAATTCTTCTATCAGTGGTGTTTGGGTTTATTGGTTCTGAATTGTCTAAAGCTTTTTGTCCATTTTTTGGTTTTTTACTTTTTACTGAGTTACCTTTATCACTATGTTAATCAGCATCTTCATAAGTACCGTTCTTTGCTATTTTCTGAATATAATCCCCAATAAACCAACCAACTATCCCATTAGCAAGGTCTTGTGCACTTGGGACTTTCGTTTCAGTACAGATAGAATTAAGAAGTTTACATTATCTAAATCTGGTTTAACTATCGTCGTTACAGGGAGCTGGGCTACGTGGACTCTATGTATATATCCAGAGCAACTAAAATATACAGCTACTCTGGATTTTTAAATTCTATTTTCAATTCACAATCAATAAGAAATAGCACTTATTACTAGATTAAGTTTGGTATAATTCACCATACTTTTCAATTTTTTTATATTCTATTTCAATCTTTTGAATAGCAGAATTCAAAAGATTATTTTTATTTATCTCCCACAAACCATTAATAATATTTTCCAACACTTTTTTCCATTCTGCGACAAAATCCTTTTTTGATAATTCTATTCTAGAATCATCGTTTAACAGTTTTTTTGTTCCTCCCACAACTGATGTCCACTCTGAATCAATTGTTAAGCAATCATTACTCTGCCAAGACATATTCCAAACACCATGAAATGAACTTGAAGGCCATTCAATAGTCAGAGTTCCTTCTTCTTTCGTTCGAAGCTGAAATAGCATTTCTAAAACATCATCTATCAGTTCACTTAAATTATATTTATACGAAACAACTATTGGAATATAATTCCAAAACATTATCATATCTTCTGTATGCAAAATATATGTACTTTCTATTAAATCAGACAAATCTGAAATATCTTCTATTTCCATTGCTCCATTACTATTTATTTTTGGGTTACTTGCTTGTATTCTAAACATTACAAAATTTTCCTTTCTTATTCTGAGGGATATCCATGAAATGTGCCTGTTCCATTATTTCTTATCCATATCCTTTTAGCTGGAACTGTACTCCCATCCGGTTTATAAACAACTGAAGATGAACCCGGCGGTAAATCAAAGTACCCACTCTCTCTTGCTCCTAATTTTTTTGCTATTTCAGAAGCATAATCCAAATCTTTATTACTCCACTGTCCCTGAGGTGTCCCTTCGCTTTTAGCTGTAGCAGGCCCTTCTTTCCAGTTCACCCCATGCTTTTTACTACCTTTGTATTTTGCTTCTGGTTTTATTGAGGTATTTTTATTAGCATTTTTTGCTATTTTCTGAATATAATCCGCAATAGTCCAGCATTTCCACCTATGTATAATCAAAGTAAGGTATAAAACATACCCTACTTTGAAATGTTTGAATATTAATATAACTATATTTTTTTCTGCCTAGATAATTAAAATTTAAGATCTCTATTACATATTGCTTACATCATTCAAATCCATCCTTTTAAGCTAAGAATTTTTAGAACCAATTCAAACTCTAGAGAAGAAACCTGCTTCTTATATTCTGAGAGAGGAATAGTTGATAGCCCCGTTCTATATGCCCATATTTCTTGTTCCCTTCCTTTAGCAATTATCAGTATACTTTCATCAATTGAGGATATAGAAAAATAATCATCCAAACTTGATATTACGGCAGTACCACCAATATGCATTACGCCAGTAACTTTTACATCGCCAAAAATTTGTGCATCACCACTTATAACTACAGCATCAGTTATTACTGCACATCCTGTTATTGAAGCATTTTGGATAACTTGAGCATTTCCTGTTACACACGCAAATTCATCTACTACGGCCTTATTGAAAACTTTCCCAAATTTTTCTATAATTCCATTTCCTTTGACCACAGCTTCCTGATTTACCTCACCATAATCTTTTACATATGCCTGCTCATAGACTTTTGCATCTTTACTAACCCAACTATCATCGTATTGATTCAGATTTTTTTCTGATTCTATAAACCCACCATATTCACCTTTTTCTACTACACTAAACTCTCTGATTGCTTGGATTCTATATAATTTATGCCCATCAATTTCTATAGATTCTTTTGTTAATTGATATTTTTTCTCCATTAGGTAACTTTCCTTCCCTTTTATTTTAGATTAAATCCATTTATTAATAACACTCCATAAATAACCTCACCACAATCCTTCTCATTTTTCATGAACTCTTCCAGACTCTGTTCATAACCTTCTTGATTTGTTACATAAATTTCGTTGTTTCGAGCTTTATAAATAGTCAATATTTGATTATCTAAATTAATATTCTCTACTATAACATAGTCACTAGACGTACGGATGTTTCCTTTGCTTCTAATATATGCATTACCATATATAGTCACGTCCCCACTTATAATACTGTTTCCCTTAACTGTTCCTGCAACTCTTGCTTCGTCATAAATTCTTGCCTGACCAGAAATGTGTGCGGATTCACGGATCCAAGCATTGCCATAAACTTTTGCATTGCCTTTAACTACAGCATATTGGAAAATAATAGCATTCTCAAAAACGACTGCAGATTCTTTCACATTCGCTACATGTTCGACCCTAGCATCACCATATACTTTTGCTTCGTCATATACCCAACTATCATCATATTGATTCAAATTTTCTTCGGATTCCACGAATCCACCATACTCTCCACAGTTTACATCAGAAAAGTTTTTAATTGCTTGGATTCTATATAAAATGTGCCCTTCATACTGTATATATTTTTCAGTTAATCTATATTTTTTTGTCTCTTCATTCATAGCTACGTCACCTCACAAGTAATATATATAGTTATTTTCCAAATGAAATAACGGAACCATCTGGTGCCAAATCTATATACTTACCATTTTTTCTATACCTTTTAACTCCCGGCGTATCTCCTTTAACGGGTTTCCCTTGAACACCTTTTTTAGCTGTTCTTGCAAATTCTTCTGCTTTTCTCAGATATTCTTCAACAGTCTTTGCCCCAACTTCTTCTCCATGTCTATCAAAATGATCTTCTAAAGAATCTTTTTCAGTTTTATATGAACCTTTAGCCCACTTTCCAGTATCTAAATCTCTATTTTTTGCTATTTTCTGAATATAATCCCCAATAAACCAGCCAACTATCCCATTAGCAAGGTCTTGTGCACTTGGGACTTTTGGTAAAGATGGGAATGAGAAGTTTCCAGTATCTAGATCTGGTTTAGGTATCGTCGTTACAGGTGGGACTACCGGGACTCTTGGTATTGGAATCACAAATGCGGCTCCTACAACCAGCCCTTTATTCTTACCTACCCATTTCTTATCCGCCGTATCGCATACTTTCTTGATTCGAACTGTAGCTGCTGCTCGTGTCGCTTGTGCTCTAGCTACCTGTACTTGATAGCGATAAGCCGCACTTTGATAATACAGCGCCTGACTATACGTCTGATAACCAACAGGCTGTCCATTTCTTCCTCGGATATAATTGACACCGACATAACTACGTTGTGGGTAATACGTTCTTCCAACATAATTCCCCACGTAACGAACACCAGATGCAATTCCTCCCCATGAACTTGAAGCACGAGGTGAGGATGGTACAACAGCATTCCAGACAGCTTTTGCGCCATTCCAAACAGCACTTGCTACCTTCTTAACACCGTTCCAGACTTTTTTCGCTACTTGTTTGGCGCCATTCCAAACTTTTTTGGCAGTTTTCTTCACACTATTCCATGCCTTAGACCACCAACCAGCATTTCCGCTGCGATCACGGTATTTCTGCGGGTTGTTTTCTACATAGATATAGCGGTTCTGACTTTGAGGTTGTTCTACTTTTCCATACCAGGTATCTTCTTGTAGGAAACGTCCTGTTGTGGTGCTGTATTCTCTAGCACGTAAATGGATCCGATTCGACTGATCATGGTATTCACTGCGGTAGCCGTACTCGTTTTCTAAACGCAAGGCGGCTTCCCCATATTCATTATACAAGGTATTGGTGATTAATTCAGCGCTTTGTCGATTCGTGATCGTACCAATACTGCTATAACCATCACGATGGTATTGATCTTCTTGGTCTCCTACGATATCGGTTTCTTCACCAAAGGTAAATTCTTGTCTTTGGGTCGTTTTGACTTTCTTATCATAGGTTTCTTGCGTGAGCTTCGCTGGACTCGTGTGTTCTTGATTATATTCATTCAATGACGTAACGATTTTGATCGAATGGTTTTTATCCAGTTCTTTTTTTAGTTTCTCCGTTTCAACGGTTTTTCTTGGTTTATCATGATCTTTGCGCCACGGACGATCTTTTGGTAAACAGCGTAAGCGATCGGCCATGGTTGGCTGTTTCGCTACAGCAGTCAAGATTTCATGTAAGGTAACATCTTGGTTGTTTAGAGCTAATTGGGCGGTACGATCGGTTTGTTTCATCCAAGCCTTTAGATCGGTTTTGATCCGGCGCCCGTGTTCGGTTGCCGTCCCTTTGATCACACGATTACCTAGTGCATCGTATCCATAAAGGGTATAAACACCGTTACTGCTTGTTTCTTGAATCAAGCGATCTTCTACATCATAGAGATACGTGGTCACTTCACCGGTCATGGCAATCTTTTTGGAGACATTGCCATTGGCATCATATTCAAATTTAGCGCCTTTTTCACTCGTGATTTCGGTGACTTGATTCATATTATTGACTTTGTATTCATAGAAGGTTTTCTCTTTGTCATTGACCTTTTCTGAATAGGTAATTCGATTACCAGCATCATCGTAATAGTACTCGATTTCAGTCTTTTTCTTGCCTTCGACTTCGATGACTTTCGTCAGTTGATCTTCCGCATCATACTCATACGTTTTTTCAAGTGTTAATTTCGGGTATTGAATCGTTTCTTTTTGAAGATTGTCATTTTCGTCGTACGCATAGGTCATTTTGGCTAATGATTTTCCATTTGCTTCTAAGGTTTCAGCTGAGCTGATTTCTCCTGTAGCTAAATAGTCATATTGTGTGATTGTGCCATTTGGATAGCTGATTTTTTTGACTTGACCTGCTCCGTCGTGTTCGTATACCGTTTTTTGATCACCATCTGCTACAACGGTTAGTTGATTTTTCTTATCGTATTCATACGTGATTTTTCGTTCGCTTGGGTAGGTCACGCTAGTCTTGCGTCCTAAAGCATCATAGCCGTATGTTAAGTTTTCACCTTTTTCATCCGTTGCCTTCGTCAAATCTCCGTATTGATTGTATTCAAATGTCACCTCGCCTTTGGTTGGCACAGCTTGCTTCAACGCTTCATTGTCGATTGCTACAGTTGGTTCCGTTGTTTCATAAGCCGCACTTTTCATTTTTTCTTCATCCGTAAAGGTATATGTGAAGTTGGCATTTTTGGTGACTTTTTCGACAAGCTGATTCATTTCATCGTACTTGTATTGAATCGTCTCTTCTTTTGGTGTAGTTGTTTGCGCTAATTGTCCATCTAACGTATACTCGTAACTTTCTTTTTTTCCATTGGCTGAAAGAACACTGTCCAACTCACCTGTTGGCGAATAGTTGAAGGTAGTCTGATTACCAAGCGCATCTTTGACACTGGTCAAATTGCTTTGAAGATCGTAGGTATAATTAGTTGTTTTTCCTAAGCGATTTTTGACGCTAGTCAGTTGATCGTTTGCGTCATAGCCAAAATGTTTTTCTTTGCCCTTTGCATCCGTTTCTTTCACTAAATTCCCGTTACCATCGTAGTCCATTGCCATTTGATGGTTTCTAGGATCTGTGATTTTTGCGACTTGCTGTAATTGATCATAAGCATAGGTTGTTTTATGCCCAAGTTCATCGGTTTCTTCTGCTACTTGATTTAATTTGTTGTACGTGTAACTAGAAGTAAAGGCCATTGGATCTTGTTCTTTGGTCACATTTCCATTACTGTCATATTCGTAGGTAGAAACTTGTTCGCCAGGTGCGATAAAACGGGTCACTTGACCATTTTCATCGTATTCTGTTTTCGTTTTATTACCACGAATATCTGTCATTTCAGAAACTCGATCTAGTAAATCATAACTGTAGGCAACACTCGTTTTATTAGGATAAGTCATTTTTGTGAGCTGTCCAAATTTATTGTAGTCGTAAGTCGTTTTTTTGCCTGCTGCATTCGTTTCTGCTATGCGCTGTTGATAGTGATTATAACGATACGTTTCAAGTGGTTCTTTTCTAACGTTGTCTTTTACAGCAAGTAAATTGCGGTAAGCGTCATACTCATACAAGCGTTTGTAGCCTTTGGCATTTGTTTCAGAAGCAAGTTGACCATCAGAAGTATAGGTCATTTCTGTCACGGCTTTTTTAGGATCTGTGATTTTTGAAAGATTTCCGTGTGCATCATATTCATAGGTTGTGATGCGTTTATTTGGTTCTGTTTTTTTTAATAGTTGGTCATTGGCATTATACTCATAACTTGTTTTGTTGCCCTTGAAATCTGTTTCAGCAATTTTCCGTCCAACTGGATCATAGCTTACTGTTTGTTGGAATTTTTTAGCATTGATTGTTTGGATCAGCTGATTATTACCATCATAGGCATAAGTTGTTTGATTTCCTTCAGCATCGATTTCTGTTATGACATTGCCATTGGCATCATACTTGATTTTTTGACTATTTCCTAGAGGATCTTTGGTTTCGATCAAGCGATTATTTTTGTCATAGCTATAGGTCGTAACCTCATTTTTAGCGGTTGTTGATTGCACTAGTTGACTGTTTTTGTTATAGGCATAACGTTGTGTTTGGCCTAATGGATTGGTTTCTTTGATTAAATTTCCGCGTTTATCATAGCTATAGGCATATTTCCCGCCATTTGGCATCACTTCTTCCAAAACATGTCCTAAGCCATCGTAAGTTAACGTTTGACTGGTTTCTTGTGGGTGAGTGATTTTCGTTTGCTGTCCTAGCTTATTGTATGCATAGCTTGTTTTATTGCCTGCCGCATCAGTTTCGGCAATTTTTTCTCCAAAAAGATTGTATTCATAGGAAATTTTTCGTTTTTGTTCATCCGTCGCTGTAAGCATCTGACCATTTTTATCATAGGTGTAGCTTTCACTTTTACCATTGCTGTCGGATTGCTTGATACGCTGACCAAGAACATCATAGCTATAATTGATCGTCACGTTTCCTGGCGTTACTTCTTTTGTTAATTGATTTAATAAGTCATAGGAATACGCTGTTTTTCGACCGATTGCATCTTCAAACGAAACTAAATTTCCGCTGGCATCGTAAGAGAGCTGCGTTATTTGCCCCAATGGATCAGTTGATGCTTGTAATTGATTATCTTTCGTATAGCTATAGGTTGTCTTATTGCCTAATGCATCGATTTTTTCAACTAAATTACTATTGGCATCATAATGATATTGGATAATATCCCCCGTTGGTTCAACTGTTGTCGCTAGCTGATTCAACGAATTATAAGTGGATAGCTTCTTATTTCCCAACGCATCGGTTTGTGAAAGAACGTTCCCTTCCCCATCGTACGTGTAGGTTAACACGTTACCATCTGGGTCCGTGATTTTCGTCACATTCCCTTGATTGTCGGTTTCATAGACTGTTTTATTTCCAGCAGCATCGGTTTGCTCTGAAAGATAGCCTAGCGGATTGAAACCAAACGAACGCTGGTTATTTTCAGGATCGATTTCTGTTGTTTTGTTGCCTCTTGAATCATAGGTATACTTGGTTTCACGATCACCTGATAATTCCTTTAGCAATTGACTTTTCTCGTTATAAGAATAGGTGGTTTTCAGTCCATTACGATCGGTTTTAGCCGTTATATTTCCCAACTCATCGTATTCATAGAGAATCGTCGTTTGATCTGGATATGTTTCTTTGATCCGTTGATTTTTTTGGTCATATTCATACGTTGTTTCTTGTTTTAATGCATCGACTTTTTTGATTAGATTTTGATTTTTATCGTAAGCATAGGTCGTTTTTTTCTTATCATTGACTGTCTCAGTTAAAGGATCACCTAGGGCATTTAAGGTATAACGTGTAATTGAACCTGTAGCTGTTTTTTCTTCAATTACTTGGTTTAATTCATTATAAGTAAATGTTTTCGCATTCCCCAGATAATCTGTTTCCTTAGTTATATTTCCATTTGCATCATACTCAAATGTTTTTTTCCCGCCTGCAGGATTGATCTCAGCAATTTTTCTGCCTAATTTATCATACGTAAAACTTGTCTGATTTCCGTTAAAATCGGTTTCTGACAGTAAGTATCCTTCTGGACTATAGGAATAGGTCTTTTTATTCCCATTGAAATCTGTTTCTTCAATCAGCTCACCACGTTTATTTCGTTTAAACGTTTTAGCATTTCCAGCTGCATCAAATTCTTTGGTGATCAAGCCTTTTGCATCATATTCATACCCAGTTTTTGCTCCATGAGCATCACTGATCGATGTTAAATTACCAGCATGATACGTATAATTTTCTGTGGTTCCATCCGCATCGGTCTTACTCGTCACTTTTCCTTGTTCATCATAAGAATAGGTGATCGTTTTTCCATCTGGACGTGTGGTTTGTAGTAATTTTCCTTGTTCATTGTAATGATAACTGGTTTTCTTTCCTAAACGATCCGTTTGCTCTGTCAATTGGTTACTAGCATTGTACAAGCTGACTTCTGTACTCCCATCTGGAAAAATCGTTTTAGTCACATTGCCATTTGCGTCATTTTCATAGGTTGTTTTATTGCCTGCTCGATCAATTTCCTCGATCAGCTGGTAGCGGTCATTATAGCGTTTGGTTTCGCTTTTACCATCAGCGTATTCAATCTTTGTTGGTTGGAAATGATCATTATAGGTAGTGATTTCTTTGTTTCCATTGCCGTCGATGGTCGTCGTTTTATTTTTTTCATACGTGATCGTAACATTATTGTCTTTGGCATCTGTTTGTTCGATAACACGGCCTTCCTTATCAAATTTATTTTGATAAAGTAATGTTCCTTCGTCATCAGAATACGAGGTCATAAAGTGATTATCATTGTACGTATAGACTATTTTTTTCCCTAACGCATCGATCACTTTTGTTAAGTTTCCTTTTGCATCATATTCATAGATGTTCGTCGTCTGATCTGGGAAAGTGGCTTTTTTTATGTGCCCATTATCGTCCCAGTCAAATAAAACTTTGCCGCCGTTAAATTGTTTGATTGATTTTAGAAATCCAGTTTCTTCTTCGTAGCTATATTCTTTGGTTTGACCATAAGCATTGGTAATTTTTCTTATTTGACCTGTTGCATCGAATAGATAGGTCAACTTTTGTTCCGTATTCGTTAATTCGAAACTGCGTTTTTCATCTTTGATTTTTTTCGTCAACGTATAGGGCGAATCATCGGATACTTGATAGCGACCATCTTTCCCACGATCGAAAAAGATTTTACCGCCATCTTCTTTTGTGAGCATCATTGATTTGTCTTCTAATTGATTTAAGGTCAAGTATTGATTTAGTGTCCAGTTTCTGCCGACCGGGCTATCCATGCCGCCGCCTTTAGAATTATAGGTTCTAGCAAAAAGTTGCTCTTCTTCGAAATCATACCAAACACTATCCGTCATTTCATAAATTAAATTTCCACTCCCAATGTTGATTGGTTCAAAACCGTATTTACAATGTTTCCCTCGACCAACAGATAATGCATCTAAGCGGATTTTATCGGCCTTAGAAAGTGGTTGTGACTGATACGCTTTTCCTTGATTTTTCTTTGGATTTCGAATAAATACAGTATTTCCTTGGGTCAATAATTCATCTTTCATGTTATTATCCCGCATAAATGTTGCTCGTTGTTTTTCTAAGCCGTAGAATTTTAAGAGACGTGGTAATGTATCTTGACTGGTCACTTTGTATAGTTGGAACTGATCATAGGTTTGCTTTGATTCTTCCGTTCCATGCGTGATCGTGGCTTCCACTTTGTAAAGATGATTTTCTTTCAACGAGCTGGTCAATAATGTATTGGTTTGCCAATTGCTGGAAAGTTCTAAATAACGATTAGCGTGTTCAAATAGTTTTGGGTAATTAGGAAAGATATAATCTCGCCCTATCGATGGATCTGTTCCTGAGAAGGTCACTTTATTTTTATCACTTGTATCAAGCACACGATAATTTATCTTAGTATCTGGTCGACCGATACCATCCATCCCTAATGCTTGAAACTGAACTAAGCCGTCATTATCAGAACTGACAAACGGACGTAGTTTCAAGGTCGTGTCTTTAAGCGGCATGTTTTTATCAATTGGCGGTCGTTCACGATGCTTGATCACTAAATAAGGAGAGGCAGTGGTCACGCCGCCTTTTGGTGCAGCAAAAACTTCAGCGGTAGAATAAGGCAATTCATGTGACGTGACTTTATTCGTTTTAATGATCATCCCGAAATTACTGCCGCCATTGATCCAATCGTTTGCCAAATGAGTGATATCAAAATTAACTCTACGGTTATTTGGATCAATGCCACCAATCATGGTTTCTTTGCCTGCCTCATTAGCAGGTGGTCCATAAGGAAATTTTGCATCGCTAAACCCTTTATACGTAGCTTTAGAAAAGGCTCCGATGTCTTTAGTTAAGCCATGAACTTCAAAATGGCGATTGACTACCTTTCCACTGCCATCTTTTGCACGATCTCCCCAAAAACCAGGTGCTCCTGTTCTAAATAATGAAAGGTTTGCTGATTCAATTTCTCTACCTTTGCCAATTTTTTTCAATTCTGCATCAGGGATCTTAATCAAACCATACGTGACAAAATGAGCAGCACCTAGTGTTCCGTTATAGCCATCATCATAGCCGATATACATATAATCTTGGAACCAATAATTCATTTTGTCATCATACTGACGAATACTAGTCGCTTCAATTCCTTGCTCGATTTTTGCTTGGACAAATTGGACATTAACACGTGCCGATTTTAAGTTTTGACTTTTTTCTTTATCAAGAGCTTTTAGCGTCAAGGTATTCGTTTTACTGTCAAAATCAGCCTCTGCAGTTGAAATAAAATCACCTGTTATTGTTTCAATCGTTGGTGTAGGAACTGCACTGACAAGTTTCTCACCTTCATAAAGACCAATGATCCCCAGATCTTTTTCTTCTTTTGCTTGCAGGGTATCAGGTAGTTTTAACCTAAATTTAACGCTCGTCAGATCGGTTTCTTCAGAAATATATTGACTGACTTTGACTCCAGTTGGCTGATACGAAATTTCTACAGGCTCCAAATCATTTTCCGCAGCTAATAATACTTTGTCGTCTTTAACTGCTTGAACTTCGTATTTATCGTCTGGTAAACCGATTCCTACTTTTGACTCACCAACCTTGACTGTAGGCACTTCTTCTTCAGTCACTTCATTAGGTACTTGGACTTCGATCTGCTCTTTTGCTGTATAAATGTCTTTTCCCTCTTCAAAAGTACCATTAAATTCCTGCCAGTTGTCCTTCTCTTGTTCATAATGGATGGGTTCTGTAAAGACAACAGTTTCTCCCACACCAGTTTCAGGATGAACAAAAGTTTTGGTTGTCTCAGAACGATCGGCTAACACTTCTGTCAGTCCTTTTTTAACCATGTCATCTTTGACTGATGCCAACATACTTTTTTCTTCTGCTTCAAATGCTGATTTCAATTGCGGCGCAACTTCTAGAGTTGGTTCTATTTTGTCGTCAGCTTCTTTAGTCGCTTTTTTTTCTTTCTGAATACTCTCGTCAGCTTCTTTGAGTTTTTGCTGTGTTTGTTGATCAAGCTCTTCTTTTTTTACTTTTTCCTGTGTAGCAATTACTTCACTTGAGCCAACAGTTTCTGCTTTTTCATTTTCTTGTGCAAAACTTTGAATCGCTCCCCATGGAAACAATCCTAAAACTTGTACTCCAGCAACAAACAACGTGATCCCTTTTCTTTTCCACCCTTTTTTCATCATCGCCTACTCCTTTACCCCTTCTTCTTTTTCTAGAATCGTTTCATATTGTGTTTTTGCTAATTCAAAATTTGATTTTTCGATTGTTCTAGCTAGTTCCTTGATTGCTGGCGATAATTGTCGATATGTCTCATAAATCAATTTGTCTTCTTCATTTAGAAGTTTTTGATAACTGCTTAATTTTACTTTGTCTCCAATAATTTTAAAATCAGTCGCTACTTTTCTGAGATCTTTGGGATACTCTTTATTCTTAATTTCCCCCATATTTTTCATATCTACCCACAATTGATATGTTTCTTTGAAACTTGTTTCTAAATCATAGATTTTTTTATCCAGATTCCCTTCGTTTGCTTTACTACTACATCCAGTAAAGAACAAAATTGAAACAAAAAAAATACATAACGTTACTTTTTTTAACCTTTTCATTTTCAAACCTCCTTTTTGTATTTTAAACTTAACAAAAAGAGCGCTTGCTTTCAATAGAATAACGAAATAAAAAATTTTTTTTTACCGGAAAAGCTAAATATTCTACTTTCAAATGCATTTCAATTTGTATAATTTCGTTAAAAATAACATATAAAATAAACGTACTTCTTTTTAAAAACATCACTACTCTATCTCAAGTTATTTTTTTTAAAATTATCGATAAAACTGCTATCAAAAAATGTAAAAAAGCATTATAGTTATCTTACAAGATAATAAGTAACGTATTAAAGGAGCGAAGTCTGTGTCGATTTATGAAAAATTTGTTCAAAATGAACGCTTAAGACGTTTTTTTGTTTTAGCTGTTGTTATTTTTATTTTATTTTTAGCGAGAAGCATGATTACAATGATTTTATTAACGTTTATCTTTACGTTTTTAGCACTTCATTTTGTGAAATTTGTGCAGCAGTATTTAAAAGTGC
The DNA here is from genome assembly GCF_050531475.1 of Enterococcus sp. DIV0724b. Taxonomy (NCBI): domain Bacteria; kingdom Bacillati; phylum Bacillota; class Bacilli; order Lactobacillales; family Enterococcaceae; genus Enterococcus; species Enterococcus sp. DIV0724b. The sequence goes on along the minus strand of NZ_CP172890.1, from coordinate 1,192,295 downwards.
CCTCTCTCATACTGGTTTTAGCCACTTATTCTTTGATCGTTTTTTTAGTCTATCTGGCCGTTACCAAATATGTGCCGGTTCTGATTCATCAATCTGTTCAAATGTATAATTCCGTCATCCGTTTCTACCAAACTCCGACGGATGATCATAATCAGCTTTTGATGGTCATTGATAATTATCTAGAAAAATCCAATTTAATGTCTCAAATCCAAAATGGTGCAAGTATCCTTTTGCGGTATGTTCAAGATATTGGGTCGATCGGTCTTTCTTTTATTCTCTCATTCATTTTAAGTTTCTTTTTTATGATCGAGAAAAAGCAAATGGCGGAGTTTTCTAAGTTATTTTTAAAAAGTGATTTTGACTGGTTTTTTCAGGATATTTACTTTTTTGCAGATAAGTTTGTAAATACCTTTGGTGTCGTGATGGAAGCTCAATTCTTTATTGCGGTTGTTAATACGGGGATCACAACGGTTTGTTTGGCATTGATCGGGTTTCATCAATTGCCAAGTTTAGCCATCATGATTTTTATTTTAAGCTTGATTCCTGTCGCAGGTGTGATCATTTCCTGTATTCCATTAAGTTTCATTGCTTATTCAGAAGGTGGCATCAATGATGTAATCTATATCTTAGTGGTGATCATTGTCGTTCATTTATTTGAGTCTTATGTATTAAATCCTAAATTTATGTCGAGTAAAACAGATTTACCAATTTTTTATACATTTGTTATTTTACTGATCAGTGAACGACTATTTGGTGTTTGGGGATTGATTGTTGGTATTCCGATTTTTACTTTCTTTTTAGATATTTTAAAAGTCAAACCGATCCATTCGGTTACTGAAAAACTCTCCGACCCACCAAATATAGAATAAAAAAAGCTTGAAAGATTATTTAAATGGTTGGTTGCTTGATAAAAATTTGACCAAAAGTGCTGTTTTGAAAAAAACTGGTATTACGGAAGCAACAAGATATCAATACTTTGATGAAAAAAACAGGCTATGCCTAGCTCTACCCGAAACACCCTTGGGATGCTATTGTGATTTATGGAATCACTCATCATTTAACTATCATAGAAATCGATGATCTTTTATATAGTGAAGAACTTAAAACGTTTGGAGATTAAATGAATCAAAAAAATACAACGTTATTCCTTTTGAGGAACACGTTGTATTTTTTATTTATTCTTTCGTTTTCTTTTTTCCAATAATCGTAAGGAAAAATGACAATAATGGCAACGCAAAGCAAAATACTGCATAAGGTAAATAATCCATTGTGGCAATTCCTAAGGTTCCTGAAATGAACACGCCACTCACACCCCAAGGAATCAACGGATTCACAACAGAGCCTGCATCATTCAATCCTCTAGACAACATTGTCAATGGAACCTTTTTTTCTTTGAATTTAGCAATAAATGACTTCCCAGGTAAAATGATTGAAAGATATTGTTCTCCAATTAAGACATTGATACCAATCGAACTCATCATGGTGATAAAAATCAATTTTTGACGAGAATCAATCACCGTTTCAAAGCGTTGTAGTAAGCAATCGATAATTTCCATTTTCACTAGTAATCCGCCTAATGCTAACGCTAAAATAATTAACGATACTGACCACATCATGCTTTGAATACCGCCTCTAGATAGCAGTTCATCCACTTGCGTGTTTCCTGTATGAGAAACAAACCCATTTTGGATAAGTTCTGCCGTCTCACCAAAAGAAAAATGAGTACTTGTAAAAAACAGTAAGATAAGGGATGCGCAAATACTCAACAACAAGGTTGGGATCGCTGGGATTTTTTTCCAAGCACAAACAAATAAGAGTGCTAACGGAATCAGTTCCATAAAAGAAATCGTAAAATTGTTATTTAATGTCTGAACGATATCATGAATACTTGTACTATCTAGCGCACCATCATAACGTAACCCCACGACTAAAAAATAACCAAACGAAAGGATTGCAGCTGGGATCGCTGTTTTATATGTATTTTTTAAATGGTCAAATAAATCGACTTCTGAAATAGCCGCAGCTAAATTCACTGTATCTGAAAGTGGAGAAATTGAATTTCCTAAAAAGGCCCCTGAAACAATGGCTCCTGTTGTTAATGCTGGATCAACACCAATCAAACTACCCATTCCTAAAAAAGCAATACCGATTGTTGAAATGGTCGTAAACGAACTTCCCACAGCTCCACCTACAATACCACAAACAATAAAAACAGTTGGAATAAAAAATTTCACTGATAAGAAAGAGAAACCTAAAACCATGATTGTGGGAATCGTTCCTACTGCGATCCAAACACTGATCAACGCACCAATCAAAATAAAAATCAGCATTGGAATAATGCCTGAAGTAACACCTTCAATCAACGCATTATGGACGAAATCCCAAGAAAATTTTTTATACACCGCAAATAACAATAAATAGCCGATTGCAAGCAATATAGCGACATGAGCAGGAATACTAAAACCAATAATACTTATGCCAATCATCAATAATAATGTTATTAATAAGAAAACTGCTTCGTTGAAATTTACCTTATATTTTTTCATATAGCTTCCTCACATTTTTATAGAGAGTTGGCTCAAGAGACTTCTCCCTCACTATTTCACCATTCCCTCTTATTTATTTTTTTATAGAAAAGCTGCAGCTGCGGTAAAGCTGTATTGTCGCCTTACCGCACCTACAGTTATTCAACGCTATTGCTCAGCGTAGATTGCTTCTAATTTTTCTTGAATTGCTTCTTTGATTTTTTCTGCATAGTCATCAAAGACTTCTTTGTCATTCATGTATGGTGACATACCGGCTGCACGTAAGATCGTTACTTTATCAGCACGTTCCCATTCAGCGCGAGAGAAACCCAAACTGTTTACAAATTCAAATGGACTATGACCATACTCTTCGATAGCAAAATCAGTATGTGATGTAATGAATTCATTGTTATATAAACCACCTTTTGCATAAGAGGCATAGTCGTAGAAATCATGATTTAATTTATTCATTTTTACAAGGTCAGTATTTCCTTTTTCATTAAAGACATAGTCGACCATATTAAAGTCTGGTTTTGTTAAAGCATGGATTTCAATTATCTTGTTGCCAACTTTAAATTCTAACCCATCGATAAAGTGATAGAAATGATAGGCTCCTTCAATACTTGCACCCATCAATTTACCATAACCAGTTACGTTTAATGGTAAGACTTTGTGGGCAGTCCAAACAGCAGCTGCAGTTGCACCAGCTTTAGATCCTTCAAGAATATAAGCACCTAATAGCGCTGGAATATCTGCCCCTTTTTCAAATACATATGTTGCAAAGTAAGAAATCACATCACGCATACGGATATCTTTAATTACCACACCACCAGCAGAATATGGAATATAGCCCATTTTATGTGGATCGATCGTTACAGATTCAGCTTGTTCGATTGCTTTGAATGATTCATAAACTTCTCTTGTCAACCAATCATTTTTTTCTTGGAAGATGTTATGTTTTGCATAAACTTCTTCGATCTTATCCCATTCGATGAATTGATCATTTTCATCTAAGAAGATTGAACGTCCATAACCGCCGTAAGCTGCATCAACATGCACGTAGAAGTAGATGCCTTCTTTGGCTAATTTATCTCGTAAAGCAATGATTTGATCAATACGGTCTACTTGACCTTCTTCTGTTGAGCCGACCACACCAACAACTCCAAGTGTAGGAATTCCTTGGGCTGCTAGATCACGAATTTGTGCTTCTAATTTATCGATATCCATGCGGTATTCACTGTTTACTTCACCAGCAATTACTTGGTCTAAACCAATACCGATAATGTCTGCCGCTTTTAACCACGAATAGTGTTTTGTTTGTGGTACGATCCATTTACCTAATTTGTCTAAGTTTTTACCACTACGAGCTGAATTAGCTTTGATTTCATCAAATTTATCTTGTAATTGATCTAAGATATCCAAAACTTCAGATGTAGGCATATTTAGTAATTCCCAATCAGATTTGCCTGCAACCATTTCTGGTGCAACAGCTTGAATCGCCCATGGCAATGATTTCATATTACGGGCATACCATAAACCTTCTAAGTTAGCGATCGAACCATCTGCTGCAATATGACCCCAGCCATCTTCGTAACCCATCAATGTCGCAAATTCTAGTCCAACTTCTTCTTCCATTTGTGACGTTGCTGGTGATGATTCATAAGCCACGTTATTGCCGTTCCAAAGCATTGCAGTTGTATAGGCGATAATTGATGGCATTAATGTTTCAGCGTTCATATGTCCCCAGAAACGGCCAGCTGAGTGCCATGGAAGTGATTCTGTACGTAAACGTGAAGATAATACATTGAAGACACTTCTCATATTATCCGCTGTTTCTTGGAAACTTTTAGAACTTCTGTCTTGTGGAGAAATAACAGGTAAATCTTGTGGCATATAATTTTGTCTCCAGCCAACATGTTCATCGATCATTTTGTTTAATAATTCTTTGAATAGATCAACGTTTTCGCCTTTGTCTCCTAGAAATAAAGCTTTTAAATTTGTATCATCAGTATTGAAATTTTTCATGATATTTTCCTCCAATAGTTTCATAATTGTTCATGCTGAAAATGTTATTTCTTATTTATTTGTTTTCTTCCATTCTGGTTTCTTTCTCTTATAAATGATTAATGCAATTCCGATCATAATCACAGTAGCCGCCACTTGGAAAATAATATATGCTACATGTCCGCTTTGAGGAACAGAGCTAGGTGGAATCAAGCTGACTAGAATTGTAACAACCACACTAACGATTGCTAAAACTGAGACAAACCACATCAAACCATTGCCTTTATTTCCTAATCTAAAGGGACGCTTTACTGTCGGCATACTGTAACGTAACTTAATTGCTGAAAGTGAAATCAATAGATATACCACACAATAAAGAATCGTCGTTGTAATCGTGATGATTAAAAATGCTGCACTGATATCTGGTACAACAACATATAAGAATGATACAAGTGAAATCACAATTGCTTGGATCATAACAAAAACAATTGGAATCCCTTTTGCGTTACGTTTTTGGAAGAATGGAGGTAAGTTTCCTTCTTCTGCTACTTTGATCATTGATTTACTTGGACCTAACACCCAAGCACTCAATTGCACTAACACACCGACTAAAATCATCAATGAAATAATATTATTGAAAATCGCTGGAATTCCTAAATCTTGTGTCATGATCACAAATGGTTGTGTGATGTTAGCAAGTTCCATTTTTCCAGCTGGTACACTATCTGCTACACTTAAACCAGCAGCTAAGTTAAACACAACTAATAGTAAAACAGATGCAATAACTGCAATTGGATAATTACGTTTTGGATTATCAATGTTATTTGCATGAACAGATGAAATTTCTACTCCAGCAAAAATGAAGATAATTCCTGTTAACGTTGGTAAGCTACCAAGGTCGCTAAAATCAGGTAACAACTTGCTTGCTTCAAAGTGACCTAAATAGCTATCCTGATTGATTCCATGTTTTGCCATATACATCATTCCTAAAATAACTAAAGCCACAAAAGGAATATAAACGCCAATCAAAGCGCCCCAGTCGCCCGCAATTTTTACCATATCAAATTTCAAATTCAACAACGTAATGCCCCAATAAGAAATCAATATCATGATAAAAATAAATAAATTATTGTGTCCTAAATCTGGACGGTCGATCACATAACCTAGCAGTACGCCTACGGTTGAAGCAACCATTACCATTCCGAAAAACATTTGTACCCATAATAACCATGACGTAACAAAACCCCATTTTTCTCCAAAAGCATTACGTACCCATACTTGCGGTCCGCCTTCTTCTGGCCAACCAGTTGATAACTCAGCTGAAATCAATGCAATTGGTAATGCAAAGCAGCAAGCTGCGATCAACATATAAAAAATTTGTGCCCATCCTGTTGATGCCAATGTTGGAACACTACGAACCGTTCCGAAAAAGGCCATGGTAATTCCAATTAATCCAAATAATGATAATTTCTTATTCATGTTTCTATTTGACCTCCTGATTAAATTTATTTTTTGTTTCCCACATGTGAAATCACTCCCAAAGTATAGGTAGCTTTAAGCCTCAAGTCAAAAAGAGCAGAATTAAAAAAATAACCTGTTATTTAACATTTATACACTTTATACAGCGCGTCAATGCTCCACCGCACTAAAGTATTTGTGTGAAAAAAATAACATAGAAGAGCTAATTGTAAAAAGGTCGTTCGCAATTGTTAGAAATTATACTTGTTACTTTCTACTTTCAAAAAACCTAGATTAAAGCGAAGTCTCTTTATATGAGAAACCCCTCATTTAAAAATAATAAAATAAAAAAAGAAGTATTTGACAAGTTGACTTATTTGTCGTAAAATTGCTACAAAATAACATATCAAACTTTAATAAAGCGAAGTAGCAAGAATGTCCCTATTTCAGAGAGTCAGCATTTAGTGAGAGTTGGCATATACATTTTTTTGTGAATTACACTTTTAGTTTCCTACCGTAAGTAGGCGTCTATCTACGATACAGATTTAAGAGGTATATGATGTTTCATATACAATTTGGGTGGTAACACGGCGAAGTTCGTCCCATAGGCTAATAGCCTATGGGGCGTTTTTTATTTTATTTAGGAGAGGAAGAAGAGACATGACAAACATTATTGATGAATTAGAATGGCGTGGTGCCATCAACCAACAAACAGATAGCGAAGGGTTGCGTGAATACGTTGAATCCAATAGCATTTCACTATATTGCGGCGTTGATCCTACAGGAGATAGTATGCATATCGGGCATTTGATTCCTTTTATGATGCTAAAAAGATTCCAAGCCTTTGGACATCATCCCTTTATTTTGATCGGTGGCGCAACTGGAACAATCGGAGATCCAAGTGGACGTACGACAGAACGTCAGTTACAAACAATGGAAACTGTTCAGCACAACGTTGATTCTTTAACAAAACAAATGGAAAAATTGTTTGCAGTAGATACAGATAACACATTGACTTTAGTGAACAACTACGACTGGACACACGATCTTACTCTATTAGATTTCTTGAGAGATTTCGGTAAATTCTTCAATATCAACACAATGCTTGCTAAAGATATCGTCGCAAGTCGTTTAGAAACTGGTATTTCATTTACAGAATTTACCTACCAAATTCTACAATCGATGGACTTTTTACACTTATTCCAAAATAACAACGTACGCATGCAAATCGGTGGTGCGGATCAATGGGGCAATATCACAGCTGGTCTAGACTTGATTCGTAAAAAAGAAGGTGCTGATGCAAAGGCCTTTGGTTTAACGATTCCATTGATGTTAAAAGCAGATGGAACAAAATTTGGTAAGACAGCAGGCGGTGCGGTTTGGTTAGATCCAGAAAAAACAACCCCTTATGAATTCTACCAATTCTGGGTAAACCAAGATGACCGTGACGTAATCAAATACTTGAAATTCTTTACCTTCTTAACAAAAGAAGAAATCGATGCCTTGGAAGTTAAAGTCCAAACAGAACCACATTTACGTGAGGCACAACGCGTACTAGCTGCAGAAATGACAAAATTCGTGCATAGTGAAAAAGATTTAAACGATGCATTAGCAATCTCAGAAGCGTTATTTTCTGGTAACGTAAAAAACCTAACCTCAAAACAAATTGAAGAAGGTTTTAAAAACATGCCTACCGTTGAAACAGAAACACTTGATCAAAATCTTGTAGATTGGTTGATCGAACTTGGTATTGAACCTTCTAAACGTCAAGCAAGAGAAGATATTTCAAATGGTGCGATTTCAATCAATGGTGACCGTATTAAAGAATTAGACTTTGTCGTTACAGCAGAACAGAGCTTTGATGGAAAATTCATTATTGTTCGTAAAGGTAAAAAACAATACACTTTAGTAAAATTACTTTCTAAATAAAAAACAGTTAGTCTATTTTGAAAGGGTGAAGTAAAACTGAAAATCAGTTTTACTTCACCCTTTCATATTTATTCTATTTACTGGACAAATTACAAAAAAGTTTTATAATAAAAAATGCTTGCTACGAAGTACATAGTGAATAGTATGAACTGATGTTGAAAAGTACAAGGTGTAGCGAAGTAGAACATTGTTACCAATTATTATCTAGCTATGCGAGTTAGCCTTTCGGGAAAAAGATAAAAAATGAATGAGACAAAAAAAGACTCAATCAATTTTTCCTATTTTCCTGCCAAGTCTAAACGAGTCCGCTTCGCTTTTGCTGAGAATCACAGTGAAAAAATTGAACTGATGATGAACAGTACAAGACTTTCGTAAGAAAGTGTTGATCATTAGTATTATCTAGCTACACAAATCAATCCTTAGGAAAATAGATAAATTGTTAGTGAAACAAAGAACGTTTCAATAACAATTTCCTAATTTTCTACAGGATTAAAAGATTTGTTCCGCTTTTAAATTTAGGAGGAACTTATGAAAATCGACAAGATACAAGACGGCCACGGCGATGAGTTTTTCCGTTCTCTATTAGCTTTAGAAACATTGGAGGATTGCTACAATTACTTTGACGACTTAATGACACTTAAAGAATTAGATTCTATGATTCAGCGGTTTGAAGTTGCAAAGCTACTACTATTAAACAAAACGTACAGTGATATCGCTGAAGCCACTGGCAGCAGCACTACAACGATTTCTAGAGTAAAACGAATTATAGATGAGGGAAACGGTGGATTACTTGAGATGGTTCATAGAATCGATGAACAAGATGACAAAGAACTTCATCGCTAAAAGTATAAGATAGGCTACAAAACTATAAAAAGACGTTTAAAAGTTGTGCAAGTACACTAACTTTTAAACGTCTTTTCAATAAAATGCTAAAACAAAAGACCGAGCCTGGCCAGCTCGGTCTTTCTTTGTGTGACAAATATGCTATTTAAATATGAATTGGCAAACCTAAAGCCAACTCAGAAGCATCCATAGTAATTTCCCCTAAAGATGGGTGTGGATGGATCGTTAATGCAATATCTTCAGCATTCATGCCAGATTCAACCGCTAATGATAATTCAGAAATCATATCACTTGCGCCAACTCCACCGATTTGTGCTCCGATAATGACATTGTCTTCGTTTGTTGTTACCAAACGTACGAATCCTTCAGTTTTACCTAAAGAAATAGCACGGCCGTTACCAGCGAATGGGAATTTGTAAGCAGTTGCTTCTAATCCCGCTTCTTTGGCTTCAGCAATTGTCATACCAACACTTGCTAATTCTGGATCAGTAAAGGCTACAGCAGGCATTGCTTTGTAGTCTACTTCTACTTTTTTACCAGAAATTGCTTCAGCAGCAATTTTTGCTTCGTAGCTTGCTTTATGAGCAAGCGCCGCTCCTGGTACAATATCCCCAATAGCGAAGATGTTTGATACGTTTGTTCTACCTTGTTTGTCCACTTTAACTAAACCACGTTCGCCAACTTCAACACCAGCTTGTTCTAAACCAAGATCATCCGTGTTTGGTCGACGTCCAACTGTTACCATTACATAGTCAGCAGTGACTGATTCTTCTTTGCCGTCTACTTCATATTTAACCGTTACGCTGTCGCCGTTGTCGATTGCTTCTTTAGCCATTGCTTTCGTTACAACTGTTACATTTTTCTTCTTGAAGTCGTCTGTAACTAGTTTAACCATATCTTTTTCATAAGTTGGTAAGATTGAAGGACTACCTTCTAAAATCGTTACTTCAGAACCAAGGTTCGCATATGCGCCACCTAATTCTGCACCGATAACGCCGCCACCGATGATAACAAATTTCTTAGGTACTTCTTTCAAGTTCAAACCACCTGTAGAATCTAAGACACGTCCGCCAAATTTAAATCCTGGGATTTCGATTGGGCGAGAACCTGTTGCTACGATTGCATTATTGAAAGAGTAAGTTTGCGCTGAATCTGGATGGATCACACGTAATGTGTTTTCATCAACAAAGAACGCTTCTCCTTCAATAATTTCGATTTTATGTTTTTTAAGAAGGAAACCAACACCGCTTGTCAACGTATTAACAACTTTATTGTCTTTCCATTCTTGTGTTTTTGTAAAGTCTAGCTCAACATCTTTGGCTGTTACACCAAACATAGTTGAATCTAGCGATTCTTGATAGTGGTGTCCAGCTGCGATCAATGCTTTAGAAGGAATACATCCAACGTTTAAACATACACCGCCGATAAACTCACGTTCAATGATCGCAACTTTTTGACCCATTTCAGCAGCACGAATCGCTGCAACGTATCCTCCAGGGCCTGAACCAATTACGACTGTATCTAATTCAATGGCGAAATCTCCTACTACCATTTGATAATCATCCTTCCATTAATAGTAATTCTGGATCAGCTAATAGACGCTTGATGTTGTTCATTGCTTTTTGAGCAGTTGCGCCATCAACAATACGGTGGTCAAAACTCATTGAAAGTTTCATAACACGTCCAACAACGATTTCACCGTCTGCATTTACAACTGGTTGAGTAGCGATCGTACCAACACCTAAAATTGCAACTTCAGGGTAGTTGATAACAGGTGTGAACCAGCCGCCACCAACTGAACCAATATTACTGATTGTGATAGAACCGTCACGCATATCCGCAGCAGTTAATTTACCATCAATTGCAAGAGCTGCTTTTTCGTTGATTTCATCAGCGATTGCAAACATGCTCTTAGTATTCGCATTTTTAACGTTTGGTACATATAAACCATGATCGGTATCTGTTGCAATACCAATGTTATAGTAATTTTTATAAACGATTTCTTGTGCTGCATCGTCAATTGATGCATTCAAGATTGGGAATTTTTGAACCGTTGCAGTCAATGCTTTCACAACGTATGGTAAGAATGTTAATTTCGTACCGTTAGCTGCTGCAACATCTTTAAATTTCTTACGGTGATCCCATAATTTAGATACTTCAACTTCGTCATGCAATGTAACGTGAGGTGCAGTATGTTTACTGTTCACCATTGCTTTAGCAATTGCTTTACGAGTTGGTGTCATTTTTTCGCGTGTTTCTGCTTCACCTAAATCAGAAACAAATGGTTTAGCAGGTGCTTTTGGTGTTGCTGTTTCAGTTGCAGTTGTTGCTTGTGGAGCCGCCGCAGTTTGTTCAGCTTGTGCTGGTGCTGCTGCTTGTCCGCCACCTGAAATAAAGCTTTCGATATCTGCTTTTGTAACACGTCCGCCTTTTCCAGTTGGTGCAACTTGTGTGATGTCTACATCTTTTTCACGAGCAAATTGACGTACTGATGGCATAGCCAACACACGTTTGTTTGGATCAGCTGCTGCTACAACACCTGTTGACGCTGCTGGAGCTGGTGCTGCTTGTTCTGTTTGAGCAGGTGCACTTGCTGCTGGAGCAGATGCGCTTGGTGCAGAATTATGTCCAGGTGCATCGATTTCGATCAATACATCTCCAACATTTGCTACTGTACCTTCTGGAACAACAATGTTTTTAACTGTTCCTGTAACTGGTGAAGGAATTTCTTCAACAGATTTATCGTTTTGAACTTCCAATAAAGTATCATCTTCGTTGATTGTATCGCCTGATTTAACGAACCATTTTACGATTTCGCCTTCTGCAATACCTTCACCGATATCTGGTAATTTAAATTGGAACACGCCGCCACTGCTGTCCGCTGCTGGTGCTTCTGGAACTGCTGCTGGTTGTGCAGGAGTTTGTTCTTGAGCTGGCGCCGCTGCTGGTGCTGCATCATTTTCAGGATGTCCAGGTGCATCGATTTCGATCAATACATCTCCAACATTTGCTACCGTGCCTTCTGGTACTACGATAGATTTAACTGTTCCTGTAACTGGAGATGGAATCTCTTCTACAGATTTATCGTTTTGAACTTCTAGTAATGTATCATCTTCATTGATGGTATCTCCTGCTTTAACGAACCATTTTACGATTTCGCCTTCTGCAATACCTTCACCAATATCTGGTAATTTAAATTGATAAGCCATTTTTTAAGCCTTCCCTTCCTTTATCGTATCTGTCTAACTAGTCATTTACTTAAAATAACAGCGCTAAATTTTCACGTGATAAGCTATCACGTGAAAATCAAGGCACGTTTTTAAAGTAAGATTTGTTTAGTCTCTAATTAAAATTCTGCGATTTCTCTAGCTTTCGCTTCGATATCTTTAGCATTTGGCAACCAAATGTTTTCTGCTTGTCCAAATGGGAAGATTGTATCTGGAGCAGATACACGGCCAATTGGCGCTTCTAGTGATAATACCGCACGTTCAGAAATTTCAGAAACAACCATAGCGCCAACGCCAGCTTGTTTTTGTGCTTCTTGAACTACGACTACACGACCAGTTTTTTCAACTGATTTAATGATTGTTTCAACATCTAAAGGAGCGACAGTACGTAAGTCAATGATTTCAACAGAAATATTGTCTTTTGCTAAGTTGTCAGCGGCTTTGATTGCTTCACGAACCATTGCACCGTAAGTAATGATAGAAATATCAGTACCCTCACGAGTCACAGCTGCTTTATCTAATGGTACTTCATATGCTTCATCCGGCACTTCCTCACGGAATGAGCGGTATAATTTCATATGCTCTAAGTAAACAACAGGGTCATTGCTTCTGATTGCAGAAATCAATAGTCCTTTTGCATCATATGGATTTGATGGAATAACAACACGGATACCAGGAGATTGAGCAATCAATCCTTCTAAGTTATCAGAGTGAAGTTCTGGTGTATGAACACCACCACCAAATGGCGCACGAACAGTAATAGGCATGTTACGTGTTCCACCCATACGGTAACGAGTACGAGCCATTTGACCAACGATTTCGTCAAATACTTCAAATACGAATCCAAAGAATTGGATTTCAGGAACTGGACGGTAACCTTCTAATGCTAAACCAAAAGCCAAACCACCGATTCCAGATTCTGCTAAAGGAGTATCGAAGACACGGTCTTCACCAAATTTTTCTTGTAAACCTTCAGTTGCACGGAAAACTCCGCCGTTTTTACCAACGTCTTCACCGAAGACCAAGACGTTTTCGTCTTTCTCTATTTCAAGAGCTAAGGCATCTGTAATTGCTTGGATCATTGTTTTTTGTGCCATGATTATTTCGACTCCTTCGCTTCGTAGAATGCAATTTGTTCTTTAATGTTTTGTGGTTGAACTTCAAACATATTTTTCAAGAAATCAGATACTTTTTGTTTTGGAACTTTATCTGCTTCTGCAATTGCTACTTTGATTTCTTCTTTAGTTTTTTCAATTACTTCGTTTTCTTTTTCTTCAGACCATAAGCCTTTATCTTCTAGATATTTACGGAAACGAACTAGCGGATCTTTTTGTACCCATTCGTCATCCATATCTTTTGAACGGTAACGAGTTGGATCATCACCTGATAATGTATGTGGACCATAACGGTAAGTTAATGTTTCAATTAAAACAGGACCATTGCCATTTGCAGACCATTCACGCGCTTCTTTAGCGATTGCATAAACTGCTAGTGGATCCATTCCGTCAACGACGATCCCTGGAATTCCAGCTGCTACAGCTTTTTGTGCTAATGTTTTAGCTGCTGTTTGTTTTTCACGAGGTGTTGAAATCGCAAAACCATTGTTTTGGATGATGAACACGCCGTTTGCATGATATGCTCCTGCAAAGTTGATTGCTTCATAGAAATCACCTTGTGAAGAACCGCCATCACCTGTATAAGTGAAGACAACGTTTTTCTTGCCGCGTTTTTTCATTCCTAAAGCAACTCCTGCTGCTTGGATGTATTGTGCACCAATGATGATTTGTGGTGGTAGAGCATTTAATTCTGGAGCATAGTGGTTACCCGCTACGTGGCCACGAGACCATAAAAATGCTTCTGTTAATGGTAAGCCGTGTTGAACTAATTGAGGTACATCACGGTAACCAGGTAATAAGTAATCTTCTTTTTCCATAGCAAATTGACTTGCTAATTGGCTTGCTTCTTGTCCAGCTGTTGGTGCGAAGAAGCCTAGACGACCTTGACGGTTCAGTGCAGTTGAACGTTGGTCTAACACACGTGACCAAACCATACGAGTCATTAATTCTACTAATTCGTCATCTGATAAATCCGGTACAGCATCTTCGTTTACGATTTTCCCATCTTTATCTAAAATTTGAAATGTTGGGAAATCAGCGTCGACTTTTTCCATAAGTGCTTTAAAGTCAATAGGTTTTTGTTTCTTTGCCTTTGCCATTTTGTCACACAATCCTCTCTGTTACGTTTCTTTTTTTCGTAAAAAGTAAAACAGCGTTAAAAACTGTATTACTTTTTATCGACTACACTTACAAATTATCACTAAACAGATAAAAGAGCAAGTAAAAAGTGAGCATTTCTTTAAATTTGATTAAAATACTCGAAACCTTTCGTACCAAAGGTTAGTGATTAAAATCACAAACAAGAAACCGTTTTACAAAAAGACTTCGCAATCGTATCTTTTGACAACTAGCTGTTATAGTCTCTGTGATCATTGTTATGCTACAGAAGATTTACATATTAGAAATTATTTACTAAAAAATGAACAGTGTTTTTCCAAACATAACAAAAAGAACAAAGACAAAATTTTTAGTATTTTGCCTTCGTTCTTTAAAAAACGAATATTAATAATTAAAAACCAGTTTTTTTTCACTCTTTACGAATAACAAACTCAATCACTAAGAAATTTTTCGTTATTTGGTCTAAAAAAATGACTCTTAAAAAAGTTGAATCAAGCGTTTAATTTCATCGAATCATCAACCAAACAAAATTGACCATCTTCTTTTTCTAAATCAAATCCACTCTTTGGTGATGTGGATATAGAGTCGTTTAGCAACTTCAACTGTAATCAAATATAGTACAATGATCAAAATGAACCAGCCCCAATAATTAGCTGGAAGTTTCACAAAGTCGAAAACCTCCCGAATTGGTGTCAAGACAATCAATAGTCCTAATCCAACAGCTCCTAAACTGGAAAGAATCACAGCTGGCGATGCTATACTTTGAATAAATGGCAATTTTCTCGTGCGAACCATTTGAACAACTAAGGTTTGACTGACTAACCCAACCACAAACCAACCTGTTTGGAATAAATGTTGACTTCCAATCGTATTGGCGCTAAAGACAAACCACATCACAAGATAGGTCATAATATCAAAAATACTACTTACAGGTCCAATGCATAAGGTAAATTTCATCAAACCGTTTGTTTCCCAACGTACTGGTTTCAATAAATCTTCTTCATCCACATTATCCCAAGGAATCGCTAATTGTGCGATATCATAAATTAAATTTTGAATCAATAATTGAATAGAAAGCATTGGTAGAAATGGTAAAAAGGCACTTGCAATCAAGATTGAGAAAACATTCCCAAAGTTAGAACTGATCGTGATTTTAATGTATTTCATCATATTACTAAAAACTTTTCGACCTTCAATCACACCATCTTCTAAAACGTTCAAGCTTTTTTCTAATAAAATAATTGAACTTGCATCCTTTGTAATATCGGCAGCTGTATCAACGGAAATCCCAACATCTGCTTTGCGAAGAGCTGGTGCATCGTTTATTCCATCTCCCATGAAACCAACTGTGTGGCCATTTTCTTGGAGTGTTTCTATGATTCGAGACTTTTGCATGGGATTTAATTTTGCAAATAAATTGGTTTTTTCGACTTCTTCTTTCATTTGTTCATCCGACATATTATCGATATCAGAACCAAGTACGACATGGGACACTTCTATCCCTACATCGCTACAAACTTTCTTAGCAACGATATCATTATCACCCGTTAGAACTTTTACATTAACCCCATGTTGATGTAGCGACTTGATTGCAGTGATCGCTGATTTTTTTGCAGGATCTAAGAATCCCATAAAACCGATTAGTGTCATCCCTTGCTCATCTTCCACACTATAAATGGCTTCGCTATGCACATCTTTTTTCACCGCTACGGCTAATGCGCGCATG
This sequence comes from Enterococcus sp. DIV0724b, assembly GCF_050531475.1. Classification (NCBI taxonomy): domain Bacteria; kingdom Bacillati; phylum Bacillota; class Bacilli; order Lactobacillales; family Enterococcaceae; genus Enterococcus; species Enterococcus sp. DIV0724b. The sequence goes on along the minus strand of NZ_CP172890.1, from coordinate 1,176,349 downwards.
CCTTGTTCATTCATACGAATATTAACTTCACGCATTCTTTTTTGTAATTCGGGTGTCAACGGTACGATTTCGCCATTGATTTCCGCATGTGTACAAACAGCTTCCATCTCTTCAACCGCACCTTTTGTGATCATAAATTGATGACCGTCCGCATTGACGACCACGGTCAAACGACGACGGGAAAAGTCAAACGGAATTTCATCCAATTTTGTCACTGAGTGATACGGACTTTGATTGCTATTTTCTTCATAAAAATTGATCACAGCGATATCCATTAAATTTTTCCAGCCAGTTTGATAATGAGAATTCAAAAAAGCCATATCTAATACTTGATCGTTGACTTTACCTAGTGGATCTAGGTGTTGCACCAAGACAACTCTGTCTTCTGTAATCGTACCAGTCTTATCTGTACAAAGAATATCCATGCTGCCTAAATTTTGAATAGAAGGTAATTCTTTCACAATCACTTTATGTTTAGATAAACTCAATGCACCTTTAGCCAAATTACTAGTCACGATCATCGGAAGCATTTCAGGCGTTAAACCAACTGCCACAGCAATCGCAAAGAAAAAAGCTTCGCCCCATTCACCTTTCGTGATTCCGTTAATTAAAAATACGATTGGAAACAGAACCATAACCATTCTAAGTAAAAATTTACTCACTTTTGTCAAACCGATATCAAAAGATGTTTTTCCACGTTGTGTTGTCGCATTTTTAGCAATATCACCAAAAAATGTATTTTGTCCAGTCTTCAAGATAATTGCTTTTCCTTGCCCACTCAATACGTCAGTTCCCATAAAAATCAAGTCCTGCATATCTAACGCGGAAACAGATTCTGAATTTTTATCGATACCAGCATCAACAAATTTTTCTACTGGCATTGATTCACCTGTTAAAGAAGATTGGTTGATAAATAAATCCTTTGTCCAAATCAGGACAGCATCTGCTGGAATCATATCACCTGTCGCAAGTGTTACAATATCCCCTGGAACAACTTCATCCATCGGAATTTCTTTGGTTTGACCTGCACGAGTTACAGCGGTTGTATTTTCGATGAGTTCTTTTAAATTCAGGCTTGCTTTTTGGGAACGATACTCTTGAATAAAGGCAATAATAACACTAGCTAAAATCATGATCCCCATTACAAGCGCTGCTTCAAAATCTTTTGTTGCAGCTGAAACTACCATCAATAAGGCTAATACATAAACAAATGGATCTTTAAATGCTTCTAAAAACATCATAATTGCTGGTGTTGGTTTTTGTGCGGACACTTCATTTGGTCCATACTCTTCTAAACGATGTTTAGCATCTTCTTCGGATAATCCCTTTTCTGAGGTACGAAGTTCCATCATCAATTCACGTTCAGAGAGCATTGCTAATTTTCTTAATTCTTGGTCTTTTGTTGTTTTCTTTATATCTGCTATTTTTTTGTTCATCATTTTCTTTTCCTCCTTTTGCTTCATCTTATTTAGAAAGGAAAAGAAGTATTATTTCAATCCCATCGTTTCTAAGATGAAGGCTACATTTCGATTATTTTTCCGCTGACTGGGGTCCTCCATGTGACTCTTCCTCTCTTTTGTTTATTTTGGAACGATGGATTTTTTTAACTGTTTGGTTGGCCTTTTGCTATCTGAATTATGCTTTCCTTCAGGCTTTTTGTTCGTTTTTGCGGAACTTCGCTCCTTATAGTCGCCAAGTACTGTTCATCATCAGCTCTGGCAAAGCCACTCGCTGTCCTTATATTCTTAGAGTCTCTGCTTTCTGCCTTTTTGTTTTCCCTTTACTTACTTGTTTCTTTTTGCGGAACTTCGCTCCTTATAGTCGCCAAGTACTGTTCATCATCAGCTCTGGCGAAGCCAGTCTCTGTCCTTATATTCTTAGAGTCTCTGCTTTCTGCCTTTTTGTTTTCCCTTTACTTGCTTGTTTCTTTTTGCGGAACTTCGCTCCTTATAGTCGCCAAGTACTGTTCATCATCAGCTCTGGCGAAGCCAGTCGCTGTGATTCACAGCAAAAACGCACACTCAACAATAGAGTGTGCGTGAAATAGCAACTTAAATAAAAGTTTCTCTATCGTTGAGCTTTAGCACTATAGGGCGTAGATAATTTCTTATCAGCTACGTTATGAATGACCTTCACGATCATTCCTGTTCAACCAACTAAGAGTCTCTCGATTCTTTCGCGGCAGCAGCATGTGTCCAAATAGGAGCCTCACCTAACAATTATTCAGTTATTGATCCGTAATCATCATAGTTCATATTTTTACAATTGTCAAAAGAAAAATAAATAAACAATAAATAGTCATTATTCGTTATGTTGATTGCCCTAAATCTGCTCTACCTTGACTGATTTCAGTTCTTGAGAAGTTTGCAGCTTTTAACTCTTCATCCGATAATTTATTCACCAAATCATAAAACCAATTACCTAATTCAAAAAACTGTTCGTCTGTCATTTTTTTAGATTCAGAAAATAATATATTTTCTGCTTGGTTTACTTTTAATGTTAAAACCAGTTCTAAAAGATAGCTTTGGATTGGAACAGAATAATTTTCTCCAGTACCTTCATCTGTGACCTGAATCACTGGCATGACTTGGACTTCTGACGTTTTTTTAAAAGGTTTAAACACAGCTGCTTTCACTTGCCTCATAAACCAATCTTTTTCGTATTCCATCATTGCGATTCACTCCTTTTCAACCATTGTTCAACTATTTTCCATTTCCCCTCATCTTATTCTAATCTTCTCATTTATTCTATCATAAAACATTATCTATTGTCAGAAAAGTTCAAGCGCCATGTTGTGAGATTGTTTTGTTTCTTTAAATGACTTACTGGAAACTCCCTCATTTTAGTATTTCCCTTTGTTTGACCCTTAACGCATAAATCCTTGTCCTCCTAACACTATATTTAAGCCCTTCTATTTTTGAATAGTAATTTTTTATTTTACGAATCAAACGTTTGTCAAACAATATAAAATAAATCTAGGTCAAAACTTATCAAGCTTTGACCTAGATCGTAAATGTTTAGTATTATATGATAGATTTAAATCTATTTAACTTCTTCCACTTCTGTCATATCTTCAATATATTTATAGACTTGTTGTCCTGCAATTCCGCCTTCACCAACAGCTGTCGTGATTTGACGTAACGTTTTTTCACGAACATCACCAATGGCAAAAACACCCGGCATACTTGTTCTCATATCTTGATCGGTTTCGATCCAACCTTCTGCATTTGTTAATCCAGATTTTTTAAATGGTGCTGTCAATGGATCAAGTCCAACGTAGATAAATACACCATCAGCATCGATTTCTTTCACTTCATCAGTCAATACATTTCTTAATTGACCACCAGTCACAACCATGTCATTTCCAAGGATCTCTTCTAAAACTGTATTCCATTCAAAAGAAATTTTTTCATTGGCAAATGCACGATCTTGAATGATTTTTTGCGCACGTAATTCATCACGGCGATGCACAATCACAACTTCTGAAGCAAATTGTGTTAGGTAGATTGCTTCTTCAACGGCTGAATCGCCGCCGCCGATCACTAAAAGTTTTTTATTACGGAAAAAGGCCCCATCACAAACTGCACAGTAAGAAACCCCACGGCCTGCAAACTCTTCTTCCCCTTTAACACCTAATTTACGGTGTTCACAGCCTGTTGCGATAATCACTGTTTTGGCTTGATAGGTTTTATCATCACAAATCACTTCTTTATAAGATCCCTGATCTTTGATATCCATCACAATGCCATATGCATTTTCAGTACCGAATTTTTCAACATTTTCATACATTTTATAAGCCAACTCAGGTCCCATGATCGAATCAAAACCTGGATAGTTTTCCACTTCAGCTGTATTATTCATTTGTCCACCTGGTGCACCGCGTTCGATCATCAATACTGAAAGATTAGAACGTGACGCATATAGCGCTGCAGTCATTCCAGCAGGTCCTGCTCCAATTATAATCACATCATACATATATTTTTCACCCTCCGAATTTTTCAAGTACACTTACTTTACAACTTAAAGGAGTGATTGTCTATATTTCTGCCCAAATTTATTCAGTTCATTATTCTATTTTTTTAATGAGCTTACTCAGTAATTTTTTTACATGCAGCAAAAAAGTAGTGAACTTTTTGGATCACTACTTTTTTTGAAAATTCACGTTAATTAACCACTCAAATTTAAGCAATATTGAATACCATGCAAAGCGGTAGACCCAAGATTTTTATTTTAGTTTATTAATGACTGATGCGCTAGTTTTTAACTTGTTCTACTTCCCCCGAATTTCTTTTGCTAAAACAATTAACTAAGTAACAATGATTATTTTAAATTTTCTGAAATGAAGTCATAGTTACGTTCTGTAAATTTCGCAGCACTTGTTTGAACACCTTTTGAATATTTTTCAAATAAGCGGATCCCGATTAAATTGCCGCTTCTGTCGAAAATTGGACCGCCGTAGTTTCCAGTTTTATTTGCTTGATTAAACCAAAAATTGGAAGCAACATTATAACTAATTGTTGCTTGGCTTTCCCACATTTCACCTTTTTTATCAGCGTCATATCCTGGCATAGTTACTTCAGTACAAACCAAGATAGATGGATTTTTCGTAACAGGAACAACTGAAACTACTTCACCGATATTTTGGCCATTATCATTTGCTTGTAATGTCAAAACAGCCATATTTTTCCAAGATTCTTCAAAGCTTACTGACTCAACTTGGAATGAACCAAATGGAGCATTTTCCCCATCTTTTCCTGGTGTAACAAAAGTCTTAGCAAGATTTTCACTGTTTTTTAGTCCTTCAACAACATTGTAAGAAGTAACTACTTTATTTTTAGCAATGACTGTACCAGTACCTGTTACACCATTAGCATCAATAAATGTAACGCTTTGGAAATGTCCTTTTGTTGTATCACTGACTTTTGCTTTGTTGTCAGTTAATTGTTCTCTTACTGGATGAGCTGCTTCTACTTGAGGAGCTGCTACAACTACGGTAGTTGATAGTACTGCTGTACAAAGTAATGCTGTTACTAAATTTTGAATTTTCAATTGATTTCCCCCTTCATTTTTAGACTATTTCTTTAAATAAATAACAATCGTCGTTGATTTTCTTGGGTCCACCGCTTTACATGATATTCAATAATCTACTTAAAGCCTATATTTAAGCAGAAGATAGGAACTTAAATTAACTATTTTTTCTGTTCACAATCATTTATTATTCTTTTTAAAGGCAACTATACTTTTTCCCAAACTGGGGTTTTACCCGGTTCTTCACCACGCGTCCACCATTTTGCTTTATACTGTACACCATTGAATGCAACAATATCACCACCAGAATATGTTAGTTTTTCTCTCCACTCCTCGACAGAACCAGCAGTAATTTTTTGCCAAACATCCGATGTCCCTGGTGTATTTCCTTGCGACCACCATTTTGCTTTGTATTCAATTCCATTAAAGAAAACTTTTTCACCGGCTACGTACGTTTTTGATTGTACCCATGTCGTTTGATTCTCGGATGGTTTGTCTTGTTCTTTTTCTGTCTGAAGAATTAAATTAGCTGACAATGCTGAGCGATTTCCTGCTTTATCTAATGCTGAAACTGAAATTATATATGACGTATTTGCTGTTAAACCACTCAATTCAAAGCTTGTTTCTAGGCTCTCACCGATTCTTGCACCATTGCAATAGACTTCATATTTGTCTACACCTACATCATCCATTGCTGGATTCCATGATAATTGCGCTGACGTGATCGTAATATTGCTGGCTTTTACACCTGTTACTTGACTCGGCGCTTGTGTATCTCCTACAGTTTCCTTCACCGTCCGAATCGTTACACCTGTTGACATTGATGAACGATTTCCTGATTTATCTACCGCAACCATTGAAAATCTATAGGCTGTATCTGAAGCTAGACCATTCACAGTAAAAGCTGTTGTCTTACTTTCACCAATTTTTGATCCATTACGGTATACTTCATATTTATCCACTCCAACATTATCGATTGATGGATTCCATGATAATTGAACTGAACTTGTTGTGATATTTGATGCTCTGATACCAGTAACTTGGCTTGGCGCTTGTGTATCGGCATTTTTTTGATCTAAATGTTTCGCAATGAACGCATAATTAGATCCTGTAATTTTTGACCCGGCATTTTTATATGCAACACCTCCATCACGATATTCAGATGTATGAACAGCAATCAACTGATTATTTTCGTTATAAACCGGAGCTCCTGAAGTTCCTCCGATTGAATCTATATCATAGTAAACACGTAAAAAAGTTTGTGAAAGGACAGAACCTTTCGCTTCCCATAACTCGCCATATTTATCTTGACTATATCCTGGCAAAAGTCCTTTTGTTCCTACAGGAAGATTCGGTACATCTTTCACCGGAATTATTGGTACAACATCCCCAATGTTCTGACCATAACGGTTAGGCTTTAACGTCACAACAGCAATATCATAATCTCGATTATTTTGAACAGTCCAGCCAGTATGCATATCGATAGATTCAATTTTAAAAGAACCAAACGGATAGTAGTAACCATTTCGAGCTGGACTTACATTTGCTCGTCCAATATCTGCACTCGTTTTTAAACTGGTTACCACGTGAGCGGCAGTTAACACTTTATTTTTACCAATAACAGTCCCTGAACCAAAGCCACCGTCTGCCTTTGATAGATAAACAATACTTGAATATGGTGCTTTTGTTGTATCCATCACTTTTATACGGGTATCTTCCCCAATAATTGCTCTTTTTTCAGGTACTTTTGTTTCTGCGTAACTATGCTCATTCATTGAACCCAGTGATAAAGTGACCCCACAAAGTAACATTGTCATAACTGTTTTAATCTTCACTATTCATTCCCCCTTAAATCTTTTTGTATCTGTCTATAATCTTATAAGAAGTATGAAGCAGTTAAAGTTCATAAATCGTAAAAAATGAGAAACAAATGAGCAAGAAAAATAACGGATGTCATTTTTCTTGCTCATTTGTTTGATATTTCATTATACTAATTATATATTTTTTATATTTACTTTCATATACAAGTAGATAGAAGCTTTATCATACAAGAAAAAAGAGTTAAAAAGAATAATTATAATTCTTTTTAACTCTTTTTTTCTTTTAAGCTTCACTATTTTGTAATTTATACATATCTGCATACAGACCATTTTTGGTCAATAAACTCTCATGATTGCCACGTTCTACAATCCGTCCTTTATCCAATACTAAAATCAAATCTGCATCTCGAATAGTCGACAATCTATGAGCAATCGCGATTGTCGTTCTACCCTGACGCATATTGGCTAACCCTTCTTGGATCAACCCTTCAGTTTCAGTATCAATATTCGCTGTTGCTTCATCCAATACAAGGATTTTAGGATCAGTGACGATCGTTCTAGCAAATGAAATCAGCTGACGCTGACCGCTTGAATAACTGGCTCCTCTTTCAATCACTTTTGCATGATATTTTTTAGGTAGGGTTTCAATAAATTTATCAGCCTGAACAAATTCGGCCGCAGCTTTGATTTGTTCATCCGTGATTTCTGGATTCAACATCCGAATATTACCAGCAATATCGCCATAAAACATAAAGGCATCTTGTAAAACCAAGCCTAATTTTTTCCTTAATTCTGGTAATGGATAATCCCGAATATCACGATCATCGATCAAAATTTCGCCTTCATAAAATTCGTAAAAGCGCATCAAAACATTAATGATCGAACTTTTACCACTACCAGTATGACCAATCAATGCCACCGTTTCACCAGGATTAGCAACAAAACTAATATTATTCAAGACATTATTCTCACCATCGTACGAAAAACTAACATTACGAAATTCGATTTTGCCACGAATAATTTCTGCATTAGCACCAACATTTTGTTGCGGCGTTAATTCTTCATTATCAAAGATTTTCAAAATTCGGCTACCTGCAACCATTCCATCTGTGAAGACGCTTAAAAAATCCATCATTTGCGTCATCGGATTAAAGAAAGCTTGTACATATGTCACAAACGCATAAATCATTCCGACTTCAACAGGAGAATGTAGTGCATCATACCCAAATAAGGTCAAGGTCAAACCGATTGCTAGTGTATAAAGGAAATTAATGATTGGGCCTAAGAGCAAAGAATTCGTTTTGATCATTGAAAAACGTGTCCGTAAATAATCATTATTCGTTTCTTCAAACTCTTTTTCTAAACGATGTTCTTGTCTAAATTGCTGAATGATCTGCATACCAGATATATACTCGTTTAACTTCGTATTCAACTGACTTAGTTTTTCCCGCATACTTCTATAGATTCTAGAACTGAATTTTTGATAGTACCAAATCACGATCAGCAAAATAGGTAAGAAAATCAAGTTATACAACGCAATTTTCCCACTGATTTGAAACATCGCAATAAATGAAGATACCACGGCAAAGATTCCCGTCAAAACCATTAAAAAGACATACCAGAATTCAAATAAGGTTTCCGTATCATTTGTGACACGAGAAACGATCGAGCCCGCTGGTGTTTGATCAAAGTAACGCATTCCTAATGTTTGCAGTTTTTCAAACAACTTCACACGAATATACTGATAGGTTTTCAGTGAAGCCGTTGAATATAAGAACCATTGGAAAAACCAAACAATACTTTTAACAATCACGCCAAAAAGATATAAGCCAGCAAAAAAGAGAACTACTTGGTTGGTAGCTGTTTTCGGTGTTAGATAATCATCCATAAACGTTTGAATGATCCTTGGTAAAATAATATTGATAATTGACAGGACCAAGGCAAACAAAATCGCTGTTATAAACGTACGACGAAATGGCTTTGCAAATTTTAGCAAGCGTTTGACGATTGAGACTTGTTCTTTTAAGGGAACCGATTTTGTCCATTCTGATTCGTATTTTTCTTCCATTATGCTTCACTCCCTTCGATCTTCGCTTCTAATTGTTGTTTATCCCACATACGCTTATACCATCCACCAAGTCTTAATAACTCTTGATGCGTTCCGCGTTCAATGATTTTTCCTTCATCTAATACAATGATTTCTTTTGCATGCATCACACTACTTAGTCGATGCGCAGCAATGATCGTTGTTTTTTCTTTTCTTGCTTCTTTTAAATTAGAAAGAATTGCTTCTTCTGTTTTAGCATCGACCGCTGATAAAGCATCGTCTAAAATCAATAGTTCAGGATTGACGATCAACGCTCTAGCAATTGAAATCCGTTGTTTTTGACCACCGGATAAAGAAACACCACGTTCTCCAACCAACGTATCATAGCCTTTAGGGAACGCTTTGATTTCATTATTGATAAACGCCATCTCAGCTGCTTGTTCTACTTCAACTTCGGTAAAATCAGGATTCGCAAAACGAATATTATCCCGTACTGTCATTGAAAATAGAAAATGATCTTGAGGAACATAGCCCATTGAATTCATCAAAGCATCTAATGAATAATCTTTAATATCATGACCGCCAAATGTTACACGACCTTTGTAATGATCATATTCACGCATCAATAATTTTAAAATCGTTGTTTTCCCTGCTCCTGTTTTCCCAACGATTCCTAATGTTTCTCCTACACCAACGGTAAATTTGATTTGCTCCAAGGTTGCGTTGTCATCTTTTGGATAGGTGAACTGAGCAATTTCCATCGATAACCGACCTTTAGCGGGTGTTTGGATTGCATCCTTTTTCTCAATAATATGTGTTTTTTCATGGAGCAACTCATTCACACGATCATAACTTGCATTACCTCGCTCCAATACATTAAACAGACGACCAATCGCAAACATCGGCCAAACGAGCATCCCGATATAACTTATAAATGAAATCAACTGGCCAATCGTGATCGATCCTTCCATAACAAATCGACCACCCATAATGATTGTCAGAACATAGGAAATCCCAATGATCAATGTAATAAACGGATCAAATAACGCATCTAGAAAGTTTACTCGTTTGTTTTTTACGATGGCATCATCGATTTTCTCTGTAAAATCTTGAATATCTTCTTTTTCTTGACCAAACGTTTTGATGACTTTTATACCGGTGATGCTCTCTTGCGTTTTATCATTGATCGTCGAAAACGCTGCTTGTGAATCACGGAATGCATCGTGTAATTTTGACCCTAAAACTCTTGATGTTACAGCCAATAATGGTAACGGAATCAACGCGATCAAGGTTAAACGCCAATCCACAAATAAAATCATAGCAACAATTGTAGCACCCCCTGTGATCAATGAATCCGCAAAGGTTAAAATCCCTGCTCCTGCAACATTTTGAATAGCGTTTAAATCATTCGTTGCATGTGCCATCAAATCTCCTGTTCGATATTTTTGATAAAAGATGCTATCCATCCTTGTGAAATGATGGAATAATTGCCGTCTTAAATCTTTTTCCAGCTTCGCAGCACTTCCCCAAATATGTGTCCGCCAAATATACCGAAAAATATATTGTGCTAAAGCCGCTGCTAAAAGAATACTGACCCAAAACAAAATAGGTTTGATCGTCAGGTTTTTGGCAGCGATTTTATCGACAACGATCCCAATAACTTTTGGTGGAACTAACTGGACAAGCGCCACCATAACCAATGAAAATACACCGATAATATAGCTTTTTTTCTCCTGTTTGAAAAACCACCCTAACTTTTTAAATATAGACATGTACATTCTCCTCTTCTAAATTGACTACTGTGCGCTCACATCTTTCATTTGTTGTTTGCTCATTTCAATACAACTCCTTTCATTTATTAAAAATAAGTGCAAAAAAACGGACCAAAAAATCGGCCCGTTGTGCTCTTGAATTTCTGAATAGCAATGAAAAAACCTTATTTGTCTCCTTGGTTCTTCATTTGCTGCATCATTTGACGAATCTTCTTCTCAGAAGGTTTTTGTCCCATAGACATCATCATCATTCGTAACATTTCCTCATTAACGGGAGGATTCTTTTTAAAATAATCTTGCATATATTTGCGCGCAAGGAAAAATCCACCTGCTGCACCTGCTAATAAAGCGATAATTGCGATCAATACTACTAAACCTGTTGACATATAAATCTCTCCTTTCTATTAGAAAAGCTGGATAAGAACTTCTGCGAATTTGTTATGCAGTCACTATTCTTGTCTAACTTACCGTTTTTCATTTTAATGGGGTCATTTATCCCTATTTTAATAAATTGCTCTCAAGAAATCATTTTACTAGAAACGGACCAAAAAGAAAAGGTCTTTTGTCATATTCCTCACAAGAAATTTACGAAAGACCATTTCTGCTTATTTTATCTAAATTCAAGAGTTAGTCACTCGAAAAAAAGATAAACGATCCTGTTCAGCTTTTTCTTTAAAATACAATGAGCGTAATATATTGATGTTGAAAAGTACAAAGTGTATCAAAGTGAAACGTTGTTACCACTATATTACTGTCCCTCAATTTTTTCCAATAAATCTGGATCGAATTTTTGTGATTTTAACATAGCAATTTCATAGCCATAAGGTGCTTTACTTGTCTTTTTATCTGCACCTACATATGGTGTTTCTAAAATCTTAGGTAGCTCTTTCAATTTTTCATGATGAACCACTTTATTTAATGCATCAAACCCAATCGTACCAAAACCAATATTAGCATGGCGGTCTTTATGAGAACCCATCGGATTTTTAGAATCATTGACATGAACTACTTTCAGACGATCTAATCCAATGATTTTATCAAATTCTTCTAAGACACCGTCAAAATCATCTTTTACATTATAGCCAGCATCATTGATATGACATGTATCCATTGTGACAGACAATTTTTCATTTAACTTAACACCTTCGATGATCGTTGCCAACTCTTCAAACGTACGACCTAATTCTGTCCCTTTGCCAGCCATTGTTTCAAGTGCAATTTGAGGTACTTGCTCTTTCCATAAAACTTCATCAAGCCCTTTGATGATTTGTTTTAGCCCTGCATCCACGCCAGCTCCTACATGAGCACCAGGATGAAGTGTGATTTGTGTTGCCCCTAATGCATGAGCACGCTCAATTTCTTGACGTAAAAAAGAAGTAGCAAATCCAAAATTTTCTAGTTTGATCGTATTTCCTAAATTAATAATATAAGGAGCATGCACAACGATATTGCTTAAATTATGCTCAGCCATAAATTTTTGACCTGCTTCGATATTCATTTCTTCAATTGGTTTACGGCGTGTGTTTTGCGGCGCTCCAGTATAAATCATAAAAGTCGTTGCATCATAACTGGCAGCCTCTTCCGCTGAACCTAATAACATTTTTTTACCACTCATACTAACGTGTGAACCTAATAACATAATGATCCTCCTAATTTAAAAGCGTAACGAGCTCGTTTAGTCTCGAATGGAAAATAGGAAACAATGACTGAGATGCTTTTTATCTCATTCATTGTTTATCTTTTTCCCGAGAGACTAGCTCGTGAAGCTAGATAATTTAAAAGCGTAACGAGCTCGTTAGTCTCGACTGAAACACTAGTCCACTTTTAACTAACTAACTATAATACTCATAAAACTTCTGCTAAATTCTGCATTCTTTAAAAGAGTACGTGAAACCCTCTGAAAAAACAATCTTTTTGCTTCTTTAACAAAGCTATCTCTATTTCTTATTTTTTTCTGCAAAACGAGTATAACTAGCGATCCATTCTTCCATTGAGATTTTACCAACTAATTTGCCTATCAACTCATAAGGAATATTTTTCGGGTTACTAAACCGAATACAGCTTTTTCCCATGTTCAATTTCGTTGGAACCACCTTTTGATATTCTTCTTGAAACCATGTCAATAACTCTCTATTCCCCATAATCCCCATATGATACAAAGATAAGTGCTTTTTCTGAGCAGCCAAACTGATAAAAGGTAATGGTTCATCTTCTCTACCTAGGTAGCCCTCTGGAAAAACACTTAGAGGAACAACATAAGTTGGCATTCCATACTGTAAACGCAAAGCAAAGCCTTCAGGTATATTTTCAGCAATGATTTTCGCCAATTGTTGATAAGAATCTTGCCATTTTGTATCGACGTTTTCCACATATTCTTGAACTTGATCCATGCTAATTCTCCTTCAATTTAAAACTATTATCTAACTAGAACTACTTGCCCGATACAATTCTTTCGATTTGAATCCTTTTTCCAAAATCTCGATCATTTCATTTTTTCTTTTCTCTTGTGTTGTTACTTGTTTGGCACTATAAATATATCTTGCCCAACCTTTTTTATACCCTAATGTTAGTTGTTCAAATAAAATTTTTGCTTCTTTATGATTTTCAACAAACGATTCTACTAATGGTATAAACTGAATATAATCATCGACACGAGCGCTGCTAACAGCTTTTATTTTTACTTTTCGTTCAATATTTTTCATACCCGTTACTGTAAAAGTCTCATCCAAACTAACCATTCGATTGAACTTTAACGTACTATTTGCTATATAGCCATCACTTTCATCCACTTGAAGTGTGGGAAAAATTTCGTCTCGATGAACAAACGTTGAATACCTTTTATTTCCTTTTTTTGGATAGGCAACAAAGAGTACCCCATTCTTATTCAGTAATTGGTGCTCGATCACTTCGGATACAATCTCTTTAAATCCAGCCATCGATTCTACAAAAACAAAAAGTAAATCTACCGGTTCTGTCGGAAGTTGTTTTTGTGTTTCTTTTATTTCAGATAAATATTCTTTAGTTGGTCGATTAACAATTGCTTTGGTTGAATAACTCAGTAAGTTCAATTTTTCGACAATTGATTTCCCCATTCGTTTCAGTCCTTCATTTTATTCTACAACTCACTGATAGTGTACCATAAAACGATTACTTCTTTCACTCACTACAATTTTTATGATTTAAAATAAATCCATCACTCTTTGCTCCGTGGTATACTAAATATATTATCCAATAAGAAAGTAGGAAGACACAATGACCATCATTGAAGATTATATCTCAAATACTCCAGAAGATCGCCAAGCTAAACTAAAACAACTCTATACAACAATCAAGCAACTTATCCCTGAAGCAACAGAAAAAATGTCTTATGGAATGCCCACTTTCTACTTAAATGGAAACCTAGTTCATTTTGCTAATGCCAAAAATCACATTGGTTTTTATCCTGCACCAACAGCTATTGAAGCATTCAAACATGAACTGACAAAATTTAAAACAAGTAAAGGAGCCATTCAATTTCCTCTTGATTGTGAGTTACCAATAGAATTGATCAAAAAAATCGTATTATTTAGATTAGAAGAAAACACTAAATAATAAAAGCGGTTATAAGATCAGTCACAATTTCAATGCCAAACAAAACTACAACTCGTTTTTCCTACTATTTATATTAAGTTTTTTTGATTAAGTATCTATAAATATCTGAACAACTGTTCATTATAGATTTTTTTTGCTATAATATCACGGAATGTATCATTATATTGAGGTGAAGCTTTTGGACAATCAGAATAATTCCCGTCAAACGGAAAAACATTCTACTAAAGGACCAGAAAAGAAAAAGATTTTTTTGATTATAAATGTAGTGATTCGTGTACTGCAATCCCTATTTGTCTTTGCAGTTATTATTCTACTATTAGGTGGGGCTTTGGGACTAGGAATTGGTATGGGGTATTTTGCTTTTCTAGTCGAAGATACACAACCACCAACAAAAGAGGAGCTCCAGACAGAAATCAGTGATATCACAGAAGTTTCTCGAATGACTTATGCTGATGGCACCAATATCGCGATGATCAAATCTGATTTAGTCAGAACAAGAGTTGACGGAGATCATATCTCTCCTCTCTTGAAAAAAGCAATTATTTCGACTGAGGATGAATACTTTGAAGAACATAAAGGTGTAGTTCCAAAAGCAGTTATAAGAGCGCTTGTTTCTGATGCAACAGGTATGGGCGGTTCATCTGGGGGATCGACACTAACACAACAATTAGTAAAACAACAAATTTTGACAGATGAAACTACGTTCAAACGAAAAGCAAATGAAATATTACTTGCTTATCGCATTGAAAAGTACTTTTCAAAAGATGAGATCGTCACCACTTATCTAAATGTTTCACCTTTTGGTCGTAATAACAAAGGTGAAAATATTGCAGGTGTTGAAGAAGCTGCCAAGGGTCTTTTTGGCAAAAGTGCCAATGATTTAACGCTTCCTCAAGCAGCTTTTATTGCAGGTCTTCCCCAAAGCCCAATTATTTACACTCCTTATAGCAATACTGGGGCTTTAAAAGCAGATGAAAATTTGGCTTATGGAATGAAACGCAAAGATTTTGTTTTATTCAGTATGTATCGTGAAAAAGCTATTACAAAAGAAGAATATGAAGCAGCAAAAAACTATGATTTGAAACAAGATTTCCAACCGCAACAAGAATCCAATCAAAACTCTGAAAGTTATCTTTACAACGCTGTATTAGAACAAGCAGCCAATACAGTAATGGACATCAATATAGAAAAAGCTGGTGTCAAAAAAGAAGATCTTGATGAACTAGGAATTTCTCAATACAAGGATCAAGCACGAAAAGAAATTCAAAATCGTGGTTATACGATTCAATCCACAATTGATCAAACAGTTTATGATACCATGCAAAACGCTGTCGCAAACTTTGGCTATATGCTAGATGATGGTTATGGTGCAGGACTTGTTGAGACTGGAAATGTTTTGATGGACAATAAAACGGGTAGAATCATCGGTTTTGTAGCTGGTCGAGACTTCAATGTCAGTCAAAGCAATCATGCATTAGATACAATCCGTCAAGTTGGTTCTACAATCAAACCGATTTCGGTTTACGGACCTGCCATCGACCAAGGAATGATTGGTTCTGAAAGTCGCTTAGCCAATTATCCTACCTCATATAGAGGCGGTGATGAACTAACGAATGCAACAAATTCTGGAACAAATACATTCGATACTGTTCGTCATTCATTAGAGTGGTCGTATAATATTCCTGTCTACCATTTAAATGAAGCTATGAAGGCACAGATGGGTGATGATAATTTCTCTTACAATAACTATCTAAGTAAAATGAATTATCCAGCTAGCGATGCATGGGCTTATGAATCGGCGCCTTTAGGTTCTATAGAAGCAACTGTTTTAACTCAAACAAATGGGTTTCAGGCCCTCGCTAATAAAGGACAATATCAAAAAGGCTATATGATTGATAAGATCACAGACAATAGTGGAAAAGTGATTTATGAACATAAAAATACACCGGTTCAAGTCTATTCAGAAGCTACGGCTTCGATCATGAATGACATGATGCGCTCGGTCTTAGATTCAAAAATAACCACTCCGTTCAAAAATATGATCAATGGCCTTAATCCTGCTTTCGGAAATGTCGACTGGATTGGTAAAACAGGAACAACAGATGCTTATAAAGATGCTTGGTTAGTCGTTTCAACACCGACTATTACCTTAGGTTCTTGGACAGGTTATGATAACCCTACAGCAATGAGCCCTAACAGTGGGGATCAAAATAGTGCCTACTTAGCAAACTTGGCAAATGCAATCTATTCTGTCAGACCTGATCTATTCGGTACTGGTGAAAAATTCACCCTTTCTAAAGATGTAATCAAGTCAAATGTATCAAGCTTTACAGGAGAAAAACCGGGTACTTTCACCTATAATGGTGGAACATACACAGCTCCTGGTCCAAATGTTGAATCATTCTATGCAAAAGATGGTGCTCCAAAAAGCAAATACAAATTTGGCTATGGCGGATCCGACGCTAACTACAGTGCTTATTGGGGCCGCTATGCAACATCTTCCCCTTCAAATGGAGGTGCAACAACAACTCCTTCTTCTGAGAAAAAAGAAGACAAGAAAAAAGAGGACAATAAGAAAGAAAATACCACGCCCACATCAAGTGGAAACAGTAACTAATTATATCTTTAATCTTGAAATACCACGCCAAAATGTATGATTTTAGTGTGGTATTTCATTTTTTATTCTATAAAAAATTTGTATTGATTACTCTTCACATATAATCTGTACCGTTTAAACGATAGACTTCTTCTAAATCTTCTTTCATAAAAGGTTCATCTCTATAATAAAATTGACGGTCTTTCTCACTAATTTTGCGTATCACCTTACAAGGATTCCCTACAGCCACTGAGTTTTCTGGAATATCTTTCGTCACAACACTCCCTGCTCCAATAACACTATTTTTACCAATCGTTATACTAGGACAAATCGTAGTATTAGCTCCGATCCAGCAATTCTCTTCAATCGTTACAGGACTTCCATACATCAATCGTCGATAATCTGGGTGGATAGGATGACCAACAGTCGCTATCGTAACGCCCGGGCCAAAAGCAACCTTATTACCAATTTTAATTTTAGCATCATCAATAAAGGTACATCCCATATTTAAGAAGCATTCTTCCCCAATCTCAATATTACGACCATAGCAAAAATAAAAAGGTGGTTCAACCCAAGCATTTATTTTTATACCAAAAATCTCATCTAAAAGTTTAAACCTTTTTTCTAAGTCATCTGGCGACGTTTGATTAAGCGCTACCATTCTTCTTTTTGCCAACATTCGTTCTTCAGGTAATTCTTCACAATCATCCAAAAACAGCTTTCCAGCAAGAATTCTCTCTCTCATATTCATTGATCTTACTCCTTTTCAATTCTTAAGTTGTATTTCAATAACATACTTTTTATTCTAAAAAAACTCCCTATAAAATAGCTACTAGTTTTGTATTCTAGTCTCTATTTTATAGGGAGTTTCCATGATAAGCAATCAATACTTTTCAGTTATTTTATTTAGTTGAACCTTTTTGATCCATACCATATGGTAAGATAACTGTCTTATCTTCGATTTCTTCTTTGTTCATCAATTTTGTCAATAAACGCATTGCTACAGCACCAATATCATATAAAGGTTGTGTCACGCTTGAAAGTCTCGGACGTGAAACTTCTGTTAGCAGTGAGTTATTACTTGTAATGATTTCAAATTCTTCAGGTACTTTCACACCAGCATCAATCATGCCATCCAATAAACCAATTGCTAGTTCATCATCTGTCACATAAGCTGCTGTGGCACCACTATTGCGAATACGTTCAGCTAACGAAATACCAGCTTTAAACTTATACTCAGATTCAAAGATCAAACCTTCATTATAAGATAAGCCATTATCAGCTAAAGCTTCTTTATACCCTTTGATGCGATTTTGACCATTAATAGGATCGATCAATGCACCACTGACAAAAGCAATTTTTTTATTGCCATTTTTAGCTAATAGATTTGTTGCATCTTTTGTTGCTTCTTTATAGTCAATATTTACACTACCTACTTGTTCATCTGGATCAATTGAACCAGCTAAAACAACAGGTGTTTTAGAACGAGAAAACTCGCCACGAATCTCATCTGTAATATGGTGACCCATAAAGATGATTCCATCAACTTGTTTTGCCAAAAGATTGTTTAATACATTGACCTCTTTTTGATCGTTGCTGTCAGAGTTGGCTAAAATAATATTGTATTTGTACATTGTTGCAACATCATCGATACCTCGAGCTAAAGAAGCAAAAAAGATATTACTAACATCTGGGATAATAACCCCTACAGTCGTTGTTTTTTTACTTGCTAAGCCACGGGCTACAGCATTTGGACGATAATCTAAGCGGTCAATTACTTCTAACACTTTTTTCCGTGTAGCAGGCTTCACATTGGGATTGCCATTGACTACACGAGATACAGTTGCCATGGATACATTTGCTTCACGAGCAACATCATAAATAGTAATTGTTTGTTTTTCCATGCTAATTCTCCTAAATATTTATAGTTGTTTTCATTTTCTGAAAACGCTGTTTACATTTCTCACTAAGAATAGCAGAGTTTTTTTATTATTGCAACCGTTTTATCCTATTTTCATGAAAATTTACTCCATATTTCAAAAAGCGCTTTATGGTATTTCGTGGTATGATAAAGATAAGTTTTACAGTAACCAGCTCTAAAAGAAAGAAGGATATTTATGAATCAAGAAAAAATGAATGAACTAAAAAAATGGATGGCCAGCGAAAATATCGATCTTACTTATATTAGTGACCCGGGGCATATTGCCTATTTTTCGGGTTACAAAAGTGATCCTCACGAACGGGTTTTAGCTTTATTTATCTCATTAAATCATGACCCTTTTTTATTTACTCCGGCTTTAGAAGTTGAAGATGCTGAAAAAAGTTCATGGACGTATCCTGTCTATGGTTATCTTGATAGCGAAAACCCTTGGGAGAAAATCGCCCAACTTATCAAAAAAAATGGAGTTCCAACTAAAATTGCTACTGAAAAAGACGCTTTAACAGTTAGTCGTTTCGATATTTTAACTAATTATTTTCCAAATAGCGATTTTTCAGCCAGTGTCACACCTGTCATTGAAAAGTTGCAATTGCTAAAAACCTCTTCTGAAGTAACTAAACTGATGGAAGCTGGCGATTGGGCGGATGTCGCGTTAGAGATTGGCTTCAAGGCGATTAAAGAAGGCGCCAAAGAACAAGAAATACTGGCAGAAATCGAGTATCAACTAAAACGTCAAGGCATTCGTTCAATGAGCTTTGATACTTTAGTTCTAACTGGGAAAAATGCAGCGAGCCCACACGGCAACCCTGGAAATACGGCTGTTGCAAAGCAAGATTTGGTTTTATTTGACTTAGGTGTTGTTTACAATGGTTACTGTAGCGATGTTACACGAACCGTCGCCTACAAAGAACCAACTGATTTTCAAAAAGAAATCTATTCAATTGTTTTAGAAGCACAATTAAAAGCCATGGATGCTGTAAAACCTGGTGTTACAGCTGGAGAACTAGATGAAGTTGCGCGCGGCGTTATCAGTGGTTACGGCTACGGTGACTACTTTAATCACCGTCTAGGTCACGGCATTGGAACTACCGTTCATGAATATCCGTCTCTAGTGACTGGTAATGATCTGGTTATTGAAGAAGGCATGTGCTTCTCTATCGAGCCAGGTATTTATATTCCAGAAAAAGTTGGTGTGCGCATCGAAGATTGTCTACATGTGACGAAAAATGGTTGTGAAGCTTTTACAAAAACACCAAAAGAATTAATGATCATCGATTAAAAATAAAAAAACAAAGCCAACATTCTAAGAAGGATGCTGACTTTGTTTTTTTCATTGCTTTTATTATTTTCCTTTAACATCTTCTACAGTTTCTTTAACAGCTTTTTTTGTATCTTTTTTTGCTTCTTCAGCTTTTTGTGGAACATCTTTTGTTACTTCTTTTGCTTCAGCAACGCCTTCTGAAACTGTTTCTTTCGCTTTTTTTGCTGATTCTTTAACATCTATGAAGATATCATCGGAAGCGTCTTCTGCGATGTCACCTAATTCATCAACTTGATCATTTACATCTTGAGCTGTCTTTTTAAAACGATCAGATAGATCATCTGTTTGCTTTTTGAATGACTCTAGAACCGTATCAGAAACGCCTTGTGCTTTGTCTAGGGAATCTTTCGTCTTATCTTTAACGTTTCCTGCCAAGTCACCTGCTTGTTCACCTAACACACTTGCTTTTTCTTTAGCGATCGATGATAATTCAGAACCTTTTTGCACAGCATAATCTGTATAATCCGTTGCTTTATCTTTAAAATCATCTGCTTGGTTCGCTAAATCTTCACGTAACTCTTTACCTGATTTTGGTGCTAATAAAAGTGCTGCTACTGCTGCAGCTGTCCCACCAATGATTGCTCCTAAAAAAAATCCGCCTTTTTTCGCCATGTTTATTCCTCCATTATCTTTTATTATTTCGTTACTTCACTAGTTTTTGATGATTTTTTTGGACGAAATGCTCTAAAAGCCGCTCCGCCTACTTTACTGACAACACCTGCTTTAGCTGTTGTTTTACCGACTGATCCAACTTTCCCAAGTAAATTTCTGCTAGAGTAATTCAACTCAGAAACACTTTCACTTAACTCTGCAACTGCTGCAAACAATGGATCGATTGTTGCCACTTTTTTATTGACATCATCTAGCAACTCATTACTTTTTACTAAAAGTCCCTCTACTTGTCTAGATAAAATATCTACATCTTTCGTCACAACCTCGATTGTTTTATTTGCTTCATCAACCGTGGTTGTCACTTTCTCTACAGTTTTACTGATTTTCATCAATACTAAAACAATAAATACTACTAATACAGCAAACGCAACCGCAGCAATAATCGCTGCAACCTCTCCACCTGTCATCTTCTTGCTCCTTCCATCAATTATTCCATAGTCTTAGAATAACACCAACTGGTCTTTTTCACAAATTATTCAGTTAGCTTTGTTATCTTAATTATAACCCAAGCCTCTATATTTTATAGAAAAAAAAGACAGAACAAATTTTGCTCTGTCTTCAACTGAAAAAATCCTATAAAACGTTTCGTTTATTTCTTTTTAGGTGTATCTTTTTTAGCAAGTTCAGCACCCAATTCAATAATATACTCGCGTAAGTTATCCTTGACTTCTGGGTGAACTAAACCATATTCAATACTTGTTTTCATAAACCCAAACTTATCGCCTACATCATAGCGTTTGCCAGTAAATTCTCTAGCAAATACGCGTTGTGTTTTGTTCAATGTATCGATGGCATCTGTCAATTGAATTTCGCCGCCAGCACCTGGTTCTTGTGATTCCAACACGTGAAAAATTTCTGGTGTTAACAAGTAACGACCAATAATTGCTAGATCACTTGGTGCTTCTTCTGGTGTTGGTTTTTCAACAAAATTATTTACGTTATATAGTCCTTTAGCAACTTCAGCCTCTGGATTGATGATTCCATATTTTGAAGTCTCTTCATGAGGAACCTTCATTACAGCGATCGTTGATGCGTGTGTTTCATCATAATCATTCATCAATTGTTTTGACAATGGAATTTTGTCTTCCATGATATCATCACCAAGCATAACTACAAACGGTTCATTGCCAACAAATGCTTTTGCCTGTAACACGGCATGTCCTAATCCTTTTGGATGAGATTGACGAATAAAGTGAAGATTAACATCTGTTGTTTCTTCTACTAATTTTAATAAATCTGTTTTATTTTTTTCACGAAGATTACTTTCTAATTCAAAATTCGCATCAAAATGATCTTCAATCGGACGTTTTGCTTTTCCTGTAACGATCAAAATATCTTCAATACCTGATGCTAAAGCTTCTTCAACGATAAATTGGATCGTTGGCTTGTCGACGATCGGCAACATTTCCTTTGCCATCGCTTTTGTTGCTGGTAAAAATCTTGTTCCCAGTCCAGCTGCTGGAATAACCGCTTTTTTCACTTTCATGCCTATTGGCCTCCTAAAATTTATATAGAAAATTCATTTTCTGTTTTACCATCACGTAACATAATTTCTTTTGCCGCTTGTTTTACATCTTGACCTTCATACAAGACCTTATATATCGCTTCTGTGATTGGCATATCAACATTTAATTGCTGAGATAATTCATACGCTGCTTTTGTTGTAGATACCCCTTCAACGATCATTCCCATATTTTCAAGAACTTCGTCTAAGCTGTGTCCTTTTCCAAGAAGATTACCAGCACGCCAATTACGTGAGTGCACACTTGTACAAGTAACAATTAAATCACCGACTCCGCTCAAACCAATAAAGGTTAAAGGGTTTGCCCCCATCGCCACACCTAAACGACTTATTTCAGCTAAACCGCGTGTCATGATTGCAGCTTTCGCATCATCGCCAAAGCCTAACCCGTGGATTGCACCTGCTCCTAACGCAATGATATTTTTCAGCGCAGCGCCCGTTTCGACACCAATTACATCATCATTTGTATAAATTCTAAAATAGTCATTCATAAATAACGATTGAACATATGTTGCATCTGACAAATTCTCACTTGCAGCAGTAATCGTTGTAATATCATGAACAGCGACTTCTTCTGCATGACTTGGACCAGATAGAACAACCACTCCGCGCCTTTTATCTGTTGGGATTTCTTCCATTAATACTTCAGATATCCGCTTATGACTTCCCTGTTCCAAGCCTTTACTAGCATGAATGATCAAAGGTTGATTTGTACATTTTTCTGTAAATTCTTGCGCCACCGTTCGAATGGCTTTAGTCGGAACAACAAACAAGACCGCATCTGCATCTTGAATACATTCTTCTAAAGAACTCTTCCCTTGAATCGATTCTGGAATGACCAAATCAGGTAAGTAATGATGATTCGTATGATGCGTGTTGATTTCATCAATTTGTGCTTTATTATGTCCCCATATACGAACCTCATGACCATTTTCTGCTAAAACTTGTGCCAATGCAGTTCCCCATGAACCTGGACCTAAAACAGCAACTTTTTGTTTCATTGGTGAAAATCTCCTTTCAAAATAAGAAGAGCTGATTCGGTGAATCTAGATCATAGAAAAGTTGAACAAACTAGATCAGCTCTGACAGAAAGATAGGAAAAACAATTGAGTCGTTCTTTGACTCGTTTATTTTTTATCTTCTTTCCTAAAAGCTCTTTAGTAGAAAATCTAGCTCAAAACGTTTCTATAACTCTACCGACTATCCAACTTCTTATTTCTTTAAATAACCAAAATAAATTACTATTCTTATAGTTTTTGTATCCACCTATCATTTTACCATAGCTTAGATGGAATAGGCAGTTCTAAATAGCCTTTTTTGATGTTCCTTTTTCACGGTCATAAAATTTTACAGACCCCTTTTTACGGCGAATAATCATAATCACAATTGCACCGAAAAATAACACAAGAGAAACTAATTGTGAAACTCGGACACTTCCAAATGCATATAAACTATCTGTCCGCATCCCTTCAATAAAGAACCTTCCGAAAGAGTACCAAATGATATATCCTAAAAAGACTTCGCCTTCTTTTAAGAAATTTTTCTTTTTTCTCAAAACAATCAATACAATAAAACCTAAAACATTCCAGATAGATTCATATAAAAAAGTTGGTTGATGATATGTTCCTTCAATATTCATATTGTCGATGATAAATTTTGGTAAATGCAAGCTTTCCAAAAAACCTCGAGTTGTTGCGGGACCATAAGCTTCATGGTTCATGAAATTCCCCCAGCGCCCGATCCCTTGAGCCAAAATCACACTTGGTGCTGCAATATCTAAAAAGGTCCAAGTTGAAATAAAACGATGCCTTGTGAAGAAAAATAAAGCTAGACCTCCGCCGATTAGCCCACCATAAATCGCGAGACCACCGTTTCTAGTCAAAATAATCTCAATTGGATTATCGACATAATCTTGCCACTGAAAAATGACATAGTACAAACGGGCACCAATAATTGCACTAGGTAAGCCCCACAACATAAAGTCAATTACGTCATCTTCTTTTAAACCGACACGAACTGCTTCTCTACTACTTAACCAAACAGCTAGCACGATTCCTGAAACAATAATAATTGCATACCAATACACCGCTATCCCAAAAAGATTAAGCGCTACTGGATTTACTTGTCCTAACATTCGGCTTCCTCCTAATTTAAAAGTGAAGCGGGATCGCTCAGCTCTGACAGAAAAATAGGAAATTATGAATAAGGTGTTCTTTACCTCATTCATAATTTATCTTTTTTTCTGAAGTGCTAACCCGCTTAGCTAGATAATACATATTGGTAAAAAACGTTCCACTTCGCTACACCTTGCACTTTTCAACATCAGTTCATTTTATTCACAGTGTTTCAAAGCAAAAACTGAACAGGCACGTTCAGTTCCAACTGAAAAATAGGAAAATATGAGAGTGGTGTTCTTTACCACAATCAGATTTTATCTTTTTTCCAAAGAGCTAGCTCACATAACTAGATAACCTTAAAAGTGAAACGGGCTCGATCAGCTCTGACTGAAAAATAGGAAAATATGAGGGTGGTGTTCTTTACCACAATCAGATTTTATCTTTTTTCCGAAGAGCTAGCTCGTATAACTAGATAACCTTAAAAGTGAAACGGGCTCGATCAGCTCTGACTGAAAAATAGGAAAATATGAGGGTGGTGTTCTTTACCACAATCAGATTTTATCTTTTTTCCGAAGAGCTAGCTCACATAACTAGATAACCTTAAAAGTGAAACGGGCTCGATCAGCTCTGACTGAAAAATAGGAAAATATGAGGGTGGTGTTCTTTACCACAATCAGATTTTATCTTTTTTCCGAAGTGCTAGCTCGTATAACTAGATACTTCCTGAATTTTCCTCAATCAATCGAGTCAAACGTTCTTCAAATGATTTTGTCGCATCATAGCCCATAGTCTTCGCACGAAAATTCATTGCAGCAACTTCAATAATGATTGCCACGTTCCGCCCGGTTTTAACAGGAATACGGATTTGAGGAACATCAACATTTGCGATTTCAACCATTGCATCATCTGATCCTAAACGGTCATATTTTTTATCTTTTTCCCATGCTTCTAAGTAAACAACAAGTTGGACTTGCATAAAGCCGCGAACCGCACTTGCACCAAATAAATTCATTACATCAATGATTCCAATCCCACGAATTTCAATCAGATGCTGTAAAATTTTAGGCGGTTCACCGACAACTGTCAATTCATCTTGCTGATAAACATCGACTCTGTCATCTGCTATCAATCGATGACCTCGCTTGATCAACTCTAACGCTGTCTCACTTTTACCGATACCACTATCGCCTTGAATCAAGACACCTAATCCATAAACGTCGACTAAAACACCATGTACGCTAGTTCTTGCTGCTAAACGACTGTCTAGGTAGCTGGATAACTCTCCTAATAATCTCGATGTAGAAATCGGTGAACGTAACACTGCCAGTCCTTTTTCTTTTGCGGCTTGTACCATTTCCTCAGGTGCTTCTAATCCTCTAGAGATAATAAAAGCCGGCGTATCCTTTTCACATAAACGACGCATCACCATCAAACGTTCTTCAGGTATCATTCGTTCAGAAAATGTAATCTCCTTACTACCGAATAATTGCAAGCGATTATGAGGATAATAATTAAAGTAACCTGTCAATTCCAGACCAGGACGGGAAATATCTCCTGTTGTGATTTCTCTATTTAAACTTTCTTCATCGCCATAAACGACTTCTAAAGAAAGCTTCTCTACCAGTTGATGAATTTTTACAACTTCTTCCATCTTTATCATTCATTCCTTTCCAGTTCTCTACTCGTTCCATTTTATCATTTCAGGTGGGAAGTTTCTAGCTATTAGGAAGATGTCAGGGGTTTATTTGATTTTCTTTATATCTGATTATTTATTTTGACTAAAGAAACATTATAAAAATGCAACTTTGTTAAAGTCTAAATGTAATTACCTGTTCTTTCAATTTTTCGATAGTAATATGCTTCACTCAATGATTCTATGTTATTTTTCTCATTAAAAAATAAAAAAGATGACTGATGTACCACTCTCATCAGTCATCAAGCCTAAAATAGGCCAATTATTCTACTATTTAAATTCTCAACACTTATGACTTATTGCCGAACTAGTTCTAACTTTTGTTCGTTGACAATTACAGAGTTTTCTTCTCCATTTGTTATATCACGCGTCACAACATTAAACTCAGTACCGTACACCGCTTCAACATGACCGAATCCTCCATCATATAGAAGAATATCATCATTGTTATAAACCGTATCAAAATTGTCTGCGAAACCACTTGGTACAAGTTCAGGAAACCAATTTACTGCATTGTTGTAATCATAGTATGTTGTGCTCATTTTCCTATACCAGAGACTTGTTGGTGATTCAGCAAAATAGATCTTTGCCTTAATGTTAGAAGTTAGTTTGATAGCCGCTTTTGTTGACACTCTACTCACTACGAGTTCTAATCTATATTTTTTATGTGCTGGTACTTTTATATTTTGAGCGGGCACTGTAAACGTCTCCGTGTGAGACTTTGTACTAGAATCCTCTTTGTTAAAATCAGCTTGAAAATGGATCGTTGAGGAAGCATTCACAATAAGATCAAAGTTGATATTGGACTCTATTCCTAGTGAATAATTTTGTGTGATGGTTGATGTCTCTGACTCTTCAATGGTCTCATTACGAGATAATGAGGTAAATACCTGTTCTTCATCAGTATCGTTTCTAAAAGTATCCACATCAATATATTTGGGCTGGAGATTATCGTGTATGATATCGTATGCTCTTACATGATGGTCAAAGGCTTCAAAATCACCTGGATCTCTTAATGCAGGCTTTGAACCAGGAGGTAAAAAACCACGCGGTTCTTCAGAAAGACCAACGTAATATCCCATCATCATTAACTGATACCTTGGTTGTTGCAGACCTGGTAATCTTATCCCGATATCTTGGTTGACCAACAGATTATTTTGAACTGGTATACTATTTTTTTTTTCAACTTCTGCTTCAGCAATACTTGCAATTGCTCCTACAGACGATAAACACATAATTGAAGCTATCATATAACAAAATATTTTTTTCATTTTTACCCCTCCTATGCTATTTTTATAAACTACTCTTCATCTTTTACCTTATTGCCTAATTAGTTCTATTTTTTTTTCGCTGACAACTACTGCTTTATCTTCACCGTCAGTTATGTCTACTATTTGCGCACGAAAATCAGAACCATATTCAGCCTTTACATGACCACGTCCTCCATCGTATAAAACAGGTATGTCTTGATTACTCCCATCTGCTTGTACTTCCCAATTTTTTAAAAGATTTGGCAAACTAGAATCATTTTTTCGAGCTTGAATATAATGATTTAGTAGTGGATTTACTTTTTCAAAATATCGAGTTCCGTTTGCTCCTTCTACTTTATAAACGTCCCCATTTATTTTAGAGGTAAGCTTGATATCTGCTGTTGTTGCTGTTTTTGCCATTATTAGTTGCAGTTTATATTTTTTATGGGCTGGTACTTTAACTTGTTGAGAGTTCAAAGTAAGTGTCTCAGAATGACTCTTCTTGGTAGAATCTGCTTTGTTAAAATCTGCTTGAAATTTAACGCCTATGCCAGCTTTGACTATAATTTCAAAACTAAGTTTTGCATCTACCCCTAAAGCATAATGTTGTGTAATCGTTGTCATTTCAGATTCATCAAACGTCTCTGAATGCGCAATTGACATATATGTTTGCTCTGTATCAGTTTCATTTGAGAACGTATCCACATCAATATACTTAGGCTGATAGTTATCATGTGAAATATTCTCTACTCTTATATGACGATCAAAAGCTTTAAAATTTTCTACTGAACCTATAGGGATTGAATCCTTATCCATATCACCTCTTTTTATTTGATATTGACCATAGTAAAAACCCATGTACATTAAATCGTTCCATGCTTCAGTATCCGCTTTTGATATTTCTTGGTTCATCAAAGGACTATTTTGTATGGGGGTAACGTTTTCTTTCTCCCCTACGGCTTCGGCAGCACTTGCAATTGACCCTACAGACGACAAACACATAACCGTTGCTAAAAAAAAGCATAATTCTTTTTTCATTTTTTAACCCTCCTATCTTATTTTATAAAAAATAGTTCATTTCGATAATCATCAGCCCTCGCTTTCTTTTAGAACTATTCATTAGCTCTATTCGTGAGTCTATTTTAATTATATTTACTCGTCCTAAAAAAAACATTTGTTTATTCATTTATATATTAATACATTAATATGAATAAGAACATACCATACATGTTATACTTACATAACTTATTGTCCTCCTTCATCGCCATAAACGACTTCTAAAGAAAGCTTCTCTACCAGTTGATGAATTTTTACAACTTCTTCCATCTTTATCATTCATTCCTTTCCAGTTCTCTACTCGTTCCATTTTATCATTTCAGGTGGGAAGTTTCTAGCTATTAGGAAGATGTCAGGGGTTTATTTGATTTTCTTTATATCTGATTATTTATTTTGACTAAAGAAACATTATAAAAATGCAACTTTGTTAAAGTCTAATTGTAATTGCCTGTTCTTTCAATTTTTCGATAGTAATATGCTTCACTCAATAATTCTATGTTATTTTTCTCATTAAAAAAATAAAAAAAGGTGACTGATGTACCATTCTCATCAGTCACCCAGCCTAAAATAGGCCAATTATTCTACTATTTAAATTCTCAATACTTATGACTTATTGCCGAACTAGTTCTAACTTTTGTTCGTTGACAATCACAGCGTTCTCTTCTCCATTTGTTACATCAATCGTCCGAACATTATAATCAGTACCGTACACCGCTTCAACATGACCGAATCCTCCGTCATATAGAAGAACATCATCATTGTTTTTAACTATTTCTAAATTGTCTGCGAAACCACTTGGTACAAGTTCAGGAAACCACTGTGCTGCAAGTCTGTAATCATAATGCATCAAGCTCATTTGCCTATACCAGAGACTTGTTGGTGATTCAGCAAAATAGATCTTTGCCTTAATGTTAGAAGTTAGTTTGATAGCCGCTTTTGTTGACACTCTACTCACTACGAGTTCTAATCTATATTTTTTATGTGCTGGTACTTTTATATTTTGAGCGGGCACTGTAAACGTCTCCGTGTGAGACTTTGTACTAGAATCCTCTTTGTTAAAATCAGCTTGAAAATGGATCGTTGAGGAAGCATTCACAATAAGATCAAAGTTGATATTGGACTCTATTCCTAGTGAATAATTTTGTGTGATGGTTGATGTCTCTGACTCTTCAATGGTCTCATTACGAGATAATGAGGTAAATACCTGTTCTTCATCAGTATCGTTTCTAAAAGTATCCACATCAATATATTTGGGCTGGAGATTATCGTGTATGATATCGTATGCTCTTACATGATGGTCAAAGGCTTCAAAATCACCTGGATCTCTTAATGCAGGCTTTGAACCAGGAGGTAAAAAACCACGCGGTTCTTCAGAAAGACCAACGTAATATCCCATCATCATTAACTGATACCTTGGTTGTTGCAGACCTGGTAATCTTATCCCGATATCTTGGTTGACCAACAGATTATTTTGAACTGGTATACTATTTTTTTTTTCAACTTCTGCTTCAGCAATACTTGCAATTGCTCCTACAGACGATAAACACATAATTGAAGCTATCATATAACAAAATATTTTTTTCATTTTTACCCCTCCTATGCTATTTTTATAAACTACTCTTCATCTTTTACCTTATTGCCTAATTAGTTCTATTTTTTTTTCGCTGACAACTACTGCTTTATCTTCACCGTCAGTTATGTCTACTATTTGCGCACGAAAATCAGAACCATATTCAGCCTTTACATGACCACGTCCTCCATCGTATAAAACAGGTATGTCTTGATTACTCCCATCTGCTTGTACTTCCCAATTTTTTAAAAGATTTGGCAAACTAGAATCATTTTTTCGAGCTTGAATATAATGATTTAGTAGTGGATTTACTTTTTCAAAATATCGAGTTCCGTTTGCTCCTTCTACTTTATAAACGTCCCCATTTATTTTAGAGGTAAGCTTGATATCTGCTGTTGTTGCTGTTGTTGCCATTATTAGTTGCAGTTTATATTTTTTATGGGCTGGTACTTTAACTTGTTGAGAGTTCAAAGTAAGTGTCTCAGAATGACTCTTCTTGGTAGAATCTGCTTTGTTAAAATCTGCTTGAAATTTAACGCCTATGCCAGCTTTGACTATAATTTCAAAACTAAGTTTTGCATCTACCCCTAAAGCATAATGTTGTGTAATCGTTGTCGTTTCAGATTCATCAAACGTCTCTGAATGCGCAATTGACATATATGTTTGCTCTGTATCAGTTTCATTTGAGAACGTATCCACATCAATATACTTAGGCTGATAGTTATCATGTGAAATATTCTCTACTCTTATATGACGATCAAAAGCTTTAAAATTTTCTACTGAACCTATAGGGATTGAATCCTTATCCATATCACCTCTTTTTATTTGATATTGACCATAGTAAAAACCCATGTACATTAAATCGTTCCATGCTTCAGTATCCGCTTTTGATATTTCTTGGTTCATCAAAGGACTATTTTGTACTGGAGTAACAGTTCCTTTTTCACCTACGGCTTCTGCAGCACTTGCAATTGACCCTACAGACGACAAACACATAACCGTTGCTAAAAAACAGCATAATTCTTTTTTCATTTTTTAATCCTCCTATCTTATTTTTATAAAAAATAGTTCATTTCGATAATCATCAGCCCTCGCTTTCTTTTAGAACTATTCATTAACTCTATTCGTGAGTCTATTTTAATTATATTTACTCGTCCTAAAAAAACATTTGTTTATTCATTTATATATTAATACATTAATATGAATAAGAACATACCATACATGTTATACTTACATAACTTATTGTCCTCAAATTATTTAGTATTATTATTTTAACTAGATTCAAACATACTTACTTATTGACTATCTCTATTTAATTCGTATACTTAGTTTGTACTATTTCCAGTGATAAAAACATGTATTGGATGTGTTTTTCATGAAAAATAATTTAAAAGAACAAGCGAGAAATCTACCTTTAGCCCCCGGTGTCTATTTAATGAAAGATAAACATGGAGCAATTATTTATGTAGGTAAGGCAAAAAAACTGCGAGAACGTGTCGGCAGCTACTTTGTTAAGAACAAACAACATTCAAGCAAAACAATTCGGATGATTCAACAACTAAATAGTTTCGATGTGATTGAAGTAGACTCGGAGCTTGACGCTCTCTTGCTAGAATGCCAATTAATTCAAGAATGCCGTCCAATTTATAATCGGCAGATGAACTCTTTTGAAAAGTATAAATATATTGAAATCAATATGGAAAAAGAAGACATTTCAATCAATATACGCACTGTCCCAACGAAAAAAAATTGCTTTGGTCCATTTTCCACTAATAGGAAACTTTCAGAACTAAAACAAATTTTAGAGAACCTATATGGATTAAATCAGAAAAATTATTGGCAACAAACTTTCTCTGAAAACGCCATGCCTCAATTAGACTCAAAGACTGTTGCTACAGAATTGCTCGGTGCATTCACTCAGAACAATCAACTACCTCAAAATCGTTTAGAAGAAAAAATGATTGTAGCAGCAGAAAATCAATCATTCGAAAAAGCGTCTAAATTACGTGAAGATTGGCAATTCCTCACGCGCTTTTTCAATCAAAATACAAAATTGATCCTAGCATCTCAAACCAATTGGCAGCTTTTGTCCATTCCGATTGGTTCTAAAATAAAATATTATTTGATTTATCAAGGTCTTATTCTAAATAGCCGAATCCTTACAAAACAAACTTTTTCCAACTATACATCTAGCGAACTTGCAAAAAAGATTCTGCCTAAAAATAAACCTGAAAAGATTCAGCAGTTTTCCAAAGAACAAGTCGATTTTATCAATATTTTATATGGCTATATTAACCGACACAAAGAATGCCGATTAGTCGAGCTTACTGATCCATTTGCATAAAGAAAAGGATAAAACCCAACTTATCGTTTGGGTTTTATCCTTATTCACTATATTTATCTAAATTACGTTCACTGACGATCATATTTACTAAAGACATGATTACTGCCATCAAAATCGCTGCTCCAAAGCTGGAAAAACCGAAATTTGTTTCTCCAACAAATGAAGAGGTCATTTTTAAAATTGCCGCATTCACAATGAAACTAAACAAACCAAATGTAAGTAAAGTAAACGGAAGCGATAAAATCGTCAACACTGGTTTTACTAACATATTTAATATGGAGAGCACAAAAGCAGCAATGATTGCCATCCAGATACTTCTCACGAAAATCATATTTGGAAAAATCACTGAGAGTGAAACAAATGTCAACGTATTAACGATCAAACGTTGAAAGTATGTCATTAGAAGTCACTCCAGTCATCATCGTTCACTTTTTCTGCTTGTTTTCTTTGTTTTTGTTCGTTAGCATATGGATTTGCGTTACGTGTATTTCTGTTGTATGGATTTTGATGGCCATAGCTGTTATAGTTTTTAGTTCTACCTGAAGGAATCAAGATAGCTAAAACAATATATAGAAAAATTGGACTGCCAATAAAGATAAAGCTGGCTACCACATAAATCACACGTACAATCGTAGGATCAATACCTAACCATTCCGCAATTCCCGCTAAGGTTCCTGTTAGTACCACATTATTGGGAGATTTTGTCAATCGTTTTCTCATTTTTTTCACCTCTTATCAATTAGATTTTACAATAGAATGGATGAAGAATCATCCTTTTTTTCTTTTATTTCCTCCTATATCGATAGTTAAGAGAACTATTCTTAACTATCGAGAAGGAAGTCAGCACAATTTAAGCAATCATGTTCTACGCATTTATTTATCTGTGTCTTTTAAATAAATGTTTCCTGTTGTTGTAGAAGCATTGATTTGAGCCATATCTTCATCATTTAATCGTCTAAATTGTAGTAATTGGTTGGTTCTTTCTTTCTTCTCACGAATCACTTCATAATCACTTAAGCGACTATTGATGCTACCTAAGCTCGTTTTCACTGTACCTTCAACACCCAGTTCATTTGGTAATGCGATTTTTACATTGCCGTTGACAGAACTTGCTTCTACTTTACGTAGTGTCTTTTCTTTCGCCGTGATACGAACATCACCATTGATCAATGAGACACTAATTGTTTGTGGTGTTGCAGCAATCGTTACAGTACCATTCACGGTTTCAATGATATTATCTAGGATTTCACCATCTAAGACTTTGATATCACCATTTACACCTTCAATTTCAAGCATTGTTGCATCGATTTTATTGAATGTGATTGAGCCATTTGTTGATTTAGTGTAAACATCTTTTGCCTTCAACGATTCAATCAAGACATTTCCATTTAACAATTTAATTGATACATGATCAAATGTACGTTCAGGTAAGTAGAAAATCAAATCTGCGCGAACACGTTTGTTTGGAATTTGGAATGAAATCACTTCGTCATCTACATCGATTTGGCTTCTTTCCAAGAACGCTTCAAGCGGTGTTTCAGCATCCATTTTACCATAAAGTTTGATTTTTCCTTCTACTTTAACATCTGGTTGATCCCAAGTTCTAAAGATAATATTTCCATTCGCTACTTTGACATCAATCAAACTTGCAAGCGGTGCTGGGTAATTGAATTCATGTTCAAATTTCGTTGTAGCAACACCTGGAACTTTGAAACTAACGTCTTTCCATTCCATATTATCATTCATTGTTTCAGAAAATGTGCTAAATGTTTTCTTAAGGAATGAACCCAATTGAGATCCTGCTTCACTCATTTTTTCTCCGACTTGATTGATCGTATCCGTTGCTTGATCTTTCCAATCATCAGGAATATCAAATTTTGAAGCGACACGATCTTTCGTACCAGACCATTGTTCTTTACGAATATTTTTCAATTCAGCTTCAAGAGCGATTTTTTCTTGAATTCGTTCGTCTAAAGAATCTTCTAATGATTTGATCTCAGCTTCAAGGGATGCTCTTACTTGTAAATCTTCACTTGTTAATTCGCTTAATTCTTCTTTGGTATTAAGTTCCATCAATTTTTCTTGTGCTTCTTTGACTTCTTCTTTGACACCAGCAATTTCAGCGTTGATTTCATCTAACTCAACAGAAGCACGATTCGCTTCAGTTGCTAGATTATCTAGAATTTTTTCTAGACGTTCATGATCTTGCGCCTCTTTTGCTTTAACATCTTCATCAGAAATTTCAGGTTCGACTACGTCTTCTTCCTTTTTATTTTCTAACTTATTTAATAAATCTACGACTTTGTCATTTTCTTTTGTGTCAACTGTTGGATTTGTTACGTTTACTTGGTCGGCAGCTTTTTTGATTTGTTTTTCATCTTTTTCTGTCGCCATATTTTCTAATAAAACTAAAGCTTCCTCTGAAGATAGGATACCTTTTTTAACTAAGTCTAATACTCTTTCTCTTTCTTTCATGGAAATTGCCTCCTTAGCAAATTTTTCACCCGAGGGTGTTTTCCTTATGTACCTATTATGCCTTCTTTTTAGTTGTTTGTCATAGGACTTTAGAATGAATTTTGACCTGTACTTACGTATGGTATCAAAAAACATTGTGTAAAAACAAAAAAGAAGAAGATCCTCACTTTGAGTATCTCCTCTTTTTCCATTAAATCTACTACACTACACAATCAATCCTTCTAGAAGCTTCTATAGTAGTAGTAAATGAATGATTATTTTTAAGAAATTTGTTTATAGATTAATTTAGGTGCTATTCCTGTATCACCAATTTGGATATTTTCTTTGATCATTGCTTCTACTTCAGCAACATCTTTTTTGTTTGCATGGATCGTTACAAGAGAATCGCCAACTTTAACATCGTCACCAATTTTTTTGTTTAAAACCAATCCTACTGCTAAATCAATTTCATCTTCTTTCGTTGCTCGACCTGCTCCTAATTTCATAGCAGCTACACCAATGGCATCAGCAACGATCTCAGATACAACACCTTCTTTATCTGCTGTTACTTCAAATGTATATTGTGCCGCAGGTAATAATTCTGGATTTTTGACCCACTCTGGATTACCACCTTGATTTTTAACGAATACAGCAAATTTATCTAGAGCTGATCCGTCTTCGATCACACCTAACAACATTTTGCGTGCTTCATCTAAAGAATCTGTTTTTCCTGCTAAAACAACCATTTGACTACCTAAAGTTAGGACTAGTTCCGTTAAATCTTCCGGTCCATTTCCTTTTAGAGTATCGATTGCTTCTTTGATTTCTAAAGAATTACCAATCGCAGCACCTAAAGGTTGAGACATATCAGAAATGATTGCCATTGTTTTTCTTCCAACAAGATTTCCGATGCGAACCATCGCTTCAGCTAATTTCTCAGCATCTTCTTCTGTCTTCATAAATGCTCCAGCACCTGTTTTTACATCTAAGACAATCGCGTCTGCACCAGCAGCTATCTTCTTACTCATAATAGAGCCAGCAATCAACGGAATAGAACTTACTGTTCCTGTTACATCACGTAGTGCATAGATTTTTTTATCAGCTGGCGTTAGATTGCCAGATTGTCCGATAACAGCGATCTTGTCTTGATTGACAATATTAATGAATTCTTCATCACTGATTTCAATATGGAACCCATCAAATGATTCTAATTTGTCTAATGTTCCACCAGTATGACCTAAGCCACGACCTGACATTTTTGCAAAAGGAATATCTAATGCTGCAATGAGTGGAGCTAAAACTAATGTTGTTGTATCACCAACACCGCCAGTAGAATGTTTATCCACTTTTACGCCTTCAATTCCAGATAAGTCAATCACATCACCTGAATCGACCATTGCTAGAGTCAAGTTTGCACGCTCTTCATCCGTCATGTCTTGGAAATAAATAGCCATTAATAAAGCACTTGCTTGATAATCTGGAATTGTTCCAGCAGTATAGCCATCAATAAAAAACTTGATTTCTTCTTTTGTTAATTCAAGTCCGTTTCTTTTCTTCTCAATAACATCGACCATTCTCATTTCCTTCACCATTCCTTTTTTTTATTTTAAATCTCCTAAGAAGCTAGTCCCATATTCCGGCATACGTACATTGAAATTATCCGCAACGGTAGCACCAATATCAGAAAACGTTGTTCTCACACTTAATTCATAACCGCGTTTGAAACGTTTAGAATAGACTAATAATGGTACAAACTCCCTAGTATGATCTGTTCCTTTGTATGTCGGATCATTTCCATGATCTGCTGTAATAATCAATAAATCATCCTCTGTTAACTTAGCAAAAACCTCTGGCAAACGTTGATCAAATTCTTGTAGTGCTTGTCCGTATCCTAAAGGATCTCTTCGATGCCCAAATACTGCGTCAAAATCAACTAAGTTTAAAAAACTCATGCCATGGAATTCTTTATCCAGTAATTCGATAAATTTATCCATACCATCCATATTTGAAACTGTACGAATACTTTCAGTGACCCCTTCACCATCAAAAATGTCAGATATTTTTCCTAGCGCGATTGAATCCAATCCACTCTCTTTTAGTGTATCCATCACAGTTTTGTCAAAAGGTTTCAAGGCATAATCATGGCGATTAGCTGTACGTGTAAATGTTTCTTTTGATGTTCCTACAAACGGTCTAGCAATAATGCGGCCTAGCATATAGGGCTCATCTCTCGTAATTTCCCGAGCATATTCACAAATGCGATACAATTCTTCTAAAGGAATGATTTCTTCATTTGCTGCAATTTGTAAAACAGAGTCTGCAGACGTATAAACAATCAATGCGCCTGATTTAAGCTGTTCTTCTCCTAGCTCATCAAGAATTTCGGTTCCGCTTGCAGCTTTATTGCCAATAATTTCTCTTCCAGAGAAGGCTTTGAGTTTTTCTAATAATTCATCTGGAAATCCATCTGGGAAAACTCTAAAGGGTTTATCGATATACAACCCCATAATTTCCCAGTGACCTGTCATTGTATCTTTACCAACAGAGGTCTCTTGCATTTTTGTATGATAGCCGATAGGCACTTCTACTTTTTCAACGCCCGCAATTTCTTTAATGTTAGACAAACCTAGTGCTTCCATGTTAGGAAGGTTCAGTCCGTCCATTTCTCTAGCAATATGACCTAGCGTATCCACATTGAAATCATCAAAATCATTTGCGTCAGGTGCCTCACCAATTCCTACTGAATCCATTACAACAACATGAATTCTTTTAAATTCTTTCATTCCTTTTCACCTCACCTATTAAACTTAAAAATTAATAAAGCAAACCAACGATCGTCGCTGTTAAACAACTAACTAACGTTGCACCGAATAATAATTTTATACCGAAACGTGCCACAACATTTCCTTGTTCTTCGTTCAGGCTTTTTACAGCCCCAGAGATGATGCCGATTGAAGAGAAGTTTGCAAAAGAAACTAAGAAAACAGAAATGATAGCTGTGGTTCTGCCAGAAAATTCTATCGAGCTTGACGTTAAGTTCGTCATTGCGACAAATTCATTTGAGACTAGTTTAGTCGCCATAATACTTCCAGCATCTACGATTTCATTTGCTGGTACACCCATTAAGAACGCAAATGGTGCAACGAGATAACCGATAATATCTTGGAATGACATTCCAAAAATTCCTTTGAAAATTGCGTTGATCATTGTAATAACAGCTACAAATCCGATCAACATCGCAGCAACTGTAATCGCTACATGGAAACCATCCATGATGTATTCCCCTAACATTTCAAAAAAGGATTGTTCTTTTTCATCTTTTACTTCTAAAACATCTTCTTCTGCTGTCACTTCATACGGATTAATCACGGATGTGATAATGAATCCTCCAAATAAATTTAAAACAATGGCCGTCACTACATATTGTGGTTTCAATAAAAACATATAAGAACCGATGATTGCCATCGATACAGTTGACATCGCTGAAGCACATAATGTATATAAACGATGTTTTGGTAATAAACCTAGCTGTTTTTTCACAGAAATAAAGACTTCTGATTGACCTAAAATAGCTGAGGCAACTGCATTATATGATTCTAATTTTCCCATGCCATTCACCTTACTTAAAGCAAGTCCAATGTATTTCACAATAAATGGAAGAATTTTAAAATACTGCAGAATTCCGATCAATGCCGAAATGAAAACGATCGGTAGTAAAACACCAATAAAAAATGAGCTTTCGTCTGGATTGATCAGACCTCCAAAAACAAAATTCACACCTTCAGCAGCATATTGCAGTAAATTATCAAATCCTTTGGCAATTCCTTCTATAACGAAATTACCAACGCTTGTATTCAGTAACACAAAACCTAAAATAAATTGCAAAACTAACATGACAATAATCGGTCTAACTTTAACTTTTTTACGATCATTACTCGTTAACCATGCCACTCCGATAAAAAATAACAAACCTAGGCAACCAATTAAATACTTCATCTTATCCTCCAATTGAACTCGTTTACATTAGCTTGTAAAAGTAAGCAAGTTGCTTACTTTATTTTCTTTTTAATAACCGCTACCTTGGTCAGTTGTTTCACCAGAAACGATTGAAACCCCAGCACTTGCACCGATTCTTGACGCGCCTGCTTCGATCATTGTTACTACTTCTTCTTTTGTACGAACCCCGCCAGAAGCTTTAACACCAACATCAGGTCCTACAGTTTTTCTCATTAAAGCAATATCTTCTGCTGTTGCTCCGCCTGTAGAAAATCCTGTTGATGTTTTAACAAAATCGGCACCTGCTTTAACTGATAACTCAGAAACTGTGACAATTTCCTCTTTTGTAAGCAAACATGTTTCAAGAATAACTTTTACAAGAACATCTCCTGATGCTTCAACAACTGCACGGATATCTGCTTCAACTGTTTCTAAGTCGCCAGATTTCAGTGCACCTACATTGATTACCATATCGACTTCTGTAGCACCATTAGCAATAGCATTTTTAGTTTCAAAAGCCTTTGTTTCAGATGTATTTGCACCTAAAGGAAATCCAATTACAGTACAAACATCAACGCCAGATCCTTTTAATTCAGTACTTGATAACTTAACCCAATAGGGATTCACACAAACTGAAGCAAACTGATATTTTTTAGCTTCTTGACAAAGTTTTACAATCATATCCTTTGTTGTTTCAGGTTTTAATGCTGTATGGTCAATCATTTTTGCAATAGTCATTATAACTCTCCTTTAGTTTTGATAATTGTATTATACACTCCGCAAGAACATTTGTAAACACCATCATGAAATTATGTTCAAATTAAGATAAAAATAGATAGGAACGTTGTTTTAATCCGTTCCTATCTATTCTCATTACCTTGTTTATAGCTTCAGTAAACCTTCCGCAGCGCTTTGATCGATGATCAATACATTAGCGTACTTACCTGCTAAAGCGCCATCAATCGCTTCAATTTTTCGTGAACCGCCAGCGACTAAAATCGCTTTTTCTTTTTCTCTTAGATCAGATAATTCAATACCGATCGTCCGTTCATTGATTTTCTGACTGCATATTTCACCACTGCTATCAAAGAAGCGAGAACAAATATCGCCAACCGCTTGTTCTTTAAGAAGTTGTTCTTCTTCATCACTAAAATAGCCTAAACGAAATAACAGCGCTTCGTCTCTAACTGTTCCTACTGTAAATAGCGCAATATTCGCTTGTTTCCCTTTTGTGATGATTTTTTGGATATGACGATCTTGCTCTACCATTTTTTTTACTTCTGCATTGTCAAAAATAACTGGTAACGGAAGTTGCATCGCAACTGTTTGAAAAGCTTTTTCAAATAACGTCAGCGTTTCATTGGCGTATGTATTCACATTAGAATGACTGATTCCGCCCTTCAATTGAACAATTTCTACACCAACTCTCTCTTGGGTATTCAGTTTTCTTGCCACTTCATACATCGTTGTTCCCCAACTAACCCCTAGAATATCACCATTTTTGATTGTTTCTTCTAAATACTCTGCTGCATAAGACGTAAGGTACTCTGTAATAACTTGATAATTTGTTTCAGGTGAAAATACAACATGTACTTCTAACAAGTCATATTTTTCTTTAAGTCGTTTTTCGAGCTCAAACAAATCGGAAAAAGGGTCTGAGATCGTAATTTGTACATATCCTTTTTCTTTAGCATAATTCAGTAATCTAGAAATCGTCGGACGGGAAACATCTAATTTTTTTGCAATTTCCTGCTGACCAAGACCAGATTGATAATACAATCTGGCTGCTTCAATACTAAGCTGTTGTTTTTGTTTATCCATAATTATAATCCGTTCTTTTTATTTTCTTCAATTATAGCAAGAAAAAATTAGGAAAACAAACCACACTTCCTTAGTCAATTAAATAAATATGTCTAAATTCTTCGAGTTTTTCTTTGTCAAAATCTAAACATTCTGCTGCGTAATTTTCTGCGGTGCCAAAATGTTTCTCAATCAAATGGAAGGCATGATCTAAATAATCTTCTTTTACATAAAGTGCAGTTGCTAAAGATTCCAATTGTTCTTCACTAAACCCTTGTTCTCTAAACTGCTGTACCAGTTCGTCATTAGCTTGTTTTCTTTCTTCATTCGTTACTAAGAAATCTTTATAAATCTCTTCTTTTTCGACATTTAGGAGTAATAGTAATAAAGCTGAAGCATAACCTGTACGGTCTTTTCCAGCAAAACAATGAAAAATGGTTGACCCGTTTTTATTTGCTAAGATATACGCCATAAATTCTGTGAAACCTTCTTGCGCTCCTGGATTTAAGATCAAATCTTCATAAACACCTAGCATATGTTTATCAACAGCTTCAATCGATTTTAGTTTAGCAAAATCAGCTAAACTCGAATTTTTAGCATTCATTTTCCCAAGCAAATCTAAATTGACATATTCCACATCTTCAATCGGTGTATCTGGTGACTCACTGATTTCAAACTCACGTCTAAAATCGATGATTCTTGTTAAATTGAATGACTCAATCAATGTTGTTTGTGTTTTTTTATCTAAATTGACTAGATGACCTGATCGTAATAATTTTTTTGATTTAATCATTTTTCCCTCTTTATTTTTAATACCACCTAAGTCTCTAAAATTCGTAATTTTTACATTCATATGTTTATTCCACCTTTACGCGTTTACTTTTTTTCTTCTTTTTTCTTCTGCAAATGCTACACTTCCTAAAAGAACCACAATAATTACAATGGAAATATAGAAGATAATAAATGTATCATTCCAACCATGAAGTACATGTCCAAAGAAATTCACACCATTTTTAGAGGGATCTGAAATTTTAGCTAATAAGATTTTCGCCATTGAGTCCCCAAACAAATAGGCAAACGCTCCTAATAAACCTCCTGAAACGACTGTTGCTTTTTTGGGCACGAATCCTAACATAGATAAGTTGATCAA
The DNA here is from genome assembly GCF_050531475.1 of Enterococcus sp. DIV0724b. Classification (NCBI taxonomy): domain Bacteria; kingdom Bacillati; phylum Bacillota; class Bacilli; order Lactobacillales; family Enterococcaceae; genus Enterococcus; species Enterococcus sp. DIV0724b. Next base: position 1,134,611 of record NZ_CP172890.1, on the reverse strand, counting down.
TAATTGTGGACCAAAAACCATCATACCTAACATAAATAATGATACGTTGATTACAAGTTCTGTCGTACCCAGTTGATAGCCGATAATGCCAATCGGTAATAGAATACTGCTGATTGTGGCAACTAAAGCAGGACGTCCTTTAAGTAAATCTGAGATATAACCCCAAGCTAAGCAACCGACTAAAGCGCCCATTTCAAAATAGAAAATCGTTTGAGCTGCTGCTTCTTGTGAAAAATTGAGATGTTCTGTCACGTATAATGGCGCCCAATTATCAATCCCAATACGGACAATATAGACAAAAACATTCGCTACGCATAAAATCCAAATGTATGGATTTGTTAATAAATACTTTTTAAAAATTTCCCATTTCGTTAAATTCTCTGCATCTACGTTTGCTTCTTCAATCGGTTCGCCAAAAATCTCTTCACTTGAATTCCAGCCTAAATCTTCTGGTCTATTTTTACCAATAAAAAATGTAACTACAGCAACTACTGCCGCAACGATTGCTGGAATAATAAACATTCCTGCTACTTGTCCTTTAAAGAAAGTCGTTGCACACCACACTGCAAAAATCCCAGCAAAACCACCACCGATATTGTGAGAAGCATTCCATAAACCGATATATCTCCCACGATTGCTTCTTGTTGTCCATTGTGTAATAACAGAAGCACTACTTGGCCCGCCCACACATTGGAATAATCCATTTAAAGACCATAAAACAACGATCCATCCCATCGGAACATTATTCATCGTAAATAATAGCCCTAAACATAAAACGGTAATTGATGATAACAACAATAAGATAGACAAAATTTTCTTGGTATTTTTACCATCCACAATATAACCAACAATAAATTTACCAAATCCATAAACAATCGAAAAAACAAAACCGATATAGCCAAGGTCTGTCGTTGTAAGTCCCAATTGACTTTTTAATAATGGCTGAGCTGCTTTAAAGTTATTCCGTATCATATACATCGTGATGTAAATAACCACGACAACTAAAAACGGTTTCATAAATTCTTTAAACCATCTTTTTCTTTGTTCAGCAATCGTTAGCTGATTCGTTTTTCCAACTTCACTATTCATTTCTTCCAATTTTTTTCACCTCAAACAAAATAATTATAATGGTCTGCGCTTTCCAATATAATTGTATAATACATGTTGAATGAAATAATGTAAACACTTTATTGAAATTATGTTCAATTTGATCGCTATTTTTCGAATGTTTAATTCTGATTTAACGTTTTTTTACAAAAAAATACCTTCGAAAACTTATCGAAGGTATTTTCTTTGATACTTATTCATCATGATTACTGTTTAACTCTGTGATTTTTCCTGTCGCAAGATAGACGATCCACTCACAAATATTTGTCACATAATCCCCGATACGTTCTAGATACGTTGCGACATGAAGATAATCTGTCCCACTGATTACAGTTTCTGGATTTGACTGCATCGCCTTGATTGAGTGGCTATAAATGCTATCAAAATACTCATTTACTCTAGTATCCATTTTAGCAATCATTCTTGCGTCTTTTTGATCGGTTTTGACATAAGCAATCAATACATTATCAACCATTTTCTTCACGTAGTCAGACATATCAGAAATTTCTTTTTCAATTTCAGGAATTCTTGTCTCACCTTTTAAGCGTATAGTTGATTTTGCAATTGATACAGCATGATCTGCCATTCTTTCCAAATCAGAGCTGGCTTTCATGACTGTGATGATCATTCTTAAATCAGTTGTTACTGGTTGCTGTAAGGCAATCATTTCAAAGCTTTTCTTTTCTAGCTTAACTTCCATATCATTGATTTCTACATCATAATCGATTACTTCGTTGGCAATCTTTTTATCATGATTGATATAAGCACGTACAGATTTATGTACGACATTACTTACCATCATGCCCATTTCATAAAATTGATTATGCAGATTTAATAGTTCTTCTTCAAATTGGCTGCGCAACATGTGTATTCCTCCTTTTTTTTAACCAAATTTCCCAGAAATGTAATCTTCTGTTTGTTTTTCTTTAGGATTTAAGAATATTTTCTTCGTATCATTAAATTCTATCAATTCGCCTTGTAAAAAGAAAGCTGTTTTATCAGAAATTCGTGAAGCTTGAGACATATTGTGGGTCACCATGATCATAGTGTATTTTTCTTTTAATGTTAAAAGCATATTTTCAATTTTACCACTTGAAACAGGATCAAGCGCACTTGTTGGTTCATCCAATAAAATAATCTCAGGATCAACAGCTAAAACACGAGCGATGCAGACACGCTGTTGTTGTCCGCCAGATAAAGACAAGGCACTTTTATGCAGTTTGTCTTTCACATCTTCCCACACAGAAGCTGCTTTTAAGCTATTTTCCACAGTTTCATCTAGTACTTGTTTATCCTTCTCACCTTTTAAACGTAAACCATAAATCACATTTTCATAAATCGAAAATGGAAACGGATTGGGTTGTTGAAATACCATACCGATTTCTTTACGTAAATCTACGATGTCCGTTTTCGGACCATAAATGTCTTTGCCTTTGTAAACCACGCTTCCAGTGATCGTAACACCTGGAATCAAATCATTCATTCGGTTCAATGAACGTAGATACGTCGATTTACCACAACCAGATGGTCCGATCATAGCAGTGATCTCCCCTTGATTGATGCTCAAATCAATCCCCTTTAGAGCTTCTTTTTTACCGTAATATAAATGCAAATCTTTTGATGAAATAATTTCTTTTGTCATCTTGCTCCTCCTAACCAAAATGTCCAGAAACGTAATCTTCTGTCGCTTGAATTTTTGGTCGTGTAAAGATTTTTCTTGTTTCATCGTATTCAATCACTTTGCCTAGGTAGAAAAAGGCAGTGTAATCACTGATACGGGCAGCTTGCTGCATATTATGGGTTACGATAATGATCGTATAATCATCTTTTAAATTCACCAATGTTTCTTCTACTTTACCAGTTGAAATTGGATCTAGTGCACTAGCAGGTTCGTCTAAAAGTAAAATATCAGGCTTCATCGCAATGGCTCTAGCAATACATAAACGCTGTTGTTGACCACCTGATAAGGCTAAAGCACTTTTGTCTAAATTATCTTTGACTTGCTCCCAAAGTGCTGCTTGTTTTAAACTTGTTTCAACAATTTCATCTAGTTTTTTCTTGTCTTTTTCACCATGTTGCTTTAGAGCAAATGTGATATTCTCATAGATTGATTTGCTAAATGGGTTAGGACGTTGAAAAACCATGCCGATTCGTTTGCGCATTTCATAAACATCGACTTCTTTTGTATTAACATTTACCCCTTTGTACATGATGTTACCCGTTACTTTGGTATTAGCGATCCCATCATTCATCCGATTCAATGAACGTAAATACGTCGATTTTCCACATCCTGATGGACCAATCAAAGCAGTGATTTTATTTTTTTCAAATTCCAAATCCACGCCCTTGATTGCTTCATTGTCTCCATACCAAACATGAAGATCATCTGTATGCAACGCAATCGGTTCAGGCAGTTTAATGATATTTGTGTCATTTAAATTATATTCTTTCATTCTGATTCCCCTAACATTAGGCTGATGTCATTCTTTTATATAATCTGTTTCCGATAAAGCGTGCGCCGAAATTGAAGAGTAAAACGACTAAAATCAGAACTGCAGAAGCACCCGCAGAAACAGCTGCACCATCCGGCATTGTACCTTCTGTATTGATTTTCCAAATATGAACAGCTAAAGTTTCAGCTTGACGGAAAATACTGATCGGACTTGAAACACTTAATGGATTCCAATTACTGAAATCTAATGCTGGTGCACTTTGACCTGCCGTATAAATCAAAGCAGCTGCTTCACCAAAAATTCTTCCTGAACTCAAAATCACTCCTGTTAAAATACCAGGTAACGCTTCTGGAACAACTACTTTCATCACTGTTTCCCAGCGAGACAATCCTAATGAAAGTCCAGCTTCTCGTTGTGTATAGTGAACTGCTTTTAATGACTCTTCAACATTTCTTGTTAATAAAGGCAAGTTGAAGAATGTTAATGCCAAAGCACCAGAAATGATCGAAAAACCATAGCCCATTTGTACAACAAATATTAAGAAACCAAACAAACCAACAACGACTGAAGGCAGTGAACTTAAAATTTCAATCGACGTGCGAATCACATCTGTTACCCAGTTTTTCTTCGCATACTCAGATAAATAAATGCCCGCACCTAACGAAATAGGAAAACTGATCAGCATCGTGATCAACAATAAGTATAATGAGTTAAATAACTGAATACCAATACCCCCGCCTGCTTGATAAGCTTTGGAAGGTTTCGTTAAAAAGTCCCAAGATATATGCGGGATACCGCGAATTAAAATATAAAGCAGCAAAGCTGCCAAAATCAAAACGATCACGCCTGAAATAGCGTATAGAACGCCTGTTGCAAATTTATCTGCTTTTTTTGCATTCATTATTTCAAGGCCCCTTTCCTACCGATGATCCGAATAATAATATTAAATAGCAATGACATTAACAACAGGATCAACGCAAGTGACCAAAGCACGTTGTTTTCTACTGTTCCCATAATTGTATTTCCGATGCCCATCGTCAAAATACTTGTTAACGTTGATGCTGGTGTCGTCAAACTTGACGGCATGATTGCTGCATTTCCGATAACCATTTGAATCGCTAAAGCTTCACCGAAAGCACGTGCCATTCCAAAAACGACGGCTGTTAAAATACCAGGGACTGCAGCGCGTAAAACAACTTTGTAAATTGTTTGCCAACGAGTCGCTCCTAAGGCTAACGATGCTTCCCGATAATGACGAGGGACTGACTTTAGCGCGTCAACTGTCATTGTTGTAACTGTTGGTAAAATCATAACAAATAGTACAAATGTCCCCGCTAAAATCCCAAAACCTGTACCACCAAAGATCGAACGAATAAAAGGTACGATCACAGATAAACCAATAAAGCCATAAACAACAGAAGGAATCCCAACCAATAATTCAATAACTGGCTGTAAAATCTTTGATCCTTTTTTAGGTGAAATTTCTGTCATAAACACAGCTGCACCAATCGCAAATGGCGTTGCAATGATCGCAGACAAAAACGTTACGATAAAAGAACCAGCAATCATCGGTAAAGCTCCTACCATTGGCTTACCATCTGTTCCTGTTTCACTTGGATTCCAGTTTGTACCGAATAAAAAGTCGGATACTTTGATTTTATTCGTAAAAAAAGTCGCTAAACCTTTACTTGCCACAAAATAAAAGATGGATAAAACAACCAAAACAATCAAAGCGATACAAAGAAAACTAATAAATTTTCCTCGTTGTTCCATTCTGGCGCGCTTTGATTTTGTTAACAATTTCTTCTGCACATCTTCCAAGAAAATTCCTCCTTAAATTAAAAGCGTAGCGGGCTCGTTCAGCTCTGACAGAAAAATAGGAAAAATTGACTGTGACGCTTTTTGTCACATTCCATTTTTATCTTTTTTCCAAAGAGCTAGCCCGCAAAGCTAGATAGCATTAAAAGCGTAGCGGGCTCGTTCAGCTCTGACAGAAAAATAGGAAAAATTGATTGTGACGCTTTTTGTCACATTCCATTTTTATCTTTTTTCCAAAGAGCTAGCCCGCAAAGCTAGATAGCATTAAAAGCGTAATGAGTTCATTCAGTTCTGACAGAATAATAAGAAAAATTGAATGCGATGTTTTCTACCGCAATCAGATTTTATATTTCTCCATTTGCTCAACACTTTCCATAATAAAATCAGTGTAACTTTTGAACATAAATTTGCGTTTAATAACATGTAAATCTTATGTTAAGTTTGTAAATTTTGTGTAAAGACGGATTATTTAACAAGATTTCCTTGCCAATCACGTTCTATTTTCATTTTTGAAACAGGGATATACCCTAATTGAGCAATAATTTTTTCCTGTACATCATCTGACAACATAAATTGCAAAAATTCATCTGTCAATTGCTTTGGCTTTCCTAACGTATACATATGTTCATAGGACCAAATTGTCCATTTATTCGTTATAACATTCTCGTCAGTTGGCTTTACCCCATCAATGCTTAACGTATTCACTTGATCATTAACATAAGAAAAGGCAGTATAGCTGATTGCTCCAGGTGTATCGGCAACAATAGAACGAACCATCCCACTTGAATCCTGTTCTTGAGCTTGAATCGCTGTTTTGCCATCTAATACCCAACGCTCAAAAGTCACGCGTGTACCACTTCCAGCTGCACGATTCAACATAACAATTGCAATGTCATTTCCACCAAGTTCTTTCCAGTTCGTTATTTCGCCTAAAAAGATTTTTCTAAGGTTTTCTAATGAAATATCTGATACCCCAACATTCTTATTAACGATTGGTGTAATTCCTACTACAGCAACCTTGTGATCTGTCAGTTTAGATGCATCGATTCCTTTTTTTTCTTCTGCAAACAAGTCAGAATTCCCAATGTCTACTGCACCAGACTGAACTTGACTCAATCCTGTACCGCTTCCGCCTCCTTGAACATTGACAAAGCGTCCTGGGTTTTGGTTTTGAAACTCTTCTGCTGCCGTTTCAACTAGCGGTTGTAGCGCAGATGAGCCGACTGCTGTGATCGATTCACCTCGATCGATCCACTTAGCACATCCTGATAAAGTTAGTATTCCAACTAGACTAAAAAATAATAGCATTTTCTTTTTCATTTATCTGATAATCCTCCAAACTAATTCAATCAATTCATTTTAACATTAACTGTTTCCATTGAAAATTATAAGTTGTCGACATTGGTCATTTTTTAGAATAAAATAACAGAAAAAGGCAAATTAAAAAGTGACTGGAATCCAACTCTTTGAGTCACATCCAATCACATGAATTCCGGATAAACTGTGAAATCAGAAGCAAGTACTACACTTCAATCACATCAAATTCTAAGTGCTAAAATACTGATTTTTGAAGAATTCGGAAATAAGTTCTTCTGTCCCCACAGCATTATAATAGTGGTGAAATTAGGCGTGCTAATCCTTCTTTTAATTTAATCAGAACACCACGATTCCGATATTTTTCTTCTGTCAAAAGTTCAGATACTTTAGAATCTTCGTAAAAAGCATCCCGTACTTCTTTCGAAAATTCTTGATCATAAATTATCGTATTGACTTCAAAATCAAGCCGGAAAGAACGAACATCGATATTCGCTGATCCAACAGAAACAATTCCTCCGTCAATGATCATTGTCTTCGCGTGAATAAACCCATGTTCATAAGTTTCAATAATCGCACCATATTCCAATAGTTCAGCTGAAAATGAATACGTTGCCCAATAAACCAATATATGGTCGGGCTTATTTGGTATTTGTATACGCACTTTAACACCAGATAGTAAAGCTAATTTTAACGCCTCGTGAATCGAAGCATCCGGTATATAATAAGGTGTTTGAATTAAAATTTCTTTTTTAGCGATTGATATCATTTTTAAATATGTCATTTTAATTTGCTCGTGTTCTGAATCGGGACCACTCGTTACTACTTGAACCGCTTTCTTCCCAATAGAACAAATGGGTGGAAAATAAGTCGAATCATAGCTCAACTCTTTTCGATGTTGTGAATTCCAATCCATCAAAAAACGATTCTGTAAACTATAAACAGCTTCACCGTGAATTCTCAAATGATTATCTCGCCAATAGCCAAATTTTTCAACTTCACCTAGGTATTCATTTCCAACATTAAAACCGCCCGTATAACCAATTTTCCCATCAATCACCACAATTTTTCGGTGATTGCGATAATTGATTCTTGGATTTAAATATGGAACAAATAATGGAAAGAAAAAAGCAATTTCTCCACCAATTTTCTTTAGTTCTTCAAAAAATTTCATATTTACTTGGGTAGAACCCCAAGCGTCTAAAAGCAAGCGAACTTTTACTCCTCTTTTCACGGCATTAATCAATTCCTGACGAATTTCTTTCCCTAATGTATCTCCACGGTAAATGTAATATTCCATATGGATGTGCTCTGTTGCTTGTCGAATATCTTCGATTAAGCCGTCAAATTTCTCTCGTCCATCTGTATATAAACGAATCTCATTATTTGTGGTATACAACGAACTTTCAAACACAGTTAGCATGTAAATCAGTTGCTTTGAATCCACTTCTCCTGTTGGTGGATGAGGAAAAAGTCCTCTCAATAATGACTGCTTTTCTGATTCTATTTCTGCATTCATACCGATTTTAGCCTGCATTTTCATATCAAAAATCTTATCTTTTGAAATTCCTCGTCCTAAGAAAATATAAAGAATAAATCCTAAGACTGGAATAAACATCAATACAAGTAGCCAAGACCATGTCTGAGCCGTTTGTTTCCGTTCTCTAAAAACAATAACTAACGATAATAGCATATTCGCAATAAAAATAATAACAAATATATTTTCATATAAAAATTTCATTTATGCCCCCCAATCATTTCACTCTTACATCCCCAGTAAAGCATAACGAACTTATGAAAATAAGTAAAGAAAAAGCAGACAAAAATGTCTGCTTCCTCTTACTAAATTTTTAAGAAACGACGCATTGAAATGATTGACCCAAGTGATCCGATTGTCATTCCAATTACAATCATTAATAAATCGATTTGCCAAACAAATGATTCAGGTTTTAATAATGAATAATTTGAACTCAACAGTTGTGGGTTGAACAACGTATAGAATTTTTGGTATCCGAAAGTTAAAACCAAAATCGGGATGATCGAGCCAATTAAACCGATCCAAGCCCCTTCTATAAAGAATGGCCAACGGATGTAACCATTTTTCGCACCAACTAGACGCATGATTTGAATCTCTCTTTGGCGAGAAAGAATCGTAATACGAATCGTGTTAGAAATCAAGAATACTGCAACAAACAATAATAGAATTGCGGCGCCCAATCCCCATGTTCTAACTTTTCCGGCAATACTGAAAATCTTATCTGAGGAAACACCACCGTAATCGGCTTTAAATACATTCGGCAGTTTTGCTGCTTTCTCTGAAATCTTCTTCGTATCTGATGGTTCTTTCGCACTTACATAATAAACATCGTATAAAGGATTGCTATCCCCTTCAAATAAGTTCCAAGCTTCACCCATTTGTTTTTGGATTTTCTTTAATTGCTTGTCTTTATTTGAATATGAAATCGTCTCGACATTATCGATTTTATTTAATTCTTTTTCTAATTTTTGCATTTCATCTGGTGTTGTACCAATATCCACAAAAACAGAAACTGTTACGTTTTCTTCGATATCTTTTGCTAATTTTGTTGCATTAAAAATTACTGCCATAAAAATCCCAACAAGGACTAAAGTAATCGTAACGGCACTGGCAGAAGCAATTGTCATCCACCCATTACGTTTTAAACTTTTGATACTTTCTAGGACATGAGAAAAGAACGTTCTAATCATCGTAGCCATATTCTCCTTCCGCTTGGTCTCGAATAATTCGGCCATTCTCGATGGCGATTACGCGATGACGGATCGTGTTTACAATCGTACTGTTATGTGTTGCCATTACAACGGTCGTTCCTTGTGCGTTGATCCGGTCTAAAAGTTTCATGATTTCCCATGAGTTTTCCGGATCAAGATTTCCTGTTGGTTCATCGGCAATTAGAACTTTAGGTGTATTTACGATTGCACGAGCAATTGAAACACGTTGTTGTTCCCCACCAGATAGTTCACTTGGGAACACTCGGACTTTATGTTTCAAACCAACAAGATCAAGAACTTCCATTACTCTTTTCTTGATATCTCTTGGCTTACGCCCAACAACTTGCATAGCATAAGCAACATTCTCATAAACAGTTTTCTTCGTCAATAATTTATAATCTTGAAAGACGATACCGATTTCTCTTCTAAGATAAGGAACTTCGGCATTTTTTATTTTCATTAAATCATGACTAGCAACTTTTAAACGTCCTTTAGTTGCTTTTTCTTCACGGTACATTAATTTAATAAATGTTGATTTTCCGGCTCCGGAAGGTCCAACAACATAAACGAATTCACCTTGTTTTATTTCTACTGAAATATTTCGGATAGCTGTAGTACCATTCGAATATTTCTTCATTACATCTTTCATTTCAATCATGGCGTATTCTCTCCATCTCTGTTTTCTAGACTATCAATCATTATAACATGACTTTGTTTCAAGGCTCTTTCAACAGTTTACAATTTTGTTTCATTTCTGTGAATTGATCAATTTAGTTTTTGTTTCAAGTAAGCATCAATAAATCCATCTAAGTCTCCATCCATTACAGCCTGTACATTTCCAGTTTCATAATTGGTACGATGATCTTTGACCATTGAATAGGGGTGGAAAACATAAGATCTAATTTGAGAGCCCCAACCAATCTCTAGCTGCTCACCACGTAATGACGCTGCTTCCTGCGCTTTTTTATCCATTTCTAATTGATAAAGCTTTGCTTTCAGCATGCCCATCGCTTGCTCACGGTTTTTTAATTGTGAACGTTGTGCTTGACTAGCAACAACGGTTCCAGTCGGAATATGTGTGATTCGAACTGCTGATTCTGTTTTATTAATATGTTGTCCCCCAGCACCGCTAGCTCGATACGTATCGACTTTTAGATCATCTGTATTGATATCAATCTCAACGTTTTCATCTAATTCTGGCATAATATCAACTGAGCAAAAGGAAGTATGACGACGTTTGGCTGAATCAAACGGTGAAATCCGGACCAAACGATGAACACCTTTTTCTGATTTTAAATAGCCATACGCATTATATCCTTTAATTAAAAGCGTAACACTTTTAATGCCTGCTTCATCTCCAGACTGGTAATCCAATGTCTCTACTTGAAAGCCGTGACTTTCAGCCCAACGAGTATACATTCGAAGCAGCATACTGCCCCAATCTTGCGATTCAGTACCGCCAGCTCCCGGATGAAGTTCCATGATAACATTATTTTTGTCATAAGGCTCGTTTAACAATAAAGAAAGTTCATAAATACTTAATTTTTCTTTTAAAGCTAGTAGCCGTTCTTCCAATTCTACTTGCGTATCAGAATCGTATTCTTCTTGCTGCATCTCACTCATGATTTCCAATTCTTCTAACTCATCAGCAAATTGATGAAATTGTTGATATTTCTCTTTATAGGAATTGGTTTCATTGATCAATTGTTGTGCTGTTTCAGAATTATCCCAAAAACCTGGCTCTGCCATTCTGTTTTCAGCCTCGGCTATATCTTCTTCTAACTGATCTAAGTCAAAGAGACCCCCTAAAGCTTGTGATTGATTGATTCATTTCATCTAAAATAGTGCGGATTTCAGCATTTTCCATGATATTTTCTTCCTTCCATTTTCAATACTTTGTGACACAACAAATGAAGGCGAGGCGAATGCCTCACCTTCATCAATTTTTAAAGACCTTTACCGTGACAATTTTTGTATTTCTTACCACTGCCACATGGACAAGGGTCGTTACGGCCAATTTTTTCGTCAACATGAATGGGTTGCTTCTTAGCACTTGTATTACTTTGAGGTTCTTCTTCATCTGTTGGATGAACAGCTTCCCCTTGCGCCACTTGTTCACGTTGAACGTTTTGACGAATTTCTGATTTCATAAACAGACGAGTTACTTCGTATTCGATTGCTCCAATCATTTCTTCAAACATATTGTAGCCTTCAGTTTGATATTCAACTAATGGATTATTTTGTCCGTAAGCACGTAAGCCCACTGATTGACGTAATTGATCCATTGCATCGATATGATCTGTCCATTTTGTATCTACAACACGTAGAATAACCACTTTTTGGAATTCCAGAATTTGTTCTGGACCATTTAATTGTTCTACTTTGATGTCATAAACTTCTTGAGCACGTTTTACTAGATACGTTTTGATTTCTTCTGGTGATTTGCCTTCTAGATCAGCTTTAGAAATAGAGTCTTCATGAACCAATGTTGAAGAAGCGAAATCAACGATTCCGTCAAGGTTCCAGTTTTCTTTTTCTAATTGTGTATGGCTATCTACAACGCGAGTGATTGTACGTTTTACCATGTTTAATAATGTTTCAGTCAACTCTTTATCTTCCATGATAACTTCTTGACGCTGCGCATAAATAACTTCACGCTGCTCACGCATTACATCATCGTATTGTAAGACATTTTTACGTGTATCGTAATTGTTCCCTTCAACACGTTTTTGAGCTGATTCTACTTGTTTACTTAACATTTTACTTTGGATCACTGCATCGGATTCTTCAATATTCATACGATCCAAGAATGCTTTGATTCGTTCTGAACCAAAACGTTTCATCAAATCGTCTTCAAGTGATAGGTAGAATTGAGAAACCCCAGGGTCTCCCTGACGACCAGCACGTCCACGCAATTGATTATCAATACGGCGTGATTCATGACGCTCAGTACCTATCACAGCTAAACCGCCAAGTTCAACAACACCAAGACCAAGCTTGATATCTGTACCACGACCAGCCATATTGGTAGCGATCGTAACTGCACCTTTTTGACCAGCATTCATGATGATTTCGGCTTCTTTAAAGTGATTTTTCGCATTCAATACTTCATGCGGTACTTTTTCTTTGTTTAATAACTCTGATAATAATTCAGAAGTTTCAACAGCAACTGTACCAACTAAGACGGGTTGACCATTATGGTAACGTTCTTTAATGTCTTGGACGACTGCTTTAAATTTACTTTGTAGTGTTGGGTAAAGTAAATCTGCACGGTCATCACGAATGATTGGACGGTTTGTTGGAATTTGGAAAACTTGAATATTGTAGATTTCACGGAATTCTTCTTCTTCTGTTTTAGCAGTCCCCGTCATCCCAGCTAATTTCTTATACATACGGAAATAGTTCTGGAATGTAATTGTTGCCATTGTTTTTGTTTCGTCTTCGATCTCTACGCCTTCTTTGGCTTCAATTGCTTGGTGTAACCCATCTGAATAACGACGACCGTCCATTATACGACCAGTAAATTGGTCAACAATCAAAACTTTGCCATCTTGAACAACGTAATCAATATCACGAAGCATAATAAAATTCGCACGTAATGCTTGATCCATATGATGTGTCAAAGCAGTGTTTTCAATATCATAAAGGTTCTCTAAACCGAAGTTTTCTTCTGCTTTTTCAATACCAGCTTCAGTTAAACTAATTGTTTTCGATTGAACATCGATTTTATAGTCTTCTTCTTCTTTTAAACGTTTAACAAAATTATCTGTACGTGTATAAAGAGCTGTTGATTTTTCTGCTTGTCCAGATATAATCAACGGTGTACGAGCTTCATCGATCAAAATGGAATCGACCTCATCCACGATTGCATAGTTCAATGGACGTTGTACCATTTGATTACGATAAACAACCATGTTATCACGTAAATAGTCAAACCCTAATTCGTTATTCGTACTGTAAGTGATATCACAGTTATAAGCATCACGTTTTTCTTCTGATGTTTTTGAATTGATATTTAAGCCTACTGTCAAGCCTAAGAAATTGTACAATTCACCCATCTCATCTGAGTCACGAGTTGCTAAATATTCATTGACGGTTACGACATGAACCCCTTCACCTGTCAATGCATTCAAATAAACTGGCATTGTAGCAGTCAAGGTCTTACCTTCACCTGTTCTCATTTCAGGGATATTTCCATCATGTAAAACAATACCACCCATTAACTGTACATGATATGGATATAAGCCCAACACACGTTTCGCAGCTTCACGAACAACCGCAAAAGCTTCCGGTAATAATTGATCCAATGTTTCACCTTTTTTGTAGCGAGCTTTGAACTCTTCGGTCTTTGCTTTTAGGTCTTCATCACTTAGCGCTGCAATAGCGGAAGCGTGAGACTCTACTTGGTTAGCTATACCATCCAAGCGTTTTAATTCTTTTTTATCATTTTCGATTATCTTTTTTAAAAAATTCGCCATGTTTTAAGTGTTCCTTTCAATTGACTCTATTTATTTTTTGCACTAAATGCACAATCATCCTTTCTATTTTATCATTAGTTGGCAAGAAAGGAAATAACTTCTCTTAATATTAACAATATATTATTTTATTTTTTATGTACATACGTTTGAAATAAGGAAAGAGACTGCGGCAAAACGTGTGCCGTCCTGCTACAGTCTCTTAGAAAATCGGAAATTTGAAAAAAAATACTCTTGATAACAATTTTTCTAATACTAGCTAGTCTTAGTTTTCCCTTGTTAAACCAAAGAAATTTACTTCCTTCATACTAAATTAATCTGTTTCGATCAAACCATATTTACCATCTTTACGACGATAAACAATGCTTGTTCCATTTGTTTCTGAATCTTCAAAGATAAAGAAGTTATGTCCTAACATGTTCATTTGCAAAACAGCTTCTTCACTATCCATTGGCTTCAATGAAAGACGTTTTGTACGAACAATGTCTAATTCTGGCGTTTCATCTGGTGTTTCTTCACCATTCAAGAAAATAGCTGCTTTAGCAGTGTTCATCCCTGTTTCACGAGATTTACGGTTAATTTTTGTTTTAAATTTACGAATTTGTCGTTCTAATTTATCTACAACTAAATCAACACTTGCATATAAATCAGGTGATGTTTCTTCAGCACGTAAAACTAAATAAGGTAGAGGAATCGTAACCTCAACTTTTGCTGTTTTTTCAGTATATACTTTTAAGTTCACGTGAACAGTTGCTTCAGGTGAATCACTGAAATAACGCTCTAATTTACCAACTTTTTTCTCTACATAGTCTCTAATAGCTTCAGTAACTTCGATATTTTCTCCACGCACATTATATCTAAACATAACGATTACCCCTTTCATCTGACACTAAAGAAGGAATAAAAGGACCACTCTGTTATCCTTCTTCTTAATTCTATTATAACGAATTATATTACTTTTGCCAACCAAATTGCGGTCGATTTTTCATTTTAATTCTTCTGTTATCTCGCAATAGAAAACGTATACAGTTTTGAAGGGTTCATTTCCAAAATAACTTGTGCTGCATGAAAAATTGTCCGACCGGTTGTATAAATATCATCAACTAAAAGAATTTCTTTATTTGAGATTTTTTTTTGACCTTCTTTTGTCAGTAGGAAAGGTTGTTTTAACGCTAGTCGGTCTTTCCTTGTTTTTTGTACTTGTGATACACCATCTACGAAACGCTCGAGATAGGGCTGATAAGTGATCCCTGCTGCGTCCAAAAGACCTTCAACTTGATTAAAGCCTCTGACCTTCATTCGTTCATTTGAAATTGGCATTGGAATCACTATAACGTTCTTTTTATGCTTAAAATAGTCCTGTAAGAAATTCGCAAAACTATATCTAAGACGATAATTACCTTTGAATTTATATTCTTCAAACCATTCTTGCATTGCTTGATTGTAGAAAAAAAGTGCTTCATGGTGAAAATCATAATTTGGATAATGTCTCTGCCATTTCAAACAGTCTTCACAATACAGTTTATTCGTCTGTCGCTGACAACCATGACAACTATCCTTTTTCTCTAGCAACTGAAACGTTTTTACACAGTGTGAACACAATTGTTCGGAGACTATTTTTTTAGGCAAAAAGATTTCTTTAAGCGTTAAATTTCTATTGATCATTTGAGCGCAATAATTACATTTCATCAATTAATCCCCGTTCTATCCCTAAAGCATTCATCTTTTTGATTTGCTTAATTGCACCTTTCATAGCTTTTGAACATCCGTCGTGCAAAAACCAGACTTCGCCTGCTGTATATTCCTTTCTTCGATCCACTCTGCCAGCAATTTGAACAAGAGCGGATGTCCCAAACACAGCATGATTTGCTCCTAGAACTATTACAGACACACCATCAAATGTCACACCTCTTTCCAATATTGTAGAGGTTATAAGAATTCGATATTTTTTATTTCGCATCTTCATAACTTTCTCCAGCCGCTCTGGATCTTGTGAATGAACGCAAGCCAGTGGTACTTCTGGAAATTTCTTTTCAATAGTTTCCTTCAAATTTTCCATCAAAGAAATACTAGGGCAAAAAATCAGCACATCGTTTTTATTCCCCAGCGTACGAATTTTTTTTAGTAACGCTCTAGGAGCATTACCTTTCTTGATTTTCTTTTGCCATTGATTGCACCACTTTGTTCTTGGAACTGGCAAGGCTCTTCGATGATAACGAGCTGGTAAAATACTAGTCTGTAATTCATTTTTTGCAGTCTTTTTGGTTAACTCTTTTGTCGGTGTTGCGGTTAAATAAATCAGCGAGCTAGTTTTCTTGATTGCTTGTTTTACTGCGTATTGTAATAACGGATTATCAACAAAAGGAAAAGCATCTACTTCATCAATGATCAATACATCAAAAGCCTGAAAGAAACGTAATAATTGGTGTGTTGTACATACTAACAGTTTAGTATAGTGATACTGCTCTTCCATTTTTCCATGAAGAAGGATCATGGGTTCATCTGGAAAAACTGCTTGTATTCTGGGAAAAAGCTCTAAACAAACATCTACTCTTGGCGAAGCAATACCAACTCGATAACCGCATTCTAAAGAATGATGAATGGTTTTGAATAACATCTCAGTCTTTCCAGCGCCAGTAACGGCCCAAATCATTCGAGACTCATTTTCTTTTACAGAAGCTAATAAATCATTTGATACTGCTTGTTGTCCTTCAGTAAGCTTTCCTTCCCATGCAAAATTAACTGTTCTTTGAACAGGTATCGGTTCTGATAAATGATAAAATTTCTGACTAGTGTCTACTCTGCCTAATTGAATACATTCTGGACAAAAATAATGATTATTACATAATTGAACTATAGACTTATTCTGAATCTGACCACACCGTAGACATTGAATTGTTTTTTCATTTACTTCTTGCATCGTTGATAATTTTTGACCATGTTCCTCGACTAGTTCTATATCATCAACTTCTTTTTTTAAGATTTTTCTTCCCCATAATTCCTGCATTTTTCTCCTCCGTAATTAAACTACGCATTTTATCCTTACTATCTTTTTATTTTAAAAAAAAGTTTAAATACAAAACATTCCGCAAAAAAAAAACACGGCTAATTCACTTTTCAGCAAATCAGACGCATTTTTATTTGATATGAAGCATTATCTGGGCTTAGATAGCCTATTTCAAAAAAATAAGTGAACCAAAACTTAAAACACGTTTTGGTTCACTTGATTGATTAGTCATTTCCAATTAAATTTAGTGCTTGCTGTAACACTTTTTCTCCGTTCATCATGCCGTAATCTGCCATGTTGATCACTTCTAGCGGAATCCCTTTTGGTTCTAAACGTTTCTCAAAATCGCTTTTCATGAATCGAACTTGAGGACCTAATAATAACACGTCTACAGGTTTACTCTCTAAATTGTTATCTGCATCTGAGGCAGATACAGCAAAAATATCCGTATCTAATCCCTGTGCATCAGCTGCTTTTTGCATTTTCGTTACAAGTAAACTTGTACTCATTCCAGCAGAACATACAAGCATGATTGTTTTTTTAGCCATGAAAGCCATCTCCTTTTTTCTAATGATAACATAACATATTTTTAAATTCTCTTAATCTTAGTATAGTAAAATTTTGCTTTTTGTCAACGCTTCCTGCTTTTGGTCGTTTATGTTTCCCTATCTTAAAAAATCCAATTAGATTTTAATAGTTTATTAAAAACTATATACTCTTTTTCAATATTGACTTGTGCCACTTGGTAACCTGCATTAAGCCAACCATACGCGCCTTTTTCAGGATGTTTGTGGTCATTTGCCCACCAATCAATATCTGTACGTGCTGTTTTAGGAAGTCCTGAATGTGGAAAAAGTAACTCGTCAAATTGAGTAAACGTTAAAGTTACTTGTGAACCACCATTGGTTGTTAAATAATGGGTAACGCTATCATATTTCTTTTGACGCTCTTTTGCCAAATCATTCACTCCCTTGTCTTTACAGTAATTTTCCTTGTCATCATTATCTCATAAAAACTAGCATAAGCAAATGAAGGTCTCTTATCTTTTAAGAGAATGGTTGCGTCTTGTCTTTATTTTTTTTATACTTAAAGTATTATGTAGTAAAGGACTGAGCAAATGCTTGATAGTTATTTTACCATTCGCTCTGATGGAGAGAGCGAAATCGAAATAAAAAAGTCACGTTTTATCTGTTCGCTTAAACGAGTTTATTCAGAGGATGAAGCAAAAGAATTTATTGCTCAAAAGAAAAAGGAGCATTGGAAAGCCAGTCATAATTGTAGTGCTTTTATAATCGGTGAAAAAAGTGATATCCAACGTAGCAGCGATGATGGAGAACCAAGTGGAACAGCGGGTGTTCCCATGCTGGAAGTTTTAAAAAAGCAAGAATTGATCAACGTAGCGGCCGTCGTCACTCGCTATTTTGGCGGAACAAAACTTGGGGCTGGCGGCTTGATCAGAGCTTATAGTCATGCTGTTTCACATGCATTAAACACCATTGGACTAGTTGAAGGGAAATTGCAGCAGGAAATTCGTTTAACGATCAGTTATCCTAATTTGGGAAACGTTCAAAATTTTATAGAACATAATCCTTATACACTGCAAGACACGGTTTATGGAGAACAAGTTGACGTTATTTGCCTTGTAGATGAAATAAAATCCGAGCAATTTATGGCAGAAATCGTCGAACTATTAAATGGACAAGTTACATTTAAAGAAGGCGAATGTTCTTATCATGAAATACCCATCATAAAAAAGGAGCAATTAGATGACATTTGAAGAAGTATTACCTCATATTAAAAAAGGAGCCAAAGCTGTAAGAGAAGGTTGGGGAGGTTTTGAATTATATATTGAACTCAGAGATGAGCTTGGGCTATCTGACGGGACTTTTCTACAAGTTACCCCTTATTTTCTAATTAAAACATCTGATGAAGGATATAGCATGTTTTCACCAACACCGTGTGATGTCTTGGCTGAAGACTGGAAAATTGTCAGCATAGATTAGAAAAGTCATAATAAAGCTAGAACACTTGAACTAAGTTGTTCTAGCTTTTCTTATAGTATCAAGAAAAGAGGGGCAAGTATGAAATTTGATGAATACCAAGGAAAAACAATCTTTATAACTGGTGCTGCTTCTGGCATAGGGCAAGCTCAAGCAATCGCTTTTGTAAATCAAGGCGCCAATGTTTTAGGAATGGATCTTGATGAAACAGGATTGGCTGCGACTATCAAAAAAACAAGAGACTCTACTGGTAAATTCATAACGTTTACTGGAGATGTGACAAAAGAAAATGAAATTAATACAGCTGTTAAAAAAGCGAATGCGTTATTTGGACCTATCCATATTTTATTGAATACTGCTGGGATTTTAGATGATTACACCCCTACTTTGGACACAACAGAAGCCCTATGGGATCGGATTTTAGCAGTTAATCTGAAAGGAACATTCTTAGTTACCAATCAAGTCTTACCCCAAATGTTGACACAAAAACATGGTGTGATCATCAATATGGCATCAATTGCTGGATTGGTTGCTGGTGGCGGAGGTGCTGCTTATACAGCTTCTAAACATGCCATAATAGGCTACACTAAGCAATTGGATCACGACTATATAAGACAAGGTATCCGAGCAAATGCAATTGCGCCTGGTGCGATTCAAACACCTATGAACGCTGCTGATTTTGCTGGTGACGGAAAAATGGCGCAATGGGTCGCAAACGAAACACCCGCTGGACGTTGGGCAAAACCAGAAGAAGTTGCTTCTCTAACTCTTTTTCTGGCTAGCAAGCAGGCAGACTATATTCATGGAACTGTGATGACAATCGATGGCGGCTGGTTGGAAAAATAATAACCTAGTACTTTACAAGCAACACAATCTTCGTTATCATAAAAAACAGTGAAGCAATTCACACTATGACACTTCAGCTGGCAATCTTTTTTTCTGTCACTTCCTTTGGTCATAGTTATCACTAAAACAGAGAATCTGTTTTACAAAGGAGAATACAAATGAATGATCCAAACTCACAGACTAAAGCTTGGTCTGTTATTGCTTTAACAAAAATGGCCTTGATCACTGCACTCTATGTTGTTGTCACTATTTTTTTGGCCCCTTTTAGTTTCGGAGCTGTCCAACTCAGATTTTCAGAGTTATTTAATTATTTACCACTTTTCAATAAGCGTTACATCATTGCCGTAACTTTAGGGGTAGCTATCTCAAATTTTGCTTCACCATTAGGGTTAGTGGATGTCATCATCGGTAGCTTGTCGACATTTGCTGTCTTACTTTTATCCTATTATGTGACGAAAAGGCTAAAAAATCCGGTTAAAAAAATGATTGTCACAGCAATTATTTGTTCGCTATCGATGTTTACCGTTGCCGGACAATTAACTTTTTTTTATCATCTGCCGTTTTTCTACACATGGCTAACAGTTGCTATTGGTGAACTATTATCAATGGCCTTTGGCGGGATTTTTATATACTGGATCAATGAAAAAATAGATTTAACAAAATAAAAAAAGGGAATGAAAACAGACGGCTCTCCAATTATAGATGAGCTGAAAGTCTTCATTTCCTTTTTCGCTTATTTTTCTAAATAAAACTCAAAACGGTTTCCTACATATTGTGTTCTTACATATTCAAACGGTGTACCATTTTCAAAATAAGATATTTGACGTAAACGAAGAATAGCATCACCACGTTTGATTTTTAAATAATCCGCAATTTGTTCTGAGGCTAACATTGCTGAAATTGTTTGATTAGCATGTCCAATCTTATTGCCGCCTTTTTCTTCCAAAGTTTTATAGAAAGAACTGGTAATTTCTGTTTTACTATATTGATCGACTAATGAGTATGGCACACTAGCAACTTCAAAACAGATTGGTAAATCATCTGCAAACCGAACCCGCTCCATGCGTACGATTTGTTCATTTTCTTTTAGGTTTAATTTTTCCATTTCACTAGAACTTGGTTTGGCTACATAATAGGAAATAGTACGGCTGGAAGGTACTCGATTTTGGGAAAGCATGATATCTGTGAAGCTGGTTGTTCCTGTCATTTTTTCTTGAACTTTCTTGCGGGCAACATAGGTTCCCGAACCAATCTTACGCTCTAAAATCCCTTCATCAGCAAGTGTCTGAATGGCCTGCCTTAACGTCATCCGACTAACACTGAACTGAATGGCCAGCTCACGTTCTGACGGAAGCCTGTCTCCAATCTTCCAAACACCATGTTCAATGTCATCTTTAATTTTATCGTGTATTTGAATATAAACTGGTAAACTTGAGACCATCTTATTTCCTCCTTTTTATTCTTCTTCATTATAACTGGTATATACCTCATAAACAACCAAAAGTTCGAAAAGCTAGTGAAGAAAGCGTTCGTAAAAACAATTTGGTACGCTTAAAGCAAAATAAATGCTATTTGTAAGCATTGTCTTTATTGTATAACGAAACCTAAACAAAAAGAAAGAAAAATTCAAGAAAGTAGACTATTTTTCTAAACAATTATTTGCAAAAAAGGGTGTGGTACAAAAGTAAAAATCACTTTTGTTTCACACCCTAAATATGAATAAACGGTGGGAGCAGAAGCAACCCCCCTTCTTATTTCTCGGGGTTAAACACTCCTGTCCCAACCTCAACTATTTACGAATGGACTTTTTCTTCATCCATCATTTTATTGGCCGTTGCCATCATCAAACGAATCCGATTCAGCTGATTCACTAATGACACACCTGGATCATAATCGATTGGCGCAATATTAGCTTTAGGATATTGACGGCGAAGTTCTTTCGTCACACCTTTCCCTACAACATGGTTAGGTAAACAACCAAAAGGCTGCATACAAACGATATTATTGACATCCGACTTTAATAGCTCAATCATTTCTCCTGTTAAGAACCAACCTTCACCTGTATGATTTCCGATTGAAAGAATTTTTCCAGCATCTTCAGCTAAATCATGGATAGAGCTCAGTCCTTCAAATCGTTTAGAATTTCTCAATGCCTTGTCCATTGGTTTCTCAACATATTCAATGATTCGGATGGCAAATTGAGCGAGATTCTTACTTTGTTTAGACATCCCCATATTATCGTATTTCCAAATTTGGTTATACAAAGAGTAATTCATAAACCCAACTATATCCGGTACAACGGCTTCCGCTCCTTCGGCTTCAAGCAAACGAACAATATCATTATTCGCAGTTGGTGAGTATTTCACTAAGATTTCACCAACGATTCCAACTTTAGGTTTCTTAACTTCGTTCAATGGAATTTCATCAAATTCTTTGATGATTTTTTTCATATTTCGATTGAATAAGGTTAATGAACCATTGCGAACATTTTTCTCGATTTTTTTTAGCCATTTAGCGTGAAGGGCATCGATCATTCCGACTTCTGTTTCATAAGGTCGAGTGCGATAAACAACTCTCTCGAATAAATCTCCATATAAAAACGCTACAGCGACACGTTTCAACATTGGTAATGTAAATTTAAATCCTGGATTAGACTCAACCCCTTTATTTCCCATCGAAACTGAAACGACAGGAACTTGCGGGAATCCTGCATCGTTCAAGGCTTTCCTAAGTAACGGAATATAATTTGTTGCACGACAACCACCACCTGTTTGCGTCATCATCACGCTGACGTGATCTAAATCATATTCTCCACTTTCTAGCGCTTCAACTAATTGACCAATTGAAATGATGGCTGGATAACAGGCATCATTATTTACGTATTTCAGACCAACGTTTACAGCTTCTCGATCATCTGCTGGTAAACAAACGACATTATAGCCAGAAGCTTTTAAAGCCACATCTACTAAACCAGATTGATGAATTGGGCTTAACATCGGTAATAATAAGGTATGCGTCTTTTTCATTTCCTTGGTAAAGATAATTTTCTCCGGTTCTTCGTGCTGTAATTTTGGCTCAAAATTCATTTTTTCTCGCTCTCCAACAGCTGCTTTTAAAGAACGTAACCGAATACGGATCGCACCTAAATTCGAGCCTTCATCGATTTTCAAAACGGTATAAATTTTCCCGTATTGGTCCATGATTTCTTCGACTTGATCCGTTGTGACAGCATCCAAACCACAACCAAACGAATTCAGCTGAACCAACTCAAGATTCTTCGATTTCGCGACAACACGAGCCGCCGCATATAAACGAGAATGATACACCCATTGGTTCACAACACGTAAATTTCCGACATCACTTAAATGAGAAACACAATCTTCGGTCAATACATGGAATCCTTCTTGAGTGATCACATCTGCAATGCCATGATTGATTTCTGGATCCAAATGATAAGGACGGCCAGATAAAACGATGCCCTTTTCCCCTTTTTGATTCAGCATCACGAGTGTTTCTTCCCCTTTATTGCGGATATCTTCTTTGAACGCATCTAATTCTTCATACCCATGTCGTAATGCTTGAGCAACTTGTTCCGCTGTGATTCCTAAATCTGCAAATGTTTCGCTTAAAACTTTGGCAACCGATGCTTCATTAGCTAAATTGATATACGGATTACGATAATCGACTTTTCCATCACGAATGTCATCTACATTATTACGGATAACATCAGGGTAACTTTGTACAATGGGACAGTTAAAATGATTATCTGCTTCGGCTGATTCTTGGCGTTCAAAAACGACACCCGGGTAAAAGATCATCGGTATGTTTGAATCGATCAGTGCTTGAATATGACCATGAGAAATTTTTGCAGGATAACAAGCTGTATCACTTGGAATTGTTTCCATTCCTTGTTCGTACAGCGCTTTGTTTGATCGTGGTGACAACTCCACTCTAAAACCTAGATCAGTGAAAAACGTATGCCATAGTGGATAATTTTCATACATATTCAAAACTCGTGGGATTCCGATTCTGCCATGTACTGCATCTTTTTCTTTCAACGGACGATATTTAAATAGTTTACGGTATTTATAGTCAACCAAATTAACTCTGCGATCTTCTCTTTTCACCTTTATTCTAGCGCCGCGTTCACAACGATTTCCAGTCACAAATTGGCGTCCATCAGAAAAAATCGTAACAGTCATCATACAATTATTTTCACATAAACCACAATGGGTAAACTCTTTATCTGCAGTAAAAGTGTCCAGCTCTTCCAAACCGAGAATCGTTGTTTCCTGTCCTAATTCATAATTTTCTAACGCGATCAACGCAGCCCCATACGCGCCCATCAAGCCTGCAATAGAAGGACGGACGACTTCTCGTTCACTAATCATCTCAAAGGCACGCAAAACAGCTTCATTATAGAACGTTCCACCTTGGCAAACGATTTTTTTGCCTAATTCTTCTGGACGTCGCACTTTGATTACTTTATAAATCGCATTTTTGATTACAGAATAAGACAAGCCAGCAGAAATATCCCCTACTGATGCGCCTTCTTTTTGCACTTGTTTGACTTTTGAATTCATGAATACCGTACAACGAGAACCCAAATCAACCGGCGCTTTAGAGCTCAGTGCTTCGAGGGCAAAGTCTTTTACATCAAAATTCAATGATTTGGCGAACGTTTCAATGAACGAACCGCACCCTGAAGAACAAGCTTCATTCAATTGAATGGAAGATAATACACCGTCTTTGATGGTCATCGCCTTCATGTCTTGACCACCGATATCTAAAATGAAATCAACTCCTGGCTGAAAATGATCAGCAGCTTTGTAATGAGCCATAGTTTCGACTTCTCCAATATCGACTTTCAATGCATTTTTGATCAAATGTTCTCCATATCCAGTCACGGCAGCTTTTCCGATAAATACATCTTTTGGTAATTGTTGGTACAACTCTTTCAAAACACTCATTGTTGTTTCTAAGGGCTGCCCTTGATTGTTCCCGTAAAATGAAAATAATAGGTTGCCTTCTTCATCAATCAATGTAACTTTTGTCGTCGTAGATCCTGCATCGATCCCTAAGAAAGCAACACCATGATGGTCAGCTAACGCTTTTTCTTGTGCTTTAGCTTGATCATGACGTGTTCTAAACTCTTTTAATTCTACTTCATCTTGAAATAACGGCTCTAATGTATCGGTTGGTTTTAATTGTTCTTGATCACCTTTTGTCAAACGGTGGATCAAATCAGATAAGGTCGTTGGCCTTGCTCCTTCTGAGTAAATTGCCGCGCCCATCGCCACAAATAGTTGTGGATTTTCTGGAAAGATTACATCTTCTGGTTTCACATCTAAAGTTTCAATGAATCGTTTTCTAAGTTCAGACATAAAGAAAAGTGGACCACCTAAAAAGGCGATTTTTCCTTTGATCTTTCGACCAGCTGCGAGTCCTGCGATTGTTTGGTTGACCACTGCTTGAAAAATACTTGCTGAAATATCTTCTTTTGCGGCGCCTTCGTTGATCAAAGGCTGAACATCGGTCTTAGCAAAAACGCCACATCTTGATGCAATCGGATAAATTGTTTGATAATTTTTAGCCAGCTCATTAACTCCGTTAGCATCGGTTTTTAACAAAACCGCCATTTGATCGATAAAAGCACCCGTTCCACCAGCACAGCTCCCATTCATTCGCTGTTCTAATGCTCCTTCAAAAAAGGTGATCTTCGCATCTTCCCCACCTAATTCAATTGCTACGTCTGTTTCTGGAATGATCTCTTCTACTGTTTTTGTACAGGCAATTACCTCTTGAACAAAAGAAATAGTCAAGACATCTGCAAGTCCCATACCACCAGAACCTGTAATCGTCATTGTGATCGGTGTTTTTTCACCCAATTCAACCATTGCTTCATGTAAAACTTTTTCGGTTGCCGCTTTTACATCTGAGTAATGTCGTTCATATTTTGCAAATTTTGTATGATTTTCTTTATCAATAATTACTAATTTCACAGTTGTTGAACCAACGTCTATTCCTGCTCTTAATGTCATAATTTTTATCTCCTTAAATTCCATACCCTTTTATTTCACAACACTTTGTTGATTATCCTACAAGGTGTCTGATATAATACTTATGTATATTTTAGAAAGATTCTAATTTAATTGCAACTAGCAAAACACCCAAATTTGTGAGATAAGCAACAAACTTTCAAAAACTGTTGATTATTTCGAAAGGAATTTTTTATGTCAAAGAAAACCGACCTTCGGGTAATGCGAACACACAAAATGATTATTGAAGCTTTCTTTCACTTAGTAGATGAAAAAGGATACGACTGTATAACGATCCAAGACATTGCAGACGAAGCAATGATCAATCGAGCGACTTTCTATGCTCATTTCAAAGACAAACAAGACCTTTATGAACAAATTTTTGATTTTGCAATCAATGCCTTTACATCTGTTATCGACACAGAGCAGATTATTGTCAGCAATCGGATCAAAGTAAAACAGATTGAATTTTTACTGTCAAATATTTATATTAATATTCAAAAAAATAAAAATTTCTTTCTGACAATCATGGACGGTAGTTCAAACGAGTTGTTACGTAAGAAGTTAGCAGATATTGTTTATGAGAAATATGCAGATATCTTTTCTAAGCTAAAAATCACGGAGAATGATATTGAAGTGCCAATTGATTTTATCATCGAATATATGACTTCTATATTTATCGGGACACTTCATTGGTGGATCACAAGTGACACAGACATGTCTCCAAACCATTTAGCTAGGTTAGTTATTAAATTAGTTGGAAATGGCCATTTAACTGTTTTAGGGCTTGAAATCGATAAATAAATACCCATCTAAAGGAAAATAGCCTGAACCAACATTTTTATGTTGGTTCAGGCTATTATTAATTAAAAGATTTAGCGGTTCTTCGCACGCCATTTTTTTGTATGGGCAGTATCTCTAGTAGACACAATTTGGATGCCCTTTGCGTTGTCCTTATTTTTCTTTTTAGAAAAAAGATTTACTTTGACATCATATTTACCTTCACGTGCTAAGTCATAGACTTTTTCAGCCGTTTCAGTTATTTTCTCTTTGATATTCATTCCGTTCACTCCTCATACTTTTTCATTCACTTTATCACATATTCCGAAAAAAGAGAACAAAAGTTACTATCAAATTTTTTAACAAAAAAAGAACAACTCCATCTGAGTTGTTCTAATAAAAAACTGGGGTAGCTGGATTCGAACCAACGCATGACAGGATCAAAACCTGTTGCCTTACCGCTTGGCTATACCCCAAAGGTTAAAATGGAGGAAAGTGGATTCGAACCACTGAACCCTAAGGAACGGATTTACAGTCCGTCGCGTTTAGCCACTTCGCTATTCCTCCAAAAGGTTTTTAGTAACAAACCTGACTTAGTTATAATACAAAACTTTTGAACAAAATGCAAGCCTTTTTCGAAAAAAAGTTGTTATTTATTTTAGTCGTTTAAATTCCACTGACGAATAATGTATTCGATCGCTTCATCAAGCGTTTTCACAGTTGCTTCATTACGACCATCAATTACTACAGCAAACTTTTTTGTGTCTTGTGCTAAGACCTGACCGATTTCTTTTTTGCCGATTGTTAAGGTACTTACTGTAATTGTCTCACCATTTACTTTTTTTTCTGCTTCTTCTATTTTTACTTCTATATCTTTATTTTTCTTTGACATCTTCATCCCTCCAAACATCTATGTTATCACGTTACGTAAAAAAAAGAAAGTAGCGCAAAACATTTACGTTTTGTTCCACTTTGTCTTTTTTCTGAGTGAACAGACAATGCTACCTGACACTCATCAAATTTTAGTTGTATTTAAGCACTAAACAGCTGTTTTCTCTTAATCTCACTCAACACACCGAAAATAATACCGGATATGATGGACAAAACTCCAAGTATAATAAACAACCATAAAAAGCTCGATAAATAAGTCTGAATGAAATCATACATCGCTTTAGATTGAATCCCCAATCTTTTTAACGAGCCTTGGACTAAAATTACTGTAGGAGCTACAATCATCATCAAGCCGCTTCCTACCCAAATATATGCCCAATATCTCAATAAACGATGGAAATAGCCTCTTAACGAAGAGTATAAAGAGAAACTTAATAAGGCCCATAAAACACCACAAACTGCCATAAAAATGACCAATTTCGACTTATAGTTCATAACTTTTCGTCCGTAAGAAACTAAAAATGGCAATTCTATATAGCCTTTATAGATTTTCACAGCTTTGTCTGAAAGTCCCGTTATCGCAAGCTCTGATTCAGGAGTTGCTTGAATGGCTTTTTCATTCATATAATCTGTAATCGCTCCAGAAACAGAATCATGAATCTTTTTTTCATTAGAAATCGAATATTTTGTACCTGTATTGTACATCGCTTTAAAATACGCATCTACATCTGTCTTTACTAATTCTTTGCTGACTGCTTGATTCAAAACACCTTCTGGAATATTACTTCCCAAAGCACTATTTTCGATTTGTCGATTGATTTCTTCAGTTAATTCTGAATAATAATCTGCTTCAGCTGCTTGTTTTGCAATATAATTTTCACTAAAAAGTGTCAGTCTTAATGTCAATAAAATCAAAAAGGCAAATAAAAATACAGAGGATAAAAAGGCAATAAAAAAGCGAGAAAATACTTTCATTAAATGACCGCGTTTTTTCATCTGACTGATTCTCCTCCTTTATGACTTCTCATCAATGATTGGGCCAGATACATAATCTGCAGAAACGAAAACACGTTCTGGTGTTAGTCCAATCGCATCTAATGGATAACAAGTATAAAGGATCAATGATCTTTTTGAGCGGTCTCCTAATCTTGTCTGAATCGCCTGATCTTTATAGTCAGCAACTTTTACTTCTGTTACTTGATAAGTATAGTCACCATAGTGGGTATGAATATTGACTTCATCTCCGGGTTCTAAGTAATAAATTTTCCCAAAAGAGGGAAGATTATGCCCACCGATCAAAGTCGTACCAAGATCACCTGGAATCATACTGCCGAGGTATTGTCCTGCGCCTAAACGCAAAATTTCTTCACTATCTCCGTAATATAATGGTTCATTAATTTTAACTTTATCGATTACCACTTCACCAAATTGATCTCCTCCTACTGGATAGACCATATTCGAAGAAGCAATCTCGCCTTTTTCAGTCACTTCCGCCCCACCCACAACTGCTTGCTCTGACTCTTGATCAGTTCCATCACTTGCTTGTTCAACTGTTTTATTCGTTGTTTTATCTGATGAGGTTTGCTCTTTTTTTTGGTTTCTTTTTTCAAAGAGATTCGTCCCTTTTTGATCAAAAGACGGGGCATCATTTAGTGAAATCAATTCAACTGCTGAAGTAGCAAAATTAATGACAGGTGCACCAATTATGTAAATAATGAGATAGCCAAAAAACATAAAGAGAAGAGGCACGTAAATAAATGCCCCTACTCTTTTTAGTTGTTTCATATTATGCTAGTTTGTTCTTTCTGCTCACGAATACTGCACCTGCTGCAGCTACGATCAATGAACCAAAAGTAATTCCGCTTAATGCGTAATTTGATCCTGTATTTTTCACTGGAGTTCCAGTTTTGTAAACAGGCGCACCATTAGCATCTGTAATCGTCACTGCAGAGTAGCTTCCGCTACCAAAAGTGATTTTTACGCCAACAGCATTTCCAGCAGCAACTGCGTAATTTTGTACTTGAGAAATTACGTTAGCTGGCAATAATTTAATTGCACTTGCAAGTGAGTTAGCGCTTGAAGTATTAACAGATACACTTTCAACTAAACCACGTGCTGCTTGGATATTTTTTACAGCTTCATCTGCTTGAGCTTGTGTTAAATCAACACGTTTCAAGTGATTAGCTGCTGCGTTTGTTTCAGCCGCATCAAAATTAAATTTTTTGCCGCCGATTGTTGCGCCAGCATTCAATTCGTTAAGAATAGACTGCTCTGCTGTTGAAATAGCACCGTCAGCTGAAGCATTAGTTGCAAAGCTTACAGTTGCCACAATAGCAATGATAAATCCAATAACTTTTTTCATTTTTTCTCCTCCTATCTTAAAATATTTATAATCAATTACAGAAAATCTGTAATGGTTATACCAACAACAATAACCCCTATTGTTTTTAGGACATCATGAAAAGATATCAAAGAAACAAAATACTTTAATATCCCAACATTAGAAGATAAATTATTTACTTCACTATATAAAACTATCATATGCTTTAATAATAGTCAAACTCTTTTTCGGTAAAAAAAAATCCTCTATCTCTTGTTACTATTCGGTTTTTGTAATTTTTTTAGATATAAAGGTTGTTTCAAAAACATCATAATTCGCTTCTTTTAAAATTTTCTCAATTTGTTGGGTTTCACGACTTTCGATTTGAAGCTCAATAATTGTTTCCAGCTCTTTTCGGTTTACGACAACTGTTAAAATACTAAAATTATTATCAGCCAATAACTTGGTAATACTCGCTAAAATCCCCTTATGGTCTTCTGGAATACGGAGTTGCACTCTGGTTCCACCGTCATTGTAGCCAGTAATTTTTAAAAAAGCATCAAAAATGTCATTATTTGTTATAATTCCCACAAGTTTCTTATTTACATCAACAACAGGTAAAACACCAATATTATTTTGGCGCATTTTGAAAATACCATCTTCTAACGATGCTTCTGGCTTAATCGTTTGAACATCTTTTACCATTATATCTGCCACCGTTGTCTTGTTAAGTAAATAATTAACCTCATAAACACTTAAACTTGTGGCTTTTGATGGTAGTGCTGACTGAATCGTTCCTTCCGTGATCAATCCTATCACTTGCTCTTTCTTAACTACTGGTAAACGATGAATATTATTTTTTTTCATTAAATCTACAGCGTCAAAGATTTTCATTTCAGGTTGCGCGACGACTAAATTTCTTGTCATAAAATCACTTACACTCATGTTCTTAACCTCCTAAATATGCTTTTTTGACTTCTTCACTTTCTAACAATTCTTTTCCGGGTCCACTTAAAACAACTTCGCCTGTTTCTAAAACATACCCTCGATCTGCAATCGACAAGGCCATTTTGGCATTTTGTTCAATTAATAAAATTGTTGTTCCTTGCTTATTGATTTCTTGAATGATATTAAAGATTTCTTGAATGAAGATTGGTGCCAGTCCCATAGAAGGTTCGTCTAATAGTAGCAATTTGGGTTTGGACATAAGTGCTCTGCCCATCGCCAACATCTGTTGTTCTCCACCAGATAAGGTTGAAGCATCTTGATTTTTACGTTCTTTTAAAATTGGAAAACGATCAAATATCATATCGTAATCTTTTTTTAAATCGCTGTCTTTCCGTAAGAATGCGCCCATTTCTAGATTTTCCTGAACAGTCAAGCCAGCAAAAACATGGCGGCCTTCTGGTACTTGACATAGTCCTGCTGCCACGATTTTTTGCGGAACCATTTTGTGAATTGTTTGCCCTTCAAACGTAATAGTTCCATTAGATGGACGATTCAAACCAGAGATCGTTCTTAAAATCGTCGTTTTACCAGCGCCGTTCGCTCCGATAAGTGATACGATTTCTCCTTGTTCTACATTAAAACTTACGTCACGCACTGCTTGGATCACACCATAATGAACGGATAAATTTTCGATTGTCAGCATTATAGTTCACCTCCAAGATATGCTTCGATCACACGCGGATCGTTTTTGATTGCCTCTGGTTTTCCTTCAGCAATAATTCTACCGTATTCTAAAACATAAATTCTTTGACAGACATCCATAACTAAACTCATATCATGTTCAATCAAAACAATCGTAATTTGAAATTCTTTTTGTATTTTTCTGATTAACTGAGTTAAATCTGCTGTCTCTTGTGGATTCATACCTGCAGCTGGTTCATCTAAAAATAGAACTTTTGGTTGTGTCGCTAAAGCACGCACAATTTCTAAACGTCTTTGTTCTCCATATGGAAGGTTTTTGGCTAAAGTTTGAACTTTGCCTTCTAAGCCAAAAATCGCAAGAAGTTCGAATACTTTCTTCTCCATCTCATCTTCTTTTTTATAAAAACTTGGTAATCGTAAAATACTCGAAAGAATTCCTTCTTTATTTTTACTATTCATTGCAATCAAAACATTGTCCATCACGGTTAAATCTTTAAACAACCGAATATTTTGAAACGTTCTACTTAAACCCATGTCAGCAATTTTATAAGGTTTCATGCCGTTTAATACTTGTTCTTTTCCTAAAACATCTAGGGTCACTGTTCCTTCGCTTGGCTCATAAACACCTGTTAACAGATTAAATAAAGTTGTTTTGCCTGCTCCATTTGGACCAATTAAACCAATCAGTTCATTCGTTTCTAAAGAAAGATTAACATTTGAAACGGCAGCAAGTCCACCGAAATTTTTAGTTAAATTACTAACGTTCAATAGAGGCATTTGATTTGTCCTCCTTTTTCTTGACTATTTTTTTTACGGAAAATTCCCAGGTTCCAAGTAGTCCGCCTGGTTTGAAAATCATGATGATAATCAAAGCTAATGCATAGATGATCATTCTAAGTGCACCAGCGTCTTGCAAGAACATATTCAAAATTCCTAGCACAATAGCCGAAATGAAGGTTCCCGTAACACTGCCGATTCCACCGAATACCACAATAATTAAAATATCGATTGATTTCATAAAGCCAAAATCTTTTGGTGCAATCGTTTGAACATAGCTTGAGTAAATCGCACCAGCTACACTTGCTGTAACAGCACCGATGATAAAGGCTGCAACTTTATATTTTGTCGTATTGACACCCATTGACTCAGCAGCAATTTCATCTTCTCGAATCGCCATTGTCGCACGTCCTGGACCACTATGAATAAAATTGACAATGATCAATGTTACAATCACCACAAATCCAAAAACAAGCGACCAGTTGACCATCGGAGGGATACCAAAGATCCCTGCTGGACCATTCGTTACATCTTTCATATTAATAATAATAATCCGAATAATTTCAGAAATACCTAAAGTTGCAATTGCTAGATAATCCCCTTTTAATCTCAGAGTTGGAATACCAACAACTAATGCCACGATTCCAGATAAGATAATTCCTAGCAAAATACCACTGAAAAAACCACCCATCGTTGGGTACTTGACTGACATGATTGCCGCACTATAAGCACCTATCGCCATAAATCCTGCATGTCCTAAAGAAAATTGACCAGAAAAACCGATAATCAAATTCAAGCCTAACGCCAACATAATATTGATCCCGATCGTAATCAAGGTATATTCAGTGAACGGAGTAATCACACCTGTTACATATAATATGTAAATGAAAGCGTAAGCTAGTGCAGCAATTAAAAGCCAAACAACGTTATATTTTAAATTCTTTTTCATGCATACCACCTACACTTTCTCTTTGATATTCTTGCCGAGAATTCCAGCAGGACGAATCAATAAAATAATAATCAACAATGCATAAACCACTGCATCTTTATAATCTGAAAACCCTAATGCTATCGTGATTGTTTCTAACAAACCAATTACAAAACCACCAAGCGCTGCGCCAGGTATGATTCCAATCCCACCTAAAACTGCCGCAACAAATGATTTAAGACCTGGGACCACGCCCATCATTGGATCGATAGAATTATAATACAGACCAATCAACATACCTGCTGCAGCTGCTAGTGCTGATCCTAAAGCAAATGTAAATGAAATTGTACGATTGACATTGATTCCCATCAATTGTGCTGCATCTGCATCAACAGAAACCGCCCGCATCGCTTTCCCCATTTTTGTCTTCTTAACGATTAATTGCAAAGCTACCATCAATACTAAAGAAATTACTAAAATAAGTACTTGAATATTTGATATTTGAATAAACCCTAATTGATAATTTTTGAATTCAATTGCTTGTGGAAATGATTTTTTTTCAGGTCCTAACCAATAAATCATTCCGTTCTGTAGTAAAAATGAAACACCGATTGCTGTGATCAATGCTGCGATTCTTGTTGATTTTCTTAATGGTCGATATGCCAAAAATTCAATCACAACTCCAATCACGGCAGCTCCTACCATAGATAAAATCAAAGCTGGAAAAAAGCCTAAACTTAATTTGTTGATAAAAAAATACCCCATAAATCCACCCAACATATAAATTTCTCCATGAGCAAAGTTGATCAATTTGATAATTCCATAAACCATCGTATACCCTAAAGCTAATAGAGCATAAATACTGCCAAGAAAAAGCCCATTCACCAATTGTTGGATAACTACTTCCATGTTTATCACTTCCAATATTTTAGTATAATTGTTGTTTGATTAAAGAAAAGAAGGTGGACAAAACACGGAACCTTGTCTCACCCTCTTTAAGTTTCATATGAATAATTGTATTTTAAGGATTTACTGCATCCGCAGAAGTTTCTTTTCCTTCTGTCAAACCTAGTACTACAGCAGATTTTTCAGGATTGTGATCTTTATCCATCGTCATTTTTCCTGTTACGCCGACAAAATCTTTTAATGAAGCTAATCCTTCTGTGATCTCTTTTGAATCAGCAGAATCTTTATCTTCCATTGCTTGTTTCAACATGTAAACTGAATCGTAACCCAAAGCGTTGAAAGCAGATGGCTGTTTATCATATTTTTTCTTAAATGCTTCTACAAATGGTTTTACTTTATCTGTTGCAGGGGCTTTTTCTGAGAAATGACCTGTGTAATAAACGTCAGATACATTTTTTGCTCCAGCGATTTCAACTAATTTTTCATCACCGAATCCGTCAGCACCAAGAATTGGTTTGTCGATACCCATCTCGCGTGCTTGTTTGATGATCAAGCCAGCTTCTGCATAGTAACCTGGAATGTAGATTGCATCGTAATCCAGGTCTTTGATTTTCGTTAAAATAGCTTGGAAATCTTTGTCTCCCGCTGTAAAGGTTTCTTCTTTAGCGATTTTACCTTTAAATGTATCTTTAAATGATTTTGTCAGCCCAATTGCGTAATCACTTGAATTGTCACCAATGATCACAACATTTTTAGCTTTTAAGTTGTCTTGTGCGAAGTTCGCTAAGATGACTCCTTGGAAGGTATCTTGGAAACAAGCTCTGAAAATATACTCTTGCACTTTATCATTTACAACAGTGATGCTATCATCCGTACCAGAAGGTGTGATTACTGGAACTGCTGCTTTCGTCATATTCGGTATTGTCGCTTTTGTTGCACCTGATGTTGCAGGACCCACGACGGCAACAACTTTATCTTTTGCTGTCAGGTTAGCCGCAACTGAGGTCGCTTCACCATTTTCAGATTTGTTGTCTTTTTCGATCAATTCTAATTTTTTCCCTAACACGCCACCGGCTTCGTTGATTTCTTCAACCGCTAATGTGATTCCTTCTTTTTCAGCGTTCCCGTACGCCGAAACATCTCCAGAAAGTTCCATGTTCATGCCAATTTTGATCGTATCACCTTCAGCCTTATTTCCACCTCCGCTTGCGCCTCCGCCAGCTGTTGGACCGCATGCTGCTAGTAAAAATAGACTAGCAAATAAAAAGCTAAATTTTTTCATTTTGTTTCCCCCTTGATTTTAAAGCTTGATGTGTTGATTAGCTCTGACTGGAAAATAAGAAAAACAGAATGTGGTGCTTTTTGCCACAATCAGTTTTTATCCTTTTTCCAAAGAGCTAACACAAAAAGCTAGATGATTTTAAAGCTGATTGTGTTGGTCAGCTCTGACTGGAAAATAGGAAAAACAGAATGTGGTGCTTTTTGCCACAATCAGTTTTTATCTTTTTCCCGAAGAGCTAACACAAAAAGCTAGATGATTTTAAAGCTGAATAAATTCGTAAACCCAGATAATTTTCTTCGCATATATAATTATTAAAGAAGTATGTATACAAATATAATCAATAACGAAAGAAATGTCAATGAATTTTCAGAAAATTTCTATAATTCAAATTATTAAGATTCGTCCGTTACTTAGAATCCAAGATTTTACTCTCTCTTTTTCGTAAAAAAAACGTCTCCTTGCAGTCAGCAATTCGACGTTTTCGATTCGATTATTCTTTATTCTTTTGGATCGTGATAAAATTAGCGGCTGCTCCAATCAGATTGGCATCATTTTCGTATTTGCAGGTGACGATTTGTGGGATAAAATCATTTAATTCAAAATGCGCTAGTTTTTCTTTCATTCGACGATTGATTTCATCTAACAATCCTTCTTTAGCAGAAACACCGCCGCCCAAAACAATCATCTCTGGATCAAGTGAAAATTGAATGCTAAACAGACCTTGGGTTAAGTACTCATAAAATAGATTGACTTCTTCTTTGGCCAATTCATCCCCATTTTCCGCTAAACGAAAAACATCTTCTCCAGTAAAGGTTTCTTTCTCTACGCCTTTTCGTTCGCAATAACGCCACGCCATTTGTACCGCAGTTCCCAACTTACTAAAAGTTTCCCCTTCACTTAGGTACATCAAACCAAATTCGCCGCCATAAAGATGGGCACCTTTTGCGATTTGCCCATTATGAAAAATTGCCCCACCGATTCCAGTACCAACAACAACAAAAGCGACTTCTTTTTTCCCTTTTGCTGCTCCTTCATAAATTTCAGCCATCCCAGCACAATTTGCATCGTTTTCAATTGCAACAGGTAGGTTAAATAATTCTTCCAGTTCTTTAAAAATGTTAAAGCGGTGGATATACGGAATTGCTGAAATACCATTGATCATTTGTTTTTCAACATCCACCACACCTGGCGCACTGAATGCTACACCTTCAAACTCTTGCTCCATTCCTAGAAATACAGCTAATAAGGACGCTTTCATTTCTTCCCATGTTTTAGGAGTAGTGAATTTCCCTTTGTCGGTCATTTCTTGTCCGTTCCAAACCCCATATTTTACTGCTGAACCACCAAAATCAAATGCCAAAATCGCCATATTTGCTGCCCGCCTTCATCTATTTATTGTGTTTGTTTCTTCTATAATTATAGGGACCATGATATTCTTGGTCCGGATTTCTTTTTAAGCTAAATTTCAACGGTACATAATCGATTCCGCCTTTGGTCAACGGATGACATCTTAAAAATCTCGCTGTTCCCATCGTTATGCCTTTAATACTGCCATGTGTTTGAATCGCATCGATCATATATTGTGAACACGTTGGGTGATAGCGGCAACTAGCTGGAAGCCCTGGTGAAATGAATCGCTGATACCCACGAACCATTCCAATAAAAATATTTCTTGCCATTTCGTCCCTCTTTTCTCTATCCGAAAAAACTATACCTTGTTTTATAATCGAATGCAAGCTTACAAATTTAAAGTAAAAACATTTTTATAAAAATTAGTAATGGTTGAAAAAGAAAACTATTCAAATTTCTAAAAGGATGCTAAACTAGAGAAAAGTAGTTGTACAAAACAACTTCCACACAATCTAAATCGAAATGGAGCTTATCAACGATGGGTTTGAAATTTGAAAGTACAAATGACTTAGATAAATTATTCGATTCTTTTGCACTAGATCCTAAGAAAGTAGAAATGCCAAAAGAAGAACTAGAAAAACAAGCAGCAAAAGCACAACAAAAAGAAGCGAAGAAAAAAGAAAAATAAAAAAATAGTGTTGACGTCTGTAAAAAGAGGTCAACACTATTTTCTATTATAAATACTTCTCAATGGCTTGCCATGCTTCTTCTTTACCTTCTTTGGTTTGCGAAGAGAACAGAATAAAATCATCTGATTTATCAAAGTTTAGTGCTTTTTTGATCACACTCTCATGTTTGTTCCATTTACCACGAGGGATTTTATCTTTTTTCGTTGCCACAACGATCACTGGAATATCATAGTATTTTAAAAACTCATACATTTGGATATCTTCTTGTGTTGGTGCATGACGCAAATCAACTAAAGAAACAACTGCTTTTAGTTGTTCTCTTGTTGTCATGTAGGTTTCGATCATCTCGCCCCATTTAGCTCGTTCTGTCTTCGACACTTTGGCATAACCATAGCCAGGGACATCGACAAAATGCAAGGCGTCTTCAATTAGGTAAAAATTTAATGTTTGTGTCTTCCCTGGTTTTCCAGAAGTTCTAGCTAAATTTTTACGGTTGATCAACGTATTGATAAAGGATGATTTTCCGACATTTGAGCGACCTGCTAAAGCAATTTCTGGAAGTTCTGTTTCCGGATACTGCTTAGGTGAAACTGCACTAATAATAATTTCTGCGTTATGAACATTCATAATTGAACCTCCTTCGTTTAAAAGCGGAACAAGCCGTTTAGCTCTGACAGAAAAATAGGAAAATAGGAATAAGGTGCTTTTTACCTTATTCCTATTTTATCTTTTTTCCGAAGAGCTGGCTTGTACAGCTAGATAAGTTACAAAGCTGAACGAACTCGCAAAGCTAAATAACGTTGTTGTATCAAAATCAGTAAAAAAGTAGAGACGCATCTCTACTTTTTAGTCTTTTAGCCTTAACCAGCTTTTTTATCTTTTTTATTATACACAATTGCTGGTTTTCCTGTACCTTCAACGGCCATTTCGGTAATAATCACTTTTTCGATTGTATCATCAGATGGCACATCAAACATGACATCCATCATGATTTCTTCAATGATTGAACGTAGACCACGAGCACCTGTATTACGCTCGATTGCTTTATTGGCAATCGCACGAAGAGCATCCTCATCAAATTCTAGTTCTGTGTCATCTAAAGATAATAATTTTTGATATTGTTTGACTAGTGCATTTTTAGGTTCAGTCAAGATACGAACTAAATCATCTGTCGTCAACTTCTCTAAAGCAGCTGTGACTGGTAAGCGTCCAATAAATTCAGGAATCAAACCGAATTTCAATAAATCTTCTGGAATGATTTGTTGCATCACGCTTTCATCTTCATTTAACTTGCTGTTTTTCGTACCGAAACCAATTGTTTTTTCGCCTAAGCGATTTTTAACCATGTTTTCGATCCCGTCAAAGGCTCCTCCAACGATAAACAAGACATTCGTTGTATCGATTTGGATAAATTCTTGGTGTGGATGCTTACGCCCGCCTTGTGGTGGTACGCTAGCGACTGTTCCTTCCAAGATTTTAAGCAAGGCTTGTTGTACGCCTTCACCTGAGACATCTCTTGTGATTGAAACATTTTCACTCTTACGGGCAATTTTATCGATCTCATCAATATAGATAATGCCTTTTTCAGCACGCTCTACATTGAAATCTGCTGATTGTAACAGTTTCAATAGAATATTTTCTACGTCTTCTCCTACATAACCTGCTTCCGTCAAGCTTGTCGCATCTGCGATCGCAAATGGTACATTCAATGTTCTAGCCAATGTTTGGGCTAAAAATGTTTTCCCAGAACCTGTTGGGCCAATTAAACAAATATTGCTCTTTTGTAATTCTACATCTTCAGAGCTTGAATTTTCTGATTGATTTACACGTTTATAGTGATTATAGACAGCCACTGCTAGTGAGCGCTTTGCCTGATCTTGTCCAATTACATATTCGTTTAAGACATCCAATATTTCTTGAGGTTTTGGGACATCCGTTAATTCACGTACGGCTTCATCGTAAAATTCTTCATCAATAATCTCTTTACATAAGTCGATACATTCATTACAAATATAGACACCAGGTCCAGCAACGATTTTTTTCACTTCTTCTTGTGTTTTACCACAAAATGAACAGCGAACTGCACCATTGTTGCTATTTGTATTATCGTACATGCGTGTCACCCCTCTAAAATTAAAAATGACTGTCGTTACAGTCTTAAAATATAATAGCATAAATCAAGTGAAAATGCGAACATTGGATTTGTAAAGATTTGCTAAATAAAGGAATTCTTATGGTATACTAAAAGAGTTAAATCAATTGCTGATTTTGATCAACATTCAGTAAAAAATGGAGGGAATTTCATGCTGGAACAAATGTTATTAGGAACTTATACACGTAGAGAAAGTAAAGGGATTTATCAGATAGCGCTGGATACAGATAAAGAAACACTTTCAGACGCAACGTTGTTAGTAGAAGAAACGAGTCCAACCTACTTAGCTCTAAATCAAAAGGGAGACTTGTTTAACGTCACTTCTGTTGATGGTGAAGGCGGTATGGCTGCTTATAAAAACCATGACGGACACTTCGACTTATTAAATAAAGTCACTGAAGCTGGCGCTCCTCCATGTTATGTTGCACTTGATGAAGAAAAACAACTGGTTTTTGGTGCTAATTATCACCAAGGAATCGTTCATGTTTATCGTATTTTAGCCGATGGACAATTAGAACATACGGATAAGATCGTTCATGATGAACCAACTGGACCACATGAAAATCAAGACAATGCCCATGTGCATTATACAGACTTAACGCCAGATCGTCGTTTAGTAGTCTGTGACCTTGGGACTGATCGCGTGTACACATATGACGTCAGTGAAGCTGGCAAATTATCTGAGGTTGCCCAATATGTAGCAGAACCTGGAACTGGTCCTCGTCATTTAGTCTTCCATCCAAATAATCAATTCGCTTATCTGTTTGGTGAGTTAGATAGTACAGTGACGGTTTTAGCTTATAATGCAGCTGATGGTTCTTTTGAACATGTTCAAAAAGTATCCACTTTACCTGAAGGGTTCAATGAATTTAACGGTGGTGCTGCGATTCGTATTTCTGCGGATGGACGTTTTGTTTATGCATCAAACCGCGGACATGATTCGATTGCTGTTTTTGCAACAAAGGAAGATGGTAGTAAAGTAGAGCGTGTACAATTGATTTCTACCGAAGGCGAAATTCCACGTGACTTTGATTTAGATCCAACAGGAAAATTTGTTGTTGCGGCAAATCAAAATACGGATAATTTAACTCTTTATCGTCGCGACGAAGAAACTGGTCTTTTAGAGATGATTCAAAAAGATGTTTATGCACCTGAATGTGTGTGTGTTTATTTTAAATAGTTATTAGGATCATTAAAAAACGACTTCTCGTGTTTCTTAGCTTTCGCTGAATTCATGAGAAGTCGATTTTTTTATATTGAGTTTTCTATTCTAAAAATTTTGTTTTAACTCTGTTCCTATAACTTTGAATGAAACATCGGTATAATGTTTGTTTAACTCTTCTGTTTTTACATTCATTAAACTGACTTTCACAAATTTATCCAAAGTGAAGCTACTGTTGCTTAGATTAACTCGGTGTTCAGAAAATATTCTTTTGGTATGTCCAATTATTGAAAACACATAAGTTAGCACTTCTTCCTTCTTAATTTCTTTGAATAAATCCTGATATTTCTCTAAATAATCAGAATTATATAGTTCATTTGACCGTTGAATCATTGCTAATACATTCCTTTTTTATAGTGAGCGTTACAAAAAAACTACTTCTTTTGGTACAGATACTAAAATCATTATTAACTCATCTAGAACTTATACGCTCTACGTATGTTTAGGGCACTCACCCCTTAAACTAATCCTCTTAATAATAGGTTATACTTCCTAATGGTACCGAGCGTTTCGCACCTGTTGCACTTGGTACATTTCCTGGACAGTGTTGTAATGTTTGATTTGCTAAAATCGCCATTGCAATTGCCTCTTTTGCTTCTGATGAAAAACCGATTTCTTCTTGGAT
Organism: Enterococcus sp. DIV0724b; assembly: GCF_050531475.1. Lineage (NCBI taxonomy): Bacteria > Bacillati > Bacillota > Bacilli > Lactobacillales > Enterococcaceae > Enterococcus > Enterococcus sp. DIV0724b. The sequence goes on along the minus strand of NZ_CP172890.1, from coordinate 1,093,233 downwards.
AAGCACTTTAACTTCTGGCAACTCAGCTTTGATCATAGCAATCAGCGTTTGATTGTAACTCCCTCCGCCACCAATGATCAATTCAGTTTTCCCAATTACAAAAGGTTTAACAGCTTCTGCAATCGATTTAGCTGTAAACATTGTTGCTGTTGCAATCAAATCATTTGGCCCAACTGACCATTTTTCCAATAAAGAGCTAGTAAACTGTTTCCCAAAATCTTCTCGCCCCGTTGTTTTTGGGGGTGATTTTTTTATATAAGGATGGGCCATCAATTCTTCTAATAACTGATGATCAACTGTGCCTTGACTAGCATAAAAACCATCTTTATCATACTCTTGTTTAAAAAAATACAAACATAGCTCGTTCATGATTACATTTCCTGGACCTGTATCAAAGGCAATCATATCTGCTATTTCTCCTGATTTAGGAATAACGGTGACATTACCGATTCCACCAATATTTTGAAGTAGGCGCGTTGTCTCAGGTTTTTGGTATAGTATATACTCTGAATAAGGAACAATCGGAGCACCTTGACCGCCAACTGCCATGTCGCGTTCTCTAAAATTTGAAACAACCGTTGTCTTTGTCCGCTCACAAATTACAGCTGAGGCACCTATTTGTAAAGTTGATGCATAAAAACCATCTCGAGCATAAGGAATATGAAAAAGAGTTTGCCCATGACTGCCAATAAAAGCCAAATCATTTAAAGAAATTTCTGCTTTGTTACAAACATCCAGAACAGCTTGAGCAAAGCATTCACCTAATTCAATGTTTAAAGAACAGATTTTTTCTACATCTGAACTTTCTAATGATAAAGCTTCACGAATGTTTTGAAGTGTTGTGCCTTTAAAAGGAACTGTTAAAAATTTGACCAACTTAACAGAAGTTGTTTCATTTTTGCCTGTGATATCCACCAAAGCTGCATCGATACCATCTAAGGAAGTACCTGACATTAAACCAACTGCATAAACCATGAATTTCGCCTCGATTAACTTATTTTTGTATTTGACTTTTATCGCCTATTGTTTCACTTCATGAAAAGCAAATTTTTGCCAAGGTCTTAGATAAGGTAACAAAATACGGTCAGCTTCCGTAATTTTACCAACAACATTTGATTTACCTGAGTTTTTCATCGGCAATAATGCCACCTGCAGCTCGCCTGCATAATGGGCATATAATGACGATTCAATAATAATATCTCCTGTTTCCATATCAATTGTATTAAATGGAACAAATTCGTGCCCTTTGTATTTTACTCGACTTTGCGTTGAACGAACTACGTAATCAGAAATATCTCCACGATTAAAATGAAATTCATCTAAAATAATTGTTCTTTCTAATTCTGGTGTCTCAGAGTCAATCACACAATCAAATGTTAGACGATAAGGATCGATTTCACTTAAAGCTTTGAGCTCTTCTTCTGAAGCAAAAGCATTAGCGATTATTACATCATCGATCACGTTTGTTGCCCATAGATGTTTAGCTTGAGTAGTGATTGGCCACGTTCGGTGTATTTCTAATGTACACAAGCCTTCTTCTACAGGCCAAGGACCAATAGTTGCTGAAGGAGAATTGATCAATGCTGCTGTCCCGATTCCATGTTCTTTGTATACTTCTGAAGTTGCAAAAAAATGCTCATAATTTAGTCCTGTATAGCGATGAGGATAAAAATTGTGACAACCGAATAATTTGTCCGAATTAGCCTGATAACTTAGAATATTTTCTAGATAACGAGTGCCAGAACTAATATTCAACACGATATCCAACTCTTGTTCATTAAACGTCATAATTGATTCTTCATTTCCGGTAAATCCCATATCCAAACGAATGCCATCTACTCCTATTTCTTTAAAAAAGGTCAAATCCTCATAGCTAATGCCTAATTCTCCAAAAATTCTAGGACTAACATCGGCAATAACATCCATACCTAACCCTTTTCCATAAAGAATCGTCTCTGTAAACTCATTTAAAATCTGCTCTTTTCCTTCTTCAACAGATAATAAGCAAGTAAAAACACGTTTAAAATTATACTTTGCCGCTAAATCCATATACGCCTTTATTGCATCTACGCTACTATGATTTGGATAAACTGAAATCCCTAATTTTCTCATTATCTTAGCTCCTTTACAATCATTTTATTCTATCTGATTTTCGATTCACTTTTCTGATGCTTTTGCTCTACTAGTAAACGACTGCTTTCAAAAAAGATAACTGCCAATAAACCACTAATACCATACACTCCTTGTTTGATGATTTCTGGCATATTTGGAAACATAAGGTTTGGAATCAACGCAATCAAAAAAACAGAACAACCAATCAACCAGCGATTAGGTAGTAGATTCTTCTTTTTTAATTGATGGGTCATTATCAAGCCGACAACAATAAATAAAACACTTGCTACCATAAAAACTATTTTAGTCATTTTTTTGCCTCCTACCTTCTGGCTTTTAAAGAAACAACGGAATGGAAAATCATTAAAGTGTTTTTTCCATTCCGTCTTTTTTTATCTGTTACTCTTATTTTGCGATAGCATGTTCTTTTTCTAATTCATTATTATCGTAAATCATTACAAAAGGATAGTAAATCACTACTGAAATAATAATCAGTACAATATTCAACACAGCTGCTCGCCAATCTCCACCTGTTGCCAAGTATGCGCCAATTGGCCCAGGCAAAGTCCAAGGTGCTGTAAAGATCACACGATTCACTAAGCCAAATTGAGTAGCGAACCACGCAATAGTAGCGGTAACCATCGGTGTTATAATAAACGGGATGATTAAAATCGGGTTCAACACGATCGGTGTTCCGAAAATCAACGGCTCGTTAATATTGAAAATAGCTGGTGCTAGTGTTGCCTTTCCTAATTTTGAAGCGAATTGAGATTTCGTTTTAAAAGCGAGTAACAATGCTAATCCAATCGTACAACCTGAACCGCCGATCCAAATAAACCATTGATAAAATGGCTCTGCTGCGATATTCGGCAACTCTTTTCCAGCAGCCATTGCAGCCGTATTTCCATCTAATAATTGCAGCCATAATGGTCTCGCTAATGATCCAACGATAGAGACCCCGTGAATCCCAAACGACCAAAAGAATGTAATCATGAAGATCAACAGTAAAACACTCGGTAAACTATCCGCTGCACTAACTAAAGGGCTTACAATTTTAGAAATTGTTGAGTGCCAATCAAATCCGATAAAGTAAGTCAAGGTAGAGATTCCTAGAATAACAATCAATGTCGGTGTCAGCGTTTCAAAAGATCTAGCAACAGCTGGAGGCACTTGTTCTGGCATTGTGATTTTAAATCTTGATTTATCCGTGATACGATAAATTTCAACAGCTAAAATCGACGTAATAATCCCAACGAACATTCCTCCACCGCCTAAATTGGCCATCGGTAACACAAACCCAGTAGTTCCTGCTGCATCAAGTGCTTCTGCCGGAATATTAACTGGAACAAACGTTAAAAGAAAAGCAATCGTCGCTAAAATTCCACCTGAAATAACGTCTAAATTATATGTTTTAGATAAACTTGCTCCAATACCAAAGGTTGCGTAAAGGGTCATGATGTACATCGTCATGCGATACGGCAATAAAATCGTCGCTGCATTAGACGTTAGGAACTGCGTGATGCCCCAATCTGCTGGAAGTGGGGGAAAAGCAATGATCAAGAAAAACGATCCAATAATAATCAATGGCAAGGTCGCAATGATCCCATCTCGGATTGCACGCAAATGGCGCTGATTGGCTAATTTTGCCATCGGTCCTGCTAAATGTTCTTCAATAAATTCAGTAAACTTTTTCAATCTTCTCATCTCCTATTTACATTCAACTCATCCATAAAAGCCCTTACAAATAACAATTAAAAAAAATGAATTACAACATAATTGCGTGAACACATTGTTTTATTAGTCAATCTACCAAACGAAACAGCAACTACGCATCTAACTAAATTACTTGAACCTGATTTTAACCTCCTGTCTTTCAATTTTCCGTTTTTCCAGTTCTTCACCTATTTAAAACGTATCGATATTCACCTGCTACACTCATCGACAACCCCATCATACAGTTAAAGAACTATTTTTTCAACATTTATATATAAAAAACGAAATAAAATTTCAATATTCACAATTATAAATCTAAATAAGAAATATTATTCATACTAATATAAATAAATATATTAAAGTTGTATTTTTTGAGTGAAATTTAATTCCTGAAAAGTCATTCAACCATTTTGAGTGAAAATAATAATCAAAAAAAGGTTTTTTTCGACTATTTTTGATTTAAAACTAGCGCAAAATAACTTACATATATATTTTTTCTTAACTCAATCTACATCAAAAATCATAAATCATTATTACCTATTCAGAAAGTAGCCTTTTTTGAACACTTTCGACTAAAAAATGAGAAAAAACTAATCTATACTAAATTTAATTCAAAGGAAGAAGGTTAGTAAAAATGAAAAAGAACAAATTCTATATCTCTATGGGGGTGTCGATATTAACATTAGTAGCAACTGGTATTTTAAATACAACAGATACTTATGCTGAACCTGTAAATAATAAAAATTTAGCGAAAGCCGAACAAAAAATGATGCAACGATATCCTGGTGTTCAATCTGAACTCATTCAGTCAGAAGATACAACTATCTACCGCAAAAACCAATTAGATAATACTTTTGGGGCTAGTAATAACCAATCCAGTGGTGTTTATAAAAGAAATACTGACAGCATTACAATCTACGTTGACGAAAATACAGATCAAACAGCACTGCCAACATATACGATTTCACCGATTATTTTAAATCAATATCTTGATGGGCATCCACAGAAAATTGCTTTAAAAAAAGGAAAAAATACGATCAACAATGCCAGTCAAGGGATTATTCATCTTCAAAATATTACTGCTACAACAACACAGCAAAAATTACTCGTAACTGTTGATGGTGGTATAAAGCTCCCTCGTTTTATCTTAGGTAAAACAACTGAAGCTGATTGGCAAAATCAAGTACGTCAAAGTCCAAATACGCCAGGTTATGAATTAGTAGGAACTCATACCTTAGTCACTGGTTCTAAAACTACTTTGAATCAAGTAAAGGATCCTCAGCGTATTATAGAAACCTATGATAAAGTAGTAAAATTCCATGACGAATCCTCTGGTCTAGATAACAGCACTTCTTTACATAGACAGGATCGCGGATTGATTCAACATATGCGTGAAACACAAGAATCCGGTTATTATATGTATGCTTGGTTCAGCCATACAGCCTATTCGAAAGATTCAGGTATGGCAAAGCTTCTATCCGCTAGCTCTGACACACTTTGGGGACCTATGCATGAACTTGGGCATACCTATCAAATGAATCGCATGACGTGGAACAATCAAACGGAAGTGACTGTAAATATCTATAGTATGAGAAGCGAAAAGAAATTTGGCGACAGAAGTCGTTTAGAACGCGAGAAAGTATACGATAAAATTTTTACTTACTTCAAATTATCTAATAAAAATTATGACAATAATAAGGATCTGTTCGTAAGGCTTGGAATGTTCTGGCAGTTAGAACTCGCTTTTGGTGATAGTTTCTATCCTCAATTGCACAAATTATACAGAGAAGAAGCAAAGGACTTACGTAGCGACTCAGCAAAACAGCAATACTTTATCTCATCCACTTCAAAAATCGCTAATAAAAATTTGCTGCCTTATTTTGAAATGTGGGGCTTGCCAATCACTAATGAAACAAGGCAAACCATTCAAAAATATCCAAAATTAACACATAAAATCTGGGAATACCGTGATGAGATGAAAAATCCAATTAGTCCGATTGATCCTATACAACCAGAAAAACCAGCTACACCGGTAACTCTTTCCATTCTTGATGTAGAGCATAACTTCGTAAAATTCAAATGGACACAAACGCAAGGGGACTCGTCAATAAAAGAGTATATCGTTTATAGAGATGGCAAAGAAATTGGCAGAACAACAACAACAGAATTCACTGACAAAACGGTTCAACCAATGACTACCTACAATTATAACGTTGTGACTATCAGCACAGTTGGTGGAACTTCTGACAAGAGTGCAAGCTTAAAAATAAAAACACCAACAATACCCAGTGCCGAAACACCTGCTCCAACCAAACCAACAGCCATTGTTTCTACTACTATCACTGAAAACTCGATTTCCTTAACTTGGTCTCCTTCAAATAGTTCAGTGGGTATTGCCGGATATAATGTTTACCGTAATGGTGCAAAAATCAGTACAGTAAATGCAACATCCTTTACAGATACTAGTCTCCAAGCAAATACCACCTATACGTATCAAATTACAGCTTTTGATCGCACTCATAAAGAATCAATCAAAAGTGATAGTATTACATTAAAAACAAAGCAAACTGAAACACAACTCTCTACATGGGATAGCAATAAAATTTATACAGCAGAAAATAAAGTCTTCTTTAACGGGGTAGAGTACAAAGCAAAGTGGTGGACACAAGGCAATCGTCCTGACCAATCAGATGTATGGGAATCTCTGTCTAAGAACACGATGGAATGGGAATGTAACAAGGCTTATAACGGTGGAGACAACGTAACATTCCAAGGAAAAACCTATAAAGCAAAATGGTGGACACAAGGCAATCAGCCAGGATCTTCACCCGTTTGGGAAAAGATTTAATTGCATTTTAAAAAGAGAGCGACGCAAAACTGGAGATCAGTTTTGCGCCGCTCTCTTTATTCGAATAAACGATGAGAAAGAATAGCTAATTATTTTTTCTGTTTTTTTAATTTATACGCATACTCGCTTGCTTTGAAAAGTAACCCATTAACTGGCAAATCAAATTCACCAATAAATTCATTCACAGTCGGATTGAAGTTAGATTTAAATTTAATCAACCCATCACTCAAGCTACCTTCCAAACCGCCCATATTGCAAGAAGTACAGCCGCGTTCAAAGCATTCATTGATTGCATCAAACCATGTAACATATGCTGGCATATAGCGTTTGTAACGGTCATCCATCCCTGCATATAAAATTTCACTAGTTGAACCAAACGTGATTGCTAGAGCCCCAGCAACAATTGCAACATCACCAGAATGCGCAATATTTTCTTCCAATTCTGTCATTTCACGTGTTAGAGAAAAATCAAGCTCTTCTAAGTTATGGCGTTTTTTTACTTGATTTTCTTTGAGATTCGCTAGGTCTTCTTTATTTTTATCAAACCGTTGTTTTGTTTCCTCAAAACGTTCTTTCAAATTCACTTGTGCCAACATAATAAATGAATTTTCAGGATAAATCGTTAATAATTTTTCAAAATAGTCGCTATTTCGCAGTGAAATATTTTGGCGTTCTGTTGTTGATTCGATAACTTTAGCAAAATCATCTACTAACTCTGTATGCCCCATTTTAACAATGACACCTTTTTTTTGCGCTTGTTTCATCATTTTCTTTGTGCTTTTTGATAATTGTTCTTCACTGAAATCTTCTTTATAAATATTAGCTTGAAAACGTGGTTGGATCGTTGCATCCATAGCCATGGTCAATCCTTGATGCTTCGCACCGCTTGCGATGATATTATCAATTATTGATTGGGCTGTGGGATCAATCGTTTGTTCTTCCCCTAGATGGAAATCTTTATAATGAACCGTTGGATCCATTTTTACAAATAATGCTCGTTTTTTCTTACCGAATTGTTTTAGCTCTTTTAAAAAAAAGGAAACAAGTTCTGAATTTGTATAATCCATAATTGGTCCACGAGGTGTATAAAGCATCGAAAATTTCATTGGTAGTGGTCTGATCAATACCAAGCTAGAGGCAACTAAGGTACCATTTTCGTAAACACCGACAATCTCTGATCCCCAGTTATCCTTCACCTTAGCCCATGAAGATGACTGTAATAAGTTGCATAAGGGGTGGTTTTCAACAAATTTATCGTGTTCTTTGGCATCAACGCCAATTTTAAATTCAAACATTATATAAAACTCCTCTACATTTTAGCTTCTGTATTACCATATCATAATTTATTAAACAGGAACAGTAAAGTTTTTCATGAAATTGGTTAGAAAACTTTAAGAGACTAACTCAACATTACAACAGTCTTGAGTCAGCCTCTTACAAATGAATTATTACTACTTTTTTTTATTGATCAAAGTCGCTTTTCAAAGTGAACGGATTTATTTATCCAGTACATCACAGGTGCAGCCACTGCCATTGTTACAAACTCACTAAGTGCTAATGTTGCGTAATTCCCCCAAAAGGCTGCTCCGCCTGCTGGTGCTAGCATAAACGCAATAATACACATAGTTGCTGTAAAAAATAGCGTGTTCAGTGCTAAACGTGCGATAACATTAGGTACTCTTTTTTGTAATAAAGCTGTTAGCCCAAGTGAAATAAATGATTGTAATCCGCCATACAAGGCATCCATGGCTCCAAAGCCAAAGAAAAAATTATAGACGACTACTCCACCTAAAACGCCCCACATCAATTTCCGATTGAAAACAACTAAATGATTCAAACTTTCAGAAATTCTAAATTGGATTGGTCCTGACGAAACGGGTGCTACTAAAATCGTTAAGCCAAGATACAACGCCATCACAATAGCGTTCATGGTAATTGCTTTTACTTTACTGTTTGTTGTCACAGTATTTTGCATAGTTTCCCCTTCTTTCTCCTAGTTTTTTTACAAGGGATGGTTGATGAACCTTGTCGAGGATCTGTTTCCTCAAAAAATGATACGTAGGCATTATAGCTCATAATCACTCGTTTCACAATGATAAATTACATTTAATAAATCTTTCAACATTCTAGTTCTTATTTGTATTGTTCAAGCATCCATTATTCTTAATTTTTCACATGTCTGTTATAATAAGACTTTGTACAAGGAGGAAACAAATGAAGAAACATTTTTATCTCGTCATCAATGAGAATGCTGGTAGTGGCACTGGGCGTAAAGCTGCCGATAAGATCATCAAACAACTTCAAACAGCCAACATTGATTACACAACGTTTTATACAGATCATGCTGGACATGAAATAGAGATCGTACAAAATTTAGCACAAACTACATTGATTTCTTGGAACACTGAGCTGGACATCGAAACATTTCCACTGCTAGTCGTTCTTGGCGGAGATGGTACTTTGCATAGTGTACTTAATGCCTTAGATTCCTTTGATTCTAAAATCCCAATTGGTTATATCCCTTGTGGTTCTGGAAATGATTTTGCTCGTGGTGTGGGAATAGCTAGACAGACCGAAAAAGCTTTTTTCCAGTTACTAAAAGCTGAAGTACCACAAGAAATCCAAATCATTACGTATGCTGAAGCTATTCAAGATGAAGTGGGTCTTGCCGTCAATAATATTGGTATCGGTTTAGATGCGGCAATCGTCAATGCAGCTAACACTTCTGCTTCAAAAAGTACATTAAACAAATTTAATATGGGGTCTTTATCTTATATCTTTTCTATTTTAAAGGTATTATTTACCCAAAAAGGGTTTCCCATTCTTGTTGAAATTAACGGAAAGAGTCTTGAATTTGATCGTGCTTTTTTATGCACAGTGACAAAACATCCTTATTTTGGCGGCGGTGTGCCGATTGCGCCTGTTGCTGATCCAAGAAAGCCTGTTTTAGATTTTGTTTTGGTAGAACGGATCAACCTATTTAAGATCTTTTGGCTGATCCTGCTATTGATTCAAAAAAAACAGATGAAATCAAAATACTTTCATCATTTTCAATCTAGTAAATTCCGAATCGTTTCAACAGTTCCTCAATATGTTCATGCTGATGGTGAAATTTTAGGGAAAAGAAGCACTGACATTTCTTTTGGTACAGAAACTAGATTATTTTGGTTTTAAAGATAAAAAAATAAGCAGGAAAAAACAAGTTTGTGTTTTTCCTGCTTATTTTTTAGTTTACTGTTTCAAACGCTTGTTTTAAATCAGCAATCAAATCCTCGCTTGCTTCGATTCCTGTTGAAATCCTCAATAAATCTGGCGTTAATCCATAAGACTCTCTTAATTCTTCTGGAATATCCGCATGTGTTTGTGTTGTTGGATAAGTGATCAAACTCTCAACCCCACCCAAACTTTCTGCAAAAGTAAAAATCGATAAGTTTCGTAAAAAATCTTTGATCGATTCTTGATGTTTGATTTTAAAACTCAACATACCTCCGCGTCCAGGATAGAGAACTTCTTTAACTTTAGAACTGTTTTTTAAAAACGCTGCAACTTCCTGAGCATTTTTTTCATGTCTTTCCATCCGCAAAGACAACGTCTTCATCCCTCTGATTAAGAGCCAGCTGTCAAATGGCGATAAAACAGCTCCGGTTGTATTTAAGCTATAAGCTAATTGTTCGCCTATTTCTTGTGAACGTGTAATTACAGCTCCAGCCAATAAATCATTGTGCCCACCAAGATACTTCGTTGCACTATGAATCACAATATCAGCGCCTAAATCCAGTGGTCTTTGAATCAATGGCGTGTAAAACGTATTATCGACGATCAATTGAGCCTGATGCTTTTTAGCGAAAACTGCTACCTTTTCGATTGATACTTCACTCATCAACGGATTGGTTGGGGTTTCAATAAATACAGCTATCGTTTTATCTGTAATTTCCTTTTCGAATCCTACTTCATCCTCTACATAAATAAAATTATATATCCCCTGCTTTTCTAATTCTTTGAAGTAACGGTAACTGCCTCCGTATAAGTCTCTAGAGGCGACGATTTGACTGCCTACTGGAAATTGGCTGAATACTAATTGAACCGCGCTCATTCCTGAACTAGTCGCTAAACCAACTGCTCCGTTTTCTAAAGTTGCCAGTGCTGATTCGACAACTTCTCTTGTTGGATTTTTGGTTCTGGTATAATCATAGCCCGTCGACTCACCTAGTGTTGGATGCTCATACGTCGTTGAAAAATAAATAGGCGTATTAATCGATCCAGTCACTGGATTTTGATGATTTCCAATTTGTGCCAAAAAAGTGTCTGTTTGAACATTCCCAGATTGTGATTTCTTTTCCATAAACTTCCCTCTTTTCTAGTAAAATAAACTACCTTCATTTGTAGTTGAGCACGTTTCCCGTGTTGCTTTTCATTATATACGCCGAGCGGATCTTAACGCAAGAAATAGTTCAGCAAAACAAAAAAACTGAAGCAGCCGTTTAATGCGTACTCCAGTTTCTCGATCAATTATTTCATGAAATCATAAGGGGTCATCTGTTTCATTCCAATCATCGGATCAATAGTTTGTGATTGTACCAAATCAGGTGTCAGCAACCGATCGATCTCAGATTCAACTTGCTCATCAATTTCTTGAACAGCTTCACTAAATAATGAAATTTCTTCCGTTTTTGTTGAACTTTTTAAGGGTTCGACTGCTTCTTCCACTACCGCAACTGGCTCATCTTCCGTTGCATCATAAACAATAGATTTTTTCTCTTCGGTATCTGTAAATGGCGATTCCTTGTTCAATCCTTCTTCATAGGCTTCTAGCTGCATTTTTGTTGTTAAAGTCATATCGTCAGCACTTATGATCCGCTCTTTCAACATCGTTAAACGACTAGCTGATTCATGCGTAACACACGTGTTAAACGCTTGAACCTCCCCTAACAAAATTAGGATGTCCTTACTTCTGGTCACAGCAGTGTATAATAAATTTCGCTGCAACATACGATGATACTGATGCACCATTGGCAAAATAACCATCTTAAATTCACTACCTTGTGCTTTATGGATCGAACAACAGTAAGATAGAGTGATTTTATTCCATTCATTTCTTTTATAGCTGACTTCATTATTATCGAACTGAATCACTAATTCATCCACTTTATCTTCGGATTCCTTAGCCAAAATAATTCCGACTATTTTACCCATATCACCATTAAAAACATTGAGTTCCGGTGTGTTGACTAAATGCAACACTTTGTCACCGATTCGATAAACTGATTCATTCCATTTTACTTCTTTTTTTGTTCCGTCATTGGGATTAAAAATTTCCTGCATCATTTTATTTAAAGCATCGATTCCAGCCGCACCTCGATACATTGGTGCTAATAATTGAATGTCTTGTGGCGAGAAACCTTTTGCTTTTGCTTTAGATACGATTTGACGAACATACGTCTCAATATGATAAACATCACTTGGGAAAAATGAACGATCTTTTTGATTCACTGTGAAATCTTGCGGTAGTTTTCCTTGTTTGATTTCATGTGCTAAGGGAATAATACTTGAACCATCCCCTTGTCGATAAATTTCTGTCAGTTCTTTTTGAGGAATTTCATTGATTTGCAGTAGATCGTGTAACACTTGCCCCGGTCCAACAGAAGGCAGTTGATCTTTGTCACCAACAAAAATCACTTGCATATTGGTTGGAATCGCCTTAAACAAGGTGTTTGCTAGCCAAGTATCTACCATTGACATTTCATCTACGATCAATAGCCCGCCTTCTAATTCTTTGGCCGTCATACTGGGATTTTTTTCCCGTCCTGTTAAACCCAATAAGCGATGAATAGTACTTGCCGGAAGCCCTGTCGTTTCGTTCATTCGCTTAGCCGCACGCCCTGTAGGAGCTGCTAATAATATAGGAAACATTTCTTGTGTATAATCTTTTATATCTAAGGAAAGGCCATTCAGTTCTGCAAACAAAGAAACAATACCATTGATAACCGTCGTTTTCCCTGTTCCTGGACCACCAGTCAAAATAAAGAGCGGTGCTTTGATTGCTTCTTCGATTGCGGCTTGTTGGGAGTCGCCATATAGAATCCCTAAGCGTTTTTCAATTCCGCGGATATTTTTTTCTATGTCTTTTTTATCGTACTTAATCTCTTTTTTTCGGGAAAGAAAACGTTGAATCGATGTGCCAATCCCCCACTCTGAAAAATACAAGCTGTTCTCAAAAAGTTTAGTCCCTTCTTGTTGTATTTTTCCTTCCTCCACTAAATGAATGATTTGTTCAGCTACCTGATCTAATGAAATTTCAACTGGACGACTAGCTTCAAGTGTATTGATCGTCTCTCTAAGGAGCATCTCCGCTTCTACATAAGTATTACCTGAGCGAACAGAGTGTTGGAAGATTTCATGAGTAATTGCTGCGCGTACTCTTTTATCAGAATCTGCACCAATTCCTAGTTGTTCAGCAATATTATCTGCTCGTTTAAACCCAATCCCTTCGATATCTTCAACTAATTGGTAAGGATTTTCATGAATAACATCTAGTGTCTCTTCTTTATATGTTTGATAAATCGCAAATGAAAGCTGACTACCAAATCCATAACGATTTAAACCAACTATCACTTGTTCCATTCCATGATTTAAGCGGATCGTCTCAATAATCGTTTGACGTTTTTTTTCATTTAATTGGGGTACTTGTTCTAAAACATCAGGAGCTTCAATAATCCGATCAATTGCATCTTCACCTAAGATTTCTACGATTTTTTCAGCAGTTCGTTTTCCAATCCCTGGAAATTTTTCGCTAGAAAGGTAATTTACGACACCGCTGGCAGATGTTGGGCGCTCTTGCTGATAACTATCTACTTGAAATTGTTTACCATAACGAGGATGATCAACAAAATGACCAAAAAAACGATAAATTTCTTCTTCTTGAATTTGACCGAAACTACCTGTCGTTACAATTTCCTTTTCTAGATAATCTGTATTCGTATCTGTAATCTTCACTAACAATACTTTGTAAAAATTGCTAGGGTTTTGAAAAAAGATTGCCTGAACTTGCCCAACCACATATTCTTTTTCATCTTCTTTAAACAACGTATCCACCAATCTCACCTCCCTTTATCAAAAAAATATTTTATTGTAAAAATGAATCATCATTCCATAATTTTAAGGTGTAAGATTGCTCTTTTTCATCATTCTTTGTTTCTAATATCGACAAACTATTATTTTTAAGCCCACCCATACTGCGTAACTCACCTAACTCTTTTCCTGAAAGTGACTGGATCGCCGCTGTTAACGATGCCCCGTGTCCTACAAAAAGGTAAGGCCCATCACCTGTGTCAACAGCTGCTTGGACAACTGATGAAATTCGTGAAATAGCTTGTTCGATTGGTTCACCTTGAAATACCTCTGGATTATATCGGTCTAAGCGAAAGCGCATATGATCCATTTCGTCACTATAAATTTTTCTCATTTCCATGATCGATTGGCCTTCTAACTTCCCTAAACCCAACTCTTTTAACTCGTCAGTAAAAATGATTTCTACTGGTTGTTCCAATTCTTGGTTAATACCTTCTGCTGTTTTTCGTGCTCTCAATGAGGTACTTGAGAAAATTTTTTCAAAAGGTACATTTTTAATTGTCTGACCCAATAACTTTATTTCTTCATAACTTGTTGGAAGCAGTGGTGAATCTCCGGTCATCCCCTGAAACCTAAGTTCCTGATTCCATTCTGTTTTTCCATGACGAGTAAAATATAATTTCATGTTCCTGCTCCCTTGATTCTTATTTATTGAATTTCTACTTTTTGAATTTCCGCTTATTTATCTTATCTAGTGTATCATTTTCACTGGCAAAATTCCATTTAACTATGATGTTTATAAAAAATCAAACAGTCTGATCGTGTTTCAAAAAAAAGAGGAAAAATAGGGTATAATGAAAGAGAAAAACTATATGGTAAGCTAAACAGTCTGTTGCGCTTTTATTTTAAGGAGGAGATCGAATTGTTTTTTGAACAGATTCATCACATCGCGATCAATTGCTCGGATTATGATAAAACAAAAGAGTTTTATGTAGAAAAACTTGGTTTTGAAATTATTCGAGAAAATCGTAGAGAAGATAAAAATGATGTCAAACTTGATTTAAAATTAGGAAATTACGAATTGGAAATTTTTATTTCTCCTGTTGCTCCAAAACGCCCATCTTATCCTGAGGCTTTAGGTCTGCGTCACTTAGCGTTTAAAGTTGAACAGATTGAGGAAGTTATTGCTTTTTTAAATTCTAAAGAAATTGAATGCGAAGCGGTTCGAACAGATACGTTTACAGGAGAAAAGATGACATTCTTCTTCGATCCAGACGGCTTACCTTTGGAATTGCATGAATAATTATTCCTATACACTTACTCTTAATAAACAAAAAACTGTTTCCTCAAAAACAAAAGGGAACAGTTTTTTGCTATTATTTTTTAATCCAACTTATCATTCTCATAATGATGCTTCAATTCCAATGCTGGGAAATTCTGTTGACGCAACGCTTCATAAACTACCAATGCAACTGTATTTGACAGGTTCAGTGAACGAACATGTTCATCATTCATTGGAATTCTTAAACATTTTTCTTCATTATCTCGCATAAATTCTTCTGGCAATCCTGTGGTTTCTTTACCAAACATAAAATAATGATCTTGATTGTCAGTATAATCCATTTCACTATACGTTTGATTCGCAAATTTTGTGATCAAATGTAGTGGATGATCACCTATATAAGTTAAAAAAGCAGCCAAATCCTTATGGTACATAATATTAACGTCATTCCAATAATCTAATCCAGCTCTTTTTAAGTGTTTATCATCGGTTGAAAAACCTAACGGCTCGATGAGATGTAAGGGAGAATTTGTGGCAGCGCAAGTTCGGGCAATATTGCCTGTATTTGCTGGAATTTGAGGTTCAAATAATACAATATGATTTGTCATGATTACAGTTTCCTTTCAATTGAATGACACATTATTTATTTTTTATTCACAAAAATCGACATAAAAAAAACGTATCGCCTCGGTGTCAATCACTGCGAGTCGCTACGTTAGTGAAGCTCTTTTCACTAACTTTTATCAGAACAGGAACCTGATAAAAACCAATGAAAAAACAACTTGTATGTAATATAACACCATTACCGTAGCTTTGCAATACCTTTTAGCAAATTTACCGATTGTAAGCGCTATTTCACTTTTCCTTTTAACATGCGAACGTCAATTGTGATTTCCGATAATGGATTTTTTTTAATTGCTTCTTTTACCTTTTCTGCTACCCCCCACTCAAGTGGAGACATTTCTAACAGATCTAAACGATATTCTTCAGGAACAGAAAAAGTAAATGTTATTTGTTCATTAATTAAAACATCCATCTCTTTAGAAAATTTTGCTAAAACTTTTTCATTTGAGTACGTTTGTTTAGTCTCATCTTCAGGATAAAACGCTGCTCGTAACTCTTTCAAGTACTCCGCTTCAGGAATTACTTTGATGACGGTCCCATCTTTTTTTAAGACTCGCTGAAATTCTTGATAGTGAGATGGAGAGAAAATATTCAAAATCGTATCCATCGATTGATTTGCAAATGGTAGGTTCGTTAAATCCGCCACACACCAAAAAGCATCGATTGGTTGATTACTAGCTAAATAAATCCCATCCTTTGAAATATCAAAACCAAACCTTGAACCTGTTAGTCCTAGTTTAGACAATTCAGATAAAAAACTGCCCTCACCACATCCAACATCTAATGTTTCCCCATTTAAATCCATCGAAGCAATGATTTTTTCCAATAAAGGCTGGTACATCCCACTTTGAATCAATCTACCTCTGTGTAGTAGCATTTTTTTATTATATTCTGTTTGAATGCTATGAGAAAGAAAATAGATTGTGCCTTTTTTTGATAGGTCAAATTGATGGTTCTCTTCACAAATCAAACTATAGTCTTTTAACTGCAATGACTTTTTACATACTGGGCAAAGCAATTGTTCTTGATGTGTTTCTAAAAAATTACGTGCTGAATCAATTTTTTTCAACATAAGGTTACTTCCTATTCACTATAAATTCTGAATCAAGCCGCGAAACTATCGCTTTTTATCTTACAACGAGAAGAAGACTTTGGCAACAGCTAGAATTATGGTACAATGCCTGTGAAGAAAAAACAAGGAGTGAAACGAATGATCAAAGAATTTTGTGCTGAAAATTTCACAAATATCCCAACTGCCATCCGAAATGGTGCTGGACGTATCGAATTATGTGATAATCTCGCTGTCGGTGGTACAACCCCTAGTACAGGTGTTATTGAAGAAGTAGTTTCATACGCTGGAGAAAAGTCGATTCCAGTAATGACGATCATCAGACCACGAGGCGGAGATTTTATTTATAATGATATCGAACTTAAGATCATGCATACAGATCTTATCGAAGCTAAAAAAATCGGCACAGATGGTGTTGTTTTAGGTTGTCTGACAAAGGATAATTGGTTAGACGAAGAAGCACTTGAGTTATTGATCGATACTGCTGAAGGTTTGCAGATCACTTTCCACATGGCTTTTGATGTGTTAAGTAAAGAAAATCAATTTAAAGCGATTGACTGGCTAGCAGAACATGATGTACATCGGATTTTAACGCATGGGGGACCTTCTGGAACAGCTATTGAAGACAATTTTGACCATTTAAATGAATTGATCGCTTATGCTAATGATCGGATTATTATTTTACCTGGTGGCGGTATTTCAGATAAGAATGTTGAAACAGTTATAAGTACTTTAAACGTTAATGAAGTTCACGGCACAAAAATAGTAGGATAATAACTTGATAAAGGGAATAATCAAACTCGAAGTGATTCGATCTGGTTATCTCTTTTTTATAGTCAAAAAAGCCCCCATATCTTCCGACTGGGGGTAACTTTCTTTATCAAACAAAATACTGCATAAATAAACTAGCAATATTAAAATAAATCAAGACACTAGTTAAATCACTCAATGTCGTAATAAACGGGCCACTAGCAACTGCTGGATCAAATCCTAATTTGTCCATCAGCATCGGAATCAAACTACCTGCCAGGTTCGCTACAGTGATCGCACAAAGCATCGCCATCCCAATCACAAAGCCTAACGGAAAATTATGTTGCCAGATGCCAACGACGATGAAAATCGCCACACCTGTCACAGCACCCGTTACAAGCCCGGTTAAGACCTCACTAAGAATCAAACGACCAAAATTATTATCTTTTTCATCTGATACGGCCAGACGTCTGACTGCAACCGCCAATGATTGCGTACCGGCATTTCCAGCAGTCCCTGTAATCAATGAAATGAACACAGCTAAAATACTTGCTTCACTAACTAATTCTTCATAATGGCTGATTAAAGTTGCTGTAGACATTCCTAAAAACAATAACGTAATTAACCAAGGCAGACGTTTCGACGCAGCTTTGATTGGATTTTCACTGACTTCTTCAACATTTACCCCAGCTAAACCAGAGTAATCACTAGCTGCTTCATCATCAATAACATCGATAATATCATCAACCGTAACGATTCCTAAAAGGTGGTCATCATAATCTGTGACTGGTAATGCTAGAAAATCGTAATCACGAATTGTTTGTGCAACATCTTCTTGGTCATCGCCCACATGAACTGAGATGACCCGCTCACTTAATACATCCGAGATCATTGTATCGTCATCATTAACAATCAAATCACGTAATGAAATAACTCCTACCAAATGGTTTTCCTGATCTACCACATAAACATAATAAATCGTTTCAGCTACATCTGCCTGATTTTTCAACACATACATGGCAGAACGTACAGTTTGATTTGCAACGATCGAAACGAATTCTGTTGTCATAATCGATCCTGCTGTATCATCTTCGTAGTGCAGTAATTCTTTGATTTCACCAGCATCTTCTGTACTCATCAAGCTCAGATATTTTGCCTTCTGACTTTTATCCAACATATTCAATAAGTCAACTGCGTTATCTGTATACATTTCTGACAACATTTCTGCAGCGTAACTTGGACGCATTTCCGCAATATAATCCTTCATGTTTTCGTTATCTTCTTCGATAACATCAAACATATCTGCCAACTCTTTTGGTGACAAATAACTATAAATTTGTTTTCTATCTGCTTCATCGATTGATTGATAAAATTGTCCTTGCTCATAAATATGAAGTGTTAAAAATAACTCGCGAAATTCAGCCATTTGCTGCTCTTTCAGTTTTTCTAACAACAATGAGAAATGCTCTTCCATTTCTTGTCCTTCATTCACCTTAACCTCTCCTTTCACTCTATAGTTGATCTACAATTTGTTTCATATCTTCTGCTAAAGGAGAAGTTAGATTTAATCGTTTTTTTGTAAATGGATGGACAAAGCTCAATTGACAACAATGTAACGCCTGTCGAGCAATACCACTATTCATTTTACCACCATACATGTCATCGCCTAACAATGGACACCCAATCGCTTCAAAGTGAACTCTGATTTGATGTGTTCTCCCTGTATGTAGCTGAATGTTTACTAGCGCTTCATCACCCTTACGTTTCGTCAGCCAATACTCTGTTTCAGCCTGTTGGCCTGTTTCGACTATAGTTCTCTTTAATATAGAAGATAGATCACGGCCAATCGGAAGCTTGATTGTTGTATGCTCTTTTAATTCAGATACTGTACCTCCAACCAAAGCCTGATAAATTTTGATGACTTCTTTTTTCCGTAATTCCTGATCCAACATAGCATGGGCAAAACCGTGTTTGGCAAATAACATCAAGCCTGTTGTATCACGATCTAATCGAGTTACTACATGGATCACCTGATTTTTATACTGTTGCTTCTTAAAATATGCCTTCACTCGATTAGCCATAGTACCATTTGGATGGTACTGAGCAGGAATTGATGCAACCCCTGCTGGTTTATTCACGATTAAATAATGTTCATCTTCAAAAACAATATCAATCGGTACATCATCCACGAGTAACGTCTCATGTTCTTTTTCATCAGGGATCGTGATTGTCACTTCGTCACCTAAAGATAACTTGAATAATACATTTTCAACAGAATGATTGACCTCGATTTTACCACCTTGAAACTTGATTTTAGCTAACAGACCTTTAGAAATCCCTTGCTCTTTTAAAAAATATTTAACTTGCTGCGGTTCTTTTTTTTCTACTGTCCAATTAAATTCCATTAATTTATTAATCCTCACTAATAAAGGCATCTTTAACTCGATGCCAAAAATGCATATGTCGGTATGATGCGAAATGAATACGTTCATCTGCAATTCGATAATAAATCGATTTGATATCGTCTTGATAGATGTCCAGTTGATCAACTGTAATCAAATAATCATTACTTTCCTGCAACTTGATTTGAACCCATTCAGTATGAGCAATCACGATCGGAGAACCTAATGTTCGAAAAACCCGATTATTCAATGAAGCAATTTCAGCAAGTTGAAACGCATTGATGCTTGGATGCAAGACCGCACCACCAATACTTTTATTGTAAGCTGTCGATCCCGTTGGCGTTGATACAGATAAACCATCTCCACGAAATCGCTCAAATAACTCATCTTTGATAAAGACATCTGCGACCATCGTACGATTTGCACGCTTGATTGTTGATTCATTCAATGCTAAAAAATGCTTATCTGGTTTATTACCATGAAAACTAATTTTCACATCCAACAAAGGATAACTGATACTTTGCTCTTGATGAACTAACAAGCTTTGAACTAATTCTTCTAACTCATAATCTCGCCAATCTGTATAAAATCCTAAATGCCCCGTATGGACGCCTAAAAAACTGACTTCATCCAGTCGATGACTAAAACGATGAAATGCTGATAATAATGTCCCATCTCCTCCAACAGAAATCACTAGGTCTGGTTGATGGTCATCAATTTCGATTTTATTCTTTTTTAAAAGCAGGAGTAAATGACGGGTAACTTCATTTGATTTGTGTTCATGATTATGAACGATGGCTACTTTCATTTTCCTCCTCCTATTCTTGATCTAACTTCTCTTTATTATCATTGAATTTTTGATAATAATTATCTTTGGATTTTCCTCGTCCATGTGAAAATAGATGTTGCGCTTCTTGAATTTCTTCTCGAATCGTGGACATTTCTTCATCTAATTGGTAAGCTGCTTCAGCTGCACGTTGCAATCGCTCTTTCATTTCTTCTGGAAAAGCACCTTGATATTTATAGTTTAATGAATGTTCGATCGTGGCCCAAAAATTCATTGCTAATGTACGTATTTGGATTTCAGCTAAAATATTTTTTTCACCTGTGATCAATTGGACAGGATATTCTATCACCAAATGATACGAACGATAACCGCTCTCTTTTTTATTTGTAATATAATCTCGTTCTTGAATGATTTTCAAATCTTTTCGATTGCGGATGATATCCACCACTTGCCGAATATCTTCAACAAACTGGCACATGATTCGAAGACCGGCAATATCTTGCATTTCTTCTTCTAAACGATTAACAGGGATATTACGTAATGCCGCTTTTGTTAAAATACTATCTACAGGTTTTACTCGACCTGTTACAAACTCAATAGGTGTATGTTTATTTTGTTCTCGAAACTGCTTGCGGATTCCGCGCAGCTTAACTTTCATTTCTCCAACAGCCTGTTCATACGGTGCCAGAAAAAGCTCCCACTCTTTCTCCATCCTCATCCCTCTATTTCTTTGAATTTGATTCACAGCTTATTTTACCATAGAGCCGAGAAAAATAGGGTAATTTGAGAAATTGTATAAAATTTTTCAACAATAGCGAATTTTTTAACTTCTAGTTCACTTTTCTTGACGTAAACAGGTAAAGTATGCAAAAATTGAATTAAATTAAAGAAGGTAGGTCAAAAACTAGTGAGCGAGAATTTAGAAATAGAATTTAAAACATTATTATCTATTGAAGAGTTTTCACACACCGTTGACTACTTTCAACTAAAAGAAGAGCAATTTTTTACGCAAAGCAATTATTATTTTGATTCAGCCGATTTTCAGTTAAAAGAAAAACATATCGGTTTAAGAGTTCGTATACTATCAAATAATGCAGAAATCACTTTGAAAATCCCTGAAAAAGTCGGCTTGCTTGAAATCAACGATGCGCTTTCTATTGAGGAAGCTCGGCAGATCGTTGAATCGACTACACTTCCAGGTTCTGGAAATGTATACAACAAGTTGACTATTTTAGGAATCGACAAAAACGATTTACGTTTAATCGGCAACTTAACAACTAAACGAGCAGAAATAAAACTTCCCCAAGGTTTACTCGCGCTAGATGAAAGTTGGTACAATGAGCAACATGATTTTGAATTGGAGTTAGAAGTAGATGACGTCGTTAACGGAAAGAAAGATTTTCTTGCCTTATTGAATACTTTGAATATCAAAGAATCCCCGTCACCAAACAAAATCCAACGCATGATGCAAAGCTCAAAAGAGAAAGATTAAGAAGTTATTATAGTAAAAACATATCATTTCATTTTTCCCAGATTTTCTGATAAATTAGGGACACTTAGTTGAGAAATGATGTCTAGTCGCAAAAGGGTCAAATTGGAGGAAGTATGAATGATTGAAATCTATCTGTTCGTTAATCCTTTGGGGGGCATTTGTCTCAACGTAGAAAAGGATATTTTAAAATTGGTTGAAACTGAAAATAAAAAAATTCAATTTCGTTTCATTCCGCTAGTTAATATGCGGACCATAAATCATCTTATAAAGTTGTTTGATATTCCAACACATGATATTGAGCAACGTAATCAATTGTTTGAAGATATTTATTCAGCTGCATTAGATTATAAAGCTGCACAACTACAAGGAAAGAAAAAAGGCCGCCATTTACTCCTTGGCTTACAACAAGCTGTGGCAGTAGAGAACATTCCCTACTCCACAGAACTAGCCGAAAAACTTGTAGTAGAAGCTGGTGGTGACTTGGATATGTTTAAAGCCGATCGAAAGTCTAACTTTGTAAAAGAGTCTTTTCAAACAGATCAACAAATTGCTCGTGAAATGGGAATCGTAAAACACCCATCTGCCGTAGTTTATAACTATACATGTGATCGTGATTTTGGTGTTCTAGTAGAAGACTGCGAGTCAATGGATGAGATTAAAAAACTTTGTGAAACATCTGAAGATAATCTACAGTATTTTCATGAAAAATTTGAATTGAATCATTACAATGAACCTCGAGTTCCACATGGACATTTGCATTTGCTTTAATTTTCAATGATAAAGAGAATGATTAAAAAGTAACCCCTTCGGTTTGATTACGAAGGGGTTACTTTTTCTATTTTTTATTGTTCTAAGGTTGCCACAAGTTCTTCTAATTCACCTAGTCTTGATTCAAAGACTTTCATAGCATCTTCAATATATTGTGGTTTTGTCATATCTACTCCAGCTTTTTTCATTACTTGGATCGGGTAATCACTACTACCTGACTTCAAGTAAGTCAAATAATTTTCCAAAGCATGCGGCTCATTTGCTAATATTTTATTCGCCAATGCAGATGCAGCTGAAAAACCTGTAGCATACTGATAAACATAATAATTGTAGTAAAAATGAGGAATCCGTGACCATTCTAATGAAATTTCTGGATCTTTCATCACTTCTGGACCATAATACTTCTGATTTAATTCTCCATAATAATCACCTAAATACTCACTAGTTAATGGAGTGCCTTTAGCATCTTCAGTATGAATAAAATGTTCAAATTCAGCAAATTGTGTTTGACGGAAAATCGTTCCTTTAAAACCATCTAAATAATGATTCAATACATATGCACGAATTCTAGGGTCTGTCTCTGTTTCCAATAAATATTCTGTTAAAAGATTTTCATTCGTTGTTGAAGCTATTTCAGCTAAGAAAATTGAATAATCTCCATAAACATACGGCTGATTGTTACGGGTAAAATAACTATGAACGCTATGCCCCATTTCATGTACTAATGTGTACAATTGATCTAAACTGTCATGCCAATTCATTAAGATATAAGGTACAGTATCATAGGCGCCAGATGAATAGGCTCCACTACGTTTTCCTTGATTTTCGATCACATCGATCCAGCGATCATTGAACGCTGTTTTCACAACATTTAAATATTCTTCTCCCATTGGATTTAAGGCAGTGATTGCTTTTTCTTTGGCTTCTTCATAAGTATATTTGATTGAAGCCTCTCCTAAAATTGGTGTATACATATCATACATATGTAGTTCATCTAATTTTAACAAACGTTTACGCAGCGATACATAACGATGAAGCAACGGCAACTTTTGATTTACAACATCAATCAATGTATCATAAACACTTTCTGGAATATGATTGTTACTCAAAGCTGCTTCTCTAGCCGAAGAATAGTTACGAACTTTGGCTTTATAATTATGGGCTTTAACATGTGAGCTAAGCGTCTGAGCAAAAGTATTTTTAAATTGATCATAAACCGTATACAAGCCTTTAAACGCTTCTTCACGAACACTTCTGTGTACATTTTCCATTAATTGACCATAAACACCATGAGTCAATTGGATCTTTTCACCATCTTCGTTTTCGATTACTGGAAATTTCAGATCCGCATTATTCAAAATAGAAAACGTATTGCTCGATGCTTCAAAAATTTCTCCAGCACCTGCCAACAATGCTTCTTGATCGGCTGATAGAATGTGCGGACGATCGCTCAAGATATTTTCAATAAAATGTCTATATATATCTAATTTTGGATTCTCTTCGAAATAGCCCCAAATCTTGTCATCACTTAATGATAGTACTTCTGGTTCAAACCAAGCTACTGCTTCGCTTGCTTGTGCTAATAAAGAACTTGCTCTAGCATATAATGCTTGGTAGGTTGTATTCGTCGTATCTTGATCATTTTTTAGATGAGAATAGACATAAATCACTTCGATTTTACGATAAATGCTTAATAGCATTTCAATGCTGCTTAAAAATGTATCGCTGCCTTTATCTAGTGTGCCCTTGAAATGCTCAACTTCTTTTAACTCATTAGATAAGGCTTGAATTGCCTCATCAAAAGCTTGATCATCTTTAAAAATTTTGGTCAAGTCCCAAGTCTTCTCTATTGGTAAACTTGAACGTTCTGGTAATTGCTTTGCTTCACTCATTACATCGGCCCCTTTTTTGAATTATTCTTATATAGATTTATCTTATCACATTTTTAAAAGGAGTAGCAGTTATTAGACATTTATTTTCAATTCTTTTCAACCACTCTTTCACATCGTCTATCTTTTGATCAGAACTTCCAGCTTCAATTTTCCAGCCTGTTTTAACTCGAATTAAATGTTTACAATCAATCAAGTACATCAGCAGTTGATTCAAACAATAGGCTTGAATTGTTTCAAATGGAATATTAGGCAACTCGTATAACAACGCAATGGATTTTTCCAATTCTGTTTTTAGAACTTGAATCAATTCTGATTGCTCAAAAACATTCTGGTCAAAAAACTGTACCCATCTCCAAACTCTTACTTTTAATAGCAGGTCAGAACCTCTACAACAAAAAATATGGAGACCAGGATAATAGAACCAATTTGGCAATTGAAGAAGATGAAATCGATTGTTATATAATTCAGTTTGAACGATTCTTATCTTCTCATCCCTCCTATATAATTTTCTGTTCAACTCAATATAATACCCTTGTACTAGTTCTCCAATTTTGAATTTTCTTTTAATATATATTTTAGATTTATTCGGAAATTTAAAAATTTCCGATAAAAAACCATCGTAAAAGGACCAAACTTTGGTTGAAGAATACACTCTTTTTTTCCAATCCTCTTCAATATGAAAATGCAAAGTCAATTCTTTCATTTCCCAGTCTGCTGTCCACAAATAAAAACCTAAACTATCTGAAAAATAACACAAATTTTTAACTAACTCGCTTAAGACTAAGTGGTTAGAAAATAGTTTTTTTCCGCAAATCCAAATTGGAATAAACCCATGTTTTTGATATCTTTGGGTTCGTTCAACCAATCGCTGTGTACTTAATGAACTACACTGAATCTCTAGAGCAATATTGCCTATCAAAAGATCTGGGCGCTGATTTAATGCTGGTAAATATTTTTCTAATTCATAAGGAATAGATTCCTTTTCACACCATTTTGCAAAAACTTCTTTAAGAGCCAGATGCTCGATTGTCTCCCCTTCAGAATAAATACTGCAGTCACTATTATTATAATGAGAAAAATGCGGTAATTTAACTTTACCGTTCTTTATTCGAACAGGCTGATTGCAAACAGGGCAATAATACATGCTTCCTTTAAGTTGCTCGATTTCTTCTCGAGACAAATTCAACAGTGTTACAACTTCTTTATCTTTTGAATATGCATTCAACATATAACTCACCTCATAATGAAATACGCAAGAAATAGGATGAATCATTAAAAAAGCTGAAACAAAGCAATTATGCTCTGTTTCAGCTTCTTTCGTTTATTCAAAATAATATCTTGTTAATTCTAACGCATTTCGTTCCATGATACATGTTCCATATTCATTCAGTGTCTCAGGTGTAACTGTAGATAAATTAGCAAATTCCAATAACTGAGCTAATTCATTCTCTACATCGTTTTTCCCTAACTCATCCAACAAGAATATGACTTGGAGATAATATGTTCCTTTAAATGTATATAAATTTGCTATCACAGACTGCAAAAATACTTCATTTGCTAGCTGAACCATTGTATCAAAATCATTTAGTTCAAACACTAAATTCTTTACTGTATCATCAGTAAATTCCTGTGTTTCATCCGCAAAGTCTTCTTCGATTTGTTTACGAATTATATTACTAACCTCTTCCGGATTTAGATCATTAAACCCTTCAAAATTAGATACTTCATCGATAGATGCATTCTTACTAATAAATAGTTCCAATCCATCACTTTTCGGCAGAACCTGAAAGGTAACAGCTTCACTACCTTGAAATTCATCTTCCACATCAACTTCTTCTAAAATACTATAGAAAAAATTCTCTACTTCCTTGTGGTTGCCAAGTAAATCTAAAAAAGTGATTCCTCTGTCAGCCAGATCCTCATTACCAATCAACACACGTATGGTATTTTCATTGATATGTTCCATTTCCATGTCGCTACACCTCACTTTTGCTAATCAGGAAACTTATTCTTACGTACATTGTAGCGGAATCACGCCAAATGTAAAGGGAAAAGTAACAATATTCCTAAATAAACTGTTGTCTTAGTATAATCCTTAACTCTTGTTCTATGTACCTATATGTATTTTTTTATAAGTATTTATAAAAAAAATGATAACTCATGTATTGCTATGTAGAGATTAATTGCAAAAGAAAACCCTTGCCACAAGGACAAAGGTTCTCCTTTTACATTTTATAAACCTGCCATCAATTGCGCTTGACGTAATTCCAACTGCCTAACTCCTCTTGGCAAGAAACGTCGAATTTCATCCTCATTAAAACCAACCTGTAATCTTTTTTCATCAATCATTATTGGTCGACGCAACAATCCAGGATTCTCTTTTACTAACTCTAGCAAATCTTGCAACGGAAGTTCATCCAAATCCATATTGAGTTTTTGGAAAACCTTAGAACGAGTAGAGATAATCTCCTCTGTTCCATCTTCTGTCATTCGCAAAATTGCTTTCAATTCAGAAATATTCAATGGTTCTGAGAAGATATTTCTTTCCTTGAATGGAATCTCGTGTTCTTGCAACCATGCACGAGCCTTACGGCAAGACGTACAACTTGGGGAAGTATAAAGTGTCAACATGTGCATCACTCCTTTTTGTGATTCTCATCACTTTTTTGAAACAGGAAATCTAACTGTTTTCCTATTTAATGTAAGTATACCCAATTTCTAATAAAAATACTAGCTCTTTTTCCAAGAAAAAACATAATTTTTCGTTATTTTACGTGTTTTTTTTAAATATTAAAATAAAGTACTGTTTTTTTCAACATAAAATTATAACGTTTTCAAAAACTTAAAAACTAATACAGCTTCAATAATCTGCTACAACTGTACTAGTCTAAAAATTCTGACATTTTATTTTTTTCCAGTAATCCTGTTTTTTTTTCTTTTTAGCTGTATAATGGTAACATGACTTTTTATTAATTGATTAAGGTGGTTACTTTATGGAAACTATTTTTTCAGGCATCCAACCTAGTGGAATTCCCACAATCGGAAATTATATTGGTGCAATGAAACAATTTATTGAATTACAAAATCACTATAACTGTTATTTTTGTATAGTTGATGAACACGCTATTACAGTTCCTCAAGATCCGTTGAAACTACGCCAACAAACTCGTAGCTTAGCTGCACTTTATTTAGCAGTAGGACTTGATCCTGAAAAAGCAACGATTTTCATCCAATCAGAGGTATCGGCTCACGCTGAGGCTGCTTGGATCATTCAATGTAATACAACGATCGGCGAATTAGAACGTATGACTCAATTCAAAGATAAATCACAGAAGAATGGACGCACAGGAGTTAGCGCTGGGCTATTAACTTACCCACCTTTAATGGTCGGAGATATTGTTTTATACAACGCAAACCTGGTTCCTGTCGGTGACGATCAAAAACAACATTTAGAACTGACACGAGATTTTGTAGAACGATTTAATAAACGTTACGGACAAGCAAATCAAGAAATTCTGGTTCTTCCAGAAGTAAAAATCGCCGAACAAGGCGGACGTGTGATGAGCTTACAAGATCCAACTAGCAAAATGAGTAAATCCGATTCAAATGCTAAAGGGTTTATTTCCATGTTGGATGAACCTACTGTCATCCGCAAGAAAATCAAATCAGCTGTAACTGATTCAACAGGCATTATTGAATATGATCCTGAAAACAAACCTGGCATCTCAAATTTACTAAGTATTTTCTCTGCAGCCACCGGTCGACCTATTGATGAAATAGCTGCGGCTTATGAAGGAAAAGGTTACGGTGAATTTAAAACAGATTTAGGCGAGGCAGTCGTTGATTTACTTGCTCCGATTCAAGAACGTTATCATGCGTTACTCGTT
Organism: Enterococcus sp. DIV0724b; assembly: GCF_050531475.1. NCBI lineage: Bacteria > Bacillati > Bacillota > Bacilli > Lactobacillales > Enterococcaceae > Enterococcus > Enterococcus sp. DIV0724b. The sequence continues at coordinate 1,064,539 of NZ_CP172890.1, read as the reverse complement.
TCTGATGAATTAGATGATATCCTTGATAGAGGCGCCGAGCAAGCTCGTTTAGTCGCTAATAAAACATTACAACGAATGAAAAATGCTATTGGCCTAGGAAGAAAACCTCGTAAAAGAAATTAGCAAAAAAACAAGCTGAAAAAATCAGCTTGTTTTTTTAGTCTCTAAATTGTGCATCATGCAAGCGTCGATAATGTCCGCCTTTTGCTAGTAACTCTTCATGTGTTCCTTCTTCTAATATCCCTTTATCGCTGACTACAATGATTCTTGTCGCATGTTTGATTGTTGCCAAACGGTGAGCAATGATTAAGGTTGTTCTACCTTTTGCTAGAGAATTTAGTGATTCTTGAATCACTTGTTCTGTCTCCGTATCTAAAGCAGAAGTCGCTTCATCTAAAATTAAGACTGGCGGATTTTTTAGGAACATACGAGCAATTGCTACTCGCTGTTTTTGACCACCAGAAAGTTTTACCCCTCGCTCACCGATCATTGTATCTAAGCCATCTGACATTTGATCGACTACTTTTTCTAAATGAGCTAGTTGAACTGCTTTTTGGATTTCTTCTTCTGTTGCATCGAGTTTTCCATAAGCAATATTTTCCCGAATCGTACCAGGAAATAAGAAAACATCTTGTTGGACAATCCCAATTTGACTTCTCAATGAAGCTAGTGTCATGTCTTGAATATTGATTCCATCAATGGTAATTCGTCCTTCTGTTACTTCATAAAAACGCGGTAATAAATTACATAGAGTTGTTTTACCTGAACCACTTTGACCTACGAAAGCGACCGTTTCACCTGGTACGATCTGCAAATCAATGTGATTTAATACTTTCGTAGAATCAGCATAAGAAAATGAAACATCCTCATAGATGATGTCACCATGCAAATGATTCACCATCATTGCATCAGGTTTATCTTGAATCGCAGGCTTCTTATCAATCTCTTCTGTAAATCGTTTAAATCCGGCAATTCCTTTTGGATAACTTTCAATCATATTATTCACTTTTTCGATTGGACGGACAAAAACGTTCGATAAAAGAATAAATCCGACGAACTGACCATCTGTAATCTCACCTTTAATCGTATAATATGCCCCAAAAATCAATGCGAACAAATTGATCAAACGAATTAAAAAGTAATTATATGCAGAGCTGATTCCCATTACTTTATAAAAAGTTATTTTGGATTGGCGGTAGGCTTGATTCAATCCTTCAAAGCGCTTACGTTCAAATGGCTCATTAGCAAACGACTGAGTCACACGAATCCCACTGACAGACGCTTCCACCCCTGCATTAAAGTCTCCAAGGTTATCGTAAATTTTTGTATTAACTTTTGTCATCTTCTTATTGAAGAAAATTAAGGCCACCGTGATGAATGGCAACACGATAAATGTCGCTAAAGCCAGTTGCACATGGATTTGAAGCATCAAGTAAAATGATCCAACTAAGGTCATGATTGTAATAAATACATCTTCTGGCCCATGGTGGGCAACTTCAGATATTTCAAACAAATCTGTCGTCAATCGACTCATCAGTTTCCCAGTCTTTTGATTATCATAATATTCAAACGGTTGCGTTTGTAAGTGTTCATATAATTCTCGGCGCATATCCGTTTCAATATTGACACCTAATTTATGACCAAAAAATACCACGATATACTGTAAAAAAGTATTAAGTATATAAAATAAAAGCAAACCAGCACAGGCTAATCCAATCAATCGGAAATTTCCCTTTGGCATGATTTTATCGATGACTTGATTCACAACAACTGGAAATGACAATTCCAGCAAACCAGCTAGAACAGCACAACCAAAATCTAAAATAAATAAGTGCTTATATGGTCGATAATAACTAAAAAATCGTTTTAACATAAACTCCCCTTTCTTCTGACACTATGACTATTATACGCAAAGAAAGAGCAGTATGCAAAGTTTGAAAACTCTTAAATACTTAAAAATAGCTGTGATGTATCTTCATCCAATCTATTCTAGTCATTAAACAAATAATCGTATTTAATTCAAAAAAACAGACAAGAAAAAGAAGTCACTACTAACGCCATTTTTAAGTTTAAAAATTGTTATTTAAACTATATTATAGATAAGTCTATGTGCTCAAAACATAGCTACTATTTATTATTATAAGGAGTGTTTAAGTGAAAACAGCTAAATTAGTTATTGGGATTATAAGTATTATTTTATCATTATTAGTTTTATTTCAATCTTGTGTTGCAGGCATAGCAAACAGCATAAATAACAATGGCGAAGCGAGTGGAAGTGCGGGTATGCTTTTAGCCGTCTGTTTGTTAGTAGCAGGAATTGTTGCTATTGCAACTCGAAATTCTTCAGGTAATGGTGGGTTTGTCGCTGCTGGATTTTATATTGTAGGGGGAATCATTGCTTTCTTACTGGCTGGTGGATATGGAGATCTATATATTTGGTCAGTATTATCTATTATTTTTGGTGCAACTTTCGTTATTGGGGATACGAAAAAAGATAATCTCAGATAGACAAGTCATCACATTTATTGAAAATCCAAACTGGAGGAAAGACATTCTCTCCAGTTTTTTAGACATTTTGAAAACCTCTATATACTGTTATGTCAATCACTTGATAATACGTAAGCAATTTGGTAAATTATACGTATACATGTACATCATAAAAAACACCGATGAGTAGCTTATGTCTTGGGGAAGATAGGCCTGATCGGTGTTTCTGTTTTTTATTATACTAAATGTAGGAATTTTTTTCTACTTCAAAAATTTACTATCGATGTTACTTTTCTGAAGAATAAATTCGCCAAACATGTTTTTTTATTTGCTTTTTGATCAATAAAATAGCTTTAGTCTTTCACAGATGAATAGAGCTTTATCCTTATGTCAAAAAAATTTTTATTTTCCATATAACACTCACCTTCTTATAATCGATCCCCAATTAATAGTCCTATCCTGTCAGCATTCTAATCTAAATTAAAATTTTCTTTCTGTTCTTTTGTGAAAAAGTTCGCTACAATGAAAGAGGATTTTGAAAAATTTCCTGAAAATTATTAAGGGGTGCAATTTTTTTAATGAAAACTATTGTTTTTGATGTTGATGATACGATTTATGACCAGCAACAACCTTTTAGAAACGCAATTAAATCAGTGTTTCCATGTGTAAAAAATGAAGACATGCATGCATTGTATATTCGTTTTCGTTTCCATAGCGATGAAACTTTCCCAAAGGTCATGGCTAACGAATGGACACTAGAATATATGCGCTTTTACCGAATCAATGAGTCATTAACAGACCTGAATTATCCACCTGTTTCACAAGAGGATGGTCTAACTTTTCAAAAAACGTATGAAGATGAACTGGATAATATCGTCATGCATCCAGAAGTAAAAAAAGTATTTGATTTCTTAAAAGAAAAAAATATTCCCATGGGGATCATTACAAATGGACCTACAGATCATCAATTTAAAAAAGTAAAACAACTTCAACTTGAAAATTGGGTTCCTACTGACAATATTATTATTTCTCAAAGTACTGGTTTCCAAAAACCGGAAAGAGAAATTTTTGATCTTGCGGCAAAAGAGTTCGGAATGGACTGTGAACGCACATTGTATGTAGGCGATAGCTTCGAAAATGATATCGCTGGTGCTAAAAATGGTGGCTGGAAATCGTTATGGTTCAATCATCGTTTGAGAGATATGCCTGCTGATGAAGAACCTTATCATATTAAAGAAGTTACTTCTTTTGAAGAGTTATTTCCAACGATTCAATCGTTATTTTCATAAAAGAGAAATGCAGCATACACTTAGATTTTCTCTAAGCATATGCTGCATTTTTCTTTTATTCCCCAATACTCAAAATCATTCGAATATCGTCTTCTGTCATTTTAGCTAATTGCTCTTCGTTTCCTTGGATCACTTTTTGGAATAGTTCACGTTTTTCCTGTTGTAACGAGTTCATTTTTTCTTCAACCGTTCCTTCTGCAATCATTCTCCAAACTTCTACCACATTCTTTTGACCAATTCGATGTGCACGTCCGGCAGCTTGTTCTTCTACAGCCGGATTCCACCATAAATCGTAAAGAATCACAGTATCAGCACCAGTTAAATTTAAGCCGGTTCCTCCTGCTTTCAATGAAATCAAAAAGACATCTTTCTCACCAGCATTAAAAGCATCTGCCATTTCCATCCGTTCTTTAGGTTTCGTACTTCCTCTTAAGTAGAATGTTGATAAATCTAATTTATGCAGTTCTTCTTCGATGATTGATAACATACTGGTAAACTGAGAAAAGAGCAACACACGTCGATTGTTTTCTTTAGCAGCTACCAACAAATCTTTAACTTGTTCTAGTTTTCCAGAACCACCGGTATAATCATCAATGAACAAACTAGGATCACAACAAATTTGGCGTAAACGAGTTAATCCTGCTAGAATGCTCAAGCGATTCTTCTTGAAAGCATCTTGATCCATTTGACTAACATCTTCTTGCATTTGTTTTAGATAAGCTAAGTAAACCGTCTTTTGTTCTTCCGTGAGAACACTGTATAAATTACTTTCGATCTTATCTGGTAAGTCTGCTAACACCGTTTTCTTGTCTCGTCTTAGAATAAATGGCTGAATCATTTTAGCGATTTCTTCTGGTTTCATCGACCTAAACAAGGTCTTAGAAGGAAATAATCCTGGTATGATCATTTGGAATATTGACCATAATTCATCTAAATTATTTTCGATTGGTGTGCCACTTAAAGCAAAACGTTGAGGAACTTTCAAACTTTTTAACGCTTGAGCTGTCTTTGTTCCGCTATTTTTTACCATTTGGGCTTCATCTAATATCAAATAACCTAAATTTAATCCTTGATACATATCAATATCTTGTCTAAGACTCGCATATGAGGTGATCAACACATCTAATTCTGCCTGATTTGCTAGTTTTTCACGTTCAGATTTATTTCCAGCAACGACTTCTGCTTGTAAATCTGGAGCGAATTTCTTTAACTCAGCTGCCCAGTTATAAATCAAACTAGCTGGCGCTACGATCAACGCTGCTCCTGTTTGTTTTTGTTCTTCTTTTTCAGATAATAAATAGGTAATTGTTTGAAGGGTTTTCCCAAGCCCCATTTCATCTGCTAAAATACCACCAAATTGATAATAACTAAGCATTTTTAGCCATTTAAACCCATCGATTTGATAATTTCTAAGCGTTGCTTGGATTTTTTTAGGTAGGACCGCTTCAAATTCCTCTGGATGGGTCAAATTTGAAACCATTTCTCTAAAGGAATCTGAAAAATGAGCCCGAGTATTATTTTCAAGCATACTTTCGATCATCAACCCTTGATTTCTCGGTACTTGAATCGTTCCTTGAACATTTTTCATATTATTTCTCAGCATCGTCAAAACTTCACTTGTCTGTTGAAACTCTTCTGAGTCTAAAGATAAAACTTCTCCAGTCTCCAAAGTATAAAAACGATCATTTCGTAATAAGCTGGCTAAAACAGCATCAATTTCTTGTTCTGCGATCCCAGTTATATCAAAGCGCACATCTAGCCAAGAATCAGAGTCAGAAACTTCGATCAAGGGTTGATGATGAGCCGCATCTAAATACAATTCACGTAATTTTTTCCCCATACGAACTTCACCTAAATGACGGAAAGTCGGAACTTCTGCTTTAAAGAAATAATATAGACGTTCACCAGCTGGTAAAACTTTTTCATACCCCTCCGCAACTTTTTGATAGCCGAATGCCGTTAATTGTTCTAGGATTTTTTGTTCTTGTTTTCCATCACGCACTACTTCTTGATTTGCTCCAGAAACAACTGAATGCTCCTTATCGGTTGAAAAAACAACTTCTCCATAAGTGAAGTCCACCCGAACTTTGATCATTCCTTTGATTTTCCGAAAAATAAAGATTGTCTCTAACGGATGATAAATCACTTCTTGAGCTACATCTTCACTAACCGTCACTGTCCCTAGTTTTTCCAATAAAGGTATAACACTACCAAATAAATCTGATAACTCAGGTTTTTCATAGATGATCTCTGGTTTTTCAATCCTTTTTAGCAATTGTAACAAGGTCGTATAGATTGCTTCTTGTTCTTGTGTAAAAATATAGACTTGATCTTTACTAAACCCCCATTGGTAATGAGATAAAAAGGTTGTTATCTGATCATCTATTACTAACTTATACGTACTGTCTAGTTGTTTGCTTAGATCAAAATAAATTGGCAAAGCGCCTTTTACGAATGTAAGGCGACGGTATTTTGTTTCCTCATCGTTTAATTGAAAATGAGGGATTTGACTCATTTTTTCAAGTAATTTTTGTCCTTGATCAATTGGTAAAACAAGATACCGTTTATCGATTTTCCCTTTGACTTGAATACCATTAGAACCCAATAATTGACTCGTTTGATAAATTGCCGCCAACTGCTCCAACAACTCTTGATTTTCAATTGAAAAAGCTTCTTTGACTATATCAAAATGATGCTGCTTATTGATTAAAAAGCTACCTTCTTTTTGGAATGTCTGGAAAAACTCACCAATATTTTTAATGATATAGGTTTTAGGTTTGACGCCTTGATTTCCAAGTCGCAGCGAAACACCTAAAACAGCTAACTCTGGATAGTAATTGTTTGTTTCAATCACATCCACAATATATTCAACGGTCAACGGTGTGATTTTACTTTTTTCTTCTGATTGATTCAGCTTAGCAAAACCTTTGGTAAACATTTCTGAAATAGACAGAGATCGTTTTTCAAAAGTAACTGGTTGATCCGCTTTTATGATTCTAGAACTTCCTTTGTGACGTAGATATAGTTCAACTGCAACAGTATGCTTGCAATAACCATGATCTTTCCAATAAGGGCATTCACAAATATCATTTTCTTTGGCTGTGCCATCTAATTGCACACGATACAGTTCATTTCCTAAAACTTCTGCATGCCAAATTTTTTGGTCAGGATCTTGTACGACCGACAAGACTCTGCCTTCTTTCATATATTCCCTGCCACGTTCAACGATTCTTTCTGGAATACTCCACTTCATGTTCTCACCTCCTCGGTTAAGCTGTTTGATAGGTCACTTGACTTTGACCATTTCCGTTTGTTTGGATTTGTAATTGCTGTGGAATTCGTGCTTTTAATTCACTTACATGACTAATAATACCGATCATTCTTCCTTCATTTTCGATTGTTTCCAATGCCTCCATCGCCATTTCCAAGGCTTCTTCATCTAAAGAACCAAATCCTTCATCAATAAACAACGCTTCAATTAAAACACCGCCAGCTTGCTCTTGGATTACTTCTGCCAATGACAGTGCCAACGCTAAAGCTGCGATAAAGCTTTCACCACCGGATAAAGTATGAGCACTGCGAGTACTTCCAGCATTATCATCATATACATTGATTTCAAGGCCCGTTTGATTCTTATAACTTCCGGAATCTTGATTCAATTCAAATTGATAACGATTATTCGTTAATAAACCCAAACGTTGATTGGCAACTTTTAGAACCTCTTCTAAATACGTTTGTAAGACATATCTTTCCAAACTCGTTTTTCTTGGATTATCACCGTTGACAGTCGTTGCCAATTGATGTAAAGCAGTCACTTCTTCCCACTGCTGCTCAACTGAAGCAATCAATTCTTTGACTTGTTTTTGAATTTTTTCATTGGCTTGAATTTTTTCTTGCTGTTGATAGTAATTTACTTCTTTTGCTTCTAGCGAAACTGTCAATGCTGCAATGTCCTCTACTAGGTTCGTTGTCTCCGGCTGTTCCTTATTTTTCAGCTTTTGTTCTAGTTCGTTTAATTGAAATGTCAGTTGATCTTTCTTCTTATCAAAAGCAGTCAATTCTTCTTTGATTGCTTCTAATTTTGACACTTCTTTCAATAAAAGACGGACTATTTTCTCGTTGAATTCAAAATTTGATTCTTTTAAAGCAGTAGTTAATTCTTGTTCTAATGCTATTTTTTCTGCTAAATTTGCGGCTTGTTCTTTTCCAAGATGTGCTTCACTATTTTTCAATAATAATTGGCTTTCTTTGACCTCAGCAAGTTTTTCTTCGATTTCTTGCTTTTCTGTTTCCCATTGGATTATTTGCTGTTCTAGTAGTTTTTTGCTCGTTATTATTTCAGTTAAAGTTAGATGTTCATCACTTAATTGTTCTGAGATCGTTTTTAGCTTTGTTTGATTAGCTGATTGTTCTTGCTGCTTTTCAGTGACAACGGTCTCGTGTTCAAGCACTTTTAGTTGTTGCTCTTTAACCGACTTTTCTAGTTCGATACATTTAGCTTTAGCAATCTCGATTTGCTCTAATTCAAGTTCAATTTTGTCAGTCCAAATTTGAAAATCAGCCGTCACTTGTTCAATTGCTTCTGGGATTAACGACGTTTTTAGCGTGATAATTTGTTTTTCTTGTAATTGTTTGACTAATGAACTAACTTTGTTATTTTGCCCGTCTAATTCCTCTTGTAGTTCTTGTTCAGTAAGTTTTACTTGAGCAACCTGCGCTTTTAATTTTGCAACCATCGCTTCTTGTTTTTGAGCTGTTTTCTCAATGTCATTGAGTTGATTTTCGATTGCTTGAATTTCCTCTAACGAAAACTCTTGATGCTCGTTTTGATTTGGATGCTCCACTGAACCGCAAACTGGGCATGGTTCGCCGTCCACTAAAAACAAACTCAAACGGCTGATCTGCATTTTTGCCCACTGGCTTTTTTGCTTGGCTACTTGTTGATACATCGACTCTTTCTCAATCATAGCTTGCTTTAGTTGTGCACTCTTATCCTTCAACTGTTCCTTGATTGCAATTCTTTTCACTTCAAGTTGTTGTTGCTTTTCCCAATTTTCTAAAAAAGTCTGCCATTGCGCTTGATGACGTTCTAATTCTAGCTGTTCTTTTTCAATTTGAACCTGTCTTTCTATAACAATGCGTTCCTTTTGATAGTCTTGTTCAGTTTTTACTTGTATTTCTTTTATTTCAGTGAGCTTTGTTTTTAATGTCTCTAGCTCTATAGCATTTTTTTTGATCGTGTTCGATACTTTTTCCTTCTCTTCATAGAGCGGGATTTGGAATTGTAACGTTGTAACTTTTTCTTTGATTTTATTTATTTCAGCAACTTGAGCTAAAGTTTCTTTTTGTGCACTTTCCCATCGTTTGATTAGTTGCTGCTGGGTTATTTGTTTTGTTCGGTTCGCTTTGAGCTCTTGCTCGTTAGTGATAAGTAAATTGACTTTGTCATCGATTTTTTCAATCAAACCTTGATGATTTTTCACCCATTGCAGTTGTTGTTCTTCAAATCGTAATGTTTCGATCTTCTCGGCCGCTTGGTCTAATTCTTCTTTTTGTTTTTTTAGCTGGGTTTGTTTTGTAAACTCATTTGCTAGTTCTTCCAAAGCAAATTTTTCTTGTTCTTTTTTCTGCTTTTGTTTTTGTAAAATAGACAACTCTGATTTTTCTGTAGCTTGTAGCTTGATCATCTCTTCTTGTTGCTGCTCTAACATAGCTAATTGTTGCTCTACAGAAAGCTCTTCTTGTAATTTTTCTTGCCAATATAGTTGATCTAATTTTGCTTGGATGGTTTGCTGCGTTGCTTCAATACCTTGATTGACGGTCTTCAATTGAGATTTTAACAGCTCATTTAAGGTCTGATACAATTGTGTGCCAAACAAATTTCGTAGCACTTTTTCTTTATCATTACTATTTGCAATTAAAAATGTTCTAAATTCTCCTTGCGGTAAGAGAACAATCTGAGCAAATTGCGTTGCATCTAAATGCAGCAGTTCTTGAATAAAGCTATCTACTTCTCGGCGTTTCGTGTATTCTCTAAGCTCTTTTCCAGAAGAATCTTTGACGATCAGTGAGATCTTTGCACTTTGAGTACGAGTACCATCACCACGTTTTTTATAAAGTTCTTGTTCTGGTTTTCTCGTGATATCATAAAAATAGTCGCCATGAGAAAAAGCTAAATGAACCTCAGTTGGTTCCGATGGATCTGCAAATGTTGATCGCATTTCTTTACCTTGTCGTAACTTTCCTGAGCTTTCACCAAATAAAGCATAACTCATTCCATCAAAAATAGTGGTTTTCCCGGAACCTGTCTTGCCACTGATCAAAAATAGTGACGAGTCCTCAAACTTATTAAAGTCAATCGTTTCAGCAATGTAAGGTCCAAAGTTTTTTAATGTTAGTGTTAATGGTTTCAACTTATTTCCCTCTTTCTGCTTGATGAAGCGCTGCTAGGTTGTCTTTGATCCAAGTTTGTTGTTGTTGAGTCAATTGTTCTCCTGTTACTTCCGAAAAGAACTGATTGACTAATTCCGTTGGTGCCAAAGCTTTGATCTCTTTTTTTGCTGCTCTATTTTTTTCTTTTACTTCTCTTCCAAATAATCGTTCGACACCGATCACTCGTGGATAAATTTGGCGTAACTGATTCATCATATTAGGAATCACAGCGCGATCTGTTAACTGGATATGTAAATAGCTTTCGCGGTCGATCGATTCATAAAATTCCTGAGTGGTCAATTCTTTAAAACTTCCTTCGAGTTGTATCAGGTCTCGTAGTGGTGTAATTTCTTTAAATTCAAATGTCGTTTTATCAACCACAGTATCTACGATCCAAACCCCTTTTTTCTGACTCATTTCTGATAATGAAAACTTTAAGGGTGAACCACTATAACGTGCATTTTCGGCTTGCAATGCATTTTTCCCATGTAAATGCCCTAAAGCTACATAGTCAAATGATTCAAGTAACGACAACGGTACGGTATCCAAACCACCAACCATCAATTTTGTTTCTGAATCAGACTTTTCACTACCTGCTACAAAAAAATGACTGACCAAAACATGAGCCATATCTGGTTTGAATTGTTTTTCCATTTCTGTAATGACTTCTTTCATTGCTTGTTCAATCGTTCGAATTTCTTCATTATCAAAATATAATCGAGCAGAAATCGGTTCAAAATAAGGCAATAGGAAAAATTGAGTGTTCTTCATCTCCACCGGCTCAAACGCCTGATCCAACCGAGTATTCAAATGGAAATCTGATTGAATAAACCATGGCCCGCCCGTTTCTAAACGCGTACTACTGTCATGATTACCGGAAATTGCCAACACGGGAAATTTTTCTTGTAAATTCATTTCTACGATCATTCGATTGAAGACTTCGATTGCTTCAACTGAAGGAACTGAGCGATCATATAGATCACCTGCAACGACTATTGCATCCACCTTTTCCTCTTTAGCGATCTTTAGAATCTGCTGGAATGCATCTGCTTGCTCTTCTAATAAATCGTAGCCATGTAATTTTTTGCCAATATGCCAATCTGCTGTATGTAAAAAACGCATTTTCCCACCACCTAAAAAAGTCCTTCTTACTATTATACCAAATTTACGGAGAAATATATGGTTCAAACGTATAGAAATTTTTGAAAGTAAAAAAAAGCCTGAAATACAACTCCTAGAGTCATATCCAAGCCCTAAAGGATCGAATCGCAAATACTGCTACTATTCTTTCACTTCATATTTAAAATTAGGATCGATTTCTTGATCTAAGCTGTCAAAAGTCGCCTGCATTCTGCGTTCAACCTCAGCAATTCCTTCTTTATCCATTTTCGGAATATCGCTCACATCAATTGGTTCACCAAAACGAACAGTCACCCGACGGCGTTTAAATAAGTCTTTCAGCGTCAACGGTCCTTGATACACAGCTGGAACGATTTTAACTTTGGCCATTTTGGCAATCAAAGCCACGCCGCCTTTTAACTCTGAAGAATGACGCGTTCCACTTGGAAACATTACCAAGCTTAAATCAGTATTCTTTAGTGTTTTTACTGGTGTCTTGATAGCACTTGGACCTGGTTTTTCCCGATCAACTGGAAAAGCATTTGCATGTTTTAAAATAAAACTTAGAAAAGGATTCTTAAATAATTCTTTTTTCGCCATAAAACTAAACTTTTTCGGTGATCCACCTACAGCTAAATATAATGGCTCCCACCAAGTTCTATGAGGCGCAACTAAAATATAATTTTCATTTTGAGGAATGCGGTCTTTCTTTTCATAATGTGCATTGCCGTTGATAATAAATAAAACAACCCGGACAACTCCACGCATAAATGTAAAAAACATGTTTTTCTTCCTTTCTTTTCACTAGCTATAAGTATGCCGAAAACTAACGCTTTTGACAAGTCTTTTTCACACGTTTCTTCTAATCTTAATTGTAGTATAATATAAGGATATCATCTCTTCCATCAAAGAGCTTTACGATATAATTTAAGAAAACGGGAGGTTACGTTAATGCTTGACTATAAATCACTGAATCAAAAAGAAAATGAAACCAATTTGATCAAACTACTTTCTGAAAACCAAGAAGAAGAAAAAAATGTTCCAGCCGAAAAAAACCTTCCCTTCTCTTTAGCTTTATATGATAATGAGCTTTATATTGGCGGTATTACAGCGAATAAATGGATGAACGCGACCCATATTTCTTTGTTGGCAATCAATAAAAATTATCGTAGCAAAGGGTATGGCCTGCAGCTCCTAAAAAAAGCAGAAACTTTTGCTATCGATTCAGGTTCTAGCCTTATAACAATCAATACGCAAGATTATCAAGCAAAAAACTTCTATGAAAAATACGGCTATCAAGTGTTTGGACAGCTTGTTGACACGCCATTTATTGGCACTACAAAATATTATTTAGTGAAACGAATTTAAAACGAAAAAAAGTAAAGGAATGAGTTGAACATGTTACTACCAGGTGAGAGAATCGATCAGTTATTTGCTGATGATATCCAAATCATTCAAAGCAAAGAAGTTTTTTCTTTTTCAATAGATGCTGTCTTATTAGCAAATTTCCCTGCATTTCCCAAAACTGGTACGATCGTTGATCTATGTGCTGGAAACGGAGCTGTTGGTTTATTTGCTAGCCGAAAAACCAAAGCTAAAATCACACAAATCGAGTTACAAGAACGTCTAGCTGATATGGGGAAAAGAAGCATCAAACTAAATCAGTTAGATGAGCAAATAAAGATGGTTGAATTAGATTTAAAAAAAGCTACGACTGTTGTTAAACCAGATTCTGCTGATTTAGTTTTATGTAATCCACCTTACTTCAAAGAACTGCCAACCAGTCAAAAAAATCCAAATCCTCACTTAGCCATCGCCCGTCACGAGATTCATACGACACTGTCAGAAGTGATCGAGGTTTCAGCAAAGCTTTTAAAAACAAATGGTCGTCTTGCAATGGTTCATCGCCCAGATCGTTTTTTAGATATTCTACAGGCAATGGAATCAGCCAATATTGCACCAAAAAAAGTTCGTTTTGTTTATCCTAAGGTTGGTAAAGAAGCGAACACTTTATTGATTGAAGGAATCAAACAAGGTAAAAAGGACGGATTTAGAGTCTTACCGCCTTTGTTTACTTATGACGAACAAAATAACTATCTCCCAGAAATGAAGGCGATGTTGTATGGAAACTGATCATTATTTTTATGTTCTTTACTGTAAAGATGATACTTTTTACGGAGGTTATACAACAGACCCTGAAAGACGTTTAAAGGAACACAACAGCGGTACGGGGGCTAAATATACAAGACTTCCTTCACGCTTGCCTGCAAAAATGATTCATATTGAAAAATTCAGCAGCCGCAGTGACGCTACAAAAGCAGAATATGCATTTAAAAAATTAACGAGAAAACATAAAATAGCGTACTTAAAAGAAAACGGAGCGAGTGGATGGGCTTAATAATTTGAGAATTTAGAACAGCTGAAAAGTTCTATTCTAACTTAGGTTTTCAAGTGAAGAATAACGAATAAGTTGAAGATGAACATGGCTATATCCTTATGGAAAAAATAAAAAATCCCCAACCGATTATTTTTAAATCGACTAAGGATTTTTTTCTTGTTCCCTATATAAGTTCTTGTTTAACCTTATAAAGTAAAAACAATAAAAATACCACATTCACGAATAAAAATAGCGGTATAAAATCTTGGATAAGCAAACTAATGATGATCCATATCGCAAAATAAATCACACTTTTACTAATGAACGGAAGGTAATTATGCTCTTTTTTTGTATAAATGATCATATTAACAATCGTTCCGCCTAAGAAACAAGCTAAGCTAGCAGCCAAACAAAGTACAAAGAAAAGTGGTTTGATCTGCGCTTCTACATAATTTTCATACAAAATAAGTGACAAACCTAGGCCAACGAAAATAAAATAATGCGAATGGATCAAAACCAAACCGGCTGTTTCTTTTTGTCGCTCGATCCCTGATTTATACACTGCATTGTAAAAAAGAAACATTACAACAACCATCAGAAAGAACAAGACACTACCAATACTTATTTTATTAAAAACGATCGTATTGGCAACTGCAATCACTGCTTCACCAAATAATAATAGCGTAAATAGACTATAACGCTCCGTTAAATGTCCAAAATTCGTAGGAAAGTCTTCCAAATTTTTCTTCATAACTATCGGGAAAAATGCTGTAATAAAAATAGAAATCGCATACACACTAAAACGAATAGAATACGCTCCCCACGGTAAAATCGTGATAAACCCGATCAATCCAGTTGCACATAACATAATCGCTAATTGATAACATAACTTTTTAACAACAGAATCTTCCGTACTTCTCATTTTCAAATAATACTGCAACGCAATACTGAAAAATAAAATAGAAGTTGCTCCTGCAAATGTAAAATGTGTCTTCTCAAAATCAACATTGATCGACTGAGCCAAAATAATTACCCAGAACATATCAAAAAATAAAAATAGCGCACTTATCTTATTCTTAATAGAAAATCGGTTAGCAAAAACAGTTTGGTATGTCCAAATCGTCCAAAAAACTAGTGTCAACATTAGAAACTCACCCATGCTTTTGAAGGATAGCACTTGATCTGCACCAACAAATAGAATTGATGCAATACGACTGATTGCATAAGCAAAAATCAAATCATAAAACAGTTCGAACTCGGAAACCTCTTTTTTTAGTACCTGCATTCGATCACTTCCATTCTGATTGATAGTTGTATGGTTCCTTTTAATTATAATCGCGATTGCCTACTTAATACAAAAATAGTGACCCTTTTTGGACTTTTTACAGAAAATAAAGAGCCAGAAACTAAACAGCAGTTTTGTTTCTGGCTCTAAACCCAAATAAACGGCGAGAAAAAAGCTAAGTACATTTTATTCCCCTCACACAACAACTTCTAAGAGTTGAACTCTTCGGAAATAGGCTGAAATTATTGTACAATACCTACTTGTTTCTCAGAGATAGACACTTTCGTCTCGTCCGATCAGATTCTATTCAATTATTTGTGCTCCTAATGTTTGTTTGAAATGACGTAACGCCCATTCATGTCCAACTGGATCAAAACTTGCGACCGCATTTTTATGAATGACAATTTTATACCCTAAATTATAAGCATCCACAGCCGTATGCAGTACACAGATATCCGTACAAACACCAACTAAATGGATCTCTGTGATCGCTCTTTCACGCAAGCGTATATCTAAATCTGTTCCACTAAAAGCTGAGTAGTGTCGCTTATCGATCCAATAAACGTTTGCTTGCTCACGACTTTTTTCATAAATATTAGCAAGTTCTCCGTATAGATTTCGCCCAATCGTACCAGCAATATTATGCGGCGGAAACAAGCTATTCTCTGGGTGATAAGGATCATTTTGATCATGTCGGTCAATAGCATAGACCACAAAGTCTTTATTTTCAGTGAATAGTTTTGTCACTTCAACTAAAGAGTCCTCAATCGCTTGGCCCGCATGCCCAGTTGTAAGAGTACCATCTGTTGCGACAAAATCATTCGTATAATCTATTGAAATCAATGCTTTCATCCTAAGACCTCCAAACAATAATATGATAAATTAAACCAGATGCTTCACAAAATTAATCACCATTTGCGCAGATTTTTCTCCTGCTTCTTCAATAAATTCATCAAATGTTTGAGTAGCTTCATGATCTGCTGTATCACTGATAGCTCTAACAACTAAAAAGGGAATATTAAATTGCGCCGCTGCTTGAGCAATTGCCGCACCTTCCATTTCACAAGCTAACGCTTCTGGAAACTCGGTAATGATTTCTTTTACTTTTTTCTGATCGTTAACAAAAGAATCTCCTGTTACGATCAAACCGTGATGAATTGACATGCCTGTTTTTTCAGCGGCTTTATTCATTTCAAGTTTTAAATAGTCGCTTGATTCATAATACAATGGCATTCCTGGTAATTGTCCTGGCTGATAGCCAAATCCAGTAACATCTACATCAAAATAAGCTAATTTATCTGCTATTACGACATCCCCAACAGATAGACCTTGTCCAATACCACCTGCTGATCCTGTGTTGATTACCATATTTACACCATATTGATGAATCAATAAAGTGGTCGTAACAGCAGATAATACTTTGCCGATCCCAGAACGGACTACAATCACTTCATGACGCCCCAAAGAACCTGAAACAAATACTGCTCCAGCTCTTTCCCAAGATCGAGTATCAGATAACGCTTCTTTTAAAATTTTTACTTCTTGATCCATAGCACCGATAATTCCAATTTTCATCGTAATTTCCTCTTCTCTATAAATTCAATACTATAAATATTACAATAGCCAACAAAATTGCCACAACAATAATAGCTTTCGTGAGTGTACTACTGCGCTCACGAATTTTTGTTTGCTCATTTGAACGTGATTTAGTAATTTCCTTTTGCTTCTTGTGTTCTTTTCGGTAAAAACTAGCTATTTCTTTTTCTTTTTTACGGTACTCTTTGTCAGCTTCTTTTTGTTCTTGCTCAAATAATCTTTGTGCTTCTTTGTCAGCTTCTTCTTTTCGTTTCCGTAATTCTGTCCGAGTGACCAGCGGACCTTTACTCATTGTTTATCCTCCTTCAGCAGCTTTTTTAGTTGCTGCAGTTCCCAATACTGCACGGCAAAAATTGTTTTTGCATCACAAATTAGGCCACTGGCAATTTCTGCTTTCGCTTCCTCTAATGTTACTGTATATAATTCTAATACTTCGTCATCATCTTGAGGACGGGGATTAGGAACTTTCTCTAAATCTTCGGCATAATAAATATGAAGTAGTTCATTAGCAAATCCTGGAGAAACATACATAGACGTCACAAAGGTAAACTTATTTGCTCGAAAGCCAGTTTCCTCTTCTAACTCTCTTTCTGCCGTTTCTTTCGGATGGTCATGTTCACCTGGATCAATTTTACCAGCAGGGATTTCTAAAAGAACTTTTTCCATTGGTTTTCTAAATTGCTTAACCATGATCATTTTATTATCAGCCGTAATAGGAATGACCGCAACAGCTCCTGGATGAAATACTAATTCACGTGTGCTCGTTTCGCCATTTGGCAAACGTACTTCGTCTAAAACAACGTCAATTATATGTCCTTTAAATATCTCTTTTCTGGAAATCGTCTTTTCCTCAAACTCTTCAAAGTTCATCATGTCCTTCACCAATCTTTCTATGGATATAATACCTTAATTTTGAAATTTTATCACTTATCGTTCTTTTTGTGAATCTTTTCTTTGCTATAACTTGCTATTTTAAGATATCTTCTTTATTTATTAATACTTAATTAAACTTTTCAATAAATGAAACATTTCATCTAATTATACCAGTAAATCAAAATGGGGATAGCCTCATTCAACAACACACAAGTTTAAAGGAGAAGCAGGACTATATAAATAGTCTTGTTTCTCCTTTTAGTTTATCTGTATCTACTTATTTTTGCAATTCAGCCAGAGAGTTCATGACTTTGATTAAATCGGCTTTGTTACTCTCTTTTTTTTCTGCCAGTGTCCAACTGATACACTGCAAATAATGATCCTTACTTTCTACTAAATCGTAGATGTAGTAAACTTCCACACCATCTTTACTTGCAATAAAGCTACGACGTTCACCTTTTAGTTCATTGTACTTGATCGTTTCTTTCTTTTCATCCGTTATTTCGCCCAAATCAGATAGATCAACAGAGCTTTTGAATGCATCGAAACTGTCAAAATCTTTTTTTGCTTCGCTTAGCACCATATAGTATTCTTCATTCGCAGCATTCTTTAAACTAACGTCGGCATTATCACTTAATTCTTTGGCTTCTACTGACTGCCAGCCTTCTGTTAATTCTACTTTAAAGTTTCCATTTTTGGTTTTGATTACTTCTACCTTGCCTTTTGATTCATCTGATTGTTCTTTCGTTTCTTCGGTGGCCGCTTTATTCTCGTCTAGCGTACCACTTGTTGCAGATTTATCCCTAGGTTCGTAGAACACTTCATCGTCCCCATAAGAACTCGATTCCTCAGAACTTGTTTCTTCTATATAAACGTCATCGTCTACTTCTTCCACAACTTTACGTCCAGAACAGCCTGTGATCA
This sequence comes from Enterococcus sp. DIV0724b, assembly GCF_050531475.1. Taxonomy (NCBI): domain Bacteria; kingdom Bacillati; phylum Bacillota; class Bacilli; order Lactobacillales; family Enterococcaceae; genus Enterococcus; species Enterococcus sp. DIV0724b. The sequence goes on along the minus strand of NZ_CP172890.1, from coordinate 1,046,157 downwards.
CTAATCCCACTATCAATATGGTCATGATTTTAAATTTTTTCACACTGTTTCTCCTTTTATCCTAATCATTCACTTTCATTATACCTCACGTTTCCTAATTTTCATCATATTTCTTTTTGACTTTTTTGTGAACAATTTAGTTCATTCTACATCTAAAGTAGTAAAAAACGCTATTTTCCCTTGTCATTTCTTACATTTTCTCTAAATATCAAAATCAACCTTTGGACTGATATTCTTTCTAGCCTAGAATGTGCTAAAATAACTTATATAGCGGAGGATAGTAACTTTCGATGGAATAAATGATTGGAGGGAATATAAATGAGAAAAGGAAAACTTATTCAAATAATTGCTTATTTATTTTTAGCAGGTTTAGTTCTGCGTTTTATTACTGGTATACATATGCCAGCAGTTATCGTGGTTCTTTTGATTCTAATGGTCCTACTTTTTACTGGCACAAAGAACAAGGTTGGAAAAAAAGAAGATCAATTGCCTAATCTTACAAAGTCTAGGGAAGAACACTATGAAACGATTGGCATGACGGATCAAGAAATTGATTTTTTCCGCGATACAATGAATACGACTAAAAAACAAATTGTTCAGTTACAAGAAAATATGAATGCTTCTACTAAATTAAGAGCGATCGACTTACGTAATGATACGTTAAAAGTCTCAAAAGCCTTATTTAAAGAATTAGTCAAAGATCCAAAAAAATTACACTTAGCTAATCACTTTCTTTATACCCACTTACCTAATTTAGTTGATTTAACAGGTAAATATTTAGAGATAGACGATCATGAGATCAAAAATAAACAAACCTATGAAAAACTAGAAGAAAGTGCTCAAATTATCGATCAAGTCTCTAAATTGATCAAAAAAGACTACGAACAATTTGTAGCAGAAGATTTAGAGGACTTGGATGTTGAGATTTCCGTTGCTAAAAATAGCTTAAAAAGAGATAATGAAAATAAAAATAATGAGTAGTTGCCTGAAACAAGTAAAAAAATACAACGAAATCAAGCTTTGATACTTTATCATCAAAGCTTCATCTCAGGTAAACATGGTTGTTTGGTACAGAGGTAACAATGCGAAATGGAGCTACTATAACATTATTTAGCTACACAAATCACTCCCTAGAAAAATAGATTACTTTGAAGAATTGATTATTTCAGAGTAATCTCCTATTTTCTACAGAATTAACTGATTTGTTTCGCTTTTAAATTTAGGAGGAATCATAATGGAAAATGACTCAAAAGATGTAACCCCAGTAAATGATACACTGGATGATTTATTAAATAACCCTTTTTCAACACCTATCGATTCATTAACAACAACACAACAAAGTGAGATTTCTGCTTTGCAAGATAAGCAAGTTGCTGACCGTTTAGTTGATAAGTTACCAGCCGATAGACAAGCTCAAGCAAGAGAACTTGCTTCAAAAATCGATGTTCAAGATTCACAGGCTGTCATCACTTATGGGTCTGCAGCCCAAACAAAATTAAGTGAATTTTCACAATCAATGTTAAATCATGTACAAGCACAAGACATTGGCCCTGTTGGTGATTCATTAACTGACTTAATGTACCGATTAAGTGAAGCGAATCCTGATCAGCTTAGAGCTGGTGAAGGAAACTTCTTTTCAAAAATGCTTGGGAAAGTAAAACAATCTGTTTTTGAAATCACGGCAAAATACCAAAAAATTGGTGCTCAAATCGACAAGATCTCAATCAAATTAGATCATGAAAAAAATGGTCTTTTAAAAGATAATTTAATGTTGGATCAATTATATAATAAGAACAAAGACTATTTTGATGCCTTAAATATATACATCGCAGCTGGTGAATTAAAGATGGAAGAACTTCAAACGACAATCATCCCTGAAGCAATGAAAAAAGCGGAAGAATCTGGTGATCAAATGGATGTTCAAATCGCCAATGATTATACACAATTTTTGGATCGTTTAGATAAGCGAACGCATGATTTACGCTTAGCACGTCAAATCACGATCCAACAAGCGCCACAAATTCGTTTGATTCAAAATACCAATCAAGCTTTAGCTGAGAAGATCCAAGCATCAATCAATACTGCAATTCCACTTTGGAAAAACCAAGTAGTCATCGCTTTGACTCTTTTACGTCAAAAAGATGCTGTTACAGCACAACGTCAAGTATCTGAAACAACAAATGATTTGTTGAAGAAAAATTCTGAAATGCTTAAAATTTCGGCAATCGAAACTGCGAAAGAAAATGAACGTGGCATTGTTGATATCGATACACTTCAAAAAACTCAAAACGATTTAGTTGAAACAATCCAAGAAACCTTACGAATCCAGCAAGAAGGTAAAGAAAAACGCCGTGCAGCTGAAATCGAATTAGGCCATATGGAAGAGGATTTAAAGAGTAAATTATTAGAGTTGACTCAATAGCGATATAAAAAATACTTAACCAAGCCACCGTTGCTTGATTAAGTATTTTTTTTATACTAATTCGTGATAAGACATGCGGATTTTCTCAAATAATTTCGTATAAGGTTTTAAGCCTGTATATAATTCGATCGTCTGATCCAAACCTTGCTCTCTAATCGCTTCTTGTAATGCACAAGCCTCTGCATCTGTAGGTTCTTTGAACTTCATTGCAGCAGCAATTGCAATTGCTAAAGCTTTCGGTGTTTCATTAAAGGCCTCTACAAATTGTCTTGCTGGTTGGATAAAGCGATCATTTTCTCCGATTTTTCTAATCGGTGATCGTCCAACACGAGTCACATAATCTGAAACATAAGGATTTTTGAATCGATCAATAATTTTATCAATATACGCTTGATGCTCTTGGTGAGAAAACTGAAATTTTTTCTCTAACAAAGCCCCTGTTTCTTCTAACGCACTACGTACGATGAAGAGAACTTTTTCATTGTGAATCGCATCTTCGATTGATTCTATGTTTCTTATATGACCAAAATAAGCTGTTACAGCGTGTCCAGTATTGACAGTAAATAATTTACGCTCAATATAAGGCGTTAAATCTGGTACATAGTTTAGTCCAGTGATTTTTGGTGCATTTCCTTCATTTATCGGTGCTTCTACTACCCATTCATAAAATGGCTCTACCGTTACAGTTAGAGGGTTTTCATGCTGTTGGTTTGGCACGATCCGATCAACAGCTGAATTAGGGAAAGCAACAAATCTATTAACATATGCTTTAGCCTCAGCTGATAATAATGGCAACACAGCTGATTGAAGTATTTCAGAGCCTCCGATCATATTCTCGCATGCGATCACCGTTAAATAGTGTGTTGAGTCGCTTCTTAATTCAATCCCTTTAGCAATGATTTCTGCTATTCTCGGCAAAATGGATGGACCAACCGCGGTTGTGATCAGCTCAGCTTCACTAATATATGCCGCTAATTGTTCTGTTTCAGTCATACTATTAATTGCTTTGATTCCTTTGACTGTAAAACGTTCTTGCTCTTTGTTTGCTAAAATCACGTCATATTGCCCTTGTTCATTAATTTGTGTTACGATTTTTTCATTTACATCAGCAAAGATCACATCATAACCAGCTTGAACTAATAACCAACCAATAAAGCCTCGACCAATATTGCCAGCTCCAAAATGAACAGCTACTTTTGTCATGCTCTCACCTCTTCTTTGAATAGTCCAATGATCTCTTCTTTCGTTTCAGCAGCTATCAACTGTCTTACTTTTTCCATATCAGAACAAACTAGGGCAATACTAGACAATAATTCTAAGTGTTCATCTCCTAACCCAGCGATTCCAATAATCAGACGCACTTCATTTCCATCAAATTCTACACCTTTAGGTACTTGTAAAATGACGATTCCTGACTGATTGATTAAAACTTTTGAATCATCTGTTCCATGTGGAATTGCAACCATATTACCAATATAGGTTGTCGTTAGTCTATCTCGTTCAACCATTTTTTGAATATAATCTATAGACACATATCCCTGACTTACTAATTGTTTTCCCGCAGCTTCGATAGCTGCTTTTTTGCTGGAAAAACGTTTATTCAATACTATATCTTCTTGTTTTAATGTCAACATATTATTTTTTCCTCGATTCTAAATAAATTAATAATTTTTGCACAAAATACGTCGTGATTTCTTCATTCATACCCTTCTCCAAAAGCTGAATCATTTGGTTATTGTCAACAAACAAAGTACTGATATAACTAATTACTTCCAAACCTTCTTGAGAAAATTTCTCAGGAACTAGCAGTAAAACGATTCGATCAATTAGCATTTTTGTATGGTCCATCGTTTCAATGTAGATAGACTGCTCTAATGAAAATAATTGAAAAAAAGGTTCTTTGATTGATTCATTACGGGCATGAAATAGTCCGATTTTTGTCTCAGGTATACCAAATGCTTTCCAATTGCCATCGTATAAGAAAGTGCTGACTAATGACTCAACGTCTAACTCCGGTACTTTTTCCAAAAGCTGTGTATAAATGACCCTAATCGTATCTTCCATTGTTCCTAGGTTTTCGTTTAACTTTGAATAGCTAAAATTCTTTAAAATTGTGAGAACAATCGAAGCGAAGACTTGTTGTTGTTCTAGAAAATGAGTTGCTTCAAGTAACGTTAACTGCACCGCTTGTTCTTCTTGTGCAATTTTTTTATGGTATCCACTATGCAAACTTTTCAAAAATACACTAATTTGAGAGAGTTCTCTTTCAGTTAAAATAGGTGAAACTAAGAAATAATCAAAATCCACTTGACCTAAATCAATTGTAGAAATAATGATATTATAACTACCTTCCGCTTTCTTTTTTCCTAATTCAAATAAGGAAACTGTTTCTAATTTTTTCAATTGAGGAATTCGCTGACGTAATCGAGTAACCAACATCCTTGACGTACCAATACCACTAGCACATACAACTAATCCCGAAAAACTATTTTCACTTTCTAATTGCAATAGTACCGAACCAAAATGCAAAACCAAATAGCCAATTTCCTCATCCGGGACTGACTTTTCTTGATACACTTGATCGAACGCTCGCCTGACCACTTCAAAGAGATCCGCATAATCTTGTTTGATCGAATGGATCAATGGATTATAAATTCGCATGCCTTGACGCAATCGTCTTAGGGTAGGACGTAAATGAGCAATCAGTCCTTTTGTTAAAAGTTCTTTTGGTAATTTTTGATTAAGTTCAGCTTCAACGTTAGTAATTAATTGTTTAACTAAAATCATTACTTCCAATTCTTCATTTTCCATGAAGTAAATCGCATTTTCAGTGGTTTTCAGACCTCTAAGATGGGTCGTCACATAAGCTGCTTCACCTACAGGTACAAATTCTGCTTCCATATCTAAAATATCAGCTAGCATGTTCTGTGCTGCAATAAATTCTGGATAGTCCCTCATTTTATCGCTGGTTCCATTTGGTTGAATGAAATTTCCTGCAATCATTCGTTCAACTGAAATTGAAATGTGTACAATCAAATTCGCATACGCTTCATCATTGATTCCCTCAGAAGTGTTACTACGCCAATTTTTAACACTTTGCTCCACTTTTTTTAATAGTGATTCACTAACTAAATCAAGTAAGCGATCTTCTACCCAATCATTGGTAGCCAGATCTCGAGATTTTTCTTGGAAAAATTTTAGTAATCGATAATCGGGAAATTGTTCCCCAAAAAGCGCACTCATCAAACTTCTTTTTTGTGCTTCATCAGCTTTTAGCGATACACCAAAGCCTCTCCTTCTTTCAATTTTGACTGTGTTCGGTAGTCGTTCTTCAATTTTAGTCAGATCATTGCTGATTGTTGAGATCGTAACATTTAGATCGTTCGCAAGCCCAACCAATTTTATGCTCTCTTCTTTTAAAAGCACTTTAAGAATTTTCTGTTGGCGTTCTTCTGGACTATAGTCGCTATAAGATAAATCCATTAATTGCCAGCGGAAGCGTTGTTTATCAGAATCCTGTCCAATCAAGGTTAAGACTCCATGCTCTTTCGTAAACTTAAGCTGATAAGAAGCCAAGATACTTTCAACTTCCTTTAAATCACGCCGGATAGTTCGTGGACTAACACGTAAATCTTCAGCCAATTCATTAATAAAAACAGGCCGATTATTGGTCAACAGCTGTTCCATGATTAGCCGAGCTCTTGCTGAAAGATACATGGAATTCTCCTCTCAAAAACGTTATTATTTAAACAGATGTTTTAACGACTGATAACTTTTCAACTAATTCATCATATTTATCACTACTCAAAAAATTATCAACAGATACATGATACGCTTTAGGTAATTTTTCTTTTGCTCGTGTAGTTAAATCTTTATGAGTCACTACAATATCCGCATCTTCTGGTAATTGTGCTATAGCTGAGTTGACAACTTCAATCGGTAATCCCGCTTTTTTCACCTTGTTTCGCAAAACAGAAGCACCCATTGCACTAGATCCCATCCCTGCATCACAAGCAAAAATAATTTTTTTCGTATGGGCAAGTGTTTCAACTGTATCACTCATTTTTTCAGCAGTAGAAAAGCTTGTTTGCACTTCTGGTGTCATCGTTTTGCGACCTTTTAAAGCACTCGCTTTTTCAGAAGCATCCTCAATAGTTATATCTGCCACTTTTGAAGTCTTTAAAACAACAGCAGAGATAGCAAATGAAACGACTGTCGCTACAACGATTCCTGCAAAGACACCCAAATAACCATCTCGCGGCGTCATAGCCAAAATTGCAAAAATACTCCCAGGTGAAGCAGGTGCTACTAATCCAGCGTTAAATAGTGAAAAAGTCAACACACCTGCCATTCCACCACCGATTGCAGAGAGAATCAATACAGGTTTCATCAAAATATATGGGAAATAAATTTCATGAATACCGCCTAAAAAATGAATGATCATCGCTCCAGGAGCAGTTTGTTTTGCACTGCCTCGTCCAAAGATCGTATAAGCCAATAATATCCCCAATCCAGGACCAGGATTTGACTCTAATAAGAACAAAACAGAACGACCACTTTGTGCAGCCTGTTCAATCGCAATTGGACTAATCACACCATGGTTAATCGCATTATTCAAGAATAATACTTTTGCTGGTTCAACGAAGATACTTGCTAAAGGAAGCAATGCGTTCTCAACTAAAAAGCCAACACCCGTGGCCAAAATATTATTCAATCCTTCAACAGCTGGGCCAACGATCAAGAACGCAATAATCGCTAAAATTGATGCTAAAATACCAGATGAAAAATTATTGACTAACATCTCAAAGCCCGGTTTGATCTTACCATCAACTAATTCATCAAATTTTTTAATACAATAGGCACCAGCAGGTCCAACCATCATTGCTCCGAGAAACATTGGAATGTCAGCTCCTGTGATCACTCCCATCGTGACCATTGCTCCAACGACTCCGCCACGAATATCGTAGACTAATCGTCCACCTGTAAATCCAATCAAGATCGGCAACAAATAAGTAATTGTTGGCCCTGTTATTTCATTCAATTGTTCATTAGGAAACCAGCCAGTAGGGATAAATAAGGCAGTCAAAATGCCCCAAGCAATAAATGCCCCAATATTCGGCATAATCATTCCACTAAGAAAACTGCCGAACTGCTGAACTTTCACTTTTATATTCCCTTGAGTTTGATCCATTGTTTTCCTCCTTCTTCTGAAAACAAGAAAAATATTAAGTCTTTTGATCTGCGCAGATCACTTTTTTGATAGAGCTTTTCTTGTCTTCTACATTGTAAACGCTCTCCTATACGGTTACAAGAAGATGAAAGTGTAGTTTTGTCCAAAGCTTTTGGACAAAAATTGAAGAATAAATGAATAACACAAAAAAACTGAACAGAGCATTTTTTGCTCTGTTCAGTTCTTTTATAAAACGCTCATCTAATTAAAATAAATAGACGCATGTCTTGAACAATTGGGATTAAACAAATGTCCGCAATTTAAACATTCCGTTTGCTCCTTATATTCCTTAGCAGTCATTTCATTTTGGCAAACGCCACAAAGAACTACTTTTGCTTTTGACACATCTGAGTTTGGCCAAGGCATGAACCTATGCTCTTCCAATTCATCATGACAGTGAAAACAGGCATAATATTTTCTGCAAAAGTAACATTTATTGGCAATCACATCCACTAAAGAACCATAATGAATGCATCGACTATTGTTATCAATCGTTAATCCAAATATATTTGCCAAACTATTTTCCCCTTTTGGAAAGCGATTTTGAAATCCTTTTTGCTATAATAGCAGTTAGAAATGCTTTCATCGTATCGCCAGGAATAAAAGCTAGACTTCCCAACAAACTTTTTGACAGTGTAACATCTGATAAAAGACTCACTCCAACTGCGCCACAAAAATCAATAAATAAAGCGCCAAATAATAAAGTAATGCCAAATCCATACGCACTATTTTGATTATTTGGATTAAATTTTTCACTCATCCAGCCAATAAAAAAGGTAGCAAATGGATACGCTAAAAGATAGCCTGCTGTGATACTGAAAAAGACAGTCATTCCCCCTCTACCACCAGCTAGAATTGGAAAACCGATTGCAACAAGAAGTAGGAAAAGCATTGTTGCAATCGTACCGTTTTTCTTACCTAACAGTAATCCACTAAGCATAAATCCGGCGTTTTGAATCACGATAGGCACTGGTAAAAAACTAATTGGAATAGGTGGAAAAAAACCTAAAACAATAATAATACTGACCATAATTGCAATTTTAGTCATGTCTTTAGTTTTCATTTTTTCTCTCCAAACGATAAATTATATTTTATATAATTAAAAATACTATTTCCAAACACTTTTGTCAACCTTTTACAAATAAAGGTTAACCAAAAAGTGATAGTTCCTGAAATAGATTGATTTTCTTGAAAGAAAAACACGTGTTTAGTTGTTTTTCCTGATGATAATGATACAATAAAGTAAAAATTACTTTTATCTTATTTAGAGAGGATGAATAACTTGACACACTTTAGTTCAAAGGAAGAAGAAAAGCAATATTATGAACAACAAGCTGATGAAGCTGACTTTCTAAAATGGTACCACCAACAAGAACTTCCTGAATATGAAAAGCCTTCTCTGACTGTAGATATTGTTTTGATGTGCTATAACAAAGAAGAAGATCAACTGAAAATACTGTTAATTAAACGAAAAAGTCATCCCTACAGAAATTCTTGGGCATTGCCTGGCGGATTTGTAAATCGTAATGAGTCAACTGGTGAAAGTGTGTTGCGAGAAACAAAGGAAGAGACTGGTGTCGTGATTTCCAAAGACAACATCGAGCAACTGCACAGTTTCAGCAGACCTGACCGTGACCCACGTGGTTGGGTAGTAACAGTTAGTTACCTCGCATTTATAGGTGAAGAACCATTGATTGCTGGAGATGATGCTAAAGAAGTTCGCTGGTTTACAATGGAACGCAAAGAAGGCACGCTTTTCCTTACAAACGATGATGTAGAAATTATTTTGGATTTGAATACCGGAGCTTCAACTGGAAAAGATACTTTGGCTTTTGACCATAGTGAGATCATCCTGAAGGCTTTCAATCGAGTTGCCAATAAAATGGAACATGATCCTCAGGTTTTACAAGTTTTAGGAAAAGACTTTACAATCACAGAAGCCCGAAAAGTTTTCGCTAAATTTTCCGGTATTGATTATAAAACCATTGATCACTCAAATTTTAAAAAAGCCATGCTTCATCATTTTAAAGAAATTGGAGAACGTCCTGTTGGCATCGGACGCCCCTCAAAAATCTATCAATTAAAACCTGAGAACTCTTACAAAAAATAATATTTTATTCAATAAAAGGAAGACTACTGTTATGGCAATTTATTTAAGAAAAGCTGCTCCAACTGATCTAACCAAAATAATGGACGTTATTAGGGCAGCTCGTCAGTTTCTCCATGCTCATACTATTCCTCAATGGCAAAACGGTGAGGGTCCAGATGAAAAACAATTGATACAAGATATTGCCACTCAACAATGTTATGTTTTGATTGTCGATCAAGAAATTGCTGGCCTCGGGATTATCTCATCTGACATTGAAGAACCTTATGAACAGATAAAAAATGGTCATTGGCAACAGGCATCAAAGGATTATGTCGTGATTCATCGCGTTGCCATTGATCCTGTATATCACGGTAAAGGACTAGCATTACTTTTAATGAACTTACTAATTACTACTGCGAGATTAAATAATCAATTCGACATTCGAATCGATACTCATCCAGATAATAAGCCGATGCAGCATCTAATTAAAAAAGCTGGCTTTCATTATCAAGGTGAGTTATCATTGCCTGTGGCTGATGGTCAACGATTTGCTTATCAATTAATTCTCTCATAAATAAGAAATGTGAAACATAAATCAGTAAATTAGCTGATTTATGTTTCACATTTTTTATAGCCGCTCGACTTGGAACTTCTTTGCTAATTATTCATAAGTGAACGAATAAATGGTCATAATCAGAGTTTCATCTAGTAATCAATTCAAATATAATTAATGTACATTTATCTTTATAGCTAATAAAGAATATACCGTAGAAGTCATATGGGTTATAGAAATTACCTCTTAAATTGCTTGTCTGGTTGCATCACATTTCCAACACCTCATCATCTTTCAGACACCATAAAAAGCCTCTTCCTAAAACTTTATTAGGAAAAGGCCATTTAGTTAAAAGTTATACTATCACTGCAGTCAGGTGATTGATTTTAAAACAATACTCTTTAACACAGTACTTTGTCATTTTAAAATTTGTTTCGCAATAAAACTCGAATACTTTACTTGACCATCTACATTAGGATGGACACGATCATCGTAAAACCATTCATCATGTTCATTACTATAACCGTACCAGTCAATAACAACTAGATTTTTATATTTCTTTTTCATAGTTTCTAACATTGCATTAACTTCATTCTGCCATCGACGTGTTGGAACGCGAACATTGATCCAATAAACTTTACGCTTAGAACCAATTGCTGTCATAAACTCATCAAATTGAGCTTCAGTAAATGACCCATTCGTTCCCAGACCAACTAAAACATTCTCTTTCAACAATTTTTCTTTATCTAATTTTTCAATGATCGGTGTGCTCGTATAAAGTTGTCTACCAACTTCACCATCAACAATCATTTTAGGAAAAATCTCTTGCAGTCCAGCGGCTGCATCCAGAATAACCGAATCTCCGAAAGCCGTGATCTCCATCTCTTGTGCTTTCTTAATTTCTTCTGCCGTTAAATCAAAGTTAGCTTCTGACTCTTGAGCTGATTGTTTTGTAGACTCTGTAGTCTTTCCTTCGTTTTTCGCTTTTTCTTCAGCTTTTCGCTGATCTGCTTTCTTTTTGTTTGCTTCAATATTTTTTTGTAATTGCTGTTGATCAGCAGTTACTTCATTTGAAGGTGCGATAGCAAAAGCAAAAAGAGCAAAACAGGATAAAACCACACTGATCAACGTAGTCACTTTAGGGACCGTAAGCCATGGTTTCTGGAAAAAATCTTTGATAGCAAACCATGTATATTGATAATAAAACTTACCCAAGGGCTTTTCAATAAAACGGTAAGAAAGTTCACTGATTCCTAAAATCAGTGCAATTTCAATTAAAGAATGAAGGAACACATGATCACTTAGATTTGTAATTTTTGCTTCGTAAAAAATCATAATTGGGAATTGATACAAATAAATACCATAACTTCTTCTACCAAACCAAGTAAATACTGGATTTGTCAGCCAACGGTTCAAATCAGCACCTGGATGCGCCGTAACTGCAACTAACATTGTCGCAAAGATGCTGACAATAAACATCCCTCCGTAATAAACAAAAGAAAAATGATCTGCTAGGAATAAGAAAGAGAGCAATAAAACTGCTAAAGAGGCAATTCCTACACCATTCAATAAAGTTTTAGCTTTTATCGGAATTTCTTCTTTTAATCGGTAGCTTGGCCAAACAAAAGCCAAACCACTTCCCATTAAAATAGAAAATAGTCGTGTATCTGTTCCATAATAGACTCTCGTTGGATCTGCTCCTGGACTATAAAGAACTGCCATCAAAATCCCTGAACCAACGGCTAGGGTCATAATCAAACCAAAAATCTTACCACTATGTTTAACATACTTTTTAAGAACAATAAATAACAAAGGCCAAATCAAATAATTCTGTGCTTCAACAGCTAACGACCAAATATGAGTAAATGGCGACTGAGTTGTAAATCGATCAAAATAAGAAAAACCTCTGAAAATCTGCCACCAGTTATTATAGTAAAGTACGCTGCTGGCGACTACACTGCGTAAGTTATTCAATAAATCTCTTTGAAAGAGTACAATATACGCTGAAGCTGCGACCAGCATGGCAACAAGTCCAGGATAAAGTCGCTTCATCCTTCGAATATAAAACCCTTTAACATCAATTGTTTCAGTTTGAAGCCATTCTTGTCTTAGTAAATCAGTAATCAAGTATCCAGAAACTGCAAAAAAAATAGGGACGCCTAAATAGCCCCCACGCATTATATTAGGGAACAAATGATAGAGAATCACACCAATGACTGCAATGGTTCGAATCCCATCGAACCCCGTAATATAACGGCGATTTTCTAATCTTTTTTTATTATTCATTTATATTTTCCAACTTTACTAGTATTCTTTTTTATATTTCGAGTAATTTTTAACAAAGGAAACATGATATTAAAATGGATAGATGATAGAAAAAATAAGTCGCGTTTGACCAAAAAAAGGTGGTCTGTTGAAGTGTAAAAAGATTTCTATCTGGCTCATGTTCTTTGACGGTCGTAGTTTTTCTGACCGATTTAATGTAGTAAGTTAAATATACGTTCTTTCCTAACAAATGGCAAGAGCTCTCACTCCATTTTTTGACTTTTTTAAGTAAATTTTAGACAATTCAAAATAAAAAAGATTGAACAATATGCAAGAATTTAATCTTACAGACTATTCAACCCGATATTACAAGTTTTATTGTTGTTTACGGAGCATTTTCTAATATCCAAATAATTGTTAAATGATACATTTTATCTTCATATATTTTTTCAGGCTAGACAGATAATATGTTTTTTTGTCCACTGTAAAATCTGTCGTTGTTTTGTCATCAAACATTTTCCCGCCCATTCACCGTTCTCATCTTTTCTTTGAGAACGAATAAGTTACATTGTTTGGAGTATAAACAAAAGTGATCTCTCCTGCTGTTTTCCCAATTAAGCTAATTTCAAAAATAGACCCCTTAATAAAAAGGATTTTCAACTTTCTCTAAGTGATCTATTTGCTATTTTTTTCGTTTACTCGTTAGACAAGTAATGCATATAGCGAAGGATTGTCCTTAAGATCAATATAATTAGGATCAAACTCAGCCATTTTTTTCAGTAAATTTGGTAGTTCCTCTTGATCTTTTAATAATATTCCCAACACAACTGGTCCTGTTCCACGATTGACTTTTTTTGTATATTCAAAACGAGTGATATCATCATTGGGACCTAAAATATCTGTCACAAACTCTCTTAATGCACCCGGGCGTTGCGGAAAATTAATTACAAAATAATGTTTTAGCCCTTCAAAAATTAATGAACGTTCTTCGATTTCTTCCATACGGTTAATGTCATTATTACCACCGCTGATAATACAAACAACGTTTTTCCCTTTTATGTCCTCTTTGACTAACTCTAACGCAGATACACTTAATGCTCCAGCTGGTTCTACAACAATTGCTTGTTTCGTATATAACTCCAAAATAGTTGAACAAACTTGTCCCTCATCAACTGCTAATAGATCATCCACATACTCTAGAGCATGCTCATAGGTTAAATTACCAACTTGTTTGACTGCAGCACCATCAACGAATTTTTCAACGTTATCCAACATGACTGGCTCGCCCTTATCGAAAGCCGCCCGCATAGACTGAGCGCCTAAAGGCTCAACACCGATTACTGAAGTTGTTGGACTAACACTTTTCGTATATGTTGAAACCCCACCTACTAAACCGCCTCCGCCAATTGCTGCCAGTAAATAGTCTACTTGAAACTCAGACGCCTTAGCTTCTTGGAATATCTCAACTGCCACAGTTCCTTGACCTGCCATAATATTTAAATCGTTAAAAGGATCAATAAAGGCTTGATTATTGGCTTTAGCATATTCTTTAGCGGCTTTAGCAGAAGCGTCAAAGGTGTCTCCAATCAATTGAACTGTTACCTCGTCTCCACCGAAGAATTTCACTTGAGAGATTTTTTGTTGCGGCGTAGTGGTCGGCATAAAGATCGTAGCTGCGACCTGCATTTCATGACAAGTGTACGCAACTCCTTGGGCATGATTTCCAGCACTAGCACAAACTACACCATTTTTTAGCATATCATGAGACGTTTGCTTAATCGCATAATACGCTCCTCTTAATTTGAAAGAACGAACTTTTTGTAGATCTTCTCTTTTTAAATAAACATTACATTTGTATTTTTTTGATAAGTACAAATCGTATTGTAATGGTGTTTTCGTTACGACATCTTTTAGTGTACCGTATGCTTCTTCGATATTTTCTTTTGTTAATTTCACCAAATTTTCCTCACCCTTTATTATGTAAAGGGTTGAGAAAAATAACTTCTTTCTCAACCCCTATTTACTATTTTAGTCTTCTCTTGAAACAAATGGCATCATTTTACGTAGTTCTGCCCCCACTTTTTCAATTGGGTGTCCAGCGTTCTCTTTGCGCATTTGATTGAATTCTTTAAAGCCGTTTTTGTTATCATCAATGAATCCTTTTGCAAATTTGCCATTTTGGATATCAGTTAGAACTTCCTTCATGTTGGCTTTGGCTTCAGCAGTAACGACACGAGGTCCTGAAACGTAATCGCCATATTCAGCAGTATTTGAGATAGAATTACGCATTTTCTCAAATCCTCCCTCATAAATAAGGTCAACAATCAGTTTTAATTCGTGACATACTTCAAAGTAGGCTAACTCTGGTTGGTAACCCGCTTCTGTCAATGTTTCAAAGCCCGCTTCGATCAAGCTTGTTAAACCTCCGCACAATACTGCTTGTTCACCGAACAAATCCGTTTCGGTTTCTTCTTTAAACGTCGTTTCTAATACGCCCACACGAGTGGCACCGATTCCTTTTGCATAAGATAACGCAACATCACTCGCTTTGCCTGTTGCATCTTGATATACAGCAAATAATGCAGGTACTGCAAATCCTTCTGTAAAGGTACGACGAACAAGGTGTCCTGGTCCTTTAGGAGCAACTAAGAAAACATCCACATCTTTTGGTGGGTTGATTACATCAAAATGAATATTGAAGCCATGACCGAATGCTAACGCATTGCCTGCTTCTAGATTTGGTGCAATTTCATTGTCATAAAGATCTCCTTGAATTTCATCTGGAGCTAAGATCATGACTACGTCTGCTTTTTTAGATGCTTCTTCAACTGATAATACATCGAAACCATCGTTACGAGCAGCTTCTGCTGATTTTCCTTCGCGAATCCCGATAATCACTTGATTGCCGTTATCTCTTAGATTTTGTGCATGAGCATGTCCTTGTGAACCGTATCCGATGATTGCGATTGTTTTTCCTTCTAATTGATTGTTTTCTACTGAGTTATCATAATATACTTTTGCCATTTTTGAACCCTCCAAATTTTTTATGCTTATAAGCGTATGCTTTAAGACCTGTTTTTAGTTGTTGCCTCTAGTAAATCCGGTGACACCTGTTCGTGCTAATTGTTTAATGCCGTAAGGTGCGACAACATCAACGAACGCACTGATTTTTTCGCTCGTTCCTGTGACTTGAATCACGACTGAACGTGTACCAACATCGATAACATTTGCTCTAAATGGATCGATCACAGAGAGTAGTTCCGCTCGAACAGCTGCTGGTGCATTGACTTTAACTAATGCTAATTCTCTTTCTAAATGTGGTTCATCTGTAATATCGGAAACTTTGATCACATCGATTTGTTTGTTTAATTGTTTAGTGACTTGTTCGCTTTCATTTAAGTCTGCCACTTGGACAATGATAGTGATTCGAGATACATTGTCTAATTCTGTCGGTCCGACTGAGATACTGTCGATATTGACTTGTCTACGAGTCAAAACACCACTAAAGCGATTTAAGACACCAGAATTATTGTTGACTGTTGCTGTAATAATCCGTCTCATTTTAGTCCACCCCCAGCATTTGATAGTTTGCTTTGCCTGCCGGAACCATTGGTAAGACATGTTCCGTAGGTGAAACCATGACTTCGATCAACAAAGGCCCCGTTTCTTTAAACGCTTCTGTTAATTCAGCCTCTACAGTTTCAGGATCATCGATCCTAATCCCTCTGATATGATAAGCTTCTGCCATTTTCACAAAATCTGGTTGGGAGGTAAAAACTGATTCCGAACGGCGACCGTTGAAGAAACTTTCTTGCCATTGACGCACCATTCCTAATGATTGATTATTCAAAATCACGATTTTGATTGGAATATTGTATTCATTTAAAATAGCCAATTCTTGGTTGGTCATTTGAAATCCACCATCACCAACAAAAAGTACGACTTCTTTATCTGGACAACCTAATTTGGCCCCAATTGCCGCAGGCACACCATAGCCCATTGTCCCTAATCCGCCGCTTGTAACAAGTTGTTTTTCATTTTTAAAAGGATAAAACTGAGCGGCCCACATTTGGTGTTGCCCTACATCCGTTGCCACGATTGCTTCACCATTTGTTAACTCTCCGATAAATTCAATAACTTTTTGAGGTTTGATTTCTGCTTTTTGTTCTTTATCGTATTTAAATGGATGTCGTTTTTTTCTGGAAAGATTTAATTTTTTCCACTCAGTACTATCTGCACAATTAATATCGAATTTTAGCATTTCTTTTAATGTTTCTTTCGCATCTGCTACAATTGGAATTTGGGTATCGATCGTTTTTCCGATTTCGGCCGGATCAATATCGACATGAGCAATGATTGCATTAGGTGCAAATTCTTTTGGTGCGCTCGCCAACCGATCATCAAAACGAGAACCGATATTGATCAAAAAGTCGCAATCTGTCAAAGCCATATTTGCCGCAAATGAACCATGCATGCCTCCCATTCCTAAAAATAGTTCATTATCTGTTGGGACAGCACCTAATCCTAATAACGAACTCAAGGTTGGCACTTGATATTGGTTGATGAATTCTACCAGTTCTTTTCCTGCATCAGCATGTAAGACACCTGCCCCAACTAATACCAAGGGTTTCTTTGCAACAGTCAAAGCTTCCATTAATTTTTTTACTTGGAGTTTATTAGGTTTAACCGTTGGCTGGTAGCTTGGTAAGTTAAGCTTGACCTCAATATCTGCATCTGCTTCCATAATCGTCATATCTTTTGGCAAGTCGATTACAACTGGGCCTTTTCTGCCCGTTGTTGCAATATGAAAAGCTTCTTCAATGATTCTCGGTAGTTCTTTGGTCTCCCGCACTTGGTAATTATTTTTAGTAATCGGCATTGTAAGTCCAATGACATCCGCCTCTTGAAAAGCATCTTTTCCGATACCATCTGTAACGACTTGACCTGTGAAAACAACCATCGGGATCGAATCGCTCATCGCATCAGCAATGCCTGTGATAGCATTTGTTGCACCAGGGCCACTAGTTACGATCACGACGCCTGGCTTTCCTGTAGCTTTGGCGTATCCTTCTGCTGCATGAACTGCACCTTGTTCATGTCTTGTCAAAATATGAGGAATATCGCCATCATATAATGCATCATATAAAGGAAGTACCGCTCCACCAGGATATCCAAAAATCATCTCTACTTTTTGCTTCAACAACGCATCAATTAAAATCCTTGAACCATTTTTCATTTTTCTCTGTTTTTCTACCATGAGCTTCCCTCCTCTAGTCTAGCAAATCTTCTGGAATCTGCATGATTCCCCCAGTATGAGCTGAAGTAACTAACGCCGTATATCGAGCTAAGTATCCTGTTTTTACTTTCGCCTTGAATTTTGGCAATTGGTCATTTCTTTTCGCCAACTCTTCATCTGAAACATGTAATTCTAGTGTTCGATTTATTAAATCAATTTCAATCTCATCACCATCTCTGACTAAAGCGATTGGGCCACCTGCAGCAGCTTCTGGAGAAATATGTCCTACCGCTATTCCTCTGGTCGCGCCTGAAAAACGTCCATCTGTAATTAAAGCAACATCTTTTCCTAAACCACGCCCAACGATACTAGAGGTCGGCGCCAACATTTCCGGCATACCAGGCCCACCTTTTGGTCCTTCATAACGAATAACTACAACATGTCCTTTTTTAACAGTATGATCATCTATTGCTGCAACAGCTTCATCATGAGAGCTAAAACAAATCGCTTTACCTACGAATTTTTTGATAGATGGATCCACTCCGCCAACTTTGATTACGCTGCCTTTTGGTGCAATATTTCCATACAATATTGATAATCCACCTACTGGGCTGTACGGATTCTCTTTTGGATGGATAACTTCTTCATTTTTTATTACAGCATCCTGAACATTTTCACGGATTGTTTTTCCAGTAACTGTGATGCGATCTGGATGGATCGCATTGCCTAAGTCTACTAACTCTTTCATGATTGCTGGCACGCCTCCTGCTTCATGAACATCATGCATTGAATAAGCGGATGATGGGGCAATTTTTGATAGATAAGGAACACGTTCAGCAATCGCATTAACTTCTTCTAAGTTGTAATCGATCTCTGCTTCATTGGCAATCGCTAATGTATGCAAAACAGTATTAGTTGAACCCCCCATTGCCATATCTAATGCAAACGCATCATCGATTGCTTCTTTCGTAATGATATCTCTTGGTTTGATTTGTTTTTTGACTAGATCCATCAAATGAAAAGCTGATTGTCGAACAAGTTCTCTACGTTCATCTGATACTGCTAAGATTGTTCCATTTCCAGGTAATGCCATTCCTAAAACTTCCATCAAACAGTTCATTGAGTTGGCTGTAAACATTCCGGCACATGAGCCACAAGTCGGACAAGCATTTTGTTCCATAAAATTGAATTCTTCTTCTGTCATTTTGCCTTCTTTAAAGGTACCAACGGCTTCAAACATATTCGAAAGTGTCAAGGTATGTCCTGTTGGATCAAGTCCAGCTTTCATTGGACCACCTGAACAAAAAATTGCTGGTACATTCGTTCGAACACTTGCCATTAGCATTCCTGGAGTGATTTTGTCACAGTTAGGAATATAGAATACGCCATCAAACCAATGTGCATTTATCACGGTCTCTGCAGCATCCGCAATGATTTCTCTACTGGGTAATGAATAACGCATACCAATATGTCCCATCGCAATGCCGTCATCTACACCGATCGTATTGAATTCAAAAGGAATTCCTCCAGCTTCACGAATCGCCTCTTTAGCAACATCCGCTAACTCTCTTAAATGAACGTGTCCTGGAACTATATCAATATAAGAATTACAAATTGCTATAAACGGTTTGTTCATATCTTTAGCATTTTTCACTTGCCCAGTTGCATAAAGCAAGCTTCTGGCGGGAGCCGCCTCGATTCCTTTTTTGATTTTATCACTACGCATTTTTCATCCACTCCAATTCAGTTATCTCCAGAAGATCTCTTTTTTGCTTCTTCTGATTCATTTTCTTATTTACTCTGCTCGACTCTTTATAAAACTTTCTACAAAAAAAGCATCCCATCAATTGAATGGGATGCTTTAGTAAGACCCCCATTTACCAAAGACAAACAGGACTCTAACATCTGCGAAATTTCTCAGTGTTCTAAGTCCTACACGATAAAATAATGACTAATACGTGATTGTTGTTTGTCTTTTGCATGGCAATGGTCTCCTTTTTATAAAAAAAATCTACAAAGATTAAAATAGCATGTGATAAATAAAAGCTTTTGTTAACTATATACCTAATAAATGAGAATGTCAATAAAATTTGATAAAAAGATTCAGAAAATTCTAAAAACGTTTGTATTTACTTTTTTACTTATTGTTTATTATTTTCGTAACAATTAAAATCAAACGATTTTAGTATTATATTTCTCTCTTATAATTCAAATCATTCCTCAGCATTTCCACATTATAAATTAAAAACAGCTGCTGCTCGGTTTTGCTTGAGCAGCAGCTGTTTAAAATATCTTAGCCTCTTTGGAAATAATATAGAGGCTTATGTGTCAAACGTTTCATTTGTCTTTTTTTATCTTCAATAATCGACAGTAACTCTTCTGAAAAACTTTCTAAGATAACTCGGCCGCCTTTATACGTACTTCCTCCCATTGAGATCACTTCATCAGGCGTTAAGATGACTTTTCTATGAGCGATTTTTTTGAAGAACTCTTCAATCAAATAGGTCGGTAAGTAAAAATTATTTTGAGCCGAAAAAGATTCTAAATAGATAAAATCATCAATACTGATATAACAATCATCCATCGATATAAAATTCACGGATTTATCTACATATATATCTCTTTTCTGTAAAATCTCATTGATTTTTTTATTCAAAAGATTCAACGTTTCTATTTCTTTAACAAAATTTTCTAGTTCTCGGTAACGTACTGATTTACGTTGCTCATACGTTACACTTAGCGCAACACCAATTGATGCAATAACTGCACCAACTAACACACCAGTCATACCTGCGATAAAAACAACCATTCGGATTCCCTCACTCTTTTCATTCTTGTTTTTTTAGTATAACATACTCTTTCACAAGCGTAAAAAAATAAGATAGAAAAAACAAAGGATTAAAAATCAATTGATCCAAGTAAAAGAAGTCTGAATCCTTTGTATAGCCATACTCTATTAACTAGTTTAAATAGATTTTTCAAAGCATTAAAGTTGACCTTTATTGACCAATAAAGTATACTTTTTTTAAGCATTAAGGTATGCTTTGTGATAAAATGATTTGAAGAGTTTTTTATATAGGAGGAATATACTATGAATTTAATACCAACAGTCATTGAACAATCATCTCGTGGAGAAAGAGCATATGACATTTATTCACGATTATTAAAAGATAGAATCATCATGTTAAGTGGTCCGATCGATGATAATGTAGCGAACTCAGTCATTGCCCAATTACTATTTTTGGATGCACAAGACTCTGAAAAAGACATCTATATCTATATCAATTCGCCAGGAGGAAGTGTTTCTGCCGGATTAGCAATCTTTGACACAATGAATTTTGTTAAAGCCGATGTGCAAACAATCGTTCTTGGTATGGCAGCTTCTATGGGAAGTTTCTTATTAACTGCTGGTACAAAAGGCAAACGTTTTGCTCTACCTAATGCCGAAATCATGATCCACCAACCACTAGGTGGCGCACAAGGTCAAGCAACTGAGATCGAAATCGCAGCTAAACACATTCTAGATACGCGTGATCGCTTGAATAAAATCTTGGCAGAACGTACTGGTCAACCACTTGAAGTCATTGAACGTGACACAGATCGTGATAACTTTATGACTGCTCAACAAGCAAAAGAATACGGTTTGATCGATGAAGTAATGGAAAACAGTAGCTCTTTAAGCAAATAATAACTTCTATGTCCAAAATTTCTTTTGAAAATTTTGGGCATTTTTATTTAAACTAAAAGCGAAAAGAGCTACACTTAGAACAGAAGATATGAAAGGATGATACTAAAATGGATATTTCAGTTATCGATGCAACAAAAGTTACAACAAAAAATGGTTTAGCAATTGGGAGCGATTCAGCACCCGTGAAAATGGTTGAATTTATGAATGTTCGCTGTCCGTATTGTAAAAAATGGTTTGAGGAATCGTTTGATTTATTGAATGAGTATGTCAAAGAAGGGAAAGTTCAACGAATCATCAAACTTTTAGATAAAGATAAAGAAAGTTTGCAACGCGGTAATGTGATGCATCATCATATCAACTACGATTTGCCAGAAAAAGGCCTGACTGATTTGAAACAAATGTATGATACACAAGATCAATGGGGAAATCTTTCTTTAGAAGATGTAGCAGTATTTGCTGAAGATAATTTACAACTACCTAAAAAAGAGGTACCTGCAATTGTCCAATCAGTGATTGAGGAAGCAACAGCTGCAAATATCAAATTTGTGCCAACGATCGTGATTGGTGAACATATTTTTGATGAATCAGTGACAAAAGAAGAACTGATTCATTATTTAGAAGGTAAATAATAAAAAGAATTAGAAGCGGCACTTATTGTGTTGACTCTAATTCTTTTTTTAATCAATACATCCACTTCTTTCATACTAAATTTTAAGCTTTCAAAAATGTAACATACCTTTAAAATTGAGTTGGATTCAGTTATACTTACTAAAAATGATCTAATGAAAAGAGTGAATGAGTATGTTGAATAATAAAGTGATACTTTTAAAAAAATGGATTGTTGAAAATAAATCACTAATCTTTTTGTCAGTTCTTATCAATCAATTAGCTGTTTTGGCTATAGGAATAGTAAATTTCACTTACATTGATGATGCTGCACGACAGATTACTGGTGTTACTGATTTTGCGCGAAGCTATTCCCGTTGGGGCAGTGAAATCGCATCTTGGTTAGTACAAGGAAGTAGACATCTAACAGATATGGGGTTAACCACTCATATTATTACAGGTCTAATTTTATCATTAACCAGTCTTACTGCAGTCTACTGCTTAAACAACAAAAAACTAGCCGTGTTGCCTCTCATCGTTTCCGCAATTATTGGTTTAAATCCTTGGTTTTTACAAAGTATAAGTTTTAGATTTGATAGTCCGTATATGGCATTAAGTATTTTATTTTCAATAGTTCCTTTTTTATGGTGGGATAAAAAATCAAAGGTTTTCTTTATATCATCAATCATAAGTATTTTTATTATGTGTAATACATACCAAGCTTCTTCTGGTATTTATATTATTATGGTATTAGCTCTTTCTTTAAAAGAAATGCTAGCAAATATGCATCCTCAAAAAACTTTAAAAACAGTTTTGTTATCCGCAGCCGCGTATATTATAGCTTTGTTCATTTACGTTTTTGAGACAAAATTGAATCCTGGATTGAATCAGCGAGGAGGACATGTTGTAATTGCGGATCTAAAAGATATACCTCAGACCATTTTTACAAATAGCCAAATGTATTTGCATAGAATTTTTCAGCAAAGTACCAAGCTTTGGCTTGCCTTGTTTGCAATTTTAATCCTATTATTTATAATTACGAGTATTTTAAATTCAAAATTAAGTTTCTTTAAAAGCATAACTTTTGTATCACTCTATTTAATCTTAGGTTCTGTACTAAGCTATGGTGTATTTCTAATTTTCCCTGAACAATTAGCTTTAGTCGCGCCAAGATATGCTTATGGCTTTGGCGTATTCACATCTATAACCTTTATTGTACTTCTGAGTAACTTAACACCTTCTTTGCTTAGCAAAACGTCTAAAGTATTCGTTTGTTTATTCTGTTACTATATCCTTTCGTTTCCCTTTATCTATGCTTCAACACTCTATTATCAAAAGGAAGCATTTGAAAGACAAAGTATGATCTTGGCTGATAGTTTAAAAAATTTGGTAAATACAGAAACAAGAGCCATTTATTCTGATACGTTATTTAAAGATTCTCCTATTCTAATCAATTCAGTAAGAAACTTTTCTATCCTAAAAGAGTTAGTGCCATCAAATGCAACAATTTATTGGCCAAACCAATTACTCTTTAAAACCATTACTGGAATGAATATTACTATTAATCAATTCAATCCTAAAACTGTTAAATTTACCTCAAGTGAACTAAAACTATCTGATTATTATTATGAAATTTATGAGCGAGATTATGATCTATATATTATTAGGAAATAAATAAAGTGGCTGAAGTATAACTTGTAAAGTTATACTTCAGCCACTTTGAGTTTAAATGAATCATTATCTATAAACAACTCTCTCGGAAATAGAAATAGGTCCTTATCGACAAGTTATTTATCTGTTACGCACTTGGTTCTCTTAACTTATCCGCAAATTCATTAATTTTACGAATTCGGTGATTGATTCCTGATTTTGAAATGGCACCTGATGGAATCATTTCCCCTAATTCTTTTAAACTTACTTCTGGATATTCTAATCGTAATTCCGCAATTTCTTGTAATTTTCCCGGTAACGCTGCTAAACCTACTACACTTTCGATATACTGAATATTTTCGATTTGTTTTGATGCTGCATCGATCGTTTTATTAAGATTCGCCGTTTCACAATTGACCAAACGATTCACTGAATTACGCATATCTCGTACGATACGAACATCTTCAAATTTCAGCATCGAATTTGTCGCACCGATCAGTGTTAGAAAATCAGCGATTCGTTCTGCCCCTTTAAGATAGGAAATATAGCCATTACGACGTTCTAATGTTCGCGCATTTAAATCATAATAGTTCAGCATCTGGCAAATATCATCATTGTGTTCTTCGTAAATCGAAAATATTTCCAGATGATAGCGGCTTGTTTCTGGATTGTTGACAGATCCAGAGGCCATAAAAGCTCCTCTCAAATAGGATCTCATTTTTTGTGCATTTCCGATAATATCATCTGATACATGGGTATTAAACATCATTCCATCCAGAATATCTAAATCAGCCAGCACACTTTTCGTATCTTGCTTTAGTCGTACGATATACACATTATTCTTTTTTAATTTCATTTTTTTTCGGACTAATAATTCTGAGCGAACATCATAATGATCTTTTAAAAGAGAATAGATTCGTCTGGCGATCGCTGCATTTTCAGTTTGAACATTCAATACAAATTGCTGATTCACAATACTTAATGAGCCATTCATCCGAATCAAAGCAGCTAATTCTGCTCGTGCATGTTCTCGATGAACCTCTAAAGTTGTCAGCTCTTTTTTTACATCTGCTGCAAAAGACAATCTCCCCACTCCTTTCCCTTGTTCTTACTCATTAATATCTTGCGCCGAATACAATACGGAATAATTCATCCACAACTTTGTCACCATCATGAAAAACACCGCCATCACGTAATTTTAAAAAGTCCGTAGAAATCACACGACAGCCTTCATCTCTCAATGTTTGGAAATCATGTTCTACCTGAACTAAATATTCGTCATAAACTTCCGGATCCATATAACCATCAGGGACATTTTCAGTATTGACTAAAACAGTGTCAACAAACTTACTTTTAAGATGTTCGTGCAATACACAAACATGATCAGCATCAGTAAAATGCTCCGTTTCCCCTTTTTGAGTCATGATATTACAAATGTAGACCACTTCACCTTCAGCGTTAATGATTGCTTCTCCGATTTCCTTGATCACTAAGTTAGGTAAAATACTTGTAAACATACTACCAGGCCCTAAAACAATCATATCTGCTTCTTCAATTGCTTTTACAACTTTTCTAGCAGCTTTTGGTTGTTCGTCATCATTAGTGTTCGTTACAAAAACATGATCGATCGTTTTTCGATCAACAGCAATGTTTGATTCGCCAACGGCAATAGAGCCATCTTTAAAGACAGCATGCAACGTCAGCGGCCGTTCAGAGGAAGGATAAATATGTCCATCCACATGCATCATTTTTGAAAGTAACTGAATTGCTTCATACGTACTACCACGCATTTCTGAAACAGCTGCAATAATCAAATTTCCAATTGCATGATTGGCAAAATATTTATCTGATTTATCAAAACGATATTGAAAAATATCTTCATAAAGCTGTGGCATATCAGATAAGGCAACTAATACATTGCGCAAATCTCCAGGAGGTGTCATATTCATCGACTCTCGAATTTCACCGCTACTCCCTCCATCATCTGCAACGGTTACCACAGCTGTAATGTCCGCACTTTGATTACGCAAACTTTTTAAGATAACAGGTAAGCCAGTCCCTCCACCGACAACAACGATTTTGGGTTTTCTAATACGGTATGTTTTCATTTTCATGAGCGGTTCACCGTCTCTTTACGCTTTCCTTTATCTCGATGGGTAATGTTGACATGATAATCTTGCCCAAGCTCTTTACCTACACGCTCTGTCAACGCAACCGAACGATGCTGTCCACCTGTACAGCCAATAGCGATCGTAATGCTTGATTTGCCTTCTTTTTCATAACCGGGCATCACATTTTTTAACAAATCAATAAATCGCACATAAAAATTTTCTGTTTCTGGAAAACTCATTACATATTCATAGACAGATGGATCTTGTCCTGTCAGTGGTCTTAATTCTGGTATATAATGTGGATTTGGTAAAAAACGTACATCCATGACAATATCTGCGTCGATCGGCAATCCGTATTTAAACCCAAACGAAACAAGTTCGACACGAAACTCATGGGTATCTCTTGATTTAAACTCTTCATTGATTCTTTCTCGCAATTGCCTAGGTGATAAATCAGTCGTATCGATCACAACTTGAGCATCTCCTCTGATTTCTTCAAGAATCGCCCGCTCTTTTCTGATTCCTTCTGTAATCAGACCATCCATCGCTAGTGGATGAGCACGACGCGTTTCTTTATAACGAGAAACAAGTTCTTCATCAGTCGCATCTAAAAACATAATCGTTGTATCGATCAGATTTGTATTTTCAAGTTCTACCAACATATCTTGAATTTCTCTAAAGAAATTTCGAGAACGTAAATCAATCACCAAAGCGATTTTCGTTACTTTCCCAGATTCTTTGATCAACTCCCAAAACTTAGGAATCAAACTTGGGGGCATATTATCAATACAAAAATACCCCATATCTTCAAAACTTTGAATAGCTACAGTTTTTCCTGCTCCGCTCATTCCAGTGATTATAACTAATTGTAAATTATCAGCCATTTTTTCGCACTCCTTTGGAAACATTTTACTAATTATAGCATCCCGGGCGTATCAAAGAAAGCTTTTCAAACAATTCTAGTCTTTCATTCATACTTTCTTAGGAATTTATAGGTTCGAATAAGTTCTTTGATATTAAAATTCAAATACATCTGGATTTAACTTTAACAATGAATATTTAGCTATTTATAAAAAACACAAATAATAATAAATGTTATTAAAATAAAACAAGCATTATATTCATATAATATATAGATAAAAAGACTAAAATAAACGTTTGAAGTTTATTTTAGTCTTTTTTTGTTTATTAGTTTTTTTGATACTATATATAATGATTTATTAAGGGTTACTCAACCTATGTTAGCATACTCAACCCCAAATCTTTAAAAACTATGCATTTTCAATAACGTCAAAATAAGCTAAGTTCAAAACAGGATCATCACAATTTATGACTGGACGATCTGTAGGATGGCATTTAACAACTCTGACTTGTACATCTTCTTCTTTTTTGGAGATGGCCTCTCCTACAAAAAACCAAGAAAAATTTGATCCATGACAAACATAATGCTCACCAATTTTTACTTCTCTCTTTTCCAAGAAAAAATCATCCTTTCATACTCTTTTGATAATTATAGAATATCATGTTTTTCCGATAAATATCATTCAACTTACGTATAGATACTTTCTTTTTTTGACTATTTTTAGATTAAAGTGATTAAAAAACGTAAGTTTTTATTTATTTTATTATTTTTCTCTCATTTTCATTTCCCATACCTTTTACTATATTTTTTTCCACTGTATTATAAAACTTTTAAAACAAAAAAAAGACAACCTTCATTAGAAGGCTGCGCTTTTCTCTTTTGAACGGATTATTTATAGAAGGAAAGATATATACCAATTAGGTTGAACAATATATCTATCTGACTGTGATTTTACTTCAATATTACGAAGAAATCAATAGTAATAGATAATTTTCATTCAAACTTCATTCTTTCTTTAAAAACAGTGATAATACTTTCAAAATGGAGTATACCAATTTATAAAACTCGTTTTAAATATTTTCCAGTGTAGCTTGCTTTGACTTTAGCAATTTCTTCTGGTGTTCCTGTTGCAACAATTGTTCCTCCACCGTCTCCACCTTCTGGACCCAAATCAATTACATGGTCTGCTGACTTTATTACATCCAAATTGTGTTCAATAACAAGTACAGTATTCCCAGCTTCAACAAGTCTTTCTAATACAACTAACAAGCGAGCAATATCATCCGTATGCAATCCTGTTGTCGGTTCATCTAAGATATAGAAATTCTTACCGTTAGAATTTTTATGAAGTTCACTTGCCAGTTTCATTCGTTGTGCTTCTCCACCAGATAATGTAGTGGCCGGCTGTCCTAATGTGACATACCCTAAGCCTACATCGACGATTGTTTTCAATTTACGATGGATCTTAGGGATATGTTGAAAGAACTCTACTGCATCTTCCACTGTTAGATCTAAGATATCAGAAATATTTTTTCCTTTATAGTGAACTTCTAGTGTTTCAGAATTGTAACGTTTGCCATGACAAATTTCACATGGAACATAAACATCTGGTAAAAAATGCATTTCGATCTTAATTATTCCATCCCCACGACAGGCTTCACAACGGCCGCCTTTTACATTAAAGCTAAAGCGTCCTTTTTTATACCCACGAACTTTTGCTTCATTCGTTTTGGCAAATAAATCACGGATATCATCAAAAACACTTGTATATGTTGCTGGATTACTTCGCGGTGTACGACCAATCGGGCTTTGATCGATATCAATGATTTTTTCTATATTATTGTAACCAGTGATACTTTTGTGTTTTCCTGGTTTATTGGAATTACGATTGATTTTTTGTGCTAAGGCTTTTTTCAAGATTTGATTCACTAAGGTACTCTTCCCGGATCCAGAAACCCCAGTCACTGCCACAAACTCTCCTAATGGAAATTCAACTGTGACATTTTTCAAGTTGTTTTCCGTTGCACCTGTCACTTTGATTTTTTTGCCATTGCCTTTACGACGCTCTTTAGGAACAGGGATTACTTTTTTCCCAGAAAGATATTGACCTGTTAATGAATTAGGATTTTTTGCTACTTCATCTGGAGTTCCTGAAGCAACGATTTCTCCACCTAAATGCCCAGCTCCAGGTCCTACATCGATTAAATAGTCAGATGCTCGCATCGTGTCTTCATCGTGTTCAACAACGATCAGTGTATTACCTAAATCACGCATTTTCTTAAGTGACTCGATCAAACGGTCATTATCCCGCTGGTGTAGTCCAATCGATGGTTCATCTAAAATATATAAGACACCAGATAAATTTGAACCAATCTGGGTTGCTAAACGAATTCTCTGAGCTTCTCCACCTGATAATGTTCCTGCTGCACGACTCAAAGTTAAATAATCTAGCCCAACATTTTTTAAAAAGTTCAAACGATCTTCTACTTCTTTTAAGATTGGTTTTGCAATCATTTGCTCTTGTTCAGACAATTTAACCGTTTCAAAAAATTGAACCGCATTTTTGATTGCTAATTGACTGACTTGACCGATATTTGTATTATCTATTTTGACTGATAGAGCTTGCGGATTCAAGCGATATCCTTTACATGTTTGACAAGTTAATTCAGTCATATATAAACGCATTTGGTCACGAGTAAAGTCACTATTTGTTTCATGGTAACGACGTTTGATATTGGTTAAAACACCTTCAAATGGTACTTCTACATCACGTACTCCACCAAAATCATTCTCATAATGGAAATGGAAAGGTTCACCATTTGAACCATTTAAAATAATATCCTGATGTTCTTCTGGTAGCTCATTAAATGGGGTATCCATATCAATGTTAAAACTATCTGCTGCTTGTTCCAGCATTTGCGGATAATATTGAGAGCTGATTGGATTCCAAGGAGCAACCGCTCCTTCACGCAAGGTTTTGGTGGGATCAGGAATAACTAGATCACGATCGACTTCTAATTTAATTCCTAATCCATCACAATCAGGACAAGCGCCAAATGGGGCATTAAAAGAAAACAATCTTGGTTCTAATTCTCCCACTGTAAAGCCACAATAGGGACAAGCGTAATGTTCACTGAAAAGCATTTCTTCCCCGTCGATCACATCTACTAATGCATAACCATCAGCTAATCGTAATGCAGCTTCAAATGAATCAAACAAACGAGAACGGATTCCTTCTTTTACGACGATTCGGTCTATGACGATCGCAATATCGTGTTTTTTATTTTTCTCAAGTTCAGGAGCTTCTGTTACATCATACGTTTCTCCATCAACCCGCATCCGTACATAGCCTTCACGTTGAATCATTTCAAAGACTTTTTTATGTTGCCCTTTTTTCTTAACAATTACAGGTGCTAAAACTTGAAGTTTAGTTTTTTCTGGCAGCTCCAACACTTTATCTACCATTTGCTCAACAGATTGACTCGTAATTTCAGTACCATCGTTAGGACAAATTGGGTGCCCGACACGAGCGAATAAAAGTCTTAGATAATCATTGATTTCAGTCACTGTACCAACAGTTGATCTAGGATTTTTACTCGTTGTTTTTTGATCGATAGAAATTGCTGGACTCAGTCCGTCAATACTGTCCACATCAGGTTTATCCATTTGACCTAAGAATTGTCTAGCATATGCTGAAAGACTCTCTACATAGCGACGCTGACCTTCAGCATATAATGTATCAAAAGCCAATGAACTTTTCCCAGAACCTGATAAACCTGTAACTACAACCATTTTGTCACGAGGAATCGTAACATCTATATTTTTTAAATTATGAGCGCGTGCGCCATGAATGACGATTTTATCATTTGCCATTATTTATCTCCTTTGCTGTGAAACACAGCCACTGTTTTTATTCCGCTGCTTTCAACTCCAAAATCGTATCTCTTAAAGTCGCTGCAGTTTCAAAGTCTAATGCTTTAGCCGCATCCCGCATTTCTTTTTCTAATTTCATCAATAAATCAGCTTTTTCTTGACGACTCAATTCATGATACGATTTGTCGATCTTGATTGTTTCGCCCTTTTCATTTGTTTTAGAAATTGAGATCAACTCGCGAATTTCTTTAATGATTGTTTTTGGTGTAATGCCATGTTCTTCGTTGTATTTTTCTTGGATCGAACGACGACGTGCGGTTTCATCCATTGCTTTTTGCATCGAATCAGTAATTTTATCTGCATACATAATGACGCGGCCATCGGAGTTACGAGCAGCACGTCCAATTGTCTGGATCAATGAGCGTTCACTTCTCAAGAAGCCTTCTTTATCTGCATCCAAAATCGCAATCAATGATACTTCTGGTACATCCAATCCTTCACGAAGCAAGTTGATTCCTATCAGCACATCAAATTCACCTAAACGTAAATCGCGAATGATTTCCGTTCGCTCTAGCGTTTTGATATCACTATGAAGATATTTAACTTTAATACCTAGTTCTTTAAGGTAGTCTGTTAAATCTTCAGACATTTTTTTCGTTAACGTGGTAATAAACACACGTTGATCTTTTTCTACACGATCATGGATTTCTCCCACTAAATCATCGATTTGTCCCATAATCGGACGAACTTCAATCAACGGATCTAACAATCCCGTTGGTCGAATGATCTGTGGTATCACGGTATCTGTTTGTTCATATTCATAAGGTCCAGGAGTCGCAGAAACATACACGACTTGGTGGACGTGTTTTTCAAATTCTTCTAATCGTAATGGTCGATTATCCAAAGCACTCGGCAAACGGAAACCATAGTCTACTAGCATTTGTTTTCTAGCCCGGTCACCATTATACATCCCGCGAATTTGAGGCATTGATACATGGGACTCATCGATCACGAGTAAAAAATCATCTGGGAAGAAGTCGATCAATGTATACGGTGGTTCTCCTTCTGATCGGCCGTCCATATGACGAGAATAATTTTCAATACCAGACGTGTAGCCCATTTCTCTCATCATCTCGATATCATAATTAGTCCGTTGTTCTAAACGTTGTGCTTCCAACAATTTATTTTCACTGCGTAAGACTGTTAGACGCGCCTCTAATTCTTCTTGAATTTGCGAAATGGCATGTTCCATATGATCATCATTGGTCACAAAGTGAGTCGCAGGGAAAATCGCTACATGTTCAGTCTCACCGATTACTTCGCCTGTTAAAGCGTCCACTTCTCTTATTCGTTCAATTTCATCCCCAAAAAATTCAACTCTTAAAGCATGATCATCTCTTGAAGCAGGGAAAATCTCAACTACATCACCCCGTACACGAAAGCGACCGCGCTGAAAATCAATATCATTTCGCTCAAATTGAATATTTACGAGATCTGTTAACAGCTGACTTCGATCCATTTCCATACCTACACGAATAGAAACTACCTGTTCACTATACTCCTTAGGGTCCCCTAAACCAAAAATACATGATACAGAGGCAACGACGATCACATCATTTCTTTCTAATAAAGAACTTGTCGCTGAATGCCGTAGTTTGTCGATTTCATCGTTGATACTAGCGTCTTTTTCTATATATGTATCACTTGAAGGAACATATGCTTCAGGTTGATAATAGTCATAATAACTAACAAAATACTCGACCGCGTTATTAGGGAAGAATTCTTTAAATTCTCCATAAAGCTGTCCAGCTAATGTCTTATTATGAGCAATCACCAATGTTGGTTTGTTCACTTCCGTTATTACATTGGAAATCGTAAATGTTTTACCGGTTCCTGTCGCACCCAATAAAATTTGTGCTTTTTCCCCGCCTTCGATTCCTTCAACTAACTTTTTAATTGCTTCTGGCTGATCCCCATCCGGCTTATATTTTGATACTAAGTCAAATGTATTGGAGGTCTCTCTTTCTATCATCCAACATCCTCCTCTTACTTCATTATTTGTGGATTCAATTCAATGTAAACAACGGTCAAATCAGCTGATGTATAACGCATCTAGCTATGGTAATACACCTCTTTTGACTTTGATGATTCATGCTATTTATAAGAATTTACAACCTTAAAATTGAAAAGAAACTCCTACAATTATTTTAACATACCGAACATATTTTCGCTAGTTTTAGAATACCTTGCGTATACGCAATTTTTACTAATTTATATTTTATTTAACCTTTTGTTTGGGTCTATTTAGTTTGAATGAATAGTATGAGTATCCAGTTATCACAACTCAGATATGTCATATAACATGACACGGAATGTTAGGAAATGATTTTTTTTTAACTTTCTCGTTGTGAATGACTTGTGTTTTAGCCTTTTTTTACTATATAATTATCCAATATGCAAATATAGGAGGTATTTTATGAAAAGGAAACACTTTATACTGTCATTCATTGTAATGATGGCAAGTCTACTGACATTTACCCTTGGGCAGAATGCTCAGGCTGAGGAAAAAACATATAATATAGGAACGGATTTGACTTTTGCTCCCTTTGAGTTCCAGGATTCTAAAGGAGAATATGTCGGAATCGATGTTGATTTGCTTCATGCAATCGCTGAAGATCAGGACTTTAAGGTAAATTTGAAGCCACTTGGGTTTGATAGTGCGATCCAAGCGGTACAATCAAAACAAGTTGACGGTATGATTGCCGGCATGAGTATTACAGATGAGCGTAAAAAATCTTTTGACTTCTCAGAATCTTATTTCGACAGTGGGCTTCAAATGGCAGTCAAAAAAGGCAATGACAAAATCAAAAATTACGAAGACTTAAAAGGAAAAACAGTCGCAGCGAAAGTCGGGACTGAAAGTGCCACTTTCTTAGAGAAAAATCAAGAAAAATACGGCTATACAATTAAAAATTTCGATGATGCTACCGGTCTTTATCAATCACTTGAGAATGGTGAAGCTGATGCAATTTTCGATGACTATCCTGTTTTAGGCTATGCCATAACAAATGGGCAAAAGCTTCAATTAGTTGGTAAAAAAGAAACGGGTAGCTCTTATGGTTTTGCCGTTAAAAAAGGCCAAAATAAAGAATTGATTGAAAAATTCAATGCTGGTTTAAAAGAATTAAAGAGTTCAGGGAAATATGAGGATATTGTAGGGAAATATATTTCTACTGGCTCTGAAACAACTACTACTGATTCTAAAATGGAAAAGATCCAACCTAAAAAAGATACTTATGTGATTGCTAGTGACTCTACATTTGCACCGTTTGAATTTCAAAATGCTGACGGTAAATACGAAGGAATCGATGTTGATTTAGTAGAACGCATCGCTGAGTTACAGGATTTTAATATCGAGTTTAAATTTATAGGATTTAGTTCTGCTGTTCAAGCCGTTGAATCTGGTCAAGCAGATGCTATGATTGCAGGAATGACGATCACAGATGAACGGGAAAAATCATTTGACTTCTCCACCCCTTACTTTAACAGCGGCATTCAAATTGCTGTCAAAAAAGGCAATGACAAAATTCACTCATATGAAGATTTAAAAGACAAAAAAGTTGGTGCTAAAATTGGGACTGAAAGTGCCGATTTCCTTGAAGCCAACAAAGATAAATATGGTTTTTCAATCAAATATTTAGATACAACAGATGCTTTGTACAGTGCTCTTGAAATTGGCGAGATCGATGCAATGATGGATGACTATCCTGTTATCGGTTACGGCGTTGCTCAAAAACAACCCTTAGCTACTCCGATTCCTCGTGAAGAAGGCGGAAAATATGCTTTTGCCGTTAAGAAAGGTAAAAACCCAGAGTTGGTCCAAATGTTCAATGAAGGTTTGGCTGAACTAAAACGAACTGGCGAATACGATGAAATCATCGGAAAATATGTTAAAGATGGTTCTTCAGAAAACAAAGTGGATGAATCAACATTTGTTGGTATGATCCAAAATAACTGGAAACGTCTATTGAGTGGCTTGTGGATGACCATTCAATTAACACTAATTTCATTTATTTTAGCTTTGATCGTCGGTGTGCTTTTCGGATTATTTAGCGCTTCTCCATCAAAAACATTACGTGTGATTTCTACTATTTACGTTGATATCATTCGTGGTATTCCTTTAATGGTGCTAGCCTTCTTTATCTACTTTGGCTTGCCAGGAATTTTAGGGTTCAATATTCCCGTTTTCCTTGCTGGAATCATTACATTAACGTTGAATGCGAGTGCTTATATTTCTGAAATCGTACGTGGCGGTATCAATGCTGTACCCGTTGGCCAAATGGAAGCTTCTCGTAGTTTAGGTCTTTCATACAACCGTACGATGCAAAAAATCATTTTACCGCAAGCAATCAAAATTATGATTCCATCATTCGTTAATCAATTTGTTATTTCTTTAAAAGATACAACGATTCTATCTGCAATCGGCTTGATCGAGTTACTTCAAACAGGTAAAATCATCGTTGCTAGAAACTTACAAAGTACAATGGTTTACTTCGTAATTGCAATGATGTATTTGATTTTGATCACAGCCTTAACGAAATTAGCTAAAGTTTTGGAAAAGAAGGTGAAATAATATGGCTGAAAAAATTCTAGTAGAACATTTAGTAAAAAAATATGGTGATAATACCGTTCTTAATGATATCAATGTATCCATTCAAGAAGGCGATGTTGTTTGTGTTATTGGCCCTTCCGGTTCAGGTAAAAGTACCTTTCTTCGTTGTTTGAATCAACTTGAAGAAGCAACTAGCGGCGATATTATAATCGATGGTGCAAATTTAACGGACAAAAACACAAATATCAATAAAGTACGTCAACATATTGGGATGGTTTTCCAACACTTCAACCTATTCCCTCACCTATCAATCATGGAAAATATTACGTTGGCACCTACAGACTTGGGTCGCCTTTCAAAAAAAGAAGCTGAAGAAAAAGCAATCAAGCTTTTAGATACAGTTGGGTTAGCCGATAAAAAAGATAGCTATCCTGAATCATTATCTGGCGGTCAAAAGCAACGTGTAGCCATTGCTCGTGCCTTAGCAATGAATCCGGATATCATGTTATTCGATGAGCCGACTTCTGCACTAGATCCTGAGATGGTCGGCGATGTATTGAATGTTATGAAAAAATTAGCAAAACAAGGAATGACGATGGTCATTGTTACCCATGAAATGGGCTTTGCAAAAGAAGTAGCGAATCGTGTCATGTTTATTGATGGTGGGAATTTCTTAGAGGATGGTACGCCACAGCAAATCTTTGAAAATCCGCAAAATGAACGGACGAAAGATTTCTTGGATAAAGTATTGAATATTTAAAAAGAAAAAATGGATTGCTCTTAATACAGAGTGATTCATTTTTTTTAATCTCACTTTATTCTTGAAAATTTACACTTTTTAAAGTAAATTTGAACAGACTATCAACGAAAAGGAGTATTTTTAATGAAGCGATTAACTGCTTTTTTTACCGATGATTTATTATTTACAGTTTCTTTTCTAATTGCTATTATCAGTTGTTATTTTGGGGCCTTCTCTTTAAAATCAATTGATTTCAACGTTATTTTTTGTTTATTTGGTTTGATGCTTTTTGTAAAGAATATTGAAAATCTTGGTATTTTGAACTATTTTGCTGAAAAAATGATTGATTTTTCAGCAACAACACGTAGCTTGATTAGAAATATCGTTTTATTATCATTTATCAGTTCAATGATCCTGACCAACGACGTAGCGATACTAACGTTAATGCCTATTTACTTAACGATCATAAAAAAATTTCCAGCAATGGAAAACAAGATTGCTGGCGCAGTATTACTAATTGTCGCTGCAAATTTAGGTAGTAGCTTTTTCCCATTTGGAAATCCGCAAAATCTTTTTTTATTCTCATTCTATTCTCTTTCAACAGCACAATTTTTTGAATGGGCGTTGCTTCTGCTATTTTCTTCACTTTCGTTTTTATTGATCGCTTTTCTATTTATAAAAAAAAGAACGATTCCCAAACAAAACAGTTCACTTCCAATAATCAATAAGAAAAAAATGTTTTTTTTAAGCCTAACTGGTCTTTTCATCTTGTTCGGTGTATTTAATGTACTTCCTTATTTTATCGTCATCCCCATCGCTGCAATTATCCTAACTATTTATGATAAAGAAATGCTTAGACAAATCGACTATAAATTACTGTGGACGTTTGTATTTTTCTTTATTGCTGTCGGGAATTTTTCTCAAGTAGACATGATTTCAACGTTTATAAAAGAACAATTTACGTCGAATACTCGCACATTTTTTGGAAGTATTCTAGTTAGTCAGATGATTAGTAATGTTCCGGCAGCTATTCTGATTGCACCATTCACAGAACAAGCACAAGCACTTTTTTTTGGAGTGAATGTAGGTGGTTTAGGCACGATCATTGCTTCATTAGCAAATTTGATTGGGTTTAAACTATATAAAGAATATTACCCTGCACAATCAAAAAAGTTTATTTTGCAATTCACTTTAATAAACTTCGTATTTTTGATTTGCTTTGTTCTATTTTTTAGCTTTTTATTGTAAAAAAAGAGGCCGAGACAAACACCCATGAGGGCTATAGCCCTCATGGGTGTTTGTCCCACGCTTTCTTATTTTTAATTAGTTAGCAATTGCTTCAAGTCTAGCCTTCACGTCTTGTTCTGAAAGTTCATTTCTCATCACATAGCGATTTGCAGGATGATGGCGACATTCATCTGAACAGCTGCCAAGATACTTCGCTTCATTTTCTTCTGATGCTAAAATTTGTTTATTACAGAAAGGATTTGCACAGTTGATATATCGTTCGCAAGGTGTGCCGTCAAACCAATCTTTACCGATGATTTTTTTATCTACGTGATTGATTTCAACACTGATTCGCTCATCGAAGACGTACATTTTACCATCCCACAACTCGCCTCTTGTTTCTGGATCTTTTCCGTAAACTGCGATACCGCCGTGAAGTTGGGAAACATCTTCAAAGCCTTCTTTCATCAACCAGCCAGAAAATTTCTCACAGCGAATTCCACCCGTACAATAAGTGACAATTTTTTTATCCATAAATTGTTCTTTATTGTCTCTGATCCATTGCGGCAATTCTCTAAAGTTACGAATATCAGGACGAACAGCCCCTCTAAAATGACCTAAATCAAATTCATAATCATTTCTCGCATCGATCACAACAGTGTTTTCATCAAGTAATGCTTCTTTAAATTCAGCTGGTTCTAGATATTTTCCAGTTAATTCTAATGGATTAACATCTTCTTCCAAGCTTAAAGAAACGAGCTCTTTTCTAGGACGAACAAACATTTTATGAAAGGCATTTTCTGGCACTTCATCGATTTTGAAATAGGTATCTTTAAAGCGTTCATCCGCTAACATTGCTTCCATATAAGCATCAGTATCTGCAATCGTTCCTGAAAGTGTGCCATTGATTCCTTCTGTTGCCACTAAAATTCTTCCTTTTAGGTTCAATGATTTACAAAAAGCTAAATGCTCCTTTGCAAATTCTTCTGGGGTTTCAATCGTCGTGTATTTATAATAAAGTAATACGCGGTAATCCATTTTATCTTTCTCCTTTTTCTAAGAAACTGTTTTGCTATCTCCATAATAACTGTACAGTCCCTATTTTATCTTCATACGTATTTAGTATATAAAAAAATAAATAAGAAAAGCGAGCTATTTGCTTGTGTATAAATACACAGATTAAAAAGTACGGTAAAATTAAAACTACCCAAGCTTTCCAAAAAGAAAAGCTTGAGCAGTTAGTATAGACTGACTTATTATTGACCTGATACTGCAAAATAATTCTCATCATTATCAGCAAAGTTAAAAACTAATCCAGTTGGTAATTGAACTAATTCCCCTACTCGTACACCAGCATCTTTCATTTTTTTATATAAATCTATTACATTGTCTGCAAAAAACATCAATGACGGAGTATTACCAGCAACTTCTGGTGAATGTTGTTGAATAAATTCTAAATCGTATAAAACAATCATTGTTTCTGCAGTTTCGCTTGGCGCAATTTCTACTACAAGTGTGCCGTCAACGGCATCTCTTTCTTTTTCGACAAAACCGATTTTTTGCCAGAACTTACTTGATTCCTCAACGTTCGTTACATATAACATTATTTTGATTTGGTTAGTAAACATGGTTTTTGCTCCTCATCTTTTTTTTCATTTTAAATTAAATGCTTTTTCATTATATACTTTTTATCATAGCTTATGGCAAGATTTATGAAAATAAATTTGCTTGAAAAAAAATAAGACATGATTTTAAAAAATCACATCTTACTTTTCATTAATTAACTATCTTGGGGAAGAAAAGTAAATCACTTCTTATGCATTTTCTTCAATAACTAAATTGCGATCATTCAAAACATCACGATCTAATTCATTGATTCTTGAACTAGTCACAATTCCTGCAACCATGCTATCACTAACGTTAACAGCTGTTCTAGCCATATCAATCAATGGTTCTACAGAAATCACTAATCCAACGATTGCAACTGGTAAATTCATTGATCCTAAAACGATCAATGAAGCAAATGTTGCTCCTCCACCGACACCAGCAACACCAAATGAGCTGATTGTTACGATCGCAACTAACATTAAAATAAATTCTAAACTAAAGACATTGATTCCCACAGTTGGTGCAACGATTGTTGCCAACATCGCAGGATAAACCCCCGCACAGCCGTTTTGACCAATCGATAAGCCAAAGCTTGCCGCAAAGTTAGCTGTTGCATCATCAACGCCTAATGCTTTTGTTTGTGTTTCAATATTTAAAGGTAATGCTCCGGCACTTGATCTTGACGTAAAAGCAAAACTCAATACTGGGAATGATTTTTTCAAATAATTCACTGGGTTTACTTTAACTGCAACTAAGATCAATAAATGAACCAGCATTACAATAATCAACGCGGTATAAGAAGCCAGTACAAATTTCCCTAAATTAAGGATCGCATCAAAATCACTTGTTGCAACAACGTTAGTCATCAACGCTAAAACCCCATAAGGCGTTAAACGTAAAACCAACGTCACAATACGCATCGTGATTTTGTACAAACTATCAATTAGATTTGCAAAAAATTCTGCTTCTTTCGGTGCTTTTCTTTTCACACCTAAGTATGCAACGCCGACAAATGCAGCAAAGATTACGACACCGATCGTACTTGTTGGACGAGTCCCAGCAAAATCTGCAAAGACATTTCTAGGAATAAAGGCTAAAATTTGTTGAGGAATCGATAAGTTTTCAACGGTTTCCTGTCTCGTTGCAAGTTCTGCAATTCGTGCCGTTTCTGCCGTTCCTTGTGTAAATTTGGCGCCTTGTAGTCCAAACAACATTGTTGTTCCGATACCAATCAACGCAGCCACAGCCGTTGTGCCTAATAATGTTGCTAGCACATTGAAACTAATTTTGCCTAATTGCTTGGATTCTTTCATCTTAGTAAATGCTCCTACGATAGAAACAAAAACCAAGGGGATTACGAGCATTTGTAAAAATGCTACATATCCATTACCTACGATACCGATCCATTCCATTGCTTGCGTTGTGACTTTGTCTTGCGTACCGAATGCGAATTGAATAATTCCACCTAATACAATACCGACACCTAATGCGGCAAAAACACGAGTTGAAAATTTGTAGTGTTTCGTTTGCATACGATAAAAGACATATAACACAGCAAGAAATGCAAGGACCACTAAAACAGTGATGAGTGTTGTCATTTTTTTCCTCCTATATTTTAATTTAAATGACAAGTCCATCAAAGGAAGTAAAGGTTCCCGGGGATCATTCTTCAACGACCCGCCCTAAAAATAAACAATTCATTTTCAGTGATAGATCTATTGTACCTGATTTAAATGGTTGAGGGGTACTATTTTGTTTCTATAATGATAGAAAAAAGAGTTTGTGATAGTCAAAAACTATCACAAACTCTTTAATTGAACATCCTATTCAGCTGCTGACTGGAAGTTTAATTGGATACCAGGCTTGTCTAATGCAATTTCAGTGACTTCATAAGCCATACGTTGCACGATATCGAACAACGGACTAACCAACTCATCCACTTCCTCTTGTGAAATATCATCTTGCGTTTCAATCTTATGATTGATGATATGATTGATTTGGCTAACTGAACCTGATAATAGATATTCCTCAAAAACTAAACGAAACTCTAAGCGAGCTGCAATAATTGAATTTTCTTTTGGATAGTTTTCATCGGTTGATTCGATTGGTGAAAAACCTACTCTAAGATCCGTTTCTACCTCTTCCATATCCTGTGTACGCATATCGTAATGAAAAGCCTCAACGACTTCTTGTTGACGTTTTATTTCCATGAATTAAAATCTCCTTTTTTTAAGTTCAAGAACTATTATTTCTATCCAAATTAATCTGAACAAAGCATAGTCTATCTATGTTTTCATTATACCACACATCTTTTTATCACAAAAACTCATATCCTCTTTTTAATCTAATTTTTAAACGAATGAATTGGGGCAGGAATACGGCCACCACGCAAAATAAAATCAGTAGAAGCATAGTTATTGACTTTCATAACTGGGGCTCTGCCTAATAATCCACCAAACTCAACCATATCACCAACTTTTGTCCCTTTTGCTGGTATAAGTCTAACAGCCGTCGTTTTGTGATTGATTACACCAATCGCTGCTTCATCTGCAATCATTGCAGCAATTGTTTCTGCTGATGTCTCACCAGGTATCGCCACCATGTCTAAACCAACGGAACATATTGCCGTCATTGCTTCTAATTTTTCTAGATTCAGCGCACCATTATTAACTGCATCGATCATTCCAGCATCTTCTGAAACGGGAATAAATGCACCTGATAATCCACCAACATGATTACAGGCCATGACACCGCCTTTTTTCACTGCATCGTTCAACAATGCCAAAGCAGCAGTTGTTCCATGAGTCCCTACACTTTCTAAACCCATTTCCTCCAAAATATAAGCTACGCTATCACCCACAGCTGGAGTTGGGGCTAAGGATAGATCGACAATTCCAAAAGGTACATCAAGACGTTCTGATGCTATTTTTCCAACCAATTGTCCCATTCTAGTAATTTTAAATGCCGTTTGTTTTACTACTTCTGCCACGACATCAAAGGGCTCTCCTTTGACTTTTTCTAATGCTCGTTTAACAACACCAGGTCCGCTCACACCTACATTGATCACACAATCCGCTTCGCCAACTCCATGAAACGCCCCTGCCATAAACGGATTGTCTTCTACCGCATTAGCGAATACCACCAATTTAGCACAACCCATATCAGATTTTTCTGCAGTTTCTTTGATTACATAGCCCATATGACGAACTGCATCCATATTGATTCCTGCTTTGGTTGAACCGATATTTACAGAAGAACAGACAAATTCTGTTTCAGCTAACGCTTGTGGAATCGAATTAATCAAAATTTCATCACCATGTTGGTAGCCTTTTTCAACTAGCGCACTGAATCCACCAATGAAATTGACCCCCACTGCTTGAGCTGCTCGGTCTAACGCTTTCGCATATTTCACATAATCTTTGTCTGGGCTTGCCGCCGCAATAATTCCAATCGGTGTTACAGAAATTCGTTTGTTAATGATCGGAATTCCATACTCAGATTCGATCTCTTCACCAACTTTAACTAGATTTTTGGCTAAACGAGTGATTTTATCATAGATTTTTTCACACGCTCGATCACTATCGCTATCAATGCAATCTAACAATGAAATTCCCATTGTAATGGTTCGAATATCTAAATTTTCTTCTTCAATCATACGGATTGTTTCTAGAATCTGATTCGTTTCCAAAATATTTCCTCCTAAATTTAAAAGCGTAGTGGGCCGTTTAGGACTAGCAGATTTCATCTTTTCCCTAGACCTTCAATCCTTCTTAGGAATTGATGTGGTCGAATCCTAGACCATACTCTGTAGCTAAACACCCAAGCACTGATTATTATAGTTTATGCATAACATTGAAGATTTCTTCATTTTGAATACTGATTGTCACATTTAGTTTCTCACCTAAAGTGTTTAATTCAGAACGGATTGCTTCAAAATCGTTCTTTTCTTTAGAAATTTCCAATACCATCATCATTGTAAAATAGTTGTCCATGATTGTTTGGGAAACATCAATAATATTCATGTCCAGTTCAGCTAACTTTTGACTAACTCCTGCAATGATTCCCACTTTGTCTTTACCAATTACAGTTAATACTGCGCGCATATCATTTCCTCCTAAATTTAAAAGTTGAAAGAGCTTTTGTAGCACCAAGTAAAAAATAGGAAAAAATGACTGAGATGCTTCTTTTCTCATTCCATTTTTGTCTTTTTTCTGAGGTGGTAGCTCTTGAAGTTAGATAATATAAAACTTAAATAAGTTTTTCCTATTATATCATAATTTGTTCAGCTATTAACAAAAAATCAGAACAAAAGACTTTAAAAAGTAGTGATTGTTCGCTTTTTATTTTGCACAAAAAAGCTTCTGAGATTTTCATAAATGTTCTCAGAAGCTTTATAATTAAACCGTTTTATTGAATTGTTCTTT
This sequence comes from Enterococcus sp. DIV0724b, assembly GCF_050531475.1. Classification (NCBI taxonomy): domain Bacteria; kingdom Bacillati; phylum Bacillota; class Bacilli; order Lactobacillales; family Enterococcaceae; genus Enterococcus; species Enterococcus sp. DIV0724b. The sequence continues at coordinate 1,002,962 of NZ_CP172890.1, read as the reverse complement.
ACAAGTTGAACAAGTAACCTTGATTTTGCCTTTGCCTTTTGGTGCTCGTAATTGCTGTTTACAGTTTGGGCACTTGAAAAAAGTATAAGTCTTGCGCTCTTTGAGCTTTTCTTTTGAAAAATTAACTTTCTTTTTTAGTTGCTGTACTTTTAAAACATAGCGAGTATTTTCATTGGAGCGAGGATAAATTCTTTTAGAGAAAAAACGATAGTTCATCCATAATAAAAGTGCCACTGCTAACCAAAACGCAATCGATGTTGGTAAAAATAAATTAAGCAATAATAGTATCAGACTAATCTTCATCAAGGTATTATTCAATTGATCCATGCGGGCGTATCTTCCTACCAATAATTTTTGAATTTTTGCATTCCAGCGAAGTAACCGTTCAAGCCAAATTTGTCCCATATGATCCCTCTTTTCTTTGCTATTATCTCAATCAATAGTCGTAGTTTCAAGAGGTATAGTGAAAAAATCTAGAACAAATCAAAAATAAATCTGGTTGATTTTCACAATTTCGTCTTTGACTTTTTCTTTTAATTCAATTGGGCTTACTACTTCAATTGAAGCACCAAATGATAACAAGTAAGAAGTTAGCCAAGCTCCTTCTGGCTGCCAGGTTTTTACTTTAGTATATTCTGTATCTTGCTCTATTTTGATATTAGGTAAATCTTCTTGTACTCGTTAAAATAGGTCATTTTTTATCTTAAATTCAATATATATCTTTGAAAATTCTGGCTGATAATCTTTGATCAAATAAGCTTCATCGATATCGTTAGTAGAAATTACTAGATCGGTCATCCTTCTTAATTTGAATAGTCAAGTGGTTTTTCTAACACAACAATAACCAGCTAAATACCAGGCATTTTGCTTGAAAATCAATTTATTTGGCATTGCTTCTCTTATAGTTTTTTGGCCTTTTCCATTAATGTAGGAAAAAATGATACACTTTTTTTGATTTTTGGCTTTGGTGATCAATCCGATCAGATTTGCTTCATCTTCTCGACCCCAAGTTGAAAAATCTATATCGATCCATTGTTCTACTTCTTTTTTAAATAAGGAGGACAGTTTATTGACTAAAGGGGTTACGCTTTTTAAATTAGTCGCTGCTAAATTTTGCAGAGCTAAAATGATCTGATCTTGCTCTGCATCATCTACAAAAGTAGCGGACAAATGATGCGTGTCCAACAAATGAATTCCGCCATCTCGTCCGCTTTGAGCGTATACTGGAAAACCTAACGCAGACAACGTGTTAATATCTCGATAAATCGTACGTGTCGATACTTCCAGTTGTTCTGCTAGGATCATTGCATTCGCTTTATTATGCATCGTTAAATAATGCATAATATAAAACAATCTAGAAAGATTATTCATTGTCCTTGAAATCCAAAATCAGCTTACTATTGTCACCAACAAAATCATATTGATAAGAGCCAGTCAATCCTTGTAATTCTCCAGTACTTTTAATGATCATGCCTGGGGAATCAAGTGATCCTTTATCGAAAATTCCCTTTTCAGCCGCTGTAAAGGTTCCTGTTTTTCCTTTATATTGGCCTTCAAAGTGAAGGAATCCTGTGATTCTAGCTGTTGCAAGATGACCATCTTCTTTATTGCTTTCTAAATAATAGAGCAAATACTCCACCCATGCTTTACCTTGCAAAGCGCCTTCAAGTTCGTATTCTGCTCGAACTCGATTCACCGGAAAGTCTATTTTTTGTTCATCTACTGCTTGTTCGTCCCATTTTGTTACGCTGAATGTTACACTCATACTTATCCCTCCTTATGAATTACAGGATAGCAAACATATGTTCTTTTTACAAGCGAACAGCGTATTAAAAATTTATTTTGATACACACATACTTATTTCTTAGTTCAATAGGGCTTCTGTAATTTTTCTGCTAAATACCGTCACGTTTTCTGAATTAGACGCTGCCGTCGTAACATCTAAATGACCAGGATCTTTTGACCATGCGCCTGAATCTGCAGTTAAATAAATGCTTAACTTTTCTTCATTTTTATGTTTATTTAGGTAATCAAGAACAGTTTTAGGTGGATCACTTGATTGAACTGTCGATAAGACGATTACTTTATCCCAGTCTTCAATCTTATTTTCCCCAATTTCTTCAACCGATTCTACTTGTATATAAATATTTTCATCCACTAGATTTTTTTTAAGTTCATTGATTACCTCATTTTTAAAAGCACGGTCTTGAGTGTAAATAATAGCTTTATAGGAATCGGACTTTTTCTTTAGCTCTTTATTGATTTCATAACTTGAAGTAACACCTTGAATCCTTGCCATGCGGTAATATCCTAAAAATCCAGCTCCTCCTAGTGCAATTAGAACAATTCCGATCAATCCATATTTGAACATTTTATTTTTCCATAATTTTTTCATTTTTTTGCCCACTTTCCTTATTTTATTCGTAACGTAACGCTGTTATTGGGTCTAATTTTACTGCTGGATAAAGTGCGAAAATCACGCCTAATATTCCCGCTATCCCTAATGCTGCTGGTGCATTGAGCGGTGCTAGCTGAATGATTTGATCAAAACCAATACATAATTCAATTACTGGATCTGCTAAAAATTGGATTAAATGGGCAAAAGTGTTGGATAAAAGCATAATATAGATTGCCTCCGTCCTGAATAAACGATTGATATATGCTTTTTTATAGCCAATTGATACATTTTTTCTCACCTATCTATTATCCTTTAACTGATTTTTTTCGAGCCATAGATAAACAAATATGATTGCTGCTGAAAGACAAGCATTTAAAATAAACGTACTTGGATAAACATTTCCATTATTAACTGGTAATGCGATATTCATGCTTTGAGGAAAGTAATAACGAGTGACGTCATTCAGCAAAACAATCAGTATCCAACCAATTGCCACAACAACTATTTTTGATAAATTTGGCAACCATAATTTAGCAACAATACCTCTGAGCAAAATCAAATAACTGATCGTACCGGCAAGATAAACAGCTAACTCTAACGCTAGTAGTAGTAGTTCTACTAGGTCTAACGAAATCATTGTAAAATTAAACACTAAATTGATTGCACCAATCATGATGACTTGAATATAAGAAAGTAAATATTTGGCAGTGATTTTCTCAAAAGGTGACTGATTAGCTGTGCTTGCTAATGTCAGATGATTCGACTTTATATCTAGTTGATTGATCCGCCAAGTCAAAACGATTGACGCCCCTACAGAGATTACAATTGGTAGACGCTCCCACTGAGATTCGGGTATCATTAATTGAAAAACATATTTAGCAAAATAACTGGTTAAAATCAAAAGCAAACTACTTAAAAAGAACTTCTTGCTTTTTTCATGATAAAAATTAAATAAACGTATCATTGGCTTCCTCCTCATAGATTTCTTTTAAAGACAAACATTTTCGTTCCCGTAGGTCTTCCAAATTGATTACTTCGCAATATCTATTTGGATTCATAAATAATACATCTGTAAATAAGGTATCCATCTCTTCAATAAAATTTGTTGAAACTAAAATTAGTTTGTTTTCACCACTGGCTTTCCTCAACATTTTTTTTACTTGTATGCGAGAGGAATAATCTAAATAAGCAAATGGCTCATCTAGCAGAAAAATACTTGTTGCTTTGGCGTATTCACATGCAATCTTCACTTTAACTTTAGTACCCTCTGAAAGTTCCTGCCATTTTTGCTTAGGAGAAATCTGCCAGAGTTCAAGTTGCTCTATCGCCTTTTCTAGCTGAAAACCAGGAAATAATAAAGTATACTCAATCAGTATTTGTCTAATCGTTTGGGTATCTTCAAAATAGTTAATGGTTGATGCATAGGCTATGCTAGATTTAAATAAAGTACTACTTTGTGGCTGATCATTGTATAGGATCAGCCCAGTGCTAATATTTTTTTGTCCAGAAATACAATCTAATAGAGTTGTTTTCCCCGTTCCGTTTTTTCCGAGAATACCGAGAATTTGACCATCACTTAAGTCAAAAGATAACTCATGAAAAATATTTTTTTGATATTCTTTACCGATATTTTTTACCCGTAATTTATTCATTTGCACTCCTCACAATCCGTTCAATGATGTGCTTATTTTCGTTCTGTGTTAAATCAAGCTTCTTTAATTGAACGATGAAAGCTTCTATATGTGCTTCAATCAATCGTAAGCGTAAATCTGTAATTTTATCCGTTTTGTTTGTCACGAACTTACCAATCCCTCTCTGACTGATCAAAATTTTTTCTTGTTCTAAAAGACTGTAGGCCCGTTGAATAGTTGTTGGGTTTACCTCTAAATCTTCTGCCATTTGTCTGACAGATGGCACTTTTTCATTTGGTTGCCATTGGTTACTAGCAATCAAATGTTCGACCTGCTCGATAATTTGTTTATAGATGGGTCTGTTTCCATCATAATTCACCTGCATCCTCCCTTTCCTAGTTGTATGCTGTACTGTTTCAGCCATACACTCAACTGGTAAAACCTATTTTAGAGGAAATAAAAAAAACGATTTATATCACTGATATAAATCGCCTAAAGTTGCTTTATTTATGGAAAGTTAGTTCAAAGAATTAATCAGATTATGCTATACTTTCTATACTTGAAAGGGGGAGGAACCAATCGAATTATATAAAAATAATCTACTTTTGATTGACTATTTAAAGAAAGTTCCTCATAGTAAATGGTCAGAAAAAACGTATCAAAAAGATACTTTGGTCGTTGATGAATATGAAAAAACGAAAAATATCTATTATGTTGTTGAAGGTGTTCTTTGTGTGGAAATCCTTAATGATGGCAAACGCTATATTTCTTCTTTTATTTTTCAAAATGATTTTTTCGGCTTGGATAGTTTTTCTACCTTTAAACAAAAGGAGCATAGTATTCGTGTCATTAGTGAAGATGCTACAATTTTTTGCTTACCAAAGGACAAGTTTCTTCTTTCATTAAACGAAGACCCTCATTATTATGAGTTAATGCTGACTAATTTTGCTGACATCTTCCAACGACATTACGGTTATTTTAATTTTCTTCATTTACCTACTACTAAACGAATGAAACATGCACTGACTTATTTGAGTGATCACATTGGTATCGTAACAGAGAGCGAACAGTTGGAATTACCGACATTTATCACACAAGAAGTATTATCAAAATTCTGCCGTACATCACAATCCAGAGTTTCCGTTTCTTTAAATGAATTGGCAGAAGAAGGCTGGTTAATAAAAAAGAAAGTTCCAATCACTATGAAATAAAAAAGTCAAAAATCAGTATCATGCTGATTTTTGACTTCTTACGAATAGACGGCGGAAACAAAAACAGTCCCTTCTTATTGCTGCAGAACACAATAAGCTAACAGTTGATGTTGCACAGTAACTACTTGGTTCTCTTGGGGAAACGCTTTTGTTCCACGCCTTTTTATTTATCTTGTTTTTACGATCATTTCTAAGGCCTTTATCATTTCTTCTCCAGCTAGATCGATATTTTCATCTTCCATACACTGCTTTAGATTTTCAGTTACTACAAGCCCTATGACTTTATCGATACTTGAACGAACTGCCATCAATTGCGTCACAACTTCTCGGCAATCTTTTCCTTCATCCATCATTTTTAAAATACCGCGAATTTGTCCTTCCGAACGTTTCAAACGATTCGCTAATTTAGGATCACAAGCCATCCACAACTTCTCCTCTCCATGCAGACATACCGCCCATCACATTCGTAACGTCATACCCTACTGAAGCAAAATATTCACTCGCCATTTGCGAGCGCCCGCCGGCATGACAGATAATATAGTAGTGTTGAGTTTTGTCTAATGATTCTGCTGTTTCTTGTAGCGTGCTTAGTGGTAGATTTTTTGCACCTTTGATGTGTCCAGAAACATATTCATCTTCCTCACGTACGTCTATGATTGCTAGTTGATTTCTTTTTTCTAATTGTTCAAATTCATCGATCATGATTGATTTATACATTATTTAATAACCTCCTGAGGGTAAATTGTACTGTATAGTTGAAACGCACCATCTAAATTTTTAACGTTAAAGTCATTATTTTTCAAAATTCGTTCTGCTAAATAACTGCGTTGCCCACTTTGACAGCTTACAATGATTTCTTTATCGGATGGAAGTTCCGTTAGACGACTTCTTAATTCATCCAATGGAATATTTTCAGCTTGAGGTAATGAACCGTTACTCTTCAGTTCTCCTGGGTTTCGCACATCTAGTAAAAAGGCACCATTTTCAATTGCTTTTTTCAATTCGTAGTATTGAATAGTATCAGAAAAACCTTCAACAATATTAGTCGCAGCATAACCAATCATATTAACAGGGTCTTTTGCTGAACCAAATGGTGGTGCATACGTAAATTCTAATTCGGGCAGATCCATAACGGTCATATCTGCTTTGATTGCAGTTGCTATAATATCAATTCGTTTATCCACACCATCTTGACCAATCGCTTGGGCGCCATAGATTTTTCCCGATACAGGATGAAAAAGTAACTTCATCACGATCGGGTGACTCCCTGGAAAATACCCCGCATGGCTTTTGGATGTTGTGTGAACGGCTTTATATTCTACATTATTGTTACGTAATTGACGCTCACTTAATCCTGTGCTCGCTGCCGCGAGATCAAACACTCGCACGATTGCAGTGCCTATACTTCCTTGGTTTTTACGAGCAACACCTGCGATCACATCCGCTACTTGGCGTCCTTGGCGATTGGCTGGTGAAGCAAGCGAGATCAAAGCATCTTCTTGTGTAATTTGTTGTTTGACAATGATCGCATCTCCAACTGCATAAATATCTGGATCCGTTGTTTGATATGTTTCATCTACAACAATACCACCACGTATGCCAGTTTTCAAATCAGCAGCAACGGCCAGATCACTAGATGGTTTGACACCAATCGATAGCACTGTAAAATCACTTGAAATTGTTTCACCTGAGCTTAATTTGATTTGTTTTCCTGCTTTTTTAAACTCTGTTGCTCCGGATCCTGTATAGACAGTGATTCCTTTTTCTTTTAATTCTTTTTCAACAAAGGCCGCCATTTCCTCATCTAAAGGTGGTAAAATTTGTGGTGCTGCTTCTACGATTGTGACATCAATGCCTAAATGACTCAAATTTTCAGCCATTTCTAACCCGATGAACCCTGCACCAATCACAACGGCTTTTTTAGGGTGCTCATTTTTGACAGTTGCTACGATCTTATCGACGTCTGGCACGTTTCTTAATGTATAAACATTTGTTGCTTCATTCAGCCCTTCGATTGTCGGTAGCACTGGTTGTGCCCCAGGTGAAAGAATCAGTTTATCATAACTGATTGTGTCCTCTTTGCCGTTTGCGTTGGTTAATACTGTTTTATTTTTTCGATCGATTTTAACTGCTTCTGTTTCTGGATAAACGTCAATATTGAATCTTTTTTTCAACTGTTCAGGTGTTTGTAAGATCAATTCAGAGCGTTCACTGATTTCTCCTGATACGTAGTAGGGCAAGCCACAATTTGCAAAAGAAACATAGGGGCCCTTTTCTAAAACGATGATTTCAATCTCTTCTGATAATCTTCTTAATCTAGTCGCAGCTGACATTCCGCCTGCTACACCACCAATAATCACTACTCGCATTATAATTTTCCTCCTCTGACTTCTCCACGCCAAGCACTCATGCCACCTTTGACGTTGATTGCATTGATTCCTTTAGCTTTTAATTTTTTTACAGCTTGCCGACTTCTCATTCCAGATTGGCAAATTACATAAACTGGTTCTTTATCTTTGTTTACATAAGAACCAATTTTACTGAGGGGTATATTTTTTGCTCCAGATATGTGACCCGATGCAAATTCTGTCTTTTCTCGAACATCAATCACTTCTGGCTTTGTTGCTAATTTTTGTTGAAGTTCACTTGTACTAACTGAATTTCCTTTAAAAAATGAAAACATTTGCTCCTCCTTTATACCCTATAGGGTATTTACAAAAACAATCATAAATGATTTTTTTTGAGTTGTAAAGCACTTTGTTTATTATTTTTTATGATTAAAAAAATAATTAGTGCCTTATTTATTAATCAATCTGAAGTATTTATTAAGAAAGCCAAACAAATATTAACTTCTTTGGCATATTTTTGTAACATATAAGCTCTATACTAAATGTAACACTTTAAGAAAAGAGGTTATTATATGAATCAAGGAATTCTAAGAAGACAAAATATTTTACCATTACTATTGATTCTACTTCTTTCATTTGCTAGTCTTTTCCTTATTTTTAATAAAGAAGAACAACCAATCCAAGATGAAACCACTGCTTACCAGCAGATTTTTATTGATGAAATAGCAACTGAAGCTAAACTTTTACAGAAACAGACTCATTTATTCGCCAGTATCACTATTGCTCAAGCAATTTTAGAATCTGACTGGGGTCGTAGTGATTTAGCAGTAGAAGCAAAAAATTTATTTGGAATCAAAGGAGCTTTTAACGAACAATCTAGCATTATGCCTACAGATGAATTTGTTGACGGCGAGCGGATCACGATCGATGATTCTTTTAAAAAATATGAAACGATCCAAGAATCAATGGTCGATCATATGGAATTTTTAAAAGGTGGGACCTATGATGCAATTAAAACAAGTAAAAATTATCAAGAGGCCGCTGTTGCTTTGCAAAATGGAGGCTATGCAACCGATCCAGACTATGCCGAAAAATTGATTCAATTGATTGAGGAATTTAAACTTTATAAGTATGATAAATAATAAAAGCATATCATGAGCGGTTCTTATTTGATGCTGCTATGCTTTACATTGATTGAATTTTTTACTAATTCATCCCTTTCTCATCCTAAAGAAAAATAGATTTTTAAAAGGAGTCGTGAACATGAATATTTTAGTTGCCGATGATAGTCCCGAAATGGTGCAAATCGTTAGTGCTTATTTAAAAAAAGGCGGATTTAAAGTCTATACTGCACTTGATGGTGAAGAAGCATTAGATATTTTTTATCAAGAAAAATTAGATTTAGCCGTTATTGATTGGATGATGCCTAAAATAGATGGACTAAAAGTCATTAAAACAATCAAAGCTGAAAGTTCATTAAAGGTCTTGATGCTAACCGCAAAATCAACCGGTGAAGATGAGTTTCTTTCTTTATCTAGTGGAGCAGATGACTATATTACCAAACCTTTTCACCCACAAGTGCTCTTGTTACGTATTAAAAAATTACTTAGTTTGGCTCATTCATTTTATATCAAAGATTTACTAATCGAACCCGCTAATTTGAAAGTTTGGAAAAATGAGCAACCAGTAGATTTAACAAAAAAAGAATTTGATTTATTGATGATGCTCATTAAAAATCGTGGCAGTATTTTAACCAGAGAACAACTATTAGTCGGAGTTTGGGGTATGGATTATGATGGTGTAGCACGTACTGTGGACACACATATTAGAAGGCTTCGTGAAAAAATTGGCGATGAGATTATCACCACCAAACGAGGAGTGGGCTATCTCATTGAACAAGAAAACTAGAAAAATCAGTACAACACTCACATTGACCTTTTCACTGATTATTGTAGGTAGCTTTATCATCATGTTTCTTTTAAATAGTCTGATTGTTCCTTATTACTATTTTTCTAAAATGGATCATAAAGTCACCTCCGTTATGACAGATATTCAACAAAACACCCGATCTGAACAACAACTAGCTGAATTAGAAGAGAACAATCAAGTCACGATCATCTCACGAAGTTTAGATGACACCTCTCTTGATGATTTTAATGAAGCCTTGAATGTAGAGTTGAATCGAAAAAAGGTCGCATTAAATCGCTTTTGGATTACACAAGAAACATTGGATCAACTACAAAATACATCTCAATCTGTCCAACGAAATTTTGACCAAGGGAAGCAAAAATCCAGCTTCTTGGTTGAGATGAGGGTGATCGATCATACCTTTTATTTAGTTGGTGTTTCAACAGTCAATTTTTCCGAAACCGCTAATCTAATCAATACATTTAACTTTATTTCTTTGAGTCTGACATTGGTTCTAATCATTATCCTAATTTACATCTCTGTTCGGAAAATAACAGATCCTTTAGTCAACTTAAAAAAAGTAGCGGAAGAAATCACTGGGTTAACATTTGTGACGACTGATGATATTCCAGCGAATGAAATTGGTGAATTAGCGCTTAGCATCAACAAAATGAGTTATGCTTTAGCTTCTTATCAAAAAAATTTATTAGCTAAAAATGAACAACTTAAACAATTCACAGCAGACTTGACCCATGAATTAAAAACACCGATTGCTTTGATAAAAGCATATGGCTCTGGTATTGAAGATGATTTAGACGACGGAACGTATCTTGAGGTGATTTTACAACAAACCCAACGATTGAATGATATTGTTGATCAAATGTTGGATTATGCAAAATTGGAGCAACAACAGCCAATCAATAAAGTTCCACTACACTTGTCAGATACCTGGAGACAAACAGTGACTGAGCTTACGCCGACCATGGAAGAAGAGGAAATTCTATTATTAGAGGCCGCTAGCGACAGACCTCTTTCATTGATCGAAGCTGATCCAATATTGATCAAACGTGTTTTTGAAAATTTATTGACGAACAGTCTAAAATATACAACTGACAAAGAAATTCAAGTTAGCTGGCGAGAAACAGACGAATTCATTGAATTTACGATTAGTAATCAAACAGCCCTACCTGCTGATTTTGATGTGAACAAGCTTTGGGAAGCCTTCTACGTTCACGAAAAATCACGGAATAAAAACTTGTCAGGAACAGGACTAGGCTTATCGATCGTTCAATCGATCATGCAAGAACATAGATTTACAATCGAAACAAGATTAGTCCATCAAACATTGATTTTTGTTCTACATTTCTATAAACCTGAAAGACAAGCGTAGCATTTTACGCTTGTTTTTTTTGATGTCTGAATTTGGCATTTTTCTGTAACATTCACTTAGTAAAATTAGGGTACGCTATTGAGTTGAGCTAGTTTGCTCAGCTTTTGTATTATCTAGCTTTACAGGCTTGCTCCTCGGAAAAAAGATGAACTATGCTTGAGGCAAAGAACGCCTCAGTCATACTTCCCTATTTTTCTGTTGGAGCAGGACGAGCCTGCTCAGCTTTTGTATTATCTAGCTTTACAGGCTTGCTCCTCGGAAAAAGATGAACTATGCTTGAGGCAAAGAACGCCTCAGTCATACTTCCCTATTTTTCTGTTGGAGCAGGACGAGCCTGCTCAGCTTTTGTATTATCTAGCTTTACAGGCTTGCTCCTCGGAAAAAAGATGAACTATGCTTGAGGCAAAGAACGCCTCAGTCATACTTCCCTATTTTTCTGTCGGAGCAGGACGAGCCTGCTCAGCTTTTAAATTAGGAGGAACCCATGAAAAAATTGTCTATCTATCTTGGCTTAGCCGCAATCACATTCTCTTTATCCGGTTGTCATTTCAACCAAAGTAATGCAACAAACAAAGCAGAAAAGTTAATTGTCAACAATGAAATTGAAAAAAACAAGACTTATGCTAAAACTGATTTCTCTTTTGATGTTGATCCAGCAACTTTCACTGTCTCTATTACTGAAAATGGTGAAAAAGCAGAAGTGTCAAAACCTCAAGAACCAAAGGTAGTCTCTGAACTAAAGAAAAGCAAAGAAGAAATCAGTTGGACTTATCCGAATGAACAAATCAAGGTAAAAGTGAAAAAAGAAAACAATCATCTAGCTGTGGCACTCACAAGTTTATCCGATGAAGATACTTCTTTTACTTGGCCTAAATTAGACGCTAAAAACTATGTACTCCCGATTGCTGAAGGAAAAACAATTCCTAATGATCAAAAAGAGTGGCTTGCCTACTTTAAACAAAATGAAGAATTATCAATGAGTGAAGCTTTCTCAATGAGCTTTTTTACAACAAATCAAGAAACTTTTGCTACAACTTTTGTAATGGATAACACTTTTAACAGTGATCTTTTAACAAAAACCGAGCCTCACCTTACTTTGGAAGCTAACCACAATTTTATTGGCTTCGACAAAAATAAGACCATGAATTACCGACTTTATGTTACCGATAACGATCCTGTCGCGATCGCCAAGACCTACCAAATGGATCGAATCGATTTAGGTCAATTCAAGACACTTGATGAAAAGGAAAAAGAAAATCCAGAAATCAAGAAAATGCGTGGTGCAATTCAAGTTTATTACTGGAACAGCCGCATTTTAACAACGGAAGATATTAACTGGGACAAACTACCTCAAATGATTGATGAACCAATTTTTCAATGGATCGCTGAATTATTGACTCAATACGGTGAAGATGGTTCTGAGGAATACTTAAAGGCTTTAGAAGCGTTTAAAAACAATGAAGGCTATAAATATGAAAAAAACACCTTCTTAACATCGATTAATTATGTTCTGCTTTATCCACAATTTTATACTAAAGATATTTTCAAAAATCCGGATGCAGACGCACAAAAATTGATTGATAAAGGCATCGATAAACTAAGTGAACAAGAACGCTACACTTTGAATAAACACTTATTAGCCGGTGTCCTAGGTGATTTAGTCCCCCCACTTGCGCAATGGGGACAAGCAACGTCATCTGATGTTTTTAAAGAGATGAAAGACTCAGGAGTTGAAAATGCTTGGATTGGTCTACCAAACTGGGCGAATGGCTTGATGAATCCTGAAATGGTCAAAACTGCAGCTGATCAAGGGTATCTGATTGGTCCTTATGATTCTTATCAGTCGATTCAAGAAAATGCTAGCATCGATTGGAATACCGCTTCTTTCCCTAACAAAAATCTATATGACAATGCAACTGTCACGAAGAAAAACGGTGAAAAAGTTGCTGGTTTCTTGGGTAAAGGACGCAAGCTTAATCCAACACTGATTTTTCCTGATGTAGAAGAACGATTTACTGGCATCATGCAAAATAAAATTCCATTCAATTCTTGGTTCTTAGATACGGATGCTGCTGGTGAAATTTATAATGACTATAGTCCAGATCACTTAACTACACAAAGTGAAGATGTTGCCGGACGTTTAAAACGGATGGATTATTTTAATCAAAACGGTCTAGTTGTCGGTTCTGAAGGTGGGAATGATTTTGCTTCAAAAAATATGGTTTTTGCTCACGGAATCGAAACACCTGTCATTATGTGGTCTGATCCTGATATGCGTGAAAATAAAGAAAGTGACTACTATGTGGGAAGTTACGCTGCTTTAGATGGCGGTATTCCAACAAAATATAAAAAAGTCGTACCAATCAAGGAAGAATACAAAGCAATTTATACTGATCCTGTTTATTCTCTGCCACTGTACAAGCTTGTTTACAACCGTTCAGTGATTACTTCTCATCAATGGGAATGGGATAGTTATAAAATCAAAGATCAAGTCGGCGAACGTCGTATGAAAGAGTATTTGTACAATACTCCGCCAATGATGCATATCGATAAAGCAGCTTGGGAGGAGCATAAACAAGATATTTCTGATAATGCTAAAATTTGGACTCCTTTCCAAAAAGCAGCTTTACAACATGAAATGACTGATTTTAAAGTGTTAACAGATGATCGTTTAGTTCAAAAAACTGAATTTGGTGATTCTTTATCTGTGATTGCAAATTTCTCTGATACTGATTATGAAGCAGATGGTGTTAAAGTTGCCAGTCATACTGCTTTGATCATAAACGATGGGAAAGAAACTGTTGTAAAAACAGAGGATTAACCATGAAAAAGAAACGAAGCCGAAATAAATGGCTTCGTTTCTTTTCTATTTTTTCAACTTAAACATCATCACAACAGGATTATGATCTGAATTTTTAAACTCAGCATCAATCACTTTTCCACTAACATTCTCAACATTTTCTGAAATGATAAATCCATCAATCAACGCTACAAACGACTCTCCTTTTTTATAAGGTTTATCCAAATTGCGAACTGATGGTACTGGTATTTTTCTTTCACTTAAAGCCGCAACTTTTAAATTCTCTGGTAATTCTTTTTTAGGAAAAGGCTGCAGCCATGTGTATTCTTCTGTGGTATCATTTTTAAAAGTCTCAGTCGAAGAATCTAGCAGATCATGGTTAAAATCACCACCACCAACAACATAATTTCCTTTTTTATATTCATTTTCCATATGATCAAATAATTTATGGACTTGTTCTTTTTGTATTTTTTGGTCTTTGATGTAGGCAGATAAATGAACATTATACAGCATTAGATATTTGCCATTCTCAACAGGGATTTTTGATACAGTAAACGCACGGTCTAAATCAAAAAATTTATTAAAATTCGTTTCGATTGGTAAGCTATAGCGGGTACTTGCTTCAATGATATTATTGCTTAAGGTTAAAATACCTGATTTTGATTTTCCGATTGGATCTAAAATCGGATACATCAGAAACGCTGAATCGTAATTCGATGCGAATACGCTAGAATAGTCCGTGAATTGCTGAATGAGTTGCGATACTTCATCCACATTACGACTACGGGTCGCTTTTTCATCAACCTCTTGAAATAAGGCAAAATCAGGACTGATTTTTTTAGTCGTATTGATCACGCCAGAAATATTTTCGATCACACTCTCTTTACTTACAGCTTTTGATTGTTTGCCACCATCCATAAAGAATGTATAATCTGGTGTGTAAGAGCCATAGCCAATATTGAAGGTTGTGATTTTATATTCCTTATCAGTCGATGCTTGTTTTACTTTAGCTTTTTGATTGATTTCAATAGGCAAGTTGTCCGCGGTTCTAGAGTAACTAAAATAAACATAGCCAACATAAGCTAGAATGATTGCGATAAAAATGGCGAGAATGCCTATATAGATCTTGATACTTTTTTTTAAGTTCATTATTTTCTCAACTTTCTACTGTGTACTTTCCATTCTACAATAAGAGCAAACTGATTCATTTGAAGGCATTGGTGCTCCACAAAAATGACAGATTTTATTGCCTACTTTATTCGTTTTCTTTGGTGTTCGAATAACGGCTTCTTTTTCAACAACTTTTGTTACTGCAGCTCGGGTCACTTTATGTTTGTCCACAACGGATTTCCTTTTTGGTTCATCTTCTCTATAAAAAAGACTCGTAACTGCATCAAAAACACCGATCCAGATAAGTATATCATTATCCCAATCACTAGAAAAAATACATACGAAAAGTAAAATACCACCGGAAATAAAATTCCTATTTAAAAGCCTAGGAATTCCCGTTGCGCCAAATACCAAAGTAAGGAAAAAAGTAGTCCAAGGTTTTATATTATACAACAAACCAGCTCTTTTGATCATAAATAGACTATTTTTTATAACTGCCATATTTTTATTTTCCCCCAACACATTTCTATCTTTTTAACGTAATATCCATTATAAGCATAAAATTGATTAGATTCAATATGGTATGAAAATAGCTTGAAAATCATTTTAGCTACATCTGATTTTCAAACTATTTTAGGATTTATATTGAACTAAGTTCTTCTCTTTCGGTATCCAGTTTCCTTATTTATTAATTTTTTTGTACTAGCTCGGCAAGCTTATTTACCGTATTCGCATTTCTAATCGTAATTCGACTATACATCTTGGTGCCAACGATTTTTGACCAACGGCTTTTAGAAAATGTTTTTATTGGTGCTGACCAGAAAATAACTCGTTCATGATATGCTACTTTTTCATAGCCTGCTTTCGCTTCACCGACAGATGCAATCACTTCTTCTGTTGTCGTTGGCGGAATCACAAAAATGACATTGTGTTTCGATTCTTTATCCGCATTCCACCATTTTGGTATCTCTTCTAACGCTGTCAGTAAAGCCTTAGCAGAGATGATCGTCACTATGATAGTGAGTTTAAACTCTTTTTCAATCAATTTTTCACACTCGTCAGTTAGTTGTAAAACATCTGTTACTTCACTAGAGAAAATAACATTTCCACTATTCAAATACGTAACCACATTTTTAAATCCATGTTGCTCAAAGCTCTCTTTCAAAGTTGCCATGACAACTCGATTTTTTCCACCAACATTCACACCACGTAACAAGGCTATATAGGTTTCCATTAGTATATCCCTCCTACCTAATAAATCATTCTTGTTAAAGTAAATATTTTCTTCAAGATCACTCTTATATTATAATAAAGAAAACAATAACTAGAAAGAAAAGAGGACACAGCGATGAAAGATATCAATGAATTTTTTTCAACTATCAGCGAACCCGAACATCGTAAACGCGCAGAAGAGTTGTTTGATTGGACGATGAAATCATATCCCCAATTCAACGTTGTCATAAAATGGAACCAACCTATGTTTACTGACCATGGAACATTCATTATTGCATACAGCTCGTCTAAAAAACATCTTTCAATTGCGCCAGAAACTGTCGCGATTTCAGCATTCAAAGAGGCTATTGAAAAATCTGGTTATCAACATACTGATAATATCATTAAAATCACTTGGGATCAGCCGATCGACTTTTCATTATTGAAAAAAATCATTGATTATAACATTCAAGAAAAAATTGATTATACAAAATTTTGGAGAGAATAGATTATATAATGGACACCTTATTCAAAAAAGTTTCATCGATAAGAAATTATTGAAGTAGTAAAACTGATTTAAATCTATTATTATTTAGACATAGAGAGTTACTTAATTATCTTCCCCAAAGATAAAATAAGAATCAAGAGCGTGGAACAAAACTAAAAAACAGTTTTGTTTCGCGCTCTAAATCCGAATAAACGGCGAGAAAAAAGCAGATCCTTCGGAAATAAGCTGAACGCTTTTGTCTCGGCCTATTTTTATCGGTATTTTATTAGACTTCTTAATCTTACAATGATAAATGGATTTCAGATTGCGCGTTAGCCTATATTCTTCTTTTTTCCTTACCGAACAAAAGGTTAAGAATTTCTATAGCAAAAAAAGGCTGATACTTATAACACCAGACCTACTTTTTACTCATTGCGTTTAAATTTTACTATTTTAAAAAACTTATTGACGAAACTCCTACCTTTAAGTTAAGATAATATTACAAAATTAAATAAAAAAAGGCGCTCTGCAGGAGGACCGCAAATCATCCCGCAGAGCCCTGTATTATCAGCACAAACTAATAATACAAGTTGCCTCCGTCAATAGTTCATTGACTATTCTCATTGTACTAAAAGTAAGAAAAGATTGCTAGTCATTTTTACGATTTCAATGAATTAGTTCATGCATATTTAGCGAACGCTTCATGGTATTAGTTGCTGACTAATATCATTTTTTTTGGTTTTGAATTTATTTTCAGATAATTAGAGCGAAAAACAAAATAAACAGGCACTCTGTAAGAAGACCGCAAATCCTCTTACAGAGCCCTGTATCGTCAGCACAAACTGACAATACAAGTTGCCCAGGTCAATGCGCATTGACTCATTCATTTTACCTAAAATTTGTAAGAAATACTAGCTTTTTTTTACAAGTTTTATTATTTGGAGAGTTAATGATGTCTTATTGAGCTTTTGCACGGTATTGGTTGGTGATCAATACCGTATTTTTTTCGCTCTTTTTATAAATAGTAAACACCAAGTTCTCCTTTTTTCTTAACCCTTTTCTATATTCATCTCTTGGTGTTTACGAGCTGATGTTACTGAAATTATTTGCCACCGTGCTTTTCTATTTAGTTTAAAAAAGTTGCCGAGTCAATGCGTACAACAACAAATGATAAAAAAATAAACATGCAAACAAATAATTTCCTAGATCTACAAAACTAAGTAGCTAAAAGTAATAAATAATTCCCAGTGCACCAGTGATAGTTAGATTCTGTCTGGCGGAAGACAGACTCTAGCTTTAAACTAAAAAATAGTGGTTTTGCAGAGCCTACTATTTCAAACAGTTGTTTAACTATGATGCTATTCCTTTTTAGTAAACTACCAACCAACCATTTTACCAATATAGATTAAACAACTGTTTGTTTTTTATGTGAAGATTTCCAGAAAAGACTATTAAGGAAAAACTTCTATTTATCACTAAGAACACATGCATAAAAAAGTACTTACTCTTTCTTCTATTCTACAAATTTTGCTTAACGATTTACTTTTTTTCAAAAGAAGTTTTCCCTCTATAAATCCTCGATAAAGTGCTCTGGATACTTATCCCAATACTCCATATAAACTCTGTCTTGATTCTCATCAAAATTTAGTTGATACATTCTAAAGGTCACTTTAATATCTTTAGGTTGCCATTGTTCCTTATACGAATAGTTGTAAATCATCCCATTTTTTTGCATGACTTTGCCACTTCCAATATTATCTATATCATGCGTAGCTGTAATAAAAGCCCAGCCTTGTATTTTTAAAAAATCGATAACTGCCTCACTTGCTTCTGTCACTATACCTTTGCCCCAATGCTCTTTTTGAAGGCCATAGCCGAAATCATGACTCTCACTGCCACTTGCTGCGATATACCCGATTGGATGGTTGTTCTCTTTAAGACAGATTACAAAATAATAACCATCATTTTCTTTGTAGTACGGTTTGATATGTTCTTTATAGAATTTTTTTGTATCATTTATGTCTTTCATGGGATACCAAGGAAGATATTTATTAACCTCTTTATCAGATAATAGTGTGTTCAACGCATTTAGATCTGTTTCTGTTGATTCGATTTCTCGAATAATCAATCTTTTCGTTTCTATCATTAAGATTCTCCTGAGTCTAAAACTTTTTTGTTCAACTATCTGGAAATAAAAAACAGAGTATCTCGCATAATAAAAGCTAATGCTTCATTTATGTTATCCTTGATCCGATTCAACTTTATTCTTTTGATACCATTTTACGAGAACACACTATTATAATCAATTATTTTTTATGGTTATTATCGTCTAGCTTATCAAAAGTAACAAGTTGCTCAATCGTAGTCCCCAGCACTTCTGAAATAGCATACATTAATAACAAAGAAGGATTGTGCTTATTTTTTTCTAAATTAATAATCGTCTGTCTTACAACGCCTACTTTATTTGCGAGCTCATCTTGAGACATTTTAAGATCTGTTCGATAAGTGTGTATATGAACATCGAGGATTTTACTTCTTACCATTCCAAACTCCTTTCTGATTGATTTTGATAATTCTTAAAACAAATTAATTTGTCTTAGAACTATTCTAAAACTTTTTTATTTAATAAACTCATATTTCCAACCATTAACCAAAAAATACTTAACTTAATGTTACCACATAAGATAAAAGTAGGAAATACTATAGAGGTGCTAAATAACCTTTTTCGTTAAAAAAACAAAATTGCAGAACATACCCTATTTCATTTGACCTAGAGTTAACTCTAAGTGTTAAAATGAAAAGAGTAATAACACGGGAGGAAACCAAAATGGGCTACAAAATAAATGAATTCTCAAAAATGACTGGCCTTACGCCATATACTCTACGTTTTTATGAAAAAGAAGGATTGCTTACGGTGAAAAGAGAGCAAAATAATATTCGGATTTATGATGATCGCAATAAAGAGTGGATCGATTTTTTTATGCATTTAAAAAAAAACAGGGATGACGATTGACGATTTAAAACAATATCTTATTTGGTGGTATGAAGGTGATGAAACAAATCAGGATCGATTAGATTTATTGAAAAAGCAAAAAGAGAACGCTCTAAACGAAATGAAACAAATTCAAGAGGGAATTGACATGCTTGATTATAAAATCGATGTTTATACAAAAAGAGTTCTAGGAAACTAAAAAAGCAAATCAAAACTAACAGATAGTTTTGATTTGCTTTTTAAATTTGTTTTCAGGCGCTATTCCTCAAACTATTTATTATAAATTTTCGGACCTTTACGCATGTTTCTGCGGTCATTTTTAGGCTTCTCCATTTTTTCAGATCTGCCTCCACCTTGTTTCTTCTTGATTAACTCTAACATTTTTTTCTTTGTATCCATATTTACACCGTCCTTGTTAGCAAAGTAACTGACTCGATATGAGTCGTTTGCGGGAAGTTATCCACCGGCTGTACTTCTTTTACTTCAAAGCCGCCCTCAACGAGTAAGGCAAGGTCTCGTGCCAATGTTGCTGGATTACAACTAACATAAACAATACGGTACGGTTTTGTCTCGATCAACGTTTCCACTAAACTTGCTTCTAAGCCTTTACGTGGTGGATCAACGATCACAACATCTGGTTTTATGTCATTTTCGATCATTCTTGGTAATGCTTCTTCAGCTAATCCTGCTGTAAATGTTGCATTCGTGATATCGTTTAATTTTGCATTGCTCTCAGCATTTTTCGCTGCTTCTTCGATGACTTCCACACCATAAACGTGTTTTGCATCTTTCGCCAATGTTAAACCAATCGTACCGATTCCACAATACGCATCTACAACAATCTCTTTACCAGTCAATGCTGCGTATTCTTTGACTTTATTGTACATCACTTCCGTTTGTTGCGGATTTACTTGGTAGAATGAACGAGAAGAAATTTCAAATTTCAAATCAAAAATCGTATCGATCATTTTATCTTCACCATGTAATAGAATCGTTTCATCTCCGAAAATCACATTAGTTCTCTTTGGATTCACATTTTGCACGATGCTAACAACTTCCGGTAAAGCTTCTAAAATATCCGGAATGATTTTACTTGAGGGGAATAGTTTTGGTGTTCTAGTAATTAGAACAACCATCATTTCACCTGTGTGGTAACCACGACGAACGACAATATGACGTAAGTTACCTGTATTATCTGATTCGTTGTAAGGTTTGATGCTATAACGTCTCATGATGTCACGGATTTTGATAACTGCATCATCGATTTTAGGATCTTGAATATAGAAATGTTCTAATGGAATTAGGTCATGACTATTTTTTCTAAAGAAACCCGTTTGTAGTTTGTCTTCAATTTTTCTTACTGGAATTTGAGCTTTATTGCGGTAACCCCAAGGATTGTTCATGCCTATTGCATCCAGCACTGGAACATCTGGTAATTTTGCTACACGCTGCATCACATTTTTCACTTGGTCTGTTTTAAAAGTCAATTGAGCGCCGTATGCTAAATGCTGTAATGGACTGATCCCAACTTTAGTAAAGTTAGCGTCTTTAACTGGTACACGGTCTTCGCTTGATTTTAAGATGGTCAAGACTTTTCCATAACCAAAACTTTTGCCAACTTTCAGTACTTTGATTTCGATTTTTTCACCAGGTAAGGCATTTTCTATAAAAAGCGGGTAACCATCAACTTTGGCAACACCCATTCCTTCATGTGTCAGATCAATAATATCAACTTCGATTGTTTCATTTTTGTTCACGGGAAAATTATTCATAAGTCGCTCCTTCTTTAATGCGCTTCTCTCATTCTAATGAAAAAATGTTAGAAAAGCAATAGAGAGTTTGTTTCTACAGCTAAAAGAAGTAAAAATCAATTTTTCTATTTAATTGATTTCAGCTAGTTTATTTTCAATCAGCTGAATCACTTGTTTTTTTGCTTCTTCACTTTCGATAAAATCATACTTATCTCCATCAATTTGGATTTTAGGGCTCTCATTGTATTCCTCAAACCATTTTTCATAGCGTTTATTCAATTCTTTATAGTAATCATACAAAGCTGGATCTTGTTCTACTTGCTCATAAGTTCGTCCCCGTCTTTGAATACGTTCCAACATCTTAGGAAATGATATTTTAATATGCACTAATAAATCTGGGCGCTTTTTATTCGCTGCAAAAGGCAATTCTTGCAGCATATTTTCTAATAAAGAATCATACACTTTTACTTCAGTCTCATTCGCTCTTCCTAAGTCAGCGTTTAAATGAAATAATAAAGAATCTTCATAGATCGAACGATCCAATACATTGTTTTCATGAGAAAGTGCTTGTTTAATACTATCAAATCGCTTGTTTAAGAAATAAATTTGTAGTAAAAATGCATATTTTTTAGGATCTGCATAAAATAAGGGTAATACTTCATTATCCTCAACTGATTCATAAAAAGCTTCTGATTTTAAATGTTCTGAAATAATTTCTGTTAAACTTGATTTCCCTGCACCAATTGTACCTGCTAAAACGATCACTGCCATCGAACTCCCTACCTATTAATAATTATTTTTTTTAATTTTTAGCCAATGGATCATGCCATAAATAGAATTGATTGTATACATGCAGTACATGACAAACAATGCATAATCTCCCCCAGCATGGATCCCCGCTCTAAACCATAATACTATAGAAAACAAATTACCTAACAACCAAAAAACGAATTGTGACTGATATCTTTTGATCATCAATAGCATCGCTGTTGCCGACACACTAAATGTGACTGCATCCAGCAATTGCTGTGCATCATTGACGAAACCTAAAATAGAATAAGCAACAATGCCGATTCCCAGCCAAATGAATCCTACATAGAGCCATTGAATGCCTTTTAAAGTTTTTACATCTGTCACATTACCTGATCCATCTTCGCTGACTTTTAACCATGTATACAAACCTGTAATATCCATTACAATGTAAAAACTTTGAAGTAGAACTTCTGCGTATACTCGAGTTTTAAATCCAAAATAGCCGATGATCAGCGCACTTATAAAACCAAATATATAATTGCTAGCTTTTCCTTGGGCAATTAAGTTAACACAAATAATCCCGGACAAACCACCCACTAGTGTAATCCAGCTGGATGGATTAAAAACAAAAGCGATTAATTGTACCAAAATCATTGCAAATAAAAAAAGATAGTTCTTTCTTTTCCATCCTTTAAAGTCATTAATAATAAAATTTGACCTCATATCAAACAACCCTCTCACTTGCCCTATTTATCATTTTCTGCAAAGATGACGACCTATTAAATTTACCCCTGTTTTCGTCCTAAGTCAATGAGAATCCTTCTCAATTATTGATTATGAGATATTTTTTATACAACATATTGTGTTTTTTAATAGTATAAATCTATATATAGTATACCTGCTATCTTTAGCTCATTTTTTATTTGTTATAAACTTATATATAACTGAAGTGCTTCGACCCGCTGCAACAAAAAGTATCCAAGGCAAGTTTGCCTTGGATACTTTTTATTGCTTAAATTATTTTTCTTTATCAGCGATTTTTCCATCACCATCAATATCTTCTTCAGTTAGACGTTCAACTTCTTTTACAAACTCTTTACTTGTTTCAAAATACTCGTCTTCCTCTTCATCATAATCATCTAAAACAGAGCCCATAATCGCATTAGATGGAATTGCATCTGCATTGGCAAACATTTCAATATGCTGATGTAAATTCGTAAATTCCATTGGTGCATCACCACCATATTCACCATCTAAATTGATCATCATACGACTATTTGGTTCAAGTGTTTCCGCATGCAAATAACTGGTTTTTGTATAGATCAAACGATTATCTTCGATATGTTTACCGCCATTTAGCATTAATGCAGCCAAATGTAAAATCTCAAATACATTGGCGGTTTTTACGATGATCAATGAGAATTTCCCATCATCGAGTTTTGCATCAGGTGCAATTTTTTCAAAGCCACCAACTGAATTGGTCAAGCCTAAGAAAAACATCGAAGCATTCCCTTCGTAAACACCTTCATCATATTCCATCCTCATTTTTACTGGTTTGACCCTTGGCAACATTTCTGCTCCTTTTGCTAAATAAGCTAGGTATCCGAAAATACTTTTAAGTTCTGAAGGAACTTCATATGTCAATTCAGTTAAATGACCGCCAGCTGCAATATTGATAAAATAGTTATCTTTTGCTTTACCGATGTCCATCTTGACGGTTTGATTCTTTTTGATAACTTCTGCTGCTTTCACAATATTGTCTCTAGGAATTTTTAGTGCCCTTGCATAGTCATTAGTTGTTCCAGCTGGAATAATCGCCATAGACGGTCGCTTTTCTAACGGAGCAATACCATTTACGACTTCATTGATTGTTCCATCACCACCGGCTGCAACAATTAGATCAAACCCTAATTCAGCAACTCGGCGTGCTTCGTTCTTAGCGGAATTTTCTTCTGGAGTTGTAGCAAAAGCACTAGTTTCATATCCGCATTCTTCCACTATGGAAAGAATATCAGCTAGATTTTTTTTGACTAGCTCTTTACCTGAAGTTGGATTATAAATCACTCTTGCTTTTTTCATAATCATCTGCTGCTTTCTAGCGTTTTGCTAATTCTTCTTGTAGTAATTTATTTACAACACCTGGGTTAGCTTGCCCTTTCGTTGCTTTCATGATTTGCCCAACCAAAAATCCTACTGCACGATCTTTTCCATTTTTGAAATCATCTACAGATTGTTGGTTATTGTCTAATACTTCATTGATGATCGGTAATAATTGTGACGGATCTGATAATTGAACTAAGCCTTTTGCTTCGACAACTTCTTTCGCATCCCCGCCGTTTTCAATCAACTCTTTAAAGACTTTTTTAGCAATTTTAGAGCTGATTGTACCATCTTCAATCAATGTGATCATGCCCGCTAAATTGGCAGGCGTTAATTTCGTATCTGGTAATTCGATTTTTTCACTATTCAAGTAAGCTGACACTTCACCCATCAACCAGTTAGATACTTGCTTGGCATCTGCACCTTCATTTAATGCAGCTTCAAAGAAATCAGACATTTCTTTCGTTAGAGTTAGAACCATTGCATCATATTCTGGTAAGCCTAGTTCGTTGATGTAACGAGCACGACGAGAAGCTGGCATTTCTGGCAAGCTGTGACGAACACGTTCGATCCATTCATCATCGATTGCAAAACGAGGAACATCTGGTTCTGGGAAGTAACGGTAATCGCTTGAACCTTCTTTAACACGCATCAATAATGTTTTATTGGTTGTTTCATCAAAACGGCGTGTTTCTTGTTGAATTTCGCCACCAGATAATAATACTTTTGCTTGACGTTTTTCTTCAAAGGCAAGACCTTTTTTAACAAAACTCATTGAGTTTAGGTTTTTAAGCTCTGCTTTTGTTCCAAATTCTTCTTGACCATAAGGACGTAAAGAGATATTGGCATCACAACGCATTGAGCCTTCTTCCATTTTCACATCTGAAACGCCAGTAAAGAGGATGATTGAACGGATTGCTTCTAAATAAGCATACGCTTCTTCTGGCGAACGCATATCCGCTTCTGAAACGATCTCGATCAAAGGTGTTCCTTGACGGTTCAAATCGACGTAAGAATAACCACCGTCACCGTGAATATTTTTACCAGCATCTTCTTCTAAATGCACACGTTCGATACGAATACGTTTTGTTTTACCTTCCACTTCAATATCAATCCAGCCATCATGACCGATTGGTTGATCGAATTGAGAAATTTGGTAAGCTTTGGGATTATCTGGGTAGAAATAGTTTTTACGGTCAAAATGTGTATCTTTAGAGATTTCACAATTTAACGCAAGCGCTGCTTTCATCCCAAATTCAAGTGCTTGTTTATTCATTACAGGTAATACGCCTGGATAACCCCAGTCGATCACATTTGTATTGCTATTTGGTTCTGCCCCAAAGTGAGCGGGTGCAGGTGAAAAAATTTTAGAATTTGTTTTTAATTCTACGTGGACCTCAAGTCCGATGACAGTTTCAAAATTCATTAGTCATTCCCCCCTAAGATCACAGGTTTTTTCGTATGGAAATCAGTCGCTTGTTCAAACGCATATGCTGCTTTATACATTGTGCTTTCATCGAAAGCTTTACCAATGATTTGTAGACCAACAGGTAATCCTTCTGAGAATCCTGCTGGAATTGACATACCAGGTAATCCAGCTAAGTTAACTGGAATTGTTAGTAAATCATTCATGTACATTGTGATTGGATCATTGATATTTTCACCTAAACCAAAAGCGACAGTCGGTGACGCAGGACCAATGATGATATCGTATTTTTCAAAGACATTATCAAAGTCTTGTTTGATCAATGTTCTTACTTGTCCAGCTTTTTTAAAGTGTGCATCATAATGTCCAGCACTTAATGAGAATGTACCAAGCATAATACGACGTTTTACTTCTATACCAAACCCTTCAGAACGTGAATTTACATACACATCTTCAAGGTTTTTCACGTTTTCAGAACGGTAGCCATAACGAATACCATCAAAACGTTGTAAGTTTGAGCTTGCTTCAGATGAAGCGATGATATAATAAACAGCTACACCATATTTAGAATGAGGTAAGCTAACTTCTTCAACCGTTGCGCCTAAAGCTTTAAATGTTTCTGCCGCTTTAAGGACAGCTTCACGAACGCCAGCGTCCACACCTTCACCAAGATATTCTTTTGGCAAAGCCACTTTCATCCCTTTGATATCTCCTGTTAAACCAGCAGTAAAATCAGGGACTGAAACGCCTGCAGAAGTGCCATCTTTTTCATCGTATCCACTAATTGCATTTAATGCTAAAGCATTATCTTTAACATTTCTTGTCAATGGACCAATTTGATCCAAACTAGAAGAGAATGCGATCAACCCAAAACGAGACACACGTCCATAAGTTGGTTTCATCCCAACGATTCCGTTAAATGATGCAGGTTGACGGATACTACCACCTGTATCAGTTCCTAATGAAACTGGGACTTGACCGGCTGCAACCGCCGCAGCTGAACCACCTGATGAGCCACCAGGAACTTTAGAATGATCCCAAGCATTTTTGGTTTTCTTAAAGTATGATGTTTCGGTACTTCCGCCCATCGCAAATTCATCCATGTTCAATTTCCCAACAGGAATCATATCTGCTTGATATACTTTATCCATAGCCGTTGCATCATAAATTGGGTTGAAATTGTGAAGCATTTTTGATGCTGCTGTCGTTAAAATATCTTTGGTTACAATGTTATCTTTGATCCCAATTGGAATACCTGCTAAAGGATTTGATTCTGTAATACCTTTAAGATCGATAGCTTTTGCAAGCTCTAAGGCTTTTTCATCATTGATCGTAATAAATGAATCCACATCTTTTTCGGTCTCATTGATACGGTTCAATGTAGCTCGCGTTAAATCAGTTGCTGTGATTTCTTTTGACACAAGTAAATCATGCAGTTCTGTTAGTGACTTATCATATAATTTTTCCATTATGCACCAGCCTCCCCATTGTCGATAATTGCTGGCACTTTGATATAGCCATTTTCTGATTCAGGTACGTTTTTCATTAATTCATTGCGATCCATACCAGGTGTTATTACGTCTTCTCTCATTACATTGATCGACTGTGCAACATTAGAGGTAAATGGAACGCCCTCTGTATCTACTTCTTCTAATAATTCTACCATGTCGATGATTTTGCCTAATTGATCAGTAAAGTCTTTTAACTCGTCATTAGAAAAAGACAGTTTAGACAATTTGGCTACATGTTTTGCTTTTTCTTCGCTGATTGCCATGGATACCCTTCTTTCCTTTAGAAAAACTCAATCAAGAGTTCACTAGTTCATTTTTATACTGTTAAACGACATTTCACGTTAAAAAACAGCTTTTTTCTTATTCTATCATAAATTTCTAAGAATTTTTGAAAGAGATGGAAGAAAATAGTCTGAAAATGTAAAAAATAGCACCGAAAATTCGATTTGTTTCATTTTTCAGCTATTCGTCTGACTCTTTTGTATAGCTATTATCTAATGCGGTGACCATTTGTTGTTCATCCCATACCTCAACACCAAGATCTTGTGCTTTGGTTAATTTACTACCGGCATCTTCACCAGCAACCACAATATCTGTTTTCTTTGAAACACTGCCCGTTACTTTTCCGCCTAGATTTTCGATTTTTTCTTTCGCTTCTTCTCTATTATAATGTGTAAGTTTTCCAGTTAAAACCACTGTTTTATCTTTGAATGGCGATTCTACAGCTTCTAATTGAGACGTACGAATCCCTTTGTATTCAAAATTCACGCCTGCTTTGGTCAGCTCGTCCATCAATTCGTGTACTTCTTCATTTTCAAAATAAGTCACTAAACTATCCGCAATGATCTCACCCATTGAGTCTAATGCCACGACTTCTTCTTTAGTCGCTTTGCTGATCGCTCGTAAATCACCAAAATGTTCTGCTAACACTTTGGCTGCCTTAGAACCAACGTGACGAATCCCTAAACCAAAAATCAAGCGTTCTACAGAATTATCACGACTTGCGGCAATTGCTTGATAAATATTACTGGCCGACTTTTCTTTGATTTTTTCTAACGTCATCAACTGCTCTTGTGTTAAAAAGTAGAGATCAGCTACGTCTTTGACCAACTCTTTGTCATACATTTGCTCTAATACGCGAGGACCTAAGCCATCAATATTCATCGCATTTCTAGATACAAAATGATTTAGTCCTTCTTTGATCTGAGCTGGACATTTTGGATTGATACAACGTAAGGCAACTTCTTCATCCAGATGAACTAATTCACTATTACAAACTGGACAGTGCGTTGGAATTTCATAAGGTTGACTGTTTTCATCCCGTTTTTCGGTCAAGACTTGGGCAACTTCTGGAATAATATCGCCAGCTTTATAAATAATCACCGTATCATTCAACCGAATATCTTTCATTGCAATGAAATCAGCGTTATGCAAACTCGCTCGACTGACCGTTGTCCCAGCTACACGAACAGGCTGCATCACAGCGGTTGGTGTTACAACACCAGTACGTCCAATCGTCCATTCAATTTCTTCCACGATCGTTTGTGCTTCTTCTGGCGGAAATTTATAGGCAATCGCCCAACGAGGTGCCTTAACGGTGAAACCTAATTCATCTTGAATCGTAAATTCATTGGTTTTGATTACGATTCCATCAATTTCATAAGGTAATTCTGATCTTTTTTCATGGTACTCTTCTATATAAGCCCAAACTTCATCAATTGTTTGACATAGTTTTTTTTCAGGATTGGTTCTAAAACCGATTTCTGATAATTCATTCAGCGCATCGTACTGCGTTTGTGCCGTCATTGGACCAAAATCAGCTACAGTATACAAAAAGGTACTAAGATTTCTTTTGGCAACCATACTTGTATCTAACTGACGTAAGCTTCCTGCTGCTGCATTTCTTGGATTAGCAAAGACATCTTGTCCAGCTTCTTCCCGTTCTTTATTCAAATTGACAAATGATTGTTTTGGCATGTAGCATTCGCCACGAACTTCAACTGAAATTGGCTTTTTCAACTCTAAAGGAATCGATTTAACTGTTTTTAAATTTTCCGTGATATTTTCACCGACTGTTCCATCACCACGAGTTGCGCCTTGAACAAATTTACCATTTTCATATTTTAGTGAAATAGCCAGTCCGTCAATTTTTAGCTCACAGCAATAACTCACTGGTTTTCCAGCTAATTTTTGGACGCGTTCATCAAAATCGTAAATATCTTCTTTACTGAAACCATCATTCAAACTATACATCTGCACTTCATGTGTGACTTTTTCAAAGCCTTGTAAAATCTTTCCCCCAACACGCTGCGTTGGCGAATCAGAAGTGATCAAATCTGGATATTCGGTTTCTATGTCTGATAATTCTTTATACAAGCGATCATACACATAATCTTCTACGGTCGGTGTATCAGCAACGTAATATTCATGGGAATACTGATTTAACTGAGCTCGTAGTTCTTTTGCTTTGTCTGTTGCTTCGGCTAATGTTAACGGCGCTTGTGCCATGAATAATCCCTCCTAATATTAAAGTGGAGCAAATCAGTTAATCCTCTAGACAATTAGGAACTTAGCAGTGAAACGTTCTTTGTATCACTGCTAAGTTATTTATTGTCATAAGGATTAATTTGTGCAGCTAGATAAACTTAAAAGCTGAAAGAGCACATGCAGTCCTGACAGAAAAATAGGCTTGAAGTACTTTTTACTACCCTTATATTTTTTCAATCGGAGCAAATGCTGCTAATAAACGCTTGATCCCTTTTTCTGGGAACGCAACGTCTAGTTCTAAGTCTTTAGCAGTACCGCCAACTCGCACAACTGTACCTGTTCCCCACGCTTTATGTCTGACTTTATCTCCTGCCTGCCAAGCCATTGATTCCCCACCACTAGCAACTTTATCCGTCACTGGCTGTTTTGTTGGCTGCGCATAAGCAGGTTTAAATACTTTTGGTTCAAAGGTTCTGGAAGGTGCTTTTGGTGCTGCAATCGAACCTTGTAAATCTAATAATTCTTCATCGATTTCATCTAAGAAACGACTTGGACGATTGTATTGCGTTCTTCCGTATAAAGTTCTGGAAAAAGCATTTGTGATAAATAAAATTTCTTCTGCTCGAGTAATTCCTACATAAGCTAAACGGCGCTCTTCTTCTAATTCACTTTCCTCTAACATCGCACGGGATAGCGGGAAGACCCCTTCTTCCATTCCAATCAAGAAAACAACTGGAAATTCAAGTCCTTTGGCCGCATGTAATGTCATTAGTGTCACTTGAGACGTACTTTCTTCCAAATTATCTAGGTCTGAAACAAGCGCTAGATCGTTTAGGAAAACGGCTAATTTTTCATCTGGTGCATCTGCCTCTTCTTCACTTTGACGTTCATAACGTTTATCAAATTCTTGTGTAACCGTTAAAAATTCATCCAAGTTTTCTAAGCGCGCTTGAGATTCTAAATTATTTTGTCTGACTAATTCTTCACGATAGCCACTGCGATCCAAAACTTCTTTCACCAATTCGGTGATTGTTAAATAAGGAATCATCTGTGTCAAATCTTGAATCATCATCCCAAAGCTACCTAACTCTTTACCAGCCTTACCTGAAATATTTGCTAGATCCACATTTTGTGATGCTTCGAGTAACGACCAACCATGCATCTGAGAAAAACTTCTTAATTTCTCAACAGAGCTTTTACCAATACCTCGTTTTGGTTCATTGACTACTCGTTCGAAACTAAGTGAGTCCATTGGATTAGAAATGATATTCAAATAGCCTAAAATATCTTTGATTTCTTTACGATCGTAGAATTTATGCCCACCGACCATCGTATAAGGGATATTTGATTTAAGCAGCATTTCCTCCATTACACGAGATTGAGCATTCGTCCGATATAAAACCGCAAAATCACCATAGATACGATCTTTTTCACGCATTTCTTTTTGGATTTGCCCAACGATAAACTGCGTTTCATCTCGTTCGTTATCGCCACGGTAATAAACGATTTTTTCTCCGTCAGTATTTTCTGTCCATAATTGTTTGTCTCGACGATTGCTATTGTTTTTGATTACATTATTGGCTGCATCTAGAATTTTTTTGGTAGAACGATAATTTTGTTCTAACATGATCACAGAGGCATCAGGATAATCTTTTTCAAAATCTAAGATATTCTGCATATCTGCGCCACGCCAGCCATAAATACTTTGGTCAGCATCACCCACGACACATAAATTTTTGAAGCGTGCTGCTAACATATTAACTAAAGTATACTGAGCATGGTTGGTATCTTGGTACTCATCTACATGGATATAATGGAATTTATTTTGATAATATGTCAATGAATCAGGATGTTCATTAAATAAACGAATCGTATTCATAATCAAGTCATCAAAGTCCATACACTGATTGTTTCTCAATTCTTTTTGGTACATCTTATAGCACTTTGCGACAATTTCTTCATAGGGTGTGCCTTGTAATTCCTCAACTTTTGCTGGCGTCTGCAACTCATTTTTAGCATTACTGATTGTGCCAAGAATCGAGCGAGGATCGTATTTCTTTATATCGACGTTTAATTCATTTAAAATCCGCTTCATCAACGTTCGCTGTTCAGAAGTATCAATGATCGTAAAATTACGATTGTAGCCGATATGATCGACGTCACGACGTAAAATCCGCACACACATTGAGTGAAATGTCGAAACCCAAACATCATTTCCACCAACTTCTAATAGTTTCCCAACCCGCTCTCTCATTTCTTTTGCGGCTTTATTGGTAAATGTGATCGCTAGAATATTCCATGGGTTAACATCTTTTTCTTCAATTAAATAAGCAATACGGTGCGTTAGAACTCTAGTCTTTCCGCTACCTGCTCCCGCCATAACTAATAAAGGCCCTTCAGTATGTAGAACGGCTTCTTTTTGTCTCGGATTCATACCTTGGATCAAGGCGTTTTCTTGTGCCATCATCAACGTCCTCTCTCTTTTTTCAATCTTATACATTATACCAAATATAGCAGGAAAATTCTTTAATAATGATGGAATTCTTGGAACAATATTTTCTTTTTAAAGGATGATAATTATAGTGACAACTCAACTTTACTTATTGTTTTTGTGGAATTAAGGGGGAAATAAAAAAACTCACTCAAATAAAAGAGTGAGACCACTAACAAAAACAGGGACACTAACCAACGCAGGAATTTCCATCCACTCACTCAATAAAGAGTGAGACGAGGTTGCTAAATGGCTAAACGCTTCTAAGATTAAATTTCAATCCACTCACTCAATAAAGAGTGAGACTACATCTCTTCTGGTAATCCCTTCTCCACTCCGTATTTCAATCCACTCACTCAATAAAGAGTGAGACCGAGACTCGTTAAACGAGGTAATTCTTGGCAATATATTTCAATCCACTCACTCAATAAAGAGTGAGACATCAGAAGTTGGGCTTCCTACTAACGGATAAGCTATTTCAATCCACTCACTCAATAAAGAGTGAGACTGTGAAAAAGTAACAAACAACTTACATATTTATTACTTTCTCGCATTGACTTCATCTGAAAATGTGAATACAATGAGAAAAAATCCGATTTAACACCTATTTTCAGCTGAATTCTGGTGCGGATATCCTAGTAATTTCATGTGTACTTGAGATTCGCACCAAATTTATACCAATAACTTCCTACACTTAGTATAATTATTCTTTCAATAGAAGTCACGCTCTAATTTACATGTACCTATGTAAAAATAGCAAGTACTTCTCATCACTATTCTCTTTACAATGTCAAACCATCAATTCCTTTACTCAATTTTTCTACAATTTCTTCATTTACATAAACAGAGATTTCTCCGCCATTAACTGGAAATGTTCCGCCACCTGTTTCATCCAGTATTACTTTCGCATTGTTATTTCCTAAAATATCAACAAATACTTTTCCTGCATGTATGGCACTGATCGTCATTGTTTTTGCACCTGCTTGAGCATTTGTCATGATAACTGCATATCCTGACTTTTCATGATCAAAAGTCCCAGTTCTGATCCAGCCAATCACATTTTGATCGTCAAAATAATCCATTTCACTACCATACGCTAAACGCTCACGAATCTTCAATAATAACTCTAGATCCTTTCCAACAGCATCCACACCTTGAGAAGGAATGCCAAATAAATCACCCCAAAAGACAACAGGAGTCCCAGCTTTACGCAATAAAATCAAAGCATAGGCATGAACTTTAAACCATCCTGCGACCCACGACTCCAAACTTTGTCCTTTTTGAGTATCATGATTATCAACAAACGTTACTGCCCATTCTGAACGCTCTTTAGCCAGTGTATCTTCAAAAATATTCCGCATATCATAGCGACCATCCGAGTTTGCAGCCTCATAAAAATGGTAATGTAAAGGAACATCAAATAAAGAAATCAGCGTTCCAGAACTATCGATATAATTTGTTAATTTCTTCAGCTCACCATTCCAGTATTCACCAACTACAAATAACTCCTTACCTTTTTCTTTTCTTCTATTTAATAACCAATCGACAAAATAATTGAACTGAATATGTTTTACTGCATCTAAACGATACCCGTCAACATCCGTAAGTTTTTGATACCAATGACCCCACTTATTTAATTGAGCAACGGTTTCTGGATACTCCATATCCAAATTACAGCCCATCAAATAATCGTAATTGCCATTTTCGTTATCAACTTCTTCATCCCAACCTTTTCCCTCAAAGTTGAAAATCCCATGATCTTGTCTACGGTCGTCAAAATCAACACCAGAAAAATTCTTCCAAGTCCAGATATAGTCATTGTATTTCCCATTTCTTCCCGGAAAATTGAACTTCGTCCATGCCGAAATTTCTTCTTCCCCGCCGAGTGCTTCATTCCGATTATCCTGACGATATTTCACAGCTGAAACCGTCTCTTCCTCATCAGCTCCCATAAAATGATCAAAAACAATGTCACCATAAACTTCCATTCCATGTGCTTTCAATGCTTTGATACACTTTAAATACTCTTCTATAGTACCGTACTTAGTTGGGACCGTTCCTTTTTGATCAAACTCACCTAAATCGTATAAATCATAAGGTGCATACCCCACATCATCTAGACCATTTGCACCTTTGTATGCAGGGGGAAGCCACACCCCATTGATTCCTTTTTTATGCAATTCTTCTGCTAATTCAGTCAGACGTTGCCAATGCTTGCCGTCAGCTGGCAAATACCATTCAAATCCTTGCAATATTGTACGATTATGCATACGTATCCCTCCGATTTATCCTAACTTCATTAAGCCAAACAACAAACCTCTTTGTCAAATGATAGAATTTTAAGTTCTCTCTCAACACTTTGAACGTTTTAAAACTTTTTTGATCGTTTTTGACCGATATTGATTGCATCGAGAAATTAGATGTGCTATTATAATCATTGAAAAGAGGTGTGAAAATGCTTACAGAAGAAAGACATCAAGCAATTTTACGTTTATTAGATCAACAGTCAGTCGTGAAATCACAAGAATTATCTACTCTTTTAAATGCTTCTGAGTCAACTATACGTAGGGATTTACAAGAACTAGAAGATGCAGAATTATTAGAACGAGTTCATGGCGGTGCAAAGCGAATTTTAAATTTAGGCTTTGAACAAAACATGACTGAAAAATCAGTCAAAAACACGCAACAAAAGCAATTAATTGCTTCATTAGCTGCTCAATTCGTTCATGATGGCGATGTTATTTATTTGGATGCAGGCTCAACTACTTTAGAAATGCTACCATTTTTAACAGGAAAAAATATCACAGTTGTGACTAACTCAGTCCATCACGCAGCTAAACTTGGCGATTTAAATATCAATACCATTATTCTTGGAGGATCATTAAAACTATCCACAAAAGCGATTATTGGTGCAACTGGCATGGAACAACTTAGTCATTTTCGCTTCAATAAAGTCTTTATGGGGATGAATGGCGCCCATCTTGAGTTTGGTTTAACCACTCCTGATCCTGAGGAAGCAGCTTTAAAACGTTTAGCTATTGCTCAAACTGATGAAGCATATGTTTTGATCGACCAAACCAAACTTAATAAAGTAACATTCACAAAAGTAACCGAGCTTGATGATGTCATTATCCTCACCAATCAATGTTCTCCAGAGTTACTTGAACAATTTCAGAAAAAAACAACGATCAAGGAGGCAATACAATGATCTACACAGTGACATTAAATCCTTCAATTGACTATATCGTTCATGTAGAAGGTCTTAAATTAGGCGACTTAAATCGTATGACCAACGACTTTAAGCTACCTGGCGGTAAAGGTATCAACGTTTCCAGAATCTTAAAAAGAATCCAAGCTGAATCGACAGCTCTTGGTTTTCTAGGCGGTTTTACTGGGAATTTCATTTCTGACTGGCTGAAAAAAGAACATATCCAAACGAAATTTACAACAGTTCAAGAAGATACTCGAATCAATATCAAACTAAAATCTGAATCCGAAACTGAAATCAACGGTTTGGGACCTGCTATCAGCAACGAAGAGATGCAAGACTTAAAACAAGCTTTAAGCATGATTTCAGCTGGTGATATTGTTGTTTTATCAGGAAGTACACCTGCAACACTTCGTGAAGGTTTTTATGAAGAGTTGATTCAAATTATCAAAGATAAAGATGCTGAATTTGTCATTGATACCACAGGTAAAGATTTATTAAATGCTCTACCGCAAAAGCCTTTACTTATCAAGCCAAACAACCATGAACTGGCTGAATTGTTTCACGTAGAATTTAAAACTATGGAGGATATCTTGCCATTTGGAGAACGTCTGTTAGAAGATGGTGCACAACATGTCATCATTTCAATGGCGAGCGACGGCGCTTTCTTATTCACCAAAGACGGTATCTATCGATCAAATGTGTTAAAACGACCGTTGAAAAATTCTGTTGGTGCAGGAGATTCGATGATTGCAGGATTTGTAGGGACTTTTTCTAAAACTAATGATCCTATTGATGCTTTTAAATGGGGCGTTGCCTGTGGCAGTGCTACAGCTTTTTCAGATGACTTGGCATCTGCTGCATTTATCAATGAATTGATTTCAGAAGTGGAAATCGAAAAAATCAAGTGACTTTACATTATTTAGCTTCACGATCTCATTTTACTTTTGCTTTGAAACACAGCGAATGAAATGAACTGATGTTAAGAAATAAAAGGTGACGTGAAACAGAACGTTGTTACTTATATACTTAGGAGGAATAAAAATGAACATCAAAGACTTATTAGTCAAAGACGTTATGATCATGGATCTACAAGCGACCGATAAAAAAGGTGCCATCGATGAAATGGTCAAAAAAATGTACGATGGCGGTAGAATTTCTGATATTGAAACCTATAAAGAAGGAATTTTAGCTCGTGAAGCACAAACATCAACCGGTCTTGGTGACGGAATTGCGATGCCCCATGCTAAAAATAGTGCCGTTAAAGAAGCCACTGTTCTATTTGCTAAAAGTAACAAGGGAGTTGATTACGAAGCATTAGATGGACAGCCAACTTATCTATTCTTTATGATTGCAGCTCCAGAAGGCGCTAACGATACTCACTTACAAGCTTTGGCTGCCCTGTCTCGCTTATTGATCGATCCAGATTTTGTTGCGAAATTAAAAGAAACAAAAACTCCTGAAGCAGTTCAAAACTTATTCCAATCTGCTGAAGAAGCCAAAGAAGAACAAGAGAAACAAGAACACTTGGAAGAAGCAGCTAAAAACACTCAAGATTCAACTCGTAAATTCGTCGTTGCTGTCACAGCTTGTCCAACAGGAATCGCTCATACCTATATGGCAGAGGATGCTTTAAAGAAAAAAGCCAAAGAAATGGGCGTTGACATCAAAGTTGAAACAAATGGTTCTGAAGGAATCAAAAATCGTCTAACCGCAGAAGATATTGCACGTGCTGATGGTGTAATCGTTGCAGCTGATAAAAAAGTTGAAATGAATCGTTTTGACGGAAAAGAATTAGTTAACCGCCCAGTGAGTGATGGTATTCGAAAAACTGAAGAATTAATTACTCTAGCAACTAGCGGTACAGCTCCGACCTTCCATAGTTCTGAATCAGATACAAGTGAAGAAGACGGATCAGCTGATGGTTCAGTTGGTTCAAGAATCTACAAAGATTTGATGAACGGTGTTTCACATATGCTTCCATTCGTTATCGGTGGTGGGATCGCGATTGCTCTTTCATTTATGATCGACCAATTTATCGGCGTTCCTCAAGATCAATTAAGTATGCTTGGTAACTACAACGAAGCAGCTTCTTGGTTCAATCAAATTGGTGCTGCTGCATTTGGCTTTATGTTACCTGTTCTAGCTGGATTTATTGCTTCAAGTATTGCTGATCGACCAGGACTAATCGTAGGTTTTGCTGCGGGTGCATTAGCGAATACAGGTGGTGCTGGCTTCCTAGGTGCTTTAGTCGGCGGTTTCTTAGCCGGATATGTCATTCTTTTCTTGAAAAAGCTCTTCAAAGGCTTGCCTAAATCACTTGATGGTATCAAAACGATTTTATTTTACCCCGTTTTTGGTCTACTGATTACTGGTGGTTTGATGCTTTTAGTCAATGTTCCAATGAAAGTTATCAATGATGGTTTAAATAGTTTCTTATTAAGTTTAGACGGAACAAACGCTGCTCTTTTAGGTGCTTTACTTGGTGGTATGATGGCTATTGATTTAGGTGGTCCAATCAATAAAGCTGCCTATGTATTCGGGACAGCTTCGATTGCTGCGACAGTTACAGAAGGTGGTAGTATTATCATGGCTTCCGTTATGGCCGGCGGTATGGTTCCTCCATTAGCTATTTTTATCGCAACATTGATCTTTAAAAATAAATTTACGAAAGACCAAAAGGATGCTGGTTTGACAAACTTAGTAATGGGCTTATCCTTTGTTACTGAAGGCGCGATTCCTTTTGCTGCAGCAGATCCATTACGCGTTATTCCAAGTTTTGTCGTTGGTTCAGCATTAGCTGGCGGTTTAGTTGGTGGTTTCGGCATTCGTCTATTAGCTCCTCACGGTGGTATCTTCGTAGCTTTATTATTAAGCCATCCAATTTTGTATCTATTATTTATTGCAATTGGTGCAATTGTTTCTGCCGTGATTTTGGGTATTGTGAAAAAACCGGTTACTCAATAATTTTTCATAAAAGAAACATAAAAAAAACTGTACTGTCTCCCAAAAAATTAGATTTTTTATAGAGTGGATTTCCACTCTATTTTTTATGCAATTTTTTGATTGAATAAAAGTTTCACATTTTCGGTCTATATCATTAGCTTTAAAAAATGTTCTATATTAAACTTATATATAGGTAATACGCATTCTTTACAGGTTAAATTTTTTCAAGGTCACAATCATCTTTTTTAGAATAATCAGAAAGGATAACTATAATGATTTTTTCATTATAGCGGTTTTTTTATATGAATAGATTATTAGATAAAGTAATGTTGATTACGGAAGCTGATAGCAGCATCGGTACTGTAACTGCTAAATTAGCTGCCAAAGAAGGGGCAATTATTGTTTGTACAGGTAAACACTTAGATAAACTCACACCTGTTGTCTCAGCTATAAGACAAGTTGGTGGTTTAGCCTTTGCTCTTCAACACGATATAAGCTCTGTCAGCAGTTGGCAAAAAGTAGTTTTTGATACAATAAATAACTATGGAAAAATTGACGTCTTAGTTAATAACGCTGGGATTTCCTCTCCAAAAATGATTTTAGATCTATCGACTGAAGATTGGAAAAAAATTCAAGGAGTCGATGTAAACAGTCTCGTATATAGTCTAAACGAAGTGATTCCTTTTATGATAAAAAATGGCGGTGGATCCATCATTAATATTTCATCTATGGAGGGTCTAGTAGGCTTACCAGATAGCAATCCTTATGTGGCAGCTAAAGATGTTATTCGATCAATTTCACTTGATGCTGCATTTGAATATGCGAAAGACAATATTCGAGTAAATTCAATTTGTCCAGGTATTATTGAAACTCCGATGATTGAAACTACTTTTCCAAATACCAGACCTGCTTATAAAAAATCTATCCATTTTCCTTATCTAGGTAAGCCAGAAGATATTGCTAACAGCGTTATTTATCTAGCTTGTGACGAAGCTAGTTTTGTCACTGGTGCTAAGATGGTTATTAATGGAGACCGAATCGCTAAATTAATATAGTTATAGGGGCTGGGATAAATATCCCAGCCCCTATAAATCTACTCACTCACATCGAGCGTATGATTGATTGTCTCTAAATAACTTGAATCCAAAAATACAACACGTAAATGATTTTTAGCCTTTTTCAAATCAAAGCGTGTAGACGCTTCTTTTTGCTTTAGATTACTAATATTCACATCAAATAACTTATCCCATAATGCATCTAAAGGAATTTGCTTAATTGCTTCTTTAGGTAAGTAAAAACGTAACACAGAGACAAATTCATCATATTTTTGATCAAAGACATCAATCTCTAAAAACTGCCGAATATAAAATTCATACGCTGAAAGTCCGTCATCTATCGCCATTTTTGGATCTACTACACGATAATTCATCATTTTACGGCTTTTTTCATCGATCCACGGAAAATAAGCTTGTGCATTCAATATTCCTTTTGTGCGATTTACTACATATTTTTGATGAAGCTTGTCGTAACTTCTTGTGACAAAATACGTGGCATCTTTTTTTTCAACTGGTTGGTAGTAGCTGTTTTGATATTGAACAGTTTGTGTAACGTCTTCAACAAAAGCGTACTCTATATATGGCGGACGTAAAACCCCCGTGCCATTATTCCAAGCTAGTTGATCATAGCCCATTTGATCTCGGAACAAACGCTGATATTTTTGATTAATAGGTAAATCCCAATTAAAAGGATTTTGAAATAATGTTACTTTGATTACTTGATTATCCATTTCCTCTACAGATTGAACTTGTTGCACTTCTAAAAAAATAGGTTTAGGAATAATTTGACAGTATAAACTTGAATAGTACATTTTCCAACACGAAGTCAAACACAAACCTTTAAAATAAATGTCATAGCCCGCTAGCTGATTGCAATCAACGATTACAGTTTTTTTATCATTATATCGTTTGGGAAGCATAGCGATTTCACTATCTGTCTCAAAGGTTCTTTTTTCAATAAGTTCAACATTATTATACAAATATTCATCTAACGGTCTAAGATAGCCATATATGCCATTTTTAATCATTCGGGTGTCGCAATAGTCTTCGATCATCGTTTGATTGTCTAGAAAAATAGTACCATCTAGAATCGTCCGTTCATGAAGTTTTAACTTAGAAATATGAAGCTGAAATTCTCCGCCTTGACTGTTCACCTTGATCCATAAATTTTCTTCTTCTGTCAGTTGTTGAATCTGATGAGTAATTGTTTGTAAATTAAACGGCTGCGCTTTTTCATCACCAAAACGATAGCTTTCAGGTATGGTCACAATGCGTAAAAAGCTTAACCAATCAAAAACATCCTTTTTTAACTCTTCTAAAGAAAAGTCAGCCCGAGCGACTACCATATATATTTTCTCAGTTTTTTCCATTTGCCCCACCTCGTTCCTTTAGATAAGTATAACGAAAATAAAGACAGAGTTCATCTAATATACTTCTAGAATCGTCAAGTTGAGTTTAAACAGCAAAAAAAACACCTTGCTTCTTTCGATTTAGAAAAAACTGAAAGAAGCAAGGTGTCTTTTATTACGCGTTTTCAATACGTGTTTTCATTTGTATCCCTAACAAAACGATTAATCAAGTAAAACAAAAAAGTTCCGATTCCTATAATTAGAATTGCTAAATAAAATGCATAGAGTTTTGAACCAGTGATATCAGAAATTTTCCCAGTTAATGACGGAACAATGACAGATGCAGACATTCCAAAGAAATTAAACACACCATACATTGTTGCAATGCTGCCCCTCGGTGCTGACTCCCCTAACCAAGAAATAATGATTGGCTCAACAGCTAACTTTCCAAAAAAACCATACGCCATAATA
Organism: Enterococcus sp. DIV0724b; assembly: GCF_050531475.1. Classification (NCBI taxonomy): domain Bacteria; kingdom Bacillati; phylum Bacillota; class Bacilli; order Lactobacillales; family Enterococcaceae; genus Enterococcus; species Enterococcus sp. DIV0724b. The sequence goes on along the minus strand of NZ_CP172890.1, from coordinate 961,927 downwards.
CCGATCACTAAAATTGTTTGACTCGTTGTAGTCACGGTTATAAATAGCACACTGGCGGCTAGTAGTTCAAGTAAGATGATCATTTGAACTTTTTTCATTGGAATACGATCAGCAATTCGACTAAAAATAAGCGCACCTGGAATTGCTGTGAAAAATACCAAAGAAGAAGCTAAGCCAACTGAAGTTCCAGAAAAACCTTTTTCAGTTTCTAAAAAATTAGGCAACCAAGTATCGATTAAGTAATATGTGTACAATGTTGAAAAATATAAGATATACGCAGAAACCATTCGAGGTTTAAAAAGTGCTCTGAACGACATTGTTTTTTTCTTTTCTGATTTTGTATTAATTGCCTTGTTTGGTTTTTCCAACCGAATAAAATACAAAAACATAGTCACAGCTAGTAAAATCAACACGATCGTTGCAAAAATCAAGGCTTGCCAAGGTAATACACCTGTTCCAACTAGATAGCTTGAAGAAATCAAGCCTAAGCCACTTCCGATTGCTGTGCCGCTATTAACAATAGCTGTCGATAAACTTCTTTTAGAAACCGGTACATATTCAGCGGTCAGCGAGTAAGCCACACCATAATAAGTCCCACAACCTAGTCCGGCTAAAACACTTCCAACAAAAACAATGCCAATATTTTGCGCTAATCCAACAACCAATGCACCCAGACCAAATAATAAAAAGCCCGGAATCAGAATTTGTTTTTTTCCTAATTTATCCACTAGCACGCCAGAAGGAATTTGCATGCAGACATACCCTAAAAAATAAAAGCTTGAAATATGACCAAGCTCTGCATCAGTCGCACCGCCAAAATAATCACTAATGATTGGATAAATAGGTGTTAAAATTGTTCGATAGATCCAAATAACGATCCAACCAATCGTTAATATATAAATAATCTGTTTCCAATATGGCATCTGGCCATTCAGTCTTTTTTTTTCATTCATAATCCACGCTCTCCTTTATCAGGCAAACTCACTTAATAAATGGCTTCTCCATTTTTTGCCACTAAAATAAAAAGGATCAGACAATAAAAATGAATATTTTCATGTCTGATCTCCTTCTTACTCTATTAACTTAGTTACTTCTTGATAAAGGCACCAACAAAGTCAGTTGAAACTCCGTCTTCTTTTGTATAGATAACATGACCTCTTAAAACAGTTTGTACAACCTGAGCACCGATTTCACGACCAATATAAGGGCTGATTTTATTACGATATTCTAAATCTTCAGCTTTTAACGTATAGGGTGCATTCGGTTTAATCAAAACAAAGTCAGCATCTTTCCCAATACTGATTCGCCCTTTTTGATCCAGGTCATAACGATCAGCAGGATTGGCGGCAATAATATCTGCAAATTGTTTCAATGACATCCCTCTTTTTTGAACCCCTTCGTCAAAAAGAACATCGACATTATTTTGAACCCCAGAGATTCCGCCCCATGCTTCAAATGCATTGTCTTTATCTTTTAAATCAGGTGTACATGGTGAATGGTCAGATGTTACAAAATCGATTTCTCCTGATAACACTTTTTCCCACATACCATTTTGATTTTCTTTATCACGAATCGGCGGTGAACATTTTACCACTGGACCGATTGCGTCTAATTCATCTGTTTCAAAGTAAAGATAATGAGTACAAGTTTCACACGTTACATCAACACCAGACCTTCTTGCCTTTGTTACTTCTTCTACACCTTCTGGACAGGCAATATGGCAAATATGGATACGACAGCCCGTTTCTTTAGCAAATAAAATCGCTCTGCGAATAGGTTCAACTTCAGTGAAGACTGGACGACTGGCAACGTATGCTTTCAACGTTGTTTCTCCATTTTTATAGGCAATCTCGCCCAACTTATCTGTAATCGCAGCATTTTCTGCATGAATTGCTAGAACCTTCCCAGTTTTAGCAACTTGTTTCATTCCTTCGTAAAGAGAATAATCATCGACATTCATGAAATCCCCATCAATGCTACGATCTCCACAAGTTGCCATAAAACATTTATACGCTGCAACTCCGCCATCATTTAACTCTTGAATACCACCTGTAAGATTAAACGGCACTAAACCACCAAATGATCCAACATCTGATTTCAATTTGCCTTTTCCAGCAGTATATTTTATTTCTAACGATTCACCATCGACCGTTGCCGGCACTTGGTTTAAAGGCATCTCCATAAAGGATGTGACACCACCTTTAGCACAAGAAGCTGTTCCAGTGATATAACCTTCCCATTGATCTCGATAACCGCCTCCTGGATCAGTAATGTGTACATGTGCATCCACCATACCAGGGCTAACAATTAAACCTTCTGCATCAATGACTTTATCCGCATCGCCAAGATCATTCCCGATAGCTACGATCAACCCATCTTTTACGGCAACATCCGTCTTAACTTCTCCCGAATCCAGAATAACTAAACCATTTTTGATTACTAAATCATGTGTCATATACGTTCCTCCTAAATTTATAAACCGAATGAGATAGCCCAAAAAGTTTATTAGTTTTTATCAAAAAATTTTCTTAATACTAAATATAAAACAAACGCAGATACAAAACCAGAAATCCAAGAAATATCAGAAATCACTTTTAAAGCAGGAATAAAATTACCACTTAAACAAATAACTAATGCCACAACAGTAGCAGCATACGCAGGTTTATTCAATCCTTTATAGATATTCTGACTATTGTCAGCTTTTTGATCCATATACAACTGATTCAAGTCGATCTTTTGTTTCTGTACAAAATAGTAGTTAGCAATCATTGTTCCTGCAACAGGTCCCAAGACCGCACCGATCGTATTCAAGAAAATAAAAATACTATCTGCATTTTCCATTAATTTCCACGGCATAATCAGAAAGCTGATAACACTAGCAAGTAAAACACCTTTTTTATAATCGATTTTCTTAGGAAATAATGCACACAGCTGATAAGCAGCTGGAATGATATTCCCCGTTGCATTTGTAGAAACTGTTGTTAATAAGAATACTAGCATTGCAACAATAATAGCAAATGAATTATCCCAACGATCCACAATGTTTAAAATATTCCATTCTTGGATTCCGTAACGAATAGAACCACCGATTAAAATCACTACACTCGAAAAGGCAAATATGCCGTAACCAACTAAAAAGCTAGCTGTTTGACCAATAGTCTGATCTTTCGTTGATTTTGCATTTTGAGTAAAATCAGACACACTTGCTCCCGGTGCCGCCCAAACGGCTAAAACTGAATTAATGATCATAAAATAGACAAATACAGGTGAAATATTATGTGCTGCTCCCGCAACGTCATATGATAAAATAGGTCCCAAGCCACCTGCTGCTCCAATGGCCCAAATAGCCATACCACCAAACACAATATAAATCAATGGACTTAGAATAGCTGTGAACTTGTTCAGAATCTTTCCACCGCCGAACCCAATCAACATATTCACCGCCCAGAAAATCGTAAAGGCGATCAATCCTGGAATAGAAATTCCTAAGATCATCGTATCTCCGCCAAGAGTTAGAAAACCTGGCCAAATCTTACCAAGTAAAATCAATAATGCCAATGAACCTGTGTAATTCTGCAATCCAAACCAAGCAATCGCAGCAACACATCCCCTAAGAAACCCTGGCAATTTTGCACCTATATCGCCATAAGTTGAACGTAAATGAATCGCAAAAGGAATGCCATATTTTGATCCCGCTCGACCATTAAAGGTCATAAACAAAGCAACTGCCAATGCACTTATCACCAAAGCCAACATAATATTGATTGGTGAAAGTCCTAGAAATAAAAATCCCCCTACGGCTGTATAATTAGGAATATTATGCACTGAACCCATCCAAAGCGTAAAATAGTTCATTTTTCCCATCATCCTTTTAGACAATGGTTTTGGAAGCAGATCTTCATTATAGCCACGCTCTCGATACCTTTGAAGTTCTTCTTCCGTGATTTGGTAATCTTGGTTTTCCATTATTTCGCCTCCTTTTTAAGCGCTTACACACACTAAGATTCCAAATAATATCTTATTTTTATGTATTCTTTTTGACTAAAAAAATATGATGTGTTTAATTTCTATCAACTATATTTAGTTTCAGAAGCTAAACACATCACTATTTATAATCACATGTACTTATTCAGCACTTGCTTTCTTTTTATTCAAGTTTGCTAATAAGAATAAAGCCGTTCCAACTACTAGTAGAATAACTGAAATATAAAAGCCCATTTCTTTTGAACCAGTCGCATCAGAGATTGAACCTGTCAATGTAGGTGCAATAACTGAAGACATCATTCCGAAAAAGTTAAATACGCCAAGTGTTGTACCAATCCCAACTTTGGGTGCATTTTCTCCAAGCCATGAAATAATGATCGGCTCTACAGCTAGTTTTCCTAGGAAACCATATAAAATCAAGCCAATCAATAATAGCGTTGAGTTTGTTGCTTGCACAGTCAATAATAACATTGCTGCTGCTAAAAATTCTAAGATAACAATAAACTGTACTTTTTTATGCATGAATTTATCAGCTAGACGGCTGAAGAATAACGCACCTGGAATTGAAGCAAACGCTACAAGAGACGCAGAAAATCCGATTGCTGCTCCTTCAAATCCACGTTCAGTTCCCAAGAAGTTTGGTAACCAAGTAACTGTCATATAATACGCGTAACAAGTAGCAAAATATAAAATATAAGCAAATAGCATTTTTGGTGAGAATAATTTTTTGATTGAAACATGTTCTTTTTCAGCAACAGGAGCTTCTGGTGCAGCTGCTGCGGCTTCAGCTGCCTCTGCCGCTTCAGATTGTGCTAAGAATTCAGCATCTTCTTTATTATTACGAATAATTGCAACAAATGCCACTAGCATCACAGCAATCAATGCTACAGAAATATACATCATTGTTTGCCATGGGAATTTTAATTGAACAACTAAAAAACTAGATAAAATCAAACCTAAACCAGAACCAACAGCTGATCCGCTGTTTACAATTGCAGTAGAGAAACTTCTTTTTTCACGTGGAATATTTTGAGAAGTTAGTGAATATGCTGATCCGTAGAAAGATCCACAACCTAAACCTGCTAAAACACTACCAACATAAATCATTTGAATATTTGTTGCTTGAGAAATTAATAAAGCAGCTACTCCGAAAACGATAAAACCTGGAATCAATACTTTTTTCTTCCCGATCTTATCTACTAAGAAACCTGCTGGAATCTGCATTGCTACATATCCAAAGAAGTAACAAGTAGAAATAAAGCCTAACGCTGTATCCGTGATATTTCCGCCAAGTGACTCATTGATTTGCGGATATGCAGGTGATAAAGCTGAACGATATACCCAGATCGTTACCCAACCTGCACATAACAAAATAACAATTTTTTTCCAATAATCCATTCCTGAATTCTTACTTTTTGCATCCATGTCTTTTCCTCCATATGTTATCTTTTAAATGCGCGATACTAAAAATGTTTGTGCAATTTTTATTTCGAACATCTAATAAATAACTTCCTTATTCCTTTTAATTGTAAGCGGTAGCAAACTTTCATGCATCATTATTTTTCACAAACTTGTTAAAAAGTTTGTGCAAAACGAACAATCACTTGCTCTTTCACACAAACTAGTTTAATTTATTTTTTGTAGATTGATAGTGCTGCTTTTACCGCTTCGCCTTTATTGATATCTGCCCCGTAATAGTTAAGAGCACCTTCTAAAGCAGATAATACATGAAGAACATTAGATTTTCTGCTACTATACCCCATATTTCCAATACGCCAAACTTTTCCTTGCAAAGCCCCAAAGGAAGACGCAATTTCCACACAAAATTCGTCTAGCATAAGCGCACGAACTTTTTCACCATCGATTCCTTCAGGAATCATGATCGGTGTAACTGTTGGCATTTTAGTCGTCAAATCACCATAAAAACCTAAACCCATCGCTTTTATACCAGCAACAATTGCTTGGTCATTTTGCGCATGGCGCGCGTAGACATTATCCATCCCTTCTTTGATCATCATTCTAAGGCCTTCATGCAGTCCGTAGATCATGCTTGTCGCTTCCGTATGATGATTGATTCGCTCTTCGCTCCAATAACGCTGTAACTGGCTTAAATCAAGATAATTACTGCTAATATGATTTTCATTGCGAATATCCTTACTTAACCCTAATTCTTTTTGGTAGCGGCTAGTAAGAACCTTTTCTACTCGGTCGTTATAAGTGATCAACGATAAACCAGAAGGGACGCTCACACATTTTTGTGTTCCCGCAATTGCGATATCGACTCCCCAGGCATCTACTTCAAGGGGCACGCCACCATATGTTGCAACCATGTCTACAACAAAGAAAATATCATTTTCTTTACAGTGTTGACCAATTTTTTCCATTGACTGCATTTGTCCATTGGCTGTTTCACCATGAACCATAGCAACAATTTTCGGTTGAAATTTTTTGATCTCTTCAATTACTGTTTCTTGTTCAAATGGTGAGTCCCATTCTTTTTCAAGATAATGAATCTCGGCTTGTGCTCGCTCACAGATTTCTCCTAAAAGATATGCAAAACGGCCATATACCGGAATCAGCACTTTATCTCCTGGTTCGATCAATGCGATTAAAGCAGCTTCTAAACCAGAACGTGATGTTCCATCAATTGCAAATGCTTGCTCATTTTTTGTGCCGAAAGGAATTTTGATCATTTCCTTCACTTCATCCATAATTTGTAAAAAAGCTGGATCAAATTGACCTAAAATAGAAGCTGACATTGCTCTTAATGCGACCGGATGAGCCTCAACTGGCCCTGGTGTCATGATTGTTCTGCTTGGTACTGATATTTCTGAAAACATAACTATTCCTCTTTTCCGTTTTAATTTCATCCTACCTTTATATCCAAAAAAGTCATTGTCACTTTTGAATAAAAAAAATGAATTTTCGGTTATTATGTACAAACCATTCTTGAATCTGCATGCGCTATCATTTAGAATAGAGATATGCTAGGAAATACAATAATATTATGAGTTGATACTTCCTCATCAAAAATTTATCACATGTCTGCATTTTTACTATATACTCTATAGCTTATCAGAAAATGAGAAACTATGCTTGTGAAATTTCCTATTTTTCTGCCAAAGCTGAACGAACCCACTTTACTTTTTTTTATCTAGCTACGCGGATTAGCTCTTCGCAAAAAAAGAGAAACTATAAATTAGTCAAAAATGCCTCAGTTAGAGTTTCCTATTTTTCTGCCAAAGCTGAACGAACCCGCTTTGCTTTTATTTTTATCTAGCTGTACAAATCAATCCTTATGAAAATGGCTAAATTAGCAGTAAAATAACGTTCGTATTAATGCTAACTTCCTAATTTCTACAGGTATAACCAATTTGTTCCACATTTAATAATAGGAGGAAATCCATTGACTACTTTAGAAGATTTATTAAAAATACCAAGATTTTCCGATCTAAAATTATTAACGCATCCTACAAAAGCCAACACAGTTGTTGAAAGTATTGAAATTTCTGAAACTCCTGATGTGGCAGATTTTATTCCAAAAAAGATTTTTCTTTTGACGACTGCCATGGTATACAAAGAGAATCAAAAAGAACTAATTACCTTGATTGATTCTTTAAAGGAACAAGAAGCTGCTGGAATCGGTATTAAAGTTGGACGTTTTATTGAAGCAATTGATCCTGAAGTAGTGGCTTATGCTAATAAAATTGATTTTCCGGTTATTCAAGTACCAAGTACCCAACCTTTAGGTGCTTTGTTGCATCAGCTATTAAATTACTTATGGGATACTAAAACTGAGCAATTAAGCTATGCTCTAGACATTCAAAAACGTTTTTCAGATTTATTAATTCATGATGTGAGCATTGCACGTTTTACCGCTGATTTTGGTAAAATGATTAATACGCCAGTTATTTTAGTAAGTCCTTATCGTAAAGTGATTGCGCACTCAAAACATTTTACCCAAACTTCAAAACCAGCAGAGTATTATGTTGAGCAACTCGTCAGTAAATATAAGACTTGGACCGAAGACAGCCACGCTTCATTTGTGATCAAAGATTTAAATCAAACTCCTTTGCAAATTGCAGGGTTTTCAGTTACAGTAAATAGCTATTTCCCACATTATTTATTGGTTTTAAATCCTGAACAAGTGCCTTATCCAATGTCTGAATTCGCTGTAGAACAAGCCTGTTTAGTCCTGTCATTCATGTTGTATAAAAATCAAAAGGTTCAAGAGTCATTAGATTTTCTCAAAAGTGATTTTTTAGCTCAACTAGTTGAATATCAACAAACGCCTCATCAAACTAAACGCGATTGGCTTGATCTAGGAGCAAATTATGGCTTAAAGAAAAGTACACAATATCAAGTTGTTTATGCTGTTTGCAGTCAAACAACCACCACTGCAACGAAAATCAAATATCAACAAGAAGAAAGCGACGTTGCTTTCCAATGGCTACATGAGACTTTGCCACTTCGAATCAAAGATATTAGTATTTTTAAAGTAAAAAATACAGATCACTTAGCCATTTTAATCCAAAGTAGAGTAAATGATTTAGATAAAATTTTAACTGAATTATCCTTAGAATTATCTAAAAAACTTCCAATTACGTTAACTTTTGCTTTAGGAAATTTATATGAAACTACTGAACAAATTGCTAATTCATTTATCGAAGCCAAAACGGCCTATGAAGAGATGCTCACAATGACAGATAGTCCTTTGATTCATCGATACCATCCTAAAGGAATGAAAAGTCTATTTGAAAAGATGAGCCTTGAAGATATTCATTATTTCTGTGAAACAACGTTAAAAGAGCTTGCTTACCCTGTGGAAGACTCGTTTATAGAACTTCGTAAAACCTTACAATGTTATTTGAGTTTCCAATGTGAGATTTCAAAAACGGCTAAAGCAATGTACCTACACCGCAATACCATAAAATACAGAATCGATCATTGTGCCAAATTACTGGGGAAAAATATCCAAGATCCAACAAATAGCTTGAATTTCCGTTTAGCCTTAGAATTATCTGAGCGATCGAATCAGCATCAATAAGTAAAAGAAAAGAAGCTGTGATTTAACCACAAGAGTCAAATCACAGCTTCTTTTTGGAAAAAAGTGCCTTTTCTATTTGTATTCGTTTAGCCTGTAATTCTTGTTCCTGCTCTACCTAATAACGCTTGGTCAGCCTCTTCTAAAGAACAAATAATAGCGGTCTTGCCTTGTGCTGCAAATCCAATTGCCGCTTCCATTTTTGGACCCATACTACCGTCAGCAAAATGACCGGCATCCATATATTGTTGTGCTTGTTTTACAGAAATTGTTTCTAGTTTTTCTTGATTTTCTTTACCATAATTAATATAAACATTGCTTACATCTGTCAACATCATGAAGACATTTGCATCGATTTGTTCCGCTAGTTTTTTACCTGTGCGATCTTTATCAATAACAGCTTCAATTCCTTTTAACAAACCATCTTGGTTGCGAACAACAGGAATTCCTCCGCCACCGCCAGCGATAACAATCGTATTTTGATTTAATAGCTTAACAATGGCATCTACACCATGAATTGCTTTTGGTTGTGGAGAAGGAACAACACGGCGATATCCGCGACCAGCGTCTTCCATCATCACCCAATTTTTTTCTTGTTCCATTTGTTTCGCTTCTTCTTCTGAGTAAAAAATTCCGATTGGCTTATTTGGATTATCGAATGCTTCATCATCAGCTGAAACTTCTGTTTGCGTTAATAATGTAATAACATTACTTGTCAACCCTTTTGTTTCCAATGAGTTTTTCAAACTTTGTTCTAACATATATCCAATAAAACCTTGTGATTCAGCGTTACAAACATCTAGTGGAAACGGTGGAACTACATCTTTTGCTTCCTCGTTTTGTCTTAAAATATTCCCAACTTGAGGACCATTTCCATGTGTCAAAACGATTTCATAGTTTAATTCTTCTACTTTTGCAACAAGCTCTGTACTTGCTTTTACATTCTCTAATTGCACCTCAAGTGTTGCTTCTTGGTTTGGTTTTAAAATTGCATTGCCTCCCAATGCGATCACGACACGATTTGCCATAATTATCCTCCTTCATTTAATGCTTATTAATTTAATTGTTGTTAAAAAGCCTGCCAGTAAATCAACACCTGATGTGTGACCTACTGAAATAAGTGATTTAACAACTTTTATAATATGTTCTTCACTGCTATTTGTCGTCAATGCTTCCATCAATTTAAGAACTGGTTCGCTAAAATGTCCTGCTAACGCGCATAACAAATAATGCTTGCTGATATCTGTTGTAACAGAACGTTCTGATAACAGTTCAGTAAGTAATAGGTTCGTTAATATTGAGCTTTGTTTATCCAGTAGCAGTCTCACAGCAAGATGTCCAACAATCATGTCATCTCCAGAAGGGGTTAGCCCCATTCCTCGACCTAAAAGAAAATCAAGACCTGATTTTTGTTGTGACTGATTTTCAGAACAGAGCTGAATAAGCGCATTTTTAAATGAGTGTTTTCCTTCTAAAAACTGAGCTAAAGACTGTTGATTTCCCGTTACCTTTACTAATGAATTTGAATATGAAAATAGTCTTTCTTGACTTTTCCCCTCTAAGTTTCCGACCACCACAGCTACTGACGAATACCGTTTCCCATGTGTCAGTAATAGATGATTTTTTGAAAAATGCAAACATTTTTGCTCCCAAGTAATTTGTTCTCCAATTTCGATTGTTGATAACACGTGTGAAAAATCACTAGCTTGTAAGTAAATACCATTCGGCATAAAAGGATAGTTAGTGGTCGTCACGACCACTAACTGTTGTTTCCTCTCATCTTGAATATTGAAGCTATTCTTATATTTACTATGGACCCGCCATTTTAGTTCTTCAAAGTTATCCATTAAAAGAAGTTGATCAATAAAACAAGCATTAACAAACAATATCTTCACCTTTTATTCTGTAAAACCTAATTTTTTTGCATAAGCTAAGACAGCTTTTTCAAAACAGTCGATTGGTGGTGTTACAGTTCCGGCACCAATTTGACCTAGACCAGCTTTTTTATTTGCGATGCCTGTATTGATTACTGGAAGAATTCCAGTTTCTACAACTTTTCTCGCATCAATTCCGAGACAAATTCCTTTAAAGTCCCAAGTTGGAACTGGAAAGTTAGGGTTAGTGTCAATACAAATTTCAGTCATTTCATTACTTGTATTCAATGCATCATAGAAACCACCTGAACCAACAAAACGAGTAACTGCTGGAGCTGCGATCATGGCCATACCACCGACACCAAATGTTTCAGTGATAGCACTATCTCCCATATCTGGCGCTGCATCTGCTTCACTAAAGCCAGAGAAATATAACCCTTGCGGTGTGTTAACAGGTCCTGTGAACCATTCGTCACCCATTCCAGCAATACGGATACCAAACTCATATCCATTTCTACACATTGCAGTTACGATTGTTCCTTCTTGAATTTGTCTTGCCCCATCCATTACAGCTTTCGCAGAAGCCATCATGATATTTAAGAAGAATTGATCTGTATCCGCTAAGAATTGTACAACTTCTTCACGTTTCGTTTGATCGATTTCAGTCAATCCAACAATGATCGGTGCCATTTCTTTCAAGAAAGCTAATGATGCTGCAATATTACGTTGGTGGAATTCATCCCCCATAGCAATTGCTTTAGCAACCAACACATTGATGTTTAATCCGTCTTCTTTTGTTTTTAATGCTGCACTTAAAACAGGTGCCAATGTGTCTCTCATCCATCTCAAACGAGTGATTACTTCATCAGAATAAGCACCAAAACGTAATACTGCACCAATTCCTTCGTTCATCGTACAGAAAGCACGATTGCCATCTGTTTTATTTTCAACAACTAAAACAGCCATATTTGCTGATGTGATTCCACCCATTGGTCCTACAGCATTTACATGATGACATGGAATCAGTTTTACTTCGCCAGATTCTAGCATTTTTCTTGCTTCTTCTTCAGTTTCACACCATTCTTCAAATAATGCTGCTCCCACACAGGCGCCTTGAATTGGATCAACCATTTTATCGTAAGTGATTGGAGGTCCTGCATGAAGTAATACTTTTCCTTCATTTAATTCTGGGATTACTGATTTTGCTGGAACTACATCTAATAAGAAAGGAGAACCAGCAACGATTTTTGCTGCTACCGCTTGGTTTGCTTCATCGATTGTTTTATATGCCATTTGATTTTTTTCTCCCTTATTTAGCTAATGCTACTTTATTTAAGAACTGTAATGCTTTTTGCAAAGTGATATTTCCGCCTGCAACAGGTTGCCAGTCATATTGAACCACTTTACCACCATGATTGATGATCGCTTCAGAGAAACTACGTAAACCAACGTTGATAAAACTTTGATTTGTTAATAATGCTAACATTGCTTCTGTTGGCTCAATTGTAACTGGATTCACTGCTGGTGCTGCTTCAATTGCTTTATCTGTTTGTGTCAATGGATGATCTAGGATCGCTAAAGCTAAACGAACTGCTTGTGCATTACTGTCACAAAGAATAACGCCAGCCTCTTTCATGATTGTTTCTTGCTCATGAATGTTTTGAGGATCTTCATCCGTTCCCACAATCGTACTGATCACAAATAATTCTCTACCTTCAGCTTTTGCATTTGCTTTGATTTCTTTGATAGTTGGTGCTAATTCTTGTGCCATATTTGCATGAGAACCGTAGCCTAATACAACATCTAATAAAATGATTGCTGTTTCAGGGTCTTTTCCTGCTTCTTCTAACATTTCTTTACGTTTTGATGGATCGATCATTGGATGAGGTTTACCTTGTGTATAAACATCATCTCCTAAATCGATGATTTCATGGCCTTGATTTTTTAAGATAAAGCCTTCAGATGCATGCTCGTCACCTGTTAAAGCTAAACCTTCTTTGATCAACATTGCTGCTTCATAAGCAAGTGTTCCACCAGAGTACAAGCCTTTAACATATTTTTGTTCTGGTTTGAAAGAATGTACTGGCACAGATAATGTTTCTTTCACCGCTGTAACAGCTTCTTTATTCAATAATTGAATAGCCGTTTGAGCCGCTTCTTCTAATGTATAGGCACGATAAAGATTTTCTTCATGTGACGTTGGTTTTTCGCCTAGGAAAATCGTTACAGCAGGTTTTGAGATGCTTCTTAAAAGATTTAAGACTTCATCACGAACTTCTGGTGCAGGTGGTTTAGAGATCACGACAACCACTTCTGTGTTAGGATCTTTCTCTAGTGTCATAATACTGTCTTTTAAAGTGATTCCGCCAATTTCAGCTTTCAAGTCACGTCCACCAGTACCGATTGCATTCGTCACACCGCCACCTAATTTGTGGATGATCGTTGTTACTTCTTGAATACCTGTTCCAGAAGCACCAACAACGCCGATTTTCCCTTTACGAACAGCATTTGTGAATGCCACAGGAATACCATTGATAATCCCAGTTCCGCAATCTGGTCCCATTAATAGCAAACCTGCATCATGTGCTTTTTCTTTTAGACGTTTTTCATCTTCGATTGCGACATTATCACTAAAACAAAAGACATGCTTGCCTTCATCTAATGCTTTTTCAATTTCAAGTGCTGCATGGGTACCAGGTATAGAGAAAACAACTACGCCAGCATCTTTACCAAGCTCAAAGGCTTTATCCCACGTTTTTACGACTTCTTCACCAGTAGTGTCGCCGCCACCTTTTGTTTGTTCTTCTAAAAATACATCGATTTCAGTTAAGACTTGATCGATCAATGAGTCGTCTTCGATGTCTAAAACGATCACCATATCATTAGACGATGCCTTTTCTAATTCATCGGTGTATAAGCCACCTGTTTTAAAAATATCTTTATTTGCAGGTGTTCCCATCATAACTGAAACATTATGAACGCCATCGATTGTATTTAATTTGTTGGTTAATAACATCAAGACGATTGAATCTTGATAGCTATTTGCCTTAATAATTGTGTGCAGCATTGAAATTCCTCCATTTATTTATTTTGCTTTGCAAAATTTATTCCGCAAACTTATTTTTATGATCATAATGATCATAATGAATATCGTCACTGATTAAATATTCGTAAATATCATCCACAATTTCGATTCCATTTTCTTCATAATTTTTTTCACGTGCACGTCCTCGTTCACCTGGATAGTTTACTTCAGTAAAACCAGGACTTGGGCTGATTTCTTTTAATTCATCCAACATTGTTGAAATATTCTTTTTAAAGACGTCTAAACCAATGAAGAAATCTGGATTGATCACAATGTGAAGCTGACCTAATTCGCGGCCTTTAGATAAATCATGATACATGGAAGAAACGTGTTTGCCAAACGGCACGCCTAGTAAAATCCCCGATAAAATATCTACCATCATCATCAAACCATACCCTTTTGGTCCTGCAATCGGCAATAACGCGTTCACTGCTGTAGAATCCGTTGTTGGATTTCCTTTGGCATCGACTGCCCAAGAGTCTGGTATAGCTTCTTTTTTAGATCGAGCATGCAATATTTTCCCCCAAGCTTGAACGGTTGTTGCCATATCAAATGTAATCACACGATCGTCATTACTAGGGGCAGCAAACGCAATTGGATTTGTACCGAAGTAAGGTTCACTTCCTCCAAATGGTACAACCATTGGGTCAGATTGGCAAACAGAAAGGGCTACCATATCTTGTTCTGCAGCTCTTTCTACATAATAGGCAAGCGCTCCGCTATGAGAGATATTACGAACCCCGACAACAGCAACACCATTTTTCTTTGCCATTTCAATGGCTAAGTCCATTGCTTTTTCTGCAGCAACAAAACCAGAACCATTATCGCCTTCAAACATACCACAGCTAGGAGCTGTTTGCTCAAAAGAAAACGTAGGATCGTTGGTGATACCGCCTTTCGCAATTCTTTCCGAATAATATTCCACACGCATCGCACCGTGAGAATGAATTCCTCTTGCATCTGCAAACGTTAAAACATCACTTACGATTCCTGCATGTTCTTCCGATAAACCAGCTTTTTGTATTTTATCTTTGATTAGTTGATGTAAATCCGCTTTTTTTACTCTCATTTTAAAACGCCTCCTTTTATTAGTGGTAACAACGTTCCGCTTCGACAGAAAAATAGGAAAAATTGACTGAGGTGCTTTTGGCCTCATTCAATTTTTATCTTTTTTCCGAGAAGCAAGCCCGCGGAGCTAGATACCATACGACAACAATTCTCCGCTTCGCTAATACTTATACAAACCAACAACATTTTTTATACTATATCTTAATTCCAAAACAATTTTATTTTTTTTCACCAAAAGCATTCGTATTTTCATATCGATCAAAATGAAGTGTGTCACTCTTTAAATAGTCATAGATATCTTTAACGATGTCGATACCATCTTTCATTGATTTTTCATAATTGATTTGATTGATTTCGCCTGGATAATATACTTGCTCAAACCCATCAGCTGCTGGAATGTCATGTAACTCTTCTACCATACCATCCACTGATTCTTTGAACATATCCAAGTCAGTAAAACGTTTTGGATCGATCAAAATATACATTTGACCAACATTACGTCCTTTGCTTATATCGTCATACATTGAAGAAACGTGTTTCCCAAATGGTAAGCCTAAAAGCATACCTGATAAAATATCTACCATCATCATCAAGCCATAGCCTTTTGGTCCTGCAATCGGTAATAAACCATTGACTTTATGGGGATCCGTTGTTGGTTTTCCTTCTTTATCAACTGCCCAAGTATCTGGGATATCTTTATTTTTAGAACGAGCATCCAAGACTTTGCCCCACGCTTGAACAGTAGTTGCCATATCAAAAACAACAGGTTCATGACCTTTTCTAGGCGCTGCAAAAGCAATCGGATTCGTTCCAAAATAATTTTCTTTTCCTCCGAATGGTACGACCATCGGATCAGATTGACACATTGCAATAGCAATCAAATCTTGTTGCGCTGCCTTTTTCACATAATAAGATAACGCTCCGCTGTGACTGATTTTAGAGATTCCCACAGCCGCAACTCCTGATTTTTTTGCCATATCTATAGCATAACCAAGACCAACATCTGCGACGAATTGTCCAGCGCCATTTTTACCGTGAACGATTCCTGAACTTGGGCCAGTTTCTTCAAATTCAATTACTGGATCAAGCGTCACACCGCCTTTGTCGATTTGTTCTGCATAATATTCTACCCTAACGGCTCCATGTGAGTGGATACCGCACGCATCTGCAAATACCAAATGTGTCGCCACTTCATCTGCATGCTCTGGTTTTAAACCAGCTGTTGTTAATTTTTTTTCGATCAAATCATGCAATTCTTCTGGTTTCACTACAACAGTTTCATTCATTCTTAAACTTCCTCTTCAAATTAAATTTCTGGATCACGGTTGCAATCTTTTGAATAGACATACATCAATGGTTCGTCACGTCCTACAGCATAGGCTGCTTGTTGTACGTATGAACTCATAAAGATATAATCTCCCTTTTCGACTGGCATCCACTCATTGTCTAAGTTATACATGCCTTGTCCAGAAAGTAAGTACGCACCGTGTTCTTGATAGTGTGTTTCAATATAACCATGACTTGCTCCTGGTTCAAATGAAAGAATGTGGAAGTTCATATCAAAGCCTAGATCTTTCGGTAAGAAGTCCCATAAAAGAACGTCTTTCATGCCTTCATATTCGATTGGTTCCATATCATTGACATTACCGACTACTTTATGTGCTTCATAGCCTTCTAGTGGTTGATAGCGTTTTTTGTATAAGAAAATTTCAGTATCCGCATCTTGTCCGTTTTCCAAATACATCAATGTGCTAGCAGGTAAATAGACATAACCACCTTTTGTTAGTTCATGTGTTTCTGTACCATCATTGACTTTTAGGACACCATCAATCACATAAACAATTGTTTCCACACCGTCTCCGCCAAAGCCACGTTGGTTTTTACCATCTTTGTGTAGCGTAATAATATAATCGACAAAATTTGCACCTAATTGTTTTGATCCTAAAATTGAACAATCACAGTTTTCAAAGCCTGGAATCACATTATTTACCAATCCATCATGAGGAATCAATGCATAATTATTTTTTTTGATCACAGCTCTAGATGATAATAAACCATCAAGATAACCTGTTTGATTATTTTTATAACCCATTTTTATTTTTCCTACTTTCTTTTATTTATATGCTAATTCGTATAAGGCACTTGCAAGTACTTTGACACCGTTGACCAAGTCATCGATATCTGTTGCTTCTGCTGGGTTATGACTAATACCATTAATACTTGGTACAAAAATCATAGCCGTTGGGAAGTGTGGTGCAATAACTTGTGAATCGTGACCTGCTCCACTGTGCATCACTTTATATTTCATGTTTTCAGCAATAGCTGCCGTTTCAATCGCAGTCACAATTTCTTCATTCATCGGTACTGGCGCTTCATCCATCCATAAATCGATATCGATTTCTAAACCATGTTCGGCAGCAATTTTTCTCATTAATTCTTCAATTTCTTTAGTAAATGCATGCAATTCTCCACTATCGGTATGACGACAATCCATTGTAAATAGAACTTCACCAGGTACTACGTTTACAGTATTTGGTTTTGGTTCAACTTTACCGAAAGTCAATACTAATGGATCACCGACTTCTAATGCACGATCGATTGCTTGTGAACAAATCTTAGCAAAAGCATAAACAGCATCTTTACGATAGCCCATTGGCGTTGTTCCAGCATGATTTGCTTCACCTTTTAGAACGATCGTATAGCGTCTTTGACCTGCAATATTATTCACAACACCTATTTGTAAGTTTTCTTTTTCAAGCACAGTTCCTTGCTCGATATGAATTTCTACGAATGCTTTAATATCATCTCTTGCAGCTTTGCTTTCATCTCTAAAGTCAAACCCGTGACGTTGCATTTCTTCAACGAATTTCAAACCTTCAAAGTCAGAGATTTCAATAACATCTTCTTTTTTCGCTTCGCCGACGAAGTTTTTACTTCCCCAGAAAACCGTTGGGAAGCGACTGCCTTCTTCTTCAGCCATTGAGATAACTTCTAATGAACGTTTTGGTTTACCGTATGTTTCTAATAAATATTGGATGGCAACATATGCTGCGATGACACCAAATTGGCCATCTAAGTTCCCACCATTGACAACAGTATCAATATGAGAACCTGATAAAATCGTTTCTTCTGGATGTTCTGTTCCTTCTACTCTACCAAAGAGATTACCGATTTCATCAAATGAAGCTGTCATGCCTATAGCTTCCAAATTTTCTTTCACAGTTTTTTGCGCTTTTAACCAAGAGTCAGAATACAATAAACGTGTCATTCCACCTGTTGGATCGTTACCAATATTAGAAATTTGATCGATATTTTCCTGTAAAACTTTTTTTAAATCCATTAGATACATCTCCCTCTTTTATTATCATAACCATTGTAAGCGGTTGCCGACTTTCATACACTATCCATATTTCACAAATTAACTACTATCTTTGTGCGCATTAAACATAAAGACTGAGGCTATTTGGGTTAAAATAGAAATAAGTTAGTGAAATTATCTTTATTCATAGGCTAATCTTTGGAAAAAAGATAAAATAGTAGTATGACATAATAATATAAATTCACATTTTTCTGTTAAAAGCTGAAAGAAACATTGCTTCCATTTGTTGCTTGATATTGAAATACACTCGGAGCATTGTTTCTTATAATTCAAGGAGGACTTTTTATGATAAAACAAGAATTCTGTTATAGCCAACTGAATGATTTAGACTTGTCTGTGACCTTTTATTCAAAACAAAATGACTCTTCTGCCAAAGCTACACTGATTTATTTGCATGGTGGCGGACTTCTCTACGGTAGTCGGGATGATTTACCAGAAACCTATTGTGAGCTTTTAGTGGAGAAAGGCTATAATTTGCTGACCGTTGATTATCCTTTAGCACCTGAAGTCAAACTGCCAACTATCATTAATTGTTTAAGAGAAGCCATTGATTGGTTCTTAAAAAATTACCAATCGATTTTAGGCTTGGAGCGTTCAGATTATTTCTTGTTTGGTCGTTCAGCTGGTGGGTTTCTTTCCTACCTATTATCTGCTCGTTATGCTTTACCAGAGCAAAAAGGATTGATCAGCTTTTATGGTTATTATGATTTGATAAACCCGACTTTCAGTCAGCCAAGTAGTTACTATAATCAATTTCCTAAAATAGCACCGCTAACTGCTCAAGCTTTGATTCAGCCAGAACCAATTGCAGGTGTTTCTATCAATGAACGATTTTCACTTTATTTATCTGGTCGACAATTTGGTAACTGGTTGAGTTATCTAACTAACTCTCCTAGTGAAAAAGAAACGTTTAGTTTAACTGATGCAGAACTTGCCCAACTTCCACCTACATTTTTAGCCCACAGTTCTGCTGATCAAGACGTTCCAGTTGAAGCATCTCGTATTGCCAGTAATAAAATCTCCAATGTTACTTATGAAGAAGTCGAAAAACTTCCTCATGATTTTGACGGTGATCTTACTAAAAATGAAGGGCTTAACGTTTACCATGCTTTGATTGAATGGCTTGACAAAGTATTAGCCACAACTTGATTTTAACATAATTGATTGATTCTTTAACTTAAAAAAAGACATTCCCGATCACTCAGGAATGTCTTTTAAATTTCGTTTATTTTTCAGTTGCAGTTTCAGTGATAACTTCTACTGCACGTTTCATGCGGATATCATGTTTTAACATGTCTTCTGTTAAGACTTTTTTAACTTGATCGATCGGCATGTTGTATTGTTCTGATAGTTCTTTGATTTCATTATCCATATCTTCTTGAGATACTTCGATATCTTCTGCTTTAGCGATCGCTTCGATTACAAGGTTTGTTTTCGTACGAACTTCTGCTTCTGCTTCAAATTGTTTGTGCAAGTCAGCTTCTGTTGTTCCAGTTAATTGATAGTACATATCTGGAGCGATTCCTTGACGTTGCATGTTGTTTAAGAATTCATCCATTGAACGGTGAACTTCATCATGTACCATTACGTGTGGTAATTCAACGATTTCAGCATTATCAACAGCTTGACGGATAGCTGCTTCGTCTTTTGCTTCTGTTGCAGCAGCTTCTTTAGATTCTGTTAATTCGTTACGGTATTTTTCTTTTAATTCGTCTAATGATTCTACTGAATCGTCAACATCTTTCGCAAATTCATCATCTAAAGTTGGTAATTCTTTCGCTTTCACTTCGTGAACTTTCACTTGGAAAACAGCTTCTTTACCAGCTAAATCTTCTGCTTGGTAATCTTCTGGGAATGTTACTTTTACTTCAACTTCTTCGCCAGCTTTTTTGCCAACTAATTGTTCTTCAAAGCCTGGGATGAAAGAGTTAGAACCTAATTCAAGAGAATAGTTTTCGCCTTTTCCACCTTCAAAAGCTTCGCCATCTTTAAATCCTTCAAAATCGATTACGACAGTGTCGCCTTCAACAGCTGCTTCGTCTTCTTTGATTACTAATTCAGCTTGTGCATCTAATTCACGTTGGATGCGTGCATCTAAGTCTTCGTCTGTTACTTCACGGTCTTGTTTTTCAACTGTTAAGTTTTTGTATTCGCCTAATTTAACTTCAGGTTTTACAGTCACTTCAGCAGTTACAACCCAATCTTCCCCTTTATTCATGCTTTCAACATCAATTTTAGGTTGTGATACAGGATCGATTCCAGCTTCTTTCACAGCTGCTTCGTAAACTTCTGGTAACACTGCGTTCAAAGCATCTTCATATAATGCTTCTTCGCCGTACATACGGTTGAATACTTGACGTGACACTTTCCCTTTACGGAATCCTGGTACGTTAAGATTTTTTTTAACTTTATCGAATGCTTGTTTCAAGCCTTTTTCAATTAGAGTTTGATCAACTGAAAAAGTTAACACACCATCATTGGTGCCTTTTTTTTCAAATTTCGCAGACATTTGTTTCCCTCCGAATAACTTAATTTTATACATGAATTTATGTTATGCATACCTTTAAATAGTACACTATCACTGGATAAATGTAAACATTTTAGGTGAGAAGAAGGGAAAATAAACTGATTTTTTGAATTGTAAAATGAATTACTTGATAAACGAACTAGATTAACTTACTTATTTCCTAGTATTTTCCAATAAATTTTAAAAAGGCAATATTACTTATCTGCTATTCAATCAAACTGAAAGCGGCCTGTAACTTTTTAGTTGCAGGCCTTTTCTTTCATTTTAATAATCAAACTGACGATAATAACGTCTAATATCTAACGGATGGCAATTCAACTGTTCAACATGAGCATCAATACGTTGTGTCACACAATGCATCAGCAAGAATGGCAAAACTCTTCCACGATATTTGTCACTGATTCCTGCGACTGGATAATCCTTTGAATCAATAATCGTATAGTTAGCGCAAATACGCGGTAACAAATTCGCTACTCTTTCAGACAATGGACGTTGTTCATCCTCACCAATAAATAAAGTGACTGCCGTTGTTTCCTCCACAATTTCTAACGTTCCGTGTAAAAACTCAGCAGCATGGATTGATTTTGAACGTAGCCAACTTTGTTCTTCCCAATAGCACATTGCATAAGAATAAACTGCGCCCCATTGATTACCCGCTCCGATAAAATAATGCATATCATCGTGACGATGGGCTTGGGCAAATTTTAACCCAAAGTCATCCGCTTTTTTCTCAGCTTCAACTAAACCAACAGGAAGATATTCTTCTAGTTCTTGATAATATTCTTCATAATCATCAAATTCGCTATTATTTTTCATCAATCGATCTGCTATCATAAAGAACTTGATTTGTTCCGTTCCTGGTGCTGGATACGTCACAACATAATCACATTTTTCTGCTAGAATACTTCCTTTTGCATCAATAAAACCGATCAATGTTGCCCCAACTGTTTTAATTTCTTCCACCGCTTTGACAACTTCTTGGGTTGTGCCAGTTACTGAAGACAAAATAACGATCGAATCTTTGGTTAAGCGACGATTGCCAGTTGTATAATATTCAGCGGCATGCTGTACATAAGCAGGTAGATTACTTTTTCCATTAATGTACGTCACTGCTTGCATCGCTGAAGCATAGGTTCCGCCAATACCAAGATAATAAATAGAGTCAAATCCTTTTCCCCACACTTCATCAACTATTTTTTCGACTTGCGGACGTAGTGCTAACGCTCCTTTGATATCTTCGATTTGCTTTATTTCGTTAAATTTTAACATTGTTTACGCTCCTTAAATTTTACTTTTTAATACTTGGTCAAAATCATCAAAAATTCGTTTATTTAAATCAATTCCTTTACCTGTCGCAATTTGATACGCGAGGTATTGGAAGGGAATCACCAATAAAAGTGGACTGATTTTTTCAGGTGTTTTAATTGATAATCCTACTGTTTTTGAATCAGTTTTCGCTTCCGTGGTAATCGTGTAGCAATTCCCAACATCGTTTCTTAGATAATTTTTTAACGCTTTGCTTCTTTCATTCAGTACATTATCATTTTCTATAAAAAATAGTGAATGTGTGTTGTTTGCTTCTAGATAAGGTCCGTGCATATAGGCTTCAAGTTCAAATCCTTGTGAGGGTAAACGTACCGTTTCAGTAAATTTTGTTTCAAATTCTTTAGCTGTTCCAATGTTAGGTCCGTAGCCAATCGTTATAAAACGTAACCCCTTACTTAGATCCGCTTGATTTTCCAACCAAAATTCACTCGTTTTTTCGATTACCAGATTGATTTGACTGATTGCTTTCTTTAAAGCCAACAGTTCATTTTTTACTGTAGATTGATCAATTGACTCGCTTTGATAAGCGATACGTAACCCTAATAACATTAAATTCAACACAGTTGCTAAATAGCCTTTTGTAACAAACCCAACCGTCTCGATTCCCATATTTAAATCTAGCACTTCATCCACTACTTGACTGATTGGGCTACTTGTATTGCTAGTTAGAGCAATCGTTTTGATTTTTCTAGTTTGTGTTAGCTTTTGTACTGCCTGAATGGTTGATGCACTTTTGCCACTTTGTGAAACTGCTATGATCAAGTCAATACTCGGATCGATTTTCCCATAGTGGAGAAAATTAAAGGGTTCTTCTATTTGAACGTATACAGGTGCCGTTTGTTCTATATAATATTTTGCAGATAGACAAGCATTATAAGAAGAACCTGTTGCTAAAATCAAACAGTGTTTAACATTTTTCACCTTGATTTGTGTGATATCAAATGAATTGATAATCGTTTCTAACGTTTCTTGTTCTTCATTGATATAATCCAACATCGTTTCCACTGAATCTCACCTCACTCTACTTTTCACTTAAAAAATTCCAATCAAGGAACCTAAAATTCCAACAACTGCCATCCCTCCAAGAATTGCTAAAGGTTTTACTTCTTTTTTCAAAAGATAGAAAACTGCTCCAAAAGTTGCTAATGGCAATAGTTTAGGCATGATATCATCAAAAATACTCTGCACTGTTACTGCTGTTTCTCCACTGCCACTTATTGTGACTGGAATCGAAATATCGATCATCGAAGCCGTCATTGCGCCAACTACCATCAATCCAATGATTGAAGCGCCTAAAGTCAAGCTTTCCATCATCCCGTTCGCTTGAATCTTTTTCAAGAAACCAGTTCCTAATTTATAGCCCCAACCAGTAAATAGGTAGCGCAAAATAATATGTGGTACGTTAAAAATCAGCAAGAATAAAATGGGGCCTAAAATATTTCCTTGTAGAGCTAGTGACGTTCCAACTCCGGTCGCAATCAAACGTAATGTTCCCCAGAAAAATGAATCTCCTAACCCTGCCAAAGGGCCCATCAATGAGGTTTTAATACTATCGATTGTACTCACATCAAATTGTTCATCTAGTACATTTTCTTCTTCCATCGCCGTATTGATCCCTAATATCAAGGTCACAATATGAGGTGTGGTATTGAAAAAGGCTAAATGTCGTTTCAGAGCGTGAGCCATATCAGACTTTTTAGGATATAATTTCTTCAAAATTGGAATCATCGCAAACACATATGCCATATTCATCTGACGCTCGTAGTTCCAAGAAAATTCCATTTGGAAAGACCGCCAGAAAACACTGTTCAATTCTTTTTTCGTGATTAACTTTTCCGTTTGTTCTTTAGAAGTCTTCGTCATCGTCCATAACCTCCCCGTTTGATGTTTGGATCATTTCATTGCCTTTATTGTGGTTCATGATATTGACCACGATTACAGCTGTGATCGCCCCTAAAATTGCAATCCCTGTAACTGGTATTTCTAAATAAGCCATCAAAGCAAAACCTAGAAAGAAGTATGGTGCTACTTGTTTATTGATCAATAAACGTGCCAACATTGCAAAACCAAGTGCTGGAATAATACCCGTTGCAACGGATAAACCATGTTGAACAAACTCAGGAATCATATCCAATAATCCCTTGATCGTGTTACTCCCTACAGCAAATGAAATGGAAACAATAAGTGCTAACATCAGAGACAAACCAAAACCTGCCGCCAAGTGCATTCGTTCTACTCCTTTATAATTCCCATCATCCGCGTAATTATCTGCTTTTTGGCTCATCGTTGGAATCACCAAACCCAGATAGACATTTTTCAAAATCAGCGTTAATGTTGCGATTGGTAAACCTAAAACCAATGCAGTTTCTGTTCCAGCGCCAGCCGTGATTGCAAATGCTGTTCCTAAAATCCCCCCTGTCACCACATCTGGGGGAATCGATGCTCCTACTGAAAAAGAGCCAATAAATGCTAATTCCAAGGTTGCGCCCATAATAATGCCCGTTTTAATATCCCCTAAAACAATTCCTGTAAACAATCCCGTCACGATCGGTCGGGACAAAAGTGATGTACCTAAGGCATACTCAGACTGAGCAATAAATGCGATAACTCCTAACAAAATTGCTTGTACAATCATTTTAATCTTCCTTTCTAAAATGCATCTAAAGCAGCAACTTTTTTATCATTAGGGACTTGTCTAATCTCAATATCAACTCCTTCAGCGATTAATTCTTTAACCAAACTTTCTTCATCTGACGTTATATTTACCGCCTTAGAAATGTTTCTAGTTCCTTCTCTGACTTTCATTCCACCAAGATTAATATGCTTGATTTCAGGACAAGACTTCGCCAATTTATACGCATCTGCCACACTTTCAACGACGATAAATAACTTATATTTATCTGTCACGCCACTTTTTAAAGCACTGATTGAATCTTCGATCGTTTTAATCACTAATTTAACGCCTGCAGGCTTGGCTAACTTGATCGTCGTTTTGCGAATATCATTTTGCGGTACATCATCATTGGCAATCAAAATACAATCTACCCCTAAACTTTGGGTCCAAGAAAATGCCACTTGTCCATGTAATAAACGGTGGTCTACACGTACTAATTTAATCATGATTGATTTCCTTTCTCTTTTAGAATTCTTCTTCTTCGTCTTTTGCTTTCAATAAGTTACAATACTTGATCGTTTCTTGAGACGTTTTTATTGCTTGTATAATCAAATTTTCTAAAGAGTCTGTGATTTCTAATTGAGTATAAAGTTCAATTAACAAAGACAAATTCAATCCAGAAATTAAATACACATTTGGCTCTTCGACATACTTAAAAAACTCATTGTTTACGCTACCACCAAAAATATCTGTGATTACGACCAATTCATTTTTACGATTTTCAGCTATAATTATTTCTACCGTTTGAGCTAAATCAAAGTCTTCTCTCATATAGGCACAAACAACTTCTACATTTGTTGATTTCCCACAAATCAGTTCTAAAGACGTTCTGATACCTTGTGCAAAATTCCCATGTGTTGCTAAAATAATTTTTCTTGCCATCCTGCTCACCTCACTTACACTTTATTAATAGCAAAAAGGGTGCCAACTTTAGTGGCACCCTTCGTTTAACGATTAAAAATCACTTTCATCGCTGATATATTCAGTGTTTTCAAATAAAACATCATGAACATAAGAAAGTTCTGAATCTGGAATATCGACACTATAGACTTTCTCTATGACACTAAATGCTTCTTTAATCTCTTGTAACTCTTTTTCATGACACTCCTGCAACATGTCAAAACCACTATATACTTCGATTGGTACATTGCGAATTAGGCGTTCGACTAAACAACTTACATGAACATACAAGGCCAATTTCCGATCATTACTAATCCGATGACCCCAACCTTCTTCTAACTGTTTCAAAAATCCCTCAATTTGTTCGATGATTTTTTCTGTATCCAAAATCGTCACAGATTGAATCACGCGATCCAACGAAAAATTACGAATCAATTGATTGCTAAACTCTTCTTGAGAATCTAATACTAAATTGTTTTTTAACCAATCCAACAAGCTCTCAATCCCGATACCAGCAATCAAATCCTCTAATGAAATGAACGGTACACCTTCCACAGCTGGATTAGCTGTCCCGACGATTCCTAATACATCATACAAGGAAAATGCTTTTTCAAATTCGACTGGATTGCATAGTTGCCTGAATTCACAGGGGATAAGTTTTACAGAAGTCGTATCTGGCAAACTTTTTTCAAGTAAATTACTAATTTGAACAGCCGTTCCAATGCCGGTGGCACAAGTCGTGAGGATGATTTTTTCTTTTTTCATTTCTGGCTGAATGATTTCCCATTGAGACTGATGACTGCTTATCGCTTTGGCTGGGATTTCACCAAGTTGCTGTTGTCTTTGAATGCCTTCTCCCACTGCAATCGCTAAACTAGTGGTTACATTGTTCATCAATACGATTGGTGCCGTGGTTTCTTTTGAAAAATAACGATGGATTTCTTTTAGAGAGCCCATATCAAATAAAATAATCAACCCGTTTGACGTATCATTTCGCTCAATATATTGCATTAGTTTCTCAGCAATTTTCTTTGGCGTAACATCTAATGGCATATCAAAGGATTGAAATAATAGTTCATTTAACATCCGATTCGCTACATTAGCAATACTGCTAGCAGTGGCGTAGCCATGTGCCACAATTACTGCTTTAGGATAAGAAGTTTCTTTGGTATAGCCTAGATTATCAATGTAAATTGATAAAATAATCCGATCCATACTGGAAACTTCAATATCCAATGACGTCTTGACTAAGTTTAAAATCTGTTCTGCATATCGATAACTATTTGGTAACTGCGCTTTGATATCCAGTAACAACATCTCGATCAGCTGAACCCTCTCAATTTCTGGTAACCATTCCACGTATCGTCGTTGAAATAGATAATGACTGATCGCATAAACTAAGCTGCCATTAAAACTAATTTGATAAGCCGATTCAATTTTTTCAAGCATCTGCCGCATATGCTGTGTAATAAATAGCAACATCTCCTGTTTTTGATCTCTTTTTGTTTCAAATAATAAATAATCAAAAAGATAATCGATTTCTTTTGAGATCAAACCAACCGAGGCGTTGATCACTGATTGATTATTAAGATAAGTTAACAAGATTTTTTCGTAACTTTGGATAATTCTCTTTTGTTCTGGTTCACTTTCTTCAAGTAAATACTCCAAGTTACTTTGACTATCGATTCTCAAAAGCGATTCTGATTCTGAAAAAGTAGTTTCTTGATTTTCTTTTAGTACATAATTAGGCAAAGAATGAAGGGTGATTGGAATTTGTGCTTTTGCATGATTGACTGTAAAACTTTTAGCTGTTATGATTTTAATCAAATTTTTTAATTCCCCTACGTTGCCTTTGTATGAACGATTTTCTAACATGCTGATAACCTGTGGTGAGACGATCAATGGTTTTAAAATTGTTTGCTGTTCTTCAAAGAACGACCGAATGATCAATTGTTTTCGTTCTGATTGAGTTCGTTCATTAAGCGCTGGAATTTTAATTTGTACTGGAATTCGTCTTAAAAAAGTAGTTAAAAAGGTACTGCTCACCTCTTCGGTCGTTGCAAAAGCTAAGCGACAATTCACTGTGATTGGATGATTACTTTCCCCCATTTTGTAAATAATTCCTTGATCTAAAAAGGTAAATAATTTTTCCTGACCTTCCGCACTTAGACGGTGAACTTCATCCAAGAATAAAAAACCATTTGCAGCAGCTTCAAAGGCGCCCATTTTTTCATTATCTGCACCTGTAAATGCTCCTTTTACATGACCAAATAAATGACTGGTCAATAATTCTGGGTTATCTGCGTACTGAGCGCAATTCACTGTGATAAAAGGGGCATCACTAGTTAATAGATCGTGGGCTAAACAAAATTGATATAATAATTGAACTAAATAACTTTTACCTGTACCACTTTCTCCAGTTAACAATAGCGGCAACCCACCATTAGGATACAACGCCGCCATCTTTAATTGCTCAATGGTTTGTGCTAAACTGCCTCTATTACCAATCACGTTCTGAAAAAAATCTATTTTCTTATCAAAAATTGGTTTTTCCTTTTCGATCTCTGATAAGTTTTGATAAAACGAATTTATTAATGGATAGTTTTGTAATTCAAATGTTTTTTTATGAAAAAAGTAAACAGGACGTGTATTGACTTTGACTAAGATTCCTTCGTCCGCAAGCTGATTCAAATAATGACTCGCTGTATTTCGTTTAATTGAGAATTTTTCAGCAATATCAGATGCCGAAAAAATATCGCTTACATTTTCAGGATTGAAAAAAGATGTTTGATTTTTTAGATAGTCTAACAGTTTTTCTTTTAACATATGATCCCTCCTACCTTTATCATAGCGAAAGTTTTTGGAAAAATATATCTCTTTTTTTGCCAGACATAAAAATTATTTTCTTATTCTGACGATACGTTGACTATACGGGCAAAAAGTGAATTATTTGGCTCTGTCATTGCTCCCTTAAAAATGTACTGAGAATAATCATCTAACTTTATTTCCTCTTATTTTTAACATAGAGAACAAAAAATGGCTCTATAATTTATGGGACTGATGAATCAGAATTGATTCTTCAGTCCCATTTTCATTTTAGATATTAAAAAACATATCGTTCTCTAGTATGATTAAATCACCACAAAATAAACAACTGAGAGGACGATATGCTATATGAATGATTCTATCAAAAAAATGCTACGATTGACAGATAAAGATTTGATGATTAATGAGGTCTCTTACGAGACTTTTCAGAATACAAAGACATTGATCGTCTATGCTGTTCTCTCACCTGCTCCATATGCCTGTAAAAATTGTGGTTCTTCAGTGGTAGCTGGGAATGAATGGGAAATCGATTGTGGTTAAAAATGGCAAGAAAGAAACCATTATACGTTTTGAACAATACAATCATATGCCAATGATTATGCGTCTAAAAAAGCAGCGCTATACCTGTAAAAACTGTCAAACCCATTGGACCGCTCAAAGTTATTTTGTCCGTCCAAGACATTCGATTGCGAATCATGTCAGATATAAAATTACTTCTTTACTGACTGAAAAAGTATCTTTATCTTTTATTGCGAAAAGTTGTCTGGTATCCTTGACAACCGTTATTCGTACATTGAAAGAGTTGAAAAGCTATTTACCAAAGTCTTCCAAAAGGATTCTACCCAAAGTATTGATGGTTGATGAATTTCGTTCTCACACTTCCACTGAAGATAAAATGAGCTTTATTTGCGCAGATGGCGAATCAGGAAAGTTAATTGACATTTTACCTACACGAAAATTGCCTCGATTAACAAGCTATTTCCGAGACTGTATCAACCCTGAAAAAGTAGAATTCTTAGTTACAGATATGAACGCCGCCTACTTCCAGCTCACCAAGAGTGTTCTACCAAATGCGAAATTAGTGATTGATCGGTTTCATATTGTCAAACATATGAATCAAGCATTCAACGATTTACGTATCCATGAAATGAAAGAACTACGTAAATCAGGTCAAAACAGTGAGGCTGAAAAACTGAAAAAGAACTGGCGCTTTCTGTTAAAAAATCGTGCAAACATTAATCATTATGAATACAAAACATGGCTAAGTTTTCGAGCGCCTAAATATCCGTTTCTTACCGAAGCGATGATGATCGATCGATTGCTTGGTTTTTCCACGCCCCTGAAGGAGGCGTATCCCTTTTTTCACGAGTTGGTTGAAGCCTTTCGAGACAAAGAGTCCGAATTGTTCTTCTCCTTATTGAAAGAACTTCCAGAAACATTAAATGACAGCTTCCGTGAGAAACTTCAAAACCTTCTGACCTATGAAGAAGGCATTACCAATGCGATGATCTACCCTTACTCTAATGGGAAAATAGAAGCGAAGAATACCCATATAAAGACAATGAAACGAGTATCATACGGATTTAAATCATTTGAGAACATGAGAATCAGAATCTTTTTGATCAATCAATTAATCAAAGTGAAATAACAAAAAATCTGAGCCAGAATGAGATTCATTCTGACCCAGATTTGATTTTGCACAACTCATCAGTCCCTATTGACAAAGAGCCCAAAAAATCCCTGGAAGAGTTAAAGTCTCTTCTAAGGATCTGATAATCATTTATTTAAGTGTCTTTTTGGCATACTAAAACAACTTATTTACTAATTAAACAATGTATCATGTAACTTTTTTGCATAACCATCTGTCATATTACAGATAAAATCAACCGCCATCTTCAAACGATAATAATCTTTTTCAATATCGGAACTAGATTTAGTTTCTCTTTTATACAAAGCTTCTGCACTTCTCGATAAGTTGTTAAATAAGCGTTCCTCATATTTATTCATTGATTCTTTATCATACTTTAGAACCACTGGAATAAACTCAGACAATAGTCTATTAATAATATTAAATCCTAATACTTCTTGATCTAGTATTGTTTTTGTATGAAAAACATTTTACTTCATCACACTCTTCATTAATAATCTCACCATAAAAAGTGCCTGCCATAATCTCTTCATATGACGGAATTACCTGTAATTTATAACTTTATCTTACCGCACCGAATTAACATTCGGCTTCATTTTCTACCATTGTTACAAATTTTATGTAGGCACAATCAGTTAAATTACCAAAGGATCTAACTTTTTTCGGTAACATTAATAAAATTCAACGAATTTTGTATCATCTTCTTTTTCTAATCTTTTATTTCTTGTTTAATAACTTACCTATTCTTACTTCATAATAGTTATTGTTTCAATTCTTTTACCATTACTATTTCATAAGGTTCATTTGTCGGGAAAAATCCCCCAACTGTTTTAAAACCCAATTTAAGATATAAATGCTGCGAATACTCTTCACTGGAAGTTGACAGCATAAGTTCTTTAAACCCTTGAACGATCATTTCACGCTCAAAAAAATGCATTACATCTGTCCCATATTGTTTACCTCTAAAAGGTTCCAAGATAAACAACATATCCACAAATGGAATAGACTCCCAAAAGAAACTAAATCTAAGCCAACCAATCATTTCGTTTTCTTCAATAATCAGAATTCTATTTTCCTCAATGGCTAATCGAAGTCTTTCCTGAGGTATGTGAGTATCATGTATCGCTAATAAATCTAGATCCATTAATGTTGCATTCCGTATCATCCTTGATAACCTTCTTTCATACAGCTTTATAGATTGATTATACAATAAAAAGTATGTTTCATTTCTTTATTATTCACACTTACAAAAAAATGAGCCAAAACTATTCAATAGTTTTAACTCATCAATCTTTGCTTATCTTATTTCCCAGTAATCGAATCCCAAAGTCCGCTAAAGAAGCCCTTAATATTCTCCCAAAGTCCTTTAGATTTCTCCTGAATTTGTTCTTTCGTTTTAGACAAATCTAGTTGATTAACAAAATCTTCAAAAATATTTTTGTCTTTCATATCACTCATCAACGTCGTTAATTCTTTCACCTGATCTGATGACATTACATCTTTGATTCCTTGACTTTGCAACGCACTTTCAACTGTTTTTTGAATATCTGCTTGCGTCAGATTTTTACCATCAGCCGTTTTTGCTGCCAATTCTTTTTTCGCTTGTTCTTGCGCTGCATTCAAGGCTTCATCGGAATAACCATCTTTGTCTTTATTTTCTTCTGTGATCTTAGATAGTACGTCCATTTCGTCCTGCGCAACACCTACGCGGTCTCGATTGATGATTCCACCAGATTCTTCGACGATTTTATAGACACCTGCTAAAGCTCCTGAACCATCAATTGGCACAGCAGATGCAACGGTTAATTTAGCATCTGTGATTCCTGCTGTCAATGCTGCATTTTGATACTGAGCTTCTGTGATTTTCGTGATATTTTTAGGTGTAGCAATATCTACAGAGATTCCAGCCCCTTTTTTCTGAGTTTCCATCCGAACAGAACTATACACCGCCCATTCTGGTGTGAAGCCACCATCAGGGATAAAACTCATCAAATCTTTCCCAGTTGTTGTGTATTGAGGTGTTTCACCTTTAATTCCTAATTCTTTTAACGTAAAGTCCTTTTGCTCTTGCGTTAATGCATTACCTAAGGCAACTGCGTTGATTTGTAGAGTCTGCTCAGAACTTTGCGTCGTCTCTGTATTACTAGAACTTACTGAAGTACTTTCTGCTGTGCTACCTTGTGTCGCCAATGCTGTTTTACCAGTGTATAAACCTGTAGTGATCAAGAGTAGTGCCATCGCTACAGTGAGTTTTTTTTGTTTGTTTTTCATAGAAGCCTCCTAAAAGATTTACTAGTTCCTTACTATACAACAATAGTTTTAGTTATTTCTTAAGATACATCAGGTTTAAGAAATTTTTATTGATTTTCTTTTAACACTCTCATTCTACCATCTTCATAAGGTTTACAGCTTCTAAAAAGCACTAACTTATTTTTTCAAAAAATATCTTACACTGCTTACTCCGCTACATAATAGTAGAGTCAATAATATTCCTAAAGCCATCCGTAATTCGATGATAATGTTCATTCGTAAGTTCGAACATATAACATAAATGACAAGCAATCAAAACTGTTACTGGGTTTGTACCTAGCATTAACAACAGCGTCTAACTGACTGTCGTTATCTCCACACTAATAAAAACCGACTTTTTTGCATCTACTTTATCGAATAATTTACCAAATATTGATGAAAGAACAGCTCCAACAATTGCACCAGTCAGCATCGCTAGACCAGAAATAAAATCACTTTGTCTCTTCACTATTTGGATAAAGTTTGGTAATACAAAAAATATATCTAAAAGTAAAAACTGATAAACTAAAAAGCGAAATAATCAATAAATAGCCATCAACTTAGACTCTACGCAAAATTGAAGCCAATTCATAATCTTTAGTTTTCCACTATTCTTTTTACATCTCGGATTGTCAATGGTTTGTCTGGCATCCATTGTGCTTTTCTTTTTTGTTTTCCATCAATATAAAGTGCAATTGTTGGTGTGTATTTAACCTCATACTTTTCCTTAAACATTGCCCATTCTTTGTCTGATTTTCGCAAAGCTGCTACATTTAAATAAACTAATTTATTTTTTACATCCTTGTTTTGGTCTAAATAATTTAAAAGTAACAAATCAAACAAATTACAATCACTACAATCTGGTCTTCCTATATACACGAGCATTTCTTCTTTAGACGCCATTTTATTTTTAAAATGCTCAGGTGTGATAGAATCTAATTGTGCAAATATGTCAACTGACTGTTCTAACTCGTTTAATTGCTCTTCCTTCTTTTGACTTGTTAACATTGCTTGATTGCATTTGTAATATGTAAAAGCCCAACACAGGGATAAGAAAACTATGATTCCTCCCACTACCAGTTTATTTTTTTTCATGAGTCACTCTCCATGA
Organism: Enterococcus sp. DIV0724b; assembly: GCF_050531475.1. Classification (NCBI taxonomy): domain Bacteria; kingdom Bacillati; phylum Bacillota; class Bacilli; order Lactobacillales; family Enterococcaceae; genus Enterococcus; species Enterococcus sp. DIV0724b. The sequence goes on along the minus strand of NZ_CP172890.1, from coordinate 928,192 downwards.
ACAGTTTGAATCCTTTCAACTCTTTGATTCCATCTGTTTTTTCAGTCATTTTTCCATCAACTATTTTTGAAAATGTCGGTACAGTCACAATATCATACTTTGTAAGAAAATCTTCATCTACATTTTCTATTTCACTTAAATCAATGCCTTTTATGTTATACTTTTTCAAGTTATTATCTTGAAGTTTTCGAGCAAGCTTTTTACATGAAATACAGTCTGTCTTGTAAAAATAAACAACTGCATCTCCCTTTTTATCCATTATTTGTTTTAACTCTTTCATTGAACTCTCTTCATAAAAAGTTTCTAGCTGACTCAATTTTTGTTTTACGGTAAACATCAATCCAATAATACAAGAAATAAACAATAAAACCACTATCTTTTTTTTCATCTTTAATAATTGGCAGAACAGCTAAATAATTGCTGTTCTGCCACCTTTCTTTTTATATTTAAAATTAATTACACTCTACGTTAATACTAAGACCTGTTTCTGCCCAATTCCAGTTTCCTGTGAATTTTTTCCCTTGATATACTACACACCAAATGGCTAAAGCGGTTCCAATTGCAAAAGCTAATCCCAGTAAAACTGCTACAAAAACCAAAAACCAGGCATCATACTGTACAATTTTTTCATCTACTTTTCTAATCACACTCTCTTTCAACGACGAAACCACACTTGCTGACTGCATTACAACATTATTCATTCTTTTTTCCTACTTTCTTTTTATTTTTTTTATCAACACTTTGAAAATGACCTTGCCATCTCCAAAGATTGGTAACAGGTTTATGATGTGAAATCCGTACAATAAACTCAGACTTCTTAGTAATACGTTATTATCAACAAATAAAGATAAACTATAGAAAATAAAGCTCACTATCAAACACGAACCAGGACCAAGTAATGCCACCCATAATTGCTTATTATCAGAAAGTTGGCTACTATCAATTTTTAATGAAAATCGAAAGCACGTTACTTGTATTTCCATGCATTTAACCCCCGCTTTCCGTGCTCCTAAGACATGCATATATTCATGCAGGAAAGTCGAAAAAATCACTCCTATAAAAAATAATGTAAAACAACTGATTGTGAACTTAATCAACTCTACGTCTCCATAATATAGCCCTAGTCCTATCGTAATTAACGAGCTTAAAGTTACAAAAACGTTTAATAAACGAAAATATTTAATCACTATCAATCCAAAAGTCAGTGGCTTTAATTCATCAGTTTTAAAAATCATTCGTCAAATTTTTTTTTCGTTCAAGTAAAACTTTGTACGAAACCTGACTAAAATATAAGATTGCGAATAGTACTAAAATAACTATGATTAAAGGCCGATAATTTTGCGTTAGGCCAAAACTCATTGTTGTTTTTCCAAAAGAATCAGTCACACTTTTAAAAAATAACGTATTAAAAAATATTTTTCTTGTTCCGTCATCAGAACTGCTAAATAAAACAAGCAAGAAATTCACTGTCATCAAAACAGCCGTGAGTATTACCGAAACCATCAAGCTATTTATTGCTATTTTAATTTTTTCCATGTCTAATATCCTCCTTCAATTTTTTTAATCCGTTTAAACTATAGTAAATCGTTACTATGATCAGCAGTAACATTATCAATCCATTGACAATTGATGGCCAATTAAAGATCAGCAAAATCACTGCCAAAACAAAAGTTATCGTTATTACAACAACAAAACCTACAAATACACTAAATGGATTTTCCCTTTTGGGCGGAAATAAAATTCCTATTAGTGTAAAAAGGAGAATCGATAAAAATAGAACACAATAAAATGAACCCATTTCTTTTGCATTCCTTTTAAACAACAGTTCAACTAGAACAAACGGAGTACTCACGATCCACAAAAACAGATACTGGCTAAAAATCAAGTTAAAGTAGTCACAAACAACATTGTATTCTTTTTTTGAGTAATACCAGCGTATATCTTCTGTTTGAATAAACAAGTAAATTCCAACTATTGTAGGAATTAAGAAAGCTAAACTTGCTTGAATGTTGGTAAATAAAAATAAATATAAATAGATAGTCAAACTAATCATCACATAAGAGTAATTTTCAATATTTCGATAAAGACAAAGGAAATACAACTTAAACATATTTACTTTGTTTATTTTGATTGTTAAAGGTAAGTACTTACTGTCCGTAATATACCCATTGTTTGGTATGAACAATATGCCAACAGCCAGACAAAAGTTTATCAGTAAAAATACTAGCGACGTAACTAAAAAATTCGTCTGTTTTAGAATAAAACTATACCCTAATAACACATTTTCATTTCTTATGTTATCTAAATAGTTGATCAACATATTATCAATAACGATCGGATAACAAACAAAAAATAGAGAGACAATACTTAATAAACTAAAAAATTGGATCAATGTTTTAAACTTTTGGAGATGTAAAACAATAACACACCAAGATAATAATGAGAAAATCAACTGCAAGATCAAATAGATCGTGATACTTGTAAAAAATACATTTGCAAATATCTTAGCAATGTAGATCCATTTATATTTTAGAATAAATGCAATCACAACGCCTGAAGAAACAAGCAATATACTAATCATAGATAAAACTAGCTCAAATAATAATAATGCAGTATTTCTTTCTTGATTTTTAACTGGTAACTGAAAGGTCACTTGTAAAAATTGAGTTGATTTCATAAATAAAACTTTTAAAAATATAAATATTATGGATGTCCACATAAGAATATTTCCAGTATATACATCTAAAATCAATTCAGCTTCTAGCCTTTGATTGCCAATCTCATTTAAAAAAAGATAGATTCCAATTGTAACCACACTAACAAGAGATAAAATAATAAACAGTAGCAATACACGAAACATTTTTTTCTTTAATAATCCAATATTGGTCACTTTTCTGATAAAGAACAAGTAGAATAATTTGAATAGGCTAATAACTTTGGTTAATCTCATCATACAACTGCTCATAATCTATTAGATTTTTAAAAATAGTAACTAATCGTTCATTCTTTTCAAGATATTCTTTTGAATCATATTTAATTACTCCCTCATTTAGAAGAAGGACTCGGCTCTCAATTTCTTCTACTAGTTCTAGATCATGTGTGCATAAAATTGTAGCACCACCATTCTTTTGATGGTTTTTCAGCAATAATTTACTAACTTCTTTAGCTTCAATATCTATCCCATTGAGCGTTTCATCAATTATTATTAATTTAGGAGCAATTAAAAACGCAGAAATCAATTGAATTTTTTTCTTCATCCCATGAGAATAGTTTTCAATCAATTGATGCAACCTGTTCTCCATCGTGTAATAACTAGCGAGTATTTGTACCTTCTCTTGGTCAATTTCCTTATCATATAATTCCGCAAGCATCAAAAGATATTCATATCCTGTTAAAAATTCTGGTAAATAGTCGTCACTAGGTAAATAGATTAAATTTACCTTTGTTTGAATGTTTTTGTTGTCATGACCGTCAAAACGTATACTTCCACTTTGGAGTTCTAATAAATCGGTTACAAGTTTTATTAATGTTGTTTTACCACTACCATTCGGACCAGCTATAGATAAAAAATCACTTGAGGTCATTTCAAAAGTAATATCAAAAAGAACTTGTTGCTCGCCATAAGTATACGATACATTTTTAACCGAAAAGAAATCATTACCATCGATATCCGTCACACTTATTCCCCCAATCTTTCGTAAATTGTATTTTACTTACCAATTCCACAATCGCATATACCAATTTTATAATCTAAAAAATACTACGGTTAAAAAGTAACATTTTATTACATATATGTAAAATAAAAACTTTAAAAAATAATAAATAACATATATTATATATGATAATACCAATGATACCTTTATGTTTTTTAATTAATAACAATAACAATTTAATCTTATTATTCCTAAATTACGCGAATTGTACTTATCCAACTAATTTTTCTATAATTTAAATAATAATTTTCTAATTTTTAAATATTATCATTATTTTACTTAAATCTTCAATGTAAAATAACTACTATCTCTTTCATAATTCAATCTTTTTTCACAGAAAAAAAGACGCTGGTACAATTCACCAACATCGGAAATTAACGTTTAAATGTTTTGTTTCAATTATAAAATCATTTTTAGTCCGTTGAATAGAAATTGATTAAAACTATACTTGTAAACGAGATTCTATCACGTTTCGCAAGTTTTCCCTTGAAATCTAAATACATAAAACGAGCGGAAAATAAAAGTATAGCTATTGAAAATAATATAGAAAATACATTTTATATAATTATGCTCCAACACTCAAATCTTAACATCATAAACCAAAGTACAAGCCATTTTTAAACTGATTCCTCAGAATCAAATAGAAAAATCTAGAGGAACGTTCCTCTAGGAATCACATTAATCAATTTAATTCTTTAGATTTTCTTCACCAACATTAGTTGACAAAGAGCCCAAAAAAGCTTTCGCAATTCAGAATAAATTCTGAATAACGAAAGCTTCTAATTACTATTTATTTCGTATACTCTTTAACCAAGTCAATAACTTCTTCCATTGTATCGCAGTCATTCAACGCACGATCCGCAAGTTCAGCCATTTTCTTAGTGTCTAGACGTTTCATTAAGCTACGAGTTTGAAGAATAGATGTCGCACTCATTGAGAACTCATCTAAGCCCATTCCTACCAATAATGGTACAGCCATTTGATCGCCACCCATTTCTCCACACATACCAGTCCATTTACCTTCTGCATGAGATGCATCAATCACGTTTTTAATCAAACGTAGAATTGATGGGTTATATGGTTGGTAAAGGTAAGAAACGCGTTCGTTCATACGGTCTGCTGCCATTGTGTATTGAATCAAATCATTTGTTCCAATACTGAAGAAATCAACTTCTTTGGCGAATTTATCCGCAATTACAGCCGCTGCAGGAATTTCAATCATGATACCAACTTGAATCGTATCAGAAACTTTTGTTCCTTCAGAAACTAATTTTGCTTTTTCTTCTTCAAAGATTTTCTTCGCTGCTCTAAATTCTTTTAACGTTGCAACCATCGGGAACATGATACGTAAGTTACCGTGAACAGAAGCACGTAATAATGCGCGCATTTGTGTACGGAACATCTCGTCGCCACGTTCAGACAAGCTGATACGTAAAGCACGGTAACCTAAGAATGGGTTCATTTCATGCGGTAATTGAAGATAAGGTAATTCTTTATCTCCACCGATATCCATTGTACGAACCACGACAGGTTTGCCGTTCATGCCTTCAAGTACTGCAGTATAAGCTGTATATTGTTCATCTTCTGTTGGGAAATCTGGAGAATCCATGTAAAGGAATTCTGTACGATATAAACCAACAGCTTCCGCACCATTGTTGTGTACGCCATCTAAATCTTTAGGAGTACCAATGTTTGCAGCTAACTCGATGTGTTTACCATCAGCAGTTACTGTTTCAGCATTTTTTAGTTTTTCCCATTCAACTTTAAGATCAGCATACTCTTTGCCTTTTGCTTCAAAGTCAGCTTTTTCAGCATCAGTTGGGTGAACGATAACATCGCCATCGATTCCGTTGACTGCTAAAATATCGCCTTCTTTGACTTTGGCAGTGATTTCTTTTGTTCCTACGATTGCAGGAATTTCAAGAGAGCGAGCCATAATCGCTGAATGTGATGTGCGTCCGCCAATATCCGTTACGAATGCTTTCACATACGTACGATCTAATTGAGCAGTATCACTTGGTGTTAAGTCATGGGCAACCACAACTACCTCTTCGTTGATCATTGAAGGATTAGGAAGAGTAACACCTAATAAATGAGCTAAAATACGTTTTGCAACGTCACGGATATCTGCTGCACGTTCTTGCATGTAGGCATTATCATCCATCGCTTCGAACATGCCGATATACATATCTGTTACTTCTTTTAATGCTGATTCAGCATTTACTTTGTTATCTTGAATGTTTTGTTTGATTTGACCGATCATTTCTGGGTCAGCTAAAACCATTAAATGTGCATCAAATACTTGCGCTTCTTCTTCACCAAGGCTTTGCGCTGCTTTTTCTCTGATTGCTTGCAACTCAGTCGTAGATTTTGCTAAAGCATCATCTAAACGACTTTCTTCAGCAGATGTATCATCTACAGATTTTTTGTCGAAAGATAAATCAGGTTGAACTAACAGGTAAGCTTTAGCAATAGCAACACCATCACTTGCGGCAATTCCCTTTAGCATTTCAGACATTATTCTGACAATCCTTCTTTTTGCATTGTGTCTACGATTGCTGCTAATGCATCAGCTTCGTCAACACCGTCAACTGAGATTGTTACGTCTGAACCTTGGCCAACGCCTAAAGACATAACGCCCATGATTGATTTAAGGTTAACAGATTTACCTTTGTATTCTAAGTTAATATCTGAGTTAAATTTACTTGCAGTTTGTACTAATAATGTAGCTGGACGAGCGTGAATCCCTGTTTCTGCTACGATGTGAAATTCTTTCTTTTCCATATAAATCGGTCTCCTTCGTAAGTAAAATAATTTTTTATGTTAGGGTTTTCCTTTCTTGGTACGTTTCAAATGAAACTAGAATCTGGATAATACCCTTTCAATTTTTAAGATTACCATTTTTTGTGAGTAGTTACAACACTTTTCACCTATTTTTTATCAAATGAAACGATCAATTATTTTGCTTCTTTTATATAATGATATATAATTCGTCCATTTAATCCAGCTTCCCCAACAAAAGACATTCTATCGGGCAGGTTTTTCCAAGCCTCTCTAAAGGTTGTAAAATCTTTTGGCTCTACAACAAGTTCAGCAATAGTCCCTTCTTTCAAGGCATTTATTTGTTCTTCAAATGGATTTTCATACATTGATTAATCACAGCTTTCACTTTTATTTTTAGACTGAAGATATTGTATGACAAAAATAGATATTTGTCTAAATTATACCTGAAACCTACATAAACAAACCTTAATAATTTTATAAAAACATAATAATTTCAATTAAGTGTAAACTATGCAACCTATTAATAGGATTTCCCACTCTATTTATCAGGCTATTAAAAGTTCAATTGCTTGATTCTTGTTAAAAAGATGCTATAATATTCTCAAAGGTCAAAAATGGTCAGCAGACTGTTTGACTTTAGAACAATGACTTTAATACATGATTAGTCTTATTATGAAAGGACGTGTTTTATCCTATGATTTGTCAAAATTGTCAACAAAATCCAGCAACGATTCATTTGTACGCAAATGTTAATGGCCAAAGAAAACAATTGGACTATTGCCAAAGTTGCTATCAAAAATTAAAAGCACAAGCAAATGATAATCAACCAACAATGTCTCAACAAGATCCATTTGGTTTTGGAAGTTTAGATGATTTATACCGCTCACTGTCTCGTCAAATGCAAGAACAGCAAGGGAATCCTAACGGTCAAATCCCTCCTACTCAATTTGGGGACGGAAATGGCTTTAACGGAGGTCAACCGCCAAGAGGAGGGGCAGGTCAATCTAACGGGCTATTAGGTGAATATGGCATCAACATTACAGAAGCAGCTAGAAACGGCAACATTGATCCTGTCGTTGGCCGTGATGAAGAAATCAAACGTGTGATTGAAATCCTAAATCGCCGCACGAAGAATAATCCTGTCTTGATTGGTGAACCTGGTGTCGGTAAAACTGCCGTTGTTGAAGGTTTAGCACAAAAAATCGTAGATGGCGATGTACCGCAAAAATTATTGGACAAAGAAGTTATTCGTTTAGATGTGGTTTCTTTAGTTCAAGGAACTGGAATCCGTGGTCAATTTGAAGAACGTATGCAAAAATTGATCGAAGAAATCAAGCAAGCAGAGAATGTCATTTTATTCATAGATGAAGTCCATGAAATCGTTGGAGCAGGTTCTGCAGGTGATGGTAACATGGATGCAGGGAATATTTTGAAACCTGCACTTGCTCGTGGTGAGTTGCAAATGGTTGGAGCAACAACATTAAACGAATACCGCATCATCGAAAAAGACGCTGCTTTAGAACGTCGGATGCAACCGGTTCGTGTAGATGAACCGACAGTAGATGAAACAATCGCTATACTTAAAGGTTTGCAAAAACGCTATGAAGACTATCATCATGTGAAATACACTGATGAAGCGATCAAAGCAGCCGCAATCTTATCGAATCGTTATATCCAAGACCGCTTCTTGCCTGATAAAGCGATTGATTTGTTAGATGAATCTGGTTCTAAAATGAACTTGACGATCCAAATCGTCGATCCTAAAACAATCGAAAAGAAACTAGCAGATGCCGAACAACAAAAACAACAAGCTTCAGCTGAAGAAGATTTTGAAAAAGCGGCTTATTATCGTGACCAAATCAATAAATTACAAACAATGAAAGACAAACAAATCAGCGATGAAGAAACACCTGTGATCGATGAAAAAAATATCGAAGCAATTGTCGAACAAAAAACAGGTATTCCTGTCGGTGATTTAAAAGAAAAAGAACAAACACAATTAAAAAACTTAGCTGTCGATTTAAAAGCACATGTTGTTGGACAAGATGATGCAGTCGACAAAGTATCTAAAGCAATTCGACGTAATCGCGTTGGTTTAGGCAAACAAAACAGACCTATCGGCTCATTCTTATTTGTAGGACCAACCGGTGTTGGTAAAACTGAATTAGCGAAACAATTAGCATATGAATTATTCGGCTCAGAAGATTCAATGATTCGTTTTGATATGAGTGAATACATGGAAAAACACAGTGTATCTAAATTGATTGGTTCACCTCCAGGTTATGTTGGTTACGATGAAGCAGGACAATTAACTGAAAAAGTACGTCGTAATCCATACAGCTTAATCCTATTGGATGAAATCGAAAAAGCGCATCCGGATGTCTTGCATATGTTCTTACAAATCCTTGATGATGGTCGTTTAACAGATGCACAAGGCAGAACAGTCAGCTTCAAAGATACGATCATTATCATGACAAGTAATGCTGGAACTGGTAATGTAGAAGCAAATGTCGGCTTTGGTGCTGCCCGCGCAGGACTTACAAAATCTGTTTTAGGACAGTTAAATAATTTCTTCACACCTGAATTCTTGAACCGTTTTGATGGAATCATTGAATTTAAGGCGTTGAGTAAAGAAAACTTGATGAACATTGTTAGCTTGATGTTAGATGACGTCAATAATTTACTTGCTCATCAAAAAATCCATATTGATGTTCCTACAGATGTCAAAGAAAAATTAGTTGATTTAGGCTATGACCCTGCAATGGGTGCACGCCCTCTTCGTCGGACAATCCAAGAACAAATCGAAGACGGTATTGCTGAGTATTTCCTAGATCATCCAGAAGAACATCAATTGATCGCCAAACTAAACGATGATGGAAAAATTATTGTTACTGGAGAAATCGCTGTAGATCCCAACGAGAATAACGACACTACATCAGAAGAAGAATAACATGTGAAGTCAATCAGGCAAACTGATTGACTTTTTTGTGTTTTCCAAGACAAATTTCTTTTTATTTAAGCTAAAAAAAATTATAATTAAGATGCATAGAATTTATATCAAATTTTAAAGAAGACTATTCCAGCTTTCTAAGTCTGTGAATACTCTGTTTTTTATTATTAACATACAAATAAAGAGTTAAACCGAGGTGAAAAAAATGAAATTAGTCAATGTAACTAACAGTTACAAACAGTTAGTCAATAAACAACTAGAAAATACCGATGCATACTTTGTCAAAGTTTATTCAGCGGGTAACACGACCGTCGTTTATTCAGAAGCTACTCAACATGCTGAAATCTTGGTTGTAAATAAAAAACGTGCTGTTCGTAAAACTGAAATCAATGAAATTCTAACTTACTTCTTGAAACGTATTCCAAAAGAAAAATACGACCGTGATCAAATTTCAATTATTGAATTAAAAGACGTTATAGAAATTTCGATTCCGATGACTTCTAGTCTTATTGAAAATTAGACACGTACAGCTAAAAAGCCAGTTTATCACTTATATGATAAACCGGCTTTTTTATTTAATTTAAGATGTGCTTTTTATAATAACAATATAGTTCCTCAATAGAGTTACTCATCAAAATATCCATAGCCGCTTCGACCTGTTCTTCTGTCCAATCGAACCATCTCAGTTCCAAAAGCATCTTAATTTCATTATCTGAGAATCTTTGTTTTATCACTTTCGCTGGATTACCACCAACAATCGTATAAGGTGGCACGTCTTTTATAACCATAGAACCTGCTGCGATTACAGCTCCTTCACCAATCGTAACACCTGGCATGATCATCGCATTCATCCCAATCCAAGCATCACTTTTAATGACTGTATCGCCTTTTGGTTCATAAGATTTTTCTACATGACTAGCAAAAGGATAAACAGTGATCCAATCTGGATGGTGATTGTGATTACCACCCATTAAAATCGTGGCACCACCTGCAATGCAAACATAATTTCCAATAATCAATTTATCTAGATGCCAGCCCATATCTCTGACAGGATCAAAGGCCGCTCTTGTTAATGGATCTCCCCATAAATAACGAACACAACCATCTTCAAAATTCTGATTGCTGTAGTAACCAGAATAATAAGAAAAATCACCGACCTCTATTAATGGATTCGTCACTAACTCTTTCAAATAGACTGTATCTGACCATTTTTCAAATTTATTATTGTTCTTCATTTTTCTTCCTCGCTTCTAAGTTAATTTACTATTTTGACTTAGAAGCTTACTACCACTGAAACATTTTTTAATAGTCTTAAACGACGACTCATATTTATCACTCCAATAATGTTGTTGATTATACGTATTTGTTGATTTAAAGTCAAATGATAAAAAAATCGTTCCTATCAAAAGAAAATTGATAAGAACGGTCAATAAAATAATCTTACATCAAACTCTTCAATTCAACATCTGGATATTTATCTGCAAACCAACGCATAGCAAATTGATTTTCAAATAAGAACAACGGCTGATCAAAGCGATCTCTTGCCAAGATATTCCGGCTAGAGCTCATGCGTTCATCTAAATCAGCTGGATCGATCCAACGAGCGATTTTCGAGCCCATTGGTGTCATGATTACTTCTGCATTATATTCATTCAGCATACGATGTTGGAACACTTCAAACTGCAATTGTCCTACCGCGCCAAGAATATATTCTTCTGTTAAATACGTTTTATACAACTGAATTGCACCTTCTTGAACGAGTTGATTAATCCCTTTATGGAATGATTTTTGTTTCATCACATTTTTGGCACTAACTTTCATAAATAACTCTGGTGTAAATGAAGGTAGCTCTTCGTACTGAACTTTTAATTTCCCTTCAAATAGCGTATCCCCAATTTGGTAATTACCCGTATCATAGATCCCGATAATATCTCCTGCTACAGCTTCTTCTACATTTTCTCTAGCATCAGCCATAAATTGGGTTACGTTACTTAATTTGATTTTTTTACCAGTTCTGCCAAGTGTCACATCCATCCCACGTTCAAAAGTACCTGAACAGATACGAACAAAAGCAATACGATCTCGGTGGGCAGGATTCATGTTTGCCTGAATTTTAAAGACAAAACCTGAAAACTCTTCTTCATAAGGGCTAACTTCTTCTCCCTCTTCTGTCTTATGACCATATGGTGATGGCGCAAATTGTAAGAAGGTTTCTAGCATTGTTTGTACACCAAAGTTAGTTAACGCTGAACCAAAGAAAACTGGCGTTTGATCGCCACGAGCAATTTTTTCCGTATCAAACTCGTCTCCTGCTTCAACCAACAATTCAACTTCTTCTAACACTTGTTTGTACACACTATCTTTATGCAACGGTAAATCACTTGGAATATCACCATCTACTAATGGAATGAAACGTTCGCCATTATTGTTTTCAGGTCGGTAAACTTCTACACGCTTGTTGTAGATATCATATAATCCTTCCAAGCCTTTTCCCATACCGATCGGCCAGTTCATTGGGTAAGATTCGATATCTAGCAATTCTTCTAATTCTTCAAGCAACTCTAACGGTTCACGACCATCTCTATCTAATTTATTGATAAAGGTAAAAATCGGTATTCCACGTTTTTTGACAACTTGGAATAATTTCTTTGTTTGAGCTTCAATCCCTTTGGCGCTATCGATCACCATGACAGCACTATCCACGGCCATCAACGTTCGGTACGTATCTTCTGAAAAGTCTTCGTGTCCAGGTGTATCCAGAATGTTCACACGTTTTCCATCATAGTCAAACTGCATCACAGAACTGGTTACAGAGATTCCTCTTTGTTTTTCAATTTCCATCCAGTCAGACTTTGCAAAGTTTCCTGTTTTCTTTCCCTTGACAGTACCTGCTTGACGGATTGCTCCACCAAATAATAAAAGCTGTTCTGTAATCGTTGTTTTACCAGCATCCGGATGGGAAATAATCGCAAACGTACGACGGCTATCTACTTGTTCTTTTAAATGTGGATTATTCATTTGTTACTCCAATCTATTATTATTTTCTAAGAAAAAATCATTATTATTTATTTAAAGGATCTCTACATCGGAAAATTCTCCTTACTCTTTATTATTCAACTAGTGTAGTATATCATGGAATTACAGTAGTTTTCAAAGTCTTTAGCTAAGTTTCAAAAAAATCAAAGAGACCAAAGTAAAATTCAATGAATTTTGCTTTGATCTCTATTAATTGGGGAAGAAATTGATCTTAATAGTTATTTTGCTAAAAGACTAGCATTATTACTAAAAATTGCTTTACAGTTAGCTTAGGTTAAGTATAAAGTTATGGACTTAATTGTGCAAATGTCTGTTTTTTTTGCTAAACCGTTGTATAACACTGTTATTTCGTTATTTATATAGATCACAGTTCTTATTAATTATACTTATAAGTATTTAACATTGTTATTAAACCATATATTTTTTTATAAATTATTCAAATTAGTTCCATACTTTTCACTATATTGATAAACTTATTTTAAAGGAGGAATAAAATGCTAGAATCGATGATGTTAGAAGACACCGCTAAACGTAAATTGACACTATTTAAATTGTTGACCATATTTTCTAATAAGCAACATAGCATCAATTTTTTTGAAAAAAGGTTAGATTATTCTTATAGCCGAGTCGTTTATCTTCTAGAATTGATTCAACAAGATCTCACTAAAATGATTGGAAAAAAAGAAGAAATTTTACAAGTGAACGGTGTGCATTATAAACAAGATATTTCTTATGATATGTATTATCAGTTTTTGATTACCCAAAGTGTTCCCTATCAATTATTAATCTCGATTCTTTTTTATCCAAATGACAACTTAGCCAAATTTTGCGAGAAAAACTACCATAGTAGAACTACCGTTGTTCGAAAATCCAAGTTGTTAAGTGATTATTTTAAACGGTTCAACATCAAATTGAATATCTCTCAATTAAGCCTTTCCGGTGATGAAATGGTTATCCGAATAACATTGTACACACTGATCTGGTTAGCTTCACAAGGGACTAATCTACCAAAAATCAATAATAATCCAATCGATTATAAAAAAATCACCAAAATAATCAGTCCGTATTTCCCTGACAGTTACAGCTATTCAGCTCACAAACAAATCACCTTGATATTGGATATCGTTTATCTAAGAGTACACTCTGGAAATGTATTGACAGAAAAAACAACGATTGATCCTTATATTCCGTCAAATAAAACTTATACAAAAGCTTTATTTGGCGATCTGATCTGCGAGACAAAAACTTTGGAAGCAGAAGCTCAATTCGCAGCATATTTATTAATTTCTACACCAAATTTTTTCAGAAATAATGACTATCGACTATCATTGTTAAATATTTATTTAAAAGAACAGACAAATTCAGCGACTAAATTATTAGATGAATTTTGCACTTTATTTAGTAATGAGTTTGTCCCTAGTGACTTTTCTTGGAATGACGAACCCATTTTATTTGGAAATGTAGCAAATATTATTTTATCTGCTTCAATTATTGAACAACCCTTTCCAACTTTGTTTCATTTGATTAATCATTCGCTTTATTCAAAAAATGAATATTACTACCGTTTATTCACAAAATTTAAAGCTTTATTTCAAAAAGTTTCAAAAAGAAAAAACTTTAGCTGGCTCAAAGATAATATTGAGCAATTATCAGACACATTAGCTGCCTTGTTAGTGCCACTTTATGAATCATTTCAAGTAAATAATATTGTACGGATTGCATTAATTGCAGAGTCTAATTACTTACTTGTCCAACCATTAACACAGTTTATTGAAGAGTTACCTTTTGTTCAATTAGTTGCTTATCAGGAGAATCAGTTATCTTCTTTTGACTTTATCGTCGCTACTTCTTCGTATTTAATACCAAAAGAATGCCAAAAACCATCATTTGTTTTTCGCTTTTCAGCTGATAACGACGATCAATATATTGGTCTCTACCAAGCGATCAAAACCATCCATAATAAAAAAGACATTAATTCTATTTAAACTAAAAAGGATAGTTCAAAACTAATCTCTAGTTTTGTCCTATCCTTTTTGACTTTTTTATCTTCTTGGTTCGTCATCTTCCATTTCTTTACGGAAAAAGCGACGGTATTCTTCTGGTTCTTCATCAACAATTTCTTCATCATGGAAAACCACTTTTAATGCTAAAACTCTTGTTCCTTCCATCTCTTCAGAAGTCAGTGTGATATTTCCAACGTCAAATGACAACTTCTCACCTTCATCAGGAATTGTGCCTAATGCTGTAATCAAGTATCCCGCCATTGTATCAACATCACTCATATGCAAATCTGTTCCAAATGCTTCATTGAATTCATCTATCAGCATTCTTCCTTGAATTAAATACTCGTGATCATTAATCTTAGAGTATAAATTTTCTACTTCATCTGTCTCATCATCGATTTCTCCAACGATTTCCTCTAATAGATCTTCTAATGTAGCTAAACCAACCACGCCACCATATTCGTCTAATAAAATAGCCATTTGATTTTGGGTTCTTTTTAGCTCATACAATAGATCATCGATAAAAATCGTTTCCGGGACAAAGAGCGGTTCTTGTATAATATTTTTTAATTGAATTTTGTCAAAGCCTAATTTATGGGCTGCTTTTAATAAATTTTTAGTATGAAGAACTCCAACGATTTTGTCTTTGTCTTCATTGTAAACTGGAATTCTTGAATAGTTTTCTGATAAAACGGCATCGATATTTTTTTGAATGTCATCTTCAATATCGATCATAAAAGCATCTGTACGAGGAACCATTACTTCACGAGCAACTTTTGTATCTAAAGAAAAGACACCTTGAAGCATTTCTAATTCATCGTTATCTAAAACACCTTCTGATTCCAACATATAACGCATTTCATCACGTGTCATTTTTGAATCAGCATCATCAAATTTCATCGGTGTAAGTTTTGAAAGTAGATCTGTTGAAGCTGATAATAACCATACGAATGGTTTGGCCACAACACCTATAACACGAACAAAACCCGATGTAGCTTGAGCTACTTCTTCTGATTTATTCATAGCAATTCGTTTTGGATACAACTCACCAAAAACGATTGATACATAAGTCAACAACGCTAAAATAATAATATTTGCAATATTTTTTGCAGCAGCACCGCCGCCTAGAACAGGAGCTAATTTTGCTGATAATGAATCAGCTAATGAGGCACCAGATAAAATATTAACTAAAGTGATACCAACTTGGATTGTCGATAAAAAGCTTGTAGGATCTTGCAAAACTTTTAATAATTTCTTAGCTTTTGCATCTCCTTCTTCTGCCTTTTGTTCGACACGATTCTTATTTACAGAAACTACCGCAATTTCTGAAGCTGCAAGAAAAGCGTTGATCAATGTCAAAACAACCAATAGCAAAATTTGCGCGATAAGCGACTGACTCTCGGGGTCAGCATTATTCATAATGTTTTCTCTCCTTAAATGTTTGCGGGAATGACTATACGAGCTTATTTAATTAAAAAAATTAAAATTGTTGAATATGATTTTTCTTATCCTATTCATTATATTTTTTCATAATAACTAGTTCGTAACGTAGACTATTCCCAAATCTAGAAAGGGTTACTTTCTTCGTTTTAAAAAAACGTGACTACATGATGTAGTCACGTTAAAATCGTATCACAAATGGCTTCCGATTTCAATATTCACAAACTATTTTTCCTTACTTGGTGGCGAATTTATTTCGCCGGCTATTTCAACGGCAGGTTCTTCTGTTGCTTTAGTTTGGCTATACATCGTATAAACATGGACAACAATTGTTTTACAGACTGCATAAAATGGTACTGCTAAGAAAATACCTAAAAGTCCAGCAATATTTCCTGCGACAAGTAAAATAATAATAATCGTCAATGGATGAATTTGCAAAGATTTACCAATCACATTTGGGTAGATAATATTGCCATCGATTTGTTGTACGATCAACACAACTAGACAACAAAGTAATGCTTTAAACGGTTCATCAAAAACTGTGACAAAAACTGCAGGGGCAAGACCGATGTATGGTCCTAAGTATGGAATCAAGTTGGTCACACCAGCAATTACGCCAAATAAAAATGCATAACGGACACCGATCAATGAATAACCGATAACAGTAAATGTTGCAACGAATAAACATTCAATCGCCTGACCACTAATATAACTTGATAAGGTTTTATTCAATTTACCTAATAATTCAACAATGTCATCTTGGCGCTTTTCAGGTAAAAATCGTTTAACTCCTGGAACTATGCGATCCCCATCTTTTAACATATAAAATAAAATGAATGGAGCTGTGACAATAATGATCGTCGTTGAGGCAACCGTTGATACGATTGAACCTAAACTACTGGATAATCCGCTAATAAACTGTTGAATAATATTGCCATAAGAAATATCCAGTTGATCAATATATTTTGGCAAGTCAAAATCTTTAAAAATAGGCAACTCAGCCATTTGATAAACCCACGCCTCAACCCCTTTAAATACATCCGGCATGTTAGAAGCCAAACTAGATAGTTGCGAAACCAAGCTTGGAATCACACTTACTAAAAGCAATACAAGTGCTACGATCAAAAGTAAAAATACGATCAAAATCGCAAAAATTCGTTTCATATTCGTTTTCATCAATAAATTGACGATTGGATTTAAAATATAATACAAAAACCCAGCTACCAAAACTGGGGCAAATAATGTTGAAAAGAATGTTCCTATCGGTGTAAAGATAAAATTGATCTTTGATGATACAAAAATCAGCGTTGCAATCACCAATAATTCTGCTGACCAAAAAAATAATTTTGACTGTCTTAATTTTTCAAACAAAGATGATCCTCCTTTAGCATTAAAAAATTCTCTGTTATTCTTTTTACAAAAAATAATTGCTTGTTTATAGATTCTAGCATACATTTTCCTAAATAAGATAGCAATACTTCTTTGTACCTATTTTTGATCTCCATATTTTCTCAATTCATACAAAAAACATCCGCTAAATTGGATAATACGGATGTTTTTTGCAGAAAATTTTAATTACAAAAATAAATTTATTTTTTGAAAAATCCTTTTACTTTATCAGCCAAACTGCCTGCATCAATCTCGGGAATCATGGCTTTTAACTTTTCATAATGTTCACCAAGATCATCTTTGTGGTCATCAAGGAACTGTTTAGCTTTTTCAAAATTTCCTTCACCAACCAAGTCTTTTACTTTTTGCACGATTTCATCTGTATTCATTATGCACACAACCTTCCGTTTTTTTGTTATTTATACTGTACACTGCTGATACTTTTTTTACAAAAGATAAACACCAACCAATATCAACGTTCTAATGTCTGATTTTTTGGGGTATAATAAACGAAATACTTATAAGAGAGGTGCTAAATGAAAATCGTCCACACTAAAGATACTATGAGTGATATCTACTTAGATGCTGTTAAAATCCGCCGGCAAGTTTTTATGATTGAGCAAGGTGTTCCTGGTGAGATTGAAATTGATAAATACGAAGCGGCTTGTATTCATTTTGTTTTGTATGGTGATAATAACGAAGCTATTGCTACTTGTCGTTTGTTGCCGCTAGAAAATGGATTGATAAAATTACAGCGTATGGCTGTTCAAAAAGATTTTAGAGGGAATGATTATGGGCGTTTGATTGTAGCTAGTGCTGAACAGTTTGCAGACGAGCAAGGATACAATGCGATCACTTTAGGTGCACAAATCACAGCTCTTGGGTTTTATGAGAAAATGGGCTATACCAAGGAAGGCGAAATGTTTCTTGATGCAGCTATTGAACATTATCAGATGAATAAACGATTTTAGATTTCAAGTAAAAAAGAAGTCAAAGCAAAACTTAATCAGTCTTGCTTTGACTTCTTTTCTCACTTTGCATCTTACATTGGCTATTTCTTTGACAGCTCTTGATAACGCTTATACCAGATATCCACATAAGCTTCAGAGAAGGGACCTTTTTCGTTATTAATCCAATCGACTAGCGTCTTAACATTTTCTTTTAGAATAAAATCGATATCTTCTGGATAATCCATAATTTTACTGTGAAATTCATACTCATCCACATCCAATAATCGTTTTTCGCCATCAGGAAAAACTTTGATATCCAGATCATAATCAATATACTTCAATGCTTCATCATCTAAAAGATAAGGTGATGCTAAATTGCAGTAATAAGAAACCCCTTTTTCTCTAATCATCGCTATTATGTTGAACCAGTATTTTTTATGGAAATAAACGATAGCTGGTTCCCGAGTAACCCAACGGCGTCCATCAGACTCTGTTACCAAAGTATGATCGTTCACGCCGATTAAAGAATACTCGCTTGTTTTTAATACCATAGTATCACGCCATGTTCGATGCAAATGCCCATCGTGTTTGTAACTTTGGATCGTTACAAATTCACCTTCTTTTGGAATTGCCATAGTCCCCCAACTTTCCCTAGTACGAAAAATCATTTCTAAAAGCTACTAACTTTTCGTTTGGGTGTTCATTACACCGATATCAACATAATTATATCATAATTTTCAACTTTGCATACTAAGGAGTTTGGTTTCTCATCACAATGAAGGGGAACTATTAAAATAAATGGTTTGATTTTAGTTTTTTTGAAAGTTAATTGGTCATGATTTTGAAGAGGAGCGGGGTCTATACAGAGCTAGACATTTCTTGTGTTCCGACAACAGGTTCACCTATATTATTTCAATCCACTAGCTCTATACAGAGCTAGACCCTGTGTAATCGGGTGTAGATCCTTGATCTGTTTATTTCAATCCACTAGCTCTATACAGAGCTAGACTGTGAAAATGCTGCAAATACCTACCATATTTCCACTATTCAACTATTAATCACAGTATAACATTAAATTAAAATGAGAAAAACCCTGTTTTTCCAACTAAAATCAGCAAAATTTTGGTGCGGACCTCCTAGGGGTTTTATGGGCACTTAGGGTTCGCACCTCAACTTATTCTTCTATTTTAAATTCTTGTTTATAAAGTTCTACCATTTTTTGCTGAGGCTTAGGAAAAACATAATTTTGAAAGTCTTCTTTTTTTGACCAAATTTGATTTTCACCTGTATCTAGCTTCCCAGTTTGGCGTCCATAGAAAACTAAAATATGCCATTTTAAATGGCTAAAAATATGAATAACCTCTCCTAGAGATCGCTTTTGCCAAACAACTTGAGAATAATCTTCAAAAATTGCTGTTTTTTCTTCAGCAACTAAAAGCGGTTCTTCAAAATCAAATGATAACTGTTGCTCTTCTCTAACCGATGTCTTTTGTAGAAAATCAAAACGCTCTTTACTAACTTCTTCTATTGGAAATAACCACATATTAGCCAATAATCCTTTTGCACTACGCTGACTCAGTAAAAATTCTTGCTCTTTATTTTCAATAATTCCACCGACATAGTAGACATCTTTTGGTTTCAACTTTTTTGATTTGACTGGAAAATTCGTCATTGTATTATTCTGATAGCTCAAACAATAAGACTGAATCGGGCATTCTTCGCACTTTGGCGACGTTGGCGTACAAATTGCTGAACCTAAGTCCATCATAGCTTGGTTAAAATCACCAGGACGATTTTGATCAATGATTTTATACATCGCTTCTTCAAACACCTTGCGGCTACTAGGTTTGGCAATGTCATCACTGATTTCAAACAAACGGCTCACAACACGCATAACATTGCCATCAATTGCAGGTTCCGGGATTTGAAAAGCTATACTGCCGATTGCACCTGCCGTATACGGTCCAATTCCCTTTAATTGACGAATTTCTTCAATTGTTTCAGGCATCTGACCATTAAATTCTGTCATGATTTGTTGCGCTGCAACCTTTAAATTTCTTGCTCTAGAGTAATAACCTAAACCTTCCCAAGCTTTTAACAATCGCTCATCTGGTGCTTCAGCTAAATCCTTGATTGTCGGAAACCACTCCATAAAACGATAATAGTAATCAATCACTGTATCAACTCGAGTTTGCTGTAGCATAATTTCTGAGATCCAAATGCGGTATGGATCTAAATTGACTCGCCAAGGTAAATTTCGCTTTTCCTTTTCATACCAGGTGATAAATTCTTCTTGAAATGACTGGAGTTTATCATCACTCCACGTCTCCCAATATTTTTCATTCTTCATTCTCTAATTCCTTTTCATCAAAATATTGCTGAATCAAATCTGAGTCAAAACGTTTTTGGAAAAGTCCTTGTTTGACTTTCATTAGGCGTTTATAAGAATCTAATTTACGATGCTTTTCCCATAATTTATCGCCTTCTTTTCTGATCACATCTAATTCTTGGTCTTCATCTTTTTCAAACGATAACTCTTCTAAAGCCAAATCGATCACTTCACGATTAAACCCTTTTTGCATCAGATGCATTTGAACTTTTTGCAAAGCATCTTTGAAACTCTTTGTTCGATAACGTCTCATTGCTTTTTCAGCAGTTGCTTTTGCTACTTCTACTTGTTCGTCCATAGTATAAAAAGTTAACCCATGTTGAATGTCTTCGTCATTCAAGCCTTTTCGTTTTAATTGTTGTTCAATCATTTTGGGTCCTTTATCACTTGTTCGCATTAAGGTTCGAACATAACTTTCACTAAATATTTTATCGTCTAAAAGGTTCATTTCTTCTAAGCGAATCACGATGTTTTTTCGATCTTCTGGTAAAATTTCCTTTTCTTTCAAGTAATCTAAAATTTCTTTTTTTGAACGTAATTGGTAGCTTAAATAATTTAAGGACATTTGCAAGCCCACATCATAAGAACCAGCTTTTTTTATTTTCTCGACCATTTCATCCGATAATTCTTGTCCTTTTAACAAACGTTGTCGGACTAAGGTATCCTCAGATACACGTAATTTTTCTCCTGAAGATAGCCAGATAAGATAAAACTGACCTTTGTCTTTTGTAATTTTCGTGATTGTTTCCATCTTTCTCCGCCTTTCTAGTGAGAACGTATATTCTACTATAACATAAAATTGACAGAAGCTAAACTAGGCAAATTGTGCTAAAATAAGAACTATCGATATATTTGATTAATGGATCTACGGATCAAAAGGATGGAATTATGACCACACAACTATTAAAAGAAGGACAAACGATTCCTTTAAAAATAAAACGTTTAGGTATCAACGGTGAAGGCATCGGCTATTATAAAAAGACCATCGTTTTCGTACCTGGTGCTTTACCAAAAGAAGATGTCTCTGTAGAAATCACAAAAATAGCTCCACGTTTTGTGGAAGGGCAATTAAAAAAAATTGTAAAAGCAGCACCTGAACGTGTTGTACCGCCTTGTCCAGTTTACGAAGCCTGTGGCGGATGTCAGCTGCAACATTTGGCTTATCCGGCACAACTACTCTTTAAAAAAGATCTATTAAAACAGTCACTAAATAAGTTCAGACCAAGAAACTATGAACATTACCATTTACCAAAAACAATCGGCATGAAAAATCCTTGGAATTATCGTAATAAAGCACAATTTCAATTGCGGAAAATCGATGGTGAAGTTGAAGCAGGACTTTATCAAGCGGAATCTCATCGTCTAGTTCCAATCGATGATTGTCTCGTTCAACAACCTGCAACAACCAAAGTAATGAATGCTTTGGTAGAATTATTGAACAAATACCAATTACCAATTTATAATGAACGAAAAAATAGCGGCATCTTCCGAACTTTAATGGTTCGTGTCGGTGTTAAAACAGATGAAGTTCAAGTGGTATTTATTACGCAATCCGTAAAATTCCCACAGAAGAAAGCCTTAATTGAGGAGATCACACAACATCTTCCAGAAGTTGTTTCTATTATGCAAAATGTTCAAAACAAAAGAACATCAATTGTTATGGGCGATGAGACAATCCATGTCTGGGGGAAAGAGAGTATTGAAGAGCAAATCAACGAAGTAACCTTTGATTTATCTCCTAGAGCTTTTTTCCAGCTAAATCCAGAACAAACAGAAGTATTATATAATGAAGCTGTAAAGGCTTTAGATTTACAACAAAATGAAACCGTTGTTGATGCCTATTGTGGGGTTGGAACAATTGGTTTAAGTATCGCTAAACAAGCCAAAGAAGTTCGTGGAATGGATATTATTCCAGCGGCGATCGAAGATGCTAAGTTGAATGCTGAACGCTTAGGCGTTACGAATACCCATTATGAGGTTGGAACAGCTGAAGAATTGCTCCCTAAATGGCTTCAGAGCGGTTTTAAACCTGATGCTATCATCGTTGACCCTCCTAGAACCGGATTGGATCAAAAATTACTAAAAGCTATTTTAAAGCAGCCTCCTAAAAAGATGGTCTATATTTCTTGTAATGTCTCAACACTTGCAAAAGATTTAGTTGATTTGGCTAAAGTCTTTGACGTGAAGTATTTACAATCAGTTGATATGTTTCCACAAACAGCGCGATGTGAAGTCGTCGTGAAATTAACTAAGAGATAATTTGATAATAAAAAGATCCAACAATCAAAAAAATCTGGTTGTTGGATCTTTTTTAAGCTCACTGCTAAAGTACTTCCACTATGCATCAAAAAAAGTTAAAGATTTCAAAGGATTTATTGTTTAGTTAATTAAACACAATTACTAAATGATTTACGTTATAGAAAAAAAGGCTAAGAGAATTTAATCTCCTAGCACTTTTTCTTATTGATTCATTTAGTTTTTACCTACAAAAAATGATACTACTGCAACTAAAATCACAGCACCAATAATTGACGGAAACAATGCCATACCGGCAACTTGAGGTCCCCAACTTCCTAGAAGTGCTTGACCAATCGATGAACCTACAAGACCTGCAATAATATTGAAGATCCAACCCATTGATTTACCTTTACTTGTGATCGCTCCAGCAATTGCTCCGATAACGCCACCTACGATTAAAACCCATAACCAATGCATACATATGACCTCCCTTACAAATAAAATAATGTTAAAAATGATTACTTAATTATGCTAACAGATTATTTATTTTCTTGCGAAAGAAATGCACTTAAAATAAATTTATATCATTTAATTATCATTTTTATTTCATCTCATCTATTGCATGAATCGTCACATGATTTTTAGTACCGCAACTTTTGCAATCGTAGTGAAGATTTATTTCATCATCTACCAAAATATCATCACATTTTAATTCAATTTCATTATCTGAAAGCGTCAATTCTCCTAAAGGAATGTTTACTCTTTGATGATCTGCTTTGTCGGTTCTCGTATTCAACAAAAATTTACCCACCATTTCATTTTCGCAATTTTTACAAGTTACAGCAACGCTGATTTCTCTTTCCATCTTAAGCTCTCCTTCATTTTTTATCAAATAGATGATTATACATCTATAATTTTAAACGCCTACTAAAAAAAATTCGATTGATATGCTCTAAGCTTAATTTAGGCAAACAAAAAAAGCTAGAATCCAAATGGATTCTAGCTTGAAAGTTAATCTTAAAAAGATTATTTTACTGTGATTGAAGCGCCAACTTCTTCTAAAGCAGCTTTTAAAGCTTCTGCTTCATCTTTAGAAACGCCTTCTTTGATTGGTGCAGGAGCGCCATCAACTACTGCTTTAGCTTCTTTCAAGCCAAGACCAGTTGCTTCACGAACTGCTTTGATTACTTTAACTTTTTGATCGCCTGCAGAAGTTAATTCTACAGTGAATTCAGTTTGTTCTTCGCCAGCTGCTGCTGGTCCTGCTGCTGCTGCTACAGGAGCTGCTGCAGATACGTCAAATTTTTCTTCAATAGCTTTTACTAAGTCGTTTAATTCTAAAATAGTTGCGCCTTCTAATTCTGCAACAATGTTTTCAATGTTCAATGCCATTATGGTTTCCTCCGTTTTAATAATTCATTATTTTTTTAATTTAGTTTGTTACTAGGCTGCAATTATGCAACTTCTTCTTTTTCTGCCACTGCTTTGACAGCGTAAGCCACTTGTCTGACTGGCGCTTGTAATACAGATAATAGCATAGAAAGTAGTCCATCGCGACTTGGAAGTTTTGCTAAAGATGTCATTTCTTCTACTGAAGATACTTTACCTTCAATAACGCCACCTTTAATTTCCAATGCTTTGGCAGTACTTGCGAATTCGTCGATGATTTTAGCAGGTGCTACTACATCGTCGTTACTGAAAGCGACTGCTGTAGGTCCTGTAAATACTTCGTCCAAGCCTTCTAGTCCAGCTTTTTTGGCTGCACGTGAAAGGATAGAGTTTTTGATAACTTTCATTTCAACATTTGCATCACGCAATTGTTTACGTAAGTTCGTCACTTCCTCAACAGTTAAACCACGGTAGTCAACGATGACTACAGAAGCTGCTGCTTGGAACTTAGCTGTTGCTTCTTCGACTAGGGTTTCTTTTTTAGCGATTGCTGCTTCACTCATTTATTTTCACCTCCTGATTATTGATGGAGAAGCCTAAATTGTAATTAATACAAAATAAACTCCATGCCACCGTTGACATAGAGGGACGTAATTGTATGTATCAACAATTGTCCTCGGTAGGAAATTAAGACTTACGTCACCTACTGTCTTCGGTACAGTTAATTATTAACCTCAACTACCTTACCATGGTAAAGGTAGTTGAGTCAAGTAAAATTTCTAATTGTCTAGTTTCATGAACTAGCTTTGCTAATTAAAACGAAGCTTGGTCAACGTGGATTCCAGGTCCAAATGTAGTTGTTACTGAAATGTTCTTGATATATTGACCTTTAGCTGCTGATGGTTTAGCTTTCAACAATACATCGTTGATTGTATTGAAGTTTTCTAGTAATTTTTCATTATCGAATGAAACTTTACCAATTGGCACGTGGATGTTTCCAGCTTTGTCAACACGGTAAGTTACTTTACCAGCTTTTACTTCGTTAACAGCTTTTGTTACGTCCATTGTTACAGTACCAGTTTTAGGGTTAGGCATAAGGCCTTTAGGACCTAAGACACGACCTAATTTACCAACTTCAGCCATCATGTCTGGAGTTGCTACAACTACGTCAAATCCAAACCATCCGCCTTGGATTTTTTGAACCATATCAGCGTCGCCTACGTAATCAGCACCAGCTGCTTCAGCTTCTTTCGCTTTTTCGCCTTTAGCGAAAACTAAAACGCTTTGTGTTTTACCAGTTCCGTTAGGTAATACTACTGCACCACGGATTTGTTGGTCTGCTTTTTTAGGGTCTACATTTAGACGGTAAGCAACTTCAACAGTTGCGTCGAATTTTGCAATATTTGTATCTTTAGCCAAAGCGATTGCTTCTGCTACAGGGTAAACTTTTGTTGCTTCAACTTTTTTTAATGCATCTTGCATTTTTTTGCTTTTTTTAGCCATTTTGTTTCCTCCTTGATTGTGGTTATAACGGTCGAACCTCCCACGTAATTCATATCTTTGAATATGAAATAAACTGAGAAGCTACTTCTTTGGGTTCTATAGAATAAAAATTATCCTACAGTGATTCCCATGCTTCTTGCAGTTCCTTCAACCATGCGCATAGCCGCTTCAACGTCTGCTGCGTTTAGGTCTGCCATTTTAAGTTCAGCGATTTCTTTTACTTGATCTTTAGAAACATTCGCTACTTTATTTTTGTTTGGCTCACCAGAACCTTTTTCGATTTTTGCAGCTTTTTTCAATAATACTGCAGCTGGTGGTGTTTTCGTAATAAATGTAAATGAACGGTCTTCATATACAGAAATTACTACTGGAATGATTAAACCAGCTTGATCAGCTGTACGAGCGTTGAATTCTTTAGTGAATCCCATAATGTTGATACCCGCTTGACCTAGTGCTGGACCTACTGGCGGAGCTGGTGTTGCTTTACCTGCAGGAATTTGCAATTTAACTAATTTTTCTACTTTTTTTGCCACGAGACATACCTCCTTGGGTCCGTGATGTGGTTAATTGGAGATGAAGATTTCTCCTCCCACGTCATTCTTTGACGAATCAAAGAAATTCTGCATGCAAAAATGCACACTCAAATAGTATACTCTGCTTCTGATTAAATTTCAATACCTTTCTATTCTTTTTGCACATAGAATTATGTTTAGAAATGAGAGAAAGATAAGTTTTTCTCGCATTTTTATTACCGTTCTAGTGTATTCTCTTTAATTATGATAGACTTTCGTTAGAAAAATCCTGATTCAAACAAAAGGATAGGTGAATAAACAATGGAAAATTTACGTTATAAAAGTGTTTTTGACATCATTGGTCCGGTAATGATTGGTCCAAGTAGTTCGCATACTGCTGGCGCTGCTCGTATTGGTAAAATCGTCCGTAGTATTTTTGGTGAACAACCAGATACTGTTGATATCTATTTATATGAGTCTTTTGCTAAAACGTATCGTGGTCATGGAACAGACATTGCCTTGGTTGGCGGTTTATTAGATATGGAACCAGATGACGAACGGCTTGCTGATTCGTTAAAGATTGCTCATGAACAAAATATGGAGGTTCTATTTGTTCCGCTTAAAGAAAAAGCTGAACACCCAAATTCAGTCAAATTACTTGTTTCTAAAGGAGATCGAAAACTTTCAGTTACAGGAATATCGATTGGCGGCGGTAATATTCAAATCTCAGAACTGAACGGTTTTAAAATTTCTCTGACGATGGGGACACCCACATTTATTATCGTACATCAGGATGTACCAGGAATGATCGCTAAAGTTACCAATCTGTTATCTGATACAAACATCAATATTGGCACGATGACTGTAACACGGGAATCAAAAGGTGAAAAAGCGATCATGATCATCGAAATCGACCATGCTGATATTGGTGATATTACAATGAAATTAGTCCAAATCCCTCATATTTATAGTGTAAATTATTTTGATTAATCTAAATTAAAGGAGCAAATCAGTTATGTTTCTATCTATAGAAGAATTAGTGCAACAAGCCGCAGATTTTCCATCAGTTGCTGAATTAATGATCGCAACTGAGATAGAAAATCACGGTCATAGCCGCGAACGGATCATCGAAACAATGGAACGTAATCTTGCGGTCATGAAGCAATCGATCGAAGAAGGGGTCGATGGTGTGACCTCTGTCACAGGAATTACTGGCGGTGATGCTACTCGACTAGATGAATATATCAAAAATGGAAACTTTTTAAGTGGAGAAACAATTTTAACAGCGGTTAGAAATGCAGTGGCCGTCAATGAAGTCAATGCCAATATGGGCTTGATCTGTGCCACGCCGACTGCTGGAAGTGCTGGTGTAGTGCCAGGTGTTTTGATGGCAGCAATTGAAAAATTACAGCTCACACATGAACAGCAATTAGATTTTCTTTTTACTGCTGGTGCTTTTGGACTAGTGATTGCCAACAACTCATCGATCAGCGGTGCTGAAGGCGGTTGTCAGGCAGAAGTTGGTTCTGCTAGTGCGATGGCGAGTGCCGCTTTAGTTTGTGCTGCTGGTGGCTCAGCTGATCAAGCCGCACAAGCGATTGCAATTACTTTAAAAAATATGATGGGATTGATTTGTGATCCTGTAGCGGGTCTAGTGGAAGTCCCTTGTGTAAAACGTAATGCATTGGGCTCTTCGCAAGCTTTTATTTCAGCTGATATGGCTTTAGCCGGTATTCGTAGTGTGATTCCACCAGATGAAGTCGTGGCTGCAATGTATCAAGTTGGTCGTCAAATGCCGCAAATCTTTAAAGAAACGGCTGAGGGTGGTTTGGCTGTTACACCAACTGCGCAACGATTGGCAAAGGAAATTTTAGAAAATCAAACAGAAAACCCAACTAAATAATAACGAAAAGGAGTAGTCAAAATGAGTTGATTTTGACTACTCCTTTTCGTTTAATCCATTTTCGGTTGCAATAACGTAGTAACCCCAATACGGTTATAGATATTGATTGTTCCAATAAGAATAAGTAATGCACCAATTTCTTTTTCACTGTAATGCTTCTGCAATTCTTGATACGTTTCATCACTGACCCCACCTTGATGAATCAGTGTAACTTCTTTCGTAAATGCAAGCACCGCACGCTCTTCTGCTGTATAAAATGATGCTTCTTCCCATGCAATCAATCCGAGGATTCTTTGCAACTTTTCTCCTTACTATTTTCTCCTCATTTCTGCTAGTCAATTCCTTAACATATACAACTAGATATTATTATAATTCTTATTAACAATTGAGACAATCCAGATTTATTTCTATGCTTTTTTAGTCAAAAAAACTGTTCTCTCCATTAAATTGAATGAAGAAAACAGTGTACAGTTTTATAAAATTAGAATGCTGCAATTTCTGTTAATGTCGGCATGCCGGTTTGTGCACCTAATTTAGTTACAGAAAGTGTCGCACCTTTTCCAGAAATCTCAACTGACTCTGAAACAGTCATTCCTTTTGCTAAACACGCTGCCAAAATCCCATTAAATGTATCACCCGCACCTGTTGTATCAACAACAGTTACTTTTTCAGCCGGAATCGTAATGACATTATTCTCAGCGGTATAAGAGATTCCGTCCCCTCCACGCGTTACAATCAATTGTGTGTCATTTGTTTTTGACCAGTCCAGCATTTCCTTTTCAAATTGCATAGTATCTGTGATCGAGTGACCCAATAACCCTTCAAATTCCGTTTCATTTGGTGTAATGATATCCACAAACGGCAACATGTCGATGACGCTCTCGTTATAAGGAGCTGGATTTAAAATCGTTATTGCGCCTTTATCTTTTGCTAGTGCTAACCCTTTTTTTACAGTTTCGATTGGAATTTCTAGCTGAGTCAATAACACATCTTCAGCCTTAATTTTTTCGTTTAATTCCTCATTGATATCTCCCAACAACATATTTGCACCCGGCAATACAACGATTGCATTGTCTTCTTGTAGTTTAAAAATAGAGGCTACACCTGTAAAAATATTTTTTTCAGATGTGACTGCACTGACATCTACCTTTTCTTTTTCCAGATGTTTATAAACTTTTGAACCAAATGTATCATCACCAATTTTCCCAATCAAAGCCACATCGACTCCGATACGAGCAGCAGCAACTGCTTGATTGGCTCCTTTTCCGCCAACATAATAGTTGATACTGTCTCCCAAAAGGGTCTCTCCCACTTTAGGTAGTCGATCTGTTTCCATGACCATATCCATATTGATACTTCCTAAAACTGTTACTTTATTCATCGCGGACTCTCCTTATTTATATTTTCTTCAAATACTTATAGAAAGAACCCAGATGCTCTCTTTCAATTTCAGTATACTCTGAAATCTTTTCAAAACCGTGCTTTTTAAAAAAATGCTGCATTTTGAGATTGGAGTGATTTGTACTTGAATAAATATGTTTCCCATTTTTTTCTTTTATATTATTTATTATATCATTCAGTAAGTTTGATGCATAACCTTTAGACAAATAATTTGGATTTGTTGCAATTCGTCTTAAAATATAACTCTCCTGATTCATAACTTCTATGGTCGCCACCGCAACTATGATACAGTTATCAACTAATTTATATAAGTGCTGATCATAGATATCGTGTTGAATGGTTTGTTCATTAGGATAAGTACTCGTCCATTGATACACACTCGTTTGATACATATAGCTTTTTGCCGCTTCAAATAAATCGTTGATTTCTTTATAGTCTTTTGAATCAGCCAACATTATTTTCATTTATACTCATCTCCGAAAATACTGACCCTCACCTTGTTAATAGGGCAACAGAAGAATAGATAATACAACCACACAAATAATCCCTATGATTGTCGGCACACTTGTCCGCTTCAAAATACGAACTGGACTTACACCTACTGTTGACGCTACGATCATTACAACTGCTGCAACAGGTGAAATTGTTCTCGCTAAATTTGCGATCATTTGCATTGGTAATGCGATCAAAATACCATCGATACCAGCTTTTGCTGCAATATCAGGGATCAATTCGATCACCGCATAAAACATTGCTAAGCCACCACCACTTAAAATCCCAAAGACTGTTGTTGCTCCACTAAAAATCAGGGTTGTCACAAGGCCTGCAGAAGCTGAAGATTCTACAGAGGACATGATATTATCAATGATTCCTAGCGATTGGATAGCTGTTGTAAACAATGAACCACCCACAACTAGCATAACCACTTGGCTAAATCCTTGTCCCATGCCTCTGAACATTTCAGCTGCTGAATCTTGAATTTTTTTATATGATTTATGTCTGATCGTTTCAAAAGCGACAGCAACAAAAAATGAAATAAAGGTCAAAACAAAAATATCCATTTGGATTCCTTTAACAAACATCCCAGTAATTCCAACAATTAAAATCAACATTAATGGTAACAATGGCAACAGCGCATAAATTTTGGGCGTATCTGATTCTTCTTGTTTAGTTAATCCATCCTCTTCGATCGTGACAAAAGCTTGGTCACCTTCTTTTTTGTCACAATATTTTTGCCAGAAATAATGAGCGACTGCCATGATTAATAATGTTGGAATTGAAATTTTCGCATTCCAAGCTACATAGGTTAACAAATCATAACCTAACGTTTCAGCAGCAATCACATTATCCGCTCCAAGTGGTGTCGGCATGATCGTTGCAGTCATTGCGATGACTCCAGCAGCAGTCAATGAAGAAATTCCCATACTAGACAGCATTGGATATAAAATCGCCATCAAAATAATCGCTAAACTAGACGCACTTGGAACTACTAAAGACATTAAATTTCCTACTAAGAATACAAGTGGTACAAACAAAGCTTTTGATTTAATTTTTTGTAGTGGTTTTACCAGAATATTGACCGCTACCTGATTGGCACCGATTACATTCATATACCCAGAGTAGCCAAATAAAATCATGATCACGATCCCTGCTGAACTAACTTGAGCGATGATCGTATCTTTAAATTTCAAAAAGACATCAAAAAAGGCTAAACCTGTACCTTCTCCTGCTGGATAAAGAGGATGACCTAGCAAGACTGCAAATAGTAACAAAATCAGCGCCCCGCTAATCAAACTTAGAGCAGGATGGTAATTTTTAATAATCAAATAAGCAACAAGAGCTAAAACAACTAACACTAACAATGACTCAATCATAGTATGACTCCTTTTTTAATTTATTTTTTCTAAATTTGAGACAACCCATTTTTGGAATGCTGGAACATCGATATCTAAACAAACAATCGCATTCGTCGTATCATGATATTTCATTTTTAGATCAGCAACTGTAGCACCTGCTGCTGGACCATCTAAAGCGATTTCAATAAACGTTTCTTGAACTGTGAATAATTCTGAGTCAGTTAAATAGGCGATGGCACATACATCATGCATTTTTAAGCCCGTCTGTAAACTGCCCCCACGATAATGTTGAAATAATGAATAAAACATATTCCCGACTTTCCCGAATTCTTTGATTTTTTCTGTTTCATTTTTAGTCAATACTGCTGTACTAGTCACATCTAAGCCAACCATCACGATTGGAACACCTGATTGAAAAACGATTTGAGCAGCATGTGGATCGACATACGTGTTAAATTCTGCACTTGTATTCGTGTTTCCCCTTGATAAAGAGCCGCCCATCATAACGATTTCTTTAATATTTTGCTTTGTTTCTGGATACATACTGAAAAGTAATGCGATATTCGTTAATGCTGCTATTGGTACTAACGTGATTGGATCTGCGCTTTCAAGAATGCAGTCTTTCATTGCTTCAACAGCATGGACATCAAGTGTTTTAGTTGTAGCTTCCGGAAAATCATACCCATCCATACCGCTTTCTCCATGAATCTCTGCTGAATCTTCAAGCTGGATCAGCAAAGGAGTGTCGCAACCTTTAGCAACAGGTACTTGTTTACCAAAAAATGACACTAGTTTCAACGTATTCTCAGTCGTTTTGTTTACGTTTACATTTCCTGCAACAGTTGTTAATAACTTAACGTCTAATTCGGGGTGATTAAGGGCGATCGATAAAGCTACTGCGTCGTCAATTCCTGGGTCTGTGTCAATGATGATAGGTCTTTTCTTTTTTGCCATAAATGCTTCCTCCTTCTTAGGTTAAGCGCATTACCTAAATGGTATAAAAAAATACCTTTTCAATAATTAAAAAAGTATTTTTCAGATTAACCGCTTAATCTATCTGCTTATTATGATAGCGTTTTATTTCTGGTTAGTCAATAACTATTTTATTTTTTTAACACTTTCACCTTTAAATAGGTTGGGTTTCAAAATAATCGATTCCGTTTTTGGATTTTCCTTGGTAAGTATATTCTTCAATAATGTAACAGCCTGTTCTGTTAAAGATGAGATATTTTGCTCTACTGTAGCTAATGAAATCCCAAGAATATCTGCCATTTCTAAACGGTCATACCCAATAATCGAAAGATCTTCTGGAATCGACTTCCCACTACTCAAAGCTTGTTTTAATACACCAAAAGCAACCATATCATTGGATGTGAGTACAGCCGTTACATCTGTAAGCGCAAAAAGTGCCTTTGCTTTTTCTATACCGTAGTTAAAGCGATAACCCGTTTCAATGATGTAGTCTTCTCTTATCTTTACACCATAGCTTTCTAATGCTTGTTTATAGCCATTGATTCGATCAAGTGTACTTGGGACTTTAAAATCACCTGTCATAAAAGCAATATTTCGATGGCCATTTTCCAAAAGATATTCTGTTGAAAGTTTGCCACCAGCTTGGCTATCAAAATAGACTTGATTAACCCCTGCAAATGAAACCTGTCTATCAACTAAAACAAACGGTGCATCGATTTCTTTCAAGAAAAATTCTTGTTCTTCTTTAAATGAAAAAGATTCATTTGATAAAGCAATGATCAATCCGTCAACACCACGATTCAACAACATTTGAATCAGATTTTTTTCTACAGTAAAATCATCATTTGAATTAACGATGATGGTTAAGTAGCCCAATACTCTAAAACGTTCTTCTAATTGTTTGCAAAGCTTTGAAAAAAACGGATTTTCAATATCTGGAATCACGACACCAATAGTTTGTGAGGCTTTTTTGGCGAGGCTTTGCGCTGCAATATTTGGAACATAATTCAATTCTTTTGCGATTGTTTTTATTTCTTGCTTCTTTTTTTCAGAGATTCTAGAAGGTTTATCATTTAATACTAAAGAAACCGCAGCTTCAGATACGTTGGCCATTTTTGCAATGTCTTTCATTCTGATTTTCATGGCTTTCTCCTTTATCAATACACATGTTTTAGTCGTTTATTTCCATAAAAAATTTGCAACAAGTTGATCTACTTCTGTATTTTCGTGCAGTTGGCTGTGTTGTGCTGATTTTCCGTAAAATATTTTTTCTTGTACTACGTTACCACGTGTTTTAAACAATGACACAACGCTTAGTGCATCTGCAACTGGAACAGCTTCATCACTTAAACTACCATCCTCTACATCTCCTGCAACAATCATGACTTTCATGTCTTTAGACACATTTTCGATTCCATTGACATAGTCAGTATAGCGTTCACTTTGAACGATAGGACCTTTATTGATGACATCATCGATCGTCTCTCCATTAGATAATTCTACAAAATTATTAAAGGGTGCAGCGATACCAACAAATTTATTGATTTTGGGAAGGTTTGTATCATTACCAAATGTAGTTAAATAGCGTAAAGAGCTTGCTCCACCCATTGAATGACCTACCAAATTAACTTGCGTCACGTCATAATTATCTCGAATATATATCAAACAATTCTTGATCCACTCAGCTTGATTCCACTCATTGTTTTTATTATCTTCAAAAAGAACTTGGATACTTGGGTTGTTTTCTTTGCCCGTAAGTTTCCCTTTTGCTTGAACTTTTCCGTCAACACTAACAGTCAAAACGAGCTCTTTTTTAGTAAGATCATTTTTCTCCATCCTTTTGATCATGCGTCCGAAAGAATTATTACCACCACTATAACCGTGGATAAACAGTGTGGGAATCGATGATTTTTGAGTCGTTTCAGTAGCTTCTGAATTTTTATTTATTTGTTTATTTTCATTTTGGGATGATTTCTTACTCGTACAACCAGCAAAAATTAACAAGAGACAAACCATTATCAGCAAATAATATTTCTTATTTTTCATTTTCTCACCTTTTCAATCATCACTATAGTAAGAAGAGAGCAGGACAAAACTACGGTTAGTTTTGCTCCACTCTCTCGTTTCCCAACTTTATTGAATTGAATCTACTTGTTCAAAATCTAATTCTGTACTTGTTTCACGACCGAACATGTCGATATTAACTTTTAATTTTTGACGTTCTTCATCAACTTCTGTTACTTCACCTTCAAGACCAGAAAACGCACCTTCAATAATACGAACAGTATCGCCTAGTGCAACATCCAAATCAGATTGACGTGTGCTCATACCGATTGAACGCAAGATGTGATTGATTTCTTCTTGCAATAATGGCGCTGGTTTGCTTCCTGCACCATGTGATCCAACAAACCCAGTAACGCCTGGTGTATTACGCACTACATACCAAGAATCATCTGTCATCGTCATTTCCACTAACACATAACCAGGGAAAGTTTTATGAACGATTTCTTTTGACTTACCATTTTTTACTTCTGTTTCAGTTTCTTCTGGAACAACGACACGGAAAATGAAATCTCCCATGCCCATGCTTTGTGCACGTGATTCAATGTTCGCTTTTACTTTGTTTTCATAACCTGAGTATGTATGCAGTACATACCAATTTTTTTCAAATGATTCCATTTCTGATTCGGCTCCTTTAGGTTTATTAGTTGGTGAAACAATCATTAAGAGTAACAAGAATGCCTTGCACTCATTTTCTTTTTCTCATGTGAAAATAAAAAAACCTCAGTTCCCCGAAGTTTTTCCTCATGTGTTATTATAGCACTTCTCATAATGAAATACTAGTTTGAATTACTTAAGAATCCAGCCAAAAGCAGTTTGAATCACTGTATCCATTACAAAGAATAATGCTGCAAAAAGAATTGATGTTTCGATAACAACCAATGTGTCTTTGCGTAATTGTTTTTTAGATGGCCAAGAAACTTGTTTCATCTCATCTTTTACACTACGTAAAAATTTCATTTGAACTCCTCCTAAATCTATTTCGTCTCTTTATGTAACGTGTATTTTTGACAGTATTTACAGAATTTTTTGATTTCTAACCGTTCTCCACGCTTTCCTTCACTGACGGCTTTAGAATAGTTTCTGGAGCCACAATCTGAACAAGCAAGTGCTGATTTTTTTGTTGCCATTGTTCAACCTCCTCTATTCACAAATTTACTCAATAACATTATCATTATTTCACCAAAATGTCAATGGATACTCAATAAACTATGGTTTTCTTTCAAATTATGTTATCATTAGCTTGTTAGACGAATTTAACCTACGGGGGGTCAAGACATGTTATTAAAATCCGTTGTTATCAAAAAGAAAAATCTTACAACAGTCAATGAATCTTGTACTTTGGAAGAGGCTTTGACAATCCTTGAAGATTCAGGGTATCGTTGTGTACCGATCTTAGATGAATCGGAAAAGATCTTTAGAGGAAATATCTATAAAATGCACATCTACCGCCATAAAGCTAACGGTGGAGACATGAGTTTACCAGTTACTTATTTATTAAAAAATGCGACAAAATTTATTTTTTTGAACACTTCATTTTTCAAGGTTTTCTTTACGATCAAAGAATTACCTTACATTGCTGTGTTGGATGAGAATAACTATTTTTATGGTATTTTAACACATAGCACGTTATTGAATATCCTTGCTCAATCTTGGAATATTCAAAGAGGTAGTTATGTTTTGACAATTGCTACGACAGGTAAACAAGGAGATTTAGCTGCTATGACGAAGATCATTGCGAAACACAGCAGCATTGCCAGCTGTATTACATTGGATATCGGTGAAGATGAATTTATCCGCCGTACTTTGATTACTTTACCTGCTGAAACAACAGAAGAAACTTGTGCAGTTATCGTTGAGAATTTAGAGCGTAAAAATCTTAAAGTAGTTGAGATCGAAGATTTACAAGCAAATGCTGAATAAAATGCTAAAGAAAAGAAGCCTTTCAGTTGGAAGGCTTTTTTTATCTTTACTGTAGAAAATTTATTTATACTCAGTACTTTCTATGCTGCAATTTACTTTACATGAGAAAGGTAGGTCTCTTATGAAATTATCTGTTTATGTTGCAAGTGCATTTAGTAAGGATCATACAGGCGGAAATAAAGCAGGAGTCGTATTATTTGAAGATACATTGACCACTACTCAAAAAATGTCAATCGCCAAGCAACTAGGCTATGCCGAAACTGCATTTATATCAGAATCTGACATTGCTGATTATAAATTCGAGTATTTTACACCAAAAGAAGAAGTTGATTTATGTGGTCATGCTACAATTGGCTCTTTTTCAATACTGATGCATTTAAATAAACTTTTCAAAAATTGTTATACGATTGAAACAAACAGCGGTGTTCTTGCAATTACCATAAAAGATGACACTATATTCATGGAGCAAAACAAACCGATATTCTATGATGTTATATCACCAACTGAGTTCATCGATTGTTTTGCTAGTAAATCTATAGACAGCAAGTCTCCAATTCAAATTGTCTCAACAGGTCTAAAAGATATTTTAGTCCCCATAAAAAGTGAAACACAATTACATGCTCTGGAACCTAATTTTGATAAAATTAAAGAAATCAGCAAGTATTATAATGTTGTCGGGATGCATCTATATACATTTAATGACGATCGAATAATATGCAGAAATTTTGCTCCACTATACGAGATCAATGAAGAAGCAGCAACTGGGACTTCAAACGGCGCGTTAGCTTGCTACCTTTATGAACAGCACTCATTGCAAAAAGATGTCTATGTATTTGAACAAGGTTACTCTTTATACTCGCCTTCTGAAATATTAGTTAAATTAGTAACCAATAACAAGAATGGAATAGAAAAAGTTTATGTTGGTGGCAAAGGGTATTATTGTGAAACGAAGTGTTTAAATATAGAAGATCGTGAATAGACAAAGAAACCTAGACGTAAAAAGAAGCCTTCCAATAGAAAGGCTTCTTTTTTAACGTTCTTCACCAATAATACGTACTTCTGTCTCCAATACAACATCAAATTTTTCTTTGATCACTTGTTGGATATGGGCAATCAATTCGACATAATCTGTCGCTGTCGCATGATCGATATTCACGATAAAGCCAGCATGTTTTTCTGAAATTTGAGCGCCGCCCCATTTCAGACCTTGCAATCCAGCGTCTTGAATCAATTTCCCAGTGAAATGTCCTTC
This sequence comes from Enterococcus sp. DIV0724b, assembly GCF_050531475.1. Taxonomy (NCBI): domain Bacteria; kingdom Bacillati; phylum Bacillota; class Bacilli; order Lactobacillales; family Enterococcaceae; genus Enterococcus; species Enterococcus sp. DIV0724b. Next base: position 890,528 of record NZ_CP172890.1, on the reverse strand, counting down.
TGGTCGTTTAAAGACGCTACCACAAGATGGATATTCTAATGGTTGTTTCGACTCTCTAAGCTCAGTCAATTCAGCCATCTGACTCTTGATTACGCTATTTTCTCCTTCTTCTAAAGAAAAAGTCGCTTCTAACACAATACAATGCATGTCTTGAATCGCACTGTGACGATAAGAAAATGCCATTTCTTCATTTGTAAATGTTTTGATCGTTCCGTCTTCCAATAAAACATCAACACTTGCGAAAACATCTTTGATTTCTCCGCCATAAGCACCTGCATTCATATAAACAGCTCCGCCTATACTACCTGGAATACCGCAAGCAAATTCAAAACCAGTCAAATCATGCTCTAAAGCAACGTAGGTTGTATCAATCAATTTTGCTCCTGCCTCAACAACAATTTGATTTTTAGAAACAGAGATTTGTTTCATATGCTCCAACATGATTACCATTCCACGAATACCGCCATCTCGAACAATCAAGTTGCTAGCATTGCCTAAAACAAGCCAAGGGATTTCATGACTTCTGCAGTATTCGACCAGAGCAATTATTTCCATTTTTGTTTTTGGAAAAGCTAAGACATCTACAGGCCCACCAGTTTTAGTAAAGGTAAAATTCATCAAAGGTTCATCAAATAGTAAGGTTATATCTGTTAATTCATTCATCATTTCAATTTTATTCATCGAAAGTCGTTCCTTTCTTTCAAACATCCTACTTATTCTAGCATGTCAAAGACAAACTTTCTAGTCTGACTCTATAAAATATGTTCTTGATGCTTGCGTATCATTTGGGCACATAGCTCATGACTAGTGAAGACTTTTTCTTGTTTTAACCGCGATCCCTCATTTGTTTGAACCGCTTTGATAAATTCCTCCACCATTTGCTGGAAACCGCGTTTTTCTAGTGTTGTTGCCCAATCACCAAAGTTTTTTTGTTGCGTTCCTAGTTGATTTTTGATTGTTAAATCTGTCAAGTTTTCTAATACTAACGTTACTTCTGGACTTGTCAGTTGGTAGGTTTCAGTATTTGCCCCAGCATAAAGATTCATTGAAGCAATTGCTGTTGTGGTTGCTGTTTCTACATGGAGTATGGCTCTTTTTAATAGATTATTTTCCTCGATGATTTTAGTTTGGACATGTCGAATCTCATCATCAAGTAGATAAACAAGTATATCAGCTACATGTAAAAATAAATCATAAATCACAAAATTAGCTGTGGATTCTGACGCTATTCGATTTTTTTGGATCAGCAGCATATTTTTATTTTCAACTGCTTTTAATTCCTCGACCAATGGCGCAAAACGACGATTAAAACCTACCATTAAAAGAAGATTTTTTTCTGCTGCTAAGGTTTGGATTTCTTTGACCTCTGCTAAATTTTCACTTAATGGTTTGTCGACGAAAACGTGAATACCAGCTTCTAGTAGTTGTTTTACTAGTTGACCATGAACTTTGGTTGCCGCATGGACGAAACAGGCTGACACTTTAGCTTCAATCAACTCTTCTGTTGAAGCAACCATCTCGTTGAAGCCGTATTTTTCACTGATTTCTTTACGGGTTTCTTCATTTCTGGTGGATAATATAAAAGTTGCTTGGTCTCTTAGTTGAGAGTACACGGGTAGATACGCTTTTTGCGCGATATTTCCTAAGCCAATAATTCCGATTTTCATGAAAATCCTCCTAGTTCAACACATTATTTTTTATTAGAATGTTTGATCAACTGTTTTCTTTTTAGTTAAGTCAGCAATTATCTTTTTGGCTACAAATAATATAGTTGCTACCGCTAAAATGATCGGGCTTAGATTCAGTGGGAAAAACAATATCATAAACAGTCCAACTGGAAACGGTGCTTTTATGATTGCTATAGCGATGCTCGTACTTACGATAGCAACAATCAATAAGCGATCTGTTTGAGGAAATAATTGCGATACAGCAAATCCTTGAATGATCGCAGAAAATACAATCGGGAAAATATCCCCACCAATCCAACCTGTATTAAGACATATTTGCAAGAACAATAACTTAAGCAATGCAATCATTGTCAATACTAAAAACGAGGCGTGACTTCCAACAAATGGCGCAAGTGATAATGATAGTTGTCCTGAAAAAAGTAAATTAGGTAGAAAAATACCTATTAAAAAAATTGCTACAGACCCTATCAATGCTTTACGAATTGGGAACTCTTGCCAAAAATCTAAACGTTTCTTTAAAAAATTAGTAATGAGATGATAACCTTTTCCAAATAATACACCAAACATAATCAATGGCAATCCTAGCCACAACTCTCTCCATATCCAATTAGATTCGCCCATTTTTGAAACAAAAGAAGGTTGTCCTGTCATTTTCATCAAGAGAAAAAAAGTGGCTAAACCATTGATAATAAATAATAGATAAAAAAACTTTTTTTTCGATTTTTGTCGCTCTTTTACAGCCCTTTTTTCATCATAGGTCAATAAATATTTTTGAGGATTCAACAAATGTGCTACTCTTTTTTGCACAGACAGGCCTTTCAACTCGCTGTAATTAAAGTAATAATAACGCAGCTTATCTGCTTGCCAGACTGAAAAATAAATAACTGCACTTAATAATCCCGCTTCTGGTCCCACACCTGCACCAAAAATCAATACAATAAGCGCAATCCATAAGCTACGGAAAACACTACTGTAATTTAGTGTTTTCGTTTGCTTTAATTCTGTCACTGAATCATGAACTGTATGAGGTAAATTTCCCCATCTCGTTCGATAAAAACCTAGTAGAATACCACCTATTACAGTAATCCCCAGTATATATAACACTCGGAAACGATTGTCAGGTGAAACTAAATTCCAAAGCAATTCAGATCCTATTCCTTCTAATCTTAGAAAGATAAAGGATATAACACTAATAATACTACTTAGTACAATCCCATAAATCAATAAACCAATCTCTTTTGCGTTCAATTTGATAGATCCTTTCAGGTCAGAAAAATTAAAATACTTTTTCACATCTTTCTCTATAACTCTATCACAATTCTAATTACCTGAATACAAAAATGCTACTCATTGTTTTGAATCAGTATGCTGACAAAGAATACCAAAATCTAGATTATATATGTTAAACTATTCTAAAGTCTTGCTTGCAAGAATCAATAGCTATTGCCAAATTTGAAGGAGGTCCTCAAGGTGAAATGTATTTCATGGAATGTCAACGGCTTACGTGCTGTTGTTAAAAAGAATTTTATGGATGTTTTTAACGAATTAGATGCAGATTTTTTCTGCTTACAGGAAACAAAATTGCAAGAAGGTCAAATTGATTTAGAGCTACCTGGGTACCATCAATACTGGAATTATGCTGAGAAAAAAGGCTACTCTGGTACTGCGATTTTTGCTAAAGAAGAAGCGCTAAGCGTTCGATACGGCATGGATCTTGAAGAACATGATCAAGAAGGTCGCTTGATTACATTAGAATATGCTAACTTCTTTATGGTCACTTGTTATACTCCCAATTCACAAAATGAATTGAAACGTTTAGACTATCGTATGACTTGGGAAGATGCTTTTCGTTCGTATTTAAATGAATTGAGTAAAGAAAAACCAGTGATTTTATGTGGTGACTTGAATGTAGCCCATCAAAATATTGATTTGAAAAACTGGAAAACCAATCAAAAAAATGCTGGTTTTACACCAGAAGAACGTGAGAAGTTTACAGAATTATTGGATAGTGGCTTTATTGATACTTACCGTTATTTCTATCCTGACCAAGAAGGCGTTTATTCTTGGTGGAGTTATCGCTTTAATGCTCGGAAAAATAATGCTGGATGGAGAATCGATTACTTTGTCGTTTCTGATGGATTGAAAGAAGCTTTGACTAGTGCGAAGATCCACACTGAAATTACTGGTAGCGATCATTGTCCAGTTGAAGTTGATTTAACAATTGCTTAACGAGAGAGTCTTTCTCTCGTTTTTTATTTAGTTTCTGTTAATATTTTTCAATTAGACTTACTTTGCGTCACTCATTTTGTTATACTACATGTATGAATTAATTTTGAACCGAAAGGGATAATGAACATGAATTTTTATTCCATAGACTTTGAAACAGCTAGTTATGCTAAGCATAGTGCCTGTTCTGTCGCACTAGTAAAAGTAGAAAATAATAAAATCGTTGATGAATACTATTCCTTGATTAAACCAGAAACAGATTTTTTCTGGAAAAATATCCAAATCCATGGTATCAAACCGGAAGATGTTGCGGATGCACCGAAGTTTCCTGACGTTTGGAATCAAATCCAAAATTGCTTTAAACCGAATAGTTTAGTGGTCGCTCATAATGCCCCGTTTGATTGTGGAGTTTTAGCTGGTTGTTTAGATTATTATGGTATTGACCAACCGAATTATCTTTCATTGTGCACAGTGAAAACTAGTCGTAAGTTATTTCCAGAATTACCAAATCACAAGTTAAATACGATTTGTGAGAATCTAGATATTCAATTGAATAATCACCATGATGCGTTGGAGGATAGCCGAGCCTGCGCCGAAATTTTGTTGTATCAAGAGAAGCATTTTGGTGTGGAGCCTTTGAAAAAACTTGTCACGATAAAATAAATAAAAGCCGAATCAAGAACAACTCGTTCATTTGATTCGGCTTTTTGTTTATTTTTCTAAAATCTCAATGATTTCGTCCATGTTTTTAGAACCAAAAATAATGTCTTTATCATCAATGATCATCGCAGGGACACTCATGATTTTCTTTTCTGTTTTCAACTCTGGGAAAACACCGATATCGATCATTTCCGCTTCAACATTGTGATTGATCGAAGCAATTCTCTGACAAGCTGCTACAACATCTGGGCAGTAATGACAAGTCAATGAAACAAAAATCTGTACTTTCTTTTTAGGTAATTCTTTGATTTTATTGACCACAGGCTCTTCTATTGGCTGTCCAGCACTTCCTACATTATAGACAGCTAAAACAATTGAGTTCACTTCATGCCCACTTGGAATACCACTAAATTTGATTCCGGTATATTCACCTTGATCATTTAAAACAACAACACTTGGTAATTTATCAATACCATATTTCGCTTCTATATCAGAATCAGCACCTTTTTGAACAGTTTCCAGCAAGATTTTGTCGCTTAATGAGGCAAATTCTGTTAGGAAAGAATTCAATTCAAGTGATTTATCTTCGCTGCTATCCATCACTTGTAATAAAGTTACATTTTTCGTTAATTTACCAAAAATACCGCCCAATTGTTCTCTCATTGCATCCGGGAACCATGTGTTATTTCCACTTGTCGCCTTAGTTGGTTTCTTCTCTGCTTTTGGTTGAGTTTCTTTATTTTCAGCATGTTGCTTCGCTAAACGTTTTTCCATGCGTTCATTGACAATTGGCAAACCAGCTTTTGTTTTTTCTTCTGTGATATATTTTTGTGCATTTGTTGCAGCGATTGCGCCATCTGCAACAGCGGTAACGATTTGACGTAATTCTTTGATACGTAAATCTCCAGCTGCATAAACACCTGGTACATTGGTTTCCATATTTTCATTTGTCGGTACATAGCCGCGGTCTAATTCGACTTTCCCTTCAAAAATCTCTGTACTTGGTTTGTTCCCTGCAAAAACAAACATACCAAACGTGCTGTCTGCTGGTGCTTCATATGTTGTTTCTTCACCAGTTTCATTATTAACAAAAACAGCTTTACGAACAAAGTCATCTCCAGTAATTTCTTTGACTTCTGTATTGTAAACAATTTTGATATCTGGATGTTGTTTAGCTGCTTCTGCTGTTAATTTCGCACAAGTAAAATCAGGCTCACGAATGATCATTGTGACTGATTTACCATAACGAGTTAAATAGACTGCTTCTTCCGCTGCTGCATATCCGCCGCCAAGTACAAAAATATCTAATCCTTGGAAAAATTCACCATCACATGTTGAACAATAGGCAATACCGCGTCCTGTAAATTCAACTTCACCTGGGAAACCAATTTTACGTGCTGAAGCGCCTGTTGCGATAATTACAGCATACGCTTGATAGGTTTTAGTCGCGGACTTGACTGTTTTAACTGTTTGGCTTAGATCAACATCGATGATTTCATCTGTTGTAAATTCAACACCAAAATCAAGGGCTTGTAAACGCATGTCTTCCATCAACTCAGGACCAGTTGTTGCTCTAATCGCTGGGTAATTCACGATTTCAGATGTTGTCGTTACTTGTCCGCCAATCTTGTCTTTTTCAATGATCAATGTATCTAACATCGCACGACCTGCATAAATCCCTGCTGATAAAGCAGCAGATCCGCCGCCGATTACGATTAAATCATAAATTTCTTGACTCATGTATGTTCTCCTTTTTGTCGATTTCATTATTTTGCTCTATAAATTTTAAGAAAGACTTCCTAGAAAGGAAGTCTTAAGGTCATCTATTTGATCGTTTAGATTTTACCAACTAAGTCTAAACTTGGTGCGATTGTTTCTTCGCCTGGTTTCCAATTTGCTGGACAAACTTTATCGCCATGTTTTGCTACAAATTGAGATGCTTCTAATTTACGAACTAGCTCATCCGCATTACGGCCAATACCCATATCATTGATTTCGTATGATTTGATTTCGCCTTCTGGGCTAACGATAAATGTACCACGGTAAGCTTGACCTAGATCTTCGTTTAAAACACCGAAGAAACGAGCAATTTTACCATTTGGGTCAGCTAACATTGGGTATTTGATTTTACCGATCGTATCTGTCGCATCAGCCCATGCTTTATGAACAAAGTGGCTATCTTCTGATACTGAGTATACTTCACAATTCAACTCTTTTAAGTGATCATAATGATCTTGCATGTCCCCTAATTCCGTTGGACAAACAAATGAAAAGTCTGCTGGATAGAAGAAGAAAATACTCCATTTACCTAATACATCTGCTGTTGATACTTTGATAAAATCTCCATCTTGGTAAGCGTCACATTCAAAGTCTAATAGTTTTGTGTTGATTAAATTCATATACATATTCCTCCTAAAATTTAAAAGCGTAACGGGTTGATTTAGTCACAATTGAAAACAGGAAAATATGAATGTGATGCTTTCTATTCTCAATCATATTTTAGCTTTTTTCCATGAAACTAGCCCGTGAAGCTAGGTATTTTTCTACACTCTTAGCGTATCAATTTAAAATTATTATGTCAATAGAATTATTATAGTTTAGTTATTTTATTTTTGCTATTTTCGTCTTTTCTTTGAGAAAATAGCTCTTTCATTCTCAATAAGATGAAAAAACAACGTTTATTGTTTGTCTGATCATATTTACACAATAAAATAAAAATAGAACAAAGGCAAGCACCTCTATCCTATTTCATCTTCACTTTATTCTACCAAAAAAAATCTTTCACTAATTGAACGACTCTCTGATTTTCAACTAACTCACTGTGACTGGTATTTTCTCCTTTAATCAATATTTCTTGATACTCGGCTACCTGATCCTGAAAAATATACCTTCCTGAAAAAACGCTTTGTACAGGAACGGTATTGTCAGATGCAGTATCATTAACTTCTCCAGCAATATTTAACATCTTGATCGTATCAGGGATGTTTTCTAAATTCGTTAAATAGCCTTTTAGCAGATCACTAGTTTCTTTTAGTTGTGTAAAGGAAGTCACAGCGTCATTATATTTTTTTAACGTATCATTATATGGTGTCCCAAGTGTTATCAGTTTGGCTAATTTAGGATCGTCAGATTGCTGAAATTCTTCCAGATAAGAAGTGATCACTAATCCGCCATTGGAATGTCCCAGATAATTGTATGTTTCAAATGAATACTTTTCTTGTATATAACGCAATGCTAATTGATACCATTTACCTTGAACAGATAATGTTTTGTTACTACTGTCTTCAAAAGCAATCACTATCATAGGGTGTTTTGTTGAACTCGTTAGTTTGCCCTTAGATGAAACAGTTCCATCCGTTGCCACAGTAACTTTTAGCACATCCGCTTTTAGATCTAATGTTTTGATTAAGCCATTGAATCGATTTACGGTTCCATTAGTCCCTGGAACAAAAATCGTTGGGATTTGAATTGCCACAGGTTCACTCGTTGGCGTAAATTTTTCGGCAAATGCAGTTATGCCTTTTTGAAGTAAAAGAAAGAGCATTAGAACAACACCTACAATCAAAAGTATTTTTGGAACCTTTCTTTTTATGTTTTTAGTATTATTCATGACGTTTCCCTCCTCTTATAGAGAAAGTGTACGCCTTGAAACTTAAACGAAGGTTAAACACAATCGAAAGAAGGAAACTAAGCTTAAGAGATTAAAAATGATTCATCCATATTCTTGTCTTTGTTAAAATGTTTTCCATGAACATCAATTGCTGCATGCCATTCTTTACATAAATCATGCGGGATCGTTTCGGCCAAGTGAATAAAGTCTTTCCGCATTTCTTCGTACGTCTTATAGGGACCAAAACCCAAACGATTAAACAAACGAATGGCATATTGATCCGCGATAAAAACATTTCGTTCAAAAATATAAAGGAGCATCGCATCTGCTGTTTCTGAGCCAACACCTTTGATCGTTAACAGCTCTTTTCTTAACGCTTCAGTAGAGTAAGCACGAAATTTATCAAAATCACTATCATGGGAAATAAACCAACTGATCAATGCTTTGATATAGTTACTTTTTTGAGTGAAAAATCCTGCTGGACGGATCAGTTCTTGAAGTGTTTCTAATTCCATTTCATGAAGACTTTCTACTGTTAGATAAGGTTCCAAATTAGCCAATGCTTTATGCGCATTTTTTTCAGTCGTCTGCTGGATCAAGATCATCGAAACCCAATCAGAAATCCGATTTTCATCTTCCCACCAATATTGAAAACCGTAATGTGCGACCAAATTATTTAACACTTGAAGCTTTTCTTTATCTGATTTCAACTTTATCTACTCCTTTATCGTCACATAAAAAAACTCAGATCAAAATAATTAAATCCTGACCCAAGTTGTCTATTCGTTATTCAGTTAGTTCTCTTTCTTTTGTGATCATGATCACGCCATCACCTAACGGCAATAATGTTGAGGTCAAATCTGGATGGGTCATAACTGTCTCTAAAAATTGATTCAATTTTCTATGAATCGTTCTTTGGCTACGTGGAATTTCTTCGATTGGGTCTAAAATCGTGCCTGCTTGGAAAACGTCATCCACCATCAACACACCGCCAACGCGTAATAAGCGTAAGCATTCTGGTAAAAATTCGATATATTTAGATTTTGCACTGTCCATAAAAATAAAGTCATAAGGACCACTTAGTGTCGGCAAAATTTCCGCCGCTTGTCCTTCTAATAAAGTTACTTTGTCCGTTAGACCTAAACGTTCATAGGTTACTTTCGCTTTTCTGATCATTACATCAAATCGATCGATCGTCGTAACATGTCCGTCTTCCCCGACACATTGCGCCATAAGGCTAGAAGAAAAGCCGATTGCTGTCCCTATTTCTAAAATGTTCTTGGGTTTGATTTGATCTAAGAAAAATTGTAAGAACACTACTGTTTCATGGGGAATGATTGGTACTCCCGCTTCGTGAGCTTCTTCTTCGATTACGCCAAGTTCACCTTGGATTTTTTTTTGTTTATTTCGCATAAATTCAACAAGTTCTGGTTTCACAACTGGTCGATGCATCATTTCGTTGCGCACGTTATTCATCCTTCCAAAAGTCAATCATTTCTAGTTTTCACTACTAGTAATATAGCAGAAATCATTTTCGGTTAATAGCCTTTTTTAGCTGTTTTGAGAAAATAGTTTCGTTCATGTCTTTTAACAACGATGCATTCTTTTTAATCTACTACGATTTTACTAGACTTAAACTAAAAACAATCATGAAACATTTAAAGAGTATCCATTATCCTATAATGTTTTCAAATAGTTTTTTGCTTTTTGGTACAATTCAAGTTGCTGACTTTTCTTCACGAAGTTTCTCTTGTTAAAACATTGATAGTTGCTTTGCCTAACTGAATTTAAAATTCCTTTGTAAAAATAGATAGATAGTAATAGCGCTTCTTGACAATCTTTGTGGATAGCATCCAGCATTGTTTGGGCTTTTGAGTATAATTGCTCAGCTCTTGTTGCCTCGTATTCCCATAATTCTATAAAAGAATCATTGATGATGCCTTTTTCCAACGAATCAAGTGAAACATCAAATCTTTCCATGATTTCCTTTGGAAGATAGATTCTCTGATTATTGTAGTCTTCTCCGATATCTCTTAAGATATTCGTGATTTGCATGGCTTCACCTAATTGGATTGCTTGGCTTCTTATTTCATCAGGACGATCAGAAAGAATTGGCAACAACATCAATCCGACTGATCCTGCGACATAGTAAGAATATTCTTCTAATTCAGTCTGCGTTTCAGGTTGTTGAAACGTCCAATCCATCTCTTGCCCCAATAACATATCATAAAAAGACTGTTGATTCATTTCATAGGTTTCGAATACTGGCACTAAGGCTCTCCAAAAATAACGATCTGGAATTTTCCCCGCTAAAAAGTCATCTAATTCACGTTTTAATTTGTTTAAACGATCCACATCATGGTATACATCAATGCTATCATCTGCTTCACGACAAAAAGAATAAATAGCAAAAATACTTAGTGCTTTTTGCTTTGGAAGTTTAGAAAAGGCTTTATAAAAACTTTTTGAATGTTTGCGAATCGTTTCCTCACACAAAGCGAAATCTGATTCGTACATTGAAAATAGTTTCGTTACGTCATCTTTTCTTTTTATCATCTTTCAACAACTCCTCCGCAGCTAACTTAGCGCTTGTTAAAACAATCGGAACTCCCGCCCCTGGATGTGTACTACTACCGCAAAAATAAAGGTTATCTGCATAATCGAATTTATTATGAGGACGATAATAGTTACTTTGTTTTAAGGTCGGTTTCAGTCCGAACGTTGCACCATTATAAGCATTAAAATTTTGCTTGAACTCTTTAGGTGTATAGACAGATTCATAAACGATATGTTCTTCTATATCAGAGAAAATAGTTTCTTTTTTGACTAAATCGAGAACGTTTTGTCGAAATGCCTGCGTTGTTGATTCGTTCCAATCCACTCCTTGTGAGAGTTCAGGAACAGGCACCAAAATATAAACTCCTTCATGCCCTTCTGGCGCTAAACTTTCATCGATTGAAGACGGAACATAAATATAAAATGAAGGGTCATCTGGTAATTTTCCATCTTCAAAAATATCATTAATATTTTTTTCAAAATCTTCAGCAAATCGAATCGTATGAAGTGAATCCACTGGATATTTTTTATCCAGACCAAGATAAAGAATGAAACATGAACAGGAATAATCCAACTTATCAATTTTTTTATCGGTATATTTTCCTCTAGTCTTTTCATCTGGTAACAATGACTTCATTGCATAAGGAAAATCAGCATTACACACGACATAATCACTCGGGATAATGCCCTCTTCTGTCCTGATTCCTGTTGCTTGTTTATTTTCTATGATGATTTCTTTCACAGGTGTATTAAGGTGAATCGTACCACCAAGCTCTTCAAAAGCTTTGGCCATTCCTGTAGCCAAGGTATACATCCCACCTTCAATAAACCAGATGCCATAAATTAGTTCAATCATAGGAATAATTGTATAAAGAGAAGGACCATTATAAGGAGAAACCCCTATATAAAGAGTTTGGAAGGCTAATGCTTTCCGTAATCTTTCGTCTTTTACAAATTTTGAAATAGAACTATAGGCATCATTAAATGTGTGTAATCTAAACCCATCAATCAATGATCTCGGATTATAAAAATCCCAAAAAGAACGAAATGATTTCATAATGAAAGCCTTTTTCGCTATTTGATACCGTTTATAAATACTTGCTAAATATTCTAGATATCCTTGCATATCCTCTTCTGAAATACCTTCTAAAAGTGACGTTAAAGACACTAGATCGGAAGACATGTTCAACGTTTCTTCATTTGGAAAGTTCAAGGATAACATGGGATCAACTTTTTTCATCGGTATATATTGATCTGGGTCTTTCCCACATTGTTCAAAAACTTCACGATAAATTTCAGGCATCATTACGATGGTCGGACCTACGTCAAAGGTAAATCCTTGTTCTTTTATTTGGTACATTTTACCACCGACTTGTTCATTTTTCTCGTACAAATGAACATTATACCCTTCGTGTTGCAGACGAATAGCTGCTGCTAATCCTGCAGCTCCTGCACCAATTACTATAACTTTTTTCACTATTATACACCACCAACTCGTTTTTTTAAGTATATCCTTATCAATTGATAATGTAAATTATTTAGATTTTTTAGGAAAAAATCTAAATAAATGAGATAAAACGAAACATCCTATCCTAGTGCCTTATAATCTGAATGAATGAGGTAAAAATAGAAGCGCGCATTGCTTGTTTTTAAATAAAAACAAGCAATGCGCGCTTTTCACTATTCTTTCGTTTAATACAATAAGTTTACCAAGTCTTCTTTTTCAATGTTACCAAAATATTTTTTGATATCAATCTGATCAACTGCTGCTTCGATTGCTGATTTTTCATATTTTGTACCAGTTAAAATATCTTCTACATCTTTGATTTCACCGAGTCCAAAGAAATCGCCAAAGATTTTGATTTCTTTGATTTCTCCCTCTTCTACGTTCATTTGTGCATCAATAGAACCAATTGGAAAACGCTGATGACGCTCTAGATTGAAGGCTGGTGATTTGCCATAATTCCAATCCCAATTCCGATAATACTCGTCTGAAATTTTGTTGATTTTTTCCCAGTCTTCATCCGTTAATTCATACGTTTTTACTTGATCAACAGAGTCAACTCCGAAAATTTTCAATAAAATATCTTCACGAAATTCTTCTGTCGTCATATCTTGTTTGTCTGCTGGCAAGAATGGCTTGATATTGGTTACTCGTGAACGAACGGATTTAATGCCTTTTGACTCGATTTTATCTTTGCGAACTTTTAATGTATTCACAACTTCATCAATATCGCTATCAAACATCAACGTGCCATGAGCAAACATTCTTCCAGCAGTAGCATACATCGCATTCCCAGAAAATTTCATTCCATCAATGACTAAATCGTTTCGGCCTTTTAATTCGGCACCAGAAACCCCTAGCTCATGCAAAGCTTGAATGATTGGTTGTGTCACTTTTGCAAAATCACGGAAAGAATTACCATCATCAGGCATAATAAAGCTAAAATTCAAATTTCCATGATCGTGATAAACAGCACCACCGCCACTTAAACGACGAACGACATGAATGCCATGTTCATCTACATATTCTTTGTTGATTTCTTCGATTGTATTTTGATTACGACCAATAATAATTGAGGGGTCATTGATATAAAATAATAGAATGGGCTCATCTAGAGGTTTTTCTTTTAATAAATACGTCTCGATCGCTAAGTTGACTCTTGGGTCATTATTTTCATTTGGTACAAAAATCACAGTTCACCACTCCTTAAATTTCGATAACTAAATTTTTCTCTGCTAAACTAACGGATACTTGGTCGCCAGCGGCTTTTTTGGCTTGTCTCTTCAGTTCTTCTAGTGAGCCATGTTGTGGTAAATGGGTCAGAATCAGATTTTTAACTTGCGCTGCTTTTGCGATTTCCCCTGATTCTTTAGATGTAAAATGAGCATGGTGCTGCTCGTTTCCTTCAAATAGATACGTATCTGCTAAAAAGACATCAGCATCTTTCGCAAAATCGACAAAACTTTCCAAGTAGCCAGAATCACCGGTGAAAACAAATACTTTGCCTGTTTTTTCTTCTACAAAACGCATCGCATAACAGGGTACAGGATGGATCGTTTTCATAAATGTCACAAGAAAAGGACCTAGCTTTAATTCTTCTGCTTCAAAATAAGGAACGGCTACTGACACCCCAGGCATATTCAATGCTTCAAAGTGTACAGCATCGTCTGTATGACCATAAATCGGCAAAATAGGTGTTGGTTCCATCACTGGATATAATTGGCGATAATACTGTAGCACACCAAGATCTGCGATATGATCATAATGGTAATGAGACAAAATCACGGCATCTAATGTTAAGGGATCAAGATGCTCTTCTAAATTGACTAGGGTTGTACTTCCAGCATCTAGTAATAACTTAAAACCATCTGATTCTAGTAGATAAGAACTGGTTCCTTCTCCTTTATAAGGATAAGCACCTAAACAGCCTAAAACGGTTATTTTCAACTTCATCGACCTCCTTGATTCGTTTTCACTTAATGGTAACATAAAAATGGAAATCATTGATAGAAACAGGCATGATTGTACAAAAAAAACTAAAAAATAACTATTTTAAGTTATCTTTTAGTTTTTTATTGCCTCTAAAGATAGTTTAATTAAAGAGTTAGGTCAGCTATGCTTTTGTTTTCTTTTATTAACAAAGTATAGAACACCACTTAATAATATAATTCCTGTCCCCATCATCATTAATGATTGTTTATTAGTCTCACCAGCTAAAGGCAATTGTTTATTAGTATTAGTCGGCTTTTGGTTATTTTGGATTGTTTTATTCTGGCTGTATACATACGTTACTGTCTGATTTTGTTTTTCAAATGTACCTTTTGAATTTTTTGGTAATTTACTTTCATTTAGTGTATAGCCGTTTATCGTAAGCTTATATTTTGCTGTTGAAACATCATATTGGGTGTCGATATTACCACTAACGACTATAGAATCATGGATTTTTTTACCATTCTCATCTACATAGTTAATCGTGATAGTTGCCATTTTCAAAGTGTTCTTTGTATAGACATATTCCACTGCTTGCGGTTTATCACTCAATACTCCTGACATATGTTCAGGTAACTTGCTTTCATCAAGTGTATAACCGTCTATTGCAAGCTTATACTCTGGACTTGTTGCATCGTATGGTTCTCCAATATTTCCACCGATTGTTTGAGCAGTATGGATTTCTTCGCCCATTTCATCTACATAAGTCACTCTCACATCGGCTGCTTTTACTGGGTCTTTTTTGTACTTATACACTACTGTTTGGGCATCAGCACTGAATGTACCTGATGCATTGTCTGGTAGATTCGATTCGTCTAATGTATAGCCATCTATTATAAGCTTATACTCTGGACTTGTTGCATCGTATAACTCTCCAATATTTCCACCGATTGTTTGAGCAGTATGGATTTCTTCGCCCATTTCATCTACATAAGTCACTCTCACATCGGCTGCTTTTACTGGGTCTTTTTTGTACTTATACACTACTGTTTGGGCATCAGCACTGAATGTACCTGATGCATTGTCTGGTAGATTCGATTCGTCTAATGTATAGCCATCTATTATAAGCTTATACTCTGGACTTGTTGCATCGTATAACTCTCCAATATTTCCGCCAATCGTTATGGGCGTGTAAATTTCTTCGTCCTTTTCATCCACATAAATTACTGTAACGTCAGCGGCTATTCTCTTAACAGGCTGCCAAACATACGTATCATTTTTTGGAGTAAGATCAAAATTACTCATCAATTCTCTGCTCGTCCAACTATCTGTACCCTTAGGATTATTGATCGTCCCTTCACCAACATTTTGCCATATTCCAGTATAGTTATCATCTGCAGTAATCATGGGTAATTCAGGATTAGTATTAGTGTCACTGCCTATAAATCTAAAATTTGAACTCAGCTTTAATTCTTTTAAGGCACTAGTATTTTGGAAAAATCGTGATGTTGCATAAGAATTTGAACGATCTAAATTAGTCATGTTAAATCCAGACAAGTCTAATGATTCTAATGAACTATCTTCCATGAAAACCCCTTGTGCTGAATTAATTGGAGCAAGTTTCCAATTTGATAAGTCTAATACTTTTAATTTTGGCAGCCTCGCAAATGCATAGGTTACTGCTGTCATATTTTGTGTGTTCCAAGTCGAAACCTCTAAATTTTCCAAGTTCACACATCCGTTAAATAATGAAAAAATATCTTGAACTTTAGATGTATCCCAACTGGTCAAGTCTAATGAGACCAGATTCGTACAGTCAGCAAAAACGCGTTGCATATTAATTGTATTTGACGTGTCTAAATAGGAAATATTTTCAATTTCAGTTACATTAGGTAGACTTTCAAATAAACGTTCCATAATGGTTGAAGCTACAACAGGTCCTTCAAATACAATCTTGTTTATAGAATTTCTATACGCGTACCAAGGACTTTGATGATAAGTTCCCACCATCGGAGTATCATCAAACTCACCTTGCTGAATATGAAGTACACCTGCATTATCTATAAACCAATCACTAGTTCCAAAGCGACCTGTTGCAATATCAGTAGTAGATACGTCTGGCATGAAAACTTCTCTTTCTTTACTATCATTTGAAACTGTAGATTCAGTCGTTTCCTGGCTATTAGACAATTCATTCGTCTCGATTGTCGCACTAGATTCTAAAGAACCTAAATCTTCTACTGTTTCTTTTAACTCATTACTAATCGTATTATTAGAGTTATTGATTGTTTCAGCCCAAATAATATTAGGTTGGCAAATACTAAATAATAAAGTAAACAGTAATGTAATACTAATTTTCTTCAAAAAAATTCTCCTATCAGATTTTCATTTTGAATAATACTAATCGAAAAATTTCGTTATGTACAGTAAAAAGCTCTCAAAAACACATTATTTTTATATATTTTCAAAAAATATCTTTTTTTAACATTAAATATTCAATCATTAAAAAAAAGCTCTCTTTTGTTTATTTTTAATAAAAAACAAAAGAGAGTTCTTATTTATAATAACATGTCATATAAGGTTAAAAGTTTAACTCATTATCTACGACAAGCGGTGCACCTTTTTCTTCACGAGCTGTATCATAAAAACTTGCCACAGCAACATCATGGTAAGGAATCACCCACAATAAACCAATCCCGAAAACTAGTACCCCAATAATAAACCAGCCAATAAATGAAATTTGAAGAAGCAAATATTGACCAAAACGGCCTTTCATCAAGAACAATGCATATTTTAAGGCATCTCCTACTGATAATTCAGGATCATCAAGTTTTACCCAAACTGCAAATTGGAAGACACCACTAACAAAAATACCCACTAGAATCATTAAAAATCCGAAGATCAGTAATAATAAAGCTAGAAAGATATCTCCCCCCATTTCAGATTGAAATTGTTCAACTGAAACAGTATTAAACATCAATCCAAAGTACATAGTCACTCCAGATGATAGAAGAATTGGCAGTAATACAATTAAATTTAACAGTAATTCAACAACGTATTGGATAAGATTAATCACTAACATCGGAATATAAAACTTACCTTGAAAAATAGTTGTTAACATTCCTGCTTGAACTCTTTTACCACGTAAAACTTGCAACGCACAATAATAAGTACCATAAGTAATAGCAAAAAAGAGAAAGTTATTTAGCAAAAAGGACATAAAATTACTTCCTGCACTATCTTGTGGTAAATTGGCAATACTACCGATCACTGAGCCTATGATAAAGCGGATAAATACAGCTAGAAATGTAATCCAAGCCATCGTTCCCCATTGATTTTTTAATGATATTCGAGCTTGTTCTCGATGCATGCCATTCGTTATTTGACTTTTCATATTATTCATCTCCTCTTTGATTAATAACTGCGAAGCTTATCTACTGTTTCTTTGTCTAATCGCTTCACTACTTCTGTTACTAATTTAACCGTATTTAAATAATCATCCTCATGAATCATGGATGTATGGGAATGCAAATAACGAACTGGAACTGTGATTGCGAGTGATGGAACACCATTTCGAGTTAAATGCATTCTACCCGCATCTGTGCCCCCTCCTGTAATCACTGTGTATTGGAACGGGATGTTATTTTCTTCCGCCACTTGAATTACAAAATCACGTAACTTTTTATGCGGAATCATTGAAGCATCAAAAATTAAGATTTGTGGCCCTTTTCCAAGCTCAGAGTCAGCTTCTTTTGGTGTCATACCAGGAGTATCTCCTGCGGTTCCTGTATCTAATGCAAAAGCAATATCTGGATCAACTAAATGCGTACTTGTTTGTGCACCGCGCAAGCCAACTTCTTCTTGTACATCACTTCCGGCAAATAAAATATTAGGATGACCTTCTTCTGCTAAGTTTTCTAACACTCTTAAAGACACCGCTGTGCCAATACGATTATCCCAAGCTTTGGCTAACATAAACTTTGTATCATTCATTCGACGGTATTCAATATAAGGTGTGATCATATCTCCGGGTTTGATGCCCCACTCAGCCACTTGCTTGTCACTAGAAGCGCCAATGTCAATAAACATATCTGCAACATCATAAGGTTGTTTTCTGGCTTCTGCTGTTAAAACATGAGGCGGTTTTGAGCCAATCACACCATGAAACAGCTCACCTTTTCCTGTCTTGATCTGCACTTGTTGAGCCAACATTACTTGTCCCCACCAACCGCCAAGTGTTTGGAATTTAATAAACCCTTTTTCTGTAATTTGTGTCACCATAAAACCGACTTCATCTAAATGTCCTGAGAAAAAAACTTTTGGACCTTCTTTATCACCAACACGCTTAGCAATAATACTACCTAAACCATCATACATGATTTTATCTGCAAAAGGCTCTGCATATTTTTTGAATACTTCTCTGACTTCCCCTTCATTTCCAGGTACTCCTTTAGCATTTGTTAAGTCTATTAATAAACGTTCTTCTTTTTGATCCAAAATATTCCCTCCTAAATTTAAAAACGTAGCGGACTCATTCAGCTTTGATTGAAAATAGAAAAATAAAAATGACGCGCTGAAATATCATTATTTTTTTCAAAAAAGCTAAACTTTGAGGCTACTTATTCATTATTAATCGTATTATATCACTTCTTAACATTCTTGAAAAATTAACTATATATATAAAAACGACTAGGATATAACTCTGCGAGTCATATCCCAGTCATGTAGAATCCGGATAAGTTGAAAAGCACAGTGATGTAATGAACTGATGTTCACAATACCTACTTAGTTCTCGGAATTAAACTCTTCTATCCTTAGATAAAAAAATTATCTTTTATCTATTTGTTTTTTTCTATAGTTATACATAATGTAGTAAGCTAATAGGCTAATAATCAAGCTATTTCCTAGTACATTATACCAGTAGTCTACCTGTTCATTTGTCCTTGGTAATTTCTTCTCAGCAACTGAGGTTGTTTTTGGTAGTTGATTGTTTTTAGTCTGCACTACATTTTTTTCTGTAGGTACATCCGGATCAATGATCGGTGGTACTGATACTTTTTCATATACATAAACAATTTTTTGTGGTGCCTCTGTAAACATAACTTCGTCAGTTCCGACTAATTGCCTCACTCTATTTGTGAATTTAGCTATTGGTTGTTGAACTTCTTTAAATCGAAAACCTTTGATTTCTTTCGGTTGAAATTTTTGTTTT
Source organism: Enterococcus sp. DIV0724b (assembly GCF_050531475.1). Classification (NCBI taxonomy): domain Bacteria; kingdom Bacillati; phylum Bacillota; class Bacilli; order Lactobacillales; family Enterococcaceae; genus Enterococcus; species Enterococcus sp. DIV0724b. The sequence continues at coordinate 871,143 of NZ_CP172890.1, read as the reverse complement.
GTACCAACTATCCCTTTGGCTATCCCATCATCCCCAATTTTGATTCCATTGGTATCTACATGGCTGATTAAAATTTCCCCTATTATGAGCAATTTGTTCACTTTAATCCCTTTGGCTGCAGTTTCTGATTCGATCAAATCCTTCGTCAATATCAATGAAACTGGTTCTTGATCTAATACGTAACCGATTGGTGCCTCGATTTCTGTAAAAACATATTCACCCTCAGTCAGATCATCAACAGTGATTATCCCATGTTCATTTGAGTTAAAAACGTGAGCTTCTTTTTGATCTGGTATCCAATTTACCTCACCATTTTTATCTATCTGGTAATATTCATTTGTTCCCAGATTATTGCGAGATAAATTAAATTTAGCTCCTGGTAAATCTATTTTATTTTGATCCACTTTTTTCAATTCTAAAGTCCCTGTTGTGATGATCGGTTGGTTTTTAATGATTGTTACATAATCTGGATCGTTTATGTCATCATCTGATTTTGTTGATAACAGTATGCCTTTTTGAGACTCATCAGATACTTTATAACCATCCGGTGCGGTGATTTCTTTAATCAAATACTCACCTTCAGCGACTGATTGGAATGTTGCGTTTCCATCCTGATCAGACGTCACCTTTAATCCTAGTGATTGGCTACTTTTGTTGTCAAACAGTTCAAACACAGCTCCTTTTAGTGGTTCTTGTGTAAGAGCATCAACTTTTTTCAATGGAATTTGCCCTACGCCTTTTCCTGAACCAGAACCACTTGTAACAGTATGATTTACTGTTGACCAATCTGTTTTGATCGCTTTATCATTTGAAAAAACAGCAGTATTAAGTACATTTGCTGATTTTGTTGTAACTGTTTGATACTCAACAGAAACACCTCGAGTTTCCTTTTTAAACGTAATTTTGAAATAATTCGTGTTAAAATTTTTGAGCAACGCACCTGCTGGACTCTGATCTGCATCGTATGTGAATGTAATTTCGTAGTCTTCACCTAGCTTAAGAACTTTATTCGTCACTAATTCCCTGACAACAAATGCATCATTTCCTATCACAAAATTAGTGTTTTCGGCTTTTGAGGAATCACTCAGTGTGAAACTATCCTCTAAAACTAAGTTTTTATAGGTCTTGTTTTCGGGCATGATATTCGTTTGGACATACCAGCTGGCAAGCTTATTATCTACTGTAGAAACTCTACCAGTTTTATAAGTATTTATTCCTAAAGCAACCAGTTGTTCCGCTTTAAGGTCATGTTTGTAGCCTTGTTCATCACTGATTTTAGCTGTATTCGTAAAATTAGTGTAGTAATCAGAAACAGGCGCTGTGCTTGGTGCTGTTTTATATCTGATTGCTACTTTTTTATTTCCAATCGAAGAAAATTCTAGATGAATATGGTTGTCTTTGATTTCCATAACGGTTGGATAGCGGGCATCTCCAGATTGGATTTTTTCACCTGTCATAACGACTTCCTTGCCGTCTTGATTGATAATTTTATCTAGTTCAAGAATCTCAATTGAGTCTTTATCTAATTTTTGAATTGACTCAATGTCATCATCTAAAATTAGATTTTTGTATTTATGACGTTCTTCATTGATTCCTATCGTCCAAGTAAATACTCCAGCGGTGCTTGCATAAACTACGTTTTTCTTGCCGCCTTCAACTAAAAAGTTTGGAATATTAAAGGTTGCCGAAGCTTCCATCGGAATAGAGCCATTTCCTGCAAGAGAGACTTTATTACTTAGTTCGTCTCCTACTTTAACGTCTGTATTGTCAAATTTGCTTGTATACGTTAAAACATATTTATTGGTTGTAACGTCTCTATGCCCACCTAACATATCCACTGTAAAACCCGAATTTGTTTTACTGATCGTATAATCTAGTCCAGCAACTAATGGATGTTTGGTTTTGTCATCACCTTTTGCATAATAGTAAAAATCAGCAGATCCGTCCACTAATTCTTTAACTCGCTCACCAAAGGTATCGATCATTTGATTAAACTGCATCCCCCAATGTTTACTATTGACAATAATGGACCAGTCCACTGTACCCTCTGTCAAATCTAGAGAATCTTCTTCCAATATTTTAGAAATATTGGATGGCGCTAGGTTGATTTTTGCTTCATCACTTCCTAAAGTATCTGAAGCTTTATTTTCTATCATACGTGGACTAGGATTTTGAACTGCCGTCTCATAGACAAAGCGATAAGCCTGTGCTGTTGGGCTTTGATTATTGGTATAAGTATACTCCGTTGTGTATTGACCAAAACCACTTGTATCCCAATGACTTGTTGGAGCAAAACCGCCTTGACTGATTGAATTGGTGCCATAAACATATAAATAGTAAATTTTCAAATTGGAAAAAGTTAAATCATTCGCAACCTCATCCTTGAGAATGTCTGTAAATTTTGTGTCCTGATTTAGCTCTGTGTTATCTAAATTGTAATCAATCGTCCAGACAATTGTGTTCGTTTTTACATTGTATTCACCTTTTTTGGTTATATGAGGGTTATGATTATACTGGAAGTAAACATAACTTGAAAGTGATGTTCCATAGACAGTCGCCTCAGTTATCAGATTGTAAAGCTCTTCATTAACGATCGAGTCTTCATTGATGACCGATTCATATGTAAGAATCACAGCTTTATTTGTTTCTTTCGTTAAAATAACTTCTAAATTAGCATCGTTTTGTTGAATTGTGTACTCTCCGCTGCCTAACAAAACAGGTTCTCCAATCAAATTTCCACCCATGGAAACATCTTGTGAAAAGACTTTCACATCCCTGATATTGAGATAAGCTGATGCATCTTCACTTTGATTTGAGCCCTTTTTATTGATTGTATTTTTGACTATTATTTTTTGATTTGGCTGTATTGTTTGTCGATTGATATTGGTTTTTATCTCTGTAGAAACAATATCTGTATTGAAGTATTTATTTTTATTCAGGCTAACGCTTCCCTCACCGGAAAGTTTGAATAAAAACTCGTATTGTTTTTCTTGATTATTTGCTAATTGGAAAACAATTGTTTTAAGTAAATCACTATCATCGCTATATGGAATAAAACTTGTTTCTACATCAATTTGATATTTTCCATTGATTACTGTTTCAGTAAAAATGATCGTAAGTTTTCCAGTCATATCGATAGTCCAGCTTCCGACTGTCTCTAATCTTCCAGATATGTTGTTTGAAATTGCAATATCTGCTGGTAATTGGTATTCATAGGTTCCAGCCTGAATCGTTTGATTATCTGTTCCAACTTGTAATATTAAAGTTAATGGTGCTTGTCTTTGCGGACGATTTGTTGTGGTGTTGTACTCTATACCTTTAGGATCAGTCAGCGTAGCATTGGTTACTAAGTTCTCAGTTTGTTGTATGTCTGCTTGATTCGATTTAAGCAAGGTTTCAGTAGAGAAACTTGTTTCTGACTGCTCGGGCGTTTCTACGTTTATAGCGTTCCCAGTTGATTCTGTTGGCTTATCTGTTGTGTCATCTGTTGAAGACTCACTTATAATAGCGCTTTCCGAACTGTCTGAAGAATCCCCTTTGTTCAATGTCTCACTTGTTAGCTCATGAATAGACGTTTCTTCGGTTGTTAATGTTTCAGCAAAACTAAATACAGGAATCAAAGAGTTAGCAATCATTAATAGTATCGCCATTACTATCCAAAATTTCTGTTTTTTCATCAATATCCTCTTTTCTTTTTATTAAAAAATATATAACTATCATTATTTTAACATATAAAAAGTTTTTTTATAGTCTAATTCACAATATATTTTAATTTATATTAAATAAAAAAGAGCATGAAACAAAACTAAAGAACAGTTTTGTTTCACGCTCTAAATCCGAATAAATGGCGAGAAAAAAGCAACTCCTTCGGAAATAAGCTGAAATTCACAAAAATTTGAAAAGCAATTTTCGTGAATTCCCACTTATTTCTCGGAGCTAAACACTTTTGTCTCGGCCTATTTTTCGTTTTATCTACTTATTTATTTCATTTGGCTCTTTCTGCTGCCATTCTTTTGAATAAAATGACTCATCAAGTTTATAATTTGGGGCTTTGCCTGAATCACTTTCAAGAAATGGCTTAATCTTTTGATCTGCAGCCAACCAACCGCGCCAGCCTAAGTGAATCGTATCGGCCATAAAGTATTGTGTACCACTTTCTTTAGTAAAATCTGCAATATTATTAAAGCCTTGGGTCGTTAATTGATACTTGACCTTCTTTGCAAAGTCTTGCAACATCTCTTGAGAAAGTCCTGTGAAATCCGACCAATGCTTATTCACTGGTGGAATAATAAATAATACTTCCGCATTATCTTGAGCCAATTGGCTTAGGACTAGCTGTAAATCAGAAAACTCAGGAGAATAACGATAATCTAAATCTGTTTGAGAATTTTCTAAACGATTCAATTTCTTCTTGAGTCGTTTAGTATAAAATGAATTAGAGATCTCAAACGAGTTGTTGCTCGTTTCTTTTTGACCTATTTCTGCGGCTAATTGATCTAACTCATTTGCATTATATGCGTTAGGCAGTGGTTTTTTAGCCTTTTTAATTTCTTTGTCTTTGCTTACCATTCCGATTTTGCCAAATAATTCATCTTCACGAGAAAACATATTGATCATCAAATCGATATATTGCTTATTGGAAGAACTTGGTAATTTTCCTGAAATGATCTCTTTCAAAGCACTATCTAAACGTTTGTCTTCTTTTACTTTTGGAAAGTCCATTAAACGTGTTGCCAGATAAATATCATCAGCTGTCACTTGTTTTAAATCACTGACCCATTGATAGGTTTGCAGCTCAGAATAATAAGCATTGAAGTAATCATTGGTTACTCCATTTTTCACAAACCACTGTGGTGAAAGAATGAAAACGACTTTTTTATGAGAAAGATTTTTCCCCATTGATTGCATCATCAAAGCCTGTGTTAAGGATTGTGTGCCTGGCGCTCCTAATAAGAACGGTCGGTAACTCCGATCATATTTGTCTGCTAAAACAGAGGGGTGAAATGGACTGATTCGGCTCAACTCCGAAGAGCCAAAAAATGGAATGTATTCCTTTGAACCAATTGCTTTATTTTTTATTGCATTGCCTCTAAGCACATTGGTCGCCATAGAAGTTGAAGCCTCCGCTAATACACGTTTGCTATCCAAATCTATTTTAAACGGTGCAAAGAAGAATCCAACTAGTAGCACCGCGGAAATCAGGATCGGTCCAAAGATTCCAAAGATTTTTTTCTTCATGCTCATTATTGTAATGCTTTCACTTGTTCGATAACTTTATTTGGTGTGTTCCATAAATCGCGGTCAAATTCTGAAACTGGTACTTGTACACCTAATTGTCCATCGATTTCAACTAATAGCTGAACGGTTGCTAGTGAATCCATCAAGCCTTCTTCAAATAAATCAACGTCTCTATTTTCTTTGACTTCATCTGTACCAGCAATTTCTTCTAAAATATCTAAAACTGTTTCTTCTATATTCATGTGTCGTTCTCCTCTGTCGTACAGCTTTTAACTGTAAATTATTTGTTTTTATTTAAAGAATAATGTATCTAAAAATCCTGAGAAAATCAAGAAGCTAAAGCAAACTGCATTAAAAGTTAAGAAAATCGCAAAAGCATGTGTGAATTTATTAGATGGTATTTGCTCCTTATGTTTTTTCTTGAAACGCAACCAAGCATCGGTTAAACAAATCAGCGCAGCATGGTAAAACCCATAAGCCAAATAATACCATGTTAATCCATGCCATACTCCCATCAATAAGAATAAAGCAAAATAACCTACATTTGAAGCAACGATCCTACTCTTGAAAACTTTTTTCTTTATCAAAGTAAACATTAAACGCATATAAACATAATCACGAAACCAAAATGATAGCGTCATATGCCAACGATTCCAAAATTCTTTGATATTCCAACTCAAGAAAGGCTTGTTAAAGTTAACTGGTGTATCATAGCCCATCAAATAGCTAGTTCCAACAGCAAATAAGCTATAACCAGCAAAATCAAAGAATAAATACATACTATAAATATACATGTAAGCAACTAGTTCCCAAGAAAAACCACCTGTTTTAACAGCCATCTTAGCTACAACTGGCATCAGTACCTGACCAAAATAATAGCCAATAATAAATTTGTATAAGAATCCTAGGAAAAAATTATGAATTCCTTTTCCTAGAAAGTCGACATATTTTTCGGGTGCTGGCGGATTTTCTACATCTTTTTCAAAACGGCGATAACGATCGATCGGTCCCGATGAAATCGTTGGAAAGAATAACAGAAATTCAATATAACGGAAAATATTGTATTCTTTGATCGAACCATCACGCATTTCCATGATGATCTGCACAGATTTAAAGGTCAAATAAGAAATACCAAGAAATCCTAACAATGAAGCATGTCCAGAAACAAAAGGCATTACCTTAACCAAAACTAAGGGCAAAATTGCTAAAAATACAGCTAGATAAAAGACCATACTTTCATTTTTCTTTTGACGATAATGAAAGTAAAACCAAACCAAGATCGTCTGCCAGATGACATAACCAATCAATGCCGCGCCTTGCTTCCAGTCTTCACCGCCAAAGCTCATATACAAGAATAACAGTGTAACTAAAACCTGATACCAAGCCCAACGTTTGCCTTTGATCAATAAAGTCAGAATCATCGGTAAAAGCGCTATTAGCAAATAAACAAAATAAATCGGATTCGCGTAAGGAATCATGTGAGGAAAGTCGATCACGTTGCATTCACCTCATTCATCAACCCTTTGCGGTCGATCTTTCCATTCGCTGTCAGTGGCAATTGTTCTACATAAATGAACTTTTGAGGAATCATATACTCCATCACTGACAAGCTTAACTCTTCTTTGATAGCCTTCGTTAATTTAAATTCTTTTTCAAAATCATGAGGATGAGCGACCACAAATGCTACTAGCTGCTGAACTTTATGATTTTGATATTTTGGAACTACGGCTGCCTGTTTTACATAAGAAACACTTGCTAAATGGTGATCGATATCTTCAAGTTCAATTCGATAGCCATGAAGTTTAACCTGGAAATCGATCCGTCCATCATAAATCAGCATACCATTTTTTAGTTTCCCAGCATCTCCCGTACGGTATGCTGGTTGACCTTTGTATTCAAAAAAAGCATCTGCTGTTTTTTCTGGATTATGCAGATAGCCTTTAGAAACGCTCGGACCTGCAATCACGATTTCACCAACGTCTCCAGCTGAGACTTCTTGATCACCATTCATGATATAAACATCCGTATCATTTTTAACACGGCCAATTGGCACACGACTATACTCATCTAGAAGTTCTGGTGTAATCTCCACACCAGAAATAGCTACCGTAGCTTCTGTTGGACCATAGGTATTAAAAACATGTGCATTAGGAAAACGTTCCAATAATTTCTGAGCTGTTGCTTTAGGTAGTTCTTCTCCACAGAACAGAAAAATCTTCAAGCTATCAACATGTTCTCCATCAAATGTCGGTTCCATCAGACAAATATCCATAAATGACGGTGTTGAAACCCAAACTTCAATATCTAAAGTCGGCAATACAGTAAATAGTTGTTTAAAATCATTGATAACCTCTTTGCGCATTGGTGTTAAAGAACCACCAGAAGTCAAGGCAGGATAAACATCCATCACTGATAAATCAAAAGAATAAGGTGCCTGCGATAAAAAGCGCATCCCCTCTGTTATGCCAAAATCTGTCAATTCCCAATTAACAAAGCTTAAAAGGTTTGTGTGACTGATTTGAACCCCTTTAGGTACACCTGTCGTGCCCGAGGTAAAAATAATATAGTAGGTTTGTGATGCCTTAACTGGTTCAAGCGGCGTATCAACATTCCATGATGTAGCACAGATATCCTGAAGTTCCCCTAGCGAAACAATCTCAGCAGCTGTTTCGAGTTCTGGCCATTCCTTGATAGAAAATACCACTGCTGGATCAGCTACTTCTAAAATCATTTCAACTCTCTCTTTTGGGGTATGTGCTTCAATAGGTATATATGCATGTCCGGCCTTTGATGCACCTAAAAAACAAGCCAGCATTTCAAATTCCAACTCTCCATAAACAACGAGCGGACGAGTCTTTTCTATGTTTTTATGCAAATAAGCAGCAATTGCATCGGAGTCTTTCTTCAGCTCTCCATAAGTATACGTTCGATTGGTTTCAATATAAACGGGACGGTTTGGTTCCTTCATCCCCCAACGGTCGATTGCTTCAATAATATTTAAAATCGTCATGAAGTATTCCCTCCCTAAAACTCATTATAAATAAATGAGCCGCCATCAATATTTTTATAATGATATAAATAAATCAACATTAGTAGTATCGCAAAATAAAAAACGGTTTTTCCAATGAATTTCCCCCAATATTGTACAGTGGGTTTATCAAAAAATTGTTTCATTTTATGCCTCCAAAATTACATATATTCACATTTTCGTACTGTTATTGTAATCAAAAGCAATAAAAAAAGAAACTTAATTCGTAAATTAAAGCCCCTTTTACACTAACAGTTTTGTCACTTCTGCATAAAAAGAAGGTGGGACAAAACATAAAACTGATTGTTCCACCCTATTTATAGTAAAAGAAATACAAAAAAATTTGTATTTTTAGTCAATTCTCCCATTCAAAGATGCCATAAAAGCCTTAAAAAAAATTTAAGCTATTTCTGATTTCTTCCATGGATAATCCGTGAATAAATCGCAGATGTCAAGAAGTAATACGCTAGGTAAATCAAAATCAATAGCCCACAAGAAAGATAAGCCAACCAGTAACCAGAACTTGAAATATATTTACTAAAAACATAGATTGCAAAGGTTGCATGTAAAACGCCTATGATCATTGGTGGGAAAAAGATAATACTATTTTGCTGATAGACTAGTTTTGTAATATCTTTTTTAGGAACACCGATTTTCTTTAATAAATCATAACTTTCCTTTTCTCGCTCTGCCTCAGAAAATTGCTGCAGCATCAAGATACTACCAGTGATGATCAAGGCTAAGATGCCTAAAAACATTGCCACATATATGAATAATCCCATCACTCTTCTCTGGTATCTTAAATCTGAAAAACGACTAGTATAATTCAATTGCCAATATTCCTGCTCATCCTCTTCCGAAAATTGTTCACTTTTTTTCTCAGTTTGCCGGCTTGTTTTTGATATATAGCCTTCTACCTGATTGTTTTTCAACTCAAACTTATAGTAAACAGGTGTGTCCCATTTAGGTTTTACGCTTTCTGATAATTTATTTGCAAGTGCTTCTTCATCTTTTGTTTCAATATTAAACGCCCTCAGTTGATATACCATATCGGAATTTATCGCATTGAATTGCTCATCGGATACAATCACTGTTGGGAAACTGTATCTTAATAAATCTTGACCTAAGTAATCTGGTCTTACATCCGATACATGAAGATTTATTCCATTTGGTAAATTAAAGTTAGAATCATAACGAATAAATCCACTTAAAATATTTTGAATACTATCTAAAATGACAATATCTTGATTATTTTTCAATTCAATATTTTTTAAATAAGGGTTTATTTTTTGAAATTCTTGATAATTTGAGAGTGCCAATAAATTTATTAATCCCAGTGTATTTTGATCTTCTTCCTGTCCAATTTTAAGATGAAATTGGCTACCCGTCAACTTATAATTTAATGTGACTAGTGAATCAATTTTTGTATCCGGTTCCTTTTCAATTATTTGCGCTATTTTTTCAAAATCATTCTCAGCCACGATAAAGTCAGTGGGTGCTGTTGTGTTTACGGAATTCATCCCTATAGTATAAATAGAAGCCGCACCACCGATCATGCCTAAAGCAATGGCAATAAAAACAGTCACAGCAGATAATGTATTTCCGCCTCTTTTAATATGAAGTTTTGTATTTCCTAAAGCGAGCATATTTAAATTTCGATAGTAGTTGAATTTACTTTTCCCAAATAAAAATGCAATTAGGTACATTGTGTATTTAAAAAATAAATACGTTCCTACTATACAGATAAACATGATGACCAAAGGAGCAATCAAAAAACCAGAAAACCCCAATCTCGTATGCAGTAACAGTGTACCAAAATGAATAACATTATAGGATAAAAAATAGCCAGTACAGATAAGTATTACACCAAGGATACCTAAAAAAATCTTTGCGATAGATTGTTTGTTTGAATGGATCGTATTTTTTCCGACTGGTTTAAGCAAATTGGTTACTTGATAGCGGTAGATCAACCAACTGCTTCGAATAGAAACCATTACTAACATAAAAACAAACACTAAACTTGTTTGGATCATCGAAGGAACCGAAACAAAAAAGAGACTTTCTACTTGTAAAAACATCGCTTTTGCTAGAATCATCGAAAATAACTTAGAAAAAACAATCCCTAAGAGAATCCCAGTAACTAACGAAACTGCGCCTAAAATCAGCGTTTCTACAAAAAATAAAAAAGAAATCTGTCCTTTACGCATCCCAATTAAATGATATAAACCAATTTCTTTTCCCCTTTTTAATAAGAAGAAATGATTTGCCGCAAACATAAAGCCTAAAATCATGACTACAACCAGAATACCACCTAAGTTCATCGCACCATTGATATGAACCTCTTGTCCGACTCTGTTAGCCAGTGATCGATTATAAGTAATCGCACTAAAACAATAGTAAACAACCACGGCAAACGTCATACTGACAAAATAAACTAAATAATTAAGAAATTGTCCTTTGAAATTTTTCCAAGACAAATTAAAAATCATTGGCACGGCCACCTCCGCCAATCGTTGCCTGCATATCGATCACCCGATTAAAGAATTCTTTTCTTGAACCTTGACGAACAACTTCTGAAAAAATCACCCCATCTTTAATAAATAAGATACGATTGCAATAACTTGCTGTATACGGATCATGAGTAACCATCATGATCGTTGCATCATCTTGTAAATTCATAGTTGTCATATATTGAAGTAACTCGGCAGCTGATTTTGAATCCAGTGATCCAGTAGGTTCATCTGCAAATATAATTTTAGGTTTGGTGATCAATGCTCGTGCTGCGGCCACACGTTGTTTTTGCCCAACAGAAATCATATTAGGGTATGCAGTCAATAACTGATCGATTCCTAAAATGTTAGCAACATGAGTTAGACGTTGTTCCATTTCAACTAATGGCATTCGATCAACAGCCAACGGTAACAAGATATTATCTTTCACCGTCAATGTATCCATTAAATTAAAATTTTGAAAAATAAACCCTAACTTTTTACGACGAAAATCGCTAATTTGATGGTCCCGCATTTTCAAAATATCTTGACCATCGATTTGAACACTTCCAGTTGTTGGTAATGCGATTGTTGAAATAGTACTCAATAATGTTGATTTTCCTGCACCACTTGGACCCATGATTCCCACAAATTCACCTTGATCAACAGAAAAGGAAATATTATTTAAAACTTGTACTTTATTACTTCGATACCCATAAGATTTGCTTAAATGGTTCACTTCTAAAATTTTTTTCATCTATTTCTCTCCAGTTTAGTCATTGTCCTTATTCTACCAATATTTTGCACAACTGAACATCGTTTCCTCTTACAATTAAGTAATAATAAAAATTTTTTTAGTAATCATTTATTTTTCTAAGCAAGAATGTTGTGACAATTTACACAAACCTTTTAGGGAGTTGTTTTCACTATATTTTCATTTCTCATAAACACTATATGTAGTTATTCAAAAGGAATAAAAATTAAATTTCACACTACATATAGTTGAAAGATTCAATAGATTGTTTTATGATAAGGAAGGAATAAATCTATGAGGAGATGGGTAGCAAATGATGGAAATAAAGCAAGCCAATAATGAAGTGAGTTCTACTGATTCAACCTTGAATACGATGAAAATCGTTAAAAGAGATGGACGTTTAGTTGATTTTGATGATCGAAAAATTTATGATGCTTTGATCAAAGCTGAACAAAAAATCCGAGGTTCTTTAGACCCGCTTGCTCATGAACGGATTCAAGAAATCGTAGAAAGAATTGATCAAGAAATTTCAGATCGTTTCGCTGAAGATGTAAAGATTTATGAGATTCAAAACATTGTCGAACATATTTTACTGGCAAAAAATGAATATGAACTAGCTGAAGAATATATCAACTACCGCACCCGTCGTGATTTTGAACGCAGTAAAGCGACTGACATCAATTTTACGATCAGTAAATTAATCAATAAGGATCAGTCAGTGGTAAACGAAAATGCGAATAAGGACAGTGATGTTTTCAACACTCAACGAGACTTAACTGCTGGAATCGTAGGTAAATCGATTGGCTTAAAAATGTTACCTCCCCATGTTGCAAATGCACACCAAAAAGGTGATATCCATTATCATGACTTAGATTATCATCCATATACACCGATGACTAACTGTTGTTTGATTGATTTTAAAGGAATGCTCAACGATGGTTTTAAAATTGGTAATGCTGAAGTTGAATCCCCTAAATCGATTCAAACGGCTACAGCCCAAATTTCTCAAATTATTGCAAATGTCGCTTCTAGTCAATACGGTGGCTGTTCAGCTGACCGCGTAGATGAATTATTAGCTCCATTTGCTGAACTAAATTATCAAAAACATTTAGCTGATGCAAAAGAATGGATCGATGGATCTGAACGTCAGAAGGAATATGCAAAAGCTAAAACTCAAAAAGATATTTACGATGCAATGCAAAGTTTAGAGTATGAAATCAATACATTATTTACATCTAACGGACAAACACCGTTTACTTCTTTAGGGTTTGGATTAGGACTAAGTTGGTTTGAAAAAGAAATTCAACGAGCAATCTTACAAATCAGAATCAATGGTTTAGGTAGTGAAAAGAGAACGGCAATTTTTCCTAAATTAATATTCACTTTGAAACGCGGGGTAAACTTAAATGAAACAGATCCAAACTACGATGTAAAACAACTAGCATTAGAGTGTGCCACGAAACGAATGTACCCTGATGTTTTAAATTACGATAAATTAGTCGATTTGACTGGCAGCTTTAAGGTCCCAATGGGATGTCGTTCTTTTTTACAAGGATGGAAAGATGAACAAGGCAAGGAAATCAATGTCGGCCGTATGAACTTGGGTGTTGTCACCTTGAATCTTCCTAGAATCGCAATGGAAGCTCATGGAGATGTGGATAAGTTCTGGACTCTTTTAGCCGAGCGTCTTGAAACGATGAAAGATGCTTTAGTCTATCGCGTTGAACGCTGCAAAGAAGCAACACCTGCAAATGCGCCGATTCTTTATATGTATGGTGCTTTTGGAAAACGATTATCTAAAAAAGAATCAGTCAATGAATTATTCAAAAATAAACGTGCTACTGTTTCACTCGGCTATATTGGGTTGTACGAAGTCGCTTCTGCTTTTTACGGTGGAGAGTGGGAAACGAATCCTGAGGCAAAAGACTTTACCATTGCGATTTTAAAAGATTTAAAAGCTCATGCAGATAAATGGGGCGATACTTATGGTTATCACTTTAGCGTTTATTCTACACCAAGTGAGAGTTTAACTGATCGTTTCTGTCGTTTAGATACTGAAAAGTTTGGCGTGGTAGAGAATATCACCGATAAAGATTATTACACAAATAGTTTCCATTATGATGTTCGTAAAAATCCAACACCTTTTGAAAAATTAGATTTTGAGAAAGATTATCCACAATATTGTTCTGGCGGTTTTATCCACTATTGTGAATACCCAGTCCTACAACAAAATCCCAAAGCGTTAGAATCTGTTTGGGACTATGCTTATGATCGTGTTGGCTATCTCGGAACAAATACACCGATCGATCATTGCTATGAGTGTAACTTTGAAGGAGATTTCAATCCAACAGAACGCGGTTTTGAATGTCCACAGTGTGGCAACCACGATCCAAAATCATGTGATGTTGTCAAACGTACCTGTGGATATCTAGGCAATCCACAAGCTAGACCAATGGTTCACGGAAGGCACAAAGAAATATCTTCCCGTGTGAAACATATGAAATAAAAAGCGGATTGAACCGTTTAGATCTTGAACAAATTAGGAAAATGATGTAAAGATGCTTTTTATCTTTACAAGCATTTTATCTATTTGTTGAAAGATCTGGTTCATGTAGCTAGATTCAATAAAAAGTGGAATATGTTAATTCCAAAAAAACGGTGTCCCCTGCAATTTTAGCAAGCATCGTTTTTATTTGAAAGGATGACTAAAAAATGAGAAATCCTAAACCGCAAGAATGGTTGGCTAAAGAACTTAGTCAAAACTATATTGCAGATTATAAATCATTTAACTTTGTGGATGGCGAAGGCGTGCGCAATAGTCTATATGTTAGTGGATGCCTTTTTGCTTGTGAAGGTTGTTTTAACCAAGCTGTGCAAAGTTTTCGCTATGGCAAACCGTTCACAAAAGAATTAGAAGATAAAATCATCGAAGATTTGTCTCACGATTATGTACAGGGGCTTACCTTATTGGGTGGAGAACCTTTTTTAAATACAGCTGTTTGCTTGACTGTTGCCGATCGAATACACAAAGAATTTGGATTAAATAAAGATATCTGGTCTTGGTCAGGATATACTTTTGAAGAACTGTTACTAGAATCTGAAGATAAACTTGAACTATTAAACAAAATTGATATCTTAGTAGATGGTCGTTTTGAATTAGCTAAGAAGAACTTAAACCTTCAATTCAGAGGCAGTAGTAACCAACGAATCATTGATGTCAAAAAATCATTAGCCACTGGAAAAGCTGTCATTTGGGATAAATGCCATGATGCTGAACAAAACTATGAACAAATAAAAAAAGGGAACTTAATTTAATCGATCACATCAATTCTTACCACTGCAGCTGTAGAATAATTTCTCATGGCTGTAGTGTTTTTTAGTTAAATCCACTACCTTATCGAATTATTGGCTCATCTTTTATATGTATATTACAATAAAAAAATAGAATAATTCGTTCTTGAATACACTCAAACAAAAAATAAGGAGGAAACTATTATGACAAAAAATCAGTCATCATCTGTAAAAAAAGCGATCATCACGGGGGCTGCTTCGGGAATTGGTTATGCTACAGCCAAATTATTTATCGAAAAAGGATTTATCGTAGGTTTAATTGACGCTGACAAAAAACGGTTAGAAACCATTTCTAAAGATTTTAAGCAAAGCGGTCATGAATGCTACTACAGAAGTGTGGATGTAACCGATGAAGTTAGCTTAAAAAAAGCAATTGACGAATTAACTGATAGTCTAGAAGGCTTGGATATCTTTTTCAGTAATGCAGGAATAAATGGAACTTGGGCTCCCATCGAAACCTTAACAATTGATGAATGGGATCGTACAATAAACACTAATTTGCGTAGTACTTTTTTATGCACAAAATTTGCGATTCCCCATATGAAAGAGAACGGTGGCTCAATTATTATCACAAGTTCTATCAACGGGACTAGAATTTTTAATAATTTTGGTGCATCAGCGTACAGTGCTTCAAAAGCTGGGCAAGTTGCCTTTACAAAGATGGCTGCCCTAGAACTTGCGCGTTATAACATTCGGGTTAATGCCATCTGTCCTGGTGCTATCGACACAGCCATCAATGAAAAAACAACCTATTCAGATGAATTAAAAGAAGTTGAAATCAAAGTGGAATTTCCTGAAGGCGATCGTCCTTTAAAAAATAAAACTGGAACTAGTGAACAAGTTGCGCAATCTGTTTTATTTTTGGCAACTGATGCATCGGCTAATATTTCTGGAACTGAGCTTTACGTAGATGGAGCAGAATCTTTACTTTAATATGGAAAAAAGTGTTTAGCTCCCAGAAATAAGGTGAAATTTATTTCTAGGAGCTACTTTTTCTCGCTGTTTAATCGAATTTAGTGCGCGCAACAAAACTAACTGACTTTTTCTTTCATCCTAAGATGAAGCTGTCTTGAAAAATGCAAGAATCTCTGAACGAATTTTGCTATGATCAACGATTGGATCAGGGTAATCTTTACCCATAGAAACATTTATGGCATTTTGGAGTTCCGCTGGCATCTTACTTGGCTCATGAATATATTTATTTGGCACATCTTTTAATTCTGGAATAAACTGACGGATAAACTCTCCATGAGGATCGAATTTTTCACTTTGTGTTGTGGGATTGAATATTCGAAAGTAAGGAACTGCATCTGTTCCTGTAGACGCTGCCCATTGCCAACCACCAATATTACTTGCAGCATCATAATCGATTAATTTTTGCTGGAAATATTCTTCTCCCATCCGCCAATCAATCATTAAATCTTTCGTCAGGAATGATGCCACGATCATTCGCAAACGGTTATGCATCCACCCCGTTTGATTGAGCTGTCTCATTCCAGCATCAACGATTGGAAAACCTGTCTTTCCTTCTTTCCATCGCTCAAACGATTCTCGATTATAACTCCATTGCAGTTGTCGATATTTCTCTTTGATCTCTTGTGTTTTTTGTTTAGGATTTTCAAAATAAATCATATTATAAAAATCACGCCAGCATAGTTCTGAGATAAATGTTTGACGACCATCCGAATCTGGTTCAGCATTTAGAGCATACCAAACTTTACGAATGGATAATTCCCCTGTTCTTAAAAACCTTGATAGTTTACTTGTTTGATTTGAAAAAGGATAGTCTCTCCCTTTTTGATAATTATGTAAGTGACTTTTTATAAATTCTTTCAGATAAGCCTCAGCTGCAACTTCTCCACATTCATAATCAAAGGGTAATTCTATTTTTTCAACAATCTGGTTAAAGTGTTTTTTTCCCTCATCAAATAATGGGTGCTTCAGCTTTTTAAATGACCGATCATTCTTCGTTGTTCGTTGATACATTCGTTTAGGCATTGTTAGCCATTTTCTGAAATAAGGTGTAAAAACTTTGTAGCTTTCACCTGTTGGCTTTTTAATTTCTTCAACACCATGGATATGACTATCTTGAAATGAACACACTTGAATCTGGTTCTTTTCAAAAAAAGTAGTCATTATTTGATCCCGTTCTCTGCCGAAACCACGTTCATCTTTATTGAAATATACTGTATTCCAATCTTGAAAAGCATTCTTTAATTCTGCAAATTTTTCTTCCACATTCCCGTATAAAAAATGGAGCTCTATATTATTTGTTTTAGCATGTTCATAAAATGTTGATAACGTGTAGAAAAAAGCATCATGATTGTAACTATCTTCTAAAAATTGCAACGGATTCAATTGAAAAAGACAAATTAGTTCCTCTGTATCATGACTATCTTCTAGCATCTTATTAAATGCTGTATTATCATCTAAACGAAGGTCTTTACGAAACCACATAATTGTTTTGCTCATTGAATTTTTCCTTTCGTGTTTCTGAATAAATCGTAACATAGATATTGATTTATCACGAAAATTTAAAGCTGTTTGATTTAAAAATATCAGCATAAATTAGTCTTTAAGCTATTCATCCTCTTCAGTCTGTATCTTTTCCCATAAAGGCAATACCATGTTTTCATAAGCCATCGGATCAAGATTAGTCAACGTTATCCCTAGTAACCGAATCCCTTGTTCGAGACCAAGTATTTCCTCCCAAATCAAGTTAGCTTGATAATATAATTCTTCTTTTTTTGAAATATATTCTGGCAGAGTCCGACGTTTCGTCACTGTTGTATAATCAGCATAACGAACTTTTAAAACGACTGTTTTTCCATGTTTTTGGACCCGCTCTAACGACTCTTCTACTCGTTGTGCTAGTTGTCTTAATTGAGCAGTTACTTGTGCTTCAGTCGTTAACGGTGTTCCATATGTATGCTCTTTGCCCACAGATTTACGGTCTCTTGTTATGTTTACCGGTGAATCATGGATTCCACGAACTTTCCGATAAAGAGAATACCCCATTTTACCAAAATTACGGATCAA
The DNA here is from genome assembly GCF_050531475.1 of Enterococcus sp. DIV0724b. Lineage (NCBI taxonomy): Bacteria > Bacillati > Bacillota > Bacilli > Lactobacillales > Enterococcaceae > Enterococcus > Enterococcus sp. DIV0724b. Next base: position 853,244 of record NZ_CP172890.1, on the reverse strand, counting down.
CTCCATCTCATCTTGTTTATATAGATCTTCCCCAGTATAAATACCTAAATCATGCATTTTAGGAACTGTTTTTTTTCCTACTCCGTGAAATGCTTCAATCGGTAAAGCTTTTAAAAAAGTTTCTGCATCATCTGGCATCACAACCGTTAGACCTTTAGGTTTTTGAAAATCAGACGCTAATTTTGCTAAAAACTTGTTGTAGCTGACACCTGCTGAACAAGTTAAATGCAATTCGTTCCAGATATCATACTGAATCAATTTAGCAATCTTTATTGCTGATTTACTATCGATTTTATTTGTTGTGACATCTAAATACGCCTCGTCTATTGAAACGGGTTCGATAATATCTGTATAGCGATGAAAAATCTCTCGAATTTGCTTAGAAATTTCAGAATATTTTTCATAATTTCCTGGTTTAAAAATAGCATCTGGACATAATTCATACGCTTTTTGAGCGCTCATTGCAGAATGGATTCCGAATTTACGCGCTTCATAATTTGCAGTAGTCACAACACCTTTACCACCTGTATCACTTGGATGGCGTGCAATCACTAATGGATGTCCGACTAGTTCTGGATGGTCACGTTCTTCTACAGAAGCAAAAAAAGCATCCATGTCGATATGAATTATCTTACGAGAAGTATCCTTCTTTAAGGGAAAACGTAGTTCACTTATCATACTCGCCATCCTCCTTTCAACTAGGTCGGTATACTTTTATTCCTTAATCAAATTTAATAAAAATTCCTTTTTTACTCTCATTAAGCATTTCATCGATCTTTACCTGAGCCGTTTTTGAAACCGTTGATACTGGAACAATCTTATCAGGCAATGTTACTAAGGGATCAACAAATCTTATTTTCTTCTGCTGCTGGATATCGTAATCATCCTCGCTGGAACAAACCCGATATTCCGGTGGATGATCCATATTGCCCAATAATTGCAGGATTTCAGTTGAACCTGTTGATTTTAACTTCTTGAGAAAAGCTGAATCTGTCATCATCAAATCAGCTAACGTAATTTCTTCATTTGCTAGTCCAAGCTGGATTGCGTTTGACATCCACTCATAGCTGCAACTATTTTGAGGATCATAAAAAAAGTCGATTACTACTTTTCGATACTGCTCTATAAACCAATCAGCCCAATAAACTGACTCTAAAACAATTTGATTCTTAATGATTTTGATTGAATTCAAAAAATACTGAATTTCTTGTAATGGAACGGAAAAATAGCGATAAACTTCACGCAAGGTATAATCAATCCGATCAAAACATAGTAACGGTGCTTTTTGTTCCAATAATCCCCATTGTTCGTCATCAAATAAAATCTGCCGATAATCAAATCCATATTGGTTTAATAAGGCAGGAATTGCAGAATCTTCAATCAATTTTGCTTTGATTTGCTCATGATAATCGTCTGTTTTATTAGATAAAACCAAATCGATCACATGTGAAAATGCGGTATGAGACACATCATGTAGCAGCCCTGCAATTTGTTCTTCTATTGTTCCACCAAATCTTTTGATTAACAACATAACACCGATAGAATGCTCATATCTGGTTTCATTCCAAGTTGGATTAATCAAAAATGCTGGTCCTGCCATATGAACATCCTTTAACCGTTGAATCTCTTCTGATAAAATCAATGTTGCTAGAACTTCTTCAACTTCATATGAACCATATAGAACATCCTCAACAATCATTTTTTTCTCCTTTAAAAATCAGCTATATTTTATACACATTATATACGAACATTTGTTCATTTACAACTTATTTTATTTGAATAAAAAAAGGAATAGTGCCCTTTCAGCTCTACTCCTTAAGTAAAAATAATTTATATTGCTTGTGCGCCACGTTCACCCGTTCTAATCCGAATCGCTTCTTCTACATTGTAAACGAAGATTTTACCATCTCCTACTTCTCCAGTCTGGCAAATAGCCAAAATCAAAGAAATAATCTCTTCCACTTCCTCGTCTAAAACAACAAAACTGACTTTCACTTTAGGCAACAGTGTTGTAATGATTTCTTGACCACGAACAAATTCTTTTAACCCTTTTTGGTTTCCAAATCCTAAAACTTGGCTTACGGTCATTCCTAGTGCTTCAAAACTATCAGCCATTTTAACTTTCAGCTCTTCTAGTTTTTCCTGCTGGATGATTGCTTCTACTTTTTTCATCTGTTTTCCTCCTATGAATCTAGTCCCATAAATGTCGGATAAGCTGTTTCGTCATGTTCGATTCGATCCAATCCCAGTGCTTCTTCTTTTGCAGAAACTCGAATCGGCATGAATAATTGAATCCCTTTGATAATAAGAAAACTAGCGACCCCAGCAAATACAATCGTAAAAGCAATGCTAGCGACTTGGGCCACAAATAGTTCCGTTCCACCATAGATCAATCCAGTTTTACCTCCAACAGCAGGATCTGCAAATAGTCCAGTCATGACCCCACCAAAAATTCCACCGACACCATGGCAACCGAATGCATCAAGTGCATCATCATACCCAAATTTATGTTTAACAAATGAAATAAAATAATAACAAAACGGACTGACTAATGCGCCTAGAACAAATGAACTCCAAAGAGAAACAAAACCAGCACCTGGCGTAATCGCAACTAGGCCCACGACAGCACCTGTACAAGCACCGACTACTGTAGGTTTTCCAATCGCCAATTTTTCAATCAGCATCCATGAAAGCATCCCGCTTGCGGCTGCTGTATTTGTCGTAAGCATTGCGTGGATCGCCAACCCGTCGGCTGCTAATGCAGACCCAGCATTAAACCCGAACCAGCCAAACCAAAGTAAACCAGCACCTAAAACAACAAACGGTATGTTATGTGGACGATACTCTGTTTGGCGATATTCACGACGTTGCCCTAAAACAATAGCTAGTACAAGCCCTGAAATCCCTGAACTAATATGAACCACATTTCCCCCCGCAAAATCGATCGATCCTATTTCATCTAAAAAGCCTCCGCCCCAAACCATATGGGCCATTGGGTAATACACAACGATCAACCAGATAGCAATAAATAGAAAAATCGCAGAAAAACGCATCCGCCCAACCACAGCACCTGTAATAATTGCTGTAGTAATCAACGCAAACATCATTTGAAAACCAGCAAATAATGCTTCTGGAATCGTATCCCCTTTCGTCATTGAAACTTGATTAAAAAATAGCTTATCAAAGTTACCAACAAATAAGTTATCCCCACTAAAAGACATCGAATAACCTAGTATGATCCAAAGAACTGAAGCCAATCCCATCACGCAAATCACCATCATCATTGTGTTGAGAATATTTTTTCTTCGTTCTAACCCGCCATAAAAAAATGCTAAAGCTGGTGTCATCAAAAAGACCATCGCAGAACAAATCATGATAAATGCAATATTTCCTGCTTCCATAACAAACCCCTCCAATTCAAAAATTAAGCCAACCTTCATTTTAGCTTTGTCGGTTATTTTAGCATCGTTTTTTAAATTATCCTAGTAAAAATCCCTTGATCAAGTAAAATAATTTCATTTTTCTGACAATTCGCGTTATAAAAAATAACATCTATACCAATATAACGTTTTCAACATATTATCAAGCTCAAGCGAACAAACCAATTATGGGATAAAAAAATAAACTGATTTTTGACATCAGCTTATTTCCCAGTATTCAATTTAATCTACATGAAACTCTTTATAGACATCCTGTTTTTTCAATCCGCGAAGTTTAGCAACTTCTTTGATTGCTTCTTTAGAAGAACTTCCAGTATTCATCAATACTTCAATATGTTCCTTGATCGAAAGTTCTAAATCGGCATTTTCTGCTGATTCCGCTCCGTCAGCCCCTTCGATTAAAATACAGCATTCTCCCTTTAATGTGTGTTCCGCCAAGTAATCCCTCAATTCAGCCAACGTACCACGAAGGTATTCTTCATGGAGCTTCGTCAATTCACGGCAAATCACAGCCTTCCGTTCTTCTCCAAAAACTTCTGAAAAATGCTTTATTGTTGTGGCAATTCGATGAGGTGATTCGTAAAAAATTTGCGTTGGTACTGCTGTTTTTAACTTATCTAAAACCTCAATTTGTTCTTTTTTCTTTCGAGGTAAAAAGCCATAAAATGTAAATGGCTGCGGTGACAGTCCTGAAGCAATCAGTGCTGTGATTCCTGCTGTCGGTCCAGGTAAAGCGATCACTTTGATTCCAGCTTCGATACATGCCTCAACCAATTCATGACCTGGATCACTAATGGAAGGCATCCCCGCATCACTGACTTGAGCAATCATTTCACCAGCCTCTAAACGTTCTATAAACTGTGGAATCCGTTCTTTATAATTATGCTCATGAAAACTAATTTGAGGAGTTGAGATCTCAAAGTGATTTAGTAATTTTTGCGTATTTCTGGTATCTTCACTCGCAATGATCGTTGCCTCTTTTAAGATATTAATACAGCGAAAGCTCATATCCTCTAGGTTTCCGATTGGTGTGGGCACCAAATATAGTTGCCCAATGCTAGATGAATCAAAACTTTTTTGTTTTTGCATAATTACTCCTTTTCAGCGCTTAGGTTAATCTCAAAAGAGGCTGAGACAGATTTTGTCACAGCCTCTAAATTTGATTTGTTTAACATTTATTTGTATCGTTCACCATAAATAACATCTAAACAAAATGCACATTCTTCATCATTCTCACGGCGTGAACCATATAAAATGTTGCAGACATGAAACCCCTCTTCGTAAAGTTTTTCCAAATTCATTCGAGATTTAGATAACTCCTGCTTAGCTGGATCATTTGAGTCGCTGGCTAGTTTAGTCAATTCCTGCAAATGTTCCCGTAAGCGTTGATTCTCGATTTCAAGTGTCGTATTTTTTTCAACTAACTCGTGAAGTGCTTCTTTAATTTCTGATAATTGTCCCAAAGTTCCTTGTAGATCCGTCTCTAAAGAACTCAGACCATCGTATAAAGAACGTTTATCCATTGTGATCACCTTTTTCGGCTTGAGCTTTTTGTGTTGCTTCTTTGATCTCTTCATAATCATATTCTACTGCTATTTCACGTCCAACTAAACGGACTTTGATGATACGGCTCAATAAATTCAAACCGACTACTCGGCCTTTTCCATCTGGTGTGATCACATCTTTACCGTAATCAGGTAACTCTTTTTTCGCTGCTTCATATTCATCATTTTCGTATTTTAAACAACACATCAAGCGCCCACATAAACCAGAAATTTTTACTGGATTCAACGATAAGCCTTGATCTTTTGCCATTTTGATCGATACTGGCATAAAGTCACCTAAAAAAGTCGAACAGCATAACTGTCTACCACACGGACCGATCCCACCTAAAATCTTCGCTTCGTCTCTGACACCGATTTGACGCAATTCAATCCTCGTACGGAAAATTGCTGCTAAATCTTTGACTAGCTCACGAAAGTCGATTCGACCATCTGCTGTAAAATAAAAAACCATCTTGCTGCGGTCAAACGTATATTCAACACGAATCAATTTCATTTCTAATTCATGTGCTCGGATTTTTTCTTTGGCCACACTTAATGCAGCTTTGGCATCATCTACATTCTTTTGTTCTTTTTCTAAATCTGTTTCTGATGCTTTATTTAAAATGGGTTTTAATTCCTCAGGTAAATCTTCCGGATCAATAGATTTTTTCGGTATCGCAACTGTGGCAAGCTGTTTAGACTGCTGTGATTCCACAAGTACTTTATCATTGTAAAAATACTCTGATTTTCCAGGAGCAAAATAATAGATATGACCTGCTTCACGGAAGCGAACTCCTACTACTTCTACCATTTTCATCCTCCTATTTATGTTTTAGGGTGAATCATTCGTATTACTAATTGCTCGCAAACACTTTGAAAGCTGACATTCGCTTCCCACTTTTGACGTGCTTTTAAAATCAGTTCCACTCGCTGTGCCTGTTGCTCTGTCACACGTTTGAGCTGACCAGTTGCTACACTTTCAGTGAGTTGTTTACGGTAATAGGCAAGTAATAAATCGAAACTCAACGCTTGTTGATCTTTTTCTTTAAAGATCTTAATCATCTTTTTTTGAACGTAGACAAAAGCTTGCAAATCATCTTTTGTCATGTAATCAAACCACTGTTGAGTAATTTCCCTAGCTTCATTAAACCATTCATCTTGAGAGATTTCAACTGCTTTGTCAAAACTATTGGTGAGTTCTGCCAAAAGAATCGCTGTATTTTTGTTGATTCCAGATCCTATCAAAGCATGAACTAGTTTTTCTTTAACTAAAGGTTGAAAATGAAGGACCTGACAACGTGATTGGATCGTTGGTAAAATTTTTGCTAACGACGTCGTCTCTAAAATCGCTAAGACTTTTCCTTCTGGTTCTTCCAGAAATTTTAATAAGCTGTTTGCTGCACCAATACTCATCTTATCTGCCTGTTCAATCAGAAAAACTTTCTGAGCCGTCTCTACACCGCTTTTGCTGAACTCTGCCTTCAATGCTCTGATTTGATCGACCTTGATCGTTTGGCCATCTGGAGCGACTCGTAATACGTCAGGATGCTCATTCTCATTGATCCTCAAGCAATTGTTGCATTGATTACAAGGATTGTTATCTATTCGATTGGTACAGAAAATGTGTTTTGCCATCCATAAACCAAATTCTTTTTTACCAGTTCCTGTATCGCCTTCAAAAAGATAAGCATGGGCAAGACGACCATGCTCAAAACTTTTTTGAAGTTGCTGGTAAAGCAACGGTTGTTGTTCCTTTAATACTTGTGCTTCATTCATCTTAATATTGATGGAATCCTTCTACTGGAAGAACAAAGACTGTTGCGCCTCCCACCTCAACCTCGACAGGATAAGGGACTTGTCCATCCATCGTAATATCTAGTGTTACAGGAGTTGACACGTATTGTTTACGAGACTGGCATGTTTTTTTGATTAATTCCAATGCTTCTTCAACACGATCATCATCGATTCCGACGATAAATGTGCTGTTACCTGCTTTTAAAAAGCCACCTGTTGATGAAAGTTTGGTTGCACGAATATTGGCATCAATAAATTCATTGGCTAAACGGTTACTATCTTTGTCTTGGACAATCGCTAAAATAATTTTCATATTCGGTCACCTTCCTATTTTCTAAAGTATTCTGGATAACGGGTTACGATTGCTTGAAAGGTTGCCTCAACAACATCTTCCAAACTCATTCTGGCATCGATTTTGGTAATTCTTTCTGGATTTTCTTCTACTAATTTTAAATATTCGTGGCGAACTCGTTGATGGAATTCAAGCCCCTCTGAATCTAATCGGTCAATTTGTTGTTGGCGATGATTTTTGATTCGGTTCAATCCTGTATCTGAATCTACATCTAAATAGATCGTAAAGTCAGGTACGGTTCCTTCGATCGCAAATTCATTGATTGTAGCTATTGCTTCAACACCAATCCGTCGGCCTGCGCCTTGATAGGCTAAAGAACTGTCTACGAAGCGGTCACACAAAACGATTTTACCTTCTTCCAAAGCCGGCAAAACCTTTTCCATCAAATGCTGACGTCTAGCAGCCGCATAAAGCAACGCCTCTGTCCGCTCATCCATCTCTTGATTTTTCGGGTCTAGGATGATTTGACGAATTTTCTCAGCAATGGGAATTCCGCCAGGTTCTCTTGTTTTAATAATGCTTCTTTCTGCTGCCAGATCCAGCCTTGGATATAACTCATTCAATACACTTGTCTTTCCTGCGCCATCTGGTCCTTCGATCGTTATAAAAATACCTTGCACTTTACTAATCCCCTTACTTACTTTGATTCCTTTTATCTATTATACTTTATCTACTACAATGAGTCTAATTGAATTCCTTATTATTAAAAATTTCCTGATAAAATATAAAACTGAGCTAAATTTTAATAGACTTTAGCTCAGTTTTATATTTTCTATTTGCCTTACTTACATTCTTTTACTTTTTTTAAAAAGAATAACAACTATAGTACTCAAACAAAGGCTGCCAAGGAAGAATAAATAATTCATAGTGATTTCCCCAGCTTTAGGCAAAGTCTTGTCTTTTGGCACACTGTTATTATTTTTCTCTACAGGATTATTCTCACTGCTATCTTGTGGAGGTTTAGATGTTTCTGCTTTTTTATTTTCGACGATGACTTCTAATGGTCCCGTTTGTTCCGACGTAATTTCAAAAGGAATTGGTTCTTTTGTTGAAATATAGCCTGTTAAAGCCTGTGTTTCAATAAATTGATATTTCCCAAGTGCTAGATCTTGAACGATCAGCTGACCATTTTTATCTGTCGTAAATCCAGTTTGAAGTGTATTTCCATTATGATCTTGAAGCTCAAATACAACACCTGCTAAGGCTTCTTTCGTCATTTGATCGATTTTTAGCAGTTGGACACTCCCTCGGACTGCTTCAGCTTTATTGATCACTTTTTTAAAAGCTATTTTATTTTGAAAATCACTTGAAGAAATATGAATCGGCGTGGTGTCTATTATAAAACCAATTGGTGCTTTCGTCTCTATCAAGGTATAGTCTTCCTGTAGTAAATTAGTAATTTCACCCACACCTTGTTCATTCGTGATGATTTGACCAATTTGCTCGTTAGTTGAATCTTTATAGACATCAAATTCAGCACCCGCTAAAACAGCACCCTCCTCTGATATTTTCAATAGTTGAATAGTGAATACTTCACCTGTTCCAGTTCCACTTCCATCGGAATACTGTGTTTTAGACTCTTTTGAATCGATTGTTACTTGATTACTTTCTAAAGTAGCAAGATTAGAAAATTCTTCTTGATCTTGTACTTGATGATCGATCGTCGTATCGTAAGAAATAAGATAACCGATTCCTTTAGGCATATCACCAAAATCGACCGTAAAGCCACTTGACAGATACTTGATTGTTACTTGATCTGTAATATCTGTTTTATTCACTGGATTATCAAAAATGCCTTTATCAGCATCTGGAAATTCTGCTGACGTTACTTTAATCGATCCCGGAACTAACGTATAGTTATCCGTTTTAAATGTATCTGTAACTACAGCGTTAGGAAATTCCTGTCCACTAGCGTTTACTCGAACTTCCCAATACAGTGTACGTGAATCTGATGAGAACCAAGACCATTTATTGATGACTTCATTTGGATCATCGGTTGCTTCTTCCACTTCTATTTCAGTAGACACTTCAGTTGTTTTGTTAATAGGAAAAACAAGTTTGATCGTACCATATTCATCGATCATCTGTTTATCGAAACGGGTTAAAAATTGCAACGTTCCTTTAACATTGGAATGCGTTTCAACAAAATCAGTATAGGTTAATAAGACTGTTTTTGAGCCTTTGTCCGCAACAGCAGTGGCTACAACCGAGCCATTTTCATCCAGCACATCAAAAGACAAACTATTTACCAAATCTAATGCATCAGGCAGCTCGATCAATGTTGTATCCCCTGCTTTGGCACTTCCATTTGGAATACTCCAGTCCATATGAACCTGAATAATATCCCATGATTTAAATGAGGTCTGATCTTCTCCCTTTTCATTGGTGATTTTCACATTTTGAATCACATCATCTAGTTCTTTTCCTTGAGCGTTTGTTTCGAAAAACACAACTGAACTAATCAAAGCAAAAAATAAAGTGACAATAAAAATAAAAGTCATCCCTAGTTTATTATACTTTTTTCCCATTTTACATCTCCCTGTCATCTAGTTTTCCATCATTTCCATTTCAAAAATATATTTTCTTTCTTATTTTAAATCAAATGAAAACGAATTCCACTTATAACATTAATTATAAAACAATAAAAAGCATATAATGTATTTATTTTATTAAAAAAACAAATTATAAAAACATCTATAGTATATCTTCATTTAGTTTAGGCATAAAACATTGTATTCCTAGTATTTTAAACATGCTATAATCACTGTAGAAACACCAATAAAAACTGGGAGTGATTTATTTGGACAAATTATTTGCAGCAGTTGATGATTATTTTATTGAAAAACTGGTTGAGAATGATCCTATTTTTGATCAAATTTTGGCTAATAACCAAAAATACCAGTTACCTCCCCATGACGTATCCCCTTCTCAAGGGAAACTTTTGTATCTTCTTACGAAAATCAAAGGAGCAAAGCGTATTTTAGAAATTGGCACACTTGGTGGGTACAGTACACTTTGGTTTGCAAAAGCGTTAAGTCACGATGGAGAAGTAGTCTCACTTGAATTTGACACAAAACATGCTGAAGTGGCGAAAGAAAATTTAGCTCTTGCAGGTGTTTCTGATAAAACGAACATTTTAGTAGGTGCAGCTTCTGACAGCTTAGAAAAAATGGTACAAGCTCAGACACCTGCTTTCGATTTAATTTTTATTGATGCAGATAAAGAAAATAACTCCATTTATTTGAAATATGCGCTACAACTCGCACGTCCCGGTACTATTATCATTGGTGACAATGTTGTACGGGATGGTGCTGTTATTGATACAACTAGTTCTGATGGAAGAGTGAATGGCGTCCGATCTTTTGTGGATGATTTGAGCAATTCTTCAAGATTGACTTCGACTGCTATAGAAACCGTTGGTGTAAAAGGTTACGATGGTTTTACTATTAGTATTGTTGAAAAATAAAGAATAAAAAAAAAGAGCTTGGGACGTAAGTCCCAAGAATCTTAAAATAGAAGAGCGAAAATCGTAAAAAATGATTTTCGCTCTTCTATTTTTTAGATTGTGTAGAGAATCATCCTTGTTTATTAGCTTAGTTAGCCTATATTTCCTTAAATTTACTGCCATTAACGCGAATCCAATTTCATTGTGTGTCTGCTGTTTTCCTCGAACAGAGAAACGAGTGAAGCCTAAACAAGCCTTCAAATGTCCGAAAGCTGGTTCGACGTCAATTTTTCGTTGGCGATAGAGTTTCCCTGTTTCTTCTTCTGAAAGCAGCTGTTGAATCGTCGCTTTAAAGTATTCCCAGTTCATGTTCTTTTGAATCTCACGATTCTTGTCACTCTTCGCTTTTGTACATTGTCTTCGAAGAGGACAATTCGAGCAGTCTTCACATTCATACCGTTTTAAATATCGTTTAAATCCATATTTATCTGTACGAATAGAATAATTTCGAAAATTCATTTTCCGTCCGTTTGGACAAAGAAACGTATCCTCTAATTCTTGGTACGGCCAGTTTGCTGGAAGGAACGGATTTTGTTTAAACTTTCTCTTCTGTTCTTTATGATACATGGCATAAGTGATGAGTGGTGTTCGCTCATGATCCTCTAAAACCGCTTGATAGTTTTCTTCTCCTCCGTAGCCGGCATCTGCGACAATATAGTTTGGCAGATCAAAGAAACGCTCTTTTAAGGTGGTTAAAAAAGGGCGGAATGTTCGAGTATCTGTTGGATTTGAGAAAAGATCATAGCCTAAAATATACTGATTGTTCGTGGCGATTTGAAGATTATAACCTGCTTTCAACTGACCATTTTTCATATGATCATCTTTCATGCGCATAAAAGTGGCCTCTGGATCTGTTCTAGAGTAACTGTTTCGTTGTCCTAAAATTTGTCTATGTTTTTGATAAGCGAGTTTTCGCTCTTTAAAGTCCTTGAAAAGTTTCCTTAATTTTTTTGGAACTTTTCGTTTAGAACGAATTGATTTGCGCGTAATTCCATCCTCTGCTTGTTCGATTTTGACTGTAAACTTTTCTACAACCTGCGCTAAATTTTCTTCAATCTTGCCTAATTCAGTGACAGATAATTCCTTTGCGGACTCTCGCTTAATTTCAGGAATAATTTGATTTTTTAACAATTCATCGTAGAGAAAATTTGATTTTTCAGTAAGCTTTTTATCAAAGTTATCAATGGATTTTCTCCAAACAAAGGTGTATTTATTGGCATTGGCTTCAATCTTTGTACCATCGATAAAAATGGCTTCTTCATCGATTAATTGTTCCTTGACTAATTGGCTACGAAACTGGACGAAGCACTCCCGAAGGAGTGCATTCACTAAAGGATTCACTCGAAAACGATTGATGGTTCGATAACTAGGTTGATAACTTTGAGTAAGCCACATCATGCGAATACTGTCTTTCGTCAAGGCTTCAATCTTTCGGCCAGAAAACACGGATTGTGTGTAGGCACATAAAATCATCTTCATCATCATTTTCGGATGATAAGAAGAAGGTCCCATTTGATGATGAAAAGGAAGAAAGCGTTCCTCCGGAATACTTTCAACTAATTGATCAATGGCAAACGCAATATCATTTTTTTCTAACTGAAAACTAAAATCTAGAGGAAGAACAACTTGATTTGTGGTATAATTTTTAAACATAAGAACACCTCGCTAGTTTATTTGTTTAGTCACTTTTATTTTAGCAAAGGTGTTCTTATTTTTGTACAAAAAAATAATCCAGATGCCAATCAATTTGACTGATATCTGGATTTTTCGTTAGGACTTACGTCCCAAGCTCTGATTTCTATTCTTTTAAAGTTCACGACGTCCTTCTACGGCTTTAAGTAATGTCACTTCATCTGCGTATTCAATATCACTACCAACAGACAAGCCATGAGCCAACCTTGTGACAGTGATTCCAGCCGGTTTAATCAAACGAGAAAGATACATTGCTGTGGCTTCACCTTCTGTTGTAGCGTTGGTTGCGATGATTACTTCTTTGACTTCATCATCATGTAGCCTTTGGATCAATGAAGCAATATTGATATCTTCCGGACCAGTCCCTTCCATCGGTGATAATACACCGTGAAGAACATGATACAACCCATGATACTCACGCATTTTCTCCATTGCCATAACATCTTTAGGTTCTTCGACTACTAAAATAATACTACGATCCCTCGTTGTATCTTGGCAAATTTCACAAGGATCTTCCTCCGTAATGTTGCCGCAAATACTACAAAAGTGCAAATCACGTTTTACACTGATCAACGCTTTGGCAAATGCATTTACGTCTTCTTCTTTCATATCTAATGTATAAAAAGCTAAACGAACAGCCGTTTTTTGGCCGATTCCTGGCAATTTCATGTAGCTTTCAACTAGTTTGGCGATGGGTTCTGGATAATGCATAATTTCTAACAATTCCTTTCATAACAAGCATCCACAGAATGATTCTTTTGTTAAGGTAACAAACAGGGTAACAAAACAATGAATATAATTCAAGTCCATTCGTGTCATTTTCTTGTATTTTATCGAGATAGTAACGCATAGTTATTTTAGCATTCTCATGTCTAAGCTGATTGTCTTTCTCTTTTTCATTTTTTACGTAATTCTAAGTTACAACCTTTTTCTACCAATGTATATTCCTTTGCACTTCAGAAAATTCTTCTCGCTTGTGTTTAGTTAAAACCATAGCTCTCAATATCTTTTATAGTTATGGTTTTCATTTTACCACACCTTTCAGTTAAAAATAAAAAAGCTTCCTTTTTAAGATAGCTTTTCGTTCTATAAAAAGTAATTATTATCCTTATTCGATATAGTTGGTATTTTCAACACCATTAAAAATCATTAAGCATCACATTAATATATTACTAACTAAGGCAACAAATAATTTACTACTATAGACCATTTCAACTATTTTTTTCTTAATCAATCCTCCAAATTTCCATGAGCAATAATAAAAATAGCCTTTCCTTTTTTGAAAAGACTATCTAAATAATACTATTTACTCGAAAAAATTATCATGCTCAGTAGTGATAAACTCCATTTTACTCCATCTTGTACCATAAGGAAGATATTCACTACTAAATTTATACTTCTGCTTTCCTTCACTTGTTTTATATACTAGAACAAGATTTCCATCACTAGGTATTGCCTTATCATAATACAACGTTTTTTTATCCCTAACTTTTAACTTAGGACAACTTACAAGACGTGTATCATTTGAAGTAATTTTCAAGTTGGATTCAGATACTGTTAAACTTTGATATATCATTACATCTTTGATTTCATGTGACGACTCATTTATGATAATAAATTTATTATCAACTGGGAAGATTTCTGCATGAAAGAGACGTAGATACTTGTATAAAAATATTGAGAATACTATTACTATAACCATTACGAATAAATTTTTTTTGATTTAAATCCCTTCATCCTATCACCTTTCTACTGATGATAAACGGTTCCCGTAAATCCTGCTCCTGTTGTTGCGATTAATCCTGTACGAGAACTATTCAATTTATACAAACGTCTGTTAAATATCATCTTTACAGTCCACTCAGCCATGTCTTTGGCTACAGGTCTTCTTCCTTTCATACCTAATGCGTGAAGCTATTAAAACTACTGAAGACTATTTAATCCAACAAGCTGGGACAAACCGTTCAATAAATTAATCGACCATCTAAAGAAAATTTCTAACTATTTAAATGAAGCTGATTAGTTTTTATTCTAAAGTAAAAAAAAAGCCGAGACAAATGCTTGAACAGCATTTATCTCAACTTCATTTATCGCTATTCCCTGTCCTAAAATCCAGGCATTCCTTTAGCATATTTCCCCATAGTTGCTTCAGTTTCTTTTTCTACTTTCGTCAATGCATCATTTACTGCCATGATCACAAGATCTTGCAGCATTTCTACATCTTCTGGGTCCACAACATCTTCTTTGATCGAGATGTCTTTCATTTTACGATCACCAGTAAAAGTGGCTGTTACTAATTGATTTGTTGCTTCACCAACAAATTCACGCACATTTAATTCCGCTTGTGCTTTTTCCATATCTTTTTGCATTTTTTGGACTTGTTTCATCATTCCTTGCATATTTCCCATGCCTCGCATCATAACTATCGTCTCCTCTTAATCGTTTATTACTTCAACAAGCGCTTCGCCAAACATCGCGATCGCTTCGTCTACTACTTGATTGTTTACTTGTGCTGCCGGTTCTTCTTCTGTGAGTAAATGATTTTCTTCATTACTAATAGGTCGATCTTCATTTGCTGGATCTCCCGGTGTTTCTTTATTTTGACTGATAAATGACTGGCGTAGCTTTGGCCAGCTTTCTTTTGTGATGCAAACCATATCTGGTGCATAATTGTTCACCAAACGGCTTAAATTATTATGAACTGCTAACTGCATTTCCTCATCTTCCATGGCTCGGCCACAGACGATTTCATACTCAAATGCAATGACTATACCATTTGGACTAGCTGCAACTGGCTCACTTGCTTTGAGCATAGCTCTTTGAGTCACAGACATCATTTGCAATAGATCATCCCAAACATTTTTTACGTTCAATAAATGATCTTTTGTCGCTTCATTCAACACTTTGTACACAAGCTCAGTTGGAATCCGTAATGCATTTTTACTACTTGTAGCTCGTACTGCTTTAACAGGTTCCGCTTCTTTGGCCACAACACCAGTTTTCTTCAACTCTGTTAATTCTTTTTGCAACTGTTCGATTTGCTGCTGTAATCCGCTGATTTCAGCTGTTGAGATTGGTTGTACCTCATCCAATATTTCTACTGGTTTTTTAACATTTTTTGCCAGCTTAACAGTTGCTACTTCTAGATAAATATTCGCATTGTTCGTAAAGCGGATATCATTTTGAGTATCACTTAAAATTTGGATCAATTGGTAAATTTTCTCAGCTGCAGTTTGACCTGCTATTTCTTTGAATTTTTCTGTTAGATTTCCGACTTTTTCTGCTAAAAGATTTGGTGCTTGCTGAAACATAAGTAAATCACGACAATATAATAACAAATCTTCTAAAAATCTTCGTGCCTCTTTACCAGAGCTAAGAATAGTCTCTAATTGTTCTAATGCTTGTTCAACGTCACCTGTTACACAGCTTGAAATATAGTGATCCATCATTTCATACGTTAAACTACCAGTTACTTGCATCGCATCTTTTAATGTAACTTTTTCATCGCTAAATGAAATTGTCTGATCCAAAATACTTAAAGCATCCCGCATCCCGCCTTCAGCCGCTCGTCCGATTACATATAAAGCCTGCTCTTCAAAATCAACATCGATCTGTTTTAGAATATAGCCTAGATGATCCACAATATCTTGTGTACTGATTCGTTTAAAATCAAAACGTTGCGTTCTTGAAATAATCGTTAACGGAATCTTATGTGGCTCTGTTGTCGCTAAAATAAAAATAACATTTTGTGGTGGTTCTTCTAATGTCTTTAATAACGCATTAAAAGCCCCTGTCGACAACATATGTACTTCATCGATGATATACACTTTATATTCAGCTTGTGTCGGCGCGTATTTTGCTTTATCACGGATATCACGAATTTCTTCTACCCCGTTATTGCTCGCCGCATCGATCTCGATTACATCATTCAAACGTCCTTCTGTGATTGCAACACAGGTTTCACATTCATTACACGGTTCTCCATCTACGCTATGTTTACAGTTGATTGCTTTAGCAAAAATTTTCGCCGCACTTGTCTTTCCTGTTCCTCTTGGGCCGGTAAACAAATAGGCATGTGAGGTTTTCTTTTGGATGATCGCATTTTTTAACGTCTGCGTGATTGCTTTTTGTCCAACAACATCATCAAAACGCTGTGAACGCCAAACACGATACAAAGCTTGATAAGCCATAATTTACCCCTCCCTCGAAATTTCACTATATTCTATTATACGTGATTTTTATGGATAAGGCATTAAAAAAAGCGAACTCATTAAAAAATTCTTTCAAAAAAAGCCCCGACTCCTGTCAGGACTTTCTTTATTTATTAAATATGAGTATCTGTTTCTTCTTTTTTTATTACTCCATCGTTCGCTCGGAACATTTGATTGTAACGTTCTTCGTCTTCTTGATTGTCTCTGATCACTTTTGAAAGTGTAAAAGAGGAAGAAATCAATCCAACTGATCCCATCAAATAGTAGCCTTTAACCATTAACGGCTCTTTTAATGTGTATAACCCAATCAACATCAATGCCACGAAAAAGGCAAATGATCCCCAACTTAGAAAGACAAATGCAGGTGTGTTTCTGTATGCTTTCTTTTTCATAATTCTCTCCTTTAAATATAATAATACTTTTTTAGTATAACATTACTATTTATTAAATGACAATCATTATTTTAATTTCAAAAAAATAATTAAATTGGAGAATTAATTCAAATAACAGATCAAACATTTAAATAAGCAATATCTTTAGGCAAAACTAATCGTCTTTTATCGATATATTTTCGTAGGTCCGTAATATTTTTAAATGACGGGATGTCTTCTACAATCATGTTGACCTCTTCTGCTACCGTTTCAATTGCATAATTTGACACATACAAATCATAGTTTTGATCAGATCCGCCCACTAGCTGATCATAAAAATGACTCTCTTGGACAAAAAGATTAACCTTGTTTCGAAAGTTTTCTTTCAGAACAGAACTCAGTAACTGAGCATGCTCCTTCCCCAAATCGCTCAAAACCAAAACAGATAATTGATGCCTCATTTCATCTGTAAGTTTGCTAAGGTCTTGCCAACGGATTGCCATTTCATGAAGAATACTATCTAAATACATACTTTTCCATGGGAATTTCATTTTATCTTCCAACACACCTAATGCTTTTTTGACAACCTCTGTAAAAACAATAAAGTTCTGTTTGATTGCTCGGCTAGAATATAAGTAACGATCATAGACCATAAATTTTTTATAGGGAAACATCTTGTGTTTTGCATAGATGTACTCGATCAAACGAACAATACTTACTCTACTTTGTTCTGAAATAGAGATAGAAAGTGCTTCTTTAATTGTCGTCACCAAATTTTCAGCTTGATGAATAACATTTAACTTCTCCTGTTCATTATCCCAACCAAAATCCCACCAAAAAATAGAATAACAAAAATCTTCATACCAATTATCAGGAAGAACGACATTTAATGGTGCTGCAATCTCTTCTACATCAGCTTGATACTTCTTCACATCAATCGTCGTTTTTACAAAGCTATTGATTGGATCTTTTCTATTTTGAATCAAAAATCCTTGCCTTTCTCTAATAATAGTAACAGCAATTGAATACGCTAAATGGACGATTTGACTATCATTCAATTCTAGTTCGAATTTTTTATTGATCTTATTCGACAACCTAAAGACCTTCTCTCGATCTAGATGAAATGGCCATTCTCGAATTCCATATACCTCAATAAAATAGCAAGTAAAAAAATAGCGAATCTGTCGTTCGTCTTTACCATGAACAAAATAAGGCGAACGACTCATTTGAATATTGCGATCTTTTAACGCTGAACTAATTATATTGGACAAACGATATAAACTAGAATTGCTTAAAAATAAATTTTTCTCCCAGAATGATGCAGGCTGCATGGGATCAAAAAAAATTGACTCTAATAAGGAAAAAGCATTTGACTCTTGCATAATTTCAATATAAATTTCATGAATTGAACGATGTGGCGAAGTGATCAAACGGATACCATGTTTTCTTGACGTTTCTATCGTCAGATAATCTGACCAGCGATCTTCTATGTACTGACAATCCAACATGATCGTTTTTTTTGAGCAATTGATACTTTCAGCTAAATAATCCGAGGTGACCCAGCTTTTTGGTCCATTTAACAAGTTCAACAACAAGACTCTTCGATGCATAGATGGTGATAATAATCTTTCCATTTTGTCTCCTCTTTTCACCTTTTTTTATTTTTCTTCAAATTTTTCCAGTAGTTAAGATTTTTTTGAAGAAATCCCTATTTAACAATAATTATAGCATCTTCCTACCCTTTTTTGAACTAAACCAAAGCGCAACTCAATTGGTTTATTTAAAAGTGGGTCTTATTATAAAAATATAAAAGCGCGGATTTAAAATTTATCGATAAATGGAAAATCTCACCACAATTTTTGGAGGGGTTCTACATGAAAAAAAACACAATTAAACACACCATTCTCATTGGCTTCATCAGCATTTTAGGCATTACTTTATTTATTGGCGGCTATATTTTCACTGACGCATCCAATAGAGCAAACAACAATAATAGTGCAACAAAAAAAGCGAACGTTACTTTAGTTAAAAACGTGCCAACAGACAAAGAATTAGTTAAACTAGCAACTCCTGTAAAGCAAAAACAAGCGAAAGAAAAAATTGTTGCCGTGAATGCCACTAAAGATACTGTTGCACCAACGATAAATGTACCTGAAGAAACTGTTGAACAAAATGCTCAAGTTAATATCTATGAAGAAGTCACTGCTACTGACAATAAAGATGGAGATGTCACAGAAAAAGTAACCGCAAATCAAACGCTAGATACCTCCGTTGTAGGTACACAAACCATACATTTTACAGCTACTGATACTAGCGGAAATACTGGTGCTGCAGATAGAACATTCCACATTGTTCCAAAGAGTGAACCAACAACTACGCCAATCGTGCAACAAACGCCTGTAGAAGAAGCTCCTACGCCTGTTGAAACAGCTACAGATCAAGCTGCACCTATCAGTGCACCCGTCGCTCCAGCAGAGCCTTCATATAGCGCAATGACGCTCACTCTAAACGGTCAAACGATTCCTTATCAAAATGGCGGACAAGGGAGTGGACAAAGTATAATTGATTCAAATCCTGGGGGTGTTGCCTCAACATGGGGCGGTGCAGCTGTTCAATCTGGCGATGATGGACAAAACACACATTTTATCGGCCATAATCCAGGTGTATTCTCTACTGTTTTCTCACTAGGAGCAGGCAGTCAAATTGTTGTAACCGACGCAAATGGTGCGCCTACAACTTACACAGTTCGTACATTGTTACAGTTAGATGACTATGGAACTGAAGTAGGAACAGGAACCAACTATTGGGATCTTACAGTAGGCACCGGTGGAGGAGAACGTATCACCTTACAAAGCTGTGTTAATGATGATATCAACTTATTTGTGATTGCTTATAAATAGTTTAAAAGAGCATCAACGAGGACTTATCTCGTTGATGCTCTTTCTATAAGTTCTGTGGCAATCGTTATTTTTCTTGCTACAGGCGCTTGTTCATGAATGATTGAAAGAATCGTCTCAACAGCCAATTCTCCCATCCATTCCGTATGAATTTTTATTGTTGTCAACGGGGGACTAACATATTTTGCTACACTGATATCGTTAAAACCAATCACTGAAATATCTTCTGGCACCCGTAAGCCTACTTCCTGAATCGCTTTTAGAACACCTACTGCCAAAGCATCACTGGAAGCAAAAAAAGCACTTGGAAAATCATTTGGATGTTGGCTCAAAAATTGTTTCATCAATTCATAACCAGAAGAAACAGTAAACGGACTTTTTAAGATGTATGCTTCATTAAGCAACTTTTTTTGTGCCAACATCTCTTTAAAAATTAGTAACCGTTTATCTTCAAGTAACTCGTGACTTCCTCGAGTATATTCTTCTCCAGCAATTATACCGATTTCTTGATGGTCATGCTGGATAAGATAGTTTAAAACAGATGACATGCTTTGATAAAAATCAATGACTAAAGAATTATAGCCTAAATCCAATGCGTCAAAATCCACAAATAATAAATTGGCATTCATTTCAACTAAAGAATCAGCTTGCTCTTTAGTAAACTTCCCTAAAGCAAGAATACCATCTACTTGCTCATGATCTAGCTCTTCTAAAGAACGTTTAATCAGCTCGAGCCCCAATTCTTCTGCCTTCTTCTCAATACCTAAACGAATAGAGAGATAATAAATATCTTCTAACTCTTCGACTTCGTCGTACCATTGAACCAACATGATTTTACCCTTAGCAGTTTTTGTATTTTTTTTATGTTTCGTGTAATTTAACTCTTCTGCCGCTTCAAAGACTTTTTGCTTAGTTTCGATTCCGACCGATAAATCTGGATCATAGTTCAGTACTCTAGAAACGGTAGCTGGCGAAACTCCTGCTAATTTTGCGATATCTTTGATCGTTGCCATCTTTTCACCTGCCTTATTTTATAAACTGTCAATAAATCGTTTAAAGGCTGCTTGTCCTTCTGGTGTTCGCTTATAAACCCCAGCATCAGCTAAAACTTGAGCAAAAATTTGTCCTACTTCCTTTTGAATAAGTTCTTTTGCATTTTTTTTATTAAAAGAATAGATTTCTTTCATCTGATCTGCCCATTTTTTATGGTAATCTGCAATCTGATTTTCTTTTTCTAAAACATATTTTTCTACTTCTTCCAATTCACTACCTAGTCGTGGGGGCAATACTGCTAAGCCCATCACTTCGATCAAACCAATATTTTCCTTTTTAATATGCTGAACTGCTTTATGAGGATGAAAAATTCCGTCTGGGTATTCTGTAGAGACATTGTTATCACGTAAAACTAAATCCAGTTCAAATAACTGTCCTTTGCGACGAGCAATCGGCGTAATAGTGTGATGAGGAGTTCCATCTTCTGAAAAAGCTCGAATTGATACGTCTTCATCAGAATAATTACGCCACTTTTCTAGAATCAACGATGCCGCTTCAACGAGGTCTTCTGAATTTGGGCTTTGCAAACGAATCACAGACATTGGCCACTTGACAATTCCTGCATTCATTAGAGGAAAATCGCTCAACTCAAAATATTGTTCGATTTCTGCTTTCTCCATTGGGAAAACATGTCGTCCAGCTTGATAATGATCATGGGTTAAAATCGAACCACCTACAATTGGTAGATCCGCATTAGAACCAACAAAATAGTGAGGTAATACTTCAACAATTCTAGTCAAGCGACGAAATGTTTCTTTTGAAATAACCATCGGACGATGTTCTTCAAACAAAATAATCGAGTGTTCATTGTAGTAAGCATATGGTGAATACTGAAAACCCCAGCTCTCTCCATCTAAGTTCATCCGAATAATTCGGTGATTGGTCCTAGCTGGATAATTAGTACGTCCTTTGTAGCCTTCGTTTTCCATGCACAAGACACATTTAGGATAATCCACCTGTGCTGCTTGACGTTCAGCAGCAATTTGTTTAGGATCTTTTTCGGGTCTTGATAAATTGATCGTAATCTCAAGCTGGCCATATTCTGTTTCTGCTGGGAAAACAATATTTTTAGCAATTGCTCGAGTTTTGATGTAATCATTTTCTTGACTTAATTTAAAGAAATAATCAGTCGCATCAGCTGGATCTTTTTCATAATGTTGCGCAAAAAGAGCGTTCACCACTGAAGGTGGAGGTGTGAGAAAATCCATCAACTGTGCTTCAAAAATCTCTAAATCCATTGCTTCTTCTTTAACCGTACCATTTGCTACTGCTTGAGCCACTAATTCATCCAACAATTCTAAGGATGTCTTTTTTACGACTGTTGGAGAAATGGACTCTAATGATTCTTCACCGATCATTGCAAGTACACGATTTTGTAAATAAAGACGATCCAACTCCATCCAACCACCAGCTTGAATCGCTAAGGTTACAAAATCAGTAATAGTTTGACTAATAGACACAACATTTCCTCCTAGTTTAAAAGCTTAACAGGCTCATTCGGAGCTAGCCTGCGAAGCTAGATAAGTTTAAAAGCTGAAAAAGCTCATTCAGCCTTGACAGGAAAAAGATAAAAAATAACTGAGACTCTCTTTGGCTCATTTATTTTTTATCTTTTCCCCAAAAGGCTAGCTCTTGAAGCTAGATAATGCGTGGTAACAACGTTCCGCTTTGCTTCACCTTATACTGTAACAAAATTAATTATTCATATCCTTTTGGATGACTGACATGCCAATCCCAAGCCGTTTTGATAATCTGTTTGATATCTGTGACTTGAGGCTGCCAACCCAAAATTGTTTTGGCTTTTTCACTTGAGGCTACCAGTTTACTTGGATCGCCTAAACGACGAGGTAATACTTTGGCCGGAATTTCTTTTCCAGTCACTTCTCTAGCTGCTTCAAGCATTTCTTTAACCGAATAGCCAGTATTACTGCCTAGATTGAAAATATTGCTTTCGTTGCCTTTTTGTAAATACTCCAACGCCGCAATATGAGCCGCAATCAAGTCTTCAATATAAACATAGTCACGAATACAAGTGCCATCTGGTGTATCATAATCATCACCATAAATTCCTAAATACGCTCTTTGTCCTAAAGCTGTTTGCAAAATGATGGGGATCAAATGAGTTTCTGGATCATGATCTTCACCAATAGAGGCATCTGATTTAGCCCCAGCAACATTGAAATAACGTAATGCAACATAACGCATACCATAAGCTTCGTCACACCATTTCATCATTTTTTCCATCATTAATTTGCTTTCGCCATACGGATTTTCTGGATTTGTGGGCATCGTTTCTACGATTGGCATCTCTTTAGGCTCTCCGTAGGTAGCAGCCGTTGAAGAGAAGACAATATGTTTAACGCCGAACTCCTCCATTACTTCCAATAGGATTTGGGTTCCGTAGACATTGTTATTGAAATACATCAATGGTTTTTCTACCGATTCACCAACTAGTGAACTTGCAGCAAAATGAATCACACCATCGATCTTTTCATTTTTGAACACATCCTGCATAAACACTTTATCTCGAATATCACCTTGATAAAATTGAGCTTTTTTATGAATTGATTGTTTATGACCCGTCTGAAGATTATCAACAACAATTACCTCGTACCCTTTATTGACTAATTGATATACTGCATGAGATCCGATGTAGCCAGCTCCACCTAAAACTAAAATAGACATGTTACTGCCTCCTTATCTGAATGTATCAGAAATTAAAATCTATTTTTTTAACGTATTCTTTATTCTACAGCTTTCTTGCTCCATCATCAACATTTGCAATATAAAAATCTGCCGGATAGCCAATTTTTTCTTGATAGGTTTGTCCTACTTGTTTAATAAAATAATCCATCTCTGTTTCTTTGACTAAAGCAATTGCACAACCGCCAAATCCGGCGCCTGTCATTCGGGCCCCTAAGACACCTGGGAATTTCTGTGCTTCCTCTACTAATGTATCCAGTTCAATTCCAGTTACTTCATAATCATCTTTTAAAGAGGCATGTGAATCATTCAACAATTGACCAAAACTTGATAAATCTTTTTCTGCAAGGAATTTTTTTGCTTTAATTGTTCGCTGATTTTCAGTGACAGCGTGTTTTGCTCGTTTAATCAAACATTCATCTGCAATGACTTCTTTATTTTGCTCAAATCGTTCTACTGTTAATTCTCCCAAAGATTCAATCGGAAAAACACTTTGTAAACGGCTCAAAGCCAATTCACATTCTGCTCGACGTTCGTTATATTTTGAATCCGCTAGTTCTCTACGTTTGTTTGTATTCATGATTGCAATCGCATACTCGCCAAATTCTGCTGGTACCAATTCGAAATCGAGTGTATTTGTATCTAATAAAATTGCATGATCTCGCTTCCCCATACCGATCGCAAATTGATCCATGATTCCTGAATTTACCCCAATAAATTGATTTTCTACACGCTTACCAGTGACCACCAAGTCTAGCATTTTAACGTTTAAAGCAAATTGATTATTTAAAATAACTCCAATTAATAATTCGATTGAAGCTGAGGAAGAAAGTCCTGCTCCATTTGGGATCGTGCCATAAAAAAGAATGTCCAACCCTTGATTGATTGCATAGCCCTGTTCGATCAGGTAATGGATCATACCTTTAGGATAATTCGCCCACGCATCTTCTTTTTTATATGCTAAATCATTTAAAGAAAGTTCAATAATTCCTAATTCTGAAAAATTTTCTGAATAAAGACGAAACGTTTGATCTTCACGTTTTCTAGCTACCCCGTACGTTCCAATCGTAATGGCTGCTGGAAAAACATGACCACCATTATAATCAGTGTGTTCTCCAATCAAATTGATTCTTCCAGGAGCAAAATAGATTTCTTTTGACTCTGTTCCAAATACGGAATGAAATCGTTCTTTCAATTCGTTTTCCACGTTTGTCACCTCTTGCTTCATTTTAGTAAATTAATTATAAAACATTTACTAAAAATTTACAACTTTTTTTGTAAAACGATTACATTCCTTTATAACCTTTCCTGATAATATCTTAGAAAAAAGGAAAATTCTACTTTTCTGACATAACTAATTGAACTTTCTATGCTTTTACTACAATCTATTGGATTTTTTTCTTACTTTAGTACATAATGGAAGTGTCTAAATAACTGAGAGGAGAATGTATATGAAAAAATTTATTTCAGGAATGCTTGTGGGAACAGCCGTAACTTGCGCTGCTGTTGTCGGATTTGCAGCTACTATCAAAAAAACTGTTCTTGATCCAATCGAAGAAAAAGAAGATATGATTGAGGAAAACCGTAAAAAAGCAATGCGTAAACGTATTTCTCGATAATACGAAAAGCGCAACAATCCCGCTTAACTCTAACAGAAAAATAGGAAATCCTGTTTGTGATGCTTTTTATCACGATCAGGATTTATCTTTTTTCCGAAGAGTTGGTTTGTGTAGCTAGATCATGAAAAGCGGCATAAACTCTCTAACTCTAATTAAAAAACAAAAGAGAAACAACAGTTCAATTGTTGTTCTCTTTTGTTTTTAGTTTACCTTCAAAAATAGTTTGGGCAATCACATCTGCTTCCCTTAGATTCCATGGATCAGTTCCAGGTCGAGAAGTAGCTGCTGTTAACCAATGAATTCCTTCTGTTGGAATACCATAACAAAATAATCCACTAATAACTTCACCTGTTTTTGACTGTATTTGATTCGTTTGTCGTTCTACTAAAAGTGCACCCGTCTGATAGATTTCACCTGAAGCTAAGTTCAATTGATGTAAACAGGCCGTTTCATCTCTTAAAAGTTGCTGTACTAATGGATTTAAACTGAATTGATTTGCCGTTTTCGGTAATCTTGCTTCAATTAAAAAATGAGTTTTATATTTTTGAATCGGGTCTTTTCGAGAAGAACCAATAAACCAACCTGCATCTGTTGCTATTTCCATTTCAGGGCTAAGAAGCGTTACGATTCCGGCTTTAATCAACGCTTTCAACTCTGCTATTCTTTCTAAAGGAGGACCGATTGATAAAAAGGCATTCAGCGGAGTGAACCAATCCCACAGCCATTTTTTATACTCATCATTTGTAAATAATTCATGATCCATCATAAAACGAACTTCATCTCGCAAATCTTTCAAACTATCTAATGCCGTTGCAAAAGGTCCTAAGATTGTGCCTTTTTTTGCCTGTTCAAAATCCCAATGCAAATAATCGCTAATAAATTTCTGAAAAGAATCTACTGCTTCCACGCTCTGATCTGGATGTTGCAGCGCCGACCAGTCCCAAAAGTCTTTTTGAAGAATACCATATTTTGCCAAGACCGAGTCAGCACCTTTTGTTCGGATAAATTCCTCATTGAAACGAGTCTGATTTACTTTGGGATAATTAGTAGTGATCAGCGCTGAATAATAAGCAAATTCTACTTCTTTTTTTAATAGTTCAAAAAATTGCTCAGCCGAAA
This sequence comes from Enterococcus sp. DIV0724b, assembly GCF_050531475.1. Taxonomy (NCBI): domain Bacteria; kingdom Bacillati; phylum Bacillota; class Bacilli; order Lactobacillales; family Enterococcaceae; genus Enterococcus; species Enterococcus sp. DIV0724b. The sequence goes on along the minus strand of NZ_CP172890.1, from coordinate 826,944 downwards.
AATTGCCTTTTCTTTTAAACTTATTCAAACTTTTTTCTTTTAGAAAACGCGGCTGATATTCTTCGCCATACCCTTTCTGATTTACACCTCTAGCATGGTAAGGAATGCCTCGACCAGATCCTGCAATAATTTTAGGTTCTTTTCCAGAAGGATAGTAAATAAGTTCTCCGTTTTGCTCTTTAAATATGCCTCCACGTTCGCTCGTTAGCAAGTTAAGATAATCGAAAAAAACCAACCCTAATCCTCTGATTAAAACTGATGTATTCTCTGTGATTGCTTCAAGATAAGCATCTGCTGCATTTTTAGGAGAGGAGTAAAATAAGCGATGCTCACTAGCATAATGAGCTAACTCTTTTTCGTTTCCAGTTAGTTCATTTTCTTGATGCCCTAATGCTAAGATAACTTTATCCACCGTTGTCTCTACTGCTTTGGTATAAACTAAAAAATTTTCATCCTGCATTTTTACAGCTCGAACCGTATCTTTAAAGAATTTTACCGATGTCTGTTCAGTCATTCTCATCTGAATATATTCATAGAACCATTTTTGATATAACCCATAAAAGACTCGGGAACAGTGATCATTTGGCCCTAAGTTTTCGCACTCTTCCAACAATGCCACCCTATTTTCAAAATTGTGTTTCTTGATAAAAGCGATAGCTTCTCCTTGTGCCCATTCATATAAATTGGGCCCCTTTGCTATAGGACCTTTCGTACTTAACGTTTCATCTGTAAATAAAGTGACGTGGGAAGCAACTGAATTCATTAACAAAGATAATGGCTGGTCTTCTCGCCAGACTTTACCTCCTGGTCCATAAGGATCGAACATTGTAATTTGAATCACCTGTTCATCTCTTGACCACTCAACAATTCTCTCTAAAACAGAAAGCCCGCGAGGACCACCGCCAACAATCGCGATTTTCATTTTCTTCCCCCTTTTTACCTATTTTCTTGAGTTAATTTTACTCATTTTTTTCTAAAACTTCTTTTAATACTCTCGCATTATTATGCACTTCATCCTTTGCACTATAAATCAGCGTAATCACAGGATACTCTTTTATAATTTTTAAAAGTTCTTGAAATGCAACAAGTGTTTCACCCGATTGTAATTCAGTCAGATATTGTTCTTTGAATAGAGGAAATTTATCTGGTTCATGATTAAACCACTTTCTGAGCTCATTACTTGGCGCAATGTCTTTAAGCCATACATTCAACTGTTCTTTTTCTTTTGACATTCCTCTAGGCCATAAGCGATCGACTAATACACGAAAACCATCATCAGGACTTACATTTTCATATGCTCTTTTAGTTTGAATCATGTTTGTCACCTCCTCTTTATTTTATCCTAATTGATAAAAAAAGAAACGATTTACGATTTTTATTCAGAAACAAAAAACACAGAGAAGTAAACGTTGTCCATCTTTCGAACCGTCGTTTCTCTCTGTGCTTTATTGATTAAGCATTTTTCTTTTTCGTTTTGCCAGTCCAGCCTTCATAGCCGCCCTTTAAAATATAAAGATCTTTATAGCCATTTTTACGCAATTGATTTGCTGTACGAATACTTAATGATTTTTTTTGATCATAAATATAGACAGGTTGATCCTTACGAATTGAATTCAACGTTGTTTTGATCGTTGTATAAGGCATGCTGCGCGCACCAAGAATATGGCCTGCATCGAATGAGTCTTTTTCACGAACATCAATGATTTGCGCTTTTCTCATACCTTCTTTAAATTCTTCTTCTGTAATCGTTTTGGCAGAGCGTTTTGCCATGATTCTAAGGTATAGCTCATTGATCCCCATTGCTAATAAAATTGTTAATAAAACACCGTTGATAATCCATAAAACGTTCATTCTAAAATCCCTTTCTTACTCTTTCTCCATGAATTGTAATGCAAGTGAGGCAGCACCGATAACGCCTGCTTCATTGCCTAACTCAGCAAGTTTGACTTGCGTGCTAGTACGAACTTCTGGGAAAGTAAATTCTTCAAAATAGTTTTGAACACGACTACGTAAAAACTCACCAGCAGCAGAAACTCCGCCGCCAATTACCACGCTAGACGGATTCAAGGTATTTCCTACATTACCGATTGCAAGTCCTAAGAAATAGCACACACGATCCACTACCATCAAAGCAAATGGATCATCTGCTTTGGCATAGTCAAAAACATCTTTACTTGAAACATCTTGGCCATCATCAATCGCTTGTTTTAGCTTAGAATCACCTGCATATTCTTCTGACATATGTCGAGCAACCCGAACAACTCCTGTTGCACTGGAAACAGTTTCTAGACACCCCCGTTTACCACAAGTACATTCAAAGCCACCAGGATCAACTGTTACATGACCAATTTCACCAGCACAGCCGTTAACACCGTGTAATAAATTGCCCTCTGCAATAATACCACCGCCAACGCCTGTACCAAGTGTGATGAAAACAACATCTGGATTGTTTTCACCAGCGCCTTTCCAACGTTCACCTAAAGCGGCCACATTGGCATCATTATCTAAAACAAAAGGAATACCCGTTGCTTCTTCGATTTGTGCTTTTACATTTTGTTTTTTTGTCCAGTTAAGATTATAAGCCCCGACTACAGTCCCTTTTTTAATATCGACACTACCTGGAGTGCCCATGCCGATCCCGATAAAATCTTCATGTTTCATCTCATAAAGAGAGATTCGGTGATTGATTGATTCGATGATATCCGGTACGATATGACGGCCTTCATCCAGAATATTGGTTTCAATACTCCATTTTTGCTGAACATCTCCGTTAGTTGTTAAAATCGCAAACTTAATCGTTGTTCCGCCTAAATCAATCCCAATCAATTTCTTATCCATTTACTCGGTTCCTTTCTCAGTTGCTCTGCTTTCTTCAATTCGATGTTCTCGTTGCAAAACACTTCTCGCATGGAGGTAAGTGTCTCGATCAATTAAGTGACCTTCATAAATATTTTTCAATTCGATCATCATCAACTCGATATCATAAATTCTAGCACCTACATAAATGTAAATACCGAACTGTTTAAATAACTGCTGCACATCATATAGCGTTTCCATTAAATGCACTTCCTTATTATACGAGAGGCTGAGAAAAAAGCGTTTAACTCCGAGAAATAAGAAAAAATTCATAGAAATTGCTTTTCAAATTTTTATGAATTTCTTCTTATTTCCGAAGGAGTTGCATTTTTCTCACCGTTTATCCAGATTAGAGTGAGTGAAGCATTGCTTCACTCACTTCCTTATTATACAAGTAAACCGAATTTTTTAAAACCCAAGACTAGGCAAACACCTAACAAAAATACGAAAATGATTCCAGCTATGATTCGTTCGTGGATATTGAACTCTTCTGAACGATCCGGTACAGCTAAAGCAGATGCTACTAAAAGCCCTCCAATCAAGCCACCGATATGGCCCATGATATCAACTGAACTGCTAAATAAATTAAAAATCAAGTTGATACCAATAAACGTTGCATAACGCTGAACCATAAATGAGATCGCCGGATTATTTCTAAAATGACGACCTAAGATAATAAAGGCGCCAAATAAACCAAATAGAGATGTACTTGCACCCGCTGAAATACTGTTTGGGGAACCAAAAGTAAAACTAATAATATTTCCAGCTACACCACTCAGTAAATAGATAAGAAGATAACGCCAGTGACCATAAACACTCTCAACTTGTGATCCTACATAATACAATGTCACCATATTTACCACAAAATGCAACCAACCGATATGCAAAAACATCGGAGTAAAAAAGCGCCAATATTCATGTAAATAAAGAATCTCGCCTCGTGACATCGCTCCCCAGTTAACCAAAACCTGCCCGTTTTCTGACCCACCAGTCAGTTCCATCCCTAGAAACACAATCGTCGTGATTACAAGTAACAGATATGTCACTAACGGTTGTTTCAATATTCTTTTTATTTTCATTTGTGTTTGATAATTCATACGGTCCTCCTAGCTGATAAATAATCGTTTTACAGGTAAATCGAAAGATTCTGGCTGCCAATTTTCCTGAATTTGTTCACTGAATACCAAACTGCACGTTTCACCATGATAATTTTGAAGAAAACGATCATAAAAACCTCCACCAAAACCAATTCGAAACCCCTCATGCGTAAACACAATCCCCGGTACTACTAATAAATCGATTTTTTCAGCAGCTACAACTGGTGCTGCCACCGGTTCAGCCACACCAAATGCGGTCTTTTCAAATTTAGTTTCAGACGTTACAGAGTGAAACGTCAGCTGCCGATCACTGCCAGTGATCGGCATCAACACTTGTTTTTCTTCCAGCAAACCTTTATCAAGCAAAATATGCGTATCAAATTCAAAGTCTAGTGGTTTAGTGATTGCGATCGTTTTTGCCTTTTTCCAATAAGGATCATTGAACAAAGCTTGACTAATGGCTTGTTCTTTTTGCTTTTTTAATAGTGGATGCTCATAAAGCCATTTTAAGTTTGTTAAACCTAATTTCCTTAACCGTGCTTTTTCCACATGCATCCCTCCACACAATAAATCGCTTTGATTTTCACTTAAATACCTTTTTAACCTTACCTTGTAGTTTATAGAAAAAACCACTAAATAGCAAACAGATTTCTAGTCTTTTGCATCAGAATCAAGTCTTTTTTGTAACCAAGCACCGATTGCTTTATAGACTTCTTTTTTTTCATTTTCCAATAAAATTTCATGGCGCAGTTCTGCAAATAAAACAAGTGAAACATCCTTGATTCCAGCCTCATCCAATTCTTTTGCGACCTTTCTAGGCCCTTTACCAAAATCTCCTACTGGATCTTGTTCACCGCTGATAACCAAGATTGGTAAATCCTGATCGATATTCTGTGCCCAACCATCGCGATTCGCTCCATCAACTAAACGGAATAACGTATAAAAACCATTATTCGTGAAAGTAAAACCAGTTAATGGATCCTCTTCATATTCCCTTACATTATCTTGATTTTTACTTAGCCAATTAAAACTACCTGTTTCTGGAAATTGTTTGCTAAAAGAACCAAAGGCCATATGATCCAGCCATTTATTTTGTTTTTCTGGCGCCGTTAAATTTAATCCTTTAGTTAAAGAAAGAGCTAATGGGAGCATTGCAGCATTTTTACCCGTTCCCATAAAAATAGCACCACTGATTTCCGATCTATATAATTGTAAATAATTACGTAAAGCAAATGAACCCATACTATGTCCCAACATAAAATGCGGTAAGTCTGGATAATTTTTCCCAATCCATTCTTTGACCTGATGAATATCTTCTAGTACAAAGCTAACTGACTCTCCTTTGCCGAAATACCCATGTTTTGGTTCATCTTCTGTAACAGATTCACCGTGCCCTAAATGATCATGACCTACAACAATAAAGCCTAAATCATTTAGATACTTGGCAAAATCATGATAACGTTCAATATATTCCGCCATTCCATGAATAATCTGGAAAGTTCCGATTGCCTTACGTTCAGGCTCCCAGCAGATAAAATGACTCGTTGTTTTTTGATCCGATGACAAAAAAGTATTGTGCTTCATATTCTTCCCTCTTCTCAATTGATAGTTTTTATTATAAAGTATTCTTACGTAAATGAAATAGTCAAATGTTCAATTTTTTATTATTGTTCCTTTTATGAAAGAACTGGAGGAGAAAAATGAAAATTCAAATTATCGGAGCATCTGGGACAGGGAAAAGTACCTTAGGAAATTATATAGCCGAAAAAGAAAAAGTGAAGTGGATCGATACTGATTGTTATATTTGGAAAGACGAGACCTTTTCAGAAAATTATCCAATCGATCAGCGACTAAAAATGTACGCCAACGATTGGGAAAAATACAATCGATTTGTTGTTTCTGGCTCTGTATTTGCATGGAATCCTACTGGCTTTAACGATCGAGATTTATTGGTTTTTCTCACTTTGGATGACAAACTACGATTCCAACGCCTAAGACAACGAGAGATAGAGAGGACTGGTGAATCTTCTTTGTGGTTAGACATGCACGGAAATCAAACTAATGACTTTTTAGATTGGTGTAAAACATATTATACTGCTAACGATCCATCCAAAATTGGAACATTTGCGGAACATACTTACCAAATGAACCATTCTAGTAGTCCTGTTTTAAAAGTAAACAGTGATCAGTCCTTAGAAGAACTTTACCAAACAATCATGCGGTTCGTAATAAAATAGCAAAAAAAGCCTTTTATGACACGTTTTTTAACAAAGGTCATAAAAAGCTCTTTCTTATTCTTGCGGCTGTACTGTAATAACAGGATTCACCGAGTTCTCCACTGTGATTTCTTCGGTTCCGTAACGTTTACCTAAAACATACTTCGCTATGTGGATTGTACGATCGCTCATCCGTTCTAAATTAGAGGCCGTATCAATAAACAATACTCCATCGGCAGCACGACCTTTGCCGCTATTCATAATCAAAATGTATTTTTTACGGAGTAATTTAACCATTTGATCGATTTTTTCTTCCCGAGCTAACATATGCTCTGCCATTTTTTTATCATCATGCTCAAAAACAATCAATGAATCACGGATATTCTTCAATACTTTTTCAAATAAATCTACCACATCTTCATCATATAAAATCAACGTGTCTCGATCTGAAACTTTACCAGCTTTTTTTTCTTTGGCTTTTTGTTTTTTTTCAAGATGGATCGCTTCATTAAGATTTTGAATAATATTACGACAATGATCGCCAATGCGCTCTAAATCTTTTGTCAATTCTAACATCATAGTTTGTTCATGACTTTCAGAAATCGTCAATTCTGTAGCTGAAAGCTGGACTAAGTATTCTGTCAAACGGTTGTCCATATCATTGATTGCCGTTTCATACTGATTGGCATTTTCTTTATCGATACTATCTTGTTTTTCATAATATGCTTTCGTTGCTTCAAAAGCTCCTAAAACATAATCCCCCATCTGTAATAACTCGATTTTAGCTTGATTCAACGCTAAGGTAGTCGAGCTTTGTATGATCGATTCATTTAAATTTGAGGGTTTAAAATCAATACTTTTGTCTTTTCCTGGAATGATTTTTCTTACAAGCAACTCTATTTTATCAATAAACCAAAATTGAATCAGCAAATTAGAGATATTGAATAACCCATGAGCAACGGCAATCTGCATTGCTGGTTTTAGCTGTAACACATCAGAAATACGGACCACAACTGCTGTAAACGGCGTTAAAAGTGTTGTGAAGATAATTGCTCCTACTAGATTGAAAATCACGTGAGACGCTGCTGTCCGCTTAGCAGCAACACTGACCCCCAAAGCAGCAATAACTGCTGTGATCGTAGTTCCTATATTATCCCCAAACAAAATCGGTAATACAGACTCAATTGCCAAACTACCTTGACTATAAAGCTGCTGTAAAATCCCAATTGTTGCACTAGAACTCTGTAAAACCATCGTAAGCAATGTGCCGATTCCAACACCTAGCACCGGATGATGCGAAACATCTACCATTAAATCAGCAAACTGTGGTAAATCACTCAATGGAGCCATCCCATCACCCATTAATTTTAGCCCGTAAAATAAACAACCAAATCCAAATAAAATTTGTCCGACATTATTCACTCGTTCTCTTTTTGAAAAGAAAAGTAGGATCGATCCAACACCAATAATCGGTAATGAATAGGAGCTTAGATTAAATCCAATAATAAAAGCTGTAACTGTTGTCCCTACATTTGCCCCCATGATGACACCGATTGCTTGGCGTAAAGACATGAAGCCCACACTAACCAATCCTACAGTCAATACAGTTGTACCTGAACTACTTTGAATAATAGCCGTAACGATTAACCCAGCCAAAACTGAGCGCAACGGTGTAGATGTAAACGTGTTTAAAATTTCCCTTAATGAATCACCTGCAGACTTTTGCAGACCATCCCCCATATACTTCATACCAAATAGAAAAATCCCTAATCCTCCGAGAAAAGGAAATAACATTTCTTGATAGGACACACTTTTTCCTCCTTATTAAAACCAATGCAGTTTACTACGATGCTCATTCTTAAAAATTGAATAAGAACTTCCTTTTAAGAGTACAAAAAAATAAGCACCTTGTAAATAAAATGTTGATATTTCTCACTATAATCTTTGATAATTCGTATATTCAAACAAACAACAATAACTGATTTAACTTGTTGAAAATAGTTCATTACTAACCATTTTTAAAAGCATTTATAAAATGTAAGCATTACTTTTTCAAAATAATAGAGAGCACGAAACAAAACTAAAAATCAGTTTTGTTTCGTGCTCTAAATCAGAATAAACGTTTTTTCTCAGTCTCTGTTCCACATTTCCCAAATGCATAATGGAGTCAAAAAGAAATCCTTCTTATTTTTCAAATTTAATGCTTTTATTTTCAACTGACATCCCAACTGTCAATCAAACCATCAACATATAAACACCTGATGCCACTAACGCACCAATGACAGGCCCAACAATTGGTACCCATGAATAACTCCAATCAGAGTCCCCTTTAGTCGAAATCGGTAATATTTGATGTGCTAAACGAGGACCAAAATCACGTGCTGGATTGATTGCATAGCCTGTAGGTCCCCCTAAAGACAAACCAATTGATAAGATTAACGCTCCGACAACTAACGGATTTAGACCATCTGTAAAACTATGTTGTGAAAACGAAAGTAAACCTAAAACTAAAACAAATGTCCCAATCACTTCCGTTACCATATTCGCTGGATAATTACGAATCGCAGGACCGGTAGCAAATGTCCCTAAAATAGCACCTTGATCTTCTGTTACTTGCCAGTGAGGCAAATAGGCTAACCAAACTAAAACCGCTCCGACAATTGCTCCCAGCACTTGTGCTAAAATAAACGGTACAACCAAACTCCATTCAAAACTTCCCGTCATTGCCATCGCGATTGTCACCGCTGGATTCAAATGAGCAGGTCCCATATAGCCTGCAACGTAAACTGCAATCGTTACAGCCATCGCCCAACCAAATGCAATCACGATCCACCCCGATGCTGCAGACTTACTTTTCTTTAAATTAACGCCTGCACAGACGCCGTCCCCCAAAAGAATCAAAATCATTGTCCCTAAAAACTCACTGAAAATCTGTGTCATATTTGAAGTATCCATTTTACTTCGTCCCTTCTTTCAATGTACTCAAGTCAGATTCTGCAATTAATTGATTTAGCTCGTTTGTATAGCGCTCTTTTTGTTCGTTGGACCAATCATGATAATGACTCATTTCTGAAATTACCCCTTGTTTGACTTCATCTAGCGTATCTCTCATAAAGAGCAGATGATTTGTTCTACGCACAAGATAATCTGCTGGTGTCAGTACCATCTCATTATCTAAAGCATAATGTAATGCTAATGTTTCAGCTAAACTTAAACCTGATACAGGTTCAGTTGTTTTGATTCTTTCAAAAAGTTCTGTCACATTTGAACCATATAAATGAGCAAGATATTCTGCTTCTTCTTGGCTCAGCCCTTTTTCCACGCCTAATGTTGCAAGATTATTTAATTCTGTCTCCACATTTGCTGCATCCAGATTTCCACCTGAAACAGGATATGTTTTAGAATCAATCAACTCAAACGTACAATTAAATTCTTCTTTCAAAATACGTTGGATTTCTTTTAACGCACCTTCTGCCATCTTACGATAATCTGTAATTTTACCGCCAGATAATGTCAATAAGCCATCATCTGAACGTTCTAGTAAACTACCACGTGAAACTGCTGAAGGATTTTCTTTGCTTTCCGCTAATGAATCTTCTAGATGATTCAAGACATTTTCTACATCGAAACGGGTTGCTTGCTGATTTCTATACTTATCAACGATATCAATGACTTGATTGAAACTTTCATCTGACACTTTGCCGTTATTGCCGCCGTTATAATCTGATCCGCCATTTTCTGAAATCAATGGTCTAAGGCCGGCCCAGCTTGCTTCGATATCATCGATCGTCACATGTGCTTTAGGATAATGACTGTTGACGATTTCTAGCAAGTAATCGACATCTTCTTGGGTAACAGTAGGATGCTCATAATCTCCAGTATAATCCGTGTCTGTCGTACCAAAATAGGTTTTCTTTTCTCTAGGAACAACGAAAACCATCCGTCCATCATGTTTTCCTGTATCAAAATAAGTTGGTTGAGGTACATATAGTTTGCTGCTATCGACAACAAGATGGACTCCCTTTGTGGGGCGCATTTGCGGTACTAGATTTTCTTTCATATCCAAACCGCGAACTTTATCTGACCAGGGTCCCGTCGTATTGATAACGACTTTAGCTTTGATTTCAAATTGTTCACCTGTCAGTAAATCTTCTGCTTTTACACCAATGATTTTACCTTGATTATTTTGTATGAAGCCCACAGCTTTAACTTTACTGACCATCAACCCACCATCGAAAGCTGCTCTCTTAATATTTTCGATCACAAGTCGAGCATCATTATTTCTAAAATCTAGATAGACACCACCGCCTTGTAATCCTTCACTTTTCAATTGAGGTTCTCTTTCTAGCACTTCTTCTTTTGTCAGTGTATAATTCTCATATTTTGTGCCGATCACATTTGCTAAGCGGTCATAAAGATCCATTGCCACTTTGACCGAAAACATATTGAACGTTGCTTTTGGCTCATCATAAATTGGTAAAAGCATTGGATCAGGTTTTGGAATATGTGGTGCAATTGCTTGAACAACAGCACGTTCTTGGACTGTATCTGCGACGACTTCTACATCAAAATTTTTCAAATAACGAATTCCGCCGTGTACTAATTTAGTTGAACGAGATGATGTGCCTTCTGCAAAATCCTGCATTTCGATCAAACCCGTTTTCATACCAGCAGCACTAGCTTGTAAGGCAACACCTGCGCCTGTAATACCACCGCCAATGATCAATAAATCTAATTCTTCAGACTTCATCTTTTCAATAGACGCTTGTCTCGTTTTAATTGAAAATGACATACCACTCACTTCTTCCTTTATTTTGATTTATGTTTGAACATTTGTGTGGCAGCGACCGCTTGTTGCCAACCCTCGTATAAATCATCACGTTCTTCATCAGACATTTTTGCTTCAAACACTTGTCCATCTTCATAAAACTCTTTTAGTTCATCTAAATCTTTCCAAAAGCCAACAGCTAAACCTGCTAAAAAGGCTGCTCCTAAGGCTGTTGTTTCTAAATTTTGCGCTTTTTGAACAGAAGTATTTAAAATATCTGCTTGGAATTGCATCAATAAATCATTGTTAGCAGCTCCTCCGTCTACTTTTAAGATTGGAATAGAGATACCAGTATCTTTTTGCATGGTGTCAATAATGTCTCGTACTTGATAAGCTACTGATTGCAATGTCGCTTTTACAAAATCTTCTCTCGTTGTTCCTCTCGTTAAACCAAACACGGCGCCTCTTGCATCTGAATCCCAATATGGTGCACCAAGTCCTGTAAATGCTGGTACGACATAGACTTCGTTTTTATTGTGGGATTCATTTGCTACAGTTTCTGATTCCGCAGCTGTTTGAATCATCTTCAAGCCATCACGTAACCATTGGATGGCTGAACCAGCAACGAAAATACTTCCTTCCAAAGCGTAATAGACTTTTCCATTGATGCCATACCCTATCGTAGTTAGTAGATTATTGTCAGAAAGTTGAGGTTTTTCACCTGTATTCATCACGATAAATGAACCTGTACCATACGTATTTTTAACCATCCCAGGTTCAAAAGCCATTTGCCCAAACAATGCAGCTTGTTGGTCACCTGCCATACCTGAGATCGGAATTTCGCTTCCATAGAAATGATAGTTTTTCGTCAACCCATAAACTTCAGAGTTCGATGTCGCTTTTGGCAGCATCACACGAGGAATGTTTAAAATATCCAAAATATCTTGATCCCAATCTAAGTCATGAATGTTGAATAGCATCGTACGACTTGCATTGGAATAATCTGTTACATGGGTTTCTCCACCCGTTAATTTCCAAACTAGCCAAGAATCAATTGTTCCAAATAATAAATCTCCTTTTTCAGCTCTCGCTTGTGCCCCTTCAACATGATCTAAAATCCAACGAATCTTTGTTGCTGAAAAATAAGCATCTACGATCAAGCCTGTTTTTTCGTGAATCATGTCTCCATGTCCGTCTTCTTTTAATTGATCAGCGATTGGTGAAGACTGACGAGACTGCCACACGATCGCATTATAAATCGGTAGTCCTGTTTGTTTGTCCCACACAACAGTTGTCTCACGTTGGTTGGTAATACCGATCCCTGCAATATCAGAAGGTTTAACCCCTGATTCGATCAAAGCCCCTGCGATTACAGATTGAACAGAATTCCAAATTTCATTAGCATTGTGCTCTACCCAACCTGCTTTAGGAAAAATTTGTGTAAATTCTTTTTGAGAACTACCGATATTATTGCCTTTCTTATCAAAAATAATTGCTCTTGAACTTGTTGTTCCTTGGTCGATCGCCATAATGTATTTTTGTTCTGTCATTAGAATTCTCTCCCTTTCATGAAAACGCTTTATATTTCATGTATTTATAATAGTCGGAAACCGTTTCATAAAAACGTCATCTTTTTTTTTATTTCAAAAATAAATGAAAGTTTTTCAATATAACCTTGTCTTATCAATAAAAAAGACCAAAAATAAAATAGTACATCTTTTTATCTTTGGACTTTCTATTCAATTTATCTTTTATTATGCAACGCCCGAATTTTCATTCTGATTTGGTTGATATCATAAGTTGAGCCAAGTTCCGATAATACATAAACTTCTTTGGCAGAGCGATACGTATTGGGCTTCATAACATTTGTAATCATCAAATCATAAGTTCTTTTTGAGTCAAATGGTTCAATTGTTAAACCATTTAAATTTTTCAAACTCAAAACCAAGACCTGAGTCATTACTTCTTTATATAAATGATCCATCTTTAAATCAATCCCAATCCGAGTTTCACCAACAATTTCAAAATCAATGATTGCTAATACACTAAGATACTTCACCAATGACCATTCATACAAACTATTCCCCTTTTCATACTTTTCCCCAAAACACTCTAAACTTTTATCTAAAAGAACACGAGAAAAATCTGCCAGTCGATGGCTGGAAAGGCTCTGCTCTTTTTGCCAAATGTTCTCTCGGTCAAATAACTCCAGTTCTCCTTTAAAAAAATATAACCGACTATGAATTTGAGAGAAATAATAAAAGATCTTTTTTTCTAATTCAGGGAAAAATTTTTGCGGGCGATAATACAAAATTACATGTTCTAAGACAAACGTATCTGCTAGTGATGTTGGTGTCCGGCGACCACGAATCAAACTATACGCGGCAAAATCTGACTCCTCTAAAACCGACATACTCGTCAAAAAAATAAAATGTAGTAAACTTTCTTCTTCATCGATTTCAAGTGGATATCGACTAAAAAAGCGTATAACAAAAGCGCGCAATGTTTTAAAAAAAGGATCCTGTTCATAGACTTGGCTTTTACCATACAATTCTTTAAAATTTTTTGGCTGTACTACGATTCTTTTTTTACTGATGGTCAACCATAAACTGAGCTTCAGCTTGCCATGTTCTTCAAAAGAAAGAGACAATGCTTTCTCTAAAGCCTCAATGATCCTAGAATTTTGAATGGTCAGTGTTTTTTCTTGATGGATGTCATAAGGTGTCAAAAACCAATAAATTTGAAAGTAAAAGTAGCGAATTTGCAGTTCCTCACCTTTTAATTGACCGTTGCGGATTTTAAGATCAAATTCTTTTAACAACGAATTAAGCTCTTTGATTTTTCTAAATAAAGAAGACTCACTGATCATAAATTTTGTCGTAAGCTGAGCAATAGTAAATTCACGATAATGAAATAAATAATCAATCAGTTGAAACTTGATTGACGCCCGAACATAATCATCTAAAATTTTACTAATAGAAAATTGGTCTGACATATGGATGACTACCCATTGTCCATCATAAAATAGCGAACAGTCTTTTTCATATGGTTTTAAGTAATAGCCTAGTTCCTTTAAATCACTTTCAAAAGAAGCCTTTGAAACTCCTAAATAATCTAGCAACTCGGTATCCTTGACTCGACCACCAGCCAAAATTACTTTTTTTAAAATACCGACTTCCCTTGCTTCTTTTTTATCTAACAATTCTTCAATTTTCATCTGCTTCACTCCACAAACCTTCAAAACCTAATTGGTTCGTGATATCTATCACGCTAGAATAATAAGGATGGTACAAAAAATCTTTCTGATAAAATTCTTCTAAAGTCTGACCCATTTGAATGCCAAGTGCTAATGTGTTGATTTTTTCTAGAATATTAGCTTTTGAGACTAATTGTGCCCCTAAAATTTTATGACTGTCTTTTTCAAAAATAATTTTCCCACTAACTTTTTCATTTCCAGAAAATAAAGAACTTCTTTGGTGAACATGGGTAACAGAAATCGGCTGCTCATGAAACAAACCTTCTGCCTCCGTTAATCCAGTACTGGCTACATAATAATCGACCAGTTTTGTACCGATCGTGCGGATCGAGCCAACGAATGGCGTCGTAGGCTCTACAAGATTTTGAGCCACAACTAATCCCGTCCTTACTGCATTATTCACCAGCGGGATATAAAATGACTCTTTAGATAAACTATAAGGCACTTGAATACAATCACCGATTGCAAAAATATCCTCTTGAGAAGTTTGCAAATACTCATTTACAAAAACAGTTTGATCCGTATGCTTTTGGATCTGTTCGTCTAAATAGCGTAAATCTGGACGGACATTCATTGCAAAAATAGCACTATCACATAACAATTGAGACTTCTTCGTTTCAATCAAAAGTGCTTTACCGGTATCTGTTACTTTTTCAACAGTCTCATTAAAATGGAAAATGACCCCTCGAGCGCTCATTTCTGCTTGTACGGGCCGGATCATTTCTTCATCAAAATACTTGAATAATAAATAATCCATCCGTTCAAACAGATGCACTTCTTTGCCTTTTTTCAGCAAAGTATCAGCCGCTTCCCCACCTATTTGGCCACCGCCGATCAATGCGACTGTATTACTATTTTCCAAATGTTCGATTGCGTTTACTACTCCTTGTAAAAATTTATATTTTAAAACCTTTTCTGAATCACTACCGAGAATTTTCTGGGACCACTGACTAGAACCTGTTGCTAAAATCAGTTTGTCAAATGACATAAAAAAATCAGATTCTTGTTTTTCATACTTAATAATACGCTGTTTTGAATCCATACTGACGACTTCTGCGTTTAACAACAAAGAAATACCGTTATCTACTAGCTGTTCTTCTGAAATGAACTGAGCTGTTTCAATAGGACCGATCGTTTCATTGAAATACAGATTGATTCCTCCAGGCAAATAACCTATTGTTTGTTGCTTATCAATTAAATGGATTTCAGCCTTGGGATGTTTTTTTCTAATCGCTAAAGCAGCAGATACTCCCGCAAATGAAGCCCCTATAATCACGACTTTCATAGTAGAATCCTTCTTTCTAAAATAGTAAACCGTTTTCTTAAAGAATAGCATACGCATGCACTTATCGCATAGAAAAAAGCTAATTTGTTTGAGTATTATACAAAAAAACTCGTCTACTCACTATGTAAGAGAGCAAACGAATTTTTTAATTGTACAATTGTATTTTTAATTATCCTTCATGAACTCCTGAATCGCTTCAGCATTCTTCTGTTCATCAAGCTCGATCACGCTTCCAGATTCAGTATAATCATTAAAGTTCCATGTCCCCTCTACAGGAACTGATAATGATTTTAATGGCTTCACTTTTCCAGAAAGAAAATCTTTCGCCAAATCGATCAATAAACTTGTTGGTACATTTGTATCAATTTTCCCAACCATTTTTCCAGCAACTTGAGGTAGTTCCCATACTGGAATCAAATCTTTAGACTGCTCAACTAAAGCATCCATCACTTGTTGTTGACGTCTGATCCGACCAAAGTCACCTTCTTCATCCATCCTAAAACGAGCATACTGCAATAAACTATTCCCATGCAAAGTTTGCTTTCCTTTAAGAATGTCTACACCGTCTAAATTAATATCTTTTTCAGCATCGATTGTGACCCCTTTTGGATAAAGTTCATCAATGATGTCACTAAACTCTTTAAAATCCATTACCACATAGTAATTGATTGGTAAATCAAAGTTGGTTTTCAACACATCTTTAGTCATTTGTGCGCCGCCATATGCGTATGCTGCATTTATTTTATCTTGTCCACCATCAGGAAATGTTACATAACTATCTCTCATGATTGAAATCAATTTAGGCTGTTTCGTTTTTCCATCATAGTGAGCCACCATCAACGTATCTGAACGACCTTGATCCTCGTCATCATCTCTCGAATCATTCCCAACGACCATAACAGTTATTTGTTTATCGCTCGTTTGTTCATCTCCAGTAAAGTTTTCATTTTTATTGGAAAGTTTTGATTCACTCTTTTCTTTGGCTGTTTGGAATGAAATCGCCGCATAACAGCCTACACTCACAACTACAAGTAGAATTGATAATAATGTAATCGTCACTATTTTTACAGATTTTTTCATTGTTTATTCCTTTCTAAACATAAAAATTGAATCGATTTGTTTAATCTTGACTAAAATTAGATAATTGCATTTTTTCTTAGCTAAAAGAAAAAATCCCTCACCAAGAATACTCAGCGAAGGGATCAGAATACGGCGACTTAAACACATGGCATTCGCCATGAATTTGCAATTTATCTAGATCTTCTCTTCGTTGAGTTTTAGCACTATATAACGTAAAAAGCATTGCCTTTAGCTACTTTGAAAAACGCCTTAATTCGACGAATCTTGTCCTACCCGTACCTGTCTTTCGACATTTCTGAGCAGTAGCCTGTGTTTATATAGGAGCCTCACCTAACAAGTATTTAATTCATTTTAAACTATAAGCGTATCGAATCACAAAGTCAAATTAAATTTTATAAATGCTGTTCAATTTAAAACTAAGTTATTAAAATATAACTATTCTGTACCTAACACTGCAGTAAAAGTAAATTATGACAACAACTATTTTAAATGAAAAAATCTTTACATTTTCTTAAAAAATACCTATTTCACTTTAAAAAGCAACTTTAGATAGACATTCCTCCCTTTATCTGTTTCAATGTTTAAAAGACAGAACACTTGGAGGATACGCATGGAACACTTTTTAGAAAAACAACAAGAGTACTTTTTTAATTTTTTAACCGATAGCATCGACAACTTTTTATTAGATCATTCCGACGAAACCTTTTATGCATTTGCATTAGACTGTAATATTTATGAAGAAGGTGAAATAAACCTTTGTTTTAATACTGTAGATCTTTGGCAAGAAACAACAAATTATTATGCAAGTAGAGGTCACAGCAACATACAATTAGAAGAAATGAAATACAATTCCAGTGACTGGGATGAAAATCAACGTTTTGCCTCCCTTCACCTATTTGATGATTGGGTGGAAGATGAGCAAGATATTGAAATGGTTCTTGAATGGCTTTGTCAGCAAATAATCCTCTTGACTGACAGCGAAACGTTCGAACGAATCCCAAAAACAGAAGATTTTAAGCTATTGGTTTACGATCATGACGAAACACCTTCTGACTCACAAGAAAGATTTGAAAAAATCGGAATGTCAGAACTTTTTCAAATAGAATAACAAAAAAATGCTTGTTTTTAAGGTTAAAAACAAGCATTTTTTTGTATCTAGTTTCTAAATAAAGCTATGATATCATTCGTTAAAGTAGTTTAAAAACAAAACGCCAATTCTTCCACATTAAAAAAAGCTACTAATATTTCATTCACCTTTTCCACTAATTTCTTCTCGTCCGTAATTTGATCCCTTGTTTCAATTGCCACTGCCCCATTTGTATACGTCAGAAAATCATATTCTTCTTTGAGCGTAACTTGATGATCCTCTTTTTTATATAACGTATAATCATCGATAACATCTATCTCGTATTCACGTTTGTAGCCATTTTTTAACGCTATTGCAGTTATCAAAGAATTGACTGTCAATGCTTCTAAAGGAATAACTTGTTCGTCTATCGTCAATGTATAATTTTCATCCTCAATAATTCCACAAGCATTGCAACCACCATCTAATAAATTCACTGTTTTACTAATTAATGCTTTTTTCATTCTTACAGATCCTTTCTTACGCCTCTATCTATTTCCTTATCTATTATATCAAAAATGAAGAGACAATAAAGCAACTAATTGCTATTAAACATTATGAATAACCACTACAAAAAGGACCAGTTGACGACAAGACGCAAGTTAAATTCAAACTAAAATAGACATCTCCATCCTCTACTCATGCAGAAAACAGAGATGTTTATTTATTCCACTCGTTTCTTCCTTCGCCACAAAATATACGTTTGTATCATTACCAATAAAACCAACAGTATAATCACAAAAATCAACCAAATCGGAACTTGACTGACAACCTTAGTTTCTTTATTTTCTTCATTGATTATCTTCGCTTGTTCCCTAGTAATCTCAAATTCATTCTCAAATTCCCATTTTTTCCCATCTTGATTGATTAGCGTTTTACTGATATATTTTCCAGGTTCTAACTGTCTTTTGATTGGTACTGGAAAATCCATCACAGAATCCGGTGCCATTTCCAGCGCTTCTTTTTCTAACTTGATCAAAGGAGTTTTTTTCCCTTTTTTTTGAATCGCAAATTTTAGATCCATTTTCTTTGAAATTGCTGCATTTTTATTGCGAATCGAATGAATCACTGCTATTTTTTTCCCTTGTTTGGATCTCGCTACGTTTACTGTATCTATTTCATAATCAGGTAAAACAGATGTACCCGTCTCATTCAAGACAACACCTACCACATAATGAAAGCGTTGTTTAATGGTCACATCTTTATTTTTGGTTTCACTTTCAGCTAACTTTTTAGTAAAACGCAATCCTCCTACAATAACACCATCATATCTTTCCTTTGGCATCTTCACCTGAAAACGAGCAATTTTTGTTTCATACGGCTGCAATGAAATATTCGTTTCTAAAACCTTGATCAGCGATTCAAAAGGATAAACCAACGTCTTATCTTTGATTCCTTTTACTGTATAGTCGATCATTCCCTCTTCCGTTGTCGATGCATTTATTGCATTAATTGAAACAGAAATAGGAGCATCCTCTGGATTAACCAATCTAACTTGTAACTCTTGTTCTTCTTGTGGCAACATCACTAAATCAAAATATGATTTAGTGCTATCAACTTGATTCTGCGGAATAACTGCTTGTACATAGAAACTGTTTGTTTCTTCACTTTTTTCTTGTGCAAAAGCAGTTTTTACATTCAATAAACTAACAAAAAAAATAAGTCCGGTAAAAAATAATACATGAATCCCATTTAACTTGGAACAACCACTCATCTAAATCACTCCTTAACTTAATCAGAAAAAAGAGTGGAATAAATACTACTCATCCCACTCTCTTAAATCATCCTTTGGTTCTATGGGGCATCCGCCAATGTCCAGTCAATCGTAGAGGTATGTTTACCAAGTGTTGCCATTGCAGCTGGCACATCTAGTGTCACACCTTTGCTTTCAGCATCTGGCCACGTAAACGTCCATGTTCCGGCACCTGCTCCTGCTGCTGCCGTTGCAAATGGTGTTGCAGTTGCAGCACCGCTCGTTAACTTGACTGTATTAACTGGTATTGGTGCATCCGCATCACTGTTTGTTCCTGCTTGTGTATTTTTAAAATTCAAGCTGGCGTTTGGTAAAGATGCGGCAGCAGAACTATCTTTGAACCCATTTAATTTTCCGCTAAGCTTCCAGCCTGCATTTGTTCCTCTGGCATCTGATACAACAACATTGATCGCATCAGGATTAGTGGGAATATATGAGGCATCATTGACTGAAATCGTTTGTGACGCATAGCTAATCGTAGAAACAGCTTCTAACGTTAACGCACCTGGTGTAAAAGTGACATCCAAATCAGTTGCCTTATTAATATCAGCAGCTGACGCAGATTGACCTAAAAATAATGGAGCAAAAACAACCGATAATAATAAAACTTTTGAACTAGTAATAACAAACGTTGAACTCTTCATTTTATACACCCTCTCTTTATTAGTAAAGCTTATCGTTATTTGGCACCGACAGAAACAATAATTCTACCGCTCGCTGCTGTCTCAGTACCAAGTGTTGCCGCTGTATTAAAGGTAATCGACGTACCCGCCATTAACTGACGACTAGAAATATCTAGTGAAAAAGTACCATCTGCATTAACTGGTGCTTCTTCATAAACATTTCCTGGGAATCTCACTCTAATTTTAAATTGAGTTCCTTCTGGAGGATTTGTGATTTTAACTGATCCTTTGATTAGCCCATCGCCAACAAAGATTGGCGCTACAACTGGTGTAGGGACTACATAACCTTCTAAAGACGGAACCTTGCCAACTGCAAAAACCACACTGTCACTTTCTTTCCCTTTCAACGATTGAGCATGTTCTGCAATGGTTACTAATCTTAGTGGATCACCTTCTTTTAAATTTTTATCCGCTACAGGAATCGTAAAAGTGCCATCATTTCCAATCGCTACTTTTCTCACAGACCCATCAGGAAATTGAACTTGCATAAATAATTTAGCTTCTGTTGGAACGTTCGTTAACGTAATTGAACCTGTGATAAACTTGCTTCCTTCATTTACAGTTTTAAACTGTGGTTTTGGAACCTGATAGTTCTTTAACGGATCGACAATCACTTGTTTGACTTCCGGCTCACTGACATTGGTTCGCGTACCATCACTCGCCTCAACTATTACTTTCAGTATGTCGTTTCCTTGAGGTTGATATTTACCAAATGGAACCGTAAAACTACCATCTTCATTGATTGAACCAGTTAAATTCGTGCCATCAGGTAATGTCACTTTAGCGATAAAAGTGACACCTTTTGGAACAGGCTGAGTTACATCAACACTACCACTAAGACTAGATGAACCTTCTAAAACATCACTAATCACTGGTTTTGTAACCACATAGTGTAAAAATGGATCTGCTATTACTTGTTTGAATGTCGGATCACTGACTTTCGTGTACTTATCTACACTGGCTTCGATCACTATTTTTAGCTGGTCATTCCCTTGAGGCTTGTAGTCACCAAACGGAATCGAAAAAGTGCCATCTTCATTGACTGTTTCAGCTAAAGTTTTCCCATTAGGCAATTCGACTTTCGCTTTAAATGTCACACCTTCTGGCACTGGCTGTGTAACCACTACGCTTCCATTAAGACTCGTCACACCTTCTAAAATGTCTTCAACAACTGGTTTTGCAACTGAATAATTGACTAATGGATCTTCTTCTATTTTATCGAAATAGAGATTGATCGCATCCCCATTTGCATGAATCGTATTCAGTAATTCTAAATCAATAACAGGTTTATTGACCGCCATCGCAGTCACTTTTGCTTTTTCAGCAGTTATATCAGAAACTTTAGTGGAAAAATTAAAATCAACATCACCAAGTACATTGGCTTGCAACGCTTGTGTTAACACATCAGATGTTCCATTGGCAATTTTTCCTACTAGATCAAGCAAACCATTAACAGCTGGTTTCAATAGATCAAGAACAGGATTCAATATAGCAAGAAGTCCGGTAAATTTTAATCCAGCAACTGCTTCTTTCAGCGGATCGAACAACTTTGCGTAGGTCGTACGAACATATTGTCCTAATCCATCCGTAAAATCGACCATCACATATTTACCATCTGGTGATAATTTGCCTTCAACTGTTGCTTGATAGCTACCTAAATCTTGAAGCGAGTTAAGCCCTTCAAAAGCCTTTTCCAACGAATCTAGTTGTAATCCTAATGGTTTCGCCAACCCAAGGAGTCTTGTTACAAGTCCCCCTACTTTTAAGACCAAATCTTTGACCACTGGAACATCTCCTGGCACGATTGGAAGTAACTTAGCGCTGGCATTAATCAAAATCGGCCCATCGATTTTCCCTCGTAATTCATCTGGAATCGCAAAAACAATAACTTTTGGTGACACTAAACCAACATCTGCAACCGCGGTTCCTTTAAATGAAAGATCTAAATCATATGTAGAATCTGCATTTTTTTCCAACTTGACGCCATCATTGATAACGGTTCCATTATTGGAAGATAACTGTGTTCCTTTTAAAATACTGACATCTGCTAAATCCGCAGCATTTACTGATTCAGTAGCATCCGCTTCATACTGACGATTGTCCCCAAAAAATAGTAGCGAATTTGGAATAACTGCAGCTGATAATAAGACTGTAGTTCCCACTAACGTAATGATAGAACGATAATTCTTTTTCATGATTGCCTCCTTTTGCTTCTAGGTTAACTCAGGTAAATACATGATTGCAATGTAAAGAATACTATCTATATAATTTTATTTCAAATAATTGGATTGTAATTTGTGTTGAAAAATATATTTAAATGGTTAAAATTACACGACGTTTTTATTCATTAAAAATGTTGTGTAAAAGGCTTGTTGTTTATTTCCAAAATTAAGAATTATTTTGATGATTTTCATTTGGAAATCCCAGTATTTTTTTCAGTTAGTTAAATGAGAGACAACAAATCCAACTTTATTTATAGACAGGTAAATCACTTTTTGAATAAATAAAATAACAATGATTTTCTAAATAAAAATTTCATTATTTTAAATTATATATTGGAAAATAAAATGCCCTACTTAGCTTGTATACCCGTTCTTATGATAGAATAAGGCTATAGTAGCTTACTAAAAAATGGAGGGCACATTATGGACTATCAAGAAATACTTGCATTCTGGTTTGAGGAATGTGAACCTAGCCAGTGGTTTAAAAAGGACTTGGCTTTTGATGATCTTATCAAGGAAAGATTTTCAATGATCCATACCCAAGTAGCTCAAGGAGAAAAATCTATTTGGCGTAAAACCATTGAAGGACGATTGGCTGAAATTATTGTATTAGATCAATTTTCTCGAAATTTATTTAGAGGTGATCCAAAATCTTTTGCCTACGATGGCATGGCTTTGGTTTTGACACAAGAAGCGATCGCTACAGACGACTTGGACCAATTGACATCTCAGCAACGATCCTTTCTATTTATGCCGTTAATGCATTCTGAATCTTTAGTTATTCACGAAGAAGCATTAAAACGCTTTGCTGAAAAAGGCATGGAGCACAATCTTGAGTTTGAAAACAAACACCGTGATATTTTAGTTCGTTTTGGCCGTTATCCACATCGCAATGCACTATTGGGTAGATGTTCAACAGAAGAAGAAATCACCTTTTTAAAAGAACCAGGCTCTTCATTTTAATAAAAATAAAAAGTGAGCCTGAAACAAAACTAAAAACAGTTTTGTTTCAGGCTCCAAATCCGAAAAAACAGATTATAGATATTTTTCACATTTTAATCAAATTTATCCAAATCCAAAGATTTAATTTTGAAGTTATTTATTTGACATCCTCCATCATTTAAATAACCAAGAACAGAATAATTCACTCTAAAAATATCATTCGTTTTATCTGAGCTTTTTTTTGATAACATCATCTAAACAATTCTTTTTCAAAAAATGCTGCCACAACATCCATCATTTCACCTTTGACTAAGTGCCCTTCACCTTCGCCTGTAATGAACTGACTATTCTCAGCATAAGACTCACCTTCGATCATTTGATAAAATTCCGCCATATCTTCATAAGGAATTTTAGGATCTTTTGTTCCATGCCAAAATAAAACCGGACGCTGCGCTAACTTTTCTGGCGCTTCTGAAAGATCATACTTAGCTACCCAGCTAAGTAATAAAGGTAAATCACGTGGCACAAAAAAGTCCATTTCCGCTGATCGTTCCATCACTCGTTCAATATAGCGCTGTGGGGCTGGTGTTCCCATCATGCACGCTGCTGTTTTGATTTCTGGATGTTGGGTTAGTAAAGCGCATGTCGTGATACCTCCCATTGAAACACCGCCAACACCGATTTTTCCTGAATCAATCAACTCTTGTTTCTCAAAGTGACGCACCAACTGTGTAAACTCAATAATATTATATTGAATACTCGACCAAAATGTCACTGAAGGTATCGGCGATATCGGGCCTGTTTTTCGTTCCCCATGATTCATTGCATCAGGTAAAATCACACGTATTCCTTTTTTCGCTAATTTCCTAGCCTGAGTCAGTGATAATTCCTTCGCCGATTGCCAGCCATGATAATAAATAACTAAGGGTAACGTGCTATTTTTATGTTCTTCTGGAACAACTTCCAAAACTGGAATTTTCTTTATATATCGATGTCTAATACTAATTTTCATGTTGCTCACTCCTAAAAGACAATTATTCTTTGTTTAAGTATACACCCTAAACAAAAATTCACTGCTGTTTTAGCCTTAGCTATTAAATAGAATAAAAAAACAAAACACGTTATTGTCTATTTCTTTTCAAAACTCTTCTTCTTTTTCGTCTCTTTAAAAGGACTCTTAATCGTAATAATGTTAGCAGTAACACGATGATACCTAACATTCGACTAAAAATAACTACAACTAATTTAGGAAGATCGTTTTCATTTTTGTTGACCTGATAACTTTCTTCAATTGCCTTCAGATCATCCGGTTTAACAGGATAACGTGTACTTCCTAGTTTTTCAATATCACTTGCATCTGCATAATTTCCTAAGCCATCACTTGCTCTAAGATACATTTCTCCTTGGATACCTTCTCGATTTAAATCAATACTAAATAAGCCATTTTTATCCGCCGAAGTTTCCTGATAGTGGTACTCCTTATTATCTGTATAAAAAAGTTCGATTTGATAAGTATTTTTTGATGCAGGCATTTTAATTTCACCAGATATCGTTTTATTTTCTTTATTAAAATTGATTTCTGAAAAGAAGGTTGTTGGCTTATCACTACTAACTAGATATGGAACATTTTTGTAATGATAAATCACACCATCTTCAGAAGTAAAGCATAAGTCGGTTGAATAAATCCCTATTTTATCTGTTTGGACTGGATCGTTTTCATAGTACATATCTTTGATCTTGATCTTATCTCGATAAAAAATCGTTGCGATAAACCCACCATACTCATTCGTTGGACCATTCAATACAAAACTTGCAAAACTTACATAGGGCCTATTTTTGAAGGGAAACTCCAAATAAACCTCTTCTTTTTCCTTTTTAATACTTGTTGTTTTACCATTTAAAACTTGTTTTCGAGCATAGTGACGCGACAATTCATTTGAAGCATCATAACTTGATTCAGTAGAAGACTCCCCAATATCTTCTCCATAGCAACTCGTAGGTAAAAATAAAAACAACAAGTTAACAACCAACACCATTTTTTTCATAAAAAACTCCTCTAACAACTTCATAACATAAATGACATATTGCACACGTCATTTAGAGATTTTTAAATTATTCTTAACTATTAGCTATTAAATAAATCAGTTATCTTTTATAAAGTATAAAGAATACAAGTTAAAAAGAAAAGTTTTTTTTATATTCCGGATTGATTTTACTATAAAAGTAACAAAAAAACTCTGAATCCATGTATGAACTGGGCTCAGAGTTTCGAGTTAAAACCTTATTTTGTTTCACGGTGTAAAGTAACTTTTCTTTCACGTGGACAATATTTTTGTTTTTCCAAACGATCAGGATTGTTACGTTTATTTTTGCTTGTTAGGTAGTTACGTTCTTTACAAGAAGTACATTCTAAAGTAATGTTTACGCGCATGTGTTTTCCCTCCTATATCTAATTTCGTATTCCTAAGATATTTCTTAGCCTCAAATATCATATCATGTTTATTCAAGAATTTCTACCCTTTTGACGAAATTTGTAAAGGAAAACTACTTTACAAATTTTTATTGTTGTTTATAATCTGCATACGCATCTACAATGGCTTTTGCCATCAATTGATTTGGTCTGGTACTTTCACTTGTTAAATGAGGTAAAATCACGCTGACAGCAATCTCAGGGTCATTGTACGGTGCATATGCAACCACATTACTGTTGTATGTAGCATGCTCCCCTACATTTGTCTCAGCAGTACCCGTTTTCGCAGCCATGTCTAATTTTGCCCCTTGCATATATTGTCCTGTAGTAAATGCACCTGAACCATGAACAACATCATAAAATCCTTGCTGAATGATATTCATTTGAGCTGGTGTAATATCAACTTTATTTAATTCTTTTGGTGCAATTTCTTTTTTTAGATCACCGATTGCACCATCTGGATTATTATTGTAAATTCCCTGAACCAGATGCGGAGCAAATCGAGTGCCGCCATTTGCAACAGTTGAAGCATATTGAGCTAGTTGCATTGCTGTATACGTATCATATTGACCGAAAGACAAATCAAGTAAATGACCCGGCATTGGCGCTAATTTAGGATCATCAAATGCAGTATTCGAAATCCCTGTAGATTCTCCTGGTAAATCGATCCCAGTCGAAACACCCATCCCATACTCACCAAATGTTTTGCGTAAAACATCAAATAAAGTACGATCTCCAGTTTGATAAGGGAGTTTCATATTATATTGATAGTCTGTTTTCATCATTTTTAATACCAGTTTCATCATATACGCATTCGATGAGTACTCCAATGCTTGTTCTGCGTTAAGCTGTATTTGATTCCCTGGAATCCTATTGAAAACAGAAGATTTCTGTTCACTTCCATATATTTGCAATGGTTCATCTATCAGAACATCGTTCCCAGTGATCACACCTTGTTCGTATCCTGCTGAAATCGTGGCTCCCTTAACGACAGAACCAGGTTCAAACGCTTTATTAATGGTTGCTAAAGGATTGGATGTTAATTCATTGGTTGCTAGATCTCGATCTAAAGCGACCATAGCCATAACAGCACCCGTTTTAGGATTCATAACCACTACATACGCACCATCTGAATAATTAGCGTTTCCTGTTCCTAACAATTGTTGATACTGCGACCGAACAACTTCTTCAATTTTTGTTTGAAAGCCTAAATCGATGGTTAATTTTAAATTATCCCCTTTTTCCCCTTCAGATAAAGGCTTTTGTGTAACGATTTTTCCGTTACTATCTAACGTTACTTCTGATTCAGCTTTTTTCCCTTGAAGAACATCTTCGTATTGTTTTTCCAAATAGCTTGTTCCTACACGGTCATTTCTTTCGTATCCTTTAGCTAAATACTCATCTGCTTCTTCTGCAGGTAATCCAGCTTTTTCTGAAGAAACTTTCCCTAAGATGCTTTTTAAAGCCATATCTTGCGGATAATCACGATCCCAATCCATCCCTGTAGAAACACCAGCGATTTCTGAGGTGTGCTCACCAATTATGGCGATTTCGTCTTGCGTTACACCTTCATTTTTGATAAAAGCAGTATTCAGCTCAGACACAGCATTCATCCGTTTAAATATCGTCGCCGCTTTCATGGTATGCTCATCAAAATTTATTTCCTCGGGGGTTACTTTATCTACTGTTAATACGTATAAAGTACCCTGATCAGTGATTTTATTTCCTTTTTCATCTTGCTTATCTTGATCTGTTAAACGATCTTGAGCAACTTTTAGGTTGTCAGGATTGGCTAACCAAAAATCTTTTTTGTCTCGTTCAGTTAATTCATCTGCCGGAACATCAATCAGATCATTTACTTTATTTGCAACGGCCAATAGTTCTTCAGTCTTAACTTTCTTACCTCGTGTATATGTGATTGCCAGATTTGATTTATTTCCGACTAATACATTCCCAGAAGCGTCATAAATTTGTCCTCTTGGTGCGCTGCTTTTGATTTTCAACGTAGAATTGGCATCCGCTTTTTCAGAAAATTGCTGTCCTTCCGCAATCTGCAAGTAGCCCAAGCGAACAATCAATGCCACAAACAAACCAAAAATCACAAAAAACAATAAGTTCAAGCGGAACGGTATATGTGATTTTTTACTCTTTTGCGTCATTGGTTCTTCATTATCTTTTTTTAATTTATCTAAAAAGCTCATTTTTTTCATTTATCATTAATCCTCCATATGAGAAAAGTCTCGCTTCTCTATTGTAACGAAAAAATACAAAAAAAAATAGAGGGAATCCTCTTACTAAGAAAATATTTAATTTTTAATAAATTAAAAGTGATTGGGACATAACTCTACGAGTTACAACCCAATCACTTGGAATCCGAATAAACGGTTGAAACAGAAACAAGCCTTTCGGAAATAAGCTAAAAATTGTTGTAAAACACCACGAGGTACGAACTTGTGTAGAACAGTACCTACTTAGTTCTGGGGGTTAAACACTTCTCCCCATACTCTTTCTCTCATTATCTTCTACTATAATTCGCTACATCAGCGACCATACTATCTACAAAGATATTTAAATCGATAACTTCTGTTTCTTTACTGCCGTAACGGCGGATATTAACTGTTGCATCATCCATTTCTTTATCGCCAACAACGATTTGATATGGAATTTTTTGTGTTTGAGATGCGCGGATCTTATAGCCCATTTTCTCATTACGATCATCTACTTCGATACGTAAGCCTTGTTCTTGCAGACGTTTTTTTACTTCATAAGCATAATCTGAATGTGCCTCAACGGATACAGGAATAATGGTTGCTTGAATCGGTGCCAACCAAGTTGGGAAAGCGCCTTTGTACACTTCAGTCAAGTAAGCCACAAAACGTTCCATAGTCGAAACGATCCCTCTGTGGATAACCAACGGACGATGTGTATTTTCGCCATCTTCTCCTACATAAGTCAAATCAAAACGTTCTGGTAAAAGGGCATCGATTTGAATTGTAGAGAGTGTTTCTTCCATCCCTAATGCCGTTTTCACTTGAACATCAAGCTTAGGACCATAAAAAGCTGCTTCACCTTCTGCTTCAAAATAATCAATTCCGGCTTCATCAGCGGCTTCTTTGATCATTGTTTGAGATCTTTCCCACATTGCATCATCATCAAAATATTTTTCTTTGTTATTAGGATCTCTTAAGCTTAAACGGAAACGATAATCTGTCACATCAAAATCAGCGTAAACTTCTACCATTAATTTCAATGTACGTAAGAATTCTTCTTTGATTTGATCTGGACGAACAAAAGTATGCCCATCATTCAATGTCATTTCACGTACACGTTGTAATCCGGACAATGCTCCAGATTTTTCATAACGGTGCATCATACCAAGTTCTGCAATTCTAATCGGCAGTTCACGGTAGCTGTGGATATCATTTTTATAAACCATCATGTGATGTGGACAGTTCATTGGACGAAGAACTAACATTTCGCCATCCCCCATATCCATTGGTGGGAACATATCTTCATGATAGTGATCCCAGTGACCAGATCTCTTATAAAACTCAACATTCGCCATGATAGGTGTATACACATGTTGATACCCTAAGCTGATCTCTTTATCTGTGATATAACGTTCAATAGTGCGGCGGATTGTTGCGCCTTTTGGCAACCAAAATGGTAAACCAGAACCAACATCTGGATTAAGCATGAATAAGTCAAGCTCTTTCCCTAGTTTACGGTGATCACGTTCTTTGGCTTCTTCACGCATTTTGATAAATTCTTTCAAATCTTTTTTGTCGAAGAACGCAGTTCCGTAAATCCGTTGCATCATTTGATTGTTCGAATTTCCTCTCCAGTAAGCCCCAGCTACTGATAATAATTTGAAGACTTGAATACGTCCAGTAGATGGTACATGAACACCACGGCACAAATCAACGAAATCCCCTTGATCATACACTGTAATGATTTCATCTTCTGGAAGCTCTGAAATCAATTCAACTTTATAAGGATCATCTGCAAATAATTCTAACGCTTCGTTCTTTGAAACAACTTTACGAACGATTGGATTATTTTCTTTGACGATTTTCATCATTTCAGCTTCAATAGCAGGTAAATCTTCAGCTGTGATTTGGTTTTCCCCATTATCAGTATCATAATAAAAACCTGAATCAATTGCTGGTCCTACACCAAATTTGATTTTTGGGAATAAACGACGTAATGCATTCGCCATTAAGTGAGCAGATGAATGACGTAAAATTTGTAGAGCATCCTCATGATCTGGTGTTACGATTTCGATTTTTCCATCCTCCTCGATTGGACGATCTAAATCTATTAATGTACCATTGAATTTCCCTGCTAATGCTTTTTTAGCTAAACTGTTACTAATACTTTTAGCGATGTCTAACGTTGACGAACCAGTCTCAAATTCTTTGACTGCACCATCTGGAAAAGTAATCTTGATTGACATTTTTGTTTCCTCCTTTAGTAGATTATGATTGAAAAAGATTGTTTATTCACTTTATTTTAGTCAACTTTTGTATTTTACAAAAAATGCAAAAAGTCCTAGTATCCGAATTAAATCAGATACTAGGACGAAAAGTTCGTGGTTCCACCTATTTTTAAACACAGCAAACAGCCATGTTCCTCAAGCGTGCTAACGGTACGACCGCCTCTGCTTCAACAAAGGTTGGAAAAAGTGGTCATTCCTTGCGCGGGTCTGGAAAATTTTCAGCCAAGATTTCCCTCTCTAAAAGACTGCTTACAAGTTCAGTTGTCTTTCTCATCAATCATTTATGTGTTAATTTAAACACTTCTTCAAATAAAAAGCAAGTATTTCTTAAAAATGATTATTTTTTCCATTGGCCACCTTGTGCATAACGGTCTTTTTTCATCTCGTTTACAATAACATGAATATTCTCTTGAGGTGCTCCTGTATTTCTGGATACCACTTCCGTGATTTCTTTTACCATGTTCGTTAGTTGCTCTTCGCTTCGTCCTTCAATTAATTCAACATGAATAAATGGCATAATTTCTCCTCCGTTTACTTTTTCTAATTTATAATTTAATGATACCACGTTCTTTAACAATCTATTTATTTTTTCGCATCCAAACTAAATATTGAAGCATCTTGATTCATAAATATGTTTTGACCATGATAAAACGTTCTACTAGAGACTGATTTAAACCCAGCTTTTTCTACCTGTTTTCTAAGTTCAATCTGAGAAAAGCCATTATGTACTTTTTCATGATTGATTTTTTCATTTTTATCAAAATCAACAACAACTAATTGTCCCTCTGCATTCAGTGCTTGATATAATGATTTCAGCAAATCGTGTGGATCAGGAACATGCAAAAAAACTAGAGAAACAACTATCAAATCTGCTTTTAAATTCATGGTGTTTCCATTTGAAAAACTACCTACTATCGTTTTAGCATTTGTTTGATTCATTTGCTCGATTTTTTGATCGACGACATGAATCATTTCTTTAGATGAATCTACAAATAAAATTTTCTCAAAAGCATCTGCGATTTGTAAGCCAATCAGTCCCGTACCACAGCCATAATCAAGTGCGTTTTTGCCCTTAGTATCTTCTAGTTTTGTTTTGATTTCTTTTGTGATAACATCTGCTAACTCTAATTGTTTAAGAAAATCGTAATGTTGCGCGATCTGATCAAAAACAGTCATAGTTTACTTCCTCTCTTTGAATACTCTTCTCTAATAAAAAAGAAGCCCGTTCGGACTTCTTTTTTATTATTTTTAAGCTGGTTCACCATAATCAACTGGTTTATCGAATTCTCCAGGTGCATCGTCATAGATATGTCCATAAACGATTACTGGCATTCCTGCATAAGAACCATTGAAGATTTGAGCAGCAGCTGCTCCAGGTGTATTAATACAACCATTACTACCAAAGTTTGTTTTATACGCTTCTTTATTTCCGAAATATTCTGCTTTATAATCAGCATCATGAATTCCGATTTGTGTCACCACACCGCCGAAACTCTTCAATGGCATCCAATATTTTACTGGTACACTATATTTTGAGCCATCAAGCATTTCACCTTCTAATTTTGTATCTGTATCTTTGTACAAAATCGTGTGGAAACCAGGAACAGTTGCTGTACCTTTATTGTAACGGCCAGTTATCACATCTGTTTCAACGACTTTTACGCCGCCTTTAAAGAAGTACATTTTTTGGTCGTTTAAGTCGATTTCTACATAATCTTTATCAACTGTTGAGGATTGGTTTACATCGCCATCGATCGGTACTGTGATTGTTTCAGTATCTTTATCACTATTGATTGCTTGAACAAGTAAGTCTCTTGTTTGAGGCATGTTGATATCCCAACCGTAACTGCCATTATTTTTATACTTTGTTGTTACACCATGAACATTTTTGAAAATGATTGGTTTAAAAATTGAACCATATTTTTGATTTGTTTGTTCTACCCAAGCATAGACTTTATTGGGATCAACATTTCCACTTTCATCAATAAAGGATTGTATTTCTTCTTTAGTAAGGGCTAATTTCTCACCATTGATATCAAGTGTGATTGCTTTATTTTCTTTTTTCGACAACACGGTTAGTTTTTCTTGCAGCCCTTTGTCGTCTTTGGTGATCGCAGGTTTTTGATAAAACTGTTTTACATCATATACATAGTTGCCTTTATTAGCGTCAACATCTTTTAGTACTTGATTCATTAAAGCTTCCTTGTCAACTGTTGTTCCAGTTTGTTCCGGTACAATCTGATAATTACCATCAACTTTTTCGATTCGAGCATCTTGACTTGGTGTCCCCTCTTCAAAAGTCAATGCATTTAATTTATTTTTCAATTCTGTTTTGTAGTCTTCATTGATTGGTAATTCGATTGAACGATCCCCAATATTTTGTTTTAAATACTCTTCTGTGATTTCATATTTTTCAGGTAATTCAATTTTTTCTTCTTTATCATTCACTTTGATCACAACAGATTCAGCTTTATTCAGTTCTGCCAGTTTCTTTTTCGCGTCTTTCGCATTTAATAAACTGATATCAACACCATTTGCCTTAGCTGTGATAAAGAAATGTGATTGAAAATAGATAAGTCCACCTGTAAACACTAATGCTAAACAAATCAGCACGCCGACTACTGGGACTAACCATTTTTTCTTTTTATTATTTGAGTGATTTTTATGTTGAGGTGCCCTTGTATTTTTTTCTGAGCGGCTAACTGATTCTTCGTTTTCCATTGAGCTATCTTCCTTTTTTTATGATTTATATGCTTACTTTGATTTAATGCTTTTCCCTGTTTTAGAAATAGAATTAAAAGGTTGATTCGGAAACCTATATTTCTGAAGACCTTCAACTCTTAGAAGCTACCGTAATTTACTCCCACCGTTTATACGGATTCCATCTGATTGTTTTAAAATTTTTCTATTAGTTCTTACTTAGAACGTTTATTTTAAAGCTAGTTTAGTTAAATTTCCCTCAATCTTCAATAAATCTGCCTACATATGAGAAAAAATTCATATTTTTTATGTATAAATACTTAAATTTTAAACTTTTCTGATAAACAGGAAACAATGACCATCAAAGTTTGATACAGTGCACTTATCATTCTACCACACATCATGGAGAGGAAAAAAGACTATTTGACAATATCTTTGACAAAATTCTAATTTATTTACAATAAATTTTAAAATCACGTCCAAAGCTCACTGGTTTTATCAAAAAGATGGAATTCATTTAATGACCTATCTTAGAATCCATCGTATACTTCATGACTTTTTCAGCCGTTCTTTGTTCATAGACAAAGTGATTCTTTTGTGAAACTATCCTAGCATAATAATCAAACTGCTTTTGTAATGAAAGCAACGCAGACCACGCCAATGGAATACTAGATACATCCATCGTTTTTAAGAGCTCTTTATATTGTTTATCTGCCAAATAATCAGGCAAGTATTTGTAATTTTTCCCAACACTAAAATGATACCCCTGGTCTGCTGCAACTTGCCAAGAAAGTAAACGTAAAAGTTCTTTCCGACAGTTTTCATTTAAATAATCTACGGCATAAAACATTTCATTACGGCATAAGCCTTTAACAACATACGTACTGACCCACCAAAATTCATTACAACAATCTGAAAATTCTGCTTGGCTAGGACGTTTGATCCAATAATCTTGATCGGTCGATTCTATTAATTTAGGTAGTAATTGTTCTTTATCTAATAAAATCTCAGCTAAACAATCCCCTTCATTCCAAGTATTTGCCTGCTCCTTTGGACAAAGTGTCAGATCGATTCGATTGCCATCTTCAAATAACATTAAATAAGTAAATCTTCCGTTTCCTGTTGGTGGAAACAAAACCATCTCTTCTGGTGTCTGCATAATCAAACGAGGACCAAATCTATCGATCCATGATGGGTCATTGATAAATGATTGTACTGACTCCACTATATAAACAATATCATAATCCTGAAACAAATCTTTTGGCACTTTTTTATTGGTCCGTGAACCATTCATCCCCACGGCCAATACTCTAGGATCATTTTTTGCTGTATCTAAAATCACTTGGAACATCTCTTCTTCTGTTCTCATGCTGCACCTCTAATTTTTTCTCTTAGATAGAGTATAAGATAAATTAGACTACTATGTTATACTTTCTCTTAAAAACGTTAAAAAAACTTTAAAAAAGAAGCCACGATCACTATTCAATTTGTTTATCTACTACACTTGATAAGAAAGGTTGTGGTGTTATGAAATGGGTGAAACGAATTATGTTGATTATTATAGGTTTAGGAATTATTTACGCAGGTCTCGTTCTTTTCCTGATTTTAAGCGGAACAAAAGATCAACCAACAGCAACACCTGATACTGTACTGATTTTAGGCGCTCAAGTAAAAGGCACCTCAAAAGACAATGCTTATCCAAGTACCGTATTAAAAGAAAGACTAGATGCAGCAATTCCTTATTTAAAAGAGCATCCAACAGCCATAGCTATTGTTTGCGGAGGTAAAGGATCTGATGAACCTGATAGCGAGGCTAATGTAATGGCAGAATATCTAAGAGCTAATGGGATTTCACAAAAGCAAATTTTGACTGAAGATACATCTACACGTACGAAAGAAAATATTCAAAATGCACAAGAGAAACAAACCCTAGGAAATACCGTTATTGTTACAAGTGACTTTCATATGTACCGCTCAAAGTTGTTAGCAAAACGGCTAGGAATTACTGAATTAAGTGGACTCCCCGCAGTTTCTAAATCTTCAGCTAGATTTAAAACATATGTGAGGGAAGTTGTTGCTTTAGGATATGGTTTACTTTTTGACCATTGATTTTGCAGGTAAGTATAAGTCTCAATAACATAGATTGTTTATTTGACTCTCTGAAACAGCATATTTCAGTTCTTTTCCTATCCTTTTGAGAAAGCCGGGAAAAAAGCTAAAGATGTTATTCTCCTAGAGGTTGGAAAGAAGTGTTTAACACCGAGGAACAAATAGGTATTGTGCACTATCGGTTCATTATATTCACTGTGTTTTACAACAATTCCAGCTTATTTCCGAAGCCTTCAAAATTTAGTATTTTAGCACTTAGAATTTGATGTGATTGAAGCGAAGCGTAGTAGTTGCTTCTGCTTCAACCGTTGTTTTAGATTCCTAGAGGCTGAGATATGACTAGTCGCGTTATTTCTTAGCCTCTAGATTCTTTTTTAGTTTCTCATATTTTTCCTGTTTTTTTTTTTATTTTTTGATTAAAATAGAAAATGGTTCCTAAAATCACTGATAGGATCACCGCTCCTATTCCAACAACAACTGTCAAAGAAAACTGATTCTTGTAATCTGGAGGTAAGTTGGTAGCAGTCGCATTATATTTTTTAGCTTCTTTTTCCTTTATTTCGAACTTTCTTTCCCATGACCAATCTTTATATCCATCATTCACTTTAACCTTAACTATATAATTCCC
The DNA here is from genome assembly GCF_050531475.1 of Enterococcus sp. DIV0724b. Taxonomy (NCBI): domain Bacteria; kingdom Bacillati; phylum Bacillota; class Bacilli; order Lactobacillales; family Enterococcaceae; genus Enterococcus; species Enterococcus sp. DIV0724b. Next base: position 791,255 of record NZ_CP172890.1, on the reverse strand, counting down.
CGCAACAAAAGGTTGTTCCTTTAAATCGATTTTATAATTGAAATTTGTATTCGGCGCCATCGTTAAGGATTCTTGATGATTTTCATAGCGAGGTTTTGTTTCATCTTCATAATAAAGTTTTGCATCCACTTGTAGTTTTTTGATCATTGCAGCTTTTTTATTTTGAATATTCATAATAACTGCATTATTACCATTTAGTTGTGTCACTTTTACTTCATTTAACGCTAATTCCGGTCTAATTTCCATATCTGTCTCACTTAGTAAAACACCCACAACATAAGAAAAACGATTACCAACCGCCAAAGACCCCTCACTCCTTGCTTCTTTTTCTTCTTTTTGCTCGAAATAAAGTCCCCCTAGAACATATCCATCAAAAGAAGCTTTTGGAATATTTATGACGCATTCAACTATTTTATTGGATTTTTTTGGCAGAACAATCTCTTTAGGAATCGAGGCGATTTCATTGAATGTAAAAACTGCTGACGAATCCTTTTTTGCATCACTATAAGAGTAATCAACAATACCATTATCATTTGTGATCGCTGTATTAGCGGAAGCATAAACGATAATATCTTCGGCTGTATCATTTGTTAGCTCCACATTAAGCGTTTGGGTCTCACCTGGCATTACTCTTAAATCGAAATAACTAATTTCCTTACTACGTTGGTTGTCCGGTAAAATGGCTTTAACACTAAAATCGATTTCACTAGCATGACCGACTGACCCAATAATCAATGATAGCAATGAAAAAATAATAGTAACCAAAATTTCAGATAACTTTTTATCCATCATCAAAACTCCTTTAAGACTCCTTAGAATTATACTGAAAAGAACACTATTCATAAAAAAACAGGTTCTTCTCAGCATATCAACCTTATAATCACCCAATGTAAATCACCAAATCAGGTAACTTATCTATTACAAGGGACTATCGTTCAATGTCCAAGTAAGTGTAGTCTTGTATTGATTATTTGCAACTTTTGTTGTTGCATTAGGCACGGTCAATTTAGCGCCTTGAGCCGCTCCAGCTCCTGATCCAAATGCAAGTGTCCAAGTTCCCATACCTGTAGAAAGCGCTACCGTAGCTACAGGAGAAGAAGCGGTGCCAGTGCGATCAATTCAGTAGAGTTTGGTGTTGCAGCTATTAAACTCATTTAAGCATTCGTTAACATAGCTGGTGTGCTATCCGCTGTTTGACATTGACCATTTTGCTTAACCGTTAGTTTCCATCCAAGGTTTAACCCACACTTGTCTGTTACTTAAGCATAGTTAGGAACATTAATCAACGTAGAAAGTGAATTTTCAACTTGATCCAGCTGAGCATAATAAGTAGCATCTGTCGTTTGAATCACTTTCGTACCAAAATGAAAATTAGATACATAATCCAAACTCAATGGTCCAACTGTTCCCGGTTGATGAGGGTCATTTGGATTAGGAGTAACAGGCGAAGTAGTATCCGTTGGATTGATGGGCGGTGTTATGGTTGTATCTTGTGAGAAACTAATATCTGCATTTGGTGTCAAAGAACCTACGATCTCTTTTATGTTTACGTCCTTCTTTCAATGTTTTATTTTAACTTCTTATTTTTGTAAGAAGTTAAAGCTAAATTATAAAGGAGCATCTGATAATATCCATTGCAGTTGTGCTGTATATGATTCATTTACATTGATATTTACGCTAGGAGTAAGATTTAAAAACACACCATTTTGCTGATTCCACGAGATAACGACATTGTTATTATCAGGAGAAGTATATGCAAAAGCTTCTGAAGCAATGCTCGTTATTGGCGCATTTTGTCCATTTTTCCGATAAATAAACGCTTGATTGATTGTTTTATTTGTTGTTGTGGATTTCATCGGCTGGTTTTCTCTGACAAGTAAGTGCCACTGACTTTTGGCTACTCGACCGTCTGCCACAATCAAAGAAGTATCCACTATACTTGGACTATAAGTTGTTGTTTTCGTTGGCACAGGAATGCTTTTAAACGAAATTTGTTGTGGCGATTGAACAAAGCGTAACGTCCCGTCCCCTACTGATATCGAGTTAGCAGTATTTTTAGGCGTAAATCCTACGTTACCACCGTCGGATCCACCAATAATACTGGAAAAAGGCAACGATTGTCCAGTCATATTTTGAGCGACAACTCCTGTATACTGCAGTTTAAAACTGGTATTCGGCTGCGTAAAATTATTTATAGGGAGAGTATTTTGATAATACCAATACTGCATATTTAAATTAGAGTCTGTTAAAAGCTGTGTTCCTAAGACTGGTGTTTGTACGCCCGTATTTGAGGTTCTAATCAATGTTACTGGACTTAGTTGCGTTATTCCATTTGGAACGTAAGCTTTTAGCATCTGCTGACTCCAAGTTGCGGGCTGATTTGTCAACGTTGTGATTAATGTATAACGAATAGTTTGCCCTGTAACAACAGATGGAGCTGCTTCCCAATTTCCTTGTGCATTTAGTCTTTCAATTGTCTGTACAACTGCAATAGCTGGAGTTAGATAGGGAATTGTTTGATTGTAATTTGTGCTTGTCACTAAAACTGAACCAGTTCGGTTACTTAATCCTTGAACTGATAAACTGACAGCTTCTCCACCAGTAAACATCGGTAAATTAGAAAACTGAAAACTACCGTTTGCATTCAATGGTGTAGTGTAAATAGTTCCAGTATTTATTTGCAGTGCTACTTGATAAGTTCCTGCATTCGTTTGTACTGCAGTACCCGAAAGCTGAGTCGCACCTGCTGTTGCTATGATAGATGTCACTGGCTTGATTGGCCAACTAACAGCTTGAATAGTAGAAGATGGACTTTGGATATAATTACTTGTTGTCTTTGATTGCGCAATAATAAGTGCTGAAATACTATCACCATATTGTAAAGCTGACGCTAAAACTGTGCTGAATGTTCCAGCCGCATCAACTGGTATACTGTTAATAATTATTGGTGCAGAGGTTCCATCAGAACGTGTAATCGTCAATTGAACAGTATAAGTATACGCACTATTTTGTGTTTGTTGGATACTACCACTCACAGTCGATTGTAAATTTAGGAGTGGACTATTTAAAATAGGGGCTGTAACGTTTGGAACACCTGTCCCTATCGACATTGAAGGCAGTGCAATGACGCCTGACTGCGAAACATTTCCTAAAACTAAATTTATAATGTTCAAGCCATCCGTTGATGAACCAAATACCCCTTTAATAGGATAGTTTATGCCATTGCTTGCTGGGGGAATCGTAATGCCATTTTGATACAATGCTGCTACGTCAAAACTAAAACTAACTGCCCAGCGACTGAGACCTAATAAACTTACAACATTAGTAGGAAATGTTACATATACTGAATTATAAGTACTACTATACGCCAAAGAAAAGCCGCGTGTAGTATCGTGAATATCATACGATCTACTTCCAACTAGTGCAGCTGGAAGCGTCACAGTTCCTGTGAGTAATGATAAAAAACTCTGTTGCTTTGCTGTACTGCCATTGATTTGATTCGCTATTTCAGCTGGTAACTGGAGTATGATTAGAGGTTGTCCACCTAATGATAAATCTAGCGTAGGCGTATAAGTATATGTCATTGTGATAACAGATTGTCCATTACTTCCAGTAGCGTATGTTCCACTAAGGGCACCTGACCCTACTGTAACCAAACGTTCTTGGATGTCCCTCGTCATTTCGGACTGTCCATTATCAATTTCTTCTTCTGAAAAAACTTGATATCCATCGATTGGTAGTATGCCAAGCATCAATCCTACCAAAAATAGAAATAACCATTTACGTTTCACATTAGCGCCCCCCCATTGACTAGCGATTATTTAATAGATTCAGCTTTCAATACTATAAATAATAAAAAAATATAATTTAAAAATTATTTTATGTAAAAAAAAGGAACAAAAAAACTTATTTCGTTACATTGATTCTATACTCCGACCTAAATAAAGTAAAATATTTGCGATTGCTGTTTTATAGCAATTCGTTTAAAAATAGTGAGAGGTAAATATAAAACCTGAATCAAGTATTTGTCGAACATTTCATTTCCATTTTTCTATTGTCTTATCAAGGTTAAATTCTCAAAAATTTCGTTAAAGATCGAAATATTTGAGAATTCAAAATAAAAGTGCTATTATATTATTGTTCTTAGTTTTTTCATATTGTGTTTCCCTTCATATAGTGTGTGTATGAAGGGTTTTTTTATGCAGAAATAAAAAAGAACCCTTAATAACTAAGGATTCTCTCTTTCTTACTCACCTAAATCAACGTTATGATAAACCTTTTGAACATCATCAAGATCTTCTAAAACATCAATCATTCGTTCGAATTGCTCTAAATCTTCTCCAGTTAATTCTACGTCATTTTGTGCAATCATTTCTAATTCTGCTACTGAAAATTCTTCGATTCCTTTTTCTTTTAGCACTTCTTGCACTGCATGTAAATCTTCTGGCTCTGTATAGACAATGATTTGGCCTTCTTCTTCTGTAACATCACGAACATCAATGTCTTTTTCCATCAGATATTCAAGAATTTCATCAGCGTCATCCCCTGCAAATCCAATCACACCTGTATGGTCGAACATATAAGCTACAGCACCGCTGACCCCCATATTTCCGCCATTTTTACCAAATGCCGCACGTACATCCGAAGCTGTACGGTTTACATTATTTGTCAATGCATCCACGATGACCATTGAACCGTTTGGACCGAATCCTTCATAACGTAATTCAGAATATTGTTCATCACCAGAACCTTTGGCTTTTTCGATTGCTCGATCAATGATATGTTTTGGAACATTATATGTTTTTGCGCGCTCGATAACAAACCGTAATTTCTGATTTGCTTGAGGGTCAGGATCACCCGATTTCGCTGCTACGTAAATCTCAATTCCGAATTTTGCATAAACTCGGCTGTTATTTGCGTCTTTGGCAGCTTTTTTCTCTTTAATATTTGCCCACTTACGACCCATATTCTCACTTCGCTTTCATTCATTATTATTTTTGATTGTAGTGCCTTTCTCATTATACTTGGCAAACGGACTTTTGTTAAGTGTTTTTTGCTTTTAAGAGATACGAATTGGAAAACGACCAAAACTTTGTTCTAAAATATTAGGGTCGCCTAACTGATAAAGCTGATTGCTGCGAATATCTAATGCTAATTGAGAATTCAAACTCTTGGACACTTTTGTGATTAGAGGCAATACCAGATTCTTTTTTTCTTCTCGTAAAAACCGTTGTCCTTGCTCAGTAAATCCCAGAACTTGTAAATGACTATGATTCCAAGAATTTTCTATTTCCTGTTGTTTCACATTATTTAAAACGTATGTCGCAAGGCGCTGCAAACGAGTCCATGTATAGCGTTTTGTTTTTGCCTGTTCCATAAAAGTTTGAAAAGAGTCAGAGGTTTTAGCCGCTTCTTGTAGGCGATATTCGATGCCTTCTTTCATTTGATAAATCGTTTGTAGTTCTTTAATTGAGCTACTGATCAATTTATACTTTAATAATGGCCAATAATCTTCCCAAGAAACGTTCGGTGATTCCACCAAATCGATTGCTACTTGCTCTGGTAGTACTTGTTTGATCTGATCTAATTTTTCTGAGAACACCGCTTTTCTAATTGCAGTGGCACTAGCAAAATCTTGATATATGTTTGTGTCATGATAGCCTGCTTGTTCCCGTTTTAAAGGATATAACGTCATTGGGTTTTCATACGTAGCATTTTCTTTAGCATAACTTAATCCTAAAATATGATTAGGTGAAGAAAAATCCAAGCCACTTTTAGGATACAGTTTACGAAAAACCTCTGTCATTTGTTGCGGATAACTCATACCGTTGTTTTTAATTTGTTGATACGTTTGATCGATCTCTGTCTTGTTCATATTCACAAACTTCCCAAACAGTTCATAATCCATCTCTGTTTGGTGATCAGTGCCAAAACACACTGCATCACAATGTAACGTCTGAAGTAGCTTGATGCCACCTGCAGCAAAGTAATCTGCTGATTGTACAGCATACGCAAACGGCAATTCAATAACTAAATCGACACCATGACTCAAGGCTTCTTTGGCTCGTGTCCATTTGTCGATAATAGCAGGTTCACCTCGTTGTAAAAAATTTCCACTCATCACAGCAATTATAACATCTGCTCCACTCATTTCTCTCGCCATTTTTGCATGGTACTGATGTCCGTTATGAAAAGGATTGTATTCAACTATAATACCGCAACTTTTCATCTTTATTCTCCTTTATCCAGATCGTTTCTATTAGAGCTCCATCATACCATGTTTATTTTATTACTGAAACAAAAGAAAAATAAGCGGGCAAAACGTTGAAAAGTTCTGCTCCACTCATTTTTTAAATTATTTTTTACAAACAAAAAACCAACGTTTGCTTTCTTCTGTAGGTGCAACATCCTCGAAATCCGCATAGACTTCGACATTCATGAAACCTGCACTTTCAAGCATCATCAGATAGTTTTCCATTGTATAAGTACGTTCTTGATGTAATTCATCTTGACGGATAAATACTTCATCACTTTCATGCTCTTTTACAAAGAATGTTAGAAAGTGTTCAATACTATGCTCTTTTTCACCAGGATAACTATCCCACAAAAAGGCAAATTCTTCTGTTTGGTAATGATAACTGTATTCTGGAAACACTTTGTCTACTTGGTAAACCGAATGAACATCAAAAATAAAGACGCCTTCTTCTTCTAACGCTTGGTAGACATCGTCAAATACTTGTTGGACTTCCTGACGATTTGCCATGTAACACAGCGAATCGGAAAAACAAGTAATCGCATGGTATTGCCCCATTTCAGATAAGTCCATCATGTTCCCTTGTACAAACTGAACATGAACTTCTTCTTCAGCAGCTCGTTTACTGGCCATCATCAACATTTCTTCTGACAAATCCAATGCTGTTACTGTAAACCCAGCTTTTGCAAAATTCACAGCTAGCGCTCCAGTCCCACAAGCCATTTCCAAAACATCCATTTTTCCTTCTGGTAAATGACGTTTTGAAAATTCTAGCCACTGATCATACAAGCTATCATCCATTACTTCGTCGTAAACAAAAGCAAATGTTTCATATGCCATATTACTCGACCCAAGCGTGAAGATCAACCATTGGCGCATCTGACCAAAGTTTTTCTAAATTGTAAAATCCACGTTCTGCGGATTGAAAGACATGAACAATGATATCACCTAGGTCGATCAATACCCATTTACCGCCATCTTTTCCTTCAATACGTTTCACTTCTACATCTGCTTCTTCTTCTTTTTCAATAATTTCTTCCACAATGGCATTGATTTGACGTTCACTTGTAGCTTGGCAAATCATAAAGTAATCTGCTAAAAGTGAAATTTCATGCACATCTAAAGCGACAATTTCCTCTGCTCTTTTTGAATCTGCTGCTTTTACAGCGATTTCTAAAATCTGTTGACTATCTATGATGGTTTCCTCCCATTAGTTAATTAAAATTTTTGATTTTGTTTCTCATTCGATACTGAACAAGCTCAGTCAGCTTTTCCTTGCTCTAGCTTCTTGAGCTAGCATCTTGGAAAAAAGATGAATTCTGTTTGTGACAAATAGCGTCACTTACAGTATTCCCTATTTTTCTGTCAATGCTAACCGAGCTCAGTCAGCTTTTCTTACTACCCAATAATTATATGTTTCAATCGTCTTCGGATAAATTTTTCGTTCCTGTTCAATAAGATGCAACAATGTGTGTTTTGTTTCATATGCAACTGCTTCATCTAAATCAACCAAAGCCAATTCCCGTGCTTCTTTTACACCTGGAAAGTTTCGACCTGGTTCAATATAATCAGCGACATAAATGATTTTATCCAACAGACTCATTTTAGCCGCACCTGTCGTATGCAGACGGACTGCTTCTAAAATCTCTTCGTCATTGATTCCTAGCTCTCTTTGAACCATACTAGCACCAACAAGACCGTGCCAAATTGCATTGCCATAATTCAAAAGATCTTGATCATAACCATCCCGTTGGATAATCATTTCAAACTCTTGATCTGGACGTTCTTTCGCATAATCATGAGTCAAGGCAGCAATACTTGCCTTTTCTTTAGAAGCACCATATTTAGCTGCTAAAGCTATGGCCATTTCCTCTACACCTAAAACATGTTGAAACCGCCGTTCACTCATATGCATCTGAACTTCTTGCATCAATTCTTCGCGTTTAAACGATGTATATTGTCCGCTAAAATCCATCTACATACAGCCCCTTCTCTTCTATATAGTGTATCACACTATCAGGCAATAAGTAGCGCGTAGAACAACCATTCTTGATCTTTTCCCGAATCATTGTTGAACTAATATCCATTTGAGGAACATCCACCCAAATAATCGGATAAGTTGTGACAGTTCCATAATTTGGACGACGAATTCCTACGAAATTAGTCAATGTTAGCAATTCATCGATTTTATACCACTTTGGTAAATATTCTACCATGTCTCCGCCAATGATAAAATAGTAATCCGTATCTGGATTATTTTGTGTTAAAGCTTTCATCGTATCATAGGTATAACTTTTTCCCTTACGGAATAACTCGATGGGCTCAACAGCCAAATTATGATTGTCAGCAATCGCAAGTTCCAACATGGCTAATCGGTGTTGGCTATCGATCGTCTTTTTTTCATCCACATGAGGCGGTAAATAAGTAGGCATCAAATAAACTTTGTCCAACCCAAGCTGTTGTTGCACTTGGTCAGCCATCACTAAATGTGTCAAATGAACCGGATTAAAGTTCCCGCCTAAAATTCCTACCTGTTTACGCTTTTGAAAAAGCTCAGCTTCTTCCACAATTACTTCTGCTTTTAATGCTGCATTCGTATTTGTCCCCATTTTTCTTACCTCCAAGTTTTAAATTGCTTTAACTTCTTTAGAGATTTTTTGGTATTTTTCGTTAGATGATGGTTTAAATAAAACTAATACACGACCAATGATTTGAACGATATCACAATGGATATCTGCTTTTAACGCAACTGCCACATCTTCAGCAATCTCATCGGTATTTTGTAGTAATGTGACTTTGATCAGTTCACGTTTTTCCAAAGCTTCATTGATTTGTACAACCATCGCAGAATTCAAGCCGCCTTTACCAATTTGAAAAATTGGTTGTAAATGATGTGCTTGACTACGTAAAAAACGCTTTTGTTTTCCTCTTAATTCCACTAATTTTCCTTCTCTCTGTTCTCACTTATGATTAAATCAACGCTTTTCTTCTTAAAACATCCACGCCTTTAGGTGCCCATCCGGCAACTACACATGGTTCTGTTACCGTGATCCAACCAAGTCCAGCAAATACGATATCTGTTTTTTCTTTGATTGAAAATTCAAAACGAACTAACTCTGGAAATTCTGCTACTTCATCTGGACGCGGCGGTTGTAATAATCCGCCAACATGTTTTTCATAAAAGGCATCTGCTGTAGCTAATTTAGTGCGATGAATCGATAAATCATTTGAAACATAAGCAATAAATGAACTACGTTCCCCTTGAATAAAGTCAAATCGAGCTAAACCACCTAAAAATAATGTTTGTTCAGCGTTCAACTGATATACTTTTGGTTTGATCTCTTTTTGCGGCGCAATGATTTTTAAGTCTTTTTTACCTAAGTAATGCGCCATTTGATGGCGATGAATGATCCCTGGTGTGTCGATCAAGAAATGTCCGTCATCCAAAGGAATTTCAATTTTATCTAATGTTGTTCCTGGAAATTGAGACGTTGTAATAACATCTTGAACACCTGCAGTCTGCTTAATGATTTGATTGATTAGCGTTGATTTTCCAACATTGGTCACCCCAACCACATAAACATCCTTACCTTCACGATATTTTTCGATCGTTTCAAGTAAGTTTTCCATTTCCTGAGGTTTCTTGGCACTAGTCAACAAAACATCAACAGGACGTAAGCCTTCTTCATGCGCACGCTCCCTCATCCATTGAATCATCTTAGGTTTCTTTAATGATTTTGGTAAAATATCGACTTTATTTCCTACCATCAAAACTTGATTATCCCCAATAAATCGGTGTAAGCCAGGAATCAACGACCCATTAAAATCAAAAATATCGACAACGTTCACGATCAAAGCATCTTCTTTGCCCAATTCATTTAACAAACGTAAAAAATCATCATCCGTCAGTTGAACATCTTGAATGTCATTGTAATGTCTTAAACGAAAACAGCGTTGGCAATAAACCTCCCCTGTCTCTATGCCCTTCTCAAACGCAGCCTTTGGCGTATAACCTAGCTCATCTGGCTGTTCTGTTTGAATGATTGCACCGCAACCGATGCAATGAATTGCTTCTTGCTCGCTCATTCTAGTCCGCCTTTCCATATCATATCTGGATGTTTTTTTGCTAAATGTTTCATGATTTTCCGTTCAAAAAATCGATTGATTCTTGTATTCCATCCATCCGTATCAACAATAGGACGAACTAAAATATTTCTGATTCCTGCAGCATTTGCTCCTCTAATATCAGTCATGATCTGATCACCGACCATTACTAATTCTTCTGGTTTCATATTTAGCTTCTTTTGTGCCTCTTTAAACCCTCTAGTTGATGGCTTTAATGCTCTAGATACATAATCTAATTCAAACTTCTCAACTGCTCGTTTAATTCGGCTAGACTTATTATTTGATACTACCACAACTGGAATTCCAGCATTTTTCATTTCTAAGATCCACGTCAATAGCTCTTCTGTTCCATCAGGATTATCCCAAGCAATCAAGGTATTATCTAAATCAGTCAGAACAGCGTTGATTCCTAATTTTTTTAGTTGGTTGGGTGTGATTTTGTAAATCGCATCAACCATCCATGTTGGTTTATATTTTGAAAACATATTATCTCCTTAATAGTAAAAGAGGAGCAACATATAGGCTCCCCATTTTGTTATTCGCTTCTTGATTATACGCTATTTTTAATAAAATTTCATCTTTTTATTCTTCTGATACTCATAATCATAACTAAAAACTTTCTCTGCCGAATTAAAGTTTAAAAAAGGGTATGAGATATAACTATAAAAGTTATGTCTCATACCCCTAAAATCCAATAAACGTTACAACTAAAGAAGATACTACACTCTGATTCAACCTTATCAACTTCTATACTCTAAAGCACTATGAGTTGACAATCTCGGAAATATGCTGACGTCCAATTTTCGTAGGCCCTAGCTTATTTTTCAGATTTTAATATTTCGTCTCAGTTGTTTCTTATTTAATTATCTGATTATATTTCATTGACGAAGAAATAATCCACTGTAACATTAGGATTTGATTTTTCTACGTAAAACATGATAAACATACTTTCTTTTAGCGTTTTTGAAACATTAATCAAAGAAAGTTGAGGATCAATCTTATTCAATTTTACAGGCTGTACATTGTAAAAACCAGTCCCATTAGTATCAATTTCACCAATTTTCAATTCATATTTTGGATTTGGATTGATTGACGTCAGGATGATTGTATCCCCTTTAAAAGTTTTTAAAGCATTTGTCTGTTGAATCTCTTCTTTCGTAAATTCAGGGGTGCCAGACTTAAGAAAAGCCATTTCACTTTTTACCGGTTGACTTACAGTTGTTGCTTCTACAGATGTTCCTTGAGTGAATGCACCAAATAATAATACGCCCATTACACTTCCTAAAATAGCTAATTTTTTCATCACTTATCTTCTCCTTCTCTAATAAATTATTAACGTTTGGTCAGCTGTACCAAACTCACTCTATATTATCAAAGATATCTACAAAAAAAAGGAGAAATCGTTCTTTGTAACAGTAACTTAAACATTTAGAAATGTATGAAATTTATAACTAAATTCTCTTTTTATTTTATTACCTTTCTAAATTTAGTACGTTTGTTATATTTTAAAAAATATAGATTTTTTCTAATTTACACATAATTATTTAGTACAAATAATAACAAATAAAAACAGGGTTCAAGATATAACTATAAAAGTTATATCTTGAACCCTTAAAAATCGAATAAACGGTGGGAGCAGCAACATATTCTGTCCCAACCTCATACTTTTACTTATTCTAATAAGAAATTTTCGATTTGCTTTAAAATTTTCGGAATCTTTGATAACGCTTTTCCAATAGAATTTCGGTCTCCCATTTTGAAAGCTCAGAAAACTTACTAATAAGTGCCTTTTGGATCATTCGATTGATCTTAGGTTGCTCCAAGGATTCACCATTCATTTCTTCTGGAATCACTCGATCAATGATTGTTAATTCTTTTAATTCAGTAGCAGTAATTTTCATTAATTCTGCTGCTTCTTTCGCACGGCTACCATCTTTCCAAAGAATCGAGGCAAATCCTTCAGGGGACAATACCGCATAGATGGTATGTTCCAACATCCAAACTTCATCAGCTACAGCTAAGGCTAAGGCCCCACCACTGCCACCTTCACCAATGATGATCGCAATGATCGGCACACTTAAATCAGCCATTTCTATCAAATTTTTAGCGATTGCTTCCCCTTCGCCGCGTTCTTCTGCCTCAATACCACAATATGCTCCTGCGGTATTGATAAACGTAACGACTGGACGTCCAAATTTTTCTGCTTGCTTCATTAAACGCAAGGCTTTACGATATCCTTCTGGATGTGGTGCACCAAAATTTCGTTCAATATTTTCAGGTAAGTTGCGCCCTTTTTGGATCCCAACGACCGTCACTGGTTTATCCTCTAACGTTGCGATACCACCGACAACAGCTAAATCATCGCCAAAGTAGCGATCTCCATGAAACTCCATAAAATTATCAAAAATTGCTGTAATATACTCTAAAGTAGTATAACGATCCTGTGCCCGAGCTAAGGTGACAATATCATTGGCAGTTTTTTCCATCGTTATTTCCACCCTTTCATCGTATGAATCTTGATCAACTTACTAAGTACTTCTTGTAACTGGTTTCTAGGAACAATTTTATCAACAAATCCATGATCCAGTAAAAACTCGGCTTTTTGAAAATCATCTGGTAATTCTTGTCGGATCGTTTGTTCGATCACTCGACGTCCAGCAAATCCGATCAAACTTTGAGGCTCGGCTATTATAACGTCACCATCCATCGCAAAACTAGCAGTAACACCGCCAGTTGTTGGATCCGTCAATACAGTAATGTAAAGTAATCCTGCATTACTATGACGTTTAAGTGCACCAGAGATTTTTGCCATCTGCATCAGAGAGAAAATCCCTTCTTGCATCCGTGCTCCTCCTGAAGCAGTAAAGATGATCACTGACAAGCGTTGTTCTGTTGCACGTTCAAATAAACGTGTGATTTTCTCTCCGACAACGGTTCCCATGCTTCCCATAATAAAATTAGCATCCATTACTCCTATACCGATTTCTTGACCATCAATTTTAGCTTTCCCTGTCAAAACTGCTTCATGTAGTTCTGTTTTTTCCTGCATCATAGCAATTTTATCCAAATAACCAGGAAAGTCTAACGGATCCTTTGTTACTAACTCTGTATCCCACTCTTCAAAACTTTTCTCATCTACCGTCAATGCTAGTCGTTCCCAAGCACCGATTCTAAAGCTATAACCGCAATAAGGGCAGACTTTTTCTGCCCCCATATCTTTTGTATATAGCGTACGTTTGCAACAAGGGCATTTCGCCCACATGTTATCAGGAACTGCAGGTTTTTTTACAGAAGACTGGTCCCCTGCGCGATTCGGATTGATTCGAATGTAGTTTTTCTTTTTAAATAAAGCCATACACCTGCTCCTTTTTAATTATCGCTTTCTGGTTCCCAATTTGGTAAAAATGTTTCTTGTAAAAAGCTCGTATCATAATCGCCAGCTAAGACATTTTTATGCGTAATCAAATCTAGCTGAAATTCTGAATTTGTGATGATCCCATCCGTTACGATCTCGTGAAGGGCCCGCTGCATTTTCATCAAAGCATCCATGCGGTCATCTCCATGAACGATCACTTTAGCAATCATAGAATCATAAAAAGGTGGAATCGTATAACCAGAATACATTGCACTATCCACTCTTAATCCCATTCCACCACTCGGAAGCAACAAATTGTTGATTTTACCAGGAGACGGAGCAAAATTAAAGGCAGGATTTTCAGCATTGATCCGGCATTCGATTGCATGTCCTGTGATTTTAATATCTTCTTGTGCATATGGTAATTCTTCACCTGAAGCAACTTTCAACTGTGCTTTAACAAGATCGATTCCCGTAACCATTTCTGTAACAGGATGTTCAACTTGAATCCGTGTATTCATTTCCATAAAATAAAATTCACCCGATTTATCCATCAAAAATTCGATTGTTCCAGCGTTTTCATAATGAACAGCTTCAGCTGCACGTACGGCCGTTTCACCTATTAACTGACGTTTCTCAGGAGAAATCGCGATTGATGGCGATTCTTCAAGAACTTTTTGATTATTTCTTTGTAAAGAACAATCACGTTCACCTAAATGGATCACATGCCCATACTGATCACCTAAAATTTGAACTTCGATATGACGAGCTGGATAAATAATTTTTTCTAGGTACATATCATCATTACCAAAAGCCGCTTTTGCTTCTTGCTGCGCTGAGGTAAAATGCTGTGGTAATTCTTCTTTGCTCATCACTTTACGAATCCCTTTACCACCACCACCAGCTGCTGCTTTGAGCATAACTGGATAACCGATATCATCAGCAATTTTTAAAGCTTCTTCAACGGAGACAATTACGCCAGTGCTTCCAGGAATAACTGGTACGTTAGCATTTTGCATCAGTTCACGTGCGTTGATTTTGTTTCCCATTGCATCAATCGTTGCTGCTTTTGGACCGATAAAGGTAATATTGCATTCTTCACACATCGCTGCAAATTGACTATTTTCCGATAAGAAACCAAAACCTGGATGAATTGCTTCAGCATTGGTTACGATCGCTGCACTTAGTACACTCTGTACATTTAAATATGAATCAGCAGCTTTCGCTGGTCCAATGCAAATAGCCTCATCTGCAAGCTGTGTGTGTAACGCTTCTTTATCTGCTTCAGAATATACCGCAACGGTCTGCACTCCTAATTCACGACATGCACGAATGATCCGAACTGCGATTTCTCCCCTATTTGCAATTAAAACTTTTGAAAACATAGCTCACCTATCCAATCATAAAGGTCAATTCTGCTTCCGCTACTTTTTTCCCATTCACAGTCGCAGTTCCTTTGCCGATGCCGGCTATTGATTTTACTTTCATAATTTCTACTTCTAACATCAACGTATCACCTGGAACAACTTTTTGTCTAAATTTGGCTTTGTCGATACCGCCAAAATAGGCTGTCTTACCTTTAAAATCAGGCATAGACAATAATGCTACGGCGCCTGCTTGAGCAAGCGCTTCAAGAATTAAAACACCTGGCATAACAGGTTCTCCTGGAAAATGACCTTGAAAAAAAGGCTCATTTATCGTGACATTCTTCTTGGCGATAACTTTTTCACCCACAACGATTTCTTCGACTGTATCCAATAGTAAAAATGGATAACGATGAGGGATAATTTCTTTTATCTCTTGAATATTCATCATTACACTCCCTTAGATACACGGAAAAGTGGTTGATTAAATTCAACAACATCTTCATTTTGTATCAAGACTTCAGTAATCACTCCATCGACCGTCGCGGTGATTTCATTCATCAGCTTCATCGCTTCAACAATACAAACCACATCACCTTTTTTCACAGAATCGCCAACTTGTTTGAAGTTTTCTTTATCAGGCGCCGGTTTTAAATAGACCACACCTACAATTGGTGAGATGATCTCTTCTGTATTTTCTGGTATTGTTTCGGTTTTTACAGCTTCTTTTACTTCTATTATTTGACTCGTAACTTCTGTTGTTTCTTGGTTCGTTGTATTATTGTCAGTTACTTGTTTTACTTCACCTGACGATGTTTTTTGTGTCACTTTGTTTTTATTCATATAAAGACCAAACGAACCTTCTCTAAGATCAAATTCAGTTAATGTCGATTCGTCAAACTGTGTTAATAAGTCTTTCACTTCATTGATATTCATCTTAATCCTCCCAACGTTTTAAGCAGAGTACTGCATTATGACCACCAAAGCCAAAAGAATTTGTTAATGCATAATCAAATTCATGTTTTTGACTCTCATTTGTGACAATATTTATTTCGATGGCTTCATCAAGTTGCTCAATATTGATCGTTGGTGGAATAAATTGATGCTGTAGCGCATTCAATGTTGCAATTGCTTCAATACCGCCTGTTGCACCTAATGCGTGTCCAGTCATGCTCTTCGTGCTGCTGACACGAACATTTTTAGCGGCTTCACCCAATGCGGTTTGAATAGCTTTTGTTTCTGCAACATCATTTGAAGGCGTGCTTGTTCCATGAGCATTGATATACCCTACTTTATCAGAATCAATTGCAGCCTCTTCCATTGCTAGTTTCATCGCCTTGGCCGCACCGCTTCCATCTGGTCTTGGTGACGTCATGTGGTAAGCATCACAGTTTGAACCATATCCAACGATTTCCCCTAAAATCTTAGCTCCTCTTCTTTGAGCATGCTCTAAAGATTCCAAAACTAAAATCCCAGCTCCTTCACCCATCACAAATCCACTGCGGTCTTTGTCAAAAGGAATCGATCCTCTATTTGGATCTTCCTCAGAAGTAACTGCTGTTAAAGAAGCAAAGCCTGCAATCCCGATTTCAGTGATAGATGCTTCCGTTCCTCCTGCTAATAATACATCTGAATAACCATGTTTGATATTTCTAAATGCTTCACCGATCGAATTATTCGCTGTAGCACAAGCTGTAACTGTTGCCGTACAAGTTCCTCTTGCTCCAACACGCAAAGCAATATTACCAGCTGCCATATTTCCAATTGCCATTGGTATAAATAAAGGCGCCACTCTTTTAGGACCTTTTTCACGCATTCGAGTCACTTGATCTTGAATCGTTTGAAGTCCACCAATACCAGAACCTACTATGACACCAAAACGGTCGACATCGATTTGTTCCGTATCTAATTTACTCATTTCCATCGCTTCTAATGCAGCATAAATACCAAATAGGGAAAACATATCCATTCGTTTCGCATCTTTTTTGGCAAAATACTTATCGAAAGGAAAATCTTTTACTTCTGCTGCTAATGCAATACCTGTTTCACTCGCATCAAATTTAGTAATCGGACCAATTCCGTTTTTTCCAGTTTGTAAACTTTCTAAAAAGGTTTCTGCATCATTCCCGATTGGGGATGCCACACCATAACCTGTAATAACTACGCGATTCATTCAACCGCTCCTTTCAAGCTTGTTCATTAGCCGTGCATGACTAAACCGCCATCTACATTTAAGACCTGACCTGTCACGTATGGACTTTTCGCCAAAAAGATAGCTGCATTTGCAATATCTTCTACTTGACCAAATTTTTGTAATGGAATTTGCTGATTCATTTGTTCTTTGACTTTATCAGATAAAACATCTGTCATTTCAGTTTCGATAAAACCTGGTGCAATGGCATTACATGTGATTCCTCGTGCTGCAACTTCTCGTGCTACAGATTTTGTAAACCCAATGACCCCGGCTTTACTTGCCGCATAGTTGGCTTGACCTATATTACCAATCAACCCAGAAACACTAGACATGTTGATAATTCTTCCGCTGCGTTGTTTCATCATTCGTTTGATTGCTTGTTGTGTCATATTGAAAGTCCCGGTTAAATTGATTTGAATACAACGGGTAAAATCTTCCTCTGACATTCTTAATAATAATTTATCATTCGTGATTCCTGCGTTATTGATTAGAATATCAATTGAACCTAAACCATCAATTGCAGCTTGGATCATTTCCCCTGCTGATTCAAAACTAGCGATGTCTCCAGAGATCCCAACACATTTGACGTCATAAGATTCTACTTCTGCAATTAGGTCAGTGCTAATTTCTCCACGCCCATTAAGTACAATATTTGCTCCTTCTTTAGCAAAAGCTAACGCAACAGCTTTACCAATTCCTCGTGTGCTTCCTGTAACAAACACATTTTTTCCTTTAAGTTCCATTCGTTACCTCCCGTTTAAAAGAGCTTCAGTTTCAGATAGTGTTTTTTCATCCTCAACACGAGCTGTTTTCAATTCTTTATCGATCTTCTTGATAAAACCAGTCAATGTTTTTCCTGGTCCAACCTCTATAATTACATCAACATTCATTTTTTTTATTGTTTCGATACTATCAGCAAAACGGACAGCAGACATTACTTGTTTTTCTAATAATTCTTTTATTTCTGCTTGCTCCATTACTTGTGCTGTAGTATTACTAATCACAGGAATCGTCATTTCTGCAAAATTTATTTTTTCAAGTTCTATTGCTAATTTTTCGGAAGCAGGCTTCAATAATTCTGTATGAAATGGACCACTTACCTTTAAAGGAATCATCCGCTTCACACCTGCTGCAGTTAATAATTCTACCGCTTTATCAACTGCGGGCGTTTCTCCACCAATCACGATTTGCTGAGGCGTATTATAGTTTGCAGGAGAAACGATACCAATGCTACTTGCCTCCTGACAACATTTTTCGATCAATGAACGTTCAGCATTCATCACTGCAACCATTTTCCCAGTACCTGTAGGAGCAGCTTCAGTCATTAACTTTCCTCTTTTAGCAACTAATTGCACTGCCTCTTTAAATGAAATCGCACCACTCACCACAAGCGCACTATATTCACCTAAGCTCAGCCCCGCCACAACATCCGGCTGATAGCCCTTAGAATGTAAAAGACGATAAAAAGCAATACTGACTGTTAAAATAGCAGGCTGTGTATACATCGTTTCGTTTAGCTGCTCATTTTCAGTAAAACAAAGTTCTGCCATGTCGTATCCTAGAACATCACTTGCTTCTTGAAATGTTTCTTGAACAATGCTCTCTTGCTCGAACAAGTCCTTGCCCATACCGATATACTGAGCACCTTGCCCACTAAATATAAAAGCTGTTTTCATTATTTTACTCCTTTACTTTAAAAGCGAAGCGTCAACTCATAAAGTCAAATATATTTATAATTTATAATAGCCATCGACTACATTCAGTAGCCAAGACTTCTTTTGTCTCACTCATATAAGAATCAATAATTTCTTTTGCTGTTTCTTCTTTTTTTACAAGTCCTGCAATTTGTCCAGCCATGATTGATCCATGATCCACATCACCTTCTACAACTGCTTTACGCAAAGCGCCTTGGCCTAATTCATCAAACTGCACAAGGTTCGGCTCAGCTTTTTTTAGTTCAACTTTTTCTAATCGATCGTATTCATTAGTCAACTTATTCTTGATAGCTCTTACTGGATGACCAAAATGTTGACAAGTCACTGTCGTATCAACGTCTCTTGCTTTGATGATTCTGGCTTTATAATTTTCGTGCACAGTACATTCTTTTGCTACTAAAAAACGTGTACCAACTTGAACTGCATCAGCCCCCAACATTAAAGCGGCTGCCATTCCACGACCATCACCAATACCACCTGCAGCAATCACTGGAATTGTTAGCGCGTCTACAACTTGCGGTACAATACTCATGGTTGTTAATTTGCCAATATGTCCCCCAGCTTCCATTCCTTCAACAACAACTGCATCAGCGCCTATTTTCTCCATACGTGCACCTAATGCAACAGAAGGTATCACCGGAATTACTTTAATATTATGTTCTTTAAAACGATCCATATATTTACCAGGATTACCAGCTCCTGTTGTAACCACTGGTACCTTTTCTTCGCAAACTAAATCCACGATATCTTGTGCAAACGGTGATAGGAGCATAATATTGACTCCAAATGGTTTATCTGTAATTTTCTTGATTTTTTTGATTTCAGCTTGAATAACGTCTCTTGGTGCATTACCACCTGCGATGATCCCAAGTCCACCAGCTTCAGACACCGCTCCTGCTAAAGAAGCATCTGCAATCCAAGCCATACCGCCTTGAAAGATGGGGTATTTAATTCCGATCAGTTCACATATCTTTGATTGCATAAATTACATCCTTCAACCTATAGAATAATTAATCAAAAAAGGACTGGAACAAAACTCTGTAAGTTTAGTACCAGCCTTTCTAATTCCAACGAGCGGCGTGAAAAAAGCCAGGCTCTTCAGCAATTGTTGAGAATCGCACAGAGCCTGGCTCATCCAACTTTTTATTTTACCTAATCGCTTTGATTATTATGCTTTTTGTTTTTCTACGTAAGTTACTAAATCTTGAACAGTAGTGATACCATCTTCAGACTCGATTTTTATATCGAAAGCATCTTCGATTTCATTGATGATTTGGAATAAGTCTAAGCTATCCGCATCTAATTCTTCTTGAATGTTTGTTGTTAATTTTACTTCCTCAGGCTCTTTACCTAATTCTTCTACAATAATTGCTTGAATTTTTTCGAATACCATGTGTATATTCCTCCAATAATTTTCTTTTTTAGTTTATATAGTTACAGATTTACAGCGTTAAGAGTATCGAACCCCACGTTAAACCGCCGCCGTAGCCTGTTAACACAATTTTTTGTTTGGAGCCTAGTTGAAGGACTCCTTTTTCCACTGATTCATCCAATAACAATGGAATGCTTGCAGCAGATGTATTGCCGTTATGCTCCATATTTGTGAGAAATTTTTCTCTTGGAACTTTAAGTTTTTTCGAGATTTTTTCGATGATGCGTTTATTTGCTTGATGCAACAATAAATAATCTACATCCTCATCAACAATTTCCCGAATGTTGTTGGTTACATCATTCAATGAAAAGTCATAAATATCTCTGCCAGTCATTTGTAGATAACTTGAGCTTTCAGATGTTCCAGTATAAAAAGGACTCTTATTTTCTAAATAACCAGAAGTTAATGATTTAGCTCTTTGACCATCCGCCTGTAGTTTCTCCTTTAGAAAATGCTCTTCATTACTTGCCTCCAATAATACACCAGCTGCTCCATCACCAAATAATACAGCCGTACTGCGGTCTTCCCAATCAAGGACTTTAGATAATGTTTCACCACCGATGACCATACCTAATTTTTTCCCAGTACGAATTAATTTTTCACCCATACTCAATGCATAGACAAAACCAGTACAAGCAGCGCTGATATCAAAAGCAAAAGCCTGATTAGCTAAAATACTACCTTGAACAAGACAAGCAACTGAAGGTGTACCAAAATCTGGTGTCATCGTTGCTACAAGGATGAAATCCAAATCTTCAGCATTTTTCCCAGATTTTTTTAATAACTTTTCAGCCACTTTAATACACAAGTCCGAAGTATTTTCATTCGTAACAATATTTCTTGAACGTATACCTGTTCGGCTAGAAATCCATTCATCGGAAGTATCCATCATCGTTGAAAGTTGATCATTGGATACTGCATTTTTAGGAACATAACGGCTCGTACAAGTTATTTTTGCATGTTGATTCATCTTGGTCCTCACTTTTATTTATATTCCTTTAAGAAATCATGAAGATTCTTCAATGCCTTTAATAAAGCTTGTTCTTCTGCTTTATCCATTCCGCTTAAAATTCTTTTGACCATTTCTCTATGGAAGTGCTGATGAACACGAAAAAGTAATTTTCCTTTTTTAGTTAAACCTAACTTAACCACTCGACGATCATCTTCACTTCGTATGCGTTCAACATAACCTTTCTTCACAAGATTATTGATTGCTACAGTCAATGTTCCAACAGTAATCGATAATTCTTTAGCAACTTCCGAAGAAGTCTTTTTCCTATACATTCCAATAGCTTCGATTGTGTGCATTTCAGTAATGGATAAGTCATTGAATTGTGATTTCTTCAATTCAGATTCTTCAATCGTCAAAATATCATTAAAGACACTGACAAGATAATCATTGACTGTTTCTAAATTAGGTTCCATTTGTGTGCACCATCCATATACTTTGATTATCAAATCATTTGATGTTCAAACTATATCGCATATGAAAAAAGATTGCAAGTAAAATATTTAATTTTTAATTTTTCTTAATGAAGAAATGAATTACATTCCTTGTTTCACTTTAATAAAATAGTGATTTTAATTGGTTTTTTCAATACTATTTTGCAAAAAAATTTCTATTCACATTGATTCTACTAGCCATTATTATATTTTGACCATCAAACTATTTATCATTTATAAAACATGGTTTGGGCTTTAAGTCCCTTTCAACTTCTACATAAATAAAAAAATCCTGTGGCGTACAAAATTGTACGCCACAGGATTTTCGATTATTTTCATCAATTTTGTTAAATACTTACTGAAATTTACTAATTATTGAATTAAATCATAAATTTCCATCGCAACAATATCAATATTATCAAATTGATAACTTTGTTGAGAATCCGTTTCAGTTAATTCAAATGTTTCAGTTGATTTATCATAAGTTACGATGCATTTTTCTGCACCTTCACGTTCAAAACGACGAACTTGAATTTCATTGTCTGTTGCTTCAGTCATCGCTTCAAGTCGCTTGATAATCGCCACAAGTTGTGAATGTTTCATAAATGGGCCTCCCTTTAAAAACTAGTTCTGTACCATTGTATCAAAACATTGTCTTTCTTGCATGATTTTTCGTCATTTTTTTTAATTTTTTTGCTGTTCTTTAATTTTTGACAACTGGCTGTTTTCCTTCTGGCCACCAAAGTTTGATTAAAGCTTGTGTTCCATCGTTCTCAAAACCTTTGTTAGCAAGCTTTTCATAGAGTTCTGTAGCTAATTTAGTAGATGGCAATTCCAGATTCATTTTTTCAGCTTCATCTAAGGCGATCTTTAAATCTTTTATAAAATGCTTTACAAAAAAGCCTGGGGAATAATTTTCTTTTAAAATTCTTGGACTATAATTACTTAACGACCAGTTCGCCGCGCTTCCTCCAGATAATGTTTCAATAACCTTGTCTAAATCCAATCCAGCTTTATTTGCATAGACCATCATCTCGGTCATCCCTGTCATAGTTCCAGCAATCATGATTTGATTCGCCATTTTAGTATGTTGCCCTTTTCCAGAAGTACCATGTAATGTAAAAGTTTTACCAAATGTTTTAAAAATCGGTAGCACTTTCTCATAAGCAGCTTGCTGCCCACCAACCATGATCGTCAGTGTCCCATTTTTGGCACCTAAGTCTCCTCCCGATACAGGAGCATCTAAAGCAATACCACCTAACTCATTCGCCTTTATCGCTATTTTTTCAGCTAATGTTGGTGTACTTGTAGTTAAATCAACAACTATCTTATTAGTAATATCTTGTGAAAAAATACCATTTTCATCAAAATAAATAGTTTCAACATCTTTTGGAAAGCCAACCATCGTAAAAATAATATCGCTATTTGCTGTAACAGCCGCAGGAGTATCTTGCCAAACCGCCCCTTCTTGAACTAATTCATCCGTTTTACTCTTAGTTCGATTATAGACATTTACTTTCAACCCTTGTTTCATCATATTTGTGACAATTGCAGCGCCCATAACTCCTGTTCCAATGAATCCAATTTGTGGCATAGTAAACTCCCCCTATTTTTAAATAAAAAACTTCTATTCTTAGTATAAACCAAGAATAGAAGTTTTACATTTATTTTCTTAAAGATGTAAATTTAACTTTGATCCGTTCGATAGACGCTGCAGCCTCTTTTTCTAAAGTAAGTTGATCATAGTATTTAATCATATCCTCATAAAATTCAAGCATTACATTTCCAAATCGAGTTGCTGATATTTCATAAAGCTTTTCCTGCAAAATTGCTTCATTTGGTTTGATCCCCGATTCAACGTAACCAATAAATGTTGATGCAAAGTCTGCATCTGTTTTAAATGTTTGTCCCAAGCTTACATGATCAAATAAATTATTTAAATAGGCATTCCCTTCGACCACGCAAGGAACACCAGAAGCCATTGCTTCAGTGTAAGTCAATCCTTGGGTTTCTGAAGTTGAAGCACTAACGAAGTAATCAGCAGCCTTATAGTAAATAGCAACTTGATCATTAGGTACTTCACCAATAAATTGAATTTTATCACTTATCCCTAGCTCTTCGCCTAAACAACGAAGCTTTTCAACATAGGGACCATCCCCTACAATAACAAAACGTGCATTTGGAAAACGTTCAAAAACAGTAGGTAATCCCGTAACGATTGCTTGAATATTTTTTTCGTATGAAATACGGCTTAAAGATAATAACATGATATTATCATCAGTTAACCCTAATTCTTCACGAAGAGCTTTTTTCATTTCAAGCGTAATATCAGGTCTTTCGAACTTCTTAATATCGATTCCCGTTGGAATAATTCTCATGGGTGACGTTACGCCATATTCTTTTAATTTATCAATAACTCTCTCACTTGGGCAAACTACACCTGTTGTATGATTTGCAAAAAATCGCGAAAAATACTTCACGTGAGTCGGACGAACAACTTTCCCCTTTGCAATATAATGTAAATAATCCTCATACATTGTGTGATATGTGTGGATAACAGGAACTTTAAGTTTTTTCCCAACCATTTTACCTAATAGCCCCGCTCCAAACTCTGTATGAGTATGTATCAAATCTAAGTCAAGCTCTTTAGCAATCAAATAAGCATACCACATACCACGTACCACAATTCGACGATCCTTGAATGATACAAAAGGAACACTTGGCATTCGAATAACATCTTCCTCAAACTCTTTTGCGTTTGGATCAGTTGTTGTAAAAATATAAACTTGATGTCCTTTTTGTTCTAATTCTTCTTTAAGTGTCTTAATAGACGTTGCAACCCCACTAACTTGGGGAAAATATGTATCTGTAAAGAAACCAAATTTCACTTTGTTCCCCTCCATTAATTTTAATTTTCCTGATGTACCCTATCTTCTTGCTCTGTAGCGTCATTAGTTAAAACTTTTTCATAAACATTTTTTAACTCATGACCAATCCGCCCAATACTCTTATCTTTTGCAACACTATATCCTGCTTGACATGTATTTGGTATTTTATTTTCGACAAGTTTTTCAATTAGATTTGCAAACTCTTCATTATTATTCCCCATGTAACAATTTACTTTATCTTTAAGCCACCCTTTGTATACTGGGATATCTCTCACCAAAACTTGCTGTTTGCTAGCTAAAGCTTCTAATATAACAATCCCCTCAGTTTCTTCATAAGAAGGAAAGAAGAAGAGATCAGCTGCTGAATATGCTCCTTCAATGATATCCCCTTTAATATATCCAGGAAATTCTACATTTACAGGATGGTCTTCTTTGACTATTGTTCTAATCGTTTTAGGAATGGAATACATTGGTGTATGCCCAAACCAGATAAAACGATAGTTAGGCATTTCTCTAGCTAATTCAACAAAGTCAATAATTCCCTTTCTTTCGAAATACAAGCCTACACAAATAATTACTTTTTGATTTTCCTTGATTTTAAAATACTCTCTAAATTTTGTTTCTTTCTCTTCAGAACGCTCAAATCGATTCAAATCAATCCCATTTGAGATTGAAGTAATAGGAACTGTTATTCCATAACCTTCTAATAACTCTTTTGAATAAGGTGTAGGTGTAATTAAATAGTCCGCCTTAGAATACAAGCTAACTAGGTATTTTTTTACTAAAGGAGAAATCTGATTTGATCCAATAAATGAATTTCTAAAATCTTCCTCTGTTGAGTGTGCATGGTAAATAACTTTTTTTCCGTTTTTTTTGGCTTTCTTTACCATACTATGACTGTTGATCCCATAAGTATTTATATGTAAAATATCGTAATCTGTACAATCAGAATCTAACGTGTACTCTATCCCTACTTCAGAGAGTGCACGCTTCTGATGTTCTAAGGCCCGCCCTATTCCAGACTTCGCTAATATTTTTTCACCTTCAAAATATAATAAAACCTTCACGATGCCCCTCCTAACTTCTCTAATTATTATAACATAGGTTAAAGAGTCCTAACTCAATCTAAAGTCTTAGTTCAATCAACTTATGAATATTATATCAAAAAATAGCTTAAGAAAGCCATTTTTCAACAAAATAGATTCTTTACATGACAAAACTGTTAGATAGAGATAATCTATTTTACCGATTGTTATCATTATTTCATCTTTCGTTTATTCTATCAAATAATAAAATTTATTTTACTATAAAATAAAAAAAGAACGAAAACTTATTAAGTTTTCGTTCTTTTACTCCGGCAGTAGGACTCGAACCTACGACATCATGATTAACAGTCATGCGCTACTACCAACTGAGCTATGCCGGAATAATTAGCGTGGCGACGTCCTACTCTCACAAAGGGAAACCCTTCACTACAATCGGCGCTAAGAAGCTTAACTTCTGTGTTCGGCATGGGAACAGGTGTATCCTTCTCGCTATCGCCACCACACTGGGTGTTGTTGCTATTCAATTGAGTGATTATTCACTCAAAACTGGATTGAAGTAATGTAATCAAACAGTCCGAAAAACTTTTTTATTTCGTTTCTTTGGTTAAGTCCTCGACCGATTAGTATTGGTCCGCTCCGTACATCACTGCACTTCCACTTCCAACCTATCTACCTGATCATCTCTCAGGGGTCTTACTTTCTTAAAGAAATGGGAAATCTCATCTTGAGGTGGGCTTCACACTTAGATGCTTTCAGCGTTTATCCCTTCCCTACATAGCTACCCAGCAATGCCCTTGGCAGAACAACTGGTACACCAGCGGTAAGTCCATCCCGGTCCTCTCGTACTAAGGACAGCTCCTCTCAAATTTCCAACGCCCGCGACGGATAGGGACCGAACTGTCTCACGACGTTCTGAACCCAGCTCGCGTGCCGCTTTAATGGGCGAACAGCCCAACCCTTGGGACCGACTACAGCCCCAGGATGCGACGAGCCGACATCGAGGTGCCAAACCTCCCCGTCGATGTGGACTCTTGGGGGAGATAAGCCTGTTATCCCCAGGGTAGCTTTTATCCGTTGAGCGATGGCCCTTCCATGCGGAACCACCGGATCACTAAGCCCGACTTTCGTCCCTGCTCGACTTGTAAGTCTCGCAGTCAAGCTCCCTTCTGCCTTTACACTCTGCGAATGATTTCCAACCATTCTGAGGGAACCTTTGGGCGCCTCCGTTACTCTTTAGGAGGCGACCGCCCCAGTCAAACTGCCCACCTGACACTGTCTCCCACCACGATAAGTGGTGCGGGTTAGAGGGTTCATAACACAAGGGTAGTATCCCACCAGCGCCTCCACCGAAACTAGCGTTCCGGGTTCATCGGCTCCTACCTATCCTGTACATGTGGTACAAACACTCAATATCAAGCTACAGTAAAGCTCCATGGGGTCTTTCCGTCCTGTCGCGGGTAACCTGCATCTTCACAGGTACTAAAATTTCACCGAGTCTCTCGTTGAGACAGTGCCCAAATCGTTACGCCTTTCGTGCGGGTCGGAACTTACCCGACAAGGAATTTCGCTACCTTAGGACCGTTATAGTTACGGCCGCCGTTTACTGGGGCTTCAATTCTGAGCTTCGCCGAAGCTAACCCATCCTCTTAACCTTCCAGCACCGGGCAGGCGTCAGCCCCTATACTTCATCTTTCGATTTTGCAGAGACCTGTGTTTTTGATAAACAGTCGCTTGGGCCTATTCACTGCGGCTGACCGAAGTCAGCACCCCTTCTCCCGAAGTTACGGGGTCATTTTGCCGAGTTCCTTAACGAGAGTTCGCTCGCTCACCTTAGGATACTCTCCTCGACTACCTGTGTCGGTTTACGGTACGGGCAGTTGTTTTCTCACTAGAAGCTTTTCTTGACAGTGTGACATCAGGAACTTCGGTACTATTATTTCCCTCCCCATCACAGCTTGTCCGTATAGAGTAAAGCATTTGACTCTACTCAAGACTTACTGCTTGGACATGCACTTCCAGTCGCATGCATTCCTTAGCCTCCTGCGTCCCTCCATTGCTCAAACAAAAACAACTGGTACAGGAATATCAACCTGTTGTCCATCGCCTACGCCTATCGGCCTCGGCTTAGGTCCCGACTAACCCTGGGCGGACGAGCCTTCCCCAGGAAACCTTAGTCATACGGTGGACGGGATTCTCACCCGTCTTTCGCTACTCATACCGGCATTCTCACTTCTAAGCGCTCCAGCCGTCCTCACGATCGACCTTCAACGCCCTTAGAACGCTCTCCTACCATTACACCAGAGGTGTAATCCACAGCTTCGGTAATATGTTTAGCCCCGGTACATTTTCGGCGCAGGGTCACTCGACTAGTGAGCTATTACGCACTCTTTAAATGGTGGCTGCTTCTGAGCCAACATCCTAGTTGTCTGTGCAACCCCACATCCTTTTCCACTTAACATATATTTTGGGACCTTAGCTGGTGGTCTGGGCTGTTTCCCTTTCGACTACGGATCTTATCACTCGCAGTCTGACTCCCGGATATAAATGAATGGCATTCGGAGTTTATCTGAATTCGGTAACCCGAGATGGGCCCCTAGTCCAAACAGTGCTCTACCTCCATCATTCTTAATTCCGAGGCTAGCCCTAAAGCTATTTCGGAGAGAACCAGCTATCTCCAAGTTCGTTTGGAATTTCTCCGCTACCCACAGCTCATCCCCGCACTTTTCAACGTACGTGGGTTCGGTCCTCCAGTGCGTTTTACCACACCTTCAACCTGGCCATGGGTAGATCACATGGTTTCGGGTCTACGACTACATACTCATTCGCCCTATTCAGACTCGCTTTCGCTACGGCTCCGGCTCTTCACCTTAACCTCGCATGCAATCGTAACTCGCCGGTTCATTCTACAAAAGGCACGCCATTACCCATTAACGGGCTTTGACTTGTTGTAGGCACACGGTTTCAGGATCTATTTCACTCCCCTTCCGGGGTGCTTTTCACCTTTCCCTCACGGTACTGGTTCACTATCGGTCATTAGGGAGTATTTAGCCTTGCGGGATGGTCCCCGCGGATTCCGACGGAATTTCTCGTGTTCCGCCGTACTCAGGATCCTCCTAGGTGTTGCCAACATTTCGTCTACGGGGCTATTACCCACTTTGGCGAACCTTTCCAGGTTCTTCGACTATCTTGACAGACTACCACAACGGAGTCCTACAACCCCAACAAGCAAGCTTGTTGGTTTGGGCTCTTCCCGTTTCGCTCGCCGCTACTCAGGGAATCGAATTTTCTTTCTCTTCCTGCAGGTACTTAGATGTTTCAGTTCTCTGCGTCTACCTCTAACCAGCTATGTATTCACTGGAAAGTAACATCCTATAAAAGATGCTGGGTTTCCCCATTCGGAAATCTCTGGATCATAGCTCACTTACAGCTCCCCAAAGCATATCGGTGTTAGTCCCGTCCTTCATCGGCTCCTAATGCCAAGGCATCCACCGTGCGCCCTTATTCACTTAACCTTACGATCTTACGATCGGTTTTGTTTGGTTCGTTTCTCTAGCGATAGAGGCGTGGCCAATAAAATAAGCTTCGAACTATTTTAATTAAAAAACTCATTCAACGCGGTGTTCTCGGTTTGTTTTGATTACTTTTTTACTTCAATATCCAGTTTTCAATGAACAATATTAGTAACCCATTGGTTACTAATGGAGCCTAGCGGGATCGAACCGCTGACCTCCTGCGTGCAAAGCAGGCGCTCTCCCAGCTGAGCTAAGGCCCCGTGGTACTATTAATTTGAGAGTAAACCTCTCAAAACTGAACAAAGTGTCGACGAATGTGTAAGTTTCCGTAATATTCCTTAGAAAGGAGGTGATCCAGCCGCACCTTCCGATACGGCTACCTTGTTACGACTTCACCCCAATCATCTATCCCACCTTAGGCGGCTGGCTCCACAAGGGTTACCTCACCGACTTCGGGTGTTACAAACTTTCGTGGTGTGACGGGCGGTGTGTACAAGGCCCGGGAACGTATTCACCGCGGCGTGCTGATCCGCGATTACTAGCGATTCCGGCTTCATGTAGGCGAGTTGCAGCCTACAATCCGAACTGAGAGAAGCTTTAAGAGATTTGCATGACCTCGCGGCCTAGCGACTCGTTGTACTTCCCATTGTAGCACGTGTGTAGCCCAGGTCATAAGGGGCATGATGATTTGACGTCATCCCCACCTTCCTCCGGTTTGTCACCGGCAGTCTCGCTAGAGTGCCCAACTGAATGATGGCAACTAACAATAAGGGTTGCGCTCGTTGCGGGACTTAACCCAACATCTCACGACACGAGCTGACGACAACCATGCACCACCTGTCACTTTGTCCCCGAAGGGAAAGCTCTATCTCTAGAGTGGTCAAAGGATGTCAAGACCTGGTAAGGTTCTTCGCGTTGCTTCGAATTAAACCACATGCTCCACCGCTTGTGCGGGCCCCCGTCAATTCCTTTGAGTTTCAACCTTGCGGTCGTACTCCCCAGGCGGAGTGCTTAATGCGTTAGCTGCAGCACTGAAGGGCGGAAACCCTCCAACACTTAGCACTCATCGTTTACGGCGTGGACTACCAGGGTATCTAATCCTGTTTGCTCCCCACGCTTTCGAGCCTCAGCGTCAGTTACAGACCAGAGAGTCGCCTTCGCCACTGGTGTTCCTCCATATATCTACGCATTTCACCGCTACACATGGAATTCCACTCTCCTCTTCTGCACTCAAGTCTCCCAGTTTCCAATGACCCTCCCCGGTTGAGCCGGGGGCTTTCACATCAGACTTAAGAAACCGCCTGCGCTCGCTTTACGCCCAATAAATCCGGACAACGCTTGCCACCTACGTATTACCGCGGCTGCTGGCACGTAGTTAGCCGTGGCTTTCTGGTTAGATACCGTCAAGGTAAGAGCAGTTACTCTCCTACTTGTTCTTCTCTAACAACAGAGTTTTACGATCCGAAAACCTTCTTCACTCACGCGGCGTTGCTCGGTCAGACTTTCGTCCATTGCCGAAGATTCCCTACTGCTGCCTCCCGTAGGAGTCTGGGCCGTGTCTCAGTCCCAGTGTGGCCGATCACCCTCTCAGGTCGGCTATGCATCATGGCCTTGGTGAGCCGTTACCTCACCAACTAGCTAATGCACCGCGGGTCCATCCATCAGTGACACCCGAAAGCGTCTTTCAAATCAACACCATGCGGTGTCGACTATTATGCGGTATTAGCACCTGTTTCCAAGTGTTATCCCCCTCTGATGGGTAGGTTACCCACGTGTTACTCACCCGTCCGCCACTCCTCTTTTCAAATGAGTGCAAGCACTCGGTAGAAAAGAAGCGTTCGACTTGCATGTATTAGGCACGCCGCCAGCGTTCGTCCTGAGCCAGGATCAAACTCTCATAATAAAAGTTGAACACAATCCGAAGATTGTTAAGCTCATTTGTTTGCTAGCATATTGCTTCGCTTTGTTAAAAATTGTTGTTTGTTTTTACCGTTGTAAAAACAACCTACACATTTGGTTCGTCTTACTTTGTTCAGTTTTCAAAGGTCTACTGTGTCACCTCGCAGCAACTTTTATATCATATCAAATCTTCGATTCGATGTCAACACTTTTTTTAAAAAAGTTTCAAAGTTTTTTTCTGCTTGATGTTATCGAATGTTTCGTGACAACTTCATTAGTTTATCAGGTTACTCGTTGTTTGTCAATAACTTTCTCGCTGATTTTTCAAGTTTTTTCAAACTTGAATTGTTATTCTATTTTAGTTGGTTGCCACTCGTTTCTGCGACAACTTCACTAGTTTATCAGGTCGTTCGTCGTTTGTCAACAACTTTCTCGCTGATTCCCAAAGTTTTTTTCAAACTTGGTTTGTTATGTTATGTGATCGTTTGGCGTGTTACATCCGTGCCTTGCGACAAGATATAATATAACAAGTTTTTCTTTATTGGTCAACTCTTTTTTTGAAAAAAATAAAAAAGAGTTTTATTCTATTCTACTGCTTAGACTCAAGCTTTCGCCTTTACGTTTGAAACCAAACTTTTTATCATATTTTCTACTTAAATATCATTTAAGTACGATTGTTTTTTATATTTCGTATGAAAATAGTTCGAATTCATTCCCATTCCAATCATTTGAACTTCCAACATTAATAAATTCATTCTCTTGATAAAACTGCATTAACTTCTCATTACTAGCTAAACAATCTAGACGTAAATCTGATACTTCACCACTAAACTTTCGTTTTAATTCGTTCAGTAACTCTTTTCCATAAGATTTCCCTCTGTAAGCAGGACGGATAATCACACGATGAAGGTAGTACGCCTTTTGATCAAACCCAAAATCTTTCCAAAGTAATTTATCCCATTCTGTTGGTGTTTTCCAAGCTGCTGCCATTCCGACTAATTGATTCATACTACTATAGAAGAAAAAGACTTCTCCTTTGGACACAGCTGTTGCCAATCCATGCTTGTCTTCTCCCTGTAAAACATCTGACCATTGATCACTGCCTTGCTCTTTCAACCATTCAGCACTTTCTTTCAATAAAGACATGGCTATTTGAGTCTCTGTAATTGTTGCTTGTTTTAATTTTATGGTATTTTCCTCCTATATAAAAAGAGACGAAACAAAACTAAACTTTAGCTTTGCTTCGCCCATCTAAATCTGAAATAAGAGATTTACAATACAATCTCTTATTTTTTATGTATCTGTTTAGTTTTAAAACATCGGTACTCCTTGTATATCATACGAAGCTAACAAATTTTTTAATTCAGACGGCTTTTCCCATACATATCTATCATCGATCGTTGGAATAACATGTTCTTCATTCATTTCAAATACGAATAAAGGCATATTCTCAGCATCTGTATGAGCATTCGTTAACTCGACTAAATTAATTGAAGTAACATCTAGTTGAATTTCTTCTTTGAAAACTTGCAACATACTCGCTAATCCCGTCATATCTTCCGAAACTTTTGTTGTAACAAAGGCCATTGACTCACCCACTGGATGAACAAGAAACTTTTTCGAACCATCATTTAGGTTCAGCATAATAGTACCAGCGACTTTTTTGTTAGACAAAACATCCACCTCAATTAATTTTTGTTTTCAGAAACTAGGAAAATTGTACCATATTTTCTGAAAAAAAACAGAATTATTTCTCAAGTAATTTATCCATTGCTTCATCAGTCCATATAGGAAGCTCTTTTTCTAAAGTCTCAAAGCCGATTTTCTTATTTTTATTCGTGAAGTATTTTTTGCGTCTATGATTCGGTTGTTGTATTTGAGGTTCTAACGTTCTTAAAGACAAGCTGATTTTTTTTGAATATTCATCGATATCAATCACTTGAACTTCTACTTTTTGTCCAATGACCAATAAACTGTGAATGTTTTTAGTGTACCCCGCCTGTACTTCTGAAACGTGTATCAAACCTTGAACTGTATCACTTAATGAAACAAATGCACCATAAGGCTGCAGACCTGTAATTGTTCCATTAAGAATCATCCCTATTTTGTATTCCATTCTATTATCCTCTTTTCGTTATCCAATCAAAATGATTATCTCATTTAAAATGATATCATGTTCCATTAAAAAGTGCATGAATTTATTTCTACTATTATATTATTGGTTCTTTTTGTTCATATTTTATTCAAAGTCCATTATACTATAGTTAAGTCTTGTTTAACGAGAATTATTTACTATAGAAAGGAAGAATTGAATGGTAGAATTTGATACAGT
Organism: Enterococcus sp. DIV0724b; assembly: GCF_050531475.1. Lineage (NCBI taxonomy): Bacteria > Bacillati > Bacillota > Bacilli > Lactobacillales > Enterococcaceae > Enterococcus > Enterococcus sp. DIV0724b. The sequence continues at coordinate 757,697 of NZ_CP172890.1, read as the reverse complement.
CTATAACCGTTGCAATACAAATAGTTCCAAGTGGGACTCCGTTAAAGATACCTATGGAGAAGACGACTTATTACCGATGTGGATAGCCGACATGGATTTCAAAGCGAATCTGCCTGTGTTAGATGCACTAAAAAAAACAGCGGAACAAGGTATTCTGGGTTACTCTCCTGCTCCTGATTCATTATATGAAGCAATTCAGAGCTGGCAAAAACGACATCATGATTATTTAATCAGTAAAGAAGCGATTCTTTTTAATAGTGGCGTTGTGCCAAGTCTATCTTTAGCTATTCAAGCATACACTGAACCTGGGGATGCTATTTTGATTCATGATCCTGTTTATCCTCCATTTGCAAAAGTTGTTGAGCAAAACAATCGTAAACTGGTTCGCAGTCAGTTATTAATAGACCACGAGCACTTTGTTATGGATTTGGAAAAGATGGAAAAACAAATCATTGCTGAAAATGTCCGGCTGTTTATTCTTTGTAATCCTCATAATCCAGGTGGACGTGTTTGGACAAAAAGTGAGCTTGAGGCTTTTGGTAAACTATGTGCAAAATATGACGTGCTTGTTATTAGCGATGAAATCCATCAAGATTTAATTTTTGCTCCTCATGTATTCACGACATTCACAAATGTTCACCCAACATTCAAAGAGTTCTCGATTACTTTGACCGCTGCAACTAAAACGTTTAATCTAGCTGGTATTAAAAACTCTATGATTTTCATTGAAAATCCTGATTTACGGAAAAAATTTGTTGCTGCACAAGAACGAAATTTCCAGAACGAAATTAATGTCTTTGGTTATGTAGGAACACAAGCTGCATATCAGCATGGTGATATTTGGTTAGAGGAGCTACTTGTTTACTTAAAAGAAAATATTGATACAGTTAGCGAGTTCTTAAAAACTGAACTTTCTGAAGTTAAAATGATGCATCCTGAAGGAACTTATCTAATCTGGTTAGATTTTTCTGCTTTTAATCTGACCGATGCACAATTACAAAAACAACTGATTCATAAAGGGAAAGTCGTTTTAAATCCCGGGATTTCTTTCGGGCCTAAGGGGACACAACATATGCGCTTAAATGTTGCTTGTCCAAAAGAAACACTCTTAGAAGGTTTAAACAGAATAAAACAATCTTTTAAATAGAATAAAAAGCCCCAAACAAAACGAAAAAACAGTTTTGTTTGGGGCTTTAATGTTGACTAAAGAGTATTTATTCGCTGATTTCTACTTTGTCGATGACTACATCAAATGTCGGACGATCTTGAGAGTCTCTTTGCACTCCACCGATTTCATCCACAACATCCATACCTTCCACTACATGACCAAAAACCGTATGACGGAAATCTAACCATGGTGTTCCGCCTTTTTTATAAGCTTCGATAACTTCTGTAGGGAAACCTGCACCTTCTAATTGCCCCATCATGTTTGCTGGAACATTTTGGTTATTGACGATGAAAAATTGGCTGCCATTAGTGTTTGGTCCAGCATTTGCCATTGATAATGCACCACGCAAATTGAAAACATCTTTAGAAAATTCATCTTCAAATTTTTCGCCGTAAATGCTTTCACCACCCATACCTGTTCCAGTAGGATCGCCACCTTGGATCATGAAGTCAGGGATAACACGGTGAAAAATCACACCATCATAATAACCTTTTTTCGCTAGTTGAACAAAGTTTTCAACTGTTTTTGGAGCATGTTCTGGAAAAAGTTGAACAGTGATATCTCCGCGGTTGGTTTTTATCACGGCTTTAGGTCCTTTTTCATTTGCTAAATCTAATTGTGGAAATTCTGACATCGTTATTTCCTCCTCGTTAATTTTTACTTACTTATAATATCATAAACAACTTCACTTGAAAATTCCATTATCTTTGTTATTCTTTTAAGAGAATCTTTTTTTCACAAACTGCTACTTGCTTTTTTCGGTTACAAGTGATATTTTGTGAAAAACGATATACTACATTTTTGCTTTCATTTTATATAGATGAAAACTTTTTTATTATAGAAACTGGAGGAAATTTTGATGTCTGACTCAAAAAATATATATGATTTAACGATTGTTGGCGCTGGTCCTGTCGGTCTTTTCGCCGCTTTTTATGCAGGAATTCGTAAAGCGAAAACTAAAATTATCGATAGCTTGCCTCAACTTGGCGGACAGCTCTCAACGCTTTACCCTGAAAAATATATTTATGATGTTCCTGGTTTTCCTGCAATCAAAGCGAGTGAACTAATCGAGAATTTAGAAAAACAAATTGCTCCTTTTGCACATGAAACTTGTTTAGAAGAAGAAGTGAGAAATTTGGTGCAAGAAGATGGTTACTTGCGGATTGAAACATCAAAAGGTGTTCACTACTCTAAAGCCGTTATCTTTGCCATTGGAAATGGTTCGTTCCAACCTAGACGTTTAACGATTGATGGTGCAGCTGAACTTGAAGGAAACCATGTTCATTATTATGTTACTGATATGAATAAATTTTCTGGAAAGAAAGTTGCTATCGCTGGTGGTGGTGATTCTGCTATTGATTGGGCCTTAATGTTGGAACCTATCGCAGAAGAAGTTTCGATCATTCATCGTCGTCCTGAGTTTCGTGGACACGAACACAGCGTGGATAACTTAAAAAATTCTGAGGTATCTATTTATACACCTTATGTTATTGACCAACTTTTAGTAGAAAATAATTCATTCAAAGGTATTCAATTGAAAGAAACAAAAGCGGATAATTTTGAAAAGCTTGATTTAGATTCTTTAATCATCAATTATGGATTTACTTCATCCTTAAGTCATTTAAAAGACTGGGGCTTGGATGTTAGCCGAAACGCAATCGAAGTCAACTCGGATATGTCAACCAATATCCCTGGTGTTTATGCGGTTGGTGATATTTGCAACTACGATGGCAAAGTCAAATTGATTGCAACTGGTTTTGGTGAGGCACCGACTGCTGTCAACAACGCTCTACATTTTATTAAACCAGATACTCGAACTCAACCGATGCATAGTACTAGTCTATTTGAAGGAAAAGAAGCGAATATGCTTTAATAAGAAAGAGCGTGAGACAAAACTAAAAAACAGTTTTGTTTCGCGCTCTAAATCCGAATAAACGGCGATAAAAAAAGCAGTTCCTTCGGAAATAAGAGGGAATTAACAAAAATTTGAAAAGCAATTTTCGTGAATTCCCTCTTATTTCTCGGAGTTAAACGCTTTTGTCTCGGCCTATTTTTATCCCATTTCTTCTTGCCAAAGTACAATCGCTTTTTTTATGTTAAGCACCAGTTCTTCTGGTGTTTCTCCAGTGATTCGTTCTCCTTCAAACAATACAAAGTAAGTTTGAGCGCAAAGAACACATTCATTCATACAAGAATAAGAGATTACATCGCCATTTTCTTCAATAAAAGGATCACTTAACAACAGCTCTGCGCCCTTAGCCAAATTTTGTTCGCAACATTCTATTAGTGGATTCATTGATCTTCTCCTTGCATTTTTCTCTGTAGATAGTATACCATTAATATATTCTAAGTTTAGAAATGAAGCATTGGAGGTTTTTATTTTGGTAATAAAAGGTGAAACATTGGAACAAAAAGCGCGACAATTATTAAAAGAGCGTGGTGTTGAGATGGAGGATTTGGCAGAATTGGTTTTATTCTTACAACAACCTTATATAGAAGATCTTGATGTGGCAACTTGTATTGAACATATTGATAGTGTTTTATCAAAGCGTGAAGTGCATAACACGATTATTACGGGTATTCAATTAGATATTTTAGCTGAAGAAAAGAAATTACTTCATCCTTTACAAGAGATTTTAGAAGAAGATGAAGGTCTTTACGGTATCGATGAAATTTTAGCGCTCTCAATCGTTAATGTCTATGGTTCGATTGGCTTTACAAATTACGGCTATATCGATAAAGTAAAACCTGGTATTTTAGCTAAGTTGAATTCTCATGAAGGACCGCAAGTTCATACTTTTTTAGATGATATCGTGGGCGCGATTGCTGCAGCCGCTGCTAGTCGTTTAGCTCATTCTCAACCAGATAAAAGTATGATCACACAGTGATTAGTTTTTTCAGATAAAAAATAGGAGTAGAACCTTACTATACCAATACTATTGGTTACTTAAAGAAAGGTTACTACTCTTTTTTATGTTTTTAACGGCTTTTCAATTGCATCAATAGTAATTCTTCTATTATAATAAGTTTAAAGTATATGACATGCTATATACTTATGATTAAAGCTACCACTATAGGTAAAAAGAGTTTCTTCTGATTTTAAATGAGCACATTTTTTTCAGTCGTTGATTTTCTTCCCCAATAGATAAATCAAATGCCTATAGTGGTAAACTTTATTCAACACACCCCAAATCGTTAAATCATACATACCTCCAATATATATGCACGTTCAACACGGATACTTGAAACAAGAGATAGAAGCAAAAAATAAAAAAACGGTATCAGAATTCCTTCCAATACCGTTGTATCGTTCAATAAGTAAACCCTGGCATGTTCATCATCTCATGTATTTTTAGGGGTAGATATTTTCCTAAAAATTGAGTACAATGAATCATGTCAGTGCTTTTGCATTGACGAGGGCAACTTGATTGGTCAGCGTATTGACTCATCAGGGCTTCGTAGTTTGGCGGCCACCAAACTGTGAAGTGCCTTTTTTATTTTATTCTTTTGCTTCTATCATGTACTCATTGTACAAGATGAGTGAATGTTTCGTCAATGCTGATTCAGCTTTATTTTTTCCTTGAAAATCAATCTTTCTTTAAACAAATGCTAGTTACAAGGCTTTCCTTATTATTTTCTGTTTAGTAGAAATTCTTATTAACTGACTAATACTTCACTTAGAATCGTTAGGAAATAGTAATTACGATTATTGATTTGTCGATACAGCCATCTTCAGTGCTTGTAATGCATCAAAGTGTTGAATAGTATAGACCGTTGTTCCTTTTTGCCACACGACTGAATTATTTTGGTAGCTATCACTTATGCTAGCTGTTAAAGAAATCTGTCCAACATTTTGAGGAGCGGGTAGCATCGCTGTTTCTAAGTAAGCAACAGCTTCTTTGGCTAACGGCTCAGCAACTTCCCCACCAATATTTGATGCCCTAACAACCAGGCTCCAATTTCCTTCTTGCCATGATAAAAAACTAGAACCTGCGGCACCTTGTTGGTATCCTGTAATTCCATACCCTAAATTGATCTGACTTCCACCGTTATCAATGATTTGATTGACAGCACTGGCAGCAGCTTCATTTGAATCATAGGTTTTTTTCTCAAATGAAGCAATTGGTTGTAAGTCATTGACTGCAGGATCATTAACCTCAATCCCATGATCTTCAGCATAATACAAAATTCTAAAATTTCCTTGATCAACAGCACCTGTCGTTGCTGCAGTCAAATAGACAGCGGTTTGACTTGTTAAGATTGCTTGTGGCAATTGATCATTTGAAAAATCATTTTTTAACTGATTTAAAACAGTGTCAGCTTGTTTTGCTGGTGTATTTTTTTCTGATTTTACAGTAGATTGGCTTTCACTGGTTTTTGTTTCAGATGAAGACGATTTTGTTGAGCTTTGACTTGTACTAGATTTTGTAGTCGTTTTACTTGTTGCTGTGGTGGTTTGACTTGTTTTTTCAGTACTTTTAGCTGTAGTAGAACTTTCAGTAGTCTTGCCTTTTCCGCCACAAGCGGCTAGCGATAATCCTGCTAGTAATATAAATGAATAGATGAATCTCTTTTTCATTTTTTCCCCTCCTAGATGTTTCTTTTCTTTAGTTTATCATTAAATAATGGAATACTCACTTCATATGATTATTATGAAGAACAAATCAAAATAAATAAAAAAAGAGAATGCATATTCCATCTTCTAAACGTCCTAAAACGCCGACAGAATACCATTCTCGTGGGTTTGGCACCCAATACGTCGTAAGGGGCTCGAACCCATGACCCGCTGATTAAGAGTCGATTAAATCATATATTATCCTTGTAAACCTTATTAAATCAGTGTTCTTTTTATTGGTTTCATCATTATTATTAGTTTTTAACTCTGTTTTAGACAATAATTAGTCATCGTTTTTGAAGTTTTTTAGTTCATTTGATAACACTCTTAAATACTCTTCCTCATCTTCTTCGTAAGTAATAATGTCAAAACTGATTTCAGCATCAATTTCACTTAAGAAATGAACCATTGGTGAATCTACAACCATTGCAGGAAAATCTCCATCATAACAATCTATTGATAATACTACAGCGTACTTAATTTGTTCATCTTTAGCCTTTTTTTCAGAATACTAGTTTTAGGTTTAAATTTACTTAGTATCTCCTGATATGCTAAAGTAAAATCATACATTTCAAAGAGTGTTTTACTATAGCACCGACTATACCTTGGTCGATATTCTTCTGGCAGATTAGTTTTTTTTTATTACATCTAATCAATCATATAACCCCTTTATTATTCCCTATACCTAATTTTTCAGATAGTTAACATTGACAAAAAGACCTATTGAAGAGTAAGTTACACTCTATAAAACAATAGATCTTCTCAATTATTTTGAAGTAAGTTCTATTGGAACAGAAAGTCCTCCGTTCCCTTCAACATTTGAAGCAAACTGACATATGATTTTATTTTCTCCCTTAATGTCAATGTAACAGCTACTTTTATTACTGGTGAAGACAAAACTATCCTCTTTTGACCGTACATCATATTTATACAATAGTGTATCGTTACTCTCTCCATTTTCAATAATTTCCAAAGTATTCATATCACTACTTTTGAAGACAATGGTTGTATCCTGATTGCTATTTTTCCACTCTTTATCCAGTAAAAAACGGAAAATATACTCTCTACTTGATAATTTTTCTTCCACAGGATTTGATTGTTTAGAATACAAATAAACACCCCCCACAATGAATAAAACAAATAAAGAGATAATTATTGGAAATTTCTTAGTGAGTGTTCCCATGTAAATTTCCCTCCTGGAAACGGTAATGTTGGTGATTTAACGCCGCCATCAATACAGTTTGTATGAGGATACCAAGGATTCCAAATGTAATACACATTTAACCCCTTATCAGGATTTACCCATCCATGAAGAACCAATGCATGGTAAGCATATTTTGCATTCGTATCATATTCTACTTTGGCAAATACAAATACAGGATTTCCTTTGTTCAACTCGTTTCTATTCTCGGCTAAAGTTAAAGGACGATTAACATAATAGGGATTCATTCCTAATTTTGATTTTGAATAATCCATAGCTTGCTGCATATTTATTCCACCGTTCATATAGAAACTTTGCCCTGTCGCTTTTGGGAAAAAATGTCTCATGACTGTTTCTGCTTTCAAATAAAATGAAGATCGCTTGTTATTAGCTATTGCACTTAGCGCATAGCCCATACACCACTCATTTTTCCCACCATTCACTTGTAATTGATTCTCATAAATTTTTAAATCTATCATAGAATAATTTGAGCCACTAGAATAGCCTCTCACCATTTTTTTAGGTTTAATATATTCATTTTCTTCACTCATATCAACTGTTTCGGTATGTTCATTAGAGATAGCATCCACAACTTCTTCAACTGTGGTTTCATTTTGCAAATCACTTTGTATCGGTGCTTGATATAACAATACGTTTTCTTCATTTCCATTTGTATAATAAATATCATATCCTTAAGTATAATCCTCTAGATCTGCTTGACCTTTTCCTTCCGGAAGTAACATTGAAACTATCTTATTAGATACATTATTTTTTGCATACAACTCCATTTCAGAACTTATTTCACCACTTTCAACAGCTAAAACATTATCAGCTATTTCTTGTGCTTCAGCAGCAGAAAAACCAAATAAAGTAACCCAGCAAATCCCTAACAATGTAACCATCCATTTTTTCATTTTAACGCCTTCTTTCTTTTTTATACTTAATATTCATAACAAGTGTTAAAATTATGAATAGTATAGTTTCCATTAGTGAAAATGTTTCTTTGAAGGTGATTAGTTCCGATATTTTTCCCTACTAAACCATTAATCTAAAATAATAATTTACCAAATTTTTCTTTTCAAAAATTAAACATGTCAATATAATCATTATTATAAACAACGTGTTTTATCTAGTCAACATTTCATACGTATACGATTACATGATTTTTGACACTCTCATGTTGCCTTACTTATACATAACAGAGGAGAACCCACAGCAATCAAGAACAGGCTAGGTCATGCCTCAATTACAACAACAATTGATATATATGGACATTTATACCCAAACAAAAATCAATGAGCGATAAACTAGATGATTTACTTTAAAATAACAATAAATTTAAACTAACTTTTTTATAAGTAGTCATTTTTAGAGCACAAAAAAAGAGAATGCATATTCCATCTTCTAAACGTCCTAAAACGCCGACAGAATACCATTCTCGTGGGTTTGGCACCCAATGGGTCGTAAGGGGCTCGAACCCATGACCCGCTGATTAAGAGTCAGCTGCTCTACCAACTGAGCTAACGACCCAAATAATTAGTACTTAAATATTGTAGCACTTGGAAGTTGTTTATTCAAGAGGAAACGTCAGAGACAACGAAATAAATTGCGAGCGTTTTATCTCATTGTCTTTGACTATACTTTTTCCCCTTGTTCTTTTTTTACAGGACACGTGGTGTGACAATCATCACAGCTCTTCCCTTTTTTGATTCGAGAATAGACAATATATCCAGCTGCACCAAAGATCAATACTGCTAAAATGAACGTCGCCATGTACTTACCCTCTTTCTAAAGTTGCCATTGTAATAACTGATTCTTCTTTTACATTTGGTTTTCTAACTAAGTAATAACCCATGATAATCAATAGTAACGTTGCAATCACTATCCCAATATTGACTTGACCATTTTCAAAAATAACATGCCCAAATTGATAGATAATGAAACTCACAACATAAGCTAAACCACATTGATAACCAATCGCACCCCAAGTCCATTTCCAATCTCCCATCTCTCTGCGAATTGCGCCAATCGCTGCAAAACACGGAGCACACAATAAATTAAAGACTAAAAATGAATAGGCTGCAACTGGTGTGAATGCACCTTGCAATGCAGACCAAACTTCTACACCATCTTCCGATACTTCCCCTAAATGTCCAAACAAAATACCAAATGTGCCGATGACATTCTCTTTCGCAACCAAACCTGTAATCGTAGCAACTGCTCCTTGCCACGTTCCCCAGCCAAGTGGTGCAAATATTGGCGCAATCACTTTACCTAAGTTTGCTAGAATACTTTGGTCAGCACCTGCTTCTTGGAATGTAAATGAATAGGTAGAAGTAAACCAAATAACAATACTCATTACAAAAATAATCGTTCCTGCTTTCTTCACAAATGATTTACTCCGATCATACGCATGACGAAGAACACCTCGTAATTGAGGCATATGATATGCTGGTAATTCCATAATGAACGGTGCTGGATCACCTGAAAAGGAGCGTGTTTTTTTCAACGCGATACCTGATAATACAATAGCTGCAATCCCGATAAAATAAGCGGATGGTGAAACCCAACTACTTCTTGGAAAAAAAGCGCCAGCAATTAATGCAATAATCGGCAATTTTGCAGAACACGGCATAAAAGTTGTAACCATGATCGTCATCTTACGGTCTTTTTCGTTTTCAATTGTACGGCTAGCCATGACACCAGGGACACCGCAACCTGTTGCAATCAACATCGGAATAAAGGATTTACCCGACAATCCAAATTTTCTAAACAAACGGTCCATGACAAAAGCAATTCTTGACATATAACCACAATCTTCCAAGAATCCCAAACACAAGAACAATACTGCTAACTGTGGTAAGAAACCCAACACAGCGCCAACACCCGCAATAATCCCATCTAAAATTAAACTTTGCATCCAAGGCGCTACCTGCCAACTAACCAATAGACCTTCAACAGTATTCGGTACAAGATTTCCAAATAATTCATCATTGATCCAGTCTGTTCCCATAGTTCCGACTGTTTGAATCGCTAAATAATAAACAAACCACATGATCACAGCAAAAATTGGTAACGCCAACCAGCGATTCGTTACGATTCGATCGATTTTGTCACTGGTACTGAAGGTGATTTCATTTTTCTCAATTGAACAAAGAGCTGTTAAACGAGTAATAAATTCATATCGTTCATTAATAACGATCGCTTCACTATCATCACCAAATATTTGTTCTGTGATTTTAATGATTTCTTCTATTTCGTTTTGCTGTAGAGTGCTCAAACTTAGTTCCGCATGGACTCTAGCATCTCTTTCAAACAGTTTGATACTGTACCAACGAGCTTGTTTTTCCAATACACTATTCCCTAAAACATCCATGATTTCATTTAACGCTGCTTCTAAACGATTATCATAGGTTGGATAGTTACATTCTGATGGAAAGATTTCGGTTGCTTTAACTGCTTTTTTTACTAACTCATCAAGTCCACGATTTTTTAAGGCACTAACCCCTAGCACATCTATACCTAAACCATAAGATAGCTTTTCAGTATTAATCTTTCTTCCCGTTTTATCCAAAATATCCATCATATTCAATCCAACAACAACCGGAATTCCAGTCTCCATCAATTGAGTGGTCAAATACAAGTTTCGTTCTAAATTTGTGGCATCCACGATATTGACAATGACATCAGGACCCCCGCTAAGCAAATAATCTCTGGCAACCACCTCTTCTGGAGTATATGGTGAAAGAGAATAAATACCTGGTAAATCCTGAATCGTTATTTGTTTGTTTTTTTTCAGCTTCCCTTCTTTTCTCTCAACAGTAACCCCTGGCCAATTTCCTACATATTGATTTGCACCTGTCAGTGCATTGAATGCTGTTGTCTTCCCACTATTTGGATTTCCCGTCAGAGCAATATGCTGTTCTTTCATTTCTTACCCTTCTTTCTGTACCAAGACTAATTCTGCTTCATTTTTTCTTAACGTCAGTTCGTATCCACGAAGATTGATTTCGATTGGATCTCCTAAAGGCGCCATTTTTCTGACGAGAAGATCCACACCTTTTGTTAGCCCCATATCCATCAAACGTCTTTTAACTGCACCTTGTCCATGAATCCCAATTACACGGGCTTTTTCGCCTACTGTTAATTGATCTAAAGATAACCAATTTTCCTCATCGATATTTTTTTCTACTATTGTAATCTGTTGTAACACCGATAGATTAATGGCAATTCGGCTATTGTGCAGCAAAACAATCCCATTCTCACTAGAATAATTCACTAGTACAACTTTCCCACCTGGGACAAGACCAAGATTATTCAAATGCTTCTTCGCAAAACCTTCTGCCTGAATCTCTTCAATTGTATAAACCTTATTCAACTTTGCCTGTGCTAATGTCAACATTTGCTGATCCTCCCTATTTTAAAAGCGTAGTAGGCTCATTTAGCCTTGACTGAAAAATAGGAAAATATGGTGGTGACGTTTTTAGTCACTAACAGATTTTATCTTTTCACTCAAAGGCTAGCCTAAGAAGCTAAATGTACTTATAAAGATTTGTGAAAAAGTTTCATTATTATTGTCATTGATATTGATAATCGTTCTCATTAAGTATACCTGTTTGTGATACTTAAATCAATGTTCTTTCAACCTAGAGTAAGAAAATATTTATTAGATACATAGGTTAACTTTTCCTAGTGTGCCTCACTACGATTGACCACTATATCTTGTGCCCCAAGAATTAAAATTTCCAATTCAAAATTTAATAAATTTCTTTTTTAAACACAAAAATAGCCACAATAGTCGCTCAAATCTAGAGAATACGTGTTTTCATATTTCTTTCAAAAACACAAAACTTGGTATTCAGGTGAAAAACAACCACAATATGTAGTGCCTAACTGTTGACTTTTTTCGTGAGAGATTTATACTAGTGAAGTAAACTAATTGAGGGGGAATTAAAAATGAACGTAAAAATCTTTTCTAAAAATAATTGTATCCAATGTAAAATGGCAAAACGCTTTTTGAGCGAGAATAATATAGCATTTGAAGAAGTAAATATTGATATCCAACCAGACGCAATCGACTGGTTAAAAGAACAAGGTTTCCAAAGTGTTCCGGTTATCACTTCTGATGCTACAACAGTTGTCGGATTCCGTCCTGATCAATTAAAACAATTGGCTAGCTAAAATGAAAATTGTTTATTTTTCAGTCACCGGACAAACCAGACGCTTCATTAAAAAATTGGATTTAGCAGCTTACGAAATTGAGCCTGCGAATCCTTTTTTTGAGATAAATGAGCCTTTTGTCCTAGTCGTTCCTACTTATGACCAAGAAATTACTGAAGTAGTGAACGATTTTCTTGATTTTAAAAGTAATCGAAAAAACCTGCAGGGCGTTGCTGGAGGCGGAAACCTCAATTTCGCAGAATTATATGTATATACAGCCAAAGACATAGCACGTGATTACAACGTTCCAATGCTTTTTGCTTTTGAATTTAGCGGCACGAACGAAGACGTGGAATCCTTTAAGAAAGTAGTGAATGAACTTGAGTCTAAAAGAAATTAAAGATGTTAGCTATTTTAAGCTGAATAATGAGATCAATCGTCCTGTTGATGGACAAATTCCTTTACATAAGGATAAAGAAGCATTGGAAGCTTTCTTCAAAGAAAATGTCCTTCCTAATACAAGAACCTTCAATACTATAGAAGAAAAAATTAATTACTTGATCGACAATGATTATTTAGAAACAGCATTTATTGAAAAATATTCTATGGCTTTTATTGAACAATTATACACATTTCTTGCTGAACAACATTTTGAATTTAAATCATTTATGGCAGCTTACAAGTTTTATTCACAATATGCGCTTAAAAACAATGAAGGAACTGAATACTTAGAAAGTTATGAAGACCGTGTGGCTTTTAATGCCTTGTATTTCGCTGACGGCAATGAAGAATTAGCTTTAATTCTAGCCGACGAAATGATCCACCAACGTTATCAACCTGCTACACCTTCTTTCTTGAATGCTGGACGTAAACGCCGTGGCGAGCTTGTTTCTTGTTTCTTGATTCAAGTAACAGATGATATGAACAGCATTGGTCGTTCAATCAACTCAGCTTTACAGTTATCACGTATCGGTGGCGGTGTGGGTATCACATTAGCAAACTTACGTGAGGCAGGTGCACCCATTAAAGGATACGAAGGAGCTGCCAGCGGCGTAGTTCCTGTCATGAAATTGTTCGAAGATAGCTTTAGCTATTCTAATCAATTAGGCCAACGTCAAGGTGCTGGAGTAGTGTATCTAAACGTCTTCCATCCAGATATCGAAATGTTCCTTTCAACGAAGAAAGAAAATGCGGATGAAAAAGTTCGTGTGAAGACTTTATCTTTAGGCGTTGTGGTTCCTGATAAATTTTACGAATTAGCACGTAATAATGAAGATATGTATCTATTTAGCCCATACAGTGTTGAACGTGAGTATGGTGTGCCATTCTCTTATGTCGATATTACAAAAGAATACGATAATCTTGTGGCTAACCCTAAGATTCGCAAACGTAAAATCAAAGCCCGTGATCTAGAAAATGAAATTTCTAAATTACAACAAGAATCCGGCTATCCATATATCATCAACATTGATACAGCGAACAGAAGCAATCCAGCTTATGGCAAAATCATCATGAGTAACTTATGTTCAGAAATCTTACAAGTTCAAACACCATCAGTTTTAAATGGCAAACAAGAATATGAAACACTTGGTACAGATATCAGCTGTAACTTAGGTTCAACCAACATCGTCAATTTGATGGACAGTCCTGACTTTGGTAAATCAGTTCGTGCTATGACACGTGCCTTAACATTTGTTACGGACGCGTCAGATATCGATGTGGTTCCTTCTATTCAAAACGGAAACAGATTAAGTCATACAATCGGACTTGGTGCGATGGGCCTGCATACGTTCTTTGCTAAAAATCATATGGAATATGGTTCTAAAGATTCACTAGATTTCACCAATGTTTACTTTACTTTATTGAACTACTGGACTTTAGTAGAAAGCAATAACATTGCTAAACAATACAATGAAACCTTCCATAATTTTGAAAAATCCGATTATGCTAATGGTTCCTATTTTGATAAATATATTGAAGGAGATTTCACTCCACAATCAGATAAAGTCAAAGAAATTTTTAAAGAAATTTTTGTTCCAACTTCTGAAGACTGGGCAAACTTACGTGATGCAGTGAAAAAAGACGGTCTATATCACCAAAATCGGTTAGCTGTCGCTCCGAATGGTTCTATTTCTTATATCAATGATACAAGTGCTAGTATCCACCCAATCACTCGCATGATTGAAGAGCGCCAAGAAAAGAAAATCGGTAAAATTTATTACCCAGCTCCTCATTTAGCAAATGACACAATTCCTTATTACACATCTGCTTATGATATGGATATGCGTAAAGTGATCGATGTTTATGCAACAGCGCAACAACATGTGGATCAAGGTATGAGTTTAACATTGTTTATGCGTTCTGAAATTCCAGAAGGTTTATATGAATGGAAAGATTCACCAAAACAAACAACTCGTGATCTGAATATTTTACGCCACTATGCTTTCCATAAAGGTGTTAAATCAATTTATTATGTACGAACATTTACTGATGATGCTGAAGAAATTGGTAGTAACCAATGTGAGAGTTGCGTCATCTAAAAATTGAAACTAACAAACTCGTAAAAAAACAAACAAGGCGCCCTCTGGTCGCCTTGTTCCATGATTTATTGTATTGGTAATGAGGAGGAAAATACATGGCAACGTATTATGAAGCAATTAACTGGAATGCTATCGAAGATGTAATCGATAAATCAACTTGGGAAAAGCTAACGGAACAATTTTGGTTAGATACTCGTATCCCTCTATCAAATGATCTAGATGACTGGAGAACTCTTTCAGACCTCGAAAAAACAACTGTAGGCTATGTCTTTGGTGGTTTGACACTATTAGATACTGTTCAGTCTGAAAGTGGGATGGAACAGTTAAGAAATGATGTCCGTACACCACATGAAGAAGCTGTTTTAAACAATATCCAATTTATGGAATCTGTTCATGCAAAAAGCTATTCATCAATCTTTAGTACATTAAATACTAAAAAAGAAATCGATGATATCTTCGAATGGACAAATACCAATGTGTACTTGCAAACTAAAGCTGAGAAAATCAACGAGATTTATAAAAATGGTACACCATTAGAAAAGAAAGTTGCGAGTGTGTTTTTAGAAACTTTCTTATTCTACTCTGGTTTTTATACGCCTTTGTACTACTTAGGAAATAACAAACTAGCAAATGTCGCTGAAATCATCAAATTAATCATTCGTGATGAATCTGTTCATGGTACTTATATTGGATACAAATTCCAATTAGGGTTTAACGAATTAACTGAAGCAGAACAAAATGATATGACAGATTGGATGTATAATCTTCTTTACGAGTTATATGAAAATGAAGAACGTTATACAGAAGAACTATATGACGGATTAGGCTGGACTGAAGAAGTAAAAACATTCCTACGTTACAATGCCAATAAAGCATTGATGAACCTTGGTATGGATCCACTGTTTGCTGATACAGCGAATGATGTCAACCCAATCGTGATGAACGGTATTTCTACTGGTACAAGTAATCATGATTTCTTCTCACAAGTCGGTAATGGTTATTTATTAGGAACCGTTGAAGCTATGAAAGATGATGATTATCTGATTGGTATGGAATAATTATTACTATAAAAAATAAGTATAAGATAAAACTCAAGTAGTTTTGATCTTAGGCTTATTTTTTTATAGAACAAGTCATTCCCTATACATTTAACAATCATTTCAAGAGGTGCCTTATGACTATATTTTTATATAAATTATTGCTAGGATTTATTGTAGGAAGTCTAATCGCCACATTCTCCTATACTACAAATTTACTCACAAAGTCTGGAGCTTTTGCTGTGATTTTTATTGCTGGTGTCGTTTGTGGATTTGGCCCGTGGTTTACTTGGTTGTTACTGATTTTATTTTTTGGTAGTTCTGGATGTGTACATCTAGCAAAAAAAGTGATGAAGATAGCTAAAATTGACTCTATTGCTGAAAAAGGTCATACTAGAGATGCTTGGCAAGTGCTTGCTAACAGTCTTCCAGCAATTATTTCCTTAGTTCTTTTCTACTATACAGAAAATCAATTATTTATGATTGGTTATGTTAGTGCCATCGCAGGTGCGACAGCCGATACTTTAGGATCTGAGATAGGTATTTTAAGTACACATGTACCACATTCGATTATTACACTTAAACCAATTGAACCAGGTCTTTCTGGTGGTATTTCTATCCTTGGAAGTGTTGCCTCAATCTTCGGAAGCCTATTGATTTCATTTGCATTTTGGCTATTTTTCGGGTGGAATCACTTTTCTCAACTCCCAACAAGCGTCATGATTATTGTGCCATGTATTTGTGGCATTGTTAATTCTATTGTGGATAGTTTATTAGGAGCAACCCTTCAAGCAAAATATCGCTGTGTTATCTGTGAACAACTCACTGAACAAAAAAAACATCATTTACAACCAAGTAAGCTAGTTAACGGTATCTCATGGTTGTCTAATGATTGGGTGAATTTTTTTAGCGGTTGTTTGACGATCTTATTAAGTTGGGTCATTATTTTTTATATGTATTAATAGTTACAAAAAAGGTATCCTCAAGAAATTCAAGGTTACCTTCTTTTTGTTATGCTCATAAAAAATAGTTTAAATGCTTACCAAACGAAGTTTCGTTATATTTTTATAGATTGATAAATCTTCTATAACTTCAGCATACGTCATTCCTTTAGGTAAATCAATCGTATAAATATTCGTGTAAATTTGTGTATCATCAACTAATACTACATTGAAGTTTACATCTTCGATTTCGATTTTATGTTCTTCAAAATAGTGATTGATAAATTCTTTTGTTTCCTGTTTGTGTATATAGCGGATTTCTAATTTTTTTGTAGTAGGTACATGAATCACTTTTCTCACAACAGTCAATGCAACAAAAACACCAATGAAACTAGTGATTGCAATCGCATAATACCCCATACCAATTGCAATACCTAAGCCTGCCACAGCCCAAAGTGAAGCGGCTGTTGTTAAACCTGTTACAGATTGTTTAGTCACAATAATTGTTCCAGCACCTAAAAAACCGATTCCACTCACTACTTGAGCAATCAACCGTGCTTGGTCAGAACGGATCACACCAGTCAATTCAGGATGATTAACAGCATCTTGCAAAGCACTCGCAGCTATTTCAACTTGAATCAGTGCAATGATAGTAGCACCCATACAAACCAAAATATGCGTCCTCATACCAGCAGGCCGGTTTTTATATTGCCGTTCGAATCCAATCACTCCGCCAATCAGCATAGCTAAACATAGTCGAATAATAATCTCAGGAACTGTTAAATTTATATCCATCCTATTCATTCCTCCTACCTATTCTATTTCATTATAGCACTAATTCAAATTGAGGGAGTGAGGATCATTTCCAGAAAAAAAGCGTGACTGAAGAGGTTCCTTCAATCACAGCCTTTCGTTCTTATAATTTACTTGCTGCCGCCTCATCGATGATGACAACAACATCTGAATGATTTTGTAAAGCACTTGCTGGTAAATCAACAGAAACAGGTCCATCGATCATACCTTTGATTGCATCAGCTTTTGCTTCACCATATGCCATTAAAATCATTTTTTTGCCTTTCATGATTGAACCGATTCCCATTGAAACAGCTCTTGTTGGAACATCTTCTACTTTTTCAAAATTACGTTTGTTTGCATTGATTGTAGATTCTGTTAATTCAACCACGTGAGTTAAACTATCAAGAGGTGTTCCTGGTTCATTGAAACCAATGTGCCCGTTTTGACCGATACCTAGAATTTGAATATCGATTGGGTTACTATCGATAATGCTTTCGTAGTGCTTGCATTCCGCTGCTAAATCTTCTGCTTTTCCATTTGGCACATAAGTGTCTTTGAATGGTTTTTTATTGAATAATTGATCATTCATGAAGTAACGGTAACTTTGGTCATCGTCTCCGCCCAAACCAACATACTCATCCAAGTTTACAGAAGTCATTTCTGTAAAATCTAAATCGCTTGTAGTCATCTCTTTATATAATGTTTCTGGCGTGCTTCCTGTAGCAAGTCCTAAAACTTTTGCGCCGTTATTCATGCCTTCTTTGATCAATTCAAATGCTTTTTTTCCGCCTTCTTCAGCGTTAGCTACTTTGATAATTTCCATTAAAAATTGCTCCCTTGTTTTCGGATTTGGTATAGTCCAATTATAACACCCTATAAAAGAGATTTCTAGTCTAAAATGCATGGAAAATAAAAAAACTTCTATTCTTAATCGGAATAGAAGTTTCAGCTCTAGTAACCATCGCCAGAATAAGGAGTTTCCTCTGCTACGGCATTCGGATCAGTATAAACAGATCCATCACCATTAACACCTGTCGTTGGATCTACATAACTATTTGTACCATAACCATTAACATCATACCCGCCATAAGCAGCTGTATCATCACCTGCAGCATAATTATTATAGTTGGCATTGTCAGTAGCCTGCATTTTTTCATTTTTTGCCATGCCTAATTGGGCACGTAAGTCTGTTTGTACTTCAAACAATTTCGTTGGGTCAAGTAATTGATAGTAGATACCTCCGATTTCTGTACCTTCTCCATCTAATTGCAAAGAATCGATGTCTTTAAAAGCAGGCATATATTTCTTTTGAATATCTACCATATTATCCCAAGTCAAATCGGTTTTTACATTATCTTTTACCGCATCCAAGATTTTTCTATATTTCGCTACACCATCTAGACTGATTACTTTGCTAACGATTTTTTCAACAACTTCTCGCTGACGACGTTGACGTCCAATATCACCTTCTGGATCTTCCTTCCGCATACGAGCGTATGCTAATCCAGTTTCGCCATCTAGTTTAACCTTACCAGCAGGAACAACGATACCATCTAATGTGAACTCACCAATCGTATTGTCTACTTCAATACCGCCCACAGCATCAATTAAATCTTTCATGCCTTTCATATTGATTGATACATAATTATCAATCGGAATATCTAACAAATTTTCAACCGTATCAATGGCCATTTTAGCCCCACCAAAAGCATAGGCATGATTCAATTTATCTTCGGTCCCATTACCAACGATTTCAGTCAAGATGTCTCTATCCAAACTAATCATTGTTGATTTCTTTTCTTTCGGATTAATAGTAACTACCATTGTAGTATCTGAGCGACCTTGTTCTGTGCGACCTAAGTCCCCAGTGTCAATTCCCATTAGTAAAACCGAAAAAGGCTCTTGTGCATCAATATTTACAGCCGTATCTCTTCTTTTAGAAGTCCGGTCGATCGATTCATAGACACCTTTTACTGTTCCAGTTGCATCAGAATACATTTTAATCCCATATGCACAGAAACCCGCAACGGAAACAAGAACTAATCCTAAAGCAGTTAATATTACTTTTTTCCATAACTTCATAAGACACTTCCTCATTTTTGCAAGAATAATTCATGAAACCTATTTTCTCACAATTTGAACCATGCCGCAACTTTTTTTGGGAATTGGCATGATATCTTAATGTATTTGTAAAATAATAACAGTTAAGGAAGAGAATTATCAATCTCTCCTAAATATGTCTCGAGTATAAACTTTCTCTTCACAATCACTCAAATCATCTTCGAATCGATTGGAAACAATTATATCAGACAATTTTTTAAATTCTTTAAGATCTCTGATAACATTTGAATGATAGAAAGAATCTTCTTTTAATGTGGGTTCAAATATAATTACATCTATTCCTTTTGCTTTTAATCGTTTCATTATTCCTTGAATTGAAGAATATCTAAAATTATCAGAGTTTGCTTTCATTGTCAGTCTATATATTCCTACAACTTTAGGATTTTTTGCTAAAATCTGATCAGCAATAAAATCTTTTCTTGTTGTGTTTGCTTCTACGATTGCTCCAATAATATTATTGGGGACTTGATCATAATTTGCTCTTAATTGTTTTGTATCTTTTGGAAGACAATAGCCTCCGTAACCAAATGAAGGATTATTATAATGCGTGCCGATTCTAGGATCTAGACCAACGCCTTCAATAATCTGTTTTGCATTTAAATTACGAACTTCAGCATAAGTGTCCAACTCATTAAAATAGGCAACTCTCAAAGCTAAATATGTGTTAGAAAATAACTTGATTGCCTCTGCTTCAGCAGAATTAGTTAATAGAATCTCACTATTTTTTTCGACTGTATTTTCTAAAAACATATTTGCGATTTCTTGAGCTCGCTCTGAGCATTCACCTATTATGATTCTAGACGGATAGAGATTATCGTAGAGAGCTTTTCCTTCACGAAGGAATTCCGGTGAGAATATGATGTTGTTAGTATTGTATTTTTTCTTTAAAGATTCTGTATATCCTACAGGAACAGTTGATTTAATAATAAAACACGCATCAGGTCTGATTTCTAAGCTTTTTTCTATGACAAATTCAACAGTTGTAGTATCAAAATAATCTTTCTTTTCATCATAGTCTGTTGGTGTCGCAATGATTAGAAAGTCCCCAAACTCAACTGCGTTTATGAAGTCTTTTGTAAATTTGAGATTCAAATCAGATCTTTCTAAAAAATGATGGATCTCTGCATCTTCCAAAGGAGAGATTTGTTCATTAAGCATATTAATTTTTTCATCATCAATATCATACGCAATCACTTCTTCTCTTTGTGACAATAATAATGCATTTGCTAAACCAACATAACCAAGACCAAAGATTGATATTTTCATTTTAACTCCTCCAATTGGAAACATTTATTAATTTTATAATATACTGTGTTATTAATACAATCGGGTAATAGAGTAACAGTGATACAATGATAGTTATTATAAAAACTATATACCAACTATGCACACCTTTTACTTCTAAAAAATTAATTATCAAATTATGTGTTAGCATAAAATATAGACTTTCTTTTCCAAAAAAAGCTAGCATATTCAGCGGAAGGCCTTTCTTTTTTTCTAAAAATATTGATATGACAAAAATAAGCTGACATATTGCCACTGGAACTATTATATTTATAATTAATGGTGATGCCACAGCATTTTTCAAATCAATATTCAAGTCTACTAATTTTAAATGAAAGAAAAACATGAATACTAGCAAAATAACTATTGCTAATTTACTAATTATCACTCTCCATTGCCAATTCTCTTTCATATATACACCTATGGAAAAGAAAACTATAGCTATAGGAATCACGTTAATGTCCATAGGTAAAGTTATATACTGAAAAACGAGCTGAAATGTAAAATAACATGTAAACAAAAAAGCAATTTTAATAGCCTTTTTGTTTATTTTTTGGTAAAAATAAAATATAATTTCAGTAAAAAAAAGCACTGGGATAAACCAAAAAGCACCTATAATTCCTGTAACTTTCGTACCACTATAAATAAGCTTGAGGAGTTCTTTACATATAAAAGATGCGTCAAATTCCCAAACTAATACTTGAAAAAGTAAAATACATAAAATTCCATATACATAGTATGGGATCCACAATGAAATAATTTTTTTGCGAAAAAAATCTGTAAATTTTTGTTCATATCCCCTTTTGTTCAAAAATCCACTTATTATAAAAAACAACGGAACATGGAACCAAAACAGATACTTCATTTGTGGAAATCCTGAATGACCTAAAATAATAGAAAGTATGCCCACTCCCTTAGCATAATCAATCCACTGAACCCTACTTGACAAGTTATCACCTTTTTCATTATTAATCTTATTATGAAAATAAACAGTCTTCTCATGTACATTTTTAATAACTAGTAAACAAGTATCATTCTTCACACTCATTTCAATTATTATAGATTTCCAAATTCAATCTTCAATCTATTATATTGAATTCTCTTGACTACTGGCTGAATTATAACAACCTCAGCCTCTAAAACAACATTTTTATACTTGCAAGACCCATTCCATATATAGAATAACTTCTTTACTAGTTTTAGCTAAAGAATCTATACTAAAACTATTCAAAATTCCAAAGTTTCGAATTGTTTCTAATTTCAAGAATTTTACTGAACGTTGAAGTCTGCACTAATAATGTAGCCAAAAATAGAAGCAACGTGACGAGACTAGAATATTCATATGGGAATGTATTCATGCAAGCTGCGATAAAAAACAAGATTATACAAATAATTTGCTTAAAGAAACTAATCTTAAAGTTACATTTTCTAGAAAAATATGTTCTAGCAATACAGAAAATTATATAAGAAAACGCCGTAGAGATTGCGGCTCCTACAGTACCAAACTTAGGAACCAAAAGATAATTCAAAATAATATTAGGAATAATCGATAGAATACTAATCCAAATATTATAATAACTTCTACCTGAAAAAACGATTCCTAGAGTAGTAGTTTCACTCAATGTATATAATATAGGCGTCAAAGCCAACAATCCTGCTATATATTGTGCTTCAGCATAGTCATTAGACAATATCAAAACAATATATTTTTTAAAAAACAGGACAAAAAAGAAACCTACAGTCATGATTAAAAGCAACATATCACTTATAAAAGAAAAATGTTTGATATCTTTTTTTTCTTTATCCCACCTATACGCAGTTGGAACCCAAAAGCTAGTAAACGCACTTTGAATAATTTGTAAAATATTTGAAATCTTCAAGGCCGCCGTGTAAATACCTAATTCATAAAAAGTACTATATCCTCTTAAAAAGAATCTACTCGAAGTATTCAAAAGATTACTTAAAGATGCAGCGATTATTAAAGGTATACCAAAAATAAGCATCTTTTTCATTAAGTTACTATCAAATATATGTACATTTATTTTAAAAAGATGTCTATATTTTAAAATCAAAAATATATCTCCAAAAAATTGCCCAAATATCGTTGCATATACGATTGTTAAAAATGTTCTTTTTCCAACCAAAACTAGCACCAATGTAAAAACAAATATTACAATTTTTAAAAATATTGAAAAAATTGAGTATTCTACAGCTTTTTCGGCCATTCTAATTGACAATAAGATAAACCTCTCAATAACTGAAAAGATAATCATTATTCCAAATAGGATACTTATTTGCGTATAATTTGGATTAGAGAAAAATAAGATAGAAAATTGTTTTTTAAATAGAATAGTTATAGTACATAACAAAACAGCAGCTAATACAGGAATTAATAAAGCATTTTGAAAAATTTTAATTTTATTGTCATCTCTGTGATACTCTCTTGTGTATGATTGGTCTATTCCCAAATAAATAATTGATAACAAAAAATATTGAATAACTGAAAACATGCTCGCTTTCCCGAATTCTGCCGGATTTATATAGTAAGTTGTAACAGGGATTGTTAAAAATGAAATCGCAGCTCCCAAAATGGGCCCTAAAGAAAATCCTATTAGTTTGGAAATAAATTTTTTCATAGTCAACCTCCCTTAAATAAATCTTGAATATGTGACTCCCATTTTCCTTTGATTATTTCTGGTGTAAAATCTTTTGACCGTTTTTTAGCTAGATGACTAAGGTCTTTATAAAAAACATCATCGCTTAAAAGCTTTTTGACTGCCTCAGACATTTTAAGAATATCAAAAGACTCTATTACGATACCAAACTCATCGTCACCTATAATTTCTCTAGGACCGGTTGTATCGAATGAAATCACTGGTAATCCAAAGGTCATTGCTTCTACTATAGACAGACCAAATCCTTCCCATCTAGAAGTAGACAGAAAGATTTTTCCGTTTTTATATAGCTCTGCTAATTCATTTTCATTCAATGCTCCTAATAAAATTATCCTATCATTCAAGTCATTCTTAACTATCATCTCTTTTATTATTTTTTCTTGTTTTTTGGTTCCTGAACCAGCAAATTTCACTATTACATCTCTTGGTAATAAGTTAACTAACTCAATTAAAAAATCAATTCCTTTAGATTTAACATCAAATCTTGACACAAAAACAATATCATTTCTATTACTTGAGACACTATTTACTTTTGAATTCATCGTAACACTATTAGAAATGCTTACTGTATTATGGTTGTACTTAGCAAAAGCCCGTCTATCTGCTTCAGTTAGACAAACAACAGAGTCACTGCATATTAATCCTTCTAAATATTTATCTTTAATTTCACTATAATAGTTTTCCAAATATACTTCAGCAGTGCTATGTTGCCAAGCAATTACTTTAATTTCTGGAATGTACTCCTTTATAGACTGACTAAATGTTGTTAGAAATCCACCACTTAAAATTACTAAATCAATTTTTTGTTCTTTGAGATAATTTAGTAATCGTCCATGCCTTCTCTTAAATTCTACTACCGGATTGGCTTTTCCATTAGAAAAGATAGTTTTTCTAAGTACTTTTCTCTTCAATTTAGAAAATAGAGTTAACTCATCTTGAGTTTTATCTATTTTCATTTCTAGTTCATCGATATTAAAAAATGGCTCTTCTGGTCGAAATGAGTAAAATGATACTTTATTTTCTTTAAGAGAAAGTTGTTTACCTAGATTCAAAACAATTTTTTGTTGTCCACCAAGTTTAAAATCAGTATTAACTAAACAGATATTCATTTACTAATTCCTTTCTCATCCGAGAAACTCTTCATTGTCTTTATTATTTAGCAAGATAACTCCAAAAAGTAACAAGAAATTTGTACTCACGTTAAAAACACTTTGCTCCATCAAACCAAAAATCAAAAAAATTAATAGATATATATTCCAATATTTTAGGTAGTAATTATTTAAAGTTTTTGATATTCGATATAAGTACAAACTAAGTAAGCCTATAGAGAATGCACCATAATTTAATAAGTATTTCAAGTAGACATTGTCTAAAACCTTATATTGAAAGCCTACAACTTCTTGGACTGAATAATTTAGACTACTGTATTCAACTTGTTGTCCAAAAAAGGTAAGTCTATACTCATTTATGAATCTACTTCCTATAGAAATTCGATTAGACAACAGAATACTAAGTTTAATAATTAGGCTATTACCATGCAAATATAATATTGAAGAGACGTAAGAAACAACAAATAAAATTATAAATATGATTGGAATAAACCATCTTGAATTAATAAACAAAAAATTTCTATTCTTAAAAAAATATTGTAGTAGGGTTAAACATGACACTACTAATATAAGGAAAAACGACGTTCTAGAGTTGGTCAGACCATAAAAGATAATACTAATAATATTGAAAACACCGATTTTAAATATTAACTTAGTCATTTTTTTTTCTGAAAAAGTAGATAGCATGAATAAACTCAGCAACATCACTCCAACAGTATTTGGATGCCAAAATCCTAATGAACTTCTAACAATTCCATCTCTTATTACAACCCTGTCAGGAATGACTGATAGGAAAAAAAGAGATAATATTAATATAAAACTTATGGCTTGTGTTACAAAAAATGTGTTTAGTATTTTTTTTAGTGACAAACATTTTAATCCTGTAATGACAATCATTAAATCCAATAATGGAGAAACTCCAACAATAACTCTCGTTACAAATAACGGAATAAAGATCGTAGCCAAAACAACTATTTGTTTTACACTATATTTATTAAATAATAAGATAAATAGAAGAGACAGTATGATATAGCCACTTTTAATTATTTGAGCAAAATTAGCTAAACTATGAACTAAATTTAATGTTGAATTTTGTATTAAAAAAATTGTCATTAAATATACCGAAAATGAGCTTATTATTAATAGGTTTTTAAATTGTAATTTTTTATTCATACTACCTCCAGTTCTTAACTTACTGTGTACTCTTTTGGAGTGATATAATCAACTTTCTCATGTCTTTCTTTTATTATTGCTGGATTTCCATAAGCAATGGAATTTGGTGGAATATCTTTTGAGATAACAGTATTAGCACCGATTACACAGTTTTCACCGATATTTATTGGACCCACTACAACAGCTCCAGAATATATCACTGTATTTTTTCCGATAATAGGCGCACCAGTATTATTTAATTTACCATTCATATACCTTGTATTTGCACCAATAGTAACATTTTGATATATCCAGCAACCATCACCAATAGTAACTCTAGGATGAATCACACAGCCTAAGCCGTTGTGTTTAAATTGTATATCATTTCCTATTTTAGTATTCTCATTCACATACGCTTCGAAAGCAAACAGATACCTCAAAATAAGGATAATTAAATGTGAAAAAAATTTTAATCTTTTACAACTTAAATAAATTGCAAATCTCAATAATTTTGTAGCTTTCATAAATTTCCTCTCAAACTTTCCCTATTGAGAATAAAAGAATTTCTCTAAATCTTTTTATTATATCTATAATGGAAATTTTCCCTTGATATATTGAATTTTCAATATCAAGATAATAAGTCAGATATTCTTTTTTAAATGGATGGACACTTCTAAACTTCCATGGTTTTGAAGACGTCGTAAAGTGTACTATTGCTGGTTTCTTTTTCAAATTTGCTAAACTTTCTTTCTCAATTCCGATGACTGTTCTTCTTTTGGCAAAAAATAGAAATTGTACATTCCATTTTAAAGGTAACTCAAGCCAATCTCTTTTATACACCGCATTAAAAGCAGCCTGATCATTTAGCATTGTTAAGTGATTAAATTCTTTGATAAATTTTTCTAATTTTTTCGTTGCCTCATTTTCTCTCATACTCTTTAAATTCATAACCATAATTCCACTGTTAAAAGTTTTTTCATCTTCACGAAGCCCCATAAACTTATTATCCTTGTTATATCCAGGATTCCAAACAGCTGCAATCTCTGGTTTTGAATTATCGTTTATGAATTCATCCCATAATCCCCCAATATCTTCTTTCACTAACAAATCACTGTCTAAGAAAATACAAGTTTCCCATTCTAATAAAATTGACGGCAGATAAATTTTTACATACGCAGCTCTAGAAATATGCCATTTTGGTTGAACATGACTTAGAATAGAATCGTCAAAATACAAAAATTCAATTGCACAATTTTGATATTCATTTTCGAGTTCATCGCCTAACTTCTTCAAGTCATTTACAACTTTTTCTGTTAAAACACACTTTATATTAATTTTTCTATTGGTATTTGCTAACATACTTTTTATTGTTACTACTGCTGGAATAAAGTAATTTTTATCAGTAATCAGCGCAACATTAATATCATTTTTACTCATAATTCTACACACTCTCACTATTAATCAAATTTAATAAGTTTGAAAAGAAAAAATCATTGTTAGATTTAAATTTACTAAACTTATGCTCGCTAATTCTAGCTAAGCATCTGGAAAAGCTTTCCTCATCCGTTGCTTCAAAACAATAATTAAGTTCAACAAATAATTTAGTAATTTGAAATTGATGGTCATCAACATGCTCCCCATATTTAGACTCTCTTGGAATCACGATAACTTTTTTATTTCTCTCCAATGCAGAAATTATCGATCCCGTACCTCCATGAGTAATTATTATATCAGCCTTATCATAAAGTTCATTTATAAATATTTTCTCATAAAATTTTTTTGTCTTAAAATTTTTAGGTTCATACGAACATGAACCAATTTGCCCAATTACTTCATTATCAGAAATTTTTCCATCCTCAATAAATTTATCAACCATTTTAATAAGTCGATTAAATTGGAATTTTTGTGAACCAACAGTTACAAAAATCATTTCCGCTCCTCCCCCTTAATATATGTTTCCTAAACAAATTGCATTCGGATAAAATTTTTTTAATTCCTCCCACTGGATAATAAAAATATCACAAAATTTATACAGTAGCTTTCCAGTTAAAGTGGGTGAAGAAACCTTTGCAAAAGATTCAATAAAAATTAGTTTTTTCCCAAAAATCTTACCTATCAGATATGTTGGTATAACTGATAATGCTCCTGTAGAAATAATAATGTCAGGTTTTTCTTTGAAAAATATTCTAATAGACAATATCGAATTCCACAAAAATTTTATTATAAAAAATAACTCTTTCCGATTTAGTTGTTTTAAAAAGTAAGTATCTGTTGACGAATAATTATACATAGTTTTTTCAGTAACTATATAAAGTTCAAACGTTTCACCTAATTTATTTAGCATTAGTAATTCATCATAATGCCCTCCAGAGGAAGCAATTAAGCATATTTTCTTGGTTTCATTATCTATATTTTTCATCAATTTTTAATATGCTCCTCTAGATAAAAACATTACTTTAATCGTCTGGGAAATAATCTTCAAATCATTCCACACCGACTGGGTTTCAATATATTCCAAATCAAATTCCACCATATCATCAAAATGAACGTCATTTCGCCCTCGAATCTGCCATAACCCTGTGCAGCCAGGTTTAACACACAGACGTAACATATCACGTTGACTGTACTCATCAACCTCTCTTTTTAATGGAGGTCTAGGCCCAACTAATGACATCTCTCCTTTTAAAACATTAAAAAGTTGTGGGAGCTCATCAATACTAGTTTTACGAATCTTTTTCCCTATCTTTGTTACTCTAGGATCTTCCTTTATTTTGAACATAGCTCCTTCGATTTCATTAAATTCAAGTAGTTCCTCCAATTGCTCTTCTGCATCCGCACACATGGAACGAAATTTATACATAGTGAATAACTTTCCATTCTTTCCAACCCTTTTTTGAGAAAAAACGATTGGACCTTTTGAATCTTCTTGCTTTATCAAAAAAGCAACTATGACAAATACTGGACTCAAAAGAATAAGCCCCAATAAACTACCTAAAATGTCTATTCCTCTTTTGAACACACGAAAATATAACGTTTTCCTCCCAAAGTTTTTGCCAAAATCTGGATCATCCACGTTATCCCCTATTTTTATATATAATTCTTTTTGCACTGTATTTCTACCTGTGTTTGCAAACTTTCCCTCCAAATTTAACACTCCTTTAAAAAAACAAATCCCATAACACCAACAACAAGAGTTATGCACGTTTTATATAACAACAACTATTATGTAATCAATGCATACCAACAACTATATGTGTTACTTTTATACCATTCCTAAAACAAACCAAATTTTTTCTTTTTAATCTCCTTAAATTCTGGCCGTTGGATATCATCTCCATTCAAGATATCCTTAGCCATTTGCTGCATTGCTTCAACATAGTCTGATCCCATATCTGCTGCAATAGCATCGTAAGCTTTTTTCATAAAAAAACCACGTTTGTCAATGTTATGCGCATCAGATGCCATCATGTACACCATACTATGCGCAACCATTTGTTTTGCTATTTTTTCAATTTTGCTCCCAAAAATACCAACATAACTAGGAGCTGTTAATTGAGTTAACACACCCATTTCTAAAAAAGGCAACAGACGATTAGGATCTTCAATAAACTTACTGTTTCTTTCCGGATGCACAATTATTGGAACGTGCCCTGCCTCCAATAATTTGTAAAACATCTGTTTTGAATACGCGGGTATCTCATTTGTCGGAAATTCAATCAATAGATAGCGATTATTCAAATCCGCAAATAAAATATCATTCGTTTGAATTTGTTCTAACAATTCACCTCCAATACGTACTTCTTGCCCTTCAAATAACGTAAGCGGAACCTTTCGACGATCCAATTCTTCTTGCAATGCTGAGACACAAGAAATAACTTTACCAGCTGAATTATCATACTTACCATTATTATGGTGAGGCGTACATAAGATATGAGTAATTCCTTGTTTGACAGCCATTTCCGCCATATCAATTGAATCATCGATCGATTGAGCTCCATCGTCTATTCCAGGTAGTATGTGACAATGTAAATCAATCATTCGCTTGTTCCTTTCTATTTTCTATGAACCATAATAATAGCCCTGATCTGAAATGTTTTTAGATCCGTTATACACAACACCAAGGATATTTGCATCTACCATCTCTAGTAAATTTTTTGCCTTCAAAAGGGAATCTCTTTTTGAGACATTTTCACGAACAACTATGATCGTTCCATCTGATTTAGAAGAAACAATCTGCGCATCCGTTACAGCAACAACCGGTGGCATATCAAAGATAATCAAATCATATTGCTGTTTCAATTCTTGCAATAGCTCACCCATCCTTCTAGAATCCAATAATTCAGATGGATTTGGCGGTTTAGGTCCGCTAGTCATCAAAAACAAATTGTCTACTCCAGATGATTGGACCACTTGATGTAATGCTATTTCTCGACTTCCCAACAACGTACTTAATCCACGGGTATTATCCAAAGAAAAAGTCTTAGCAACAGTTGGCTTTCTCATATCTGCATCTACCAGTAATACACGTTTACCAGAATTAGCAAAAACAACAGCTAGATTAGCAGAAGTAGTAGATTTCCCTTCGCTTGGTCCAGAAGATGTAATAACCAATGTCTTTAAATCTCGATCTACCATAGCATACTGAATATTTGTTCGAATCGTTCGAAATTGTTCTGATATAGGTGAAGATTTATCCGCTAGAGTAATCAAACTGACTGCTCTTGTTTTTTGTTTCTTTTGATGTCTTATTTTATTTGCCATTTCTTACTCCTTTAGACTCTTGGACGACTTCTACGCGCTGGCGTAGACTCATCTGAATTCGATTTTTCTTTTAACACAGGTCTTGGAATCTCTGTATTTAAATTTCTTGATTCAGTAACAGACGAATTCGGTGGTGTTCTAACAACTTTTGCACTCAGCTCTTTTGCTGTCATATTAGGAACCACTCCTAAGATAGTAAAACCAAGATCTTCTTCCACAAAACGGTCATCTTTAATTGTTTTATCAAATAGTTCTAAAATAAAGGCTGCTGCGATTCCACACATTATACCCAAGGCTAAACCAATTATTAAATTCAACTTATCATTTGGCGAAACTGGTTTGATATTAGCTGTAGCTGCTGATATGATCGTGATTTTGTCTACATTCAACATATCTTTTGCTTTCTCTTGGAAAACCGAAGCTGTCTGATTCGCAATATTTTGAGCGACAACTGGATCAGTCACTTTTGATACAATCGAAAACATTTGTGAATTTTGTGACTGATTAACAGAAACACTTGCGCCTAATTCTTCAACGGACAAATCATTTTCATGTTTTTCCTTCATTCTTTGTTGCACTTCACTCATTACCGTGTCACTTTTGATCAAATCTTTATACGTGTTGATCATTTGCAGATTACCATTGATATCGTTGACATTCGTTGTTTCATTTTGCGATAATCGAACGATCAACTGTGCCTGAGAACTATACTTAGGGGTGATCACAAAGTAAGTCAAAACCCCTGCAATTCCTAGTCCTAAAAACATACTAACAATAATCAAACCTACACGTTTCTTTAATACTCCAATTAACTCTTGTAAACTGATTGTCTCTTCCATCTTTTCCTCCATTAACTACGTACAAATAATATAAACACTAGATAAACTAGGCGTAAAACTAATTATAAAATAACAAGCATACGCTAACGATTAAAAAATAAACGAATTTAGAGACAAGCTCTACTTATTTCGTTAAGACTTTTTTGTCAGCACGTTATCCGCTCTCCGGAAGTAGTACTTCTTCTTCTATGACATTTGGTCCTACGTTAACCGGAATATTATCTAGAAGTTTTCCAATTATATCCAGCTTATCAGACAAGCGATTTCTTAACGTCTCATTTTTAATGAGCTCAAGCTGATTGTAGTTAAGAATATAATTTTCAGAATTTGCATTACTTGTTAATTCTTCGCCTTCTCTCATCAGATTGATCGATTTTTCCAATTCACTATATTGCGTAACTTGAGTATCTATTTCATCCAGTAATAGTGTAATTGCATCATGCCAAGCACCTGTATTTCCAGATAGCTTCTCTCTTATGCGCGTTATTTTTTCAGCAGTTGCTTCTTCGCTAATGACAAGGGTCTCATCTTTAACTGACCAGTCAGTTGGCCCTTGGACAAGTAGCTTCGTTATCTCATTTTGTATAGTGTATTTCTTTCTCACGTTCTTGATACTATTAGTCAATTCTATTTTTCTTTGGCCTATTTCAGTATGACCTGTAGAGAACTCTTTACTGTTCAAGCCAAAATCTTCTGCCTCATACTTTACTGCAGCTATCTTTCCTTCAACTTCCTTGATTGAAGATTCTTTGATCGAATCGGTTAAAAACTCTTGTTCATCATTTCTATAGAATTGACGAACTTGTTTGTTCAGCTGTTTGATCTTTACAGCCTCATTCTCTACTGTTGCTTCAGCATATTCAATTTTTCGTTGATGTTGCTGTTTAGCATTTATTCTGATTCCTAATAAACAAATACCTATTGAGCAACTAATCACAATCAAATAAATGATTATTTTTACTCTATCTCGATTTACCAACCAACTTTTTATCACTCTTACACTCCTTTAACATACCTACCTTTTTGTAACCAACCTCTTTTTATTTTTTCACAACAATTCTATTTTTAATCACTCACAAATTATTTGATAGCATTCAAAAAAGCTACATAATCTGCTTGTTCAGTTGTTTCTTTAATAATTGATTTTTCAAAGTTGCCTTCAGTAAAATCCGTAAGGGAGCCTGCGATTAGATAT
The DNA here is from genome assembly GCF_050531475.1 of Enterococcus sp. DIV0724b. Taxonomy (NCBI): domain Bacteria; kingdom Bacillati; phylum Bacillota; class Bacilli; order Lactobacillales; family Enterococcaceae; genus Enterococcus; species Enterococcus sp. DIV0724b. Next base: position 725,104 of record NZ_CP172890.1, on the reverse strand, counting down.
GTAATAGTCGCATTCCCGATTAATTCCATCCAATACCCATCCGAATCATCTTCATGTACAACCGTTTTTACCATACCGCCCATATTTCTAACAGTAATAGTCTCATTAAACTTACCACCACTCAACAATACATACATTAAGCTGCTGGCACACATTGCGGTTCCACAAGCATTGGTAAAACCAACGCCACGTTCGAATGTTCGCACAAATATTTTATTTTTTCCTATTATTTCTACAAAACTGACATTGACTCCATCTGTAAAAATTGGATTCTCTCCATTTACATATGCGGCTATTCGCTCAAATTCATCTCCCATAAGTGTTTGATGATCCACAAATGTGATCAAATGGGGATTTGGAACAGCTACAACCGAAAATTTCAAATCACTGGACAATTCTGGAATTACTTCGTCTATAATCGTATTATTTTTAGCTTGCATCGGAATCGCATCAGCTTCAAAACTAACAGGTGAGATCTCTACTTGATACGTAGCAACATGTTCCCCTAGGTTTGGTGCTTGTCGTACTTTAAGATCAGCAAACATTGTTTCTACTGTGAAGGATTCTTTCTCATATTTTTCTGCTAAATACCTAGCAACAGTACGCAAGCCATTACCGCACATACTCGCTTCACTTCCATCGCTATTGATAACTCGCATCTTAGCTATTGCTTCACCATTCAACACTTTCTCAACTAGCAAAAGACCATCAGCACCACCGAGTAAACCAGTCTTTCTATCACACAAACTAGTGCGCAAATCATCAATTTCCTTATCAGTAAAAGGGCGTTCTAATTCGGTCTCATCAATTAAAAAAAAATCATTTTCTGACCCATGAACTTTTTGCATAGTTATATTCATTCTAAATCTCCTTTACTCTTTTGCCTTCCTTTTTTATATTCCTAACTATTAGTATGCCACAAATAAAAAGAGGAAAACAGTGTAATTTACTGTTTTCCTCAAAAAGTTTCTAATTTTTATAATTTTTTCTGCTTATTTAGCCGCTGCAAAGCGTTTATTAACTTCATCCCAGTTTACAAGATTCCAAAAAGCATCTATATAATCAGGACGTACATTTTTGTAATTTAGGTAGTAAGCATGTTCCCAAACATCTAAACCTAAAACGGGTGTTTTACCATCCATCAAAGGAGAATCTTGGTTAGGTGTTGAAGTAATTTCTAATTTGCCGTTATTTAAGACCAACCATGCCCAACCTGAACCAAAACGTCCAGTTGCTGCTGCTTTAAATTCTTCTTTTAATTTATCAAAACTGCCAAAAGTAGCATCAATAGCGTCTTTGATGTCACCTGTTGGTGCTCCACCTGCGTTAGGAGCCATAATTTCCCAAAAGAAAGAGTGATTTGCGTGTCCGCCACCATTATTACGTACTGCTGTACGAATATCTTCAGGAATACTATCCATGTCAGCAATCAAGTCTTCTACTGATTTTGTTCCTAGTTCAGGGTGTTTGTCGATTGCTGCATTTAAGTTCGTCACGTAAGTGTTGTGGTGTTTGTCATGGTGTAGATGCATTGTTTCTACATCAATATAAGGTTCTAATGCCTCATAAGCATAAGGTAAATCTGGTAAAGTGTAAGTCATAAAAAATCCCTCCATTAATTAAGTATAGCGTTTCATACATTCTTAGCATAACAGATTTTATGGTAACCTTCAAAGTAATTGCTTACAAAGTTCGGGCAAAACTTGTTTTTCCCTGCTAACTCCTTTAAAATGACGTGTGTACTCAATTTCAAGTCAGGAGAGAATATATGAACTCATTTACGCTTTTTAAACACTCACTATTTCAGTTTACTGATCTCCATCAGGCTAAAAAAATGTCTTTTTGGAAGGTCATTTTATACGTTATTTTCCTAAGCATCATTCTTGCTTTACCAATAACAAAACAAATATTTTCTATTATGCAAGATATCAAGAATGATGGTCAAAAAATTGCAGCAAAATTGCCAGACTTTAAAATTATTGACGGAAAACTAGACACAGCAACTAACGTTGAAGGATTCATTTATCAAACAAACTCTATTATTTTCACTTTTGATCCCGAGGGAAAGCGATCACTTAGCGACGTTACGACCGATTTGGTTGGAAATGCTGTTGGTTTAGGTTTTTTACAAGATGAATTTGTGGTAGCTTTACCAAATTCGGGTGCCGCTGACTCGTTGCTAGGTGCTAATCAATTTGAAATCCCTTATTCTAAAGGTTCATTGGATGGTTTAAACAGTAAGGATCTAAAAGAATCATTAGATGAAGCTAGTGTTCCATTTTGGATCAAATTAGTCATTTTTGTGTTTACTTTATATCCCACATTCATTAATCTTATTATCAACTTACTTATGATTACGATTGGCGCAAATCTTTATAGTAAAATTCGTTTGTACAACTTGCGTTTTTTGGATTGTCTAAAGATCTCAACTTATTGCGCCACACTTCCAGTGATTTTTAGTAGTATACTTCATTTTATCAATCGGTCATTTGATGATAGCTTTTTAATTGTCTTTGTTTCTCTATTGATTTTCTTCATTGCTATTCGTAAAGAAGAGAGAAAAGAACCGCCGTTAGCTTAATCTTAAAAACTGATTGTTTCAATCAAAGCTTAAACTTTTCTTACATTCTCTGGTTTATACTTATGTGTTAAGATAAACATGTTCGCATTGAGATGTCATCACCAAAATAAAATAATAGTGTAATAAGGAGAGAAATAATTATGGGAAAATTGACCCATCGTAAAAACACACGTCAGGTTAGAATTGGAGATTTAACAATCGGCGGAAATGATGAGCTTTTTATCCAAAGCATGTGTACAACAAAAACGCATGATGTTGAAGGTACTGTAGCCCAAATAAAACGTTTAGAAGAAGCTGGATGCCAAATTGTCCGTGTAGCAGTTCCTGATGAAGCCGCAGCTGAAGCAATAGGTGCTATCAAAAGTCAGATTTCGATTCCCTTAGTCGCTGATATTCATTTTGACTATCGTTTGGCTTTAAAAGCGATCGAACAAGGTGTTGATAAAATCAGAATCAATCCTGGAAATATCGGACGTAAGGACCGTGTAGAAAAAGTTGTCACTGCTTGTAAAGAGAAAGGTATTCCTATTAGAATCGGCGTTAATGCTGGTTCATTAGAAAAAAAATTCTTGCAACAATATGGTTATCCAACTGCTGAAGCGATGGTGGCTAGCGCTGTTGAGCATATTAAAATACTTGAAGATTTAGATTTTTACGATATTATTGTCTCATTAAAAGCCAGTGATGTTAATTTAGCTATCGAAGCATATACTTTAGCAGCTCAAACCTTTGATTATCCTTTACATTTAGGGATAACGGAAGCTGGAACTCAATTTTCAGGCGGAATAAAATCTGCAGCTGGTCTTGGGGCATTGCTTTCCAAAGGCATTGGAAATACATGCCGTGTTTCATTATCTGCAGACCCAGTAGAAGAAATAAAAGTTGCTAAAGAAGTTTTAAAAGCCTTTGGTTTAGCAAGTAATGCTGCTACGTTGATTTCGTGCCCTACTTGTGGACGAATTGAAATCGACTTGATTCCGATTGCTAATGAAATTGAAGAATACATCGAAAAAATCAAAGCTCCTATCAAAGTTGCCGTTTTAGGTTGTGCTGTTAATGGACCTGGCGAAGCACGTGAAGCAGATATTGGCATTGCTGGTGGAAACGGCAAAGGGATGCTTTTCAAAAAGGGGAAAATCATTCGTACGGTTCCAGAAGAGATCATGGTCAATGAGTTAAAAAAAGAAGTCGATATTCTAGCAGCTGCATACGCTCGTGGAGAAAAAATATAGTGTAATAACGTTCAAAAAAAGATTGAGACTTTTCAATAGTTCAATCTTTTTTTGTTTGCGGTACTTTTTTGTTACAATGGATTAGCGAGGGGGAATCACCATGGGACAACCACTAATCTATCTTTATGAGCAAATGAAAGAAGAACAAGTTGAAACAATCAGACAAACTGCTCCTGATTATATTATTATTGATGCTAAAAGAGAATCACCGGAATTGATTGAGGATGATATTGAAATTATGTTAGGCTGGGATAAAGAATTAGGGCAACGCTTGTTAGATTCCGATACTAGCCGACTAGCATGGGTCCAATCTATTTCTGCTGGTGTGGACACATATGATTTAGAACGTTTCGCTGAAAAAGGAATTTTACTATCTAATGCTAGCGGGATTCATAGTATTTCAATTTCTGAACATGTTTTAGGTGTTTTATTAGCTGAATTTAGAGGTATTCGTACCAGTATCATTAATCAAGCAAATAAACAATGGACAAGAGACAATGTTTCCTATCGACAACTTTCTATGCAAAAAATGCTAATTGTTGGCACGGGACACATCGGACAACAGCTTGCAGTTTTTGCACAAGGCTTAGGTATTCAAACCTACGGAGTAAACACTTCTGGTCACGTAACAAATGGTTTTATCGAGTGTTATTCCCATAAAAACATGAGTCGTATTGTTAAAGAAATGGACATCGTTGTGAATATCCTTCCTCTGACTGACGATACTTATCAAATGTATAATGAACGAATGTTTCTTGCAATGAAACCGGGAACTGTTTTTATTAATGTTGGTCGAGGTCCTTCTATCAACACAAACGATTTGGTTCAAGCATTAAATACAGGGCAACTGAGTTTTGCTGCTTTGGATGTTTTTGAAGAGGAACCTTTGCCTGAAAATAGCCCATTATGGTCAATGGAGAACGTTTTGATTACGCCACATATTTCTGGTTTAACTCCTCAATTCAAGGAAAAATTGTTGAATATATTCATTCCGAACCTTAGACAATTCTTGAAAGATAAGTCTTTAGCTAAAAATGAAATAGCCTTACACCAAGGCTATTAATGAAATCTATAAAAATGGTGGTTCGAAGCGCAAACCTTCGAGCCACCATTTTTATTATTTTTGATCTTTTTCAGTTTCTTTAACAAGGTAAATTGGCCGTTTTTTTGTTTCCAAAAAGATTTTCCCAATATATTTACCGATAATGCCTAGACAAAGCAACTGCAAACCACCAACAAACAAAATAATACATACCATAGACGGCCAACCACTTGTAGGGTCCCCTTTGATAATCGTTCTAAAGAAAATAACAAACATCGCAAGAACTGAACCCACACACGAAAAGGCCCCTACATAAGAAGCTAAGTTTAATGGTGCTTCCGAAAAATTAACGATCCCATCAATCGAATAACTCAACAAACTCCAAAACGACCAAGAGGTAGAGCCAGCAACTCTTTCACGATTCTCGTAAGAAAGATACTCCGTATTAAAACCTACCCAACTGAAAATACCTTTTGAAAAACGGTTATACTCAGTCAGTTCTAAAATAGCATCCACCATCTGACGTGTCATCAGGCGAAAGTCTCTAGCACCATCAACCATTTCTGTCTCACCAATCTTATTGACTAGACGATAAAACATCTTAGCAAAAAAACTACGAATAGGCGGTTCTCCCTCACGATCGCCTCGCCTTGTACCGATGCAATCGAGTTCTTTATTTCCTTCTAGCATTTGAATCATTTTAGGTAATAATTCCGGAGGATCTTGTAAGTCCACATCCATCACGGTCACTAGACTTCCTCTTGCTTCTTTAAGGCCTGCATATAGCCCAGCTTCTTTCCCAAAATTTCTGGAAAAAGAAATAAAACGTACTTTTTCAGGATGTTCTTTGTATAACTTTCTAAGCGTATTTAACGTTTGATCTTTAGATCCGTCATTAATAAATATATATTCTATGTCATGTTGAATTTGTGAACTCACTTTCTCCACTTCTTCAAAAAACAACGGGATAGATTCCTCTTCATTGTAACAAGGAACGATAATTGATAGCATGAAATTTCCTCCAAAAAAAGTATTCTTTGTCGATTATAGCATATCTCCTACAACAAACTAACAAAATGATCATGTCCCATCTTACTTTTTCATGTACAGACAGCAAATCAAAAAAGAGAGTTGCTTTGAAAAACAAATTTACAAAATATAAATAACAGATATTTTTTAATTAAACCTAAACGAAACATAAAAAAAGCTTGATAAATAAAGACTTTAAAAACTCTAAAATTATATTAACGCAACTTTAAATAATCATTACATTTTTATTTTATGTTTAATTTCTAATTGAAATCTATTCGATAAATGGTTATTATAGATAGAGTAAATGATTTTATTATCTATAATATATTTACTTTTGTGAAATATATAACTTTTCAATTGATATAAAAATCATAATTATTTATAAAAGGGAGACTAAATATGCTTGAAAACATTTTGCTTGACGATGTTGCCCAGCGCAAACTCAGCGTTTTTAACCAATTATTAGGCAGCACAAACGGTACATATAGCATTCATTATTTTGAGCAATTCACAGATTTTTCATACGCTCGATTAAACTCTTTATTTTCTGAAATACATGATGACCTCAAAGAAAAGCAAGGACTTGAGTTACTGAATGACCAAGGAAAAGTACATATCGATGTATCAAAGCTACGTGACATTCCATATTCGCAATTTTTATTTCGAAAAAGTTTACCTTATAAATTTTTACTTGCAACAATTTTAGAGAACAATTACACAATAGAAGATTTTTGTAGGGACCATTTCATTAGTCGAGCTTCTGTTATTAGAAGACTTCAACCTCTAATTAATTATTTAAAGGATTTTGATATCCAATTAAACTGTTCCAAACTTCAGCTTACTGGAAAAGAAAATTTGATTCGCATTGTTTATTTAAACTTCTTTTGGATTGCATCTTATGGAGAAGATCTTTTTTTAGCGTTAGATGAAACAAAAAGAGGCTTTGATTTATTCGATGAAGCCGACCATCAATGGATGACCTATACAGAACCTAGAGAGTGGTATTTGCTGACGACAATCTCTCAATTACGGATTCAGAAGAAACATGTTATCATTGAACCGCCATTTAAACAATTGGCTTTTCCTACTGTAAATATATCCTTTATTAAAAAACTAAAAAAATTAAATTTGCCTCAAGAATTCATAGAACGAGAATCTACTTTTCTTTCTTTTATGATGTTTTATTGGAATATTTATTTTTATGCAGATGATCCAAGAATTGTCTATGTAAAAGAGTATATGAATAGTGAGCAACAGCCTTTAGGTGATTTAATTGAGCGATTTGAAGAATTTTATCTACCATTGTTCTCAGAAAAAAAACTATCTAATGATGAGAGAGAGTTACTGAATACTAATATTTTTACGACATGCTTAAATCACTCTGTATTAGAAGACTCACTACCGCTTACTATCAACTTTATGGAGACTTGTATAAAAGAACAAAATCCTTTATATACCCCTCTTTCTGAAAAAGTTAGAGCTTTCTTGAAAGAGATTATTTTAAAACCTGAATTTATTTGGATAAAAAACTGTTTAGAAGACCTAGTCTACATTTGTTCATTTTTACTACTCCCTTTTTATGAACGGAGCAATCCTAAATATCAATTGAATGTGGGCATTATCTTATCACCAAATGCTATTTTTCTGCAGTCTCTTTTCGATTTTTTAGAACAAATTTCATTTCTCACTGTCTCTTTTGTTTCTTCAACTTCTGAGGAAGACTACGATTTTTACATAGCAACGTCAAAGCTTTTAATACCTGATAGAATAATACATAATGGGAATTTCCAAGTCATCCCATTATCTCCTGCATTAGATTATCAAGTGGGGTTGATTGATACGTTACATAAACAATATACAGCAAAATCTTTTTCTTTAGCTGATTGATTCACCTACTAAATGTATCCTCTTATTTAAGAAGTGAGACAAAACTATTTTTTAGTTTTGCCTCACTTCTTTTTACCTTGTAATCTAGTTGAAAAACTGATCAAGCTACTGTTGTAAGTCTTCTTTATTTTCAGCGAATTTATATTTTGGTTCGTCTGTTTCTTCATCATAATCTACAAATAAATCGTACCCTTTAAAAAACCAATCGTCCGTTTCTTCAATGAAATAAGTAATTCCATCAATCTCTTCTTTGACCAATGGCTGATCCGGTGCTTCAACAGACATTGCGATAGAAAAACCTTCATGGACATCTGTTTTGCCGTAAATTTTGCCATAAAAGCGAATACCACTATCAGAAGTAACCCCTATCTCATCTTTGAACCATTGTTGCGCGCGCGGCGTAATTGTTAATTTCATTTTTAGTTTCCTCCTAACATAAAAGCATAGCACACTTGTCATTTTAGCATAGAGTCTAATTTTCAGAGAATAAAGTGCTTGAGTTTACTCGTTCATTTTTTCATCTAACAAATCGACATCATCTGTTTCACCAACAACTAACAAGTTGTCATTTTCTCTAACCATCTCTTCGGCTGCTGGAGATGCGATTACTTCAGATTTTGAACGGCGTATAGCAACAACCGTTAATCCAAAGCGTTGACGAAAATTTAGCTCCCCTAATGTTTTTCCATAAAATTTTGGATTAGAGACACGAATTTCCGCTAAAGATACTTCACTAGATAGTTCAATGTAATCTAAAATATTTCTAGAGACTAATTTATGTGCAACCCTGATCCCCATATCTCGTTCCGGATGGACAACTAGGTCAGCACCAATCTTTTCTAAAACTCTTGCATGATATTCATTTACAGCTTTAGCTAAAACATTTGGCACACCCATTTCTTTAACCATCAAAGTGACCAAAATACTTGCTTGAATATCCTCACCGATAGCAACAACGACATGGTCAAAGTTACGAATACCTAATGAACGCAAAGTTGCCTCATCTTGTGCATTCGCTACAACTGCATGTGTTGCTATATTCATATATTCATTCACTCGATCTTCGTTACTATCAATAGCTAAAACTTCTTGACCAGATTCTATCAATGTCTGACAAATACTTCCACCGAATCTCCCTAGACCGATAATTGCAAAATTTTGCTTCATAGTTACTTCTCCTAGTATTAATTTTAAATTAAGTATAACAAACGGACAGGCAATTGAACAGAAACAGTGATTGTATTTCACTGCAATTCTTATCTCTATCTTGTCATTAAAAAAAAAGTGAACAAGACAAACTATGACAGTTCATCTTATTCACAATAAAGCAAATTACAGCTCTTGTTATTTTGCCAATCCATGTTGAAACGCATAAATAGCTGCTTGTGTGCGGTCTTCGACATCTAATTTTGCTAAGATATTTGAGACATGTGTTTTAACTGTTTTAAGGGTGATAAATAGTTCATCTGCAATTTCCTGATTACTACGACCTTTGGCTATCAACATCAAAATTTCATGTTCGCGATTCGTTAAATCCTCATGTAGTACTGGTTCTTGTTTTTTCGTCAAACGTTCCATCATTTTAGTCGTTACTTCTGGTTCTAAGACACGTTCTCCTCTCGATATTGCTCGAATAGCATTCGCAATTTCATGAGCAGTCGACGTTTTCAATAGATAACCAGCAGCTCCAGCTTCAATTGCAGGATACACTTTTTCATCGTCAATAAAACTAGTAACAATTATGATTCGTGCTTGTGGCCAATCTTTTAAAATAGCCTTCGTTGACTCGATTCCATCCATCACATCCATAACGAGATCCATTAAAATCACATCAGGTCGTAATTCTAAAGCTTTTTCATAACCTATTTGACCGTTCTCTGCTTCTCCAACTACTTCTATATCTTCTTGAATAGATAGATAAGAGGATACACCTAATCGTACCATTTCATGGTCATCCACTAACATTACTTTGATCACTTGTTATTTCCTCCTTTATCACAGGCACTTTGATCTCTACGCTTGTTCCTTGTCCTTTAAAGCTGATTATCTTAACAATACCGCCCATGCCCGCTACGCGTTCACGGATATTTTTCAAGCCATAACTACCGGCTTTATTATCATTTTCACTCATATCAAAACCAACACCGTCGTCCACCAAACGCAATAATACATTTTTATCTACTTGATGCAGATAAACCTCTAGTTCTTGTGCTTTGGCATGACGCAGCGTGTTGGAGAGTAGCTCTTGGACGATCCTAAAAAGATGATCTTCAATACTGTTATTTAAATGTACATCTTCAACATCCCAAGTTAACTCGATTTTTATTTTTGTTTGCAGTTCTTTTAACAACTGCTCGATTCCTTTACGTAAACTTTTACCTTCCAAACTTACTGGACGTAGATGCAGTAACAACGCACGCATCTCAGATTGAGATGCATTGATGATGTCTGTTACTGTCACCAATTGTTTGCGAAACATTTCTGGCGTCTCACTTCGTTGTGCTTGCTCATTTAATGCCGATAACATCATCATTGCAGCAAATAGTTGTTGGCTGACTGAATCATGAAGCTCTCTGGCAAGTCTATGACGTTCTTCTTCTAAAATTTCTTCTTTGGTTTCTCCGTCCATCAGTTGCGGACGACTATTCAATAATTGCAATTCTTTCGACATTTCTAATAATTTTGTTCTGATTTTTGAAATATCTTGGTCGACTTCTCCAATATACTGATCATTACTAGCATGTGCTACACTCTTAGCCAAGACTGGATTTTCGTAGCTACCTCTGGCTAATAACCGTAGTTTTTCTTCAATTCTACCATATTGTGCTTTTTGTACAATAGATACGAGTAAAAACGTTGATAAGCCCACTAAAAGGGAAATCAACAGCATATGGAAAATCAAAGGAATATAAAATACTTTCCTTTGAAGTAATTCCAACATCCAATTTTTCTGTTTAATCGAATGAAAATATGAAAATAGTGTAAGTAAAACAACAATAAACGTGCTGCAAGCAGCATATAAAGAAAGCATCTGTCGAGAAATCTTACCCATCATACACGAATCACCTCAAGATCCCCGACTAATGTATTTGTAATGATTTTTAAGCGGCGATTGTTTGTATCAAAGTCGTTGCTATAGACTTTTAATGATTCGTTTTTCAGATGATATTTCTCTTCTTCAAAATTGACATTTCCGTAAAAAGTCGAATGTTCTAGGGTTACGGCAACGCCTAGTGGAACTAGAATTCTTGTACGACCAAAGCCTTTACGAATAATAATAATGCTATCATCTTTAGGCAATAACGTATTCCCTAAATCAACGATCGTGTCACCTGATAGAACATCTATATTGATGTCATCCCATTCATAAACGTTACTACCAATCCGTTCATTAGCAAACCATGGACGTTTAAAACGACGTCCGCTTTTGGATTCAACATTCGTCGTTTCCACCATAATCATTTGTTTCTTTCTCCAAGGTGCGCGCTGAGTAATATCAACGCCTGCGATTTCTACACCTTTTAGGCCAATAAATAAAACGCCAAATACTAACATTAACCAAAATGCTGGACTATTCATTACCCCAATCAAAATCAGAATAACGCCTAGCACTAATTGAAAATTATTAAAATTGCTACGATGAACTTTTTTTAGTGCATAAACAGCACTCAAGATACCCAATACTAATACGACTGCTAAGCCTGGGTTATGTATAATTTGCCATAAGGCTAATATAAAAAGTAATGCTTCTACTACGATAAAAAAACGCCATGGGTTATTCATTATAATCCCCCTTTCTATGAAATTAGTATACCTTGATTCTCATATTAATGTTAGTTGCTAAAGCCCCATTTTACTATAGGACTTTAGCCCTAATTTTTTTGTTGCTAACATGAGTCAAGTCGCTATTAATCAGGTTTAAAGGGCAAGTCAAAGCTACTACTAGCTTTGGCCCGCCCTTTGTTCTTATTAACTGTTTTGTTAACCAACTTTTGTGATTCTTACTTGCATGTCTCCACCAGGAGTTGCAATAGCAACTTGATCGTTTAATTTTTTACCGATCAATGCTTGTGCAATCGGTGAATCATTTGAAATTTTACCTGAAAAAGGATCTGCTTCAGCACTACCTACAATAGTGTATTCTTCTTCATCACCATCTGGTAACTCAATAAATGTTACTGTTTTTCCAATTGAAACTTCATCGGTATCAACGCCATTATTATCAATAATTTGTGCAAAACGAATCATATTTTCTAAAGTAGTGATTTTTCCTTCTACAAAAGCTTGTTCATCTTTGGCAGACTCATACTCTGAGTTCTCTGATAAATCACCAAAGCTTCTTGCGATTTTTATACGTTCAACGATTTCTTTTCGTTTAACTGTTTTTAATTCTTCAAGTTCTTGTTCCAATTTTTCTTTGCCTTCAAGTGTCATAGGAAATACTTTTTCTACCATGTTAATTTCTCCTTCTTAACTTACTACAATGTTTTTATTTTTATTTTCGTTGAAAAATTCCGCTTTCAATCCACAAAAGAGTACCACGCTTTAAGCAAATTGTAAATAATATTCACTTAATTTTTATAAATCTGCTAGAATTTTTTTCTAATAGACGGCTCTTTCAGTATTTCTTTTATTCTTGACCACGCGAATTCTGAGTAAAGCGAAACGAGCCGCCTAAATTATAGGTTGGCTCGTAATAAGATACGCAAACTCAAAAGTTATTCACTATTTTCAGTTTCTGAATTATTTACATATTTATCCACAAATTCTTGATGTTGTTCATAGGTCTCAGCGAAATAAACATTTCCAGTGGAGATGTCTGCAACAAAATAAAGATAGTTATTTTGGATTGGATTTAAAACAGCATTAATTGATTGTTCACTAGGACTATCAAAAGGTCCGGGTCCATAACCAGTATTTTTATAAAGATTATACGGCGAATCCACTTCTAAATCTTTATACGTCACTAATTCTTTATGTTCGCCTAATGCGTACAGAATAGAAATATCAGATTGTAATGGCATATTAGCCGCAATTCGATTAAAGAAAACTTGAGAAATCTTCTTGCGGTCTTCTTCCTTCACACCTTCTTTTTCAACCAAGGAAGCAAGTGTTAGTACTTGTTGGATCGTCATGCCTTTAGCGTGTACCATTGGAATAAACGGTTCAATCACACTATTGGTTTTTGCAATCATTTGATCAACAAAATCTTCTAATTTTGCCTCTTTGTAATAATCATATGTTGCAGGGAATAAATACCCTTCAAAGCGGTAACGAACATTACTTGCTTCAGCCGCACTTCCTAGCAACTCTGGGTATTTTTCCTTCATGGAGTCAAAGAATGCTTGATTCTTCATCAACTCAATAAATTGATCCTTTTTAAAATCGGTATTTTTTTCAATTGCATCTCCGATCTTATCAATATCGAAACCTTCTGGTATCGTTACTTTACCATCAGCTAATTGTGTTGGTTCTGCTGTTCCACCTTCTCTTAAAAGTGCTCCGATCTCATCTAGTGTCATATCAGGTGACATTTGATAGTAGCCGGCCTGAAAATCAGTCAGATTTTTAAACTTTGCATAATAATTGAAGACCATTCCGCTTTTGATTACTTTGCTGTCTTCTAGAATATTCGCAATCTTTTTATTAGACGAGTCCTCTGGAATGTGGACTTGTACCAGTTTGGTATCCTTTTTATCTAAAGGCTGTAAACCTGCATTAACGTACTTATAAAAGGTAAAACCAAAAATTGCAATTACCAGTATCAAAACTGAGGCAACAATTAACACGATTCGACTAACGATACGATCTTCTTTCTTTCTAGAGCGTTTATCAGGATCATCTTTTTTATAGCTTTCCATGTTAACAGCATCCAACTGCTCGCTCGGTTGCTTTGTACGATGGTCTGCACTGCGAGAGCCAACTGATTCCATCTCATCTAGCTTTGCTGTTTCATCTTCATTATTAGGCTGAGAACGGTATGTCCGATTATTTTCTGCTTCATTATGCTGTGATATGTTCTGAGCATTGTGTTCAGAAGAAGCTGACTCATCATTCTGAATTTCTTCTCCTCGCAAAGAACGCAACACCTGATCTTTGAATGAAGAATTGGAATGATCTTGATTATTTTGGTTATCTTCTGCCAAAACAAATCCTCCTTACTTTCTTATGTATCTTCTTTAACTTTAACCATTATACATGAAAGCTTTTTAAATTTAAACTTTTTTAGAGAAACGTCACTAACTTGTAAGATTTGTTTTGTTTATCCGTTTAAAATAAATGTGATTGGGTCATAACTCTTCGAGTCATATCCCAATCACATGAAATCCGTATAAATGCGGGAAAAGCGCTGGCTACGCTACGCTTTTTAATGAAGCTGAACACTTATCCCAACCTCATTTATTCAAATTATTCAGCGCTAAGTGCCGCCATCGTAATATAATTATAGGGTTGATTAAAGTGTGGTAAGAAAAAGATGTCGAGTAATTTTAATTTGTCAATCGTCACTTTTTCTTCGATTGCTAATGAGAACATATGGATTCCCATGGAAATATCTTCATAAGAAGCCATCTGCGCTCCGACGATACGGCGGGAATCTTCTTCATAAACAATTCTGATTTTTACTTTATTATTCTCTTTCATGAATCCAGGTTTTTGTAAGTCCTCAAATTCCGTATATTTTATTTTCAATCCTAATTTTTCTGATTCTTGAACGGTAAGTCCTGTAGATACCATATGATAACCAAAAATTGAAATTCCGTTTGAACCTTGAACACCTATTGATTCCAAAGGTGTACCGCCAACGTTATGCGCTGCGACAATTCCTGAGCGAACCGCGTTTGTTGCTAAAGCAATATACGTTGTTTGCTGTACGGCATTTGAGAAAATCGTTGCGCAATCTCCTACCGCGTAAACATCCGGATCGCTTGTTTGTTGGTGCAGATCAACAAGATAAGCACCATTATCAAATAACGTCAAATGCCCTTTGCCTAGGCTGTTATTTGGTCTAAATCCAATTGCATTGATAACTAAGTCTACTCCATATTCACCTTTATCTGTCACGATAGATTCAACTTTTTCAGTGCCTTTGTATTCTTTCGCTAATTCATTGTAATGTAATTCAATCCCATTATCAGCTAAGACTTTATCCATATCATCAGTAAACCATTGATCATAATAATTTGGTAAACATCTTTGTTCTGCATCGAATAATAGAACATTCTTACCACGGCGTTTAGCAGCTTCCGCAATTTCAACACCGATATACCCTGCTCCAATTACCGCAACTGTCTCTACTTCTTCTTTTGCCATAGCAGCATCTACTGTTTGACCATCTTGGAAAAGTTTTAAGAATTCAACATTTTTTAAGTCTCTTCCAGGAATATTTGGATTGATCGGTGCTGATCCTGTAGCTAAAATCAACTTGTCATAACTTTCCGTGAATTCTTCGCCATTATGTTTTTTGCAATGAACGATTTTTTCTGCAAAATCGATACTTTCCGCCGCTGTTTCCATATAAATTTTAGCCCCTTTTGCTTCAAAGGCTTCTTTGTTCGTATAAAATAAATTTTCGTAAGATTCTATTTGACGTCCTACCCACAGCGCTGTCCCGCAACCTAAATAACTAAGGTTCGTATTTCGATCGATCATTACAACTTCTTGATCTGGATAACTATCCAACAATGTGTTTGCTGCAGCGATTCCTGCATGATTAGCACCTACAATAACTGTTTTTGTTTTGCTCATAAGACTCTCCTTCATGTGATTTATTGAACTTAATTATAACGCAAGAAAGGGCTTTCTTTTATCAATTTATCAGTTTTCCATTAAAATATTTGAGAAACTCTCATTTTCTTCATTAAATCACCATAATTATTTTCTTTTTAAATGATAAAGGTTCATTCTATATAGAATCTTAGTTAAAATGAATGTACTGAGCAATGTGAAACATTTTATAAGTATGCATAGAAGAAATTGGATAGTGTAACGAAAGAGTATTATCCATTTGCTTCAATATTAAGCGTTGTAAACTATTATTATTTTGGAGGAATGATTATGAAAAAAAATCAGAATTACTGGATTAAACACCTTAAATTAGTACCACATCCAGAGGGTGGTTATTTTAAGCAAGTATTAAAATCTGAACACTATTTGAACGTAACTTCCGAGAAAGTTCGTCCCTACTATACAAGTATCTATTTTCTATTAACACAGGGGAATCCTTCTCATTTTCATCGTTTAGCTTCTGACGAAGTCTGGTATTACCATTCTGGTTCCGCTTTAAGTATTCATTTGTTACACCCAAATGGTCAGTATGAAAAGATTCAATTAGGAACAGATATAGTAAAAGGAGAGGTCTTACAGGCAGTTGTACCTAAAAATGTGATTTTTGGTTCAAGTGTTGAGGAGAACGGAGAGTTTTCTTTAGTAAGTTGTATGGTTTCTCCTGGATTTGATTATCAAGATTTTGAATTATTTACTAAGCAACAATTGCATACACTCTATCCAGATCACCAGGATATTATTGATCAATTAGCTTACGATCAGCTACCGGAGTGATTAATAGATTAAATGTGGTTTAAATATAGCTGCTCAAGACATGAAAAGACCCCAAAAAATTGTATTTTTAACTTACAATTTTTTGGGGTATCTCACACTATTCTTTTAAAATTATTTCTTCTATCTCTTCAGGAGTGACAGCAATATAATCAGCTCCAGCACTTTCTAACTCTGCTCGATCACCGAATCCGTATAGAACTCCCATACAAGACAGGCCATTTTCTTTTGCACCGACTATATCATGACTACGGTCACCAATCATCAGTGACTCGTTTAAATCGGTGATTTTGGCTGATTTCAGTGCATATCTTATAACATCCGCTTTTTTCGAACGAGCACCATCTAAACTAGCGCCATATATCCCAACAAAATAGCTCTCTAGATCAAAATGAGCCAAAATTTGTTTCGCATAAATTTCTGGTTTAGATGTTGCGATATAAAGGTTACAGCCAGCCTGTTTTAAGGCGGTCAGTACTTCTACGATCCTTTTATATACCTGGTTTTCATACATCCCTTTTGTTTGATAATATTCACGATAATAGCTTACTGCAAGTTCAGTTGAATGGTCAGACAACTGAACTAATTTTTTAAAACTATCGTCTAAAGGTGGGCCAATAAATGAATAAAGCTCTGTTTGATTTAACTCTTCTAAATTCATTTTCTTTAAAGCATAACGTACAGAATTAATGATTCCTTCACCAGAATCTGTAATCGTTCCATCTAAGTCAAATAAAATTGTTTTATATTGCATAAGAGACTCACTTTCATTCTATCTTTCGTGAATATCTCCAGTATTGATAACTGGTTGGGTTCCTTTATCTGTAATGATCGATACTAGAAGATTGTTGATCAACTGAACTTTGCGATCATCAGTAAAGTTGATTTCTTGTCCGTCTTCAATTTGTTCCAGAGCCATTTGTGTCATGGATACCGCACCTTCAACAATGATTTGTCGTGCAGATAAGATTGCTTTGGCTTGTTGTCTTTGTAGCATAGCACTAGCGATTTCTGTCGCATATGCTAAATGGTTTAAGCGTGTTTCAATGACTTCAACTCCAGCAACAGCTAAACGTTCTTGTAATTCTTTTGCCATTTCTTCTGAAACTTCAGTTGTATTTCCACGTAAGGTCAAATCGTCATCATTGAACGTATCATAGGGATATTGTGTCGCAATGTGGCGAATGGCCGTTTCACTTTGGATTTCTATAAAATCTTGATAGCGATCCACATCGAACAAGGCTTTAGCTGTATCGACGACTTTAAATACAACAACTGCAGAAATTTCAACAGGATTTCCATCTGAATCATTTACTTTTAACAACGAGCTATTAAAGTTACGCACTTTTAATGAAACGTTGATTTTTTGAGTTAAAGGTGTTGTCACAAATAAGCCATTCTCTTTGATTGTACCTAAGTATTGCCCAAAAAATAAGATGGCTTTTGCTTGATTTGGACTAACGATTGTTAATGAGCTTAAAAATAAAGCTGAAATTGTCCACAATACTAAACCAATCGTAATCATCCCAAACGTTTCATTTGTAACACCAACATAAAAGCAATATCCTCCAATTACGATTAAGATAATCAATACAACCAACGCAATATACCCATTAACATGAAACGTTTTTTTCTCTTCCAAGATTTCCCCCTACTTTCTTTTTACTTTTAGTACCCCTATAGTACTCCTCTTTGTTCTTTCCATCAATAGTTAGGAAAAGAGAAAAGAGTTGCTTAATTCTTAGTTTAGATGTAAACTTACTTTTAGTAAGTGAATAATATTATTAATCAATTTGGAGGTTTTATATTATGGATACACAAATTCGCGGAATTCATCATGTTACAGCAATGACATCAAGTGCAGAAAAAATCTATCGTTTTTTTACAGATACTTTAGGATTACGTTTGATCAAAAAGACAGTCAATCAAGATGATATCCAAACTTATCACCTATTTTTTGCTGACGATCTTGGATCTGCTGGTACTGATATGACCTTTTTCGATTTTCCTGGGATTCCTAAAGGAAGCAAAGGGACAAATGCTATTTCTCGTACCTCTTTTCGTGTTAAAAACGATGCTTCTTTAGCTTATTGGATTGATCGTTTTAACGAACATAAAATCAATCACGGAGAAATTAAAGAACGTTTTGGCAAAAAATATATCGAATTTGAAGATTTTGACAAACAGCAATATCAATTGATATCAGATGAAAAGAATCAAGGTGTAGCTAGTGGAACTCCCTGGAAAAAAACAGACGTTCCAGCAGAACATGCTTTGATTGGACTAGGTCCAGTCTTTGTCACTGTAGCAGATTTTGAACATATGCAACGAGTTTTAGTTGGAGTGTTAGGCTTTAAGCTAGTCGATGCTGAAGGAAGTTTCCACTTATTTGAAGTAGGTGAAGGTGGTAATGGTGCAAGTATTATTGTTGAACACCGAACTGACCTTCCAGATGCACAAGAAGGTTTTGGAAATGTTCATCATTTAGCCCTTCGCGTAGCAGATCAAGAATCGTTGCGTTTTTGGATTGATAAAATCAATCAACTTCAATTCCCTAACTCTGGTTTTGTTGAACGTTTTTATTTCAAATCTGATTATTTCAGAGCTGCTCCTCATATTTTGTTTGAATTGGCCACTGACGGACCTGGTTTCTTGGAAGATGAAACATATGAAGCTGCAGGAGAAAAATTGTCTTTACCACCATTTTTAGAAGGAAAAAGAAAAGAAATCGAAGAATTTGTTCGTCCTTTTGACACGTCAGATGCAAATAAAGCACGTTCATAATAAAGAAATGGAGACACATATGCTGCATTATCCGACTAAATATCTATCGTCAAAACAAGCCTATAAATTTCTATCTGGCAGTATCATCCCACGCCCAATTGCGTGGGTGACAACGCTGAATCAAGAACACGAAACTGTAAATGCTGCACCGTTCAGCTTTTTTAATGCGGCGGCCTCTGAAATTCCATTAGTCACCTTATCGATACTTAGACGAAATGGAGAAATAAAAGATACTGCTCGAAACATTATAGAAACAAATGAACTCGTGATCCATTTAGTCAATGACCAAGTCGTTGAATCGATGAATCAAACAGCGGCCTCTTTAAAATCAGACCAAAGTGAAATCATCCTCAATAAAATTGAAACAACCGTTAGTAAATCTGTGACTGTTCCTGGAATTAAGGCTGCGCCTATTCGGATGGAAGGGCGACTACATCAATATGTTCCAGTAAAAAATCATGAAGATCAGATCATTACAGATTTATTTATTGTTGAAATAACCGATTTTTATTTTGATGAAGCCATATTTGATCAGAAAAATGAATACATTTTACCTGAAACATTCAATCCGATTGCACGTTTAGCTGGTAATACGTATGCTCATATTCGTGACTTGTTTGATTTAAAAAGACCCGATTAAAAAAACGAGAGGGATTTGTAGTGACCCCCAAAAGTTAGACTTTTTAGGGTCACTACAATTTTCCTTCTCGTTTTTTTGTCATTATATTGTTCGTTCCGGCCGCAAGTCTACAATTGGTACATTTCCGTCCAAAATACCACTAGGACTTTTCAACTTAAATACTTGTAAACGAGGATCAACTTCTAACGTCATCTCTTCATCCAAATATCGTTTAGAGTAATCCTTGATATAAATACCCCCAATATCTGAATCTACTGTCAAATTAAAATCAGATTTATCCTGGAGCTGATCCAGTAACAACAAGCGAAAGCTAGTATCAAGAGAACAAACACCCATTTTAGAATACTTACCCACACCATCATCTAAATCCAAAATAATCACTGCTTTGCTTTCGATATAGGGAGTCAATTTCACTTGAGCTTCGTCGCTAATTTTCAAATACATTAATTCTTCGCCTCTTTCTTACATAATAAATCAACATTCAGTTTACAAATGTTAACGTCCATAAGTAACAGTACCTACCTAGACTATGTTTTTGCCTAGTCTAAACGCGTATAATTTCCAGCAGCAAATTGTTTTGATAATGCCACATAATGCTGGGCATTTTCTTTGTTTTTCCGAATTTCTTCTCTCGTCAAAGGACGAATCACTTTAGCTGGTCGTCCAAAAGCTAAAACATTTGGAGGAATCTCAGTCCCTTCTGTAACTAAAGAACCTGCACCTATCAAACTATTTTTCCCGATTGTTGCATGGTTCAAAACAGTTGAACTCATACCAATCAAAGCTCCATCTTCTACTGTACAACCATGTAGCATACAGTGATGACCAATCGTTACATTTTCGCCGATAATAACAGGTGCATCTTGATCGACATGGATCACTGTGCCATCTTGTACATTACTTCCTGTATTGACGGTGATTGAATTGTTATCGCCTCTAAGCACAGATTGAAACCAAATACTTGTATCTTTAGCCAACACCACATTACCATAAACATCTGCACTTGCTGCAATAAAATATTCTTTTGTCATATTTCTCACCTCTTCTATTGCTTTTAGTATAACAAATTTGGCTAAATTACGTAGTGAATAGACTTCTTTATTCCTATAAAAAAGGAAAGACAACCTCAATCGGTGTCTTTCCTTTTTATTATTCGTAGTCGCCATCTTCAGCAAACTGGCTATTATATAGTTTTTCATAAAAACCGCCTTGTTCTAATAGCTCGTTATGCGTTCCTTTTTCAATGATTTCACCTTGGTTCATTACAAGGATCAAGTCTGCTTCACGAATTGTTGATAAACGGTGAGCGATCACAAAACTCGTGCGCCCTTCCATAACTCGTTCCATTGCTTTTTGAATCAACGCTTCTAAACGGGTGTCGACGGAACTTGTTGCTTCATCTAAAATCAAAATTCTAGGATCAGAAATCACGGCTCTGGCAATCGTCAATAATTGTTTTTGGCCAAGAGAAACGTTGTCTCCTTCTGAACTGATTTCCATCTCATAACCATCAGGCATAGTGCGGATAAAATGATCAACATTGGCAGTCTTCGCTGCATCAACTACTTCATAATCGGTCGCATCTAATTTACCAAAACGGATATTGTCCGCAATTGTTCCTTCGTATAGCCAAGCATCTTGCAAGACCATTCCAAAGACTGAACGTACATCACTTCGATCCATTTTTTTCGTATCGATCCCATCGATTTTGATTGCCCCATCTGTAACATCATAAAAACGCATCAATAAATTAATCAATGTTGTTTTTCCTGCTCCAGTTGGTCCAACAATTGCGACCGTTTGGCCTGCTTTTACTTCAAAGTTCAAGTTTCTGATCAATGGTTTTGCAGGATCATAACTAAAGCTGACATTATCAAACTGAACAGACCCTTGAACATTTTCGGGTAACGGAATATCATGTTCATTTAATTCTTCTTCTGGTTCATCTAAAATTTCAAACACACGAGTAGTCGCAGCTGAAGCACTTTGCAATGCCGCTGATAATTGTGTGATATTTCCCATCGGCTGACTAATCTGCCAAATGTATTGAATAAATGCTTGCAATTGCCCAACCACGATAGCACCTGTAATCACATAGTAACTACCTAAAACTGCCATACCAATATACGTTCCATAAGCAGTCATTTGGACAAGTGGTAACATCAATCCTGAAATAAATGTTGCTTTAAAACCAAAGCTATTTAAGTTATGGTTGACCTTTTTAAATCCTTGTAACGTTTCTGATTCACGGCCATATAGTTTTAAAACACTAAAACCAGTCATATTTTCTTGCACGTAACCATTTAGATTTCCAAGAGCATTTTGCATTCCTTGGAAGTATTTTTGTGAAATACCAACGATTGTTTTTGAAATAAATAATGATAAAGGAATCATGATGATCGAAATCAGAGCCATCAGCCAATTGATATAAAACATCATCACAACAGCCATTACAATTCCTAAGATAGCTGAAACGATATTGATAAAACTTTGCTGCATCGCATTACTCACGGCATCCACATCATTGGTCACGCGAGATAGAATGTTTCCTTGTTGATTTTTATCAAAATAAGAAACGGGTAGACGATTGATTTTTTCATCAATATCTCGACGTAAATCACGCATTGAATGTTGAACGACTGCTGCCATTAAATATCCTGATAAAAATTGTGCTGCACAGTACCCGATTCCAACAATCAAAATCCAAATCAGGCATTGAATAATATAAGCGTAATTCAAGCCATCACCTGCTGCAACATTCTTACTGATCTCTGTGATCGGTAAACCTGAAACATACGGCATCGCCGCATTAAAAGCCACCGTTAAAACAGTAAAGATGATTACTAAGACAAAGGTTCCTTTATAAGGGTTGATATATCTGCCTAAACGTCTAATAGAAGAGAGTGCGTTTTTCATGCTAATTCCTCCTCTGACAGTTGAGAAGCGGCAATATCATAATAGATAGGGCAATTCTCAAGTAATTCACGATGGGTACCGATACCAACGACATCCCCTTCATTTAAAACCACGATTTTATCTGCATGCATGATCGTCCCTACACGTTGTGCTACGATCAGAACAGTTGATTCTGTTGTTTCCTTTTTCAAGCGAGCTCTTAAATTTGCATCAGTTTGATAATCCAATGCTGAGAAGCTATCATCAAATATATAAACTTCAGGACGTCGAATCACAGCTCTAGCAATCGCTAAACGTTGTTTTTGTCCGCCGGAAAAGTTTGTTCCCCCTTCTGAAAGAAGTTCATCATATCCATCAGGCTTTTGTGAAATAAACTCGGTTGCTTGCGCAATATCAGCAGCTAATTCCATTTCTTCGATTGTTGCATCTTCTTTACCATATCGCATATTCTCTGCGATCGTTCCTGTAAATAGCAACGCTTTTTGTGGGATATACCCGATTTTATTACGCAGTGCACTTAATTTATAATCACGAACATCGATTCCATCAAGTAATACTTCACCTTCTGAAACATCATAAAAACGTGGTATCAGTTGGATCAACGTAGATTTCCCACTCCCAGTACTACCGATAAATGCAACGGTTTCCCCAGGAGATGCTGTAAAGCTAACGTTACGAATCACTGGACTTTCTGAATGTCCAGGGTAAGCAAATGTAACATTTTTAAATTCTAAATAGCCTTTTGTCTTCGTTTCTGTGATACCTGCTTCATTTTCACGAATCACAGGTTCCATATCGAAGGCCTCTTGAATTCGGCGAGCAGAAACAGCTGCACGAGGATACATCATAAAGACACTAGCAAATAACATAAATGAGAATAGTGCATGGAAAATATATTCAATAAACGCAATCAAGTCACCAACAAGTAAGCTCCCTTGATCGATTTGAAGTGCACCATTCCAAATAATCAACACCATCACGATATTAAAAAGAAAGAAAAAGCCTGGTTGTGCTGCCGCCATCAAGCGGAAAAGGCTCTTAGAGCTTTTAGTATAGTCTTCATTGACTTTGCTAAAACGACTTTCTTCAAACTTTTCATTTACAAAAGCGCGAATTACTCGCAAACCAGAAAGGTTTTCTCTCAAAATCCCGTTGATTCCATCTAAGTTTTTTTGCTGTTTATTGGATAATGGTTCAGATACTTTAGCGATCAATACCACAGCTGCTAAAAGAAACGGTAGTGCCCCTAAAACAAACCAGCCTAAAGAAGGACTTGTTCGCATGACCATATATAAACTGACAAAAAACATCATCGGTGTCATAAAGCCTATCCGTAAAATATTCCCCATAAACAACATGATTTGATAGGCATCATTTGTTGTTCTTGTAATCAGTGAAGATACACCAATTGTTTCATATTCACGATGGGAGAAAGTCTGTACCTTTTCAAATAGATCATCTCGAATATCACGTACAATATTTGTTGTCATTCTTGCACCAAAGTACCCTAACATGATATTCATCGCTACGCCAATAACCGTGATTACAATCATCAACAGTCCTTGCTGTTTTACATAATCGTAATCATTGTTTTTGATCCCAACATCGATCATTCGTGCTAAAATCGTGGGTAAACCTAGTTCTATCAATATAAATCCAAAAACACAAATGAAATCTAAAAACAATAATTTCTTATATCTCATCGTGTAACGCCACATCAATTTCAATCAATCATCTCCTATTCCAATTTTTGACCCAGTACTTTCACTATAGCATAAAACCAATAGCTAGGTAAATTATATTTGAATGAAAATCGAACACTTTTCAACTGAATAATAAACTGGACCATTTTTACTATGGTATAATGAAGATTACTTTAATTTTCGCACTAAAATAGAATGAAAGTGATGGGATCAACGTAATGAAAAAAATACTGTATATTTCTTTAGGCTGCCTCACATTTGGCTTGGGTACGTTAGGGATTTTTCTGCCTATTTTACCTACGACAATTTTTTATATTTTAACTGCATTTTTCTGGATGCGTAGCTCCGAATATCTGTATACAAAATTTATCGAATCAACCTATTATCAAAAATATATTCAAGCGTCTATTCTAGAAAAGAAAATCACTCCTCTCGGTCGAGTAAAACTGTTTTCAACTTTATTTGTAATTTTTGCGATTCCATGTGTCATCGTCCGCAATCCAATTATGACAACTACTTTAACTATCATCTTTTTGATACATTTAGTTGGTCTAAATTTATATTTCAATAGAAAGAAAGTCGCGCCTTTAAAAGAACCAAATGAATAATAAGTTTTTCTTTAAAGTAACAAGTCTGTTTCTATACTTATTCGCTGTTTTGTGATAAAATACGATTAATTGTTGTACAACACAACACAAGGGACGGTTGAAAGAAAGTACAGTTTCCATAAAACAAGTAAAGTGAAGCAAAGTCGAGGCTTCATTTCATCATCAACGAATGTTTTTGATGTCAATTGTTTTTAGGGTGGACAGCCACCTCATTTTGTTGTGTTCAAAAATTACAGTAAAAAATATAAAAATAAATAATTAACTGCTTTGGCAGATAAAGGAGAAAACACATATGATATATAAAGTTTATTATCAAGAAACAAAAGTAAGAAACCCAAAAAGAGAAGATACAAAATCTATTTATGTTGAAGCAGAAAGTGATGTTATCGTGCGCCAACAAGTAGAAGAAAATACCCCATATAACATCGAATACATTCAAGCACTTGATGAAAATCACCTAGCTTATGAACAAGAGCACGCGGAATTCTCTTTAACGGAGTTTTAATATGAAAGTAAATATAAAAAACAATGAAACCGGCGTTTTTGCAATAGGCGGTTTGGGCGAGATCGGAAAAAACACTTATGGGGTTCAATTTCAAGATGAAATCATCATTATTGACGCTGGAATCAAGTTTCCAGAAGATGATTTACTTGGGATCGACTATGTTATTCCCGATTACAGCTATATCGTCCAAAATCTGCATAAAGTTAAAGCGTTAGTTATCACTCATGGACATGAGGATCATATTGGTGGTGTCCCTTATTTATTGCGTCAAGCAAATATACCAATTTACGCTGGTCCGCTAGCCTTAGCTTTGATCACCAATAAATTGGATGAACATGGTTTATTACGTGATGCTGAGATGCATGAAATCAATGAAGATACTGTGATTCGCTTCCGTAAAACAGCGATTAGCTTTTTTAGAACGACACATAGTATCCCTGATGCTTTAGGTGTAGTCGTTAAAACACCCTCCGGTAATATTGTTGCAACAGGAGATTTCAAGTTTGACTTTACACCAGTTGGTGAACCTGCAAACTTGCACCGTATGGCAAAACTAGGTGAAGAAGGTGTCTTATGTCTGCTTTCTGATAGTACAAATGCGGAAATTCCAACTTTTACTAAATCAGAGAAAACGATTGGTTCTTCTATTTTAAAGATTTTTGAAAAGATTGAAGGAAGAATTATCTTTGCTAGTTTTGCTTCAAATATTTTCCGTCTCCAACAAGCCGCAGATGCTGCCGTTGCAACGGGACGTAAGATTGCAGTATTTGGTCGTAGTATGGAAAATGCAATCGTTAACGGCGAACATTTAGGATATATCAATGTACCCAAAGGAACGTTTGTAGATGCGAGCGAGCTGAATCAACTGCCTGCTGGCGAAACAATGATTTTATGTACAGGTTCTCAAGGTGAACCGATGGCAGCATTAAGTCGGATTGCAAATGGAACTCACCGTCAGATTTCAATACAGCCTGGCGATACAGTGATCTTTTCAAGTTCACCGATTCCTGGAAACACAACAAGTGTTAACCGTCTGATCAACTTGCTTTCAGAAGCAGGTGCTGAAGTTATTCATGGAAAAATCAATAACATCCATACTTCAGGTCATGGTGGCCAAGAAGAGCAAAAATTAATGTTGAGTTTAATGAAACCTAAATATTTTGTCCCTGTTCATGGTGAGTTTAGAATGTTGAAAATCCATGCATCGTTAGCTCAAGATGTTGGTGTGCCAGCGGACAATTGTTTTATCATGGAAAATGGTGATGTGTTAGCTTTAACAGCAAATGATGCTCGTATTGCGGGACACTTCAATGCCAACGATGTTTATGTAGATGGTAACGGTGTTGGTGATATCGGTAATGTCGTCTTGCGTGATCGCCGGATTCTTTCTGAAGAAGGTTTGGTTTTAGCAGTAGCGACAGTGGATATTAAAAATAAAGAAATTCTAGCTGGTCCAGATATTCTATCTCGCGGATTTGTCTATATGAGAGAATCGGGAGAAATGATTCATGAAGGACAGCGTTTATTGTTCAATGCAATTCGTGAAGCATTACGAGATGAAAATTGTACAGAGGCGAAATTGTGTGATGCCATTTCAGCTGCTTTACAACCCTTCTTGTTTGAAAAAACAGAACGTCACCCGATGATTTTACCAATGATCATGACTTCATGAGTGTGAATACAAAAAAGCAACTGATGGATAAAGTCCATCAGTTGCTTTTTGTCTCTATACTACATTATTCACTACTAAAACGTTGGCTTTTGTATGGTTAACAACATAAGAAGTCGTTGAGCCAACCATTAACCTTTCAAAACCGTTTAAACCTGTTCTGCCGATTACAATTAGATCGATCGGTTCTTTCGACTCTGTAAAATCAGCAATCAACGTTTTGGGATAACCATACATAACATACGTGAAAACTTGAGAAACACCTTGTTCAAGTGCTTTTGACTCGCGTTCTTTCATCTCTTCTTCTTCTCTTGTACGAAGATCTTCCATCAGTGTTCCCATCGACATTGTTAGTTCACCAAAATAATTACCCATCTCTTCAATAACAGATAAAACGTGTAAAGCCGCGTCATTTCGTTTGGCAATTTTGATTGCTTCTTGAAAAGCTTTTTCTGACTGGTCAGAACCATCTACAGCAACTAAAATATTCTTATAAGATTCTCCCACGATAAAAACCTCCTTCTTTGTTATTTCTATTATACTACTTAAAAGGGCTTTCAACAAAAAAATTTGCCGCGTAAAAAACTTTCTTCTTTACACTTCTAAAAAGCCGTGTTATAGTAATCATGGAATTTCGTTATCAGATATCGTTGCCTTTCATAAGAATCAAGAGAGGAGAATTATTATGACATTTGGTAATAAAGTATTAAAATACCGTGTAGCACTTGATACAAAGAGAAATTTGTTTATGGCTATCGATGCAAATAACCAAGCAAACATTGCTTATGGTATCACGATTACACAAGCAGTAAAAGAATTGAAAAAATCTATTTAAGGAGTTATCAACCTAAATGAGCGATTCAAGTTCTAATACGATTTAAAGGCGTCTAGTGAATGTTAATCACGGATGCCTTTTTTGTTTTGTATTACATCTTAATTAAGAATACTGTTCAACATCTGCTTTGCATTGTACTCTCAATATTTAACAGCAAAAAAAACATCTGACAACTGTCAGATGTTTTGGAATGGACTAATTAGTTTTTAACAACGTTAACTGCTTGAGGTCCACGATCAGAATCTTCAACGTCGAAGCTTACTGATTGGCCTTCTTCGATTGTTTTGAATCCTTCACCTTGAATTGCTGAGAAATGTACGAATACATCGCTACCATCTTCGCGAGAGATAAATCCAAATCCTTTTTCTGCGTTAAACCATTTTACTGTTCCTTGTTCCATTCTTTTGTTCCTCCTCGTGCTTAAGCACTAAATATTGTAACATTGCCCGTATACGATAGAGGGTTTTAAAATTAAAACTTCTATATTGTCCCAAACAAGATTACACTAACATTGTACATGCGAACCCTTATTTTTGCAAGAAATCTAGTTAGTCTGCCGCAAAAAAATTTTCTTCTCTCATGCTGATGTAAACTTGTTCTCCGATGATAATATGATCCAATACTTCGATCCCCATCATCTTTCCACATTTCTGCATTCTTTGCGTAAAATGAATGTCACTTTCTGACGGAGTCGGATTACCGCTCGGGTGATTATGAGCGAGGATTAAACGTGCCGCAGAGTATTTCACTGCACTACGAAAAATCTCTCTAGGATGCGCCACTGACTGATTCAACGACCCTTTAAAAACTGTTTCTTGTTTGATTACCTCATTCTTCGTATTCAAATACAAACAAACCAAATGCTCTTGGTGAAAATCTTGTAATTCATACATTAAATTTTGAGCAATTTGATAGCTAGAAGACACCTTACCCAATTTTAGCTGGGTACTTTGTTGGATTCGGTAACCAAACTCAATCGCTGCTCTTAGTTCGATTGCTTTGATTCGCCCAATTCCTTTGATTTTCATCATTTCGGTAAGCGTGGCATTTTTCAATTCATATAAATGATTGAAATAATTCAAAAACTTAGAGGCTACCTCCATCACGTTCGTATTCTTTGAACCAGTTCTTAATAAAATCGCTAATAGTTCTTGGTTCGATAAGGCTTTTTCACCTACGACCTCTAATCGTTCACGAGGTAAACAATCTTCTGGCATTTCTCTAATAAATAGTTTTTCTTCTTTGATCAAAAAATCACTCCTTTATACGCTTCTAGTAAAAGATACGCAAAGGAGTGACGTTTTTATTTTTTTAAATAAGCTGGAGCTTGAGATAAACTTTCAAAAATTTCTAACGTTTTTTCTTTAACTTCATCTGTTGGTGCTAACAGATCTGGAACCATAATCACAGGAATCCCAGCTGCATTTGCCGCTGTTACTCCATGAAATGAGTCCTCAAAAATCAAAGTGTTATCAGCTTTTGTGCCCAAGTTGGCTAATGCTTTTTGGAATATTTCTGGATCTGGCTTCGCTCGAGTCACATCTTCTGCTGAAACAATTCCTGAAAAGCGTTCCTTGATTCCAGCGCCCTCTAATAATAATTCAATTGCTGGACGAACATTACTTGAAGCTACGATTCTTGGAATTTCATGTTGATCAAGAAAATCAAGTAATTCCAGAACCCCCTCTTTTAATGGAACTTTGCCTGATTCAAATACTTGGTAGGTATCGTCATATGAACGCTCGATAAACTCTTCCACTTTTGCTTTACCGAAATCCTTATAGATTCGATGATAATTCTCTTGTACCTCTTCATCTGATACACCTAAAAATTCTAAATAAAGTTCTTTGCTGTATGGAAAGTTCATTGCATCAGCTATTTTTTGCGTTGACTGATAATAAATCAGCTCTGTATCAAATAATAAACCATCCATATCAAAAATTACTCCGTCTATTTGTTTCATGATTTCCTCCTAAATTAAAAGCTAAACGAGCTCATTCATCCTTGACAGAAAAATAGGAAATTATGATTGTGGCACTTTTAGCCACAATCATATTTTATCTTTTTTCCGAAAGACTAGCTCGTGAAGCTAGATAATACATAGCGCAATCGACCTTGTCTAGTTGAGACTAGTCCCCATCGCCAGATCCTATGTTCAACAACAATTCACGGACTTGTGAAACAAAATAAAGTGAGCCCGTCACTAACATCAAATCGTCTGCAGACATTTTTTCTAAAATTTCACCTAAGCCGAATTGCCACAATGAAACAATCTCTGTTTTATCATCTTCAAAATGTTCCATCTTTGTTAATTCGATTGCTCTAGGATAATCAAAAGTGGTCAAATATAAATGAACATTGGGCACTTTTCTTAATATCGCAATCATTTGATCGATATTTTTTGACGCTAATGCCGAAAATAAAATATGGATATCCCGATTTGGAAATTCCTTTTTCAGATTTTCAGCTAAGCGGCGCATCGCATGGTCATTATGGGCACCATCTAAAATAATTAATGGTTCAGCACTTATTTTTTCCATCCGAGCAGGCCATTGAGCCTGAGCTAACCCTTGATAAACATCTCTATCTGTAAAATTGATTTGGCGCATTTCACAGTAAAGATAGAACAGCTGGATTGAAACAGCCGCATTTTCTACTTGATGACGACCTAATAAAGGTACTTTGACTTTAGGTAACTTACCTGCGTCACCATAAAAATCAAAGATTTCGCCCCAATTTTTGTCGGGATGTCGATATTCTGCTTTATAATCTTTTTCATAACGATACACGCTACTGTGTTTTTCTGTCGCGACTTCATTGATCACGACAAACGCTTCTTCCTCGATGTTGCCAGTTACAACTGGAATTCCTTCTTTGATGATTCCAGCTTTTTGGAAGGCAATTTTTTCAAGTGTATCACCTAATATTTCTGTATGGTCTTTACCGATCGTAGTGATTGCTGTTAACATCGGTTTCACAACATTGGTACTATCTAATAAACCGCCAAGTCCAACTTCAACAATGGCGATATCAACTTGTTCATCTAAAAAATAATCAAGCGCCATAACAGTTAATGTTTCAAATTCAGTGATTCCTGCACTCTCAGGCTCTTGATCCATTTCTTTGATCAACTCTTGATATTTTTCCAAATACTGGATGATATGATTGTCTGATATTCCATGTCCGTTAATGGCAATTCGTTCATTAAAATGTTCGATATACGGAGAAGTAAAAGTTCCTACGGTAAGTCCTAATTCTTCTAACATACAGCGTAAATATGTGACTGTAGAGCCTTTTCCATTTGTACCTGCAATGTGGATGGTCGGTACTTTTTCTTCAGGATTACCGACTCTTTTCAGTAATGCCTCCACCCGATCAAGACCTGGCCTAGATCCAAAGGGTAGTCTACTATGAATCCAATCGATTGCTTCTTCTATCGTTAATGACATCTTATCAACTCCTCATTATCCATTATATCGAAAGCTGAGGTGCTTTTCACTAATTAACGCCTTTAATTCTGTAATTGATCGATTCTATAAAAAAGAGTTAACAAATGGTTCATCACTTTCAAATAAAAACTACTATGATAAAATAAACAAGTCTCTATGTATGAACTAACTACTAATTCTTTTGCACCAACACCTAATCCCATGATAAACTAGAGTCTTGGAGAGAAATCTAACCACGTTTGTTTTATAAATAACGAGTTTTCAAAATTAATATTGTTGCAGGTAGTTCGTTTGATTTTCAAGGATTGATTGAACCTTTATCCTAAAACAGTTACAAATCATTAGAATAGAGGAGCAGTATAGTATGTCAAAAACAAAAAAAAGTTTATTGGTCACTGGAAGTTTTCTTCTTCC
The DNA here is from genome assembly GCF_050531475.1 of Enterococcus sp. DIV0724b. Lineage (NCBI taxonomy): Bacteria > Bacillati > Bacillota > Bacilli > Lactobacillales > Enterococcaceae > Enterococcus > Enterococcus sp. DIV0724b. Next base: position 693,251 of record NZ_CP172890.1, on the reverse strand, counting down.
TTTCCTATTATTAATCATACTCTGGTCGATTTTAGGTTTAGCACCGTTAGGAAATAACAATCTCTTGGTAAGTGATTTAGGTACACAGTATATGCCATTTTTAAGTTCATTGAAGCAGTTTTTCCAAGGAGAAACTTACTCTTTGTATTCATTTTCTGATGCCCTTGGTGGAACTATTTTACCCTTAAGCGCTTATTATTTATTAAGTCCTTTCAATAGTTTAGTCTTGCTGTTTTCTTATGAGCAATTGCCGATTGCTATCTTATTGATCATTACATTAAAAATTTCCCTCATGGGCAGCTCGATGTTTTATTATCTTCAAAAAACGTATCGGCAATCAACCATTTCAACATTACTTTTTTCAACATCTTATAGCTTATGTGGCTTTGTAACGGTCTATTGTTTGAATTTCATGTGGTTGGACGCATTGGTTTTGCTCCCTTTACTAGTATTGGGGATTCAGCGATTATGGGATCATAAGAAGTATGTTCTTTATGCAGTCTCATTATTTTCAGCCATCATAACCAATTATTATATGGGCTATATGCTCTGCATTTTTGCTGTATGCTACAGTCTTTATTGGTATTATCAAAAAACAGAACCATCTAAAAAGAAATCGATTTGGCTATTTATTAAAGAAAGTCGTTTGTTTTTCGTTACTTCTTTCCTAACTGGGATTAGCACAAGCTTTATTTTGATTCCAGCTGTAGAAGGAATGTTGGCGACAAAAAAAACTAATTTTGAGTGGCAAACATTTTTACCGACACCTAATTTTGGTTTTAATTTTCTTTCGCAATTAGGCCTTGGCAGCGTTAATTTTGAATGGCGTTTAGAACATCTACCGACGATTTTTTCTGGAATCTTGATGGCCTTGCTTTTTATTGCTTATTTTCAGCTGTCAGCTATTTCTAAGAAAGAAAAAATTGGCGCTGCGTTTTTAGTTGGGTTTATTTTCTTGAGTTTCTGGTTGGAACTTGTCAATACGATTTGGCATATGTTTCAAAGTCCTGCAGGATTTCCGTATAGAAATACGTTTATCTTTAGTTTTTTGGTGATAAAATTTGCCTATGAAGCGTTTCTAAAATTGAAGGATGGCGCAAGATTAAAGATAGTTGTTCCTTGTATTTTTTCTGGATTGTTGCTTATTGGTTATATTGCTTTAAAATTTTCAAAAGAGAAAATCTTTTTACTGTCCGATTATTATGTTGTTCTCAGTCTATTTAGCATTTGGTTGATGTTTGGTTTAATTGTCTTGATTCAAAAAATGCACGGCTCAAAAAGAAGCGGCCTTTATGTACTATTATTCCTAGTCGTTTGTTCTGAATTAGTCTTCAATTTTTGGATCAGCTTTAAGGATATTCCATTTGGAAACCAAGAAAAATTTGCACAAACCTATAAAATTCAGGATAGGATCATTTCTGATTTACAAAATAAACATCCTCATTTATTCAGGATAAAACAAACGATTGATTCCGATGATGCAGGTTATAATGAAAAAAATAATGGCTACAATAATCCAATTTTATATGGCTATGCTGGTGTTTCCAGCTATACCTCTACTCTAGATGCTAAAACCCAAGATACGTTACATGCTTTAGGTTTATATCAAAAAAATGACCGTAGAATCGCTTATGTGGATGAGTCGAAAGTTATCAACTTACTTTTAAATGTGAACTATCAGCTCACACCAGAAATTAAGTCATACCAAGAGAATAGTTCAAGTGATCCTTCAACAAATATTTATGAAAATGAAGAAGCAATTGGCATGGGCTTTTTGGTCCCACAGAAATTCGGTGACCTTAAATTAGCTAACGATCAGCCTCTAAAAAATCAGGAAATGATTCTACAACAGATTCAAGAAAATAAACAAGGTTATTTTCAAGAAACACAAAAAGTAGCTTGGACAACTCAAGTAGACAATCAATACACACTCACTACAAAAACAACAACAGATGGTGAACTTTATCTTTTTGCACCAGAAATCGACTGGAAAAAGATCACTTCTTTTAAAGTAAATGGGGGAAAAATCCAGCCTGCGGTTTATATCGCAACAAATCAATTATTTAATCTTGGCTACTTCAAAAAAGATGACGTTGTTCAATTACAACTTGAATCTGAAAAAGAGCTTGAAGAAAAAACAATTGAATTAAAAACCTTACAAGAAGAAACCTTTGATTCATTAATTACCAAACAAAAGTCTAAAGCGATTCAGCTTGAAGAAGAAGTCTCAGGTACTTTGACTGGAGAAATCAACGTAACTGATCCAGAAAATTCACTGCTTTATATAGCAATTCCCTATGATAAAAATTGGCAGATCACGGTCGATGGAAAAAAAGTCAGAGCTAAGACGGTTTTAGGTAATTTTACTGGGATTGAATTAACTTCTGGTAAGCATCAAATTAAAATGCATTACCAACAACGAAACTTTATTATAGGAGTTTTGATTAGCATTTCTGTTCTTTTGAGCGTATTATTCTATCAACTAATAAAATACTTTACACGTCAAAAATCAACCTAAGAACGAGAGGAATTTGCAGCCATGGGGAGAAAAATTCTGAAACGAATTATCTATGTACTGCCTATTGTAGGAGTTATTTGTTTCACTGGTCTAGTGGTTTATGGATACTATAAAGGTATTTTTAATTCTGTTCAATCTTTACAGGACTTCATGAAACAATTTGGAGAATACGCAGTGTTGATTTTTATCTTTTTACAAATGCTTCAAGTGATTGTGCCAATTCTTCCAGGTGGAATTTCAACACTTGTTGGAATGCTGATGTTCGGAAGTCTACCTGGCTTACTCTATAGTTATATTGGTTTGATGATAGGTGATGTTATCGTCTATTGGCTAGCACGTTATTATGGGAAACCTTTTGCCCAGCTTATCCTTTCTAAGAAACGGTATTTAAAATTCGAAAAAATGTTGGACCAGCCTGAAAAAGGAATTAAGAAATTGATGATTGTTACGTTGTTGATTCCTTTTGCACCAGATGATTTGACGTGTTTGGTTGCAGGTCTGGCTGATCTGCCGTTTAAGGAATATATGAAAGTGTTATTGCTTTTTAAACTTTGGTCCGTTGCGACTTATGGATATGCGTTGTTGTTCTTGTTTAATCGGTTTTTGATTAGTTAGAACAATTAAAAAAGACAGAAATGGCATAAAAAATGTCATTCCTGTCTTTTTTGTTTATTAATTCACTGTACGTAATTGTGCAATTCGTTCTTTCACAACTACTTGTTTCTCTAAATAATCTTTCTCTTTAGCTTTTTCTGCTTCCACAACATCATTTGGCGCATTAGAAACGAAGCGTTCATTCGCTAATTTTCCTTGAACACGTTTGACCTCTTGCGTCCATTTATCCAATTCTTTCTCTAAACGGGCTATTTCTTCTTCCACATTGATCAAGCCAGCTAATGGCAGATACAGCTCTGCTCCAGTTAGAACAGCTGACATCGCTAATTCGGGTGCAATAATGTCACTTGCAATCGTTAATTCTTCTGGATTACAGAAGCGCTCGATGTAGTTTGTGTTTTCGATTAAAAATTTATCAACTGCTTCATCATTAGTTTTAATTAATAGTGTGATTGGCTTAGATAACGGTGTGTTCACTTCAGCACGAATATTACGTACTGAACGAATCACTTCTTTTAAAACTTCCATGCCACGAGCGGCTGTTTCATCTGAAAACGCTTCGTGAACAACTGGGTAATCAGCAACTACAAGAGATACACCTTCATGAGGAATATTTTCCCAGATTTCTTCTGTCACAAAGGGCATGATTGGATGCAATAGACGTAAAATTTGGTCTAGTGTATACACCAAAATACTGCGTGTTGTTTGTTTGGCAGATTCATTTTCTCCGTAAAGAATTTCTTTACTCATTTCGATATACCAGTCACAAAAATCGTCCCAGATAAAGTTATATAACTGACGACCTGCTTCACCAAATTCAAAGCGGTCAAATAAATCAGTCACACGAGCAATTGTTTCATTTAAACGTGTCAAGATCCAGCGATCTGCGACAGTTTTTTCACCACTAAAGTCGATATCTTCATAAGACATTCCCTCAACATTCATGATCACAAAACGGCTGGCGTTCCAGATTTTATTGATAAAGTTCCAAGAAGCATCCATTTTTTCGTAACTGAAACGCATATCTTGACCAGGTGTTGAACCATTTGACATAAACCAACGTAATGCATCTGCTCCGTATTTATCGATGACTTCCATTGGATCGATGCCGTTTCCTAGAGATTTACTCATTTTCCGTCCGTCTTCTGCTCTGATTAATCCATGCATCAAGACATTTTTAAATGGCGCTTGTCCTGTAAACTCTAAACTTTGGAACATCATACGGCTAACCCAGAAAAAGATAATATCGTAGCCAGTTACCAGAGTGCTTGTTGGGAAATAACGCTGATAGTCAGCTGCTTTTTCATCAGGCCACCCCATTGTTGAAAATGGCCATAATGCTGAGCTGAACCATGTATCTAATACATCTGAATCTTGTGTCCAATTTTCTGCATCAGTTGGTGCTTCCATGCCAACATACATTTCGCCTGTTTCTTTATGATACCAAGCTGGGATTTGATGTCCCCACCATAATTGGCGTGAAATTACCCAGTCATGCACATTTTCCATCCAACGTAAGAACGTTTGGTTAAAGCGTGGTGGATAAAATTCTACCGCATCATCTGTTTCTTGATTTTTAATTGCTTTTTCAGCTAACGGTGCCATTTTAACAAACCATTGTGTGGATAAACGAGGTTCAACAACAACACCAGTCCGTTCTGAATGCCCTACGCTATGATTCATTGTTTCAATTTTAATTAAACGACCCATTTCTTTAAGATCAGAAACGATCAATTTACGTGCAGCAAAACGATCCATACCAGCATATTTACCAGCTAAATCATTCATAGAACCATCTTCATTCATTACATTTACGCGAGGTAAATCGTGACGGTTACCGACTTCAAAGTCATTGGGATCATGAGCTGGTGTGATTTTTACTACCCCTGTTCCAAATTCCATATCCACATATTCATCAGCAATGATTGGAATTTCTTTGTCTACTAAAGGTAGCGTAACTGTCTTACCGATTATTGCTTGGTAACGCTCGTCATCAGGATGAACGGCAATCGCTGTATCTCCTAACATTGTTTCAGGACGAGTCGTAGCGATTTCCACAACGCCTGTTCCATCAGTCAGTGGATAACTCATATGGTAAAACGCACCTTCGATATCTTTGTGGATAACTTCGATATCAGATAAGGCTGTTTTGGCTTTTGGATCCCAGTTGATGATGTATTCACCACGATAGATCAAGTCTTTTTCATATAAAGAAACGAAAACTTTGCGGACAGCTTCAGACAAGCCCTCATCTAAGGTAAAACGTTCACGGCTATAATCTAGTGACAAGCCCATTTTTGCCCATTGTTCACGGATATGAGAAGCATATTCTTCTTTCCAATCCCAAACTTGCTCAACAAATTTTTCGCGACCTAAATCGTAACGAGAAATATCTTGCTCTGCTAATTTTTCTTCTACTTTTGCTTGTGTTGCAATCCCAGCATGATCCATTCCTGGAAGCCATAAAGTATCAAAACCTTGCATTCTTTTTTGACGGATAATCATATCTTGTAAAGTTGTATCCCAAGCATGACCTAAATGTAGTTTACCTGTAACGTTTGGTGGCGGAATGACAATTGAATAAGGTTTTGCTTCTTTGTTGCCGTTTGGTTTGAATAAGTCTTGATCTAACCATTTTTGATAACGGCCTTGTTCTACTTCTGTGGGTTGGTATTTAGTTGGCAGATTTTTTTCTTCTGTCATGTAGATTCCTTCTTTCTATAACGTGTTAGTATTCTTTTGAAATATCTGTGATGAGCATATAAAAAAGCCCTAAAATACTTTCGTATTTTAGGGCGTATATACGTATACGCGGTACCACCTAAATTGTGTCTGACTATCCAAACACCACTCATTCGTGAGGTAACGATCACTACTCGAATCATTCTACTACATTCAAATCATCGACTCCCAAGCTACCTTCTTACTGGTTATGTGAAAATCTTCCACCAAGTGATTTTCTCTCTATAACGATGCCAGTAATACTCCTCTTGTTCATAGTCTTTGACTCATTTTAACATTGAAGATGAATAGAAGTCAATTTGAAATAAATTACCGAGCTGCTTTTGCCTTTTCCAACGCAGTAACATAATCAGGTTCTTCCGCAATTTCTGCAGAAATTGCTTCGTAAACTATGTTGCCTTCTTTATCAATCACAAAAATGCCACGAGCTAAATGTTCCATTGCTGGAATAAATAAACCATATGCTTCGCCAAATTTGCCATCAGTATCATGTAAAATTTCCATATCGACACCTTCAGCTGCACACCAATTCGCTTGTTCTTCTTTTGTATTATTAGAAATCGTAATGAATTTTACCCCTTCAACATTCGCGGCTTCTTGATTGAAACGTTTTGTTTGTAATGAACAGATTCTAGTATCGATATCTGGTACAACACTGATCAAAACCGGTGTTCCAATAAAATCTGATAGATTTACTATTTTATCGTTTAAATTTCCTAATGAAAAATCAGGGGCTTTCGTGCCGATCTCAGGTTGTACACCAATTATTTCTACTTCTTCGCCTTTTCTTGTAACTTTCATTAATTTTTCCTCCTCTAATTTAAAAGCTGAATGCGTTGTTGGTTAATGAAGCTAGATACTTAAGCTTCAAAGCTCACTCAGTTAAATTTCTCTCTCTATTTAGTATAGAGGAAGGACGAACAGAAGACAAAGTTCTTGCTTTCTATGCTCGTTTACTTGAAAAGGTTTCATCAAAATAAATCAATGTCTGTAACTCTGTTGTTAAATCGATATATTGAACATTCACATTATGAGGTACAGTTACTCTGTCCGGCGCAAAATTCAAAATTGCAGTAATACCAGCATCAACGATTTTATCGATCGCCTCTTGTGCAAATTGACTTGGTACCGTGGAAATCGCAACAGTCACACCCGTTTTTTTAACTTCTTCTGCTAAGTTTCCCATTGGTTGGATAACAATATCGTCGATCGTTAATCCTACAAGTTCTTCTTCAGAATCAAATGCACAAACAATGTTCAGGTTTTCATTTCTTCGGAAATTATTTTTTACCAATGCTTTTCCTAAATTACCACAACCGATCAAAGCAATGCGTTTTTCTTCTTGCGTATTTAAAATATGACTAAAAACTTCAATCAGGTAAGGCACATCATAGCCATAGCCACTGCGTCCTAATTCACCTAAGTGGGAGAAATCTCGACGAATCGTCGCTGATGGTACTTGGATCACATCACTAAATTCTTTCGATTTGATCCGAGTTACACCGGAATCTCCTAACATTTTCAGATAACGCAAATACAAGGGTAGTCTTCTTGCGGTTGCTTTGGGCATTTTTTTTTCTTTATGTAATTCTTTCATTTTCCAACCTCCTTGTTACTTTTTTCACATATATATAGTTTAGCATGCTTAAAGATCGTGGGCAACTTGTTTGTGAAAAAAATAGCAGGTATTAGAAAAAACTAATAAAAAAGAACAGATTCGATAGCGTTATCAAGTCTGTTCTTTCAACTTTTATAGTAAATCAGAAAATTCTTCGTTTTGTTCGCTCAGTTCAGTTATTTCACTAACTTTTAAACTAGCCATTGACCGTGCCATCAGTCCTTCTATATCTAGTCTAGCTTCATAGGCTTGAGCTTTATCTAATTTGGGTCTGGTTTTTGGTTGAGGTGGCGCAAAAATCGTACAACAATCTTCAAATGGTTGAATGGCCAACTCAAAAGTATCGATTTTTTCAGCAATTTCGATGATTTCACCTTTATCCATCGATACAACTGGGCGAATGATTGGTGTTGTGGTTACTTCATTGATTGCTACCATGCTTTGTAATGTTTGTGATGCAACCTGTCCCAATGATTCTCCATTGATGATGACTAGCCCTTTTCTTTGAACACGTATCGCATCAGTCAAGCGCAACATCATTCGACGTGTCACCGTCATTAAATAGCCTTCAGGCACTACTCGTTTAATCTCTTCTTGGATTTCCGTGAACGGTACTTCGATGAACTGTATACTACCAGCATAAGGCGCAATTTTTGCAGCTAGATCCTTAGCTTTTTGTAGAGCTTGCTCACTTGTGTATGGCGGGCTAGCAAAATGGACAGCTTCCACTTCTACACCTCGTTTCATTGACAAGTAACCTGCAACAGGTGAATCAATTCCACCAGAAAGCATCAACATACCGCGTCCACTAGTTCCAACAGGCAATCCACCGGCACCACGAATCGTTTCATAAGAAAGATAAGCACCTTCTTTGCGGATTTCTACACGGATTTCAATATTTGGTTTTTTCATTTGTACAGCAATTTCTGGAAAAACCTCAAAAACAGCACCACCAAGTTCTCGGTTTAATTCATTTGTATCCAATTCAAAGCTATGATCAGAACGTTTAGAGGTAATTTTAAATGTTTGCCCTGGCTGATAGGCTGATTTTATAATCGTTTGGACCATTTGACGAATTTCTGGCATTGTTTTTTCTACACGAACACTTGGAGAAAAATTTTGAATACCGAAAACTTTTTCTAACTTAGGCAAGATTTGTGCACTGTCCTCACCATTTAATATTAGGTGCATCCGATCTCGGTCAGCATGGATTTTGACAGCTGGAAAATCACCAAGTACTCTTTTGACATTTTGGGCTAATTGAGAGATAAATAATTTTCTATTTTTCCCTTTCGTTGAAAGCTCGCCGTAACGAACCATAATTTCAGTGTATTTCACAATTTTTCAATCCTTTTCTGTAAAGCTTGATTTTTTATTCCATTAGCTATTTAACACTAAGAATTTTTTATATAGTTGATTAAAAATAATCATAAATTGTTCCGCTTCTGCAATCGTATTGCTTTCATCTAAGCTAAGACGAATGGCGGATGTTGCTAAATCGTCAGGTACTTTCATAGCGTGCAACGTGCTGCTAGCCATTTTTTTCCGACTTGAACAGGCGCTAGTCGTTGATGTATAAATTTGTTTTTCTTCTAATGCATGTACAAGCACTTCTCCCCGAATTCCTTTTAAAGCAAAACATAAAATATGAGGTGCAAAGTCAAATGTTTCTTTTGAAAATACCGTAACATTGGTATATTCCTGCAATGCTTCGATCAAATAACGACGAATCGTTGCAGTATGCTCTGGTTTTTCTGCTTTCTTGTCTGTATACAAACGTAACGCTTTAGCCATAGAAACGATCCCAGCAACATTTTCAGTCCCGCTTCTTTGATCATTTTCTTGACCACCACCCGTTAATAGCGGTGCAAGCTTACGACCATGTTTCCAATAAATAAACCCTACACCTCTAGGACCGTGAAACTTATGAGCAGAAAAAGTGGCAAAATCCACGCGAGGTGTTAACCATTGTTCTTGACTGACTTTACTGATTGCTTGAACCGCATCCACATGAAAATGAATCGTTGGGTAATTTGCTAAGCAGTCACTAATTGCTTTAATCGGCTGGATTGAACCTATTTCATTATTCACTGCCATGATCGAAACAAGGATCGTATCCTTACGAATCAATTTAGCTAATTCATCGACTTTCACAAATCCGCGTTCATCAACTGGAGCAATTGAAAGTTCAAAACCATTCTCTGCGAGTTGTCTTGCTGTTTCAGAAACAGCTGGATGTTCAATATTTGAAATAATGATATGACGACCAAACGACTTCTTCTCTAAAGCTGTTCCTTTTAAAACCCAATTATCGCCTTCCGTACCACCACTTGTAAAATAAATCTCGTTTGACTTTACTTGGATCAAATCAGCTATTTGCTTACGAGCTTGTTCCATCAGACGACTGGCTTGATTGCCTAAATCATGTAGACTAGACGGATTCCCAATAATACGTTGGCTTACTTTTACATATGTATCTAACGCTTGTGGATAAATCGGTGTTGTTGCACTGTTATCAAAATATATCATCTAAAAAACCTTCTTCTTTTGAAATTCTTTCCTATTATATACTTTCTATTTTAGTAGTTCAACCAAACTACTAGAATTCATTAAATAATAAATTGAAACAAACAAAAAGACGAGACCACAGTCTCGCCTTTTTACATTTTACTTACTATTACATTGCATCAAGATTGTTGAAATAAAAATCTTCAATTCTTCTAAATGCGCCTGGCTCCACTCGTTCAAGTGCAGTTCCAATCTCATCTAAAGCATCTTGATATCTGTATTCTTTTGAAAATAGTTCTAAACTGTTTTCCATTGCTACACGAATCGCTTCATGTGTGTGACGGTAACGGTTTGCATACTGCATCATTTGTTCTGTCAACGCTGCAGAGTTAACTAAATCTTTGGTTTTTTTATCTAGTAAGTCTAAATCTTCATTACAAAGATCAGAAAGTTTTTTGATTTCTTCCATATTGATTCTAATTCTGTTTAGAGCTTTACTTAATTCTTCAATACGATCAGTTGCTACAAAGAAGAATTCCAAGTAATCAGCTGGCAATCCAGGTAAACGTTGTTTCTCAACATATCGTTTGATGTTGCGTAAACGGAAATCATATTGATCAACTTTTTCTTGGGCAGCTTTTTCGCCTTTGCGCAATTCTTTTAATGAGTCATCAATTTCAACTTGTTGATTTTCAATATCATCCAAAATTTTGTAGCAATCTTTGAAGAATGCTTGTACTTCTGAATAAGGAATTGTATGTTCATTCATTTTTGGTTCAAAATCTTCATAACGGCGAATCAGTTCTTCGATCTCTGTTTGGAAACCTCTTGAACGTCCTAACTCATTATGGTTCAATGTATAACTTTGTGATATATGATCTAATTCAATCATCAATTGACGATTATTTTTCAATGCATGAGCAATATAATCTCCGACCACTTTATGGTTCGTCATCACATATTTTTTAGCGTTGATCTCACGTTCCATGATTTCATATAGCGCATCAATTGCATTAGCTGTGTCACGATTAGCAACTTCTACTGCATCGACTTCTGTCTTCTCTAAATCGACTGTTGAATTTTTGACACGTTTTTGAACACGTCTTAGTTCATCTTCGAAATTCTTTTCAGGGAATACATAATGATCTGCAAGCAGGCGTTTGTATCCTTCTTCGATCTCTTTTAGTTGATCCGGGAATGTCCGATTCAGTTCGTCGTAAAGTGGTGGAATGCGTTTCATCACATCGTCTAATTCATACGTATGACGTTCAGCATTTTCCAAAACTTCACGCGCTTCGATTGGATCTCCTGACGTATTCAATGTCACAAACTGAGTAAATTCGATTTCGATATTTTTGATTTGCTTTTGTAATTCAGGATAGGCAGAACCAAATTCTGATTTTTCATCATGAAGTAATTTACTGATTTCTTCGTAAACGTCTAAAGCTTTTTGGACTTCAAGTGAATTACGTTCTTCACTTTCACGTAATTCTTTCAATCCATTACGGATGATCTCAACTTCTGATTCCATCTCAGTCATTGTTTGATCAGCTTCAGCAACTGCTTTTTTCGCTTTCATAAAACGGAAGGTTTCATTTAAATTCTCAACTTCAAAAATCTGACTTTCTAGCTCTGCAAAAGAACGAGTAGAAATCTCGGTCCAACGCTGATTCCATTCTCTAAACGTGTTCTGACTTTGCCCGACCATGTGCATCTTTTTGACATCGTCGACCTCTTCAATCACTGGTAAGTCGAACAGTTCTTCTTTCCTCTTTTCCAGATCATCGAGTTTCATTTGATTTTTCTTTCTCATAAAATAACCAACTAAATACAAAACTGCTGCGATGATTATTATAGCTAAAACTACGATAATGATCAGATTATTCTTCATTCATGGTTCCTCCGTTTATTAGTCCATATATGATATGTAGCAGCCGATAAATAACGAAAATAGCTTTATCTGCCGTTACATTATGCTCTTATCTACTTAAATTTTCTTAAAAACACCTACAGAAAATTATAGCACAAACCAGTCCATCAAGCACTAACTAATTGTATTTTTTTAAGAAATATTTTGAGTTTGCACAATTGTAACAAATCCATTCCAACTATTAGTCAGTTTAACCGACTTGTTCTATATTTTGCAACTTTTTGCACATATCACTTAAAGTATCCAACTGCAGGTCAGCCAGTTGCTGGTCCATTCCAAAGCGAGTATCTTTTAAGGCCCACACAACTGTGCCTGCATCATGTGCTGCACGAATTCCTTTTTCAGAGTCTTCGATGGCCAGACAATTATGGGGCTCAATGCCCATTTCTTGTGCTGTGTATTTATAGATTTCGGGATTTGGTTTACTTTTTTCAAATTTTGTGCCGCTTACAACCACATCAAAATAACTTGTTAATTGCCCAACTTTCAGGACTTCTTGAATCACTTCCAAAGTTGAAGAAGAAGCTAAGCCTATTTTATAGCCTTTCCTTTTAAAAAATTGCAAGACTCGTTTAGCATCTGGATCGATCAAATTGGCGTAATCAATAGGATGTTCCTTTTTATACTGGTGATATTTCTCGCTCAAGAAAGCTTCATCATAGATTGTATCATTAACTTCAAAAATCGTCTCCCATAAGCTTCGCATATCTGCTCCGATAAAGGATGGGATCGGTATTTGTTCAATAGATAAATCATATTCTTTAAGAAATGCTTTTCTACGTTGATAATAAAACCCTTCACTATCGACCAACACGCCGTCCATATCGAAAATAATTCCTTCATATTCCTGCGTCATTTTGGCGCTCCTTTTTTTGACTATTCTTATTCAGCTCTACCAGTCTAACAAAAGTTTGAAAAAAAATGAAGAAATTTGTTGAAAATAAACGGAAAAGAACGAATAATTATCATTTTTACAGTTGCTTTTCAGACCATATTTCGGTATTCTTTTACTATTATAATGAAAAATCTATTAAAATTAGGAGTGAAAAAAGTGAAAGTCATAAAATTTGGAGGTAGCTCATTAGCCTCTGCAGCACAATTAGAGAAAGTTTTACAAATCGTAAAAGAAGACGCTTCACGAAAGTTTGTTGTTGTTTCAGCTCCTGGTAAGCGTTCTTCACAAGACATTAAAGTAACAGATTTACTTATTACTTACTATAATACCTATTTAAATAATGAAAATACCACTGAAATTATCGGAAAAATTGTTGGACGTTATGAAGCGATTTTAGATGAGTTAGGTATTAGTAAGGAAGTTTTAGGCAATATTCAGCAAGCGATTCAAAACTTAGCAACCTTACCTAAAGAAGATAATCCCCATTTGTTAGATGCTTTTTTGGCTAGTGGTGAGGACAACAATGCTAAATTAGTAGCTTCATTTTTCCAACAACGTGGCTTGAATGCCCGTTATAAAAACCCTTTAGATCTTGGAATCATTGTGTCAGATGAACCTGGTAACGCACGCATTTTGCCTTCTTCTTCAAGTAAAATCAATCACTTTAAAACAACAGAAGAGATTCTAGTGATTCCTGGATTTTTTGGTTTCACTGAAGCGGGGGATATCTGTACGTTTTCCAGAGGAGGATCAGATATCACTGGTTCGATTGTAGCCGCGGGTGTAGAAGCTGATATCTATGAGAATTTTACTGATGTAAATGGAATTTTTGTTGCCCATCCTGGTATTGTTCACGAGCCAAAAACGATCAAAGAACTAACTTATCGAGAAATGCGGGAATTGGCTTATGCGGGTTTTGCTGTGCTTCATGATGAAGCCTTGATGCCTGCTTATCGTGCCAATATTCCGGTGGTCATCAAAAACACAAATAATCCTGAACATCCTGGAACTTTGATCACCACTTCTAGAACAGTAAAACACGATCCGGTAGTTGGGATCGCCAGTGACCAAGGATTTGCCAGTATTTACATTAGTAAATATTTAATGAATAGAGAATTAGGTTTCGGTCGGCGTTTACTACAAATTCTGGAAGAACTAGGACTTAGTTACGAGCATATGCCTTCTGGAATTGATGATATTTCGATTATTTTAAGAGAGCGTCAGTTAACGATTGAGATCGAAGAAGAATTAATGAAACGTTTAGAACATGAACTGGAACCTGATGAATTGCGGATTACTCATGGTTTATCGATGCTAATGGTCGTTGGTGAAGGGATGCGTCAACGAATTGGGGTCATGGCTGACAGCACTGCCGCTTTAGCTTTCAACAAAATCAACTTGGAAATGATCAACCAGGGATCTTCTGAGGTCAGTATTATGTTTGGCATTCGTGAAGATCAAGAGACAAAAGCGATTCAGGCATTATATCAAACATTTTTTAAAAGCTGATTAACTAATTTATGCACAGAAAACTCTAAATAGTAGTTTTCTGTGCTTCTTTATAGAAAGCATTTTATTCGTGAAATGATTGGAGTACAATAATAGTAAGATAGTTAATATGAAAAGGTGGGGTAATTATGATTGAGTTAGTGAATGTCAGTAAAACTTATGGAACCAAACAAGCCTTGAAAGAGTTAAGTTTGACGATTAAACAGGGAGAAATTTTTGGCTTTCTTGGACATAACGGTGCAGGTAAATCCACAACAATCAAAAGTTTAGTAAGTATTATTCAACCATCCAGCGGCGTAATCAAGGTTGATGATTTAGACCTATCCGAAAATCGGCAAGCAATCAAGAAAAAAATTGCTTATGTTCCAGATACACCTGATATATTTTTACAGCTAACCGCTGGTGAATATTGGGATTTGATCGGTGCTGCATATGAGCTTGATAACACACAAAAACAAACTCGTTTGAATGAGCTTGCTTCTTTATTTGATATGTTGAGTCATCAAGATGAAACTTTAGCCAGTTTTTCTCATGGTATGCGACAAAAAACTATCATCATCGGTGCATTATTACCTGACCCTGATATTTGGATTTTAGATGAGCCTTTGCAAGGTTTAGATCCTCAAGCGGCCTTTGATTTAAAAGAAATGATGAAAGCGCACGCTGCTAAAGGAAAAACAGTGATTTTCTCAACCCATGCTTTAGATACTGCACAGCAGTTATGTGATCAATTGGCTATATTAAAAAAAGGCGAGCTCATCTACAACGGTTCTGTCAATGAATTATTGGAACAATCCCCCAACGAATCTTTAGAAGCAATTTATTTAAAAATGGCGGGACGTCAATCGGATACACAATTATTGACACATATTGAAGGTGATCGTTATGAATAAAACACAGTTGGTTGAATTAACACGGGTCAACTTACGTTATGCCAATCCTCAAGTAACAGATCGAGCTCGAAGAAAAGGCAAGAATGGAAAAGCGTTAACTCGAGCACTGGTCAATCAATATTTACTTTCTGGGGTTTTATTTTTAGTCATCTATGGGATGACAATGTTCCTTATTGATTTCAGTCAGATGCCTGGTTTCTTTACTTATTATGTAGCTTTGTTTAGTATTTTGGCTTTTTCACAAGGAATCTCAGTTATTTATAACGTCTTTTTTGAAAGTCAGGATTTACCAGCTTATTTGCCTCTGCCTTTTCGCCAAAGTATGATTTTTACGGCGAAGATCTTAGTTGTTGTGCTAACGGTCACCCCCTTTGTCTTTCCAATGCTTGTAGTATTTTTATTGACAGGATGGCGGGCTGGCATTTTTCTACCACTCGCAATTGTTCTAGCAATTTTACTTTTTTTGTTAGTCTTAGCAACAGTCTTCGCTATTTGTTGTCTGATTGTTTTTGGATTAACAAGAACGAAATTTTTTAAAGAACATAAAAAAGTCGTTACTAGTTTGTTATTAGGTATTTCAATGACGATTGCAATTGTCGGAATTGTTTTTATGAATGGACAAAGCTCTGACACTCAAACAGGCCAAATAGATCGTCATCCTATTGCCCTTTTATTGCCGTTGTTCCATATTGTATCTAACCCCTTTTCTATGTCAGGTATGCTCAGTTTCGTTGGATTGATTGCCTTATTTTTAGTGTTGATGTTGGCTATCAAAGTCTTGATTCTGCCAAAATTTTATGAGCAATTGACCGATTCAACCACTGCCAAAGGTACAGGTCGGAAAAAACATAAAGCTAATCAAAATTTAGGACAATTGCTTACAAGTTATAATACGCAGTTATTGAAAGAACCCAATTTAATTATGCAAGTATTGTCTAATTCTTTACTGATGCCTGTCATTTTTATAGTGACGTTTGCGATTGGCGGTTCAATGAATTTAAGTCATTTGGATTCTCGTTTTATTGGTGTTGTCTTTTTAGCCGGAATTGCTTTAACATGGATGACGATCAATCAGACTTCTTTTATCAGTAATCTAATTTCTCTTGATCAGGAAAATTTCAATTTTGTACAGTCTTTGCCTATTTCAATGTCTAAATATATGAAACAAAAATTTTTCGTTGGCTTTATTGTACAAACCGTGTTAAATGGCGCGATTGCTTTGCTTGGTGGGATTGTGTTCCGGTTGCCGCTTCTCTTTATCCTAAGTTTATTGACCGGTTCATTGTTAGGTAGCTATCTACTTTGTCTACGATTTTTTGCAAGAGATTATCGCTTTATCTCGCTAGATTGGACAAGTATTAGTCAATTGTTTAATCGAGGAGCTGGAAATGTCGGCTTAGTAATTACCATGTTAGGCTCGATTTTTGGCAGTTTGATTTGTTTGGTACTTTATGGTTTCGCCGCAATGTATTTGCCCTTTTGGCCACTCAATTTAGGTGTACTCGCAATTATAGTCGTCGTGACGTTTCTGTGGATTCGTCATTATCAAAAAAACTTTTGGAATCATTTTGAGTAAAAATTACTCTTCTACAAACGATTTGCTTTTTTCCCGCTGTTTATTCAAAGCAAGAGCTCAAAACAAAACTGCTTTTCAGTTTTGTTTTGAGCTCTAACTGTTTTCTATAAGTTTATTCCGTTTCAGCAGCTTTTGTTTGCCTCTCTATTTCTGCTTTGATCTTTGGTTCTGGTGCAAAATCGGCTTCCCAATTATCTGGTTTTAATACTTTGTGCGTTACTGGATGGTAGTGTGGCTTACCATCTGGAAATATTTTCCCCATGTTGGCTTCATGAACGATGGAAAATATTTCTGTTGGATCAACGCCTAATAATGAAAATGAACCATACGTGAAATACAATAGATCAATCAGCGCATCTACTTGTTCCACCAAAGGGTCCGTTACTTTCTTTTGCTTACCAAGCACCTTTGCTTGTGCTTGATCGACAGACACTTTTAACTGATTTACTAATTGGTTAAAGACTTCTGAATCATTGTTCGCTGATCCGTATAAAAATTCAACTAACTCTTCCACTTTAAAACCAGCTCGATCTGATGCTTGTTTAGCAGAAAAATTGGTTGGAGTTTTAGGTTTTCTATTATCAAATTTTGCATGAAATGCTTCAGTTTTTTCAAATGGATTATCGATTTTCATTGGGTTCCTCCTAATTTAAAAGCGGAGCGGACTCGTTCAGTCTCGATTGGAGAATAGGAAAATATATTGTGACGCTTTCTGTCACCTGCAGACTTTATCTTTTTTCCACGAGAATAGTCCGAGTAGCTAGATAATACATCAGTAACAACGTTCAATTTTTTTCCGCAAGTTTAGTCCGCACAACTAAACAATTACACCGTAATATTTCAATGCCTGATAAATCCCGTCTTCTTCATTTGTTCCAGTCACATATTTTGCAGTTTTTTTAACCTCAGCTTCTGCGTTGCCCATTGCAATACCAAGAGCAACACCGTCAAGCATTTCTAAATCATTCCAGCTATCACCAAACGCCATTACCTCATCTAATCTAAATCCAAAGTATTCAGCACATTTTTGAATGCCCACAAGTTTTGAACCGCCACTGGGAATGATATCCACTGTATAGGGATTTGATCTTGTCAATTTACAACCTGGTAATTTCTCGTACAAAAAATCAAGCTCTGATTTAGGGCTTAATAACACACATTGATAAATCGGTTCTTTTAAAACATCCAGGTCATGATAACGTTGTGCCTTTCTATGAATCGAGAAGCGACTGATCAAATTCTTTACAAGTCGTGTAGGAAAATGCTTTGGAAAAAAATGAACCAGTTTTTTCGCCCATTTCTTTTGCCCAAAACGCATAAGTGAACTACCTTCTATACTACGTCTTGAGCCGAACGTGATTTGACGATGGTAAGAATCTGAAAATGCCACAATTCGCTTTAATGTTTCATCAGAAAAATGTTCTGATCGGATCGTTTCTTCCTTTGTATAAACCAGTTGACCATTGTAAGTAACAAAAACGTCTAGATTCAATTCATCAACTTGCTGGCTTAAATGAACTGGTCCGCGACCTGTTGCTACTCCGCAAATGATTCCTTGTGCTTGCGCCTTAGCAATTGCTTGTTTAGTTGATGCCAAGGCCTTAGCATTTTTGTTCACTAATGTACCATCGATATCAAAGAAAATAGCTTTAATCATGGTATTCCTTTCTCAAATGAATCTGTATGTTATTTAAAATAAGCCCATTTGTTTTGGGTTTAAATTCTTGTATTCCAATTTCAGTGCAGCTTTCATTTCTAGTAGGTTGCCTGCAGCATCGCCGCCAGAATTATTATTAAAAATCACGCCAACCTCTTGTGTCTCATTAGCCACTTTTTCCACAGCCTCACTCAACTCTGCGATTTCTTCTGAATTGTAGCGATATAAAGTACGTTTTTTACGCCAATCTTTGTCGTTTGCCATCCACCCTGCAGCATTACGTCCATGAAAACGAAATAACACAAATTGGTCATTTGTAACATAAGGTAAAAATGGTACTGGATTGGTCGGAATCTGGGGTTCATCGACTACAACTAATGAAAACTTATTATTTTTCATAAATCCCACTGTTTGTTTAATATATTTAGCCGTATACCATGAACCATTTCTTAATTCTATCGCAATCGGAAAACCCGCAAACCAGTGGCGAATCTTTTCTAGATATTGAACATTTTCCTTTGTACAACTAAAAGTTCCAGAAAATTGAATCAAAAAGGCAAAAAGTTTCCCACTTTCAATCATAGGTGCCATGCTTGTCAAAAATGCTTCTACCATCTCTTCTTCATTTTGATAATACTGTTGCCACTCTCCCTGACAGCTGATGCCGCTATATACTTTCATCACAAAACGAAAATTTTCAGGAACTGATTTAGTCCACTCCCTAACAGAGTCTTGTTTGGGAATGCCATAGTATGCTGTATCCATCTCGACGAGCGGTAAGTAGCCCGCATATTCGTATAATGTAGAACGCTTTTTTCCGGTTAATTTATCATGTTCATTAAAAGAAGTCAAACCTAATCGAATCATAGCATATGTTTATCCTTTCTATTTTCATCAAACCACTATTATATACATATAGTTAAAATGATTACTCTTTTATTTTATACTAAAAAAGACCAAGACAAAACAAAAAAATGTCTCAGTCAAAAAATGATTTGCTCCTACAGTCCTATTGGCTTTCTTTCCATTTCATGTTTGCTTCACAATAGGTTTGACCGTCAATTCGGATTTCATGCCGTGTCATTTTTCCATCTTCAGTATCAAGCAATTCATAATGGCTTTCTACGACCTGACCATATTCTACTTCCTTATCGAATTTTACATTGATAAATGTCGGCTCATGCTTACTTAGAAAATCATACCCTAAAACATCAAGTAACCAATTGAAATAGATTGCATTGTTAACATGTTGATTTCCATCAATATCAAAATATCGGACACGATAAGGTAAAAATTCACCGTTTTCTACCTTTTCAATTTTTTCACCACGGTAAATTTTCTTGATTTTTTCACTTTCGTACGGCTCGATGATCTCAGGTAGTACACTGCTCATTTTACGGTTTTCTTTATCCATCAAGACAAAAGTTGACTTGATCAATACGCATTCATTACCTTCTTCATCATGAATCCAAAAGTTCCGATAACAAAAATATTTATTGTAAGCCATCGCTTGAGTCGTCACGGCAAGTTTTTCTCCCACTTTAGGTAAACGTGTGATATGGATTTCATAGTTCGTTATGACCCAACCAAGGCCAAACGAAGCAACAAAATCGCTTCCTCTATCTAAGGCATCGCTTTGTTCTTCAGACGTTTTGATCACAACGGCCAACATTGACGGAATCGTCATTTTCCTAGTAATATCGCCATCATAATAAGCTACTTCATATGGGGTCGTAAATTTTTTTGCCACTGGATCTCCTCCTTTTTATGCTTGTATAGCTAGTTAAATTATAACATAATATGTCAAACCGATGATAAAAAAAAAACGACGATCTGTACTGGTTCCGTTCGTGTACACTCTACTAAAAATTCTTAAAAAAATATACTTTAATAGAATAAAAAATGATGGAATAACTATATCTTTAGGATATATTAAAAAAAACTTTTCAAAATAGAAGTGTGAATTCTTCCATTCTAAAAAGTTTTTCAGTCCTACCTATTTGTTAAAAAATAAACTCTAATCACTAATTTTTTCACACTATACGTGTCCAGTATTACCATAGCCAAGCACTTCATTCAACAAGTATAAAAGCGTTTCCATGTATATCCCTCCAAAAAAATTAGTTGATTCCAAAAGAATAATACCATACTATTATATAAACTAGAACTATAATGCATAGACATAGAGGGGAAAAATATGAGAATCAAAGGAGACATCATCCGCACAGTCAGAAAACAAAAAAAGTTGTCGCAAGTAACTTTAGCCGCTGGAATTTGTACACAAGGAACTGTTAGTAATATTGAAAATAAAAATGTTTGTGATAGCCTTGAGATCCTTGATGCAATCTGTAAGAGATTAAATCTTAGTCTAGAAAGTGTCTTAGATGATAATGATGAAAAGAAGTTAACTTCTTTATTAAACCAAGTAGAAGAATTGTGTAATACATTTGAACATAAAAAAGCCCACTCATTGTTAAAAGAAACATCAATCAATGTGGCTGATTTTCAAAATAAAGAGTTAGAAGTACGCTGGTTCTATTTTATGGGAATCACTAATCTGCTCGGCTACAACAATACAACCGATAGTTTGTTTTATTTTTACAGAGCCGATGAACTTGGCGATTCAAATTCAATTTATGCAATTCTTTCAGTCAACAGCTTAGGAATTGTCTATGAAATGGCCGATGAGTTGGATAAAGCACAAGTTTATTACGAAAAATCCATTGATATGTTGAAAAAAATGACGATCAAAATGCCAATTGAAGCAACAAAAGTTTTCTTCAATACTGCGAAATTTTATTCTTTGATCAAAGATTATGCTGCAGCTTTTGATTTATCGTCTCAAGGAATTGCCCTAAATAAAACCTATCAATCTTTGTATATGCTAGATCTCTTAGCTTACGAAGCAGCTTTTAATGAATTTATGAAGTCACCAAATCTAAAAGCACCAGATTTTAATAGTGCAAAAGTTTTTGCAGCTTTCAATGACAATCAAAATTTATTAGCAGTTATCGCTAATGATGAAAAAACATTGACTCGTTAGATTAATCGTTATTATAAAAACACTTTTGAGAGCATTGCAGTGACCCCCAAAAGTTAGACCTGAAAATCTAACTTTTGGAGTTTTTTTATTTTATTCATAACAAACCACAACAGACAAACGCCTTCGTACAAAAGAACTTTTTTCACAAAAACTCTCACTAAATTATCATTTTGAAAATAGTTGCATATCATTTGAATAATATAAAACAACATGTTACATTTACCATTGTAAGCGCTACAAAAAAATACTTTTAGGAGGATTCACAATGAAAAAAACAATGCTCAAAACCGTTCTTACACTTAGTTTATTAGCAGGAGGTTTATTTGTTTCTTCTACGGTCACACATGCTCACGGGTATGTTTCATCGCCAGGAAGTCGCGCATACTTCGGCAGTAGTCAAGGTGGAAAAATAAATAAAAATGTTGGTCGTGCTGAATGGGAACCTCAAAGTATCGAAGCTACTAAGAATACATTTATTACAGGAAAACTAGCTAGTGCAGGCGTTAGCGGATTCGACCCATTAGATGTTCAGACAGCTGATCGTTGGTATAAATCTGATATTACAACAGGCCCTCTTGCAATCAACTGGACGTTAACTGCCCGTCACAGAACTTCTACATGGGATTACTATATGACAAAACAAGGGTGGAACCCAAACCAGCCTTTAGATATTAAAAACTTCGATTTAATCGGTCGTGTCGATGATAAAGCTGCGATTCCTGAAGCTTCTGTTAATCATACAATTACTGTTCCTAGCGATCGCAAAGGCTATCATGTGATTTATGCTGTTTGGAACGTTTACGACACAACAAATGCTTTTTATCAAGCAATCGATGTTAATGTAAAATAACAACTGAAAGGAGCTAAATACATGAAAATCAAACAATTGATCCCTGCTTTTTTACTACTTTCAGGTATTACTGCTGGTAGTTTATTTGCAACAACACCTGTTGAAGCCGCTGATTCTGCTAGTGAAATGGTCAGTGTAGCGAATAAAAAAGTTCTTGTCGGCTATTGGCATAATTGGGCTTCTAAAGGCAGAGATGGTTACAAACAAGGAACATCTGCAAATATTTCATTAGCAGACGTGAATAAAGCATATAATGTAGTACCCGTTTCATTCATGAAAAGTGACGGTGTCAACCGAATCCCAACATTCGCTCCATATAACAAAACAGATGCTGCTTTTCGTCAAGATGTGGCCCTGCTCAACAGTCAAGGTCGTGCTGTTTTGCTTGCGCTAGGTGGTGCTGATGCTCATATCCAATTAAAATCTGGAGATGAACAGGCTTTTGCTGATGAGATCATTCGTCAAGTAGAAACTTATGGTTTTGATGGACTGGACATTGATCTAGAACAGTCCGCTATTACAGCAGGTGATAACCAAACGGTGATCCCAACTGCTTTGAAAAAAGTTAAAGAACATTACAAAGCCCAAGGGAAAAATTTCATCATCACAATGGCGCCTGAATTTCCTTACCTAAAACCAGGTGGTGCTTATGAAAAATACATTACTTCCTTAGAAGGTTATTATGACTACATTGCACCACAGTTATATAATCAAGGCGGCGATGGTGTTTGGGTGGATGAAATCAATAAATGGATTCCACAAAGCAACGATGCTTTGAAATATGAGTTTCTTTATTATATGTCTGACTCTATGATCCATGGTACAAGGACATTCTTAAAGATTCCAAATGACAAACTTGTTCTTGGACTTCCTGCCAATGTTGATGGTGCCGGTAGTGGCTATGTGATTGATCCAACGGCTGTCTATAAAGCGCTTGATCAACTAGCTAAAGATGGAAATCCAATCAAAGGCTTGATGACTTGGTCTGCTAACTGGGATGTTGGCACCAACGTAAACGGCGTAGCTTACAACAATGAATTTGCTACAAGATATGCACGAATTTTACAATAAGTAAATAAAAAAGAGCGCGAAACAAAACTAAAAAACAGTTTTGTTTCGCGCTCTAAATCCGAATAAACGGCGAGAAAAAAGCAGCTCCTTCGGAAATAAGCAGAAATTCTCAAAAATTTGAAAAGCAATTTTCGTGAATTCCCTCTTATTTCTCGGAGCTAAACGCTTTTGTCTCGGCCTACTTTTACTCTATTTCTTTTCTCCACTACTGACTAATACTTTACTGCTGTGCAACACATCAGTTGTATTTTTTGTTCGATAAACGCCCTCTTTTCTTAAATGATGGTAAATCGTTGAGGTAGAAATACCACAACGTTTTGAAATTTTTTCTGTTGGCATATCGGTGTTATGGTATAGCTCCAGCGCTTCATTAACTTGATTGACAAGTGGCGGGCGACCCAAAATAACACCGTTTTTTTTAGCTGCGCTCAACCCTGCTAAAACACGTTCACGAATCAACTCGGCTTCCATTTCAGCAAATGCTCCCATGATCGTAAAAAAGAATCGCCCCATTGGAGTAGAAGTATCTATGCTGTTTTCAATACTGACAAAATGAATATTTCGTCGATCAAATTCTTCTAGTAAACCTAACAATTGCTTAGTTCCTCTAGCCAACCGATCTAGTTTAAAAATCACAAATGTATCGCCTGGTTTCAAAATTGTCAATGCTTTATTCAATTCGTTCCGAAAGCTTTTACGTCCACTTTCATATTCTTTGAAAATTTTATCGACACCATAATCTTTCAATGCTTGATATTGAGAATCAAATTTTTGATAATGAGTGCTGACGCGCATATAGCCAATAACTGCCATTTTATTCTCCCCCTTATTCTCGAAGTTGAAACAGACATGCTTATTTCCGAAGTCTTCAAACCTTGATGATTTAGTACTTAAACCAGGACATAACACTTTGAGTTCTATAGCAGCCTCAAAAAGTCCGAATAAATGCTTTAACTGGATGCCGATCATTTATTCTGCGATATTCATTGGATCAAAATAGATTGAATGATAATATCCTTCTAAAGCTAATAATTCTTGATGTGTTCCTTCTTCAACGATTCTTCCTTGATCCATCACTATTATACGATCGAAATGTTTGATCGTATTTAAACGATGAGCCACAATGATGCAGGTAAAATCGTAGGTCTTTAAACGATTCATAATAAAGTTTTCCGAGATATTATCTAACGAACTTGTTGGCTCATCCATTAGGAGTAAGCTTGTTTCTTTTACCAATGCCCGCGCAATAGAAATACGTTGCATTTGCCCGCCAGATAAATTCATTCCACCTTCAGAAATTTGGGTTTCCAAGCCTAAAGGTAAATTCATGATGATTTCATCAACTCTTGAATCAAAAATTGCTTGTTCTACGCGATCATCTGTTGCATCTTCTTGATTCAAGACAATATTGTCATATAAAGAAGCGTTAAAAATCGTCGGCTTTTGATTAACAATGCTGATGCAGCTTTTTAATGAAGCATCATCGATTTGTTTTAGATCGATCGTATTGAATTTAATTTGTCCTGAAGTTGTATCGTATAACCCTGCTAGTAATTTTAAGAGTGTGCTCTTACCAGAACCACTTTTACCAACGATTGCGACTTTATCCCCACGTTCTATTTGGAAGGAAACAGAATGCAAGATATCTTCCTCGAAATAACTATATTTAAACGAAACATCTTCAACATCCACTGAATCGATTGTCGAAATTTTTTCCCCTTCGATCGCCAGGCGTGGATTGTCTTTAGCTTCTAAAATTTCATTTAACTTGCCAAAATAAGAACGCAACAGTAAAAATTCTGTATAAGAATCAAAGACCGTCACGATCGGTGCAATAAATGCTCCTGATAACGCATTAAAGCTGATAAGTTCTCCCAATGTTACTTGACCTTTCGTAACTTGAAACAGCCCCACATAAATCAGCACGATCGGTAAAATAAATTGAATCGATGTTTGGATCGTTCTGACCCAAGTTGAAAAACGATTCTTCTCTGCTCGCAACATGATCTGATTTTTGAATTCATTACGCCATTTCGTATAGAATTGATTCTCAGATCCAGATGACTTGACCGTTTCCATCCCTTCAAATAATTCTACTAAAAT
Source organism: Enterococcus sp. DIV0724b (assembly GCF_050531475.1). Taxonomy (NCBI): domain Bacteria; kingdom Bacillati; phylum Bacillota; class Bacilli; order Lactobacillales; family Enterococcaceae; genus Enterococcus; species Enterococcus sp. DIV0724b. The sequence continues at coordinate 667,723 of NZ_CP172890.1, read as the reverse complement.
ACGCTGTACTTTAGATTGGGCGATCAGTTCTTTGTTGGTGATACTTTGTACTCGTTTGGAATTGACGACTGAAATTGCCCCCATCGTAAATGCACCAAATATCGCAATCAACGTTAAATTCAATGACAGATTGACCATTAAAATCAGATAGATAAATACAAACAGAAAGTCCACCGAAATCGTCAACATTCGTTGACTCATGATTTGCTGGATTATCACACTAAGATTGGCTCTAAAAATCAAATCCCCAGTTGAACGGTTTACAAAAAATCGTAATGGTAAATGAATGATTTTTTTCATAAACGCTTTCATCAAAGTTAAATCGAATAGATTTTCCAAAACGATCAAAACTAAACCTCTAGCAACTTGCAATAAATAATACGCAATAAATAGAATGATAATCGTTGAACCGATTTGAAAGATATTTGAAACGGCAATATTCGAATTATCAATGATTGTTTGGGTTAGTCTTGGGATTGCAATTGTCACCATTTGGATCAAAAGTGTTAAAGCAATAAATAGCGCAACTTTTGATTTTTGATCGCTTAAAATATCTTTTAAAATCGTCCAAGTTGCGTTTTTCTTTTTCTTTCGTTGTGTGATCGTAACATCAACATCTGTTAGAATCAACGCAATATTAGAGAAACTTGCTTGAAATTCGGCTCTTTTGATTTTTTTCCGTCCACTTGCTGGATCAAGGATCGTTGCTTCTTTTGCTGTTAATTTTTCTAGTACAACATAGTGCCGCTCTTCCCAGAAACAAATTGTTGGTGTGGTTTGTTCCTCTAAGATTTCTAGATCTAACACTCGAATTGCTTTTGTTTCGATCCCGCGATCCAATAAAATTTGATTTAGATTGGTCAGTGTATTCCCACCTTTAGGAACACCGTACACATCGCGAAGATGGCTTAGCGTTACATTGTCATCATAATAGTTCAAAACCATTGCTGTACAAGCTAGCCCGCATTCACTATGTTCACTTTGTTCAGTAAATGGCACTTTTTTAGTCAATCTGATTCCCCCTTATTCCATTGGTAATGCCAATGTTAGTATGTCTGCTGCCTGATTGGCATCATGGATCCGTAAAAGTTGATGACCGATGCCTGACAAACCTGTAAATAACCCATATTTCGGAATTGTTGGCAGACCTTCAAAAATATAATTTTCTTCATGAATTTTCTGATACGCATTTTTTACTTTCATTTTGATATGTTCCTTTTGTTGTTGTGTTGCCCATGTTGTTTTTCCATACTCAATCAAGAATTCCAAATCGCCAAAATTTCCGTGGCATAAGCAATCATCTCTTTTTTCCTGTTGAATCAATCGTTCTGCTACAATTTGAACTTCTTCAGCCAAACGAGAATCTTCAAAACCACTCTTTAACAAATCTAAATACGCCAACCCAATTCCTGTTGAACCGTAACACCATAAATCATTGACCATTGGAGGTGTTGGTCGAAGATCTAGCCAGCCTTTTTGGACAGGATCAAAAGTCGTTCTTTCTTTGACTAAACATTTTTTGATCAATAGCGTGATTTCGGGATCTTTTTCAACTTTTAACAAACTATTAGCCGCATGAATCACACCGGAATACCCATGAGCAAAACCGCCCTGCGTGATTTTAGTAAGATCTAAATCTAGAAGAAGTTGTTTAGCAAAGGCCACGTATCTTTCTTTTTTTGTCACTTGATACAAATGAACAAATACTTTTATGATTGATGCGGTACCGCCATTCCAATCATAACTTTCAATTTTCTCTTTTTCGTAACTTGTCATATAGTGTGCAGCAATCGATTCAGCCGCTTTTAGTAGTTTAAGATTATGAGTGTAACTATAGCTATAAAGTAACGGATACACTGCGGCAAATGAGCCATAGAAAGCTGAAACGCTGTCTACATAGTCTTCTTCAAGTTTCAATACTAATGCTTCTGCCAACTCGTATGGTTTTTGAAATTTCTGCTCGTTCGTAACATGATATAACTCACTAAAGTATAAATACATCCCGCTAATTCCGTCATAAAAATTTTCATTCATGACATTCACAACATAGTTATCAGGTGACGTTTCTTCAATATCTTTCCACGCAATCGAATCTTCCCCAAGAAATGCAGCATCAAGAACAGCTTCTCCAACTGCTAGCGCGCCATCCAAAAAGTTTACTTGATGCGTCTGTTCTTTTAGTGGAATTGTTTTTTTCTGTAAATCGGTCGAATGATACAAACCAAACGAGGTTTTTAGGTAATCTAATTGTTGGTCTTCTTCTATTTTTGAATAATTTTTTAGTCGCAACACTTCAAGGTCGATAGCTTTTTCTAGATACATATCTTTGATGATCTCACCCTGACTAGCAATCAGATCTTTTGTGCTTGTTGGATTAAAGAAAATCGGCACATCATGCTGCAACATATCACGTACTTCATAAGGAACAGGTTTTGAATTGGAATAACCGTGCATCCATAGATTTTCAAAGAGTTTTTCACGTTCGATATAATCGATCATACAGGTAGGATGTGTCGAGTAATCTAATAAATCACCATAACTTTGCGTTGTTTTGATCACATTACGAACTAGACAATCTGAAAATGTTTTTTCTGCTAAATGAGCCAATGTCTCCTTATTTTCCATAGCGAATGCTGAAAACTCTTTAAATCCTTCAATGATCGTGTCGATGTACGGGACAAAATCAACTTTCTCACCATTAAATAAAGGAATGTTTTCAGCTGCATCCGTGATATGTTCTTGGTACATAAATTGCATATTGACCGAATCGAAATTAATTAGTTTCAAGACCTTATAAGGTAATTTCTGTTCTCCACCGCTAAGAGCACTCAACTGAATTCCTTTTGTTGCCCCTTCCACATCTGCTTCTGCTCGTTCTTCAAACAAATAGATTGGCACTAAGCCGCTCATAACGACAGATTCACCATTTTCCTGCATTACTTTCACGATTGCATTTTCACTGTCCGGCATTGGAAAATGATTTTGGATGATCGTTTCAAGATCGATCAAAACTGGATATTTTCCAAAGGCAAGAACATTTTCTAAGTGAAAATCATTCCCATTCAATAAATAAACTAAAGCTACCGTTTGACCAAATTGACGGTAATAATGGGTGATTTCGTCTTGTGTTAAGCATTCTGAATAAATCAGGCGCTCTTCAAATGTATAATTTTCTTTTACTATTTTTGTGGTTAAATAAAAATCAAATGCTGGTTCCATCGTATTGACTTCTTGTACAAAAGAATCAAACCGCGCACCAATCATCAAATTTTTGGGTTTATAAACAACATCGACTCCATTACCAAACGTTAGGATCGCTACCGATTTTCCTTGGTCATGCGAATCTCCCGCTCCCATTTTTAAGCCAGTTAAACAAATAGGTCTTTCGACTTGGAAAACTTGGTTTAGATCCGTTTCAGTTTCAGCAAGTGCTTGCATCAACTCTCGGAAATTGGCAAGCTGAAAATCGATTGTTTCTGCGTAAAGTCTAGTTAAGACTGGGTAGTGATCAAAAAAATCAATCAGCTTTTCTCGTGTATCAAAACGATTGATCAAGTATTGTTTAAACCCTTCTTTTTCATCAAGTGATTCTGAAAAAGATATCTTTTCTTTTTCTACATGTAAGTCGTACACAAAAGTCCGTAATCCTATGTCCATAAAACGATTGATCACTTCACCGATATAATCTGCTAAAGCGGTTGGATGAATCTTAAGTGTTGGAAATTCAGCTATTATTTGCTGTAATTGTTTCTCAAAGTAATCAATATGCAGACGTAGAGAATACGTAAAATTCGCCTTTTCCTCATCGAAAACATCTTCAGATAAGCGATCTTCTTGTGATAAAATCAGCTTCGTAGTCTGCACCCATTGCTCTTTAGAAATTATTGTAGCAATATACTCTTTTTCTTGTGTCGTTAATTCTTTTATTGCTAAACCGAAATCCTCTTCTGTTAACTCTAATGAGTCCAAAATCTCTTTGAATCGCTCATCCGTCACAGTCGTAGGACGCTTGCGCCATTTTTTATAATTTTCACGTTGATTTTCAGGACAGGTCATATGCTTTTGTTGATAATATTCTTTTAGAGCATCGTATCGTTGTCGGATCGATGTGCCTTTTGCTAGATTTTTAAGACTCATGTCAAACTCCTTTTCTCTTTTTATTATGTAAAATTTCTTTCGTTAAAAACAAGTATGGTTTAGACAAAAACGTTTAGCTCCGTTAAATAAGAAGGCCTTCATCGCTTAGAGGTTCAGCTCTTAGAAGTTGATATGATCTAAACGAAGTATAGTCTACTTTTTACCATCGTTTATTCGGATATAAAGCCCGAAACAAAACTGAATTTTAGTTTTGTCCCGGGCTCAACTTGATTATTTTAGATTACCATCCACAACATCTTGAAGAGCAGCAGCTATAACTACATCTTGTAGAATAACAACTACTTGATGATGATGACGATGATGATGAAGACCAGCTCCATCCAAAGAAACTCCCTTGTACCTTATTCATTTCTTCTGGTGTTAATTCCTCGAAAGATTTTCCAACTTTTTTCTCAGCTTGTTTGTTCATAGTGTGTTTTCCTCCTAAATGTTTTTTGGATAATAAAATGTGCACTTTTATTATCATTTATTTAAAATAGATTGTTGTTTAGGCAATCTATCCTAAAACAATTTTTCTTCACTGAATCAGATTAAATTGTTAATCTGATAACCGTGAATTTGTTCGCTTCAATTTTGAATTTTGTCGGTGTAGCTTCTTTTGAATACCCTCTTACCATGGGTTCGATTTCGTATTCTCCTGGGGCCAAGTAAATACTGATTTGGCCAAAAGTATTCGATACTACTGTCGTTTCAAAAGCTGTACCTTTAGTACAAGTGATGTTATATTCCAAACCTTTTAGTCCTTGCTTTGTATCATTACTTGAAAGATAAACTAGCGCACGACCTTGTTCTTGTTTTGGTTTGTTATAAAAAATTGCTTCTGCAATTTCTTCTGCTACGATTTTTTTAGTTTGTACTGGGGCATCAAGATCATAGCCATCTGGGGCTTTCGTTTCTTTGATTGTGGCTTCTCCCGCAGGTAAATCTGGAAAGAAGAGCTCCCCTTGTACATCTGTAACTCCTTTATGACTATTGCCAGCTGAGTCAGTTACTTCAAACTCTGCATTCGGTAAAACGGTATCTGTTTCATAACCATCTTCATCTTTTGCATATTTTGTGATTTTCAAACCACCTAAGTTTTCTTTCTTAATATTGGCATGACTAATTTCAGCTATTTTCCCAGATTCAACCGTTACTTCATAAAATGTTGAATCTTGTTCATAGCCAGGCGGTGCTTGAATTTCGATTACATAGTATTTACCTGGTTCTAGATTATTTAAAAGGATTTCTCCATTATCATTCGTTGTATATGTGCCGACTAATTGCGTATTGTTGTCATAGACTTCAAAGACTGCACCCGGTAAATAGACGACTGGTTTTGAATCTTTCACAAATTTAATGATTTTCAATGAACCTGTAACAGGTAATTCTATTTTTTTGTTGATGATGTCAATTGTAGCCTTGCCATTTGGATCATTCTTATAGAGTGTGATAAATTTTGGTGTTGTGTCTAGTTCGTATCCCTTTGGTGCTTTCGTTTCGATCAATTTATATATTCCGTAAGGTAGATCATTTAGATGAGCAATACCATTTGCATCTGTCGTGACTTTGCCAACTAGTAGATCATTGGCGTTATACACATCAAATTCTGCACCAGCTAGTACCGTTGAGAATTCATCTTTTTTCACTATTTCAAGCATTCCTGTTGTTTTTTCTTTTTTATTTTCCACAGTTACACTAATTAGACCATTTGGATCACCTTTGGAGATTACGACTGTTTTCGGTGTTGTATCTAATTCATATCCTTCTGGCGCTTTCGTTTCGATAAGCTGATACTGACCGAATGGTAGATCTTTCAGTGTCCCAACTCCGTTAGCATTCGTTGTGATTTTACCAACAACTTTGTCGTTTTTGTCTCGAACTTCAAATTCTGCACCAGCTAATCGTTTGCCTGTCTCGTCTTTTTTAATAACTTCAAGCGCTCCAGTTGTGATTTGTTTTTTATTTACTACAGTAATACTTGCCTTACCATTTGGATCGGTTTTAGATAATGTAACCTGTTTGGCTGTTGTATCGAGTTCATAGCCATTTGGCGCTATATATTCAACTACCGTATATTTGCCATATGGTAAGTCCTTCACTACAGCAATTCCATTAGCATTCGTGGTCACTTGCCCAACTAAAACCCTATCACTATTCATAACTATAAACCCAGCTCCAGCTAAAGGTTTACCATTTTCATCTTTTTTAATTATTTCCAAATCACCTGTTGTGACTACTTTTTTATTCACTACATTGATAGTCACTACGCCAGTTGAAGAAATAGTGGCATATCTAGGTGTCGAGTCTAGTTGATAACCATCTGGTGCTTTAACTTCGATTAGCTTATATGTTCCATATGAAAGATTCCCTAATGATGCTACACCGTTAGCATTCGTAGTAATTCTTCCTACAATTTGATTGCTTGCATTGTAAACATCAAAAACAGCACCAGCTAAAAGTTGATTACTTTCATTCTTTTTAATGACTTTAAGACTCCCTTTTGGACTCGGTAAAGGGATATTGCATTTAGTTAAACAAATAAATTGCCCTGGTAAAAAAATGTTGAAGTACATTGGCGTTTTTTCTAACTGATAACCCGTTGGTGCTTTCGTTTCACGGACCGAGTAATAACCAAGAGGCAATGATCTCGTCTCAGCAATACCATTATAGTTTGTCTGAATGACTTGAACAGCACGGTTAAAACGATCATAAATCGTAAATTGAGCGCCTGATAATCTCGCTTTTGTGTGCTCATCAGATTTAATTATTTGTATGCCCCCACGTAATACTGGAATAAAGAATCTTGGAGTTGCTTTGGGTGTTACAGAATATCCTTTTTGTATATTCGACAGCGTATTACCTGCTTGGTTACTCGTAATGGATGTTGTCGACCATGATCCATTATTCTCTGTTGCTGCCTCAACTTTCTTCGTTCCTAAGGCACTGATTGTTAATAAAATTAAAACAAGTGAATAAAATAAATAGCTAACTTTCCGTTTCATACAATAAAACTCCCCCAAAAAATTTTGATTTTTGACTCTGCTGGCTTATAAATTTAATATGTGATAAACCAAATAAATAATTTGATCATTGCACCCAACTCCTCTCATATTTCATATATTTTCAAAAAAAAACAAAAATTAATTTAATTTTCTTTTCATTTACAACTAGTTATTTAATGTTTTTGCTATAATAACATAAGTATTATAAATTTTTTCACTAGGTAAATTATTTTATACCGATAGAGAGGAGAACTATTTTGAAAAATTATGGAACATTGTTAAAAAAAATACGACAAGACAAAGGTCTTAGTCAAAAGGACATCTATGATGGAATCATGACCAGACAAACTTATTATTTAATTGAGACAAATGTCAGTATGCCATCGTTTGACAAATTTTTAATGATATTGGAAAAACTTTTTATTTCTGTTGAAGAATTTCTGGATTTACTTGATCATGAGTCTTTTCCACCAGAAAATAATTTGTACCATCAATTAAGTCAAGCTGTTTTCAAAAAAGATCAGCCAGTATTTGAATCACTTATCAAAGAAACGCAAGAAATCTATACAATGACACACAATAAAAAATACTTCCACCTAAACTTGGTCACTCAAGCCATGGCTTTTTTGAATAAAGGAGAGACTGACCCTAAAGCTTTTGAATCGTCAAAAAAATTGATGCAGCCAATCAAACATTACCTAGTTGGTATCGACAAATGGTACCTCTATGAATTAAAGCTCTTGAATAATTCCTTATATTGTTTTGAACTTCATGAAGCAATTGCTTTAGGAAGTTTAGTCGGGACAAAAATCGATTCACTTAGCACACTGGAACAGTATCAAGAAATCAAATTAAGGATTTATCTAAATCTTTCTTCCTTATGTCTAAATTACCAAGATTATGAGAATACTAAGTTTTTTTCAACATTGGCAAAGGAAAATGCTCAAACTGATTACCGCCTATTTGAATTGCTTGTTGCAAATTTAAATTACGAGATTGCTCAAGTAGCGGATAAAAAACTACCTGTTAGCGATCACATTACTAAGTATCTTTCTATTTTAGAAAACTTAAACTATCAGGAAACAGTAAATGAATATAAAAAAATTTTAAATAAAAGTACACTTTATTGACCTTTATTTGTTTTTTTAATCGTTACTAATTACTGTCCAAACGTATTTACTTTATAATCCCAACTGTAAGGTCTGGGTGAAGTAACGAGTTCTCCATGACTATCTTTCCCCAATTTAGGTTCAATGAACATCGTTACCCAATACGCATGATTTTTTTGATAATCTAACACAACATTGTTACTCTTCACTAATGCTGATGTGTTGGTTGATAAATGCGTTACGTTTAAGTTATCGTTTGTTGGTGTAGCAATAAATCCAACTATTCTATAATATTCTGGTATTAAATCAGTGACTTTTAGTTGTTTTTGTTGTTTGGTCAATGTGATTTCATATTGAGCGAAAAGTTCTTCTGATACTTCCGTTGAAGTGTCTTTCGTTGTACTTTTAGAATTCAAATTTAATTTTTGATCGGAGTCATCTATAACGGCTCGATAAAACCCTTTTGAAGGGATGACTAACTCCGAGTTTGGTTTAAGCACACTTTGCCGAATGTGCAGAATCACTGATTTCTTTTCGGATATTTTCTTATTCGTAACAATTATTTGCTGATGGGCACGTGTATTAGCATCTGCGGAAAATTTAAATTTGCTTTTGTTGCCCAGAGTGACTAAGCCATTAATATCTATTGATGTTTCATATTCTTGCTTCTCTTTTAAAGTTTCCTCTACAAAATAATCCTGATCGGCTTTCCATGGATGGACTATTTTTTTTATGTTATTTGCATGAAGTGAGAATTGATCATTTGTTGTATATTGATCTTTTCCATAGTTGAAATCAAATAATTCTGTCTGATTCTCTATCTCTTCTCCATTTTCATTATGCAATTTTTTTTGTAAACTAACGATGATCGGTTTCACTTTTGGCACAAGAAACTCTGCTTGTTTCATCGAGTCATTGTAGTCTTTATAAACAATAGTTGTTTTCCCATTAGTTGCTGCTAATCCATTATCATCCATAATATTTGGCTTTAAAATCTCATTTTCGGCATTGAGACGATACGTAATTTCAGCAAACATAACATCTTCATCAGGATCATTTGAGACTGGCTTTTTGAGTGCACCTACATTCCAGTTAATCGTAGGACTGCCAAGAACATTCTTAATTTCAGTGGTTCCTTGAGTAGACGTGACACTGTCCTCCATTTCAAACCCTGCTCCCATTGGATCAACAACAAATGCTGATTTGATGGCCCCTACGATTTCTCCTGCAATACCGCTGAGAATATCTTCCAGATTATCTGCAGTTGCCGAAAAGCTTTTATCTACTGAAGAAGCCATTTCTTTCATCGTTTGATTTCCAGTGACCACTTCATCATCTTGAGAGGTAGAATCCATATCCACACCAATTGTGTAAAAATCATCAATCAACCGCTCACCGTTCGACATTTTCTCATTTTTAGTAATCGTGGCTTCCGCTATTGCGCTATGGGCATGGTTCGCCATCAAGCGATTTTTTGATTTTGGTGGCATTTGTTCATATTCTGGATAAAATGCACCAATACGGTATTTCGCCCCGTTTCCATAATAATTACCGCCCTCTTTGTTGACATAGTCGTAATTAAAATTTTCTTTGGGAATTGTTTTCACACTTTCATAGTAGTCATATCCATTTTGTAAGTAATCAAATTTTTGCATACCTATTAGCTGATTATATGGTGCCGTTGGCGGATAGCTGTATGTAGGTACCCCATCAGAGATTAAAACGATTTTCCTTTTTTCTCCCTTTGCTTTAGACATCACTTCTGATGCAGATTTGATTCCAGCTTGAGTAAAGGTTCCTCCATTTTCCACTGGTTCGAGTTCTCTGATTTTATCGATCAATAATTGTTTATGTTTTGAATCGACAAACTGATCGCTCCAACCAGCTTCATTAAAGGTATAATTTGTCACTACTGTGTTGTATGAAATAAGGGCAATTCTATTCACATAATCTTTTCTTAAAACCAAGTCTACAAATTTTTCAGCAGCAGCTTTTGATTTGGTCATTCGGTCATTTTCATGCATACTCCAAGATGTATCTACGATCAAAACAATATCTGTTGGGGGCGGTGGAAATTGGTTACGTCCTTCAATACGCAGTGTGATATCCCATTGATTGACCATACCAGCTACAGGTTCTGCCTTTTTACTTAATCTTACTTGTCCAGGTTGTAATTCTGTTTTTTTAGCGGCTTTAATTGGTGCATTCGTGTATAATAATGAAGTTTGTACGACATATACAGAACCAATCAAGCAAAAAATAAGCATGATCCATTTCAAAAATCTTAGTTGTATTTTTTTCTTCAAAACAGCATTCCTCCCTGTCTGTAAATTTCTAGGCTACTCATTGATTACTTGAATTTTTAATAGGTCATCTATTTGCAATAATGGGTTAGTAGTTGGTATTTCTCCGTTCCACCAAGCATCTCTATATGCAAATTTAGTTACGCTGATTCCTTCTACTTTGATTTCAAATGATAGCAACGCCCCTTTATATTCTTCTGTGATAGTTGCCTGATTCATTTTTACTTTCGTAAATAAATTAGCGGTGTACATGCTTTTTCCTAGTTTATTTTTATAATAAAAATAGCCATCTTTCCCATCGATCCAGTCATTTAAATTGTAATCGATACTCAAAACAGGAGCCGTACCTTCAGTCGTTGCTGGTAATAATGTGATTGAACCGTTTGCCTGTTTCTTTGTAAGAATAGGCAATGCTAATACTCGGATAAAACTTTCTTGTTCTCCCGTGTTTTTTATCCTTACTTTTTTCGAATAGTCTATGTTAGGTTCAAATGATGTTGGCGGATCGAATTCTTCTTCAATTGTCGTCTGGAGATTGCCTACTCTAAATTCATTCTGCTTTTGATCGCTATCTGTTAAGGCTGCATAAGTTTGATATATACCAAATGAAAAACTGACAAACATCACGACAAATCCCGTAAATAAAAAGAGTTGTTTGGTGCTTAAATATTTTTTTAACCCTTGCTTTTTTTTCACACGCTTTCCACTCCTTTTAGTCACTTAATCGATCCCAATACAAGTCATACACCTCTCCAGAAGTCCCTATATTCCATGAACTTAAAAGTCCTTTAGTTCCATCATGTGCATCCATGATTGGGTTTAATTGATAGAGTGCACCTTTAAATTTGTTTGGCGCACTTTCGCTTAATCGGATGTTTTTCATCACCGGCGCACTTATTTCGCTAGGCTGAAGCAATTCAGAATAATAAAAGTATCCATCTTTATATAACCAATAATTTTTCGTCCCCATTGGTGGTGTGGAAACATAGATATTATCAGGAAAGGCTAATTGAAACCAATGTAGTTCTGTTTTTTCTCTGCCACTATCTTTAAATTTATACATTTCAGTTCCAGTTAGCAGATTGGGGACGAGTGCTTTTTCAGCAATAAAATTGTACCCTTCATGCAAAAACGTTCCACCAGCTTGAGCTGCTGGCTTCCATGAGGTTGTATCCTTTTGATCAACTATTGGTCGTACCACGTTTGGAGAAATAGCTAAATTACCATTGCCAGTTTGATCTGCTGTATCTATTTTGAACGTCAATAAATACTCGTATAAACTGATTCGGACAAAGGTAGGAATATCCCCAGTATTTTTGACTTGTATAACTTTCTTTGTGATTATACCTGGTTGCCATTCAAATTCAGGTTCAAATTCTTCTACAATCTTGGCTGATAATCGTGATCCCTCAAAATGGTTGACTTCACTATCTTCTGAGACAAACCAAGCATATGTACTTCCTAGAACCATCAAACCAGAAAAGAGAAAGGTACTAACAGCAATGATCAGCTTCGTGTTTACTTTTGCTTGTTTCTTTTTTCTTCGTCTATTTCTTTTAGTTGAATATTGCTTACTCTTTTTCATGCTGTACCGCCTCCTATCATTTGATCGTTCTAAAAAATCCAATTGGCGTTCATGTATTTACTGTCGTTTCTATTTGGTCTATCCATTTTTTTCTTGTTTTTTATGTTTGATTATCAGTAAGGAAATTAAAATCAAGAACAATCCTATGCATGAAAAAAGCAAGGCGTTTCGCCATTCTTCACCTGTGTTCGGTAATTTAAATTTACTTATTAACGTTTCCAAAAAAGGTTTTTCCGGTTTTTCTGGATCTAAGGTATTCGGCAACATTGTTTTCACAGCTTTAAAATGCCAGATATTCTCTACAACGTTTTTTTCAAAAAAATCTCTGTTGGTGTAGGCTTTTCCATCTAATTCAAAATGAGCTTCTAACATTTTTGTATCGCCACCTTTGAAAGTACCTAAATTTAATGGCGTTGATGTGTCTTGTAGATTTAGCGTTTTGTTTATGCCGGATAATGGCCCTTTATAAACTTCTTTCCCTTCATAAATCAAAGTCATCTGAATAGCTTTAGACAGATCTAAGGACCCATTGACCATTGTGGGTTTACTGATATTCATTGTTAAGTGATAAGGGATATCTTTTTCAATGTTGATGATCGTAATTTTTGTAGACCATTTTTTCCCTGGTGCTACATCTCGAATATCAACGAGATATTGACCATCGTTTTTGATTTTAATGCCTTGATCATCGCCAGCTACTATTCCAGGAGGAAGATTAGATTCAGAACTTGCTTCAACAGGTTTTAATGCAAGCGGCAAACTGATTAGTAAGAATAAACTTGCCAGCAACCACTTTATTTTCCTGCGTCTTCTTTTCATCCTTTTTCCTCCTTAAATAGATAGCTACTTTCAATTATTTAGCTGGCACTAAGCCTTTTAGCGCTGTTGCTAAAGGATCGTTGACACCTGCAGGAAGCCAGTCATCTACAGCATCTTTATATGCCGCGATTCCTTGACCTTTTACAGTTAAGTCATAGATCAATTTACTGTATTCATTACCTGCTGTTCCTAGTAATTTCACCGCGTCCATCAATTGTGTTGTGTTAACACCTGGATTTAGTACGCTTGTATAATAGAAATAACCATCAGCAGCATTGAAATACCACTTGTCCGCAACTTTTGGATCTGTTGTGATATTGTTAAATGAAATTTGGATATTAGAAGATCCTGTTGCTGCTGGCACATTCCAAACCAATGTCCCGTCTTGTGTAAATGTTGGTGCATAAATTGGTGCTGTCGTCCACTCTTTTTCAAAGGTGTTATACTCTAAAGCTACATAACTAAGGGTTGGTGTACCTGATTTTACTTTGATTTGATTGGTTGCATTACGTTCAAATCCGTCAATGCCGCTTGCATAGTATAAAACTCCACCTTTTTCAAAAGCATAACGATACGTATAAGTTGTTTTGGTTCCAACCGTTTCAGATTTTTCTTTAACCTTCAATGTGTAAACCCCAGCAAAGTCACCAGCTGCCACAGTTATTTTGGGCGCACCTGTACTATCAAAAGTAGAATCTGTGAAGCCTGCTGGCGCATCTGTTCCTGGTAATACATAAATATTTTTATTTGTTTTCCCTTCAAGTTCAGCACCTGTTGTTGGTTTTGCTTGATGGTCTTTCAATAACTGCAATGTTTCTGTTAATGAAACACGGATCAAGGCTTTGTATTTACCAATATTTTGGATTGCCACATCTTTATTTACTTCTGAACCTGGATCCCATTCGGTTGGTGGCTCAAAGGTTTCCACCACTTCAATATCTTTACCTGTTGCAATTTGACCTTCAAAGTGGTTGGTCTTTTGGTCTTCACTAGCGAACCAAGCAAACGTTGCTGCTGCTAGTGCTGCAAGTGCAAAGGTGCTTGCTAACGCAAGGACTTTTTTCTTTCTGTTTTTGTTCATTTCTCAACTTCCTCCCAATTTTTTTATTATCAACCTTTTAACAATAGTGACAGATATATTCTTTCTCCATTATTAAAAAGTAAATATCTTTATTTATTCAAAATGTAGTATCTGATGATCGTGATAAACCCGAAAACTGATATCAAAAAAATGATTGAGACGAATGGATTTTCACGTACAAAATTTAAAAATGCTCCTATTTTAGGGATTACTAGAATTTTTTTACCGACTACTTGTTTTTCATTGACCGGAACATCTTCAGCTAAATTGGCATCCCCTTGCGTAATATAGTAGGTTCCTTTGGTTTCGCCTAGATGATCTAACTTTTTTTTCACTCTATGGGTCAAAAACGCCTGGCTTTTGATACTTGGGCGAAAGGTGATGATATCCCCCACTTCAGCTGCTTCACCAGCAATATTTTTAACGATAATCACATCCCCAGAATGAAATCCCCCTTTTTGTTTTTCAGGATTTCTTGGCACCATTGAATCCGTCAAAACACAAAAAAATCGATAACCTAGAACACTCTTATCCGCATTTTTAGTGGTTGCAAAAATAATCGATCCAGCAATCATAAATAAAATAAAACCATAGAAAACAATATTAAATAACAGCGTATAAACAGGGTTCTTAACCTTGTGACGAGTGACATTCTTAGTTTTTTTAGAATCTGGATTGGGTTTCCTTTTTTTATTTTTAGGATGTGCATTCCTATTGGTTGCCTTACTCGTTGGTTTTGAACGATTCGTTCCTTTTTTATCGTTTATTTGTTGTTTCGTTGGTGGTCGCTTTTTCTTTTGTCTTTTGTCTGACGATTGTTTCTGGCTTCGTTCTCTCACCATTTTTCTGAACCCTCACTTTGCTTCGAACTTATCAAAAATAACTAATTTTTAGTATCCTTCACACTTTCTTGCTACTAGTCTCTAACACAACCTCTTTTTCTAGAGAATTGACATCTTTTGAAGTGTCCAAAAAACTAATGATATTGAGAAAATCAACTAAAACGCAAAAAAGAAATACGCTTGAATGGATAAATCCTTTCATAACGTATTTCCAGATGATTTCTTTTAAAAAAAAATGTAGGCGTTTCTGCTCTATAAAAATCATTAGTTTATTATAGAGAAAACTTAATGTCAATAGTATTAAAAAAATTTTTTACTCTTTGTATTATTGAACTTAAAGGTGGTGATTACGATGTGACAGTGTGCTTTATTTTTCTACTAATAACTATTTAAGAAAAAGGCCCATCGTTATACTAGCAACAATAAAACTATTAAAAATATAGAGGTGTTTATTCATGGCAGTTATTGGCTATATGCGTGTCAGTACGCATCAACAAAAATTTGATTCTCAGCAAAAAGCGCTTGAGCGCTACGGAGTAGATTTTATTTATAAGGAACGTGAAAGTGGTCGAAAAGCATCTAGAAGCGAACTCAATAAAGTCTTGTCCTCTTTGAAATCTGGCGACACACTCGTTATTTTTAAGCTTGATCGCTTATCTAGAGGTACGAAACAATTACTCAGTTTACTAGAAGAATTCGATAAGAGAAACATCCATTTCGTCAGTATTCAAAATAATATAGATACAACGACCGCAATGGGCCGCTTCTTTTTTACTGTTATGGGTGCATTTGCTGAAATGGAGGCTGAATTGATTCGTGAAAGGGTAATAGCCGGACTTGAAGCAGCCAGAGAAAATGGCAAACAGCTAGGAAGACCACCAAGAACAAAAGAGGTAGGCGAAGCAATGAAACTGTATACTAATTCGGATCTATCGGTTCCTGAAATCGCAAAAAAGTGTAATGTATCTGTCCCAACAGTTTACAATCATATCAAAAAACAAAACTTACTCAGAAAAGTAAATTAAACTCACACACAGTATTTACACATAAAAACTAAGAACAATTTACTTATTATACACACTTAAGTATCTGCTCATATTATAAGTAGTACATAATAAAAAGAGCGTGAGACAAAAACGAAAAATTCGTTTTGTCTCACGCTCTAAATCCAAATAAACAGCGAGAAAAAAGCCGTTTATTAAATTATCCAATCAGCTTTAATCCAATCACCGATGCCAAGATAACACCAATAAAAATCATTCTACGCCAATCTTTAGATTCACCATAAAAAATCATTCCTAAAATAGCTCCTCCAGCCGCTCCAATCCCGGTCCAAATAGCATACGAAACGCCCATAGGCAAAGTCTTCATTGCCAAGTAAAGAAATATAAAACTGCAACCAAAGGTCAGAAACAATAAAAATAAAGACTTATTATCTTTTTTTTGGTTAAAACGATTGATCGATCCGACACCTAACATTTCAAATGTACCTGCAACAATTAAAAATAACCAACTCATTTTTGACTAGCTCCTTTCTCACCTGTTACAAATTTCAATCCCATTACACCCACCAGCAAGACTGCGATTAATAGAATTTTAGAAAGCTTGAATTCTTCACCAAAAAATAAAATACCTGTAATCACTGTACCTGCTGTACCCAATCCAACAAATACTGCATACGCTGTTCCAACAGGTAACGTCTCTCCTGATTTTACTAACGCATAAAAACTGATAAAAATAAAGACAATCGTCAATAAAACTTCCCACCACGTATTACTATGTTTCAATCCGATAACCCATAATACTTCAAAAAATGCACCAATCATTAATTTTGTCCAATCCTTATTCATGTAAATACCTCCTAATTTTAAAAGATGAAAGAGCTTGTTCTGCCTTAACAGGAAAATAGAAAAAATAGTTGTGGTACTCTTTGCCACATGCAGATTCTGTCTTTTTTCCGAAAGGTTAGACTGCGAACAAATAAAAAAAGTGTCTACCAACAATTCTATCTACGGCCTAAGAATTGTCGGTCTACACTTTTGCTGATAACCAGCCGGCGCTAGTTATCAAAAGTTAGTTTATTTAATTAAGTATTTAGTCTATTTAAACTGTCTCTCATTCTACTCCATAATAACAGAATTGGCAATAGTTGATTTTTCCGACGTTTATTAAATAAAATTTAATAAGTTTATATTACCACAAAAATACCTACCAAAAGTGTTGTTACACTTCATAAAACTCATATAATGTTTAATAATCCAATCCTATTTATCACTATTTGTTCTAACTATACTTCTAAGAAATACGCTCTCTTATAAAAAGTGCAATTTGATCAGATAATTCTGAAAATTTTTGTCTCATGATTTTGTAAATCCAATCAACATATGATACACTTATCTTATCAAAAAAAGATTCCTAGTGAATCGGTCAACGTTGATATTACTTACTTTAGGCGGTAGTAATGTCAACGTCTTTCTTTTGTCTATACAAATTATAACACACTAAAATCTTTTTGAAAATATCCGCATACTTAGAGTAATAAAAAGTCCCACCTCATATGAGATAGGACTTTTTTACTTTAGTAAGTTAACGATTTTTTTCCAAGGTGTTACTTAGACGGCCAAATTCCACTAATGACAACGTTTCTCCTCGACGTGATGGATCAATTTCAGCTTCCGTTAAGCTTTCTGTCAACCAAGCTTTCGTTTGGTCATCTTTACCGTAAAAATGAATCAAGTTGTTCCATAATGTTTTGCGACGTAATTGGAATGACGCTTTCGTTAATTTGAAAAATTCTTTTTCATTAGTTACTTCGACAGCCGGTTTATCTCGTTTGATCAGTTTGATGATTGCTGAATCAACATTTGGTTGCGGAATAAACACTGTTTTTGGTACGATAAATGCGATACTGGCTTCCATAAAATACTGAACAGCGATGGATAATGAACCATAAGCTTTCGTTCCTGGTTTGGCTGAGATACGATCTGCGACTTCTTTTTGCATCATGACGATCATTTCTTCTACATCTAAATCAGATTCTAAAAAATGCATCATGATTGGCGTAGTGATATAGTAAGGTAAATTGGCTACGACTTTGATTGGACGTGCTTGTTCAAAGACTTCATTGGTCGTACCAACCAAATCTGCTTTTAGCACATCGTTGTGGACAACTGTAACATTTTTATAGGGGCTCATTGTGTCTTCTAAAACAGGAATCAAACGATCATCGATTTCAAATGCTAAAACTTGTGCAGCATTTTTTGCCAATTGTTCCGTTAAAGCACCAATTCCAGGTCCTACTTCTACCACATTGGTTTGAGTATCGATTCCGGCAGTCTCAACGATTTTCCGTAAGATATTCGGTTCTGTTAAAAAATTTTGGCCTAAACTTTTTTTGAATGAAAAGCCATGTTTCTTCAAAATTTCTTTGGTTCTTGAAGGTGTGGCTATTTCTTTATATTCTGTCAAATTGATTCCTCCGATTTTTCATTGGCTAACACGTCTAATTTATTCATAACTTTTATCAATTCATTCTCTGTAATGCGAAACATTTTTAAACGTTTGGTCAGTTGCTTGCTGTTTGTGTAGCCAATACGTAATTCATCGCCTAGTTTTTCACGACGTTCTTTCGCATGAGCTCCAGCTATTAAACCATATTCAATCAACGTTTGTCTAGGTATTTCTTGGTAATCGTCTGACCCGTTAACAGGGGTCACAATTTTTTCTAGCGCTTCTAAAATCGCTTCATCACTAGCATGTTCCACCCCTAAACTACTTCCTCTTTTTTTAGGTGCCGCAAGTTGACGTGAAAGGAATGCATGCTTGGCATCAGGAACAACTTCCATGATCGTTTTACGGATTTTTTCACCTGAAAAATCTGGATCGGTAAAAATGATAACACCGCGCGTTTCTTGCGCATGTTCGATTTGTTCTAAAATATCATCATTAATCGCGGAACCAATCGTCTCAATGGTATCTGCATCAACAACTTCTTGAATTCGTCTGGTATCGTCTTTTCCTTCAACGACAATAATTTCTTCAATTCTCAACTTATCTGTCATTCGGCTAACCTGAATAAGCGATGTGCATTGTTTGTTGTTTGTTTTGCTATTTCTTCAAAGGGAACTTCTCGTAGTTCTGCGATTTTTTCCACTACATAACGGGTATAGCCTGGTTCATTACGTTTACCTCTATACGGTACAGGGGCTAAATAGGGAGCATCTGTTTCAACCAGTAGACGATCTAACGGAACTGCTTTGGCTACGTCTTGCACTTCTAGCGCTTTTTTGAACGTCACAACACCACTTAGAGAAATGTGCATGCCCATATCTAAAAATTTCGCCATCCACTCAGGATCTCCGCTAAAGCTGTGCATGATTCCGCCAATATCACGAATGTCTTCTTCTTTTAAAATTTTATACGTATCTTCCATCGCATCTCGTGTATGAATGCTGATTGGTAAATTCATTTCTTTGGCAATAGCAATTTGGCGCCTAAACACACGATCTTGAACCTCTTTTGGGTCTTCCATCCAATAATAATCTAACCCGATTTCACCAAGTGCCACTACTTTTGGTGTTGTTAATAGTTGTTGAAGATTTTTCTCGATTTCAGGCGTATAACTTCCAGCTTCTGTTGGATGCCATCCGATAATACTTTGGATTTCTTTATATTGTTGGCTAAGTTTCAGAGACTTCTCAATTGTCGGTGTATCAAAACCTACTACCGCCATCTCTGTTACACCTAATTCTTTTGCATGTTCGATTGTTTCTGGAATATCTTCATTAAATTGTTCTGCATTTAAATGGGTATGAGAATCAAAAATCAAGTAAACCCCTCCTCTATCTTCTATACTTTATCACATTTTAGCCAAAAGCTGAATGGACAGCACCGATAAATTATCAGCTTCTTATAATTGCTTTATTCAAAAAAATAGCTTATACTATTCGGTCACGGCAATTTATGTCAGGAGGAACCAATATGTCAAATGACCGCACACAAGAAACCCAACATTTGCAACAGGTTTACGAAGAATTAAGCCAAGCAAAAGACACGTATCAAACAGCTATTGACGAAGTCAACACTACAGGAAAATCGGTGCTAGAACAATTTGGCGGCGATACCAAACTAAATTTTGATAGTTACTCAGATAACTTAGAGACTTTTGCTATGATGGAAATGAAAAATCGAGAAATCGATCAATTAAATATCCAAAATGCCACTGCAGCAAAACAATTAGAAAAAGTAGAACGCCTATTGAAAGTTCCTTATTTTGGAAAAATTGATGTGACGTTTTTAGAGGATGATTCTGATCGTGACGTTTTTTATATCGGTATGAATGACTTTACAAATCTTGAAGGTGAATCACGAATCTATGACTGGCGTTCCCCTATTGCTTCACTTTTTTATAATAATGTTTTAGGGGATAGTCGTTATTACGTCAATAAAACAGAGATTCCTATTAGCCTAAATTTAAAAAGACAATTGATTATTGAAGAAGACCGTTTGATCAACTTTTTTGATACTAGCCTTGCGATTCAAGATGATATTTTACTTCATTCACTTGAAGCGGATTCTTCTCAGTACATGAAAGATATCACGACAACGATCCAACAAGAACAAAATGAGATCATTCGTGACGAAAGTCATCCTTTGCTTTTAGTTAACGGGATTGCGGGCAGTGGAAAAACATCTGCTATCATGCAACGAATTGCTTATTTACTTTATAATCATCGTACACAGATTACTGCCGATGATATTTTACTACTCTCTCCTAATTCAACTTTTATTGATTATATTTCTCAAGTATTACCAAACCTAGGTGAGCGTAATCCATTGAATTTAACGTTGTTACAATTTCTTAAATTTACATTTCGCGAAAAAATGACAATTGAGAGTGAATCAGCTTATTTTAAGCGAATCACTGCAGAACAAGTAAATACACAACAACGGGTGATCCAATCGCAAGCTTTTGTTGACTTTATCCAAACGTTTCAAGATCCTTCATTGATCCAACAATCATTATTTAAACCTATCTTATTCAAACGTAAACCTATATTTTCAGCTGAACTGATTTTTGGTTTATACCAAGAAACACCAACAACTTTATCAATCAGAGACAGACTTTCAGCAACAAAGGAAAAACTATCTAGTTTATGGAATCGGTACTTGATTAAACAGTCAAAATCTAAACAAATGATCGATCAAATGCAAGACTTGACTGAAGCCGAACAATTGCGTTATTTTGACACAACCTTTGCTGAGGAAGATGAGGAACAATTAGCAGAGTTTGCTCTTCAACGGTTGCAACAAAAATACCGCAAAGTAGTGGATGCGATCGCTGATTTTGCTTGGTTCGACCAATGGTTACTTTTCAAAGCATTGTATCAGCTTTATCAAGAAGATTCGTATGAAAGAACAACGAAAGATTACACGGCAGATGAAGTAGTGATTTTATTATTGCTTAAAGACAGATTCATCGAAGACTTATCGAATCGACAAATGGCCTTTATTTTAGTAGATGAAGTACAAGATTATACTGAAGCGCAAATTCTTTTGTTGCTTAAATTATTTCCGCAAGCGAATTTCACACTAGCTGGCGATGAAAATCAAGCGATCTTTAATACATCGATCAGTTTTATTGCTCTAAAAGAGTTATTATCTGCTTCTAGTCGTTCCGTTACTTCTTATCAATTATTGAATAGCTATCGCTCAAGTAAAGAAATCACTCAGCTATTTCAAACGTTAATGACAAATCATGAGAAACTCAAGATTGTTTCTATTCGAAAAGATGGTGAGAAGCCAGCCTTTGTTTATTGTGACGATGAAGAGGTCTATTTAGATACGTTAACGTCAATGTTAAATTCATTAGCACCCGAAGAAGATACTGTGGTGATTACAAAAACTGCAACAGAAGCGGAATTATTGAAACAGCAGTTGCTACAAAAAAATAGTTCGATCGATTCTCAAGTTCTTTCGATCGATATGGCGAAAGGACTTGAATTTGATAATGTGATCATTCACGATCCTTCTGCAGTGCGTTATGGTACAACGGAAAGAGAGAAGAAGATTCTTTATACTGCGATTTCTCGTGGGATGAAACAAGTCTTTCTGCCTTATGTTGGAGAGCTTTCTGAGCTGTTTAAAGCTGAGTAATCAATCTCTTCAACAATATGGTACAAAAATTAGAGTAGCAAAATTGTTTCACTCTATTTTACCAATTCTTAAAAAACATCAGGCTAAAACACCGACTTTAGCCCGATGTTTTTTTCCCTATTCAGCAGTAAACTTAACTTCAGTCTGATTTTCAATTTGATAGGAGTGAGTGCTTTTTGAAAAATTTCTTCGAAGAATCTGACTTTCTAAAATCAACGATTCAAAAGAACGTGACGATCCAAAGAAAACCACAGGTCAATACAGTCTGGCATTGGGTATTACTTATTCTCTTCGGCCTATTGGCTTATGGCACCATGACACAACAGTTTCTTCTAATAGCGATCTTTATAGCTATCGCAGCAATTGTCAAAGGTCCTTTGATGCTTTTATGGGGAGCTATTTACTCGTTTCTAATCGCTTTTTTTCCACCCTTAGGAATCGTGTTATCGATTTTATTTTTCTTGATAAATCTTGGAACTATCGCAAAAAGTTGGCGTATCTCATTAACCGGTGCTTATTTTTATCTAGTGCCATTAATCGGTGGAATTCTTCGGGCTGTGGTTAAAAATGAACCGACTTATGCTGTGTTGATTTTTGTTGCACTTAGTATAGTCGGCCTACATTTTTTACTTAATTGGTTATACAAAAACAACAGTTTGAGCCGAACTTTGACTTGGTCAATCATTAGCGTGCCTTATGCGGTATTGATCATGCTTTTACCAACTCGGTTCCGTAGATTTAAATCAAATAGAAAGTTAAAATTTTAGTAGGGATAGTTAGTAAAAAAGCAGCCTCTCATTTGTCGAGAGAGGCTGCTTTTTGTTATTAATTCAATCGTTCTGCAATGCTAATGCTCAGCCCAAACAATTAACGCTGAACTGATTACCATATTTGTTTACTTCCTATATGTTTAAACTGTTCCTGCACTCAACGCTTTATCTAAAGCGTCATTTAGTTTTTTCATTTGTTCTTCATTGAAAATTTCTTTCGCGCCTTCTCGCGCTTCTTTTGCCTTTTCTTCTGTTACTGCACTTGGATTAGCTTCGATTTGTTTGATCATTTCATCTAATTGTTCATCCATCAACTTTTGAATCTCCGGATCATCTTTTAAATCACTATAATCAGTTGAGTCATCATCTAAATCTAGATCTGAATCATCAGAAGTTGTTCCAGTAATGCTTGAAAAAATGTCTTCTAATTCACCTTGGCTGATGATTTCTTTCTTAGTAGGCATCTTGATTTTCCCGCTATTTTTTTGTGGTGTAACAGAAATCGTCACAACAATGCTCATATTCGCTGCGGTATCATCCTTAGTAGCTAAAGAAATTTCCATATCTGTCGCTTTTGTTTTTTGATTGATACTGACTTTAAGGTCCATTTTATCCACATCATTTTTCAATGACTTGATTCCATCTTCAATTTCTTTTTGCTCGCCTGATTTTTTATAGTCTTTATCTTCTTTAGCAACTTCATTGAATTTTTCCATCATTTGGATGATTTCCTTTTTAGTAAATGTATGTGTTACAACATCTTTGTCTTTTTTAAATGATTTTTTGTCGAAGCTTTCTATTAGCTTCTTCATTTCTCTCCCCATTTTTGACTCTTCTGAATTAGTAAACATCTTATCTTTTAATGGATTTGTTTTTTTGTCTAGTTCTCCAGAAGTGAGTGTATCGCCGGCTTCAGCAATATCGATGTATTTTCCTTTTAGTTTGTTTAAATCACTTTTGCTAAGTTCAAGCGGATAGTTAAATGAATTCGCTATATCCACCATACCTGTAACAAAACTAGTAGACATATAGTATTTATCTTTATTCCCCACAAATTGAAGCGGTAATTTTTCACCGAATAGATTCGCCGTAATCTCCATTTCCATTGTATCGGCTTTCTCATCGATTGCATATTTCCCATCGATACTCATCTCTTTTAATTGGTTAGCAAACATTTTTACATATGCGCCACCCTCTTCACCATCGTACGTCAAATCGTTGATCTTCATCTTAAAACTTGCGGCGTTGTAATCATCACCTTTTGAGCTAAAAAGCTCTTTTGTAAAATCTTTTCTTGGATCTGAACCACAAGCAGCTAATAAAAAAATTGCTACTCCCGTAATGATCCCCAACATATACTTCTTCATCTTCATCCAACATTCTCCTCGTTTATTGACTCATTTTTTTTGGTTCTATTCTAATGATACAATAAAATATATTTTTTTGATATACGTTACAATATTATTTTTTAAATTATTCGATTTATATAAAAACGACCAGAGTATTTATCTAAATTTGTACTAGACAGATACTCTGGTCGTTTTTATTTAACTATTTTAATCTCTTCAGCTAGGCAATTATTGCACCATTTGGCATTTCTTTTGGTGCATCAATAATTTGTAGCTTACCTTCAGGAGATTCAGCAGAAAGAATCATTCCTTGGCTAATCTGACCACGCATTTTTCTTGGTTTCAAGTTCGCTACGATCACGACTTTTTTACCAATCAAAGCACTTGGATCTGGATAAAATTCTGCAACACCAGAGAGGATTTGACGATCTTGTCCATCTCCTGCATCTAAACGGAACTGCAATAATTTATCTGCGCCTTTGACTTTTTTACAATCAATGACTTCTGCTACTTTTAACTCTACTTTATCAAAATCTTCGTACTTGATTTCTTTCTCTTTTACAGAAACAAGCTCTGTTTCTTCTGGGTCCCATTTGATTTCTTCTGTTGTCGTTTGCGTATTTTGTGACATTTTCTTTTGAATATAAAGCACTTCTGTATCGATCTCTAAACGAGGGAAAATCGGTGTTCCTTTGGCAACAACTTTGATTTCTGTTGGAAACTCACCGAAGTGGATTTCTTCCATATTCATCGTGTCTGGATCTAAGCCTAATTGTTCAAAGATTTTTGTCGGTGTCACAGTCATCACTGGTTGTAAAAGAATCGCTACAATGCGCAAGCTTTCAGCTAAGTGGACCATCACACTGTCTAATTCTTTTTTCTTCTCTTCATCTTTCGCTAAAACCCATGGTTGTGTTTCATCGATATATTTGTTAGCACGTGAAATCAAGGTCCAAACTTCAGCAATTGCTGTGTTGAATTCCATTTTTTCCATTGCTTCATGATATTTACCGATCACATTGGCAGCAGTTGTTGATAATTCACTGTCAAATGGAGTAACTTTTGATGCATATGCTGGAACATGTCCATCACAGTATTTATTGATCATCGCAATTGTACGATTCAATAAATTACCTAAATCGTTAGCCAAATCATAATTCAAACGAGAAACAAAATCTTCCGGAGTAAAGACACCGTCACTACCAAACGGAATGGCACGCAATAAATAATAGCGCAATGCATCTAATCCGTAGCGATCGACTAGTATTTCTGGATAAACGACATTTCCTTTAGATTTAGACATTTTTCCATCTTTCATCAATAACCAACCATGACCGAAAATTTTCTTCGGTAAAGGTAAATCTAATGCCATCAACATAATTGGCCAATAAATCGTATGGAAACGAACAATCTCTTTTCCAACCATATGAACATCTGCTGGCCAATATTTTTTAAATAAGCTGTCATCTTCTGATCCATAGCCTAACGCTGTGATGTAGTTTGACAACGCGTCGATCCAAACATAAACAACATGTTTTGGATCATTGGATAATGGAATCCCCCATGAGAAGGTCGTACGTGACACAGCTAAATCCTCTAACCCTGGTTTGATGAAATTGTTAATCATTTCGTTCTTACGTGATTCAGGTTGGATAAATTCTGGATGTTCGTTGTAATAGTTCAACAAACGATCTGCATATTTACTCATACGGAAGAAATAAGATTCTTCCTTAACTAATTCAACTTCATGACCGCTCGGTGCTTTACCACCAATCACTTTGCCTTCTTCATCACGATAAACTTCTGCTAACTGTGTTTCAGTAAAATACTCTTCATCTGAAACCGAATACCAACCTTCGTATTCACCAAGGTAGATATCTCCTTGTTCTAACAAACGATCAAAGATCTGCTGAACTGCTTTTTTATGGTAATCATCCGTTGTACGGATAAATTTATCATAGCTGATATCAAGTGTTTTCCATAATTTTTGAACATCTGCCGCCATTTTATCGACATATTCTTTTGGTGTAACACCTAACTCTGAAGCTTTATTTTCAATTTTTTGTCCATGTTCATCCACACCTGTTAAGTAAAATACGTCATAGCCCATCAAACGTTTGTAACGGGCCATCGCATCGCAGGCAATTGTTGTATACGAATTACCGATATGTAGTTGTCCGCTTGGATAATAAATCGGGGTGGTGATATAAAATGTTTCTTTTTCTGCCATGTAGAAACATCCTCCTTCTAGCATTCTCTTGAATTTACTCCTAAATAGTATACCATACTTGGCTTTATTGAACTAGAAATCCTGATATTTTCTCTAGATAAAAAGGTTCCACCAGCTTCATCTTAGAAAAAACTGGTGGAAACGTCGAATTACCCTTTCGTTTAAGCTCGAATAACACCATCTTGTACGGCCGCTTCGGCGACTTCTCGAATGATGACATCCACTAACTCTTTGTTGAAAGACGACGGAATAATATACTCACTGGTAAGCTCTGAGTCTGGAATAATTTCGGCAATTGCTTTTGCTGCTGCTAGTTTCATGTTTTCAGTAATTTTCGTAGCCTCAGCGATAAAAGCTCCTTTAAACAAACCAGGAAAAGCTAAAACGTTATTGATCTGATTGGGATGATCCGAACGACCCGTTCCAACCACTACTGCGCCTGCATCGAGTGCATCTTGATAATCGATTTCTGATTCCGGATTAGCCATTGGAAACACGATAGCTCCGGTATTCATTGAAGCAACCATTTCTTTTGAAACTAGTTTCGGTGCGGAAACGCCTATAAAAACATCCGCTCCTATCATTGCTTCTTCTAAAGAACCATTGAAGTTTTCAGGATTTGTAATCTCTACAATTTCTTTTTCTAAAAAATTCATTGGTCTTTCCATCGTTTTAGACAATACTCCATCAATATTGAATGCCAAGATATTTTTCACACCAAAATAATGCAGCATTTTGATGATTGCACTACCGGCAGCACCGGTTCCTGACACAACAACTTTGATTTCATCAACTTTTTTATTCACAATTTTCAATGCATTGATCAACGCTGCGATCGTTACAATCGCTGTTCCGTGTTGATCGTCATGAAACACAGGAATATCCAATTCTTCGATCAAAGCACGTTCGATTTCTACACAGCGAGGAGCAGAAATATCTTCTAAATTGATCCCGCCAAATGTGGGGGCCATCGCTTTGATAATGTTGATGATTTCTTTAGGGTCTTTTGTATCTAAACAAATTGGGATCGCATCTATTCCAGCAAATTCTTTAAACAATAACGCTTTGCCTTCCATAACGGGTAAAGCAGCTTTTGGACCAATGTCCCCTAAACCAAGAACTGCTGTGCCATCTGTTACGACTGCAACAGTATTTCCTTTCCAAGTGTAGTCATAAACTGAATTTGGATTTTTATGGATTTTTCTACATGGTTCAGCCACTCCTGGTGTGTAAGCTAACGACAAATCCTCTTTTGTTTTTACCTCAACTTTTGAATGAATATCGATTTTCCCACGCCATTGTGCGTGTGCTTTTAAGGCTTTTTCATAAATATCTGTCATGTTTTTTTCCATCCCTTTCTAACTTAACCACGTTTATTTGCCTAACATTTGCTCAGGTTTGACCCAACTGTCGTATTCTTCTTCGGTCACTAGACCTAAAGTCAAAGCTGCTTGTTTTAGCGTTATATTTTCTTCAAAGGCTTTTTTAGCAATCTTGGCCCCATTATCGTAACCGATATGTCCGTTTAATGCTGTTATAAGCATCAAAGATTGTTCCACATATTGATTCATTTTTTCCTGATCTGCCTTGATCCCAACCAAACAGTTTTGATCAAAAGAACGTAACCCATCCGTTAATAATTCAATACTTTGGATCAAATTATATGCCATTACTGGCATATAGACATTCAATTCAAAATTCCCCTGCGAAGCACCGATTCCAATCGTTGTATCATTTCCCATGACTTGAATCGCAATCATGGTCAATGCTTCACATTGCGTTGGATTGATTTTACCAGGCATGATCGAGCTACCTGGTTCGTTGGCCGGAAGCGTAATCTCTCCTAACCCACTTCTTGGACCACTTGCCATCCAACGAATATCATTGGCCATTTTCATGACATTGGCGGCAAGTGCCTTTAATGCTCCTGAGGTAAAAACGACAGCATCTTTGCTGGCTAATCCGTGGAATTTATTTGGATCTTCTGAAAATTGATTGTTGGTCTCCTCATTCAAGTACTTAAAGAATAATGCAACATATTCTTTCGAGGCATTCAGCCCAGTTCCTACAGCAGTGCCTCCTATTGCTAGTTGCTTTAGCTCATCCAAAGTCAACGCCAACATTCGATAACTATGTTCTAAACCAGAGCGCCAGCCGCTGATTTCTTGAGAAAAAGTCACCGGTGTTGCATCTTGCAAATGCGTTCGGCCGATTTTTATAATTTTTTCATTTTCAGCTTCAAGTTTTTTTAGCGTTTGAATCATTTGCTTGATCACTGGGAATAGCTGCTGTTGAACTAAGTTAACTCCGGCTATATGAATCGCCGTTGGAAAAACATCATTTGAGCTTTGAGACATATTGACATGATCATTTGGATGAACTGTCACACCTGATTGAGCCGCTAAATGAGCAATAACTTCATTAACATTCATATTCGTTTGTGTGCCGCTGCCTGTTTGCCATAAAGATAAAGGAAAATGTTCGTCTACTGTCCCTTTAATAATTTTATCTGCTGCTTGTTGAATCGCTTGGCTAGTTGTTGTTTCTAATTTTCCAGTTGCTTCATTTGCTTTAGCTGCATTCTTTTTTACCAATGCTAATGCCTGAATAAGTGCCTTGGGCATTTTTTCTATACCGATATTAAAGTTTTTGCGGCTACGCTCAGTTTGAGCACCCCAAAGTGCCGTTTCTGGCACTTGAATCTCTCCCATAGAATCATGTTCGATACGATATGACATTCTTTCACTACTCCTCTTTTCTTCTCTAGTTACTATCACTATACTGTAAACGAAACACGATTTACAGTGAAATTCTTTTTTTTGTGAAGAAACAACAGAAAAAAATCAGTAACCGTTACGATCACTGATTTCTTTCTTTAATTTTTGATTTTACCTTCGTTACTATGTTTATATCCATACGCAAAATAAATAACAAAACCTAACACCAATGCTATTGCGAAAGCCTTCCAAGTTGCCGCTTGTAATTGCAACATCAAACCAATACTAACAATGACAAGCAAAATGGGAACAAACGGAACAAATGGAATTTTAAATTCCCCAGGTTTAGGATCGCCAGCTACTTTTCTCAGGCGAATAATACCAATCGCCATCACGATCAAGTACATCAACGTCACAATATTTGTCAACTCAGCCAAAAGCTCCATCGGAACGAGGCCTGCAAAAATCATTGTACAAACACCTGCTACATACGTTGCATTTTTCGGTGTGCGATTTTTTTCATCGATCTTACTCATAAATTTCGGCAACAATCCATCTTTACTGATCGCATAAATGATTCTAGCTAAACTGTACATCATTGAAATTGTTACGGTTAACAGCGTTAAAATCGCTCCAACAGAAATCACTCCCGCCACACCATCACGTTGCACAAAACGCATCGCAAACGCTACTGGATCTTTCACACCAAGTGCATCAAACGGTACGATTCCTGTTAAAATCAATGTTACGATCACATATAAGACAGTAGCTATGATAATCGAACCAATGATTCCTTTCGGGATATCCTTTTGTGGATTTTTCACTTCTTCAGCTGTCATACTAACCGCATCAAACCCTAAAAAAGCAAAGAAAACAACCGCTGCACCACTGACAACACCAGAAAAACCAAATGGCATAAATGGCTGCCAATTGTCTGGTTTAACATAAAAAATACCGACAACTAAAAAGAGCGCAATGATCCCAAACTTTACAAAAACCATCACGTTATTTAAGCGTAAAGCAGTTTTGGCTTCTAAAGAGACCCAAAACATAACAGCTAAAAGAACTAGCATTGCAATCAAATCAACATATGTACCATTGTCTGGATTATACGCCCCGCTTAACGCTTTTGGTAAATCAACCCCAAGACTATTCAAAAATCCATGCACATAACCAGACCAGCCTGATGCCACAGACGAAACTGCTAAAAAGAATTCACAGATCACTAACCAACCTGTCATCCAAGCAACTAATTCTCCAAAAACCACATACATATACGCATAGGGACCACCAATTGCTGGGATTCTTGAGGCAAACTCTGCATAGCATAATCCTGCTAAAACAATTGCTCCTGCCGCAACTAAAAACGAAAGTGACAGTGCAGGACCTGCATATTGTTCTGCTGCAACACCTGTCACAACAAAAATTCCAGTTCCAACAATCGCACCGATCCCAAGCATGATCAGATCCATTGTTTTTAAATCCTTTTTCATCGAACTTGGCTCACTTGATACTGCCGTCAGCTCTTTTTTCCGAAACATCGACATTTCTTTTCCTCCAATAAATCAATCCATTTTCTCGTTTTCATAATTGCAAAATTTCCTTATAAAAATAAGCGTAAATAGGACATTTACGCTTTCATATACCCTAAAAGGATACCACCTAAAATGACGAATAGGCAACCAATTATCACATATCTCATTTCTTTTTTAGACTTGCGTTCACCAAGTAAGTAGATTCCACCTAAAGTTGAGATGATGATTCCCATTTGCGACAAGGAGAAACTGATTGCTAAACCAATTTGACGCATCGTTAGCAACATACAAATATTCCCTAAGCCCCATAACAGTCCGCAACTCATATTTCGCCAAACATAACGGTCCAGTTTAACCTTTTTAAATGCAAAGAAACTAGCACCAATCACCATACCAATACTTTGTGGTAAAATGATCCCCATCGGATCAAGCCCAGCCGCATTGATAATAATTGTATACGCCCCATAACCGATCGTTGAAACGACCAATGCACGCAATCCCTTATTAAAATCAAACATTTTATTGGTCGTTTTCACACCACTATCATCATCCTGTCGAGCTGTCAAATAAGCACCCAACACCAGTAAACCAAGCGCAACAAATCCTAAAAGAAAATCTCTGCTGCCTTTCCATTCATGAAAAAACACAGCACCAGCAATCGTATTAACCGTCAGCTGCATTCCAGTTGAAACAGGCAATCCTACAGATACGCCTAAATATTTCATGCCGTGAAATTGCTGATTTTGTCCAACACTCCAGAATAAACCTGATAAAATACCGATCACAATCATTTGGCTATTAATCATCGGTTGAACAACAAAAAATACCATTACCGAAAAGAACAAAGCGCCAATGGTCATGCCGAGTGTCTGCTGATTTGCACTACCACCCATTTTACCACTAACAAGACCAATACTGCCCCAGGCAAACATTGGAATCAACGCCACTAATATCTCCATAATATGCTCCTATCAAAAATATGATACATTTAGTCTAACAATAAAAGCGTTTGCTATACAACTATAAGATAGGAAAAATTTTAATAGAATTTCTCTCATTTTTCTTTGGATAAATGATTGAAATCATATCGTTTGCTGTTACGATTTATGTATATCTTATTTAGCTAAATGTACAAATAAAAAGAAATGGAGAATTGAGTTGAAATTTATATCCTACTTTTTTGTCAGCATAGTTCTGTTAACCTTCTTGGTGAGTTGTAGACAATCTAAAGATAAAACTACCTCAAGTAATCAGTCCATATTTGTTGGAACTTGGGAAACAGCAGACACTTCTAAACAAAAAGTTACTATAACAGAAAACAAGGAACATTTATTTAATCTGGCTTTTAAAAATTTTGATTTTCCAGAAAGTAGCAATCTCATTGCTACTGAATATACTAATAAAGAACTTATTTTAAAATCTAATGACAAAAGTTTCATTTACTCATTTCATGTAATTGAAAAAAATAGGTTGGAGTTTTACTTTTCTTCCAATTCCGATGAGAATCTTGTTGGTGAATCACCTCCAATAACATTAAAAAAAGTTAAGTAGAATTCGCTCCTTTGTTTCACGCTTTTTCAAAGAATTTATTTGTTTGGTAGAAGCTGAACAAATCAAAATCGAAAAAATAGATCTTCAAAGAAAAGTAACCATTCACCTTACTAAACAGTAAAAATAGTGTTGAGAAATAAATCAACTATTTCTCAACACTATTTTTATCTTCTCTCATTAAAATAACTCAAAAACGGAAACAACAGTTTCATCGTCGTGCCTTCTCCTTCAACTGATTCCACCGTTAATTGATGTCCTAGCTTGTCCGCAAGGCTTTTCGCTAAATATAGCCCTAAACCAGTTGAATGCTGTTCACTTGTCCGTCCGTTTTCTCCTGTAAAGCCTTTGTCAAAAATACGGCGTTGATCTTCTTTAGGAACACCAATTCCTGTATCTTTCAACGACAACCAAGCTCCTTCTTTAGTACGTGAAAAGGTGACGATGATCTCACCGCCAGCAGGTGTATACTTAATTGCATTACTGACCAATTGTTTAAATATAAAAGCAACCCACTTGGCATCAGTTAAGATCATTTGATCGTTTCCTTCTATAGAAAAGCGTAAATTCTTTTGAATAAAATAATTGCCTTGTGTACGAATCACCGATTGTACAATTTCTTTTAGTGAATATTCCTGAATCAAATAGTCTCTAGAAAAACTATCCAATCTAGCGT
This sequence comes from Enterococcus sp. DIV0724b, assembly GCF_050531475.1. Taxonomy (NCBI): domain Bacteria; kingdom Bacillati; phylum Bacillota; class Bacilli; order Lactobacillales; family Enterococcaceae; genus Enterococcus; species Enterococcus sp. DIV0724b. Next base: position 634,862 of record NZ_CP172890.1, on the reverse strand, counting down.
AATAAAGAACTTGTTCAACATACTCATCGATTTTACTTAACTCATTTTCGACTAAATAATATTTCTTTTCTGGAATATCATCTTCAATCGATTGTAAAATCAAATTCACGGCAGCAAGTGGTACTTTAATTTCGTGGACCCATGAATCGATATAATCTTTTTGATCCTGTTGATTATTGATTGCTTGTTGCATAACTTGCTGGTGCTCTACTAGTAAACCGTTGATATAATTTTGGACTAATAGCTCTTCTGACTTTGAAGCTTCTCCCAAATAATGCTCCAATGAAGGGGGATGCTCTGAAATATCCAAAGAGCACCACCAACGTTTTTTCAAGGAATAATCAATTGTTAAAAAAAGGAGTAAAAATAATCCTTGCAATAATACCAAATAACCAATGACCGATGGATTCACAACCATATCTGGAGATAGCCACAAAATAAAACAAGTCACTCCTATAAAAAATAGCCAGCCAATCAGCAGAAGCCAATGATCTTTTAAATACTTACCAATTGTCATTTTCTTCTCCTATCCTATGGTACGATGTAACCTTGTCCCACTTTTGTCTCAATATATCCTTCCAGGCCTGCCTGCTCGATTTTTTTTCTCAAACGATTGATGTTCACAGTCAATGTATTATCATCTACAAAGCGCTCATCTTCCCACAAGGCACGCAATAATTTTTCTCTCGTTAAAATTTTACCGTGTTTCTTGATCAAGATATACAATAAGCGATATTCATTTTTACTTAAGTCGATCACTTCGCCATTGATTTCCATACTGCCGTTATCAACGTTTAACGTAATTCCATTGTGGGACATAATCTCACTGCCCACTTCAGAATAATTATATGAACGACGTAACAAGGCATTGATTTTTGCGATCAGTACATCAATTTGAAATGGCTTCGTGACAAAATCATCAGCGCCCATATTCATAGCCATGATCATATCCATATTTGTATTCCGGCTGGAAATAAAAATAATCGGAATTTTAGAAATCTCACGGATCTTCTGACACCAATAGTAGCCATCAAAAACGGGAAGATTGATATCCAACAAAACTAGTTGTGGATCTTCACGTTGAAAATCTTCTAAAACAGCGTTAAAGTCAGTCGTTCCAAATGTGTCAAATTGCCATTTCTGCAATTCTTCGCTGATTAGCTCGCGAATCGTTGTTTCATCTTCTATAATCATGATTTTTGCCATTATTTGCCCTCCAGTTGTTTCTTTCTATTGTACCTTATCAGAAAACCTGCGTCATTCATATAGGACTTTTAGCCGACTTTTTAACAGAAAAAAAAGAATGAAATAAAACCAATAACGGTTTTCCCACTCTTTCATACTTCACTCCAAAACAGCAACGCCATTATCTGATATCGCTTTTCCAATAAATAAAAAGACTCCATCTAAAAGTAAAATCGTCATATTTACACCAAAAAATATTGACAATTTTTCGATTCCTTGGATTTTTTCTTTTGTCTTAAGAATCAGATATAAAATAAAATTACTGCCATATGTGAAAATTGTCAGCACTATAACTAGTTCTATTAACATTTTTTCACTCCCACAAACTCATTCATTTTTGTATACACTTACATTTTACGCTAATACAGTTTTTTTTTAAAGGAAATAATATCTATAAATTTTCTGAATCGGTAAAATGAAAAGTGACTAGAACAAAAATATTTTTTTACAAGAAATGTATTATGGTCGTAGTTTTTCTAGCCTTGAGGAATTAAAACGAGCTGTTACAAATTATATTGATTATTACAATCATCATCGATTTCATTCCTTGAATTTTCTTTACCAACATTAGTTAACAAAGAATCAAAAAAAACTGGATAAAACTCAATGAGCTTTGTCCAGCCTACTAAAATTGCTTAATATTGCTTTAAGTTGGTTATTTAGACTCTAAAAAACAATAGGGTTCTGTCCCCTGTTTCTCAGTTTTTCGTTTACCTTATCTTAATTTTTAGCAACCATCCATTTACTTATTAAAAACAAAAGGAAGACGTTCAGATGAAAAATAAGCATGATTTAAATATAAGACTTGCTTACTCTTCTCAAACGATATTGGTTCCAATGTGAAATGAAAATAATCATCAATATTCTTTTTACCAAATATTTTTTTCATCCCTGATTCTGTGTATTCAATGTGTAGGATCTTTTTATCATCCGTAATTTTTTTGTACAAAGGATTTTCTTTTTGTAATGCAGAAATTTCCGTTTCTGGAATCTTTTGTTTATCTAAAAGAATTTGAACTTTTGTTTGTTTCCCCTCATAGGTATTGATACCTGCTGCTTGCCACTGCCCTTTATAAATAAATGTATAGCCTTTGACACCCTGATAATTCTCTATTTTAGCTGTCCATGATTTTCCTTCACTTGATAAATTCATTCCAAGTTCAGGATTGCCCCAAGTTCCACTGATTTTAGGTGAAAAAGGGTAGAAAAGATAACTTCCGATTCCGACTCCGATAAGCACTATAATCAATAATCCAAGCAAAACATAAAACATTGCTGGTCTAACTATAATTTCTTCAACTGACTCATCATCCATGTACGTCTCATGTTCTAGCATACATTCTTCAGATAACTCTAGCTCTTCAAAACGACTATCTTTTTCGTTTTCCAGATTGTGCAGCTGGTTTTCTTTTTGCTCCTGATGGTTGCCTTCCTGATCCATTCCTTGCTTCCTTTCCTTTTTTATTAGCTGGTCGTTTGCCTTTAGCTTTTTTTCTACGTTGTTTTTTCTTACGTTTTTTTGATAAAGTAACTAATAAAATAATGATCAAAAGTAATAAAATAGCAGCCCCGATTGATCCATAAATGATATATTTCATATAATCTTTTTCTAAATCAACAGCTTTTGCATTTAATTCTTTGGCTTCTTTCGCACTGATCGTAAAGTTCTGTTTAAAGTTCCAAGTTTGACCCGTGACCTCTGATTTTGCAGTCATTTCTAATTGATAACTTCCTGCTTCGAACGGTTTGTTATCCCATGAAATCGCATAGTCAAAGTTTGTATTTGGTGCTACTCGATAATTACTGACCTTATGTTCGTGAAGTACGTCAGAACTGCCTTTTTTCATGATTTTTGCATCATATGTTACTTTATCAATAATTGTCGGTGTAGGATTTTGTAAATTAACTTTTACTGCATTTCTGCCAACGACTTGTGATGCTAAGATCTTCTTTACTTTTAGATCTGATTTTGGAAGTTCCTCATTTTCACGTATTCTCATTGCAATCGTATATGCATACTTATTTGCTATGCTAAAGCCGCTATCTTCTTTTTCTGATTTTGAGTTACCTTCCTTCTCTCCTTCAGCATCTGTTACTCGAATACCGCCATATACAATCCCTTCAAAAGGTTCTGTCGGAATCGTTAAATTAATCTTAACGTCTGCTTCACTTTTAGCAGGTATACTTATAAATTCATCCGTTTTAGCAATATCCGATAATGGTAATGTCATGCTTTCATCACGTTTTGAAGCATCCAAGGCATAGACAAACGAGCCACTTGCCCCTGTATAAGCAGGATTGATTTCGATTTTTGCTGTCGTTTCTTTATCACCCATATTATAGACTTTCAACGTCAATTCTTGTGTTTGACCAGGTTTTACCTCTAAGTCATAATAGCCCGCATCTTTTGTCAGCTGATTATCTGGTAATTCTGCTTTAACAGATAAATTAGATTCTTCGCCTTCTGCATAGGTATTCACGGGAATAAAAAAACAAAGTATAGTTATTAAACTAAATAAAAAAAAGCTCTTCTTAAATAAAGAAGTATGTATTTTCTGAGTTACGTTTTGCATGATTACTTTCCTCTCAGTTGCTTGATTTACGAATAAAAGGATAGGTGTAAAAGGGGACAACTCTTTGTATTCTTGATTCCTACAATGAATTACTTTTACACCACTATTTATTCATTTTTAGAGGGTGTGGTGAACTCATTTTACCCTTTCACCACAGCCCTCTTAAATTCTTATTTATTCTTCTCTTTTACGGCTCTACAGTTAAAGACCATGTAAGTTTTGTTGCGTACGCTTTCGCTTGTGCTTTATCTGAAGCTGGGACATTTAATTGAACGTCATCATATCGTGCATCTAAAGCTGGTGCGTCAGTTGCCTTTGGACCGTAGTTAGCTTCATCATAAGCTTTTTTGAACACAACAGATGAAATCGAACCATTCGTCGTTCCTTCATCTGTATCTAGCATTTTCGAAGAAAATACACCTAGTGAATCTGGAGTATCACCCGCTACAGGAATCACAGCATGTCCATTTTCAGGTATCGTTATACCATTCACCATGTTGCTAGCATTAGAATTATTTAAGTTATTTGTAAACGATTGATTGAAAATACGGATACGTGAATTAGTCAACTCATGGCCATCAGCTTCTTTGAAAGTTGCATCTTGAGTTACAGAGACTTTCCAATCTGTTCCACGTTTTCCTGAAAAATCTCCAACTTGGACAAATAATGGTACAGCATACTTAACCTCTTTATTGTCAGCGTATGAAAATGCTTCATGGACAACATTTAAGTCATCCCCTTTTGCTTTTAACTCGTTTGTACCAAAATCAAATGCTGGTGCATGCAATAATTGCACACCTTGAACGTTTATTTTGTCACCCTCGATTACGATCTCTTCATCTGTTCCAGGTTTGACAGGATTCTCAGTATCCTCTGGTATTTTAAACGTTGCTTTACCATCTGTTTGTACGGATTTTACTTCTGCTGATGCGATTTGAGCTGTTGCAAATAAGCTAGTTAATGCCACTGCGCAAATTCCACTATATATAATTGATTTTTTCATTTTTTTTCCTCCTTGATTTTAAAACGCCTTAAAATAAATACCCCTTTTGTTTGTAACTGCTTGCTATTACTCAGTAGGTGCTGATTCTGCTATTCCTGGTTCTACAGCTAAAGTCCAAGTTAATTGTGTTGTATATTTTTTCGCTTTTGCTTGATCACTCGCTGGAACATTTAATTTTACACCATCATAAGCTTCTGCTACATTCGTTTTTTCTGGACCATAATTTTCTTCTAAATAGCCATTACTGAAAACAGCTGACGTCGTTGAAGCATTGGTAAATCCCTTTTTTGTATTCTTCAATACAGTTAGTGTTCCTTCGTTCGTCTCAGCATTAGCAACTGGAATAGCAGAGTAGTTGCTACTCGTTACATCCTCGTTCTCTAGTCCAACACCTGTAATTCCCTCTGCTAACTTTTCACTATCATGCAGTGTGTTAGTAAAGGTATTACCAAAAATACGGATACGCGTATTCGTTAATTTTGAGTTGTCCTTTGATTCAAATGGTGTATCTTGTACAACAGATAGACTCCAAGTAGCATTTTCATTCCCTGAAACATCACTTACTTGAACTGAATGAGGCATATAAAAAGTATCTGGATTGCCTGCCTCAACAGATTTCAATTTGCGCATTTCTGTATAAGCTTGGTATTCTTTCGTTTTAACACTTGTTTGATTATTCTCTCCAAAAGAGAAATTCGGTAAATGGGTGACATAGATTCCACCATTATTTGGTAATGGTATAGGATTCTTATCCTCATCTAAATCCTCTTCAAGAATTTGTCCATCTTCTTTAGGACCTTCTACTGGTTTCGTTACATCAGGTTTTCCCCCATGAATGAAAGTAACATCCCCAGTTGTTTTGCTACTTTCTAAGTTTTCAGCAGAAGCCGCTTGCGCCCCAACTGATAAAACAATAGCGCTTAATAGTAAACTTGCTAACATTTTTTTCTTCATTCTATACTCCTCTTTCTTCTCTTTTTATTATTGTTAAACTAGACGTGTTGTCTACGAGCAACCCTGTTTATTTCGCCTCTTTATTAAGACAATAACCGCTGTTACCGCCAATGAAATCATTCCAATAATGGTTAGATATCTCAAAAGTTCTTCCCCGGTTTTTGGTAATAGTCCGCTACTTTCCTTTTTGGGCTTTTCTTGATTTATCTGATTTTCAGATTCTTTCACTACTTCTTCATTTCCATCAATAAACCCGATTTCCCCACCTGTTTTTCCATTTGGTTGAGCAGCCACCGCTGTCACATTGTTTACAAAAAACACACTTATCAACAGAAGGAACAGTAAACAAATTTTTTTCTTTTTCATTTCTTGATCCCCTTGTCTCATGGTTCTTGAACTAATTCCCAAGTGATTTCAGCTTTGTAACTTCCTTCAATTGCGCCACTGCCTTTAGGAACAAGTAGTTTCAAGCCCTCTTTTTTGTCTGTTTGATTTGCCAGTTCTAACTCATAATTAGTTTGTGGACGTGCTGTTTTGTTATTGTAAATCGTTACCCCATTCACATCAGAGATCTCGTGCTCCGCTTCACCATTGTTATAAATAATTTGAGCATCTTTTAATACGTCTCCACTGATTTCATGTTTAAAAGGTTTAGATAACGAACCATTGATTGTAAATTGACCTCGCTTAAAGCCTTCATTCGGAGCTGTCCGTCCACGTTTATCTGCAATATTTAACTTAAATGGACCTGCAGAAGCATATTCTAATTCTTGATCACGGGACTGGATCAATCCGGTTTTAAAGATCATTTCATTTGTTGCTCCTATGGCCACTTGACCTTTAAAGACATAGGTTCTTTCATTTTCACCTACAAGTATTTCGACTTTTGTCTCATCAGCTGGCGGTGTAAGTAGTTCATACAAATCATCTTTAATTGCTTTAACGACCGTTGAAATTTCTGTTTCTTCAGTTAAGTCAACCAATTCTTTTGGTTTTTTCAAGAGCGTAACAACTGGTTTGATCTCATTGCCATCCTCGTCTTTAAAATAAACATTTAATTCAACTTCACTTTTACGATAGAATAACTTGATGGTTTGAACTTCTTTTTTTATTGTACCTGTTAAAGGTGCACCTTCAGAACGTACATAATCATAGTCCGTAACTACCTCAGTTAGTGGATCGATTGTATAGGAATCCCCAATAATTCCTGAAATTGATTTACTCTCTTTGAGTGTTAAATTAGTTAAATCTTCATAATATTCAACAACGATATTTGATTCATTTGATTCTGCATATACTTTATAGACATTTTTAGCAGCATCAAATGTTATCTTCTGTGTTGCAGCAGTCAAAGAACTCGCACCTGCTCCATTAAAGTCTAATTTATTGTACTCGGCTACACCTAGTTTATTACTAATAATTTTCAACGCTTTAGCTTTCGTCAGCGTTTCTCCATATTTCAATGAAGATAAACCAGAATCTTTTAATGAATAGTCTTTACCACTGTATAATTGATAATTAGAGCCTACAATCGTTTGTTTTAGTTCATAATTATCTGCACTAGTAGCTGCTCCTGTCCCTTTATACTTATAGACCTCTATAGCCGCTTCTGTATACGGATGGAACAAGTTCGGTAAGGTTTTGAATGGAGTATTATGCGACTTATATTCTGAAGCTGAAAAAGTTACTCCGTTCGTTGTTGTTCCTAATGCGCTAGTTGTTCCCATTATAGAAGAAGTCGCATCATCAAAAACTGCTTTAAACGAACCTGTATCACCAATATCTGTATCACCATCATTCTCATTTGCAATCGTTAGCGTTTTTTTCGTTGGTGACGTTACGACAGGATTGTTCTTTGAACTCAACGAAGATGCAACATAACCATATTTTCCGAAATTTAAATCTGCTTGATATGCTCGTGACGGGTTAACTGGTAACGAGTCGGTAAATAACTTCATAAATGTAGTCGTTGCATCTGATGCCGGAACTGCGTGTGGATCCGTGCTGGTTTTATTTGTCGCTGTTACAGCCATCCAATTCCAGAACTTTCTATCTTTTACCACATCATCTTGTAAACTATTGTAAGTTCCAGTTTGACCTGGGCTTTCGATTTTTCCGCCAGCCCAACGTGGCAATCCGGTCTTAGGATTATAATTTCCTGAATGATCGTATCTAACCGCAATATAGATAGGACCTTGATCCCCTTGCACAGGGATGTTATTAAACCTGGTCAGAATATCTTTGTAATCAGTGACTACATTTTTAGTTGGCGTGTTAGTTGGTCGAGCTGAAAGCTGAAAATCGGTTAAATAAACAATAACAGGGATCGCATCAGGATTCCTTTCCTTTTCCATAAGCGGCACGACATATTCTAAGTTACCAACCTGATTATCTTCATCATATGTCTTGTCTTTTTCAAATGATTTCTCCACTATTTGTTCCCAACCAGGAACCTTTTCTAGAAATTCTTTTTGATTCACATCATCGTTAATTGTCGCACTGTTTCGGGTAGGCGAATTTAAACCAAATATGCGGATTCTACTTCCACTGTAATCATTCAATACTAGCTTTGACAGGTTTATAATCATTTCTTTACCGTGAAAACGAGGAATCGCAGGCTCTAATCCAGCAAGTGTCGGACTATTCATCGAACCTGACCAGTCTAAGACAAACATCACATCATATTTCACCTTTTTATTTGCCGGCAAACCTAAAACAGTTGGTAAGTCATATTCCAGTTCATACTGACCAGCATCATTTGGAAAGTTGTTCAATGCTTTAACTGAAGGATCTAGCCTACCAAGCGTAGTAGCTTTTTCCAATTTCCGTACTGTTTCTATCAGTAGCATTCGAGATAAATCTGAACTAACACCTGATTCTGCAGTCAAACTTGACTGATAGGCTTTATCTAGGGCTGCCAACGAGCCTTCTGTCCATTCTTTATTCCCTTTATAAGGTCTGTTTTTATCGGTTCCTTTTTGCTTATCTAAAAAACCTTTGACCTCACTTTTAGCTGTTGATAAATTCTCAGCTTCCCAAGTTTTATAATTTGAACTTTCGACAGCAAAAGATACTAGGTCATTTTCTGCTTTGATTTGAGTGACGTTTTTTGCTATCAGTAAGCTAATCAATAAAATACCCATGATACCTATTACCATCATAAATATAGTTTTGCTCCCCTTTTTATTTATCATTCCAGCCCTCCCTTTATTATAAATTAGATATAAATTCCATAAAATAATACAATTTTCCACACTAAAGCTTGTACACGCACACAAACCCAACTGAATTTACATCTTATTTTTATCATTATTATATCTTTTACGTCACTTTTTAGTTATACACTTTTTTTAAACGAAAAATAAATCATTATTTCCTTTACTTGTAGGAAATAATGATTTATTTTTACTAAACATTCATGTTACATGATTCTTTTTTATCACCAGGATCTATTTCGACTAATTTTCTTTGTTATTTCTTTCAGTATTGTTTCACACATTATATCAAAATATTGAGAATCAGAAAATGTTGGGATATAGACCCTTGAAGGATGTTCGACTTGATCAGAATAGTTCTTATCAGAAATAACTAAATCTATTGATTCATCATAACAATTGACGATTTCCACATTTTCTGCAAATACTTGCTTAATTTTAGTTTTTAAAATATCTGCCACATATACTTTAGAAATCTGAACATAAACACGAACTGTGACAATATTTTCTAACTCAACTCGAGATATCAAGCTATAAATCAGTAGGAAAAGTTGATTGATCAACATATCAACTTTTTCTCCATGAAATAATCGTTCAAAAAGCGGATTCTTCGGAAACTGTTGCAGTGTTGGATCTGCAAATCCTTTGATTTTCTCTAATAATTCTTTTTCATATTTGGTTCTGGAATAATAGTTATCTTCATCATAAACATATAAAAAAAGTCTAGAATCAATAAAACTATAATAAACATACAATAAAAATATTGTTACATCTTGTTTAACTAATCGTCGTCTTTCAGGATCCTCTTCAAAAAATTCTGTGATTATGTTTTGGGTAAGATATTCCCTAGTCTCATTAAAACTTTCTAGATGGTCAATTTCAATACTCATCTCTTCCTCTAAATAAGGACTTGGTATGATCAGTTGTCCACGAAGGCAAAAGAAAAAAAAGAACTGAATTTCTTCCTCCTTATTTTTAAAATAAGGACAATATGTATTTATAAATCTAGCTATTCCTTTATAAAAACGCTCATGAGCACCATTTTTTTTGAAATGAATTGTCGTTTTTTGATCCAAATAAAAGCCTTGATTGTTTCTGATTTTACAAATAAAAAGTAGTAAACAGATCATACTTTTTTTGGAAGAATCAAACGATACCTTGTCAAAAAAAAGTTCTGATAATGAACGTTCAATCTCTCGATAGCTTTCCTCTGAAAAAAACCAATTTGAATGTGCAAAAGAAAAAAATAAGAAATAGAAATTACGAATGCGGTACTCTTCACCAACTAGTGTATTTTCTTTAGATAATTCAAATTCAAACTTTTTCAGAATTTTCTTCAATTGATTTTTATATCGTGTAAAAGTTGATTCACTGATGAAATGATTTTTGCAAATTCTGCTCTTATCAAGATAACCACGTAAGAATAAGTCTTTTACCATAATATAAATAACTGACTTTTCTAAGTAAAAAAATGCTGCATCTGCTAAAGAGATATTAGAAACAATAATTGAGTTGATTTTCCCTTTCTCATTATAATTAATCGTCATTTTTGTTTCATCAAGATAGGTATTATCTTTTAAAGATAACACGATCCCCCTAACCGTTTTATCAGATAAACCTGTTACAGCGACTAGATCAGCTATTTTTACTTCTTTTAATTCTTTAATTAGATACGCTAACACTTCGATTTTTCTATTATCTATATCACTGATAAATAACTTCATAAATCTCCCCCTCTATTTTTAATGATTTCAGACCTCACTCCGTCACTATTGGAGTCTTCTTATAATAGAATACTCAAAAAAAAGGCTTCATTCCTTTCTTCAAGCACTACAGATGCTACTAATTCTCCATTTACCTCGATGATTCTTCACCCATTATATATGTAAAAAATAAAATAATCACTAGAATTCAATAAAAATTATACTTTTAGTCTATCTTCTATACTGTTAAAAACATATCAGAAAAAAAGAATAATAAAAACATTTGCAAAATAAACAAGCATTCAAAATCTAATATAAAAACATACACACTTATTATTTCATAAATAATATAATTAAGTTCTTCTTTTTTACTATTTTTTGTTTTTTTATAATTGAACGATTGTTCTAATAAAAATTGCCCAAAACTTTTCCCTCATTTTCCTCTTGGAGAGTACTATGACTGTATGATATACTAAGAATGCTTTGTTCTAAAGTATTTTCCTAGTAAATCTATCATGAAAGGAGTCAATTTATTTTGGATGAAGAATACTCTCGACGTAAACAACAACGTCCCCCATCTACATCAAAATTCACCATCGTAATCGTTATTTTATTATTGTTAGTCAATACACTTGCATTAGGCGGATTGCTCTATTTGAATGTTCAGGCTAGTTCTAAGCAAGAAGCACGATTAAACAGTATAGAAAAACAAGTAAGCAAACTTGATCTCGGAGCAAACGCCCCAGTTCTTGCAACTGACAATACAGAACATAATGTTCCTGTAAGAGAAAGTTCCACTCAAGTAAGCAAAATGGAAGAATCAAGTTCGACTATTGAAAGTTCAGATCAGCCAGCACAAACGCCCCCATCATCTGAGGCTGTAGAACAACAAACTGAACGCTCAACCGAACCATCACAAGTTGCAGCTACAAGTTACACAGTTCAATCTGGAGATACACTTTCTGTGATTGCTGAAAAAAATAAAATATCGCTTCAAGATTTAATGCTAAAAAATAATTTAACTGATTCAACAGTCTACGTTGGACAAGTGTTATCATTGCAATAAGCAACTTATTTTTCTCTACATAATTTTGCCTAACAAATTGATTACACACATTTTTTATAAACAGAGGGTGCAAAACTTTTTTTAGTTTTGCACCCTCTGTTTATTAGCTATACTGTCGCTTACTTACAAGCTTGTTTCACTCTGTAATTCAAGCTTTTAGGCAATACAATCTCGTTTTGTGACTGAATATAGTCAACGATCAACCCGACAATCTCTTCTGCCCCTTCATTGATTACTGGACATTCTAGGTAGGTTGGAAAACCACCTCCACCACTTGCTCTATAGTCGTTTAAAGAAATAGTAAATTCGTCCGTATCTTTAATCGATTGATTTTTATACCGCAACTCAGTTACGCGCGCTCCAACCTTCTGGCAAAGATCAATCGTATAATCAATCCCAACAAAAAAGTCAAAATGATAATGTTCAATTTTAGGATATAAATAACTTGGCGAAATGATTACTTCATTTTGTTCATCTAAACTAAAATAATCCGCATTTTTATCCACAACTTGCTTCAATTGAGCACCAGTGATTTTTAGCGTCATCAACTGATTCGTATATGGATAAGTTGCGATCACATCTCGCATCGTTACATTTTTGTGGAATCCAGGTGACGTATTGGCCAAAGACACGACTGTGATCTGAGCTTTGCTAGCTTGCAGTTGAACTGCTCCGATCAATTCTACAACTGGAGTTCCATGTAGTGCCATCTCTAGTTTATCCTTAGCTAATGCATCTCTGTTCAATTTACCGATTGCTTGATCCAACCACTCTTGAACTTTTGTTTCTACAGGTTGTAGCTCACCCGTTAATTTCGGTTTTGGTGGAGTAGTCGGTTTGCCGATCGTTGAAGTTATTTCTATATTATTCTGTACTTTTTCAATATTGATTTCAAAGTAATTCTGGGCATTAGACGAAGGCTGCACAATATAAGTGCCATGTAGTAACTGTCCCTCGATCAATAAATGCTGATGCCCTGTCAACAGTATGTCAAAATCAAGTTCATCACATATTTTATACCCTATATTTTCACTCGTTTTGGATAGAATAGTACCAGATTTTACATCTCGTTCAAATCCACCATGATAAATACAAATCGTAAGATCAACGTGTGGTTTGACTTCTTCTAATGCTTGTTTGGCAGCTGTAAATGGATCTGAAATGATAACATCTTTAATATTTTCTGCTTTTTCCCAAACATTGATGTAATCTGTCACTACACCGACAATCCCGACTTTTAAACCATTCGCTAACGTCTTGATGGTCCATGGAAATTTTTTGGTTTGATCTGCATTTAGTAGATTCTCACAAACACACGTTGCATCAAGTGCCTCTAAATACTTATACAGATAACTTGTTCCATAATTGACGTCATGGTTACCTAATGTTACAAAATCATAGCCAGCATAATTCAATACCTTGGCTTGAGGGAATCCTTCTTCTGGATGGGCTTGACAGTAGGTTGCTAAAGCTGAGCCTTGTAGCATATCTCCACCATCGATAATCAATGTATTCTCGTCTTTTTTAAAGTTTGGGATGCATTTTAACAGTCCCATATCTTTTTCCTGGGTATCAGCGTAATTGGTTGGAAATAAATAGCCATGTACATCTGATGTATAGTAGATTTTCATTTGTTGTTTCATTTAGTTTCACCTCAAGTTTAACTTACTCTTTTATGCTTACACTAGCAATATATTCGTCGAAAACATTATAAATATAATTCGTTTCTAAGCGATAACTTGGAAAAATCGCTTTATTAGATGTTATGCGATAGTCTGATTGATCTGGTAAAGGTTGACCATTTTTTAAACGTATCCCTTGAACTGTTCGACTTAATAATAATTCTACCAGTTCACTTTTTGATACATGGTAAGTTGACAGAGTGTATGGCGGCTTAAAATTAGTTAAAAATGCTCCAATTGTTGGCGCATTAAGTTCAACTGCATAATAAGTGCCCGGAACTTTTCTAGCCAAATATTGATCAAAATGGCTTAAATCAAGTGGCGTTTCCAACCATTTTTCGAAACTTACTTGGTCGTATAATTGCTCATTCACTACTTTGTATTTTTTTGTATCAATCAATTGTGCTTTTTTATCAGACATATGATTCCCATCAATAGAAAAAGTCAATTCCCCAATAAAATTCCCGCGATATCCAGGCTGCACAAAAGCTGTACTATTTAATACACCTGCATTAATTCGATGTTGATGCCCACAAATTACACCGTCAATCCCCGCTATTTCATGAATGATTCGATAGGTTTGGTCTTCTCCTGTATCATATTGCGTTGGTTGACCTGTGCTCATATCTCGCTCGATCCCACCATGATAACTTATGATCAATACATCAACTTGTTCACGTACTTGTGGTACCCAATGGTTTAACGTATCGATTACATCGATGAATTTCAGGTCTTTGATTTGCTCATAGTCAGTGATTTGCGGCATCGCGCCAGTGATCACACCAATTACACCAATTTTCAATTCACCACGTTCAATGATTGTATAGGGATCAAAAATCAGTTCATCTGATAAATCTAACACATTAGCGCAGAGATACTTTCCATTAAAAGCCTCCGCTTGGCGTTTCAAAAAATCGATTCCATAATCAAAATCATGATTTCCTGGAACCATTACATCAAATCCAATTTTATTAGCTAATTCGACCAAAGGCGAAATTGTCATAGTTGTATTAAAAAAAGTAGTCTCAGGACTACCCACTAAAAAATCGCCATTGTCGATCAAAATCGGTTCATGATAATTTTCAGCAATCGCATGAAGAGAACAAAGACCGTTCTCTTCGTTTGCTGCGGCTGTCAAAAAACCATGGACATCTGTTGTACTTAATATTGTTACTTTATCCATTTTTTTATCCTCACGAATTACTGTAGTTTTTTACGTAAATAACCAGTTCCAGCATCAATCAAAAATACTGTAATAATGATCCCAAACAAAATAATGCCAACTTTATCCCAGGCTCTTGATTGAATTGCAAAAATCATCGGTGCACCGATTCCTCCTGCTCCAACTAAACCAAGCGTTGCAGCACTACGAACCGCTATTTCAAAGTGATTCAAAGCTAGTGATAAAAATGTTGGAATCAATTGCGGTAAGCGTGCATAAAACATCGTTTGCCAGAAGTTTGCGCCAACAGCCGTCATTGATTCTACAGGCGCTTCATCCATCGACTCAATTTCTTCCGTATATAATTTACCTAGCATTCCGATTTGATGAACACCGATTGCCAAAACACCAGCAAAAGGTCCAGGACCAACCATCTTTACAAAGATGATAGCATAAACAAGTTCAGGAAACGCTCTTAAAACATTACAGATAAACTTGCCGATTTTAGAGACGATCGTATTTGATTTCCATAGATTATGAGCGCTGATAAAAGTTAACGGTAACGCTAAAACAGTCGCAATAACCGTCCCTAAAAAGGCGATTCCAATCGTTAACAATAGTAAACTCAGTAAATCCTCTCCGCTGCCATCATAGACATAACCCCAGTCAGGATGGAATAACCCAGAAAGAACGGATTTGACCATATCAAATGACATGTTTCCAGCTTCTGAATAATCAATCCCTGCTGCAGAATAAAGAATGATCGCTAAAACAATAATGATTGGCAAATAGCTCTTTAACTTCCGATTCATGCTCATTATACCAACCTCTTTCTGATAATTTCACTAATCCAGTCGATCGTGATCACCACAACTAAAATAGATAAAATAATAATCGACACTCGGTCATAGCGCATCAAGCTCAATGAAGAGTTCAAAATCACACCGATTCCGCCAGCACCAACATAACCTAAGATCGTTGAAGCACGAATATTGACTTCAAAGGCATACAAAGAATAGCTGGCAACTTGGTGAGATATTTGCGGCGCAATCGACCAAAAAGCAATCTGAGTCTTTGTTGCACCGACCGATTCAGCCGCTTCGATTGGCCCATGATCGATTGTTTCGATGGCTTCGTAAACTAACTGTGAAACCATACCGAAAGTAAAAACTGCAATCGTCAATACACCTGTAAATTCACCGATACCAAACATGGCTACAAACAAAGCTGCCAATAACAAGTTAGGAATCGTACGAATAATACTCATTAGAAAACGAATGATCGTTGTCACAAAAAAGTTTCTAGTGACCACTGTTGTAGCTAAAAATGCAAATGGTACTGCAAAAACGACCCCCATTGTTGTTCCCACAACTGACATTTTGATCGTTTTCAACATCGGTTCAATAATTTTAGGAATATAATGCCAATCAGGACTAAGAAAACGTTGTAAAAAAATACCCATCTGATCTAAGTTATTGAAGACATCCGCCATTTGCGCTCCAGTGACTCTAGCACTTGAAAACACACATAAAAGAACCAATACTAAAATAAATAGATGCTTATATAAATCACGGTGAATCGTATCTTTTAACTTCATTACGCAACACCTTCAGTTTGCTTCAAAATATCCGCACCATAAATACTTGTCAACACTTCATCGGTCGCTTCTGCTGCAGTCCCATCAAAAACTACTTCACCATCACGTAAGCCAATGATTCGACTAGAAAATTCACGAGCTAAATCTACTGAGTGAAGATTGATCACCACAGTATGGTTCAATTCCTGATTGATTTTCTTTAAGTCTTTCATGATTTTTTGTGTTGTGATCGGATCTAAAGACGCAACTGGTTCATCCGCTAGAATAATCGATGCTTGCTGAACCAGCGTTCTTGCAATTGACACACGTTGTTGTTGTCCACCACTCAACTCATCACTTCTTGAATGTAGCTTATCTGCTAATCCAACACGCCCTAATGCATCATTGACTAAAGCGTAATCGTCTTTTGAAAAAATCCCAAAAATACTTTTAATGGTTGAATAATAGCCTAATCGACCTGAAATAACATTTTTTTGAACAGAACTTTTTTTCACTAAATTGAAGTGCTGAAAAATCATCCCGATATTTCTACGGATTCGACGTAAGTCTCTTTTGTTTGCTTTGGTAATTGAAGCACCATCGATGATAATATTGCCTTCACTGATTTCATTTAAGCGATTGATCGAGCGTAATAAGGTACTCTTACCCGCACCACTTAATCCGATCACGGATACAAATTCACCGTCGTTGATTGTTAAATTAATATTTTTAAGCCCTTTAACTCCATTATTATAGGTTTTTGTTACATTTTCAAACTGAATCATGATTTCTCCTTTTAATAAAAAATAGAAAAGCTGAACAAATTACGTTCAGCTTTTAAGTCACTCATTCATGTAGCAAAGCTTTATTCTGCTGCTTTTTCTGTATATTCTTCAACTGTATCGTAATTTTTATCGTCCGCTTCTACATAGCCTTTGTGTCCCCACATTGCCATCGCTTCTGCGCCTTCTGTATCTTTAGGCATTGCTATGAAAACGTCTTTGACTTTCGCTTGTAAGTCTTTGTCCATTTTTGGCTGAACAGCGATTGCATCGTTTGGAATATCACCTTTTGTTAAATACAGGACTTTTAAATCTTTAAACAAATCGTCTTTTTCAAATTTTGAGGCAAACACATTACGTGCTCCTTCAAAAACAAAACAGGCATCTTGCTGACCATTTAAAACAGCTGTGATTTCACTAGGGATATCATTAACAGTTGTTAGCGTAACATCTTTAGTTGGATCAATTCCTACTTCTTTCATTTCAACCACGGGATAAATATAACCACTAGCTGAATTTGGACTTAAACTAGCAATTTT
This sequence comes from Enterococcus sp. DIV0724b, assembly GCF_050531475.1. Classification (NCBI taxonomy): domain Bacteria; kingdom Bacillati; phylum Bacillota; class Bacilli; order Lactobacillales; family Enterococcaceae; genus Enterococcus; species Enterococcus sp. DIV0724b. The sequence continues at coordinate 617,362 of NZ_CP172890.1, read as the reverse complement.
TTTGCCTTTTAAGTCTTTTAACGAATTGATTCCGCTATCTGCACGAACTAGAACTTCACCTTTAAATGTGCTTGATAGCTTGTCTTTTTCAGGCTTCCCTGTTTCACTATTAAACGCTCCTAATTCAGAGGATAAAATCGCTGTTGCCGCTTTTTGGTTGCGTGCTTGAACATATGCTGACGGCGGCATAATTCCGATATCTACTTTACCTGACGCCATTGCTTCAACGATTGTTGAGTAATCTGTTGCTAACGTAACATTGACATCCCGTCCTAATTTTTCAGTTAAATATTTTGCGAAAGGTTTCGCTTTTGCTTCCATTGAGCCATCGTTGTTGGTTGGGACAAATTGTAATTCTAGTGGTTTCGTATCGTCAGCGGCTTTTTTATCGCCACTTGACCCACATCCTGTAAGTAATCCTACACTCAAACCAATAACAGACAGCAACCCTAACAATTTCGTTCTCTTTTTCACTCTTTCCATCCCTTCACATGTTTGGTATTACTCAAGCAAGAAATTATTCCTATGCTTAGTTATACCTATTGTATTTTAGTGGTGTAAATTTATCATAATAATGACGTAAACGTTATGTAAATATTTCAAGTCAACTTCATTATTATTAAGTAAAAAAATGGAGCCCATGCTTGATACTTTTCAGTAATTTTCAGTGTTACTCTCATAAAAAAATGAACGTACCAAACTAAAATCAGTATAGCATAAATTCTAATTTTTTCTAGACTAGTTTTCATTTTTTACTTATTTTACTCTCATTTCTATTTCAGAAAAAAAGGTAAATAAAACCTTTATTCATAAGGGTTCGATTGTTTCCGACTAATTGTCATTGTTCGATTACATTAAAATATCGTTGGGCTTTAATCTTAAATTTGATTACAAAAAATATATAAAATCAGCGTATAAATTCCATTCGATCCTCCTCTACAAAAATCATATTTTTTTTACACTTCGTTTAATATATACTATTCCCAATAACTCTAAGACAGATGAAATTTTCATATTTCACAAGATTCAAAAGTCTATTTTTATTGAAGAAATAACACAACTTTATCGGTTATAAAAATAATTAGGTACATAGTGATCGAATACTGACATTGTGAGTAAACTATAGTTATTTTTTATAATAAACTTTCAACATTGGTAAACTAAAAATTAGGAGGCTATTTATGAAACTTTTCAAAAAATTATTTATTGTAAGTACCATGTTCGTATTTTTTGGCACATTCTTTTCTAGTTCTGCAAATGCAGAGAGCGCAGAATCACCTCGCTCTGGTGCGTATACATCAACTACAGCATTTTTATCAAACCTCGATATGAATATCGATGGTGAAGTCTATGAGGGTAAAATGAATGATTTACTATTGAATGTAGACAAAGAATCATTTACTCTTACCTTTAAATTGAACAATGAGACACATGTTTTTAAAGGAAAACGTGATCCGAGCAAATCTGTATTTACAGCTTGTGATCGTTTCTTGATTGACACGATCGATGATCAAAAAGTTGGAACACGCGTAGTCATCGAATTTTTCCACTACTCTAGTTCTAAATATAGAAGTTATCAAGCTTATTCTCCAGGACGAGCGAAAGTTACGAATGGATTAGATGTAAACTTGAGAACAAGCGGCGTTTTATATAACAAGTAATTACTGTTGTTTTACCAATGTTGAAAACTAGTAAAATAGAAAAGAAGGTCAAACACATCGCTCTTTTTGCTTTGTGTCGACCTTCTTTTCTATTTTTCTGGATACATTTGATCTGCTAATTTTTCGATTCCATCTAACGACTGGTACCCATAACCAAACATATAATTATAATCGACCGCATAAACTTGTTTATTTTTAATGGCTTTCATACTTGAAAGTTTTTGATTTTTCAACACAGCATCGATCATTTTGTCACCAGAAATGCCATCTTTCATCGTACCCCAATCCGCTACGATCAAAACGTCAGGATCCGTTTCGATCAATTTTTCTACGCTAACTTCGCCTTTTTCATCTTTGAAAATATTGTCTAGTTTTACCATTTTGAAAATATCATTGAAAAAAGTTTCATTGTGGGCAGGATAAATATATAATTCTGCTGGATCTGCAGTATGAAGATAAGCGAATGTTTGATCCTCTTTGATTTTAGCTAGTTTTTTATCTACTTTTGCTTGACGCTCTTTTAACTCTGATTTGAATGCATCTGCTTTATCTGATACGTTAAAAACTTTACCTAAGTTATCAATATCATCATAAATAGAATCAAACGTGCCACCAGTTACAGAAGAGTTCAATACGAAGGTTTTGATTCCCATATCATTAAGCGTATCAACTGTGCCCACGCCCCAGTCTTGGTTATCAAACAACCCACCACGTCCGTATACCAAATCTGGATCAACACTTAACGCCATCTCTTTGCCGATATAGTCTGTCGATAAATGATTCAATTCATTAAATTCTTTTTCAACTGCTTTATCCGGTTCACCAAAGACCGCGCCTACGCCGACGATTTTATCTTTTAATCCTAAGTGCAGTAATAATTCTGCTGCAGGTTGCGTATTCGCTAAGACTTTTTCTGGTGCTTTATCAAAAGTTTGTTCTTTCTTTTGCCAGCTTTCTGCACCTTCTGCTTTAGAAAAATTCTGAACGGTTACAGGATAGCCTTCACTTTGATTTTTTTCAGTAGCTTTTTGTTCTTTTTGACCACAACCTGATAACATTGTTAAACCTAATAAACTAATAATAAGTGCTTTTTTCATTTTTTCGCTTCCTCTACATATAAATTTAAATCTGGTGACTAGTCCAATGAATAGGCAAAGCCTAATCGCTGGGTCACTGGATTTTGATAAATCGTACATTTAACGCCATATATCTCTTCGATCAATGCCGCTGTAAATAAGTCCGCGGGTTTACCTTCTGCAATGATTTTGCCTGCCTTCATCGCATAAATATAATCACAATAATGTGCGGCTAATTCTAAATCATGTAGTGCCGCTAAAACACCGATCCCAAGATTTTTTACACAATTCAATATCTCAAGCTGATAGCGAATATCCAAATGATTGGTTGGCTCATCCAAAATCATATAACTAGGTTGTTGGGCAATCGTTCGTGCTAAGATCACCCGTTGTTTTTCACCACCAGATAATGATAAAAAACTTCGATCAGAATAGCTCGTCAAATTCGTCTTAGTCAACGCATCCATCACAATCTCAATATCTGCTTGTGTATCTGATTCTAATAACTTTTTATGGGGCGTTCGTCCTAATAAAACCATTTGAAAAACACTTAAGTCAAAATTCAGTTCATTAAATTGATTTACTACACCTAATTTTTGAGCCACTTTCTTTTCGGAAACCGCTAAAAGGTCCAATTCATCTAAAAATACGCGACCTGCTTGTGGTTTGATTCCTTTATAAATTCCTTTTAACATCGTTGATTTCCCACAGCCGTTGGCACCGATGATCCCCACAAATTGTTTCTTTTGTGTTTGAAAAGAGATACTTTTAACGATCGATTCTTGTCCGATCATGATTTCTAAATCTTTTACAGTTAATTCCATTGTTACCCTCCGAAATTGTAACCTTTTTTGACAATAATATAGATAAATAACGGTGCACCGATCACTGACGTAATAATCCCTATCGGCAGTTCTACACTTGGAATCATAACTCTTGAAAGTAAATCCGCCCAAATCATAAAAAGAGAACCTGACAAAGCTACGATTGGCAACAAGCGTTTATGATCAGAACCAATCAAGCCACGAACGATATGAGGAATAATCAATCCTACAAAACCGATCATGCCAGAATACGCCACAATCACTCCTGTCAAAAGAGCAGCCAATAGTAAATACAATTGACGATATTTACTCAAAGGAACTCCCAACGTAATCGCCGCTTCATCGCCTAACAACATCACATTCAAGATACGATGTTGAAATAAGAAGAAACCTGTGATCACAATAACGGTGATCGACAAAATGGCCAGCTTATTCCAACTTGCAGAAGCCAAACTCCCCATCGCCCAAAACGTCACAGTCTTTATCCCTTCTGCATTATTGGCAAGATACACAATAAAGCTAGAAATAGAACTGCAAAGAGCACCAATCACTGAACCTGATAAAACTAATTTAACTGAAGTCATCCGACCTCCGATCCCCGATAATATCAATACACCAAAAGCCGCTGCCATCGCGCCCATAAAAGCACCAAAAGCCAACCCAAATTGAGAAAAAATACTCCCTGTACCAAATCCAACTAAAATCGCAAAGGTCGCACCAAGTGAAGCCCCCGAAGAAATCCCTAAAATATAAGGATCAGCTAAAGGATTTTGAACAACTGCCTGCATCACAGCCCCAGTTATTGCTAGACCCATCCCTACAAAAACAGCTAAGATCACTCTTGGCGTTCGCACAAACCAAATAATATTCACCGCTGAATTACTGGTAATCCCATCAAGCGATCCAAGTCTACCACCAGATATTTTCGTTAACAGAATCTGAAATACATCTTCCATCGAAATATTCGCTTGCCCATTGATCAACGAGTAAACGATTGAAAAGAAAATTAGTACGATTAATAATAACAGTATCAACGGGAAAATTTGCTGATTTTTCGTCTTATTCCTTACATCACTTGCCTTGATTGCTTGCAAAAAAATACGCCTCCTGTGTATCTGAACTATTCATTACCTTCACTCATTTTCGCTATTTTATCGGACAATTGAGCTGTCCAGTGTTCTAACGGTTTTCTACGACTTGTCGGTATTTTCATCGTTTCATCTATTACACTGATATCAAGCAACCCGATAATTTGTCGTTCTGCAGTCACGCCAACTGCTTGTTTGAATTTGCCATCAAAAATTACTGGAATCGTACGCCAAGTGACACCAATTTGCTTTGACCAAGCAGCTAATTGAAAATTCTGGATAAATGCTGAAACAGCCCCTACCGCTTCCAAGTTCAACTTTTCACTTTTATGCTTAGGCGCTGTTATGATCAATGTTAAAGGAACATCTAAAAAATAATCCCGTGTTCTTTTTTTAGCCGTTTCTAGATTTTGCTGCTCGTAACGTGCCCAAGTATCTAATCGATCATAACTTTCCATGATTTTTTCTACGAATAACTGACGATCTTGTGTCGTCTCGACGATGACGACTTCCCACGGTTCTTCTCTCGAATGATATGGGGCATAACTGGAACTTGCTAGTAGTTCCTCTATAACTTCCATAGAGATCGCTTGATCCGATAATGTCCGAATCGTTCGGCGCGCTCTAATGAGCTGTTCAATTGAGTCAATGTCCATCATTTTTCTCCTATTCTTTTATCCTTGATAGAGCTTTAGAATAAAACTTCACATTAATTGACAATGAAAATCATTCTCAATTAGAAATTAAGAGTACCATTTCACTATTTTATTTGCAAGTCTCTTTTCTATTTTTAGTACAAAAAAATGAGCTTGAGACATAACTCTACGAGTCATATCTCAAGCTCAGCTTTTATTACTCATATCAATGAAAGATTCTTTAATCGTCTAACTCTTTTTCTAAGACATCTCCGGTTTGGGCGTTGATTTTCACCGTCATTTCTTTATTACCAGTTTGTACTTTTACTTCCCAATAAGTAACGGATAACTCTCGTTCTAATGACCATTCTATCGCCGTGCCTTCTCCCAGACTATCTTGAGCGATTTTTGACACATCATCTACGGATCTGATGTCCTTTAAATCTAATGCTTCATTTTTCTTTTCTACACCATTTTGTTCATCTTTATCTAGAGTTTCTTCACGCTCTTTTTTTAGCTCTCCAGTTTCTGCATTAATTTTCACTTCATATTCTTTAGAATCATCCACGCCTTTGATTTCATAATAATAGACGCCAAATGAAGGATCCAAATCCAGAGAGGTAATCGCTGTATTTGGGTATGCCTCGTTGTAAGCTTTTATCGCATCCTCAACATTTATTTTTATCTGCGGTTGATTTTTCGTAATACTATTTGAAGTATCATTAGAATTTTGAGTTGCTGATTGACTCGTTTGTGTGCTCACTTTACTTTGTTGTTTTGTCTCCAATGACTTATCCGTATTTGTACAGCCCGCTAGAACAAAACCTAAACATAGTGTACCGATCATCATTTTTTTATTCACGTTATCCATCCCTTTCAATGTTCCATTTCTGAGTTTGCTTTACATTATTATTTTAGCAGGTAAATCATGTAAAAAAATAAATCAGCATGAAAGTTAAATGAAGAAATCTTCATTTTTATGTGTGTTTATAAATTCTACTGTGAAACGTGTTCCTTTAGGTGATGCATCCGTTACATTTATTTTACCTTGATATTTTTCAACAAGCTCTTTAACAATCGATAAGCCGATTCCTGTACCAGAAATTTCACTAGAATGTGATTGATCCACTCGGTAAAAACGTTCAAATATTTTCGTTTTCTCTTCATCTGGAATCCCCATACCAGAATCTTCTATTATCAATTGAATCGTATCTTCATCTGAGAAAAGTCTAACGGTGATCGTCCCAGAAATATCCGTGTATTTCATAGCATTTTCCAGCAAGTTCCGAGCGATTTGATAAAAATGTTCTGCTTGTCCCTCTACAAAAATGCCTGTTTCAATTGTAATAGTGATATCTTGTGGCATCATGACGTTCAGTTCGTCGACCGTTTGTTGTATTATCAAAGATAAATCTAGCTGTTCCATGTTAAATTGTGTATCTAATCGACCTAACAATAACAATTTCTCTACAAGTATTTCCAGACGTTTCGATTCCTTATCGATATAATCAAGTGAAGTTGGGATCACTTGTGGATGTGACTTTCCGCGACGTTTGATCAAATTCACATGCCCACGAATTGCGGCGATCGGTGTTCTTAGCTCGTGAGAAGCGTCTGTAACGAATTGTTGCTCCCTTTTCAAATACATTCTTTGCTTCACCAGTAGCTGATTAAATGACTTCGAGATATTTTGAACTTCTTGTGGTGTTTTTGGAACCGTTAGTTGTTGTTTAGAATCTGAAACCTTTAACTGATTGATTTCTTCATCCATAACAACTAACGAACCGCTTAATTTTTTAGAAAAACGATACGTAACCAACGAACCAAGCGCAATCACAGCCAACGTGATAAAAATCGTTAACGAAAAAATACGCCCAATCAGTTCAAATTGGTTTTCCATATCCACTAGGATCGTCACTTTCGTCTCATCTTTTTGAAAACTTGTATAATAATAAGGCTCTACCTCACTTGTCCATAAGATACGATCAAATAAAATGAACTGCTTCAATTGAGGAAACTCTTGAAATATCTCTTTGGCATCTTCAGAAGAATACACGACCTCACCAGAGTTTAGCTGAACATGAATAAGATAAAGAGAATCGTCACTAAATGTATCCTTCACTAGAACTTTTTGCCAATCTTTCGCTTCTTTTGCACCACTATTTTTTAAAGAATCTTCCAACAAGTCGGCTTGCTTTTCTGTTGATTCATATAGTTCTGCAGCTGTAATCCCCATAATCGCTATACTTAAAATCAGCACAGCTGAAGTAAGTAAGCTAATAAACCGAATAGTCAATTGAAATTGTGTTGTATTTTTTCGTTGATTCAACGTCCTTTTATTATTTTTCATTGGTTAGCCTCAATACATAACCTACTCCTCGAACAGTTTGTATCAATCGGCAAGTCGGCTCATAATCCATTTTATTTCTAAGCGAACGTATATAAACATCTACTGTATTCGTTTGACCAAAATAATCATATCCCCAGACTGCATTCAGCAATTCGTCACGCGAAAGTACTTCTTCTGGATGTTGGATCAATTCTGCCAATAACTCAAACTCTTTTTGAGTCAATTGAATCTCTTCACCGTATCGTTTAACTACTCGTTTGGTTAAATCTAAGGTTAAATCATCATATTGAAACAATACAGGTTGTTGTTGCAGTTTTTGTAAGTGTTCTTTGCGGCGGATAATCACTCTGATTCTAGCCAACAATTCTTCAATCTCAAATGGTTTCGTAATATAATCATCTGTGCCAGCATCCAATCCAATGATTTTATCTGTTAATTGGTCTCTGGCGGTCATCATGATGATCGGTACTTGACTATTTCTGCGAATTCTTCTAGCAACAGTAATACCATCATATTTTGGCAGCATCCAGTCTAATAAAAGCATTGTGATTTTTTCTTGATTTTGTTCATACAGCTCCAACGCTTGTTCACCATCCGTTGCGTGCAACACTTCATACCCTTCAAATCGAAGTTCTTGCGAAATAAAACTTGCTAAACTCGCTTCGTCTTCCACTAGTAAAATGACTATATCCTTCATTTTTCCACCTGCCTTTTTGTATAGAGTACCCAGTATTTAAAACAAGGTCAATCAAATCATGATGAAAAAATCTTCATTTTGTGTTTCTACGCAAAAAAAGAGCGTGGACAAAACTAAAGATTAGTTTTGTTTCGCGCTCCAAATCCGAATAAACGGCGAGAAAAAAGCAACTCCTTCGAAAATAAGCTTTTATCTCGGCCTCTTTTAAAGATTACTTAATATTACGCAATTGGAAAAATGAAACAATTTCGCCAATTCCCATAAAAATCAGAATGCCGCCAAATAATTGGAAAAGTACGAGCAAACTGCTAAATGGATTAAACGTTAATACTAATCCGGCAATAATCAAAATCACACTATAAATCATCATCGGCATCCAGCTAACATTGACATATGTGCGTAAGTTGACTGATTGAATCGCACGAGTGACACCAACGATCACAATCACTAACCCAAGGAAAATCGGTAAAATACTTACGATTCCCTTTGCAAAAACCAGTACGATTCCTGCAAACACTAATAAAATGATCCCACCTAGAAAACTCATTCCATAGGTTCCCGTTGCTTTTTTTACTTTAAAACCGTCATAAAGATTTAATACACCCATAATTGCAATATAAGCAGATATAAAATAGACAGCCAATTGGAATACACTTCTTGGATTGATCAAAATCAACAACCCAAAAATCATATAAACAATTCCACGTAAAAGTGCATACTTCCTTAATTGCTCCATAACGTTATTCATTATTATCCCCTCCATTAATGCTTTACTTGTTTTCTATTATATTGTATAGAATTTCTTTGAATAAGACGAGTAATATGGATCAGTAATTGTTATTTTTATGAATTTAGCCAGATAATAAATCGATCAGAAAAAGTTCCACCCATAATTAAATCTTTTGGGCGGAACTTTTTCACATTTCTATTAAGGTGTTTGTTCAACTTGCCATAAAATCGTCGCTCGATAGCCACCTGCTTGCAACACTTCCCCAGAAGGAACTTCTAACAACAAGCCGGATTCGTTTTTATCCCACTCATTACTCACGTTATATTGCCCTTTGGTTTCATGTGTTCTTTTCGCTATTGGTTGTGTCGTATTCTCAGATAAGATGACTGTTTCTGTCTCACTTACCTTGTAACGAATAGCCGTAGGTAGAATTTTGCTCGGGTCTTCTTGGCTGGTCAATGGTTTCTTTAATGTTGCTGTTAAATTCCATGCACCGCCGTTTTTGCGATTATCCCAAACGATCAATGGTTTGTCGTATTTTGCTTTTTCGACTTTTATAAACGGAATCCCTAAAGTCTTACGCCCAAAATTCAAGAAAGTTGGGGAAGATTGTACAAACAGCATCCCTTTAAATTGGTATTGAACAGTACTTTCTTCACTTGTAACAGGAATCTTCGTTTCGTTGTCTGGCTTTTTCACTAATTGATAGTTCTCAGCCTGAATAGATTCAAGTACTTTTTGGACTTCTTTTTCTTCCGTCAAATCAATCGTTGTTCCGATTACTTTATCGAAAGTGATTTTATCATGTAAAGCAGCTCCTGTTTCATCAACAAACTCTACGTTCACTTTTTGATTACTTTGAATATCGATCGTGATTGTTTTCTTGACCGTTTCTGTTCCTCTGACCGCTTTTAATGTTGCTTTATAGCTTCCTTGTTCAGGATTTAGAGGAACTGTCGTTGACTCTACTGAAAGCGTGATATCTTTACTTGAACCTGTCGCAACGTCCCAAGCAATCGCTTCAGATTTTTTAAGAATCAGTTGATTGATTTCACTTTCAGTTAAATCTTGAAATGGTTCTGGTCTGCTGTTGAAATCGTTCGCTGCAATATAAAGCCCTCTAGATGGCGGTGTTTCATCGATCACTTGGACTGGCACTTTGATCAACGTCGTCTTATCTGGTTGATTTGCATCGGTCATTCGCACCATTACGCTGGTTAAACCTGTGATCGAAGTATCTGGCATATCACCTTCATATTCGTATGAAGCCGTATGCCCAGGTAAGATAACTGCATCCTGAATCACTTCAGAAGCTTTTTTATTAAAGGTCGTTCCTTTTTTGATGATTTGCGGAATTGGTTTTGCCCCAAGATTATAGACATTGATTTTCACCGCATAATCTTGTGAAGGCAATCCATTATAAGGTCCTTCTGACTCGTTAATAGCTAATAAAGAAGTGTCATAGTTTTTGATAGTTCCAGGTTCGTTGTTTAACTCTTCAGGTAATCCTGTCCTTGGAATCGTCAATGGACTATTAAATTCTTTTTGACTATTCGAGATAAAGGGCATTGTAACTTCAACACCTGTAGGATAAGTGACATAAACAGTCCCATGATCAGTTGCTGTAGGGATTTTGCTTAGTTTGTAACTCGTATTAAAATCATCTACATAATCTGGATAAATATTGAAGACTTCTGGATCAGCTTTTATTTGCATATAGGGAAGCTCATCACCAGCAAAAATCTCGTACCCTGTGTTTAATGCTTCATCTGGGGAAATATCTTTCCACGGTGCACCTAGTTGATAGGCTGAATCGACATTGGATGCGATGACTTGTCCGGCAGTGTAATTTTTGCTTTCAGAACCTGATCCCATAAAATCATTTCCAAAGTAATTGGTTCCCCCAGAAACTCCTGTTCCGCTGTATGAACCAGCTATATATTTAGTATAATCTGATAGCCAATTTCCTCGGGAATCTTTTAGTCGAATTGTAAATCTCTTTCCAGAAGAGGGCTGAATGTAAAAGCCGCTACTATTCCCTAATGCATAGATTGGAACTGAATCTGTATAATAATCCGTATCCACACTTTCTAACATCGAAAAATTCTTCGTTGTATTAGAAAGGTTGTACATGTCTAACTGGACAGTGAAATTTAAATTTCGATTCAAAGATAAATTATATACATACAGAATCTGATTTGGTTCATCTATTAGAATTTGCTTTAACTCATTTCCTTTTCGCAAAAAGTATTTAGAGGTCATTTTGGGAGCAACTCCATCATAGCCAAGTCCGCTTCCTCTAGCCCAAGCAGTCCCATAAATAGGGCTCTTATTCAGCCCAGGAATATCTGATACCCGACCTTCACCACCACTGTAAATATAGCCTCTTCCAGCACTATCTTTGATAATAAAACCTACTTCATTTTTCTGTGAAGTTACAGAAATCCCTCTTTCAGGAAAGCCCATTTTAGAACCATTTAATGGATTCGTAATAACACCATCAGTAGAATTTAAAGGAATGTTGTTCCACCCCTCGAGCGTACTATTTCCAAATACCTGGTCTGGAAGAACCAATACATTAAACGTATAGGTCAACAGTTGCTCACCTAACGTTATCGTAATGGTCACTTCTTTGGAGCCTCGACTGGAATTCACAATCATTGATTTGGTGATTCGTGCATCAAGATCTTGTCCTGTCATTAGATCCCAAGCTTTTGGGGCTAATTTCTTAGTAAGCAATTGAATAATTTGCGGAACAGTTTTCCCTTTAACTTCACTTACATTCAAAAACGGTAGGTAATTAAAACTCATTCCTGCTTTTGACTCTACAATAACTGTTTGATTATCTAGTGTCACTGTAATAGGGACCGGAATAATTGTTGAAACAGCGGTATCCTTCTTATCCGTCATTTTTATATAGCCCCAGTGAAATCCTGTTTTGCTCGTATCAAACTTATTGACTGGCTCAGTCGGATCACCTGCTGGATTCTTGACCCATTCGTAGGTGGAGCTGGCTGCTGCTGCGTCATTTAAAGACTGGTATTTTGAAAAAACATTAGCAGCATTCGTGCCCATCGCCATGTCTTTGTTTTGATCCACTTTAAAGTAATAAGGCGATTTTACATCTGCACCGAATATCGTGACATTTCTAGTTGTGGTCGCTGATGTACCATCCAGCTCTACTTTAATGGTTCCAGTATAAGAACCCACTGAATTATTGACCGCAGTCGTGTCAGTAAATGACACTGGGATTGCCGCTCCTGTACTCATATTCCAAGCACTCAAATGTGCGCGTGACTGAATCATCGCGATTAGTTCTTCTTTGCTTTTCCCTTTTGTTTCATTTGGGTAAAAAAGGACTTTTGCATCAGCTTTTACCATTACTTTGTTTGTTAAAAGGGCTGTAGTATCTGCGCTTGTCACGTTGATTGGAACTTTGATGATCGTCGACACATTTGCATCAGCTTTCTCGGTCATTTTTACATAAGCCCAGTGAAATCCAACGGTCGACGTATCGAATTTGTCTATTGCTTCACCATTTTCGTTAACAAATTGATACAGCGCATTTGTCGAAGTTGCACTATTAACTGTTTGAAATTTCGCAAATAGATTAGTTGGATTTGTACCTAAAGATAATGTAGCATTTTGAGCGATAGATACAAACGGTTGCGGATTAGCACCAAACACTGTAACATTTCGTGTTGTCGTGGCTGATGTACCATTTAGCTCTACTTTGATTGTCCCGGTATAAGATCCTACAGAATCATTAAGTGTCGTTGTATCTGTAAACGATACTGGTACTGCTGCACCTGTACTCATATTCCAGGCACTCAATTGTGCGCGTGACTGAATCATCGCAATTAGTTCTTCTTTGCTTTTCCCTTTTGTTTCATTTGGGTAAAAAAGGACTTTTGCATCGGCTTTTACCATTACTTTGTTTGTTAAAAGAGCTGTAGTATCTGCGCTTGTCACATTGATTGGAACTTTGATGATCGTCGACACATTTGCATTAGTTTTCTCTGTCATCTTTACATAAGCCCAGTGAAATCCAACTGTTGTAGTATCGAATTTTTCCAATGGTTCACCATTTATATCCACAAATTGATAAAGTGCATTCGTAGCTGATGTACTACTCACCGTTTGAAACTTTGTAAATAGATTGGTTGGATTGGTCCCCAAAGCAAGTGTTGTATTTTGTGCTACTGATACAAAAGCTTGCGGATCAGCACCAAACACTACCACATCTTTTTGAACTGACGCTTTTTGTTCACCTTCACCAGTTCCGACAGTAATTTCAAAATCTGCCTTATACGTTCCGATAGAAGTTGCTGAAATAGTTGTTTTTGTAACATCAGCAGGAACAGTACTGCCATCTTCCAATTTCCATGAACGTACATTAGATTTTGTTTTTACTAACTGCTGTAGCTGCTCTTCTGTCTTATTCGCAATTTCGTTTGGATACAAAATAATTTTACCATTCACGTTATCGACTTGAAGGGCAATTTGATTATCTAACAAAAGTGAAGTCCCTAAATCGGTAACCGTTACAGGTATAGGAACGCGAATACTCGTCAGATTATAATTTTCGGTAATCTCTACATAAATTGTCTGAAATCCTGCTAGCTCACTGCTAGGATTAGCAGGTGTGCCATCAGCATTCACATATTCATATAAAGCACCATATTCCGGGTGCGGAATAACTCTTTCTGAAAAAAGTTTTGCGAGACCTGCTTCACTATTAAGATCTGGGAAGACTTCGTTTTGCTTCATCGTTAACACTTTAGGTGTAGCTTTCAGTCCTTCTTCATTTTCAACTGGATCTAGCGCTCTCACTGTATAACTTTGTGTTGCCTTTTCGTTTGCTGCTTTTAAAGTACTTGCATCAGACTCTTTATTGATTGTCTGTTTTGTCTGTTTTTTTACGCTCGTTTCAGGTTTAGCTAATATAGGATTCGTTGCGGTGAACAAAACGGTGACAGAAAAAATGCTAAATACAGTTAGTCCGATGAGTGTCCAACGTAGTTTATTTTTAGTAGGATTCTTTTTTTCATTTTCCATTTTCTTCTCCTTTCTTTATTATTTTTGATCGTCTATCAGATACACTCTTATCGCAACACCTCCTTTGTATCGCTATCACCTATTTAGTTCAACCACTCGAACCAGATTATTGATTGGGGTATTAGAAGCGATGCCGAAGAAGAGTGTTCGTGTTGATTTACTACTGTCTATTTTAAGTTGTTCCATTTTCATGATTTTATTTCTGAAAAACGACTACTTATTCGTTTCATTTTTACTTCGTTTACGTTTTATCGTTTTATAACTCAAAATAAAGACAAATGCACCCACACATAAAATCAAAAAACACACTAGAAAAATCAGTTTATTGCCGGTTTTATTTTCGACTAATTGCCTATTGAGACCATTCGCTTCTAACGCGTTGACCTTAAAATCTTCTGTCCAAGACCATTTACCACCATTTTTTGATGTGACATTGATTTGAGCTGAATAATCTCCTGCAGTTATGCCTTTATCCGCTAAATCAACAGGAAGATCGATCATCGAATTTGGTGCCATTCTCATTCCTTTTTTTTGATACTCAAATAACACCTTTTGTTTATTGGCTTTTCTTACTTGAATGGCTACCTCCATGCCTTCAACATAAACAGGACGGACATTGGAAATGTTGACAAAAAAATGGCTTTTACTCTCTTTAAATGCTATGTATGTTTTATTTAGTTTTAGCTCTGGTTCTATGGGATCAGTATCACCAACTCTTACTAACATCCCAACTAAAAAAGCAAATTCGTTTACTACGACATCTTTTTTACTTTGATCCTTCGTTTTACTATCTACCACCGGCTGCAATTGAATCCCACCTGCTATCAAACCTACGGACGTCTCTTTAGGTAAAGAAATCATTAAGTCGACCTGCGTACTACCTTTAGAAGGGATCGCTACTTTTTTGGGTCCCTTGACGATGTTGATAAAATCATTTGTCAAAGATGAGTCTTCTTTTAAATCGTTTGGTCCATATTCAACCTTACCGATGCTATTGGTTTTTGCAGTATTTAACCGAACTTCTACTGTTAACTCTTTCGGTAATGAATTGTATAATTTTAGGGATACTTTTTGTTCTTGTCCTGGCTTCATTTGGAGATCAAAATAACCTAGGTTCTTGTTTTTTTGGTTTTCTGGATATAAAACTTCATACGACAATCCACCAATCAAATTCTCCACATCTTGTTTAGCAAAACCTTTACTGGGATCAAAGAATAATGCAAGGTAAAACAGGACTAGTAATACGCAGGTAAGATGTTTTTTCATCTACGGATCCCTCTCTCTTTGTAAAAATAAAAATTTGTTTTTAAGTAGTATCTATTAATTCTGTGAACAACTTATAACAATAACTGTCAACCAACCTATTTACTTATTTATAGAAACACATGACCAAGCTATTTCTTAGTATGTGTTGTCAAGACTCCAGTTCACGCTACCTTTAAATGCTTTACCAGCAGCGCCAGTACCTGTAGTTACAGTTAATTTAGTATCAGTTAGTTTTGTAGCAAATCCGCCTTTAACAGCATCTGCTTGTGTTTTAGCAATGATGTTTGTTGCAGTTGTATTGCCAGCTTCCAATGTTACGTTTTTACCTACAACGATATTGTTAGGATCAGCAAGAGTACCTAAGTTTCCTTCAATCGGATTTGGCAAGAAGTCATTTGTATCTGGATCAACTTCACCAATATCATAAGATTGTGGATCGCCTAAAGTAAACGTTAATTTTGATGGCAATTCTGTAGCTGAGCTATCTTTAGAGACTAATTTAGACAATGTCGCGCTAACTTTCCAAGCAGACGTTGTTACAGCTCTTGTTCCTTCGCCGCCAGTTTCAGTACCTTGTCTGTCATCATTTACGACAACATATTGATCTCCGGCTACAGTATTGCTATATGTAGCAATATTCGCTGTTGCTGCTTGACGACCAAAATCAAATTTAGATGGTGTCCATACCAATGCTAAGTTATCTTTAAATGGTCCAGGTCCAGGTTTTACTGGTCCGTCAGTATCAAAACGAATCCCCAAATCTGTTTGCTCACTGCCAACTTCTTCTGCATTCGCAGGTTTTGCAAAAATCAGCAATGCTGATGAAGCAAGTAATGTTGTAAATAGTATTTTTTTCAAAATTTAATCACCCTTCTTATTTAGCGTAAATAAAATTGGCGACAGTTACTGTTGTAAATTGTTCACAGAATAATGCTTGTTCTTTCTGATCTAGCCAATCAATCTGATTTGGTCTTTTAGTAACACAAATAAATAAATAATCAGCGTTAAACTTGTGATCGACACTGCTAATAGAGTGAAATTGACTGCTAGATCAAGCTTCTTTTTCTTTAGTTTTCTTGCTAAAAATACATCTCTGGAAAGTGTTACCAGAAAAAAAATCAACGACACAGAGGCAATGCCTCCCAATATATAAATCCACAAATAATCTTTCATCTTACACTCCTATACATGTATGCTATATACCTTACGTAAACTGATAACACCTAGAAATACGATCAAACAAGTGACACCCAACAATAATAAAATGAACGATGTCATCATTTGTCCTAAATGCGGCAGTGCACCATCTGTTGCTGGATAGACTGGTGGTTTCGTTTCATAAATAGGTGGTTTGGGTTTATCTGGTTCAACAGACTGGTTGAAGGATATGCCAGTTTCTGTCTTTTCTTGCTCGGCAAACGCATGTGGTGCTTGACTGAACAAGAGTCCAAATACACAAATCACAATAAATAGCGGCCAAATAAAGTAAGTTTTTTTCATCCTTATTCACCATCTTTTCTATTGATTTTTTTTCGTTTTTTCTTTTGATTCCCTTGTTTTTTACGTTTCGCGATTCTGATTTTTTTCCATTGTTTCTCCCATTTTTTTCTTCTAAAAAGAGTTAATGACATAATCAAAACGGTAAGCACTAATAAGCAAATCGCGCTACCTTTGATCCATGTTGGCGTAATGATCTTAAACGCACTTTCTTCATTCATTTTTTTGGCTTGTTGGTTGGTGATCGTGAATTCTTTACTAAGTTGCCATTCTTGATAGTCATTTGATGCATCCAATTTCAAGGTATAAGTACCTGACGGCAGATTCGCAATCCCCCAATCCATTTCAAAATCAAATGAACTGTTTGGTGCCATACTATAGTTTTCTACAGATTTTCTTTTAACGACTTCATCCGTTCCTTTTTTAGTCATCGTACCGACGATACTTAGATTCTCTAAGACTTTAGGTTCAGGATTTTGTAAGTTCGCTAAAACCATTTTTTTCCCGCGTTTGATTGAGGCCTTTACTGAATTTAAATTCAGCGTTTGCGCATTATTGAATTCATCTCCTGATTGGGAAGTGATCAACCCTACTCGATATGAAAATTCTGTTGAAACACCACTTTTTGCTTTTTCGCCTTGATCTAACGCAAAGACGATTGCACCCATTTTCACACCATCATACTTTTCTTTTGACGGTGTAAGTTGAAATTTCACCGTTTTCTCTTCATAATTACCAACTGTAATTTCTGGAGTTGGAATTTGGAGCATCGACGTTACTGGCTCTTTTAATGTCGAATCGTAATATGTTTTATCATCGCTATATTCGATCGTTCCGCCGTCACCTGTGATCGCATTAGTTCCAGATATCTTAATTCGCACATTCTCTTTTTTGGTACTTTTGATTCTTACCTCTAACGTTTGTGCTTCTCCAGGTGTGGTTTTCACATAAAAATAACTTTTATTTGGATCTATTTGCGTGTTCGACTGTACTAGGGTTACTGTATAGCCTAAATTATTATCATCCTCTGCAGCCATCACTTGATCTGCAAAAAAAAATGATAAAAAGACACAGATAAATGATAGATATATCGCATTAATCTTTCTCATGAAAAAGGGTTCTCCTAACTACTAATATTTGTTCTTATTTAATCGACTGAACGATGATCTCTACATGCCATTCATTACTTGCATCACATTCTATATATTCCACTAAGTTATATCCTTTCTTAGTAAAATAGTCTGTCCAATGAGCTAAAAACTCTTTTGAGTATTTTTCAGCCGCTTCTTTCGTTTGAAAAGGGCCTTCTACTTTAACTGTTTCATTTTCTTCATATCGGTCATCTTTTTCTTCATATAAATACTTCGTAATAACGTATATGATATAAACAATCGTCATTGATACAATAAATAGTAGCAAGAATAAGGGCCAGATAATCGTCGTCATTAGTGCGATAACATTAACGACCAGAAGCACCAGAAATGCGATCATTGAATAATTCATTTCTTTTTGCTTGGTTACTTCTTGCTTGTTTTTAATATAAAATATCAAGATCAGGAAGAGATTTAGAGTCATTAGTAAAAAGGCAACAAACAAATACTTTAGTAGATCTTCTAAGTAGTAATTCACCACGAACAATAGCTGAATAATCAACTTGGCATTTTTATCTACATAAAATATGGCTTCCTCATAAAACCTTGAAAAGAATACAAAGTTAGTGATCCACCCAATTAAAAGTAAAATTTCACCAAGATAATAATATCGATATTTTTGATAATAATTCTTTTTATCTTTCACACATTTAGCCTTCCATTTCTTTACATAATTGCTTAGGTTCCTCAAATTATTTTCTCTCTTACCTGAATCAAGTTAACTGGTACGACAATCAATTTAAGGATCGTTGTTCTTGCTAATCGTTGCTTATAAAAAAACTAGATTATTGTAAAACTTTTTCACTTGTATTTTTGAAAGAAAATCGTTCGTTTTTTGAATAAGTAAGAAGATAGCCCTTTGTTCGAATGATTTCAATTTCAAAATACGTTTGTTCTTTTAGTTTATTTCTGATATGAAAAATGAAATTTGCTACTCTGTATTTTTCTAGCGCTTCTCCTGTTGTCGCACCATAGATTACTTCGTTGATTTCATCGTAGGTAACAACATTGCCTAAATTTTCATATAACAGCTCAATAATTTTGAATTCTTTTCGGGTTAATGCTATTATTTTGTCATGAACTACCAGACTCAGCTTTGATGGATCTAGGAAATGATCGTCAGATGCTTTTTTTGGTCTCCCTCTGTTTAGTAACTGGTTTTTATAATTGAGTGCATTTTTTATTACGGTCCCAAGCATCTCAAATCCTTGATCTGATGAAATAATTTCTATTACAGAATTTTTACTCAAGTGAGGATACAATTTTGTCAATTCTGAGTCAGAATCTCCATTTAGAATCCAAATAAACAAGGGATGATCTTCTTGTAAGTCAATCAACCATTGCATCGCCTTAACATAGTCTGATGATTTCTCCAAATTAATGACTAAACCATCTAATAAACCAATTTGTTTTTTTTCTGTAATTTCAATTAGTGAATAACTTTGTTCATTGAGGGCCCTGTTTATCAATAAACCTATGTTATCGCTCTGTTCAGAATCATCTCTGATATGTAATATGCCAATTGTATTTTCCATTTGGCTTCCCTCCTCTTCAATTTTTTCTACTATTTTTTCTTGTTTTATTAACAAACAGGAAAAATCACTATGAACCTATAAATATCAACAGTTTCAGGGACTTTTGACGGCAAATTTGACGGCTTAAGTCGTAGTATGAAACAAACAGATCAGAACGATTTAGATCAGATAAAATCAATTAAACTAATTTTTCGAAAAAGGTTCGTTAATTGAAAGCGAAAAAAAGACTATCTACTTCCCAAACGTGATAATTTTTGAAAAGTAGATAGACTAACTGATTAAATTAATAGCTTTTCTTTTTTCTGACATAAAAGAATTTACATAAACATCTAGCGTCATTTTCGTAGAATGATGACCCAACAAAGCGCTGATTGTCGCTATATTAACCCCTTTTTCTAGACAACGAGTAGCGAAGCTGTGTCTAAGTTGATGAAAACGAATATTTGCAAAATGAAAACTTTGACAGATTTTTTTTAGCCAGTTTGAAATTAGACGCGGTTCTGCTGGCTTGTTCCCTCCTAATACGAAATCTCCATTACTTTTTTGTTTTTGTTTGCTCAAAAGTTGATTTACATTCTCAGAAAACGGGATAGTCCGCTTGGAGGTAATGCTTTTAGGTGTTCCTTCAATAATTTGTGTTTTTCTGTTTAAGCCATTAACCACTTGTATTCGTTGAATTGTGCGTTGAACTGTAAGTATACTTTCTGAAAAATCAATGTCTTCCCACTTTAATCCAGCAATCTCTCCGATTCTCATCCCAGTTTCTAACGCTAATATAATCGCAAGCCCCTTAGGGTGTGCGGCAGCTTTTTCTTTTAGTTTTGTTTGATCCTCCGATGTAATTGCATGTATATTATTTGGAGTTTTTTTCGGTAAAACGACATATTTACAAGGATTGTCTACAATTAATTCCCTTTTTACTGCAGCTGTGCAGCACGACATCAATACTTGATAGACGATTCGAACAGAATTAGGAGACAAGTGCTCCTCTATTTTTTTAATCCAGTCATTTAAATTGACCGTTGTGATGGATTGTAGAGGGATGTCTCCTAAAAAAGGCAGGATGTGTTTTATCATTTTATTTGTGTAACTAACATAGGTGCTGGGTTTCAACTGATCTTGTATTTCTGTTAACCAACAAGTTGCCCAATCATTGAGCGTGCCTTGATAAGCAATTGTTTTAAAAGTATAATTATGTGAATAGAGTGCTTTCATTGTTAACAGTCTTTCTTTTAAGTCCATATATGTTTTATTATATACATATCCGTATATAGCACTTCCATCACTTTTTCTTCCTTTTATGTATCTTCCTTCCCAACGACCATCTTTTCGTTTATAGATATTTTCACCTTTTCTTACCATAAATCATTTCCCCCTTAACTTTATTTTGACGGCGATTTGACGGCGAATAAAATTATTGTATAAAAGCCATTAAACAATAAGATATAAAAGCAAACACAATGATTAAAATACAAAAAAATACATAAAACAGTGTTGACAAACTGAACAAAACATTATATTATCAGCTGAGAGACCTGAAAATAACATTATTCTTTCAGTTTTCTTGTTTGTTAATATAACAAGAATAAATTATTTAAAATAACATATATAAAACAATTTTTTCTGCAAAAAAATAATCTTTTCAGATTCATTTTGCTACGCAATTTTCTGTATTATTTGAATTATCCATAGGCATCATTGGGGATTTTTACTTTCTAGGTCTTTTTTTAATGCTTATGTATGTTTCAGTTAAGTGAATAGAGTGACCAAATAGTAGTAGGAAAACGAATGACAGCATGTCACTCTATTATACCTTTTATAAATATAACTTCTAGTTCCATTTTTTGTTGACTTTGTGATAGTTAAATATTGGATGTTTAGAGGTTTTTAATGGATAAAAAAGAAGAAAACCAGGCTAAAATGCTTGGCTTTCTTCTTTTAGTTATTTTATTTTGATGTAATCAACTGATTTTTAGTACTTGATGAGCTATCCTAAGATAACTATAAACGTTGTAATCGAATTTCGCTCTGAACAGAGCTAGACAAAATAAAACAAGAGCCTACCTCATCCGCAAAATATTTCAATCCACTAGCTCTAAACAGAGCTAGACCCAATGATCGTTGTAAATAACAGAAGAATGGTCATGCACCTCCTTTCTGCGATACGTATCGCCATCGCAAAAGAGAAAGCGACCATTTTCAGCTTATCAAACTTTTTATCCCTCGCTACTTTTTCCTTATAAATAATTCTGATTTTGTCAAACTTGTCCTATTTTTTGGACTCATTTGATTATATACTCTATTTTACGCTCTGCAGAAATAGTCAGCCAACTCAAAAAAAGTTTTGTTATTTTTTCTTATATATAAGGGACATGTTTTTCGTGTTATTTAATCCCTTCCCCCAAAAAAATTCGTTGTGAACAAGCCACTCTTTCTGTATAATAAAACGCATAGGATAGAAATAACTAACATTAAAAATAAATAAATTGGCTCTTCGTGGTCTGGCGCCAACCAAACCAGAAGCCTTGTTTAAACAGCAATCCCTGTAAAACAACTTTGCCAATAGCGTAAGGATCGATCTATTTTTGTTGTACACTTCTATAGTGACGACACATTTTATAGTTTCTTTATCTTGCCTATTTGTAGACGATTACAGGTCACCTGTGGATCGTCTTTTTTTGTTTCTATCCTATAAATTTTGAGAAAAAGAAAAATAGGCACTTCATTGTTCGGCGCCAACCGTTCAATGAAGCCCTGAATAGAAAGCAATCCCTCTCTATCCAAGTTGCCCATTTACCAGTACCGTAGCACTAGCTTCTTTATTGTACCTAATTCTTTTAAGAATTTCTAGACACTTTTTGAATTTTTCTCTGGTTATACAAAGAAGTCCCTACATACTGGCCTAATTCAACGATAGAGACAGACAGCTTTCATTTTTTCTTTTGTTCTACATACCAATAAGAAAAGGAGAACTATCATGAAAAATTCCGTCATCTGCATTAAAACTGTCCCGTATCAAGAGATTCTAAATCTTCGAGATTCACTGGAACGCTTAGAATCTTGGAAACAACCATTGGAAGTTCTTGAAAAGTATTTTACCAATCCAACGACACCAATCAACAAAAAAAAGGTCGTTAAACAGTATTACGCTAGTGCAAAATTGTTCGAGACGTTTAATAAAGAGTTTGAATCTCTGATAGCTGAGTCACAAAAACAATTGGCTATTATTACACAAAACCAAAATAGTTGATTAAAAAAAAAGGAATGTTTCTTTGCGTACTTAGATAGTGTAAGGGATAAATTGATAGGCTAAAAATTTAATACAACATCCATGTAATTACTTGTAATTACATGGTATAATTGTAAAAAAGGAGGTCATCTCATGGATACCGTAAAAGCAAGAAAACAAGGCAATGCAATTATGGTTACCTTATCAAGTAAGTTAGCTGTAAAAGAAGGTCAGGAATTTTTTTACTACAAAGATAATGAAGGAATTATTTCTCTCATTCCAAAAGTTGATGATTACTTTGCTAATGCTAAACTAGGTCAATTTACAGATAGTGATGACCATTTAGCAACTGATTTTACACCTAGAGGAAATGAACTCGATGATTAAACAAAGAGACATTGTAACCATTGATTTTGAGCCTTCAAAGGGCAGTGAAATAAAAAAAAGACGTCCCGCTTTAGTCATGAGTCGTGATGAATACAACCTTTCTTCAAATTTAATTATTGTCTGCCCAATCACTTCAACTAAGTCGAAACAACCTTACTTTGTTTCAATAAATAATGAGGTTTTTGAGAAAGAAAGCAAAGTAAATACAAAACAAGTTTATTCACTGGATTTTACAGAAAAAGGTGGACGTAATGTTCAAGTGATTGGTCATCTACAAACAAAAGAATTTTTAAATATTGCCCAGCATTTCCTACTAAACTTCAATTTCCCTTTTTAAAACAAATGAAAGGCTTAGAAGCGAATAGTCACTTGCTAAGCCTTTTTCTACTATTCATTTATAAACATCTTTCCTGTGTCCTATTGTCACAACAAGAATCGTTATTGTCTCATCGTCTATATCCGCAATAATACGATAGTCTCCAACTCTATAACGCCACTGTCCATCTTTGTTACCAACTAATCCCTTACCTATCATTCTAGGATTCTCAATACCTTCTAGATATTTATCAATCCATGAGAGAATTAGCTTTGCTTGGAATCGGTCCATCTTTTTTAATACTTTTTGCGCTTCCTTTTCATACCGAACAACATACTTTTTCACCGTCATAAACCAAGTTCCCTCATCATTTCCGCATGAGAAATACTTTCGTCTTTCGTTTGATGTTCTTTCATCAGTTTATTATAAGTTTCTAAATCAATTTGATCTTCTAAACTTTCCAAAATTTTAGTTCTAGCAAGCTCAGATAAAGATAATCCATTAAAATCAGCCATTTTTTGCATGAATTCTTTTTCATCATCAGATAATCTAAATGTCACAGTGCTCATTTCATTACCTCCTTTTGTACACGTTTGTCTTACTGATTATTGTAACACAAAAGTGTACACATTCAAAGGGATCGTCCTCCCATTTCGGACTCTTTATACCAGACACTCTAATCCTCAACCACAAACTCAAAGGTCCTTTTAATCAGTAGGGTCAGCACCAGCAGTTCTTAGTTCTTGTTTGATCGCTTCATAGTAACCTAACTTGTAAAAGTTATACCATTGTTCCACTTCTTTTTCAGGCATTACTTGAAGTGCCAACAAAATTTCTTTCGCAAACTCTAAATACCCAGTCCCATTGGCTGTAATCAGGTTGTTTGCTCTTATTGCTTGAACTTCTAAATAGTGATTCCCACCAGTATAACGCGCGCCAGCGTAATCTTGTAAGTCTTGTAATTGGTTACTTGTATGCTTGTGATCATTTAGTAACCCTAGACTTCCCAGATAGACAGTCGCATCACAAATCGCTGCAATCACAGCACCTTGTTGTTCCGCTTTGGCTACTAAAGCATCGACTTCTTTGGCTTTATCCGTTCGCCAAGACGTTCCACCAATTAAAATCAACGCAATAAACTCTTTTTGACACGCTTCGGCAAGCGTATAATCTGGTAATGTCGAAAAACCGCCCATTGAATGAATCGCTTGTTTTTCATTTGAAACAGTTTTAACCGTGAACCCCTCTTGCTGATTCAAGACTGCTGCGATTGATGCTGCTTCCCAATCTGCATATTCTTCTAATAATACAAAAAACACTTCTGTCATGATTTATTCCTCCTTATATACAGGTAACAACGTTCCGCTATGCTACACCTTGTACTTTTCAACATCAGTTCGTTTTATTCACTGTGTTTCAAAGCAAAAGCGAAGCGGGCTCGTTTAACTCTGACAGGAAAATAGGAAAATCTAACTGAGGTACTTTTTGCCTCATTTAGATTTTATCTTTTTCCCGAAGAGTTAGCCCGCGTAGCTAGATAACATACGGTAACAACGTTCCGCTATACTACACCTTGTACTTTTCAACATCTTAATAACAGGAGGAAGCAACGTTCCTTTCAGTCACCTTGTACCAATCAATATCAACTCATAACTTCGTTGTATTTCTTGGCATGTTTCAAAGCAAAAGCGAAGCGGGCTCGTTCAGCTCCGACTGGAAAATAGGAAAAATCGATTGTGGTGCTCTTTACCACAAACTATTTTTATCTTTTTCCTGAGGAGCTAGCCCGCATAGCTAGATAACGGTAACAACTTCCCCATTTGATGGAAAAAGGATAAGCTAGATACCTGTTGGAATTCATCATACAACAGAAGTGTGACAACTGATTGTCAGCTTTTGTAAAGAAAATACATTTCTTCGATTTTCGCTTTGACTGCATCAACTATGCTCGGCGGTTCAATAACTCGCACTTTATCTTGTAAACGTAAAATAAAGTCTACCGATTTTTTATGATTTATTAGTGGAAATACAATCGTTCCAGTAGTTAAATCTTTTTCATGTTCCTGAAAAAATTCTGCCCCTAGTTTATCAATCAAATATAATTTATCTTTTTGCTCATAAGTTAAGACGATTTGCTGAACGTCTGGCGATACCATCGCTTCTAAATAATCAATTTCAGACTCTCTGGTTAGCTCCACAGGGTCTAGCGGTCTAAGTTCAAATCGCTCCTCTAACAGTGTGTATGTTTGAATCCTTGTCAGTTTAAATAAGCGAAACGCCTTTCTTTTTAAACAAAAACCATACAGATACCAATGTGAAGCTTTAAAAATAAGCTTGTATGGTTCTATTTCCCGTTCAGAATAGCCTTTCTTGGAATGGTATTGAATCACAATGATTTGCTGCGTTGCTATCGCTTGTCGTAAATCATCCAATTTATTGTTTCCTTCATTTGGTTTATACCAGGAAGATAAATCGATCAGCAAATCACTTTGCGGCTGTTGTACCTTCGTATTCGGGGCAATTTTTGCCAGTAAAGGACTAATTTCAGAGGATGTTGAAATACTTTGAATCGCTGAGAGTCCTGTCATAATCGTCGAAATATCCTCAGTTGAGAAGACATGTTTACTTACTTTGTAACCATCGACGATACCGTAACCACCATGAATCCCTGAATAAGAAATAATCGGAATCCCCGCTAAATTCAAGGTTTCAATATCACGATAAATGGTTCGTTTAGATACTTCCAGCCGTTCTGACAACCCTTTGGCGGTCATTCGGTCATTTTCCGTCAATAAATTTACCAAGCTGAGCAAGCGATCGATTTTCATAATTTCTCCTTTTCACTGTATCTATACAGATAAAAAAGGAATCCATTTGCTAAATGCTCATCGATTCCTTCTTTCTTGATTTTTATATTATCATTATACTTCGTAACTGGTTATCACACAATTTAATCCAGTAAGCAAACAGTCCAAAATCAGAATTTCTCTACGTGGCTCTACAAAATAATATTATCCTTCAAAATCTCCAGATCTGTAATGACAATCTTCCGTTCCTGAATCTTGATCGCTCCTAGATCCTTCAACTGCTGCATCATTCTATTGACGCTACTAGCAGAAGTGATGCCACAAAAATGAGCAATCTCTTCATTTGTCACCACAAAATCAATCAATAATCCGTCATCTATTTGCACACCAAACGTATCATATAACTCATAAATCTGAGTACAAACTGCGCCAAATTTTCCATTCATCAACATCTGCTGCATCTTTTTCATTGAATACATCAAACGCACACGATAATAATCTTTCACATACATCTGCAGTTCTTTGCTTTGATTGATATCCTTCCAAAACTGAACACGATCGATCTGATACAACTCTGCCTGCTCTGACTCGATTCGAATGTTAAACGGCGCATCGATAAACTGGGAATATTCATCCCTTAAAAGCGAAACGATTTCCAAGCTATTGATATATCTAAGATTGAATTCTCGTCCATCTGGCGAAATAACGCTGGTTTTGATAATACCGCTTTTTAAAATATAGGCATAGCGATCTTGTAACCCTTCATAAGTAAGGTACGTTCTCTTTTTCTTCACTACGATTGGAAACGAATGATCGTCTAAGTATTCTTGTAACACGTGGCTGTCCATTTAGTAACTCCTCACCATTTATATGAAAATTTCCTGTAAAAGCTATTCTTATTTAAGATGATAACACATCGAATAGCAACAACAAATGTATATGACTTTTGTTGTGCTTTTTTGTTACTAACTTTTTTTAAAAACAAATCCGCATTTTTTTTACTAACTTTTTTCGTATAGTATCTATACAACTAGCTTTCAGAAAAGAATTGTAATTTGCAATTTAAGCTTATCCTAACAAGAAAGAAGGAACGTGCAACAATGACGGAACATTCAGAAGAAAAATTATTCAATAAAGGGTTTATCAGCATTACGTTGATCAATTTTGTGGTCTATCTCGTTTATTACTTATTGATGGTAATCATCGCAGTGATTGCGCAAGATACCCTTCATGCTTCACTAGGTCAAGCCGGTCTGGCCTCTGGGATTTATATTATTGGTACTTTATTTGCTCGGCTATTTATGGGAAAAATGTTGGAGTTACTTGGTAGAAAAGCGGTCTTGCGATATGGCGCTTTATTTTATCTCATCACAACGATTGCTTATCTCTATATTCCAAGTATCGGAATTCTTTATTTTGTTCGTTTACTCAATGGCTTTGGTTATGGAACGGTGTCGACTGCGACAAATGCGATCGTGACGGCCTATATTCCTAAATCAAAACATGGTGAAGGAATCAATTATTATGGGCTAAGCACTAGTTTAGCTGCAGCGATTGGTCCATTTATTGGGATGATTTTGTTAAATACAACGAGTTTTTATTTTATTATTTCGTTTTCGATCGTGCTGATTTTCCTGACAACGATTGCTTGTTTTATCTTCCCTGTAAAAAATATTCAATTAAGTGTAGCTCATAAAGCCAGTTTGTCACGTTGGACATTTGATAGTTTTATTGAAAAAAAAGTGCTATTTATTTCGTTTATTGCCTTTTTGATGGGACTTTCTTATTCAAGCGTCCTTTCATTTCTTTCCTCTTATGCCAAAGTGATCGATCTGGTCGGTGCTAGTTCCTTTTTCTTTGTAGTCTATGCGCTGGTGATCACAGCGACTCGTCCAATGTCTGGCAGAATCTTTGATGCTCGTGGCGAAAATGCGGTGATGTATCCTAGTTTTGTCTTTCTAACGGCAGGATTACTCTTATTGAGTGTGACCACAAGTGGTTGGATGTTGCTTGTTTCAGGTGGATTGATTGGTTTAGGTTATGGTACGTTTATGTCTAATGGTCAAGCAATTTGTTTAAAAGCCAGTCCCAGCAGTCACCGAATCGGTATTGCCTTGTCCACTTACTTCATTGGTTTAGATCTTGGTTTGGGTGTAGGACCTTATATTTTAGGAGAGTTGCGAAGTGTCCTTTCATTCCAAGGTTTATACTTCGTTGCAGGTTTGATTCCAGTGATTTGTATAATTCTATATGCCTTGTTTTACAAATCAAAAGCACCTATTTATGTAAATAAATTGAACGAACAATAAAAGGAGACTTATGATGAACACAGATGAACGTATGCTTGAAGTTTTACAACAAACGTTAACTAGAATTGAAGAATTAAACGCTCGCTTAGGTCATATCGAAAAAGATCTCACTTCGATCGACAAGTATCAAACCAATATGGATCACTATGCAAGAGCTATTGAAGCCGCCACAGAAAATAATAATATCATGGGGTAAATCGACACAGATAAAAGGAGCTTAGGAGACTGAGCTCTTTTTTCATTGGTTTTTCATTTTTCTATTTTTTTTATTTAATTATCGTATATTTTTATTGATTATTTTAAAATAAGTATTATGATTCACAAAGGAGGTGGTATCCTGTGAAAAATTTTTTTATGAAAAAAAGTGATAAACAAAAATTCGAACTTTTCAAATTAATTGTGTTTAGTAAAAATGGGGTCTCTGTCAATACACTTGCAGAGAAATCTGAGTTGTCCTTAAATTTGATTTATCGAAAGCTTAAAGAGCTCAATGACGACTTGACAGAAATTTTTTCTCCCGAAGATGTTTGTATAATCAAAAATGATATTTTTCTGTCTGTTTTGATCGATAATTGTACAAATATAAGCTTGGTTATTGATTCAGTAAGGCTCTTTTATATACAGCAATCCCATGAATATTTGATTTTCCATTCTGTTTTCTCAAACTATTTCTACAGTGTTGAAGCACTTTCTCAGGAGATTAACCTAAGTGTTGCTCAAACTTATAAAAGCCTCAATACCATCAATAAAGCTCTGGGTTATTTTGATGTCAAACTTATTTTTAATGATGATAATTTACAATCAAATTTCCAGGGCTCAGAGATAAATATTCGATTATTTTTATTTTATTATTACTGGTCTGTTTTCAAAGGGGTGGTTTGGCCATTTAGAAAATCTTTGAGCTATCTTCAAGATATTGATGTCGCTATCTATGATGTTTCGGAGTCACAAAGAGGGCGCTTAAAGTATTTCCAAACCTTATCTATTTGGAGAATTCTTTATAGGAATAAGTTGGTAGACATTGCACCTGATTTTTTAGCAGTAATTCAGTTACTCAATTCCATTCATCCAATTAAATTTTCTGTTGGCCTAAATATTCCTGAGGAAGCTCTAATTCAAGAAGAATGCTATTTTGGTTTTCTATGTCGACTTTTTATCTACAATAGCGATACGCATGCTCAAAAACTAGAAACAGCTACTGCCTTTATCCAGTCTGATTTACCAATTTCAAAGAGTTGCACGTTTATTTTGGATAGAGTTTATGCAGCTTATGCTATTGAACCTAAGCATGAGGATTATCTTTTTGCTTATTATTCACTATTGCTTGCTTTGACCTCTATTACGTACTTATCTATCGATAATACTGATTTGTTTGAAAATGACCAAAATATTTCAAAATTAGGGACTGACTATGCTGATTTCCCACAAATGGAAGTCGAGCTTTCAGAACTTGCACAGCAATTATTTTCAGAAGCACCTTATCTCAGTGAATTAAAATCAAAAGGCTTTTTCACATATATGGTTTATTTATTTTATTTCTTTATAGACAACTCTAAACAATCGCAAAAGTTAAAAATTTTTATTCAATACTCTAAAAATCATATTACCGTAGCTGAAATAAAAAGAAGTCTCGCCAGTTTCTTTAGCTCGGAATCAATTGCCTTTGTCGATGATCCTCACCGATCCGATATTTTGATTTCAGACTGTTATGAAAGAGATTGTCCTAATGAAAATTTCTTTTATTTTGATAACCCTGTGAATACAAATGAATGGCAGGCATTGATCAGCTTTATTAGTACCAAGCTTTACAAGAATGTTTTCTACAAACAATTATAATCACTATATAAATTTGATTCTAACTCTCTCTACTCTTAAAGGAAAAACAACGCAAGGGACAATCTTAATCCTGTCCCTTGCGTTGTTTTTCGTTTTTTTAAAATGCTGGAGTCAACGTTTCACTGTATTTCGTTTCTAGTAATTCTTTGACTTTATCACTTGTCATCGCTTTTTTCAACGCTTTAATTTTATCTGAATCTTTGTTATCTTCTCTGGCAACCAGGCTGATTGCAAAACGATCATCCACTTTCTTCTCCAATAAAATCGCATCTTTGGGTGTCAAACCAACTTTCGCAATATATGTGGGGTAATTGTAGACCATTGCTATATCTTTTTCATTATACGCTTCCGCTAAGTTTAATAAGTCGACAGATACCCAATCAAATTTTTTCGGATTCTCTATGATATCTTTGATTGTCCCATTAAATCCTACGCCTTCTTTTAATTTGATCAAACCAGCTTCATTTAAAATAGCTAATGCACGACCTTCATTAGAAACATCACTTGGCAATGCGATTTTCGCCCCTTCTGGAAGATCTTTTATATCTTTAAACTCTTTAGAATAAAAACCAACTTTTGCATTATAAATTTTTTGTACAACTACTAAATTACCGTCTTTTTCTTCATTAAACTTTTGCATAAATGGCTCATGTTGAGCAAAGTTTGCATCGATTTCTTTAGCATTCAATAATTCATTGTATTGAATATTATCATTGACTTGAACTAGTTCTACTTTGTAGCCAGGTTCAATTTCTTTTCCCGCTAACTCAACTACTTCGACCGTTGATGGGATGTGTGAAGCAACTTTGATGATTTTATCTTCTTTTTTCTTTGTATCCGCAGCTTTTTTCTGACCACCGCATCCAACAACTGCTACCCCTGCCAACACTAACATACTGATCAATAATTTTTTTTTCATGATTTTGCCCCTAACTATTATTTTTTATTTATTTTTTTAGCAAACCAACTACCACTAATTTGAATAACACTGACAAAGATGATCATAAGCACAATTGCCGTATACATTACTGCATACTCATAACGTTGATACCCATAACGCAATGCAAAATCTCCGATTCCACCGCCGCCGATCACACCCATCACGGTTGAGTAAGAAACCATGCTGATTACGACTGATGTCAACGCCAAAACTAAACCCGAACGTGCTTCCACATAAAGAAAACGGCTGATCAACTGTAACTTGGTACTACCTAAAGATTGAGCAAGCTCTAAAATATCGTTGGGTATTTCTAAAAGGACTTGTTCCACAAGTCTAGCGTATATTGCGACTGCTACAAAACTTAACGGTAAAGACGCTGCATACGTCCCAAATGCAGTTCCTAATACAAGTCGCGTAAAAGGAATAAGCGCAACCACAAACAATAAAAAAGGAAACGAACGAACAATATTAATATAAGCATTTAAGAAAATACCTATCCAGTGATTGGATTTAGTCGGCATTTTTTTTGTTAAGTAAACAAACGTTCCAAGAGGTAAGCCAATTACCACAGCCGCAATGATTGAAATCAGAATCATGATGCCACTTTCAGATAAAGATTTCGTAAGTTCTGGAAGGTAATAACTAATTTTCTCTATATAAGCTGTCATCATCCTAAACTCTCCCGAATTCTTTCATAATAGGTGCTAAACTGTGGTTGCTGCTGGCCTTGTTGAATTGTTAGTGTTTCTAGCACCTTTCCTTTTTCTAAAACTGCAGTTCGGTTACACAATTGCTTGATCAAATTTAATTCGTGGCTAACAATGACCATCGTTGTCCCAAAGGTTTGATTGATTCTGCGCAATAATGTCAAAATGTCGTACGCATTTTGACCATCTAAAGCAGATGTCGGTTCATCACAGAGTAAAATCTTGGGTTGTGTGATCAGGGCTCTGGCAATGCCCACACGTTGTTTTTCGCCCCCACTAAGCTGTCTAGGATACTGCTCCCCTTTGTCTGTCAAACGTACAAAATCCAAAACCTCTTGAACTTTTTGGCGATCATACTCTTTATTCAACCGTAAAGGCAGCCCGATATTTTCATTGACTGTTTGGTTGTAAAGTAAATTAAATTGCTGAAAAATCATACCGATTTGTTTACGACTTTGCCTTTTTTGTGACTCACTTAACGTCATCAAATCAATTCCAGCGACTTTTATAGAACCACTGCTAGGTTGTTCTAATGTATTGATCATTCGTAATAATGTTGATTTTCCAGAACCACTTTCTCCAATCACACCAAATAACTCGTGCTCTTGAATTTGTAGATCAACATGATCTAATGCTGTGACAGTTGCGCCATTATGAGTGTAGCTCTTTGAAACTTGATTAAACGTAATCATCTTATTTCCTCCACCTTAGTCAACCAACAACTGAATAAACTCAGCTTTAGAAACATTGTTAAAATAATCCCCCACTGAAGTTTCAGCCAACGCTTGTTTAATTGATTCCTGATCATACTTACAGCCAAGCAACAAGTCTGTGATTTCCTTCGTATCTTTTTGGCTAAAATAATCACCATAGATTGTGATTGCTGAGATTAGGCCTTTCTCTACAGAAATATTCGCTTCTATTAATCCGCCTGTAAATTTTTCTTCTCTTTTGATTGTAAACTTCGGTTCCTCACCAAATACCCAAGCATCATTTCCATAAATTTCTGATACTAATTGATCGATTGCTTGCTCATCTTCTTTTGTTAGCTGATATTCCTGTGATTTGATTTCTTCCAACCTTGTGGCCTTAAACAAATGTAGCAATAAACGATCACGAAATGCTTCCGTGGAAATTTCTTGGTATTCTTTCGCTAAATATGGTTTAAGATTAGTTACTCGGCTTCTGACTGACTTCGTCCCTTTTGATGCTAGTTTTTTTTCAGAAACAGTCAATACTCGACTGACTTCATCCAAATCAACATCCAGCATCAATGTACCATGTGAATACATTTTTTTATTTTTCGTATACATAGCATTGCCTGAGAATTTTTTCCCATCGATCAATAAATCATTACGGCCACTGATTTCAGCCCCTAGTGCACCCATTTCGTGTAACGCATCAATGATCGGCTGAGTAAATAGTTTAAAATTGCCAAATGATTCGTGCTCTGCATTCACAACAAAACTAAAACTCAAATTTCCTAAATCATCATACACTGCTCCGCCACCAGATAACCTTCTAGTAATCGTGATTTCGTGTTCTTTTGCGTAAGTCAAATCAACTTCTGCCCTTACATTCTGATTGCGCCCAACGATGACACATGGTTTTTGAATATAAAATAATACCAGTGGATCATCAAAAGTTCGCTGATTTAGCAGATATTGTTCCGTCGCTAAATTCCGACGGATATCGTGAGAGGGCATAATCATATAGTACATTTTATTCCTCTTTTCCTATTGTCTATCTCTTACATAAAAGTGCTTTCAATATAAACGGTAAAAAACTTTCTGATAATTCTAATAACAGGTTCAGTCTATCATTCCTAACTATAATATTACATATATTTGCTCAAAAAAGCTTTATATTATAAGGAAAAACGATATTTTATATAACAGAAATTTCAATTTAGAACAGATTTTAGTACACAAAAAAGTAATTTACTAGCTAAAAAAATAGGAGAGAGCTTGGAACGTAAATCCCAAACTCATCTAAAAATGTATTATTTGTCATATATTAATAAAAAAATTAAGAAATAGATAAAATGAATCTTACTTATATCAAATTATAAAATACGCCTACGATGTTTTAAACATTCTATTCATCACGATGACTGAGGTATCTATGCTATTTACACATTTATTAAAACTAGACCATTCGCTCACATCTGGCATTCTTTTACGTTCTATGTTATTCAATTATTATCGATTGAAGCCTACTGAATTAGTTTTTTCAGCGTCTAAACATGGCAAGCCATTTTTAGCTTCTCATCCAGATATTTTTTTAATTTAACTCATTCTGAGGACTATGTTTGCTGTTCCGTAAGTAACGCTCCTGTTGGCATTGACATTGAGCAAATGAAACCAATTGATATTCTGGGCATAGCTAGTTTCTTTTCTGTTTCTGAACAAGAATACATCCATTCAAAAAAAACTGAAGCAAAACAATTAGAGGCAGTTTATTCCATTTGGACATTAAAAGAAGCTTTTAGTAAACAAATTGGTCTGGGTCTGTCCGTTCCCTTGGATACGTATCAATTTATTTTAAATGACGAAAAAATTTTACTCTCAACACAAATAAAAAATGATGCTCAATTTTACTCTCGCACCATTGATAATCACTATAAATTTGCTCTTTGCTCATCGATTCTTTCAAAAAATATTCAAAAACAGTTAACACTTACTGAGCTCGTTACAAAAGTCCACTTTTAAATAAAAATAGATTGAGTGACAACTTCTTTAAGTTATCACTCAATCCCCTATAATTATCACAAGTACTGAAATTAACATTCTTACATAAGTCTGTAACTCGATTCTTGCTCTATATTTTACTGATTAAAATTTTCAAACGAATTCTTCGAAAAATAACTCACTAGTAGCATAACGAATCCTGTAAATAAAAACAAAATATAAACTGAATTCGAAAAAATATCGAATAAAAGTCCATATACAGCTTGAGAGAGCGGCTGTGCACATAAGCTTAACGTTGTTACATAAGACATTACTTTTCCAACTAATTGAACAGGTGTATTCGCTTGGATATTTGAAACCACGAAAATTGAAAAAAGCGTAAACAAGGCTTGTAGCAACATGATCGTCAGGGTAAACAAAACAAAAGTTACTGTATCAGGCATGTTGATCATAAAAATAACGCCCATAAGCAGAACCAAAAGACTAGATAATCCAACAATCAAATAGCTATTTTTCATATTCAGTTTTTTTGAAAATACCCCGACCATAATAGCGCCTCCGATTCCTGCCAAAGAAATCAACCCTTGATTGATTCCTAAATACTGGCTGTTAAGACCTAAAACGATCCTAATAATATAAGGAATACCAACAAATAACAAACCTGAGATAAAGAAACTGATCGCACCTAAAAGAATGATTATTTTTATTATAGCTGGCTCTTCTTTTCTAATGAACATCCAGCTTTCTTTCAAGTCTTTGATAACAGTTGCGATTGCTCCATTTTCAAATTTAACTATTAAAATCGGTATTTTAATAAAACACTCAATGCAGGCAGCACCAAAAAATAAAATAAAACAAATAATAAAAATCCATTCGATTTTCACTAGGCTATATAGAAATCCTGCAAGAATAGGTCCAACAAAATTTGCAAACAGCTGGATTTGATTAACCACTGAGTTTGCTTTTAATAAATTATCTTCTTTGAATAGTAATGGCATACTAGATTGAACAATGGGTGTTTCAAATGCCGAAACGACTGACATCAATAATAGACACATTGCTACAACAGCTATGTTTGCTCTTGAAACAACAGCCAAATAAACCAAAATAGCAATACAAGCGTACAGACCATCCATGATGACCATCATATTTTTCTTATTGAAATTATCCGCCAAGACACCGCCTATTGGTGAAAGGATAATTGTTGGAATGATTGAGACAGCTAAAAGTGTACCAAATAAAGCAGCTGATTTTGTTAAATCTAATATATAAAGCGACAGAGCAAATTTCATAACAGAATTTGCTAAAACAGAAAGGGTTTGCCCCATTATGATATATCCAAAGTTCTTATTCCAAATCACACGATTTTCAAT
The DNA here is from genome assembly GCF_050531475.1 of Enterococcus sp. DIV0724b. Classification (NCBI taxonomy): domain Bacteria; kingdom Bacillati; phylum Bacillota; class Bacilli; order Lactobacillales; family Enterococcaceae; genus Enterococcus; species Enterococcus sp. DIV0724b. The sequence continues at coordinate 581,200 of NZ_CP172890.1, read as the reverse complement.
TTCCATTCTTTTCCTCCTAAATATAAAAGCGCCAATTCCTAGAATGAACACTTTTATTCAACGCTTTTTATTTATTAATAAAAAGTTAGCACCAGCTAAAACACCTGGTATTAGAAAGATAAATGAGATCTTTATACAAAAAAGGCTAATAATCATAATGAGTAAACTAATCAAAGAATACTTGTTTGTTACTTTAGGTAATTTCACTTTGATCCCTAAGCTTTGACCAATATTTTCAAAAAAACGAGTCATCTGATCCATTTAAAAACATTCCTTTCTCTCCTATAATAAACTGGTTAGTAATTGCGCTCCCTGTGCTAAAACAATAACAACGCCTCCCCAAATCAAGACCTTAGAAACATTTTTATTTTTACTCTTATTTCTTTTCCCTAAAATCAACCCCATAATAAGCAACACAATCCCCAAGATAATCGTTCCGCTCCACACATAGATTAAAACTGATTGATCAGGAATTTTGATAAATGAATTGTCTAAAATTTTGTTTGGCATAATTATATTCTCCTCAATATAAAAGCGTAGCAGGCTTATTTATCTGAAACTACTATTTAAGTAGTGATTACTTAGTTTGGTCGAAGCAAACCGTAATGCTAGCCTGCTAAGCTAAATTTTTTTAAATTTCTTTGACTAACATTGAACGGTAAGTCACGATCATCAAGATCACACTGACTGCACCTAAAAATAATGAAACGATAGGAATTCCTAATAGCCCTGCAGGTGTGGCTTGTGAATTAGAGCCGATTACTACAATAACTAATGATGAAACAACTGTTGCAATAACTGAAACATTCTTCATCCCAATAAATAAAGGTAAAAAACCCAGACAACTATTTGAAAGAAGTACGATGATCAAAGACCATATACTTTCTTGAACAAATGTAACGAATGTAAGTCGTTGGCTCAATAAATAAATGCTAACTTCCTGAAATAGTGTTGAGAATACCGCAAATGCTACAGTTAACAGAAAAATAAGTAAAAATTTAGTTAGAATCAGCTGGTTTTTCCCGTATGGATAAGTAAACAAAACTGTGATCGTTTTGGTTTTGTATTCTTCAATGATGATTTGAACAATTAAAATCGCTTGCCACACAATTAAAATAGCTCGTGTAATCAGTAAGGCTAACTCGGAAGTCCCTAGTTGAACTGCTATACCTGCCGAATTGGCTTCACTTGTTGGGTCAGCTAATAGACTTGCTGTGAAAATAGATAACAACAACACAACGATATTCATCACAATTAGTGAAATGATCTGGTTTTTTAAATTGATTTTTTTTAATTCATTTTTCAATAGCTTCGTCATACACTCACCTTTTCTTTAACTAAGGATAGGTAGTACTCTTCAATATCCAGCTCCAGCTCTTCTAGCCTATTTTTACTAATTTCTTTGATCAGTTTCCCTTTAGAAACGATACCTATCATATCAGCTATTTTGAATACTTCAATCAGAATATGACTAGAAATCAAGACTGTCGTCCCATATGTTTGATTAATCGATAAAATCAACTTTCTAAAATCAATAATACCTTCCGGGTCTAGCCCATTTATCGGCTCGTCCAAGATTAATAATTCAGGCTCGTTCAAAAGCGCTCTGCCCAGACCTAATCGTTGCTTCATGCCTAATGATAGTTGATCGATCCTTTTTTCTTTCTCATTGAACAATCCGACATCTTGTAGTACTTTGTCTATATTATTTTTAAATTGTTCGCCCATATAATCGCAATGAAGGAGTAAATTTTCTTCCACAGTCATATTTTCGTAGAAAACAGGCGTTTCAATAATACTACCTACTTTTTTGTATTGTTCTACAGACTGGGGCATTTTTTCATTGAAAAGATATATTTCTCCACTTTGAGGTTTTACAAGATCAAAAATGGCTTTGATGATTGTCGTCTTTCCAGCGCCATTAGCACCTAATAATCCATAGATCATCCCTTTTTTCAATGAAAGAGATACGTTGTCTAAAACAAGCTGCTCTCCAAATGCTTTCCTCAAATTTTTAATTTCTAACACATTATCCAATAACAATTTCACTCATTTCTTTTTTGAATATTTATCTATGAATATTCATAACTTCATATTCACATAATAATGCTTACAATTATTTCTGTCAAGTGTTTATAATATTTTTAGTAACAGATACTAATTTCAAATATTTTTTTGGGTTATATATAGGATAAAAACTTGACAAATTTTTTATTTAATCTACAATTATGAATATTAAGATAAATATATTCAACGTTAGAAAGTAGGCTACTAATGAAGACAGGCACTAAGGGATTTTCGGAAGAAAAAAGAGCAGAATTAAGAAATACTCTATGTATGGAATGCGAAAAAAGCTGGGGAACTAACGGCTATAAGAAAACCAATATTGCTGAATTAACGTCCAAAGCTTCTATTTCTACTGGTGCATTTTACTTATTATATGGAACAAAAGAAGATTTATTTGTTGATACATTAGACAGAGTACAAAATCGTTTGAAAACCAATTGGCGTAATATCTTAAATGCAAACCCTTCTAAAAAAGGTTTTGTCGAAGCCATGAAATTTTTATTCAGAGAATACAAAAATTCGCCTTTTCTTTACGATTTCTCAAATCCTGATTTTTTAGCCTTCATTGGTAAATTACCGCCAGATCTCATTACTGAGCTTAAAACGGACAACTGGAAGTTTTTTGAAGAAGCCTTACACATTGCTAATTTAAACCTTAAAGTAAGTGAAAAAAAAGCCTTTGAAATTATCAATACTTTATTAAGTATCATTATTATTCGTGATAGAGTAACAGATGACTTTGAAAGTATTTTTGAATTTATTTTAGACTCTACCATTGATAATGTGATTGAATAACTATATGACTGGAGGAATACTATTGTTAACTGAAATTAATTCTACTTTAAACAAGATCAATGATTCATTGAATGTAAACGTTGCTTTGCCCACACCTAATGACGAACGATTAGCTAAAGCTTCTACTATTAATTTATTATTGGGCACAACAGCAATCTGTTATGGTTTGATGAGTAAAAAGAAAAGTTATTATTTAATGGGTGGACTTTCTGTACTGTCTGCTTGGTTTTTAAAAGAAGAAATAGGTCAAGATAAGTAACTTTTTGTATTTTTACTAGTTATTTATCCGAAAAAAAAAGAGTGGATCAAAACAAACAACATTTTGATCCACTCTTTTTTTTGCTATTTTCAGGCTTTAAATGTGGGGTTATTTTGAATGATTTCTTGATACCAATCAAAGGATTTTTTCTTTTTCCTTTCCAAGGTTCCTGTCTGATCATCATTTTTATCTACATAGATAAAACCATAGCGTTTTTTCATTTCGCCAGTCGTTGCGCTAACTAAATCAATAGGTCCCCACATTAGATATCCAAAACACTCAACATAATCTTCAACGATTGCTTTTTCCATTTGATCCAAATGTTTTTGTACATATTCGATCCTGTAGTCATCTTGAATAGAGCCATCTTCCTCCAACTGATCAAGTGCGCCCAAACCATTCTCAGTAATAATGATCGGCAACCCGTAACGTCTGTAAACATAATTCAATAGATACCTTAACCCTGTTGGATCGATCGCCCAGCCCCACTTACTTTGCTCTAAATAAGGATTTTGGACACCACCGAATAAGGTTTCTTCGTTGTTGTCATCCCCTTCATAATGGGCCACACTGGAAGAATAATAGTTCAAACCGATAAAATCTAATTTTCCTTCTTTAAAAGCTAGTTGATCTGCTTTAGAAACAGTTAAATCGATCCCTTGTGCTTGATATTCTTTCAGTTTATATTCTGGGAATTTCCCCATACACATCGCATCGATCTGATAAAATTCGCGATCAGTTTCTTTCAATGAATTCATGACATTTTGCGGATCACAATTTAAAGGATAGGCCGGTGTCAATCCGAATACACAACCAACTTGATTGGTAGGATCGATCGTACGCGCTAATTTAACAGCCTTCACACTTGCTAACGTCATATTATAGCTAATGGTTGCCAGTGTTTGCTTTTTATTTTCCATTTCCGTATACTTCAACCCTGCAATAATATAAGTAAAAATATCTGAAGCTTCTGTCTGAGGGTCGATGTGATTCATTTCGTTAAAGGTCACCCAATAACGGACTTTTCCTTTTAAGGCTTCAAACATTGTTTGACAATAATTTAAATAAAAATCGATCACCTTTGGATTCGTCCATGAGCCGTATTCTCTGACCAAATGAACTGGCATTTCAAAATGATACAACGTAACGATCGGTTCGATATTATTTTTCAATAGCTCACTAACAACATTTTGGTAAAACTGGATCCCTAATTGATTTGGCTCTTGTTCATCTCCCTTAGGGTAAATCCTCGACCAATCAATTGAAATTCGTAGTGCTTTGAAGCCCATTTCGGCAAACAATGCAATATCTTCTTTGTATCTATGATAAAAATCGATACCGTCATGAGAAGGATAATATTTCCCAGGTTCAATCGTTTGGCAGATTTCACGTGGCGTTTCATACGTACCTTGCGTGACAAGATCCATAATTGCTACACCTTTGCCATCTTGATTCCAAGCGCCTTCGCATTGGTGAGCAGCAATACTTCCACCCCATAAAAATTCATTTTTATTCATTTAAAAACCTCCTTGATCCGTTAGTAAAAAATGGATGCTTCTTTATTATACTAGAAAGAGAACGTGTATGTGTCTGTCCTTTTTGTAGTATTATTTTTTACAGAATAACTGTTAAACACTCATCCGTAGTAAATAAATTTTCTTGAGCTACTGGAATCACATCTAGATAATCCATTGTATTCGTCACGACCACTATCACTGTTGGGTCATAACCATCTTTTTGAATTCCTGCAAAATCAACTGTAGATAACAATTGCCCTTTTTCTATGATCGCGCCTTGTTCTACGATCGTATCAAAATGCTTCCCATCCAGTTCTACGGTATCAATACCAATATGGATCAGCACCTCTACTCCCTCTTCTGTTTTTATCCCAATAGCATGTTTTGTTGGAAATACAGCAGAAACTTCGCCAGAAACTGGCGCAAGGACCTTGTTATCTGTCGGAATGATTCCTAATCCTTTACCTAAAGCACCTGTTGAAAATGCTTGATCATTAATTTCAGCTAAAGGAACTACTTTTCCTTCAACAGCAGAAGATAATGGAACCTTCTTAAATTCAATCGTTTTTTCCAGAACTTCTTCTTTGGGTGCTTCTTTAGCCTGAACTGATTTCTCCTCTTGAGGAATCCCTAAAATATAAGCTGCGACTGCTGCTGTAACAAAACCGATCACAACACTAATAATCATAAAAACTAAGTTAGAAAAATCTTGATTATCCGCATAAGATGGTAACCCCATCAAGCCCCAAACGATAGAATACGTTTTAACATTCATTAATCCTGCAAACAAACCTCCCAGGCCACCACCGATCATAACGGCAATAAAAGGTCTTCTAAATTTAATAAATGCACCATAAATCGCAGGTTCGGTAACCCCCATTAAAGCACTGAAGCTAACTGTTCCAAACAATTGCTTTTGTTTGGAGTCTTTCGCTCTTAAAAAATATCCTAACATGGCACCTGATACTGCTAAATCAGAAATGGTTGCCGCTGCCAAAAAGATCGGATCATACCCCATTTTATTCACAAAATTCAATGCTAACGGCATCATGAAATTCCCTGCACCCAACATAATCAAAAATGGCTGAAAGGCTGCATACAGCATTACCACGATCCAACTGCCAAACGTATTATGAAGTACTTCAAAGAACCAGCCAATACCATCACCGATCCAAATGCCAATTGGTCCAAAAATCAGCAACGTCACAGGCAAACAAATCACCATGATCAACAATGGATTTAAAAAGTACTGTAAAAATTTAGGGACATATTTCTTTAATAAGACTGTTAATTGTCCCATAAACCAAACAGCTAAAATAATTGGTATAAAAGAATTCGCATAAACCATTTGTGGTAGCTGAATACCGAAAATACTTAAACCAGCCACATCATTGATTGAACTTGAAACAAGTGTTGCAGCTAATGCCACTGCTAAATATGGACTAGCTTTTAAACGTTTTGCACAAGACATTGCAATAAAAATTGGTAAAAAGAAGAATACAGCTGAACGGATCGAATCTAATAATTGATACGTTGGACTATCAGCAGAAATCAGTCCTGTGATTGAGAATAAGGATAAAAATCCAGCTAACAATCCAGAGGCAATGATTGGCTCGATCACTGGTGTCATTGTTTCAGAAAGTAGATCCATTGCAGCTTTGAATGGATTTTTTTTCTCTTTGACTTCGTTTTCCTCACCTACATTGGGTGTTAATCCTAGCATACTAATCAATTCAGCGTGAACTTCATTAACATGCGTGCCAATAATAACTTGATACGCCACATTATTAGAAACAACATCGATTACACCATCAAGTGCTTTCAATTCTTCTGTGTTCGCTTTTTCACGGTCCTTTAAGGTAAAACGTAAGCGAGTCATACAATGTACCACTGCTTGGATATTTTCTTTTCCGCCTACTAGACGGATGATTTCTTCATTAAATGATTGATATTTCATTGTCTTATGTCCTCTCTTTTTGACTCCGATTCGTCACTCGATGGATATGGAGCATAAGATAGGTTTCTTCATCGATCGTTAGATCACAGGCGTACTTTTGCTTGATATAGACTCTGATTTTCTGCACGCATTCAAATGAACTGGCATACATCAATTTAATTTGCTCATTTAAAATCGTGTCACTTTCTTCATAACTATTTTTAGCCATGATTCGTTGAATAAAATATTGCAGATGGGTCATCAGTCTCATATAATTCATAGAGCCTTCATCTAATTTGATTTGAAAATGGTACTGAATGATCGATAAGATATCTCTTAAACTTTCCATAGAGCGGATCGTTTCGTCTAGATTATTCTTATCCTCCTGCAGATTGACAAAGTGTAACGCGATCGAAACGGCTTCATCTTCTGGAAATGTCAGTTGAAATTGTTCATTGATCAAGTTCAATGCATACATACCAATGTCAAAATGCTGCGGATAAAATTTCTTTACTTCCCATGTTAGCGGGCTGCGAATAAATTGTCCTTTGGCTGCACGTTTCAATGCAAATTCAATATGATCTAGTAAAGTCAAACTGAGATAATCATTTGATTTTTCACCCAACTTTTCTTCTCCGTAAGCAATAATTTGATTGACTAAAGTAATGTGATTGGCATCAGAATGGGACAACAAATAACTAAAATGCTCTAACATATCATTTGAATCTAGAACATAGGTCTTTTCAATCTCATTTTCGTAGATTACCTGTCCGACTTTTTTTCTAAAGGCCAATCCTTTAGCATAAACAATAACCTCATTGTTTCCACGACTTACAATTGCTACATTGTTGTTTAAAATTTGACTTACTTTCACTTGTTTTACTCCTTTCCAGAAAAAAAACTCAAACTACCTAGGAAAGGACATTCCTAGGTAGTTTGAGTTCTGCCTGCATTATTCAGTAACATACTCTATAAAATGACTGCTTCGCCATTAACGTTTTTTTTCTTATGTTTAGTATAATCGATTGAAATGAAATAAGCAACGCTTACATGAATATATTTCGGGATTATTTTCTTACTCTAAATTGGCTCCATTTGTTTCAATTACTTTTTTATACCAATAGAAAGAATCTTTACGAGAACGATCTAACGTGCCTTTCCCTTCATCATCTAAATCAACGTAAATAAAGCCATAACGTTTTGACATCTCACTAGTACTAGCACTAACTAAATCAATACAGCCCCAAGGAGTATAGCCCATCAAATCTACGCCTTCATCGATGGCTTGTTCCATTTGTTCGATATGACTTCTTAGATAATCAATACGATAACTGTCATGAATACTGCCGTCTGCTTCAACCACATCTTTAGCTCCTAAACCATTTTCCACGATAAACAAAGGAATTTGATAACGATCATATAGCTTATGCAAGGTTACACGAAGTCCAACTGGATCAATTTGCCAACCCCAGTCACTTGCCTCTAGATATGGATTTTTCTTAGAACCAAGCAGATTGCCCCCTGTTGTCTCTCCGTCTTTCTTATGAGAAGCGATACTACTCATATAATAACTGAATGACATAAAATCAACGGTTCCTTCACGTAAAATTTGATCGTCACCCGCTTCTTTTTTGATGGTAATATTATGATCACGGAAAAATTTGTTCATATAGCTTGGATAATAGCCGCGAATTTGGACATCTGAATAGAACAAGTTAGTATGGTCACTATTGACACTTTCCATCACATCTAGCGGATTACACGTTTCAGGATAAGCTTCCATTCTCGCTAGCATACAACCGATTTGTGCATCAGGAATAATTTCATGACATGCTTTGACTGCCAAAGCACTTGCGATAAATTGATGGTGCGCTGCTTGATATTGAGCTTGCAACATGTTTTTCTGTCCATCAGCTAAAATACCACCACTTAAATAGCCAGTCATGCCGATGATATTGATTTCATTAAATGTCAGCCAGTATTTCACTTTATCTTTGTAACGATTGAACAAGACACGAGCATAACGTTCAAAAGCTTCAATCGTGTCGCGACTTTCCCAGCCATTTTGTTTAAACGTTAAACCTAAAGGAAACTCATAATGAGAAATCGTCACTAACGGCTCAATATCATATTTCAAACATTCATCAAAAACTGCATCGTAAAATGCGAGACCGGCTTCGTTTGGCTCTAATTCATCCCCATTTGGAAAAATCCGCGGCCAAGAAATCGATAAACGGAACGTTTTGAAACCCATTTCGGCAAATAATGCGATATCTTCTTTATATCTATGATAAAAATCGATTCCATGTCGTTTAGGATAAACGCCTTCTTTATCGTTCATCGCAAATTCAACATCTGCTTTTGTCGTTGGTCTTAACAGTTCTGCCATACTGATTCCATTTGCTTTGATAAATCTTGCTGTATCAGCCGTTGACCAGCCTTTACCATCTTCTAAAAATGCCCCTTCAAATTGATTAGCTGCTGTTGCGCCGCCCCATAAAAAATTTTGTGGAAATCCACTCATCTTTTTCCATCCTCTCAGTCATTGATTTAGTGTATAATTGACTTAATAAACTTATCTTAACACGAGAAGATGCGAAGTTATTTTTATGTTTCTTGCGTGATTTTCATTATTTACATCCATTTTCATACTTGTGAAAATGAATCATTTTAAAGGAGTTTTTTTGATGCTTGATCTATTTGATTTTCTCCATTATTTAAATACAAATAAACGAGATGCCACCTATTCTCGAATCATCATTTACCTTTTTTCTCATCTCACTGATATTCAGATACTGACCATTACTGAAATCGCTGAGCGCTGCTTTGTCTCGCCAGCAACACTAACACGATTCTGCCGTCACTTTGGGATATCAAGCTTTGCTGCTTTACGGGAATCTTTGGTTTCTTTAGAAACGATGAAAAAACACAGCGGTTTACGAATGAAAGAACACGAATTAACTGATCTAAGAAGTGATCCTAAAAGCTATCTTGCTTCATATGGAACTGAAATTATCACAGCAATAAACGATGTTCAACAAACAATCGATATTGCGCAAGTCGATCAGATATTAGCAGATATCCATGAAGCAAAAGAAGTCATTCTGATTGGCTATAGCTCAACCTTGGAATTAGCAAAAGATCTGCAAACATCTTTTCTACTAAGTCAAAAGCTGATTTTTGTAGGTGAAACAGAGGAAACACAAGAAGCATTTGTTACAGATCTCAGTAAAAAATCAATTGTGATCGTTATTTCATCTTACGGCTCATTACTGAATCGCAGTAGTGAACTAATGAGAAAAATCAGTGATAGTCCAGCTAAATCGATTCTTTTGACCCAACATACACAAAATACACTGACCAATCAATTCGATTTATCTATTAACGTGACTACGACAAACTATGTGCGTATCGGTAATTATCCTTTAACATTTTTTCTGGATTATTTTGCACGACGATATGCAAGTTTGTATCAACAAATTTAGGTAAAATCATGGATACATTACTATAAAAAAGGGAGAAAAATATGGGGTTATTTGATTTTTTTAAACACACCGAACCAAAAAAGAGCATCAATTTAGATAAGGAAGTAGCTAAAATCATCGCAATCTATGAAACGTATCCAGAATTCCCAGTAATGTCGGAAACTCGGAATGTTGATGCCTGGCTAGAATCCATTGCTAACGGTACAGGGAAACTCGTTCCAAAAGAAAGCATGATCCGTAATGAAGATGGTTTACTTCCCGGTGAAGTGATTATTCTCGATTGGGTCAATGGAAAACAGTCCACTACTGAACTGTTTCCAGAATTCTTCGAAATGGAGCTAGGAATTGATCCAGTAGAAACAACCAATGAACTGCTATTTGCTGACTATTTAGATATTTTGAATGATGCTACTGTTATTAATTATTGGTCTTTGTTCCAATTAAATGAGGTATTGAAAGAAAATGGATTGACTAAATGTGATACCAAAGAACAAGCCATCCAATTGATGAGAAAAGAATTTACTACTGATTATATTGTCAATATGGTCGATCCTGGCATTTATATTTTAATGGATAAAGGGCAAAAGATCGTCGAAAAATATGCGGATGTTATTCATGATTATTTAGACACTCCGCCAAAATAAAAAGAAAAGCTGGCCTAATAATGAAGTTAGGCCAACTTTTTTTATTTCTATCCAACTAATTCCCAAGGTCCCCATTGTTCTGTTCCTGGTACGTTGCCTTGAGTCCACCATTTCGCTTTATATGTTTTACCTTTATATGTCACAACATCTCCACCATTATAAGCTTTCGCTGCATCCCATGCATTACTTACAGGAGGAGTTGTACTTTCTTTTGTTTTTACAGCAAGAGTATTACTATCTGCTGAAAGATTTCCAGCAGCGTCATATGCTTTCACTGAGTAGTTGTAAGCAGTATTCGCTTTTAAGTTTGCATCTGTATAGGTTGTTTCAGCAACTGTTCCAACTAATACACCATCACGGTATACTTTATATCCAGCAAGCTTCACGTTGTCAGTAGAAGCTGACCAGCTTAATGCAGCACTATTTTCGGTAACTGTTCCGGCAACTAGATTTGCAGGCGTTGTCGGTGGTGTTGTATCTGTCGGATCTGGATTGACTGCTCCTCCGCCATAAATCGTTTGTTTGCTAAGTTCGGCACCATTTTTGGCAATCCGTTGAGTCAAAGCAATACTGCTGATTCGATTTACATCAACTGTTGCCGCACTAGATTTCAATCTAAAAGTATAGCTTGCCCCTTGTGGAATTTGCTGTGCATCGTAAACCGAAGATAAGTCCACTACCACATTACCATTTTCTACTGTTACGGTTCCAGCTTTATAATCACCTGCTGTCAATGTTTCTGCTGCATTGACTGGGATATATAATTTGGGCAGTTTCACTGTTTCAAAGGCTGCTTCAACTGCTTTTAAAACGTCTCCTGTTTCTCCAGAAGTTTCATTATTTTTGACTGTAATTTCATAGCCAGCACCATTTTCATTATATGGTACAATCGTTGCTTTGACATTTAAGTCTGCATAGACGGTTTTATTTGCTTGTAGAGCAGCTGAACCAAATAAACCTGTTTTGATCGCTTTCGTTAATTCATCACGTTTCGTTGTATCTGTCGCTTTATCTTGTGACTGCATCCATGAAATCACGCCGCCTAATTGGTTATTTTTCACGTATTCTGCTTTATAACTGATTGAACGAGGATTGTCATAGGTATAGAATTCACCCGTTTTTTGATTGTACATATAAGGCGCTTTGGCTACATCATCCCAATATTCTTTTAAGTCAGGTGATTTCACTTTAAGATCTGCGATATTACGATACGGCCAAACACCACCTGCACGGCCACCATCACCCGATTTTAATGGGTTTTTATTATTAGCACCATAGGTTGGTGATAAATCCGCATCTTTATTATTTTTTTCTGCCGCTTGGAACAAACCAGGATGTGCTGAATCTGTTCCAGCTGCTACTTTATTCCACCCACGAGTATAGAAGGCTGCTCCGATCACGATTTTACTTGATGGTGCACCATTTGTCTGTAAATACTTCACTGTTTGATCAACAGAAAAACCACTGGCATAATTAGGATCTGCGGGGTTACCATAAAGTGCACTATGATGCGCACTATTTGGTGTCCAAGCACCATTCATATCATAGGTCATCACATTAGCAAAATCGATTACTTTAAATAATTGCGCAACATCCACACCATTTTTCAAAGTATTTTGTGAAGCAGGTAAAGCAACTGAAAGTTCATATGTTTTTCCTAAATCTTTCCCTTGTTTGTCAATTGCGGTACGAATATCTTGTAACAATGTGATAAAATTTTGTTTGTCAGCTGGTTTGGCATGTGGTGTTCCTTCGTCGTTTGTATTATCCACTTTATCTGGTTCGCGAACAGAAGCAGGATACTCCCAATCCAAATCAACGAAATCCATATTTGTATATTTGATAAATTTAGCAATATTGCTAACAAAATTAGCTCTAGTCGTCGGATTTGCTGCTACATCAGAGAAATCGCCTGATTTAGACCAACCACCGATTGAAATACCAATTTTTAAATTAGGATTTTTGGCCCGAATATCTTGAATAGCATTTAAAACACCCGCACTGGCACTATTCCACTGAACACCCTCTTGCCCAACTGGTGCACCGACTGCGGCATCTTTATCTGTAAATTTCAAATTTCCACTACTGTCAAAATCTAAAAAAGCATAGTTTAAATGCGTCAATTGATCCGCTGGAATATCTTTAGGATAAAAATTATCTTCTCCACCCCAGATTGACCAATCACCATAGTACATAACATTACGGTATTGCGAGGGTTCTGCCGCCTCTACAGCCTTACTTGGTACTAACACAGATAAAGATAAAACCAAACTTGAAACTACGAGCACTAGAGCAGATAAAACGTTCACATTCTTTTTAAACACTTTTTTCACATTTTCCACCTCGTTTTAAGTTTTGTGTGTCGTTTAACCATGTACACTGGATTCTCACTATTTATTCAATGAGAAAAAAACTATTCTTTTAAAATTGCACCTCCTACTAGCCTTTTAAATCTCTCTTATAATAATATAACATTTAGAATGCAAACGCTAACAATATACTTTTATAGATATATTTTTTTATTATTAAAAAAATAATAAAGGTGGAGTAAACTGAAAAAAATCAGCTTACTCCACCTTCTTGATAAGTATAAATAATGATAAAAGAATCTTTTTAAAAAAATTCCTACTTCTATCAAGGCTTATTCATCCAATATATTTTTTAAATACGGTAATCTCTAGCAACAGCATAAATTTCTGTTATTATTCCATTTGCTCCATATTTTACACCAAAGCTCTTTCCAAAAAGACGTTTTTCTTTTGCTTCATCCAAATTGCGATAGAGTATTATTTCCTGATTTATTAATGATTCTTTTGCCTTGGATTCTTCTTCAAATTTTTTCACTAACTTATCTTGATCTGCTAAATCTAACCAACTACCCATATTTTTTAAGGTAGTAATTGCATTCCCTCCATGGAAAATCCCTTCATCCGATGCATTATAGATCACTAATTTTTCACTAGATAGTTTAACTTTTTTTTGAATCGGAATGTAGTTGTATGTCAAATTGATTTCTCCATAAGACAAATACTTTCCAGCTTTGTTTTTGTATTTTACAAAACATGAAAACGCCAATGTATTCTCAGAGCTATATATACTATAGGTGTCTGCTTCTTTTTCGCTTCCTTCGATTGCAAGATCTTCTGCAATTAATTTCTTAGCTGCATTGATATTATCAGGTATTGTCACTTTAAATTTCTTATCCATTAGTTCTTGTGCTTCTTTTTCTGAAATTTTCCTATATTCGAAATCACCGAAGGGCGTTTTACGGTCCTCCCACCAAGCAAATTTTTGCTCACTTTTATCCAGTTTATGATTTGCAGTGGATGCTGGTTGTTGTTCTGTGATTCCATTACAGGCTGTTAAAAACAATAATGGCAATAATAATAATACAATCTTTGCATGTTTCATAATAAACCTGCTTTCTACTTAGTTTTTAATTGGCATAATAATCTCTTTTTGCCCTTTAAATTGCTCCTTATCAAATAAAAAAATAATATTTGACAACGATTGATCATTCAGTTTATAAACTACTGCACTTTCTATCGAATCGTTCTTTCCAATTAACTGCTTACCATTTTCTAGTAAATAGGCTAGATCTTCTGCCTGTGTATGTTCTGTTATTGGACTATTTTCCAATACTTTATCATCCTGTTTGACAGTTACAAGTGTTTCCAATAAGTTTGCGGATTTTTTTACTTCACTCTTATTTTTAAAAACATAACGTACAATTAAAAGATTTTGCTGCTTATTTTCAGAAACAATTTTGTAACCCGTCAAGTCAAATACATAGGAGTCATTTTCAATTTTATTTAATTTTTCTGGAGATTGTTTTGATGTTGTTTCTGTTGTATGTTCTAATTTTAATGTTGCTACTGATTGATCAAATACCGTTGTTCTTCTACTTTCTTGATTATCTTGCGGTGTATAAAAGATATACTCAACTAAATGCTGTTTTTGAAGAATATAATAAGCTGACACCCATACAGGTTTTTGCTTAAATAAATATTTAAATGAAAAACGTAGTGCCGGTTGATTGTCTAACGTTAATTTTTTTGAAGAAGCAGGCTCAACACCAAAAGATTCTTTGACTAATTTTTCCGCTTTTTTCTCTAATGTATTTTTTTTAGGTTCCTCTATACCACGCACACGAATAAACATATAAGAATTACTAGTTGTATCTTGTGCACCGAAAACTGCGGCCTCATTATATTGCTCTTGATAATCCTCTTGTCCATTCCACCCAGTTGGCAAATTGAAGGAATATTCTACGCCTTCTTTTGAAAAATATTCTTTTTTTCCAGACAACTCTTGATGAGCACAGCCAGTCAAAAGAAATAGTAATGCACAAAAAATGATTTCCTTCAATTGCTTCATGTTGCCTCTCCTTTACTTTTTTGATTTATTTTATGCTTCAATCTTTATCGTCAATTCTTTTTTTATCCTGTAGATATAGCCAACAAATAATAGTATACAAAGCAGGAATAAAATTGTGCCCATCACAAATCCTTGCGGTAAGAAAACAAAATTGATTTCATGTTCACCGGCTGGCACTGGGATCGCTAAAAAAGCATCTTTGAATGTTGGAATTGTCACCTGTTTTCCGTCGATATAGGCTTTCCAACCTTTATCATATGGAATCGTTGTTAACAACACCTCCTCTTTGTCAGAAGTAGTTCGAGCCTGTGCTTTACGACCACTTGTTTTAAAATCCACACTTCTTTCTTGAATCTTTTTCACCGACTTTTCAAATTCCTGTGTATTTAAAAAGACAACATCTGGTTTGAACAATGTAGTTCTTTGATTACCACCTGTAAAACTAGTCGTAACTTTTAATGTTTTTGTTTTGTCATAATACCCTATTGAATGATATTGACCATCATCGCGTAAATCAGTCCTACGTGTTACCCCGTCGACCGTCACATGCACTTTAGTATCTACTGCGGCACCTAGGTCTGTTGGCACTAAGCTTAAATAACCTTGTGAATTAGCAGGAACTGTGATTAACCACGTAACTGATTTTATTTTATTCGGCTCTTCTTCACTAAAGCTGACTGTATTTTCTTCTTCTGTGACAATGACATTTTTCGAGTCCACCATAGTGGCTTCTCCAAAGCTAAATAATTCCCCTTCTGAACTGGATAAATAATTGAAGAGTTCTGTTTGATTTCTGACTGCTTCTTTTTCATAAATACCTTTGTCAGTCATAATTCCGAGCGGTAGTGCATAATCATTTTTATAAAGGCTATAATCACCTGATTGGCCAATTTTTTCATAGCCAAACTTGTTTAAGTTTCCTTTGGCAATGGTATATTTCATTCCAATCAACGAATCCATCAATAAAGTATTATTTTCATAATGAACTTGCAGATTGCTACCTAAAGAACGAAACCCTAGTGCATTCATGTATTGTGAAGAATGCCTATTACGAATCGATGAAAACATCCCGATACCATGGTAACCAAAATTAAAACTATCATCTAAAGAAATTGGATTTAAATTTTCCATTCTAAAAAATGTTTCGTTTTCTTCAAATGCTTGGTCTGACAACGCCTTGATATGAGGATAGGGCTTAGCAATCAAATCACGTGAAGGATAGTTCCAATCCTGTTTAATTCCTTTTACTAACGCTTGCGCATTTACAAAAGCCTCTCCACTCATTAACAAAACTATTAACACGGGAAGCCACTTTTTCCACTTAGGCTGATACGCATAAAAATATAAAACTAAAACATACGCTGCTAAAAGACCAATTGTTACTACTAAAGACATTGTCGTGATAACACCATATCTTTTCTTATTCGACATAATCAAAAAGACAATGAAAAGGCCTGCTATCCCCAATACACCATTCAACAGTTGATTGAAGTCGCTCTTTTCAAATACTTCTAAACCATATCCAGCTAATAAAATCACTAAAAATGAAAATAAAAAACTAAACCTAAAAAGCAACATATTTGGCGAATGCATGCCATGCCATGCTAAATTCAGCGGTAAAATGTAGACACTTGCAATCACTAAAATAAACAAACTCCCAAAAAGTAATTTATTTTTAATTGCAATCTTGTTGCTGATAAAATAAAACATGCAAAAAATCAGCGCAAATAAGCCAATATAAATAAAAGGCATACTCTCAAATTTTGACGTATCATAAACACCCACTAAACTTTTTGCAACGAAATCCCATGGACCAGTATCAGGTGTTAAAAAAGTTGTGATTGCCGATAAACTTTCGCCATTATTACTAAGATCAAAAATTGTCGGCAAAATGGTGATCATTGAAGCCCCACCAGCAAGTAACGAAGTGATCAGATAAGTCGGAATCCTTTTTCTATAAATACTCCAATTGCCGATTGCTCTGGCAAAGAAGTACAGAAAAGAAAATACTCCTACCATAAAGGCCATATAAAAATTAGATAAAAATAAAAGTAGATAACTAACAAACAACAGAATTGGTTTCTTATCGTCCATCAACCGGTGGATACCTAGAATAATCAACGGTAAATACATAAATGTATCTAACCACATGATAACTTCCGAGTATCCTACACTGTAGGACATTAGTGCATAAGATACACTTAAACCGACAACGAACCAACGATTGATTTTAAACGTATTGTGGGCGAATATCCAAAAAGCCAATCCGCTTGCACCAAACTTAAGTAGCGTTAAATAATACAAAGCATCTGCCATATTTCCATTATCAAAAAAGAAAACGAATGGCGTGAACAAGCCATTTAAATAATATGCCATCAACGCCCAGTAATTTAATCCTAATGAACCAGACCAGGTATAGAAAATATTTTGTTTGCCATGTAAAACATTATTAAAACTGGCATGAAAATTTGCATACTGCGTAAATGAATCACTTGCTAAAACCGTTAATTTACTACCTGGATAAATATCGTTAAAATAATAAGTCACTGCCATTAATACAACAGGTATACTAAAGCTTAGCAGCATCGCTAAACAATTTTGTTTTAGAAACTCTTTTATTCTATGTTTTCTCATTTTAGATCTCACTTTCTTTACAGTTCCCAGAATTTTATCGGACAACGCCCATCTTATTAAATGGATAATAACGATAGACAACTACTCCTTCGATTTGATTCTGATCTACCAAACCAAATATTCGACTATCTTCAGAATGATTTCTATTGTCACCTAAAACAAAATAAGCATTTTCAGGTATCTTATAATAGACTGATAATGCTCGTGCAACATTTGTTGTAACATTGACTCGAATGGTTCCGTCTGGTAATTCTTTAGCTGCTAGGTTTTGACCATAGAGATTTTTAGGATTATTTTCTGCTTGGTGGTTAATATACAACGTATTTTCCTCTACCCAAATAACATCGCCAGGCATCCCTATGACTCGCTTGATATACGATTCTTCCTTCGCCGTTTTTGGTTCAAACGTGACAATATCATATCTGGACGGATGGACTCCTTTAGCAACCAACACACGATCTCTGTTACTAAAAGTTGGTTCCATAGAATGCCCTTCTACTCGATGCGTAGCCATACGAAATAAGAACAGAAAACAAGCAATGATAAAAAACAGAAAAATCAAGTTAGAAAAATAGTGACGTACTTTCCCAGCCCGACTTTCTTTTTGTTTTTTTTCTCCTTTAGCTATGTGCTGTCTTTTTATGTAGCTAAGTCTACTCTTTTTTTTATAAAGTGTTCTTTTTTGAGCATGACCAGCTGGGCTCTTTCTATGTACTATTTGTTCTGACTTTGACTGTTTCATTTTTTTCCCTCGTTATTCATATACTAAAAATGGGTCATTTCATGAATAGGAAATAATCGAATTGTCACCACACCAATAATATCTTTTTCATCAATCAGCCCAAAGTACCGACTATCTGTTGAATAGCGCCGATTATCACCTAAAACAACGTACTTACCTTTTGGTATCCGCTTTACTTGCAATATATCCTGAAGCGAAAAATCTGGTGTGATGTTCGTGTTTTTTTCTTCGTTAGATTGGGTCTCTTGAGACATAAAACGTTCCACTATCTCTTCTCCATTAATATACAACTTGCCTTTTTCATAAAAAAAATCTTCACCTGGTAAGGCGATTACACGACGAATCATGACTTCATTTTTTTTAGGCTCTTTAAAATAAATTAAACTGAACCGCTTGACTTGTCCCCATTTACTTACAAATAAGCGGTCCTTATCGTTTATCGTTGGCGTCATAGAATATCCTTCAACTTTAGGAATAGCGAATATAAAATAAGCAATCACAGAGATCAAACTCAGAGTAGAAATAATTGTAATAATCAACTCTAAAACAAGCTTTTTGCGTTGCATTTTCTTTAACGCTATCCGTTGTTTTTTTGTTAATCGATTACGTTTAGCACTCTGCTGTTTTTGTATTTTATGAGTTTTTGCATTTATTGAGGCATTTTTTTTATTGCTAGATTTCCTCTTTTTTCGCTCTTTGTGATTATCATTAGATATTGGTTTCGTTTTGGTTGTTGGTCGTTGCTTCTTTTTTTGGCTTCCTTGCTTCATTTGATTCACCTCGACCTAGCTACTACTTTTTGGTCTTCAAAGCAGCTTCATTGACTTTAAATCGTTTGAATACTTCTTGTTGACTATCCCTCACTTTTTTTACATCTTTTTGATAGCCTTCCATCGTATCAGCTTTGCCTAATGAATCTACTGTCTGACTACTCAAATTAGTTCCAAGTTCTTTCAACAAAACAAAATGCCGATTTAACAGCATTTGCCCATCTTCAGTTAGACCTTGATATGCTCTTCTTGCACCATAACTAGATAATGATAGTGAAAGTTCTCTTAGATTCTTAATAGATTTTTGTGGGTTTTCATCATTTTTAATATTGTTCAATTGCAGTTCAACTTCATCTAATAAATAGTAGCTTTGAACGATCGACTCTGAATCTTTTGCATGTAAATTATTCATTTGGTAGTGTCGAGTATATAAGGCGCTACCTGTTGCTATCAACATTAGAACAAAAAGGGTAATACCGCTGTTACGCTGACGTTTAACTTGTTTTTCAACTTTACGCCGTTTCATAATAAATTGTTTTCGTTTACGCTTATCTTTTGGCGGTCTCCTTTTAAATCGACGCAATTTCCGACTAGTTATTATCGAAAGAACAACAGAGAATAGTGCAAATAGGAAAAAGAGCAGGGCACTAGACAGTAATGTCACAAAAGACCAATCTAACATACTCATATTCGGCTCTCTCTCCTTTTTTAAATTTATTTTTATCTATCACTTACTTTTATTATTTTTTTTAGCATTCTTTTTCTTTGCAGCTCTTTTTTTATTCAGCATTCTTACAACAAAGAATATGATCAATCCTAAAATAAAGATACCAGCAACAATCGGTATGATAAGTTTCCAGTTAATTCCTTGTTCTTGAACTAGATTGACATCTTGTTTGTTATATTTATCAGCATCTTCATCCGTAATTGTAAACTCTTCGTCCCATTCCCATTTTCTATCTTGAGACGTTGCACGAACATGCGCTCGATACTTACCTGGCACCATTTTTTCTCCATTCATTGAAATTGGAAAATCCATCATACTGTTTGGTGCAAATCGCATACCTGCTTTTTTAGTATCATAAATAACACTATCAGATTCTTTTGACATGATTTGAACATCCAATGTCAAATCATCTAAAATTGCTGCTTTTATATTTGAAAGATTTACAAAGATGCTATTGCGGTAATTACTTAATCCAGCATATACCTTGTTCAATTTTAACTCCGGTTGAACTACAGTATCTGTTTCTGTCAGTACCATACCGACTAAGAATGCATATTCATTAACAACACCTTTTTGTTTTTCTTGTTCTTGTTTACTAATATGGCGTTTCATTTCAATACCGCCAGAAATCATACCATCATAACTGCTGTCAGGCATTGTAATTGCTAATTTCAACGGAACAGTTGTTTTGGGTGGGAGTTTTACAGATTCTTCTCCTTTGACAATATCTTTAAAATCATATTTCAATGATTTATCATTATCGATCGCACTCGGTCCATATTCAATAACACCGTTACCGTTAGTCTTAGCGCCATTAATTGAAACCTCTACTTCTACTTCTTGATCTCCATCGTTTGTCAAATCAATTTGAACAGTTTGTTTTTGTCCCGGCATCATTCTTAGATCATAATAACCAACTTGCGGATTTTTTTGATTTTCTGGTTTAATGACTTTATAACTGAATCCCAGCGGATTTTTTTGTCCTTCTTGTTTCTTCGAATCATTGGCGTATGCCAGCTGCGTTGGAAAAACAAAACTAGCTATGTATATAAGGGAAAGTAAAAATATCGTTGCTCTTTTTTTCATTCCTTTTCTCTAACCTTTCTATAAAATGAAATTCACCGACTCAATGAGCCGGCGAACCTCACTCAGTACTTATTTTTCTTTAAAATGAAGTTAATGGTTGCAACTTAAATTACGTCTGCCATCGTCCAAGTAATTTTTGCAGAGTAATCTCCTTCACCAATTGCGGTTGTTGACGGGATGTTTAACATAACCGCTTCTTCTGCAGTACCATCAGAGTGTAAACCAAAGTTAAGTTCGAATTTACCATAACCAACACCCTCTGCAGCATCTCTGTTATCCACAAAAATTTCTGATCCACCAGCAGTTGCACCATCGCCTGCTATAAGTTTTACAGTCCCTGATTTTTCAACCGGTTTTAAGCTTGGATCTGCAGTTGATGTTACATTGATGTTTTTGTACGTAATGTTAGCACCTTTAAGGTAAGTGCCACTTGTCTTTTCTTTAAAGTTTTCACTGATTTTAGCAGTTAGTTGGTATGGACGGCTATCTGTCGCACGTAAATCTTGGAACCATACAGCATTTTGCATGTCAAATTTCCCAGTGTTAGTAGCTTTATCTTCTTCTGTACTATCTGGGTTTGCTGTGATAAGCAACGCCTTGTAATCACGTTGTGTTTGACTTGTTAAAATATCGTGTGAATCAAAGTCTAATGGGCTAATACCAATAATACCCATAGGCCCAGGGTTTGTAGTTGTAATACCCGTTGTGATTGTTGTACCCGTTGAATTACCTGGATCAGTGATGATTGGATCTTCATCTGTATTATAGGTAAATTCAATATGCCCCGATCCATCAAGATCGTTCGCTTTTGTTGTGTTAGGCATTGCTAAAGCAACTCCTGTTGCTGCTAGTAATGTAGCCCCGCATAATTTGTGTGTTAATTTCATGTGTGTTTCCTCCTAGTTTTGTGTGTTTTGATTTATGGTAACTCGGCTAATGTCCAAGTTAGCACCGTAGTGTAAGGTACCGGATCTTTTTTCGTTGTTCCGGGTATTGACAACGTTATTGCACTATTTTCTTGCATTTGCTTATTTTCAAAGTTTGCATCAAGCATTGGCTTTCCATCTGCATCGACTTTTGGTTTCAAGGTGTTTTCTCTTCCAAGCGGATTATCAGAAGATCCTCCGAATGAAATAGACCACGTGCCTGCTCCTGTGCCTTGTTTTGCCTCTGCTAAATTATATGTTTCTCCAATATTTTCCAGACGAATAATATCACCTGAAACAACTGGGGCATATGAGTTATCTACCGTAGAATTCGTCCATGATTTGTCTAAAGACAACACGGCACCATTTAATTGATTGTTTGATGTTTTAGTATTCTGAAATTGTGTCTCTTGTTTTAACTGAAGAGTCCATCCTATTGCTCCGCCACGATAATCTGAAATCTGGATGAAATTCCCACGAGCTTCAGTCGCGCCATGAAATAATTGAGCATTCACCGAATACGTCATATCTTTATCGGATATTTTATTGCGTCCAGTAAAATTGAATTGTGGAACAAAATCAATACGAAGTTTTCC
The DNA here is from genome assembly GCF_050531475.1 of Enterococcus sp. DIV0724b. Lineage (NCBI taxonomy): Bacteria > Bacillati > Bacillota > Bacilli > Lactobacillales > Enterococcaceae > Enterococcus > Enterococcus sp. DIV0724b. The sequence continues at coordinate 558,639 of NZ_CP172890.1, read as the reverse complement.
AGATGTACTCGGACTTTCTCCTGCATCGACAATGTCATCTGGATGTTCAGGATCTTTAATCCCTCTACTTTCATAGTTACCAGTAAACTGAATGTTCCCTGCGCCATCTAAACTTTCTTCAGCGAATACAGTCTGAGTCCCTGTTATAAAAGGTCCTGTTATTAAAAGAGTCGCGGCAAGTAAAGACAATGTCACTGTTCTTTTCATTGCTTAATGCCCCTTTCCTTCTTGCTTTTCCTTTTTCCGTCTCAAAAGAAAATAGCCTAAAACAATTACAACTACAACAGCACCACTAATGGATAAACTTTTTTTTACTAATTCACCCGTTGAAGGATATCTGCCTTTAGGCTTGATAGATGTTTCCTTATCAATTGGTTTTGATGAACTAGTTAATGTTGATGATTCTGTAGAACCATCTTCTTCGTAGAAACCAATTTCTCCATTCGTTTGAACTGCACCACCACCATTTTCATCCTCTTGTGCATTTACTAACTGAGGTGGCAAAATGACTAACGTAACCCAAACTATGAAAAAGATAAGCAGATATGTGACTTTTTTTGTTCTCATTTTATCCCTCCATTATTGGGTTTCACTTAAAGTAAATTTGATAGTCGCAGTGTACTCGCCAATTTTTCTATATTGGTTTGCTTCCAGAACCATTTTAAATCCATTCCCTTTTTTGACCCATTCCTCTTCACTAATGTTTTGACTACCTCTGGCTTTTTTGATAATGTCATATGGTTCTTCTAATTTCAGCACATTATCACGTGCACCATCTTTGTAGATAAGCGCTTCTGGTAATTTATAAGATTGGTCGTCGGTTGATTCCATCACTTTTGTTACTTTAGCGGATAGCTTCCAATCAGTTAAGACTTCTCGGCTATCACTAACCACAAGAGATTGATCAAATTCTGGGTTATCAGCAGAAAAGTTCCCATAACTTCCCGATTCTTTTAGCCCAAAATCAATCATTTTTGGTGCTGAAACAAAGGAAAGAACACCTTCTACTTTACCTCCTGGCAACCCAACTTCATTAGAACTTATTGTAAGAAGTTCATGAGCTGAGTCTGGATTGATTGGCCCTTGGATAAATGGCTTCTCTCGGGGTGAATCACCATTTGCCTTTGCTAGATTTTTAATATCATTACCCACAATAGCATCTTGCCCAAGTTTAACTTTAAAGCTTGCTATTACCTTTTTATTGGCCGCTAAATCTCCAACATAAATTTTTAATGTTCGTGTTTCTTCATCATAACTAAATTTACTTTGATCTGTACCAATTGATTTACCATTGATGGTAATACCATTATCTGTTGGATCAAAAGATAACCCAGTTGCTAGAACATCGACTAATTCAACATTCTTCCAAGGTTCAGATCCCGTCTTAGGATTTTCAGCTTGCAATGTATAGGTCAGTGTGTCACCAATTGCAGTTTTACCTGAACCTCCACTTGATACAACCGATTTAACTAATTTTGATTGATCTGGGATGACATCTTTCGTAATCAAACGTTTTGCTTGATTAAATCGCTCGTCTTTGTTGCCAATTTTCACTGCATCATGATAACCTGCATAAGTGCTGTAACTATCTACTTCCGTATTTATATTTCCGAATACCCCATCTGGTTCTTGAGTATACGTATCAGGTAACGTATAAGATGGTAATGGACTGATCAACGTCGTATCTTTTAGATAGACATCAACTTTATCTGTTTTTGTTAAATATTCTGGCAAATCAATTTCCCATTTCCCAGCATTTACAATCGTAGATATCGTTTGACCATCTGTTCCTTTTAGCCATGCACCATTTACTTTAAAGTAGACTTTTGCACCATCCTCATCACTCGTACCTGATAATTGTTTTGTGGCATTACTCAAGTCTGTTGTTACTACTGCTTGAGTTGGTGGGGTAACATCAATAACGGTTTGAATAGTTGTTTGAATATCTTCTGGCAAACTTTCATGCATTTTTCCAGATTGACTATTAGCTCCCGCTCGTCTAGCGCCCGTTACCTCAACTGTTTGACCCGTTTTGAGGAACTTCCCTTCTGGCAGATCGATTTTGAACATACCGTTTTTAGGATTTTCTCCCCATAAGCTTAACCCGGGTGCACCGATCGTATCGTCTGTCAACGTTTGATAGGCAATCGTTCCATCCGCATTTTTTACAGTTACATCAACTTTGACTTCATCCGTCCATGCATCACGAATTCCTTCAACCCCTTCTGGGACTGAAACGTGACCATATATTGATTTATCCGCATTTGTCGGTGTTCTTAGATCATCGACGATTGGTCTAGCATTATTCCCACTCATTCGAGCATAATTATTCGGCTGTCCAAACAATGATTTAAATCCTGGGTCACTAGCACTTGCGATCGTTGCCAAGTTAGAACCATTCAAAGTAAAGTCAAGCAATGTCCAATCGTATAACGGATCATCTAAATAAACGTTTTTTCCTTTTTGCCAAACACTGACATCTGTATTATTTGCTACAAATTTTCCACCAGCACCAGATAAACTGAAAATATTTGCTCCTCCAGGTCGTGTATTGGCAAAGTCGTAATAAATTGGATTATCAATCAAGACACTTGCATTAGCTGCCATGTTGAACACACCATATGCTGCACCACTCGTATTCCCTCGAGCAATAAATTCTGTATCTGGTCCTGCATCAATCGTAGAGGTATTTGAATTCCCGTATACAGCAGGTCCATAGTCCGCAATCATATTTACTTGACTATCTTTGTCTCTAATTAGAAAAGTATTATTACGTCCCGGCAAGTTCAATGCTTCATTAGAATTATTGCTTGCACTGCCAGATCCCTTATTATAAAGATTTAATTTAGATTTCCCAGAGACATTAGTAATGAATCCATCACCATTTAAACGTAAAGCTGGCGCTACTCCTGCCAAATGTTGGATGTCTATCACTGACCCATTTGAAATATTAAATTCATTATCAGGATTGGTCGTCGAAAAACGTACAGTTGCAGCCTCACCACCAGTTGTATCAGTAATTGCAGTTAACTTAGAATTATTTGCAACATTAAATTTATTACCGCCATAACGTAAACGAATGGAGGAAGAACCCGTAGAATGAGCCATTAGACTTGCGTTATCCAAATTAATCGTTCCACCACCACGATCCCCATCATTTATACCGACTGCCCATACCTCTAGTGAATTGCTGCTTTGGTTAGTAGTAACATTGCTTTTTGCCCCATTATTGGAAAATATATGCAATATGGTAATCGTATTACTTGTTGCATAAAAGTTATTTTCACCACTTAAGGTCAGGGTACTGTTTGTAGCATTAACAACGCCAGCAGCGTTATTTTCTGGAGTTTTAACGTTATTAAATTTGATATCCCAAACCGCTGAAGCGTTGGAATTAAAGATCGCAGTTCCACCAAGTTTGGTAATAGTTGCATCATTGACGATTAATTTATTAGTTGTAGTTGCTCCTAACGTCAAATTTCCATTATTGGCACCAAAATCTATTCTATGATTGTTTCCATTGATCGTTAAATCTCTTGTCAAGGTTCCTGGAGCAGAAGCAGCATTTGTAGCTGTTCTAGTAATATCAGCTGTTACATCTATCACATCTACTGCCGGATTACCTAAAGCGGCTTTAAAAGTATCCCAAGTGCTCACAGATAGCGCGCTTCGAAGTCCTTTGGGCTGCACTTGCGCTTCATCACTAACAGCAGTTGTTTCAATCATCTCTTTTTGATAGTCCAAATCAAAACTAGCTTTAGAAATTTCTTTTTCTTCACTCAAGACTTTCAATGTATCAGAAATTTTTTTATTGTATTCTGATGCTCTAAAAACGATTGGCAAGGTATAACTGCCTAGTGATTTTTTAAACGTAATTATGACCTGATTTTCCGTATCACTGTCCGTAATTTCCAAATCATTTAAAACTTCTTCTGAGAGATATTCAAGAATATTTTCAGCATATAAAATGCTTGATTCAGACTTATCTAATGCCAATGTGATTGTGCTTTTTTGCGGATCTTTCACTTTCAAATCAAATTCAACTTGATTTTTAGTTTCAGACTTTTTTTCTAAAACATATGAGCTTCCTTCATTATCAGAAGCTTTTATTTTAGTTTGGTTACTCAGAACTAAAAAACTTATTACGCTAAATATTGTGACTAAAATAGCGGCCAAAGAACTTTTTTTCCGAATTCTCATTTTTTTCCTCCTTTCCTCAAAAATGACATGTCTTTTGAGACAAATTTATTTCAATTTTCTCGTATTATCAATGAAAAAAATATCAATACGATAGAAAATGGAAACCAAACTATTTATACTCCTTATCAACTAGATAACATATATCCCCTAGAACGAACAGTTCGGATATATTTTGGCTTAAAGGAATCGTCTTCAAGTTTTTTTCTCAAATGAAAAACCAGATTAGCTACGCGATATTTTTTATCGCCCTTTTCTTCTCCCCAAACTTTTTTATACAGTTCTTCATAGGTGATTGCTTCACCTTTTCTCTGAATCAATGATTCCAGCGCTTTGAATTCCAACTTAGTCAGTCCTACTTCCCCTTTTCCTTCAATACTTACGGAGAAATTATTAGGGACTAGTCGAATTGCTGGTGGTTGTCCTTCCATTGTTGGATGTACAGTATCAGTAATAGTCTCTTGTTTCTGCTTCTTATCAGTTCTTCTCTCAAGTGTATTCATAATAGACAAACAAAATTCATCTGACTCTGTCCGATTATCAAAAGTACCATCCGCTCCAAGTTGAAGATGGACAATACGATTTATCTTTGTTGACTCATCAGATAAAATCCAGACAAAATGATTCGTCAAACTTCTCACTTTGATTATCGACTCACACGTCAAGCCAATATCTTCTATAGTAGGTTCATTGATGATCACCGCGTCCATTTGGGGAATCCTTTCCTCCATTTCATTTAAATTGACATGATGAAGCGTGCATTTTTTTTCTTTTAAAGCAACTATGTATTCTGATCGATCCTCTTCAATAGTATTTACTAAGGCTATGTTAAACATTTGTTTCCTCCTAGTTCTTAATAATGGTCGGTTCCAGTTATTTTCAATTCCTTTGTCATTTTCATTTCTAGATTTAAAATAATAAACTTAAAAGCCAAAAATTATTATTTTATTCAAATTCATAGTAGAATTAATTTTAATTATTAATATTTATAAATTTGACAGAATTTTCTCGTTCTAAATAAGAACAGGAAATCACTGCATAAATCGTTTGATATCAACGATTTGAATTTCCTTTGACGGCGATTGTGACGGCGAAACCGTAATTTTCTACTAGATAGCAGCAACTGCTTCCACCGCAATTCTTTCTTCTGTTAAGTTGGAATTTGTATAAATATCAAGTGTCATTTTGGTTGATGCATGTCCCAATAAAGAACTGATTACAGCAATATTTACCCCTTTTTCTAAGCAACGAGTAGCAAACGAATGTCTCAAGGCATGAAATGAATAATCTGCTAATTTAACCTTTTGCAACAACCGTTTAAATTGATAGCGAATCGTGCGTGGTTCTGTAAACCCTTGAGTTTTAGAAACAACATAAGCACTCTTGCTCAATTCTTTCTTACTCAATAGTTGCTCTAATAAATCAGATGATAAAGGTATCACTCGCTCTGAATTTTCTGATTTTGGTTTTTCTTCGATAATTTGCGTCTTATCGCTACTTTCGGTATAAGTTTTTACTCTCTGAAGGGTACGCTTGATTGATAGCACTCTGTTTTCAAAGTCGATATCTTCCCATTTCAAGCCAGCAATTTCGCCAATTCTCATACCTGTTTCTAATGACATCAACATTGCTAGACCGTTAGAAGATCTTTTTGCTTCTCTTATCAAAAGTTTGTGTTCAAATTGTGAAATAGTTGCAATTTTAGGTTTCTTTCCTTTTGGAAGCTCAACATTTTCATAAACTGAGCTTTTCACAAAATGTAGTTTTTGTGCATATCTTAAAGATGTTTTTAATACTCTAAAAACAGAATGAAGTGAATTGATTGATATCTTTTTCTGCGTATTGTCAATAAATTTATTGATATGTTCAACTGTTAAGTCACTCAGTCTTATCTCCCCAATTAAGGGACGAACATGACAGTCTAATTTGCTTTTATAACTATCAAATGTTCCTGGTTTCACTTTTGTACTGATTATTTTCTCTAACCAATAATCTAACCAATTGTTGAGACTTCCGTAAAACTGTTCTGACTGGTCTTGAGCACTGAACATCGTTGCTTTTTTTATTGTCAATTTTTTCTTCACCTCTGTATACGTTTGACCATAAACATAACCATAATGGATAAGCCCATTCGCTTTTCTTCCCTTAATATATCGCCCCTCCCAACGACCATCTTTTCTTTTATAAATATTTTCACCTTTTCTAGCCAAAGTAATCTTCCTCCCATAAAAAAATAATTGACGGCGAATCTGACGGCGAAAAAAAAAAACAGCTTTTCTCAAATTATTCAGAAATTAATGAAAAAATTGATATGTTCTTAGGATAAAAATGAGTTATACTTACAAAAGATAAAAAAAAGATATCATATCCACATATTTCACTTTATTTTTATCTTTAAAACAAGTAATTAAAAGATATTTCGCAAATCATATAACCGTTTAAAAGTGATGAAAATAAAAATATATCCACATTTTCTTTAATCCGCCATTTTTTTCCTGTTCTTATTTAGAACGGGATTTTTTATATATACATATTTCTATAACAAGTATATATAAAATAACTACTTTTTTATTATTAAAAAAAAGAGAAAATATCATACTTTTTTGATAAACAATATAAAATTTATCTATTCCTATCCAAATACCATAAGAAAGACAACCGTTAAATAGTGTTGTCTTCTTCAATGATGACGTAAAAAATGGTGATTTTAATTTTCTTCTTCTATAAACATCTGATTTTCTAAGCCAATTGAAAAAATAATCGTATAAAGACGTTCTCACCAGAACAATACTTGCAAAAAACAGTATTAGAAAACAGTTGTTAACGTCCGATGTTGTTTCCTTCTACTTGATCAATCGGGAGCAAAAAAAAACCGAAGAAAAGTGTTTTACCTTCTTTTCTTCGATTCTCCTTATTTATCTAATTTAATAAACGGCAATGCACCATCAGTGAAGATTTCGTCACCACCACCGTTACGTCCATGATAACTCGTAGTGAAGTGTTCAACTATTTCAATAGAAACAGATTGATTTGACCGTTTAAGCATACCTAAAACAAAGTCTCGCTCTTGATCGACATCTGAATTGATTTTATGTGTGATTTGTCCTGTAAAAAATGAGAAACCAACTTTTTTATCATAGGTTGCTGCACCTAGCCAATCGGCATTCCTTCCTCCAGGTAAATACCAATCTTCTGGTGTTTTCCAAAAGCGAACATGATGTCTTCTTCTTGGATTGTTGTCTATCTCTCGCTCAAATGCTATGTCTTGCTTCTTATTAAATAGAAATAATGAACTGACTGGTGCTTTAGGATAGGACTTACCTAAAACACTCGCAATGATCATATGCAGACTAGATTTTATTGATAATGGCTCCGCTATTGTCCAACCAGCTTTTATAAAAAGTTGATTTAATTCTTCTTGCGATCCAATAAAAGCAAGGTTGATTGGATCGCCAAGTAAACCATCCCCTGTTCTCGAGCGTCCGATAAAATAATCTGGCAAATAGCGTCCTGTCATTAATTTATTAATAAAAGGAAGAACCAGATAGGAACTAAATAGCCATAAAATGATATAAAGAAAGATATGGATTTTTCTTGTTAAGATCTCTGAAAATAAGGCCTTATAAGCTAAGTAACCGATAATAGCGATAAAAATAAAACGAACTAATCTAAAAATGGTGTTTAACAACGCCTGCTTTTTCATATAAATACTTCCCTTCTCTACTTATTATTCTTTTCCTTTTGGATCATAAGAAACATATTTGAAAATGAACTAGATAATTTTCAAATATGTTATTAACAATTATTATACGAGTCTCTCCCTATTATTGCGAGTTCTATATTCTTTTCTATTCGATTATTCATGATTTTATTGCATTGATTATTCTAGCTACTTTGAGATTTTTGTAAGGTTCTGGTATTTTACTTCACCTTGCCTAAGATAAAGTTCATTAAATTATATTCACTTATTAAAGGTAGTGTATTATCATTTCGCTTACTTCATAAAAAAAGAAGCCCCCAATAAAATGGTTGCTTCTCTTATTATTTATTTAATTGTTACCTATGAGACTGTATTGTTTAATACCAGCCGTTAGCCATCCAGAAAGATTGTGCTGCTTCCCATGACCCGTAACGTCCAGCTACATAACTATCCGCTACACGTTCCTGATTGGCTTCAGAATAGTCACCATTTAAGTAAGAAGCATCTAATTGATATCTACCGATATATTTACCATTTGTTGCACCATAAGAACCACTTGATTCTTTTTGCGCAATCCATTCCTTTGCAGAAGAGCTATCTGCTGCAACTGTCGATGATACAGGTGTCGATTCTGCAACTGGTGCTTCTTGTACTTGCGTTTCTTGGACAGGTGCGGCTACTGGCGCTTGTTGTTGAGCTGATGCTTGAGTCGCTTCTTCATCTGTACGAATGACTAATTCTTCGCCTTCGAAGATCATATTTACATTAAGGATATTGTTATCTTTTGCGATTAAATCGATTAAGCTATTGTCTCCATTAAATTGATGAGAGATAGTAGATAATGTATCTCCTGATTTTACTGTATATAAGCTATCAGCATGCGCGTCAGTCGTTCCCATAAAAATTCCAAATCCTGCAGTCAAAGTTGTTGCTAATAAAATCGTTTTAAGTGATTTCATGTTGTTTCTCCTTTGTAAAAAATATTTTCGTCGTTTGTTTATCGACTTTGCATACTTTAACATCTAAAAATATTTCATAGGTGAAGATACCGTAACAATTCGTTACGAGTGTTTGCATTGCGTAACAGCTTGTAAAATACACTCATCAAAACACTTGTTCGCACTGGATTTCTTTTTGATTTTAAGAATGTAAAAAAACATGTTTTTTTCTGAAATATTCTTCTTATTCATTTTAATAACAAACGTAATGTTACAAAAATCTAGAATTATTACAGAATTGCAGCTCGCTTTTCTAGTAAAAAATGACCTTTTACTACAAAATCTATGAATTTTAAGAAAATATATTGTAGCAATAATGACTGTTTTACTTCTTTAATCGACAAAAAAAGCAGAAACCTTTCTAGTTACCTAGCGTTTCTGCTTTGTTCATTAATGATTATACATCAAATTCTTTTTGCTCGATCACTGATTCTAGTAATCTATTTTCAGTTTGAATTATATCAAAGAAGGCACTGATCTTCTCTAATTGTTCATAATCGATTTGATATAATTTTACTCTGGGTTTTAAAAATAGGAAACCAGGACGAATTTTTACTCGCTCATTGATCAAATGACATTGCTCCATCATTGATTGTAAATCCATTTCTGATACACTATTTTTAATTTTTTCAATTCGTGCACGTTCATAGACCCATTGATCTTTCGTTACGGTCATTTTTTCCGTAGTTGTTACTAATTGACGATTCAAGCGCCAAGATTGTTCAATAAACTTCGCCTTTTTATAAAGATCATCATATTTTATCAAATCGATCCGGACTGGTTTATACCAGTCTTCTTCATCAATTGAGCTTTTTTGATGTTTCTTAAATCTTTTTAAGCCACTAACGAGCAAACTGTTTTCTATGGCGAGCAGCTCGTACTCTAATTTTTCTTTTGCTACCCGCACACGTTCCTTTGACGCTTTCTCTCTCTTTAGACTTTCTTTTAAGAAAAGAACTTCGCTTTCTTCTGAACGAGTAACTGCAGTTATTTCGACTTCATCTCTTGGTTCTACTTCAGATATTTCTTCCTCTTCTGAATCATCATCTAAAAATGAAAAATCGACATCTACTGCATTTTCAACATTTTCTTCTATAGATACTTCTACAGGAAAAGTTAGTGTCTCACTAGATAAAGACATCTGCTCTTCTTCTTGAAAACTAGCAAGGAGTATTGCTTCTAAGATACTGCTGACTGATTCAGATTTTGAATAGCCCATCTGTTGTAAACTAGCTGAAACAATAAATTGAATTGGTTCTTCCTCTGAAGCGAAAGAAATGGGAATCAATTCACAGAAATATGTACTAAAAATACCGTCCACTTCTTCAACTATTTTTGTCCAAATAAACTGTGGGAAAAGTTCTTCCAGTTCTTCCAGTAAAACATCCCAATTTAATTGAGCTTGAAAAAACTGGATTTCCACATGTTTTTTGATCGGTGAAGAAATAATTTTTTCAGAAATTTCATCATTTTCCAGAAAAGTTAGAAAATCTCCCGTTGAGCGTTCATAGAGTGTTTCACATGCATCAACAATTTCTTCCGTACTATCTTTTTGGTAGAGAACGGTTCCCATAGTGAATGGAATTGCTTGTTGATGAAAAAACACATCGAAATAATCATTCATTAAACCGTTCTCCTTTCTTGTTTTCTACGATTGAAGATCATAAACTGGCGCTAAAATAAGCTGCTGTCCTTCTGTTAAGAAATATTGATCTAAGTCGTTCCACTCTTTTAACGACCAAACTGAAATACCAGTTTTTTTAGAAATACTAGCTAAAGTATCGCCTTTTTTCACCTCATAGGTTTCTTTTGTTTTCTTACGAGTTGCACTTACTTGATAATCTTTTGTATCTTTTTTAACTGTTGTTTTCTTTTTAGTTGCTGTTGTTTTTGTTTCTTTTTTAACAGCCGACTGTGTTGTAGCTTGACCTGTGAATGCATTCGATAATTTTTGAACCATATCCAATGAACGATCTACTGCATCTTCTTTTACTAGAGTTGTAACTTTGTCTTCTTGTTTAGGAACACTTAATTTCTGACCAATAAATAACATACGTCGGTCTAATTGATTTTTTTCTAGAATTGCTAGTGTAGAAATATTATATAGCTCACTAATTGATTTAAGTGATTCACCTTTTTTTACAACATGCGTAAGGTATTCAATATTTTGATCTTTTTGATCATTTTTCTTCTCTAACTTATCAAAAGACGTGTTTAATGTAATTTTCTTAGCTTTTTTAGTTTTCTTTTTGTCTTTTAATGTATCATATTGCGTTAAATCATACGCATCAATCAAGCCATTCAATTTTGAATTATAGCTAGTATCTGTCGCATAACGCCCTGTTAAAAACTTCGTTGCATCTTTATATGATTTTGTGTTTGTTTTCCATGTACCACTATAAAAACTACTGCTTGCATCAGTTCCACCGCGAAGAAGCTTCACATAATCGCCTAAAGATTCTTTGTATGATGGATACTTTCTAAAATTAGAACGAATCGTAAACATACCACCAGAACCATTGTCTTCACTAGTTAGAAAATTAGCACTTGAACCTTCATAACTCCCCTTGATACCAAACAAATTGTAATTTGGTGCAGAAGCTAGTGCACTGTTTCCAGAAGCACTTTCTAAAATTGCTTGGGCAATCATCACTGATGCATATAAATTATTCTCACCAGCGATTGAGCGAGCATCCTCACCAATTACTTTAACAAAACTTTTTGTTGTCAGATTAGGACTTATATGGAATACCTGATCTGAGCCGCCACTATTGTTCCCAGTTGTCGTTCCAACAGTAGAGCCGGAATTTGGTCTGCTTGGCTGCGGAGTTGCTACACTCGGCCGTTGGATTGGCCCTTGAACGGGTGGTGTTGGATTGTTTGGTACTGGTTTCGGTTTTGGTTTACTCGGTTTCGGCTTGCTTGGTTTTGGTTTTGACGGAGTTGTTGATGAACTCGTCGTCGTACTTGTTGTACTAGTACTGCTTGTTGTACTAGTACTTGACGTTGTTGTCGATGTACTTGAATCTGATGTACTCGTTGAATCATTCGTGTCTGACGTAGAACTTGTATCATCTGACGAACTTGTCGAATCACTGCTTGTCTCTTCAGTCGATTCTTCAGTTGAAGACATCGCACTATTTTCGGTAGAAGAGCTAGTTTCGATTCCTTCTATTGTACTTTCTGTTGTTTCATGTTCCTTAGTTGAAGATAAAATTGCTACACTTTCTTGTTCTTCGGAGCCTGAGGTTGCTTGATTGTTAATTTCTTTAGCAACAATTGGTTGAACATCGGTAACAGAAAGGACAGCACTTGAAGTAAGCAACCCTACACTTAATAATCGTAACTTTTTACTGTTTAGATTTCTTTTTTTCATACTGTGTCCTCTCTTTCTTATTGATATGGATCTTCTTTCACCAAGTTAATGATCTGGTTAAAGGCTTGTTCTGACTCTTCCTTAACATCTTTGATGCGTTTGTAATAATTTTGGTATTCTTGTTCGGCACGTTCTAAGCGTTTTAGGACACTCGCTTTTTTCTTTGTTTCTTCATTGATAAGCTGTGCATGTTGATTTGCTTGATTTACAATTTCTTTTGCTTGTCTCTTCGCATCTAATAAAACTTCGCCAATGTCTTCTTTAGATAGTTGTTGATCCACATCGATTGTTTTTTGAGCTAGTTGACTTTTAGTTGCTTCTAGTTCCTGGCGAACCTTCGCTAACTCTTCGTACACCCCTGAATCTGTCGGTGTATCTGATGCCATAATTACGATACGATCTTCTGAAAGTTTATCGATTTCTTCTTGTTTCGCTAACAGCTCTTGTTCGTACTGTCTAATTTTATTTGCAAAGCGCTCTGCTTTTTTGCGGTTTAAGTCTGTTTCATCAATTTGACGATTGCTTTCACGTAATAAGCTGTTATATTTACTTCTTATTTGTTCAAGTTCAGCCATACGAGCATCGTAATCTTTTGGCACAGCTTGTACCATTGATAGTTCATTCTCTAAAGATTCATTCGTTTGACGGACAGCTTCTATTTCGTTTTGTAATTGAGAATTTTCTCTCTTACCCTTACGTAATTCAGCTTTCAACTCTCGAAGCTCACTTTGAAGTTGCTCATTTTCTTCTTGAAGTTCTTCTAGTTCTTCATCATCGATAACTACATTGACTGGTGGTCTCTTTTTCTTTGGCTTAGGCTTTCTAGCAACAGGAGCCTGTTTTGTTTTTTTCTTTTTCAGTGAGAATAACGGTCGGTCATCTTCATACTCGTCATCATCATCATATTCGTCATCGTCGTCATAATCTTCATCATCATCGTCGTATTCGTCATCGTCGTCATAATCGTCATCGTCATCGTCGTATTCGTCATCGTCGTCGTCATAATCTTCATCGTCATCGTCGTAATCATCATCATAATCGTCGTCATCGTAATCATCATCATCTTCGTACTCATCGTCGTCATAATCTTCATCATCATATTCATCGTAATCTTCGTATTTTTTTCTTTTTTTACCTTTGCCAAAAATTTTTAGCATATGCTCACTTCCTTCTACAAAAATGGGACTCTCTCTTGTTATTGATTATTTTGAATGTACTAACTATAAATACTAAGTAAATTATGTGAATTGTCTTTATATGTAACTATAGTGACAAATGGCGTAATCGTTTTATTTGTAAAATAATCAACTATTCTTTCATTAGACAAAAAGCTTCAAAAACGTACCTACCTTTTTCTATTTTATCAGATAAAGCTTAAACAAACAAACTGAATTAGTGGTTTATTTCGGGTTTCGTGAAACTAAAATTGTTGTCAGTTTTATTTTCAAAATAAAAATATCTATAACTAAAAATTTATATGTTTTTTTATTATCACAAACTATTGAATCGACAAATTTATTCCATTTTATTATATATATATAATAGAATTAATATATTTTTAGACAGTTCTGTTTTATCTGTCTTTCCTTAAAAACAAACTGTCCATTCTTAGCTAATATTGTTACTATTTTCTTTTATACTATGGATTAAATCCATTTTTAAACGTTAGATTTTATTCTAAAACAAACGAAGTGGTCTCTAATAACCTCAGAGACCACTCTTCTTAAAATTAAATATTTCATTTTTAAAATCAATAATATATAAAATAATCAAATTTCTCACTAATTATTTTTTGTTATTAATTTAATTAAACTTTAGGAATACTATCAAATATTCTTTTTCGTAATTTGCTGTTTTTTCACACAAAATCCTCATTTTCTTCACAATTAATGAACCAATTCCTTTAGTTTTGACACCTAAAACAGACTAACTTTAAAAAAGTTGCTCCTGAAGTTGATAGCTTAAGTCTCAACTTTTTTCTTTACTCTTTAGATGGGATCAATAAACGTAATCCATTTAAAATAACTAGTAATGTGCTTCCTTCATGGGCGATAACACCAATCGTGATATCCATTTTTCCAAGAATATTCATCGTGATCAATAGAACTACGATAAACATTGAAAAGATGATATTTTGCCAAACAACTCGATCCAACCGTTTAGAAATCTTATGGGCATAGCTGAATTTAGTTAAATCATTCTGCATCAATACAGCATCTGCTACGTCAATTGCGATGTCTGTCCCTTCTCCCATTGCGACACCGATATCCGCTGTTACTAAAGCTGGCGCATCATTGACACCATCTCCTAACATTGCCACATTGCCAAAACGTGCTTGTTGATCTTTAATAATTGCAGCTTTGTTTTCGGGCATTACATTCCCAACAACTTCGTCGATCCCGATTTGCCGGCCAACTGCTTGCCCTGTTAATTCTGCATCTCCAGTGATCATCGTTGTATGGATGCCTTGCGATTTTAGATAAGAGATGACAGTTTTAGCATTTTCATTTGGTACATCCATCATTGCAATCAAACCAATTACTTCATTATTTTTCGCAAAATAAACAACGGTTTTTCCTTCTTTTGCGTATTGTTCATTATGGGAGTTGATCTGGGTCTTGACTAAACTGAATAATTCGGGTTTGCCAATTTGATACGTATCGCCAAGATATTCTGTCACTAGCCCTTTACCAACTTCATTTTCTACCGTTAAGGTCAATTCTGTTTTTGCTTTAAATTTGTCCAATATGGCATTAGCTAACGGGTGATTAGCTGTTTTTTCCATTGCAACAATTAAATCAATACATGCTTGTTCTGTTAATTGTGCTGAGTCTGTCAAAAAATAAAAATCGGTCACAGATGGTTTTCCCTTAGTCAATGTACCAGTTTTATCAAAAGCGACTGACTTGATTGTTGCTAAGTTTGCTAGATAAGAACCACCTTTAAATAAAACACCTCTTTTAGCCAAATTTGAAATCCCTGATAAAGTGGCTGGTACCGCGCTTGCAGCCAAAGCACAGGGTGACGCAGAAATCAGAAATACCATTCCTCGATAAAAGCTTTCATTCCATGACCAATTAAATATAAATGGTCCAGCTGCTATAAAAATTGGTACTAAAATCAAAACACCCGTCACGTAATAAGGTTCTATTTTTTGGATCTTCGTAGCTGTTTTTGACAAGTTTGATTGCGATTGATTAACTAATTGAAGAATTTTGGCAAAGACAGTATCACTGCTATCTTTTGTAACTTCCATTGTAAATGTACCACTACCATTAATCGTACTACCAAATACTTCATCACCGATTGTTTTTTCTCTAGGTATACTTTCTCCATTAATAGAAGATTCATCAATTGAAGTTCTTCCAGTCAAAATAACTCCATCAGTTGCAATTTGGTCGCCGTTTAGCACTTGTAATTTGTCGCCGATCTTTAATGTAGCGACATCAACTATCTTCACGCTACCATCAGCTTGAATCAAACGAGCTTCTGTTGGATTCATTTTAAGTAGATTGGTAATTTCTCTTTTACTACGGCCTTCTGCATACTCTTCAAGAAAATGAGCAGCTGCGAAAATGATAATCAGCAAAGCTCCTTCTTCATAATTTCCAATAATCGTCGCACCAAATGCGGCTAAAGTCATCAAAATATGAACATTTGGGACAAACTTTCTTTGCTCTTTTGATTCATTGATCGTATCTACAATACCTTCTAAAATAATATGATAACCGGATAATAACATCGCACTGACAAAGAGAATATTCTGCAATAAAGAGCCTTCACCGATAAAGAATGCCACGATAAAAATAGCTAACCCTGTAAAAAATAAAATGACTGGCGATTTCCCATGACTATGATCGTGTTCATGACCATGTCCTTTCTCATTTGAGCAACTGTGATTATGTTCTTTTGTTGTTTCCATTATACTCTTCCTCCTTTTTGGTTGTTTTCTGAAAAGATACACCTTTTTTCTTTCAAATGAATATCCGTTCATATATCATATACCTATAATACATGAACGGATATTCATGTGTCAAGTGAAAACTTATTCTTTTTTTTGCAAAAAAAAAGCTGAGACAAAGCGTATTTCCGAAACCTTCAATTCTAAGTGCTTTGACTCTTAGAATTTGATGTTATCGAAGCCTAACGAAGTAGTTGCTTTGTCTCGCTATTTATTTGGGTTTAAAGCGCGAAACAAAACTGATTTTTCGTTTTGTCTCACGCTTCTCTGCTTATTCTGTTTCTTCTACTTGAATATATTTAAAACTATAGGGTGAACCAAAACTGTGTTTTACTACACCACTGATATTTTTCTTTTGTAATAAGGCTGTTTGTTGTTGATAAATTGGAGCAATTGTGTAATCTTCAGCTAATAAAAGATGTTCTGCTTGCAATAGATCTGACCATCTTTTTTCTTCATCTGCTGCATCTGTATCAGAAGCAGCTTGAATCAAGCGATCATATGCTGGATTTTTGTAATTGACATGGTTTAAACCAGAAGTTGAGGCAAACATATCTAAAAATGTAATCGCATCTTTAAAATCAGGCATCCATTGACCAAAAGCGATATCATAATCACCAGATAAATAGCGTTGCTGCAGGTTATTACTTGGTAATGTGGTGATTTCAAATTTGATGTCTGGCAGTACTTCAGCGATTTGGTTAGCTAAATATTCAGCTGTTTTTTTCTCTATGTCCGTATCTTTCGTTAGATAAACTAATGTGATCGCCTCTTTATGCAACTCTTCTTTCGCTTGTGTAAACGCTGTTTGTGCGGCTGTTTTATCGAATGTTTGCTGAACACCATTTTCTTTACGGAAATCTTCCCCTGTTTTTGGATTTTGAACAAAGTTTTGAGGAATAAAACCAGTTGCCGCAATAGAACCGTCTCCTAAAATGTTTTTTACAAAGGTCTCACGATCGATTGCTAAAGAGATTGCTTTGCGTAAATTGACATTCTCCAATAATTTATTTTGGCCTTGATTAAAGCGGAGATAGCCCATTTTTGTATCATTTTGGTTTTGAAAATCTGGATCATTTTTATATTGTTTAGAAAATTCTCCGTCTAATACAACTCGATCTAACTCATCCGTTTGATATAAATTAACGGCTGTACTGGTTGATTTTACAACGGTCGTTTGAATTTCATCAACCTTCACATTTTTCTCGTCCCAATACTTTGGATTTTTGATGTATTTCCAAGTATCAGAATTTTGTTCCCAACCGTCTAGAGTAAAGGGCCCATTATAAAGAGTTGTTTTTGCTGACGTTCCGTAGTCGCTGCCTTGTTTTTCAGCAAACGTTTGGTTGATTGGGAAAAATGTTTCAAATGTCAATAAAGACGTAAAATAAGGAATTGGTTTGATCAGATGGATCACTAGCGTATGCTCGTCTGGCGCTTCTACTCCAAGTTGATCCGATTTCATTTTCCCTTGATAAATGGCATCTGCATTTTTGATTGAAGAAACAAATAAACTAGCATATGATGGTGCTGTTTCCGGTGTGACGGCTCGTCTCCAGGCATATAAAAAGTCTTCAGCCGTTACTGGATCACCATTTGACCATTTTGCATCGTCTCTTAAAGCAATCGTATACGTTTGTTTGTCTTCGCTGATTTCTGGTAGCTCTTTGGCTACAGCTGGAATTGCTTCATCTTTTTCATTTAATTGGTAAAGCCCTTCAAGGACTTGATTTTGGGCATTGAAACTAGTGAAATCTTCTTCTTGTGTGGTATCAAGGGTTAGCAGTTCTGCTGGCTCAGTGAAATGAACGACTGCTTTTTTCGATTCAGTCGACTCTGACTTTCCAGCCGGATTGCAACCTGTCACAAAAACTAAAAGTGCCAATATACTAATTGCAAAAACCTTTTTCATCTCTTTCCTCCTCAACACTTGATGCTAAACTAAACAAAAATCACATTTTCAACAACCACTATTTCTGGATCTAACGATTGTATGACTGGACAATTTTTGCCAATCAGTTTTAATGCACGCTCAGCTTTTCCTTGTGCTTCTTCTGACACGTGGATCGAAAAATTAATTGCAACACGGCTTAAAGGTTTCGCTTGTTTATCTTCTGCTCGTTCATAAGAGATATCTACCTTTTCAATAGTAAAATCAATGTGAGAATTCGTTAATATTTTCTCATAAACATAGGCTCCACATGCACCAATAGATGCAACTAACAGTTCAACTGGCGAAAAACCGATATCTTTTTTTAGTAACCAGTTACCACTTTCATGTACCAATTCAAATCCTTTTTCCCCTGAAATTAATTCCATTTTTTTCGCTCCTCTGCTTTATTTTATCGTTTATTTTTATAGCGTTTTCTTTATCTTATTATGATAGTACAAAACAGCAGAAACTGATAATAGTTTATTCCCAGATATGATAACCAAAAGCTATCAATAAAAAAACGTGACTAGGAATTCACTCTTTTGAGTGAGTTCCTAGTCACATAAAATCTGAATAAACGGTAGGGTCAAAAGCAACTCATCCGAAAATAAACGTTAGTGTCCCAACCTCTTCTGTTAAGAAGTAGTTTAGTCAAAATTCTTTTTCAATTGATTATCTTCTTGATTTTTATCTTGAATAATCGAATCAATGTATTCTTTTAAAAATTTGCTATTCTCAGAAATAATTTGATAACCAGCTTCTGCTTTGATTTTCTCCACTTCTTTATCCGTAATAAAATCATCCCCAGAGAAAAAGCGATAATTTACCTGTCCTACAAATTCAGCGGCGACATCCAATTTTTTGCTATCAGATAATCCTGCATCAATCAATTGACTGTACCCTAATCTCATTCCATCGTTAATAAAAAGTTCTTTGATGTATTGCGGATAATTTTCTAAGTTGGAAACTGAATGCGTATTTGTTTTTTTTTGATACTCAAATGAATTCCCCTTTAGTTTCACTACGCCGTAAGCTTGAGGTGCAATCGAAAAAGAACTAGACACAATTTCAGTTAGCGGATGGTCATCCGTTGTTTCTGTCATGATATCTTGCGCATGAATATGACCTGAAAAAACGATCGGTACTTGGTATTCTGCTAAAACTTGCTTGAATTCGTTCGCATTATTAAGAACAAAACCGCTTGATAATAGTTTGTTGTGGGCATATATATTATGATGCATGAAAACGAGCGTTTTTTTCTTTTCATGCTTGGCTTTTTCTAATTGTTTTTTGATCCATTTCATTGTTTTACCGCGAATCGTTCCACCTGTTGTGGGACTTGTTTTGGGTTGATTGTCCTCGGGATATATATTGGAATCTAGAAAAAGAAAATGATACTGTGGATTGACTGCTACTGAATAGCTTAATGAATTTTTGTCGTAGTTTGTGGCATTTTGATACCCAAAATCAGCAAAAATTTCTTTAAAATCAGCAATCGAAATCGGATCAATTTTTTCCTGCTTGTCACCAACAAATTTTCTGGCCCAACCATCGTTGACATCATGATTTCCTGGAATCACAAAAACATTGATGCCTTCGTTTGTTAGTTGTTTAAGTAATTCAGCTAGCTTTTCCGCACTGATTTTTTCTCCATTTAACGTTAAATCACCTGTAATGATCAACATATCCGGTTTTTGCTCGATGGCTTTGTTTATAAAAGCTTGCCAACTTTCTTTTTGATAATCAAGTTCTTTTCCAGCTGCTGTTTCTTTGATTTTTTTGAAGGCTAAACCCGAATCAGTTAAACTTTTATCAATATAATGAGGATCACTGACCACCCAAAATTCAATGGCTTCTTTTTTTAATAGCGTCTCCTCATTATGCTCTTTCTCTTTACCAAAATAAACAATTGCCACTACGACAACTATTATGCTGAGTAAACTTAACCCAATTTTCTTTTTCATTCATTACCTCCCCAATCTTCATCATTCCATTCTATTTTATGCTTTTTTACGCAAAAAAGCTCTCACTGTATTTAATTTACTAAAATACAGTGAGAGCAGCTTCAATAATAATGGAGTTTAGATTTCTGTTCCATTGGTTTGGATCAAATGTTTATACCATTCAAATGAATCTTTTTTAATCCGTTTCAGCGAGCCATTCCCTTGATTGTCACGATCTACATAAATAAATCCGTATCGTTTACGCATTTCTCCAGTAGTAAATGAAATCGGATCGATACAGCCCCAAACGGTGTAACCTAAAACATCTACTCCATCTAGCTCGATTGCTTTTTTCATTTCTTTAATATGCTGAGTAAGAAAATCGATTCTTTCTGCATCGTGTACTTTATCTTCTATTAAAGTATCTGCATAACCAAATCCATTTTCTACGATAAAGATCGGCCGTTCATAACGATTACTTAGTAGGTTTAGATAATGACGTAAGCCCACAGGGTCGATCGACCAGCCCCATTCCGTCATACTGACATATGGGTTTTCAACAAGTGAACTATCTCCAAGTAGATTATCTTCCAAACGAACGGCTTCTGGACGTGTTGAAATCGTATTACTTAAATAGTAGCTGATCCCAATATAATCAACCGTTCCAGCTTTTAATACCTGTAAATCTTTATCCGTAATATCTAGTTCATAACCGTTTCTTTCCCATTCCCTGATTGCCCATCGTGGATAATTTCCTCTAACTTGGACATCAGTGAAAAATAACTGCTTTTCATCTTCTTGTTGGGCAGCGATAATATCCTCAGGGTCACTGGTTAGCGGATAGTTTGGTGTTGCAGCTAGCATACAGCCAATTTGAAAATCAGGATTGATTTTTTTCCCTTCGGCAACTGTGATCGCTCCTGCTACAAATTGATAATGTGCTGCTTGATACATCGTTTTTAATTTATCTTCATCTTCTTGATAAAGGATACCTGAGTTGGTAAATGAATAAATTGGATTTTCTAAAATACGTTGATTGTTTATTTCATTAAAAGTCATCCAATATTTCACTTTATCTTTATAGCGTTCCATCACGGTTACAGCAAATTTAGTGAAAAATCCGATCAGTTCGCGACTACGCCAACCACCATAGTGTTTCACCAAATAATAGGGCATTTCAAAGTGTGATAATGTAATGACAGGCTCGATGCCATGTTTCAATAACTCATCAAATAAATCGTCGTAAAATGCCAACCCAGCTTCATTAGGTTCTGGTTCATCACCATTCGGAAAAATTCTCGTCCAAGCAATACTTGTTCTTAGACATTTAAAGCCCATTTCAGCAAATAACTGAATATCTTCCTTATAATGCCCATAAAAATCAATTGCTTCATGGTTAGGATAAAATTTTCCTTCTATAACACCGTCTGTAATTTCTCTAGTGTGATCTTTTGAACCAGCCGTCATCACATCGGCAATACTCACACCTTTGCCGCCTTGTTTAAAACCACCTTCAACTTGATGAGCAGCTACCGCGCCGCCCCATAAGAAATCGTTTCTCATTTATCCGCTTCCTCCTTGCTTGAGCCTACAACGAAAAGCTTCGTTTCTAGTGTTACTGACTCAGTAGTGTTGATGATGTTCAGCGTATCCATACTTGGTCCATCAGTCAAAATGACTGGTGATGTCATCGCATAACCTTTTTGTTCGATTTTTTCACGATCAAAGACTAGCAATGTTTGGCCACGTGTGATTGTATCACCCATTTCAACTTTCGTTTCAAAATATTCACCATTTAAATTGACTGTGTTGATTCCGATATGAATCAATAATTCACTACCGCCATTCGATTTCAAGCCAATGGCATGTTTTGATGGGAAAATTGCTACGACGGTTCCATCAAATGGTGCAACAACTTTATTGTCAGTTGGGATGATTGCAACTCCTTTTCCGGCAATTTCACTAGAAAATACATCATCGTCAACTTCTTTTAACGGAATTACCGTACCTTCAAGCGGTGCATAAACCGTTGTTTCAGTCGTTACTTGTTCGTTCACTGTTCCTTCTTGAAAATCATCTTCTCCTTGATCTGTTTCAGGTAAGAAATCAGTCATTTCATCTTCTTTAACACCGAAGAAATACGTCAAAACTGCACCCGCAATCAACGCAGAACCTACTCCGATAAAGTAACCCACTTTCGGTGTATAAACGGGTATAGAGAAAATATTATGGAACACATAGGCATTCATCGTAACACCTGTCACACCACAAATTGCGCCACCAATCGCACCAGAAATTGCTACAATCGGTAATAAGCGTTTGTATCTTAAAATCAACCCATAAACGATTGGTTCAGTTACTCCTGCAAATAAACCCGTTAATGCCAACGGTCCAGCCAAAGCTTTCATCTTAGAGTGTTTTTTAGATTTTAAATAAAAACCAATTGCGATCCCGATTTGAGCAAAAACAGCTGCAACAGCCATTCCTTCGATTGGATCACCGCCCATAACTGTTAAATTTTCAAGTGTGATTGGAGAAAAGCCCCAATGCAAACCAAACATCACCATAAACGGCATTCCGCCACCTAAGACGATACCTGAAAGCAGCGCACTTTTGCCAATCAACCACATCACGCCTTGAGAAAGCGCATCTCCGATAACCGTTCCAAATGGACCGAATAATAAAGCAGTCAATGGTACCATGATCATCAAACTAAACATTGGTACTGCAAATAATTGAAGGTCTCTAAAAATAATTTTACGTAAGAATTTATCCACGAATGAGTAAATGAAGATCGCTACAAAAATCGGGAAAATCGTTGTTGCATAATCGACAACATTTAAATTGATTCCTAGAAAATCAAGCTTTTCCTGACCAATCATGCCAGTGAACGACGGTTCCAGTAATGCGGCACCGATCACACCACCAACATACATATTCCCACCGATTTTTTTAGTCAACGTGATTCCTAAGAAAACAGGTAAGAAGTAAAAAATCGCATTACTTGCTGCACTTAGAACCATATACGTTGAACTAGTATCCGCCAATAATTTCATTTCAACTAAAATCGTTAAAATAGCTTTGATCATCCCTGAACCTGCCATTGCTGGAATCAGTGGTGAAAAGGCACCAGAAATGACTTCGAATACGTAATTGAAACTTAATTTTTTCTCGGTCTTAGGTGCATCTTCGTTTAAATCAGCGAGTAATTGGATTGCCGCATAATAATCTGGTACTTTACTGCCGATCACCACTTGGTATTGTCCACCGCTATTAACAACTGACATCACATACGGCAACTTCTCCAATGCTTCTTTATCCGCTTTTTTCGTATTTTTCAAGCTAAATCTTAAACGTGTCGCACAGTGAACTAAACCATTGATATTCGATTTGCCACCGACAAGTTCGATGATTTTTTTACTTTCTTCTTCATAACGCATGGGAATATTTCCTCTCTTTGATTCATTTTTTATAAAAAAAGTGACCTAAGAAACACTTATACACTAAGTGTTTTTCTTAGGTCACGCCTGCTTTACCAGTAACGATCCTATTGATTGCTTGATAAGCGATTTAAGTGAAGTGTTAGGTACATCAATTCATCATTGGAAATCGTCCAATCATATTGTTGTTCCAAAAATGTTTTGATTTTAACTGCACACTGGTAATCTTGTTCATACTTAACAGCGATTAAATTGATCAAGGATGAATCCTCATTTGATGAAACTTCTTTATCTAGTTGTCTTTTGACAAAGTAACGAATATGGGTAATGAAACGAGTAAAATCATAAGACGTTTCATCATATTCTTTACCATAATGATATTTAATAATATCGATAATGCTTTGAATGATTTTCGTTGTCAACATCGTTTCGTTCATATTACTAGTAGAGTTATAGGCATTGACAAAATGAAGGGTAATAAAAGCTGCTTCTTGATCTGGAATAGCAATACCTGTTTTCTCCCGCATCATTTGAACGGCTTTTAATGCAAACGCATATTCTTTTGTATAAATTTGTTTAATGTCCCATTCTAGTGGTGAGCGCATTTGTAACCCTTCTGCTGCTCGATTTATGACAAATCCGATATGATCGGACAATGTCAGTAAAATGGAATCATCGATCGATTGTTCTAATTCTGCTTCGCCTAATTGAATAATATCACTGGCCAGTTCAATATCTTCAATATCGATTCGTGCAAGCAGATTGTCTAAGTTATTAACGGAATTGTTACCTTCAAGAACAAATCTTTTTTCAATCAGGGCTGAATCGATCACATCGCCTTCACGCTTGTTGAAGCCGACACCTTTGCCCATAATGATTTCTTCGATGCTATCATCATTTAAAACCAAAGAAACATTATTATTAAAAACTTTCAGTATTTTCATTGAAATTATCTCCTGTTCTTGACTTGAAAAACGAAAAAAGACCTGACCATATCAAACATCACCAAAAAAAGTAATGTGAGAGGTCACGCCTGCTTAACCAGTAACGATCCGTTGACCAAAGTATACAACGACTTATTTTCTTTGTCAATAGTACGCTTACATTTTGATAACAAATCCCTCACTTTGCTCATCACATCTGGCTTTCTTCAAACGAATAAATTTGCTCAATGGACTCAGTTAGCTTTTTAAACTGAACAAATTTTCCTTCTCGAATATATTCTTTTCCATCAACGAAAAAAAGTAACGTTGGTGCTGAGAAAACCAAATATTCAGCTGAAATTTCTTTGACTTTCTCTGCTTCCACTTCTCTTAGTTCGATTTTAGAATAGTTTTTTAATAGCTCAATCAATTTGGGTCTAAGTGAATGGCACACTGAACAATCTTCTTGCGAGACATACAAAAAAGCAAGATGACTTTCATTTATAAAGGTTAATACCTCTTGAATTGTTTGTAATTTTTTCATAGACTGATCATCCTTTTGTGATTGGCTAAATCATAGCACCTTCTTCTCAACATTACGATTTTTATGCCCAAAACACTATTTATTCACTTCAATCCACGCCTTGTAATAATCTTTGTAAAACCCATCTTGCTCTTCTGCAGTCATGATATAACGTCCTACCATCGTTCCAGTTTGATAGCCTTGTTGCTCTAATTTTTCTTTCATTGATTGGAAATTATTTTCCAAAGGATCATCCGACTTGATTGTAAGTAGAAACTGTTTATATGAATACCGTGGTTGCTCTGGTTGCTGCCAAATCGTCTCTTCCTCCACAAATTCTTTTGTTGTGACAGCAAAACCATAAATGATTTCTTTTTCATGATTAGACTCAATATAAACTACTAAACTTGATGGATTATCAATATAGGTCTGTAATTCGTCTGGATCTTTTAAGTCAATTGGAATAATTCGTTCTACATCTAATGGTTCATCGATAAATTCTTTTTCTTTCAACTCAATTAAACTTAATAATTGTTTTTTTCTGTGTTTGATTCCTTGTTGCTTTTTCTCTAGTTCTGCTAATTCTGCCGCAACTCTAGTTTCTGTTTCATCTAATATCGTCCATAATTCTTCTGGCGATTTCCGGTAAAGATTGGTCATTTTATTAATGGGAATGTCCAGTCTACGATAAAAATCAATATCGTTAATTGTCAAGATATCCTCCATATCGAACATACGATAGCCATTATGCCTATTTCTAGAGGATGTTAATAAATTCATATCATCCCAATAACGGATCTTTGACTTTGGTAATTTCATAATTTCAGCCACTTGTCCAACAGTCAATAACTTCTCTTTTTCCATAAAATCACCTCTTATTTTAATTATAAACAAAAACCGTTGACATTCAAGTGACTTGAAGGTGTAGAATTCCATTTGAGTCTTGAAAAGGAGGAATTTATATGAAAATCATTCAGTTTTTCATTAAAAAGAATCTGACACTTATTTTAGCGACAGTTCTTTGTTTATGTTTACAAATTATCGGAACACTTGGTGTACCGTTACTAGTAGCACAATTGATCGACGTGGGAATTGCAAGCGGCGAGGAACAATCCATCAAAACGATTGGGCTTAAAATGCTCGCAATGGCTTTATTTGGTGCGCTCTCAGCAATTGCTGGAAGTTATCTTTCAGCTAAAGTAGCCGCTAAATTTGGTTTAGCAACACGAGAAATGTTTTTTGATAAACTGCAAACATTTTCTATTAAAGATGCAGATAATTTTGGGACAGGTTCTCTACTGACACGAATGACGAATGACGTGGATAATATTCAACAAATGATCGTGCTGTTTCTGCAATTGATTTTACCAGCACCGATCATTGCGATTTTCTCGCTTTATATGACCTTCACTTATTCAGCAACACTGGCTTTGGTGCCACTGATTGCAATCGCAACTTTTGGCTTGATCGTGTATATCTTAATGAAAAAAGGAACACCTCTTTCACTATTGATCCAACCTAAAATGGACAAGATCATTGTAACTTTACGGGAATTTTTTACCGGGATCAATATGATTCGAGCATTTAATAATCAAGATTATGAAGAAGAACGGACAAATAAAACATTTTCTGACTATGCAGATGGTATGATTCGTGTAAATACTATTTTCGCTTTTATTACGCCAGTAGCCTTCTTGTTAATGGGTGTGGTTTTCTCTTCTATCTTATGGTTTGGCGGAAACTTAGTTGCACTTGGTACTTTGCAAATTGGTACTGTTTCAGCCGTCGTGGAATATTCTTTACTAACACTTGCTTATTTAATGATCGCTGCCATGGTTTTAGTTATGTTGCCTAGATCACTTGCTTCAGTAAAAAGAATCGAAGAGATTTTAAATACCCAAGATCAAATTCTTGATACTGCCCAACCTGTTTTACTTGAAGAGACTGGGCCACAAGATGCTTTGATTGATGTAAACCATGTGACATTCAGTTATGATCAAGCGGATGAACCCGTTTTAGAGGACATCCATTTCAGTATTCCAAAAGGAAAAACAACGGCAATCGTCGGTGGTACAGGTTCTGGTAAAAGTACCGTTGCTAAATTATTGTTAAGGCTTAGCGATGTCTCTGAAGGCGCGATTTTATTTAATGGCGTGGATATCAGAAACGTTACGCAAGAAGAGTTGCGCTCTAAAATCAGTTACGTTCCTCAAAAAGCTTTTCTATTTAGCGGAACCATTAAGAGTAATTTATTGATGGGCTATCCTGAAGCAACGAAAGCCGATATGGATCGAGCTGCTGAAATTTCCCAACTTGCTTCTTACCTTGCTACATTAGAAGATGGTTACGATTCATTCGTTGCACAAGGCGGTACCAACTTCTCAGGTGGTCAAAGACAACGTTTGTGTATTGCTCGTGCTTTGATCAAACCAGCGGATATTTATATTTTTGACGATAGCTTTTCTGCCCTTGATTATAAAACAGATGCTACATTAAGACTCGCATTAAAAGAAGAAATGGCAGATAAAACCTTACTGATCGTCGCTCAACGATTAAGCACGATCCAACAAGCAGATAATATTATTGTGCTAGATGAAGGAAAAATCGTTGGTCAAGGCACACACAGCCAACTGTTGCAAAATAATAAAACGTACCAAGAGTTTGCCCGCTCACAAGGGATTATCATGGAAGGAGCACAGTCATGATGGAAAAATTAAATAAACAAACATTAAAACGATTCTTTCAATTGATTCGACCTGAACGTCCGATATTTTTCGGCTTGATTCTATGTAGTTTGGTCGGCAATGCCTTAGTCATTGCTATGCCTTTCATTATGGGTATCGCTATTGATGATTTGCTTACACTGATCAAAACTCATGGCGTCGGGAATATCACGTTTTCACTGGTTCAAGAAGCTTTATTGACACCTGTTTTGATTTTGATTGTCTTTGCGATCATCAGTAGTTTGCTGTCTTACACGCAAGAACGTGTGATGGCTTCTTTAAGTGAACGGATCACATTAAGAGTCAGAAAAGAAGTCACAAAAAAATTCAAATCACTGCCGATGGCGTTTTTTGACCAACATCAAGTAGGAGATATTCTAAGCCGAACAACGACCAGTTTAAACCAATTGTCTCAAGTATTCCTAACTGGGATCAATCAATTCTTTACATCTGTCTCAACGATTGTATTTGCTGGTATTATGTTATTCTACATTGATGTAAAACTAACGCTGATCGTCGTTGTCCTAATTGCTGGAAGCTCATTCTTAACTGGTAAAATTGCCAATAAAAACAAGAAACTGGCTGAAGCAAGTCAGGCTGAACTTGGCATTTTAAATAATAAAACAGAAGAGTTTTTATCTGGAAATTTAGTGACGAAAACTTTTAATCAACAAGATCATGCCAAAGACGTTATATCAGAAACAAACCAAAAGCATTATAAAGCATTTTTAAGTGCTCAATTTATGAACTTTGCGATTTATCCAGCAATTCGTTTGATCAATCAATTAGCGTTTATCGTCAGTGCGATCATCGGTGCCTTCTTAGTTTTACAAGGCGGCATCACGATTGGGCTACTTCAAGCTTACCTACAATATATCAATCAAGTTTCTGAACCAATTTCTACAGCGTCTTATGTCATCAACTCAATTCAAGCAGCCTTAGCTGCTGTTGATCGAATCTTTGAAATTTTAGATGCAGAAGAGGACGTTCCAGAAAAAGCAAACTTACAAGTCATCGATCGACCAACTGGTGCTATTGCTTTTGATAACGTTCAGTTTGGTTATACCGAAGAGAAAATGTTGATGAAACAAGTTGATTTCACAGTTAAACCAAAACAAATGGTTGCAATCGTTGGACCAACTGGTGCTGGTAAAACAACGTTAGTAAACTTATTGATGCGCTTTTATGAGTTAAACAGTGGTCGCATTACCTTTGATGGCGTAGATATCACAGATCTTTCACGAACAAATTTACGTGCAATGTTTGGGATGGTTTTACAAAATACGTGGTTATTTGAAGGAACAATTGCGGAGAATATTGCTTACGGACGAATGGATGCAACACGAGAAGAAGTTATCGAAGCTGCTAAAATTGCCCAATGTGATCACTTTATCCGAACGTTGCCAAATGGTTATGATTCGATTATTTCAAGTGAAAATGGCTCTTTATCACAAGGTCAACAACAACTATTGACGATTGCCAGAATCATTTTGGCAAACCCTCCTGTCGTTATTTTGGATGAAGCAACATCTAGTGTAGATACTAGAACAGAGGCTCATATTCAAAAAGCCATGGATGAAGTGACGAATAATCGGACAAGCTTTGTAATCGCGCACCGTTTATCTACGATTGAAAATGCTGACCTAATTTTAGTGATGAAAGATGGCGATATCGTGGAAAAAGGAAATCACCAAGAGTTGTTGGCGAAACCCTCATTGTATGCATCGTTGTATAATAGTCAGTTTCAACAGACTTAGATAAGTGTATACACAAAAGGCTATCTGATTTGTTTTAGATAGTCTTTTTGTGTTACTAACTAAAAGAGTTTCACTTCCTAATTGATTGTTTTAATCTATCCCATCATTATAAGAAAAAAGTTAGTTGAGTCGACTTAATAGTCTACATAGTTGTCCTTCATTTTACTCAAGGAAACTATTGAGATTGCGATCAACAACATTCCCATAAACGCTGGCCCAGCAGATCCAATGGTTATATAAAGCTGTCCGCCAATAACTGTTCCTACACTCATGTTTGCGATTCCTACCTGTTTACTCTTTTTCGTTCATGTTCTATTGGCTTTCTCCTATAAATTATATTTTTATCTCAACAATCATACTAACTACCTTTTAAACAGCATTTTTATAACAAATATATTTCTTTATTGCTATTCCCTAAAAGTTATATTATACTTTATGTATACAATATTTCACTAACAATAGGCTACGAACTCAAAAAAGGAAAGGAATTACTATCTTGAAAAATTTAAAATTAGGTTTAATTGGTATTTTTTTACTGGGAGCAACGTTGGTTAGTTTAGCTCCTGAATCTGTATCCGCAGTAGAATCTCGTTCCGTCATTGGTAACGATGATCGTGTTCAAATCACTGACACTACAGCCGTGCCTTATCAAAGTACTGTCTTTATTGGTGCAAATGGCGCTCTCGGTTCGGGCTCTGTTATCGGAAAAAACACTGTACTAACAGCTGCTCATGTCGTATCTGGTATCAAAGACAATCCAAATACAGATTCTAACTATGTTGTTCCCGGAAGAAACGGTGCAACTCTTCCTTATGGAAAATTCAAAATTAAAGAGGTTCATATCTTTAAAAAATATTTAACGACTTCAAGTACAAGTGATGACGTGGCAATACTTACTTTGGAACCAAATGATGGTAAGGGGATTGGGGATATTGTTAAACAAAATCCAATCATCTTAACGGATACCGTAACGATTGGAGACAATGTGTCGAGTTCAGGTTATCCCGGGGATAAACCATGGGGAACCCAATGGGAAGCGAAAGGTAAAATCATTGGAAAACAAACAGCTAGCCTAATCGATTACGACTTTGATACTTTCGGTGGTCAATCTGGTTCTTCCGTATTTAATGACAAGCATCAAATAATCGCTGTTCATTCTGCTGGCGGCGGCAACCGAAATGTTGGTGTAAAATTAAATTCAGAAAAAATTGATTTCATTTTAGAACATATTGGTGAAGCAAGCACTCCTATTGAGATAGCGCCTAAAGAAATTGTCATTGAAAAAGACGCTGTCGAACTAAATGCTGGGGACTCTATGACTCTTAAAGCTTCTGTTTTACCAGAGAATACAACGAACAAGCAATTACACTGGGAAACTGCCACTGAAGAGATTGTGACTGTTGATAACAATGGGAATATCACAGCTGTAAGCCCTGGTTCTGCATGGGTTTCAGTATCAACGGCTGACGGAAAAATCACAAAATATATTGATGTTGATGTAAACGAAGTTGCTCCTGAAGAAATCGTTGTTGATCATGAAAACGTAGAGTTATTCCTAGGTGAATCAATGACACCGAAAGCTTCTGTTTTACCAACCAATGCAACTGATAAAGAACTATTCTGGATCTCAGATGATGCCTCTATCGCTGACGTTGATGATAATGGCACAATCACAGGTAAAAAAGTCGGAGCAACTGAAATTAAGATTCTTTCTGTAACTAATTTTGGTGATATCGAAAAACGCATTACGGTTACAGTCAAGGAAAAATTAAAACCAGCGGACTTAACTTTCCCAGCTAGAATCGGTTCGCATTTTTCTAAGCAAGAAATGAAAGAAACTCGTGAAGTAATCTCTAATACTGACAAACTCACTCATATTCTATTCCATCTAAAAAAACCTAATGCTTTATACGATTTAAAAATTGGTGAATTTGATTTCAACGGTGAAACTGGCATTTATAATGTCCAAGCCATTACACTAGGAAAACCATTCACACAATTTTATTACACAATCGATACTGACAGACAATTAGCGGATAGTAAAATCGTTATAATGTATGTCGACAAGAAAAATCCAAAAATCGTAAAGGATTATTTCTTCGTTGAAAAAAGATAAAACTTTAACATAAAATTTTTAAGTGCTTGAGACAAAATAGTTATTTGAATTTAGAGAGTGAAGCAAAACAGATCGTTAGTTTTCCCTCGCTCTTTTACTTTTTTAACAAACCATTGTAAAACAGTTAGAAATCACTAGACTTTCCAAGCAAAATATTGACTTTTTTAATCAATTAACGTACACTATGAACTTGAATTAACTAATTAAATAGTACCTCAAATTGAGGTAGAGGTTGCGATTTTTATTAAGCTTGTGGAGTGAGAGGCACGTCGAAGCAAGTCTAGGAAAAATCGCCGAAATGCATAACAGCCTCCCTGTTATGTGTTGGGACGTAAGCGAATAACTTGCGGACTGTCTTAGTAGTGATGCTAAGTTGCGCTATGTTTTTGTTGAGAGTACCTGACGATAGTAGGCAGCTATGCATTTTGCATAGTTGTTTTTTTGCGTAAAGGAAGAATAGGTTTAGACACATTCTTCAAAACTCTTTAAACTAAATTATAGTAGAACAAACTCAAGGATGTACAAGAAAGGAAGACAAACATGAACAAAAAATTATTTTCACTTGGCTTGTTAGTTGCATTTATTTTAAGTATTTTTTGTGCCCCAGTATTCAGCCAAGCAGAAGAGCCAGCGGGTGAATTCCGCGTCGGCATGGAGGCAGGTTACGCACCATTTAACTGGTCTCAAAAAACAGATGCAAATGGCGCTGTGCCAATCCAAGGAAATTCTTCTTATGCAGGCGGTTATGATGTCCAAATCGCGAAAAAAATTGCCGATGGATTGAATAAAAAACTGGTTATTGTCCAAACAAAATGGGATGGTTTAGCACCAGCCTTACAATCTGGGAAAATCGATGCGATTATAGCAGGGATGAGTCCAACAGCTGAACGTCGCAAAGAAATCGATTTTACCGATCCCTATTATGAATCACAATTAGTTGTTGTCGTTCAGAAAAAAGGCAAGTTTGCAGATGCTAAGAATTTGAAAGATCTATCTGGCGCAAAAATCACTGCACAATTAAATACTTTCCATTATAGTGTAATCGATCAAATTCCTGGCGTTAGTAAACAACAAGCCATGGATAATTTCTCAGCAATGAGAACGGCCCTTGCTTCCGGCATGATCGATGGTTATGTCAGCGAACGACCAGAAGGTGTAACGGCCACAAGTGTTAATAAAGATCTAGAAATGCTAGAGTTTTCTAAAGAAAATGGTTTCCAGACAAATGCTGAAGATGTTCAAATCGCTGTTGGTATGCGAAAGGCTGATCCCGAAATTGCGAAAGTCAACCAAATATTGTCTGGTATTTCTTCAGAAGAACGAACAAAAATCATGGATCAAGCAGTCAAAGATCAACCTGCTGCTGAAACAAGTGAGAATGAAAAAGCAGGCGTTTTAGCTGATTTCAAAAATATCTGGAATCAATACGGCGGTATGTTCTTACGTGGTGCAGGTTTAACCTTATTTATCGCGTTGATTGGTACATTTGTCGGAACTGCTTTAGGTTTATTGATTGGTGTCATCCGCACGATTCCAGAATCTGAAAATAAAGTGAAACGCTTCTTCCAAAAATTAGGTAATGCCCTACTTTCTATTTATATTGAAGTGTTCCGTGGTACGCCTATGATGGTTCAAGCGATGGTTATCTTTTACGGTTTAGCCTTAGCTTTTGGAATTTCCTTAGATAGGACAGTAGCAGCTTTGTTTATTGTTTCTATTAATACAGGTGCTTATATGTCTGAAATCGTCCGTGGCGGAATCTTCGCTGTTGACCAAGGACAATTTGAAGCAGCTCAAGCCATTGGGATGACACATGGTCAAACAATGCGCAAGGTCGTAGTCCCTCAAGTATTGCGTAATATTTTACCAGCAACTGGAAATGAATTTGTCATCAACATCAAAGATACAGCTGTCTTGAGTGTTATCGGAGTAGCAGACTTATTCTTCCAAGGAAACTCTGCATCTGGCGCAAACTTCCAATTCTTCCAAACATTTACGATTGTGGGTATCATGTACTTGATTATGACCTATGCAATCACTCGCGTTTTACGTGTTGTTGAGAAGAAAATGGACGGCCCTTCTGCCTATGTGAAACTAGAAGAAGCAGAAAATCTAAAAGAAAGCTAAGAGGAGAGTATGATGAACGCAATTATTGAAGTCGAACATTTAAGAAAAAGCTTCGGTGAAAATGAAGTGTTAAAAGATATCAATGTGACAGTAAATAAAGGAGAAGTCGTGACAATCATCGGCTCTTCTGGTTCTGGTAAATCAACTCTTTTACGTTGCATCAACTTATTGGAAAAACCTACAGGTGGCAAAATCATCTATAACGGTGAAAATGTCTTAGAACGTGGCTATAACTTACCGAAATATCGTACTCACTTAGGTATGGTGTTTCAATCGTTCAACCTATTTAATAATATGAATGTTTTAGAAAATTGTACTTCTGGACAGATTACTGTCTTGAAACGCAGCAAAGAAGAAGCTAAAAAGATTGCCTTAGAAAATCTTGAAAAAGTTGGTATGGAGCGTTTCATTGATGCGAAACCCTCACAACTTTCTGGTGGACAAAAACAACGTGTTGCTATTGCTCGCGCCTTGTCCATGAATCCAGATGTCATGCTTTTCGATGAACCAACTTCAGCACTTGATCCTGAAATGGTCGGTGAAGTGTTGAAAACAATGAAAGATTTAGCCCATACAGGGTTAACAATGATCATCGTAACGCATGAAATGGAATTTGCAAAAGAGGTTTCTGATCGTGTGATTTTTATGGATAAAGGTGTGATTGCTGAAGAAGGCACATCTGATGATATCTTTGTTCATCCAAAAGAAGAGCGGACAAAAGAATTTTTACACCGTATCTTATCTAAAGCCTAAGCAAAGAAACTCGTTTGAATGGTCAGCATTCAAACGAGTTTTTACTTATTTATATTGTCTAATCGCTGGTGGTGTGAAAGCCTCAATAAATTGTTGTATTTCAGCCAAATCATCCGAAAAGAAAATCTTGTCCCGATCTTCCTTTGTTAAAAATCCATCTGCAACCATCTTATCAAAGAATTCTGCCAACAGATCATAATAGCCATCTACATTAAAAAAGATACAAGGATTTTGATGTTCCCCTACTCTTCCCCAAGAAACGACCTCTGATATTTCTTCTAACGTTCCAGGTCCACCAGGTAATGCTAAATAGCAATCAGCGAGATCAATCATCTTACGTTTACGTTCATGCATATCATTTACAATATGCATCTCCGTAATATTTTGATGCGCCAACTCTCGCTCTAATAGAAACGTTGGCATAACACCGATTGCCTTTCCACCATTTTCAATAACCGTGTCCGCCAAACTCCCCATTAAACCGACGTTGCCGCCGCCATAAACAAGATCATACTCATTGTCATGCATCCACTGCCCTAATTTTTTTGTTTGCTCCTGATAAATTGCCTTGTTCCCTACACTGGCACCGCAATAAACCGCCATCTTTTTCATAAAATCCCACCTACTGTAATTGAATAAGAGCCTTTGCTCGTTTCGTTTTTATGCTTCTTCACTTTGCGATTGATACGAAATATCATTAAATGATTTTATCGTATAGTTCTGTTGATTGGTTTCTTTTTCTAAAATTGTAATACTTGTATTCGCAAGTGGGCCGCCTTCACGCCATTTTGCCTTTTCTTTTCCTACTAGTGAATTGATCAGTGTAATTAGTAAAACACCATGAGCTACGATCAACACTTTTCCATCTGGATAGGATTCACTAATTTTTTCGATTGTTTCAGTCGAACGTGCAACTAAAGAATCAATCGTTTCACCGTCAAAAGCTGTCGGATCATATAAATCTGGCCGATTACGTAAGTGGTCAGTTTGTTCATCAGTATGATCAATTTCGACGCCTTCACGTTTACCGAATTTGATTTCTCTTAATGAATCATAATATTGCACAGTCAATCCATCTAAAAAATTATTTTCTTTAAGAATATAATTTGCCGTATCCATTGCTCTTTTTTGAGTGCTGACATACACTGCATCAAATGCTATATCCCCAAGATAGCGTCCAGCTTGAATCGCTTGTTCGATACCAATTGGTAACAATGGTGAGTCAATCTCTCCTCCTTGGAATCTCAAGCTTAGATTCAGCTCCGTTTTTCCATGTCTAATAAAATAAAAAGTAGTCATATGCTTTACCTCCATTTTTAAACTCTTCCTTACACTTGCATATGATACTACAAATAAGAAATCTTTGCTTTATTTCTCAGTAATAGTCAAAAATAGTACGTCATAAAACTTTTCTTCCCTATTTCTACCACTCAATCAATCCTGTTGGTCTGAAATTTCAGCATATATTTCTCTAAGTGTTCCTTCTTGATCGTGTCCCACTGCGATTTCCTTTAAAAATTCTTTGGATTTGTTAAAGTCATTTGAATTGGAAACAACAGGTGTATAGTCCGATGTTAGCCGCTCATTGCTTTCTTTAACTTGTTTCTCGTATCCCGCTATTCCTTCAGAAATTTGCTTATCTGACATCTTCATGTTTTTTCCGATTGCTTCGATAAGCTCTGTTTCATTGTTATTTGGTAGTTTTCCTTTAACAGGAGCAATCTTAATGCTTACTGTTTGCGATTTTAAATAGGCTTCTTTCTTTTCTAAGGAATAGACATATTTTAAATTTATTTCTGAAAAAGCTTGTAACTCGTTCCCTCTGTAAAAAGAAGACACCGCTTGAAAGTCTAATTCTTTATTTCTAGCAAAAATAGCATAATTCGTTCCTTTTAATTGTACAGTTTTTGAGGTCAAGTTATTCGAAAGGGTCTTATTCATTTCTTTATAGTATGTTGGAATCAGTACTTTGTATTTATCTTGAAGGATATCAAACGCATCTTTTTCTGTTTTTATTTTTGTGTAATCATAGTCTCCAAAAGTTTTTTCCCGTTCTTCAGACCAGCTCATTGCTTGATCTTCATTGGAAAATTGAGCGTAGCGTTCTGCTTTTTTACAGCCCACAATCCCCAGTAGCGTAATGAGTATCACTACTCTTAATAATTGTTTTCTCTCTGTCATGCCGGCACCACCACTTTAACAGCTTCTTTCCCTGGAAATGCTTCTTGGGAGAAACTTAATTCAACTTTGCTTGTGTCCAATAATTCATATAAAACCACACTCTCTACGCTCTCAGCCTTCTTCACTTTTTGAGATTGTGTTTCAGCTAGCTCTTCGACATCTAAAAAACTCGTATTTTCTGATAATGCCCCCAGCGATAAAACCTGTCCATTTTGTTTCGCTACTACAAGGTCTTTCCAAATAGAGGGTTGAGTTGTTTTCATACTTAAATTAGTAAATGTATATCGGATAGCTAACATTTTTTTATCTTCTTTTCCAGTAATTTGTCGTACACCAGTTGTTTCTATTTTTATGTCAGAATTCTCAATCGTTATAACGTCTCCTTCTTCTTTTTTTTGCTCTGCTTGTACTTTTTTGGCTTCAGATTCATCAAAATCTATTTCTTTAAACGTTGCAACAGATTCATCAATTTTCTCAGAACGTTTTTCATATGAATTATCATCTGCTGAATAGAAAGTGAGTTGAACAAACCCATGTTTTGTCCATATATAATAGAAATGCGCCCAAACACTTTTGTCTTTTACTTTTGTATTCAATGTGTACTTATAAGCTGGATAATTTCCTACTTCTAGCTTTTTCATATAGATATCTTTTGCCTGTTTATACCTATAACGTTCTTTTAGCTTGATTCTTGTTTGCTCGCCAAAATCTTTTTGAGCTACTCCCTTTACTGGATTAACAGAAACCACTAAACTAGAGTTACTTTTCGAGTCTTCTGCACTAAATGCCGTCTGAAGTCCATACTCTGTTTTCTTTTCTTGAGTCACTTTCCAGCCACCAGGTAACTGTAATTCATAAGTAATTCCATCAGCATTAAAGTGTTGTTTTTTTTGGTCTAATTTTTGTGTACATCCTATTAAAAAATATAGGCTAACTGCAAACAGTAGAATTGTCATTCCTTGTTTTTTCATTGTGTATTAGATTCCTTTCTTTTTTTGATAATGATAAGTGTATAGACCAAATATTAAAATACAGCTGATAAATAATAGACTGCCTAGTTTTATTCCTTTTGGATAGTAGGTTAATTGAATGGTATGTTTTCCTTTAGGAACTTTAATTGAAATTAGGGCGTTTTGCACTGCTTTAAGTTCCACTTTTTTCCCATCTATTTTCCCATTCCAGCCTACGTCATAAGGAATCGTAGTGAAAATGACTTGCTCTTTTTTAGTATTTATCGTTGTCTTTGCTTGATTTCCCTTTACATCGAAAATCACTTCTTTTTGCTTGATTGCTTTTATTGCTTGATCCAGCTTCTCAGTTTTTAAAATAAGGACAGAAGGACGTAGTAATCGTACAATGGAACTATTCATAAATTTAACGTTCACTTTTACTGTTGTTGCCTTTTCATAATAACCAATATTATAGTTGATTCCATTTGAGATCAGCTCACTACTCGTTTTATAGTTAGGAACGCTCACTTCCACATTTCCTTCTGCTAGACCGCTAGAACCTCTAGAATCAAGAGTCAGATAGGCTTGGCTTTTGGCAGGAACATTTACTTCCCACGTAATATTTCTAGCTGTGTTGCTATTCGTTTCCTCTGAGAAATAAGTAAAATCGCCTTCTTCTCGAATAGACATATTTTCACGAGAAACTTCTTTCAATCCAGTAAATTGGAATAATGGATCATTTTGACCGGATAAATAATTGAGTAATGCTGTCTGATTGTCATTATTTTTTTTCTGATAAATCCCTTGATCTGTTTGTATTCCTAAAGGTAGGGCATCGTCATTTTCATAAAGTCCATATACCCCCTTCGAAGCAATTTTTTTGAATCCGTATTTTTCCGGATCTTTCTTTGATAGATTGTATTTTACACCGAATAGATCATCCATTAAGATTGTGTTATTTTTGTATTGAATCGTCAGATTGGTTGCTGGAGAACGATAACCTAGTTTATCTAAATAGTTTGATGAATGGCGGTTACGAACGGAAGAAAATAGTGTAATTCCAGAATAATTATAATTAAAACTGTCTGTTCGACTGACTGGATCTAAATTTTCTATCCGATGAAACGTCTTATTCTTTGCTTGTGCTTCTTTTACTAATGGATGAATTTGTTTATAGGCCTCTGTATATTTTTTTCGACTTGTATAACCCCACTCTTGATTAATCCCAGCCATAATCTGTTGTGTATTAAAGAACTGTTCTCCGCATACACATATGACGAACAAAACAGGAACTAGCCAGTTGTATCTCAGGTGCTTGGTTTTAAGAATAGCCAAAAATACATAGAGAACAAGTAGAATATTAGTAATAATCAATGATTCTTGTGTAAGATAACCATATCTTTTTTTATTGGATACGATTGCAGCTAGGATAAAAATCCCTATAACAGCAAATGTACTATTCACCAAGGTATTCAAATCTTTTTTCTCAAATTTTTCCAATCCAAAACCTGCCAAAATCAAAACTAGTGTAGAGTAGAGAAAACTATAACGGAATAAAAACATATTTGGTGAATGCATGCCTTGCCAAAATAAATTCAATGGTTGAATATAGACACTTGCAATTAACACAATGAGTAACCCACCATATAGCAGTTTATTTTTTAATGAAATTTTATTCGTAGCAAAATAAAAAATAACAAAGAGTAATGGCAATAAACCGATATAAATAAACGGACCACTCCCGTACTTCGAAGTGTCATATACTCCAGGCATACTTTTGACTACAAAATCCCAAGGCCCTACATCATTCGTTAAAAACGTTTTTACTACATCTGTCTTTTCTCCATTTGATTTTAAATCAATAATGGACGGTAGAATGATTATCATCGATGCGCCGCCTGCTAAGAACGACGTAATAAGATACGGTATAACAGATGATTTATACTGTTTCCAATTAGTACATGAACGTGTTACAAAGTATAAAAAACTAAATATTCCCACCATAAACGCCATATAATAGTTCGTAACAAATAATAAGAGATACGTAGTAAACAATAGTATGAATTTTTTTTTATCCATTAATTGGTGAATCCCTAATAAAATTAATGGCAAATAAATCATCGCATCCATCCACATAATCATAATGGAATATGCTACTGTAAAGCTCATTAACGCATACGAAATACTCATAGCTACCTTTATCCACGAAGGTAAACGAAAAGTTTGATAGGCAAAAATACAAAAACTTACGCCCATAGACCCAATTTTCATGAGTAAAATAACATACATAGCATCCGGCATATGTATGTTATCAAAAAATATCACTAAAAAACTATATAGGCTGTTCACGTAATAACTCATTAATGACACAAAGTTCAGACCTAATGATCCTGACCAAGTGTAAAAGAACGATTGTTCATTATGAAGTAGATTATTAAAGCCTGCATAAAAGTTAACCAATTGACCAAATGCATCGCTTGCCAAAATTGTACGATCACTTGTCGGATAAATTCCCAATCGATAATAATTCATTGCCATGATCAGAATAGGAATAAAAAAACTAAAAGCTATGGCTAAAGCCCATTTTTTTAAATGCATT
The DNA here is from genome assembly GCF_050531475.1 of Enterococcus sp. DIV0724b. Taxonomy (NCBI): domain Bacteria; kingdom Bacillati; phylum Bacillota; class Bacilli; order Lactobacillales; family Enterococcaceae; genus Enterococcus; species Enterococcus sp. DIV0724b. Next base: position 518,439 of record NZ_CP172890.1, on the reverse strand, counting down.
TTTTTCTGTAATTGTTTCATTCTATATCCCCACTTTTCTTTACTCAATCAAGCCCAATCGATTCAGTGGATAATATCGAAGCATGACTACTCCTTCAATATTATTTTTATCAATTAGACCTAGTTCTCGACTGTCTGTAGAATGTCTTCTATTGTCTCCTAAAACAAAAAATTTATTTTCAGGAATCTTGGAAAAACGTTCTAACTTTGCTGCTACTTTCCAACTTACACGAACTTTTAACGTCCCATCAGGTAGTTCTGTTCCTGAAAGCTTTTGCTCATTTTGAGGCGTTAGATTATGTACGGCCATTTGGGAATTTAAATAGACTGTATTTTGATCCATCCAAATGCGATCTCCTGGCAACCCAATAACTCTTTTTATATACGATTCATTTTCTTTTTCTTCAGGCTTAAAAGTGATCAATGAATAACGTTTAGGTTCCACCTTTTTCATGACAAATAAACGATCATTATCTTGTAGCGTTGGCATCATTGATTGACCACTAACCACATGTGTTTTTATCTTAATTAGAAACAATATTCCCAAAAATAGAACCAGTAGAAAACAGAATTCTTTTAGAATAGTCTTCATTCCTTCTTTTGAGATTCGCCTTTTTCTAATTTGTTTCTTTATGTCTATAGGAAACGACCTTCTTTCATTTTATTCACTACGTTCAGAACTGTTTGATTTGGTGAACAGGTAATATTCTCATTTCAACAACGCCAACAATTTCTTTTTCAGTGATATAACCGTAGTCCCGACTATCCGCTGCATAAGGGCGATTATCACCTAGCACAAGATACTCTCCTTTAGGAATGCTCCTTTTTTTTGTACTCCAGTCTTCGGTAAAATTACTCTTACTGTCTTTTGCACGTTGAACCTCTTCTTCTATAAAGCGCTCATAAACTTCTTGGTTGTTCACATAAAGTTTGTCTTTTCTATAAAAAATTGTTTCCCCAGGCAAGCCAATAACTCTTCTAACGGATGTTTCTTTACTTTTCAAGTCTTTATATAAAACTAATTTAAAGCGTCTTGGTTTAGCTAGCTTATTAACGAATACCCACTCGCTATTATTCAGTGTAGGAATCATCGAATAGCCCTCTACTTTGGTAATAGAGAAGGTAAAAATAGATAAACCGTACAAAAAAACTCCTAAGAAAAACAAACTCAACCCTAATTCAATCAATGTTCGCTGCACACGAACTTGTCTCTTTTTCTTTTGAATTTGCTTTTTTTTCTGGAGTTTTTGTGCTGTTTTCTTCTTTTTACTTGGCGTAGATTGTTCTAATGTTTTTTTTTCATAATATGAGTATCTATTAGAATGGTATTTAGCACTCATAACGACACCTCATTAGATAGTTTCATTTTTTCTGTTTTAAAGCTTCTTCATTCACACTAAATTGTTTAAATAGTTTTTTCTGTGTTTGTTTTATCCGTGCTAGTTCATCAACATATGATTGAACTGTTTTTGGATCATTTAATTGCTTTATTGACAACGAATATAGATTGGTGCCATAATCACGTAATTGAACATAGTAGCGCGTAAGGGCATGTTGTCCTTCTGTTGTTAAATTATTTGATGGTAAGGTACTGCCGTATGACGCTAGTAGTGAACTCAATTCCATTAATTTTGCTTTTACATCTTCACCTGATTTACCATTTTGAAGACTTAGCAAATTTTTATTTACTTCATCTGTAATAAAATAGCTTTGCGCAATAACACTACTGTCTGTGTTAGACAGATTAGTCATCTCATAATGTCGTGTATAAAGTCCACTAATAGCAAAGAGAATACTCAAGCTAATTAGTATGATACCTCTTTTTAAGAGCATTTTTTTCTTTTTCTCTAATACACGTTTTGCATGCATCCAGCGTTTTCTTTTTTGTTTTTCTTTTGGACGTCTCTTTTTCAGTCTATTCGCGTCTTTTACTCTTAAAAAAAAGATAATGAAGGAAAAGGCTCCTATAAAAAAGGTAATGAAGAACGCCGAAAAACAACCAATAAATATCCAACCCAAAATCGTCATCTTCTATTTCCTTCCTTTGATTATCTTTTTTTAGTTTTAATTTTTTTTCTGTTTTTCTGTTTTGTTTTTTTTCTACGGGACAACACTCTGATCACTAAATAGATCATTAGTAAAACAAGCAGAATTCCACCAGAGATTATCAGAATCACCTTCCAGTTAATCCCTCTATCTTGAATTAAAGAAACATCTTCATTGTTGTACTTATCTGCATCGTCCTTCGTAACTTTGATGTCCTCTTCCCATTTCCAGCTTTTATCCCCCGCAGTAACTAGTACGTGTGCTGTATAATCACCTGGAACAAATGACTCACCATTTAAATTAATTGGAAAAACAATTGAAGAGTTCGGGGCCATCCGATAATTTTCTTTCTTTGTATCATATAGAACTTCGTCAGATCCTTTTTTAAAAATTTGTGCCTCCACAGTCATTCCTTCAACATAAGTCGCTTCAATGTTGGAAAAATTGACTAAAAAAGCATTACGATAATTCGTCATTCCAGCACTAATATTATTTAGTTTTAAGTCTGGCTGTACTTTTGTATCCGTCTCACTCAAAAGCATTCCCACTACAAATGCATATTTATTTACAACACCTTTAGCAGATTTATCGGCTTTTTTTTCAGCACTGTTCTCTGACTTTTGGAGATAAATCCCTCCTGCAATATAACCATCATATTGCTCCTTTGGCATCGTAATTTCTACAGGAACATTTTTAGTTTCTTTAGGTTGTAACGTTACTTTTTCTGGGACTTTAACGATGTCTTTTAAATCATATTTCAAGGACGGATCGTTTTTGAGCTTTGTTGGACCATATTCAATGACCCCATTACTATTGGTTTTGGTACTATTTACTGATAAATCAACTGAAAGTTCTTTATCTGTTATATTGTACAATTCAATTTCAACTGTTTGCTGCTGCTCTGGTGTCATTCGTAAATCAAAATAGCCCACGCTTTCTATTTGATTTTTTGGTTTAATAATTTTATAGCTATATCCTATTCCATCATCTGCATATGTAATTTGTGGAATAAGTAGTACTAAAAAACCTATGTATAGGAAAAAAAAGACACTCTGTTTTAAATATTTTTTCATGGTTGTTTCCTTTCTTTTTTTCAAATTAGGTAAGCATGCACCAAAAAATCTAGTGCATGCTTACAATGCTAATAGTTGATGTTACAAAGGGATTTTCTTTAGAAATGAAACAAAATTTTAACCTTCGTTCCCACAAGCTATTCTTTTTAGAAGATAATAGCTTGTGTCTCATTCAATTTTAGTATATCAACTAAAACTAGCTGTGATTTATGCACTTATTTAGCAGCAGTCATTACCCAGGTAACTACACCAGCATAGTTGCCTTGAAAAATAGTTTGATCTTTACCAACAGTTAATTTTACTGATTGATCAGCAGCAGCAGTACCTGCAGCGTTTAATTTGCCAAAGTGGATATACGTTTGTCCTTGTCCTCTGTCGGGATTTACATCTTCGCCAACTTTACCATCATTATTGACGATAGTAGTTGCTTGACCAAACACTACTTGAACGTTTTTATTCTTAATAGCATCTTCTGGTAACGCAAGCGCTTCATCTACATTTGTTTTACGTCCGATATTTAAGTAGTCTAAAGTTGCTCCTTGAAGTTTACGCTCTACTGTTTTATCACCGTCTGGAACTTGTGTTGTCAATTCCGTTGTAATTTCAGCTGTCAATGTATACATATGATTTAATACATCAGTACGGTTGTCTTTGATTAAAACGTTATTCGCCATAACCCCTTTGTCTTCTGTATAGTTTTTAGCCCAGAATACACGGTCATTCCCATCAGTTACAACACCATGCTCACCAAATTTTAGTGGTGTTACATCTTGGACACCAAAAATTGCAGAATCTACCGTTCTAGTAATATCACCAGATTGGATTTCTGTATCTAGATTCCCCTCTGAATCTGTTATAGTTACATGAGTTGTATCCGATTCATCCTCAGTATTACGAGTAAATTGAATATCCATATCACCATCTCTAGTAGAGGCATCTACTGCTTTGGTAACTCCTGGAACTGCTACTGCTACTCCTACAGCTGCTAATAATACAGCTCCGCATAATTTGTGTGTTAATTTCATTTTTGTTTCCTCCTGTTTATTTCTAATTTATGGTAGCTCGGAAATGATCCAAGTTAACACCGTTGAGTATGTTCCTGGTTCTTTTTTTGTTCCACCAGGAAGCGTTAAACGAACTGCATCATTCATATATACAGCTTGTTTATTTGGGGAAGAGTCTGTGACTGCCTTCCCATTTTCATCTAAGCGAGGGTTTAAGGTTGATGTCTGTTCAGCTGAATTGTCATTTGATGCGCCAAAAGCGACAATCCATGTCCCTCCACCAGTCCCCATAGTTGCTTTTGCAAGGGTATAGGTTTCGCCTATATTATTTAATCGAATCACTTCTTTTGAAACAGAAGGCTCGTTATTCGTTCCATTTGGTGTATTGATCCATGATTTGTCAAAAGAAAGAACAGCTCCATCTAGTTGACTCGCTTTTTTATTTTTGTTTGTAAATTGTGTCTCTTGGCGTACTTGCAGACTCCAACCTGTTTGTTTTCCTCGGTAATCAGATACTTGAATAAACTGTCCTCTAGGTGCAATAACATCCTTAAATAGCAATGCATCTGCCGAATAATTGACATCTTTATCTACAATTTTATTACTATTGAATTTAATACTAGGAACAAAATCAATTCGCAAAGCACCTGTTGTCTTCCCATATTCACCAATTGGTTCTAACTTTTTAGTGGGATTTTCAGGATCTAATACACCATAATTACTATCTACTAATCCTTCAAAGGAAATACCTATGTTGCCTTCTTTAGCGTTTTCGGCGTAAACATTCGTTTGAGCAATCAAGCTCATCACCCCAGTGAAAACAAACAATGTCAAAATAAAAGGAATTTTTTTCATATATTTATTGCTCCTTTTCATTGTTTTGATAACGTCTTTTTACTAGATATATGATAAATAATAAAAAGAGAAACGCTATTCCAATAATCGGCAGCCCATATTTTACAACTTCACCTGTTGAAGGAAATTTTCCTTTAGGCTTTATCATCTTATCTAGCGAACTTGACGTAGTTGATTGTTCACTATCGCTTGAAGCAGTATCATAAAGTGTAATATCGCCTTCAGTTTTAACTTCTGCTCCTTCTTGGGCTAATGAAACCTGCACGTTCACCAATGAAAAGGTCAGAAGAAGGATCGAAGCAATGATGATTTTTAGGTTTTTTCTTTTTTTCATTCTTTTTCCCATCCTTCTTACTTCGCATTTTCTAAAATAATTGTTATTTGCGCTTGGTATTTTCCGAGAGCTTTAATCGCGCCAGGAGCCAAGTCCAACATAAAGCCGTCACCTTTAGACCAACGCTCTTTCGTCACATCGTAGCTTCCTGAATCTGTGTTTTCGTGACTAAAAATAACTGTATCTTCGTCTGTTAAAGATAATTCATCATCTTGATATTTATACTTGATTGCATCAGGTATTTTTATATCTCCTTGCACTTCATCCGAATGAGTTAGTGGCTGATCTACTCTCGCCTTTAGACTCCACTTCATCTTGTCTGCTCGGGTATCCGATATAACTAGCGGCTCACTGATAATAGGATTTGTATATTTCACCGCGTTAATAGTGGCTTTTTTCGTTTCAAAGTCTAATGTTTGAGGAGCAGAAATGATTTTTAAAGTCCCACTAAATTGGTAGGTAAAATCATTTTTTCCATCAACTATAGTAATTGTTTCACTATCTGGTCTCTTTACTAAATCATAATTATCATTTTTTAATTTATTTAGGACATCAGCAATCTTAGGTACTTTAGTTAAATCAATTGGCGTTCCTATGATCTCTTCTGATGTGTAAGAACCATGCAAGGGGTGCCCTTCCTCATCTAAAAAGTTGACAATTAGTGGTGCCATATTCTCTTTTATTGTCATGTTTTTCGAAAAATCTTTTAGAAATTGATTGTCAAAAACACTATCCATTGTTAATAATCTAAATGAGAAGTTATAATCTGAATTAACTGGCAGATTCCTTGAAACAGTAGCATCATATTTCAAATAGACCTCTGTTCCAACGGGTACATTTGCATTTATTTTCCCTTCCATCCTACCTGCTGGATCTCCAGGCTGTTCGTAAACAACCTCTCCTATTGAATGCCCGTCTTTGTCTTCTAATCTCATATTGCTTGGTTTATCTTTAAATACGTTTTTAGGGTAAAAAGTTATAATCTGCCCATTTTTAAATGTAGTATCTTCCATAGCCCCCTTGTAAATGGTATTAAAACTAACCGTTATTTTATCATCATATTTCAAAACATTATTCTCTATTAACTGACCATCTTTATAAAAATCGACGTTTCCATCAAAGCGTTTGTCTTTAAGAACAATTTTTACTGTAATATCTTCTGGGGTTTGAATTCCCTTAACATTATCGCTAACTGAAACAAGCGAAAAGCCCCAATCCACCACTTCATTCATCGCATCTGTAAGATCATACTGATTTCCTACAGTTTGTAATACTGACTTTTGAAAAATTTGTTCATTATTTTCATCTCTAAAATCTAAAATCAGAGATGATTGATTTGTGAATATAACAGGGAGCTCTGACTGAACTACTTCTCCTATTAAACCACCAAAATCTTTCGAGAAAAGAGTTGCTGCCCCATTCACTTTGATCAATTTGCTTTTTTCATTTTCCCCTGCTGGATCATCCTCCACAAAGGCACTATAATCCTTTTCAAAATCAAGCTGAACAGGAATAGTAATTTCAAAAACATTACTATATAATCCTGATCCATCTGATAGATTACTATTTAAGTAAGCTTCAGTAGCATCAATTCTGATCAATTGTCCACCATTTCCATCTGTTTCAATTACTTTTTTAAACTTATCATTAGCAATAACTAAACCATTCTGATCTTTTATAGTAACATCTTCAGGATTGATATCTTTAAAAACAGCAGGCAACGCTACCGCTAAATCAAACTGTTCAAGTGCTTTACTTGGTTGAGATGGAACAACTTGATAAAGTGTATACAAACTACTCTCTGCAGGTTTAGTCACAGTATCTTTTCCACTCAATGTTGGTAAAGGAGGCGTTACAATTAATGGCGGTGGTGTACTTAGCTTTTGATAAACACTACTATTACGTTCAATCATTGATATACCTACAGTCCTTCTAGCTATATCCTTATATTTTTGAACCAGTCTGTTCCATTCTAGATCCTTTGTTGTGGTTGATTGAAATGTATAAACCTCCTTTTGGTTATCAATGGTATCACCTGAAGAGCCATCATAAAGAAGCTGATTCTCCTTACTATTCGGTGTATAAATTGTCTCTATTTGATTTTTCTGGAGCAATAATTTTTTGTATTTAGTTATATTATTATAGGCTACTACGCCTGCGGTCTTAATTTCATTCGTTGTGCCATGTTCTACTGTTGTTAAAGCAAGGTTAATTTCGGTCTTAACATCTCCTGACATATAAATATCCAAAAAATTGTCAGGAGCTGCTCCTAATGCAAACTGAGCAATAATTGACTGCCCAAACAATGGTTTATAATCTTCTTTTCTTATATACGTTACTTCTACTAACAAATCAATTTTTTTCCCGTTATACATTCCCACATTAGTTACTCTCAGTTTTCCTGGAATTTTCACATCAGATATTTTTATAATTTGTTTTCCATCACAATCGCCTAGCTCTTTACCTTTAGTTTTGGCAGTTACGGGAGTTATTTGGGCCTGCGTGTCTTCAATAAACCATTTTGACTTTTCTTTCTCTTCTTCGCTATTGTTCATTCTAGGAAAAAATGAATATTTTGAATCTAGCGGTGTAGTATAATCATTTGATATGTTAGGAAAACTATTGATAGTCGTATTAGCATAAGTTTGAATAGATGGTGTGCTAACGGATTTTTCATTAGCCATTAAGTTGTAATTGGTGTTCTTTATATCAGTGAAACCTCTATCATTTGTTACCTTTTGAATTTCATTTTCCCTATTAGTATTTGCTGATATAATATTAGGTTTCCAAGCAAAGAATACTATAGAACAGACTAGAAATAGAACGCTCAAAATTTTTAAGTACTTTTTCATTTTTTTCAACCCCTTTTCGAATATTTCTATTTTTCTAACTATCCAACTAATCGATATCCTTTTGTTCGGACCGTTTGAATGCACTGCTCTCCTTTTGTTCCTAGTTTTTTACGTAGATGGAAAATCAGATTTGCAACTCGATATAAGTCATTATTGGCTGGTCTATTCCAAAGTGTTTCATAAATAGTTTGATAGCTTACTGTTGAACCTTTTTGTCTATAGAGTATTTGGAGAATCTGATATTCTGAACGTGTCAGCGGGATTTCGTGTCTTCCGTCAATCACCGCACACATATTCGTATCATTTAGAATGATTGCCTCATTTTTCTTTTTTTCTTCTGTATACTGCTCAGAACTGATACGACTGAATGTATTTTTTATTACTAATGGAATTTCTTCTACTACATTTTCTGCTAAGATACAGCCATTCATCCCTAAATGAAGATACATATTGATTTCACGCACGTTAATTGTCGGTAAAATAATCCATACAAATACTTGTGGAGCTATTTGACAATGAATCAGCCATTCGCAGACTTGCGAAAAACAGTTATCTTTTCCTACATCAAGAATGATTCCATCTAACTCTTTTATTTGCGTCTTCTCTACCACTTCGACAGCTGTATAATTATTTTCATTTAGTAATTGATGAATTGTTAGACCTTGTTCTTTCTCTAACGTTACAATACCGATTTTATGCACTATGTATCATCTCTTTCTTCCTATTATTTTCTATGTCAATACATCCTTAACTTCTAGCTGAGCATATCCTTTGATTTTTATCTTAATTTTCCTACAATTGAGATAAATAAAATATTACTCTACTGTTCATAAGCGTTTTGAGCTTGCATGACCATTTGATTGACGTCTTACAGTTCATTGACTAGCAGTTTATCTACTGTCGAAATAGCTTTTTTTCTTGTTTCAAAAAGGGAGCCTGTATAAGTATCTAGTGTCATTTTTATAGACTGATGTCCGAGTATTTTACTAACACTTGCGATATCTGCTCCTTTTTCGATACACCTCGTAGCAAAGGTATGTCTTAGTACGTGAAATTTGAAATCAGGTAGACCAGCTGTTTTAATCGTCTTTTTAAATTTGTACGTAATTGCTCGTGGCTCTGTTAGCTCTCCAGTGCCAATAACGTATGTAGATGTGCTACTCGCTTTTTTGCTTAGTAGATAGCTTTTTAAATTTTTTGCTAAAGGAATTTTCCTAATCGAGCTTGCTGACTTTGGGGTTCCTGCAACTAACTTTGTTTTGGAATAAATGGAGTTTTCATTGGTTATTCTTGAAATAGTTCTTCTAATATGGATTACATTAGATTCAAAATCAATGTCAGTCCACTTTAATCCGCTGATTTCACCAATTCTTATTCCAGAATATAGCGATAAAATAATTGGAGAGCACCCGACCTCTTGTAATGCAGCTTTTTCAAGTTTACGTTGTTGCGGAATAGTCAGTACAGCAATTTCTGTTGTCTGCAATTTGGGTAAATTAAGTGTCTTATACAGATCGCCAGTTACGTAGCCTTTTTTGTGTGCTTCACAAAAAGCTTTTCTTAAAAGTGTTATCACATTTCGGATAGATCCAGGGGAAAGTCCCTTTTCTTGAAGTTCATAGATGAAATTTTGAAGATCACTCGACTTAATTTTGGTTAGGAGGCTCTGTCCTATAGACGAAAAAATATGTTTTTCGGCTAAACGTACATAATTAGAATACGTCGTTGGTTTTACTCTGTTCTTCACATCAACTGTTAACCAGAAAACCAGCCACTCTTTTACGGTTCCTTCATATGGAACAAAACGTTCGTTGGTTTCTAGATGTTTCGCTTTTAAGTGAATCAATTGTTCTTTGACACTTGTATAGGTTCTTCCATAAATAGACCCATACATGATTTTTCCGTTCTGTGTTCTTCCTTTTATATATCGTCCTTCCCAGCGACCATCTTTTCGCTTGTAGATATTCTCTCCTTTGCGTGTCATAAAATGACCTCCTTCTTTTGACAATTTTTTTGACGGCTTTCTTGCGAAAAAACTAATAACGGTCAATACATTCCATCCAAAATGTCTATCATCTAAATAAAAAACATTTATTATTTAAAATGATATTGACATTTCATGAAAAAAAAGATAGAATTACCTCGTTAGATTCATTTATTGAAAAGTTTTTTCTTATCTCAATTGTAGGAAAATTAAGATAACTATTTACAGATATAGCCTTTAAGAATTGATGTTTCAGTCAATTCTTTTTTATTACATCGTTATACTAATTCAAAATTCAGCTGAATGACTTACCTTTCAAACAAAAAAAATGCTTTTGATGTATAAAAGCATTTTTTTTTAGTATAATTAATTAAAATATTTCTTTAGAGGATAGGATCATGACACTCACAATCACTAGCTACATCATAGAAGATGAATTGCAACATGGGAAAATAATTGCAAACAAGATCAGCGCTTTTTCAGATAAAAAAACGATGGTTGATTTCCAGCCTAAGATTATTACTGAATTCATCCATTTTTATGAAAACTTAAATGAATTCGACTTCAATGATAATGATTTATTTATTATTGATATTCATCTAAATACATACTTTTCTGGAATAGAACTTGCTAAAAGACTTCGAGCGTTAAATCAACAAGTCCAAATTATTTTTCTTACAAATGATGAAAATAGTGGTATACAAGTAATTAATGCCCAAGTTTCACCACTAGGATATATTGTAAAACATGTTCTGCCAAATCTTATTTTTGAAGAAGAGCTTTTTTCATTTCTCCAACAGATTAGCTCTCAGCTCTTAGTTAAGTTAAATAATGGTAAATTACTTACTTTCCGTTCTGGAAATAAACAAATCATTTTATATCCTGAGGAAATCTATTATATTGCAACCATTAAAGGGGCACGTGGGAAAGTTCTTATAAAAACGACTAAAAATGAAATTACCTGTACTGAACACCTTTATCAAATCAAAAAGAAGGTCTCTCATACTCAATTTTTTACCGAACTAAAATCATATATTATCAATCTTGCTTATGTTAAGTCCTTCTCTAGATTAGATGGTGTCATTTTGTTTGATCAACAAAATGAACTGTATGTTGGAACTAAAATTATTGATAAAATTTCCAAAAGATTAAAATAATAGTTTAGGTGATGATAAATTATGTGGTCTTTTACTATTCTATTTACTTTAAAAAATTTTTTGTTTCTGTGGCTAATTGAATATAGATTTGTACTCAAACGAAATCAAACGCTGTTTTTATCAAGTATTTTGTTTGTCATTTTTTTCTCAAATTTTTTTGTTTCTCAAACCGTTCTATCTTTTCTGAATATTCTTTATGTAGTCATAAAAATCATTACGTTGATCAAGATTTATAAAAATTGGCTAGTTCCTGTGCTCTCTTTTTCGTGGATGACGTTTGTGTTGTTATTAGTATGGACAATTTCTTATGCACTTCCAAATCTAATTTTGTCAGCATCACCGAATTTATCTCTTCTATTACTATTGTCTCAACCTGTGTTGTTAATAATTGTTTGTTTATTAATGCGATTCTATATAAAAAAATATGATTTCTTTCTTATCCTTAAAAGCGTCCAGAAAAAGTATCGTCTCTTATCGTTGGCCATTTTTCTTTTTTTTGGTATTCTGTTTTCAATCTATCGACTAATCGTTGATACGATTTCTGTACAGACTCTAACGTTTGTTTTTCTATTGATCTGCCTCAGTGGATTTCTATTTAGCTTTTTCTTTTATTTAATTGCCTCTTCCTATAATCAGCGACAAGCTTATTTAACATTATCTAAATCAATGAATTCTGTAAAAGAACGATACGAAACAACCATTGAATTTCGACATGATTATAAAAATATACTAACGAGTATCAATGGATACCTCAGCGACGGGCACATAGCTGATGCCCAAAACTATATACAATCGATTATCAACTACTCATCTTCCATTTTGGTTCCTGAATATTACTCACAACTCCTAAATTTAGCTATTCCACCCATTCAAGCTGTTTTACTTTCTTTTTTTGAACAAGTTTCTTCAAAAGGAATTACTTTATATGTAAATATTCCACAAAAAATTTATCAAGTGGATATGGATTTAATCGATTTAACACGTTGTTTATCTATTTTATTGGATAATGCTCTAGAAGCTCATCAGAAAGATAGTAATTATATTATTCAGGTTTCAATCACTCAAGAAGAAAATCAAATAATTATTATGATCAAAAATTCATTTAACCTGAACAAAGACATCTCTTTAAGTAAAATGTTTGAAGATAATTACACAACTAAAGATGGACATCGAGGAAAGGGATTGACGATCATAAACAAGATTACAAGTGAGTATACGAATGTTACAATAGATTTTTGGCTTGAAGATGATTTTATCACTGCTAGCTTGCTGATAAATACACTTACTTTATAAACCAACGTTTCTATTATTATTTCAGAGATATGTAACTAGTTAGGTAATTAACTCTGAAATGACAAGAACCATTGCTATAACAAGAAAGAAGGCTCATAATGGAAAATAAAATAATCATTCGACCAATTGAAGAAAAAGATTTTCCAACATTACTTGAAATAGAAAATACGATTTGGACAAATGAAAATTCTCCTGTCCTTCATTATTATCACTCAGTTGATGAGTATAAGGAGAAAATAGCTGGACGTATTATCTTTGTTGCTGCAGATGATAAAAGAGTTCATGGTTTTGTGGATGTTCATCATCCTACTCCGTTGCTTGCTCATAAAAAACAATGGATGTTTGGGATTGGTGTCCATCCTGATAGTCAGTCTTTAGGAGTTGGACGGCAATTACTGGATTATTTGAAGGAAACTGCAACTAATGAAGGAATTCATAAAATTTCTTTACGGGTCATGGGAACCAATACTAAGGCAATTCAGTTTTATCGTAAAAATGGGTTTAGCCAAGAAGCCTTATTTAAAGATGAGTTTTTTATCAACGGTGCGTTTTGTGATGATTATCAATTTGCCTATTTTACTGATTAATCTCAGTGATTTTTAATATTTCCAGAAAACCTCAGGCTTTTTCTGAAAATTTTCTTGCTGTGCTCTTCTTATTTTGGTACTTTTAGTAAGGACAAAATATAAGGAGTGTTGAAGTGTGACAAAGAAATTATCATGGCGTGATTACCTCTATGTAGGTTCCATGCTGTTTGGCTTATTTTTTGGAGCGGGGAATCTGATTTTTCCTGTTCATATGGGACAAGAAGCTGGAGCTAGTATTTTTTTAGCAAATCTCGGCTTTTTGATTACAGGGATTGGCTTGCCGTTTTTAGGTGTAATTGCTATCGGTATTTCCAAAAGTAATGGGGTTTTTGATTTAGCAACTCGTATTAATCGGCGTTATGCCGTTGCTTTTACTGTGTTGTTATATCTGACGATCGGACCTTTTTTTGCATTACCACGTTTAGCAACAACATCGTTTGAAATTGGTTTAGCGCCTTTTATTCCAAGCGATCAACACAAATTGATTTTAGCAATCTTTTCAGCGCTATTCTTCTTGATTGCCTGGGCTTTTTCACGTAAACCTACTAAGTTATTAGGCTATGTAGGAAAATTTTTAAATCCATTATTTCTATTTTTGTTAGCGATTTTGATTTTATTTGCTTTCCTTACACCGCTTGGCTCTATATCTTCTGCGCCTGTTGCTGAGACTTATGTAGCGAATCCTTTTTTCAAAGGTTTTACTGAAGGCTATAACACATTAGACGCACTAGCTTCTCTAGCGTTTGGGATCATTATTGTTTCGACGATTCGAGGCATGGGTGTAGAAAAACCAAATGATATTGCGAAAGATACGATAAAATCTGGTGCAATCAGTATTGTCTTGATGGGAATCATTTATACATTGTTGTCCTATATGGGCACGATGAGTTTAGGTAAATTCCCTCTTAGTGAAAATGGTGGGATTGCTTTAGCTCAGATCGCTAACCATTATTTGGGTAATCTAGGTAGTATTTTATTGGCTTTTATCGTTATTCTAGCATGTTTGAAAACAGCTATTGGATTAATTACAGCTTGTTCTGAAACGTTCAGTGAGCTGTTTCCAAAAGGTTCTTATGCCTTTTACATTGCAGCAGCAAGTATTTTACCTTGTTTGTTTGCAAATGTTGGGTTAACGAATATCATACAATTTTCAGTGCCTGTATTGATGTTTCTCTATCCTTTAGCAATGACTTTGATGATTTTAGTGATTATCAGTCCCTTATTTCATCACCGTAAAGAAGTTTATCGTATGACGACTTATGTGACATTGTTTGCAGCGTTACTTGATGCTTTGAATAGTGCCCCCGATTTTATCAAGTCGAATACAGTAGTTACCACTATTTTAAAAACTGCTGAAAATTACTTGCCTTTATTTACGATTGGCATGGGTTGGGTCGTTCCATCCATCGTTGGTTTTATAATTGGCTTGATTTGGATCAAAGTAAAAAAGGAATCCGTTCTTAATTAATCACTGAGCCAAGATAGAACTCGTTGCGTTTTGTCTTGGCTCTTTTTTGTGACTAATTCACCAAAATTTTATCTATCATACTGATATTTTTTTGGATTCAAAATGAGAAATAATGTTCATTCTGATTTATCTTTTGTTCATTTTTGACGAAAGCTTGCTTTTTTGTTAAAGATGTGTCACTAAATGTTTTTCAATTATCGTCTTAGCTGACAAGTGGCTATAAAGTACAGTAGAATAGGGGCAAGGAAGTGATTAGTTATGCTCTATGAGGAACTGATGATGGATTCGGGAATGCTTACAAAATTCAAACTTTTCAAACGGATCACACAAATCAATCAACCAGATATCTCGATTACCCAATTATCCGAAGAACTCTCTTTGAATTATCAGCAAACCTTTATTATCGTAAATGAAATTAATAATGATCTAGTGAAAATAATCTCTACCCATCCATCCATTTTACACAAAGCAGGAAAAATCAATAGCACTAAATTACTTGTAACAATCGATGAATACCGTTACTTTCTTTTGAAAAAATCGGTTCCGTTTCAGTTTATTCTTTATTTTTTGAATTATGATTCTCCTAGCATAGATGATTTTTGTCAACGCTATTACGTTAGCCGTTCCACAGTTTCTAGAAAGATGTTGCCTTTGAAAAAGCACGTAAAACAATATAATTTACGATTTACATATACTGAAGCAAACTTGTCTGGTGACGAACGAGCTGTCAGAGTTGCGCTTTTTGATACCTTATGGTTAGGAACCAGAGGAACAGCTTGGCCATTTAAGAGCGTTGCACTTGAAGACGCTGAAAGACTTGCTGAGTCATTTTCTGAATATTTCCCTTTATCCAGAACTTACTTAGGAGCCAAAGAACTGACCTATTTTGCAGCAATTTTTCTTTGTCGGACCCGAAAAAAATATTTTGTTAGTTATGATACTCGGTATGACTTTTTGATGATGGATAATCCCTACTATGATTTTGAGCGCCTAAATAAAGAACTGGGTCCAATCCAAGCATTACCCGCTAAGCACAGTAAGGGAGAAAGTAGCTTTATCTTTTTCTTAGCTCATTATGCTCCTTTTTACACATTAGATGATGATCCTTCGCTGTTTCAGACATTACATGACTTTTCAGCGAGGCCTAACCCTGTGTATGAACTAGTTCAGGAATTTTTAGTCTATGCTAAAGTCAACATCTTTAAAAAGGAACCTGAAATTACGAATAGCCCGATTATTGTTGGGAATTTGCTAAATATCATGTTTACTTTTTTTGTCTTACGTCAACCTTTCCCAAACCTTCAAAAATTAGTGGAGTTACCGCGGAAAAAGAAAAAAGCAGACGAACTTCTTGAAACACGTATTCAAGCGTTTTTCGATGAGAAAGCAAAAGAAAAAGAATATAAATTTATTTATACAATCAAAAAACCGCTGGTCAAAGCTTTCAAAAGTGTTTTACTCCCTGCTTATGATAAACCAAAACATTCTGAGCATTTAATTGTTGGTGTTGCTTTTGAGCATAATTTCCTTTTGGTTAGAAGAATTTATCAATTTTTAAATGATTTAGGCTTTGTGGATTCTGCTCCTTATCAAGAGGAGTTGAATGAGCAATATGATTTGGTTATTAGTTCTTCTTTATTACCAAGAAAAAAATACCCAGAACTACCACTTTATTTTTGGGATTTATCTTATGATGAAGAAGAGCTAGCTGATTTATATCGAACATTACAGCAGCTTTTTGAGAAAAAAAACATTATTCAAGACTAACTAAACACACTTGTGATACGAGAAACTAACTAAAAAAGGGTGTGGGACAAAAGTAAAAAGTACTTTTGTTTCACACCCTAAATACGAATAAACGGTGGGAGCAGAAGTAACCCCTTCTTATTTCTCAGGGTTAAACACTCCTGTCCCAACCTCTAATCTTAGTATTTTTTTCTATTTATTCATATTTCACTTCAACCAGATACAATCCTTCTGGATGAGCCGTTGGTCCAGCTAAATTTCGATCTTTTGCTGCAATGATTTCAGGAATTAGTGTCTCATCCATCCGTCCGTTCCCCATTTTGAGCAGTGTTCCGACTAAAATCCGGATCATCTTATACAAGAAACCATCTCCCCGAAACGTAAAAATCAATTCATCCCCTGATTCATTAACTGCAAGGCTCGCTTCATGAATCGTTCGAACCTTATCTTCTATCTCTGTTCCAGAAGCACAAAATGAAGTAAAATCATGTGTTCCGATTAAATCAGTCAATGCTCGTTGTATTTTTTCCGTATCGATTTCATAGGGAAAATAACTAGCATAGAATCGTTTGAACGGGCTTCTTGGTTTACCGATATCTACTCGAAATTGATAGGTCTTTTCAATGACATGATACCGAGCATGAAACTCATCTGGAACGATTTCCACACGTTTTACAGCGATATCTTCAGGCGTTTGGGTATCTAATGCATAGCGCATCCTCTCCAAGTCTCTCTCCTGTGGGTAATCAAAGTGAATAACCTGTCCTACAGCATGAACACCAGCATCTGTCCGACCCGAGCCAAAAATCGTAATCGTTTTGCCATTATTCATTTTTCTTAATGTTTTTTCAAACTCTTCTTGAACGGTTCGCCCATTTGGTTGAGACTGAAATCCATTAAAATTCGTTCCGTCATACGCAATTATTGCTTTATAGCGTGGCATTTCTTTTCCACCTTTACTTCTAACTTCTTATAAATATCAATACTGCTGTTAATACCCCAAAAGCTAGCATCACGACAGTATCTGTCAAATGCCAATGAAGAATTCGATATTTCGTCCGGCCGTCTCCACCTTGATAACCGCGTGCTTCCATTGCAGTCGCCAAATCTTCTGCTCGATTAAAACTGCTGACAAACAACGGTATCAGTAGCGGTACAACAGCTTTCATTTTCTGAATCAAATTTCCTTCACCAAAATCGACTCCACGAGCACGCTGAGCGTTCATGATTTTCTCCGTTTCATCCATTAATGTTGGCACAAAACGCAACGCGATCGACAACATCAACGAGACTTCATGAACAGGAAAACGAACCACTTTTAGCGGACGCAATAAATACTCGATCGCATCTGATAAATCCAGAGGCGGTGTTGTCAATGTTAATAGAGTAGACATAAAGATAATCAACACAAAACGGCAGAAAATAAATAAACCATTGATCACCCCAAATTCCGTGATCGTGAAAATTCCCCATTTAAAGTAAACTTCTCCACCTTGAGTAAACAGCATCTGTAAAGCGACCGTAAATAAAATCAACCAAATCAATGGTTTGATTCCGCGTATAAAAAATCGAATATTCACTTTAGAAAGAAAAATTGCAAACAATGTAAAAACAGCTAATACGCTATACGTTTGCCAATTATTCGCTAAAAATATAATCCCAATAAAGTAAAAACTAGCAATCAGCTTGGCTCTTGGATCCATCTTATGAATAAATGAATCGCCTGGGATATAACGACCAAAAATCAATTTGTTCATCACAGGCCTTCACCTGCCTTTTTTAAGCCTTTTAATAAATCGTCAGCTAAAGCATCTGCAGTCAACGGTAATTCTTCAAAAGAAAAACCTTTCGCTAGTAATTTCTCTGCAAAGGTCGCAGCAGTTGGTACACCTAATTGTTTTTCTTTCAGCCAGTCAATGTCCTGAAATACTTCTTGCGGTGTACCTGCTTTAACGATTTGGCCTTGTTCTAATACGATCACATGATCTGCATAGTTAGCCACATCATCCATTAAATGAGTCACTAAAACGATCGTCATCCCACGTTCTTCATGCAGACGTTGAAACATTTCCATCATCTCTTTACGCCCTTGCGGATCAAGTCCTGCTGTTGGTTCATCTAAGACTAGTACTTCCGGTTCCATCGCCAAAACACCAGCAATCGCTACACGTCGCATTTGTCCTCCTGATAATTCAAACGGAGAGCGTTCTAAATAACTAGCATCTAGCCCAACTAACTCAAGCATTTCAGCAGCTAATCTTGCCGCATCTTCTCCTGATACGCCAAAATTCTTTGGACCAAAAGCAATGTCTTTTGCTACTGTTTCTTCAAATAGTTGAGCTTCTGGAAATTGAAAGACGATACCGACTTTTTTACGAATCGGTTTTAAATTTTTATTATTTGTTTCTGGAACAATCACTCGATCACCAATTGTTACGGTACCTTTTGTTGGTTTTACTAAAGCGTTCAAATGCTGCAGCAAGGTTGATTTCCCACTACCAGTATGACCAACAATTGCTGTATAAGAACCATTCTCTATCGTCAAATTCAAATCGAATAATGCCCGTTGTTCAAATGGTGTGTGGGGTTGGTAGGTAAAATCTACTTGTTCAAAACGGATGTCCATAACCAATCCACCATCCTTTCTTCAGTCAAATATTCATCTGGCACATCGACACCACGTTGTTTTAACGCAATTTTCAATTTTTCTGGGAAAGGAAGATCTAAGCCCATTTGAATCAATTCAGTTCCAGCTGAGAAAATTTTCTCTGGTGTGCCTTCACTAACTAGCTCACCTTGTTTCATCACTAAAATCCGATTTGCATTAGCCGCTTCATCAATATCATGAGTAATTGAGATAACCGTTAAGTTACTTTCTTCTTTGATTTTTTTGATTGTTGAAATAACTTCTTCCCGTCCTTCTGGATCAAGCATGCTTGTTGCTTCGTCCAAAATGATGATATCTGGACGTAAAGCAACAACACCGGCAATCGCTACACGCTGCTTTTGGCCACCAGACAAACGAGCTGGTTCACGTGTGGCAAAGGTACTCATTCGAACCTTTTCTAAGGCATCTTTCACTCGAACAAGCATTTCCTCTCGAGGAATACCTTGATTCTCTAAGCCAAATGCAACATCATCTTCTACTGTAGATCCGACAAATTGGTTATCAGGATTTTGAAACACCATCCCCACCATTTTACGAATATCCCAAACGTTCGTTTCATTCAGTTCTTTACCGCCAACTGAAATGCTGCCGGAAGCAGGTAATAACAATCCATTGATCGTTTTTGCCAATGTTGATTTCCCTGACCCATTATGTCCAATAATTGCAATCCACTCACCTTGTTGGATGGAAAAAGATACATCTTTCAAAGCGGGAGAAGCATCTTCTGGTTGATAGTTAAAATCGATATTTTTTAATTCAATTATCGGTTGCATCGCGTACTCCCTCAATTATTTAGTCTTACTAACACTAACAAAAAATCAGTGTTTTTTCAATCATCTATTCTTTTCTTTGCACTATTTTCTATTATAACAAAATAAGTCAATTTATGTATATTCTTATCTGTCATGACAGAAAGTTTTTTAAATAATCTATTTATTTACTTACAATAACTAAAAAGGATGAAAGAAAACTAAATTAGCCTTCTCACATCCTTCTTACTATTTACTAGTATTCCCTCCATTGAGGTAACGGTTATTGATTTAAATACTCAAACGCATATTGCGCATATAATTCCGCGCCAATTTCCATAGCATCCTCATCTACATTAAAACGTCCATGATGATGGGCCCACTGTGTATCTTTTTCTGGATTACCACAGCCGACCAAAGCAAAACAACCAGGTGTATTCTCAGTAAAGTAACTGAAATCTTCTCCTCCAGTGGTTGGTGGTTCTTGAATCAGCGCTGACTCCCCAAAGTTTTCTGTGATAATCGATTGAGCAAATAATGCATCTTCTTCATCATTGATCACAGGGACTGTTCCATAATTATAGTCTACTGCTGCTGTACCGCCATACATAGCCGCAGTTTGCTCCGCATAGCGTTTTAAAGCATTTTCCACACGATTACGCGTGGCAATACTAAAACAACGTACAGTGCCTTCTAACCGAGCATTTTCAGCAATCACATTAAACCGTGTACCAACATCCATTTTACCTACAGTCACTACAACTGGATCCAGTGGATTGGTCTCTCTAGAAACGACTGCCTGCACATTCATCACAAAAGAAGAAGCTATCATGGCAGCATCGACACAAGCATCTGGCATTGCGCCATGTCCACCGCGTCCTTTGAAATCGATTGAAAAAATATCCGCTGAAGCAAATGATGAGCCCACAACACAAGAGGCTGTTCCAGAAAGCATCTGCGACCAAATATGAATTCCGAAAACGTCATCCACACCTTCTACAGCCCCTTGAGCAACCATTGCTTTAGCACCCTGAGCATTTTCTTCTGATGGTTGAAAAATAAAACGAACCGTTCCTTTAATCTCCCCTTGCACTTCTTTTAGCGCTTTCGCTGCAGTCAACAACATAGCTGTATGGGCATCATGACCACACGCATGCATTTTCCCATCTTCTAATGACTTATAAGAGATACCCTCAGTCAACTCTTGAACAGGTAATGCATCCATATCCGCACGCAAGGCAACTGTCTTTCCAGGTTGACCACCAACTAGCTCTGCTATGATTCCTGTAGGTTCAGTCTTACGATAAGGAATACCGATTTTGTCTAACGTTTCAGCAACCTTTTCTGTTGTTCTAAATTCTTCAAATTGTAATTCTGGGTGTTGATGTAAGTCTCTTCTAAAATCGATCATTTCATCTTTATACTTTTGGATCAACATTTTTAATTCTTTCATTTTATTCCCTCTTCCCTATAAACTCAATAAAATACTTGAAAAGATTCCAGCCAATACAACTGACACAATGGTAACCGTTATAAAACCAGCAACCAACATTGGCGGCATCATATGACTGGTCAGCGCTTCTTTTTCTTTTTCGTCTTCTGTTAATGACTGGATGACTTCGTTGGTAATGATATAATCAGCTGGAAATCCATATAAAGCAGTCAATGATACAGCAAAGGCCATTTCTTTACTAACGCCTAATAATTTTCCGACAACTGCTGAAAAGACATACATCCCGATAACACCAATAACAATAATACCAACCATTGGTAAAAATAATTCCTCTAACATTTCTGGTGTTGCTTTCTTTAATCCATCAAATATAAATAACATTAATCCCAAAATGGCAAAACCAAAACTATTCGCTTTTTTCAGTGGTTGTTTCTCTAAAAATCCTACTGAAGAAGCGACAACTCCAAAGAATAAACATAAGACAAACGGGCTAATTGAAACAAATGGCGCACTCCATACTGAAACATAATATGCCACTAAAGCCACAATCGCTAAACGAAAGATTCTTGAAAAATCAGTATGGTATTTTTTAGGAATAGTTTCAAATAATCTTGGTATATCTTCCTCGGCTTCTTTCTCGCCATTTTCTTGCTCATGAACAGGTGTCCACTCACCTTTTCGGTACTTTTCTAGCATTCGTTTTCCTTCTTTTTTTAGCATAATAGAAGTTAACGGATAACCAGCAAAACCTTGCATTACATATATCAAAATAGCTAAAACTGATAATGATGTCAGTCCTGCTGTTTGAGCTGCTTCTGACATGATCAATGATGAAACTACCCCTCCAACCAGCGGTGGAACTGCCACTAAAACCGTTTGGAAATCGAAAACTATTGATCCTAGCGTTAATAATAATACGACAATACCTAAAATCCCTGAAAGTGTGATCACAATTGTTTTCCATTGATTGGCTAGTTCTTTAATCGATAATAAAGTTCCCATATTTGTAATTAGTAGGTACATTAATAACGTCGCAACTACTGGTGGAATCCCAGCAATCTCAACAATATTCTCTGGAAAAAAAGTCCAATACCCAACAACAAATAATACTGCACAGACAAAAACAGATGAAATCCATGCTTTCGTTTTACTTGATACAACATCTCCAATATACAAAATAGCCATCAATAACGTGAAAGCTGTCATTTGTGCCATGTTACTCCCCCTTTAAACCGTCACTATTTATTTGTCTGAAAATTCCGACTAGTAAAAGTATACTAAAAATTACACCTAGATGCAATAACATAACAACCATTCTTATCTTTCCCTGTAGCAAACAAAAAAGTCCTAAGAAAAAATCTTAGGACAAAAAAATACACCTTATAATATGATGAGTGCTTCTCTGCCGAACAAGTTCGACAGAGAAAGCGTTGAGCTAGACTAGGAGTCGCCTCCAACATCATAACACTCTAAAAGAATCATCTATAAAGTGACGGTATAGTTTGATTATTTAACAAATTCGATAATTACCATTGGTGCTGCATCTCCGCGTCTTGGTTCTGTCTTCAAGATACGAGTGTAACCACCTTGGCGTTCAGCGTAACGAGGTGCAAGGTCATTGAATAACTTTTGTAAAGCTGATTCAACAACGATTTTTTCGTCTTCTTCACGAACGCTAGCAACTTCATTACGTACAAAAGTAGCTGCTTGACGACGAGCATGAAGATCTCCACGTTTGCCTAAAGTAATCATTTTTTCTGTAGTCGAACGAATTTCTTTCGCACGAGCTTCAGTCGTAACGATACGTTCATTGATAATTAAATCAGTAGTTAAGTCACGCAACATTGCCTTACGTTGGCTTGATGTGCGTCCTAATTTACGATAACCCACGTTGGTTTTCCTCCTTCGTAAAAAGTATTAATCGTCTTTACGTAAGCCTAAACCTAAATCATGTAGTTTTAGTTTAACCTCTTCAAGAGATTTACGACCTAAATTACGTACTTTGATCATTTCTGGTTCAGATTTATTTGTAAGTTCTTGTACAGTGTTAATACCTGCACGTTTTAAACAGTTATATGAACGAACAGACAAGTCTAGTTCTTCGATGGTCATTTCTAGCATTTTTTCTTTTTGTGTTTCTTCTTTTTCAACCATGATTTCAGCGTTTTTCGCTTCATCAGTAAGGTTAACAAAGATGTCTAAATGCTCCGTCATAATCTTAGCAGCTAAGCTAAGGGCTTCTTGAGGAATGATTGAACCATCAGTCCATATTTCCATTGTTAATTTGTCGAAGTCATCACGACGACCAACACGAGTGTTTTCTACTTGATAGTTCACACGACGAACTGGTGTATAGATGGAATCAACAGGTAGAACACCAATTGGCATATCTTCCTTTTTGTTTTCGTCTGCTTGAACATAGCCACGACCAGGTTTCACTGTTAAGCGAGCATGGAAAGTAGCTCCTTCAGAGACACTACAGATAATTAAATCTTTATTCAAGATCTCAACATCGCTGTCGACGATAATATCGCCAGCAGTTACTGTAGCAGGTCCTGTAATATCGATCTCAAGGGTTTTTTCTTCTTCTGCGTAAAGCTTAAGAGCTAAACCTTTAATATTCAAAATAATTTGAGTTACGTCTTCTCTCACACCTTTAATGGTAGAGAATTCATGCAACACACCATCGATCTGAATATTTGTAATAGCCGCACCCGGCAGAGAAGATAATAAAATACGACGTAGAGAATTACCTAAAGTAGTCCCGTAACCTCTTTCCAGTGGTTCAACGACGAACTTGCCATAATCTCTATTCTCATCAATTTTTTCGATTCTTGGTTTTTCAAATTCAATCATTCTTATCTATACCCCTTTCAAAACGAAAAGTGTCTTGTTCAATGACGTTCTTAATTCAAACTCAGAATGAGTGGCACTCATTAAACACGACGGCGTTTTGGAGGGCGGCATCCATTATGAGGAACTGGAGTCACGTCACGAATTGCAGTCACTTCTAAACCTGTTGCTTGCAATGAACGAATCGCTGCTTCACGTCCAGAACCTGGTCCTTTAACTGTTACATCAACAGTTTTAAGTCCGTGTTCTTGTGCTGCTTTAGTTGCAGCTTCTGCGGCCATTTGAGCTGCAAACGGTGTTGATTTTTTGCTTCCTTTAAAACCTAATGATCCTGCTGATGACCATGCTAATGCATTACCATGACTGTCAGTGATCATTACAATTGTATTGTTGAATGTAGAATGGATATGTGCAATCCCAGTTTCTATATTCTTTTTCACACGGCGTTTACGACTAACTTTTTTTGCTGCCATGAAGATCTAACCTCCTTCACTTAGGAATTATTTTTTCTTGCCTGCTACAGTACGAGCTGGGCCTTTACGAGTACGTGCATTATTTTTCGTGTTTTGTCCACGAGTTGGTAATCCACGACGGTGACGGATTCCACGGTATGAACCGATTTCCATCAGACGCTTGATGTTCAAGTTCACTTCACGACGAAGATCACCTTCAACTTTTAACTTATCAATTTCCGCACGGATAGCATCTGTTTGATCATTCGTTAAATCACGAACACGAATATCTTCAGATACGCCAACGTTTGCTAAAACTTTTTTAGCAGTAGTATTACCAATACCAAAAATATAAGTAAGAGAAATTACTACACGTTTATCACGAGGGATGTCTACTCCTGCAATACGAGCCATTCTACGTTACACCTCCTATTATCCTTGACGTTGTTTATGTTTTGGATTTGCTGGGCAAATGACCATAACACGTCCTTTACGGCGAATTACTTTACAATGTTCACACATTGGTTTTACTGATGGTCTTACTTTCATGATAATACCTCCCTGAATTTTACGGAGTACAATTATTTAAAGCGATAAGTGATTCGACCACGAGTTAAATCATATGGAGATAACTCAACAGTTACTTTATCTCCAGGTAAAATTCGAATATAGTGCATACGGATCTTACCGGAAACAGTAGCAAGAACTTGGTGTCCATTTTCTAGTTCAACTTTAAACATTGCATTCGGCAAAGTTTCGACGACTGTACCTTCGACTTCAATCATATCTTCTTTAGCCACGCACAGTACCTCCTTGTACTTGTTTCGCATTTTCACACGATAAAATGGCGGAAACTTCAGCCCCCACCTAGAATTTTCAATTAAACCTCTACAAAAAGGTAGAAGTCGGACTGATATATTCTATCATAAACTATTCTATTTGGCAAGAGAATCTGTATCAAACAAAATGGTAAGTTTGCGGCAATTCAGACAACTATCTTTTTTCAATGATTTCTTTCACTTCAGAAAAAACAGTATCGATCTCGCGATTCCCATCTATTGTATACAATACGTTTTTAGCCTTGTAAAAGTCTAAAATTGGCGCACTGCTTTTGATGTTGACTGCCAGACGGTTTTTGACCGTTTCAGGCTTATCATCTTCTCTTTGATAAAATTCATGTCCGCCGCAACGATCACATGTTCCTTCTACAGTCGGAGGATTGAAGATTTTATGATAAGTTGCGCCACATGAACGGCATATAAACCGGCCAGCTAAGCGTTCAACTAAAATCTCTTCTTCAACATGGATGTCGATGACAGCATCAATTTTTTTATTTAATTCTATTAACATTTTATCTAATGCTTCTGCTTGATCCAAAGTACGTGGAAAACCATCTAATAAAAAGCCTTTATCAGTATCAGGTTCTGCCAAACGTTCTTTGACAATTCCATTTGTTACATCGTCTGGAACCAAAGCACCTTTATCGATATAAGATTTCGCTTCTAAGCCAAGAGCAGTTTCGTTTTTCATCGCTGCACGGAACATATCTCCTGTAGAAATATGAGGAATACCATAAGTATCCACGATCTGTTCAGCTTGAGTTCCTTTGCCTGCTCCAGGCAATCCCATTAAAATGAGGTTCATTTCATTTCCTCCTAATTTTAAAGGCTGGCTTTTGAAGCTAGCCTAGCGAGAGAATGGTGCTGAGGGATAAATCCTCAACACACGACTCTTACTTATTGATAAAGCCAACATATTGACGTTTCAACATTAAACCTTCTAATTGTTTCGCTGTTTCTAAAGCAACACCAATCACAATCAGTAAGCTTGTTCCTCCTAGACCGATAGATTGCGGTAACTTCCAAATCATTTGAGCAATGATCGGTAGTAATGCAACTAAACCTAGGAATATAGAACCGACAACACTTAGTCTCATTAACATTCCAGAAATATATTCTTCTGTCCCTTTACCTGGTCGAACGCTTGGAATATAGCTTCCTTGTTTTTGTAAGTTTTCCGCTAATTTCTCAGGGTTAACTTGAACAAAAGCATAGAAGAATGTGAAAGCAACGATCAGTACAGTATAAATAATTGCACCTGGAACGGTATTGTAACTAAAAATTTGTGTCATTACATCATACCAACCTTCACCAGAATAACTCTTAGAAAAGGCTTGTAAAACAGCATTAGGCGTTGCAATCAACGAACTAGCAAAGATAACTGGGATAACACCGGCAGCATTTACTTTTAACGGTAAATAACTACTTGTTGGTGCACCAGAAACTCGTTTTGTATATTGGATCGGAATTTTTCGTTCTGCTTGCTGGAAAAATGTTACTAATGTAACAATAACCAAAATTGCAACGATTAAAATTGCAATAAAGATCGCAGATTGCCAAATTCTAGAAGACTCAATATTGATAAAGTAATCGTCAACGATTTCTTTGATTCCTTCTGGCAAACGAGAAATAATCCCCGCGAAGATAATCATTGAAACACCATTACCGATTCCTTTTTCAGTAATTTGTTCTCCTAACCAAGTCACAAACATTGTTCCACCGGTTAAAATCACAGAAATCATTACAAAAGTGCTGATGTTAGGATTTTTTACGATCCCAACAGAACTTAATTGATTGAATCCAGCAGTAATCCCAAAAGATTGAGCTATACCCAAGACAATCGTTAGATATCTTGTTGCTTGATTCAATTTCTTACGTCCAACTTCACCTTGTTTCGACCATTCTACAAATTTTGGTACGATATCCATTTGTAATAATTGAATGATGATCGATGCTGTAATGTATGGCGAAACCCCCATCGAGAAGATAGAGAAGTTTTGCATAGCACTACCACTGACCATATTCAACATATTTAAAAATGGTAAATTGCTTAAGTCTTGCAAACCTTTTGCATTTACGCCAGGTACAGTTATATGCGCACCTAAACGAAATACAAAAAGAATGAATACAGTAAACAAAATTTTTGATCTAATGTCTTTGACTTTAAAAGCATCTTTTAATAGTTTAAACATTAGATCACCTCGATTGATCCACCAGCTGCAACAATTGCTTCTTCTGCTGCTTTAGAGAATTTAGCTGCTTTCACAGTTAATTTTTTAGTTGTTAATTCACCATTAGCAAGTACTTTGATTCCAGCTTTTTCGTTTTTCACGATTCCAGCTTCGATTAAGCCTGCAGGTGTTACTTCAGTTCCATCTTCGAAACGATTTAAGACATCTAAGTTGATGACTGCATAATCTTTGCGGTTGATGTTCGTGAAGCCGCGTTTTGGTAAACGACGGAATAATGGAGTTTGACCCCCTTCAAATCCAAGTCTTACACCACCGCCTGAACGAGCTTTTTGCCCTTTTTGTCCACGGCCGGCAGTTTTACCATTACCAGATGAAGTACCACGTCCAACACGGTTACGTACTTGGCGTGAACCTTCAGCAGGTTTCAATTCATGAAGTTTCATTGGTTTGGCACCTCCTTAACAATGTACTATTGTAAATTAAACTTCTTCAACGTCCACTAAATGTGACACAGTGTTGATCATACCTTTGATTGCTTCGTTCGCAGGTTTCACAACAGAGCTGTTTAGTTTACCTAAACCTAGTGCTTTAACTGTATCTTTTTGGTTTTGAGGACGTCCGATAACGCTGCGTTTTAATGTAACTTTTAATTCAGCCATTATTTTGTCCTCCTTATCCTAAGATTTCTTCTACAGATTTACCGCGAAGTGCTGCCACTTCTTCGGCACGTTTTAATTGTTTTAACCCTTCAACTGTTGCGCGAACAACGTTGATTGGTGTATTTGAACCTAATGATTTTGATGTGATATCTGCTACACCAGCTAATTCCAATACGGCACGAACTGGTCCACCAGCGGCTACCCCAGAACCTTCTACTGCAGGTTTCATAAGGATACGGCCACCACCAAATACCCCGATCACTTCGTGAGGGATACTAGAACCAACCATAGGCACTTCAACTAAGTTTTTCTTCGCGTCTTCGATTGCTTTACGGATTGCTTCTGGCACTTCTTGTGCTTTACCAGTCCCAAAGCCAACGTGACCGTTTTTATCTCCCACAACAACTAGTGCTGCAAAGCGTAGACGACGTCCACCTTTAACAACTTTAGTTACACGGTTGATAGAAACCACGCGGTCTTCTAATTCCAAGTGTTTTGGATCAATATAAACCATGAATGGTGTTCCTCCTTCTCCTAAAATTCTAGTCCATTTTCACGCGCTGCTTCAGCTAAAGCTTGCACGCGGCCATGGTAAAGGTATCCACCACGGTCAAAGACTACTACTTTAACGCCTTTTTCAGCGGCACGTTCAGCGATTAATTTACCAACAGCTGCGGCTGTTTCTGTTTTGTTTCCACCTGAAATTTCTTTATCTAAGGCAGAGGCACTTGCTAGCGTTACACCCGCTACGTCATCAATGATTTGCGCGTAGATGTTTTTGTTAGAACGGAATACGTTCAAGCGTGGGCACTCAGCAGTACCAGAGATTTTGTTACGTACACGACGATGTCTCTTTTGACGTGTTTTGTTTTTATCTGGTTTTGTAATCACAATTGTCACCTCTTTATATTTGCTAGCTATTAAGCTGCGATAGACAACGGATCGTTATTTTTCAAACAGTGTTGAAAAATAACTCTCAAGCTGCTATTATTTACCAGTTTTACCTTCTTTACGACGTACGAATTCGCCAACATAACGGATTCCTTTGCCTTTATAAGGTTCTGGAGGACGAGTACCACGAATATTTGCTGCTAATTCACCAACGTGTTCTTTGTTAGCGCCTTTTACAACGACTTGTGTATTCGAAGGTACTTCTACAGTTACACCAGCTGGTGGTGTGATTTCTACTGGATGAGAATACCCAACGTTAAGAACTAATGTAGTCCCTTGCATTTGAGCACGGTACCCAACCCCGATAAGTTCAAGACCTTTTTCAAAGCCTGTACTTACACCAACAACCATGTTGTTGAAGTTCGCACGAGTTGTTCCGTGAATTGTTTTCATGTCTTTGCTATCATTTGGACGAGTGAATGTTACTTCATTTCCTTCGATATTCATTTTGATATCAGCAGAAAATTCACGTGTTAATTCACCTTTAGGTCCTTTTACAGTAATGTTGTTTCCTTCTTGTTTGACTTCAACGCCAGCAGGAAGTACAACGATTTTATTACCAATACGGCTCACTTAGAGACACCTCCTTGTGTGTTTTTTTAAATTACCATACGTAGGCGATTACTTCGCCGCCGATGTTTTTAGCTCTTGCTTCTTTATCAGTTACAACACCTTCAGAAGTAGAGATAATCGCGATTCCTAGACCATTCAATACTTTAGGCACTTCGTCAGATTTGACATAAGCACGTAAACCTGGTTTAGAGATACGTTTTAAGTTTGTGATAACACGTTCTTCGTTTTTACCGTATTTAAGGAAAACACGAATCACGCCTTGTTTGTCATCTTCGATATATTCTACATCGCGTACAAAACCTTCACGTTTCAAGATTTCAGCGATATCACGTTTGATTTTTGACGCAGGCACTTCTAAGCTTTCATGTTTAACCATGTTTGCATTACGAATGCGCGTTAGAAAATCTGCAATTGGATCTGTCATGACCATTGAACTATTTACCTCCTTTATGCGAGTTTACTTGTTTACCAGCTAGCTTTCTTCACGCCGGGAATTTGACCTTTATAGGCAAGTTCGCGGAAGCAAATACGGCAAAGATGAAATTTACGATAAACTGAATGTGGACGTCCGCAACGTTCACAACGAGTATACGCTTGTGTTGAATGTTTTGCAGGGCGTTTGTTTTTAGCAATCATTGATTTTTTAGCCACGTAGTTCGCCTCCTTTTATTATTTTTGGAATGGCATACCTAATTGTGCCAACAATTCACGAGATTCTTCATCTGTGTTTGCTGTTGTTACAATAACGATGTCCATACCGCGTACTTTATCTACTAAATCATAATCAACTTCTGGGAAGATTAATTGTTCTTTAATACCTAAAGTGTAGTTACCACGTCCATCGAAGGCTTTTTTGCTTACTCCGTGGAAGTCACGTACACGAGGTAGAGAAACAGATACTAATTTATCTAAAAATTCGTACATTCTTTCTCCGCGTAATGTAACTTTCGCACCGATTGGCATTCCTTCACGTAAACGGAAACCAGCGATTGATTTCTTAGCTTTAGTGATTAAAGGTTTTTGACCTGTGATCAATGCTAATTCTTCAACTGCTTTATCTAAGTTTTTCGCGTTTGAAACAGCGTCACCCACACCCATGTTAATAACGATTTTATCAACTTTAGGTGTTTGCATAACTGAACTATAATTAAATTTTTCCACTAATGATGGAGTAATTTCTTTAATATATTTTTCTTTCAGGCGGTTCATTTAGTAAGCCCCTCCTTCCTTTTAATCTATTTATCTAAGACTTCACCGGTTTTTTTAGAAACACGGACTTTTTTACCATCGACTTCTTTGTAACCTACACGACCAGCTACACCTGTTCCGTCAATCACCATTACATTAGAAACATGAATCGGCGCTTCGACTTCTAGGATTCCGCCTTGCGGCGCTGCTTGGTTAGGTTTTTGGTGTTTTTTCATGATGTTAACACCTTCAACGATGACTTTGTCTTTTTTAGGAAACGCTGCTAATACAACGCCTTCTTTATTTTTGTCTTTACCAGTGATAATTTTCACTTTATCGCCTTTTTTAACAAACATTACTGTTTCGCACCTCCTTTGATACGTGTCCTGATTATAATACTTCTGGTGCTAGAGAAACGATCTTCATGAAGTTGTTTTCACGTAATTCACGTGCAACAGGACCGAAGATACGAGTTCCACGCGGGCTTTTATCATCACGAATAATTACAGCAGCATTTTCATCAAATTTGATGTATGAACCGTCTGTACGACGAGCTCCTGATTTTGTACGAACGATAACGGCTTTTACGACTTCACCTTTTTTGACAACCCCACCTGGCGTTGCATGTTTAACCGTAGCAACAATCACGTCACCAATATTAGCAGTTTTACGTCCAGAACCACCTAGTACTTTAATCGTTAAGATTTCACGAGCACCTGAGTTATCTGCGACTTTTAATCGGCTTTCTTGTTGGATCACGATGTGTATCCCCCTTTCAGATTTTATGTTTCAATCTATATAGGAAAATCTCGTTTTTATTAGATAATAACTGCTTCTTCGACTACCTCTAGTAAACGGAAACGTTTTGTAGCTGATAATGGACGAGTTTCCATGATTCTTACGATGTCTCCAACTTTTGCAGTGTTGTTTTCATCATGAGCTTTGTATTTCTTAGAATATTTCATACGTTTACCATAAATAGGATGGTTTTTCTTTGTTTCTACGACAACAGTGATAGTTTTATCCATCTTATCTGAAACAACACGACCTTGGTAAACTTTGCGTTGATTTCTTTCTTCAGTCATACGCGTTTGGCCTCCTTCCACTATTAGTTAGCTTGTTCACGCAATACTGTTTTGATGCGTGCAATCGATTGACGTACTTCTTGAATACGTGCAGTGTTTTCTAATTGACCTGTTGCTAGTTGGAATCTAAGATTAAATAATTCTTCTTTGAATTGCTTTTCTTTTTCAAGCATTTCGGCAGTGGTTAATTCTCTGATTTCTTTAACCTTCATTCGATTCACCACCCATTTCCTCACGTTTTACAATTTTGGTTTTCACCGGTAATTTGTGGGATGCAAGGCGAAGTGCTTCACGAGCTACTTCTTCAGGTACGCCTGCGATTTCAAACATGATCTTGCCACGTTTAACTGGTGAAACCCAGCCTTCAGGTGCCCCTTTACCTTTACCCATACGAACACCGATAGCTTTACTTGTGTATGATTTGTGAGGGAAAATTTTAATCCATACTTTCCCGCCACGTTTCATATAACGAGTCATAGCAATACGGGCAGCTTCGATTTGACGGTTAGTAATCCAGTGAGATTCAGTTGCTTGTAAACCCCATTCACCAAATGTTACTTCTTTTCCACCTTTGGCTTCACCACGCATTTTACCTCTAAATTCACGACGGTGTTTTACACGTTTAGGTACTAACATGATTATTTCCCTCCTTTCTCAGCGTTTTTTTTCGTTGGAAGAATTTCTCCACGGTAAATCCACACTTTAACTCCTAATTTTCCGTAAGTTGTGTCTGCTTCTTCCCATGCGTAATCAATATCAGCACGCAAAGTGTGAAGTGGAACTGTACCTTCAGAGTAACCTTCTGAACGAGCGATATCAGCACCGTTTAAACGACCTGATACTTGTGTTTTGATTCCTTTAGCGCCTGAACGCATAGTGCGTTGGATCGCTTGTTTTTGAGCACGACGGAAAGCAACACGGTTTTCTAATTGACGTGCAATTCCTTCGCCTACTAATTTTGCATCTAAATCTGGTTTTTTGATTTCAATGATGTTGATATGAACTCTTTTACCAGTCAATGAATTTAATGATTTTCTTAGGTTTTCGACTTCAGATCCGCCTTTACCGATAACCATACCTGGTTTAGCTGTGTGGATTGAAATATTCACACGATTTGCAGCGCGCTCGATCTCAATTGTAGACACAGCGGCATCAGCAAGTTTTGTCGCGATAAATTTACGGATTCTTAAATCTTCGTGTAAGAACTCAGCATACTCTTTTTCAGCATACCATTTTGCATCCCAGTCGCGGATGATGCCTACACGCATTCCTATTGGATGTACTTTTTGACCCACTGATTGTCCCTCCTCTTAATCTTTTAAGGTTCGGTTGCCACTATTTCAAAATGCTAATGCATTAAGAATAATGGACCTCCTCTTATCAAGTGACATCTGTTTAAAACAGATTATTTTTCTGATACGACTACTGTAAGATGACTTGTACGTTTATTGATTGGTGATGCTGAACCTTTTGCACGTGGACGGAAGCGTTTCATTGTTGGTCCTTCGTTGACAAATGCTTCAGATACTACTAAGTTTTCAACGTCTAAGTCAAAGTTATTTTCTGCGTTAGCAACTGCTGACATTAAAACTTTTTCAATGATTCCAGCAGATTTGTTTGGCATGAATTTCAAGATAGAAATTGCATCCGCAACGCTTTTACCTCTGATAAGATCGATTACTAAACGGGCTTTACGAGGTGAAGTGCGAACTGTTTTAGCAGTTGCCTTAGCTGATGTAATTTGTTCTGACATTTGCATTTCCTCCCCTCAAAATTAACGTCTAGTTTTCTTATCGTCGGCTCCGTGGCCACGATAAGTTCTAGTTGGTGCAAATTCACCTAATTTATGTCCTACCATGTCTTCTTGGATGTATACAGGAACGTGTTTACGTCCATCATATACGGCAATTGTAAATCCAACAAATGTTGGAAAAATTGTAGAACGGCGAGACCAAGTTTTAATTACTTTCTTTTTTTCGGCACCTTGTTGAGCTTCTACTTTTTTCATTAAATGCTCATCAGCGAAAGGTCCTTTTTTCAAACTACGACCCATGGTGAACCTCCTCTCAAAATGTACGACACATGGTCAAAAAAATTATTTAGTACGACGACGAACGATAAGTTTGTCTGATTTAGCTTTTTTATTACGAGTTTTCAAGCCGATAGCTGGTTGACCCCAAGGTGATACTGGAGCTTTACGTCCAATCGGTTGTTTACCTTCACCACCACCGTGTGGGTGATCGTTCGGGTTCATTACGCTACCACGTACAGTTGGGCGTTTACGCATCCAACGAGAGCGGCCTGCTTTACCAATGTTGATTAATTCGTGTTGTTCGTTACCAACTGAACCGATTGTTGCACGGCAAGTTGCCAAGATCATACGAACTTCACCTGAGTTCAAACGGATTAATACGTATTTGCCTTCTTTACCAAGTACTTGAGCACTTGTTCCAGCAGAACGGATCAATTGACCGCCTTTACCAGGTTTCATTTCAATATTGTGGACAACAGTACCTACTGGAATATTTTCCAATGGTAATGCGTTCCCTACTTTAATATCTGCTTCAGTACCGGAAACAAGGCGCATGCCTACTTCCAATCCTTTTGGTGCTAGAATGTATGCTTTGATTCCATCTTCGTAATGTACTAACGCGATGTTAGCAGAACGGTTTGGATCATACTCGATAGTTTTGACAACCGCTACAACGTTATCTTTATTACGTTTGAAGTCGATCATACGGTATTGACGTTTGTGACCGCCACCTTGATGACGAACTGTAATACGACCATTGTTGTTACGACCGGCATGGTTTTTTAATGGCGCCAACAACGATTTTTCAGGTGTTGATGTCGTGATTTCAGCAAAATCAGATGCTGTCATATTACGACGGCCATTTGTGGTAGGTTTATACTTTTTAATCGCCACGTCTTTTTCCCTCCCATTTAATAGTTAACATGGACTGCTTATTCAGCAGCATCGAAAATTTGAATTTCTTTTGAATCATCTGTTAATGTCACAACAGCTTTGCGACGTTTTTTTGTGTAACCAGCGTGTTTGCCCATACGTTTAAATTTAGGGCGCACGTTAATGATGTTTACGTTTTTAACTTTAACATCAAATGCTGCTACAACAGCTTGTTTTACTAAAGTTTTGTTTGCGCGAGTGTCCACTTCGAAAGTGTATTTCTTTTCGTCCATAGCAAGCATGGATTTTTCAGTGATCACTGGGCGTTTGATTACGTCTAGTAAGTTCATTATGCAAGCACCTCCTCAATTTGAGTAAGAGCAGTTTGTGTTGCCAATACTTTAGTATTAGAAACGATATCTAAAACACTTACGTTATCAGAAGTTACTACAGAAACGTTTGGTAGATTACGTGCAGACAATGCTGCAAAATCATTTCCTGTTTCTAAAACAACTAATACTTTCGCATCAATAGATAAGTTAGTTAAAACTTGTTTGAATTCTTTTGTTTTTGGTGCATCAAAGCCTAACGCTTCAACTGCTACCAAGTTGTTTTCAGCAACTTTATCTGACAATACAGATTTCATTGCTAAACGACGAACTTTTTTAGGAAGTTTGTAGCTGTAAGAACGCGGTGTTGGTCCGAAGACTACGCCACCTCCACGCCATTGTGGTGAACGAATTGAACCTTGACGAGCACGACCAGTTCCTTTTTGACGCCATGGTTTACGGCCACCGCCACGAACTTCTCCGCGGTGTTTTACTGAGTGTGTACCTTGTCTTAATGAAGCACGTTGCATGATGATTGCATCGTAGACAACTGTTTCATTTGGTTCGATTCCGAAAATCTCTTCGTTTAAAGTGATTTCACCATTTTGAGTTCCATCTTGTTTAAATAATGCTACATTCGGCATTCCTTAGTTCCTCCTTTCCCTACGCTTATTTAGCTTTCACAGCTGATTTGATTGTGATTAATGATTTTTTCGCTCCAGGAATGTTACCTTTGATCATGATTACATTTCTTTCAGCGTCCACTTTAACAATTTCAAGGTTTTGAATTGTTACGCGGTTGCCACCCATACGGCCAGCAAGTTTTTTATTTTTAAATACACGGTTAGGCGCAACTGGACCCATTGACCCAGGACGACGGTGGTAACGAGAACCGTGAGACATTGGTCCGCGGCTTTGTCCGTGACGTTTGATAACGCCTTGGAATCCTTTACCTTTCGAAGTTCCTGTAACATCAATAATGTCTCCTGCTTGGAAAACATCTACCTTAATTTCTTTACCTACTTCATATTCTCCTAGCTCAACATTTTTGAATTCCTTAATGAAGCGCTTAGGAGCCGTGTTTGCTTTTGCAACATGACCTTTCGCAGGTTTGTTTGATAAAACTTCACGTTTGTCTTGGTAACCGATTTGGATAGCTTCGTATCCATCAGTCTCAACAGTTTTTACTTGTAAAACTACGTTTGGCGTAGCTTCAACTACTGTTACTGGAATTAACTCACCAGACTCAGTAAAGATTTGTGTCATTCCCACTTTTTTCCCTAAGATTCCTTTGGTCATGAGTACACCTCCATTGTCTTGATTTTATAGTTTGATTTCAATATTCACACCAGATGGTAAGTCAAGCTTCATTAAAGCATCAACTGTTTTTGGTGTTGGGTTCACAATGTCGATTAGACGTTTGTGCGTACGCATTTCGAATTGTTCGCGTGAATCTTTGTATTTATGAGTCGCACGAATAACTGTGTAAAGCGAGCGTTCTGTTGGTAATGGAATTGGTCCTGACACGTCAGCTCCAGTTCTTTTTGCTGTTTCCACAATTTTATCCGCTGATTGATCTAAAATACGGTGTTCATACGCTTTTAAACGGATACGAATTTTTTGTTTTGCCATCTTGTTCCCTCCTTCGCCTATTTTGAAAGTAGACATAGCTCCACGAAAATTTTTCCGTCACGCTCGTTCGTGGCAAAGCGTCCGGGCGTGTCGCAACCTCTCGTTTCTTAGCCGGTAGATCAAAAGCTTGATTTACCAATGCTTATTACACTTCTGTAAACAGCACCTTTGTAATTATATTACAGAAACATAGTAATAGCAAGGTTTTTTTCAGAAAAAAGATTTTTTTTTACTGCAAGCATTTTCTTGAAAAGCATTATAGTATCCTAAACTAATTTAAACATGCTTATCTATCCATATTATAGTAGAAAAAATCGGAACATAAATGCTTATTCGAATTTCAAGTGGCTGGGATATAACTTTACGAGCTATATCCCAGCCACTTGCTTATTTCAATTCTTCTCTTTTAATAATCTCAGTAAGTTTCAAAAAATTTCTTAAGTGAACTCCTAATAAAATAACTGTAATCCCTATAACTAGCACAAGTAAGGCAAGTAAAACATTACTTCTTCCTTCGCTTCTATTCAGCAATACAGGTATTAAATAGCTCAGTGGAACTAATGCAGCTAATGCAATCATACCTTGAAATTTCACAACTTTTTTTGCCATTCCCGCACGAGACGGGGCATCACTAAAAATAGCATTTTCTTCTTCTATTTCAGATTTTAGCTTTCTAAAATAATACCAATTACCATATTTATAAAAATACTCCCAACCACAATCTTCAAATAATTGTAGATATTCTCCCAAGTCATTTCCTTGTTGTTTAAAATCTAGTTGGTATACATACTCTTGCGGTTCACATTTTTCAAAAATGTAGGTACTAAACGGTAGTTTTAAATCCACCATTTTCCACCCATTTTTATGTTCTTCTTGTAAAAAATTTTCTTCCTCTACATAATCTGCCAACTCAAATCGCCTTCTTATTTTTTTAGTCTCCATCGATTTTCTCCCCAATACTATTTTTATACAATCGTTTAATTCGATTGATTTCGTGAACAAGTATTTCTTCTCCAAGAGCTGTTATTAGATAGCTTTTTCGTCTGTTTTCTTCTTTTGTCGCTTGTATCAAACCATCTTTCTCCATTTTACTGAGACTTCCATACATCGTTCCTGCACTAATAATAATTTCTTGCCCTGTCAGCTCTTTCACATACTGAATGATATTATATCCATGACGCTCTTCTTTAAGTGCGAACAATATATAAAAACCTGTTTCCGTCATTGGTATATAGATTCGTTTTAGCTTTTCTTCCATCCATCCGTTCCTTCTTTTCCTTTTTATATCGAGGTACGATACATCGCATCCCTATATTACATCGAACCTCGATATAAGTCAAGCCCATTTTAAAGGCAAGTTGTTAAAAATTAAAAACAAAAAAAGCCGAAGGGGAATCCCTTCGACTTACGTCCGAGTACGCCGATGTTTTACGTCGGTTTTGTTACTTTATATTAATCTGTAATTATTTAGTAATTTCAGAAACAACGCCTGAACCAACAGTACGTCCGCCTTCACGAATAGAGAAACGAGTTCCGTCTTCGATAGCGATTGGGTGGATTAATTCAACGTCCATTGCAACGTTATCACCAGGCATTACCATTTCAACGCCTTCTGGTAATTCAACTACACCAGTTACGTCAGTTGTACGGAAGTAGAACTGAGGACGGTAGTTAGTGAAGAATGGAGTGTGACGTCCGCCTTCTTCTTTTGATAAAACATAAACTTCAGCTTTAAATTTTGTGTGTGGAGTGATTGAAGCAGGTTTTGCCAATACTTGTCCACGCTCGATATCTTCACGTGCAACACCACGTAATAAAGCACCGATGTTATCGCCAGCTTCAGCGTAGTCTAACAATTTACGGAACATTTCAACACCAGTAACTGTTGTTTTAGCAGTATCTTCTTTAATACCAACGATTTCGATTTCGTCACCAACGCGAACTTCTCCACGTTCAACACGGCCAGTAGCAACTGTACCACGTCCAGTGATTGAGAATACGTCTTCGACTGGCATCATGAATGGTTTGTCAGTATCACGAGTTGGAGTTGGGATGTACTCGTCAACTGCAGCCATTAATTCCATGATTTTTTCTTCGTATGAAGCGTCGCCTTCTAATGCTTTCAAAGCAGAACCAGCGATAACAGGAGTGTCGTCACCTGGGAAGTCATATTCAGATAATAAATCACGAACTTCCATTTCTACTAATTCTAATAATTCTTCGTCATCTACCATATCCATTTTGTTTAAGAAAACAACGATGTATGGTACACCAACGTTACGTGATAACAAGAT
Organism: Enterococcus sp. DIV0724b; assembly: GCF_050531475.1. Classification (NCBI taxonomy): domain Bacteria; kingdom Bacillati; phylum Bacillota; class Bacilli; order Lactobacillales; family Enterococcaceae; genus Enterococcus; species Enterococcus sp. DIV0724b. Next base: position 479,219 of record NZ_CP172890.1, on the reverse strand, counting down.
GTGCTCACGAGTTTGAGGCATAGGACCATCAGCAGCAGATACTACTAAGATAGCTCCATCCATTTGTGCAGCACCAGTGATCATGTTTTTAACGTAATCCGCGTGTCCTGGGCAATCCACGTGTGCATAGTGACGAGCATCAGTTTCATACTCGATGTGAGAAGTGTTGATTGTGATACCACGTTCTTTTTCTTCTGGAGCGTTATCGATATCAGCATAGTTTTGAGCTTCACCGCCACCGTGTTTAGCTAACACAGTTGCGATTGCAGCAGTTAATGTAGTTTTACCATGGTCAACGTGTCCAATAGTACCAATGTTTACATGGGGTTTAGAACGGTCAAATTTTTCTTTAGCCATTTTAAATGTTCCTCCTAAAATATATGAATTTTATTTTATTTGATAGATAGTTTACAGCTACCTGATCATCTTTAATTAGTTTAACCGAAATCGTTAGAAAATCCTAGTCATAAATAAGCTTACGCCAATTTCTTAACTATTATGCGTTGTTTCCGCCATTTTTCTTGATGATTTCTTCTTGTACAGATTTTGGTACATCTTCATAGTGATCAAAGACCATCATAAACGTACCGCGACCTTGTGTTGCTGAACGTAATGTTGTCGCGTAACCGAACATTTCAGCTAGAGGCACCATCGCGTTAACGATTTGTGAGTTACCGTGTGCTTCCATACCCTCAACACGTCCACGACGACTTGTAACGTGTCCCATGATATCACCTAAGTAATCTTCTGGTACAGTGATCGTTACTTTCATCATTGGTTCTAAAATTACAGGCATTGCTTTTTTAGCAGCCGCACGTAGCGCCATAGAAGCAGCTACACGGAAGGCTGTTTCATTTGAATCGACATCATGGTATGAACCATCGTAAAGTTTTGCTTTAATATCAACTAATGGATATCCAGCAAGAACACCGTTGTTCATAGATTCTGCCAAGCCTTTTTCAACCGCAGGGATGTATTCACGAGGAACCACACCACCGACGATAGCATTTTCAAATTCGAAGCCTTTACCTTCTTCGTTTGGTGTAAATTCAACCCAGACATGTCCGTATTGACCTTTACCACCAGACTGACGTACAAACTTACCTTCTGCCTGCGTTACAGGAGCACGGAAAGTTTCACGATATGATACTTGTGGAGCACCAACGTTTGCTTCAACCTTGAACTCACGTCTCATACGGTCTACTAATACGTCTAAGTGCAATTCGCCCATACCAGAGATAACTGTTTCACCAGTTTCAACGTTTGTTTCAACGCGGAATGATGGATCTTCTTCTGCAAGTTTTTGCAGAGCCACACCCATTTTATCTTGGTCAGCTTTTGATTTAGGTTCAACAGCAACTTGAATAACTGGTTCTGGGAACTCAATTGATTCAAGAATAACTGGTGAATCTACCGCACATAAAGTATCACCAGTTGTTGTATCTTTCAATCCAACAGCGGCAGCGATATCTCCTGAGAACACTTTGTCAATTTCTTTACGTGTGTTCGCGTGCATTTGTAAAATACGACCGATACGTTCTTTTTTGTCTTTAGAAGCGTTCAATACGTATGAACCACTTTCAAGGACACCAGAATAAACACGGAAGAATGTTAGACGACCTACGAATGGGTCAGTCATAACTTTAAATGCTAGTGATGCAAAAGGTGCTTCGTCATCAGCAGGACGAGTTGTTTCTTCGTCTGTTTTAACGTCGATCCCTTTGATCGCTTCAATATCTAGTGGTGATGGTAAATAATCAAGAACTGCATCCAACATTAATTGAACACCTTTGTTCTTGAAGGCAGAACCAGCCATTACTGGGAAGAATTCAACATTGATTGTCGCTTGACGGATACCCGCTTTTAATTCTTCGTTCGTAATTTCTTCACCATCTAGATATTTCATCATTAGGTCTTCATCAGTTTCAGCAACAGCTTCTACTAATTTTTCGCGCCATTCAATTGCTTGTTCCATATATTCTTCTGGAATTTCAGTTTCTTGAATGTCTGTACCTAAGTCATTTGTATAGATTTCAGCTTTCATCGTAATTAAATCGATGATCCCTGTAAAGCTATCTTCTGCACCAATTGGCAATTGGATTGGATGAGCATTCGCTTGTAAACGATCATGTAATGAGTTTACAGAGTATAAGAAATCCGCACCGATTTTATCCATTTTATTACAGAAAACAACACGTGGAACTTTATATTCAGTTGCTTGACGCCAAACTGTTTCAGTTTGAGGTTCAACACCTGATTGTGAGTCAAGAACGGTTACAGCACCATCTAATACACGTAGTGAACGTTGAACTTCAATAGTGAAATCCACGTGTCCTGGTGTATCGATGATATTTACACGGTAACCTTTCCACTCTGCAGTTGTTGCAGCAGATGTGATAGTAATACCACGTTCTTGTTCTTGTTCCATCCAGTCCATTTGTGATGCACCTTCGTGCGTTTCACCAATTTTATGGATTTTACCAGTATAGTATAAGATACGCTCTGTTGTTGTTGTTTTACCAGCATCAACGTGCGCCATAATACCGATATTACGAGTGTTTTCTAACGAAAATTCTCTTGGCATTCTAGGTTTCTCCTCTCTTTATTTAAATCGATTGTAAAGTGACTGTCTGTAGTAAAGTTAAATTACATACAGAGAGGATCTTACCAACGATAGTGTGCAAACGCACGGTTAGCGTCCGCCATTTTATGTGTGTCTTCACGTTTTTTAACAGAAGCACCAGTGTTATTGGCAGCATCCATGATTTCTTTCGCTAGACGTTGTTCCATTGTATGTTCACCGCGTAGGCGAGCATAGTTAACAACCCAACGTAGACCTAAAGTTGTACGACGTTCTGGACGAACTTCAACTGGTACTTGATAGTTAGAACCCCCAACACGGCGAGCTTTTACTTCTAGTACAGGCATAACGTTTTTCATTGCTTGTTCGAAAACTTCCAATGGATCATTACCTGTAGATTCTTTGATGATATCAAATGAATTATAGATGATATTAGCAGCAATCCCGCGTTTTCCATCAACCATTACACGGTTAATCAAGCGAGTTACTAATTTTGAGTTATAAATTGGATCTGGTAAAACATCGCGTTTTGTAACAGGACCTTTACGTGGCATCCGTAACTCCTCCTTCCGAAAATTCTTTATTGTATAAGACCATAGTGATTGTCAAATTATTTAGCAGCTTTAGGCATTTTAGTACCATATTTAGAGCGGCTTTGTTTACGATCTGTAACGCCAGCTGTATCAAGCGCACCACGTACGATATGATAACGTACCCCTGGTAAATCTTTTACACGTCCACCGCGTAATAATACCACGCTATGTTCTTGTAAGTTATGACCGATACCTGGGATATAAGCTGTTACTTCGATTAAGTTAGACAAACGAACACGGGCATATTTACGTAAAGCCGAGTTAGGTTTTTTAGGTGTCATTGTTCCCACACGAGTACAAACCCCACGCTTTTGTGGTGAGTTTACGTTCGTTTGAGATTTCTTAAAACTATTATATCCTTTGTTCAACGCTGGTGAATTAGATTTCTCCACCTTTGATTTACGAGGTTTACGTACTAATTGATTAATTGTAGGCATTCCTTGTTTCCTCCTTCCTCATTTCGCATCTAGTTCCACACATCCAGGTGGTTCTTTTTTAGCGATAAAAAATAATGCAATCTCTGCACTCATTATCAAATATGCTTCGATAGACAGTCAGCACGTCTCCAACGAGAGACCTGTAGATAAAGCACCTTTGCTAGGATAGCATGATAATTCGGGTCTGTCAACCACTTATCACTCTTTTTCTAGTAAAATGAGTAGTTTTTTACATCTTTACTTATTCCAACATTAATATAGTAGAAAATACTCATTTTTCTAAATCTTTCTATCTTTTTATGTCGTTTAACGGTACAATATCTTTGATTATTTGAAAGGGGCAAACAAGCGGATGAATCTTAAACAAATGGCAGGAATCGAAGCAGCAAAATATGTAGAAGATGGTATGATCGTAGGTTTAGGAACAGGATCTACTGCGAAATTTATGGTGGATGAAATTGGTCGACGAGTAAAAGAGGAAGGTTTATCCATCGTTGGTGTAACCACATCAAAAGAAACTGAGCGTCAAGCCATCGAATTGGGCATTCCTTTGAAAGGGATCGATGACGTTCCTTATGTTGATCTGACGATTGATGGAGCAGATGAGATCAGTGAGGATTTTCAAGGTATCAAAGGTGGCGGTGCTGCTTTATTATTCGAAAAAATCGTCGCAACGTACTCAAAAAAATGCATTTGGATCGTCGATGACTCAAAACTTGTGAAAAAACTTGGTAAATTCCCATTGCCTGTTGAAGTCATTCCATACGGTAGTCAACAACTGGTTCGTTTATTTGAAGAAAAAGGGTATGCGCCTGTTTTACGTACAACGTCTACTGAAGAAACATTGGTCACGGATGGCGGTCATTATATTATTGATCTTCATTTAGAAGAAATCACTGACCCCATCGCTTTAGGTGCTTATTTAGATCAGTTAGTTGGTGTCGTTGAACATGGATTATTCCTTAACATCGTTTCCACTGTCATCGTCGGCGGAGAAACAGGCCCAAAAACCATCCACGTACCAAAATAGAGAATTATTTGAATATGATTTGAAAAGAAAGAAAAAGATTAAAGAAAGATAAAAAAACAGCTATCATTTCATCCGTTTATATGCTACATTTTTAGTATCCTATTTTACTTTTTACTAGAAAGGACGAACGATGAAAATAATTGGTTATGCACGTACAACAATCAATGACAATGATTTAGATGCTCAGATCAACATTTTATCTGACTTTGGTTGCGATGAAGTTTATCATGAATCTTTCGACATCACAAATGACAAACATCTCATTTCTGAGCTTGAGACTGTCCTAAACGGTTTAGAAACAGGCGACACTTTAGTTATCTGCCGTTTAAACCGCTTAGGTCGCTCTACGCGTCAATTGACGGAACTAACACAAACGTTCAAAGACACTGGTATTCATCTAGTCAGCCTACATGAAGAGATCGACACCCGGCATCCAATGGGAGAGATTTACTTCAAGTTAATGAATGGTTTGGCAACGATGGAATGCGATCTAATCACAGAGCGTACTTTAATCGGATTGAACAATGCCCGAAAAAAAGGCAAGATTGGCGGACGACCTAAAATAGATGCACGAACAGTAAAAAAAATCCGACACTTATATCACGAGAAGAAAGAAACTATTCAATTTATTTCTTCAAAATGCAATGTTTCTGTCGGCACTTGCTACAAATACATCAATTTATCTGAAGCTGATGTTGCCAAGCTCTCTCAAGAGTAACAAGTATATAGTTGAAATTTTTCTCTAGAAGAGTGCAGTCAATCAGCTGTACTCTTCTTGTTTATTTCACTTACCTTAGATCAGCCTAGCGTAAACGAACTACGTTAGCTAGCCTTTCCAGTATTTTTTACTAATTTACAATGGAAATCTATTTTAAAACGGTGTACAATAGAACAGGAAATGAAAGTTTCAGAAACTACAACTCAAAGGAGAGCTATACATGCCAAAATTAGTATTTTCTCGTCATGGACTTAGTGAATGGAATGCGTTAAATCAATTTACAGGTTGGGCTGACGTAGATTTAGCACCACAAGGTGTTGAAGAAGCAATCGAAGGCGGACGCAAAATCAAAGAAGCTGGAATTGAATTTGATGTAGCTTATACTTCTGTATTAACTCGTGCTATCAAAACTTGTAACTTAATTTTAGAGAACTCAGATCAATTATGGGTTCCTCAAATCAAATCTTGGCGCTTAAACGAACGTCACTATGGTAAATTACAAGGTTTAAACAAACAAGAAACTGCTGAAAAATATGGAGATGACCAAGTACACATTTGGCGTCGTTCTTACGATACTTTACCTCCATTGATGGAAGCGACTGATGAAGGTTCTGCAGCAAACGATCGTCGTTATGCAATGTTAGACCAACGCGATATTCCAGGTGGAGAAAACTTGAAAGTTACTCTAGAACGTGCGTTACCATTCTGGCAAGACGAAATTGCTCCTGCTTTGCTAGACGACAAAACTGTTTTAGTAGCCGCTCATGGTAACTCTTTACGTGCTTTAGCGAAACATATCGAAGGTATTTCAGATGAAGATATCATGGATCTTGAAATCCCAACAGGTCAACCACTTGTTTATGAATTAAACGATGACCTAACAGTAGCTAAAAAATACTACTTATAAAAAACTAAGACTCCTGAAACTGTATAGTTTCAGGAGCTTTTTTACTTATTTCTCTAATACTTCTTTTAATTGTTGTAGCCGATTTGCGATAACTTCTCTCTGTGTTACAAATTCAAAGTCTGACATATTATAGTGAACATAATATTGTCCATCCACCAAACGTACCATGATTGAAGATCTCACTTCCTCTTGTAATGCATCTTTTTGCAACTCTTCACGATAAAATATCCAACTTGTATTCAGTATATCAGTAGCTGTTTTCAAGTCAGTTTGAATAATTCGGCTAATTGTTTCAACTAAGTCTGGTTGTTCTATTTCTTTAAAATAAGCATACCAAAGTGTTCGGTTTTCGGAATACGTTTCATCAAACAACTGCTTCATAGAACTATCCCCTTCTCGCGTCGTTAATCTTAGTTACGCAAAACTAGATTCAGTTAAACATTCACGGTAAATCGCTTCAACATCCGATTCAGCTAACGGAACAAAGGCATCCGTTTTAATCGTGCTGTGTGCAACTGCTTGTTTCGCCATTTCTCCAAATTTTTCCTCATCGATCCCAACAGCTGGTAATGTCATAGGAATATCGCATGCTTTGAAGAAATCATAGGTAGCTTGAATGCCCTTTTTCGCCGCAAGCATTGGGTCAGTCTCAACGATTCCCCAAACATTATGAGCAAACTGTGCAAATCTAGCTACTGTCTGTTCTGAAAGTACATAGTTCATCCAGCGCGGCGTCAAAATAGCCAATCCAATTCCATGAGTAATATCATAAAAGGCACTTAATTCGTGCTCCATCGCATGACATGACCAAACACCATGTTTACCATTTCTTGTCAATCCATTTAGTGCTAAACTACTTGACCACATCAAATTAGCACGAGCATCATAATTATCAGGTTCAGTAAGCGCAATTGGGCAATTTTTAATGACTGCACGCATCAGACCTTCTGAGACAAAGTCTTGCACATCTGTTCCTTCGGTTATATTAAAATAGCTTTCAAATAAGTGGCTTAAGATATCAGCAGAACCTGCCGCTGTTTGATAAGCCGGTACAGTAAATGTCGTGGTCGGATCTAAAAATGAAACTTTCGGCATCATTGCTGGACCACCAACACCTAATTTTTGGTTTGTTGCTAAGTTTGTGATCACAGCACCAATATTCATTTCACTACCCGTTGCAGCTAAAGTTAAGATCGTAACAATCGGTAAGGCTTCACCTTGGAACCCTTTGCGCGCTGCTATGACTTCCCACGGATCTTCATCACTATAAAAACCTGCCGCAATCACTTTGGAACAATCAATCGTCGAACCCCCACCTACAGCTAAAATCACATCGATATCATTTTCACGACATAACACTACGCCTCGACGAACTGTTTCAATACGAGGATTTGGTTCTACATCGCTTAATTCGATAACTTTATTTTGATTTTTTGCAAGTAACTCAATCACTTGATCATATAACCCATTTTTCTTGATACTACCGCCGCCATAAACTAACAGTACATTTGTTCCATAAACATTTAGCACATCTGTCAACTCTGTTGCCAAACGATCTTTCCCAAAACGAATATCTGTTGGTACATAAAATCTAAAATTATCCAATTTTTCTTCCTCCATTCAATTTAGGTTTCTTATTTATATGATAATCTATCAAAAAAGAGTGTCAAGAAAAAGAAATCTTTAACCCTTCTCGATTAAATCGTAGTATAAAAACAGCTCCATCTAAAATCAGGAGCTGTTTCGTTACTTATTTTTATTAACTATTGATTGCTGTTTCCAATCCTACTTCGATCATATCATTGAATGTTGTTTGACGTTCTTCAGCAGTTGTTTCCTCACCTGTTACTAAACTATCGCTAACAGTCATGATCGCCAACGCTTGTACATCAAATTTTGCTGCTAAATAATATAATGCTGCAGCTTCCATTTCAATTGCTAAGACACCTAATTTACCAAGTTCAAAAACGCCATCCATGCTATCTTTATAAAAGACATCATCAGACAACACATTCCCAACATGGGTAACAAAACCTTTTTCTTTCGCCGTTGTGTATGATTTTAACAACAAATCAAAATCAGCGATTTGAGGGAAATCATATTTAGGGAAATCATTACGAATCATTGAAGAAGGCGTTGCTGCCGCTTGTGCAATTACTAAATCTCTCACACGGACTTTCTCTGAGATTGATCCGCAAGTACCAACTCGAATCAATTTTTTTACACCATAAGAATTAATCAGCTCGTGAGCATAAATTGTCGCAGAAGGCATTCCCATTCCTGTTCCTTGAACGGAAACACGTTCGCCTTTATACGTACCTGTGTAACCCAACATCCCTCTTACTTGATTGTAGCACACCGGATTTTCTAAAAATGTTTCGGCGATGTATTTCGCACGTAATGGATCTCCCGGTAATAAAATTTTATCTGCTATTTCGCCTTGTTTGGCTTCGATATGAACACTCATATTTCTTCTCCTTTATAATGAAACTTTTATAGTTCTGCTAATGTCGTTTTAATCAATTCTTTAAATTGAGATTTGACACGCTCTGTTGTTTCTACAACTTCTGCATGATTTAAACTACTTTGCATACCAGCAGCTAAGTTTGTGATGCATGAAATTCCCAAGACTTTCAAACCGCTATGAGCCGCAACAATGACTTCTGATACAGTGGACATTCCAACTGCATCAGCCCCCATTGCACGAGACATGCGAATTTCAGCTGGTGTTTCATATGTCGGGCCTGAATAGCCCATATAAACGCCTTCTTGTAATGGTACATTCTGTTCTTTTGCCACTTTTTTAGCAATTTCAAAGTAAGCAGGCGTATAAGCATGACTCATGTCTGGGAAACGTGGTCCCATCGCTTCGTCATTTTCACCGATCAACGGATTATCTCCCGTAAAATTGATATGGTCTGTGATCAACATCAAGTTACCTGGCGTGAAGTTTTCATTTACGCCACCAGCAGCATTGGTTACTACGATTGAATGAGCGCCCATTGCAGCCATTACACGAACTGGATAGGTCACTTTTTGCATTGAATGGCCTTCATAATAATGGAAACGTCCTTGCATCGCTAATACTTTTTTCCCAGAAAGTGTACCATAAACTAACTTACCAGCATGCCCAACAACTGTTGAAACCGCAAAATGAGGCACTTCTGAAAAAGGAATCGCAATGGCATCTTCTACTTCATCTGCCAGCTCACCTAAACCAGAACCTAAAATCAAGCCAAAATCAACTTCTCCAACGCCTTTTTCTTTTAAAAATGCCGTTGTCTCTTTTAACATCTCACCTATTTTTGTCATTATTTCTCTCCTATACCAGTTTATTTAAAAAGCTTTCGCCATTTTCTGTTTTTGGAACAGCAAAGTTTTCAGCCACAGTTGCTGAAATATCTGCATAATGACCTTGCGGCAAACTACCTTGGCCGTTCATTTTTTTACTGTAAACCAACAATGGAACGTACTCTCTTGTATGATCGGTCCCAGGGAATGTTGGATCATTTCCGTGATCAGCTGTGATCATTAGTAAATCATCTTCTTCCATTGCATCAATGATTTCTGGAAGTCTCAAATCAAACGCTTCAATTGCATGAGCATAGCCAACTACATCACGACGATGACCATATAATGCATCAAAATCAACTAGATTAGTGAAACTTAAACCTTCAAAATCTCGTTTCATCACGTTAAGTAATTGATCTACACCATCCATATTGCTTTTCGTACGAACCGAATCTGTAATCCCTTGGCCATTAAAAATATCATTGATTTTTCCAACTGCAATCACTTCTTTGCCATTATCTTTCAATGAATCAAGAACTGTATGACCAAATGGGTCTAATGCATAATCGTGACGGTTACTTGTTCTAGTAAAGTTCCCAGGTTCACCCACATACGGACGAGCAATGATACGACCAATCATGTAAGGTTCATCTTTGGTAATATCACGAACGTACTGACAAATACGGTATAATTCATCCAACGGAATGATTTCTTCATGCGCTGCAATTTGCAACACTGGATCAGCAGACGTATACACGATCAAATCTCCTGTTTCCATTTGATGTTGGCCATAGTCATCAATGACTGCAGTTCCACTATATGGTTTATTACAAACAATTTTACGTCCTGAAAATTCTTCGATTTGTTTTAATAATTCATCTGGAAATCCATCTGGGAATACTCGGAAAGGTTTTTGAATATTTAAACCCATGATTTCCCAGTGACCAGTCATCGTGTCTTTACCGACTGAAATTTCTTCTAATTTTGTTGCATAACCTTTATGATCAGCAACAGCTTCTACATTGTGAAGAGGAGCGATTGTTCCTAGTCCTAGATTTTCTAAATTAGGAATTGTTAAACCGGCTTCTTTTGCGATATGACCTAATGTATCACTACCTACATCGCCAAATTTTTCAGCATCAGGTGCTTCCCCGATACCGACTGAATCCATTACAACTAAATGCACACGTTTAAACATAACCATCCTTCTTTCTTAGTTTTACTTACTATTTGATAAAAAGGGCATGACTTTAGAAATTGTCCCATAGCCCCGCCCTTTTATACTCTATATTTATTTAGATTTGATGTAATTTTTCCCAATTGCTTTTGGTCCAGAAGCTTTTCCTAAGAAAACGACTAAAACAATAATGGTCAACACATATGGTGCTGCTTGTAAATAAACAGCTGGTATTGATGAAATTACTGGTAAGTTTGATCCGGCAATACTGATATTTTGAGCAAAACCGAAGAATAATGCTGCTCCCATTGCACCTAACGGATTCCATTTACCAAAGATCATCGCCGCCATTGAAATAAAGCCTTGTCCAGCAATCGTTGTTACTGCAAAACGACCAGCGATCGTTTGAGCAAAAACTGCTCCACCGATCCCACCTAAAAAGCCAGAGATCAAAACACCTGCATAACGCATTACGTAAACATTGATTCCAAGTGTATCTGCTGCTTGAGGATTTTCACCGACTGAACGAAGGCGCAATCCAAAACGTGTTTTGAATAACACGAACCAAGAAAGAATAGCAACTAGAATCGCTACAAAAGCTGGTAAAGTTGTTTGTTTGAAGAATAAGTCTCCCAAAATAGGAATATCCTTCAAAATCGGGAATGAGAAGTAACCAAATGATTCTGTGATCGTATCTGTTTGGCCTTTTCCATAGATTACTTTGATTAAGAAAATACCCAAAGCTGGTGCCATCAAATTGACCACCGTTCCACTGATGATGTGGTCCGCTCTTAAATTAATTGTTGCAACTGCATGGAGTAATGAGAATAGCATCCCAACCACTCCGCCTACCAGACAAGCAAGCCAAGGCGTTGCTGCACCAAAAGTTTCAGCAAAAGTTAAATTAAATACGACTGAGCTAAAAGCTCCCATAACCATGATTCCTTCAAGTCCTACGTTTACAATACCACTACGTTCGGAAAAAGTCCCACCCAAAGCCGTGAAAACTAAAGGAGTAGAATAAACCAAAGTTTGTGTAATAATCGGCGCTAATACAGCGATTAATGCAATATCCATTAGATTTTTCCTCCTTCTTGACTTGTCGGATCTGATTTTCCAACTAATTCTTCAACAATCGCAACTTCTTTTTTACTACCTGAAGCTTTCGCTAATAAGAAGCGGATCAAATAGCTGATTGCCACAAAGAAAATAATTGCTGCAATAACAACATCCACTAATTCGATTGGCACACCAGCACGAAGCGGCATTCCTTGACCACCCAGCTTCAGCACACTGAAGAGGATCGCCGATAAGAATATCCCGACTGAACTTCCTGCTCCCAGCAAGGAAATAGCCATTCCGTCAAATCCAATACTTAATGAAGAGCCCTGAACAAAGAAGTTGCCAAATGTTCCTAATCCCAGAACCACACCGCCAAGACCAGCTAGTGTTCCTGAAATAACCATTGACATCACAATTGTTCGTTTACTGCTCATCCCCGCATATTCAGAAGCGAATGGATTTAAACCAACTGAACGGATTTCATAGCCTAATGTCGTTTTCTTCATAAGGAACCAAATCAACACTAAGAAAATAAGTGCCATAAAAATACCAATATTCAAACGAGAACCGCTACTTAATTCTTTCAAAAATCCTGTTCGCAAACTAGCATTTTCTCCAATGACTTTCGTAACACCTTTGTTTGTCATCAAATCTTTTGACATTACATTGTTAACAATGTGCGTACTTGTATAAAGAAAAACATAATTCAGCATGATCGTAACGATTACTTCACTTGTACCAAAGAAAGCACGTAGTAATCCTGGAATCGCTGCAGCCAGCGCTCCAGCTAATGCCCCTGCAAGAACCGCTAATGGCAGAACAACCATTCGAGGTGCATCCGGCATAGAAAGTGCTACCCAAATACTTGTTACCCAACCACACAACGCTTGACCTGAAAGACCGATATTAAAGAATCCAGCTGAATTTGCTACTGCAAATCCTAACGCGGTAAAAATCAAAGGTCCTGCTGTTACAAAAATTTCGCCGATACTTTTCGGACTTTGAAATGCAGTCTTAAGCATCGCTTGGTATCCAGCAATTGGATCCTGCCCTGAAATTAACATAATAATTGCACCGAGAATAAATCCCATCAATACTGATAAAATAGGAACTAAAATATTCCGTATTCTTTCTGACCGATTATTCAACTGCCTCACCCGCCTTTTGACTTAATTCGGCTCTTGCTTCTTCTAATGAATACCCAGCCATTAATAATCCTAATTCGTTTTCACTCGTTTCTTTTGGATCAACGATTCCAACGATTTTTCCTGCATGAATAACCGCGATACGGTCTGATACATTTAAAATCTCATCTAATTCAAAACTAACAACCAATACCGCTTTGTCTTTATCTCGTTGTTCAATCAAACGTTTATGGATATATTCAATCGCGCCAACATCCAATCCACGAGTTGGTTGAGAGACAATCAATAAATCAGGGTTACGATCAATTTCTCTAGCAATGATTGCTTTTTGCTGATTACCTCCTGACAACGCTTTAGCTGGAACTAGTTCATTGACTGTTCGTACATCATATTCTTCAATCAATCTACGAGCGTAGGAGTTGATCTGATTGTAATTCAAAACGCCAGTGTTACTTAATGGCTTTTTATAGTAGGTTTGTAACGCAATATTTTCGGCCAATGTCATATCTAAGATCAATCCATATTTATGACGGTCTTCAGGCACATGTCCAACACCTGCTTCTGTAATCGCACGGGGTTGTTTGTTCGTGATCGCTGTCCCTCTTAATTCAACTGATCCACTTTCTGATTTACGTAATCCAGTTAAAGCTTGAATCAGCTCTGTCTGACCATTACCATCAATTCCTGCAATCCCGACTACTTCACCTGCCCGTACATCTAAGCTAAGGCTTTTAACCGCTTCTAAACCACGACTTTCTTTCACAACTAAATCTTTGATTGAAAGAACTACTTCTTTAGGTTCTGGCGCTTTCTTTTCTGTTTTAAACGAAACAGAACGCCCTACCATCATGTCCGCTAATTGTTGTGAAGAAACATCTTTGACATTTACTGTATCAATACTTTGACCACGGCGAATAACTGTACAGCGATCCGCTACTTTTTTAATTTCATCTAATTTATGTGTAATCAAGATGATTGATTTGCCTTCTTGTACAAGTCCACGCATGATTTCCATCAACTCATCGATTTCTTGAGGAGTCAAAACTGCTGTTGGCTCATCAAAAATCAAGACATCCGCTCCGCGATACAACGTTTTCAAAATTTCCACTCGTTGTTGCGCTCCTACAGAGATATCCCGAATATATGCGCTTGGATCTACCGATAGTCCATATTGCTCAGAAACTCGTTTGATTTCTGCTGTTGCCTTTTTACGGTCTAATACACCAGCATTTGTTGGTTCGCTTCCTAGAATAATGTTTTCCGTTACTGTAAAAGCATCTACCAACATAAAGTGTTGATGGACCATCCCAATTCCTAAACGATTTGCTGCAGTGGGGCCATTGATTGTTACCTTTGAACCGTTCATAAAAATTTCACCCGAAGTTGGTTCTAATAAACCGGATAAAATATTCATCAGAGTTGATTTCCCTGCACCATTTTCTCCAAGCAATGCATGGATTTCTCCAGGCCGGACAGTTAAGTTGATATTATCATTCGCCTTAAATGTTCCAAACTGCTTAGTGATATTGCGCATCTCAATTACATAGTTTTCCTGAGCCACATTTTTCACTTCCTAACAATTTAATCACTTGCATCATCTATTAATACGGTACTTCTAAAAAAATAAAGTAGCTTTTAGGCACTTAAAGAAAGAAAATGAATAGTTATATGATTCGTTTTCCTTCTTTAAAAGCTTAATAAACTCTTAGCGCTGCTATTACCACAGCGCTAAGTAGAGTAATTTATTCTTTTACATCTTTTGGCACTTCTGGAACAGTGATTTTTTCAGCGATGATTTCTTCTTTCGCTTCATCAACAGCTTTTTGTGCTTCGTCTGATAAATAGCCTTTTGTCAAATCAACACCGCCATCTTTCAAACCGTAAACTAAGTGTTCGCCACCAGGGAATTTATCTTCTAATGCACGATTAGAGATGTCTTGTACTGCAGCTCCTACACCTTTAAGAGTTGATGTTAAAGTGAAGTTATCTTCTTTACCATCTTTTGTTTTGTATTTACCTTCTTTGTCTTGGTCACTATCTACACCAATAACCCAAACTTTGTCTTTTGAACCTGTTTCATTCAAGTCTTTTGCTTCTTGGAAAACGCCTTGACCTGTACCGCCTGAAGCATGGAAGATGATGTCAGCGCCTTTTTGGTACATAGAAGCAGCTAATGCTTTCCCTTTAGCAGGATCTCCAAATGAAGCAGCATATTCAACTTCAACTTTAATGTCTTTGTTCAATTTTTTCGCTGTATCGATTACACCTTGGTGGAAACCAGCTTCAAAACGGTCAATAACCGCGCCTTCTTCACCACCGATAAACCCTACAGTGTTTGTTTTTGTTGTATGTGCTGCTGCTACACCAGCTAAATATGAAGCTTCTTGGTCTTTAAATGTTGCAGATACTATGTTATCTTTTCCTTCGATGACACTATCAATGATACCAAATTGTGTATCTGGGTTTGCATCAGCTGCAGTACCGATAGAATCAGCTAATAAGTAGCCAATACCAAAGACTGTTTTAAATCCGTTAGAAACGGCTGTATCAATATTTGTTACGTATTCTGAAGCGTCGTTTGATTGAATATAATCAAAACCATCTGCTCCTTTTTTCAAATCATGTTCTTTACCCCAAGCTTGTAAACCTTCCCAAGCTGATTGGTTGAATGAACGGTCGTCTACCCCACCGATATCAGTAACGATTACAACGCTATGATCAGCGTCCCCACCTGCTGATTTTCCACCTGTTGAATCTTTTTTACCTCCACCACATGCTGCTAATGCAACTGTTAAAGCTAGTGCAGTCAAGCCAAAACCAAATAATTTTGCTTTTTTCATCTCTGTAAAGCCCCCTAAAATAGTTTTATATTTTCAACAGCCGGATGACTGAATGAAACAAGATAATAGTGAAACAACTCTCTCTTCGGTCGTCTTGTACTTTTCAACATCAAATCACTTTGTTCATTGTGTTTCTAAGCAAAGCGGAAAGAACCGCTTAGACCTCGAACAACCAAAGTAGGTACCTTTTTACATCAACTCTTTTCATTCGTTGTGTATCAAGGCAATTAGGAAAATGATAGAAAGATGTTTTTTATCTTTCTAGCATTTTATCTATTTGTTGAGAGGTTTGGTTCATGTAGCTAGATCTCATAAATCTTTTTCCGTAAATGCATAGGGTAATAATTCGCCGACAGTCATTTCTTTCGTCACACCATGTTCGCCGACTAATGTAACTGGCATTTCAGGCGCAAAAAATTCAGCCATCACTTGGCGGCACGCACCGCACGGAGAGATTGGCTCAGGTGTATTCCCTGCAATCACTATATGTTGAAACTCGCGTTCCCCTTCTGAAACAGCTTTGAAAATCGCTGTCCGTTCGGCACAATTGGTCAATCCGTATGAAGCATTTTCGATATTGACGCCTTGATACGTTTGTCCCGATTTGGTAACGAGGCAAGCTCCCACTGGAAAGTGAGAATAAGGTACATATGCTTTTGTTAATGCATCGTCTGCAATAGCTAACCATTCTTGTTTTGCTGTCATTTGTCCGCCACTTTCTTCTTTAGATTAATAACCTGCTCCTGTAGCGCCTTCCATGATTGCAACACCAGCACTTGTTCCAATACGGGTAGCACCTGCTTCGATCATCGCTTGTGCCTCTGCTTCATTATGAATCCCGCCAGAGGCTTTGACCCCCATATCTGGTCCTACTGTTTCACGCATTAGTTTAACATCTGCTACAGTTGCTCCACCTGTTGAAAAACCAGTTGACGTTTTGACGAAATCTGCACCAGCTTCTTTAGCCAGTTCACAAACCTTGATTTTTTCTTCATCTGTAAGTAACGCCGTCTCGATGATTACTTTAACTAAAGCTTTGCCTTTGGCTGCATCAACAACTGCTTGAATATCTTTTAAAACTTTTTTGTATTGCTTAGATTTTAGTGCACCGACATTAATGACCATGTCAACTTCTGTGGCACCATTGTTGATTGCATCCGTTGCTTCATAGGCTTTTACTTCTGATGTATTAGCACCTAAAGGAAAACCAATTACCGTACACACATCAACAGAAGTTCCTGCTAAGTGTTCTTTTGCTAAGGCAACCCAACATGGATTGATACAAACTGAGAAGAATTCATATTTTTTTGCTTCTTCAATAATTCGTAAAACATCCTCTTCTTTTGCATCTGCTTTTAAAATAGTGTGGTCAATCATTTGATTTATTTCCATTATTTTTTTACACATCCTTTATGCTGTTATTATATCATGAATCAGCTCAGGTTCAGTGCCAGAACTGCCGATTTCGATATTTTTATATAAAAGTTCTTTTACGTTCTCAATTGATTCTGAATTGGCATAAATAGTCAGCAACGATTCTCCTGATTCAACTGGCATACCGACTTTTTTATGAAGCTTGATGCCTACAGCATGGTCGACTGAATCTTCTTTCGTCGCTCGTCCTGCACCTAAAAGCATTGCGGCGATACCGATTTCATTTGCAACGATTTTTTGTACAACTCCAGCTGTTTTTGCTGGTAACTCTATTTGATATTTGGCTGTTAATAAACGATCTGGGTGATCGATGATACTATCATCTCCCCCTTGATTGCGAATCATCTCACGGAATTTATCCAAGGCTTTCCCTGATTCTAGCGCCTCTTTTAACATCGCACGCGCTTTGTCTAATGTATCAGCTTTTTTAGCTAAAACAACCATTTGACTTCCTAAGATATAACACATTTCCATTAGATCTTCCGGTCCTTTTCCTTGAAGTGTCTCAATTGCTTCAACAACTTCTAAGCTATTGCCAATTGCTTCACCTAACGGTTGGGACATATCCGAAATCACTGCCATTGTCTGACGGTTGGCTAAGTGTCCGATTCGAACCATTGTTTGAGCTAAGCGGCGTGCTTCATCAATGTTTTTCATAAAAGCACCTTCACCTGTCGTTACATCCAAAACGATCGCATCAGCTCCAGCTGCAATTTTTTTACTCATGATGGAACTTGCAATCAACGGAATCGAATTGACTGTTGCAGTAACGTCACGCAATGCATACAATTTTTTATCGGCTGGTGCTAACTCACCAGATTGGCCGATGACTGCTACATGGCTTTCATTTACCAATCGAATAAATTCTTCATCCGGTATCTCTACATGAAATCCAGGAATCGCTTCTAACTTATCAAGAGTCCCACCGGTATATCCAAGTCCTCTGCCAGACATTTTGGCTACACTAGCACCAACACTTGCAACAAGTGGTGCTAAGATCAACGTTGTGGTATCACCAACACCGCCAGTAGAATGCTTATCGACCTTTATTCCTTTGATCGATGAAAGATCAATCATCTCACCTGAATTAGCCATAGCCAATGTCAGTGTTGTAATTTCTTCATCCGTCATATCTTTGTAAAAAACAGTCATTAAAAATGCGCTCATCTGATAATCCGGAATATCCCCTTTGGTATAGCCGGAAACAATGAATTGAATCTCTTCATCTGTTAAAACCAGTCCATCACGTTTTTTCTCGATCAAATCTACCATTCTCATGCTTTTTTCCTCCGAATCAATCCTCAAGGATGTATTATACACTAAAATCATTCAGGTTAAAACCTTTTAGTAAAACAGTTTACTAACGCTTACATATTTTGAAAACGCTTATAACACGAACATTAAATCAAATCGCTCTAATTGTCAATCGATTTCGTGCTATTTCTTAAAATAAATGTTGTATCAAATATTTTATTTGGCATTTTTTTCTCTGGGTCATTGATTGCTTCTACCAAAAATTGCGCTGCATAAAAGCCAATATCAAAACTAGGTTGATAAACTGTAGTTAACCCTGGCACCAAGTATTCTGAAATTTCTAACCCATCGAATCCGATAACCGAAATATCATCTGGAATCTTTTTTCCATCCTCTTCAATCGCCTGATAAGCACCCATTGCCATTTCATCATTTCCACAAAAAATAGCTGTAATTTCTGAATTTTTCAATACGTTTTTGGCCGCAATATAACCACCACCTAAATTCAAATCTCCACTGCTCATGTATTCCTCTCTTACTGGAATACCATTATCTTTTAGCGCATGCTGATACGCGGTTACCCGTTCTGTCAGCTGATAGTAACCATCATTTTCTTTCAGCATAGCAATATGCCGATGCCCTTGTTCAATCAACGAACATACCGCTTGATAGGCACCTTCATATTCTTTTACAATCAAACGGCCGTTTTCTCGAGGATTGATACCACGATCGACCAAAATCACCGGAACTTTACGTTTGTTCTTATTCCGCAAAATATGATCCACCGGCAAAACATTCGGCGTCGCAAAAATGATTCCATCAACTGAACGATGCACCAGTTCAGTAACATACTGCGTCGCCTTATCTTCATCGTGCTTTGAATTACACAATAAAATCATGTAGCCCAATGAATTCAAATACGTTTCTACACCCTCGATTACTTTAGCAAAGAAAAAATCGGTTACATCAGGCACGACCATACCAATTGTTTTTGAATGGCGAGTGATGATGTTTGAAGCAAAATAATCTGGCTTGTAATCATATTCTTCTACCACAGCTAGAACCTTATTTCTTGTTTTTTCACTAAAACGGCTGCCTTTGTCATTGATGATCTGTGACACCGTCGTGACCGATACACCTGCCATATCTGCAATTTCTTTAATCGTCAATTTCATCGTTCATTCTCCCTTTATTGACAAGACCTACCAACCATGTCAACGTTTTCAAAACACATTTCGAATGACTCTAGTTTAGCAGAATTTTATGGAATAGAATAGCTTAACAAAAAAATCCTGCTATTCTCACACAAAAATAGCAGAACCGCTCACCGATTTTTTATATCAACTCAAACACTGCCAGCAAGCGATCAAATTATTTTTACCAGTTATTTGTTAACATTAAAAATCCTGGAATCCAACATGTGACAACTCCTTCAAAAATCGCATAATACAACACAGGTTTGCCAATTTCCTTTTTCAACACATACTCAATGAAACCTGTCAGCCATAAAATCCCCCATGATAACCAGATCAAGGCAAAACGCCAGTCACCATCGACTGTATAGGATATATAGGCTGCTGGAATCGTATTTACTGCCACAAAAAAAGCAAATATTCCATAAATACGCATCATCTAAATCAAAGATATAAATCAGACCAACCATCAAATACGTAAACGCAAATAAATAACCTGTTCCTGCATCATAATAGGCACCTCTAAATAAATAAATCGTGTTGATCATAAAAGATAAACTTCCTGTCATCAAGTTGATCAAGCCTGTCGATTTTTTGTCTACACCAGCTAACCCACAATAGCCATTGCTGATCAGTGTGATTGCTACAAATAATAGTCCTACTCCTAACACTACATTCCCTCCAATGACTTATCAAAAAAAGACCGTTTTCTACTGAAATATTTTACTTTAAAATGCTGAAAAAAACCACCTTCTTCTACAGATCGTTCCTCTCTTATTGACAGCACCTGTAACACGTGTTAAAGTCTTCAAAATACTTACTGAGCGCAACCGTCGTTCCACCAAGACAGAGAGGATGATACCGTGAAACGTGAACATGTTAAAAATCTACCTAAAATCGAGCTGCATTGCCATTTAGATGGATCGATTCGACCTGAAACTTTACGAAAGATAGCAGATCAGCAAGGCATTTCTCTACCTGTAGATAATAAAAAATTAAAAGAGTTGTTAGTTGCACCTATTGATTGCCAAGATTTAAATGACTATCTAGAACGGTTTGATTTAGTTTTAACTTGTCTGCAAACAGAAGAAGCATTAAAAACAGCTGCAATCGATGTTATCAGTCAAGCAGCAGAGGAAAATATCCAATATATCGAAGTCCGATTTGCCCCATCTCTCCACACTGAAAAAGGACTCTCTTTACCTAAAATAATTACAGCAGTTTTAGCAGGGCTCGAATATGGTCAACACCAATTTGGTGTAAAAAGTAACGCCTTATTGTGCGGCATGCGCCACGAAGAATTAGCCGATATCGAAAAAGTTGTTCGCTTAGCTGAAGAATTTAAGACAAACGGCATCGTTGGTTTCGACCTTGCTGGAAATGAAATAGATTTTCCACCCTATACCTTCGAAGAAACCTTAAATTTAGTCGATCACTTAAATATTCCATTAACACTTCACGCTGGCGAATGTGGTTGCGGAAAAAATGTTGCAGATGCTATTCATCTAGGTGCCAAACGAATTGGACACGGTATTGCGTTGAAAGACACACCAGAATACTTTTCATTGTTGCAGGAAAGAGATACCTTAATCGAAATGTGCCCTACGAGCAACTTCCAAACCAAAACCGTCACTCACTTAGCAGATTATCCTTTCAAAACATTCTTGGATAACGGTATCAAGATTTGCATCAACACAGATAATCGAACTGTCTCTGATACAACATTAACAGATGAGTTTATGAAACTTCACGAATGGTATGGCATTACTTATGCCGATATGGAACAATTGAATCACAACGCAGTCGCGGGTGCTTTCATCTCTGAAAATGAAAAACAAATCCTTCACGAACAGTTAACAAATAATTATTGATTCGTTTTAACAAAAAAAAGGTAAAATGGGCGTCTTACGCAGCATTCTACCTTTTTTGTGTCTTTGTCAAGACAAACATTTTTCTCCAAAGGACTTCAACTCATAGAGCTTTAGCTCTTATAAGTCGATATGATCGAAATGGAGCGTGTTTGCTTTTTTCTCGCCATTTATTTGAATTTAGCGTGCGAACCTTTAGTTTCGTCCCACACCATTAACGATTCCCGTTTGATTTACTCCAATAATCTGCCAATCATAAATTCTAGCCGTTTTTCCATTTTGTTCCGCTTTTTCTAACGAAAGTTTGACATATCTAGCTTCAACTAAACTAATGGCATCCCGACTACTATCTGAAGTATTGCCTCGATGCTGAACAACGGTTGTCCAATTATTTCCATCACGGCTTACGGAAATATCATAATCTCTGGTATTCCATTCCGGACTTTCACCACCTGCTCCAGCATGAAATAACGCAAAACCAGAAATAGTTTTGACTGCGCCTAGATCTGCTATCATCCATGGTTTATCGTTTGCATTATCACACCACTTCGTAGTTACATCACCATCCAGTGCAAAGCGATAACTTTCACGGTCATTCGTATAACCGGAACCTTGAGTAGCTGTTGTAGTTGGTAGCGTAGAGAGATTTTCTATTGTGATGCCAGCACTTGGATCATAAACATGTAGATAGTTTTCTTTAATAACTGCCGTCTCGCCAGAAGCATTCACTGCTATAGCTTTTACTGTATAAACACCTGATTTAGTAAAAGAAAATGTGACTTCTTTGCCTGATGCGGTTTGCGGTGTTGCGCCCATCACTTCCCAATTGACGGTTTCCGTAGATTTTGAAACAGTCGCAGATAAGGTGATCGTGTCCCCTGCTGGAATCAGTGTGCTGCTAGCATTGACTGCTATCTCCGGTTTTTTCAATGTTTCAAATGTATAAATCGCTGAAGTGCCTTTATTTTGTTCTTCTCGGCCATAATGGTCAACTGGAATCACCCGATAGCTAGTATTTTCCCCTTTTCGCTCTTGATTTAATAGGGTATAAGAATGATTGGCTGTTTCACCTTCAAATTGCAGTTGCCCCCCAACTTCCCGATAAATGCGGTAAGAAGCAGTATTTTCGCCTTTAGTCTGCCAACTCATTCGAATACTTTCAGTTAAATCATCTACTACTGTTTTTCCAGAAAAAACAAGATTACTAACAGTACTGACTGGTGTTTTCTTTTCTTTGCCAAGTTTTAATTGCCCTAAATAAATCGTTGTAGGACCACTCTCCGTCTTTTTCACATTCAGCCCAACTGCTGTCACAGTTTGATCGTTTGCAGGTTTTAATGAATAAGTCGTTTGTACCCAGCCATTCGCTAAAGCTTGTTGTTGTCCTTGAATGGTTAAAGGTTGTTCCTTTCCTTTTAGCTCTAGGACTAAAGAAGCTTCATCGGCTCCTTTCGTCACTACTGTTGCTGTATCTGATGCGTTAACTTTTAATTGAGAAGCGTATAATTTAATAAAGGTTTGTTGTTCCGCTGTCATCGCTCCAGATAACTTAATCGATGAACCGCCATTAAATGCGTCTTCATAGCTTATTGCTGCTTCAAGTTGATTACCTTCTTCATTATCAATGACCCAACGATACGTCGGTAAAACATCTTGAACACTACGATTATTAAAGGTTCCTTCTTTTGCTTTGGTTCCATTTAGATAAAAAGCATCTCCATTCCCCACATTAAAATTCGTTAAAAAAGGGAGACTTGTTACAGGCGTTTTTTCTACATAATAACGGGAAACACCTTGCCACTCGTTTTTCGGACTTTCTACATTACGAGGGTCACCTTGAGGATTTATCCAAAGTAATTTTTCATTTTCCCAATAACGTTCAATATCGTATTGACCACCATCTCGTAACGTCCAATCCGGACAGTAGAGACCTAAAGACACCAGTGGCTGACCATTTCCATCTAAGATACTACTTGGCTTCCGGCGGCTATTTACACCGTTTGCTTGAACATCGATTCCAGCAAACAAATCATACGGATCTCGTTTCAACTGAGTTGCTTTTTCCCTAGATGAAGCGAGACCTTGCCAACGAAAATCAATAAACATCTTATCGGAAACACGTTTTTCCCCTTCTTGGAAATACCCTTGGTTTTGCTCATTCAACGCTCCTTGCCAGTCGACATGGCCATTTGGAAGCATAGAGTCATACCAAATAACTTGCTGATTTTTAGGTTTACGTACCTGTAAATAGCTCATGAATTCTTTCATTGCGCTGGCAGTTTGTGCATCAACATTGGTTTCTTGATTGATAAACCAGCCATCAAACCCATAGGCAGCGGACATTTCAAGTAGTTTATCCGCCATTGGAAAATTGCCGTTTTGATCTTTTTGCACAAATTGCGCTACCCATTCCGCTTTTCCACCATATGCTTCTGGCGGAAAGAAAACTGTCCCCACGACTGGCACGCCATTTCGATGTGCCGAATCAGTGACATCACCACTTGGCGGAACGATGATTCCTTCGCCAGAAGAGCCTGCCCAAGCCACCAAAGTATCTACATATTGCCAGTTGGTAAAATTATAGACAGCTTTATCTGTCCCCCCTTGAGAGGGCGTTCCTTTGGTATGTCGATTTACGATTGCAATCGACAATACTTTGGCCTCTGTACTTTGATCGGCATTCATTTTCTTCCCTTTCACTCTAGTGGCTAAAGGAACGTTAGATACATTAAACGGCGCATCCGGGTCATTTTTGGGCGTCCATTTTAGTAAGGTTTCAGGAAATAAAGCTGTAGATTCTGGTACTTGATCAAACAACGGGATAGTTGTTTCCTGACTCACTTCAGTTGACTCTGCGTAACCATTTGCTACGAACATCACATTTGCTCCAATCGTCAAAGCAAGCGCAGCGCTCGATAAACAAAACATACTTTTCCAAGTTTTTCTTTTCAATGAATGAACCTCCTTAGTCTTTTGCCCAAAGTTTCAGCATTTTTCATTCTTACACAAAATGTTAACGCTTTCTTTTTGTTTTATAAATAGACAAACTATAGCACTTATATCAAAAAGTATAGGTTTCATTTACACGTGACCGAAAAAGTCAGCTGAAATATTGTGCTTCCCACATTCTATTTCAGCTGTCAGTTTAGTCGATTTTATGAAAATGAAAAGAAAATCCTTCCATTAATTTTGTAAGCTCTTCTATGATTTCTTTTTCAGTTTTTGCTTCTGGTTTATCGCACCATACCGCTAAAGCTGCACCTTTTACTTGTTTTTGATTCTGTAGCGGAACTTGTTGTTCTGAAGAAAACAGGTTTGGCTGCCATAGATATTTTAGTTTTTCCACAGTAGGATACGTATAGCCAGCATTTTCCCCTAATACATAATAAAGATAATTGTCATTGAAATTGACGACTGAATACCCTGCATCCAAAAATGTTTGGATTGGAGCCATTTCTTTTTGCCATTTCGTCCAATAAGTAATCTCAACAGCTTTCGTTAAAGTGGAGGTTTTACCATTTCTGAAAAATGCATCATTCCAAACTCTAGGCACAAAGCCACGCGCTTTGACAAATTTTGCAACTGTATTGACGTAAGATTCAAATTTTGTTATACCCCCATCAGCTAAGCTTGGATACAGTTCAATTTGATCAAAATCAATAAACTCATCTGCACCGATATGAAAATAACGGCTATCAGTAAAAAGTGCCATGTATTCATCATATAGTGACAACGCAAATGCTACAGCCTCTTCGTTTGTAATAGCTAATGCGGAAGGAATGTTGGTTATTTCCTCCTGCGGCTTTTTTAGTGTTAGTTGCCACTGCGGGTGCGTCTTCAATAGCTGTTCCATATGCCCAGGTGTATCAATATCTGGAATAATCTCGATCGATAAGTAGGCAGCATAACGGATCAAGGCTTTTATTTCTTTTTTTGTCAGAAAATTTTCTGAAACAAGTTCAGGATACTTTTCTGATTCAATCCGAAATCCTGTATTCTCGGAAAAATGTACCTGTAAAAAGTTAAAACCATACAAGGCCATTTGCTCCAAAATTTGGCGTAATTTTGAAAGGGAAAAATATTTTCTACCGATATCCAACATAACGATTCGCTCAGTTAAAACCTCACGGAATTTACCGGATTTAATTTCACTTCCTGCTTTTATTTGCTGCGCTAAATACATCATCCCTCGAAAAGCAGTCAACGAACTATCAGCTGAAATCATGATTGTTTCAGCTACCTCGATCACAAATGTATCGTTTAGCTCTGATGAATTTTTTACAATAATAGTCGCTAGTTCTGGTTTATCGATAAAACAAATTTGTTTCTCTAACAACTGCATGTATAAATGCGTTATCCTTTCTTTTTCGCCAACAAAAGCTTCTTCTAGAAAAACACGGACTTCGTTCATCTCAGACACAAATGAGGTCTTATTCGCGTCCATACTATGCACACTGTTCCTTCGCCAACAACAAACAACCCATCGTTCCACTATTATCGCCTAAATCACAGCCGACAATATACTCTTCTAAAACAGGCAACGCCACATAACCGCCTAGTTGCTGTACTAAAGATGCTCTAATTTTCGGTAGAAGATGGGTTTGTTTCATCACGCCTCCACCTAAAATAATTTTTTCAGGAGAAAGAACTAACGTATAATTCATCAATGCTTGCGCCAAATAAAAAGCTTCCACCGCCCAAACATCATGGCCTGACTCCAACTGTTGCCCTTTGATTCCTGTTCTTTTTTCCAAAGCAGGTCCTGCAGCAAGCCCTTCTAGACAATGATCATGATAAGGACAAGTGCTTTCCAATGTATCATTTGGGTATCGCTGCACAGAAATATGTCCCATCTCAGGATGACTAAATCCTTGCAGGACGGTTCCGTTGACTACCGCACCGCCACCCACGCCTGTACCAACAGTCAAATAGATACAACTTTGCGTTTCTTTTCCGGCTCCCAAATGCATCTCGCCGTACGCTGCTGCATTAACATCTGTCGTCCAAGCTAGCGGAATATCATAACGTTCTTTTAACGCACCCAAAAGATTTACATTTGTCCAACCTGGTTTTGGTGTAGAGGTAATATAACCGTACGTACTTGATTTGCGATTCACATCGATTGGTCCAAACGAACCTATCCCTAAAGCTTTTAAGTCATAGGCATCAAAAAAGGCAAAAACTTGTTCTAATGTCGCTTCTGGCAATGTCGTCGGCAAACTGATTCGTTCAATGATATTCAGCTCTTCATCTGCGACAGCGCAAACGAATTTTGTACCGCCTGCTTCAATTGATCCATAATAAGTCATTTAAATCACGTCTCCTTCTTATCGGTCAAATCCGATCGTACGAATTTCATACGCCTTCAACTTCTTCGTTGGTTGTTCATTTTGTTTTTCTTCTAACAGATTCAATAAGTCTGGCTCATTACTTCCCATTTTCTTGATCTGTACTTCAGCTGAATTTTCGCTCATATTAAATCCTCTTACAGCCAACGCTTGATTGTCTTCACTATTTTTCACTGCAGTTATAGCAACTGTTTCTCCTTCGACAGTTAAATACGCATCTTTGGCTTTCAACTGCCCTGAATGTCTCGTTGTTGTTTTCACACTAAACGGGATTTGCGCTGCATATGCTCGTTGATACGTCGCATAGCGTTGGGCTTTTTCGCCATGAAAATCAACACCATAGTTAAATGTATGCGTACCTAGACATTGCGCTTCTGGTGTTGGGAAATAGCCCCAATCCCCCATTTCTCCCACAGCGCGTAAAAGTGTTAAAGCAATCGTATTTGTTTCAGGCAAAATTTCATATTCATTCAAGCCATAATTGGAAACTGTGATTCCAGACTTATCATCATGCACATTAACAAAAGCATGTTGATGTTGAGGGTTTGTTGGATTCTCCCAACTTTTGCTGACACGATTCGGTCGTGTCACAACTTCATAAATACTGTCAGCTTCATGCGTTTCAGCTTGGATCCCTGTTGGAAACAGCATCCGTAAACGATGATCTTTCATTTGGTTATCCACTGTTGTTTCAAAACGTAAATGAGCAGAATCTCTTTCCATCGTCAGTATAGTTTCAATCGTTAGTTCTTGTAATTCTTTTGAGCGTCCAGCTTTTCGATAGCGGAAATCAATCACAGCTTTTTGCTCTTGTTCTAGTAAATCATCTGCCGCTTTTGGAATCATCATGCGTTGTATGATTTTTATTTGCGCTAGGAAATATTCATCTTTTACAACCGAAATCTCTGCTGGACATCCACTAGAAAAAATCGGGCTCGTTCCTTCCGGTTTTTTAAAGATATACTCATTGCCAATATCACCCGTATTTTCAATTGTCAACAACTCACTGTAGGTTCTTCCTATTGCTTTATCCAATACTTCTAAAGTGCCATCTTCATTGATCGTTACAACCAAACAGCTATTTTCCAGTCTATAATGTTTTAGATCCTTGATCATTGATCCTTTCTCTTCTATTTTAGGTTGGCTTTCTTGTAACGCAAACGTATTCCAAGAAAATGCTGGCATATTCTTGATCGGCATGTCAATTTCCACATATTTAGCCATGTAAGGAATTCTGAAACGATCTTTTGGTAAGTCATAACCAAAGCTGACTTCTGGTTTTGAAATGACCGAAGGAATAATTTCTCCCTGCGAATTAACCACTTCAAACTTTGGTGTATTACTTTTAGCAAGTTCTTCCCACAATTCATGAGGAACACCTTCTTTGAATGGTTTTCTCTCAATTTCTACTTTGACTTTTACAACCTCTGATTTTTCATAACCAGATGTATTGAACACGACAAACGGATGACTTATTTTAGAAAAACTTTCTGTATCGATAGCTTCAACTAATTGCGCCAATGCTTCTTCAGCTAAAAACTTCCCAACTTCATTGGCTTTTTCAAATCTTGGCATCATTTCTCGATGAACTTCATCTACTGAACAACCACAAATGCTATCGTGTGGATGATTTTGTAGTAATAATTTCCATGCATAATCTAGTTGATCATGGGGATATTTTTGCGTTAAATCGTATGCCATCGCAGCCAATGGTTCCGTTATATTTTCTAATTGTCGTTCAACTTGGGTATTCCATTGTTTTAAATACACTCTTGCTGAAGCAGTGTTCGCCAGTGTAAACCAGCCATCCGTTTCTTGGCTTGTCAGCTCTCCGTGAACCGTTCCAACTTCTTCTGGCAACTCTTTTCGAATTTGTTTTAAATACTCATCAAAATGGGAATGAATAAATTCATATTCTGGAAATAGTTCGTTTGCTAACGCAATGGCTTTTGTTATATCTTTTTGAACAGGTTGATGGTCTACGCCATTCATCATCAATAAATGATCAGTAGAAGCAAATTTTTCAGCTTCTGCTAATTTTTGCGTCCAAAAAGCCAGAGCTGCTTCTTTTTCAGCTGGTATTTCATTGCCATTACTGTACCAATTGGCGAACAGCAAGCCCAATACTTCACTGCCGTCTGGTCCTTGCCACCACATTTCTGAATATTGAGACGTATAATTTTCATCATCCAACACTTCATTATTAAAGCCAACTGGTTTTACCCCGCGACCAAAAGCGGCTGCATCTAAGCCGGCTTGTTGCATCATTTGCGGTGTTTGCCCCATGTTACCAAACGTATCGGGGAAATAACCTAATTTAACGGCTGGTCCCCACTTTTCAGTTTCTTTCTTACCAATCAGCATGTTGCGAACATTCGATTCAGAACTAATCAAAAAGTCATCTTGTAAAATATAAAAGGGTCCGATTCTCAGCTTTCCATCGGTGATAGCTTTTTGAACAGCCGCTTTCTGCTCAGGTCGTACTTGTAAGTAATCGTCTAAAATAATCGTTTGCCCATCTAAATGAAAGCTATCAAAATCTGGATCTGTTTCCGCTAATTCCAACACATCATCCAGTAATTCAACTAAACGCATGTGGTGTTGCTCATAAGGCATGTACCATTCACGATCCCAGTGAGAGTGGGAAATGATATAAACTTTTTTCTTCATGATTTTACGCTCCATTTCATTCGTTATCGTTCCACTCGAATATCAAAGTAATCCATTACTAATTCACAAAACATCATATTTGCCCAAGAGAACCACTCACGTGTATAGCGTGTGGGATCATCTACATCAAACCCTTCATGCATTAAATGAGTCCCCCCATCGTTTGCTACTAAAGAATCTAAGATTCGGGCTTTTTCATCTTTATCCTTTGTCGTCATCCCTTCCATTGCAAGAGCAATCGGCCAAATATAATTTTCAGGCGTATGAGAGCTACCGATTCCTTTAGCGTATTTCCCTTCGTAAAAATAGGGATTTTCTTTACTTAGAACTGTTTTACGCGTTGCTTGATAAGTTGAGTCATCAACCGTTGTATATCCTAGATAAGGCGCCGAAAGTAAATTAGGAATATTGCTATCATCCATAATACTGCTGTTACCTAATCCATCGACTTCATAGGCATAAACAGAGTCACCTTCTTGATTCTCTGTTTTTCCGTATTTTTGAATTCCAGCGTCGATCTCTTTTCTAAGGTCAGATGCTTGTTTTGCCACTTTGGAATCAGAAAGTACTTCAGTAAAAATTTCCTCGATATAGCCTAAAACAACAACTGCAAACATATTTGACGGCACTAAATAACCGTAACGACAAGCATCATCACTTGGACGGAAACCAGACCACGTCATTCCCGTTTTTCCAACTTCACTGCCGCGTCCATTATTCGTAAGAGTATCTTCTAAGCGCGTTGTATCCCGTTCAAATGCATAAGGCGAATGGTGATGTTCCTGCTCTGTCGTAAAGACCGTCAGGATTTTTTTTATCCCTTCAACAAAATTTTCATCAAACTGCTGCTTACAGCCAGTATTTTTAAACAATAGATACGCTAGTTGAACAGGATAACAAAGTGAATCGATTTCATATTTTCGCTCCCAAATCCAGGGACTCATCGCCGTGTGATCTGTTTGGTGACCAGCATTATTGGGTGTTTCATTGAATGCATTGGCATATGGATCAAGTGTGATATAGAAAAATTGGCGTTGTACCAAGCCACAAATCATGTCTCTAAGTTCTTCATCTTCTTTTGCAATCACTAAATAAGGTCGAACCTGCGCAGTCGAATCTCTCAACCACATAGCAGGAATATCACCAGTTAGTAAAAACGTTGTGCCATCAGCTTGTCTTTTAACTGTTGTAGTCAATGTATTGGCAAATGCTGCATTAAAATTTTCTGCCCATCCAGCGTGCGCTTCTCCACACAATTGTGTGATTTCATCCATAAATTCTTGTACAGAATTTGGTATTTTGCTATAAGTCATAGTAACCTCCTAATAGTTGATATATCATTTCACAACGAAAGTATATGCCAATGAAAGCGTTTTGTCTACTGTTTTTATTAATATTTTAAAATTGAACTCTTTTTCTTTGTATGGTAAACTATCATTAATGATATATCATTTTACAATTAGGAGAATTACAATGTCTAAACCACTATATAAAAAAATCATCGATGATTTATTAAATGCAATAGAAACAGGTCAGCTACCAGAAAATGCTCAACTTCCAACTGAAAAGGAACTCTCTCAAACTTACAATGTTAGCCGCATCACCTCTAAACGAGCGTTGACAGAGCTAGAAAGTCAAGGATTGATTTACCGTATTCAAGGAAAAGGGAGCTATGTTCAAAAACAGAAAGCGAAAAAGAAAAAAGTTTCCCGTATTTTATTTTTGATTCCATTTGTCAACGATCTTTCCCTCGGAAATTTCAATGAAGGGTTGGCTCCTATAACAAGTGAGCATCATTATGAAGTCATCATGTCCTCTGCTGAATTTTTGATCAATAAACAGGCAGCTGATATCATTGAAGATTTTGATGGCATGATTTATTATGCCCACAACACTGAAGACTTTTTAGATACCTTATTTGAGCTGTCTATTCAGCAATTTCCAGTTATCATCTTAGATAAAAAAATTCATGATCTACCTTACCCAACCGTCCAATCTGATAACTTTTCAGGTGGTGCTATGGCTACCAATTATTTAGCTGCACAAGGTCATCAACGGATCGCTTATATTTTTGGAGAACCGACTTTGCCTCAATCAGTGCGGCAGCGTTATTTAGGCTATATTCACGCAACAAAAGAACAGCACTTATCTTTTCATACAACATTAACAGACAAACAAGCCTTTGTAGACGCTGACGTAATGGCTTATCTCAACGAAAATGCCATTACAGGTGTCGTCTGTGAAAACGACTTAGTTGCAATCTCACTCATGAATCAAGCGAAACGAGCTAACATTGATATACCAATTCAATTATCCGTTATCGGTTTTGATAATATCCAAGCAGCCTCACTGATCGATCCTGCACTCACAACGATTGCTCAAGATTTTAAAGGGATGGGAAAACTTGCCGGAACGATGCTGATTGAATGGATTGAAAACCATGTGATTCCAGCAGACCAACAAGTCCCAGTAAAACAAATTATTCGTAACTCAACAAAGGAGAATTAAGGAATGAAACCAACATTAATCGACACTCGACACGGAACTGATAACCAACATTCTTTTTCAAATGGCAACTGTCTCCCCTATACTGGTGTGCCATTTGGCATGAATTATTTTGCGCCACAAACCAATGGGGATAATGGTAGTTGGTGGTTTAATCCTCGCGACCGAGTCTTCCAAGGTTTCCGTTTAACTCATCAACCTAGCCCTTGGATGGGGGATTTTAGTTATTTTGTTATGCAGCCTTTTAATGGCAAGCTAAAAGAGAAGAGCATTTTTCATGCACAATCTTCTTACCGACCAGATGAAAGCGTTTTTAATCCTAGCTATTTAGAAATCACTGCGCAACGCTATCAACTGACAGCTCGTTTGATCCCTAGTATGTACGGTGGTGCTTTGTCAACAAGTTACACACAGCCAGATGCAGGACTCTTACTTTCATTGCCAGGAAACTATAAGCTTACGATCGAGGATGCTCATACCGTTTCCGGATCAATCGTAAACTACGCAGGCTGTGAGGATAAAGATTTTGCTTTTTATTTCACCCTACATTTTCAACAGCCACTAGCTATTGAACAACTTACGGAACAAGCTGGAGCAGATGATTGTGTTACTTTTTCATTTGGAGACATCACGAAACAAGTTATTCAGTTTGGTACTTCTTTTATTAGTTTAGAACAAGCCAAGTTGAATTTGTCACGGGAGTTTGACTGGATGCCAGAAGATTACCGTAAACATTCAGAGGAACAATGGGCGTATTATCTAAATAAAATTGATATTCAAGATAAAAACCAACAACGTCGATCAACGTTTTATCATAATTTATATCGAGCATTTTTATTTCCTCAAACTTTCTATGAAAAAGATTTGGATGGACAAATTATTCATTATGATACGTTAGCTAAGAAAGTAAAACCAGGATTTCTATATACGAATAATGGGTTTTGGGACACTTATAAAACTGTTTACCCGTTGTATTCATTAATTGCTCAAGAAAAATATGCAGAAATGCTAGAAGGATTTTTAAACAGTTATCGAGAAAGCGGCTATTTACCTAAATGGCTTTCACCTGATGAGCGAGGTTTGATGCCAGGAACATTGATTGATGCAGTGATTGCAGATGCTGCAGTGAAAAATATTCGCCCTGATTTGATGCCCGAATTTTTAGAGGCCATGATCAAAGGAGCTACAATTCAAAGCGACAATCCAAATTATGGTAGACAAGGAACAAATGACTATTTAACCTATGGCTACGTTCCTGCTCACTACCACGAGTCGGTCAATCATACCTTAGATTATTGCTATAGTGACTTTTGCATCAGCCAAGTAGCCAAAATATCAAAAGATTCTGACACAGCCGAACATTATGGTAGACAGGCGAAAAATTATTTAACTATTTTTGATCCTGACACAGGGTTCATGCGTGCGAAACAAACAAACGGGTCATTCAAAGAAGGTTTTGATAATCATCGCTGGGGTGGCGATTACGCTGAGGGGAGTGCTTGGCAAAGTAGTTTTGCTGTTTATCATGATTTTAAAGGCTTGATCACAGCTTTTGGAGGGCATGATAAATTCCTAGAAAAATTAATTGATTTATGTAATCAATCACCTTCCTTTAATGTCGATGGATACGGATTTGAAATCCATGAAATGAGCGAAATGGCGGCTACTGAATTTGGACAACTGGCAATTTCTAATCAGCCAAGTTTCCACCTACCTTATCTGTTCAGTTACCTTGGTAAACCTGAATTTGCACAGCCTTTGCTAAAACAACTAATGATTCAAGAATTTAATGACAGCCCCACTGGTTTCCCTGGAGACGAAGATAATGGAAGCATGGCAAGTTGGTACATTTTTAACTCTCTAGGCTTTTATCCTGTCTGTCCTGGTTCAGGTGAATATGTTATTGGCATGCCTTTATTCGATAAAGCCGTTATTCATTTGTCTAATGGGGAAACATTGACGATTTCCAGTGGCCCAAATCAGGAGCAGCAACAGTTTATCGATCATATCTACTATAATGATTCTTTACACGAGAGCTTAGTGTTTGAGCATGAATCATTGATGAAAGGCGGAAAAATCGAGTTTACTTTAGGCATTGTCCCTAGACCAAAAAATTATGAGAATGAACAACTTCCATTTAGTATTTAACGAATAAAAAAAGCGAACTGGAGCAATAACACATCCAGTTCGTTTTTTGGTCTGTTCATTCTTCACCCACAGAATCATAGTGATGTTTGTATTTTTCCCGAAACTCTTTCGGTGTTAAATCGTTCATCTTTTTAAAAATCTGTGAGAAATAGGTGCTATTGTTAAAACCAATTTTATCCGCAATTTCATTGACATTATCATCTGTATACAGCAATAAGTTCTGTGCTTTCTTCATTCGATATTGATTCAAATATTGAGAAAAACTCTTTTTGGTTTCTTTCTTAAACAGCTGTCCCAAGTACATTACATTAAGATGCAAAGTTTGCGCCACGCATTTCAAGGTCAATTCACTTGTGTAGTCCGAACGAATTTTATCGATAACTTTTTGAACATTCTCTGAATAATCATACGCTAGTTTTTCCCGAGTGATTTGCTTAACAGTCGTTGATAGAATCTCATGTAATTTATCCGCATTTGACGAGTGATTGATATCATCTAAAACTTGTTGGTATTCCGCTTCATCTAAGTGATTAAAACGGCGATAGATATCCATGAAAAGCATAAATGTAATATGCCGAACATCTTCTGGACGTGCACCTATTTTTTGCGTTTTAGTAAAGATTTCAGCAATCGTCGTCTCAATCGTCGTAAAATCCCCTACCATCAGCGTTTTGTTAAAATTGATGATGTCTGCTGAGAGATCAAAATCATCTGAAAACACAGAATATAGCAGATTTTTTCCACTTGCTTCATAAAACTTGTAACGCTGCAATGTTTGGTTTGCTTTTTCATAACTATCTGAAACATCTTCCCAATCACTCACTGTTTCACCCACACTGATCAACCAGCTATCGTCTTCATCTGCTTGCAAGGGATTCGCTGCCAGAAGTTGATTCAATTGACATTTACCACCTTTAAAGATATGTACAAGCAAACTCTTATCTCCTAAATTACGCGAAAAAAACAAAGATTGTTGTTGTCCTTCCAGCCACTTAACAACTTGGGCTTTTTTTTCACGCGTGACTTCCACTAATAGCACAGTCCAATCTGATTTTTCTGCAGTGTTGACTAGTTGATTCAGTTCTTCAAAGTTATCTTTATCGATTTCACCATTGACCCATTGGGACAATAAAACTTCACTATACATGCCGTTTCTAGTTTCTTGTTGATTACGATTGTCTAAACGTTTTTTGGCTTTTCTCACACTTTTTAAAAGTTCCAATTTATCTACAGGTTTCATCAAGTAATTGATCGCCCCTAGTTGCAGTCCGCCTTTTAAAAAATCAAACTTCTGGTAACCAGAAAGAATCATAAATTCAAACTGTCTTGCTTCATTTTGAGCCGCTTCAATAAATTCCAATCCGGTCATTTCCGGCATCGTAATATCGGTTATCACAAGATCGATTGACTCCATTTCCATCATAGTTAACGCTTCTTTGGCATTCTGCGCTGTTCCTTTGATAGAAAAACCTTCTGTTTCCCATGAAATAATTCTTTTCAAGCCGTTAACGATCATATATTCATCATCAACTAGCAAAACCTTATACGTCATTCTCTCACTCCTTAGCCGTGAATTATTGTGACTGTTTTTATATTCCATTTAGTTTTAAGAAATTGGCTCGTCAAATGACAGTTCAATAGCGATTCCTTTGGTTTCATTTGGGGTAATTGTCATCAAAAAGGTCGGTCCAAAATAAGCTCGCAAACGTTCATTCACATTTTGTAATCCGATAGAATCATGTAATTCGATTTGTTGACTCTTTAATTTGGTTTTAATCAGCGTTAGTTTTTGAGAAGATATTCCTTTGCCATTATCTCGAATCAATATTTTCACTTGCTCATTAACTAAACGAGCTTTCACACTAATCGCATTATCGTTGCGAGAAAAATCAATTCCGTGGACAAAATAATTTTCAATCAATGGTTGAATCGAAAATTTTGGTAATACCAGTTCCTTCAACGCTTCATCGATTTCAAAGTGATACGCCACACGATCTGGATACCTCATCTGATACAAATAGACGTATTTTTCACAAAAACTCAGCTCTTTTTCCAAAGTTGTTGTCTTAGCCTGATCAGTATTATTGCGCAATAATGTTGAAAATGCATACACCACATCGGCTAGTTCTTCGCTGCCTTCACTTAATGCATACATGCGGATATACTCCAATGTATTGTATAAAAAATGCGGACTGATTTGTGACTGTAATGCTCGCATATGGGCATCTTGTTGCTTGATTTCTAATTTATAAATATCTGAAATATATTGCTCAATATTATCCAGCATTGTGTTGATTCCTCGTGAGAGCTCTTTTAGCTCAAACTGAGTCTCTTGCTCATTGATCCGTGTATTCAAGTCTCCTTCTGAAACAAGTGCCATTGATCCCATAATAATATCGACTTGCTGAGAATACTTAGTGAATGTTCGATAAAGTAAATAGAGCAACAATAAAATCAGCACCAAACCACCCAACATCAAAATACGTAAATCAAAAAGAACATGGGTCAGGATCTTTTCTTTTGAAATCGTCACTAAAATATCAAACCCACTTGTCGTTTGCAGGTGTTCTAGTATATTATCCCCCGTCAATTTTTGAAGTGGCAACGCTGATGATTCTTTCATTTTTTGTTGAATCAGTTGCTGATCTATCGTGTTATCTTTTTCCGTATAAGTCAATAACTGATACCCTGTACTCGAGAATACATATGCCGATAATCCTTCAAAAGTCGTCAAATGAGTCAAACTATCAATAATATCTTTTTGAGAGAATTCAACATAAAAACTGCCCAGCACTTCTAAGGTAACTGGATTGGTAATTGGGTAAGCTAAATAAAATTTATTATTTAAACGAGGTGTCCCGCTAATTTTCTTCCCACTCTTATCCTGTGGTGTAGAAAGATAATAATCATTGTAATTGTTCAATACCATGATGATCGATTCGATATTATCATACATGGTATAAAAATTTTTCACTTGACCAGGCAAAAATAAATAGTTCCCCGTGGCCAGTTGTTGATCATACGAATAATTCAAATAATCTGAAATCGACGTATCCATATATCGATTTAAATTGTTGATCTTCTCTTGATTATCCGTTAGACCATTCAGCATAGTTTTTCCTTGTAAATTTTTATCATTGATCGATCGGCTAATCATATCGACTGCTTCTTGAGCTGTGATTTCCCCTCTTCCCATCGATTGCCAATAGGTATTCATACCAATACTGCCCATGCCTATCAAAATCAGTGAAACCAAAATCAACGCATAGTTTTTTAGTAATCGGTTCAGTAGTGTCTTTTCATTAAAGGAAGAAGTTTTCTTTTTATGCATGAAGTTCCAATCGTTGATCGATCGTTTGTCGCCACGATTTTGTTGCTGTAAAGCTCCAAATTTGAATCATAGAAAAAGTGCCGAACAAAATCAACCCTTTGAACTTCCACGTAACAAACAAGATCAAACTTATACCAATTGCAATTTTCAAGAGATTTGTAAAATTCGATAACGTTGAAATAAACGCTAGTTTCAATAAGTTTTTTAAACCGATTTCATAATAGCTGTCTAACAATAACGTGTATTGATATGTAACTCCCCCATAGATCATTGCAAAAACTAA
Source organism: Enterococcus sp. DIV0724b (assembly GCF_050531475.1). NCBI lineage: Bacteria > Bacillati > Bacillota > Bacilli > Lactobacillales > Enterococcaceae > Enterococcus > Enterococcus sp. DIV0724b. Next base: position 441,404 of record NZ_CP172890.1, on the reverse strand, counting down.
AAGAAAATCAATCATCAAAAAGGATAATCCTTGAATTTGAACCGATAAAAATAGATTGTATGCTAATAGTGCCAATAATAAGAGTAACGCATAAAAAATAATATTGCCCCTGATGAAATTCCGCTTAAAAATAGCCCAGCCTTCTTTTAAAGTAATGTCCTTATAATTAAATTCATGACTGACAAATAATTCGTTAACTGTTTTCAAGGCTGGACCCACACCCGCTACAATCAAACCACAACAGCTAAATAACCAAAAGAATAAATTTAATTTTACAATGACCCAAATTTTAATGAATAACGTTTCTAACGCTTTTCCAACCATCTAACTCTTCCTTTCTACGTCTCTATTAGTATAATAAATAACTATGCCAAATATTCCAAATAAAAAAACTGCTGCTTGTAATAGAACTACGCAGTCCAATCAGGAAATTGTTTTTTTGATAAAAGAACCAAGTAAAAACGATGCATCATCGAATCACTTGGTTCCCGCTATTATACCTGTTTTATTTTTTCAAAAAGTCATCATATTGTTTTTGCATTTCAGTCAAGACTTTGTCATAACCGGCATTAGCAAGTGCTTCTTTTAATTTAGGAACTGTTTCTTCTGGGTCAACGGTTCCTGTATTTAAGCCATCTAAATATTGACTCATAACGTTGGCTATATTACTCATTTCTGTTTTCACATTTGATGTCACGAAGTTGAAGCCTAAGATCGGAGATGTTTCTGCTTTAGCAATCGATTCATCACGCTCTTTGATCATTTCATCAGTAATCGTATCTTGTGTGTATAAGATTTTATTATTTCCAGTATTCCATGCAGGTAAATGCGTATTTGGTTTGTAGCCGTCTAGTAATTTGATTTTTCCATCTTTATCTGGAATTTTTTCCCAAGCTTCGCCTTCGATACCCCAAACTAACCCATTCAGTAATTCTGGATCACTATTGATTTGTCCTAATACTTCTACAGCTTTTTCTTTATTTTTAGACGTATTTGCGACAACAAAGTTCGCCATTCGTGCTTGATCACTTGATTTTAATGGTGTTGTAAATGCTTTAGAAACTAATTCTTGACCCGCAGCATTACTTAAAATCGTATCGCCATAATCGTAAGGACCTTGTGTTTCTTGACGAATGAACCATGTGTTTCCTTCTAAAGGAAACTCTGTATTACTTGTGGCTGCATCTGATGGAATGTAACCTGCTTGATACCATTTATGCATTGTTTTTAAAACGTCCATAAAGTCTTTGTTTTCGTATTGGTTGATGATTTTTTTAGTATCACCATTTAGATCGACAGCAAATGGATAGCCATTTCCGATTGGAAAGTCAAAATCACCTTGCGCTTTGAAACCTTGTCCAATTGCAAATGCTGCGATATTCGGTTCTTTTTCATGGAATGTTTTTAACACACTTTCAGCATCTTTATATGTTTTGATATCATCGATCGATAAATTATATTTATCTAAATATTGTTTGTTAAACGTCAACACTTGTTGAGAGTAAACATTGCCATTTACAGGAAATGCGTATAGCTTACCGTCCACTAAATTTCCTTTGATATACGCTTCATCCAACTGATCATAAGCATCTTTAGCAAACTTCGGTGCTAATTCAGTCAAATCAGCATACGCACCTTTTTGCGCATTCGGTACATAATTATCCGCAAAAGCAATATCATAATTTTCACCAGAAGAGACAATGACACTCATTTTTTTCTCGTAATCGCCCCAACCGATGTATTGGATATTTAGTTTAACACCTGTTTTCTCTTCGATTTTCTTGTTGGCAACGTCCATCAATGCATCATAATTATCAGGTTTATCCCCAATTTGATACATCAATAACGTATTTTCATCTGTCTTTTTGCTGCTTCCGTCAGTTTTTTCTTTACTGCCTCCACCACATGCTGTCAATGCACCTAAAAGAACAACTGCTGTACTTAAACCGACTACTTTTTTCCACGTTTTCATTTTCTGTTCATCTCCATTTTCTATATATTATTCCTTAACTCCGCCAATCGTTAATCCTTTGACAAAATATTTTTGGAAAAATGGATAGCTGATTGCAATCGGTAATGTCGAAATAACCACGATCGCCATTCGAGCTGATTCTCCCGGTATTGCTGCCATCCCACCAGATAACTGACTGCTGGCTCCGGCATTTTGGGTCAAGTATTGAATATTATTTTGAATCTTCATCAACAAATATTGCAGTGGCACTAAACTGTCTTTTTGAATATATAAAAGTGCGTTGAACCAGTCATTCCAATACCCTAAAGCGGCAAACAAACTGATCGTTGCGATACCAGGTACCGCTAGCGGCAGCACGATTTGAATAAAAATCCGCATCTCAGAAGCCCCATCGATCCGTGCTGATTCGATGATCGAATCTGACACTGAACGTTTAAAAAAGGTTCGCATCACAATAATATTAAACGGACTGACTGCCATTGGCAAAATCAACGCCCAAATCGTATCTTTCAACTGAAGTAAATTTGTCATCACTAAATAATTAGCCACCATACCTGGTGAAAATAGCATCGTAATCAAACAAAAGAATGTGAAGAACCGGCGAAACGGAAAATTAGATCTTGAAATCACATAAGCATATAGTGATGTCGCCGTACTATTGATCAGCGTGCCAACTACTGTGACTAATACCGTCACAAACAACGCTTGAAAAATTTTATCCTGCATCTGATCGAATAAATAAGTATAACCAAAAAAACTAAATTCCTGAGGCCAAAAACTATAGCCGTGAGCCGCTAAGGCTGTTTCATTACTAAGTGAGATTGCCACAACAAATAGAAACGGCAACACACAGGATAGCGCGAAAACTGCGATCAGCACATTAAAAAATAAATTGACAGGTCTATTAAACGAACGAATTGTTACTTTTGAAACTGGCTTTTTCCTCAATGTTTTCACTCCTCCTTAGAATAATGCCGAATCATTGTCAAAGCGACGAACGATTCCGTTTGTGATCATCAACAAGACAAATCCAACTGTTGATTGATACAATCCAGCTGCTGCTGTCATTCCGATATCGCCTGTAGCAGTCAAGCCATTAAAGATATACGTATCCAAAACAGAGGTGACCTGATACAATGAGCCAGAATTCCTTGGAACATTGTAGAACAAACCAAAATCCGCTCTAAAAATATTTCCCACAGCTAAAATCGTCATGATCGTCATTAATGGTAATAATTGAGGAATCGTCACGTTTTTGATTTGTTGCCACTTGCTGGCACCATCTACCATTGCGGCCTCATAATAAGTCGGATCAATCCCCATAACAGAGGCAAAATAAATGATACTGTTATACCCAATTCCTTTCCATGTTCCGATAAATACTAAAATAAATGGCCAATATTTCGCTTCACTATACCAATTGATTGGTGTTCCTCCACGATTTGAAATCCATTGATTGAAAATCCCTTTATCTGGACTTAAAAAGGCATAAACAAAATACCCAATAATAACCCAAGATAAGAAGTACGGTAAAAGAGACATCGTTTGATATACTTTTACCAAGCGCTTATTCCGCAACTCACTCATCACGATTGCAAAAAATACAGAAATGACAAGGTTTAATGTAATAAAGGTCACGTTGTACAACACTGTATTTTTCGTAATCAAAAAGGCATCATTAGAAGAAAATAAAAACTTGAAATTCTCTAAACCAACCCATGGACTTTCTTTCAAACTAGCAATAAACCCATCTGGTGAAATATGAAAATCCTTAAACGCCACCACATTGGTCAACACTGGAATATAAAAGAAAAAAATCATCCAAACCATCGCTGGAATTGCCATCAAGATCAACGCTTTATACCGCCAAATATTGGTAAAGAAAAGCGCGCTCTTTGACTTTTTCTTCATTCCCCCAACTCCTTCCATCAAATTGTCTACAATAGAATTGTAGCGCTTTCAAAAAAAGATAGAAATAAACAAAATATAGGTATTCTTATAGAAAATATAGATGTTAGGGACAAATGATCTACGAAACCGCCCTATCCAATCACTTCTCTTCAATATAATACAATTAACGTAACAACTTGAATGGAGGAAACACCATGAAAATTTACCAAAACACAAAAATAGCTAGCAACATATCCCTATATATTTCAGGTCACCCCCCCCCCCAGTAAAAATGACTACACACCTCAAAGCATTGAAGAACAAACAGAAGTTGTGCTAGAAAAAATCACAGCTGCTCTGCATGAAAATAATTTAACTGTAGAGTCTTTAGTGAAAATCACAATCTATATTACAGACGTTTCCTATCTAGCCGGTGTTAGAAGTAAATTAGCCGAATTTGTGGGCGAATCAAAACCGACAGCTACACTTGTTGTTGTTGCCGGTTTGATCGATCCAAATTTTAAAGTAGAAATCGATGGCATTGCAGCTTTTTGAATAAACTTGCAATACTCTTTAAACTAAAAAAGAAACGAGGTCGGGACACGCTACGAATCCCAACCTCGTTTCTTTTATTTATGTTTTTTTTGATAAATAATATATCCTAATAATCCAACTAAGACAATTCCCATTCCAGCTACCACCCACGGCCAATAATTGGTTGGTTGTTTTACCACATCTATAGCTTCTTTATTAAGTTTCTCTGCCTCTTTTTTCTCGACATCAAACCCTTTGGTAAATGCCCAGTGATCGTCACCACCTGTAACAGTCAATTTGAGCATATACTCTCCTGCATGTATTTCTTCATTCTCTAAAGAAACATTGTAATCAAATACAGAATGGGGAGCCATCGCTAGTTTTTCTTTTTTTGTTGTGTAAATCAGTTTATTTTTTTGATAGATCTTCGCTTCAATAGTCGCTTTTTTTACCGTTGTACTTTGAACATTTCTTATTGTCGCTAAAAAAGCTGTTCGACCATTAGCTAGCCCTGCCTTGACATCTCCCAGCTTGACTTCTGGTTTTACAGCGTTATCTGTTTCGCTTAATTTTACACCAATCGTATAAGAAAAACGATTTGATAGTTGGACACCAGAAACATTTTTTTGCTCTTGTTTAGACTCGTTTGAATCCTCAGAAGTCTCTTTATCATTTACTTCTTGAACAAAAAATCCCCCTAAGATTTCTCCATCGAAAGAATCAGTTGGCATCTTTAAATGAAATATAATCTCTTTTTCTTCTTTGGCATTCAAGGTAACAATTTGTTTCTCAGAAACTAAATCGGTCAAACTATGTTTCATTGTTTTATCTAACATAGGATTATCAACACTATAATCAACCATTCCATTATTATTCGTAAAAGCATCTCTAGGAGTAACTGCAATAGTTGAGGGATGATCTGCATAATTTATTAGTTTTAATTTTAGCTCTTGCTCTTCTGATGGGTTCATACGTAAATCAAAATAGCTAACATCTGACTTTTGATTCTCTGGTAAAATCGCTTGAACGGAGTAAGACATTTCTTCTGCAATTGCAGTACTTCCACAAAATAACCCCGCAACAAAGACTATACTTAAAAACGCTATTATTTTTTTCATCTTAGTGATTCCTTCCTATGTTATAACCTTAATATTTTATGTATAGATAAATTTGAAACAAACAGCTACTCTTTGTTTCAAACTTACCTTTCTATTGTGTTAATGAACGATTACTATGTCTAATTAAATTCTTTCTCACTCTTGTCCTGTTTCTGCATCGACTAAGTTCCAGTTAATTTCGCCTGCATAATCTCCTGCAACAATTTTCTTATTATTTGTATAACCAAATGTCATCGTCGCACCAGAAAGCCCAATCGTATTAACACCTAACCCTGTTGTTTCTCCGTCAGAAACAATATTAGTTCCTACTTGATCAACAGTTATTGAATCATCTGACGCTGATCTCGGTGTTTCTTGGCCTAAAATTCTTGTTCCTCCGATCATGGGTGATGCAAGTGTTTGTTCTTTATTTTCTGTATTTACAAACTCTGATAATTTCACATTAACTGTCCATTTCTCATTAGAACCTAACAAATCGACTACTTGCCCCAAAATAAGTCCGTCAGCATTCTTTTTAGATTTGATTGTTGAATTAATTGCCGTCATCCCTTCATCATCCGTTGTTACCACATCATTTAAATCAAAATCAAAATTCACATTATTTGTAAAACCTGTTAAGTATAGATCTCCACCTTTAACAGAGGCTTCAGCTTTCGTTACTGCTTGTTTTGAATGGGGATTTTCTTCTGCATGTCCGGTTACTGCAAACATACTTCCTACTGTTAATAGAATCATTCCTGCTGTTAATTTACTTGTTTTCATAATAAAATTCCTCCTAATATGTTTAACTACTTAATTATTTTAATGATAGAAACTAATAGCTCTATCTTTTTAAAACGTTAATAATGAAAGCTTGCCTCTTAAGGTACATCCATCAGATTCCAAGAAATTGTTCCTTGGTAGTGGCCTTTTGTCATGTCTGGAGAAAGTTCAGCATAAATTTTTTGCTTGCTTTTTTCTCCAAAAGTCAATTCCTTCATTCCTTTGTTAGCAATGACAACTCCGTCTTCTAAAGACTGTTTTTGTTTTCCTTCTTCAAAGAAAAGAGGTAATATAGCGCCAGATTCATTTTTTACTTCACTCGATACTCGCAACGACCATGAATTATTGCCGCTACGTGTATCCTGAATTTTTATACTTAGATCTTCTGCGTATCTTTTTTGTTTTTCTCGTTTTAGTGTCCACTCACCAAAATTCATTCCCTCTGTAACCTCTACAATCGTTAACATTTCTTTGGGTTGAATCTTAGGTAGCTGGATTTCTTGCTCAATTTCAACACTTTCTTCTGTTTTGTCTGTTCCAAAAGCTGAAGTATGAACAATGATTGGTTCATTTAACTTAGATGAATCTTTTGCTGCTTTCGCCTTCACTCGAATATGATATTCTTCTTGAGGGAAAATATCCTTTTTAAAACGAGCAATCGCCATTCTACGATAGTTTTGCTTCACTTGCTGACTATCTGTTTCCGAAACGATTCCACATTCAACTTCGCTGTCAGGTAACGGCTGATTATTTTTGTCAAGAACCTGAATTTCTTTTAGATCTAGTCCTTCTTCCTCTGGAAACACATATTGCACTTGTTTCCACGCACCAGAATCTGTTTCTTTGGCTAGTGTCGAGTTACCGATTTTGCCCTCAAAAACAAGTTCATCCTCTTCTTTGATTTCTTTATTCAGTAACTGGCCTTCTAAGTATGGTTTAGGGAAGTTAGTAACAACCCCTTCATTTGCTACACTGATGTCACTTTTTACTAAAGGTTTTGTTGTGCTGCCTTTTTCATAAAAACTAGCTTTGTTCACGATTGATGCTAATTTCACACCTAAACTTTCTTCTTTAACAATGGCATCAAAACTAAACGTGATCACTTCATTAAGCGCCATTTCCCCATCATAGATCATTGTATTTCCTTTGATTTGAACATTCGGTTTAGGGTCTCGTTTATTTTCGATATGCAGTGACGTTTCATCTAGTGTCAAGTAGTTGGAAAGTTCATTTTTCCATTGAAAATAAATGTTCTTCCCTCTATTTTCTAGATATATTTCATAGTGTAAGCGATCGCCAGGATGAACTTTCGAAAGGAGTCCATTTGTATTTGTAACAGTAGAATCAAACACATATTTTGTGTCTTTTGATACGATTCTAAACGTACGTGTGATCTTCTCAGACAAGTGATCATCGCTGTCCTGAGCTAGAAAAGTTAGTGTATGTTTTCCAGCTTTGTATGCTGACAAATCAATTTTATCAAGTGACCATTCCTGTCTTTCACCTGGATTCTTGTTTTCAATCTCTTCAAATTTTGTATAGGGTTCATCATCGATTGCATAGAGCATATCAACTGTGCTACTTCTAGCAGCTTCTACTGTGCCGATTACTTTTTCAATGTCTTTTCCTTCAAGTAAACTTGCAGGAATATCTGATTGTAGGCTGATTTTAGGTTTGTTGATTTCATCCAAATGAATCGTATACGTCATCGTGCGTGTTTCTTGCGGTTTCACTTTTTGTTTATTCCACATCATTGCAATCGCCGCATCTGAATAATGAGCTGCGATTTCACCTGGCTGACCATTGTTACCTTCTAGACCATGAACCTCACCACCAATGATTGATCGGTTCTTAAAAAAATCACCAGGTTCTGCATAACGATACCACCAATGAATTCCGATACTTAAATCTAAATAGGTTCCTTTGGCTGCCCCCCATTTGTCTGGGTTAGTACCATCATTATTTGTCTCCCCAACTTTAAACATCAGTTGATATGGAGTATTTTCAAGTGAAAGTCCTCGACCATTCCCAATGTAAGCAACGTCTCCGCCGTCTCGACCATTCAATTCAGTATCGACGATTTCTGAAAAGCCAACATTCATTGGTTGAGGATCACCTAGTAGTGGTTTGTCTACACGTTTGATTTCAATTTGTTTTTGAATATCCCCAGTTACAGGATTTGCACTTAATGTCACTCGTACCACAACTTTATAAGAGTAGAGTATATTATGATCAAGTGTAAACTCTCCATATCCTCTGATTTGGTTATCTTTGACTGAAACTGCCGTCAACGCCACTTTCTCTATAGCTGTATAATCACCAACTTTTCCAAAAGAGTAGAAACGAATTCCTCTACCATTCGAAGAATTACTTTCATTTCGATAATCAACTCGTTGACCATTTTCGTTGGTTAAGAAAATATTGGTTAAAAATAAATCTTCTTCTGTTGCAAAACCATAAGAAATTTGATTTCCAGATGCTAGAGGTGTAGATAACGTACTCTGCTTATCTAGTTGTACTTTCCAACCAGCATCTCGATCTGCCGAAATCTCGCTCATTAAGTCGCCTGACCGTGTTTCTGGTTTATGTGCTTGTTCTGTTGTTGTTGTGGAAGTTGAACTTGACTCTACATCATTACTAGTACTACTCTGCGTTTCTAAACTTCTTTCAATTTCTGATGGGTCTGATGTTTCATCTACTTCTGAACTTGATTGCTCGAGAGCTTCGCTCTCGCTGCTAGTTGCTTCTGTCACATTTGTTTCAGTAAAACTTTCATCTAGTTCTAGTTGGTAGGTTGTGACCTCTTGATTCTGTTCTATTATGATTTCTTGCTCTTTTACCTCATCCGTATCAAAAAACAATTGAAAAGGTTCTGGTCCCTGGTAGGTAAATGAAATACATTGCTTGTCTGCATCACTTGTTAAATTTTGGAGCGCTTGTTCTTGCTCTAAAGCTACAATATCAATGACGGTGTTTGTTTTAATGGTTATCTCTTTATCTGAACTAAATTGAGGTAACGTAACGACGGCTTGTTCTTTTTCATTTTTATGTATTTTTAAAATATTGGTCTGCTTGTTTAGCGTTTCGGCGAATCCATGTATTGGGTTTTGACATAACGGACTGACAACTAAAAAAATAATAACCATCCATAAATTGAATTGTTTAATGAATTTCACTTAGACACCTCTTAATTTGTCAAAATTTGTTCTGCTTACAAAATATAAAAGAAGCCGACCTCAAATTCAAGATAATCTCGTATTACAATAATTTACTTATTTTTAATTTTTTAATATGAAAAACATTTAAACCCGTTTATAATAACTACTATAAAGGTGGGATCACTATGTTAATGACTCAATTAATCAAGAAAAACGAACAGATAAAATTGGATTTATTTACTAGAATCGTAAATAGCCCTATGATTGAAAGCGAGACATTACAAGCTCAGTTGTCCCTATCTAAAAATCGTCTGTATCATTTTGTGCTCCAACTCGATAAAGATCTAGCTATCTATCAAATCCCGATAACCATTCAGTACAAAGAAAATAAATATATAGCAGAAAAATCTGAAGGAAGTCATCATTCTTCACTTTTGATTTATGAACTCATTCAACATTATTTAAATGCTTCAGCTATGTTTCAATTGACTTATCTTTTTTTACATGAGGACCAAACACCAATTACTGATATTGCACAAAAGTTGTTGTTTTCTCAGTCACATACCTATTATGTCATCCGTCAAGTCAATCCTTTTTTAAAGCAATTCAATTTAAAATTGATGGTTGCTAATAAGACTGTTGTTCTTAATGGACGCGCTTCTGATATCTTTATCTTTCGCTTTTTAGTGTTTAGTTTCTTATTTTTTTATCGCTCACCTTATCCTGCAATCGAAACTGAACGTCAAAAAAGCGTAGCAAACGACAAAACTCTTCCTTACGCCAAACAAATGACCTACTCCGAGCTTCATAGTCTAAACTCTTTTTTCTATGTGCTGGAGCATACACCGACTGATCTAAATCGCTTATCAGTGGAAATTCAAGCATCCTCTGTGTTTCCTTTGACAACGATTCTTGAAGTAAAAGAAAATGAACTTGATCACGCCTATCTGCTCTTTTTCCTACGAATCTTTATTCCTAGACTTTGTACTTTTGAAGAAATGATTCGCTTGGGTGAACATTTAGAAACTATGGTCGATTTTGATTTAGCGATGCTTGCTAAACAAATGTTAGATGCCGTATTCGATACTTTTACATTAGAATCTTTGCCGCGTCTTTATAAAAACTATTACGCCAGTCTTTATATCTTGACCCTACATTTAAGTTATATCGAGTTTTTTGGTCACGATTTAAAAAATATCTTTTACTCACAAGCTTTAACTACTAAAAGTATCCAAACCCATGCAGCATTGTATGAACAAATGGTTAATTTCTATGATCAGTTCCAACCAAAAGTTTCTTGGTCTAAAAAAGAAGAAAGTAAGCAAGTCTTGATCGATACGCTTTATTTGATCGTTCTAGGTGAGCATCAGCAAAAAGTCATGATTTATATCGACTTTGGTGGGAACATTGTTGCTGAATTGGCCTTAAAACGAAAATTAATAAAAATACTTAACCCTGATACCTTCATCTTCACGACAGATGATACGATCGCTGATGTAATCATCGCAAATTATGTGGCACCGATTGAAAGATCGGACACCGCCTTTTTACTAGTTGAAAACTTTAATGAAGCAGGAACTTGGAAAGCTATTTATACGCAACTTTTACAGCTCGTTAAAGAATAATACGCAAAAAAACGAGACAATCATTTGACTGTCTCGCTTTTTTTATTTTTTGTTCTATTTTACGCTTCTTTAATACTTTTCAAAATATAATAGCCTTTATCTTTTGTCACGATCTCCACATTCCCAAAGACTGCTTCCATTTTTTTCTCAGCACTTGGCGCACCTTGTTTCTTCTGAATCACTACGGTCAGCGTCCCACCAACCAACAGTCTAGGATGGGCTTCACTTAAAATTTCGTGAACGACTTTTTTCCCTGCACGAATCGGCGGATTACTGATGATGGCGGCATATTGCTTTTCATGCACATCAGCATAAATATTCGATGTGTGGATATCGACATTTTCCACATGATTTTTCTTCGCATTCTCTTGCGTTAAAGCCACTGCTCGTTGATTAACATCAATCATCTCCGCTGTTCTACCACTAAGTGTTGCAAGTGTTAAGCCAATCGGGCCATAGCCGCAGCCGACATCAAGAAGCTTGCCTTCTGGCAACTCTTCCCACTCAAAAGCATCGATCAACACACGGGAACCAAAGTCCACTGTATTACGGGAAAACACCCCACTGTCTGTTAAAAACTGGAATTTCTTTCCTCTTAATTCAAACGACCATTGCTCTAAGTCATGAGCTAGATCCGGATTCTCTGTATAATAATGATTATTCATTTTCTTCTTCCTAACTATTTTCTTTTGTCACCAGTCTACCTTTTATTTCGCGAACAATCAAGGCAGCGAGTAAGTCATAACCTGTTTTAGAAAAATGAAGTCCGTCTGCTTGTAAAAATTCATCTGTTCCAGGGTAAACCACCATTGCTTTGTATAAATCAATAACAGGAATTTCATATTTTGCACCGATCACTTTTACTCGTTCGACATATTCACGAATCCGATCATCATCTCGGGTTGGTTTTCTAGCGCAATCTACATAGGGCGGTGTGAGTAACACGACTTTTTCTTTACCGATTTTAGCGAGCATTGTTTCGAGGTTTTCAGCGTATTTTTCTAAAGGCACTAAATTGTCGCTATTCGTGTCATTGGCGCCGAAGAAAATCGTTACGATATCTGCTTGTTCTGCTACAACTTCTTTGTCCAAACGGTTCATTGCAGCTTGCGTTGTGTCTCCTGGCATTCCTGCATTTACGATCATCACCTCTTCATAATTTTGAGCTGCTAGATCTTCTATGATCAAGTTTTGTAAAATAGGCGTGATGGCTTCTTCACCGTATCCTGCTGTGATACTATCTCCAAATAAAACGATTTTTTTCATTACGTATTTTCCTTTCTCAACTCGTTTTCTTTATTTATCATACCATTGAAAAGACCGTTTTGCTGAGGCAAAGAATTATTTTAGCAGTAAAAATAAAACGCCCCGCCTCCTATCCAATCATACGATTCAAATTTAACTAATATTCTTAAAAAGTGACTAATTGTCACAATCATATTGAAACAATAATTCTTCCATTATACAATAAAGTTAAATGAAATAAGATAGGAAAACTTACATATGAATAAAAGAAGAATACTCGGCCTAGCCTCACTTTTGTTTTTAATTGCGCTTGGCGGATGCCAAAAGACAACTGCACTAAAAACAGAAGAGTACGATCTAGCTATTATTGATTCAAAAAACATCACAACCTTTCTTGAAAAAGACGATAAACTAGAAAAAGTGGAGCAACTTAAACGAACAGACGGAAACCTAAATTTTTGGCGCAATAATTTTTGGAAAATGGATAATCATTACTACACAAAAACCTCTGAAAATCCCAAACTTGAAGTTTCCTTAGCAAAAATTGGTCGTGACTTATCAATTGATCTTGTCAAAGCAGAAGGAAATGATGCCTATACTTCAAATGTAGACGGGGAATTTTTTTATACTACCGCCTGTTTTAGTGATCGAACAGAATTTTATAAATATGATAAGAACTTGAAACTACAGTTGAAAAAGGAACTCCGTAAAAAAGAAAGTATCCTAACCAATCAATTGATCCCTCTAGGAGAGTATCTCTATGTCTTGTGTGGCTATACTAGCCCTGATGACGGATCAAGTAAAAATATGTTAGTGAAAATGACGAAGGAATTTGAAGTGATCGAAGAAATAGATTTAGGTGATGAAACAAGTGCATACATGAGAATGGTTCATTTTCAAAATAAACTGTATATTACAGAAGCCAATGCTGGCGTGGGAGCAACTGGTGAACCAGGAGAAGCAAATCGTGTACTTGTATATGATCTAGCAACAAAAAATAAAGCGTATCTCACTTTGACTTATCCTTATCCGATGGAAATATATGTAGACGTGCCAAACGAAAACCTAATCATTCGTCACTATGAGCTCTATGTAAAAAGCTATACATGGACCGTTTATAACTTGAAAGACCAAACAGAATCGTTCATTCATTTCCCTGAATACGAAAAGTTTGAACAAGAAAAACATATAAATCCTCTATTTTTCACTCAGGATAGTGGTTATTACTATTTTATGTTCGATGATCAACTCACCAAATATGATCCTAAAACGAATACACCGATCAAACTAGACTTGTCAGCCTATGACTTTGAAGATACAAGTGCTTTGATTATGAATAAATAAGAATACACAACAAAACTCTACTTTAACCACTCAGTAGGGTTTTGTTGTTTTATGAAAGATGCTATAATAAGCACAGAAATAAATGTTGGCTTTGGTGGAGGAACCGATGGACGATAAAATGAATTATTACCCCATTTCACGGAAGGAATGGCAGGGCTTCTATCATAACGGCAAAGCGCCGCTGACAGAAGAAGAATTAGAAGATATCAAAGGCTTCAATGATCAAATTTCATTGCAGGATGTGCAGGACATTTATGTGCCACTGACCCATCTGATTCATTTATATATGAAAGAATTTGAGTCTTTAACTGTTAGCAAAGGACTGTTTTTGCATGAATATGTACCTGTTCCGCCTTTTATCATCGGGATCGCTGGTAGTGTGGCTGTTGGGAAAAGTACCACCGCTCGCTTACTGCAGCTGATTTTATCCAGAACCTTTAAACGCCGCAATGTCCAACTGATTACGACGGACGGCTTTTTGTATCCGAATAAAGTATTGGAAAAAAAGGGCATTATGGATCGGAAAGGATTTCCAGAGAGCTATGACATGGAAAAGTTGATCGACTTTTTAAACCAAGTCAAAAATAGCCAAGAAGAAATCAAAGCACCACTTTATTCTCATAGTGTGTATGATATTATCGAAGGCGAATATGAAGTGATCCAACAACCAGATATTCTGATCGTTGAAGGAATCAACACACTGCAATTGCCTGCCAATCAGCAAATTTATGTCAGCGACTTCTTTGACTTTTCGGTCTTTGTGGATGCTGAACCAAAGCTGATCGAAAAATGGTACCTTGAACGTTTTGGTGCCTTACTCGATACGGCCTTTCTTGATCCAGATAATTACTATTATCAATATGCGATTGGAAATCGTGAAGATGCCTTTGCAATGGCTAAAGAAGTTTGGAAAACGGTGAATTTGAAAAACTTAGAGGAATATATCTTGCCAACTCGAGGCAGAGCGGATATTATACTTCATAAGACTGAAAATCATATTATTGATGAGATATTTATGCGGAAGTATTAATTCGTGAAGCTAGATCACAAAGCAACACTTAACTTGATTCTAAAGGGGTCAGAATTTTCCTAACGGAAAATTCTCCATAAACGGTGTAAAAAAAGCAGGTTTCTCGGCAATTTCCTAAATCATATACAATCCCAAAAAAGGATTCTACATGATTTAGTCCAATTGCTCGAACCTAAACGCTTTTTTTACAACCTCTTATTAGATAAATCTAAATGGATAGGGGTAATAAATGTGACCAATGTTGCCGATTTGACAACTGTCGAAAAAATTATTGTTTTAGACTTTGGTAGTCAATATAACCAATTGATTACTCGACGTATTCGTGAATTTGGCGTGTTCTCAGAGTTATTGAGCCACCGAATCACAGCGGATGAAATTCGCGAAATGGCACCAAAAGGAATTATTTTCTCTGGTGGCCCAAATAGTGTTTATGATGAAAATGCGTTTAGTATCGATCCTGAAATTTATGAATTAGGCATTCCAATTTTAGGGATTTGTTACGGTATGCAACTAATGATGCATAATTTAGGCGGAAAAGTTGAGCCTGCTGGCAACCGTGAATACGGCAAGTCAGAGCTATCACTTTTGATTCCTGATTCACCTATTTTTAAAGGCACACCTGAAAAACAAATCGCTTGGATGAGTCATGGTGACCTAGTCGCTGCTATCCCTGATAGCTTTGAAACGGTGGCAACTAGCGCAGATTGTCCGTTTGCTGCAGTTGAAGATACCGCTCGTAACCTTTACGGCGTACAATTCCATCCAGAAGTTCGTCATTCTGAATATGGGAATGACTTATTACGTCACTTTACTTTTGATATTTGTCATTGCGAAGGCGACTGGACAATGGGCAACTTCATCGAAATGGAAATCAACAAAATCCGTGAACAAGTCGGCGATAAAAAAGTGCTTCTTGGCCTTTCAGGCGGCGTGGATTCAAGCGTTGTTGGTGTGCTTTTACAAAAAGCTATCGGCGATCAATTGACTTGTATCTTTGTAGATCATGGTTTATTGCGCAAAGGTGAAGCAGAACAAGTAATGGATAGTTTAGGCGGAAAATTCGGCTTGAACATTATTAAAGTAGATGCAAAAGAACGTTTCTTAGATAAATTAGCTGGCGTTTCTGATCCAGAGAAAAAACGTAAAATCATTGGAAATGAATTCGTTTATCTTTTCGATGATGAAGCAACAAAACTTGATGGAATCGACTTCCTAGCTCAAGGAACTCTTTATACAGATATCGTAGAAAGCGGAACTGAAACAGCGCAAACGATCAAATCTCACCATAACGTGGGCGGATTGCCGGAAGATATGCAATTTGAATTGATTGAACCGTTGAATACGTTGTTTAAAGATGAAGTTCGTGCCTTAGGAATCGAATTAGGCATGCCTGAAGCGCTAGTTTGGCGCCAACCATTCCCTGGTCCTGGTTTAGGGATTCGTGTTCTTGGTGAAATTACTGAAGAAAAATTAGAAATCGTGCGTGATTCTGATGCGATTTTACGTGAAGAGATCGCCAATGCTGGTTTAGATCGTGATATTTGGCAGTACTTTACTGTGTTACCTGGCATCCGTAGTGTGGGTGTGATGGGTGATGGCCGTACGTATGATTATACTGTGGGCATTCGTGCAGTGACTTCGATTGATGGAATGACAGCTGATTTTGCTAGAATTCCTTGGGATGTGTTGCAGAAGATTTCTGTGAGGATCGTGAATGAAGTGGATCATGTGAATCGGATTGTTTATGATATTACGAGTAAGCCACCTGCTACTGTTGAGTGGGAATAAAAAGCCAACATAATATGAATGGGGAATGCCGATAAATCAACATTTTTCAACTTATGAAATGCTTGATTTTCATTAAAAATGATATGGTTTCCTACCAAAAACCCCTGTCAGGATAACGCTTGACAGGGGTTTATTTTTTGTGAACCTACTTTTTTAAGACCTTGTTCAATTGCTTGGATTTTGAATAAGCTTTAAAATTCTTTGATATAAATGGATACAACGTGATTCATATTTTAAAGTTTCAGTGGATTTCAATAGATTTGAAATCAATGGTGTCAATTTTAAACAAAAGATATCGCGAGCTGAAACAATTATCATGGGTGTCCACTCTCTTTAGCATTTTTTCACTTTGAATAATTAGACTCTATTCAGCTAATCTAGTCTCTTTTATATAATTATGCTATTAAAATACTCTTTGAGATACAATCTTATCAAGATAATGTGTTTGGAGTACCTCTTTTTCTGATAACAAGATGACATCCACTGGTATAGATAATAAGGTTTCTATATTCAACTTTAATTCCATTTTAAAACGAATTATTTGATCAATCTCAGCTAAGTTAGAAATTCTGTATATGATTAGAATATCAAGATCATTAGGTGTTTCAGAAGATAGTGAAGACCCAAATTGATAGATTTTAACCTCTGGCACCTTCATAAACTTTGTTTCCATCTTCATCAATTCTAGAATAATACTCTTCAGGTTTATCATAATTAATTGCTCCCATTAATTCTTTAAATATGAAAACTCCAATGCCCATGTTTTGACCATATTCTTTTGCTTCTAGTGTATAACTATTCCATGAGGACATTGTAACTATTGCATCTACATCATATACTGTTGATAAATCTATAACATCGGCAATACCTACTGTATAAATGTTAGTAAGATAGACCTTATATTTCTTTGTGCTGTTTAAAGTCAAGCAGTAGTAGCATTCTTTAATTTTTTCCACCGATACTACCTCATCATGGTTTTTAATAACTTTTTCAAAAAATAAAATACTTTCTCGTCTAGGCATATCATTTTCACTTGCCATTGATTATTCCTCCTTTCTTATAATAGTATCTATTAATTTAGGGAAATGCTGTGGGAAAATTTTGTACACTGTATTATCTAATCTAGTTATATTATTTGTTTCAAACGAGAATACATGCTCTTTAAACTCGGTAAATACTTGTCTTTCTTCCAAAGTAAAGATTGATTCATGTTCATAAAATAAATTCAAAATTTTATTATTATTATCAAAAATTTCTTGTTTTCTACATTTCCAAATATTAAAAGTTGTTCTCTCTAATGGATTTATTGTTGCCATTTTAGAATTAGGCCCAAAATTTTCCCATATGAGCTTATTTTCACTTAAAATCTGACTGATTTCTACACAGACATTCTTTTTAAGCTTTTGATTATCTAAAAGTTCTAATTGGGGAAGTTCTAAATTAACCAGTTCTATTATAGCATCCTGCCTTAAGATATCTAAAGTATTGAAAAGTCTTAAAATATCCTCTGTAAGAAAAATATCAGTTTGAGGATTAAACTGGATCTGAAACGGATTTGAAAATTTACGTGACTTAATTTTATTATCCTGAGCTCCTACAAAAATGAACTGAACTCTATAATCCTGATCTGCATAAGATTTTACATCAGCTTTTTTTAATGTATTTTCTACTTTTTGTTTTGTACAAGTTGCAGATACTTGTATTATTTTTTTGTTTTCAGAGTCCAACAAATCAATAGCTTCAGCATTTTTTTTAACCGTATTGAGATTTAGTAAATTTAGTCCCAATAGTTGATTAAATAAGTTTAAGAAGAAATCTTCTGAATGCACTGATAAATCGTTAAGATTGAGTTTTCCTCGTAGTTCAATTTTTCTATTTAATATAACAAGACGTTCTGAGAAATCATCAAAATTATTATGCCTTCTCATCAAAATTTTTTTTCTCCCTTCCAGTATTTCTAACAAAAATAAATTATCGATAAATCGGAAAATACTTTTTTTTAACAAAATTTTCAATTCACGGTTCCTTTGAAAAATCATTAATCACTAAATTAGCTAAATATTCTTTTGCTTGTCTTTTTGCTGTATCCAAAAATCGATCTGACACATGGAAGTTAACCAAATCAAATTCCTTAGATATTGTTTTCTTGAAATCCTCTGAGAAATTATTTTCACTAGAATAATCTATCTGGGATAAAGCTATCATTTCTTCCATAAAATAATCATCTAATATTTTTTTTAATTTATCATCGTCCATCAACATTACTTCTTCAGGGCCTATCTCAAACACTGCTTCTGTTATTGTTCCAGGATAGTAACTTAAACCAGCCTTCCTTAACTTATCAATATTTTTTTCTCTACTTAAACCACTATTTCTTTTAGAAACAATTGATAAATCATCTACTATCTTATTTTCCACTTTTGGATCCCAATGTTGAATAAAATCTTGTGGAGTAACTTGGATAAAACTTTTCCCTTCGGTTTTCTCGAAAAATTCTTGAATTAATAAAGGATTTGAACAACAGATTTTTCCATCATAGCTTACATCTACCCAATCTTTTTTTATATCACTGCTAACAAAAATAATATCTTTCTTTAAAGAAAGCATATCCTCCCAAATAATATAGTCTCCGTAATTATTTGTTTCTTTTTTTGAATCTTTATAGCCTGGTGGGATATTTTCAGCGAACCTTCTATTAGCCTCTTTTTGTAACTCTGTTAATTTTTCATCCGTGTGAAATGATATTATGTTATCACTGGAAATTAATTTTAAAAACTCAAGAAAATCATCTCTTAAAAATAAATTAGTTAGCTGTTCTTTCATGCCCTTTAATTGATTTTTGTACTCTTTTTGAGCATCTAAATAAGTTTTTCTTTTTAAAATTGCTGCTTCAAAGTATTCAGTTCCTTCTATGATTGGTACCAATTCATTGACTGGTTTTAAAACCGTCAATTTATTGATTTCCATATCCAAATCATTAATTCTGTTTTGAATTTGTTTATTTCTATTCGCACTAAACTCTTTAATTGTCTGTAAAGAAAATCTTAACCGTTTTTTTCTATATAAATCTTCAAGTATTTTTCTTATCTGTTTTAAGGTCACCTTTCTCCATTGATAAGCTGAAAGTAAAACATTAGTATCAAATATAACTATTACTGACTCCTCAAAAATCAATTTATCAATTGATTTTGACTGAGTTAGATATTTTTCAATCTGCCAATTACTCACTAGCCAATACACCTCTCTTTTATCATTTACTACATTATTTAAGTTATAAAGCTTCGTTCTTGATAATCAATCAAGACTCTGAGCAACTTAACACTATACTAATTCAGCGCAATATTGATTCTCTAAAACTCCAAACTTTACTTGTGAAGGAAATAAATTGGTTCCCATATTTGAAATTGCCACACATTCTATAGTCCAACTTAATAATTCTATAGGTAACAAATAACACTTTATTAGATTATTACTTTCTATTGTTACATTTGGTTGCTCCATTTTCCCAAAAAAACCTACCGATAGAACATTATAGATTTCTCCTGACTCTGTATTTGGTATCTTTAAAAAGTCATGCTTTCCCCAGTCGAAATAGCACTTTGCCCCCTTTTTATTGTAGTAAAATTCTCCCTCTGAAACTATAGGAACTATTGGTAACTTAAAACTCATAGAACCAAAATACTCTTCTAAATTGGTGCATACTAATGTATTATAATATTCAGAATGTGTTTTAAAATCAATTTTTTCGTAATCAGAAATATTTTCATAATTATTAAAATAATCCAGCAGTGAAGTGAATTGCACAATATCATCAGCGTAAATTCCTGAATAGGATTTAAACCATGCATTATTCATTTGTCTTATTATTTTATACATTTTTTTATACAAAATTAGCTGATTGCTATTTATACGGAACCACTCTATAGGCAATATTTTTTTAGAAGTAGCATCTTCTATATTTTGATACACAAAATTAATTTCTAATGTTTTAACAAACTTAGAAATAATCCCGGCTAATATATCAGCTATTTGTATACCTATTCTATTTTTAGAATCGTCCTCAATTACGTTCTCAAGTCCAATATTTTTAGCAGCAATTAGAGTTTTACTCTCTTCACCTTCATATCCCTCTTTATCTAAGATAAGTTGATATTTTTCAATCCCTTTCTCATTCAGATATTTCTTAAAACCCTCAAAAGAAATTGCGTACTCCCAATCAATTTTAATATCTTTATTGCAGTCATCTAAAATAAATAACAAACTATTAAACATTTCATTTTCTTTTTCTTTGAGATTCATATTTGATTTATTCGCTTCTATTCTTTCTTTAGAAAATCTTCTTAACTCTCCTACAATATCTCCATCATTATAGATGGCTTCAATTATATTTTGAGGTCTATAAAGAGAAATGAATTTAGAAATCGAGTATCTCATTTTATCCATATCTGTCAATATGCCGTTCTCATAATCCTTAAAGAGTTGGTTAATTACGTATTCAATCTTGTTAAGTATAGAAAAATAGATTAATGTATCTCCATCTATCAAGTCCAAAAAATCGTTTACGAATGAAATATTGTGTTTGTTAAGAGAAGCAAATCCATATTTCAACTTTATAGATGTACTTTTAAATTCATTTTTTACCAATCTTGATTGGTATTTGTCTTTAAAATTATTAAATCTCTTCTCAGCAATTTCTTTTTGTTGTTTGTTATATCCAATAATTACAGAGACGAAATTATTAGAATAATTATTTGCTTGAATAGTTTTTTGATTGATTTTTCTGCTATGTTCAGACTCATCATAATAAAAAATATATTCTTTTTCCTTGTTATTTTCATGAATTCCCATAAATTTCACCCCTAATCTTAAATTCTATAAAATTTTCAAACCTACTTTCTATTGCCTATCTACTATTAATCGCATAAACAAAAGTCAAATAATTAGCAAAATCTCCAATTCTTTGCCTATACTCAGATATATCTTGTCTATCTGTATTTGGTACATCACCCTCTAAAAAAGTGCTTTAGTCCAAACATCTCACTGTCTTTAATTATTTTTGTTTTTCTCAATATCTAAAATACTATCAATGATATCCAGAATCTCGTTTTCTTGTTAAGAGAAAGAAAACTAAATACTTTCATTCTTCTTATTCATCATCTACCTTTACAAAGTGACCATACTAATCCTATACGAATATGGGTTAGAAACCCTATTCTTCTATTATTTCTTATAAGATAAATGAACAAAAAAATACTAAATCCCAAAACCATTGAAAACTTTATTAGCAGTTGTTGATTTTTTATTCTATATTAGTAAACCTGTGATTTCTAGGTAGATGTAAATTAGCTTCTCTACCGATTTCTCCTGCACTCGTATAGCCATTATGGAGCCTGTATCCGTAAGAATGATAACCTAACGATCTTGCGCATTCATCAAATATATTTTGATCAATTGGTATTCCGTTCTGGCAAACATACTCCGTTAATCCTAAGAGATTATACCTCTGTTTTCTTTTATTCACATCAAATAATTGATACAGATATGGATTGATTATAAAATCTTTCCATCCAGTTTCATTATCTATTTCGAAAGCACCTAAGATGTTATGTGGAAAAATCCCGTCCTTAATAATTATTTCAGAATGTATATCATCATACCATTCTGCATCTAACATACCTAAATTTTCAGATAGTTCTCTTGTTAAAATATAATTTTCTTTATCACTTTTACGAATGAATCCCCATATTATATGAGAATAACTATCATTATTCCTATTCTGAGCAAAGTAAAGTGCATTTTTAAACCCCATATTACCATAAGCTGCCGATACAAAAGGACTTCTACATTTGTTTCCCCATCGTTCCCCGATATTATGTGCTAAGTTCAACAAAAACATATAAGCAGAGATAGTATTGTTATTTACAGATCTAAGTAATCTACTCATTTCAATATTTCCAAAATTATTTCTTTTCAGTCTTAAGTTAACTAATTTTAGCAGTTCCTCTACATCATTCATTTCTGGATTGTTATCAAAATATGGATCACTCCCATCAAGTAAAACATTCTCACGATACGCTTTTCCTTTCTCTCCCACAATAAAAAAATCTTGAAAATAATCTACTTTGCTCTTTTCATTTACTATTTCATTATGATTACAATTGAAATTCGGAGAAAATCCTCTGAAAAAAGAAATTACATCTAAGAAATTATTATCATAGTTCCTTCTATCAATTGAAAAAGAATGTTTTAATTGACTATTATACATATTATTTAAAAAAATTCTAATCCGACTTACCAATATAGAATCTATATTTTCAATTTTATTCTCGCCATTTAAATCTAATGTAATTGTTTTCAATGACGTTTGCTGAAGTAATCTGATCATTTATATCCTCCTCTTTAATCAAAAAAATTATCACAATTTATTTGTATTGTGTCTCTATTTAACTTGATTCCTGAACTATTCTAGTTTTTCTAGAATGGTACCCCAGTCATATCATTAAACTCAGTTCCTACTGGATGCTACTATTCGTCAATTAACAAATTGACAAGTATTCCAACTAGATTATAACATCAATTTGTTCTTTTTTTAGTACAAATAATATAGAAATTATAAAAATAACTATTTTCGTAATTTCTATATACAAAAAAAGCTACGATTCATCAAGAATCATAGCTCCGCTGAAAATATTTATTCATCCTCAAATATTGTATTATTCATCTCTGGAAAATCCAACAGTTCAGAAACCGTCATATCAAGTCCTGTAGCTAATTTATGTAAAGTTTTCAACTTAGGATTTTTAGTCTTCCCTTTCATAATGTTATCCACAGTAGACTGCGTTATACCTGATAAAGTCGCAAGTTTATTGATTGATATATTTCTTTCAGAACATAAATTTTTAAGCCGTAATCTAATTACATCCGAATAAGTCATAGTTTTCCTCCAGTAACCTTGTATAGTTAACTTAAGTATAGCGAATGAAAATATACAGCATTAACGTTACAGGGTTATATTTAGTATTACTCATCATCAAAAAGCGTTTCATTCATTTCTGGAAAATCTAACAGTTCAGAAATCGTCATATCT
The DNA here is from genome assembly GCF_050531475.1 of Enterococcus sp. DIV0724b. Taxonomy (NCBI): domain Bacteria; kingdom Bacillati; phylum Bacillota; class Bacilli; order Lactobacillales; family Enterococcaceae; genus Enterococcus; species Enterococcus sp. DIV0724b. Next base: position 417,851 of record NZ_CP172890.1, on the reverse strand, counting down.
AATCCCATTGCTAATTTATGCAACGTTTTTAGTTTGGGATTTTTAGTATTCCCCTTCATAATGTTATCCAGCGTAGATTGAGTCATCCCTGATAAAGTTGCAAGCTTGTTTATTGAAATTCCTTTTTGTTCACATAATTTCTTAAGTCTAAAAACAATAATTTCTGAATATGTCATATTCTCCTCCGTTAACCTTGTACAGTTAACTGAAGTATATAATATTTCCATATAACGAACTAACCGTACAAGGTTGACAATGAATAATTCTTGTGATAAATTAACCTTATAAGGTTAAAAAATACCATTAGGAGGTTCAACATGGCTCACCCAGTAAAAATAATCACCTATCAAGACCTACATAAACTAAATCATTCAATCCAACAATTAAAGAACTGGCACGAAACATTCAGTTCACTAAAAAACAACACCCAAAATCACTCTATTCCCGATAACCTCTTCTATGAGCATGAGCGAATACTAAAAACATTAGCTCAAGAAACACAAAAACTTAAAAGTAAGCAGAAACTCAAAAACATTTTGATTTAAAATCCTAGCCGCAAAATGGGATTTTAAAGTTCATCAGTATTAGCCCGAACTGATACTGATGAACGATAGATTTAAAAAGATAGAAAGAGCGCTTGTTAATTAGCAGTATGATTCTCAGTCAGAACTCCAGCCAAGCTTTTTCTTCCCAATAGATTCCATAACAAATAAAACTATATATGCATCAGAGCCAGTTAATGAAACAATAAATACGCAAATAACGACACAACTTCAATAATTTAGATAACGTTCTAATTATTGAAGTTGTGTCGTTATTTATTTAAAAACACTCTACGTGAATATAATAAGATCGATTAACTCTGGCACGTAAAAAACTCAGGTTTAATAATAGTTCAAATAAGTAAGCCACAAAAATTGAAACAAATTAAAGCCTGTCCACTAACAAGTAATTTTATGCTCTAGTTAGGTTACAACAGTTCAATATGCCTATTACATCGATTTAAGATATAGCGATCATGGGTAACAATAATCAGCGTTTTTCCTAACTGATGTTCTTGAAATAGTATATCCAATATATTATTTCTATTCTCACTATCTAAAGAACCGGTCGGCTCATCTGCTAAAATAAGTTTGCTTGGTTTCAGTAATACTCTAGCCAATGCAACACGCTGCTTTTCTCCTCCCGATAATTCATAAACCTTCTTATTCAAAGGTATAGATAAACCTACTTTGTCTAACGCACCTTCTTTTAATTTAATTTTCTCTTTGTTGGAAAAATCAGTGTAATGAAGGGCTACCTCTAAATTTTTGCCAATGCTTTGACTTTCTATCAAGGCATAGTTTTGAAATAGGTACGAGATACAATTTCTTTTTAGTAGTAGTGCTTTCTTAGAGTTTATTTTAGGCGCCTTTTCACCAAGTAGTTTTAATTCTCCTTTTTGAAAATCATCTAATAAACCCGCAATATTCAAAATTGTTGATTTGCCTGTGCCACTTTTTCCATAAATAGCAAGTATCTCATTTCTTTTTACTTGCAGATTAAAGTTGCTTAGGATTTGTTTATCACGATAACTTTTATTAATATTTTTGAGTTCTAAGATCATAGCGAATCCTCCTTTTAACTATCTTCAACCTTCTTCACTCTATCAAATTTAATGATTACAATGACACTTGTCACAAATTCAATCATCGACAACAATAAGCAAGTGACAAATGACCCTATCAATCTTTCTGGATATGTTGCCATAAACAATAGGATAAACAACGTATTTTGAATCAGTAATAACAAAAAGAAATTTTTATACGTTTGAAAAAATGAATAGCCGTGTATTCTCAAAATCGTTATGATTTTTTTCTTTTGATTATAATAGGCTATCGCACACTGTATCATAATAAAAATAGTTAGGCTCAAACTAAATAGTGTTTGAAATAGATAAATATAAAACGTTCCGAGTTGTCTTAATAAAATAACTTTATTTACATCAGATAATTTAACGATGCTTACTAAGTTATCATCAAGATATTCTGTATCTATACTATTTTTCAACTGTTTATACATCGATTCAGGAGAACGATTTCCTAACACTATTTTCAATGGGTCAATGCCGCCTAAGCCTTTAATAATAGGAATATCTTCTGGACTTTTTAGAACTTCAATTAATAAAGCACCCGTAAGTTCTCTTTTTTTATTGTTGTATAACGGCAATTTTGTTTTATCAGAGATAACAATAAACGTAATCGTCATATCATAATTGACTTTGTAATAGTCCCTTATTTCTTGCCTTCTATCCTTTAGCTTTTCCGAAATTAAAAAGAGCGTTTCACCGTCTTTAGTCTCTGTCTTTATTTTTTTATCTTGATAATCTACTTTAATATGATTCTTTAAATAACTATTATCAACTTTTATGACCTTATCAAAGAATGAATCTGTTTGTTCATATGACGAAATATCTATGATAAACCCTTTATCTCCAACTATTCTATCTGCGGATTGACTCAAATTTTCGAAAAACACATTCGTATTATATGTTATGTCTTTATTATCTTTACCAATTAATAATGGATAAAAAATACCTACTTTAGAATTTTCAGGAACATTCTGTTGACTAAAAGATGATGCATACCGCCAAGAGTCTTTTAAAAGCTCTGCTAATGGACTCAGACTAGTAATAACTGTAAACAAAAAGAAAATTTTTATTGCATATGCGACATAAAAAAAATCCTTATCATAATTTTTATAATTTAGAGCATTTTTTGCTGACAAAAAAGAAATAGACTTTAACAAGATAAAAATAATCAGGTTCAATATAGCAGTTAACAAGATAAGCATAATTAGTAATTGAATGTTCATTAAAAAGGTTGAAAATATAACTTTAGCAAGTAATAGACAGAGTAACGTTGCCAACATCCAAGCATTGATATCTCTCAATAAATAGTGCCAGGCTATTTCCAGTACGCTATAGCCATTCATCCTTAGTATCTGTATGTCTCGTGTTACTAATAGACTATAGATAAGTAAGCAACATAAAAAAAATAACGCTCCTAACATTAGTAAAGCTTGAATATCTAAAGTAGGGATCAATTCGATTGGAAGTGTCATTGAATCATCAATCAATTCTTCTGCAACTATTGTTAAACCCATTTGATTTTTAAACGTAGATATACTATCAAGTACCATCTCTTGTATCTGCGAGTCAGTTCCCTGTATAAAATAATCGCCATTTACAATATCAGACCTAGTAACATTTTTTATTTTATTGATTTCAGTGAATACATTACTATTAAATAAATGTTCTGTCTTGCCTTTGATTACTTTTGGGTTAAATTTCGATAAAAAAGATGTTTTAGCATTGTCATCAATAAAGTAGGTTACTTTAATAATATCCGATGCTAAATCAATTTCTTCTTGATCTCTTTTTACAGTATATTCTGTCACTCTGTTAATGAAAGACGTTTTATTTTTATTCGCACTAGTCAAGAGTATGTTGAAAGCTAGCTCTGGATTTTTTTCTACTGCTGATTCAGGTAGTTTTATCTTGTATCCATCTATATTATATTGCGAATCCACATGTTTTATATTCTCATTATTATTATTTCCAATTATCAATCCAAGTACCATTGTAAAAAAACAAAAAAGCAACCCAATCTTCAAAATTAACCTTCCCATAAAAAACCACCTTTTAGCATAATTTTACATACAAATAGAATTTTTTATTAAAAACTATTTACACCTCGTAAAATAAATGTTACCATTTTTCGCGTAAAGGTTCAATCCTTTAACAAATAAAAGAACAGGAGTGACTAAATGAAAAAAATTATTTTTTTAACTTTGGGATTTGGTATTACTATCGCAACATCAGCTTTTTCTTTTACTCAAGTTCATGCGAATGAATCTACGGACACATTGAAATCTTTAATACTACCAAGTAATCTAAGTTCAGGCTTTATTGCTACTGATTCAGATGGTACTATCGTAGATTACTCAAACTCTAATTTGTTAACAGCTGAGCAGCCTGCTATTCAAGATCCTTTATCCAGAGCCACAGTTCATATTAATCGAGGAAAGTGGTCTTATAGTGCCAATATTGTTTGGGGAGGAAAACGAGGATATTCCGGCGTACAACATCCACTGCCACATGCTTCAAAATCCAAATTAGGAAGTTCTGTAGGATATGATAAACAAAGAGGAGCCAATGTCTGGTCAAATGCATATTCTTTTGGCAATTTAAACAATACGCATTATGCTTCTTATGATTATGGAATGCACTTAAAATAATTAAAAATATCATTTGGTATATTACGTGTATTAACAAAAGTAAGTCATAGTGATTTTTCTGATAATGGTATGATTATTTATGTTACTACTATTATCCTTTATGTGGCGATAACTGTTATTTTATCCACAATCTATTCAAAGAAGTATCTATATTTTTTAGTTTTGCTAGCAATACTTTGTACTGTTTATCCGTTACTATTAATTTATTTCCTCAACAATTTTAAAATGTAATATACAAACAATCGTATGAACTTATAGTTACGTTCATACGATTGTTTTTTGTAAAATTAATATAGTTTATTCAATTGATTTTTCGACTTATACTAGTTTTTAACAAAGTTTTTCGTTTTACTTTCTTTCTCAGAAAATATATTTTCTTCTACTTCTTCCCTATTTAACATATACTATACTTTCTTCTCTGCTCTCACTGTTAAGTTCATAATGGATTGTTACCTTAGCTTCTTTTTCCTTGAGCTGTGAAAGTTCATTAGTCAAATCCAATTCAGTCTCTTCCTCACTCAAAATATTTGTTGTTATTATTTTAAGGCTGCGAGTCTCATCAATTAACTCCCATTTGTTATCTTTCTTTATTGAAAACTCAGTCTCTGATTCTAAAATCGTAATAATATCTTTGGTCTCATTTTTAATGAACAATTTCATACCTTGAAACTTCAAAACAATTGGTGAAACTTCATCCTTTGAATCTTTAGTATTACTACCAATTTTTGAACAACCTACTACCAACAATAATAATATCCCTATTAAACAAAACTTTTTCATCCGTTCTCCTCCCTTGATAACAAATAAATCATATCACAATAAGTCTTTTTAAAAAAAACTACTTTAAATTTACTCATTTTTTTATGATACTCATATGATACATTTTTGTTTACTATACTATTAAAATCAACAATAATAAGGAGGTTCAACATAGCTCACCAGTAAAAATGATCATCTATCAAGATCTACATAAACTGACACGAAATATTCAGTTCACTAAAAAACAACATCCATAATCACTCTATTCCCGATAGCCTCTTTTATGAGCATGAACGGATACTAAAAACATTAGCTCAAGAAACACATAAACTTAAAAGCAAAGAGAAACTGAAAAATATTTTGATTTAAAATCCTAGCCACAAAATGGGATTTTAAAATTCATCAGTTTAGCCAAACTGATATTGATGAACAATAGATTTAAACACTCTCAGCAACTTACCAAACTATTTTCCCTCTTTTTGAAAACAGCTAAAAAACATAGTATAATGACCAAACACAAGGAGGGGTTATTATGGCATTTCAAATTAAACTAAATGAACAAGAATTATCCATTCAAGGTGTACAATTTCAAACAAAAAAGAATATACCATAATGAAGAACTCTTTAGGTTCAAGTATGTACGAGGGATTCGAGCCAACAAAAGACATGGTTCAGCTTCTAAAAGACATTCATGATGGAAAGAAAAGTAGAAATGATATTCTTACTTTTGTCTTAGGAAATTAACTCATAACTACCCCTTATAATTATATAGATACCGAAAATCTTTACACTTCTCCTAATTCAAAGATTAAAAATATTCCTACTATTGACGATTTAGGAAAGTACCGTTTAACAGAATAGCTGAATTAGCTAAAATCCCTTTACCCCAGTGGTTTCAAGCTTCTATTAGTTTATCGAGTAGGCATGACACCACAAGTTTTGAAACCCCTTATTTATAGGACTTCTCAAAGCTTTTTCTTTAAAGGAGGAACAAAAATGAAAACCAAAATGCCTGAAATTCTTTCTTTCATTTCAGAAGAAGCTGTTAGTAGAAAAATGACCAGTGAGGAAATTGCCGTTCACTTTGGTTATGATAAACATCACTTTAGTCGGAAATTTAAAGAGATAAATGGATTCAGTATTGCTGAATTTCTCTCTAGTTTAAAAGTTGAAAAGGCGATCTTTGAACTTGATGAAGAAAAGCGAATACTCGACCTACAAGAGCGTTCAGGTTTTGAAAGCAGCGGTAGTTTCACGAATACGTTTAAAAAATATACAGGTAGTTCACCTAAAGAGTACAAAACGAAAATGAGTGAACTTTTTGATGATATGAAACGGTTTGAAACGGATGATAAGGATCAGTCGATAGCGCATTTTGAAGAAAAGAGTCAGTCTTTTTGCACCGTAACGATTGAAGTACCGGCTGGATTTGAGCTGGGGATTGTATTTATTGGACTTTTCCGTACACTTATCCCGAATCATCTGCCTATATCTGGATTAGCGACTAAAAATTTAATCGGAAACAAATTGAAAAATATTCCAAATGGAGACTATTATTTATTAGCTTGTGGCATAAGCCGTTCCACTAATGTTCTATCTTACTTTAACTTAGGCAACAGCTTGAGAGGGAAAGAAGATGAACGTCTATCATTTCCAAACTGTTCTGGCAATCATTACACGATTAAACTGAGAGAACCGATACCAGAAGACCCACCCATATTAGTGAATGTGGGGAAACTTTTAATCTCCCGTTTAAAAAACACAATCTAGAATAATATTATTTGATCGTGAAATGATAAACTAGTCGTAAGTTGATGGAATGGAGGAAATTAGTTATGGGCTTAAATGTAAAGAGTATCACTGTAGGTCTACCAGTAAGTAATTTAGAGGAAGCTGCAAGTTGGTATGAAAAACTTCTTATGAGTGAGGAAAAACTTATACCTGTTGAAGGCGTTATTGAGTATCCAATTGGTTCGGTTTGGATTCAACTTTTTGAAGAAAAAATCAATGTTTCAGAGAACGTTTTACGTTTAGAAGTGGAAGATTTAGACACAGAATTTGAACGTTTAAAAACACTTGGCGTAATCGTTGACGAGGCGATAGAGGATGTACCAGGTATCATTCGATACGTTGATTTCTCTGATCCTGATGGCAATAAGTTATCGTTCTATTGGTTATACGCTCAAGAATAGATATAAATAGTGCTTATATAATGAATATAACGCTAAAACGACGGATAGATGATTCGTCGTTTTTTTATTTTAGAAATAATGCTTAAGTGGCGTAAAATATAACCTTGACTTGTTTCTCTAGGTTATATGAAATACGTTCATTTTTTATCACTGTCATTTTTACCTTTTCTCTATACTTAACTGTTAATCCATTTGATGGGTAGCGTATCATTATTCGTTTTACTTGGTTGATAACTACCTATATTCACTAAAAAAGTTAATACACATCCACTCGCAACGAAACACAACGCTTTACAACGTATATACAAAATGATATGATCATTACAAGGAAGGGGATGAGAATATGGCACAGTTAAACTTACGAATAGACGATGAGTTAAAGGAAGAATCTGCTAAGTTTTTTAATGAAATTGGCATGGATCTCTCTACAGGAATCAAAATTTATTTAACTAAGGTTGTTAAGGAACAAGCGATTCCATTCACACTTTCTCTAGGTCAAGATGATCTATCTCAAGCACTGAAAGAAATTGAAAGTGGTAATTACAAGACGTTTAATAATAAATAAGAGCTAATGAAAGAGTTAAACAATGAAGATTAAAACAGCTCCCACATTTGAACGGAACTACAAAGCTTTAAAGAAAAAACATTATGATATGAATAAATTCGAAGTGGTTCTTGACTTGTTACTTAGTCAAGATGCTGAACAACTGGTGCATAAATATAAAGACCACGCCTTAAAAGGAAATAAAAAAGGATTACGAGAATTGCATATTGAAAATGATTGGTTACTTGTTTATAGAATTGATAATGACTGTTTAGAATTATGGTTACTTGCAACAGGTTCTCAGAAATACTTAAGCAGTACCTTTTGAGTTTCCAAAGGGTACTGTTTTTATCTATTAAGACCAAGAAAAATCAGTTATAGTAATACTTTAATCCCTATAACTCTCTACCGCTTTTTCACAAGTACACACCACGTAGTGTATCTAAATGGATTAAATGACCAAAATTCCTCAGCTTTCTCAATATAATTCACGACTTGCTCCGCAAGAATGATCATTTCCCACTTATCATCAGGAAAAAGCTGCTTGATTCCGTCTTCGTCAAAATAATGGTGAGGAACGCCTTCTTCTATTCCCACCTCTAATACAAATGTATCTTTTTCGATTTCTTCTCCCTTGCCATATAAATCAGCTTTTGTCGATTTGATCGTCCCTAAAAAATAGCCATCTGTTATAAGCGAATCGTAAATGCAATCAATCGCTTCAATTATTTTATCTAAAGTATTATGCTGAAGCACCGCCCAACTAAAAACACCATGCAAGAACTCTTTCTTGCTCCACGGATAGTTTTCCATCGAGGTCAAGGCTTCAACATAGTCAATGTGATTCTCTTCTAATTTTTTCGTTGTCAGTTCTATTGCTTTACTAGAATTATCGCTAATAAAAACCTCACAGCCCATTTTCCCCATCACCACACTGTGACGTCCTCCACCGCAACCTAGATCCCAAACCCGTTGCTCTTGCTGATTTGGAAATTCTTTTGCTAAGAGTTCTATGAATTTAGCGGCTTCAGGTTCAGGTGCTAATTCTATGTTTTTTTGATCATAAAATAGTGTATTCCAATCTGCCATATTCTTCCCCTTTTTCTTTAGATTTCCATTTGCTATGTACTATAAGCATATCATATTAGCTACTCGTACTTGCCTCAAATTCTTTATTTTAGCTGTAATTAATTGACAACCTGTGCCATAATTATTTTTATGTGGTATTTCGTCTATCTAATAAAAGGCTCAACTGACGATCTAATTCTCTGCTATCCTAAAAAATAAACAGACGATATTTCTATTTTAGATACTATTTTCCTTACTTGGATCATAGTCTCAAAAAAACACTTATATCAACGTTTCTATCGATGTAAACACCTGTATACACCCATATTTCTACTAAAGTATACTCTAATAGACAGACAAAATATCCCCTTCTATATTATCTTAGACTCAAAGGAGACAGCAAAATGAACTTTAATAAGCAATTAAAACTTTATCGTGAAAGAGATGGTTACTCTCAAGAAGAACTTGCAGAAAAAATCTATGTCACACGGCAAACAATTTCTAAATGGGAGAACGATCATACTTATCCTGATATTCATAATTTGATTGCATTAAGCACTCTTTTTGATGTCACTTTAGATGAATTAGTCAAAGGAGATGTAGCAATTATGAAAAACAATCAACACATCGAAGCGGAAAAAATGAATCGACTCTCTTGGGTTATGATTGTATTTATTGTCCTAACAGTTCTATCTATTGGTCCTGTTATGTTACTTTGGGATTGGTACGGATTGGGTATTTCTTTTGTTCTTTGGGGAATTTCTATGATTGCAGCTTTAAAAATCGAGAAAATCAAAAAGGAAAGAGATGTTCAAACCTATAGTGAAATTGTTGCTTTTATAGATGGAGAAGATCTTGAAGCCGCCAGAGCCAAACGAGACAAAAAAAGGGATCGCTGGAATAAAACAAAAATCGTTTTGAGCTTTTCATTAGCAGCTGGCGTACTTGCTGCGATTAGTTCGCTTCTATGGGTTTGGCTTTCATGAGAATATTTAGAAAAGCTACATTCCCACTCTATAGTTCAATTCAATTTATTATACTAAATCAATAAATTTCACATTGATTCGTTAACAATATTTTAATTTTTGCACTGATCTAAACATAACAGGAAGCAATGGAAAAATCATTGATTAATGTTTTTCTCCGTTGCTTCTTCAGCTATCATTTATTCTAGACACTTAATTCCTTTTTCTATTTCATTTCTAGTTTTTCTAAACATATTCATAATCTCTTCTTCTGTTCCGTCACTTCGGCCAGCTCCTAAAAACCCCATTGCATGTGCTGAAAAGGTTGAGGAATGACAAGACAACTATCTAAAGCATCGCCACACAATGTCACGACTTTATCAGAAGTATTTAGAAATACCATATCAATGAATTCTGATTTTTTTGAGTTAAATCCAATATAATCAAGATTAGTATCTGTATCACCCAAAAATAATTTGTTGATTTAATAATAATATTTCATATTCTTTAACATCTTCTAAAATATGTTCATAAGGGATACTATAAAATTTTGATAACTTTTCTGATATTTGTTCTGTTGAATTTTTTCCATTACATAAATCAAATATTCTTGCACCAACCTCATTTACTTCAAAAACTTGATACCCATCCGTAATAACATACTTATCTTCAATCTTCAGTAAATTTTTCGACAAATTTCTTTTGTACATCAAAATCACTCCTTTTAATATAATTGTAGATTACCAGTGTTCATATTTTGCCTTTCAGCCTTCCTCATTAAAATAAAAGTTATAATGAAGGTACTCGCTAATGAAAGGAACAGCCCAAAATAATTCATAAAAGTAGTTTTTTCTCCTAGAAGCACAGTTTGAACTAGTTTAGTACAATGGGTAGCAGGAAAAACGATAGAAATAGCTTTAAACACAAATGGAAAAGTATTGACTGGTACCATTGAACCAGAAAAAAAACGCATAGGTTCGTCACAAACAGTAAATACAAATGTAGAATCTCTGCTGATTAAAAAGAAAACATTGATAAAGCCACCCCAAATCATAGAACAAAAAGTGATTAACACAAGCAATAATAATATCTTAAAGATAACTATTGCTGTGATTTCCATTGTTAAAACAATAATAATTGAGAAAATAATTAAAAGGCCTAGTGAACTATATAAACATCCAAACGCTTTTGCATACATTAACAACAGTCGATTCACAGGGGATAGAAATACAAATTCTATAGTGCCATTTTGTCGCTCTTCTAAAATTTCAAACGCACTCTGAACTGAAACCCAAAAACAATTATAAACTAAAGTTCCTGATGTTATAAAAATAATAAAATCTTTTTTTGAATTTATATTAAAGTTATGAAGTACAGATAAATCAAACGATTCATAAATATAATAAATAGAAAGAAAAGATAGTAACGGCCAGATTATTAATGACATAAAACTAGCTAGGTTCCTATTGTAATTACGATATTGTTTTTTTATTTCTGCTAATAAAATTCTTCTAGGATAATTTATATCCATTAATTTTGATTCCTTTCAATTGCACTAAAAATTGCATCTTCTAAAGATGCTTCTTTTAGCGCCATATTACTTAAGTTTATTTTAAACTTTTGAGATAGCTCTATCAGTTCATTAGTAATATATTTAGAATTTGCAATAACAGTGACTGACTTATTCTCATCAGAAGATACTATCTCACTCACTGATTTCAGATTTTTTATTTCCTCCAAAAAATCGGCAGAAAAATTATCACCACTAATTGTTACCTTTGAATGAATCAGAAACATTTGCTTTATTTCTTGTGATGTTCCTTGAAAATATAACGAACCCTCTTTCAAAAAATAAATATAATCACACAATTCTTCTACTTCACTTATATAGTGACTCGTTAATAGTATGCCTTTGTTCTCAACGGATGCAAGCCTTTTGATATATTTCCGAAATTCTTTTGCAATTACAACATCTAAACCCAGTGTAGGCTCATCAAGAAATAAGTAAGAAGGATCATTTATTAAGCCTCTTGCTATTTGAAGACGTTGTTTCATTCCTTTGGAATATTTTTCAACAGGTATATTTTTCACGTCTACTAAATCAACAACTTCTAGAATTTTTTTTATTCTATTTTTTAGTTCAGAAGATTTTAATCCATATAAACTTCCAAAATATTCAAGATTTTCTTCGGCCGTAAGCCGCCAATAAAGATTTCTCTCACCACCAGATATAAGATTAATTTTTTCTTTAGCTTCTAAAGGATTTTTAATTGCATCAATGTTATCAATACTAATTTCTCCTTTTGTTGGACTCAGCATAGTTGTTAACATTTTAATTGTTGTTGTTTTTCCTGCACCATTAATTCCTAATAAACCAACTATTTTACCTGGTTCTACCTTAAGTGAAAGGTTATTTACAGCATTTTTTTCATTTATATCTCTATTTTTAAAAAAGCTGATTTTCGATTTTAATGCAAATGTTTTATATAAATTATTAGCTATTAACATAAAATTCTCCATTCTTATGAAAAAACATCTTCTATAATTTTTTTTTCAAGTTTTTTATACCAAGCAAATCCCAATGCAAAATATATACTCCCTAGAACAATCATAACCACTATCAATAACCAATTTTGTATTAGAGAACTATTCAAAACTAAAACATTTCTGAACAATTTTGTGGAGTATGTTAGAGGTAACAGATAACTCAGGAATTGAACAGGCTGCGGTAAAAATTCTATTGGAAAAGAAACTCCACATATAATAGACATAATAAAAAAAAGAGTATTTTGAGTTATAAAAGTATCCCTAGTAAAAACCATTAGTGATGCTAACATCATAGCCATAGAGAAACTTGCAATTGATGTAATGCATGTTAACACCATGATTATGACAAGAATATAAGGCGTAACTAAATTTATACCTAAAAATAGTAATATGACTATAACAAATAAAACTTCAAGAAAGGTTCGAGAAATTTGTTCTGTGTAAACACCTAAGAAGTACCCTATCCGTGAAGCAGGTGACAAAACAAATACATCAATAGTTCCCTCTCTAATCTCTGAAATTATACATCTTCCTACATTAAGTAAAGTTGAAAAACTAATAATATTAGCTAGATGCCCCAATGAAATATATATTATATAATCAGAAGTTTTAGAATACGTTGTAAATTGTGTGGATAAATGTTCAAAAAACACATATTTGTATATAAAAATAGGAATAAATATACCAATAATAGAATTGAATAGTTTCTGTAAAAAAAATGATTTTGGAAAGGCTCGCTTCATAGTTACTCTATTCTTTTTGTATGTTGCTAGGAGTACAGATATCATATTTTATTTTTTATATTTATTTAGGAACAATAAATATATCCTCCTTTCTTTTCAATTATTATTCTATAACTCTCTGAAAAATGTTAATAGCTTTTTAGCGTAAGCTCCAGATGAATACAAATATTATTTAATATGAAATATAGATACCTATAAAGCTTTATCTATTTTAATCAGTCATAATCACCAAAGGTAGGTTTCGACTTTACATTACTTAGTCTTTTAATTACTATCCAAAAAAGGCTTATATCAAAAAAAAGGTGCAATAATATACATGTAAATATTTGATTTCTAAAAAACAAGTAGACGCTCGAAAGACTAACCGAAAGAAGGAAAAAAATAACATAATTTTTTAGAGAGTAATTAATACTAGCCCATCTATTTAGATAATGAACCCCTACAAAAAAAACAGCGACTATGATGACTTGAACAAAACGAGCTGTACTTAACATTTCCATTAGAAAAGCTCGGAAATATAGCTCCTCAGAAACTATTCCTATAATTCCAAACATAAAGTTAAAAAAGGCTTCTTTTCTAGAAAGTGGTAATTGAGAATGGATACTATTAACACTTGCTCTTATTTCTTCTTTTTCTAAATACATCAGAAAAAAAATTGGAAGAAGCCCTGTGACTAACGATGGGAGAAGATAGCTCCACATACTTACATTATCAAAATTCACCAACAAAACTGGCAGTAAATAGGGGATTATAAAAAATACTTTTTGTAAGTTATCTGAGTAACCAAGATATCTTTTTAGCGTAGGAAGAAATGTAATACTTATTATGATTATCAAATATGACATCCCTGCATTAAAAAAATCGTAATTCCTATTGACAAATAACAAAAATGTAATAATAAATAAGATTCCTAAGGTTACTAATTGTCTTCTAAATATAAATGGTTGTCTCATTTTCTCATACCTTATAGATTGTATTTAGGGTCTTAATTAATGGTTACCCTATAACCAAATTTTATTAATACTGAACATTTTTCAAGTTATATCCTGAATACGATATGTCTTAATTCAATAAAAAATACATCACCTATTTATTGATAACGTAGTGAATTTTATTTCTGATGTTGATTCAAAAACCTTTTGAACTTCCCAAAAGTGTTTATATATTTTTCAAGACCTACTTTTTTTAATATTATTGTTGCACTATCCTTATCAACTAGATCAAACTCGACTTCTAATTCATAATCAATTACATTTAGATAATAGTTTTTATCTAGCATAATCTGCACTTTTTCAGTACAACATACAAACCTTTTAGTATGCAATTTCCCTATATACTTCGCTACTCCTATTTCTATTTTTTCAAGTTCGGGAATTTTATTAAGATCTAAATATTTAGGAATATCTAAAATGTCGTACTCAAGTTCTTTTCTACTAACAAATAAGCGACTCTGCTTTTTATCGGCTAACTTTATTTGAAGCTTTTTTTGTCCTGTACAAAACTCTCTTACTCGGATTGTAATATCATTCTTTTTTATTTCTTCATTTATATAATAATGATTGATTTGCTCAAACTCTTCTTCAAAATCAAATTTAGTAAGAATTTCTTTATACTTCTTTTCAGAAATAAGCCTTTTATATTCATTCTCAACTTGATCTACCATGATCCATCCTTACACCTAGATTATAGTTTCTAAAAAATCGAATTATTTTTTTAGCTTTTAAAAAATCATTAGTTACGGTAAGTGGAAATTCACCTAAATAATTTACTCCAAAAGCAATATAATATGCTTCTTCAACAGGATACTCAGGAAAGTACTCTAAAATAACTCCAGCAGTATATTTAGCATCATGAATGTCGTCATCTATCAAAAATAATTTTATATTACTTGATAATTCCATGAATATTTGAGCTATTTCTTCAAAATTATAAGTATTAAGTATTTTTTCTAAAAACAATGCACATTTATAGTTTTGTTCAACAGATATATTGTCCAATATAGGAAAATCTCCGATAATAGTAGGATTTTTAAATTCAATTACCTTGTCATTAAAATGGAAAAATACGTCCATATCTTTTTTGAACTCATCTATATCTCCTGGAGTATGTAAATAATTTTTAAACGGAGAGTTTGAAAATTTGTCTCGTGTTTCATATTTTAATTCGCTTGTTTTTTTTATAGCATCAGAATTTGATCTCACAATAATTAATAGCAATCGCTTGTTCTCAAGATATCTTGTTAAGATAGTTTTACAGACATGGTCTGTCATTGAATAAGGCCACAAATATTCAATCTGACTTTCAGTCAACTCAATAGCCACTTCCTTAACAATAGATAAATTTTTGGATTCAATCCTATCATATATATATTCTTTCACATTGATATTTTCAATTGCTTCAGGCTTTAACAATACAAAAGACTGTTTTAATTTATCTTCCATTAGTTATACTCTCCTTCAGTAACCTATCAGCGAATTCTATTCTATTTTGTATAATTCTAAATATCTGCTTAGACTTTAATTCATTAGAATTAAAAATGTCTTCCGTATTCGTACCTGGTAAAATAAAGGTATCTATACCTAATTCGAACATCGCTAGTAGGTCTATCAATTCTGCTCTTTCTGGAACCATTCTTTCGCCGATATGATTTAAAATATCAGTTGCACATATTACTTTTTTTTGCTTTTCTTTTGTTAAAAACGCAATACGTCTTAAAGAATGCAGGTATTCGGACAACTTTATATTTAATGCAAGGTCCCCTCTTGCTAACACAATTCCATCTGAAACCTCAATAATGCTTTCAATATTTTTAACGGCCTCTGCTGTTTCAATTTTAGGGAAAATAGTAACAATCTCGGGAATTATCTTTCTGATATCTGATACATTTGCTTTATTATCCACAAAAGATGGGAGTACATTAATTTTATTAGGACATTGTTCGGATAAAAGCCTAAATAAATCTCCCCACTTCTCATCCAATTTATTTTCTATATTCGCAATAAAGATTGCTTTATCTTTTTTAATATAAAAGTTATTGCACGCTTTCACAATTATCTTACTTTTTTCTATTGAGTTGATAATAAATGAGCCTTCACCATCCCCATAAAAAATTAAACTTCCCTTTCTTAAATTCGGGCGTAATCTACCTTCTTCTACAATTATGAATTGATCTTGTTGAATCTCAGTCTCTTTCTCAAATATTATGGAGTAAATACTATCTTTTTTTATTCTCCCACCTACTATATTTGAATGGGCAATCCGACTTTTATTTCTAGGGAAAGGTATATCAAAATAAAAATCAATCCCTGTTAATTCTCTTGAGAGTAACCTCGCTAAAATAGTCTCATAATAATTTCCAATTTTGTCATCAGGAATTTTACATAGATTTATTCTTACACCTTTTAAATTCAACTTTCTTATAACTTCACTAATTTTTACTATATCCGCTTGTGAATTAATCCCACTAATTGTTTGGATGAACATAAGTTAAACCTCCTTGATGAAAATCGTTCTTATTTTATAAACTATTTCAATACTTAAATAACCCCATTAATTTACAATAATTAATATACTCTATCATTTATCTAAACTGATTTACGTACAAACAATTCTTCACGCTTTAAATAACATTCATTTACTAATTATTCAAAATCTTTTTCATTTCTTTCAAAACGTTTAGGTATACTTTATCAATTGAGTTGTTTGCATTAATATATATGATTTTTTCTTTTGGGATATACTCAGATAAAAAACTTTTATATCTATTTTTTGCTGTCCTTAATGCTGAAAAATTTTCATTTTGTTCAATTTTATTACCTCGATTATTAATTCTAGCCATAGCTATTTCGATATCTATCTCAAAATACAACAAATAATCGAAATCCATTTCTCTTTTGATTATATCGTTTGCAGTATCTAGTAAATATTTAGGTATTTTTGTTCCTTGATAGACATAAGTAGCAGGGTAATATCTATCACATAAAACAATTTTACCATCATTCACTTGATCCTTTATACCACCAAATTGAAGTACATGGTTTAAGCGATCTGCTATTATTAATAAAAATTTTTCCGTGTCTGTTTCATCGGAACTATAGCTAATTAACTTATCTGCACGCTTACCAAGTTCTGAATGAGTTGGTTCTTGAGTTAAATATACGAGACTATTTTTATTAATCAGTTTTTCCCCAACTAACTTTATAATTGTTGACTTCCCACAGCCATCTATCCCCTCAAAAACAATTAGCTTTCCTTTTGACATGGTGTTTTCTCTGTTTTTTTTAAAGTCATTAGCCTTGCAATTATAGTAATAATTTGTTGCTTAATTGATGGTGAAAACGTCTCGAATTTGGGGTTAGCTTCAATTAGCAGCTTGGGATTTTTAAGATTGATTTGTTTAATCTCAATTTCAATTCCCCTACTATTTAATATTTCATTTACTTGCTCTATAGAAATAAAACTTTTATTTGCACATAACATTCTTTGCTCAATCGGACAGAGAGATAGCTCACAGTCTTTTGCTTTTAAGTAATTAGTTAATGAAATATTATTAACCTTTAACGCATGAGAAATAGCACACGATGAATGCTTATAAACTGGTACCCTAGGAAAGTATTTATCAGCTAAAAAACATATATTTTTAAAATCATCATCTGTTAAAGTTTTATTATGTCTTGAAGCCGCTGAAACATTTTGAGGTAGATTTAAACCCCTTACTTCAGTCATTCCATATTCGATTCCTTCAGTCCACCTTAGCCCACCAGGAATTATGCTATCGATCTGCGTCCCATATTTATCCGAAATTTCTTTAAACATATTTTCTAAATATTCAAAATCATTATTCCATTCTCTCACTAAAGGTCTTAAGTACCAATTAAACGATATGTTTTTACACTCCTTCAGTTTTTCAATATTAAGGAATCTGTTATTTAAAAATGGTTCTATGTTCTTTTTATTATTAGCCCAACAAATAGAAATAATTAGTTTATTTGTTTTTGAGATCTTTTTCAGACGATTAATACATTCTTCAGGAATCCCGGCCTTTGTAACTATCCAAAAAGGATTTTTTAATCTTCTGCTTTGAAACCATTCCATTATTTCCATTGTGCTTTCTATAACATCTTCTGAGAAAAAAGGTTCTGTACTTGATGTACAGATACTAATCGGCCCTGTATTTTTTTCAAACAGAGGATGGTCAATCAGTTCTTCTAATATTTCATTAAGAGAATAGTTTGTTCTTCTAATTGGTTTCCTTCTCATTTTTCCATTACAATCCAGATCTTGTTTAACCCCTTGAACATGACAATAAGCACACTGAAGTTGACAACCAGTCCAAATATCAATACTGATAGAATTTCCAGTTATACTGACTGCCGATAGTGGATTATTTTCAGATGGTCCTAAACATCCATACATATAATCTGTTACTTGAAATTCTCTCCCCGTCTTTTTACCAGTAACAGTTGATACAGGTTCACGATTCGCTATTTCTACTTTATTATGCATATATCCTCCTTGAATATTTTAATCCGATTAACAATTATATCCATGGTTTCTTCATCAACGCATAGATTAATTCTCTGAAATCCTTTTAAATTGAAATCTTCCGCATCCCTCAATATAATTTTAGTATTTTCAAAAATTTTTTCTGTTGATATATTCATACCCTTACTATCTATAATTTGAAAGCAACAAAAAAAGAATATATCTGGATAAATTAATTTCAAATTAGGCATTTCCTTTTCTAAAGCAACTAACTTTTCCAGATTTTTTTTACATATTTCCAAATGCCAATTAGAATCAATTCTTTTTATTAGTTCCAAACCAATTTTTTGACTTAAACTTGATGGACCTAAATACATATTTCTAGCCGTTTCATGCAATTTATTCACCTTATCTACACTTGTAATTGCAAAGCCAATCCTGATACCAGGGGAACGATAGTATTTAGAAAGGCTTCTAATTATTATTATATTATTTAGATTTTCAACGTAATCTAAAAATGATTCGTCATCTTTTTCAGATAACCCGAAATAAGTTTCATCAATAATTAATAGAACATTTTTTTTGTTTGATAATTCTATTAATTTTTTGATGCTGTCTTCTTCTAAAAAATGTCCTGTCGGATTTGAAGGATTAGCTAATAAAATGGCTTTTATATTAGAATTAAAAATTTGTTCTACATCCCTAACATCAAACCTTAATTTTTTTTCAACATCAAGTGAGCATTTTTTGATTTTAATATCTAATTGATTGCATATTGAACTGTAGAGAGACCAACATGGATAAAACAAACCAATTGATTCACCATTTTTTACAAATGTTTTTAACGTCATATAGATAGCCGCTGTTGCTCCGCTAGTAACTAAAACATTATCAATATTTAGAAATTGATTTGATATACATTTTTTTTGGTAAGCTCTTCTTAGATTAAAATTTCCTTTTGTGTCTTCATAATAGTTAAACAAATCAAAAAGTTCCAAATCATTATATTCACTGACCTCTATTTTTTCTGAAGTTCCACCAGCTAGAAATATACTTTTTTTACTGTCACCTAATTGTTTAACCATGTCATAGTTAGAGAACGTTTTATGTGTATACTTTCCATTCATATATTTACCTTCCTCTTGAGTATTTCAACAGTCTCTCTGGCTGCTTCGTAATTAAACTCTTCACAATTAAATTTTTCCATTTGAATTATTTTTTGAAACTCATTATAATTACTTTTGCTAACTAAATGTTTTAAACTAGGGTGAAACTCATTTTTACTTACGCAAAATAACCTAGAGAAAACACTTATCAGTTCAAAAAAAGCGAACATAAAGAGAAATTTATTTCCTTTTTCATACTGATCTAATGCTAATGTAGATTTATTTTGAAATTGAATATGCAATTTTTTTTTTGCTTCTTCAAAAAAAAGAATGGACTTACTACTAATTTCTTGAGATTTTTTAGAAATGCATTTTGATTTATCAAAACATCTGATTGAAGAAGAAATATCATACAACATCACCTCTTCAATTACTCCACCTATTGACCAATCTTTAATTAGACAATTCATAAATTCTCCATTCAAAATTTTATCTATGTATTCCATATAATTTTTTTCTTCTCTGAAAGCTAAACTAATAGAAGTCTTGTTATGTGTAACTATATATATATCATCACTAAATACTGGAGATACTAGCTTATCTTCAATTTTTTTTAGTACTTTTCTCATTTTTATATTTGTATTTGTTAATATGAGCAAATCAATATCCGAGCTTCCATATACATACATTCCTTTCGCAAGTGATCCTATAATAGAGCACGAATAAATTTCAGGAAAAGTATACAATTCATTAATAAGGATATTTAATGCCTGATACAAGTCCCTTGGTATATTTTGCTCTTTACAAATATTCCCTAGATTTTCCACTTTTAAATGCCTCGATTCCAGATTATTCTTAAAAAATATGATTGGTCAAAAGCTCTTGAATGAAAAACAGCATCTCTTCTACATGTAGTTCTAAGTTTTCTTCAGAAATATTAGAGAAATATAATAGATGAAGAAACTCTTTTAGTTCTACGTTATTACCATACCCATTATTATTGATATAAACTCTTGAAAACCATTTTGGTTTCAAAATTAATTTTCCATGTTTTGCATTATTTAAAGCAATGGCATATTTTAAAGAATTTCTAGCACAATCTAAAGCAACAATATAGTCTTGGGCTCTAAAAAAATTGAGAGCATCCGCATAATTCGATCTTGCCTCCATATCAAATTTGTTAACAATGATTGCTTCCAAATCAACTAATTTTAAAGCATTATTAATTTCATTCATTTTTTCGCTATTTGCTATTACAACACCGAACTTTAATCTCAATACTAACTTTAATATATCTTCATTTACCTCGGTTCCTCTGGTTAAAGATTGAAATTCAGTAATTATCTTTAATATTTCACCATACGTCCAATACTCAATATCTAAAGATATTCCTTTTACATTGATAACCTCAACACCGGTACAATTTTGATATGACAACAAATAATCTCTCTTCTCAAACTCATGATCCAAAATATATAAATCAATATCTGAAAATTCATTTCCCAATCCATCTAATTTAGAACAGTATCCAATGATGGTTTTACTTTTATCCTTTGAGCCAAACTTTACCGAATTAAATATCTCATTATATGAAATATTTCTTTTCTCTAAAAAACGACTAAAAATTTTTTGATTACTATCCATAACTTATTTCTCCTTCTAATAGAAGTAAAGCAACTTAATATGGAACTAACATTAAAGTTGCTTTACTGTTTACTTCTATTCGAGATATCATGTTTTAAGTGAATGCATCAACAACACAAACAATATCTCAAAACTCATTTAGCTTACCCATAATGTGCTACTGCTAAAACTTGTGAAATAACTTCTTGGCTTTCAACAAGTTTACATGTTGGTTTCTCATACATTTAACATCCCTCCTTTCAATAGTCGAATATGAAGATAAAAAATTTGTAGACCAGAAATTATTATTGAGTTTACGATAATTCTTCTTACTTACTATAGCCTGAGCTTCCCATCGTATATGTAACGTTCTTTTTAAATAAAAAAAACCTTTAAATTCTATTAGCTTAACCCATTTTGACGCTAAACCACTACAATTAATATTCCTAAAGCAACTTTTATCAATATACTAGTAACCTTTTTCATTCCTTAACCTTCCTTTCCTTTCTAATTCTTAGTATAATTGTATCAGGTAATTATTTTGTAAGAAAAATAATTTCAGATATGAAATATTTAGAGAGAAGGGATTGTTTGAAAAAAGTTGGTGTTATTCTCAAAGAATTCAGGACTAGTAAAAATTTGTCTTTAGAGTTTGTAACAAAAGATATTATGTCTACCGCCCAATTATCAAAATTTGAAAGATCCGAAGTTGATATCACTTGTGATAAATTTCTCAAAGTTTTAAAACGAATAAATATTACGTTAGAGGAATTTTCACTTGCACAAAATGATTTTTCTTTAAGCGGATTGGAAGAAATTCTTTATAAAACAAAAAAATATTATGGAGAAAACAACGCTAATAAATTAAATATTTTACTCTGTGTAGAAATTGACAACTACAAAGAGACTGGTGTAATCTATCATTTACTCAATACAATTTGTATCAAAGGCTACTTATATGATATTGATCAATCTCCTGAGTCACTACCTAGCAAAAAAGAATCACAGATAATAAATGATTATTTATTATCCGTAGATGACTGGAGTTATTACGAACTTCTTCTTTTTTCAAATTGCATAAAATTCATAAACTCTCACACAAGCATTTTACTAGCAAAAGAAATGACAAAAAAAAATTTTTTTTATCGAAACTTACCAAAGAACAAGCGTATTATAATAAAAACTTTAATAAATATTTTTATTGCTTGCTGTGAAAATTCGTTATTTAAAGATGCTCACTACTTCAAAAATGTTATTAGTTCCTTGCTCAAAGACGAAACTTTTTTATATGAAAGAAATGTTTTTTTATTTGCTAAAGGACTATTTTTTCTGAAAACTGATGAGAAAAATCTGGGTATTTCAATGATGAATGACAGCATAAAAATTTTTAAAGAACTAGGATGCGACAATTTATTTTCAAACTATAAAAAATATTTTGACGACTTGGATAAATCCTAGTCATTTTTCTTATATGAATAAAAGAATATAAAAACAGATTAGATTAATACAGACAAACAAATTCAAAAAAGAAAACGATAGATCAATAAACACACTGAAATTAGAAGCTCAAACCCTCTATGGCTTCTAATCTTAGTGTGTTTTAATTAAATATTTATATTAAAATACAAACTTTAAATCGTTACTACGAATGATATACCGTATTACTCTACACCACTTACTCTAAATATAATACAAATTCTCAGACGGATAAACCGCATCACTGGTAATATCCAATCCTAACTCTCTTAACGTTTGCTCATCATTTTTACTCAACATCACCGTAGAATGTGCTTGGACACCATTCAATTCAGATAATTGATCATAAGCTAATTGTGCTGTTGGGTTCGTAACGGCACTAATCGCTAAAGCAATCAAAATTTCATTGGCTTTTAAAGCCGTAATTTTACTGTGAAGATCTTTTCTTTTCATCGTTTGAATCGTTTCTAGAATCACTGGTGATAATAATAAAATTTCATCCGAAATATTGGCTAATGTTTTAATAGAATTCAAAATAGCAGATGAACATGAATCCATTAAACTGCTGGTTCTCCCGGTTACAATTCTGCCATCTGTTAACTCAAACGCAATAACGGCAGGTGTGTCATTACTTTGGGTTTGTTCTCTTAATCGTTCTGAATACTCTCTAGCAGGAAGCACCGCTTTTCGGTCTTCTTTTTTCAGCTCGACTTCTTCCATAATCAGCTTAATGCGATTGACTGTTTCTTCATCGATCAAGCCTTTTTTAAAGTCACATTCTGTGGCAAAACAGCGACGGATGATTTCTTGTTTAGAGGCTTCTTTCACTACATCATCATCGATGATCCCAAAACCAACACGGTTCACACCCATATCCGTTGGTGATTGATAGACAGATTCTGCGCCGGTAATTTTTTCAATGATTCGTTTGATCACAGGGAAGGTCTCAACATCACGATTGTAATTAACAGCAACTTTTTGGTATTTATCAAAATGGAATGAATCGATCATATTCACATCTTTTAGATCCACCGTTGCAGCTTCATAAGCAATGTTTAAAGGATGTTTCAACGGAACATTCCAAACTGGGAAGGTTTCAAATTTTGAATAACCAGCAGTCTTACCGTTACGGCTTTCATGATACAGTTGGTTCAAACAAGTCGCTAATTTCCCACTACCAGGACCAGGTGCTGTAACGACTACGATTGGTTTTGTTGTTGGAATATAGTCATTTTTCCCAAAACCTTCTTCACTGACGATTTTCTCAAGATTTGATGGATAGTCCTCGATTGCCGCATGTTTATAGACTTTGATATCTCTTCTTTCCAATTTGTTGATAAACATTTTTGTAGAAGGTTGTCCACTGTAGCGTGTAATCACCACACTATTGACTGCTAAGCCATACTCTCTTAATTCATCGATTTGGCGCAAAATATCCATATCATAGGTAATCCCATAATCACCACGAATTTTATTCCGCTCGATATCGCCTGCATAAACACAAATCAAAATCTCAGCCTGGTCTTTTAATTTTTGTAACAGTTTAATTTTAGCATCCGCATCAAAACCTGGCAAAACGCGCTTCGCATGCATATCCCCAATCAATTTCCCACCAAACTCTAAATATAATTTATCGTAATGATCGACCCTTTCAAGGATATATTTTGACTGCTCTTCGATGTACTTTTGTGGATCAAAACCTAGTTTTTTCACGTAAGAACCCTCCGATATTTGTATACTGCCATCTATTATAAACTTATTTACGACTGATTACGATATAGAATTTCACTTTAATGTTGAAAAAAGATCGCTATCTTGTCAGATATTTTCGATATATACAGATTCCCGTAATAAACAGGATTGCCAAATTTTTAGATACAACACTACTATACAAAAACAAACAAACTGGGACCATCACACTGACTCCGTAATACACCCACCTAACAAATAATTTACCTGCCTGTCTTTCCATTTTATTTTCTGGAGAGATTTCATAGCTTTTAATATCTAGAAGATTTCTTGCTAAAAATAACCCATTTGATTTATCCACAAGTATTGCAAATAACAGAAGAAGCAAACTAAATATAATTAAAAATAGTAAGACTTGGTCCTTTGAAGAAAATAGATTTTCCATCTTGAACCTCCTTTAACTTCCACACATTTTTCATTCTATTATACAGCAAAATAAACCTATGTTCCTCCATTAGCAAAGGTAACATAGGTTTATTTTATGATTCTTTTCTTGTAGCTAGAACTTTCATAACTTTTAGTTTAGCTATTTTACAATCGGCGGTGTTCCTTCCGCATTGCCAACAATTGCATCAATTTGGATCAATGCTCCTTTAGGTAATTCCGATACACCAACCACTCTTCTGGCAGGCACACCATCTGGGAAAAATCTTGCATAAACTTCATCTACAGCATCCATATCTTCTATATTCTTAACAAAGATATTCACTTTGACCACATCAGTCATTACATGTTCAACACTTTCAATGATCGCCTTGATATTCTCTAAACACTGACCTGTCTGCTCTTTTATTCCACCAGTAACCATCTCATTCGTTTTTGAATCGATCGGTAATTGGGCTGAAATATTATTATAATGTGAAAAAGCAACTATTTGTGTTGAGAATGGACATTTCGGCGCAAGTTCGGTATTATTCGCTTCGATGATCAGACCATGTCTATCTTCAATCGCTTGGGGCGGCGTACCATCTCCATGTGAAACGACTGCTTCAATTTGAACTGCAGCGCCCATTGGTAGATCTTTTACTGCAACCACTGTTCGCGCTGGAACATACGCAACTGTTCGGGCAATTGCTGAATCCGGGAAAAAGGTTGTATACACTTTGTTTACAGCATCCATCTTCGACAAATCTTTTAGGAAGATCGTAATTTTAACGATATCATCGAGCGGAACATCGTTACTTTCTAAAATTGCTTTGATATTTTTTAGACATTGACCTGTCTGTTTTTTAATACAACCAGCTACTACTCTCCCTGTTTTAGGGTCGAGCGGTAATTGGGCTGATAAATTATTGTAATGTGAAAACGAGACCGTTTGCGTCGATAATGAACTGGTTGGCGCATTTGATGTATTGTTTGTCAGTTTGATCAAATCACCTGATTGAGGAGCATCCGGAATGGTCCCTTCACCATTCGAAACAAGAGCTTCAATTTGTACTAAAGCGCCCATTGGTAAATCCTCTACCACAACTACCGTTCTTGAAGGCTGGTAACTCGTAAAAAATGATGTGTACACCTCATCTACTGCATCGACATCTTTACTATGCTTAACAAAAATAGTGATTCGAACGATGTCATTCATCACATGATCGATACTTTTTGCAATTGCTTTGATATTCTCAAAGCACTGTTCAGCTTGTTTGTTAATACCTCCTGCTACCAATTGACCAGTTACGGGATCGATCGGTAATTGGGCTGAAAAGTTATTGTAGTGAGAAAAAGCAACTGTTTGTGATGCTAGTGGATTCTGTGGTGCATTTTTCGTATTTCTTGCTAGTACTGCGTTGTTATTGCTCATATTCCTGTTCCTCTTTTCTTTTAGATACATTCAAATAAAAAATATTCTCCTCACGAAATGATACCGCTTTCAAATTAACCTTCATAAAAAATTGCTTTTTCCAATGTTAACCAGGAAACATAGAAGTTTCTCTTTGATAGGTTCACCATTTTTTACTCTTCTGCTTTTATTATAAAAATCATGACAAATTGACAAAAATTTTATCACTCATTTCAGTCTACAATAATAGCGCTAACATTTCAATAACGTATTTTAAAATTTATAGAACCATCATTCTCATTTTTACAATGAAAGTTGATTTTCTACCATAAACATGCAACAATTCTTCTATATC
Source organism: Enterococcus sp. DIV0724b (assembly GCF_050531475.1). Taxonomy (NCBI): domain Bacteria; kingdom Bacillati; phylum Bacillota; class Bacilli; order Lactobacillales; family Enterococcaceae; genus Enterococcus; species Enterococcus sp. DIV0724b. Next base: position 391,185 of record NZ_CP172890.1, on the reverse strand, counting down.
AGAGTCACTGCTATAAGCTGACTCATCTTCAAATGTTAGGAGCAACTTTTTAATGATAAAAAAAGAAGAAATGCCGCTTTGCGATGTAGCAACGACAGTTCAATTGATTGGAAGTAAGTGGAAAACGTTGATCATTCGAGATCTAATAACAGGTCCAAAAAGAAATTCCGAATTAAAACGATCGTTAAAAGGAATTTCTCAAAAGGTCTTAACTGATAGTCTTAACTCAATGATTCTAGATGGCATTGTAGAAAGAATCGATTTCCAAAAAGTGCCACCTCATGTTGAGTATCAATTAACCCCTTTAGGAGAAAGCTTATTGCCTGTCATTGAATCCATGAGACAGTGGGGACAATTTTATAAACAGCAGTTAGGATAGATAGTTACAAATTAGTGCCTACTTAACATTTTCAAAAAAGTTGTCTATACTTTATTACAGATAGCAACAACTATTAAGGAGGAGTTTTAAGTGAATACTGAATTTACACCAATTGAAGCCGTTCATACCGCTGTTGAACAAACCATACTAAATGGCGAGCCCGTTTTAAGAGTTGTAAAAAAAGATAAAATTATGGAATTTGACGAAAATACGTATGCTAAACTAAACAACTTAACTTTTCATAACGGAACAATCGAAGTGAAAATGTTAAGCCGCTTATTGCCAGATGCACCAGATTTTGCGCGAGGATTTATCGGTATTGCCTTTCGGATCAATCATGACGATACCAATTTTGAATCTTTCTACGTAAGACCAACAAATGGTCGCATAGATGATCCGGTTAGAAAAATTCGTGGGGTGCAATATTTTTCCTATCCTAAATACACCTTTGACTATTTCCGAAATCTTGGCATTACTGATTTTGAGGGTCCAGCTGATATTGGACTAGATGAATGGATCAGCTTAAAAGTAGTGATCAATGGAGCTCGTGGAGAGTTTTATTTGAACGATAGTGAAGAACCCGTATTGGTAGTGGAGAATATGAAACATGGTGCTGATGCTAAAGGTGGGATTGGTTTCTTTGTTGATATTGGGACAGAAGCATTCTTCAAAGAGTGGAAGATTACAGCAATTGATTAGATAAAAAGGATAAAACAAATAGTCGGTACTATTTGTTTTATCCTCTATCCTATTGTTTATTTAGCGGTTCTTTTACGATTCAATACATATGCTCCAAACGTCGACATAATCACTGCCAAACCAGCAACCATACCAACATAGCTATCTTCGCTACCGGCTTTAGGTAATTGTGCTTTTGATTGAGCTTTAGAAGCCTTCAAAAGTACTTTATCAGCTTTTGGTTGTTTCTTTTCTTCTTTGACTGGTATCATTTCACCTTCTGCATGCCCATTTGGTTTAATATCCTCTTTTACAGGCTTGTCTTGGTCTACCTCTTTACCAGAAATCGCCGGTTCTAATGATGGTACTTCTGTTACTTTCACCGTTTCTGGTTCAATTGGTTTGATTTCTTCTAACTCAGTTGATTCATCGTCGATTGTTTCGACTTGTTCATCAACGTAGATTTCTGGGCGTTCTTCTTTGGCTTCATTTAGCTCTTCTTCTTGGCTTTCTTTCGCCTTTTCTTCCTCGATCGGTTGGATCTCTCCTAATTCTCCTGATTCATCTTCGATGATTTCAGTTTGTTCACCAACATAGATTTCGGGTTGCTCTTCTTTTGCTGTATTTAGCTCTTCTTCTTGGCTTTCTTTTGCCTTTTCTTCCTCAATCGGTTGGATCTCTCCTAATTCTCCTGATTCATCTTCGATGATTTCAGTTTGTTCACCAACATGGATTTCGGGTTGCTCTTCTTTTGCTGTATTTAGCTCTTCTTCTTGGCTTTCTTTCGGTTGCTCTGGATCAAACGATGTGATTTCTTCTAACTGACCGGATTCATCTTCAATGATTTCTTCTTGTTCGATCGGTTCTTTGATTTGTTCATTTTCATCGCCAGTCGCATTTCCATCCAAAAAGATATTCTTCACTTGATGAGTTGCAACTTCGTTGATTGCTTTTTCATAATAAAGTTGGTAATCGATTTGACAATCGTTGGTAAAGTTCGCTTGTTTTTTCCCAGCTTCTGTTATCGTTGCTGTGTACATGATTGAAAATGAAGTCAAACGCGCTTTTTCGCGATAAAGACGAATCACAAAAGCATTATCTGCTCCAAATTCAACTGTACCATATCGCTGATTTTCAAACTCTTCCAAACTTAATGTTGATTGACCTAAATGGTTATCGATAGTAAACATAAAACTATCTTTATTTAATACTTGGCCACCACCTGATTTATCTGTCAGCACGATGTCATTACCTAATTCACTTTTATTCAAATTTGCATTTAAAAACCAACGGATTTGACCTGATTTCCCTAATAGGTCTCCTGTTTTATAAAAGAAAGGTTTCTCACCTTCCACACCACCGCCGGTATGTCCTTTAATCACAATATTTGGTACAGTGATTGATGTACCTAAGTTTGCAGGTATCTCTTTTACTGTATTTTCTGCAACATTTTTTACACGCACGCCAAATGTAAATTCACCACGGACACGATCAAGCTGGTCCACTTTCTCGTTAAATGTAGCAATTACTTTATCTTTATAAACACGGACTATTCCTAATCCATTTAAATTAATTTCTCGTGGTACGCTGTCGGAATCTGCAAGACCTTCTAGCTCTTTTGGTAATGTTAAAGTCAATTTATCTCCAGCTTTTAACTTTGTATCAGATTTTTCACTAAAGTTTACCCGAATAGAGGTAAGTTCGCCATCTGACAATTCTGTTTTATCAAAATGAATCGAATCAACAAATCCTCCACTATTTAATTCTGCCGCCAATGACTGTTCACTAAAACCAACTAATCCTAAAAACCCTACAAACATTACTACACACCATGATAATTTCTTTAACATCTTTTATAGATCATCCCTTTCTCTGATTGATATAGACCAATATGTATTCTTTATCGCTTTTTTAAATAGCAACTTTTCTGATGTTAAACAAAAAGTAAATCTGTGTCAAATCATATACATTTTAGATTAAATTATGATGATTTCGACTCATAATGCATGATTTTGTATAAAAAAAAGCCAGCTGATCATTTAGCGGATTTTTTACTGCTTCGCTCTATCAAATTTAAAAACATATCCTTCTACTTTATTTCCTTGCGTTTTGCTATATTTTTTTTCAACAAACAAATGATCAAAATACTTATTTAACTCTTCAAGTGCTGGCTTTAAAATCTTTTGATCGATCTGACCTACTTGATAATTTTTGGGAATTCCAAGTAAAAAAAACAGCGTTTCAATCTGTACTTCCCAATTGCCTTTTTGCTCAAATTGCTTCAATAAACGATATAAATTCTTAGAATACTTCTTTTTTAAAGAAATAAATTCTTCTAATGAAAAACACGTAGCATTCGTATTCACCTGATTCAAAAGACAAGTGAATTTTGGATTAAATTGCGCTTCAATTGCTTTTTCTTTTTCGAGAAATTTAATATCCCTAAAAATAGCAAAGCTTTCCAGTCCAATTTGTTCATCATCTGTATACAAATGGACATACTCAGAATCAATCAACTTTTGATGCATGCTCTTTAAATCCTTCAAGAAACGAATAGTAGAGGTTGATTTATAGTTTGCTAAACGTTTTAGATCGTCCCAAGTTAGATAAATTTGTTTATGTTCTATTTCTTTTGTTTTACTTAAAATAGCGAAAAACAGATTAAATTCGTTAGCGTTAAAAGCGCCAAATGAGACTGTATTCAACTCATTTTTATATTTTACATAATCGTTCATCCTTATGCTCGCTTTCTACGTTTAGATTGAACGTCATTATAATCAGTTTATTTTCAAAAAGCAAGCTGAAATACAAAAAAGTACTGATTGATCTTTAGAAAACATAAAATCCCCAAAAATCAAACAGGCTAAAAAGCCTTGTTTCATCTAGCTTTCGATCATCTTGATGTGTCATCCAAATTTTATTTGCACAGACATAGCTTAACAATGGTGCTATTCTTTTGTTGTAATTCAAAACACAATGGAAGGATGTTTTTTATGAGTAAATCAATTATTATCGTAGGTGCAGGTCCAGGAGTTGGCTATGAAACGGCAAAAAAATATGGTAATGAAGGCTATAAAGTTGGGCTGATCAATATTTTAGAACCTGTTTTAGTCGAATTAAAAGATGAATTAGAGCAAGAAGGAATCACAGTCTATTACGAACCAGCAGACGCAAGTAATACAGAAGAGTTAAATAGAGCAATCGACCGATTAGTTCAACAACTTGGTAGTTTAACTACGTATTTCTATAATGTGCCAGGTCCATTAGGTAAGTCTTATATGCCGATGCTGGATGCACCAGAATCCTTATTCTCTTTATTTTTACAATTAAGAGTAACGTCTGTCCTAAGTTCTGTGCAGCATGTACTACCTTATTTGGAAGAAAGTCACGGTTCTGTTTTGATTTCTAGCGGTCAATCTGACCGTATTGCTTATCCATACACTGGTATCATGGGGACAGCTCAAGCAGCGTTGAAAATGTTGATGACCCATTTGAGTCAAGAACTAAAAGAAAAAGATATTTTTGTGGGCTACTTTCCATTAGACAATCCACCAGTTATCACAGATGAGAAAAAAGAGGCAAAACGGGAAGATTTACCTGGCAGCTTTGAATTAACGAAAGAAATGCGAATCACTGCTAAAGACGTAGCGGAAGAAATTTTTAAAGAAGATGCACTTAGAGAAAACTTTGATGTTCGGATCAAAAAATCTTAATATTTACACAATTCTATTATCAAAAGATGCTGGGACATAACTCTGCGAGTCATATCTCAGCATCAAGCAATCTGAATAAACGGTGGAATCAGAAGCAACTCCTTTTTATTGCTTAAAAACATAACGAAGTATGCGTTGATGTTGCACAGTACCTACTGCGTTCTCGGAGTTCGACACTTCTTCCCTAACCTCTTTGCTATTAAAATACTACATAAGAAAGAAGCATATAATCAATGACAATGAAAAAATTAGCTCTCTCCGTTTTAAATCTTGTTTCAGTCCGCGAAGGTCAATCAAATCAGGAAGCTATCGAAGATATGGTTGATTTAGCACGCTATACAGAACACTTAGGTTATAAACGATATTGGATTGCAGAACATCATAATATCAATGGTACAATCAGTTCAGCAACCTCGATGCTGATCAATCACACGTTAGAACATACAACAACAATTCGCGTCGGCTCTGGCGGTGTGATGCTGCCAAATCACTTCCCGTTAGTCGTAGCAGAACAATTCGGTACATTAGAAACGATTCACCCAAACCGTGTAGATCTAGGTTTAGGACGTGCCCCTGGCGCTGACCCACATACAGGGAACGCTTTACGAAGAGCACTTTTGAATGGTGTCGATACTTTTCAAGATGACATTACTGAATTATTACGTTATTTCGGCCCAGAAGAAAAACAAGGAGAAATAAAAGCTTATCCAGCTGTTGGTACCAATGTTCCTCTCTACATTTTAGGTTCATCTACTAGCTCAGCAAAATTAGCAGCAAAACTAGGTTTACCCTATTCATTTGCCGGACATTTCCCAAATAATAACATAAGTGCTGCACTTGCTACATATAGGAATGAATTCCAACCATCTGATTATCTCGATAAACCTTACATTATAATGGCTCTAAATGTCATTGCAGCTGAAACAGATGAAGAGGCGCAACATGAATTAACAACAATGCAACAGATGTATCTTTACTCCATTAGAAATCAAATCCAACCTTTAAAATCTCCAGTAGCTTCTATGGATGGTTTATGGAGTCCGATGGAAAAACAATATGTAGATTCACTATTCGGTTTGACTTTACTTGGAAATAAAGAATCCTTAAAACCACAATTACAACTCTTTCAACAACACTTCCAAGTAGACGAAATCATGGCTGCTAGTTATCTATATGATTTTGATAAACAAAAAAATTCGTTTAGGGTGTTGAAAGAAGCAGTAGAGGCGTTATAGTTTTTCTTGTTAAAAAGAAAAATGCATGTGTTATTTGCGGCTACAATTGCCACATTAAAAAAGACTATAAACGGCGAACAAGCTGTTTATAGTCTTTTTTTTGATCACTCTTTACTTTGACCTTTCGACAAGAGCTCAATCAACTGTTGTTGCTGTTCAAGAACTTCTACCAATCGTTCGTTCACTTCTATTTGACGGCTCTTTTTTGTCCGCTGCAATTTCGATTCTGCCCATTGACTATTTTTAAAGAGACGAAGCCCTTCAACCATGTGACCTCCTAAAATAATTACAATGGCGGTACTACTCAATCCAACTAGCCAATTTTTCAAGACAAGCAACTGCTCCCAAGTTTGTTGTACCAAATCAGGAATTTCTGCGATGTTTCTGGTTGTTTGAATCAGTGCTTTCAATTGCTCTACCAATGATATTACACTTGGAATCATCTGATCTAAAGTAAACGTAGAATGCTGAAAAATATCTGAAAGTTTTTGATGAAAGCGATTGAGTTCCTCTGAACTCAATCGATGGATACGTCCCTCAATCACCGTATATGTTTGATACGTTTCCATTGCCATTTTAGTTAATAACGTTAAAAGAGCAATCACTAAAAATAAATAACCGACCACTACTAGTTTTTCGCTCAAATGCCACTGATCATTTTTTCTTAATTGCCATAAAAAATACCCAATCAGTGCTAATCCAACAAACACAATAATGCTCTGGATAATAACGAGTATAGTCAAATTAGTTACTACCTGATTGAGCTTGACTGAAAAAGCTGTTTGCCAATCTTCAGATGAAAAAAAAGTCAATACATTACTGACTGTGATTCGAAAAGATTTTCGAATGATGTTTTCAATAAAACCTCGCTGATTGATCACCATAAAAAGTAATACAGCAAGGTAACTCAGACTACTCAAATGAACAAGCCCTCTTAAAGGAACTCTTTTAGTAAAACGTTCTTCCTCCACAAAATCCCCCTCAATTCGATAATCGAATAAAATATAAATCAATCATAGTATTATAACAAAAAAGTCGATACTAATACATTTATCCAAAACTTCTCCTATCGAAATCTTTATACAATTTATTTGATTATAATTTTAAACTACGTTAAACTTTTAGAAAGTTCACTTTAACTTAAATTATTCTATAATATTATTTTTTAGATATGGCTTTTATTTTATAAAAAAGAGGGAGCGATAATCGATGTGTACAAGTATTACAATGACAACGAAAGACCAACATGTTTTACTGGCAAGAACAATGGATTTTGCAGTTGTTCTGGAGGCCGAACCAACGTTTATTCCACGGAATAAATTTGCATTTGTTAATGACGAAAATGATGATCGTAAAAATGATTATGCCTTTGTAGGAATGGCGCGGCAAGTAGATGACGGACACTTTGTTTTTGCCGATGGCTTAAATGAAAAAGGACTTTCCTGCGCAGCCCTCTACTTTTCAGGTTATGCTGGCTATAATAGTCAAGATACTTCTAAAAAATATACTTTAGCACCGCATGATGTTGCCCCATTTTTACTTTCTACTTGTTCAACTATTGAAGAAGTAACACGTACAATGGAAAATGCGCAGGTTGAAAATACAGCGCTAGATTTCTTAGGAATCGTCCTACCGCTTCATTGGGTCATCACGGATAAAACTGGGAAAAGCATTGTCATTGAATATACAGAACAAACATTACACATTCATGAAAATACGATCGGTGTTATGACAAATAGCCCTGATTACAAGTGGCACACAACGAATTTAAGAAATTATATTGGGCTTCAACCTGAACAGAAAACAGAAGTTCATTTAAAGGATATGGTGATGAAACCTTTTGGTGAGGGTGCTGGTGCTTTTGGTCTTCCAGGTGATTTCACTCCACCATCAAGATTTGTCAGAGCAGCCTTCTTGAAAGCTTGCTTACAAGATGTTCAAACGGAGTTAGACGGTGTTACGTCTATGTTTCATGTGCTTGCTAATGTCGATATCCCTAAAGGTGTTGTAAAAACAACACAAGCTTATGATTATACTCAATATACTTCTGTCATGGTAAACAGTTCGTTGAATTATTATTATAAGACATACAATAATCAGCGTATCCGATGTATCCAATTAGAAAATGAAGATTTTGATGCGACTTCTGGTAAAATCTGGTCTAGTGGTGATTCGGAAGATATATTGTATCGAAATTGTAAAAAATAATCCGTTAAACAAGCTAAAGAGAGCAACAACCATTTTTTAATAGGTTGTTGCTCTCTTTAAGTTTCTGCTTATATTCTTTGGCCAACGATTTCTTGTCTTTTATTAAGCGTTTGTTTCAATAGTTCTATATATTCTTTTTGGTATTTTTTCAAATAAACGTTCAAAGACTGTTCTTTTTCATCTGACCAACTCGGATCGCTTTTTATTAAATTACTAGACTCATCTACTTCGACTGTTGCATCGTATTTTACTTTTGGATCATTGGCTTTTGAAATCACTACATATCGTTTATCATTCTCTTTGACTTCAACCACTAATTTGTCTTTGCGAGCTATGACCCATGGAGTATGTTCTTTTAGGGGAATAGGATTGAAACCTGTTTCCATAATATAGGTTGCATACAAAACGCCATCCTCTTCTATAGCATAACTCCCTGAGTATCGATAATCATCTTGCTTCCATGAATAGGTAGCTAGATTCTTTAAATAATGCTTTTCATCCATTCTCAGTTTGGTATTAAAGCCGACATAGATCAAAGCCAGTACGCCAATCCCTAATAGTATCCGTTTGTAATACTTGTTCCATTTCATTTTTTTTGATAAATCTTTTGTCATTTCCGTATCCTCCCGTAATAAGTTATCAAGAGAGATACCGAACAAGTCACTGATTGCTACAATTGTTTCTAAATCCGGATAATTCCTGCCTACTTCCCAGCTAGAAACAGTGGAACGAGAAACATTTAATAATTCACTTAACTGTTCTTGTGTCAGTTCTTTTTTTAAGCGTTGCTCTTTGATTTTATCGCCAATGTTCATGGTATCACCTCTTTCTTTTTTATTATCTTGATAACTTACAATAAAAGGTAGCCACTTTTCGTATCATTTCTAGATTTTTGTATGATACAATTCGTATCATATTGATTTGTCGGTATTTCCAGGGATCAGCACTTAAACATTATAGCAAAATTCTAGCGGATTATTGTCTTATTAAAATAAAAAACACGCTCAAAAACTTGTAGAATCTACGAAGGTTTTGAACGTATTTATCTATAAAAGACTTGCACATTTATTTTTGTGTCAGCTATCTAGTTGATCAAGCCATGAGAGAAAAATTCGCTCCTCTTGGAATACACTTGCCATCTTTTATTCCAAACTTGAAAAATCGTGATTGATGATGTCTATTAATGTAAATGTATCATGCCCAAATTCAAATTTTAAAATACAACAATTTCCTAATCTATCTTTTTGATCGACTTCACTGGTATGCGCCCAGTTTCGCATAAATTGCCGACAAGATGCCCCATGTGAAACAGCTAAAACAGTCGCTCCTGCTTCTTTCATGATGTCCATCAAGGTTTCAGATATGCGCTGTCTAAATTGAAACTCTTCTTCTCCACCATATCCAGCAAAAAAGTTGCCATATGGTAATGGCGGATTCAGAGACTCACTCTCTGATTCAAAACGGCCAAAATTCCATTCTTTCAATCCTTTTACCCTTTTATATGGCTTATCCGTTACTTGCTCTAAGGTATCACTTGCTCGTTCAGAGGTAGAAGAGTATGCGCTATCAAAAATAATGTCGCGGTCCTTGAAATAACCTCCAGCGATTTGCGCTTGTCTGATGCCTTTTTCTGTAAGGGGTGAATCACACCAGCCTTGGATTTTTTTCTGTTGATTAAATAATGTTTCCCCATGCCTCATCAGATATAATGTTTTGGTCATAATCTTGCCCTCTTTTCTATTCATTGTGTTTATCATAAACCATGAAGTGAACTCCAAGGCAAGCAAAAAAAGCTGAACATTGTCGATTCAGCTTTTTTTGCTCTTTATTCAAGTAATCGGCCTTCATCATGCCAAGCACCATACATTTTTGCAGCCTTTGTATTTTTCAGAAATTTATCTAGTCGCTTCTCAAATAACTCTGGCTGATGCTTATAATTTTGGATCGTGTCGATACGGATACGCCGATATAATTCTGGGAAGGTCAAGAATGTTTCATAAATTTCCATGTCTGCTTTTAGTTTCTCTGCTATGATTTCGTCAATTTCAAAAGACTCTTCTGTCATATCAGGTAAAACGTTTCTACCTTGATCGGTCATTAAGCCTAATCTTTCCAGACGACGGACGCGTTCTTTGTTTAGCTCTGTCCATGGACTTTTTTTCGCTCTTGGTGAAAGTCGTTGAGCAGTTTGTGTATCAGAGACTTTCTTTTTGATACCATCGATCCAACCGAAACAAAGGGCTTCTTCTACCGCATCTAGGTATTGGATTTTATTGGGTTCTGGTTTGATGCTAACGATGATCCAGCAGTATTTTTTGGTTGTGCTGTTTGCTTCTAACCAGTTACGTAATTCTTGTCGGGTCGTTATGGGTAGTAGATTATCTATTTCCATCTGATAAACTCCTCTTTTACTATGATTAGAGTATTATACAGGAATCTGAAGGGAAAAATAACTATTTAGCCAAACTACTCTCTGTAATCTGTTAAACGAGCATATATTTCTTTGATTTCTGATTGTTCGTCGATTCCCACATACAAAGAAGAACGAATATTTTTTTTCTTGTACGCATCCTCTCCATTGTCTGAGACTTCTAATTCTTTTGATTTGACCTCTTTCTCATGCTCTTTCAGCTGTGTGAGCGCAATCGTTAAATTCTCCACTTGAACTAGTTCCCCTAGTTTTTTTAATAATGGCTCTACATTTTCGCTTTGAAATGCCGATGATTCTCCATAATTTGAAAGTGTGATTGTTTGGTCAATTAAATTAGCTTGTTTTTTTTCTGGAAGATAGTGGTACTCAGAATCAATATAAGCGAATGCCTGCATGGTATCCCCTTGCTCATAAGGATAAAATCCGCGTACCTGTAACTTGTTTTCTTTCGCATCGATTGTATAAGTTACGGTGCCTTTTTCTCCTGTAGCTGTCAATAATTCTTCATCTAAGATGGCTTCAGTTTTTTCAGTCAAAGTAGATAGCGATACAGCAAACTTTTCTTTTAAAATGGTTTCAGCTGCTGCTTTAGAGAGATCACTATATTCGAAAACACCGAATGGTTTGGTTCTCTTTGATTGCCACAGCAAGTCTTGCGATTCTTTAGGAAAACCGTTCTCTTTCTCACATCCAGAAATGATCAATATGGGGAGTAAACATACGATGATCAGCGTTATCACACGCGTTTTTCTATTCATAAAAGATGTACCTCTTTTCATATTTTACTTAGCTATTTAAAATTTTTGCATTTGATGTAGTGGGAACCATTTCAATTTTACGACCCCGATAACATCGTTTACTTGTATGAAACCAAATTTTCGACTATCTGTTTCATACATTCGATTGTCTACTATCACAAAATAACTATCTTTTGGCACCATAGATTCTCCTGTCTTTTCCAACAGTGTAAAGTCATTAGTGTACATGTGATTTTCTTTCGCCGCTTGGGTAATCGAGGTTGCTAAAAAGCGCTCATTTTTCATTTCTCCATTGATAAATAATTGATCATTTTGATAGTATAATGACTCTCCTTGTAATCCGATCACACGTTGAATTACTTTTTCTTTGGTAAATGGATGAATAAAATAAATCAGATCATACCTCTTTATAGAGGCTAACTTATTTACAACAAGCCGATCCCCTTCATTTAACGTCATTGTCATACTGTAGCCATTGACCCTAGGAACGGTGAACACGACTATTCGAAAAAAGCTAATTAGAAGTAAAGTAATAACGGTCGTAATACCTAGCTCTATCAAAAATCGTTTCACTCTTTTCCTAGTCTTTCGCTTTTTTCTTTTTTGCTGAGATTGTCTTGGACGCTTGACTTTCCTTATGTTTTTTTTAGTGGAACGCTTATGTATTGAAGCGGTCGTCGACCGTTTGCGTTTCTTCGGCCGCTTCTTTGTAGAGGGAATTGTCTTTTTTTTATTCACTACATTTCACCTCAACTCGTTTACTTTTTTTGTTTTAAAGCTAATTCGTTGATTTTAAAATAGTCAAAAACTTTCTTACGACTTTGTGTTAGCTTTTCTAGATCTTTTTGATAATCAGAAACCAGTTGCGCGTTGGCTAAATCCTCACTACTTAAGGCATAAATATTCGTCCCGAGTTCTTTCATCATGGCTTTATAACGAATCAATAACGACGTGCCTTCCTCTGACATCCCTTGCGCTAGATTTAGATTTCCATAACTCACTAGTAAGGAACTGACATCTCTTAACTTCGGTTGGATTTTATCGATGCTGCCACCCCTTTCGATATCTTTTAAATTTGTATTTACCTCTTCCGTGACAAAATAACTTTGCACAATCATATTGGAATCTTCTGCCGTTAAATTCGTTGATTGATAGTAACGTGCATACAATGCTCCGCAAATAGTTACGATCCCAAAAATCGCAAGCAACAACAGCCATCTGAGAAAAAAGCGATTTTGTTTTTGAAGTCGATATTTTTTCTTTTTTAGCCAACGTCTTTTTTGTTTCGTTTTTGGTCGTTTTCGGTTCAACATGTTTAACGTTCGCTTAATAGAGAACAAGCGCGTACTTACAAACAGAAGTACAAGGATGGATACGAAACCACTCGATAATAGCCCAATAAACAGCCAATCCAATACACTCATTTGGTCATGCCTCCTCAGCTATTTTTTTTACTTTTCTTTCTTTTCTTTTTCTTACTGTTGTTGATTACTCGAACAATGAAGAAAATGATGACAAAAACAGCTATAATTCCAGAAACAATCAAACCGATCAATCCCCAATCGATCCCTCTTTCTTGAATCAAGGTCACATCTTGCGCGTTATATTTATCGGCTTCTTCTTTTGTGATTTTAAATTTTTTCGTCCATTCCCATTTTTTTTCTTGATTGCTTACAAGGACATGAGCATTGTAAACACCGGGTTCCATTTTTTCAGAATTCATTAGAATAGGAAAATCAATCATCGAATTAGGAGCCATCCTCATTTTGATTTTCTTGGTTTCATACAAAATTTCACTGGAATCCTCTTTCATCACTTGGGCTTCTACATCCATATCATTGACAAAATCTGGCTGTATATTTGAATAGTTAATAAATATAGCATTACGATAGTTAGATAATCCTGGATAAACGTTATTCAGTTCTAATTCTGGTTCGATTGGTGTATCTGTTTCTTTTAACACTAAACCAATCAGATAAGCATACTCATTGATAACCCCTTTTTGTTTCTTTTTTTCCTCTTCTTCTTCTTTGGTCGGGATCACTTTCAAGTGAATCCCACCAGTTAAAATACCGTCATAACTTGTTGCAGGCATATCGATGGTTAATTCTAATACCTCTTTTTGATTCGGTGGAAGGACAACTTTCTCAGGCCCTGTCACCATTTTTTTCAAGTCAAATTTCAGTGAGGAATCGTCTTTAATTGGGCTTGGGCCAAATTCAATCACACCATTTGAATTTGTTTTTGCTTGGCTGATTTCGACACCAACAGTGACTTCTTTATCTACATCATTTTTCAATTCTATTTGAATTTTTTGTTTTTTCCCTGGTGTCATTCTTAAGTTAAAATACCCAACGTCTCCTTCTTGATTTTCTGGTTTGACTACTGTGTAAGTATAGGGCGTGGCGATTGCTTCGGTAGCATATGTTTTCTCTGTTGTCACAATCATACTAACTATGTAAAATAAACAGATTAATAAAAATGCGTTTCTTTTTTTCATCTACAAATCAACCTTTCTAAAAAAACTCACCGATTTTTTTAATCGGTGAGCTTACTTTCGTTTGCGTTACCTTTTTATTTTAATGGTGTTTCTGAAAGTGTCCAAGTAACGGTTGCTTGATACGTTCCTGTACGGACATCTGTACCAGATGGAACCGTTAATTTGACTGCTTGGTTACCTGGTTTAGCCTCGTCACCTAATTTACCGAAAGCGATAAAGTAGTCTCCTCGACCTTTTGCCCCAGTATTAGTGAAAATTGGTGTAGACTCGCCGAATTTCACTACTGCATCGTGGTGCAATCCAGATTCTCCTGGATTTTGGATACCATTTTCAGCAGCATCAAGTAGACGTTGGTGACCATAAGTGATCGTTGCATTGTCTAATTTTCTTAGTGTTTCGCCGTCTTTGAATTCAAATTGCTTTGTTACTTTAGCTGTTAATTGGTATGTGTGATCATCTACTTGGCGATCATCTTTAAAACGAATATAGTTAGCAGATTCTGCTTTAGGATTTCCAGCAGGTACATATGTTTTGGCAAATGACGTAATTTCTTTGGTCGCACTTGCTTCTGCTTTACCAAAATCTAATGGTGTCACTTTACGAATCAAGAATTTCCCGTTTGGTTGTTTTTCAGGATCTTTTTCCTCTGTATCAGGTACTGGATTATCCGTTTCTTCCTCATACGTTGCATCTGTAAACTCAACTTTACCAACATTTCCGTCCATTGTACTGTCTGGTTCAGCTGCTACCACTGTCCCTGTTGCTGCCGCTGTTGTTAACGCTGCTAGTAAAATTGTTCCGCATAATTTGTGTGTGAATTTCATTTGTATTTCCTCCTAAGATTTGTTTGTATTTATGGCAACTCGGCTATTATCCAAGTTAACACCGTTGAGTATGTTCCCGCTTCGTTTTCAGAAGTTTTGGGAATGGTTAAATTGACTGCATTATTTACATAGCTAGGTTTCTTGAATACTGGATCTTCGATTATGTTGCCAGTATTGTTGATGCGGGGAAATATGGTTGGTTGTTGCTTATTTGTATTTTCTTTTGACGCACCAAAAATGATACTCCAAGTTCCCATGCCCCGTTCAGCTTTTGCAGTCGCTATTGTATAGGTCTCACCGACATGATTCATTTGAATCACTTCTTTTGATACTTCTGGTGAGTATTGACTGTTCGTGGCAGAATTCGTCCACGTATGATCAAATGAAATGGTCGTACCTTTTAATTGGGCACCGTGTTTCATCAGTTGTTTAAATTGTGTTTCTTGTCTTAATTGAATCGTCCAACCGCTAGGTTTTTCTCGTTGATCGGTTACTTGAATAAAATTGCCGCGAACCTTGTCACTATCGTGAAACAATTGTGCATTAACAGGTAACACACTTATATCGTCTGTCATTTCGACCGTACTAAAGTTTAAGTAAGGGACAAAGTCGATTCTTAAATCGCCTTCAGTCCGAGGAATCTCTCCTGGATTTACGATTACTTTATTATCTTCTGGATCTTGGATCTGAGAGCTATCGGACCTAGACTTTTCAATTTCAAAAATGGCACCGCCAGAATGATCTGTAGCCTGACTAATAACTGGTCTCGTCGCTATAGTAAACATTAGGAAGGTCAGAATAAGTATTGATTTTTTATTCATCATCCATCCTTCCTTTCTTGCGTTCACTTTGCTTATTTTTCTTTCTTAAAAAATAAGCCGTCAAAAAAATCAACAATATTAGTATTCCACTAATGGTTAAACTTTTCTGTACCAACTCACCTGTAGAAGGCAATCGCCCGATTGGTTTTTGACTCTGTCCTTTGGTATTGGGTAGTGATGCGTCTTTTGTTGTTGAGGTAGGACTTCCACTTGTTTCAGTCGTTCCATTAATTAACGTTACTTCCCCCTTAGTCTGAACGGCACCTTCACTTCCAAGACTTTTCATCGGAAGAATGAACAGCATCATACTGAATAGAATAGAGGTGATGAAAAGACAAATTCCTTTTCTATTTTTCATTGGCTATTCTCCTTCATCATCATGGCGTATCGCCCAATTGGTATTCGATACGAGCCTGATACTTTCCGATTTTCCCTCCGCCGTTTGGTACTTCCATTTTGAACCCAAAACCAGCTTCACTCCAAGTATCACTCACAACAAATTCACTCTTAGAGTCATTTGTATGTCGCATCAGTTCTTCTACTTTGTTTAATTCAAAAATAGTTTCGCTGTCTTGTGCTCCTGTGTTGTAACGTAGAATTCCTGTCATTTGGGAATTTGGATCATCTACATTAGTGAATTCTTGTATCAAAACGGCTTTTAGTGTCCATTCTTTTTTGCTTTGGCGGGTATCTGTTATGGCTAATTTCTGACCCGCTAAATCCGGTTGGTTTACACGAACTTTTCTAAACGTTGCTTCGTGTTGCCCAAAGTCCATGATTTCGGGAACTGAATTAAGTCTTAAAACACCTTTATAATAAAATTTGACTTCTTTGACCTCTCCGTATATCACTTCAAAATCAGCTTCTGGTAAGGGCGTTTTTTCTTGACCATCAATCAGCACTTTACTTAAAATATAGTCTTCGGTTGGATGAGAAGTTATCACAACTTTCTCTCCTATCAAGCCTTCTTTAGGCTCTTCTTTGTAAAGTTCATTTTCAGGGGTCGTTTCTTCTTCTAAATGTAGTATCGTCAATTTAGCTGCTCTTGGTTTGACTGTGAATGTCTTTAATTCCCCAGATGTACTTTCTACTATTTCACCATTTGATGCCGTTCCGCTGACTTTAAATGCCTGACTCACGTCAAAAGAGCTAGTCAATATTGGGTTAGCAATGGTGGATAGAACATCGTAGGTCAGTTTTAATTCGGTCTTCGGTTCGACATTCCCCAGTTTCACTTGCAGTTTTCGATCTGCGCCAAATGTAACATCAGATGCAGGTACTGATACACCATTCAATTTGACTGTTTTCAAATCAACATCGATATTTGCTGGAAAAGCGTTGGTTGTTTCATACATCACATTGTCCCAAGGTGATGGTGCCACTGCTGTATTTTGAATGGTCGAAGTAAATGTTACTTTTCCCCCTTCTAAGATTTCCGCTTTGTCTATAGCCAGATTTGCAGAAATGTTCGGTGGATTAGGCATAGTAACATTTAGTATCATTGCAACCAACTCAGACTCCACACCATTTATATTCTTGGCTTTAAGAAAAATAGCATTCTGCCCTTGTTTTAATTCATCTTTATTTACAAGAAAGTTAAATGGCATATCCGTCCCAGGATTGGTATTATGAATCCAACTTAAGACTGGTTTCATATTAAATGGGCTACCGATAGAATACGATATATCTTCTAAAAACATAGTTTCATCATTAAATGTTCCTGATAGCGTATATCCTTTTCCTTCACCTGAATAAGTATCGGCGTTTTTATCTACTTTTAAAAACAGCTTATCATTCGTAATAGGTGCATTTTCATCTTTTTTATCAATCCCTACACTGTAGGAATACCCCATAACTGAACCAACTGGGAAGGCTTGTCTAGCAGATTTCATGAAGATTGCCGTATCAATTGGTTCAGGTTTGTTATTAGGATAGGCATCAAAGGCATCTTTCCCGGCTTCTCCATTTAGAAGTTCTGCACCTGGGGCATCATATGTTGGAAAACCACCATGAATTGGGTTAAAAACAGGATGTCCATCCAATCCCCATGGCATCTTATACTTACCAGCCTTCCAGTTGCTAACTGGATTAGAAACGTTAAAATTATAATTTAAACGATAGATAATGGATTTATCCGTGGAGCTTGGATTTTCAATATATAACCCTCGATTTCCCCCTAAAAAACGAACAGGCACTGTATCATTGACTAGGGATGTATCCATCATCGTATATAAAATCGTCTCATCATACCAACTGTCTTGAACGAGATTGGGATCAGAATTATTTTTAACAAAGGTATCTATTTTTATCGCTTTGTTCGACGGTGTCATGATGATCGTAATATCAAACTTTGATTTGTTATAATTTGCTGATTTATTGTAAGGATCTGTTAAAGATTCTCCTTTAAACATTAACGCTTCTATCGTTTGATTCGGGCTATACTTTGCATAATATTTAGGGTTTAAGATATTTTCTCCATTTATTTTATCGTCGTTTCTAAGTGAGTTTTCATGTCCAAACACTAAGCCTACAGGGAAGGTTCCTAAAGGATAGGATTGAAACCCGTGTAATGCACCAACTGTTTTTCCTTTGTCTAGTAAATAGACATTAGGAAAAAAAGCATATTTATTAGCAATTTGATTTGGTTCAACTGCCATGTATTGTTGAAACTTGTATTCTAAACTTGTCTCATTAGATATTACTAAGCTTCCTGTCGGGCTTTTCCCTTTTATCTTTGTCCAACCTTCCAGTTCAGGATTTTCAACATAACCTTCTGCTGACCTCAGTTCAGGGAGTTTTCTTTTTGTTTCTGAATCCCCCTTAGATAAGGGCTCTTCTGCAATTGTATTAGCTTTGATCAAATTGGGGTTCTGCCACACGCTCATAATTATCGCTATCGATAATAAACAACCTACTATTCCCAACCTTCTTTTCATTCACTTTCCCCCTTCCAACTCAAATAATATTTTTGAGTTTCTATTTGAACAACATTACTTTAAACTTGCTCTAATAAAAACAAACAGCTGTTTAATAGGCAGTCGCTCACTCTTTCGGAATATCTAATAACGTCCACTCTATCTCCCCTTGATAAGTTCCGCTATAATTTCCAGGTTTCAAGTCAAAAAGTATGCCTTGATTCGCTTGCCAATCTACAGCTACATTTGCAAATGTCTCTGTTGTTTCTCGTTCAAATACTTTAACGCTACTATCTACAGGGATTGGTGTGGCTTGATTGTTTTGGTTCACATAAATCAACGAATTGGTAATAATGTGGTTTTCTTTCGTTTTAAAATCGCCTGTCAATTTAGCGTAAAGCGTTGTTTTACTTCCTTTCCCTCGGAAGTCTTCTATTTGAATATCCCAACCAGCTTTTCTAGCCAACGTTTGTGGTTGATTTGTAATAGCTCCTTGTTCAAAGCTGACTTCTTCTGGTACTTTACTGAAGGTCATCGTTCCCGCTACTACCAATAAATTGATTTTTCCAACAGTAGATTTCATTCCACTTGTCTTCCACTCAGCTACAACGGTCAGACTGTACTCCCCAATAGGTAACGTTTCTGCTTTTAATGTTGCAGTCCTTGTATGAACTTCATTGATTGTAGGATTTGCGATGATTTCAGTCATTGAGTCATTCACAGCACCATTAATCGCATATTTCAACATTAAATCATCGGCTTCTTCACCAGAAACTTGCGTTTTGATCGTAAAATCTGCCCCATTTAAAATGGTTGTTGTTTCACCATCACCTTCAACGACTAATTTAGGTGCTAGTTCTAAATGCTCAACAGTGGCTTCCAAAGGTTCACTAATAGCAAATTGGCTTTTTTGAATTAAGTTTACCTTTGTGCCTTCTTTCATTCGTACCAGTGGACTTAAAACAAACTTCCCTTCAGGATCTACGGTCGTTTCTTTAATAAGTTTGTCTTGTTCATCTCTTAACTGGATAGTTAATCCAGGAACTCCAATGCCTTCGATCGAAGTCGCTTTATCTGTAATTGCAGTGTCTAATGTTACTTGTTGCGGTTTTACAGCAAATTTTGCTGTAGCTTGAATTTCTGGTTGCCCGGACAATGGTTGTTCTGGAATACCCGTCACGGTTAAGACATGTTCTTTGGTTACATCTAAGGAATCAATCAACTCTTGCGATAATTGCAGCTTCCAAGGGTTAAATTCCTCATCATTTGTTGCATAGGTTTCTTTTGGTAAAAGAATGGTTGCTCCATCATCTACTTGATAGATCAGTGACTTCAATTTTCGGAGGTTTTTAAGTGACCAATTCCCCGTAATATCAGTACTTTTATTGAGAGGCGCGATTGGATCTATCGCCAGACTATCCTTAACAGTACTTGCGGTGATTTGGTAATTAAATGTCTCTGGATTTGACATATAGTTTTTTCCAGCAAAACTGATCGTATCTGAAACATTTTGAGTCGCCGTCAATTCTTTCGTTTGTGCTTCAAACGATATTTTTCTGGTAGTCGATGTTAAAGACAGATCGCCTAAAGCGATTCGCTTGCTCTCGATAAAGGATGTATCATCAATAGGGATACCATCTAATTTCAGTGAACCAGGAACATAATCCACAAATTCATTCAGGTTCGCTACTCCTGATACATCAAACCAATCTTGTTTCCCAGATTCATACGTGACTTCTGCAGTATACGTCACCTTTTGTCTAGCTTTAAGTGATTTTCCCTCTATAGGATTTCCCGTACTATCAACCGCTGTAATAGTTGACTTCGCATTAACTAGACCTGGAACTTTCGTAAATACAACGCGGCTATACTGTGTCGAGCCACCTGTTGAACCAGTGAATCCCCAAATAACGTCATTCGTGCCAAAAATCACTTGAGGATCAATAGGGACAGCTACTTGAGGCGAACTACCATACTGATAGGTCAAAGTTTGTTTTTTACTATCCCAAAAAACAGTAAATTTATTCCATTGATCATTGGCTAACGAATTATAAACTTGTGTTGACTGATGGTTTAATGATGATTGCCATGTATAGCGTTCACCATATGAATCTTCTCTACCAGGAAAAGCATAGGCGATGTGCGCTCTATCAAAATAGCTAAAATAAGATAAATAAGCATCCATCCCTTTCTCATTGTAGTAAGTGTCAAATTCAACAGCAAAGCTATTTTCTAACGCCCCGACTGCATGTTTCTTTGTTTTTGGATCATACTTTCCATAAACACCTAGATGCTCCCCCATTATCCCTCTTTTAGTCGTTAATCTTTCGGGATCGTTGTGCATAGCAAAGGTCATACCGTCCCCATTGTCTTTCTTTTTATTCCCAAAATAAAGATAAGCTTCGAGCTCAAAGTCCTTTGTTAAATCCAATAGATTATTTGACGTTGACCAAATAGCTCCTTCTTGATTAATTTTATTGTCTGTTACTTGAACAACATTTCCGATCAACGTACTATCTGAAATAGCTGGTAATTGGAAAATCCCGTCTAAGAATACATGTTCTGGTGGGTTATCTATTCCAGTATTTGCCCTCAATAAACTTGTTTTATCAGCAATTGGAGCAGTATTTGTTTTCTTAACAACTTCTTTTTCATTAGCGCTGATACCTGATTGTGTATTTATGTAAACGAAAGTAAATACTGCTATAATACCAATCAATAGCAAATATCGCCTTTTTTTTATTTGCTTCATTTAGTGGGAAACCTCCTATTCTCATATTGCGTCTTCCCGTAATTTCTACGTTCAAAGTTATGCGACCCTTTTCCCAAGATTGTTTACTCATTTTTCTTTATGGTTGGCTTAACGGGTTCACTAAGACTTGTAGATTTCTTAAAACAGATTATTAACGTTTTTCGCACACTGTAATTACTTTTTAACGATTTTTTTCTTTCTTTTTTTTGGTCCCTTTTTTCTTTTTAGTTTCTCTTTTTTCTTTTTGTTCTTCTTGTAAATCATTACACAACCGATCAGACATACAATTATGACTACACCTACGCCAATCACTAAATACCAATTCATTGGTTGTTCTTCTAATTCAACGGCCTCTTTATTCAATCGATCACTATCTGTTTTTTCAATGGTGAATTCTTTGTCAAACTCCCAGTTTTCGTCATTCGAACTTGCCTGAAGTTTCAATCGATATGTTCCTGGTTCTAAGCGTTGATTATTCCAACTAATTGGAAAATCGAAGTTTGAATTGGGTGCCATGGTCATATTTTCTTTTGTTGTTTCATGCAGCACTTCTGTTTTATCTTTTTGGTAGATTTTTGCTGCTACTTTAAATTTACCGATCATTGTTGGTTTGATGTTTTGAAGATTGGCAGTCACAACTGTTCGATAGTTCAATAAATCTGGTTTGATTTCATTTAATGCAACATCGGGTTTTACTTTCTGATCATCAATTGTTAGTTTTGTTCCGATTACATATGAGTACCGATTTTTTATTTGAACGTTTGCTTCTGCTTTTTCTTCTTCTTCACCGATATTTTTATAGAGGTAAAAACCACCTAATATCATTCCCTCTATTTTTTCTTTCGGCATTTTTAGTTTGAACGTAACATTTTTTGTTTCATTTGAAGCTAGTTCAACGACTTGTTTGTCGGAGATTAGCTCAGTAAATGGATACTGCAATGTGTTGTCTTGTTTTTTGGGACGCTTGGTAAAGTCCATTTCACCATTTTGGTTGGTCGTCGCAACATTTGGCTCAACTGTCACACTGACTTTTTCTTTTGTTGGATTGGTCAGTACTAATGTTAAATCTTGCTCCATTCCTGGTTGCATCCTTAAATCAAAATACGTTTGATTTTTATCTACTTGATTCTCTGGAATCTCTGCTCTTGCTGAAAAATTAGCTTCTCCAGATTCTTCTTTTGCTGCTACTACTTGCGGCAATAACAATAATGCCACTATGATACTTAACGTAAACAGTGCGGCTTTTAATTTTCTTTGCATTACTTTGTTATCCTTCCATCGCTTTTTATTAACAAGGTGAGTGGATTTCTCCACTCACCTAACTATTGAGATAAATATAGCAGCTGCACTACACTATATGTTTGGCTCACTTACTCATTATTTACTGGTTTTGGTATATCTGACAGTGCCCAGTTAATTGTTGCTGTATAGCGAATATTGGTTTCTGCCGATCCTTCAAGGACAAGCAATTGTATTTTTTCATTATCATCCGCTTCCCCTGAAAAAACATCTAACCATGATCCTTTACCGCTACCTTCTCCAGCCTGCATCAAAGTATATGTATCCTGACTATCAAAGACTAGATCATACCCCTCTGGAGCAGATGACACATTGCCTGAACGTGTCTTGATAACACCATCTTTAAAAGATAAAACTGCGCCTTTTAATTCCTTTGTGCCATCGCTATTCATAAACTTAGAAACTTGTGCTGTTAAATTCCAGCCAGTCCCTGCGCCTCGTAAATCAGTGACCTGAACAAAAGGATCTTTGTTCTGAGCAAAATAATGTTTATCCCCATTGGCTAATTGTTGTTTACCAAATTTAATACTTGGAACATAATCGATTGTTAACGCCCCTACATTTCCCGTACCTTTATTTGTTGGATCTAATGGATCTATTGGCATCGGTGGTGTCGGGTTGTTAGGATCAAGAGGGTCGAGTGGCGGTTTAATGCTCGTATTCTCTGTGAATTCGATGTGATTATCTTTGGAGTTTACCTGACTGGCGTCTACTTCTACCTTGTGGAGAGTGAAAGTAAGCAGTAAAAATAATAAAGCTGTCAGATTCAATACACTTATTTTTTTCATTCTACTCCTCCAACTGAAAACATTTTACTTTAGTTTCTTGTTTATTCAGCTTTAGGTGTCGTAGTTAATGACCATTCAAGCGTTGCTGAATACTCACCAATAAAGTTACCACCAGGAATTGTTAATTTAGATGTTCCTTTATCGAAATAGTTAGCCCAAGTTCCCAAACCATTTCCCTCAGCAGCAAAAAGCAAGCTTTGAGGTGAATCATTTAAGGTAACTCCGTCAACATAACCAACTGGTGCTCTGAATGCTACACCTTGAGGGTTCGTTGTTTGAAGCTCTTTAGACGCTAAAGTAAGTGTTGCACCAGTTAACTTGTTGCTTTTATCGGCTGTTTCAAATTCTGTGATTTTAGCTTTTAAATCCCAACCGGCACCTGTTCCACGAGAATCAGTTACTTGTACATAAGGATTATTTGTATTTTTAATTGGATATTCCGTTGTTCCTACCCCAATTTTATCTGTACCAAAATCAAAGTTTGGCGCAACATCAATTGATAACGGTCCAGGTTGGTTCGTTATATCTTCTTTTGGCGTGTCCTTGTCGATTGGAGGTGTTACAGCATTAGCATCTCCAGTAGTCAATGTGACAATTCCTTTTGACGTTGGATTTTTTGCTGGTGCGTCTTCTGCAAAAGTCACTTGCGCCGCCCCCATTAAAGCGATTGCTGATAGTGTTACAACGGTTGTTATTTTAACGAATTTCATAAAAAAATCTCCTTTATTTTAATATATATTTATTCTGCTGTTGGTACGCTGATCAATGACCATTCTAGAGTAGCTGAATAATCACCCGCTAAATTCCCTGCAGGCACTGTAATTTTGACTTCGCTTGAATCCATTACATTCATCCATGACCCTAAACCAGCACCTGCTTCAGCTTTCATAAATGAATCAGCTTGAGCATTTCCTGTCAGCAACGTAATTTCAGAGACCAATGGCTCTGCAGATGTATTTCCTTCTGTTTTGTCCATACGTCCTTGTGGAAACGATAATGTTGCCCCTTTTAAAATTTTCTTATCATCCGTTTTATCTGCGAATTCTGAAGATTTCACTTGTAAGTCCCAACCAGCTCCCGTACCACGACGGTCTGTTACTTGTACTTTTTTCGTTTTGATTCCGTCAACCTGATTCGTTACTGAATAAACTTCAGTTGTTCCAGATAGTTCAAATGAACCAAATTCTAGCGCTGAAATCGCATCGATTGTCAGTGGACCTTTGTTGCCTGTTGAAGGTGTTTCAGTATCGGGTGCTTCGTTTTTTTCTTCTTCTGGAACAAGTACTTCTGGTGACTCTTTCCCTTCATTAGGCTTTAAGTTGATATGCCCATGAGAAGTCGCTTTTGTTCCATCTTTATCATTTCCAGTCGTTGTTTCCGCTGCAAGTCCTGTACTGTTTGCCGCCAACAGCGATACCGCTAACATCCCTGCCATTATCCCTTGTTTCAAACTCATTTTACTCATTTCTATTCTCCTCGTTCTGTTAATTTTTTCTGTTTCTTACTAATTTCTAAATTCTTACAATCCCTTTATCAAATTGGTAAGAACAGAGAAATCAGCGCTTGATCAGTCGATGTGATTTTTTTAGTTCTCATTTCTAGTACTCCTTCCACAGCTTTTTTCATCGCTCTAACTATTTTTTAAGCTTTAGCTTACTTTTTCTACTTACAATGAGTCCACATAAAATAACGCTGCCTATAAATGACCACCTATTTCTATTGTCTTCCCCCGTTTTAGGTAATACTCGGTTGTTGTACTCCACTCTAACTTTCTCTGGTTGTTCAAGTATGTTCTCTTCTTTTGGCAATGAATCTTTTTCAGTAAAGAAAATTCCTATCTCACTATCTGCCTCAGATGCAAAATATGGTGTTCCTACACTTGCCAACATAATCATCCCGATTACGATTAGTAATTTATTTTTCATTCGCTATTTTCACCTTCTTAGCCCGAAGGCCAACATTTTTTTGCTATTGTGTCATTGACTATCAAAATTGTACCTAGTTCATTCAATTAAATATTCAGCATATATCCTCTAGAACGCACTGTTTTTATAAAAATTGGTTTTTTAACATTTTTTTCAATTTTTCTTCTCAAGTGATAGACAACATTTGCGATTCTATACTGCTTGTTTTCTGCTGTATCTGTTTTCCATAATTTTTGGTAAATTGTTTCATAGCTAACTGCAAGGCCTTGATTTCTACATAATAATTCCAACAGTTGAAATTCTAATTTAGTTAAGACAATTTCTTTGTTTCCTTCCATCATCACACTAACATTCGTTGGAATCAGCTTAAGTAGCTCCTCTTCATGATAATTTTCTGTTACAAGGTTCGCTTTAGCTTGTGGTTGATTGATTCTTAGTAAAGAGTTTTCCATAATAAAGTTAATTTCTTTTGGTTCTCTGCTTAAATCAAAAACTTCATCTGCACCTAATTGTAAATACACCAACTTACCAACTGATTTTTCTGTAGCTGTCATGATCCAGATATAACAAGTTGATCTTTTTTTTATCTTAGAAATCAATTCACAGATCATACTTAAATTGCTGATATTTCCTTCTAAAATAATGATTGCTTGTAACGTTTCTACTAACTCTAACTCTTCTGTTACTTCAATAATTTTATGTCTTTGTTTGATTTCCTCTATGTCGATTCTATTTTCTGCATTAGTTCCTAAAGAAAGCATTCCTATGTTACACATCTATATCTTCTGCTCCTTTTTCTATGTATTATGTTTTTTATTTAATATAATATCGTTTTTATACATAACTCTTAAAAATAATATTATATTATTTCGTTTTATTTTGTTTCCAATATCGTTTGTCCCCTGAGAAGTTATTGAAATATCATTATATTTTTTAAATAAATGCTAATAATATACGCTTAGAAACTATCCGTGTTATGATAGTTTCAAGATTTTAAAAGGAGTTGTTCACACAACATGGAAACTATTTTTATGAAGAAAAATGAAACTCTTCGTTTTGAGCTATTAAAGCAACTCCTGTATGCTAAATCTGGCGCAACTTCACAACAAATGATGGATTTTTTCACTCTCTCAAGTAAAACGTTTTATCGTTATAAAAAACAACTCAGTGATGATTTAAATACTGTATTCCCACAAGGTGACGTTACGATCCAGAAGAAAAAACTCCTTTATGTCATTGAACTAGCGCCTTCACTGACATTTAGTTATGTTCTCGACTCTATGAGACTTTATTACATAAGAATCTCACAAAAATTTTCAATTCTTGAAGCCGTTTTAAAAAGACATTATATTTCTGTTGAAGCATTAGCGCAGGATCTGAATTTAAGTCCCTCTCATGTTTACTCGAATTTAACGTTTCTTAATAAGCTCCTACGTCCTTTTGAATTGAAAATTTCTTTTTCTCCCTCTATTTATAAAACAAATTTTCAAGGAGCCGAACTAAATATCCGAACTTTAGGATTTGTATTGTTTTGGAATGTTTTTAAAGGGTTAGAATGGCCTTTTGAGAAAACACCAAGTTCTTACAAGACACTTCCTTCAGCTGTGAATGATCAAAGACTTTCCCCTTCACAGCAAACCAGAATTAGATATTTTCAAAACGTTACTTACTGGCGCACGATATACAGAAGAGAAAGTTTAACTCTATCACAAGAATTTAAGGATTATCTTGTCTACTTTGAATCAGTAGCACCTACTAAATTATTTTCAAATTTAGAAAATGTAGATCTTGAACAAATCAATCTGAAAGATGAAGCCTTTTTCTTTGGCTTTTTATCAAGATTCCTTGTTGCAAATATAGATTCAATGGAAGAAAGACAAGTGATTACCCAATCACTTGTCCAGTCAAAGTTACCATTAGCTGAGCTGACCACACGTACTTTAGACAAGCTTTTAACTACGTTTAAAGTGAAGCTATCCCCTGATAGTTATCTGGAAAACTACTATTTATTAATTATCTGCTTGATTTATATCCGTTTTATTGGAATCAATTTCAGAAAATTTCTTGTTGACGATACAACGGTTTCTAAAGCAAATTGGTTTTCTTCTGATGAATCATCTTATCGTTCTTTCGTAAAAGAGACACTTGGCAAAGAACCTTTAATACGCAAACACTTGAATGCTGGTCTTGTCTCTTTTATGGCAAAATTTTTCAACTCTATTTTGAAAAGTGGAGAAAGAGATGCTAAGTTACGAATCTTCATTCAGCATTCTAACAATCATTTTATTTATGACTTTGTTAAGAATAATCTACTCACCATTTTTGGGGATACAACGTTAGAATTTACGTTTGATGTAGGGGACGCCGATGTGATTATTTCTGATGCTTTTGAAGGAGAAGACTCTAACGAAAAAACATTTCATTTTGAACATTCCCATGATCAAGTCTCTTGGAGAGAATTGATTCTTTTTATCAGTGGAAAGATTTATACATTGCATAATACTTGAGCAACTATCGTTATTGAAAACTACCACTACTCTAACCTAAATACAGGTGTCGATCATCGTAGTGTTCAATGATTTTTTTCCCAATCTCTTCCAATAACAATTCCAAGTCTGAACTGTTAGAAAAAGAAGAGATGAATATTTCTTTGGCTTTACTGTTCTTTTCTGTTAACTCGATATCTGTCACGATAATATCTGGAGAACCCTGTTGGTTTTTGACAAATTCTATCTTGTCACTAAACAGTAATTCGATTTTCTGCGATATGATTGGACCTACGAATACTTTGGAATTTTGAATTAGAATACGTACTTTCGGGAAATCAACTTGCATAAATTTCACTAAAATTGTATATGTCACAAGGTAAATATAATCGGTCAATGTTTCTTGTGATGTATATTTTTTGATTGCTTTAAAAAAAGAACCATATTCTGTTTTCGTGATTAGTTTTTCAATGACCATCTGAATATTCTGTTGGATTTTTTTTTCTGTTGGATCTGCATAAAAGAAGTTTTTTTCATCATAAATATAGTAAAACAGCTTGGGATCAATGAAACACGTCTCCATCAACAAGTGCATCATATCGAGTTCTTTTCGAAGTTTCCAATAAACCATCGGCGTGCTATTACCGTGAAAGAACGTCTCGATCAGTTTTTCAGCTAACATATGACTATATTTCACTAATTTGAAATTTTCCTCATTGAAAAATTTCTGATGTTCTTCGATCACAAATACTTCTCCATCCACTAAACGTTCTTTATAAAGCAATAGTAAAGCAGCGCTTGTTTCATCCCAAGATTGTTTTTCTGGACGATTTTTCTTTAGGTGAAAATACTCAAAAAATACTTTTGTGTACATTCCATCCTGAAATCGTTCAGATAAAGCAGTCAGGATAGATTTTTTCACCACTTTTTTTTGGCTGATACGAACGTTACAAATAAAGAGTAATAAACATACTTGTCTTTTTCTTATACAATTCAAGCTTTCCCAGCCTTGTATTCTCTCACTAAAATAAGCCCTCATTTCGTTATAACTAGCTTGATCAAAATCCCAATTGTTTGACGCATTGAAAAAGAATAGAAAAAAGAAATTTCGAATTCGTAACTCGCTTCCTTTGATCTCATTTTTTCGTGTCAAACTTAACCCACATTGATTTAATATCTTTTGAAGTTTACTTCGATTACGTGAGAAAGTTGCTGGACTGATAAATTCTAAATCACAAAATGTTATCGCATCGATTCGTTCCATTAGAAAAATATGCTTAATCATTTTATAGAGAATGGAGGTCTTTAAGTATTTATTGCTAATACTGACTAAATCAATATTACTCGCATATACGCCTTGTACCATATTATGTATGTAGGATACTTCAAACCGTTCTTTAGAAACAGTTAACTCTTGCTCGAATTGTTTAATAATAAGTGAAACTGTTTTCTTTGAAAATTTGGTTGCTTCTGCTATTTCTGATAAACTTACTTCCTCTCTTCTATTGGCAATAAAACTTAGGACATTGATTCTTCTGTCGTATACTTCATCTAAAAAAATCCGCATATTTTCACCTTCTTTTTAACTTTTAGATTTCTTTTTCTTAATAAAATTTATATCGTAAATATCATACCTGTTTAATATAAGTTTGTTTTTCTTTTACTTCTTACCCCTCAAACATTTATGAAATCACAACTATTTATATTAAATTATTTTTTATATTTTTTTTATTTTCTTTAGGTGTTTTTTTCGACAAAAAAATGGAATATAGATAAAAGTAGCATCAAAAAAGAACGCCCTAACGCTCTCTTTTGATGCTACTTAACAATCATTCTGGTATGTTTCATTCAACTTGATTATTTCCTGTTTATGCAGCTCTTTCAATTTTTCTGGTGCAATCACTCTTACACCGTTGCCAAACATCAGTAAAAA
Organism: Enterococcus sp. DIV0724b; assembly: GCF_050531475.1. Classification (NCBI taxonomy): domain Bacteria; kingdom Bacillati; phylum Bacillota; class Bacilli; order Lactobacillales; family Enterococcaceae; genus Enterococcus; species Enterococcus sp. DIV0724b. The sequence continues at coordinate 361,540 of NZ_CP172890.1, read as the reverse complement.
GGGGAGGATTGTTTTTTGCTGATTTGCATAAATCCTTACGTCTACATGGTTATCTCCTACTTCAATTTCATCTTCTGTGTAATAATCATACAGTTTTCCTAAATCTTCTTTTTTAAAACGTAATTGGATCAACTCTCCGTCAGATTCAATGAGTCTTGAGTTAGAGTATTCAGTAGGTTCAAATGTCATCTTTTGAATCGTAAGTTGCCGAATACGCGTGACTTTAAAATACCTACATGCATCTCGTTCCTCACAATACGAGTAGATATACCAGCTACCATTCATCAACATCAATTCATATGGGTGAATCGTTCTTTGAGTATGATCACCTTTGTTGTCCACGTACCAAATCGTCAACTTCCGATTTTGTTTGAGAGAAAGATTGATCTGATTGATTTTCATTTTTGTTTCGGCTTCAATTTCTGGTCGATGCATCGTTGGTGACTCAAAAGAGAATTGTTTTTTGAGTTGCCTTTTTTGAGTTGTTTTTTCTTGTATTAGTGTAATTTTTTCTTTGATTGTGTTTTGCTGATCCGAAATTCCGAATAAACCTTCTTGGATATTTAGCGCATTAAGAATATCTTGCTTCTCTTCTCCACTATAAGTGTATGTTCGTAATTTGAAAGAATCTACCAGAGAGAACCCACCATTGCGTCCTGGGTGAGAAATAATCGGAAAACCAGCTAATTCAATCGTTTCGATATCTCTAAAAATCGTTCTTTTGGTCACGTCAAACCGTTGAGCCAATTGAGCAGTTGAAACAAGCTCATTTTCTAGCAGTAGAACGATGATTGCCAGAATTCGTTCGATTTTCTTCATGTTGCTTCCTCCCTTAGTCAGAAAAAGGATAAAACTAGAGTTCGTTACTCTTGTTTCATCCTGATAATAATTTTTATTTTTGTTTCACTAGTTGATTGATTATTCCCGATACTTGATCGCTAAACCTTTCAGGAAATTCCTTGCATAGCGGTCGCCGCATTCCTTGTAATTTCGGTGTCCTTCTTTTCTTAAAATTGCACTTAATTCACTATCCGAAGCGTAAACTCCAGCCAATCTTAGCACATCTAGCATATCATCACTTGTAAGTGTTAAAGCTATTTTTACTTTTTTAAGCAACACATTATTGACGTTACTTTGGCTCGTGATCAAGAATGTTGGTTTAGGTGCCACACCATTTTTAACAGGTGGTTTACCTCTTTTATACGTGATCAGACCGTTTAAGAAAGCTTCTAGTGTGCGATTGTCGCAAACGGCATCTCGTGGAAGTTCGTCTTCTTCATTTTGTTTTGTTAATAAAACACGTAACTCTTCTCTTGTGATTTCTAGATCACCTAATTTAAAAATTTTGATCATATCTGTATCTTTAATGTCTAACGCATAGCGTAAGCGAATCAATATATCGTTATTATTCATCTTTCTCCTCCAGAAAACGTATCATTATTTCTTAGTATAAAGCTTTCTTTCAGAGATTGCATCAATTTGTTGTGATTCGTCAGAATAAATGAATGACAGATTTCAACTTGGGTAAGTTCCACGGTACATACATAGCTTAAATGTGATCGAAGTTTGTATGCAAAAAAATGTTGAAAAACAGCTTTTTGCTGGCTCTTCAACATTTTTTCTAATTCTTTATTTTGCTGATACATTCTTATAGTGGGACGCCAATTACGCAATGGACTTCTCCTTTGCACAATCATTTACTAAGAAAGCTTCTAATACTTGGTAAAATGGTGTCACTGGTGAATGATCCATTAATACTTTTTGAGCATCTAGCAATGGATCCCAACGATTTTCGTTTTTGGTGGCATAGGTTGTTGCTGATTCTATTAGTAATTGATCGAATTCTTCATTGCTGAATTTACCATAGTTTTATTCTCCGCTTGTTCTGAACAATTGCTACTACATCGTCTTCAAATCCAGAAACGCCTGATGCATTGGATAAACGTTCAATTGCATGTAAAGATTTAGTTTTTGTCATTGGGATACGAATTCTCCTAATAAATTAAATTATTTATAAAACGGATTGAACAGAAGAATAGGGTAAATTCAAATCAGTCGCAACTGCCTGATTCGTCATCGCACCGTTCAGCGTGTTAACACCTGCAAGTAATGCTGGATTTTGTTCTACGGCTTGTTCAAATCCTTTATTCGCTAATTCTAATACATATCGTAATGTCGCATTGGCTAAAGCAAATGTTGCGGTTTGCGGAACGGCTCCCGGCATATTCGCAACAGCATAGTGAACCACACCATATTTAACATAAGTTGGGTGTTGATGCGTGGTTACTTCATCGATTGTTTCAAAAATCCCGCCTTGATCGATAGCAATGTCGATGATCACAGAATGTTCTGGCATTGAAACAACCATTTCTTTTGTGACTAAAACAGGTGCCTTATGTCCTGGAATCAAAACTGCCCCAATCACAAGATCTGCGTCTTTGACTGCTTCTTGTATGTTGAAGTGATTTGAAACAAGCGTTTTGATTGCTCCGTTGAACTGATTATCGATCTCTTGCAGTTTTTTGATATTGACATCTAAAATCGTAACATCTGCACCAAGTCCAAGCGCGATCTTCGCTGCATTACACCCAGAAATCCCACCGCCGATAATAGTCACCTTACCTTTTTTCACTCCTGGAACGCCGCCTAACAAAATCCCTTTTCCTTCTGGAACTTTTTCTAAAAATTGGGCGCCGATCTGGGCCGCCAAACGTCCGGCAATTTCACTCATTGGTGCTAACAAAGGTAATTCTCCATTGGCTAATTGAACACTTTCGTAAGCAATCGCTTTCGTTTTTTTCTTCATTAATTCTTCAGCTAATGGTTTATTGGCTGCTAAATGAAGATAGGTGAATAGCATCAAATCTTCTCTTAAGTATTGATACTCTTCTTTTAATGGTTCTTTTACTTTTAAAACTAATTCTTGGGCCCAAGCTTCTTTAGCAGATGCTACAATTGTTGCACCAACCGCTACATATTCTTCATCATGGATCGAAGCACCTAACCCCGCATTAGTTTCAACAAAGACTGTATGACCATGTTTAATGAGATCTAAAACTCCAGCAGCTGGTAAGGCTACTCGATTTTCGCCATTTTTGATTTCTTTTGGAATACCAATTTTCATTATTCAGGATCCTCTCTAACTCATTACTTAGCATTATATTTTATACGCTACTTACTAAATTATAGTTTAATGAAAGTTCATCCGCAATACATAGAAAAAAATTAAATTTTCTCTTTATTTTTTAATCCTTGATTTACATAAAACATCTGAAATAAATCTTTGATCGATTTATTTCAGATGTTATTTATTCTTATCCAACTTCCACCTTTGAACGCCAGGATGTTCCGCAACGTTCTACTATTTCATTTAAGGTTTCAATATTTTCTTTTCCTTGTGTGGCAAACCAATCACGACCTGCTGCTTCACCTTTAGCAGCAAACGGCTTGACCCCTTCACGCCAAGTAGCCCGTCCACATAGGACACCACTAAATTTAGAACCCGCTTCTTTTGCAAATTCCAGTGTTTCTTGGAATAATTTTGTTGAAACACCGGCACTAAGAAAAATAAATGGCAGTTCCGTTAATTCACTTTGCTTTTTGAAATAGCCTAAGGCTTCTTTTTTACTATAAACCACTTCATTTTCTGCAAAACCTTCTACATAATTCATGTTAACTGGTACTTCCATTTTTAATACATCGATATGATATTGAGGTTTAGAAAATTCAATCATTGATTCCAGAACCTTATGGGGCTTAACTCTCGCAAAAGAAGCTGAACTGGAATCTGTGATTTCGGTGTCGTAAGTCACGATTTCCACAAAAAGCGGAATATCTTCACCTAAGCATTCGCTACCTAGCCGTTCAACAAAAACATGTTTTAAGTGATTGATTGCTGCTGGTTCATCTGGATCATAATATAATAGAAACTTGATAGCATCTGCCCCAGCAGCTTTTAAACGAGCTACTGACCAGTCTTCTAATAAATCCGGCATTCTACCGGGAGTTGAAGTATCGTACCCCGTTTTTTCATAAGCCAATAATAAGCCACAATTGTGATCCCGTACTTTCGTTGCTGGCAATCCGTACTCTGGATCAAGTAAGATCGCAGAAGAATATGGTGTTAACTCTTCAGAAGCAACTTTTTTAAACTCAACAATTTCTTCTCCTGTCGTCATTGTACTTGCTGTAGCAATCATTTTTTTCAGCGAGCCTCTTTGATCGATCGCTAACGCTTCGATCAGACCTTTTTCATTCGATAAACGATTCAAAGCATCCATTTTTGCTTGACTGATTTTGATCATTGTAATGACTCCTTTGCTCTTTTTTGAGGCAAAACCTCTCTTACTTTTGAGTATACTCGCTGATATTTAGAAAAACAAAGAAGAAGACTTTATCATCAGGAACGTAAAAAAGAGCTTAGTGATACGCTGCATTTTTTGCGCTTATCCACTAAGCTCTTACGGTATTCAACTTACTTTGTCGTTTTGACTGTCACGGTAAAATTATCAATGACCAAGTCATACGCGCCTCCAGTTGTATAAATACCAAATGTGGTATTTCCTGAAGCATCACCAGTAATTTCTGCTTCATATTTTTTAGTTTTTCCATCTGCCGATGTCGGTAAAATTGTGCCAACTTTTTTAAGATCTGAAAGTGATTTAAATTCACCTGTCACAGACCCTGCAGAGAAAATATCTTTTCCATCTGTTTGGTAATCAAAGCTTACTGTGTATTTTTTACCTGCTTCAAATTTTATGTTTTGCGGAGTCGTTTGAAGCATCAAACCAGTCCCTTGCTTGTGGGCTTTTAAGGACCAATTGCCTGATAATACATCAGATACTTTATTTCCATTCCAACCGTATTGCGTATACGGTTCGTTTTTCTCTGATAAGTGTATTCTTGGATCTTCCACACCACCAGCTTGCCCTTTGACAAATGGGAACAATCCAATTGCTTGGGTATCTTCAAAATCTTGTTTGATAATGGTTTCACTCGTTGGATTCATTACATCTGTTTGTCGTTCGACGATTCGAATATCATCAAATTTTGTTTTGTTGGTTCCTGCTTCTGCTGCTAGAGTAAGTGTTACTTTTTGCGCATTTTCCGGAACTACAAAATCGACTCTGGCATTTTGCATATATTGGGGATATTTGCTGCTGGTATGATTAATATCCGCTTGAATATAGTTTTGAACGACAGAATTGGTATAATCTTTGGTATATTTTTTCCCGTCGATTTCCATTGTTATGCTCGCTTTTCGGTTATGCGTTTCAGTATTGACGTATGCACTGTACTTTCCTGCTTTGGGTACTGTTAAGTCTTGCTTGATCGTCATTGCTGCTTTTCCGGCATTGAGAACATAGTCACCATTTGGGTCTTTAATGACTGCTGCATCTCCTTGAATGACTTGCCAATTTTTAGCCAATGTATCTTGCTCATTGAATCCAGGATCTTTCACGGGTGTTCCTGTGCCAAATTTTACTGGTTCAACAGTCGCTGGTTCAGCAATTACATAAGGTGTTTTTGCTGCTGCTTGAATCGTTACTTGGTTTCCTGTTATATTAGCTGCTCCTTTATCTTTTCGACCTTGATCCGTTAGTTCGTATACATGTAAATTCGTTTTTGTTTGCAATTCGTCTGGAATCGTCCATGTTGTAGAACCGCCTGTCTCATTCCAATGATATAACTTCAGTTCTTTATTGACTGTCCAAGGTAACAGATAGGTGCTCCCTTTTAATACGTCAACGTTATTTAGCGTTATGCGTTTTTGATCACTGGCATCTTTCTTTGTTACAACTACTTTATCATTAGCACTTGCCAGTTTAATCGTACCATATATTTGACCCTCGGCTGAAGTCGTTGTATCCCAGTTTGTGATTTGGTAATGTTGTAAGAATTTTGTTGGAATATTGATTGCAAAGGTTTTATCTTTATACGTATTGAAATTGGTTTTTCCAACCCAACCTTCATATGCTTCAAACTCTGCTCCACCTAATAATGGATTATCAGATATGATCCATGTATCTTTTTGATGATTACGAATAAAACGCACAATATTACTGTTAAATCCTTTCGTTGAGGTTCCTCCATATGCTTTTTCGGCAGACCAATGATTCCAAATCGAATCATATTCTAGTGCATTTGGAAACTCATTTGCTGTAATCCAACCCAGTCCATTGATTTCTTTACTTAATTGGCGGCTTAACCAACCTGCTTCACCTTGATTTCCCCAGACATCTACATAAATATAATCCAATTTCGGTACGTTTTGCTTCAATTCTTTGAAACGTTCCAAACGATTCCCACTGATTGTATCTGGGCGTTGTTTGATGAAATAAGATGGGTCTAACCAATCCCAGCCTCGTTTGGTTGGATCGACTAACTCTTCACTAAAGTGTTTTGCTTCTGGATAAGACTCGGTATCATTGACATGTACTCCAAAAATCGCGTTAAGCTTATGACCTTCCTCAATCAATTGATTTAGATCATTTACTCCACCTTGACGTTTACCAACTTCGCCATAATCTGGATGTGCTGAATCGTGTCCTTCATTTTGATAGCCTTTTAATAAGTTCATTTGCCCTAATCCATCTGTCAGGTTATACACTCGTTTTGATTCATCCAACGTTACTGAAAATGGATTTGTTGCCTGGCTGGCAAAGTTGAATGGAATTCTTTGATTGACTAATTCCGGCACTTTTTCAGCACCAACAGGATTGTTCATAATAGCGCGATAGCTTATTGCTGCATCTTGCCAATCAACTTTGCCATCACCATTCAAGTCTTTTGCAAATTTGACTTTCACCTCGGGTATATCACCTGTTAAATAAGTGTTCGGCGCATCAAACGGGCGGTAGGTCCATGAGCCACTCCATAATGATGTCACATATCCAGCCGCTGTTTCTTTTGTTTGTTTATAGATACGATTATTATCGCTGTTATCAACGGTGCCATCACCATAAGCATTGGTCCAAAAACTTGCAGCATAATCATTCGTATTTAAGAAACCATACATATACTGCTTTGTTCCAACTTCATTTGATGACACTAAGTTCTGGAATGTATCTCCGTTTTTATTGTTGTTGTTCGCATTCGTTCCTGTATTCATGACAACCCCAGAAAATGCTGCTCCTGCATCGGTACTATTTACTGAAAGCATTCCTTGATTTGCAATAGCCAATGTATGGATTTTTGTCGTTCCTTCTTTGATATCCGTTATTTTCATTGCCATTTCCAGACCGTCAGAAATAGTAAAACTCACTTTAAAACTCAAATCGATTGCTGGCACTGTTACTTGATAGATTGCCTTATTTTTTGCAGTAGTCTGTTCTTTCACCGCAGTTGCTTCGTAGGGTTTCCCATCAATCAAAACTTGATTGTTTTTTTCTTGCTGACCTTTAAAAATAATTTTGTTATCGCTTGGATTTTCGTAACGAATCACTCTTGGAAATTTAGGGTCTAAAACAGCAGTAAGGTCTGCAGATGAAATTTTATCTCCTGTTTCAATACTACCTTCATCAATGACCGTTATTGTCGCTTTAGCTTTCAAAGCTGTTCCAGTTACTGTTCCCAATACATCAAAACTACCGACTTTTTGGTAAGATTCTGGTGCAATTGGGTCCCACGAAACAGACTCATCTTTTTGAATGCCAGTATTGTAGGTTGTTTTGACAGTTGTAGGTAAAATTGGTGCTACACCAATTTTGGTAAAAATCTTACTAGGTGCTATTTCGGTAATTTCAGGTATTATCTCAGGAATCGTTCCGCTATCACCATTTTTAAAATATTGATAGGTGACAGACTTTTGGTCGTACCAAGTTCTAAAACCGATGCGCCCGGCTGTCGTCGGAATTTTAGCTCCATTAGCCAAGACAGGTTCTCCGTCATAAAATTGAGTACCATTTAGCCAAATCGTGATTTTTGTTCCAACATAACGAACTTTTAAAACGTAAGTCGTATCAGCCACTAATGTTGGTCCAGAAAGATTATCGTTCCAAGATGTTGGACTTTCAACGAGCCATTTTCCATTTACATTATAGCCAATAAAAATCCAACTATCTTTAGAAGCACCTCTAACAACGACACCCGTTCTGCCTTCTCCTGAAGTAAATTTAAATGACGTTTCAATCTCGCCATCTGCTTTTTGAGGCGAATCTAAATTGATCGATACCGCATTATTGCCAGATTCTGTCTTTCTGGAAATGTCTAGTGCGTTACTTTTTAAGGTTCTATTGGTTCCGCCAACTAAATCCTGCCAATTGCCTAATTGTCCATTTTGAAAATTTGTTTGCCAATAATTTTCTACAGCTTTTGGTTCTGCAACGATCTGAGATTGATTTTGACTACTGTTCTCATCCGCCAAAACATCGGTTGACCCCAGCAAAATCCCACAAGTCATTAAAGCTAAGATGCTAATAGATGTCGTATACTTTTTTTTCATTCTTTTGTCACTCTCCCTCTTTGAATACGTTATCATTTAAAAACGGGCAACGTTCTTCGCAACAGTCGATTTATAAAAAGACAGAATGACGGACAGAAAATATGTTTAAGTTCATTCTGTCTATTTCAATACACTTGATTTCACTTACTCCAACTCGTTTACGCTATTACTTCTACCTTGTCATGCCAAGAACTTGCTGTTCGTTCGACGACCTCATTCAATTGTTGAATATGGTCTTTTCCTTCAGTACGCAACCATTGACGAGCTGATTCTTCCCCACTTTCAACAAAGGGCGTTACTCCATCTTTCCAAGTAGCACGTCCGCATAATACACCGTTAAACGTCGAGCCTGCTTCTTTGGCAAATTCTAGTGTATCTTGGAACATTTTAGCTGTAACACCTGCACTTAGAAAAATAAATGGTAACTGGGTCGCTTCACTTTGTTGCTTAAAGTATGTCAGTGCTTCTTCTTTGGAATAAACAGCTTTTTCTGACCCTATTCCTTCAACATAATTCATATTGACCGGGACTTCTACTTTCAACACATCAACTTTATATTGTGGTTTCGAAAATTCCTCCATCATCTTGATGACTTTTTCAGGTTTGATTTTTGCATATTCGCTAGACAAAGCATCTGTAATTTTCGCATCATAAGAAATCAATTCTAAATAAAACGGTATATCTTCACTAAAACATTCACTTCCCAACCGTTCCACAAATATATGTTTTAGATGATTGATTTCTTGTGATTCATCCGCATCATAATACAATAAAAACTTAATTGCATCGGCACCTTTTTCCTGCAAACGTATAACAGACCAATCCCCTAAAAGATCTGGTAATCTTCCTGGTGTTGATGCATCATATCCTGTTTTTTCATAAGCTAGTAACAAACCAGCCTGTTGGTCTCTTGATTCAGCTGCTGGTATCCCATATTCTGGATCTAATAAAATAGCAGAGGCAAATGGCGTCAATTCTTGTGAAACCATGGTTTTAAAATCAATAATATGCTGCTCAGTAGGTTCTTTTCCTAAAGCTTTGATCATTTTTTTCAATGCGCCTCGTTGATCGATTGCTAAAGCTTCAATAATTCCATCTTTTGTTGATAAACGGTCCATCGCTGCTTTTTTACTTGCTGTCATTTTTAGCATTTATTTCTCCCTCGTTTTTTTATTTTAGTCATGATAATCGTAGATTTTGACCCCTTTTACGACACGATTGACAGTCCCTGTAGCAGAAGGTGTATCTGGTGTATTGTTTACTTTTAACGAACTATGGATTGCAATCGTTTGAGCAAATAAAACGTATGGCAAGACCAAGTAAGCTTCGGGTAATTCTTTGCCTGTTGAATAGGTAAAACGTTGTCCTGAGAAATTATCCTTGCCTTCTACATCGAGTGTGATAATCCTTGCTGCAATCTTATCGGCTTTTATTTCTTCTGCGATATCCAAATCATATTTTCTCGTATACGAGTCATTTGTTACAAAGACAAAAACCAGTGTTTTCTCGTTGACGAATGATTTTGGCCCATGCCTAAACCCAATCGATGAGTCAAAAATAGTTGCTGTTTTTCCAGCTGTTAGTTCAAGAACTTTTAATTGTGCTTCTCTTGTCAAACCAGCTAAACTACCAGAACCAAGATATGCTATTCGGTCAACTGAACCGTCTAGTAATTTTTCAATTTCAGACTCTCTTGTGATAACTTCTTCTCCCATTCGGATCGCTTGTTGGGCAAACAGTTGTTTTTCATCCATACTACTCGTGTCAAAAATCAAGAGAGCACTTAGCAACATACAGGTGAAACTACCTGTCATCGCAAATCCTAAATCATTGGATTTTTCAGGCATTAATAGTAACAAATTATTGGTATCTCCTACCGCTTCTAGCGCAAGCTGACCATCTCTTGCACATGTAATGGTGATTTGATAGAGCTTTTTAACCAGCTGTTTGGCTAATTTTACCGTTGCGACTGATTCTGGTGAGTTACCGCTACGAGCAAAAGATACTAATATCGTCGGCACCTCTGTTTGTAAATAATCATAGGGATTAGAGACAATATTCGTTGTCGGTATACTTTCAAAAATAAAATCTGCTGTATTTCCTTTGTGGTTTAAATAAGGCGTAATTGAGTCACCTACATAGGCAGATGTACCTGCTCCTGTAAAAATCACCCGGATTTTTTTGCCTTTTTCGGTTTCTACAATCGTAGCAATAAATTGTTCTATTTTTTTGCGCTGATCGTTATGGTTATTAAAGGCTTCTTGCCATAGATTTGGTTGCTGTTTTATTTCTTGTGTTGTGATCAAAGCGCCGATTTGTTCAAGTGTTTCTGGGGTTTCTTTAAATAATTCCATATTGTTTTATACTCCTATCTATTCATCTTCATCATCAAATGCATCTGCCGCTAATAATTCGTTGACTTTGACCGTACTTTCCTTTGCCTCTGCCACAAAATCGCTTTGGCTTCCTAACAAATTTGCATTAACAAAACTGATGACCATCGGCAAATTCATTCCCGCATACAATTCAAATGAGGCACCATTCATTATTTTTTTTGATAATATATTGCAAGGCGTTCCACCTAATAAATCTGAAAAAACTATAAAATTCTCTACTGATTCTGTGATCTTTTCAAATTTTTCTAAGAACTCTTTTTCACCTTCTTCAGCCAACAAAGGTACAGTATAAATATTTTCTTGTTCGCCCATGATCATCTCCGCACTGGCTTTTAGCTCTGTACAAAAGTTGCCATGACTGACTAATAGTAAATTATTCAAACCTAGCGCCTCCCAACTATTTTGAAATGACACCTAAAGCAGATAACGCAACTGAAATAATCAGTACGATAAAGATTGCTCTAGTTGACGTGATATTCTTTTTGCCAAGTAACCAATACACACCACCAACGATTGCAGCTGGCAATAATCGAGGCATGATCATATCTACATTATTTTGAACATTGATCGTTAAATCTCCAATTGAAGGAGCCCAAGCAAAATGCACATTGATCATCGTTGCGACTAAAGCCCCGACCATAAACACACCCATCAATGTCGCAGCATTTGTCATCGCTGTTAATCTACTTTGCATAGTCGTTACTAAAGAGATTCCTTCTTTATAGGCAAATTCCAGTTGTTTCCAACGAAATACCATAATCGCAATTTGCGCAGCCATCCAAATAAAGGCACCGATTGGATTACCGTTGACCGCCATATTGGCAGCTAGTGCTCCAAAAATAGTCGGCACTAATGCCCCAAAAATTGAATCTCCAATTGCGGCAAAAGGTCCCATCAACCCAACTTTGATCCCAGCAACAGAATCCTTTGCAGTGATTCCTTCTTTTTCTTCAATCGCTAAATCGATTCCTGTAATGATTGTATTCAAAAAGTTACTTGTATTAAAAAATTGTGCATGGGTACGCATCATTTCCTTTAACTCAGGTGTATCGTCACCATACATTTTTCTTAGTTGAGGTAAAATCGTATACAGATAACCTGAACCTTGCATTCTTTCATAGTTCCAACCTAACTGGAACGTGAATAAACTTCTTTTATTGATTTGGTTAAAGTCTTTTTTCGTTAATTTATAGTTAGATTTCGTCATCTTCGATCTCTCCTTCATCGGTGTCTTGCGAATGATCTTTTACAACAACAGGCTGTGCAATTGATTTTTTATATTCATTTAACGCTAATGCAAAACCGATCAACGCAATCGCAAGCATCGGTAAATTAGTAAACATTGGCGCAAAATCTTTCGCTACACCTGCAACTGCTCCACCTAATAATTGGATATTGCCAAATACAGTGGTTAAAAGAGCTGTAAGCACAAACCCTAAAATCAAATAAGATAAATGTTTTTTAACTGGTAAGTATCGTAATAAAATTGCAAAACCGACAGCAGGTAAAACAGCTCCTGCAACTGATAATCCATCACCTAACCATTTTAGATCCGTATTCAAATAACCAACCACATTATCAACAAAACCGCCACCGAAACTTAGAGCAAAAAATACTGGTAACGCTCTTGAAAGGGCCCAAGGTAAAGCTCCTAATAAGAAATTACGTTCAATCCCCTTATAATTCATCGCTTCAATATTGCTATCTATTCTATGAGCAAAAAATGTATTCGTAAAACGACCAAGAATATCCATTTGAATCATCAAACTAGCTACTGGCACCGCAATCGCTGCTATGGCTTGTTCTGGATTCATCCCTAATCCTATTGAAAATGCTGTTGCTAAAACAGTCCCTGAATTTGCATCAATCCTGGAAGCGCCACCAAATGTTCCTACACCTAAAATCGTCAACTGCATACTTCCACCAATAATCAGACCTGCAGTTACATCCCCCATAATAAAACCTGCCACCAAACCTGCAAAAACAGGTTGGCTAAATGCTGAATAAATCTGTAGCTCGTCTAAAATTTGATACCCTGCATAAAGCGTTAATAATAAAATTTGCCACCATTGAATTGCCATTGATATTCCCCCTAATTTAAAAGTATAGTGGGCTCGTTTAGTCTCGAATGGAAAATAGGAAAAATCGACTGAGGTGTTTTTTGCCTCATTCTATTTTTATCTTTTTTTTCAAGAAACTAACTCGCTCATAAAACACATTCCCTATTTCAATAAACTCATAAAGTCTTCTGATTTATCACTCGGCACCATTTGTGAAATTAATTTTACACCTGCAGCATCTAATTTTTTAAACTCTTCAATATCCTTTTCCAATACGTTGATCGACTTAGTAATTGCTTTAGAATGCTCACTTTGCGACATATTGCCAACATTTATTTCTTTAATTGGAACGCCCAATTCAACTAATTTTAATAAGCGATCAGGTCTTCTAGCAATGATCAATAGCCTTTGCGAATCATATTTCCCAGCCAAAATATTAGCGGCGGCTTTTTCTATCGGCAAAACACTTAATTTCACACCAGACGGCGTTGCTAATTTTAGCCCACTCTTTTCAATCGCATTTTCTGATACCTCATCATCAACAACCATAATGCGACTAATATCTAATTTCGTTGTCCAAAGGTTAGCTACCTGTCCATGAATCAATCTCCCATCGATTCTCACTGCAATAATACTCATCTTCTTCACTATCCTTCCTGTATTTCTTTGTATTTTGGCTGCTTATCAAAATTAAGTTCTGATGCCCACTCTCCTTCTGTTTCAAATACAATGATCTCATTGGCGCCTGTTTTCAAGACAGATGCTGGAACGTACAGAGAAAGTGTCGGTCCTACATTCCAAAATCTACCTAAATTAAATCCATTGATCATCACCACTCCTTTGCCAAATTTTTGCAAATCAATAAATGTATCGGCAGGATTCTCCACAGCGAATTCATAGCGATAAAATGCTGGTGTTCCTTCGATCCACGGTTGCTTGTAATCAATATCGTCAAGTTTTGAGAAATCAATATTGTATTGATCCCATTCACAAATAAAATGCAAATCTGCCATAACACCAGTACGAATTCCTTTTCGTTGTGTATCCGCTAACAATTTATGCCCGTAATTCACACGTCCCATATTTTCAACTAGAATATCCAACTGATTTCGTGCTTCATTTGGGTGGCAAAAGATTTTTTCACCAATTTCATCTCGATATTGTGTCGCAATTTTCGCTTGATTTAAAAAGACATGAACACGATCACTTGCGTCGATCACTCTTATAAACTCTTCATCGGAGTGTTTAGAAATCTTCGCTCTGTACAGTACGTAGCCATAATTTTGGTTTAATTTCTCCATATTCTCAGGATATTTACTTGATTTATGCTGTGAAATCAACTCTACTACAGAAAATAGACTGACCTTTTCTTTCAATTGAGCCACAGCTGGCTCCAAGACTGATTTTCTAAGTGGTTCTGATTGTTTTATATCAGGAAATAACGCATGGACTTTCCTTTGTACAGCGAAAAATTTTTCTGTTGGGTTTCCTTGTTCATCTAGTAAAGCATCATAATCATACGATGTTATCTGCGGTAAATCTTTACGCCCTCTTGCTGAGCAGCCATTCATGAAACCAAAATTGGTACCACCGTGAAACATGTAAAGATTAATACTGCCTAATTCTAAAACCTCTCCAACCGCATCTGCTAATTCTTCAGGATCTCGCTTGATAATTTCCTCACCCCAACGATTGAACCAACCGTCCCAAAATTCCATACACATCAACGTCCATTTTTTTCCATGACGTTGGTGAAGATTCCTCAATTGAGTGAAATTCTCTTTGGCTTTTGAACCAAAATTACCTGTGCTTAAGATATCTTTCTCTAAAAACATACCAGATGTCTGCGCTTCATCCCAAGCACCATCTGAGGTGAAAAGTGGTACGTTGACCTGATTTTTTCTCATTAAGTTATACATAGCCAATAAATATTCTTTATCCTCACCATATGATCCATATTCATTTTCCAACTGCATCATAATGACAGGTCCACCTTGATCGACTTGCAGCGGACTAATTTGTTGAAACAATTTTTCATAATAGTTTGCTACTTTTTCAATAAATAGAGGATCACTAGAACGAATTCTCATATCAAGATCGTTCAATAACCAAGCAGGTAACCCTCCAAATTCCCACTCTGCACAAATATAAGGGGATGGACGTAAAATAACGAATAATCCTAAGTCTTGTGCCAAATATACAAATTTTTGAATATCTAGATGCTCCGTAAAATCAAATTTTCCTTCTTCTTGTTCGTGTAAATTCCAAGGAATATATGTTTCCACTGTATTAAATCCTAAGGCTTTCAAGTTGTATAACGAGTGATACCATTCTTCTGGTCTAATTCTAAAATAATGTATAGCCCCTGACATGATTTTATACGGTTTCCCATCCAGTAAAAAATCCTCTTTCACTTCAAATGTATGCATTCCGACCTCTCCTTTAAAACGCTTCCAGTTAATATATTAACATATTAACTTCTTTGCGTAGGATTTGTCAATAAATATCTTTTTTATTCTGTATCATTAAAAATCATGGCTATTTTTCAACATTTAACTTATTATATTAAGTAAGAGAAAAATGGAGGTGTGCTATGAAAATCCCAAAGTATCAGCAAATAAAAAATGACTTACTAAACAAAATAAAATCCGGCGAATTTGAGCATGGTGATCGTTTTTATAGTGAGAACGAGTTGATCAAATTGTATAATGCAAGTTCTATCACTGTAATCAGAGCGATCCAAGAATTAGCATCAGAAGGCTATCTGGTACGTTATCAAGGTAAAGGAACATACGTCTCACGTTCTAGAAAAAGAAAACTGGTTGAATTTACAGATATAGAAATTTTTGCAGGTAAAACTGAAACTGTTGAAGTTATCAGCATCGTAGAAGAATCTGATCCAACAATCCTTGAAGCGCTAAACTTGCAACCTGACCAAACATACAGACGAATCACCCGAGTTCGTAAAGTCGACGATATCGCTTTTATTTTGCATTTTACTTATATGCCAAATCAATTTATCAATCCTGAGATACAAGAACTAAGTTACTATGACTCAATTTACGAGAGATTTAAAACAGAATTTGGGATCCACATGTATGATGAGCATGCAACTGAAACAAACGAAATTTTATTTCCTACACCAAAAAAAGTGGCAAAACTTTTAGCTATTTCAGAAAGTGAACCTGTCGTTTTCCAGAAAAAAAAGACAACCTTACAAGATGGAACAGTAGCAGAATATGTTGAAAGTTATAAAAAATGGGACTACTATAAAATCGAATTCTCAACCTATGAAATGTGATGCTCGACACATGTTAGAAACGCGCTTGCAATACGTCCTTCGTTTCTTATATGTGTCATTTCCAAGCTAAAGAATGAAACCGCTTAATTTTCTTCAGATCGTTTATTAGGTCAATAACATTTAAGGAGTTGTTCCAAATGATTCATTTGATTTGCCCAAATCCAGCCATCGACCGAACACTTTTAGTAGAAAATTTTACTTCTGAACGACCTAATCGCCCTTATGAAGTAAAAGAATTTGCTGGCGGGAAAAGTTTTAACGTCGCTTATGCACTAGACTTTGAAGATTCGACTGTTCCTTACTGCATCCATACGATTTTAGGCGGGCGAAATGGCGCGTATTTAAAAGAACTTGCCTCAATAAAAGATATTCATTTAGAAATAACCGATGTGGATGTCAATACACGATTTTGCACTATCATTGTAGATACAAAGACCCATAGAATTTATCCCATTTATGAAAATAGTTTCGTGTTGAATCCCCTTTTATTAAACAAATTTACCAAGCAATTACTAAATACGATCCAACCAAAAGACACCGTTGTTTTTTCCGGGTCCTTAATGAAAGGAATGCCTGATGATTATATTGCCCAGATTCAAAATCAATTAAAAGGGCAAAATATTCGCTTTTTCATTGATACTAGTGGTCCCGCTTTGGTTGAAGCTTATAAGGGAAAACCTGATGTGATCAAAATCAATGATGAAGAACTAAATGATTTAGTTCCTGATCGCACCTTTAAAGAGTTAGAGGATTATGTCAACTTTCTAAATTCAGAAACAGCAGCAGCCATTCCCTATTTCATCGTCACACTTGGGGAAAAAGGGGTTATCGCAAAATTAAATCAACAGATTTATCATCTTTTTGTCCCACCAGTTCAGGCGAAAAACCCAATTGCCTGTGGTGATTTCTTTTTAGGCGGATTGGTCAAATACCTGACATTAGGGTCCTTAGAAGATATTGATGTCTTGAAAAAAGCAGTTAGTTATTCAACAGCTAATGTGCTTAACTGGTTCCCTGAAATGAAACAGCTTGATATCAATCGAATCGAACAAAAAATTATCATTAAAAAGCTATAACAAAATAAATACACTCATTCCTCTTGACCTGATACGCGTTTCATACTTTATAGTTGAAAAAAAGACAGGAGGAATCGATTTATGATGAATGGTATGCTTGAATTGACTGATTTCTTAGGACTCGATTATTACTTCGTTTCTTTATCAACTGAAAAAGGAGTACTTGTGATTCGTAGTTTGAATAACTATTGCAAACCAATTGATAAAGCAGTAGAATTGGCTGAAATAGACGGATTAACGTTTGGAGAAGAAGGCGAGCTTGATTTTATTTGCTTTGATTATGAAGGAGAACATTTTCACTTTATTGATTATGGAAATCACTTGATGCCTTTTTTAAGCCGGATTCTGCGTTCTGTAAGCGTTAGTTACTAGGTTTGAAAGGAGTCATTTATGGCAAATATTCGTGATATTGCCAAGCTATCTGGTTATTCAGTCACTACCGTTTCTCGCGTTTTAAATAATCATCCTTATGTATCTGAGGAAAAACGAGCAAAGATATTGAAAATCATGCACGAACTAGATTATATACCCAATGCCAAGGCGCGTGATTTGAGTAGTGGTAAATCAAAACATATTGCGGTCATGATCCCTTATGCCAACCACCCTTACTCTGATAAAATCGTCAGCGGTATCTTGAATGCTGCGTTTGACGAGGGCTATAAAGTGACCTTACTTCCAACTAATTATGATCCTAACATCGAGAAACACTATTTGGATGAATTAGCTGCAAAAGCTTGGGACGGTATGATCATTACCTCAAAAAAAGTTTCTTTTGAAACCATTACACGTTATCTAAAATATGCACCGATCGTTTGTTGTGAAGATACGGGTGATTTCCCTATTTCCTGTGTTTCAATCAAACGTGAAGCATCCTATGTTGATCTTTTTACAAGTTTGAAAAAACAAGGCTATCATAAAATTGGTTTAACAGTCGGACGTACTGAAAAAGAAAGCGCCAGTACTGGATTGGTGTTACAAGCTTACAGTGATATCATCGGCTATTTTGACGAGTCAATGATTGTTAGAAAGTGCCGTACATACGAAGATGGTATCCAAGCGGGAATTCATTTTGCACAGTTAAAAGAACTTGAAGTGATTGTCACCAATGGCGATGATGTTGCTGCTGGTATTTTACAGCATGTTTCTCGAGACCAGGTGACAGTGATTGGAGAGGAAAATTTACTTTCCAGCAGACTGCTTAATTTTTCGACGATCGATCACCATATCGATCAGTGTGGGGAAGCGGCTTTCCATCTTTTGTGGGAAGAAGTAAGAAGAACGGTGTCCATTCCTTATACATTTATTAAACGCCAATAGGATCATCAAGCTCTATTTACGCCAACTAAAAAGGAACTATACAAACCCATTATCTGTGGTATTGTATAGTTCCTTTTTAGTTTATCTCTTATGATATGTCAATGCTTGCTCAATACAAAAAGTCAGTTCATTGACTGGTAGTTCTTTTTCAGGATCAATAACAATTGCTCGATTCTTAGAAAACTCGAAAACATCACTAAATAACGCTCTAAATTCCTCTACTAAAGTCGTTTGACAGTGAAAGAAGACCGCGATTTTTTCATCACCAAAACGATCGATACGGATTGGACTGCCTGACTTGCTTACTTTCGTTGCATAAGAAGGCTGATGCCATTTTAAACTTTCTTCTAACTCACCAACAACAGTTAAATTCGCTGCTGTAACAAAAATCAGATCACGAATTGCCAGTAAAGGTTTTCGATATTCTTCAGGATAACGTTCAAAAACAGTTGCAACACTTACATCAGTGATTTCTTTCATTTTATCCCTCTTTTACTGTTTTATAGGTATCCATAATTCACAGAGATAATCTGCTGCTTCCATGTCTCCAAGCGGATAAAACTCAATTCTCGGAATCTCAGTATTTTCCAAAATTGGCTCATCTAGCCACGGTGCATACTTTTTTTGTTTTAATTGCATCAAGTTATTAAGCTCAAAAGGCTGGTTTTCATCGATGGCCTTAATTCCTGCTGAAATCGCGCCGATACACTTAAATATTGCCCAAGAGGAGGCTGGAAATGGGCGATCGTTTAACTCGTTTTTAGCAGATTCCTCATGATTTACACTTGTTCCAATCGTATAGTTAAATTGTTCCTTTTTACTCTCGTTACTATCAGAAACACCTAATAACCCCTGGACACTGCCATCTGAGATAGACACCAGCTGATTGATTTTTTCGTCTGTCAAATTTGACCAGAAGTGTGATATTGCATAGAAATTTTCATTGTTTTCGATCTTAGCTATTTCTTTTGTGTATCCTCTAACAGTGAATGCTGCTTTTTGCTCAACTCGATAATTCATCGTATCATCCCCTTTAACGTGATGACTATAAATTAACATAAAAATGATGACAACTTTATGTCATCATTTTCACTATTTCTAAAGAATCACCTATCAGCTGAAGTGAAAACTTCTGATACATCATCGTCTTCTTCTAGTTTATCGATCAGAATTTGTAGTTGTTCTTGTTGCTCTTCTTCCAGTTCTACCAAGGTTTGCGGCACCATCGTCAATTCCGCTTGTGCCAATGTATAACCGTCTTTCTCTAAGGTATCTCTGACTGTAGTAAAATCTTCTGGTGCCGTATAAATTTCAAACACTTCTTCAGATGTTTCCAAATCCTCTGCGCCTGCTTCCAATACATTTTCAAACATCGTATCTTCATCAACCGAAAGACCTGAGCGCTCAATTGCGATATACCCTTTGCGATCGAACATATAACTCACGGAACCTGTTTCACCTAAAGAACCGCCATTTCTAGTAAAAGCAACTCGGACATTCGTTGCTGTACGATTACGATTGTCTGTCAAAGCATAGACTAAAATCGCTACCCCCGCTGGTCCATATCCTTCATAAGTAATCTCGTCATAGTGCTCATTTTCTCCCGCACTACTGGCTTTTTTAATTGCGCGGTCAATATTATCATTAGGCATATTAGCCGCTTTGGCTTTATCCATAACCAATCTTAACGCTGCATTAGTTGCTGGATCTGCTCCTCCTGCTTTAGCCGCCATATAAATTTCTCTTGATAATTTTTGAAAAATCTTTCCTCGTTTCGCATCCTGTGCATTTTTTCTACCTTGAATATTTTTCCATTTACTATGCCCTGCCATTGTTATTCCTCCTATTTTAAAAAGTGTATCTTGCTCATCCAGCATCTTATCTTTTTTCCGAAAGACTCACTCTTAAAGCTAGATAATCTAGTTTAATTTATTACCTTCTATTTTACTATTCTTCCTAATAGTTGCAACCTTTACTCTTATTTGAGACAGATTACAGTAAAAAAGGTAAGACACCTATTGAAATCGGTTGTCTTACCTTTTTTTCATTTTAATCAACAACATCTAGCTGTAAATTCACATCACGCAAGCTGAACATTTCTCCATCTTTAAATGGAATTGTACATTCTTCTTGCGCTCCGCTCAATAATTGAATATTGATGCACTCTGTATCTGGAAAAATTCGATAGGCCAACATCCCTAAGCTTGGGATCGTTGCAGTATCTCTTGTCTGCTTTTTATTAATAATCACACGTTCCAAATTTAATCACTCCTTACTTATAGATTATAGAAGGATTTCTTTTGAATTAGACTATTTTCTACGTAAGATTTTTTTCATTTAACTATAATAAGGGCAATATTTCTTTCGACAAATCTCGTTTATCTATTTCTTCCCAATCCAAAACTTTCTGACCTTTAACAGTGAGTTTAAGGAATTTGTCTGGGGTTAACTTTTTCCCAAACGAAATATACTCTAGTTTCCGCTTTTGTCCATTATTAGTGTAACAATTTTGAATATATGCAAAATTTTCTATTTTTGTGACTGCATCAGGATATTTGTACTCATATTTTTCTGTTGTCTTAGTATAAAGAGTTGCGGTCTTGACCAACGGATTAAAGTGATCGATCATAGCTGCAGCAGTCGAGGTATTATTGTACGTATAAATTCTCAGCCCCATCACACAGATTCCCATGATGACGATTATCGCCAATACCGATTTGCAGAACTGTTTCATCAGATGCCACTCTCTCCTTTTCGTCTAATTTCATCTACTCTACTCATAGTAGAATATTTTCATTCTATGGACATCCAGCTAGAGACTGATTTTTTACTTAAATTATAAAAATAAATGAAACAATCCTCTGAATATCAAAGTATCGCTCCATTTATTTAAAAAACTGAATTATTATTTCAGACGCTCATTAGTACTTCACTTATTTTTTCTTCAATTTTTTGATACCAATCACAAGTAAACAAAGAACCACTGCCGTAAGTGCGCCGATAGAATCCAGCATCACATCCTGAAATAGTGGTGTCCGACCACCTGTCAGCATTTGATGGTATTCATCCAAACCAGCATAACCAGTTGCTGTAAGCCACGCAACAACACCAATCAAAAGCGGTTGTTTGATTCTCATATTTAATCCAATAAACCAGCTACCACCTAATAAAAAGTATGTCCCAAAATGAGCACCTTTGCGAATAAAGAACTCCACAAATTTTGCATAACCTCGTGCTTGAATGCTTACTTCACTTCCAGCATAGCTAAATGAGATGCCTTTCAATTGTTCCTTAAATGGATGATTACTCAATAACTTGTCCAACAATCCAACTTGAGATTGTTGTTCGTATGTTTGAGAAGAACTATAAAATAAAACTGCCATAATTAAAAAGGCCAGAAATATATAGAAATTACTATTTTTCAACTGTTTTTTCAATTTGTCACCTCGTTTCAATTACTATCATTATAGTAGTTTTTTATAATAAAATAAACAATCGCTCAATCTTTTTTTCTTATGATATACTAGAAGAAATAGAATTAAGAAAGAAGGAATCAGATATGACTTATTCGCTCGTTTGGGATTTAGATAGCATTTTCCCAGGAGGTAGCCACTCGGTACAATTGGAACAACGTTTAACAGAATTGAAAGAGCAAAGCCAAACGTATCACCAATTGATTGAACAGTGGACACCAGAAAATGACACTGATTATCAAGAATTGCAACAAATCTTAACTTTACAAGGAACAATTTCTGATGGTTTTTCACAATGCAACAGCTTTATCAACGCATTAGCATCTGCAGATACAAAAGATAAGAAAGCTAAAATTTTGTCTGGTGACCTCTTTTCATTATTACCTGCAATTCAGTTAGCAGAAACTATTTTCACTAAAAAATTGACAGAAATTTCTGATGAGCATTGGCAAACCTTAACAGCTTTACCTACCTTTGAATCGATTGCGTTTCGTTTAAATGAAATTCGTCGTGACGGCATGCAGCTATTATCCGAGCAGGAAGAGAACATTATCAATACATTATCTTTAGACGGTCTTAACGCTTGGAGTAGCCATTACGATACGATTGTGGCGAGTATTTCGATTCCATTCACAGAGGACGGTCAACCTATTTCACTTTCAGCTGGACAAGCTTTTAATCGGATGATGAGTGATCCTAGCGCAGAGGTTCGTGCCAAACTATTCAAAGAATGGGAAAACGCTTGGAGTGAAAAAGCCCCCTTATTAGCAGACACTTTGAATCATTTAGATGGATTCCGTTTAAGTGAATACAAACTACATGGTGTGACTGATTTCTTAGAAAAACCATTGAACTATAACCGTATGCAAAAAGAAACCCTAGATGTAATGTGGGCAACGATTCAAAAAAATAAACAGCCCTTTATTGACTTTTTGACGCGTAAAGCACAATTATTCGGAAAAGAAAAAATGGACTGGCAAGATCAAGATGCACCAATCATTTTAGGCGATTTAAAAGAAAAAACATATAGCTTTGATGAAGCTGCAGAATTTATTTTAGAAAACTTTGAAAAATTTAGTCCAAAAATGGCGACATTTGCTAAAGATGCTTTTGAAAAAAGTTGGATCGAAGCAGAAGATCGTCCCGATAAACGCCCCGGCGGTTATTGTACTGAACTTCCTGAAACCAAAGAATCTAGAATTTTTATGACATTTGGAAACTCGATCAATGAAGTCGCAACCTTGGCTCATGAATTAGGTCATGCGTTCCATAGCAGCGTGATGTGGGATCTTCCAACTCTTGATCGAGAATATGCAATGAACGTCGCAGAAACAGCCAGCACGTTCGCAGAATTGATTGTTGCTGATGCAACCCTTAAAGAAGCAGAAACGCCTGAGGAGAAAATTAATTTATTAGATACTAAGATGCAAAATGCAATTGCGATGTTTATGAATATCCACTCTCGCTTCATTTTTGAAAATAGTTTTTATGAAGCTCGTCAAAAAGGGTTGCTTAGTGAAGATGAAATAACCGAATTGATGCTTGAAGCGCAAAAAGAAAGTTATCAAGATAGTTTAGGAACTTATCATCCTCATTTTTGGGCAAGCAAATTACATTTCTTTATTGATGATGTTCCATTTTATAATTTCCCTTACACATTTGGCTACTTGTTCAGTATGGGGATTTATGCTTATGCAAATAAACAAGGTAGTGATTTCGAAGATCAATATATTGCCTTGCTTCGTGATACTGCATCTATGACTTCAGAAGACTTAGCTAAAAAACATCTCGATGTTGATTTAACAAAACCTGATTTTTGGCAAGCTGCGATCGATCAAGTGATTAAAGATGTGAATGAGTTTATGGAATTGACAGAAGAGTATATTAAATAGTATTGAGAAGTTTCAACGGATTTTTCGTTGAAGCTTCTTTTTAGTTTGTATACAGAAAAAGAACCAGACAACTGTCTGGTTCTTAAATTATTAAATTAAGTTTGATTACATACGTACAGCGAAGCTTGGTGTAAATGAACCAACATTGCTGTATTGAACCCCTGTACTTGGATCGCCAGCGTGGATATAACCGCCACCACCTGTAGCAATTGCTACGTGGTAAGAAGCACCTGGGCTACCCCAGAAGTATAAATCTCCAGCTTGAGCTTCACCCACAGAGATACGTGTACCAGCACTTTCTTGTGCAGTAGTAACGCGTCCTAATTGACGTCCAGTAGCTGCGAATGCGTAATAAACTAATCCAGAGCAGTCAAAACTATCTGGTCCTTGCGCACCCCAAACATAAGGTTTACCAACTTGTGCTGCTGCAATAGAAATTGCAGAACCGCCAGTTGATGGTGGTGGTGTTACTTGACCACCGCCTCCTCCCCCTGGAGCTGGAGGTGTTACTTCTTGACCGCCGCCGCCACCTGATGGAGGAGTCACTTGTTGGCTACCGCCTCCTGATGGAGGTGTTACGCTTCCAGTATCAGTAGAGCTAGTTTCTTCTGATGAAGCAGTTGTGCTTGATGATTGTTCTGTAGTCGCTGTTGTTTTAGCCGCTGCAGTTTCTTCAGCTGCTTTTTTAGCATTTTCAGTAGCTGCTTTTTCTTGTGCAGCAATACGAGCTTGTTCTGCTACAGCTGCTTCTTTTTCTTTCACTAAGCCAGCTTTTTGATCTTCAGCAGTTGCTCTTTCAGCAGCTAATGTTGTTTGTAATACATTCAAATCTGCCTCAGCTTTAACAAGTTCACCTTTTTGTGCTTCAAGTTCAACTTGGTTGTCTTGAAGTTCTTGTAATTTATTTTCATTTTCAGTTTTCTTAGTTTCAACTGCTTTTTTATCTTCTTGTTGTTGTTTCACTAAGTCGTTGTTGGCATTAACGATTGTAGACATTGCAGTAACGCGAGTAATAGCATCAGAAACTGATTTTGCATTCAATAATGCATCCATGTAGCTTGTGCTGTTACCGTTAACTTGTACGTCACGTGCTTGGTTTTGAATGGCCACTTCACGTTTTTCAATACGTTTTGTTAATTGTGAAATTTCTTTTTCTAAGTTAGAAGATGTTTTTCTTAATTTGCCTTGTTCAGCTAGTAATGTTTCTGCTTTTTCGTTAATTGAAGCTACTTGATTTTGTACTGCTGCTACTTGGCTTTGAGCGTCTGCTTCTTGAGACTTCAATCCTGAAATTGCTTGGTCTTTTTGTTGAATTTTAGAGTCCACTTCATCTGCTGATGAAACTAATGGTAAAGCTACAGATGTTAGGGTTAATGAGCAAATCATTAGTAATGGTAATATACTTTTTTTCAAAATTCATTCCTCCGACTTTTTACTTATAATAAATTCATTCATCTTTTGAGTAATTTTCATTCTTATATTGACAACGAAATCATTGTATCATAATCACATGTCATACATATAAAATTAATGTTACAGGAGTATTTCATTTTTGATAGTTCAAAATGACATCTGAATAATCACCTATCATTTATAACACAACACTGATTCTCTTACCATACTTCAATAAATGATATATTACAAATAATCCCCACCCACAAAATCTATTTGATTTTAGTCGGTAGGGATTTAATTATTCTATTAGCTTATCCTGGAAAGCGCCATACAACGGCTCTAAAGTTTGCTGCATATGGGCTTGGTGTCCAACCAGTGGTTGTTGACACATAACCGGAACCTGCTGGATTATTTGATTCAACGATCTGAACTGAACTGCCGTTGACACCAACGACTAGGACCGTGTGAACGCCGTCCAACCAAGCATCAGGGCTAAGAGCGTTTTCGTATTGAACAACGTCTCCAACTTGAACATCAGACCAAGACACTTGAACTGCTCCTGATTGAGTATATCCACTATGAGGACCACCTGGTGAGAATCTAATGCCTGCTGCATTCAGCCAATTTTGTACAGCTACAATACACTCACCGCTTTGACCCCATCCGGTTGGATTTGTTTGGCCTACAGCATTTAAAGCAATTTGCGCTGCTTTTTTCTTTGCTGCTGACACGCCGCCAGTACCAATACTACTACCACCGCCAGCAGTACTGCCATTTGGTTTTTCTGATACTAGTGTAGCTGGAGCTTCATTCGTTGTACCATTTTCTTCTACAACATTCATTTTTGCAAGCCCAGGATTTGCAGCCTGTGCTTCAGCAAGTTTTTTAGCTGCTTCAGCTTCAGCTTTTCTTTGTGCTTCGGCTTGTTTCGCTTGTTTTGCTTGTTCTTCTTCTAATTTCTTTTGAGCTGCAGCCTTTTGATCAACATACTCAGATTTCTTGTTTTCTTCTGTTGAGCGTTGTGCTTCTAACTCATTTTTAGCAATTTCTTGCTCAATTTTTAAAGTATTTAAAGATGCTTGTTTTTCATTTAGTTCTTTTGTAGAAGTTTCTAAAACAGAAATTTGTGATTCTACTGTCTTTGTCTTTTTTTCTACGTCTTCTTTATCAGACGTTTGTCGTTCTAATAAATCATTATTTGCATTAACCAGCGTTGTGATTCCTTGAACACGGCTGATTGCATCAGAGATAGACTCGGAATTGATGATTACATCTAAATAACTAGTGCTTGTTCCACTTACTTGAACATCACGAGCTTGATTGCGCATTTGAACTTCTCTTTTTTGAATACGAACATTCAAATCAGAAATCTCACCATATAACTTTGTGATTTCTTCTTTAAGTGTTTTTTTCTTAGCTGTCAATTCATCAATTTTAGTAGCTGTCGTCAACATATCTGATTCAATTGCTGATAATTTAGACAAAGCCTCTGATTCTTTTGTTTTTAGTCCATTGATGATTTCATCTTGCTTTTCAATCTTGGTATCATAGTCATCTGCAACTGCAGCCATAGGCAAGGCAGCTGAAGTAAGCGTGATCGAACAAACCATCAACGCTGATAATATACTTTTTTTCACTCTTTATTCCTCCGGCATTTACTGTATGTATTTTATAAGTTCTGGGTATTATTTCAGTTTTATTTTAATCTGACAACGTGCTAATTGTAACATAGCAGTATGACATACAGATAAAAGGCATATTACAAAATTGTTTCACTGAACAGAATTAAATAACACCAATAATCTTTCTGAAACCTTAAAAAATGGACTTTTCAATAATATCTCTTACAATATTTTGTCCATTTCCAATAAAAAAAGACTATTCATTAGCGAATAGTCTTTTCATTGGGTAAGAAAAAATAACAAATATCAACATATTAAAAAGTAGTGTTGGTCCTAAAACTTTTGTGATAAATAATAGCGGCGCCACGTTTGATAGATGAAAAATAATTTGTAGCCCCATCGCAATCAGTTCATACGTAGTCACAAAAATAATCATCCCAAAAAAAGCCGTTAAAAGATTCGTATGAACCACTCGTTGAAACCGATACATCATCATAACAGTCGCTGCTAAAGCAACCGTATAGATCCCAATGATACCGATATAATAACTATCGCAAATCATTCCTAAAACCAGAGCTGTGATCAACAAATAGCGTTTAGACAGATTAGGGACTGCCATCAAAAATGCCAACAACATAAAGTGAGCATTTGGAAAATAGACGTTATCTGTTACATTCCGTGCAGCTTGAGTTAATTGACCGTCGATCAGCATCAGTAAAAAGAAAACTATCGGCGCATAGTATCTAACATTTTCTTTTCGAATTACTTGCATCTTACTCCCCCGCTCCAGCTAGTCTCTTGATGATCGTCACAACGGGTATATTATACATTTCAGCGTACGGCTTAACATAAACTTCTCGATCTAAGCCATAGCTGTCTGGTTTAACTTTTTGAACCACACCGACTGGCAGATTCGCTGGAGAATTTTGTCCTAATCCAGATGTTTGAACAATGTCGCCTTCTTTGATATCCATATCTCCTACCAATTGACTGACGATCAATGTATTTTCTTTGTCATCATACTCCTTCAAAAGACCATATGAATCACCTTTTTCAGAATTGATTTGAACTGGAAAATGATTTGAATTCTGATTTTTAGATGTTAATAACTCAACTTTTGAAGACGTCGCATTTACTTCAACTACACGGCCGATCAGCCCTTTTTGAGCTAAGACAGCCATATTCGGTTCAATCCCATCATTTGAGCCTCGATCAACGATCAATAAGTCTTGCCACATATCAGGAGAACGAGAAACAACTGTTGCCGTTACTTTTTCATAATTCCCTAATGTCTCATTCAATGAAAGTTCTTTTTTTAATGCTTCATTTTCTTTTTTTAAGTTATCGTTTTGGATAGAAAGTTCACCATATCCGTCAATTCTTTCTTTTAAGCGTTGATTTTCATCGTAGGTGTTAAAAAGCGTACTGATTGATGATACTCCACTACTGATTACTTTACCTGGAAACGCAATAACTTTATCAACAAAACCTACGCTGTCGTTAACTGCTGATTGCCCAAGATTTGTTTTCCCACTATTCGCTCTGTGAGCTGCGGTCAAACTAATGACCGTAACCACAATGATCACGACGATCAGCGTGATAATTATATTTTTATTTGGATTAAATTTTTTCACATCGACACCCCGAATAATCTTTAGACTGATAGCAACAATTTTACCACTAATTAGAGGCAAACAAAAGAGCTGTGATGCGTCTTTATGTTTTTTTATTAAATAAAGTCATTTTCACAAAAAAGCAGAGTAGGATGAACACCTTACTCTGCTTCGTTTGAAAGTCATTTAATAGCAAAATTCCTTTGCTTATTTTTCTTTATTTTCTTCAGTCAACAACGCTTTGCGTGAAACATTTACACGACCTTGTTTGTCGATTTCAGTAACTTTCACAAGAACTTCATCCCCAAGTTTCACAATATCTTCAACGTTGTTTACACGTTCGTTCGCTAATTGAGAAATATGAACAAGCCCGTCTTTTCCTTTGATCAAGTTAACAAATGCGCCGAATTTTTCGATACGAACGACTTTACCAAGGTAAACTTGTCCAACTTCCACTTCTTTTGTCAACTCTTCAATGATCTTGATCGCTTTTTTGATCATATCAGCATCAGCAGAAGCAATACTTACATTACCTTCTTGATCGATATCGATTTTCACGCCAGTTTCATCAATGATTCCATTGATTGTTTCTCCACCTTTACCAATCACATCTTTGATTTTGGCAGGAGCGATTTGGATCATTTCGATTTTCGGTGCGTATTTGCTTAATTCTGGACGAGGTTCAGCTAATGTTGATGTCAATTCAGCAAGAATTTCCATACGTGCTTTTTTCGCTTGAGTTAAGGCTTCTGTCAAGATTTGTTCAGTGATCCCTTGGATTTTGATGTCCATTTGTAGTGCTGTAATTCCATCTTTTGTTCCAGCAACTTTAAAGTCCATGTCGCCTAGGTGATCTTCTAGTCCTTGGATATCTGTTAAAATTGTATAGTTTTCCCCATCACTGACAAGTCCCATTGCAATTCCGGCAACTGGTGCTTTAATTGGTACACCAGCATCCATCAATGCTAAGATTCCGGCACAGATACTTGCTTGTGATGAAGAACCATTTGATTCCAAAACTTCTGATACCACACGGATCATGTATGGAAAATCAGCTTCATCAGGAATAATTTGCGCCATCGCACGTTCCCCTAAAGCACCATGACCGATTTCACGACGACCAGGTGATCCGGCACGGCCTGTTGAACCAACAGAGAATTGCGGGAAGTTATAATGATGAATGAAACGTTTGCTGTCTTCTACACCTAATCCATCAATGATTTGGTGTTCGCCAAGCGGTGCTAATGTCACAACAGACAATGCTTGTGTTTGTCCACGAGTAAACAATCCAGAACCATGAACGCGTGGTAAAATGCCGACTTCTGAAGCTAACGGACGAATTTCGTCTAGTTTACGGCCATCAGGACGGATTTTATCGATCGTGATCAATTCACGAACCACATCTTTTTCAAGATCTTCCGCAATTTGTTTTACTTCTTTGGCTACTTGCGTTTCATCTTCATGACCTGCAAATTTTTCAGCATACGCTTCTTTTAATTGGTCTTTTATTGCATCGATATTAACTTCACGAGCTAGTTTTTCTTCTGTCATAACCGCTTCTTTCATTGAAGCATAGTAAGCATCGAAAATTTCTTTTTTCAAGTCAGCATCAACTTGTAATAATTTGATTTCCATTTTTTCTTTACCAACAGCGGCAACGATTTCTTCTTGGAAAGCAACTAGTTCTTTGATTGCATCAAAACCGAAAAGTAGCGCGCCTAGCATATCTTCTTCTGATACTTCTTTGGCACCACTTTCAACCATGTTGATTGCTTTTTTCGTTCCTGCAACGGTTAATTCGATATCTGTTTTTTCAGATTGTTCTACTGTTGGATTTAGCACGTATTCGCCATCTACACGACCTACATCAACACCTGCGATTGGTCCATCAAACGGAATATCTGAAATCGCTAATGCTAGAGATGAACCAAACATTGCCGCCATTTCTGGTGTGCAGTCTTGTTCAACACTCATCACGGTATTTGTGATTTGAACTTCATTACGGAAGCCTTCAGCAAACATCGGACGGATTGGGCGGTCAATCAAACGAGCAGTTAATGTTGCACGTTCACTCGGACGACCTTCACGTTTGATGAATCCACCAGGGATTTTACCTACAGCGTACATTTTTTCTTCATAGTTGACTGTTAATGGGAAGAAATCGAAATCTCTCGCATCTTTTGAAGCAACAGCGGCACTTAATACCACTGTCTCTCCATAACGAACTAATACTGCGCCATTTGCTTGTTTGGCTAATTGGCCAACTTCAACTTGTAATGGACGTCCGCCCCAAGTTGTTTTGAATACTTGTTTTTCTGACATATATCTCTTCTCCTTCGATTCTTCGGAAAAGTTAGACTACTACTAAACAAATGAAAAGATTCAAAAAAATTGAGTCCTTTTATTTGGTTAGTAGATTCATTCAAACTTTCCAAAGATGATGATTTTTTAGTATTTTTCGGATGACTAAACCTTCGCTTTTAAATAAGCTAAAAAGCGAGGTTCATTACGAATCTCGCTTTTCCTTTTTTGATTAACGACGTAATCCTAAACGTTGGATCAATTCGCGGTAACGTTGGATGTCAGTTTTACGTAAGTAAGCTAACAAGTTACGACGGTGTCCAATTTTTTTCATTAGTCCACGGTAAGAATGGTGATCTTTTTTGTGAACGCGAGCGTGTTCATTCAAGTGATTGATATCAGCAGTTAATACAGCGATCTGTACTTCTGGTGAACCAGTATCTCCTTCATGACGAGCGTATTCGCTAATGATTTCGTTTTTCTTTTCTTTTGACATTGCCATGTTTTTCACCTCTTCTTTAATAGTCATCTTCCTACTGAGTAATGCGTTGGTGATTCGCACAACCAAGTAAAAGACGGTATGTTTCCATACAGGTATACTTTACAGGAAATTTGTTAAAAATGCAAGACCAAGCTCAATTTCCCCACTGTTTTTTGAACAATTTATCCCCATTATGCATGGTTTTGTGATAAACTGTATAGGCAAATAAATACATTGATGGAAAGATTTAGTTTCTAACTGAAACTGACCGAGACTTTTAAATATAAAGGAGGAATTATCCTATGATCACCATGAAGGATATTATCCGCGAAGGAAACCCAACACTTAGAGAAGTGGCCGAAGAAGTAGTTCTGCCACTATCTGATGAAGATATCAAATTAGGTGAAGAAATGATGGAGTTCTTACATAATAGTCAAGATCCTGTCAAAGCAGAAGAATTAGGATTACGTGGCGGTGTTGGTTTAGCGGCACCGCAATTAGACATTTCAAAACGAATCATCGCGGTTCATGTACCGAGCGGCGATTTGGAAAACCCAGAACCAACATTAAGTGCAGTAATGTATAATCCTAAAATTTTAAGCCATTCTGTTCAAGATGCTTGTCTTGGCGAAGGCGAAGGGTGTTTATCTGTTGACCGTGAAGTTCCAGGTTATGTGGTACGCCACAACAAAATCACGTTATCTTATGTAGATGCATCTGGCGTTAAACAAAAGATTCGATTGAAAAATTATGAAGCAATCGTCGTTCAGCATGAAATCGATCATTTAAATGGTGTAATGTTTTATGATCATATCAATCAAGAAAACCCATATGCGTTGAAAGATGGCGTTTTGGTCATTGAATAAAAGTGATCCGCACAAACTCAATCGTTTTGTGCGGATCACTTTTTTTATTCTTAAATTGCCTTTAGTTCTTTCAATGCTTTCCAAATACCATCATTATCATTCGTATCCGTCACAATTTTTGCTTCTTTTTGGATATGCGGCAAAGCATTGCCCATCGCCACTCCAATACCAGCCTCACGCAACATTTCACGATCATTTTCTCCATCGCCGAATGTGATGATATCTTCACGAGCAATTCCAACACGATCTGCTAAATTCAGTAAAGTCGCTGCTTTAGAACCATTATTTGGTACGATATCTACGCTTTCAGAATGCCAACGAATAAAACGGAATTTAGAAAATTCACGGTCAAACATACCATCTGCTGAATCGTCGTAAAAAGCCAATGCTTGATACACATCATTTTCTTTTTGGAAATTCACATCGTATTCCGGTGCTTCAAAATCGATTGATCCCATCGCTTCAACCATTTGTGCACGACGATGATGATTATTTTTCTTAACATCATCTAGTCCAACATAAGCAAGTCCAATCTCTCTTTTCTCGACCTCTGAAGCAAAACGATGCAATTCATCTTGATCCAGTAAATTTTGATAATACTGCTCATGATCTAAAAATGCTGCTGCTCCATTACAAAGTACATAATTGGAAAAATCTAAATCTAAAATAATATCTTGCGCCATAAATCGGCTGCGACCTGTTGCAATTGTTACGAGATGTCCTTGTTGTCTTAAACTCTTTAATGCTTCTCTTGTGCTTTCCAACGGTTGTCTGTCTGTTCCCAGTAGTGTTCCATCGATATCAAATGCAAAAAGTTTTCTTCTCATGGCGTAATAACTCGCTCGCTTTCTATGGTTTTGGCAAATATTTACTGCCTTCTCTAACTGCTAATGGGCTTAGTTCAGTCGTCTTGATCAATGTTTGAACCCATAAATGATCCGTTTTGCTATATTGACGCAAGGACCAGCCAATTGCTTTTTGAATAAAGAACTCATCTGTAGTTTTATCATAAATAATGGCTTTTTTCAATAACACAGTATTTGTTTTTTCTTTATATAACAGTTGCAGATTGATTGCAATTCTTCGATGCCAAAAATCTTTTTCGCCAAAAAAAGCTTCAAACAACTGAGGCATTTCTTCTAAATTCTGAAATCCCCAAAGGCCAAAAAATTTACGCCAAGAATCAACACTATCCCACCAAGCCTTATCGATCACAAAAGGTTTGAAGTGTAACACATCTTCAAAAGAGAAGCGTTTTACATTAACAGTTGCTAAATCGATCGCCAAATATTGATATTCCCGTTCAGGTTTATGATAGTAAAAACTGATTAAATCAAATAACTCTATAAATGGTAGTTTTTTACTCTCTTTCAACAGTTCTTTCTCTAGCACAGCGCGCTCTGGTGCCGTAACACCTGCAAAAGGAAATAAATTTTTCATATAAGCCGCCATGTGTTCTGCTTTTTCTTTATTTTTAGGAAAAACGACTTTATTCATTTCATTACTCCCTTTTTCTTTTTTACTCTATTTTACTTCAATATACTGTAGACAGCAAAAAAGCTGAAACGGAAAATCCATCTCAGCCTCTAAATTGTTTAATCTAAATATGTTGTATCCGCATTATTCAACCATGCATAACCCAAGCCCATTACTAAGCCTCCGCCAATAAAGTTACCGATCAAGGCAAAGAATAGATTGTGTGCTACGCTGCCAACTGTCATTGCCGCCATTGTTCCATGAGAAGCGAAATACGCTAAACTAAATGCTGGGAAGTTGGCGATAACGTGTTCGTAGCCTAAGAATGCAAAGATAAAGATGATAAAAATGATTGCGGCAACTTTACCAGCATCGTCTTTCATACGCATACTTACTAATACGGCTGTATTTACCACGATATTTGCAAACATTGCTTCAACTAAAATTTGTGTCGTTGTTTTATCTAATTTACCAGCAATCGATGTAAAGAAAAAGCTATCCGCAGGTAAATCTTGGAAAGGAACAGTCAATGAGATCAAATAGCCAAACAAAACGCCACCGACTAAATTAAAGAAAATACAGGCAAATAAAATTTTTGCCGCAAAAGAGAAGTTGATTTTTTTGCGATAGACCCCAACTGTCATATAAAGCATATTCGATGTTCCGAGTTCCGCATTCATATAAAGAATCATAACAAGTGACCAGCTGAACATAAAGGCATATAGAATTTTACCTAAGCCATGGACCATTCCTTCACCTTTGATTGCGATCGCAAAGGCCACTGCTGTTCCTAATGTTAAAAACATACAAGCGAGCATTGCACGAAAAGCGTAACGCATAAAACTACTTTGGAATAAGTTCATTTTTTTACTGATTGATTTGTCGATCTGCTCAAATAATGGCGATACAGGTTTCATTGTGTTTCTCCTTTTCAATTTGTTTTCATATTATATTTTCAAAAACATCCTTTACCATTTTAAAGACCAGTAAGGGTTTTGTCTAGTAGTTTTTTCACAATACTTTCTAAAATAACATTAATTCAATTCTATTTATACTATTTTCTTGTAATACTACTCTAAATCCCCATGACTTGATGCATCACTACAGTCACCTACAGAAAAACAATGAAATTGAATGCATCTCTTGGTTGTCATTATGTTACAATAAAATTATAACATACTTGCAAAAGGAGATGCACTTGACATGGAAGCTATAACGATGTTTTTTTGGGGTATTTTGGGCGGTGGTTCTTCTGGTGGCGGTGGAGCTTCTGGCAAATGGTAAATTGTATAGCTTACTTAATAAAAAGCTTGAGTTATCCTCAGTTTTAAGCTATACTATGCTTTGTGTAAAATAATGCAGCAGAAAAATAATAGGCTCGTCAACATTTCATTGCCTTGATTGCTTCGGCTTTCAGGTTCAACTGCGTAACCCACGGCTGCAAAGGGCGAAGGTTGAAGAATGAACTGAACGAATATGAATTTTTCAGAAGATTATTTTACTCCAAAAAATTATTTTATTGGAGGAATTTTTAATGTCACGTTATACAGGACCATCATGGAAAATCTCTCGTCGTCTAGGTATCTCTCTATCAGGAACTGGTAAAGAACTAGCACGTCGCCCATACAAACCAGGACAACACGGACCAAACAGCCGTGGTAAAGTTTCTGAATACGGTATGCAATTAACTGAAAAACAAAAATTACGTCATATGTACGGTATGAACGAACGTCAATTCGTTAACTTGTTTATTAAAGCAAGCAAGATCAAAGAAGGTAAACACGGTGTTAACTTCATGATCTTACTAGAACAACGTTTAGATAACGTCGTTTACCGTTTAGGCCTTGCTACTACTCGTCGTCAAGCACGTCAATTAGTAAACCACGGTCACGTTACTGTAGATGGCAAACGCGTAGATATCCCTTCATACCACGTTGAAGTTGGTCAAGTGATTTCTGTTCGTGAAAAATCTCAAAACGTAGTAACAATCAAAGAAGCTGTTGAAGCAACTGTTGGACGTCCAGCATTCGTAAGCTTTGACGCTGAAAAATTAGAAGGTAGCTTCACTCGTTTACCAGAACGTGATGAATTATACCCTGATATCGACGAAGCTCTTGTCGTTGAATACTACAACCAAAAACTTTAAGATTCTCTTGCTGTTATTGCATTATGGATCTTTCTCGAAAAAACCCTGTACAGTTTCTCTGTACAAGGTTTTTTTATATAAAAAATGAGAGCGAGACAAAAGTAAAAATACTTTTGCCTCACCCTTTAAAACCAAATAAACATGTTATCTCATTTGCTTTTTCTAATTTTTTTGTTTTTGCAACACGCCATCTTTCATCACATATACTTCATCGCAATGCTCAATCAAGCGTTGATCGTGAGTGACCATGATCGTTGCTTTATTTTTTTCCTTTGTTTCTCTCGCTAATATTTTTACAACTTCAAAAGCCCGATCTGAATCTAAGCTTGCTGTAGGTTCGTCCGCTAAGATAATAGACGGATCATTATACAAGGCCCGAGCAATTGCTACTCGTTGACGTTCACCACCAGAAATTTCATCAGGATATTTTTTCTTCAACTTTTCAATTCCTAGCTCTGTTAATAACTTATTGACTTTATCCACATCGGTCTTTTCTTTTTTTACTTTATCCACCAAACGTAGTTGCTTTTCCACTGTTAGAAACGGAACTAAGTTCGATGCTTGTAAAATAAAACCAATTTCAGAGAAACGGATTTTAGAACGTGTTTTCTCATTTTCTTCGCTAAATGCTTCATTATTTATCTTAACCTCGCCATTCGTTGGTGTTTGCAAGCCACCAGCTAATGTTAAAAACGTACTTTTCCCCGAACCACTTGGACCAATCACTGCGACAAATTGCCCTTTTTCCACAGAAAAATCGGTGGATTTCAATGCCTCGATTGTGGTGTCTCCATCTAAAAACTGTTTATCCACAGATAAAAATTCGATTGCCTTCATTTTAAACTAGCCCCCTTCTAACCAATTGCTTTCAGCGGATCTATTTTAATAATTGTCCGAACTGAGAACAGTGCACCTAATACCGCAATCACCAACATTATGCCGCCAATCGATAAAAAGAATAACCAATTCGCTTGAAATGGAACTGCCGTTGGCAAGACGAAAGATGTTCCCACAGTACCAAGCAAACCTAAAGTTATCCCTAAAACGGCTAAGACAAATGTTTGAACAATTACCGAGACCGCAATGTAAAAACCAGAAATTCCCTGCGCTTTCATGATCCCGAAAATCGTTGCTTTTTGCATAGTCAAGACATAGATGAAAATTCCGATAACTATCGCTGCAATCACAATCAAAAATCCGATCATAAACCCAAATGTTAGTACCTGAGCGTTATATCCTGGTAATTCATTGATGAATTTCGTGATACTATAACGGGTCAAGCTATCCTCTTTCAAGTGAACATTTTTTAAGTTTCCCTCTTTTGCACGAAAAACAATCGCATTCACACGAGCCTTTTTTGAGGTATCTGATTTTTCAAAGCGAATTTGCTGAAAAGCGTTTGTGGTTACGTATAATACAGGTGCAACATTAAACTTAGCATTATCCGTAAATCCGACGACTTTAAGCTTTTTATCATTACCAGCTAGTTTGATTGTATCTCCAAGTTTGATGCCATTTTCTTTTTTCAAACTGTTATCCACAACCGTTTCGTTATCATTCGTGAATGGTTTCCCTTCAATAATATTCGGCATTAAAAATTCATCTTTATTGATACCGAAAAAACTAGCATTGATTTTTTCAGCATTCTTTTTATCTAATTGAATCACTGCCGCAGTTTGTCCTAATGTCGCTTTTTCTTTTGCTTCGACTTCATCCATTGACTTTAGCTGAATCATTGACATATTGATATTGGTATTGGATTCATCCGACAACACGATGCCGTCTGCCTGCCATTTATCCACAGCTGTTCGATTATCTTCAGCCAAACCATACGCTAAGCCTGTTAAAAAGAAAACTAAATAAGAAATCAAAAACATCACACTAATGATCAATGCATAGCGTAACTTTGAGCGGGTTATTTCATTCCAAGCTAAAAACATAGTCCTTCCTCCTCCTTATCAATCGATAAGTTCTATAAAAAGTATAGCAAAATTTAGGAATGACAACAAAATATCTGCTTTAGAAATTCTATTGAACCTTAAATAATCCATAAAATCATCGGATTTTCTTATTATTTACTCTATTTATTCTGGTATACTAGTAAGAAATAATAATTAAAAAGGAGTTTATTTATGAAAAAGAAATACAGTACCCTTTTTACAGTACTACAGTTCGCAATGATTTTGATGTTTGCACTTTTTTTAAGGATGTTTGTTTTAACACCTGTAGAAGTTGTTGGCATTTCAATGGAGCCAACTTACCATGAATCGGATCGCTTGTGGCAGTCGTCTTTAGTTAGTCCAAAACGATTTGACATAGCAACATTTCCTAGCCCACGAGATGGGAAACGAATCGTTAAGCGGATTGTTGGAATGCCTGGTGATACACTTAGGATGGAAAACGATCAATTATATATTAATGACAAAAAATATGACGAACCTTATTTGGCTGAATTTAAAAAAGCTTTGACAGATGGAATGCCTTTGACTACCGATTTTACTTTGGAAAATAGTGCGGCAGGTCCTGCCACAGTTGTCCCAGATGGAAAATATTTTGTGTTAGGAGATAACCGTCGAAAAGCGGATGATAGTCGTTATTTTGGTTTTGTAGATGAAGAGGATATTGTGGGGATCGTTTATTTCCGATATTATCCGTTGAATAAGATTGGCGTGCAATAAACTTATTATCCACGTATCACAAGCTGACTTTTGGAGTCATTTTATTAAAGGCTGTATAATGTAAAAGATGCATTATATAGCTTTTTTTGTGTATGAATAATGAAAAATACTTACTAATTTCCGAGAGTAAATCAACTATAGAAAGGATTGTAAAAAATGGAAAACTTCCCTGAACGATTAGAGGGCCGCTGGATAATACGAGGGACTAACTTTCCTCTTTGGCTATCGAAAAAGCGTAGTGATCCTACTATACAATATGAAAAATCCGAAAATTCTCCCCTCAAATTTTTGGATATTGTTACTTATAACAATAATAGAGGGCAACAAAAAAAGATTATCGGAATAGATACATATAAACAAAATCACTTTGTTTGGCGTGGGAAAGGGCTCTTAGCTATTTTAAGTAGCAAATGGTCCATCTTGACTATTACGGAGACGATTTTAGTTATCAAATTCGACCGCTCTTTTTTAACACCTGCCGGAATTGACATTTTGGTTCGAGAAGGCATCGATATCGATGATCCAAAACAATTTATTTTAGATTGCTTTGAACAGTATTCCCTTACTGCTAGTGAACTCAATAGTCTAGTTTGGCTTTAGAAACTTGAAGCCTTGCAAAAAAAGCAGAACAATAGTCTACATAGTGACCTTTGTTCTGCTCTAGCCTTACTCCTGTAACCCAATCGCTAGCTGATACAATGGAATTAATTCTTCATATGTCTTCAACATATATTCACAGGCTTTTTCTGGATCATTCAACAAATCATCCGTCTTTCTAATGATTCGTCCAATTTGAAACTCTCCTTTTTTCACATCACGAAAACGAGTAAGATGCTTCTCCAAATCCGCTTCATTCAATCGTTCAATTTCGGGTTGTGTATGATCGATCGACAAATAAAAATCATCATCTAATTGCTCAAATAACGCTTGATTGTCTAAAAAAGCTTGCGCAATTTCTTTTTCATTTTTAGGATTATCAATTAGTGATAACCACATGAAAAGATAGTCTGGCCAAATACCTAATTGGAAATGAGCTTCCATTTTATAGCCGCGTTTTTTCTGACTTAATGCAGACCATGTATTTTCTGGTGGATAAACTGTTCTGCGACGGTGTTGGGCAATGTGAACAAAAAATTCTGTTTCAAGTCTTTCGCCCAATCTTTCAGCAAAATAATCATCTAATTCTTGAAATTTTGGTTGGATCGTGGAACGAATACCAGCCATCCTTGGGTCTAATCCATCTATTGTAAAAACATCAAAATCTTTTTCAGTAAACATCAACATGTAGTCATTTCTCCTCTGAGCTGTTCTGTAGGTTAGTTATGCAATTTTTGCCATTCTTCGAGCGTGATACCGCGAATAATATCTGTAACGACTTTCCCTTTCCACATCCGGGCATTCGGGATATTGCCTTCTACTTTCATACCTATTTTTTCCATCACACGACCAGATTTGGGATTATCGATATCATGCGTTGCAAAAATACGCATCAATTTTAGCTCTTCAAAGCCTAAACAAAGTAGTTTGTGTGCCGCTTCTGGCATATAGCCATGTCCCCAAAATACCTTGTTTAAAGAATAACCAATTTCTGCAATATTATGCTGATCTACCACACGCAAATCGATCGTTCCAATAAATTTTCCAGTCGCTTTTAACTCGATGCCATATTTGCCAAGTGGTGCTGCTATGAAGTAGTTTGCAATACTTTCTTTAGTGTCTTTAATAGACTGATGAATTGGGAAAACATAGGTGACCGTTTCTTCATCGGATGCATATTCGTGCATATCATTAGCGTCACTTAATGTCACTGGACGTAACTTTAAGCGTTCCGTTTCCAAATATTGATTTTCTGCAAAAATTAAATTGCGATTGATGACAATCTCCATAATTCCACCTACTTTTCATACTACTTTACAGAAAGAAATGCTTATAGGCAAGAGGAAAAATATAAAATATAAAATTATTTACTGACTGCTTCTTTGATAAACGTACTAACTTCTGCACGTTTTCCTTCACTAAGCAGCTGAACGATCTTGCTACCTACGATCACGCCCGCACAACTTTTCCTAAAACGTTCCACATGTTCTTTAGATGATACGCCAAATCCTGCTAAAACTGGTTTATCACTGACTTTTTGAATATATGCTAAATGTTCATCTAATGTTTCTTGATAATTTCGTCCTGTGCCTGTTACACCGTTGACTGCCACCGCATAAATAAATCCTTCTCCTGATTCTACTAAAGTTGGAATTCGATCTTTAGGTGTGGTTAAAGCAATCAGTGGTATCAACGAAATATCACTGTCTTTTAGTAATGGTGCTACTAATTCTTGATGCTCATGTGGTAAATCAGGGATGATTACTCCTTTTACATCCGTTTCAGCTAAATCGTGAATAAATGTTTCTAAACCATAGGTAAAAATCGGATTGAAATAGGTCATGATTACTAAAGACGTTTTAGTTTCGATTTTTTTTAACTGCTGGATTATTTTCTGCAATGTTACGTTATTTTCTAAGGCTCTTAGGCCAGCCGCTTGAATTATTGGACCATCTGCAACTGGATCTGAAAATGGAATCCCTAATTCGATAGCACTAGCTCCAGCTTCTGTTAGTAGTTGGATTTCATCGGCTAACTGATCTAGACCTTGCGCACCTGCCATGATATATGGAACAAAAATCGTTTCATTTGCTTGTTGTTTTGCTTTCAATTGCCTCGTTAGTGTTTTCATCCGTTTCCCTCCTGTTCAAACAATCCTTTGATTTGCTGTACATCTTTATCCCCACGTCCTGAAAGGCAAACGATGATTTGTTTATCTGGTCCAAGTTCTTTTGCGACTTTTAGCGCATGACTAACAGCGTGAGAACTTTCTAGAGCTGGAATTATTCCTTCTGTTTGGCATAAAATTTTAAAAGCCTCTAACGCTTCTTGATCGGTTACTGATTCATAACTTGCTCGTTGCGTTTCGCTTAAATGACAATGCTCCGGTCCAAGTCCAGGATAATCCAAACCAGCTGAAATCGAAAAGGCTTCTAAAATTTGCCCATCATCATCTTGTAATAACTTCATCATCGTCCCATGTAATACACCTGTTTTCCCTTTGGTGATCGATGCTGCATGTGATGTTGTATCTAATCCTAATCCCGCTGCTTCAACACCAATCAGCGCGACATCATCATTGATAAACGGATAGAAAATCCCCATCGCATTACTGCCACCACCAACACAAGCAACGACTGCATCAGGTAATTTGTTTTCTACTTCTAAAAATTGGCGTCTTGCTTCAATTCCGATAATACTTTGATAATCTCGGACGATTTCTGGAAATGGATGAGGACCTAACACAGACCCCATCACGTAATGGGTATCTTCAACATTAGCCACCCAAAAACGTAATGCTTCGTTTACCGCATCTTTTAAGGTTTGACTGCCTGACGTCACAC
This sequence comes from Enterococcus sp. DIV0724b, assembly GCF_050531475.1. Lineage (NCBI taxonomy): Bacteria > Bacillati > Bacillota > Bacilli > Lactobacillales > Enterococcaceae > Enterococcus > Enterococcus sp. DIV0724b. Next base: position 319,564 of record NZ_CP172890.1, on the reverse strand, counting down.
TTTCAACTTTGGCGCCTAATAATTCCATCCGAAACACATTCAATGATTGACGAGCCACATCGACCGCTCCCATAAAAATCGTGCATTCCATCCCAAACAAAGCAGCAACTGTAGCAGTTGCTACACCATGTTGTCCTGCCCCTGTTTCTGCAACAACTTTTTTCTTACCCATTTTTTTCGCCAATAAAATTTGTCCGATCGTATTGTTGATTTTGTGGGCACCCGTGTGATTCAAGTCTTCTCTTTTAAGATAAATTTTAGCTCCACCAGCAAAATCTGTTAAACGTTCGGCAAAATACAACGGATTTTCCCGTCCAACATATTGTTTTAAGTAGTAATTCAATTCAGCTTGAAATGCTTCATCTTCTTTTGATGCTTCATAAACTTCCTCTAATTCTTTGACGGCATACATCAATGTTTCTGGAACAAATTGTCCCCCAAAATCTCCATAAAACCCTTGATTTGGTTGATTATACATGATCTTCCTCCTTGGCTTTTTTTAAAAAAGCAATGATTTTTGTTGAGTCTTTGACCCCGTTTGTTTCAACTCCACTGGATACATCAACTGCATATGGATCGAATCTTTTTTTGGCTTGCTGCACATTTTCTGGAGTTAGACCACCTGCAATAATGATTTTTTTAGTTTTGATAGCACTAGTATCTAATTGCTGCCAATCGAAAACTTCACCGTTGCCGCCGACAAATTGTTTGGGCGGTGCATCGAAAAGTAGAAATTCTGCGGCGGTTTCTTCCATGCGTTTTTCTTGCTCCATTCCGTCAACTGGTATCGCTCGGATCAGCGGTACTGAAAAGTTTTCTGTCGTTGATGCCCCATGAATTTGCACCATATCAAGTCCAGCTCGTTGAATGATTTCTTCTACGTCCGATTGGGTCGGTGAAACAAAGACACCCACTTTTTTTACTTCTTTTGGTACATTTTTCGTAATTTCTTTGGCTTTTTCAGGGCTGATCTGTCGTTTACTTTTGGCAAAGACAAAGCCAAGATAATCTGCGCCATAAGCTACTGCCACGTCTACCTGTTCTTTGGTTTTCAAGCCGCAAATTTTCACTTTCATCGCAAGACCTGTAATTCTTTGACCTTGGCTTTCGGATCATTTTCTCGCATCAATCCTTCTCCCACTAAAATAGCTTGATAGTTTTCTTTTACCAGAGTAATTTGTTCACTCGTTGAAAAACCGGATTCACTAATATAAATAGCATCTGTTTTTTGATTTTTCCCCAACATTTGACTCACTCCAATCGAAACCTCAAAAGTTTTCAAATTTCGGTTATTTATGCCAATTAATTGTGCTGATAATGCTTCAGCAATTCTTAGTTCCTCTTCATCATGGACTTCTACTAAAACTTCTAGCCCTAATATCGTTGCCTTTTTATACAGTTCTGCCAATTTTTGTTTGGACAAAGCCGATACAATCAATAAAATAATCGTCGCTCCAGCATTTCTCGCCCGAATCAGTTGTTTTTCATCAATAATAAAATCTTTGCATAAAACAGGAATCGTCACTTGTGAGGTTACTTGTCTTAAATCCTCGATCGATCCTTTGAAGAACACTTCATCTGTTAATACAGAAATTGCTGTAACGCCCGCTTGTTCATACGCTTTTGCCTGTTCAATCACGTTGACAGATAAATTAATTGCGCCTTTTGAAGGGGACGCTCGTTTGACTTCCCCAATGATATGCATTTTTTCGGGATGATCTTTGACTTGCTGATAAAACGAGTATGTTTTTCGTAGTGGTCTAATTGTTTCTAATGACATTGCTTTCACTTCTTGTTTCTTTTCATTGATAATTTTTTCTAAAAAATCCATTTAAGCAACCTCCTTTTGCACTTGGATCAGCTGTTGAAGTTTATCAAATGCAGCACCGCTGGCCACGCAATCTTTTGCCAATAAAATTCCTTCTTGAACAGTTGATACTTTTCCATTGCTGAAAAAACCTAAGCCAGCATTCAATAAAACAGTGTCTAAATAAGGACTTGCTTGATTTTTCAAAATAGCCAACAGTATCTTAGTGTTCTGCTCAGCATTACCACCGCGAATCGCTTCTATAGGAAGACGAGTAAAACCAAACTCTTCTGGTTCGATCGTATGCATAGTGATCATCCCCTCTTCTAGCAAAGCAAAATGTGTTGTTCCAGCTAACGTTGCTTCATCCAAACCGCCTGAACCATTGGCCACTACCGCCCGTGTACGTCCCAATTCTCCTAATGTTTTTGCTGTTTCTTCTAATAAGTCTCGCCGATAAGTTCCCATTAATTGTGAATTTAAAAGTACAGGATTCGTTAGTGGACCAATCAAATTTAAGATGGTTGGTGTTCCTAGTTCTTTGCGAACTTTCATGACATATTTCATTTTCGGATGCATATGAGGCGCAAAAAGAAAGACCAATCCGACTTCATTCAATACAGTACTTAATTTATCTGGTGAAAGGGCAAGATCTACGCCTAAGCATTCAAAAATATCTGCACTGCCTGATTTACTGGAAATACTACGATTGCCGTGTTTAGCCACAGATACGCCCCCTGCCGCTAAAACAAAGGCAGCGGTTGTACTAATATTGAAACTGCCAGATTGATCACCACCAGTTCCACAATTATCCATGACATTTTCTTTTTGACAATCGATAGTCACCGCTTTTCTCTGGATCGTTTCAGCAATTCCAGCCATTTCTTCAGCTGTTTCTCCATTACATTTTAACGCTGTTAAAAAAGCTGCAATTTGACTATCAGTTAGTTGACCTTCAAAGATTTTTTCCGCTACTTGCTGCGCTTCTATACGCGTCAAATGTTCATTTCTAAAAACTTTCTCAAATAGATCTTTCATATCATCGTTCCTCCATTAGTTGGATAAAATTTTTAATAATCACTGCCCCCATTGACGTTCCGATGGATTCCGGATGAAATTGTAGTCCAAAAACAGGATATGTTTGATGTTCGATCGCCATGATTTCCTGATCCTCTGCCGCAGTTGCTGTAACTATGAATTCTTTTGGTAGTGTTTTTTGATCAATGACTAATGAGTGATAGCGCATCACTAAATATTCATCGAAGGTTCCTTTAAAAAGTTGGCTGGTTTTATCTGTGTTAATAACGGATTGTTTACCGTGACGAATTTCTTTGGCTGTTATTACCTTAGCGCCAAATACCTCACCGATTGTTTGATGCCCTAAACAAATACCTAATAATGGTTTCCGTTGATAAAATTGCTGTATAATTTCTTTTACATAGCCTGTTTCTGCTGGCGTTCCAGGTCCTGGTGAAATTACAATTGCGTTTGCTTGTTCTGCCAATCGAAAAATATTCGTTGAATCGTTTCGAATGATTACTACATCGTGATCTGTCCCAATCAATTGAGCAAGATTGTGTGTAAATGAATCATAATTATCGATCAGTAAAATCATTTTCCCACCTCCAAAAGTGCTTTGGCTTTTTGCAACGTTTCTTCATATTCTTTCGTAGGATCAGAATCATAAACGATACCCGCTCCTGCTTGCACATAAGCTTTATTTCTGTGGATGACCATCGTTCTTATCGCAATAGCAAAATCAGCTTGATTATTTTTAGATAAGTAACCCACTGCTCCTGCGTAGATGTTTCGTTTGACGGGTTCGATTTCGTAAATACGCTGCATCGCTCGGATTTTTGGCGCACCGCTGACTGTTCCAGCAGGCAACGTCGCCTTTAATGCATCCATCGCGGTCAATCCTTTTTTTAATTTTCCTGTTACGACTGAGACTAAATGCATTACAAAGCGATACTTTTCAACGATCATATAAACAGGGACGTTAACAGTTCCTATTTCACTCACTTTCCCAACATCGTTTCGCCCTAAATCAATCAACATTAAATGCTCCGCACGTTCTTTTTCATCGGTGAGTAGCTCTTGTTCTAAAGCCAAATCTTGTTCCGGCGTTTGTCCTCTTTTGCGCGTTCCCGCAATTGGATTCGTTGTTACAAGATGGTTTTTGACACTGACTAGACTTTCTGGAGATGATCCAATCACGTACGTTTCACCAAAGTCGAGAAAATACAGGTATGTTGATGGATTGGTAACACGTAATCTGCGGTAATAATCGAAAGGTTCTTCTTCAAAATCAGCTGTTAAGCGTTGCGAGGGAACCATTTGGAATAGATCGCCTTGCTTGATATAATCTTTTACTTTAGTGACTACTTGTTCAAAGCTTTTCTTGGTAAAATTGCTTTGATAATTCAATTTTTTTAAATGGATTTCTTTATGCTCTTCTTCATTTGGCATTTTCAGTTCGATTATTTTTTGCTTGATTGCTTCGTTTAATGCATCTTCACTTCGTTTAGAGTAAGTATCTGCTTCGACCAAAAAGATTGTTTCACCGACATGATCAAAAATCAAATAAGAATCGAATAGATAAAAGTGGCTATCTGGAACATTTAATTCATCAAATGGCAACGCCCCTAAATCTTCATAACACGCAATCACATCATAGCCAACATAACCGATTGCTCCACCTTGAAAAGGAAGTTCTTTTACGACTTTTTCTTTCTTCAATACATGTTTTTCGATTTCTTTTAATGGATCTTTTACCGTGCTCGTTTGTCCATTAATTGTTAACTTTTGACCAAAACAAGTGATTTCAGAAACGGCATCCCATGCAATGATCGAATAGCGCCCTTTGCTTTTGTCTCTAGGAATGCTTTCTAAAAGGCATTTGTTTGTTCCTTTAATTCTTAAAAATGCGGATATCGCAGTTAGATAATCTGCTTGGATTTCTTTGATTAATTGCATGTTATGTCCTCTTTTCTCATTTTTTATTTTATAGTTTGATAGATCGCTTTGTAGTGATTCTCTAGTACGGTAACTTCTCTCGCTTACACGCCTTGTACTGTTCATCATCTACTCTAGCGTAACCATTCAATTCTTAGTGCTCCTGCTCTTAGGTATTGATGTGATTGAAACGTAGTGTGGTGATTCTCTAGTACGGTAACTTCTCTCGCTTACACGCCTTGTACTGTTCATCATCTACTCTGGCGTAACCCTTCAATTCTTAGTGCTCCTGCTCTTAGGTATTGATGTGATTGAAACGTAGTGTGGTGATTCTCTAGTACGGTAACTTCTCTCGCTTACACGCCTTGTACTGTTCATCATCTACTCTGGCGTAACCCTTCAATTCTTAGTGCTTCTGCTCTTAGGTATTGATGTGATTGAAACGTAGTGTGGTGATTCTCTAGTACGGTAACTTCTCTCGCTTTGCTCGCCAAGTACTGTTCATCATCTACTCTGGCGTAACCCTTCAATTCTTAGTGCTCCTGTTCTTAGGTATTGATGTGATTGAAATGTAGTGTGGTGATTCTCTAGTACGGTAACTTCTCTCGCTTTGCTCGCCAAGTACTGTTCATCATCTACTCTGTCAAAGCCAGTCGTAGTGATTCACAGCAAAAAGCCCTCACAAAACAGACTTCTATCTGTTTTGTGAGGGCGAATAATAGTATCCACGGTACCACCTCAATGAAAAGTGTATTTCTTTTTAAGTAACCTTTGGCTTGTGTCCACTATTAACTAGATTAGATCATAGCCTAGTAAGGTTGCTTCTCTCCCTTTGCACACCTTGTACTGTTGATCATCTGCATTGGCAAAGCCAATCGTACTCCTTTACTTCTTAGAGCTTTAACTCTTAGAAATTAATGAGATTGAATCGCTATGTAGTGATAAACAATAAAATAAGCCCTCAAACCACACAAAATCTGTGGTTTGAGGGCGAAAAATTCACGGTGCCACCTCAAGTTCGAAAGAAATTCTTTCCTCTTATCAGTCGTCTATCAACGACCTTACTCTATAACGGGAGTTCCCGAAAATGCCTACTAACATTCAACATTTCGCTCGAAAGTCCATTCACAACCCATCCCTTACTGATTCACAGTCCCATCAGCTCTCTGAAAAGTTCCAGTGTTGCTACTCCTCTTTCTCAAAGCTTTGCTATTGAGAACAATCATATTAGAGTTTTCTAATCTTGTCAACTGTTTTTTTATATAAACAGCAACTTTTTCCTCAAGTTTTTGACGGATCAGTATTTTCTTTAATGATTTCTACAATTGTTTTTGCTGCTAATTCCATTGACTCTAACGTGATAAACTCATATTGCCCATGAAAATTTTCGCCACCTGTAAATAAATTAGGAGTTGGAATACCCATAAAAGAGATTTTTGAGCCATCCGTTCCACCACGAAAAGGGTGGATATCCGGTTTGATGCCCAGATTTTCCATTGCTTTAACTGCAAGTTCTACAGGTGTCATATCTTTTTCGATGATTTCTTTCATGTTGTAGTATTGATCTAGAAAATCGATCGTGATTCGTTCTTTGTCAAATGAGCTGTTTAATTCGCTAACGATCTCTGCAAGTTGTTCTTTTCTCTTTTGGAACAGTTCTTTGTCATGATCTCGAATAATATACGTCAACTCAGCATGATCCAAACTACCAATAAATTTCGTCAACAAATAAAAACCTTCATGCCCACGCGTTTTTTCAGGAACTTCTGCTTTCGGTAATTGGGCATCTATATTCTCACCCAATTTGATTGCGTTGACCATTGTGCCATAAGCCGCACCAGGATGGACACTGGTACCTTCGATCGTGATCACAGCTTGTGCCGCATTAAACGTTTCATATTCAAAACAGCCCACTCTTCCGCTATCTATCGTATAAGCAAAGGCTGCTGGAAAATTAGCTGCATCAAAACGGTCTGCCCCACGTCCGATTTCTTCGTCAGGACCAAACGCAAGTAATACTTTCCCATGAGGAATTTCAGGGTGTGCCAATAAATACTCAACTGCATCTAAAATTTCTACAATTCCAGCTTTATCATCCGCTCCTAAAAGAGTTGTTCCATCTGTTGTGATCAAGGTTTGACCGATGTAATCTTTTAGATTTGGAAACTCTTCAATCTCCATGATGATTCCCAGTTTTTCATTCAGTACAACATCTTGACCGTCATAGTTTGAAAAAATGTTGGGTTGAATATTCTCAGCATTGTAATCTGCTGTATCCAAATGAGCAATAAACCCGATCGTTGGTACATTCTTGTTTGTTGTTGCAGGTAAAACAGCCGTTAAAAAACCATTTTTTTCATTGTAATGAATGTCAGAAAGTCCAATTTCAACTAATTCTTTTTCAATGATTCTTGCAAAGTCCACTTGCCCTGGTGTCGTTGGAACTGTTTGACTCGCTGCATCAGAGCGAGTATTCACTTTGACATATCGGATAAATCGTTCTAATAATCCAGTCATCGTATCCCTCTTTCATTTCAAATTTTAGCTTATATTGTGTTTTCTACTCCTCTAGATAAGCTGTTCTCAGATTGAAATAGTCACCATATAAGTGATAACTGATCCCTTTAATTTTCGGATTGATCAAATAGTTAGACGCACTTTGATACAGTGGCACTTGCGCGGCACCTTGATCTAATAAAATATCTTCCGCTTTTTTATAATCATCAAATTGCTTGTCTGGTGTGTTTGCATTGACTGTACGGGCGTCCGTAACCAACTTATCATAGTCAGCGTTTTTGTATGAACCATAATTATACGCAGACTCTCCAGCATATAAGTTAAAATAAGAATCTAAATCACTGCTACCCGCGATCCAGCCAGATAATGAAAGTTCATAGTTTTTATCTTTACGTGTTTGCAATAGATTATTTTTTGGCTGCGCATTGATCGTGATTTCTAAGCCTTTTAAGTTTTCTTGTAATTGACTTTGGATATATTCAGATATTTTCTTCCCATTATCATCATCAGAAACCAATAGTGACAACTTAATATTATCCCCTAAATCCGCTTTGGCTTTTTCCCACTCAACTTGCGCTTTTTTCACGTCATGAACCAAATGGTCACCGCTAAATTTTCTAAAGTCTTCAGAAGTTTCAGGATTTTTGTATAAGTCGCTCGGAATCAAACCATTTAACGGTTTTGAGCCATCATTCAGCACACTTTTCGTTAATGCATCTTTATCGATAGCTTGAGCAAGCGCTTTTCGTAAGTGCGTATTCGCAAGCGCTGTGCCTTCTTTTTTATTGAAATCTAAATAATTATTTGCTACATCTGAATGCGTTACATAACCGACATCGTCGCTATATTGTTGCACATATTGACCACTGATTCGAGTTAAATCTAATTCATTTGATTGGTATAAATTAATTCCTGTGTTTTCTTCTTTGATTGTATTCACTTTAACTTCTTCTAATTTTACTTTATCAGCATCATAGTATTCAGGATTTTTCTTTAGTGTCCATGTATCAGATGATGCATCCCAATCTGTTAAGATAAATGGTCCACTGTAAATCAAATGATCGCTGTCTGCTGCGTACTCTTTTCCTTGTTTCTCAACATAAGCTTGATTTTGCGGAGCTAACCATCCAATTGAAACAACTGCTAAAAATGAGGGTTGCGCCTGTTCTAATACGACGTCAAATTCTTTATCGCTTGGCGCTGAAAGACCAATCTCGTCAACAGATTTCTCACCATTACGAATTGCTTTACTGTTTTTTACATTGTCTAACAGGTAAGCATTTGGGCCAATCGTTGCTGGTGTTACAAGTTTTTTCCATGAATATAGGAAATCTTGCGCTGTGATTGGTTCGCCATTGCTCCATTTTATATCCTCTTTCAGTATAAATTTATACGTTAAACCATCTTCACTGATATCTACTTTTTCTGCTAAACCAGGAATCGGTGTACTATCATCATCAAAACGATATAGCCCTTCAAAAAGATGTTGAACGATCGTGAAAGTATTTTTGTCCATTGTTTGTGTTGTATCTAAAGTTGAGATCGGTGCTGGTGAGCTGATTTTAATTTTTTGACTTGCTGCGATTGTCCCGTCTTCGCTTTTAGTTGTTTCTTTTTTGTCGTTGCCCCCGCATGCGGTTAGAATTAATCCCGTTAGTACTGCACTTACGACTAATAATTTTTTCTTCATTTTATTTCCCCCTTCAATATCTTTATACATTAAACTACTCCTACCTTGTTTGTGTAGATGTCAGGAAAGCTGATCATAAATGAACATAGATGTAACTTCTCTCCCTTTGGTCGCCAAGTATTGTTCATCATCTACTCTGACATAGCCAATCGTAGTGATTCACAACAAAAAACTCTCATCCTATAAAAGGACGAGAGTTTTAAACTTTCGCGGTACCACCTTCAATTGACTTATATAATAAGTCCACTCTTTCAGTACAAACATACTGAGGCGCTATAACAGGCGCACCTGAATTGACCTTAACTTGTTCGATCAATTTGTTCAAAGGCCATTTTCTTTTCCATGTTCACTGTCTCTTTCCACCAGTCGAGACTCTCTTTGAGTTATCTGAAAAATACTTTCCTTATCTTCACATTTAATTTTAATAGATAATGTATTATATGGATTGTAGCATAAATTTTTAGCGAGAGTCAACAGAGTTTTTTTCATTTTAATCGAACATAATGACTTATAAACCCTCTTCTCTGATACCCCTTAATGTAAGAATAAAAATACATCCGAATTATAATCTATTACTTTGTTCTCTATTTCTTATAAAATAAATTCTTTTTTTGATAAAACGCTCTGTCTTCTTAATGATATACTTTAATTGTATCAAAATAATTTGGTACTATTTAGGAGGAGAAGGTAAAATGAAAAAAAACAAAAGATTTGCTAGTTTAGCGTTGGTTACTTTACTAGCGCCAACATTATTGAATGCACAATATGCATTCGCTGAAGAAGCTCCGTCAGTTCCTTCAGAGCAACAAGAGGTCGTTCCAGAAAAAGAACAGCCTGAAGCTGAAAAAGAAGTTGAACCTGAAAAACAACCAGAAACAGAGGCTAAACCTGAAACACCTGTAGAGGAAACTAAGCCTGAAAGCAAACCAGAAAAAGACCCTTCAAAAGAAGAGGCTAAACCTGAAGCTGAAAAAGAAACAAAAGAAAAAGAACAGCCTAAAGAAGACAAAGCTGCTACAACTGTAACTGTAATGATCAGCCTTATTGATCAAACAACAGGTACAACTCAAGTTATCCCTATTGCGGGTGAAGTTGGTACAACTAAAAATATTGGTCTACCTTTAGAAGCTGGACGATATGAATTTGTATCTACCTCAGATGGATTGGCAATTCCTATTGTTGATGAAACAGGTCAATTAGGTTTACAGCTGACATTCCCAAACTCTAATACAGGTATTCATAATATTTCTGTCACTGTTAGACAACTAGCTGGCATCGTGGGAGGAAATGTCTTTGTACTTCACCTTGACGATTTAGGCAATGAATTAACAGAAGCGCTAACTGTTTTAAATGGTTTTATTGGTGAAAACTACACAACTGTAGCCCAAAACATTCCTGGTTATACGCTAGTAAATACACCTCTTAACAATAACGGTTCGTTTACAGAAACTGAACAGACAGTCATTTATCGCTATGATCGCATACAAACAACTGTTAGTGTCATTTGTGTTGATGAAAACGGCGAACCTTTAGGTGAAGTCGTTTCCCAAGTTGGTAAGTTTAAGGATACTTTCACTATTACAGCGCCTGAAGTACCTGGTTATGAATATTTAGGTATTTCTCAAGCAACCTATTCTAATCCTTCTACAACATTTAGTGGATCATATGGTTTAGAAGATCAACACTTCGTTGCTACTTATAGAAAAATTGTTGAAGTACCAGCGACTCCCGCTGCCCCAACACCAAGTATCCAAACAGCAACAATTCCTAACCTATTAGAGCAAGTTCCTGTCAAAACAGAACTTCTTAACAATAAGCAATCTAAAAAAGATCATAAAAAATTACCTGAAACTGGCGAGGCTGAAACTAGTTCTTTAGTCGCTTCTATCGGACTAACAATCATTGCAGGTGTCTATTTCACTAAGAAAAAAAGAGAAGATCAATTTAGCTTATAAAATATAATAGAAAACAGGACATACGTCATTAGTTGACATATGTCCCGTTTTTTATTGTTTAGTAAAAATTATTTCAGTGATTTTGCCACATCTTCAATCATCAAGTGCGTAGACTCTAATCCACCACCACTTAGGTACCAAACATCAGGTTGTAAAGAAATAACTTTACCATTTTTCCCAGCATTTGTTTGTTTTACTAACTCATTATTTTCTACATTATCATTCGTATCGTCGCCACCGATTGCTTTCGTACGGTCAACAACGAATAAGATATCTGGATTTTTTTCTAAAACATATTCATAAGAAACACTTTGGCCATGCGTTGATGCTTCGATTGCATCATCTGCTTGTTTAAAGCCAAAAGTATCATGAACGATACCGAAGCGAGAACCCGTACCATAAGCTGAAAGTTGTCCTTCATTGACTAGAACAACTAACGCTTTTTCATCACTTGCTTGTGCTTTTTCTTTAACATCAGCAATTTCTTTTTCTAAATCGGCAATTTTCGTCTTCGCTTCGTCTTTTTTATCGAAGATTTCAGCTAGTGTTTCAATATTTTTCTTGGTAGAGTTCCATGTATCCTTAGCATCTACTGATAGGTAAATCGTTGGAGCGATTTTGCTTAATTTGTCTTGGAAATCTTGTTGGCGACCAGAGATAATGATCATATCTGGTTTCATTTGGTTGATTTTTTCCAAATCAGGTTCTTTGATACCACCTGCTGATTCTACTTTTTTGTAGCTTTCTAAATATTTAGGTAGGTTTTTCGTTGGCGCACCAACAACGACATCCCCCATACCTAACGCATCAATTGTATCTAGGGATCCATTATCAAAAACAACGACTTTTTTAGGGTTTTTAGGCACTTCTACCGAGCCGTTTGAATCTTTTACTGTGATCGTTGTTGCTGCATCTGAACTTGATTCTTTAGAAGCTGAACCGTCTGTCGCTTTTTTCCCATTGTTACCACATGCACCTAATGTAAGTAGTGCGATCATAGAAACAGTTGCAATTGCTAAGAATTTCTTTTTCATTTTATTTCCCCCAGTTTAATTAATAGTTTAAAATTCTTCTATTACATTTGAATGTGTTTGTTCCACTTTTCTAATTAAAATACATACAAAATCTTTTTCCTTCAATTTCACAAATTCGGATGTTCATATCATAAAGTTTATTCAATACCTCAGATTGAATAATGTCATCTGTACTACCATGTGTAAACAGCCGACCGTCTTTCATTGCTACGATTTCATCTGCATAGCTCGCCGCAAAATTGATGTCATGCAGTACAATAATGACCGTTTTACCAAATTCATCCACCAAACGCCGTAATGTCTGCATCATTTGAACTGCAAAATTCATATCTAAATTATTCAATGGCTCATCTAGTAAAATATAATCCGTATCCTGCGCCAAAACCATCGCAATATAAACTCGTTGTAATTGTCCACCTGACAATGTATCGATCAGTTCATCTGCCAATTCCAGCAATCCAAGATTTGCCATTGCTTCTTCAACTTTTTCATGATCTTCTTTTTTTAAGCGACCTTTACTATAGGGGAAGCGGCCGAAATTAACTAACTCTCTAACCGTAATTTTCAGATTGATGCCATTCGTTTGTTTTAAAATCGATAACTTTTTAGACAGTTCACTTTGTTTCCACGTTTTTACTTCGTTGTGGTCTAAATAAATCTCACCAGTGTCTTTTGGAATCAAGCGGCTCATCATCGAAAGCAGCGTACTTTTACCTGCTCCGTTTGGACCAATAAAAGCTGTCAATTTTTGCTCCGTAATGGGCAATTGAACCTCTGAAACAACAATCTTTTCACCATATCTTTTTGAAACATTTTTGATTTCGATCATCTGCGCTGCTTCCTTTCACTTATAATCTTTCCGACAAAATAAACACCGCCGCCAAATTCGATTACAATACTTAACGTCGTATTCAACTGAAACACTTGCTCTACAAGAAACTGTCCAAATACTAACAAAAGGATGGACAATAAACTACCGCCTAAAAATAACTCACGATGTCGATAGGTACCCATCAGTTGATAGCTCATATTTGCCACAATAAAGCCAAGAAAGGTCACAGGGCCCACCAAAGCAGTCGAAAGTCCGATCAATCCACTAATCACAGTCAATAAGACAAACTGAAATCTCGGAACATTGATCCCTAAACTAGTTGCTTGCTCATTTCCTAAATGCAAAACATCTAATGCATGACTTTTAAGCCATAAAAATCCTACTAATAACGTAATCAAAATTCCAGCAATCAATAGATGCTGACTATTCACATTCCCAAAACTAGCAAATAGCTTACCTTGCAGTAAATCATATTCATTCGGATCCATCACGACCTGCAAGAATGTGCTGATACTATTGAAAAATGTTCCTAAGATAATCCCGATCATCAATAGTAGAAACAGATCATTACCGCCTTTTTTCAACAAGAAGCGAGACAACATGATACTCGCACTTACCATTAATAAGACATTCAAAAGAAATGTAGCGATCGTTTCATTGCCTAAAAGTTGCTGCCCACCTAAAAAGAAAAACAGCAAGGTTTGAATAAAAACATATAATGAATCCAGACCCAAAATATTTGGCGTTAAAAAGTGGTTCTGTGTCATCGTCTGAAAACTGATTGTTGAAAATGTTGCAGCGATCCCGACGAACACAAAAGCAAGTAATTTTTTCCCTCTAAGCTCTAAAGCAAAGGCCCAGTTTCCATAAGTTTTATAGGATAAATACAAAGCGCAAACTACAATCACGGCAACCAACAGTAAAGTGATTTTTATCGCGGATGACTGGAAGAATTTTTTCATGCTGTTTTCCTCCTCATCAATAATGCGATAAAGATAAAGCTGCCAAGCACACCGACAACAACGCTGACAGGCACTTCATATGGTGCAATCACGACACGAGCTAAAACATCACAAGCTAATAAAAAGATACTTCCACCAACTGCTGTGATTGCCAGCGTATTTTTCATATGATCGCCATAACGCATCGACACCAGATTAGGAACGATCACGCCTAAAAATGGAATATTTCCCACCATAATCAAAACAACCGCACTAGATAAAGCCACAATCCCTAACCCAAATAATTGGATACGCTGATAATTTAATCCCAGATTGGTTGCCATATCTTCCCCCATACCGACAACTGTAAAGCGATACGCAAAAAGATAGGTGATGATCAATAAAGGAATCGTCAGATAAAGTAATTCATAATTTCCCTTCATCACTGTAGAGAAGTTTCCCTGCAGCCATGAAGACATATTCTGAACTAATTGAAATTGATACGCAAAAAATGTTGCCACCGAACCAATGATATTTCCAAACATCACACCAATCAGCGGAATCATGACTTGATTTTTTGCAGGTAAAAACCGTGTTAAATAGATAAAAATCAATGTACCGCCAAAAGCAAACAAGAATGCGATAAAAGACCGGAATAATAACGGCGCACTGGGAAAAAGAATCATCACGACTAAAATTCCTAAACGTGCGCTATCCATCGTACCTGCTGTACTTGGCGAAACAAATTTATTCTGTGTTAGATGTTGCATGATCAAACCAGAAATACTGATCGTACTTCCAGCGATTACCAAACTAATCGTTCGTGGTAATCGTGTTGTTAACAATACTAATTGTTGCTGTGAATCCCATTGAAATAATTGTGTCAGAGAAATATCTTTCACCCCGACAAAAATCGATGATACAATCAAAAGGAGTAAGAGAACAAATAGGCCTATTTTTTTCATATACTTGCTCCGTTTTTCTACTTGCTAGAATGATAACTTCTCAAGAACTGAACGAACTTGTTCAGCTTTTCTAATTGTCTAGCCTTACAAGCTAGTTCTTCGGAAAAAAGATAAAACTTGCTCATGCCAAAAAGCGGCACAATCACGCTTTCCTATTTTTCTGTCAGAACTGAACGAACTTGTTCAGCTTTTCTAATTGAGAATGATTTTCATTCTTACTTATTAGTCTATGCGAAATTAGTAAGAAAAGCAATACCTTTTTAGCTTTTATTCATTCTCAATCAGCAAGGGAATTCAGGTCTTTTAGGTGTTTCCTGTTTGTTGTATGCTATAATTTGAAGTAAGACTATATGGAAGCAGGTTAGATAATTAATGGCACAAGATGACTTACAGAAACATTTAGATAATGCAATGTATGGCACCCCGCTACTGAAACCCGAAGAACAGCGGAAATATATGGGAACATTCCGCGAAAGATGCTATCTGACGATGACAATAACACAGATGAAAAATACTGAGGATAAACGTAATTTCTTAAACGAACTCACAAAACACCCTGATGCTACGGTCCTTTTAAACGGGGCAATGGCTATTGATTTGCAATCGTCTTATATCAAGCTGATCAATGAGCAAAAAGTAAAATTTACAGTAGTCAATGATTTTGTTGAGAATACACCAGATGCTTTAGGGCTAGTGTTAACGGCAAAAGAGGCGGTAAATGAAGAAATGATCGATGTTGAGCTTAAGTATCCTAAGCAAACTTCAGTAAATCAAACAGAGCAACCTAAGAGAAAGTTCTGGCATAGATTGTTTCATTGAACAACTTCAGTTTCTTGCTAGATTAAGGTTTTAAAGGTATTTGTCTTATAAGTACTACAATCCAGGAGCAAATATCTTTTCTTTATAAAACGATACTAAAAATAAAAAAGAAGTTTAGATTTACCCCTAAGAGTTGTATCTAAGCTTCTTTATATCCAAATAAACGATGAAAAAACATTTCCCCATTTCCCGTAGCTAAACGCTTTTATTTCACTTTCTTTTCCATTCAATTAATCATGCGATAATCTAGATTTTCAATTTTATACATAGGCCAAATTCTGGTTGTTACTACCCCAATTATGTCCTTTTTATCGACTAAACCAAAATATCGGCTGTCCGTTGCATATGAACGATTATCACCTAATACCAAAAATTTCTCCTTGGGAATTTCCCCATGTCCCGTTAACGTAGTCGCAGTAAAGTCTTCTGTAAATGTTGTTTTCAATTCTTTAGATTCAGCTATTTGCTCACCAATAAACGTTTCATCTTTTATTTCACCATTAATTATTAAGGTATCATCCCTATAAACAACTGTTTCACCCGGCATTGCAATCACGCGTCTAATGTATTTCTCTTTTGAGTTTGGCATTTCAAAATAAATTAAGTCAAATGAACGAATTTTCTTTTTCTTATCCACAAACACCCAATCTCCTCCGTGTATCGTCGGAATCATTGCATATCCTTCAACTTTAAGTATTGCATAAAAAAAATTGAAAAAAAAGAGAAGTATTGTTGCTGTGCTAATAATTGCCAACATCATTTCAAGTAGTAACATCTTTACTTTTTCCCAGTAGGCCTGTTTACTACTCTTTTTTACTGCTTTTATTTTCTTCTTAACAGCCTTTTTCTTTTTGCGAGGTTTATGTGTAAGCGCAACCTCCGGAGCCTTTTTCTTTTTTGCTTTTTCCTGTACATTTTTACTTTTTTCTTTCACTTTCTTTTTAATTACAACTTGTCTACATTGCTTTTTTCTTTTTCGATTCTTCCGTTCATCATTTTTCACTTGTTGCTCATGTCTTTGCCGTTTTTTCGACTGTAACTTCAAAGACACCCTTCTTTCTTAGCTATTATTTTTTCTTAAATGCCTCTTCATTTACTTTGTAAAATGCAAAAACTTTTTTCTGATATTTCTGAACATTTTTTATATCTTCTATAAACTCATCAACCATTTCCTGATTTCCATAAATTGAAATGTAATTAGAAACTGTATTAGTTCCAAACTCTTTCATCGCCCTGTAATATCGGTTCAATACAAGTTGTCCTTCTTCGGTATTGACTGAACTAGCTTGTTTTGCTCCGTAACTTGCGATTTTTCCAGATAATACGCGCAAATTATTCTCAGCCTTTTCTTTACTACCTTCTTCACTTCCAGCTCTGTTCAACTCATTTGTCATATCTTTCAATAAATAATATCCTTGCGCAATAGAATCAGCGTCTTTTGCCATTAGATTGGTTGATTGATAGTAATACAAATAACCAACTCCACCCCCAAAAATAATGCAGGCAAGAAAACAAACAATTGCATTGTTTCTTCTCTTTTTTTTCTTTTTTAGCAACTTTCGTTTTTCAAGCATTAACATTTTACGTTTGCGTTTATTCTTTATACGCCTTCTCTGCATTTTTTTTAGTTTACTGCCCGCCTGCCAAGAAAGGAGAAAAAAAAGGGGAAACAAAAGAAATGTCAATACGGCTAACGATATACCACTAATAAGTATCCAATCAAATATTGTCACTTTTTTCACTCTCCTTATTAATCATTCATAATTTCACTCAGTCCTTTTTTTTCTTTTCTTGATCATTGAAAGTTCTTTCTTTTTTTTTGCTCTGCGTTTATTCACTATGCGAATACCAATAAAAATCACAATTAATACACTCATTACACTAGCTATAACCATTGCAACTAACTTCCAATTAATACCACGAGCTTGTACCAAGCCAAGATCTTCCTCATTAAATTTATCTGCTTCTTCATTAGAAATACTGAATTCTTTGGTCCATTCCCATTTTTTTTTGCCTGAGGTTGCCAATACATGAGCTCGATATTTACCAGGTACCATCTTTTCTCCTCCCATACTTACAGGGAACTTGATATTAGAGTTAGGTGCCATTCTCATAGATTTTTTTTTCGTTTCATATAACACTTCGTCACTCTTCAAGGGCATGATTTGAGCTTCTAAAGTAAGATCATTTAGAAAATTAGCTTTAGTGTTGGATGCATCAATAAACACTGCATTACGATAATTTGATTGTCCAGCAACTACCTTGTTTAATTCTAGCTCTGGCTGAACTTTGACATCACTTTCTTGAAGTACCATTGCTACAACATAAGCATACTTATTAATGATCGCTGTTCCTTCTTGCTTTGGCTTATTTGCATCATCTTGTTTCTGTAATTGAATTCCCCCAACAATCACTCCGTCATAAGAAGATTCTGGCATAGTAATCATAAAATCTAACATCTTCTCTGATTCTTTGGGTACTTCAATACTTTCTGGTGCTTTTACTAAATCTGTGAAATCATATTTTAATGATGCATCATTTTCTAGAGCTGTCGGCCCATATTCTAATACGCCATTCATATTCGTTTTAGCACCATTCAACTTGACATTAACTGCTATATCTTCATCACTATAATTTTTCACTAATATTTGAACTGTTTGTTGTTGTCCAGGTTGCATTTTTAAGTCAAAATATCCCACTTCTTGTTGTTGATTTTCAGGAAATTGTAGCTCATAAACAAACCCTGCTGCGCCACTCTCATCTTTCTTTTCATTAGCATACCCAGTTTGAGAAAAAGTGATTGTAATCCCAACTAAGAAAAAACTAAGATAGACCAACCATTTATTTTTTTGCCTTTTCATATGTACATCCTTTCCAGTGAAATAAGGACACTAATCGAAAAAATGATCAGTGTCTTATTTCAATTCTTTGTTCATTAATAAAATTTATGTTTTAAGCTTCAGGAGTTGCTGCTGGTGAAAATTCAATAGACCAAGTAATTTCAGCTTCATAGTCGCCTTCACTAATATTGATTCCAGCTGGTACAGTAAGTTTCACACCATCTTTAATTGAACCTTTGGCAGCTTCACCTTTTTCATTTTTCATATCTAAATCAGATTGACCAAATTCAGCTGTATAAGTTCCTAATCCTTCTACGCCAGTTGAATCATTGTTATCAAACACTAATGCTGATTCAGCAGCCCCTTCAGCTAATTGGAAGTCAAGAACAGCTGTTGTAGCCGGCCAACTTGTAGTAACCATGTCAGAATTCAATAATCCATAACGATAATCAATCGTTGCACCTTTTAACGTATCAGTATCGCTTCCTGCTAATGTAAATTGCTTCGTCATTTTTGCTTTAATTTGATATTTGTGATCGTTTCCTCCACGCTTATCTGTCCAAGCAACATAGTTACCACGAGTTACATCTACACCAGCTGAATTAGTCATAGAGACCGCATTAGCCGAATAAACTTGAGGTTCTGTATAAACACCAATTTTTTGTGGTGGGAAATTTAACGTTGTTACACGATCAATTGTAATTGCACCAAACGTATCGTTGTCAGTAACATCATCAGGATTTTTAGGATCTACACTGTCTTTGGGATTTTCTGGGTCAATATCTTTATTATCGCCAGTATCCTGTGTATAGTTAATTTTCCCCTTTCCTGTTGTTGTGTGTTCTGCTGCATTGGTAGCAGTTGGTACCGCTACCCCAATAGCTATTACTGATAATAATGCTGCTTTACATAGTGTTTTTACTTTCATTTTTGTTCCTCCTATTTTTTGTGTGTTATTTATTAAGGCAACTCGGCTAATACCCAAGTCAACTCCGTTTGATATTGTACCGCTTGAATATTTGTTTCATTTGGTACGGTTAAAAAAATTGAATGGTTATCATAAACTTGCTGGTTTTCAAATTCTGAATCCAATACTGGTGTGCCAAATTCATCAACCTTCGGCTCCAATGTAACTTTTTGATTTCGAGGATTACTTTGAGAGGCGCCAAAAATAATGACCCATTGTCCTTTCCCCTGCCCTGATTGAGCAGTTGCAAGCGGGAATGTAGTTGCTTGTTTGTCTACCATAATAGTATCTTTGGATATCTCTGGTGCTGTATCCAAAGAACTAGTAACAGAATTGACCCATATATTATCAAAAGATAGTGATGCACCTTTTAATTCTTTCTCTGTGCTTTTAGCTCCTTCTAGGGTTGTAAATTGTTGTTCTTGGCGAACTTGCAGTTCCCAACCTTTAATTCCGGGACGAGAATCTGTCACCTGAATATAATTCCCTCTAGCTTCTGTCCCATCATGGAACAATTGAGCATTGGCGTAAAATTTACGATCTGTCTTGGTAATTTTATTGTGTCCAAATTTCAATTTCGGAGCAAAATCAAAGCGTAATAATCCATCAGTTGAAGGTCCTGGTCCAGGATCTACCGGTTTTTCAGGATGCTCTGGGTCTACTGGATCTTTAGGTAATTGCCCCTTCATCTTAATAGTTCCTTTAGAAGTTATTTCATGTTCTTCGGCAAAATGGGATTGTGCTTGAGCTATCAAAAATGCAACAACACAGACTATTGATAATACAAATTTTTTTCCCATAATATCTAGCCACCATTCCCATTTTTTCGTTTTTGTTTGAGCAAAAGGTAACTACAGAAAAATAGTACCGCAATCCCACATACACCCAGTGAACCTTTTACAAATTCACCAGTTGAAGGCAATCTTCCTTTAGGTTTTTCTGGTTTTTCTGGTTTTTCTGGTTTTTCTGGTTTTTCTGATTCGGAACTTGCTTCCTCTAGTTCCGGTTCTGCTCCTTTTTCTTCATAGAAACTAACTACACCATTTGTGCCAACTTGTCCCCCTATTTGATTTTCATCAGCAAAGACTATTATCGTATGGCATTTCCCAAACACAACCAATAAGAAAGAAATTAGAATTGTCATATATAATTTTTTTTTCACTGTTTTTCTCTCCTTTACGGTGGTGTTGCGCCTGGCGTAGCAGATAGTTCCCAAATAATCTCCGCTTCATAATCGCCTAGTGACTGAACATCTCCTGGCAAAACTTCTAACTTGAAACCATCATCATTCTTTTTATTCCCCCAAGAATCACTTATATTATAAGCATTATGATTATCATTTTTACGGACCATAATAGGTATAGCTGAATTACTTAACTTATATTCTTGTCCATTATAGACATATCGGATCGCATCTGGTAAAACCTTACTTACATCACCCACTAAATGCATATCTCCGTTTAATTTAGCTGTCAATGTCCATGTATCCAACAGTCCTCTTCCATCAGAAATAACTAAATCGTTATCATAAGAAGGATTATCTATTCTCGTAACTTTAGCATCAAACGCTTTGATTCCGAAATTGATTACCTTTGGTGCGGAAATAAAATTTAACTCTCCATCTTTTAACGTATAAACCAATTCATTTGATTTTAACTTCTCACTATCTATACCATAGACAATTATTTTATGAGGACCATGAGATAATTTTTCCCCTGGTATTGTAAATTGGTAAGAATTATCATTATTTTTAGGCGAATTGATATACTCTGGAACAATCTTAACAGGTTCTCCACTGTCTACTTGGTAATACATTGTGATACTCTCAGAATCAGGATCGTTGAATGTTCCGGATAATATTTTCGCTTCACCAGTTGATACACCTTCTGTTTCGTTCAATGTAATGGTTGGTGGAATTAAGTTTTCGACTTTTTGAGCTAACAAAGCATTGTCCTTGTCTTTGACAGGATTACCGAGTGAATCTACTCCATTAGCATAAACCCAGTTATCAACCTTTTTCCCTGAAGCTGAAAAGTTGATTGTTGCGGAAAAATTGATTTTCAAATTAGACGTATCCTCAGGTTTTATATCTTGTTTTGGCAAGCTCAATTTACGATTATTCGCATCATAATATTCTGGATGTTTCTCAGTTGTGCCATTTTTGGTAACTTCAATTGTGCTAGTATCAATATCTAAAGACGATTCGATTTCATCAAAAATCGTGACATTTTTCCAAACATTCGTTGGGACAAGTGAAAGGTTTTTAACTTCCATTTCATAGTTCAAAATGTCTCCGACTTTTGCTTTATCCGTTGCGGGTCGCTTGTTGTCTTCAGCTGTCTTGTTCACCACTTTTTTAGAAACAAAAGTTTGAACTTCTTCGCCAGTTTTAATTTTAGAATAAGCCGTATTACTAGAAATAATTTTTTTCTTATCCTCTGTAACAGAAATATTATCTGTATAATGCAACTCTGATCTATTCGGTATGACAAATGCTTTTTCAGAAGCTGAGTATGTCGATTGTAGTGCCAGTCGATTCTCAGAATTCAATGTTCCTTTTATGTCCATCTCCAACATTTCACCATACATCAACAAATTTCCATTGGCATCTTTATCTGTCATAAAGGCTTCTGTAAACTCTACACGAATAACATCTCTCACACCTGCTGGTTCTGCTAGTACTCCTTTTTCTGGATCTGCCGATACCGCTGGCACGTTTACATCGCGATCGATCGTAACATTGTAATATTTAGCTGGTAAATCTTCTTGAGTTTGTCCAAATTTAAGCTTAATATCAGTTGCATTTTCAACTTTAATGGCATTATGAATGGGATCTAACCATGTAAATGAATTATAACGATAGTTTTTCCCATTGTTTGGTGTATATTGATAAACGGAATATTCCACATTTTTTTCATTATCAGTACTTTCATTGTCATATCCTACTTTATTAGGATTATCTGTTTCAAAGGGCAATAATCCTTCATTATCCGCCATCGTTGTACTATCTGACATTCGAAAAATTATCGGATAACCCGATGTTGGACCAAATGTGTATGCTGCCCAAGATAATTTAGCTTCTTCACGATTAGCTAGATCTTCGAGAGCATTTACGCCTGGGATAAATGGCATCAGATGTAGTAATCCATCTGTCTTTTTAAAACTTAATTTGGTGTCTTCTGACATGATAAGATTTTGTAAATTCATTTTCTTTTCATCTACTAAAATACTTTCACGGTAATCTACATCCGCAAAAACATTGTAACCCGTTACTTCAACTTTATTCTCTGTTCCATGTTCTAAGTATTCATAAGTCAATTCTACATTTGGGTATTGATCTTCTCTAGTGCTTTCTGATTTCGTTAATCGTACTTGATTAAAGTGGTTTTTTGTTCCACCGATTAATAACCCTTTAGAAGAAGTTCCTCTCGCATTAAACCCACTATTTTTTTCAACATTAGTAACCGTGAGGCGCATATCAATCCATTTCCCTTTAAATACCCCAACATTAGTGTACGTTAGATTTGCCGGTTTTTTCGATTCAAAATCCTCTGGGGAATATTGGTACACCTTACCAGTAAATCCATTCCCAGCGTTGGCAACTTCTGTAAACCCGTTATTTAATACCTCTGTACCTATATTTTTACCAGCAACACTTTCCGTCCAACGCGGTATAAAACTGTATTCTCCCGGCAAAGATGTAATATTTGTCTTTCCTAAGATAATAGTTTTATCTGCATCGTATTCTGTAAGCATTTTTCCACGATCACTTGGATTATCGGTCAAATAAGGGACTCCAAATAGCTTATTATCACTTACTGAGCTATCTGCGGATATCTTTGCTTGGAGTTTATAGTTATTGGAAAAGACATTTTGGAAAAAGATAAGGCTAACTGCTACTACAATAGCGATCAAAAATTGGATTTTTTTGTTTTTCAGCATTTTCCCCTCTCCTTTCCTTAGAATTTTATTTTAAAGACTGAGTTAGTATTATCTCAGTCTTTAAAATACTTTAATTATGTTGTAGGTTGTGTAATGATGATTCTACCAAAGTTTTGAACTTGGAATTCACTGTTAAAGTCTGCTACCGCAGAGTCAACTGATTGTGTTGAACCATTAGCAATGCTCGTTGTTGCTTCCGTTACAGACCATTCTTTAGTTAGCGTATTGTAGTCACTATATGCTTCAATTTTATCTTGATTTTGGAAAGCAAACGTTAGATTCCCTTGGTTCTTTTTAGTGCTGAAAACTGGTGAACCTAATGTTTTGTTACCTAATTCAAATTCTACTACTTCGTTCACATTGATTGATGAACCAGGTGCTGAAAAAACAATACCTTGTGTTCCTTCACCTGTAATATAAACATATGCTCCTTTAGCAACATTAATTTGAGAACCTGGTTGTGCAAGATCAATTGTTGGCTTTATTCCTTTACTTGCGCCTTTTGAGTGAATATCCAGATCTGCATTTTCACCTACGTTTAAAACAGGAGCCGTTTTGTGGTGAATTGATTTATCAAATGCTAACCCAGTTCCTTCTGTTTCAATTTTTAATCTAGAATCACTTTGTAAATTAATTTGGTTGATTTTGCCATTAAATGCAGAGCGTGCTTGGTTTTTTACATTTAAAATTACTGATGCAGTGCTCTCAACTGTTACAGTTCCTTGCCAACCATTTTCATAAGTCCCTTTGAATTTAAATGCGCTACGATCATGGCCACTATTAGCAGCAATCCCATTTAATTCAGAACCTTCTTTAAAGACAACATGTGCAACCCAACCGATTTCATCTTCTGCATCAATTGTGTTTGTTCCTTCAAACGTTAATGTTCCGTTATTCAATTGAACTAACGTTTCACCATCAAAGGTATTGTCTTTTGATACGAAGTCCCAACCATTACTCCCTTTGAAGAAAGTAGCTAATTTACGATAACCGACAACTTCTACACCTTCTAAAGTGAACGTACCTTTTTCTTTACTTGAAATTTTACCGTGAATGTAATGTTTACCAAGATCAATTTTTGCCCCTGTTGTTGAATACATTTTGACATCTCGAATTGGTACACCTGTGATAGCTCTTGGGAAAGTAATGTCCCCTGTTACTTCAATTGCAGATACTGAAGCGTCTGCCAGTGCCGCTTTCAATTGTTCAAATGTGTTTACTTGTTTCGCATTTTCTGTAGCCACAACAGATGAACCTTCGTTAGCATGCGCTGCTAGTGGTAAAACTGTCGGGGCGATCAATGCTCCTAAAATTACTGCTTTTGTTACTGTTGATTTTAATGAAATACTTTTCATCTCTATCTTCCTCCTATTTTCTCTCTATATTAAACAGTCACAAAACTGTTCAATAACTTTATTTGTTACCTTTCAATGTTTCTAAATAACTAACATATAGCCTTTGGATCGAACAGTTTTGATATACATTGGCGCCTTTTCATTTTTTTCGATTTTTTTGCGCAAATGAAAGATTAAGTTTGATACTCGATATTTTCGATCCGCAACATCGTCTTTCCAAACATTTTGATAAATTTCATCGTAACTGACTGCTCGTCCAACATTTTGGTGAAGATATTCTAGCGCTAGATACTCAAGTTTAGTCAAATCAATTTCATTATCATCAATCATTACACTAAAATTACTAGGAACAAGTTCTAATCCTACAACTGTATTTAATTGATTTCTTCTAGATACCAACTTACCATTTTGTTTTGAAAAGTTAAGTCGGCTCCTATAGCGATTCAATGCATTAGTAATCAACTGAACTAATTCATCGGGTTCACATTCATTCCCTGCAATTCCATCCGCTCCTAATCTTGGGTAAACACTGCGATTAGCTTTTGTTAAATGCTCTGAAATAATCCACACCAATGTATCTGAGTTTTTTCTTAAATGAATGATCATTTCACAGATATTTCCTACGTATTGATTGTCATCATCTTGAATGATAATCACATCTAATTCATTTGATTTTTTTAACATCACTTGTTCGTGCTCAATACTATGAACATTTTCATATGTAACTTTTAGGGTATTCATATAGTCTTTTTCTGTTGTGGTAGTCAATGCAACATATCCAATTTTATACATAGTTAATTTTTCTCCTTTCCACCAAGTAGGTAAAATCAGACAATATCCATATTCATATTCTTTTTATTTTTTATTGAAGAAAGTTATAATAAGTAGATTCTATAAATTCGATAGGACAACCTGCACTCCACTACTTTAAGGTAAAATTTTATATCATAATGGAACGTACTATATTATCTTGAAACTACTTATTTTGAGATATATGCTTTCTCATCTATGTATATCAGTACTTCTAAAGTACTTTGACCATTTTCTTGACGGTTTAAAAACGAATACTCATTACAATAGTTCACAAAATGTTTTCGTTGAGTCCATGAAAAAATCCACTCTTTTTAGGAGTGGATGCTTAATCTTTTATCAATAACACTTATTGCAGCTTTTCTATTTTCCCACAATGAATCTGTATACGTATCTAAAGTCATTTTTATAGAAGAGTGCCCTAATATTTTACTTAAAGTTGCAATATCAATTCCTTCTTCAACACATCTTGTTGCAAATGTATGCCTTAACATATGGAAGTGGATAGAACCTAACCGTGCCATCTTCACATTTTTTTTAAATCTGTAATTAATGATTCTGGGTTCGGTAAAACTACCTCTACAGTTTATGACATATTCACTTATTGCGCATTTTTTCCATTTTAATAGATACTCTTTTAGATTTACAGCTAAAGGAATCACTCTCAAGGAGCTTTTTGTTTTCGGTGTATCAATTATTATCTCAGTCTTTCCATTTATTGTAGTTGAGGGAATCCTAGATATTGTACGTCTAACATGGATAATATTTTTTTCCATATCAATATCAGACCATTTCAGTCCGCTGATTTCACCAATTCTCATTCCGGTATACAGTGCAATAATTTCTCCGGAGCACTCATTTTGTTGTAAGGCAATTAGTTCCAAACTCTTTTGTGCATGTACAGTCAGTGCAGCAATCTCTGGTTTTTGTATGGTGGGTAAGACAATCTTGGTACAAGGATCACTATAGATTTTTTCATCGTAGACAGCTTTTTTCAATGAACTTTTCAATATAGCGATAATACTGCGAATCGTGCTATTTGCTAAGTTCATCGTATTTAAATCATTGATGAAAGATTCAATATGTTCTGTCTTCAAATCCCTCAATGTTGTCTTCCCTAAATAAGGCAATATGTATTTGTCTATCTTACCTTTATAGTTTGAATAGGAGGATGCCTTGATTTTATTTTTCATCAAAATCTCTAACCAATAATTAAGCCATTCTTCCAAAGTACCTGAAAAAGAAGTGATATTTTTGTTTGAAGCAATGTATTGTGCTTTTTTTATTGATAACTTTTCTTTCACTTCTGAATAGTTTTTTCCATACACGTATCCATAAATAATTCGTTTATCTGTTGTTCGATCTTTAATAAAACGTCCTTCCCAACGTCCGTCTTTTCGTTTATAAATATTTTCACCTTTTCTCACTGACTAAATCCCTCCAGTTTATGTAAAATAATGACGGCTATCTTGACGGCTGATAATGCAACCATTTTAATTAAATAACGAACCACCTCGAAAAAAGAATATTGCAATTAGATTAGAAAAAAGAGATAAATATTTATTTTTTCATATTTTTCTCAATTTTTATTATAATTTGTAAAAAATATGAGAAGAAAACACCTAGACTAATCAAATAAAATGCTTTAAACTTGTAGAAGTAGAGATTTCCATCTCAAAATAAGTAGTTTCAAGATACTAAAATCTCATTTATATAACAATTAAAAAAGCACTTCACATACTTAAACTCCCACATTTACTTCTAACCAACCACCATCTGACGTCAATTACCTTGATTCCTTTATTATTGATTTACTCAAAAAAATGCAATAATAATCTATATGTACCATAGTATCTCCATTTAAAAAGTAACAACGTCTTCCTCAACATGATTACTTAATGCTAATTTTACTGATTGACAAAATAGAATTACATACTTGCCACATTCCAAAATTTCTACGAGTTTTAACAACATTGCTTGCAAAGAATAACCTCAACTACATTTTTTATTCATTGACTAA
Source organism: Enterococcus sp. DIV0724b (assembly GCF_050531475.1). Taxonomy (NCBI): domain Bacteria; kingdom Bacillati; phylum Bacillota; class Bacilli; order Lactobacillales; family Enterococcaceae; genus Enterococcus; species Enterococcus sp. DIV0724b. The sequence goes on along the minus strand of NZ_CP172890.1, from coordinate 292,115 downwards.
AACACTCACTTACCTTCTCTATCTAGTTCCCATATCATTATAGTTCAAAAACAATACTTTTTGTTATAAAAATGAAATTTTAACCAATTAAATCAAAAACAAATAACACATTTATATCAATAACCTCCTTCAATTCTATTCGTTTATTCTCTTTATCAACTCTTACATAATGGAAAACAATTTGAAATTGCTTTTCACATAAGAATTTGTCTACTCATTTTTAAGATAAAAAAAAATAAAAGATCAAGCCCTATTTACGGTCTTGATCTTTTTTTTATATTATTCAAATATCTCTGGATACAACATTTTCAATACATCCATTGTTAAATGGCGCCCATGACCCGAATGCGGATAAGCATGCATATGCATTGCTGGGTTAAAGTTTGCTTCTATGATGCCATATGTTCGGCTATTCTTGGTTCCTTTAATCGATTTATCTGGAACAATCAAATCAATACCACATATTTTTGCACCTAGTGCTTGAACCGCTTCAATAGCAATCCGTTTATAACTTTCATCAAAGTTATCCGTTACATCGATCGAATCGCCACCAGTGCTGATATTGGAATTCTCCCGCAAATAAACGATCTGATCTTTATCAGGAACCGATGTCGTCAATAGATTTTGCTCTTTTAACATCAACCGTTCAACATCACCTAATTGAATCAATTCCAGCGGTGAACGGTGGTGAGTTCCTCTCAAGGGATCAAGATTCTTTTCTGCTACTAACGCTTCAACAGAACGAACGCCGTCTCCCACAACATTAGCTGGTACACGCAGCATAATTGCTCGCACTTGATCATCTAAAACAAAAAATCGATACTCAGTTCCTGGCAAGAATTCTTCGATCAAAACAGCAGAATCTTCTTTAAATGCTAATTTCAATGCTTCTGTATAATCTGCCAAGGAAGCTCCCTCTTTAAAAATTGTGATTCCCAGTCCATAATTTGTTGTTTTTGGTTTGATTACAAACGCTTTTTCAGAATATTTGATATAAGCTTGTTCTGCCCTTTCGATCGTATCAAACTCATCTCCATCTGGTACGTTAAACCCAGCTTGTGCCAAAACCTTTTTGGTAACAGTCTTGTTCTCCATGATCAATGGTACGATATAACTATCTTTACTAGTCATATTGGCATTTTTGACGTACTCGACATGGTCGTTGTGTTTGAGTTTCAAAAATTGCTCTGCTTCATCTAACAGTTCAACTTCCACACCTTTTTGAATGATATCAAATAAAAACAACTGCGTGGATAACTCCAGATTTCTGAACCCAGCTAATTGATACGGACGTTCAAAAGCCATTCCTTGATATTCTTTTCCAAAAATAATACCCAATTCCTGATTGGAGTTACTTTCAATGATCGTCCACATTTTTCCAGCAATCGTTAAATCAGGTGTTCTTAGTTGCGCTCGGTGAACTTCTAATGATTTCTTCGCTCTAAATAAACCTAAAGCTTCGATCATTTCATCCATTTCAGCAAATATCCGATCCCCTTCTGCTAAAAGCTTTACTTGCGCAAAAGGATGGCCTAAAGCAACTTGCTCATTTAAGAAATCGCCTGTTGCAACCCAATCATTCGGTGCTTCTTTTTCATCTGTCCACAATAAATACAACATAAACAAATGAATAAATTCAAGTGACTCTTCATCCACCCCTAATGGCGCAAATGGGTTTAAATCCAGATTTCTAAGTTCAATATAGCGGACGCCAGTTTTAGGCAAATCAGCCATTTGTTTGCCCCCACGTAATCGAACCGCAGAGTAAAACTCTTTTTCTTCTGATAAGATACCATTTTCAACCATTCGGTGAATGTCATTAATATACTGTTGTAAAGATTCATAAGATACTTTGACATTTTCATTGTTTTTATAGCCAAACGAACTGTTGCGTAGACTTCTGACAGGCTCTTTCGGTCGCTCTTCTCTTTCAGTAAAGTAGCCTGATTCACTGACAGGAGATGCGCCGAATAGATACGTAATCAACCAGCGATAACGTAAATAGTTACGTGAGACTTTCATATATAAAATATTTTTAAATTTTTCAATCGTTTCGTATTCTGCTTGTTCAGAAAAAAGCTGTTGAACTAATGTAATATCATATTCAAAATTAAAATGAATCCCACTAACCATTTGCTTACGTTTGCCATATTCTCTTGCTAAGTAGCGACGATAAAGAATACCTTCAAACTGATCAAGCTTGGCTATTTTAATGTCTTCATCTTTAAGTGGCAATTTTGGCGGCATACTTAACGGCCAAAGCATTTCATGTTTATTCATCGAACGTATTGCTACATCATGAATTGCTGCAAGATAGCGGAGCATTTCATTGATCGAGTTCGCCACTGGCGTGATCAATTCCATCTGTGTTTCACTAAAATCTGTTTGAATGTATGGATGATAAGATCGATTTCCTAAAACTTTCGGATGATCTGTCGTCGCTAGTTGACCATCAAATGTCGTGCGTTGACTTTCTTTTTCTAATCCAAATCGTGCAGCCATGACATATGGACGCACACTTTTTTGCTGTAACAACTCTTTAAATTTCATACTGTCGCCTTTCTTCCCGTTATTATTCCATTACTCATCATTATATAGAAAAAGAGAAGCAAAAAGAATATTTTAGCTTAAATTTTGTTAAAAAGGTAATAAAATTCCTTAATTGGTTAAAAAATCGAGTTTTTTTGAGCCCTTTTTTCTGATATAGCATATGCTTTTACGTTTCTTCACTTCATTGTATACTAGAAAGAAAAATCGTTAAAACAAGGAGAAATTAATGAATACTAAAGCTTTGATAGTCATCGATCTCCAAAATGGTCTAGAAAATTCGGGTACTGGTTTATTTCATCTGACTGATTTATTGACAGGGGTCAACCAACGTATTGCAGATTACCGAAAAAATCACCAGCCAATTATTTTTATTCAACACGAAGATACCGAACTTGTTCCTGAAAGTTATGATTGGCAACTATTTGAGCAACTTGATGCTAGAGATTGTGACTTTTATGTCGGGAAAACTCATGCCAATTCTTTTTTTCAAACGAAGTTAACAGCCCTCTTAGATGAGCTAGCTGTCACCGAACTTGAATTTTGTGGTGCTCAAACAGAATATTGCGTTGATACCACAGTTCGTATGGCTCACGGTTTAGGGTACACTTGTTTCATGAAACGAGGACTCAGTACTACACTAAACAATGATTTATTAGGCGCTCAAGCAATTATCAAACACCATGAAAATTTATGGGATCAACGATTTTTAACTTTTATTTGATTAAATAGCACTCGTTTTTCTATTCTCTCTAATTTTACCATACTCATCGACTAAAAAATTAAAATTATCTCATGATATCTTCTAGTCATTCATGATAGTATAACTAGGGGATATTTGTTGAACTTTTTATTTTTTGCTCTTATTTTCCGTTCAAAAAGGAAATACACCCCTATTCTACGAAAATGGAGGAACGTTTTACATGAAATTTACGAAAAGACAAATCCAAGATACGTTATACGTAACGATTGGTTCTTTTATTTTAGCAGTATCGATCAATTCGATTTTACTGCCAAATAAAATTGTAGCAGGTGGTGCCAATGGGATCAGTGTAGTGATCAATTATCTGTTTGGAATCAATCCAGCTTTAGTTTTATATGCGATTAATTTGCCTTTATTAATTGTTTGCTTTTTACTCTTAGGGAAAGAAGTTGGAATCAAAACAATTTATGGAAGCTTGATTTATCCGTTTTTTGTAGGTATCACCACTCATTTGCCTGTGCTAACTCATAATATTTTTCTAGCGACGATCTTCGGGGGGATCCTAACAGGTATTGGTTTAGGTCTAGAATTTAGAGGGAATGCTTCAACTGGCGGTACGGCTATTATTTCACAAGTCGTGAATAAGTACTTTAAAGTTTCGTTAGGTGTCTCAATTTTATTTGTAGATGGATTAGTCATTTTATCGGCTCTATTCGTTTTCAATACTGACACAGTGCTATTCTCACTGATTTGTTTATACCTTATTGGACGTGTAGTGGATATGGTTCAAGTTGGCTTTGTTCGTTCGAAAAATGTGTTGATTATTTCACCAAAATTTGCAGAAATCAAAGAAAAAATCTTAGTTGATATGGATAAAGGCTTGACAATGATCCCAATCGAAGGTGGGTATCAAAAAAATCCAAGTATGCTGATGATGACGGTGATTAGCGAAAAAGACTTTGCTAAGATCAAAGAAAATGTCATGGCCATCGATGAAGAAGCATTTATTGTTTCGATGAATGCAAGCGAAGTTTTTGGTCGAGGTTTTAGTTTAAAGAAAATAGCAGAAGATTATGGAATTGAAGCGAATAATTTATAGTTACTAATTGAAATAAGGTTGCCTATGATCTTCTTATAATTTTAATATCAACTTATTTCATATATTATATTTCAAAACAATACAGAATTGAGTATCTAGTTCTGAAAAAAAATCCTATTCGTATTTTTTATTCGAATAGGATTTTTTTGTAGCATTAGCTTATGGCTCAAGCATCTTTTACCGTCCTATAATTCATAGTAACATTTATGATTAGACCAACCATATCTCAAAAACCACTATATATTTCTTAATTTTAGATATATTTATATATATAAATACATGTTATATTTTAACTATATCACCTATAAAAGGAGGAAATTTTATGAAAAAAGTAACAGGGTTGTTTTCTATTGCTTTGATTGTCACAATGCTATCCCTTTCCCATGGAAATGTTTGGGCAGATCCAGTAGAACCAAAAGGGTTTATAGAGTTAAGTCAACCATCACAACAGCTATTCAAAGCCGAAGTTCAAGGAGACGAATGGCTCTCATATGCCATCGTTGAAAATACGAAAGAACTGGTAATATTTGGTGAAAATGATTACTGGTATTATGCTACTATAGAAGCTAACACGAACCACTTAGTTGCTACAGACAGTAAATTTAGCATTGATGCAAAACCTGATAATGTAGCCTATGAAAAAGATATATCAAAAATAAAAATAGATATTCCTGAAGTAAATGTATTAGAACAAAAAGCGAAAGCTCTCAATGTACAACAAAAAAGAAACTTATTAGTCGTGATGATCGAATTTAACGATACTCCAATGGACTTTACTAAAAATGATTGGTACAACACAATTTTTGCTTCAGGTAAAGATTCCGCTAATGATTTTTATCAAGAAGCTACCAAGGGATTAATTCAATTTACGCCTGTAAAAAATACACAAGAAAACACTGTAGATGGCGTTGTCAAAGTTAAACTAAACAAAAATCATCCAAATACAGGTTTTGCAAGTGATAAACATACTTTGCCTCGTGAAATGATCAATGAAGCGCTCAACCAAGAAAACCAAACATTGAATCTAAAACAATATGATACGAATAAAGATGGGTACATTTCACCTGATGAACTACATGTTCTTGCAGTCTTTAGTGGGTATTCTGCTAGTGCAACAAACGCAAGTACTGGTGTATCTCCTACAATTTGGCCACATAGATGGGGTGGTGCTATCACAGTTGATGGGGTTAAATTAAAAACATATACAGCAGTAACAGATAAAAGAAAGTGGTATTTAAATGACCCAGATGCTCAATCAACTATCGGAACAGTTGTCCATGAAATCGGACATGACTTAGGTTTACCAGATTTGTATAATCCATCTGGGGCTAAGGGAAGCGGATTAGGCAGTTACAGTGTAATGTCCAATAGCCATACTACCATGAATGGCAAAACATCGGGTTCCTATCCAGTCCACTTTGATGCTTACTCAAAAGTAAAATTGGGACTAGTAGAACCTACTATTATAGCGAACGAACAAACACTAACTATTAACGAGATTCAACAAGATAATTTTAATATCGCTAAAGTTGAAACAGACGACCCTAAGCAATATTATTTAATTGAAAATCGCCAAATGAAAGGCTTCGATGCAGCATTAGCACCCTATATCCATTCTGGTGGTGTCGGAATTTATTATGTCAATGAACATATCCCTAAAAACGAAGGGGCTGGCAAACAAATTGTTACGCTCCGTGAAGCAGATCAAGGCGTTGTTGGCTACTCTAAATTAGATAGTAATATGGTTATAGGCTTAGATGGTTTCTATTACAAAGGAATCGGCATGCACAATAAAGAACAAACAATTGAATTAGGGAGAAAAACAGTTCCAGCAAGTACATTACCAGATGGAAAAAATCCTAAATTTGATATTATAGTGAATGATGAGTCTAAAGATGGCATGTCTGTAACATTTAGTAATCCTAAAATCTCTGTTATTGATATTACACTGAACCCAGCAAAGCTTTCGCTAGATGTAGGGAAAATTGAACAACTTACAGCAACCATTACCCCAGATAACGCCACCAACAAAACAGTTACTTGGCGAAGTTCAGATGAAAAGATTGCCACTGTAGATCAAAAAGGACAAGTCACGGCCCAAGCAAGTGGAACTGCAACAATTACTGCTGAAACTGAAGATGGCAAGCAAACAGCAAGTAGTACCGTTGAAGTAACTAGCGCTAGAGGAATTTATGGAACAACTCCTTGGACCTGGGATGAACCGACTCAAACACTTACCTTCAAAAAAGGGGATTTCCCTGCAACTAATTCATCGTACAATATTGAAAAATTAATTCAAAGGGATCAATTAAAAGGGAAGAAAATCAAAAAAATCAAATTTGAAGATACTGTTTCTCTGCATAAGGATAGTTCGTATTTATTTGCCAACTTAACTGGACTAGAGAAAATTGAAGGTATGGAAAAACTAAACACCAATGCGGTAACGAACATGGCGTACATGTTTTATAATACTACGATTGCTTCTTTAGATTTAAATACTTGGGACACTAGTAATGTTACAAATATGTCCAGTATGTTTAAAGAGACTAAATTAAAAGCATTAAATGTCTCGAATTGGAATATAAGCAAAGTAACACAGCTAAGTGAAATGTTTCGAAGTAGCAAAGTGGAAACTTTGGACTTAAACAATTGGGATACTAGTAACGTAACTTCCATATGGGCAATGTTCACTAATTCAGCTTTAGAAGAACTCACATTAGGAAAACGTTTTACGTTTAAAAATGCTGCTCTACCTGAAAAAAACAAGTATCCATATACGGGTGCTTGGATTGGTAAAGATATGACCTACACTAGTAGTAAGGACTTTATGGAAAACTATGATGGAACTCATCCTGGAACCTATATAAGGGAAAATAATCCTAAGAAATTCGGAACAGCACCATGGGATTGGGATGCTTCAACTCAAACACTTACCTTTCAAAAAGGGAATTTTCCTGATATAACCCACTATTCATTTAATATAAAAGCGTTTATACAGGATTCTGATCTACTACAAGGAAAAAAAATCAAAAAAATTAAATTTGACGATGTTGTTACTTTACACAAATTCAGTCAATATGTATTTGCCAATTTGAGCGAACTTGAGGAGATTGAAGGAATTGAAAAAATAGATACCAGTCATGTACTAAATATGGACAATATGTTCAGCAGTACTAATATAAGTTCTTTAGATTTAAGTCCCTGGGATACAAACAAAGTCATGATCATGTCAGAAATGTTCGCACATTCCAGCTTTAAATCATTGAACTTAACAAATATAAATACCAGTAATGTCCAATCATTTAAGTCAATGTTTTATAATAGTAAAATTGACTCTTTGGACTTAAATTCCTGGGATACTAGCAATGTAACTGATATGTCCAATATGTTCCAGTACTCTCAAGCAACTCAAATAAATGTAGACCGATGGAACACCAGTAAAGTAAAGACTATGGCCAAAATGTTTGGTAGTTCTAAAATAAAGGTTTTAAATTTGAACAAGTGGGATACTAGTAAAGTGATTACCATGGAAGCGATGTTCAAACGCTCCGAGTTACTCCAATTAGATATAGATCAATGGAACACAAGTAATGTTGTCAACATGGATTCAATGTTTTCTACTAGTAAAATAAATACTTTACATCTGAACAAGTGGGATACTAGTAGCGTAACCAACATATCCTCGTTATTCCAATCTTCTATGTTAACTCAATTAGATGTTGGACATTGGAATACTAGTAATGTAATAAATATGCTTAGTGTATTTAGAAATACTAAGATAAATTCTTTAGACTTAGCTAACTGGGATACTAATAATACTAGAAACATGGTAGATATGTTCAAAGATTCTGCTGTCGAAACGATTAGATTAGGAAAGAATTTTACATTTAAAAATGCTACTTTGCCTGAAAAAAAGGTTCACCCCTATACAGGCGCTTGGGTTAGTAAAGACAAGACTTACAATAACAGTGTAGATTTCACAAAAAACTATGACGGGACTTTCCCCGGAACCTACGTGAGAGAAAAAAATAAAACAAGTCAATAACCCTTTTATTTTACTTAAGGATATATATGTTAAAAAATGAGCTTTTGTGATTTCACTTTTTATATCCTCATTCTTCTTGTCACTTGTATTCAAAAAAGCATAGTAAGACTGTTGTGTTTCCAACGGCCTTGCTATGCTTTTTTTATCAATTTCTATACTATACGTTCTCTTAATTATTACAATTCAAACTAATCGCTTCACCATTATCAATCAAATGCTCCGCATGTGTTTCTCCCCAAGAACAAAGCAAATCAAGAATTTCGCCTAAAGATTCACCGTAATCACTTAGACTATATTCAACTTTTGGCGGAATTTGGTTATAGGACTTTCGATCAACAATATTATCTTGTTCTAATTCACGTAATTGCTGCGTCAACATTTTTTGGGAGATATTGGGTATCGCTCTAAGTAGTTCACTTGTGCGCATGACTTGATGTCTTAAGTTACAAAGAATGATCGGTTTCCATTTGCCACCAATCACATCCATCGTAACTTCCACACCTATATTGTACTTTTTTTTGACTGATGTTGGGACTGATTCCATACACGTCACATCCTTTCATGATTCATTTAACCAAAAAAAGCCTGAAAAATCAATTAATTACTTTTTGGTATGTATATAACTTTAAAGTACGTACTATTCATTTAGACTAGCAGCTGTTACGATAGATTTACTTTAAAAGCGAAAGGAAGATAACCGATGATTCGTTCATTAACAGACAAAATATTATTAAACAATAAAGTTGAAATGCCAGGCTTTGGTTTAGGTGTATTTCAAGTAAGTAATGAAGATACTGTTTTATCCGTGCAAAAAGCAATTGAGGCAGGCTATGTCAGTATCGATACTGCGCAAATTTATGGAAATGAATCAGGTGTCGGAGAAGGGATCAAGCGTGGTCTAACCTTGACTGGGAAAAAACGTGAAGAGCTGTTTATCACAAGTAAAATTTGGAATCATGGGTTAAACTATGATCAAACGATTACGGCCTTTAACGACAGTTTAGCAACATTAGGTTTGGATTATTTAGATCTTTATTTGATCCACTGGCCTGGAGACAATGAATTTTTAGAACCTTGGGCGGCATTGGAAGATTTGTATCTTATCGGAAAAATCAAAGCGATCGGCGTTAGTAACTTTGAAGTCCATCATCTAAAAACACTTCTTGATACAGCAAAAATCACTCCTGTAATCAATCAAGTGGAGCTTCATCCCCGAATGGCGCAAAAAGAAATTCGAGCATTTGGAAAAGAAAAAGGAATCATCACTGAAGCCTGGTCACCTTTGATGCAAGGGCAACTATTAGAAGACGAAACGATTTTAAAAATTGCCGCAAAACACAACAAATCGGCCGCTCAAATTATTTTAAGGTGGCATGTTCAAAATGATATTATCGTTATTCCAAAATCGGTTAAAGAATCACGTATCAGAAGTAATGCAGAAATTTTTGACTTTGAACTATCAACAGAAGATTTAGCTATGATCAATCAACTAGATGATGGCACACGAGTTGGTCCTAATCCAGATACGTTCTTTTTTAAATAAAATTTAGTGAGGAGATATCGCCATGGAAATGAATATCAAAGGAAAAACTGCATTAATCACCGGCTCAACAAAGGGGATTGGCAAAGCGATTGCGAGTGAATTAGCCAAAGAAGGTGTCAATGTTTTGATTAATGGCCGTAACGAAAAAGAAGTTACAGCATTAGTCGACGAACTAAAAGACCGCTTTCCAAAAACGGATCCACAATCTGCTTTTGGAGATATCGTTGTCTCAGAAGATCGCCAACGCTTTATTTAACAAATTTCCTCATATTGATATTTTAGTGAATAACATGGGGATTTTTCAACCAATGGCTTATGAAGATATTGACGATGATACTTGGGAAAGATTCTTTCGGATAAATGTACTTGCTGCCAATTCTCTCGTTAAATTTTATCTCCCTAAAATGTTAAACGAAAACTTCGGCAGAATCATTTTTATTGCTAGTGAAGAGGCGGTCATGCCTTCTGGAGAAATGCCACAGTATAGTATGACAAAAACCATGCAGCTTTCTTTAGCGAAAAGCTTGTCTAAGTTAACCAAAGGAACACAAGTAACCGTTAATACAATCATGCCAGGCTCTACCATGACTGAAGGCGTGCGTGATATGATCGAAAAAATGTATCCTGATTCAACATTGACCTTAGCAGAAAAAGAAAAATTGTTTATGGCGAACAACCGTCCCTTATCTCAGATCCAACGCTTGATCGATCCTAGTGAAATCGGACGTTTAGCTGCGTTTATCAGCAGTCCATATGCTTCAGCGTTCAGCGGTGCCGCACTTCGGATGGATGGCGGTATGGTTCCAACGATATTTTAGCGAATAAAAAAACCTTTTGGATGCCTACTTAATGTAGTCACTCAAAAGGTTTTTGTTGTTCCTTTAATCTTCGACTTTCAGTAAACCTTTAAACAATCCAATTGCAAAATCATTTGCATCAAACGGTTCTAAATCATCAATTCCTTCACCTAATCCAACTAACTTAACTGGTAAATGCAGCTCATTACGAATCGCTAAGACGATTCCGCCTTTTGCTGTACCATCCAATTTTGTTAAGACTAAGCCTGTGACATCGGTCGTTTCTTTAAATTGTTTTGCTTGTGACATTGCGTTTTGCCCAGTCGTTGCATCTACTACAAGCAACACTTCATGAGGCGCATCCGGCAATTCACGCTGAATCACACGTTTGATTTTTTCTAATTCGTTCATCAAATTAACTTTGTTTTGTAAGCGTCCTGCTGTATCTACAAGTAAGATATCTGCATTCTCCGTTTTTGCACGTTCTACGGCATCAAAGACGACTGCTGCTGGATCGCCACCGGCATTGCCTCGAACAACTTCTACACCGGCACGTTCGCCCCAGACAACTAATTGATCGATAGCCCCTGCTCTAAACGTATCAGCAGCTGCCATTAAGACTTTTTTTCCGTCTTGTTTGAATTCATGGGCTAGTTTGCCGATACTAGTTGTTTTACCAACACCATTAACACCGACAAATAACATAACAGTTAAGCCATTTGGTTGAATATTCAAGGCATTATTTTCTTCGATACCTTCTGCTTCGTACAAATCAACCATTTTTTCAATGATCGTATTTTGAACCGCGGCTGGTTTTTTCACGTTACGTAATTTTACTTCTTGACGAAGGGATTCTGTAATTTTTATGGCTGTATCAAAACCAACGTCAGCGCCGATCAAGGTCTCTTCTAATTCTTCAAAAAAGTCTTCATCAACTGAACGGAAATTAGCGAATAATTCATTCAACCGTTCGCCAAAGGTTTTACGGGTTTTTTCTAAGCCTTTTTCATACTTATCTTGTACGATGATTTCTTCTGCTTGTTCCTCAATGATTTCAGGATCAACAAGCTCTTCCGCTTGTGTCACAGGGTTCACCGTAATAAGAGGGTCGATTTCCGTTTCTGATTCTGCTTCTATAGCTTCAAGAGAATCATCTTGTGCTTGTTCCGTCACTTCTTGTTCTACTTGTTGCTCTTCTAAAACACCATCTTCTTCCACAGCTTCTGTCTGTGTTTCGTCTGTTTCGATTTCAGCTGGCTGTGCTTCTTTTTCATTCATAAACGCCTTTTTTATTTTATCGAAAAATCCCATTTATATTCCTCCTTTCAATGGTTCTAACACAAATTTTTCAACGGCTTGTGCGACGCCGTCATTATCGTTTGTATCTGTGATTACATCTGCCAAATCTTTCACTCTAGCAACAGCATTTTCCATCGCTACGCCAAGTCCTGCATATTCGATCATCGGTAAATCATTTTCTTCATCACCGATCGTCATGATTTCTTCTTGTTTAATGCCTAAATCTCTCGCTAATAAGGAAATGCCATATGCTTTAGTTATTCCTTTTGGCATAAATTCTAGTAGATTACTTCTCGTTTTGATGATTTCATAACGATCATAAAATGGACTAGGAATCTTTTTAATTTGCTCATCTAGATACGTTTGTTCCACTGCAATGACTGCTTTATTGTAAATTCTATCAGCTGTCAGTTGGTCTAATTCATAAGACTCATATGTCAGTAATGTATTTAGTTGGCTATATAACGATTCATAATTCTGCGTCGTTGGCAGTTGCAGCACTAGCCCGTCAGACAGAATATCCAAAGGTACATTCAACGCTGCAGCTAATTCAAACAAATCATGAACATTTTCTAAAGGCATGGATGCTTTTTCAATGATTTCGCCAGTATCGTTTTTTTGAACCAATCCACCATTAAAGGTAATACTGTAATCACCGTTGTCTCGCAAATTCAAAGCGTCTAAATAAATACCGATCGCTGCTAACGGACGACCTGTACAAATGACGATTTTAACACCTGCAGCTTTCGCTTTGGCCAAGGCTTGTTTATTTCTTTCAGAAATTTCTTTTTTACTATTTAAAAGTGTGCCATCTAAATCAATAGCGACTAATTTAATCAATCTGTCTTGTCCCCCAATCCTATATAATTAAGTTTCAGCGACAATTGCGCCGCCTTCTTTCACTTCTTCCAAACGAACAGAAACAATTTTCGAAACACCTGATTCTTGCATCGTTACACCATACAACACATCAGCGGCTTCCATCGTTCCTTTACGGTGCGTTACCACAATAAATTGTGTATCGTCTTCAAATTCACTTAAATAATGACCAAAACGCGAAACATTAGCATCATCTAAAGCGGCTTCGACTTCATCCAAGACACAGAATGGTACTGGTCTAACACGGATGATAGAGAATAATAAGGCAATCGCTGTTAACGCCCGTTCACCACCGGAGAGTAAGCTTAGATTTTGTAATTTTTTACCTGGAGGTTGTGCTTCAATTTCTACCCCAGTATTCAATAAATCTTCTGGATTCGTCAAAATCAGCTCTGCTCGACCACCGCCAAACATATTTGGGAACACCACTTTAAATTGTGCACGAATCGCTTCAAAGACTTCACTAAAGCGCGCTTTGACTTCTTCATCCATTTCACCCATCGTTTCGAACAACTGCTCTTTAGCATCTAACAAGTCATCACGTTGAGACACTAAAAACTCATGACGTTCATTGACTTGCTCGTATTGTTCGATCGCATTGAGATTGACTGGACCTAGGCGTTCGATATCACGTTTCAAGCGTTTGACTTCGATTTTGGCCTGCTCTTTATCAATTGTTAATTCATAATCTTCATTCGCACGTTCAAAGGTCAAACTGTATTCTTCTTGTAAGTATTGTAAAGAGTTATCTAGTTTGATTTCTGAACGGTTTTTCTCAACTTCGATCTTGGTTTGTTCTGTCAATAGATGTTGTTGCTGTTTATTTTCTTCTGCTAAACCTGTATCGATCTGATCAACTTGCTCTTGTAATTGTTGACGAGCAGTTTTAGCTTCTTGAATACTTGTTTGCAGCTGGTCTTTTTTCTCTGCTAGTTGTTCTAACTGAACCGCTAAGCTTTCTTCTGTGACCAAGTGATCCGTTGAATTATCATTTAATTGTTGTAATTGTTGACGTAAAGCTGTTTCTCTTGCTAAGAATTCATCTAACTGCGTTTGTTTTTCTGCTACTTGCTCCGTTAGATGAGCCAATTGTTCCGTTACCACAGCTTGATCTGCTTGCACTTGATTGAAACGTTCAAAGGCTTCTGCCCGCAAGGTTTCCATTTGACTAGCTTCTTGATCCACTTGCTTCATTTCCTGATCTAAACGGTCTTTTGTTTGATTCAGCTCTTGTTGCTGTAACGTTAGTTCTTCTTTTCTTGTTTGATATTCCGTTAAAAATTGATGCAATTCACGGGCTTCAAATTCAAACAAACGCTGTTCTTTCGTTAACCGTGTAATCGTTTCTTCTTGATTCGCTAGTTTATTTTGTAATTCTTGCTGCTTCAAGCGGCTTATTTCGCCAGTTGAACGTAGCTGTTCTAATGTTTCATTGAGCTGTTTGACTTCTTCAGTTAACTGCTGCACTTCTTTTTCATGGGCTGTCAATTGTTTTTCAACACGTTCCATTTGTTCCGTCAACGTTTGAAGTTCTTGGGTTTGAGAGAATAAGCTACCTTGATTGCCTCGCTTATTAGCACCACCGGTCATCGAACCACCTGAGTTCATAACATCGCCATCTAAAGACACAACACGGTACTGATAATTTACAGCTTTCGCTAATTGATTGGCGCTCTCTAAACTTTCTGCTAACAATGTTACACCTAAAAGGTTTTGAATCACATTGCTGACTTCATCTGAAAAGTGAACCAATTCACTGGCAATCCCTAGAAATCCTGAAATATTGCTGACACGATCGCGTACTGCACTAGAAACCATTCTTGGTTTGATTGTCGTTAGAGGTAGAAAAGTTGCACGACCGCTATGCTGTTGTTTTAAAAATGTGATCCCAGCTCGACCATCTTTTTCAGTTTCCACCACCACATGTTGAGCGGCTCCACCAAGAGCTGTTTCGATTGCTAATGTGTAATCTTTTGGTACATCGATCAATTCAGCAACGGCACCGACAATTCCAGTTAATTGATCTTTATGTTTTAAAACTGCTCGAACGCCTTGATAAAATCCTGAATAATTTTCTTGGATTTCTTGTAAGCTTTTTTGACGGGCTTTGGCTTGTTGCACCTGATTCATCGCCTGGTACATTTGCTTTTGTTTCACAGCTAATTGCCCTTGCTTTTGGTCCAACTGATGTTTTAATTGCGTATATTGTTCTCTTTGGTCGGTTAATGCCTGGTCGGATGCTGATAGATTTGCTTCTAGTTCTTCTTTTTCAGCTAAAGCATCCGTCATTTGTTTTTCTAACGCTTCATGCTTTTGAATAGATTGCTGATTTTTAGCCGTTTCTTGTTGATACTGACGTTCTAAATATTTTAGATCGTTGGTCGTATTAGCTTGTTCTTGCATGACTTCAACGTATTGGCTACGTAATTCTTCTAGTAATTCTTTTGACGATTTGCTGTATTTTTCGACTTCTAGTTCTGAGGCTTTGATTGCATCAACTAATGATTCACGTTGGGCTTTTTTCTCCGTAACTTTTGCTTGTAAGTCTTGAACTTCTTCACGATAACGAGTGATTTTCTCCGCATTTTCTTGTAAAGACTGCTGATATTCACTGGTTGTTTGCATCGTATGTTTTGAGCGTTCGACTAGGACGTTTTTTTGTCCTTCCGTTTGCTTCAATGCTTCTGTGATTTGTAGAAGTTGTTGTTGTTCCGTTTCGATTTGTTCATCGAGTTTATTGCGTTTGCCACGCAATTGGAATAGTTCATCTTCTGAATCTCGGATTTTTTTGCTGGCAATCTGTAACTTTTCTTCGATGCCTGCAAGTTCCGCTGTCTTGATTTCCCAAACTTCTTTTGCTGCTTCGATTTCTGTTACTGTTAAGCTAACATCGATTTCCGTTAAGCTCTCTTTAAGTTTCAAAAACTCCTTGGCCGCTTCGCTTTGTGCAGCTAGAGGAGTCAGTTGATCTTCTAATTCATAGATGATATCTTGCACACGACTTAAATTATCTTCTGTTTCAAATAGTTTTTGCTCTGCTTTTTTCTTACGTTGTTTGTATTTCAAGACGCCGGCTGCTTCTTCAAAAATACCACGACGATCTTCTGGCTTACTGTTAAAAATCGCTTCGACTTTCCCTTGGGAAATAATCGAAAATGATTCTTTCCCTAAACCAGAATCCATAAATAAATCGTGAATATCTTTCAATCGGCAAGCTTGTTTGTTGATATAAAAGTCACTTTCACCTGTTCTGCGATAGCGACGCGTCACACTGATTTCCGTAAAATCTAGCGGTAAAAAGTGGTCACTATTATCTAAGACAACCGTTACTTCTGCAATATTTAATGCTTTACGGCCTTCAGAACCCGCAAAAATAATATCCGGCATCTTACCGCCGCGAAGACTTTTAGCAGACTGCTCGCCTAAGACCCAGCGAATCGCTTCGGTGATATTACTTTTTCCACTGCCGTTAGGTCCAACGACAGCCGTAACACCATTTTCAAACTCTATAACGGTTCGATCCGCAAAGGATTTAAATCCTGCGATCTCAATTCGTTTTAAATACACGAATAAAACGGCTCCTTCCAAGCTTACTCAGGATTTTGTTTCAGCGCTCGTTCAGCGGCATCCTGTTCTGCTAATTTCTTCGACTTACCTTGACCTGTCCCGATCATTTTTTCATTAACATAAACTTCTACAAAAAAGATTCGGTCATGGGCTGGTCCTTCTTCATTGACTAAACGGTATTCAATGGTAACGTCACCTTGACGTTGTAGGACTTCTTGTAAATGTGTTTTATGATCCATCTCATGTGAAAAAGCACCGGCATCGATTTTAGGGAAAATAACTTCTGCAATAAATTTCTTGACTGCATCGACTTTTTGATCTAGGAACAAAGCACCTAAAAATGCTTCGAATAAATCACAAAGTAATGCTGGACGTGTCCGTCCACCAGAATTTTCTTCTCCTTTGCCTAAAAGAATATATTGGTCGAAATGACATTCTTTCGCAAATTTGGATAAACTATCTTCACGAACGATTGCCGCCCGCATTTTCGTCAGTTTGCCTTCTGGCATTTCTGGGAATTGTTTATACAAATATTGAGAAACCAATAACTCTAAAACGGCATCTCCTAAAAATTCTAATCGTTCATTGTCTGATAGTTTTAAGTATCGATGCTCATTCACATAGGATGAATGGGTAAAAGCTTGTTCTAATAGGTTGACATCATGGAAAACAATGCCGTAACGTTCTTTTAATTCTGTAGTTAACTGATTGTCCATTTGCTACATTCCTTTAAGTTTATTTACAACCTTCTCTATTATACTTTTTTTTGCGGGATTTTTAAATGGTTAGGGAGGAATTGCGCTAAAAACACTGCTGAATTCATGGTTTTTGAAGAATTTCCTAATGATTTTAGTGTGTTTTTATCATAAACCAAGAATTTCCACGCGTTTATTCACTTTAAAATGACAAAAAGCGTTCAAGATCGTCACAAAATCTTGATACGCTTTTGATTTAATTGGCTTCATTAAAGAATCGTTTGATTTCAACTGCTGCCGCTTCTGGTGAATCTGACGCATGGATAATATTTTCATAACTATTAGCGCCATAATCGCCTCGAATCGTTCCAGGTTCAGCTTCTAAACAATTCGTTGCACCAATCATTTTACGAACGGTTTTAATGACGCTGGTTCCTTCTAAAACAAGATAAACAACTTCTGACGACGTCATATAAGTGATCATATCTTCGAAGAAATCGAATTTTTTGACGTGTGCATAATGTTCTTCTGCTACGTTGCGAGACATTGTTGCTACTTTTAATTGAGTAAGCTTTAATTGCTTTTTCTCAAATCGCTGTAGGATTTCTCCAACTAATTTACGTGAAACGCCATCTGGCTTGATGATAACGAGTGTTTTTTCCATATGATCTCTCTCCTTGTTTAGGTTTCTTATGACGCAAGAATGGAAGCGCTTAACAAGAAGATTATCATTCTTAGAAATTTCTGTCTAGTGTAGAAGTGACAAAAAAAGTTGGTTCTTTGTGATTGTTAGATAGTCTTGAGAAACTGATTGGATATCTAAGCGTAATTAAAGATAAGTAGCTATGAATAATTCACCTGAAATGAATAAAAAAAGCAGTATAAATATCATAATTGGCATTTATACTACCTTTTTCTCTGGTGTTTATTTGAACATGAAAAAAGAACAATCCTATCAACTATTTTTCTGATTGGATCATTCTTTTAGTTTATCAACGTTATTATTTTTCTTTTTTCTTTTTAAAAGCTAGATAGTAAAATAGGGCTGGAAATACTATTAAGCTTACAAGACTTCCTGCACCATAAGAATCAGATAGATCCATTCCCTTTATTAACTGGTTGATTGCTGCCAATGTTAATAATACTGCTACTACTAATGCCCATTTACGTTGTACCTTTTTTTCATTCATTTGTTAATCTCCTTTTTTGTGTTTCTTGAGATAATTTTCTCCATACTCCCCACTCTATTGTCTGCTTATTTTTTATCGAGCTTATCCCTCACTTTTTTTATAATCCACATTATGAAAGCTACCACAAAAAAGAGTAGGATCGCCATGAGAACATATGAAAATGTAATCTGAAGGCCTTTAGGCACCTTGTAACTGTCTTCTATCTCCACCATAACAATAATCAGTAAAACACCTAAAATCACATATGTGGATGTCTTTTTTAAACACTTTTTTAGAATTTCTTTCCACGGTTTTTCTGGCTCATCAATATAATTGACCCAATATTCTTTGTCTGTATTTAATAGAAATGCAGAGTAAGCAAGCTCCATTGTTAATCTAGAAAAAACAGCGCCTAAAAATATACCAAAGACCAAGCCAAATACTCTCGCTAAATTCCCTGTTAAAAAGGCTCCTATCATTGAAAAACCAAAGATTATCCATAGAGATTTTGACTCGTAAACCTTAGCTCGTGCAAAATAGTTAGCAGTTGTACGTGTATCTGAAAACCCAATTTTTAATTGTTTTTTTAACCAATAAAAATTATAAAAAAGAGCAACTAAATATGTTAGTCCGAATAGTAAAAGAACAATAATTGATAATTTAGATTCATATCTAAATTCATTCCCATTGGTCCCCTGCGTCATAGTGTATCCTAGGAACATTAGCACAATTGTAAGCATGACCGAAAAAATTATAAGCCATATAGCTGCAAAGTCCTGATGTAGAATCAAAAATTTTTTTGTTACTCTAAAACTAACCATGCAAAGCGTTAATATCATGAAAATGACTATGCTTAAAAGTATAATATTCATTATACTTTTCATTGGACTTATTCGATAACTCCATACAGCTATATTCCAAGTTATAATCAAACAAAGAAGAGCAATGACTAAGCCCGCCCAAGATATGTATAACGAGCTAATACTTCCCCTAGTAGCTATAAATGATTTGAAATATTCTTTGTTCATTTCTTCTGGTGATTTACTTTTACTACTCGTTTCCACTAAATTAACCTCCGAATCCAAAATTAGATCCACCATCAGTAGTTCAAAGTAGTGAACATCTACTAAATCGATTACCTACTTAGTACTTGCAAAAAAAACATATAAGGTTTTAAATCCTACTCCTGTTAAAAAGAACACTGTATATTAATCGCCCAATGTTAAGATTTTCATCATAGAAATCTTTAAATTCAAAATAAGTATAGAGCAAATAGTGCTCTACTATATTTATTGAACTACTTTTCTCCATACCATTTTAATTGGGTCTTCCTTAATTATTTCAACTATCCTCTATACATTTAATCATAAGTCGTTATTCCCTTATTTCATCGTAAATAAGTATAGCTTTTGCTCATATATTTTTTATAGAACTGGTTCATCATTTTCATTCAATACAGTTTTTATTTCATTATTTTCATAAATTACCATATATTCATCTGGGAGAGCCAGAACTTGAATTATCTCAGGTTTTTGTTTTAAAAGTTGATAAGCATATAAGGAATATAGATCTTCTTCTGAATTATCCTCTTCTATACTACCTATATACCAACCAGAATCACCTAGTTCCACATCACTAGATCTTTGCATATACATTGTATCGAAAGTTAAAATATTTTTTTGAAGTATGATTTTATCGCTAAAACTAATTGATTTGCCTTCTAAGTTTAGTTTTCTCAAAAAATGACCTTGTTCCAACTGTACCCATAGTGCCAAGGTTAAATCTTTAGTCTTATCTTCAAAAGGATTTTTGCTAGTATCATTTGTTAGTATAACGAATGAGTCTTTATTTATTTCTTCTAAAAAATAAATTGACCAGCCAATTTGGAATGATAATCCATTTATTAACTCTTCCTCATTCATATTTTTTAGGATATAGAACAGGCTTAACAATTGAGGCTCTAACTCTCTTTCTGCAGTAGCTATAAATTCTTTATTTCCTATTTTTCGCTTAAATTCTCTCATTTATTTCAACCTACTTCTGATGAAAATTTTCAAAGATTCCCAGACATTTTTCTAATTCTAACATTCTCTCATCAGCAAAGAATCACTTACCTTAGATTCTACATTTTGATAGTTCCACTAGGAGGTATGGTAGCCTTTTTCTTAATATTGTAAAACTTTCTTTCAGATTTAGAATTTTCTATTTATAAGACTTTCATTAAAATTATGTAATACCACTCAAAATCATTTTTCGTATTTTTGTTCCCTTGCTGTTTTCGAAAACTCAAAAAGCAATATCTTACAAGAGATCACACCATAGATTGTTATACACGGATTCACTTGGTAGTTTAAATATACAAAAACTAGCAATCTTTGAACGAATCACTAGTTTTTATATACTATTGCTTCTATTTTTACTCTTTAATAGATATTACATAAAATATAATTAGATAGTGAAAATATTTTTCGAGTTTCTTCTTAAGTTTTAGATTAAAGAGCATCATAATAAAAAGTATCATCTTCATTAATCTTCATCAAAAAATCCGAAAAACTATTAGCTACTTTTTCATCATAATAAAAAATGTCGTTTTCTTCTGGAGCAAGTCCAATAGATAGCATAGAAGCCTCATTGCCTTCAAAAAATATTAATTTTTCATCTTCAAATTCATCATATATTTCGATATCAGGATAATATTCAAAATCGTTTTGTCTTAGTCTAAAATCTTTAACTGAGAATGGATGCATAATTCTGTTTACATTCCCAATATTACTGTGGATAAATCCATAGCCCACTTCTAAATAAAAATTTTTAAGTTCTTTGGGAAAAATAATTCCAAGTGCTTTTTCTACTTCAATTATATCTTCCATTTTTACAGCATAAAAAATATTTTTGCTATTCTCCTTGATATCTTTGAACATTCGTTGGTACCTCTTACTACTCTTCAATAGAAAATCTATTTAAAAATCCACTAAATGTACTTGCTAAAAAGTATACATTTTCCTCATCCGAAGAACTTTTTAACTCGTATGCATCATCCCAAAAATAAACTCCTTGTTCATCCCCAATAGTTATCATAATAAATAAACCTGAGTTATATTCAGTTCCAATTATAAAGCTAGATGGTGGAAGTTCATCTTTATATTCAAACAACCAAGTTCCTAAATCAAAGTTTTCATTTTCATTTATTCCAAGTAAAGAACCCAGAACTATCTCTTCCCCTATATTATCTAAATGAGTAGTTAGATAATTTTTAGCAGGTAATCCCCCGTTATAATTTTCTAAAAACTCTTTATAGTCATTTGGAAATACGATATCATATTTTTCTTCTAAAGATAAAATATCTATCTCTGATAAGTGACCAAATCCGTTAATATTATTCATTATTTCACCTCATCATTTCTTTTTTAATGCAAACCCACCTTTATGTGTAAATCTTCTGTGGACCAAAGTCGGTACATCCTGTAGCGTCTTTCCATCTTGATGATGATGCCATGTTCCGTCAGCTTTTTTGGAAGAGATTTTATCAGCTTCTCGAAAATCCTTAGTTCTTGTTGTAAAACCATCTTCTAATGTAACCTCATTCCTAACAAATCCAGCTTCTTTAAAATCAGGATATCCATCTGTATATTTAATAACATTGCCATCCCAATCTTTATACACCCATGTTCCATCATCTAGGATATCGATTTCTCCACCTTTATCTAACCATTTTTTAGGATCTCTAGAATTTTTAGGTTTTGTTTCTAGTAACTCTTTAGTAAAATCATCTGATTTTAATTTCTTAGTCACATCATCAACAGCGCCACTCCCCTTACTAAAGTTAGCTTTTGCTGCCTTCATATAATCATCCAATGTTCCCTTACCAACAACTTTGACGCTTCCTCCACCTGCAAGAGCTATTTCGTCCATTATTGGCATTGGAATATTCTTCACTTTTGTCATAAAGGCTTTTAAGGCATCATCTCCGTACTTCAAGCTTTTATCGACCATCGATGTAACTTTGCCTAGTTTACTCAACGTCGTAGCTTTCGTTGTTGCTTTGAACGCATTTAATCCCTCAGCTATTTTTGCACCTAGCTTCGTTCCTTTCAACGCCGCATTTACTTCGCCTACTCCGACAAACATACTCGCTACATCAAATACATAGCCACCTATCGCATAGGCATTTCCTGTTTTTATATCATTAACTATAGTATTAACGATTCCTGCGCCCATGTCAAAGGTTTCTTTTAACGCTTCTCGATGCATTGGGCTAACTGCCAATAACCATGGATTCGTGGCTCCTTGAAGCCCCAAGCCGATTGTTTTTAATGTACTGCCAATCGCTTTCGTATTTTCCCATGCTCCTTTGATATCGTCTAGTTTCCATTGTGGTGTTTCAATGCCTCTCGCTGAATCAAGACCCCATTCGACTAGTTCAACCCCTAAATGAATGACTTGACTACCGCCAATGGCTACTGAGCTTACCATCTCACCTGCACCGCCAAGGAACCCTTCTCCAAATAGAAGAATATCTTTAAATCCTTTTGGAATAGAAAGATTTTTTGTTCCTTGGACAACATTTCCCCACCAATCGCCGATGCTATCTGACATATTTTGAAGGAAGTTTTCTACTGGATGATGTTTTGCCCATTCTTCTTGTTTTTTCTTTGCAGCTTTTTCAGCTTCTAGTTTTGCATCTGCTTCTGCCTGAGCAATTTGACTATCGATATCTTTGATTGCTTCTGCCAATTCTGTCTGTGAGACAAATTCCATAAATCTTGGATCTGTATAACTTAAACCACTCGCGGTTTCAGACATTTTGATTTGTTGAGATAAAACATTGATGATCTCTTCTGCTGAGCTTGGTGGTTGCTTACTATCAAACTCATTGACTTTTTGAATGATCTTATCCAACTGCTTTTTTGCTTCATCGCAAGCACTAGTGAACGTACTACTGCTTGGCATAGAAAGCGAAATTAAATCGGCTATATCACTGTATGTCGATTTGATGGTTTGTCTTTTTTCTTTGTGCTCCGTCTTAAATTTATCAATGGCTGTTTTTGCCTTCGTTAAAACATCTTCGTCTAACACCGCACTTTGTGAGGTTTCTCCTGTGGTTCCTGCAAAATCTGCGTAAGTTTGTTGGAGGTCTGCTTCTACTAACTTATAGCTATTTTTTAAGCCAACAAGTACAGCATTTTTATTATTATTGATATCAGCCGCGATTGCTTGGCCTACTTGACCGTGCATCGCATTACTGTTAATGATACCATTCATTGAACTTTTGGCATTATCTAATTGTTCTTGTGCCGTTTTAGATAGTTTTTGATACTGTTCCAACGCCTTTTTCATTTCGGCTGTTTCTACATGAAAGCCCATAATATGCTCCTTTCTTTACGTTTTTATACGCTACTCCGTTGTTGTCATTCCAGAAAGTGCTTCATAATAGGAAATCGCATCTTCTGTCGTCATGTACGCTGTAGAGATTTGTTGATTTAATACTTGGGTAGCCCGTAATACATCAAAGGAAAAGGCTTCTTCATATTCATTCGTATAACTTTCTGCAATTACACGCTTGATCATCATATTTGAAATCAAGACTGGATCATTACCAGGGATTTCTCCAAACGGCCATAGTCGTCCTAAATAATCGACAATATAATGATCAAACCCTGACATCAACGGGACTTTTCTTCCAGTAAGAGTGACAATTGCTCCTAAATCGCCGTCTTTAAACATCTCTGCTACGCTGTCTGGCAACATACTTTCATCCAGTTCAACTGTTGTTCCAACAGGATAAATAGGTGCAAAAGCAACATCAATTTTGCCAATGTATTGCAAAAATTGGGGAATAGTCAATACCACTTGGCTTGATTGACGATCAAAGGTGACACACTGTTCCTCATAATCAAAGAATACGCTCAATTTAGCACCGACCATAGGTTTGTGTTCAAATTGCTGATCTAAATTTCGATACGTTTTATAGACTGATTTTAATAACTGAAAATTTGCTCCTAAGAGAACACCCGTTAGAATAAGCTCTTCTGTCACTTCAAAGGTAAGTGATTCATCATTGATCAAAACACCTTCAAAAAATTTCTTTGAATCATAATTTGCCATCACTTAAACCTCACTTTGGTTGTATTTTGTTCAAATGATTTAGATGCTTGCTTATCTTCATTGACAATATTTTCAGCAACTTGTTTCATTTTCTGTGTATCTGTACTTGAAACATTTTTGAAAGATTCTACTGTATTCACCAGTGTTTTTTGTGTCTCTATCACTTTTTTAAAGCGTTTTAGAGTTGTTTTGCCCAATTCATTAATCGTGGGCTTGGAAATACTTGAAACAGCACTATCTGCTTTTGAAACTACTGCATCCCATGCCGCCTTATCTACACCTGTTTTCCCCATCTATAATCTCTCCTCATGCTCAGGCTAAAAGATAGAAGCCAAGAAATTTTTTGCCGTATTAAAGGCACTTTCTACAGCACCAAGCAAATCTCCTTGTTCTAATTCTTTCTTTGCTATTTCTGCATCTAATTTTGCCATATTTCTTTGATAAGAATTTTCTTCTGTGTGTAATGCCGTACCCATTTTGTTTGCTTTTTCATCAAATTTATCTCGAAGTGTTCCTTTAAATTGTCCTGTGCTTAATTTTGTTGGGTATTGCTTCACTTGATTCTCAAATTGCGAAAAGTTCTTCATAGATTTTTCTAATTTGCTCTTTGCTTCTTTTAATCGTTCTAATTTTTTTTGATTTTTATCATAATTTGCTTTTCGTTCATTTCCTATTTGTTGCCATCTTGTTGATTCTCGTCTATTTTGAGCATTCTTCTCCTGACGCTTTTTTTCTGCTGCATCATCTTTAGCCATCGCTTTTTCCTCCTTGTTACAGCATATAATTATTTATTTTACTCACTAACCAACTTCACTCGACAAGCATTCCGTCCAACAAAGAAATGAGACTCATCTAGTTCAACTGTCGGTTCACTATAGCCTGATTTCACATTGATAAATCCTTGATCCGCTAAACGTGTACCGATCATTCCTGCTGGGATATTCGTACGTAGTCGTTTATTAAAGTCATCAAAGCTATTTTCAATTTGTTTTTGATTGCCTTGGAAAATAAAGTAAATCTTCACTTTCGCGGCTTTTCTTAGGTACACGTCAATTGCATCATTGGTAATGAATGTCTTATCTCCAAATACATGCGCCTCTGGAACATAGACAAACATTGGTTCAGGATCTGTTGCGTCCTGACGAACCTCGATTTCGCTGACTAAATCATTTACAAAGGTACTATAATCTGGTTCAGCAACCATCATGTCAAAGCTTTCCGTAAAGCCGCCGAAACGTTCTGATCCGTTAAAGACCACTCGTTGTGCTCGTCCTTCAAAATGTTTTAGATTTTCTACAATGACTTTTTCAATATATTCTGTTTGTTGCGGTGAATCGTCTCCAATCACAAAGTAGCCATGCTCTTGTGGGTCAAATCCGACAACATTCGTTGTTTCTTTATCCAAACCAATTGGCAATTGCATATTTTCCAGCATCATTTGTGTTTGTTTTGACTCGTAGAAATCAGCCATTGAAACCACTTTTGCAAGCATCGGAATCTTAATCGGACGTTCACCAGTCCATTCTTGATCCATTGCTTCTATCTCTTGCTCTAAATGATTTAAGCGGTCAATATCATTTTCACCATGTGTTGGAAGAAAGACTTGAAGTTCATGCGGGTCATCTAATTTGATTTGTGCTCGTCCAATGATTTCTTGTGGAATCAATGCATCTCGCCCAACAACATCTCTGATTGCCCCTTCCTCTACAAGGAATAGTCCGATATGAGATGGTATATTGCTTGCCATACTCATCTTGAAGGTAGATGTTCTAAGAACAGATAAAACAGCGTACAGACCTACACTAGCCCCTTCTCGTAGCAACTGATTCACAACAGATTCAATTTCTTCTTCTAAGGGACTTTCCTTGATGGCATCAAATCCGTCAATGATGGTAATGACTACAGGAAGTTTATTCCCTGATTTTTCTTCATATTGAGATAGACTGGCTACCCCATAATCGGTAAATGCATCTTTTCGCTCTTGAATCTCTTTTCGGATTCGCTTCAAGAATTTTACTAATTTCTCTTCTTCTTCTAAACGCACTAAATCTGCAACATGAGGAAGTTTTTTTAGCGGAAGTAAACCATTTGTACCAAAATCAAATAAATTAAACTGCACTTGACTCGGTGTATTTAATCGCGCAAGATTCATCACTAATGTTTGAAGTGCTGTTGATTTACCAAAACCTGGTGAGCCATAAAACGCCGTATGTGTCAGTTCGTTAAAATTAAAGTTGAACACGACTTGCTCTTGTTTAGAAGGAATATCCATAAAGCCAAACGGAACACTTAATTGTCTTGTATCGCTCCATTCCTTCGATAAAATTGGCGAATCGATC
This sequence comes from Enterococcus sp. DIV0724b, assembly GCF_050531475.1. Taxonomy (NCBI): domain Bacteria; kingdom Bacillati; phylum Bacillota; class Bacilli; order Lactobacillales; family Enterococcaceae; genus Enterococcus; species Enterococcus sp. DIV0724b. Next base: position 265,328 of record NZ_CP172890.1, on the reverse strand, counting down.
ACTGTTTCTAGTGGCGGAAGCCAAGGTTTTTCTGGTAATACCGCGTTGGTTTCTTCTGAATATGCTTGGATTGCTTCTACAATGGCATCCAACTGCGTTTTTTCTTCTTCCTTTTTCACAACAGTATCTTCTTCTTGTGACAAATCGGCTGTTAATAATTCGTATTGTCCCAATTGATTGATCAGCCAAATACGTTCATCTACTTTTTCTTCTCGTGAGACAAACGGATCATAATTCGCTCCGCTCCAAGCAGATTGGAATAGTTCATAAATTTCATTGTTTCCGACTTGTAAATACGCACGACCTGGTTGCGTGATCGTTGCCGCATCTGGCGTTTTGATGATTTCATTTGAATCATTGGCATCGGCTACTTTCAACGCTAGTTTAAAACGAGAGTTCGACCAAATTTGGTCATCCACAACACCACTAGGTTTTTGAGTCGCTAAGATTAAATGGACACCTAACGAACGACCGATTCGAGCCGTTGAAACAAGTTCCGCCATAAAGTCTGGTTCATTAGCTTTTAGTTCGGCAAACTCATCACTGATTAAGAACAAGTGTGGCAGTGGATCGCTTGGGTATTTTTTCTTTTCTTCTGGATCTGTAATTGTTTTGCCTTGTTTATATAATTTTGTATAGCCATTGATATGATTCACTCCAAATTGGCTAAATTTACGTTGTCTTTTTTGTAATTCTGCCCGAATACTTTGTAAAGCTCTGGCAGAACTTGCGCCATCTAAATTGGTAATAGAACCCAGTAAATGAGGTAAGTCAGCAAATAAATTCGCCATTCCTCCACCTTTAAAGTCAATCGGTAAAAAGCCAACATCTTCTGGTGCAAAGTTCACGGCTAAAGATAAGATATAACTTTGAACGATTTCTGATTTACCAGATCCTGTTGTACCAGCAACTAACCCGTGAGGCCCATGTGCTCGTTCGTGTAGGTTAAGGTAAACAATATCGTCTTTACCGCGCACACCTAATGGAACCGCTAATGATTTAGACGTATCTGCTTTTGTCCAACGTGTGCCGATGTTTAACTCATCAACTGCTTTTACATCGTATAATTCAAGAAAATCGATTGCTTCTGGGATGGCATTCTTCTCCACTTCAACATGATGTAAATTCGCCAATCTCTGCAACGCTTCTTCAATCGGATAAGCCGTTGGTAAATGAGTCGGTACAAACGCTTGATTTACATACTCATTATTTTGATTGATCAAGATCGCCGCTTCACTACTTTGGTAATCAATCAACGTCGTCGTTGTCTCAGGCAACATCGGTAAGGCATCTTTCCCCCAAATCACAGTTACACCATACGGACTCATATCTTCTGCTAAAAATTCATTTAGCCCATGTCCAGATAACCAGCTCTCTTCTAAAATAGAGAATACATAATGCGGCTGGAATCGAATCTTTTCATTGCTATTTTCTTTCAGTTCTTGTCTTCTTTTCGTTAAAATTTGGTAAAACGAGTTAAGCACCATATCCCGTGTTTGGGCATTGTGGATGATTCCTCTTAGATTCAAACTACGAATCTTCAAATGAGGCAGCCAACGCCACGCATGCCAATTGACGTCATAGTCATTTTCTGGAACCAGCGTTACAAATTCAACATCTCGGTATGAATGCAGCATTGAAATTTGGAATAAGAGCGTTTGAATAGCTGTTCGTAATACTGGATAATTCCCGGCTAGCCCAACCGTTTGATCCATTAAAGGAATAACAATTGGTGCCGCTTCTAATTGTTGATACGGCCAAACGAGTTGTTTTTCCGCTAGCGAACTTAAATCACTTTCTTCATTTGCTTGATATTTTACAGAAAAACTTGATTTGATTTCGCCAGTCCCAACATGGATTTTCAGGAAATCTTCATTGGTGGTCATGCGTTCATAAATCCGTGCTTGGTAGTCTTTGGCCATCAAGGCAAGATCATTCATTGAAGGATACATATACGTCAAAGCATGCTCTTGTTCTTGTTGTAAAAGAGAAATATCCCCTTTTTTCTGAATCAGGTATTGTCTATAAGAGCCTTCACTACGTTCATTTTTCTCTTTGGTTTCTTTCTTATTCGTAAAATAACTGGAAACAGAAAAACCCGCCGTTAATAAACTAGCGCCACCCATACTCAGCATCATGATCGGATTTCCGCCACTTAAAAAGCTTGTAGCACCACTTAAAACCACCATTCCTAAAGGAGGAACCAACGTTCTTAAGAGTTCATTTTTCCCTTCTTTTTCTTTCGGTGTCGGTGTCATTACTTCTACATCCATCTTCGGTTCTTTTAAATGGATACGTGGGCTTCGTCTGAATAATGGAAATTCTGATGGGTATTCAGGTTGGTAGCTTTGTTCAATGATTTCAAATGGATTTAATTTAAAGTCAGTACCTAAATTTGTGAGCTTCAGCTGATTTTCTCGTACTTCTATAATCAGTTTATCAATCACTAGCTGATCGCCAGTACCAAACTCAAATTTTCCTTTAGTAATTCGTTGTCCGTTGAAATAAATCGTTTCTTCATTTGCGTAAATATCAACAGTATAATTAGTCGTTTTTGCCTCAACTGTAACTGAAACAAATGCCGCAGTTGGTAAACTAATTGCGGAGGAAGCTGTAGAAGAGATCGTAAAATCTTTTTTAGGTTTACTTGTAGCAATCGTTTGATACTCGGTTGGTTTTACAATAATAAATTGAGGATTATTTTTTTCAAACGGTTTGTTATCAAATAAAATCTTCTGTCCATCATAAGACACTGAATGTCCGTCGATCATTCGTTCTTGTTTTGCTGTTGTCAACTGATGATGAGAAAAGACATCACCAAAATAGAAGACATCCATAAGAACATCCGCAGCTGGCTGCATTTGATCATCGATAGGAACAATTGACTCATCTTCTGTTTTATTCGTTTTCAGAATCATCGGTTGCTCCTCCTAATAGTTTCATATATTTAGCAATGGCTTCTTCGTATTTCGTTAATAGCTCTTGTTTCTTTTCACCATTCATTTTTGTATCTAGTTTTGTTGCATCATACAGTTTTGTATAAGCGTGTAAAATAAATTGGTTATCTCCTACGTTTTGCGCAATATCAAGAGCTTTTTCGAACGCGCCTTTTCCGATATAGATCCAATATAAAAGTGTATTTTCATTTGATTTTTGTGAAATATTATTTAAAATCATCTCTTTTTGCTCATTGGATAAATTATCCAGTTGTATCGAGCTTACTGCATAGACATATTGTGCACTTTTAGGTAGATTCTCTGGTGTATCTTCTTTCAGCGTGCTTAATACGCCTGAATAATCATTAGCAATGTAATTTGCTTCTGCTGTAATGATTCTTTCTTGCGTAGGAACTTCTTTCAGTGCATAATTTCCAACAAAGAAACCTAAAATAAGCGTTGCAACCAACAATACAAGACTGCCCCATTTAAACAGCGTATAGCTTTTTTTATTTACAAGTTGATTTTGCTTCTCTTGTTTCATTTTTTGGATGACCACTTGTTCACTAATCATTTGATCGATTTCTTCTGGTGAAAGTGCGGCTTGAATATTTTTAGACAGAGGATCTTGCAATGTTCCAGCGCCTTCGATCAACCGTTCATAATCTAATTTTGGATGAAGAATAAATAGAATCAACGCACGATATTGTTTTAAAAAGTCTTCTTCATTTGTTACATGTGGTACAACTAGATTCATAAATCCTCTATGTGCAATCGATAACTCTTCTCCAAAAAGAAAAATATTTCTTGGGTGGATAAATGGTTGAATCGTTGAATGGATAAAAGGCTCAATGAAACGAATTTTTTGCGCTAAGAGCAGTCGATTAAATGATGACATTTTTCTTACCGCTTCTTCGATCGATACGGCATAATTATCTTTATCATAAGATAAGACTAATTTCTCTTCTGTTGCCTCCAACAGTTCCCCAGCTAATAGTGCGTCTCTTTTTTGGAGAACGGCTTGAAATTGATCCAGCTCTGCTAAGCGGTATTGATTCGCTTGTAATGTGACTAGTACCTTGTCTTTTTGAACTTGGATATCTATTTTTTCTGATATATCTTTTACTTCACTCACGTCATAGGCCCCTTTATTTTTTCATTGTCTCTTTCACAATTAATTGATCTCCATCACCTAGTGCATAGTTGGCCAGAAGAACTTCTCCGTTTAACTTAATTGCTTTATTTAGTATCTCTAACTCAAATGATTCTGGTAAAGAGATATTTAGTAATTCTAGTGATTCTCTCAATAGTTCTTTTAAACGATTTCCAGAAACTTTTATAGGAATCTGTAAATCAATGATTTGTTTGCCCACATGTAACCCAATACCAATAGATGTGTCTTTCCGCATAAAATTCTACCTTCCTATCCTTTTTTTACCCATGTAGGAAATGCTCGACCTAATAAAATTCCAAGGCCTACCACAAGGAGTCCACCGACTACACAAAATACAATAAATCCAATGTTATTTCCTTGCTTTAACCCTGAATCTCCAGAATCTAAACTGTCATTCAAGACATATCCGTTTGAGAAAAGAAGGGGTGTTATTTGTTGGTTAACTGTACGTTGTGCTGGTGTTTCTTTCATAAAAACTTCTTTTTGTGCATTTTCAATTACCTTCATTTTTTCTTCATCTAATTGTTTATTCTGAGCAGACATATCTTTCATAAATAATTGATTGATCGTAAAGGTAGCAGAATTACTCTGACTACCTTCATTTTTATCGTAGATCACATGGTTATTTATTTTTAAGTCGCCAGTATCTGCATGAACAGGAATGCTTTGTAAGAAAATGAAGAGTAAAGGAACAAGCATTCCTTTTAAAATCGTTTTAACATCAATTTTTGGTCTATGTTGCATCGTTTTTCTCCCTTACAAATAATAGAAAAGATCATGCTTTTACTTTTTTGTCTTCTGGTTTCACCCAAAAATTCAATAGAATACCACTCAATGCTAAAATTACGAGAATCAGATAACTTACCCAACCAATGCTGGCTCCGTTTAGCAATGCGGTGAAGCCATTTTGAATATTTTGTAATGGTGATACTCGATACAATATATTGGCGAATGTGCCTGTTTTAGTGGCTACTCCTAGTAGTGGTGTCAGCATAAAGAATAAGCCTAATATTGCACCGCTAAGATAAAGCGTCAGTAATCTGAACTGTCTCATACAGCCAAGTGTCAGCAACAATCCTGCTAGTAAAACTAAAAAGGCATAACTAAACCAAGCTAATTTTGCATTCATCCCAACGACTAGACTCAAATTAAGGGCAAATGCGATCGACAAAGCAACGCTGCTTAGCAGTATCACCATCACATTTGACGTATTGTACCAAGCTCTTGATGGATTCATCAGCAAGTCCGTTTTAGACACTTTTCTTCGTTTCATGTATTTTTGCATCGCAGTCGCGACCAAAATAATAATAAATGCAGCAATAATCGTTGCATAATAAGGAATCAAAGAATTTTGTCTAGTTTTACCAAAATCGCCTTTTTCCTGAATTGGATTTGAAAGAAAGTTAAAGACTGTTGAATTATCCGAACCGCCATTTCTTGTATTAGAAAGAACTTTATCAAATGTTTCTGCGTACTTCGCATTGTCATTTGTTTTTTCGTCTACTTCCGTGACCGTTTTATCTAGATTTGTTAAAATACCATTTGCATCTGTTTGCACCTTGTTTGTCGATTCTTTCAAGGTTTGAATAATCGGTGCAACGTCTTTGACCTGTGCTGCGGATTCTTCTGTTGCTTTAGCCGTTTCTCTTGAACTACTTGCTAATGTCTGGATACTTTTCACCAAGTTTTCCGTAGTAGAATTGATTGCAGCCGTATCATTCTTATCAGGATGTGCATTTGTATCCGTGATAACAGATTCTGCTGCTACTCGTTCTGTTTCTTTCCATGAATTATAGGTCCCGTCGATTTCTTGACTGGCTTTATCGAACCACTCACCTAAAATTGAGGCTTCTTGCAACATCATATCTGGTACAGTCATTAGATTTAACGTGCCATATAACGTCATCGTTTCGCCTTCATTTTTATCAGTATTGGTTCCGATTGTAGCGTTTAGTTTGTTGATTTGTTCTACAATGTTGTGATATAGGCTATCTCCGTTTGCCCTATAATTTTTATAGAGTGATTCCGAAATTTGTGAAACTTTTTTAGTATCCGTAACATTATCATATAGCCAATAAACAGAATTAGGCGTAGCTAGCTCATTGAATGATTTATCTGGATTGCTTGTAACATAGTCCGCGAAGCTAACCACATCTTGTTGAATCGGATCAGCGTATATAGTGGTTAATTTCTCAGCTACTGATGTTAAGGTGGTGAAAAGGCTAAACAGTTCAGGTAAATCTTGTTTTAGAGGCTGATCTTTGTCTATATAAGCAGCTAATTGCCCAGACGATGTTATTGCATTGTTCAATTTCCAGAAATAATTACACTGATAATATTCATTATGATCACTTGGATCATTCGGATATGTCCATTGTATTTGGGATTCAAATGTATACGACATGTGAGAATTCACAGGTGCTTTGGGTGGTTCAGTACTTTCAGTGTCCTTAAGTATAATTGCTATCGTTAGCTGTGTTCCATCATTAGAAACAGTTGCGGTATAGTCTGAACCAGATAAATTACGAAGGATTTCTCTTTCTAAACTTCCTCTGATTGTTTCCATATTAATAACTTCGACTCTATCTCCGCTTCCAGTATTAACTATATGTCCGAATTGTAAACTTTGACTGGCTCTTTTCAAATCTATATTAACTGTGTTCGTTACATTGAAATTAGTTGAAATATCTTCTTTAGGAACCGTTGATAGTATGTTGAATTGATTGCCATTCCCAACCGTGAGAGTAGGATCATAATGTGTCACCAAATTATAGGAAGCACTTAATTTGTCACTTTCTGATGGCGTAAGTAGTCCATCACCTACAAGTTTTGCTAAGAGAATCGGAAAATCCGTGCTTGAAGGAAGAGCCTGTTCTTGTAATTTTTGAAGTTCGTTCTTTACAGCAGTTAAGTACTCTCCGTCTTCCTTAATCTCAGAATCTTTATCCAAAGGTGAGATTAACTTAGAAATAGCTAGTTTCACTTGGTCTTCTTCCGCAGTTTCTGGATTAGCATTTCTATCGTTGTAGTACTTTTCTGCAACATCTTCTTTTAAAGTCGTTAGTTCTGTTACTTGTTTTTCCAACTCTTTTATTTCACCTGTTAACTCTTCAATTCTTTTAGTTTGTGTTTCTTTAAATGCAAATGCATTCGTTAAAAAATTCGCGTAAACGCCAGAGTCCTTAGATTCTTCAGACCCTTTTGTAAGAAACAATCCCAATTGATTTTTTATGCTATCATCAAAACCATCATATTGAGCCTTGTATCCTTTCAAATCGCTTTGCCATTGATTCTCTAATTGTTCTTTTTGTAGCTCAAATTGCTCATTAAACTGTTTAATGGATGTTTCTAGTTTTTTATTTCCTTCATCTGCATAATCGTTCACAGATTTCTGTACTTCCTCGGTTGCCTGACTATTTGCTTCTAAACCAGTGTTGTTACTTTCCATCAATTGCTTCACTGATTGAACAAACGCTTTTTGTTCGGATGTAAACATTTTATTGTCTTCATCCAAGATACTGGCTGTATCAATGACACTTGAGAAATTAGTTGGTACTTCTTTAAATGGTAAGTAAATTGTTTTTTCCAAATTATTTTTATGGTTTGTTTCCAATCCAACCATTTGATTGACATTTTGTTGGGCTTCTGACAGATTTCCTACAATACTTGAAAAATACATTTGTACAATTCGTTGATTGAAATCTTTTAAAATATCATTCACTTTTACCTGAATCGCCTGATTGGTTATCTCATTTTGTCCTTCTCTTACTTGATACTCTACTAAAGCTTTTTCAGGATTTATACTTTGTAGTGAAAGCAATCGTTCAGAGAAATCTTGCGGAATAATGATCTGTGCATCAAACTGTCCATCTGCAACTCCACGACTAGCGATATCTCTGGTAGTGGTCTCCCACCGGTTAGCGGTGTCTTGATTGATCAATGTGACAAAGTCCGTTCCTAAAGAGTATTTTCTCCCTTCAAAAAGAGTTCCTTTATCTTCATTTACCAATACATACTGCATTTTCGTTACCTTTTCATTAGACGTTTGTTGGATATTATCACTTTTGAAACCAATATAAGAAAGAATAGATAAGAACAATATGCTACCGACGATGATCGAAATAATAGGAAGATACTTTTTTAGTTTATTTTTCAATTTTCTCTTCTCTCCTAATTTAAAAGCTGAAAGAGCTCGTTCAACCTTGATAGGAAAATAGAAAAAATAGCTGGGGCGGACTTTGCCTCATTTATTTTTTCTATTTTTCTTGAAACCTTCACTCCTAAGAGCTTTAGCTCTTAGGAAATGATGCGATTACAGCAAGGCGCAACGCTAGCTCTTGAAGCTAGATAATTAAAAAACGCCCGCGCAATGAATTGCACTGACGCTTTTTATTTCAAAATTAATTTAGTTTAAACCGAAAGAACTTGCATCTTGTTGGTCACGTTGTGCCACTGTATCAGCATACTTGTTCAATTGACTATTGATGCTGATCAATAATTCTTCCATTTTTTTAACGTTTCCTTCTAATTGGTTGTATTGTTCTAAATACGATTGAAACGCTTGACCTTTCCACTCTTGCGCGATTTGTTGATTCATAGAATTTACTTTACGAATCGCATCTTGGATTTGTTGTTGTGATTGTGTATATACCTTTGCTTGTGATTTCAGTTGCTCGGGTGTGACGGAAATTGCTCCTGCCATTATAATCTCTCCTAATCTATAATAAAATTGTTTACATAAATAGTATATCGGTCATTAAGTATGCTTGTCAACGTTTTTTAGAAATAAATTATTATTTAAAGCTAACGATTGGAGCCTAATTGATATTTTTGTTATTTTAATAGAATAAAAGTTATATTTATTTGTAAAATATTTTTATTAAACCAAAACAAACGTAATTCTTTTTAATACAATACTTTCATTTTGTTTTTTTTATAATAAAAATCTTTAGTTTGTTTCCCCCTCATAGACTAAGCCAACAAAAGTAAAAAGACACTTCCAAAAAATAATGGAAGTGTCTTTTTCAATTGCTCTCTTTTACTCAATAAATTAACGTTTTTCAGCTGTTAATTCAATGTCATAGAAGTCTCTTGTTTCTTCGTAATTCCAAGTAAATGATTTCACGCGATCATTAACTGGCATGATTTCATTACGGTATAACGTTGGAATAACTGGTGCTTGTTCAAACATATATTCTTGCCATGCATCATATGCTTCTTTACGTTTTGTATCATCAAATGAAGCTTTTGAATCGATTGCTTTCAATAGTTTATCATTTTCTTCTGAAGCAAAACGTGAGTAGTTGAATGCTGCGTTACGGCTGTATAATCCTGCTGGAGATGGTGCACTATTTACGCCCCAAGCAGCTTGGAATACATCGATTTCTGGATCATCGTTTTTGATTTTATCGTAGAATGCTTGGAAATCAATTAAACGACCAGTAGCTAATTTCACATCTAATCCAATTTCTTTCCATTGTTGTAGATAGTAATCAGCTAAAGGTTGAGCTGTTTCGCCACCTGCCATTGAGGCAAAGTTGATCGTTAATTTTTCACCCTTAGGATTTTCTCTAAGTCCATCGCCATCTGTATCTTTATAGCCCGCATCATCTAGAATTTTCTTCGCTTTATCTAGATCATATTGGTAGCCTTTAACATCTGTATTGTGTAATGTTTTGAAGATTGGTGGAATTAATGTTGTCGCACCAGTACGCAAACCATTATAGAATTTTTGTCCGATTGCATCATTATCCATCGCATAACCCATTGCTTGACGTAATTTCACATCAGCCATTTTTGCATCTGGATTCATGATCACTTCGCCTTTTTCTTTATCAAAAGTACCTAGTTTGAACCCAACATACGTATAAGCTAACTCTTCACGACCTAACATTTGATAGCCTTCTGAATCTTTATATGTTGGGAAGTTATCTGTCGGCATTGAGTAAACCATGTCATATTTTTTCGCTTTCACCGCTTCAACGATTGAAGCAGTAGGCACGTTAGTAAATACAATTTTATCTAATTTAGGTTTTCCTTTGTAGTAATGTTCATTTGGTAAATATTCCACTGATTCACCTGTTACGATTTTACTCATGTAGTAAGGACCGTATGTTACAGGATTTTTGCGGACTGCATCACTTTTTTCTTGATCTTTGATCGGAATATCTTTAAAGATATGTTTCGGCATTGCGCTTGTATAAACGCCACCGTCTAATTGCAACATGCCTGGATTCATTTCTTTGTATGTTACTTCGATTGATTGGTCATCTACTTTTTTGATACCTGAAATAGTATCTGCTTTTCCATCATGGTATTCTTCCATTCCAACAATATTAGTAAAATTGTCATCATAGCGAATTCCTGTGTAGTCTTTATTCCCGATCACTTCATATGGATAAATCAAATCATCAGCAGTTACAGGTTCACCATCTGACCATTTAATATTTTCTTTCAGTGTGATTGTTGCTTTTTTATTATCAACATCTAAATCTAGCTTAGCAGCACCTTCATCTGTAATAACGAAATCTTCATCGTAGCTAAACAGCCCTTCATCAGAAGGTCTCATATAGTAATTATCATACGAGTCTTGATAGTATATTTTAGAAAATAGTCCTTTAAACTGAGTATCTGACGCAACTGCTACATCCAAAGTCCCGCCTTTGATTGCTTCTTTGTCATTTTTAACCTTCATTGTAAATTTGCTGATATCCTCAGTTTCTACATTCTTGTTGCCTGAATCTGATTTCTTACCTCCACCACATGCAGCCAATGTTACAGCTACCACTGCTGTCAGTGTAATTAAACCCAAAAGTTTTTTGCTCTTCACACTACTTCCTCCTCTTCTAACCTAAACGTTGTCTAGCATCTGCTGAACGTTTAAACGCTTGGCCAATATAATTTATACATAACATCATTACTAAAATCAGTACTGATGCAGGTACCCAGATCCATGTTTTATTTGCTAAAACATCGCCATTGCTGGCATATCCGATCAATGTTCCAAGACTCGGCACATTTGTCGGCAAACCAAATCCTAAGAACGTCAGTGTCGTTTCGATCCCGATATTTGCCGCAAAGTTGATTGTTAAGTTGGTGATGATCAATGAACTTAGATTCGGCATGATTTCTCGAAACATGATTTTAAAATCGCTGGTTCCTAACGTTTTTGAAGCACTCACATAGTCTCTACGAACCTCAGATAACGTTTTACTTCTAAACAGCCGCGCTTTGGCGACCCAGTAAAAGGCACTCATGATTCCTACAAAAGACCAAACATTATAATTCGGAATGATCGTAACAAATACGATGATGATCATCATGATCGGTAAAATCATGATAAAGTCAACCACACGCATCACAGCATTATCAAACATTCCGCCATAATATCCTGAAACAATACCGATTCCCACACCGATGATCGATGTTAGGATCGTGATTGCAAAACCGATGACAACAGAGTTACGAGCACCAATGATCAATTGACCAAGCACATCACGTCCGCCTTCGTCTGCTCCTAATATGAAGTTTCCACCAGGTTCAGCATATTTATCTAAAATACTAACTGTCATTACTTTGTCTTGATCAGTCAAAAGAGCACCGATAAAAACAACCAATAAAATGGCTACTAACAGTACAAGTGAGAAAATCGCTAATTTGTCTTTTTTGAATTCTCTTGCGATCATTCGAAATCCCATCGGTGGGATCGTTTCTGGTACAGCAACTGCTGCATTTTCTTTATTTTTATCCATCTCGTCTCTTCCTCTCCTTAAAATTGATTTTCTATTGAACCCGAATCCGTGGATCTACAAGACTCATTACGATATCTGAAATCAGATTTCCGACGAGCGTTGCAACTCCTAAAATCAATACTAAGGCTGTGATTACTGCATAATCACGTTGTCCGATCGAGTCGATAAATAATTTCCCAATTCCTGGATAACCAAAGATTTTTTCAATAACTACCGAACCACTGATTAAAGCTGTGATTTCGTAGCTAAGTTGAGAAACAATTGGTAAAGAAGCATTTCTGAAAATATGTCTTGTATACACTTTATTCGTCGGTACCCCTTTTGAACGCGCTGTCCGCACATAATCCAATGATTGAGAATCAATCACTTCATTACGCAAGTATTGGATCGTGATCGCTGTTCCAAGAAGTGCTTGAGAGAGTGCTGGTAAGATCAAATGATAGAATCGATCCCAAATATAAGCACCTGTCCCTGGCTCGACACCACTGGAAATCGACCCCGTTGTAGGAAACCAATCTAAACGGTAACCAAAAATAAACAGCATAACGAGGGCAAAAATAAATGGTGGTACTGCAAAACTGAAAAAGTTATAAATTACTACAAATTTGTCTAAAATAGAATTTTGATAGCGGCCTGATAAAACGCCTAATGGTAACGCGATCGCATACATAATCACAACTGTCACTAAGGACAAGAGAATCGTATTTATTGCACGGCTACCAATCAATGTTGATACTGGTAATTTGAAAATAAAGCTTTCACCAAAATCGCCATGGAAAACGTTGACGATCCAACGAACATATTGTGTTGTCCAAGGATCATTCAGCCCAGCTGATTCACGCATTTTCTCAATAACGGCAGGATCTGTATTTGGATTGATAAGTCCCGTAAAAGGATCCCCCGGCATCATTTTAGCTAACATGAAAATCAATACGCTTAAAATCAAGATTTGAGGAATCATAAAGAGTACACGGCGTAAAATCGTCTTCCACATTAGATTGCACCTCCATCTTTTAACGCTACTTGATGTGTATCACTAATTGTACGTAAGTCGTACACACGACCGTTTTGATCGTAATAATGTTTTTGATTCTCAATATATTCTTTTTCCACTTGACGACGTTGCGCTTTGTGCTCTTCACGATGCGCAACATCGATTTTAGGAATAGCTGATAATAAGCGTTTCGTATAAATATGTTGTGGGTTTGTATAAATATCTTGACGAGTCCCAATTTCCACAAATCGACCTTTGTACATAATCGCAATATTATCACACATATGTTTCACTACGCCTAAGTCATGGGAAATAAATAGATAGCTCAAGCCGTATTCTTCTTGAATATTTTTCATAAAGTTCAATACTTGTGCTTGAACGGATAAATCCAAAGCCGAAACTGGCTCATCTGCAATGATCAGCTTAGGACTAGTTGCCACCGCTCTAGCAACACCTAAACGTTGACGCTGTCCGCCTGAAAATTCATGAGGGTATTTGTACAATGCATCTTCTGGCATCCCGACAATATCTAAAAGCCCTTTGACTTTTTTCTTTTCTTCTTGGTCGCTCAATCGTTCAAAATTACGAATCGGCTCAGCAATGATATCCAATACTCGTTTCTTTGGATTTAAGCTAGACATTGAATCTTGGAAAATCATTTGAACATCTTTATTGTATTTCATGGCTTTACGATTATGAGCTTTTGTCACATCTTTGTCTTGGTATATAATACTGCCGCTAGTCACTTTTTCTAACCCAATTATCGCTTTACCTGTAGTAGATTTACCAGAACCAGACTCACCAACCAAGCCGTACGTTTTACCTTTTTCGATAATAAAATCAACACCATCAACTGCCAGCACATGATCAGTCACTCGATTAAAGAAGCCGCTACGGATAGGATAATGAACTTTCAAGTCTTTGATTTGAATAATTTCTGCCATTATACTTCCTCCTGATCGTCTCTAAAATGGAAATGCTGATAACATGTACAGCGGACAAAATGACCCTCTGACACTTCATGTAATGTCGGCTCTGCTTCATGAGCATCCTCTGAAATCCAAGGAATTCTCGGCGCAAAGCGACAACCTTCTCTTGGTAACTTACTTAAGGAAGGAACCACACCTTCAATTACATGTAACTGACTATCATCTGAATTTTCTTGAGGGATAGATTGTAACAATGAGCGCGTGTATGGATGTTTTGGATTATTAAATAATTCTTCTGCAGTCGCAACTTCAACAAATTGACCTGCATACATCACTGCCACCTTATCTGCCATTTCAGCTACCACACCTAAATCATGGGTGATCAAAATGATTCCTGAGCCAGTTTCTTCTTGCAAGTCCTTGAGTAAATCTAAAATTTGCGCTTGAATCGTAACATCCAATGCCGTTGTCGGTTCATCTGCAATAATAATTGCTGGTTTACAAGCAATAGCGATCGCAATGATCACACGTTGGCGCATTCCTCCAGATAATTCATGAGGATACTGCTTTCCAACTCGTTCGGGATTAGGAATACCCACTTGTGTCAATAATTCGATTACTCGCGCTTGTTTTTGTTCTGCATTCATATCCGTATGATATGTTAAACTTTCTTTAATCTGATCTTCAATTCGCATCAATGGATTTAGTGCTGACAACGGGTCTTGAAAAATCATTCCGATATCATTACCACGGATTTTATTATATAATTGTTCGTTAAATGTAGTTAAATTTAAGTCCTTATAAAGGATTTCTCCAGTTACACGGGTATTATTTTCATCATGTAACCCAATAATCGTTGTGGCTAAAGTACTTTTCCCACAACCTGATTCACCCACGATCGCTAAAATTTCATTTCTTCCTAATTCAAATGATACATCATCAACAGCATCGTAGTATTCGTCTTTAATACGAAACCCTGTATGCAGATGCTGAACGTCTAACAATTGATTACCATCACTCACTTTAATACACTCCTTCTTGCTCAGTTAAATAGCCTATCACAACAGTAAAACTTATCAAAAAAACTCCGTTTTTTAATAATTATTTTTACTATACTCATTGTAATCGTTTTAAAAAAACTCATATTCTCATTGTAATCATATTTAAGCAATTGTATATAAAATTTGTAAAAATTGCAACATTTTGGTAATACATTTTTTCCCGAATAAGCAAAAAAGTAAGACAAAACAGGATTTGTTTTGCCTTACTTTTTCATTACAACTTATAAGTTATTCATAATATAATCCACAGCGGCACCAACTGTTTCAATTTGCTCTGCGTCTTCATCAGAAATTTCTGTACCAAACTCATCTTCCAGCTCTAAAACAAATTCCATTACACTAATTGAATCTGCATTCAAGTCATCTTTAATGTTTAATTGATCTGTCACTTTCTCAGCTTCAATATCAAAGTGGTTTGAGATAATCTTCGCTACTTTTTCAAGTACTTCTTCACGAGTCAACTGTATTCACCTCCACTGCTTTTGAACAGCGTTCCTCACTATTGAGTTAAACGCTATGATACATTGTACTCACAATTGATGGATTTGTCCATCTTTTTTTGCAAAACCATTACAATACGGTTGCAATCAGGTTGCGGAAACGACTATTCTTTCGTTTCATAATAGCTGACAAGTTGTGGTACAACTTCTGTTTTCAGCATAGTGTGAATTTGACGAATCGTATAACGAACAGCTTCTGGACCTGTTGATCCATGGGTTTTGATGACAGGTGCTTTTAATCCAAATAAAACAGCTCCTCCATGTTTGGAGTAATCCATTTCATCTTTCATTCCGCGTAATGCATTCTTTAAAAGTAACGCACCCATTTTTCCTTTAAATCCTTCTGCAAGAATCGAGGATTTTAGCAACCCCATCATGTTTGTGGCTGTTCCTTCAATTGATTTCAACACTGCATTTCCAGTGAAACCATCTGTTACCACAACATCCGCTGCTCCGCTTAGTAAATCACGCGCCTCTACATTTCCGATAAAATGAATGCTTTCTTCTGCTGAAAGCAACTCAAAAGCTTTTTTAGTCAATTCACTGCCCTTAGTTTCCTCCGCACCATTATTTAAAAGTGCCACACGAGGTTTTGTGATATTTCTAACTTTTTCAGCATAAAAAGAACCTAATACAGCATATTGAACAAGGTGCTCGGGTTTATTATCAGCATTCGCACCTAAATCTAACATATCAAACCCGCCATCCGCTTGGCCCATTACTGGTAAAGTCGACATCAAACCCGGGCGTTCAACATTTTTGATTCGTCCAACAATAAATAATCCAGCGGCTAGTAACGCACCTGTGTTACCCGCAGAAAAAATCGCATCGGCTTCACCATTTTTTACTGCTTGTGCAGCGAGTACCATAGAAGCTGTTTTCTTACGACGAATCGCCTTAACGGGCTCATCATCACTATTGATTTTTTCATCCGTATGGATAATCGTAATATTCGTTTCATCTGTTACATATTTTTTAATTTCATCTTCTTTTCCATAAAGTAAAAACTCAACCTCTGGAAAATCCTGTTTGGCTAACATCACGCCTTCAACAATTGCCTGTGGCGCATGATCGCCACCCATTGCATCAACTGCAATCTTCATAACATAGTCCCTCCTAGATAAATTACAATAAGTAGTATAACATATCGAAAAGCGAAACGAGACGTTTAGCTCTGTCAGAAAAATAGGGAATCATACTCGTGATGTTCTTTATCACGAATATAATTCATCTTTTTTCCGAAGAGCTGGCTCGTGCAGCTAGATCATCGAAAAGCGAAACGAGACGTTTAGCTCCGTCTGAAAAATAGGGAATCATACTCGTGATGTTCTTTGTCACGAATATGATTCATCTTTTTTCCGAAGAGCTGGCTCGTGCAGCTAGATCATCGAAAAGCGAAACATCTCTTCAGCCAGTTCCTTAACATTAATCAAAAAACTGCTGCTCATCATCATGAGGCTTAATTTTATCGGCAATACCTCTATACTCTGGTAAAATCCACCATTGCTTTTTTTTCCAAATAGCACTAGCTTCTTGGCGGGCAACTTCAAGAATATTGAAGTCTGTCACGATATCCCCTACAGCAAACTGTGGTACGCCAGATTGTCTGGCACCAAACACTTCACCTGGACCACGTAATTCTAAATCTTTTTCACTTAACACAAAACCATTATTGGTTTCCGTCATGATTTTCATCCGTTCTACGCCCATTTCATTTTTAGGGTTAGCAACCAAGATACAATAAGATGCATCTGATCCCCGACCGACACGACCGCGAAGTTGATGTAGTTGTGCCAAACCAAAACGATCTGCATCCATGATCAACATGACCGTTGCATTAGGAACATTGACTCCAACTTCGATTACAGTAGTAGAAACTAACAGTTGTAAGTTATTTTCTTTAAACTCCTGCATGATTTCTTCTTTTTCTTGGTTTTTCATTTTTCCATGAAGTAAGCCAACTTGATAAGTAGGATTAAAGAAGGCTGACATATGCTCAAAGATCTCTGTCGCATTTTTTACATCTAGCGCTTCAGATTCTTCGATCAGCGGGCAAATCACATAGGCTTGATGTCCACGAGCTAATTCTTTTTCCATCCACTCTAAAACAGTATCTAATTGAGGAGGACGAATCCAGCGTGTTTCTATCGGAATACGGCCAGCCGGCATTTCATCAATGATCGAAACATCCATTTCACCAAAAGCTGTAATCGCTAATGTCCTTGGAATAGGTGTTGCCGTCATAAATAATACGTCTGGTTTCAAGCCTTTTTCTCTTAAAATTCGGCGTTGATTTACACCAAATCGATGTTGTTCATCCGTAATCACTAAGCCTAATCTACTGAACAAGACATCTTCTTGAATCAAGGCGTGAGTCCCAATAATAATATCAATTTCACCTATCGCCAATTGTGCAAGAATCTCTCGTCGTTCCTTTGTTTTGGTCGACCCAGTTAATAGTGCTGTGCGTACTTCTAAGGGATCGTACAATTGTTGAAGACTTTCCATATGCTGTTGCGCCAAAATCTCTGTTGGCACCATTAAAGCGCCCTGAAAGCCAGCTGTCATCGTTGCATAAAGAGCAATTGCCGCAACAACTGTTTTCCCACTCCCTACATCGCCTTGTAATAAGCGTTGCATGTGATTTGGGCTCATTAAGTCCCGACAAATTTCGTTCGTTACTTTCTTTTGAGCTGCAGTCAATTCAAAAGGCAATTTCTGCGTAAAAGATTTTAAACGTTCCACATCATACTGAATGCTCAACCCATTTTTTTCTGCTTTTTCTTGTCTCTTCAACCCTTGCATCTTCAATTGAAACAAGAAGAACTCTTCAAAAACAACACGCCGCTTCGCTTGATGGCTTTCTTCTGGATTACTAGGAAAATGCATCGCAAACATTGCTGATTTTCTTGGCATCAACCGATACTTCTCTAACAGATCTTCTGGTAGAATTTCCGGAATCAGGGTACCATATTCTTCAAATCCAGTACGAATCAACTGAATCAAACTACTTTGTCGAACTTTTTTATTTACATGATAAATCGGAGCAAAATCTTCACCATCATTTTTTGCCGCTAAAATTTTCATGCCATTCAATGACTTACGTTTTGCATCCCATTTTCCGTACACTGCTATTTCTTCGGACATGACAATTTTGTCTTTTAAATAAGGCTGATTAAAGAAGGAAACATTGATCACTGCATGGTCTTGCATCATTCGAAACATCATTCGGCTTTTTTTATAGCCATAACGACTCACAACTGGCTCCGATACAACCAAACCTTTTAGTGTGACTTTTTCTTGATCTTGGATTTCATTTAGCTCTTTTTCTTGGATATCATCATATCGAAAAGGGTAATAAGATAACAAATCTTCAATTGTTTGAATGCCTAATTCTTTCAAGTTTTCGGCACGTTTTGGCCCTACTCCAGTCAAGACACCAATATCATCTGACAAGTTCACCACTCTTCCTCCTCTCATAAATAAATACGCATTTTACTCACTATTTGTTTATTTTCTATAGAAAAAGCCAAACAACAAGTGTCTGGCTTCGATAAGTCATTTATTATTCAGCTGAAAATAGGTACGGATAAACTGGTTGTCCACCTTCATGAAGTTCTGTTTCTAGTTCTTCGTATTCGGCAGTCAATGCTTCTACAAATTTGTCAGCTTCTTTCATTGTACCACCCTCACCAACAATGATCGTTACGATTTCTGTATCTTCATCGATCATGCGTTTTAGGGTATCCAATGATGCATTGAACATATCTGGTTCAGATACTACGATTTTACCGTCGATCATTCCTAGATAGTCATCTTTTTTGATTTCAACATTATCGATCGTTGTATCACGCACAGCTGTTGTTACCTGTCCGCTGACTACACTTTCGATCATTTCTGTCATAGTTGTTTTATTTTCTTCAAGCGTTTGTTGATCATTGAATGCAAGCATTGCTGTCATTCCTTGAGAGATCGTTTTTGTTGGGACAACCGCTACTGGAATATCAGCCACTTCTGCTGCCTGATCGGCTGCCATGAAGATATTTTTGTTGTTAGGTAAAATGATAACTTGGTCAGCGTTCACTTCTTTAACAGCTTTCAAGATATCTTCAGTACTAGGATTCATTGTTTGACCGCCGCTAATAATATAGCTTGCACCAAGGCTGCGGAATAAATCTTGCACGCCTTCTCCTGCTGCAATTGCAATAACTGCATACGGAACACGTGCTTTTTTAACAACCGCGGCTTGAGCGTCATGCTCAACCAACGTTTCATGTTGTAAACGCATGTTATCTACTTTTATTTTCACTAATGAACCAAATTTTTGACCATAGTTCATCACTTCACCAGGATGTTCTGTATGCACATGAACTTTGATGATTTCATCGTCATTTACAACAAGTAACGAATCACCTAACTCATTTAAGTAGTTTCTAAATGTTTCATAATCGAAATCACTATCCACAGTTGGACCTTCACCGATTTGAACCATAATTTCTGTACAATAACCAAATTTGATATCTTCAGTCGCAACATGGCCGCTAACACCACGATGATGTTCAGCATTGACCATTTCGTCCATCTCACCTGGACTTGGCTCATAGATTTCTGTTGCTAAAAACTCACCAGATAATGCTTCTAAAAAACCTTCATAGATAAATAATAAGCCTTGACCACCACTGTCAACCACGCCAACTTCTTTTAACACAGGTAAAAGATCAGGTGTTTTAGCTAAAGCGCGTTTTGCACCTTTAACAACTGCTTCCATCACTTCGATACAGTCATCCGTTTCTTTTGCTTTACGTTCACCAGAACGAGCAGCTTCACGAGAAACAGTCAAAATCGTACCTTCTACTGGTTTCATTACTGCTTTATAAGCAGTCTCTACACCATGAGTAAACGCGGCTGCTAAATCTTTTGCATTCAACGTCTCAACATCTGGGATTTGCTTAGAAAAACCACGGAATAATTGCGATAAAATAACACCAGAGTTCCCTCTAGCGCCCATCAATAATCCTTTTGAAAGAATTGTTGTGAGTTCTCCGACTTTTTCAGAACGAGAATCGGCTACAGCCTTCGCCCCACTTGTCATAGATAAGTTCATATTTGTTCCTGTATCACCATCTGGTACAGGGAAAACATTCAATGAGTTGACATATTCTGCATTCACATGCAGACGACTCGCACCAGCCTGAACCATCTCTTGGAACTGACTTGCACTGATTTCTGTTACATTCACCTAAAAAATCCTCCTTTGAGATTCCTGTTGCATAGAAAAGCGAAACGAACCGCTTAGCCCTCGAACAACCGAGTAGGTACCTTTCTACATCAACTTATTTTTATTCGTTGTGTGTCAAGGCAATTAGTAAAATGCAGGAAAGATGCTTTTTGTCTTTTCGGCATTTTATCTATTTGTTTAGAGGTCTGGTTCGTGGAGCTAGATCAATAAAAAGTGGAACAATCACGTCCAGCCAAACTTCAAAAAAGTAAATCGCTAAATCATTGCTAACAGCTGGCTACCTAGTCAGGCAACACACGAACACCTTGCACAAATACGTTGACCGAATTAGCTGTCACACCTAATAGTGTTTCAAGGTTATATTTTACTTTTTCTTGCACATTACGAGAAACTTCTGAAATTTTTGTTCCATAGCTTACAATTGTATATACGTCGACCGCAACGCCATTTTCTTCTTGACGTACGACAACACCTTTAGAATAATTTTCTTTACGCAAAATGCCATTTAAATTATCTTTGATTTGGTTTTTACTAGCCATACCGACGATTCCGTAGATATCTGTCGCAGCACCGCCGACTACAGTGGCGATAACCTCATTGGTAATCTCAATGGTGCCTGCTGGTGTTTTGATTTTTACAGCCATTGATGAAAGCCTCCTTAAAGAGCACAATTGCCCTATTTTCTTCTATAATATTTTAACATAGCCGTACCTTAATGAAAAGGAACTTATCCAGATAATTATAGAGCATCTCATCTATTTTACCAATAATTGTATAATTTACATCGTTTTATAAGAAATGTCAAACTGATTTGAAAATCCCCTTGCAAAAAACTGCTTTCTATGATAAATTAAGTTAGTATGAGCTGAAAACTATCGCTCCGAGATCAAAGCAAAGGAGGAAACTAAAAATGGCAAAAGTATGTTATTTTACTGGTCGTAAGACAAGCAGCGGCAATAACCGCTCACATGCAATGAACGCTACTAAACGTACTGTTAAACCTAACTTGCAAAAAGTTCGTGTATTAATAGACGGTAAACCTAAAAAAGTTTGGGTGTCAACTCGTGCTTTGAAATCTGGTAAAATTGAGCGTGTTTAATAGAACGTAATCAAAAAGCTGAACGGCATGCCGTTCAGCTTTTTTTATTTATCATCGCAACTTTGGATCACAGCGATCATTCCTGTATCAAATGACAATCCAGCAGTATCTCCAACAAATTCATTGCTTGCATAAGAAGTAGGAATCGCAACGTCCACATGATCTAACGTATATTTACTTTCTGTTAACGTTAGATTTGTAACTGGTGTTAAACAACAGTACGCTAAATAATCCATCCTAGCTTCTTTTTTTACCACATATTCCCCTGGAAGATAATACGTGATACTATTTTGAAGATCTTTTACTTTTATTTGATGGGCAAACGCTTGAAAACGAGGTTCCAATGGCAACCACAGATTTGCTAAAAAATGATCCAAGCGACCGCCTGTTGCGCCTATGATCATAATCTCGGCTTCTGGAAACTTTTGGATTGCTAGGGCCAAAGCAAGTTGCGTATCTGTATCATCTTTTTCTGCTTGTGCCTGAACCAGTTCTTTTGCTTGCTTTTGAACGACCCGTTGTTCATCAATCGTTAAAGAGTCAAAATCTCCCACTGCTAAATCCAAGGACCAGCCACGTTCCACAATATACAAACTTCCCCGATCAATCCCTATCAAGTAATCGAATGTTTCTGCTTTAAACTGCGGCCACTTATCTGGCGAACCGCCTGCCACAAGAAGAATTTTCATTAGTCTAGCACAGCTCTCAATGCCTCAATACGATCTTTAGGACTTTCCGAGTTATAGATGTAAGAACCCGCTACAAAAACATTAGCTCCTGCTTCTTTACAACGTTTGGCCGTCTCAGGAACGATTCCTCCATCTACTTCAATGTCATACGTATAGCCTTTTGTTTCCTTCCATTCTTTTAATTGAGCAATTTTATCCAAGGAACTTTCAATGAACGATTGTCCGCCAAATCCTGGGTTCACTGTCATGATCAAGACCTGATCAACTAAATCAAGAACGTACTCAATAGCTGACAGAGGTGTCCCAGGATTGATCACTACACCAGATTTTACACCAGATGCTTTGATCATTTGAACAGCACGATGGATATGAGGCGTCGACTCTGCATGGACAGTGATAATATCCGCACCAGCCTTAGCAAATGCTTCAATGTAGTTTTCTGGTTGAACGATCATCAAATGAACATCCAGCGGTAATTTCGTCACTGGTCGAATCGCTGAAACTACGTTAGGCCCTAAGGTGATATTCGGGACAAATTGGCCATCCATCACATCTACATGAATATAGTCAGCTCCTAATTTTTCGACTAATTGAATATCTCTTTCTAAATTGGCAAAATCGGCACTTAAAATCGATGGTGCTAGTTTCATTAAAAACACTCCTTTAATTTTTATAAGCTCATCCTTAGATGGTTGGTATTTTCTATTTTTTCTTATAAATTGGTCTGCGATTTTCTATTTCTAGTAAAAATTGCAAGTAATCATGGTAACGTGTTTGAGCAATCGTTCCAGTTTCCACACGCTTTTTCACCTCACAACCAGGTTCTTTACGGTGCATGCATTCACGAAACTTGCATGATGAGGAAGCTTCTACAAATTCTGGAAATTGTTTTGGTAACTCTGTTGTCTCCATCTCTAAAAAGTCGATTGAGCTAAAGCCTGGTGTATCTGCCACTAGGCCATCATACAAAGGTAACAATTCTACATGACGTGTGGTATGTTTTCCTCGGCCCAATGATTCCGAAATTTCATCGGTCGCCAATTGTAAATCCGGAGAAATTCTATTTAATAACGTTGATTTCCCTGCACCTGATTGCCCCATAAAAACAGTCAAACGTTCTGGAAAATACTGCTCTAAAGCTCGAACTGCTTCTTCATCGTTCGCTTTCGTTGCAGCAATTACAGGATATCCGATCTCTTCATAAACCTTTTTGACATCTGCCACGCTGACTGATTCAGTTCCAATCAGCAAATCAACTTTCGTCAAATAAATGATTGGGGCTATTCCTTTGTCTTCTAATGTGACTAAAAAGCGATCCATTAAATTGTATGAAAAATTGGGTTCAACCATGCTCATAACAATCACACCTTGATCCACGTTTGCTACTGGTGGACGCACCAATTCGTTATGTCTAGGATAAACTTCAAGCAAGTAACCATCGGTTGGATTATCGCTTTCAAACATGACTTCATCGCCAACTAATGGCGTGATTTTTCGATTTCGAAAATTCCCGCGAGCTCTTGTTTGAAAAGTTGCGCCATCTGCATAAATGTAGTAAAAACCACTTAACGCTTTTCTGATTTGACCTTTCAGAAATGCCACCTCCTCGTTTCTATTGGTTCCATTTTACCATAGGTTGAAGAAAAGCTAAATGCAGGGCTAGATAAATCGCTTTTTCACATAAAAAAAGTGATTAAGACGTTGTTTATCTTAATCACTTTATGGTACTTATTTAATTATTCCCATCATTGGTTGGGTCAGTTGTAGTTGAGAAATTGACGGTAACAGACGTCCCTTTTGCAACACTATCACCAACACTTGGTGAAATACTGGTTACTTTTCCTTTTGAAGCATCCCCAGAGCCTTCTACATACTTCAAGCCAGCACCTTCAATTTGAGCCTTAGCCTCAGCTGAAGAAAGTCCTATTAAATTTGGAACACTCACATTACTTGGTCCTGTGCTAACTTTTAGCGTAATTTTACCATTTTTAAGATCAAATGTTGCACCTGCCCCTGGATCTTGTGAAATAACAGTCCCTTTAGGCAAATCGCTAGCTTCGTCTAGCCTTGAGATTTGGTTCTCTTTTAACCCTAAACTAATCAACGCGTTTACTGCGTTATCATACGTATAATTTTCTGCATAACTACCTAAGACAACTGTACTTGATTCAGAACTAGTCGTTGTTGTTTTATCTGGACCAGAGCTTACGGTTAAGGTAATCTTGCCTTTTTTAGGGTTAAATGGATTACCTGCAGCTGGATTTTGAGCAATCACTAAATCTTTCGCTACTGTATCACTTGGTTTATCCACTCGAGTAATCTGGCTTTCTTTTATCCCATAACTTAACAATTCAGTTACAGCATTATTATAACTGTAGCCTAGACTCGCATAATCAGCTAAGTAGACATCATCTGGTCCTTCGCTCACAACCAAAGTGATCTCGTCTGTTTTCGGATCGACTTCTGCACCTTTTTTAGGAGTTTGGCTGATGACTTTATCTTCGTCTACTTTAGAATCCGTTTCTTTTGTGATTTTGATTTGACTCTCTTTAAATCCTAATTTACCTAACGCTTCGATCGCATCTTTATAATCTTCTCCCGCGTAATCGTCAATCTTGATTTTCTTGTTCCCAGAGCTGATATAAAGTTCAACTTCGCGATTCTTTTTCACTGTAGAATCTATTGCTGGATCTGTCTTAACTACTTTTCCTTCATCGATTGAATCATTTGGAATTTCTTTTGTCTCATCTTTGACTTTCAACCCAGCATCTTCCAATATTTTTCGTGCTTCAGCTTCCGTTTTATCTTCCACATTAGGAATCTTGACTTCACTGCTGCCACGCCCTGCAAAATAGAGCCCACCACCAATGATTAAAGCCAATACTAATAAGACGATAAAAATGATCAATGGCTTCTTTTTCTTTTTTTTCTTCTTTACTGCGGCTTCTTGCTGCTCGATTTCTTCATGTTCATTTCGTTCTTCCGGTGGTGTTTCCATCGAATTAAAAGAAGACGGCATTGCCATTTCATCAGTAATAGGCGTCAAAATTTTCGTTTCGCCCATCAATCCTGTCGGTTGCCATTTTGGTTCATTTAAACGATTCGCAGCCAACACAGTATATAAATCACGCGACATTTCTTCAGCCGTTTTATAGCGATCAGCTGGGTCTTTAGCTGTTGCATGTAAGACCACATTTTCCAATGATTGAGGAATATTAGGATCAAACATTTTAACTGACGGCATCTCTTCTTGGAAATGTTTTAACGCGATTGTGACAGCAGATTCACCGTCAAACGGTACATTCCCTGTCAGCATTTCGTATAAAATAATCCCAACTGCATAAACGTCAGACTGATTAGTGGCCATACTGCCACGAGCTTGTTCTGGAGATAAGTAGTGAACAGAGCCCAACATCGTATTGGTTTGCGTAATCGATGTTTCAGTTAACGCAATTGCTATCCCAAAATCTGTGATTTTGACAACGCCGCTTTCATCCATCAAAATATTTTGTGGTTTTAAATCTCTATGAATAATTCTATGTTCGTGTGCTAATGATACTGCTGATAAAATTTGTTCCATGATATCAACAATCTTCGCATAAGGAATCGGATATTGTGTCTGAATAAATCTTTTTAGATCCATCCCTTTCACATACTCCATTACTAAGTATTGCAGGCCATCTTCTTCGCCTACATCATAGACACTGACGATGTTAGGGTGAACCAGTTCGGTCGCAGCTAAGGCTTCTCTTTGAAAGCGGCGAATCGCTGCTTGATCATTTTGGAAGTCAAAACGCAGCACTTTAACAGCCACATCACGGTCTAAAATCAAGTCATGTGCTAAAAAAACATTAGCCATTCCGCCGCTGCCAATATTGCCAATAATATGATATCGACCATTCAATTTTCTGCCGATTTCGATCATTGGTTTTCCTCCTTATGTTCGTCAAAATGGATCACTAAGACAGTAATATTATCCGCACCGCCAGCTTCATTTGCCGTTGTAATCAATGTTTCAACTTTTTCACTTAATGTTTTTTCTGAAAGTAAAATAGTTAGAATATCTTCTTCTGACACCATATTTGTCAGCCCATCTGAGCATAGTAAAATATAGTCATCCGGCACCAAAAGATGATTCGCCACATCCACTTCTACCATTCTTGGCATCCCTAATGAACGCGTTAAAACATTTTTTCTTGGATGATTGGCTGCCATTTCACGTGTTATTTCACCTGATTTTACTAATTCATTGACTAAAGAATGATCTTCTGTCAGTTGACGTAATTGATTGTTGCGGACTAAATAAGCTCGGCTATCACCAATATTTGCCAACACAAATGACTGATCTAATAATACTGCACTGACAATCGTCGTACCCATACCTAAATATTCAGGCCGAGACTGACCTTTTTCATAGATCATTTCATTTTCGTCTTGGATTTCTTTAATCAACCACTGGGCTGCTTTTTCCGATGTATCTATATGACTTTCCTGCCAGCGCTCACCAAGGTTATTGACTGCCATTTGGCTCGCAACATCGCCCGCCTGATGACCACCCATTCCATCCGCTAAAATAGCTAAAGAAACTCCTGTCTGGTTCTCAAATAGACCAGCATAATCCTGATTAGTATTTCGTTTTCGTCCGACATCTGTTTGAAAATTGATTTCCACTATGCTTCACCTCGTTTAGCAAACTTTCTGCATACAGCAAATAAAAAATCCATCCGTCCCTAATTGATGTGGGTATAGCGTGAGCATTTGGTCATGCACTGAAGACTGAACAGCCTCACTGACACTCACATCGATTTTTTTAAATTCTGGATGCTTTTGTAAAAACGCTGCAACAACTTCTTGATTTTCTTCTTCGGCAATTGTACATGTGCTATAGACCATTATACCGCATTGTTTTAATGTTTGGGCAACACTTTCTAGAATTTCTAATTGAATTTTAGGTAGCTGCTCAAAATCTTGAGCTGATTTATTGTATTTAACATCGGGTTTTCGACGCATCAAGCCTAATCCTGAACAAGGGGCATCCACTAAAATTCGATCAAAATATTCTGCTGGAAATTCTTCGCCAACCTTACGTGCATCTAATTTTTCAGTATCGACAACATCTTTGACATGCATACGTTCGGCATTTTGTTTGATCAATTTAATTTTGTGATCATGGATGTCTAAAGACTTCACACGTCCACCTTGTGCTGCGTCAAGAAATGTTGCAATGTGAGTCGTTTTCCCCCCAGGAGCGGCACAAGCGTCTAAGACTACATGATTTTTCTCGATCTGCATAGCTGGAGCAACTAACATCGAACTTTCATCCTGAATCGTTAGTTTACCGGCATCAAATAAATAGTTCCCTGCTAAAAATCCTTTTTCAGCAACTACACCGTAAGGCGAAACTTGACTAGCAAATGCATCAATATGATCTTTTTGCAGTTCTTCCAGTACATCTGAAATAGTGATTTCACGAGTATCAACACGTCCACTTACATGACTTTTTTCAAACAGAGATAG
This sequence comes from Enterococcus sp. DIV0724b, assembly GCF_050531475.1. Classification (NCBI taxonomy): domain Bacteria; kingdom Bacillati; phylum Bacillota; class Bacilli; order Lactobacillales; family Enterococcaceae; genus Enterococcus; species Enterococcus sp. DIV0724b. The sequence goes on along the minus strand of NZ_CP172890.1, from coordinate 237,439 downwards.
ACCTAAATTTCTGGTTTCCTCCATACCCATTTGTTTGATCAATTTTTCTGTCAACCACTTAGGCATACTGATTTCTATCGATAAGCGTTCAACAGGATCTTTAATGTTCTCTAAACTTGGTGCTCCTTCACGCTGAAATGCTCGGAGTACGCCGTTAACAAACTTACCAATTCCAACATTTCCTCTGTGTTTCCCAATTTCTACAGCCTCATTAATGATAGCGTGGTCAGGAATTTTATCTAAAAATACTAATTGGTAAATCGACAAACTAAGTAAATTTTTCACCCAGCTATCCACTTTTTTAGGGTTTGTAATAAATGGAGTTAAATAATATTCTAGTAACAATTTGCGGCTGATCGTTCCATAGACAAGCTCCGTAAACAAACGACTATCTTTTTCTCCTAATGCTGATTTATTGATCATTTCATTCAACAATAAATTTGAATACGCACCGCCATTATCTACGCGTTCAATGGTTCTTAATGCCACATAACGGACAGAACTTTTAACTCTTGTTGGTATTTTTTTTCCCATATTGACTAACCCACCTTATCTGATTCTGCCACTGTTTTACCGACCCCGTTTAAAAAGTCTTGAATGAATAATTTCCCTTTGCCGGACGGTTGAATCACGTTTATGGAAAGAACCGTTCCTTCTCCACAAGCAATCCATAGGTCTTTTTTACTACGCTTGATGATTGTTCCAGGAGCAGCCTCTGTTGTTTCTTCTAAAGGTGTGACTTCCCATAATTTCCAATTGATTTCATTATACGTTGTAAAGGCTGTCGGCCATGGACGCATACCACGAACTTGATTATCGACTTGTTCCGCTGTTTTCTCCCAATTGATTCGTTCTTGTTCTCTCGTGATATTCGGAGAAAATGTTACTTGATTTTCATCTTGAGGTATCGGCGTGATTTCGTTAGCTAAGAGTTTAGGTAAAGTATCTAGCAGTAATTCTTTTCCAACTAAACTTAAACGATCAAACATCGTGCCTACATCATCAGTTTTAGTGATCGGAATTGCTTTTTGTGAAAGAATATCGCCAGCATCCATTTTTTTCACCATTTCCATGATCGTAACCCCTGTTTCCTTTTCTCCTTCAATAATCGAGTAATGAACAGGGGCACCACCACGATATTTTGGCAACAATGACGCATGGACGTTGACTGCGCCAAATTTAGGGGCATTCAAAATCTTCTCCGGTAAAAACTGGCCAAAAGCAGCAGTCACAATAAAATCAGGCGCAAGTTCAATAATTTTTTCCATTTCAGGTGAACCTGAGATTTTTTCTGGTTGCAAAACTAGTAGTCCATTCTTTACTGCCGCTTCTTTCACAGGCGTTGGTGTGATTATTTTTTTTCGACCAACTGGGCGGTCTGGTTGAGTGACTACTGCTTGGATTTCATATCCGTTTTCAATTAGCCCTTCTAAAATAGGCACTGAAAATGCCGGTGTTCCCATAAATATAATTTTAGTCATCAAAATGTTCCTCCATATATGCATCTAAATCTTCAGGTTTGATTGGGTCGATGATTTTATCAATAAATAATTCGCCATTTAGATGGTCGATTTCATGCTGAAAAGCTCTAGCAAGATAGCCATATGCTGTCACTTCGATTTCGTCTCCTTCACGATCAAAATAACGAACGGTGACTTCATCTGCCCGTTCGACTGTTCCATATGTCTCAGGTATGCTTAAACAGCCTTCTACATCGATATCGCTACCTTTACGCTCGATGATTTCAGGATTGATCAACTCAAATAGTCCGGTTTCATCATCTACTTCGATCACTGCAAGCTGAAAATTTTTACCGATTTGCGGTGCTGCCAAACCGATACCATCGTGAGCAATCATCGTTTCATACATATCTTCTAAAAGAGTGATTGTTTCATCTGTGATCATCGTTACTGGTTTTGCTTTTTGCTTCAGACGTTCATTAGGGTGTATTACTATAGGATAGCGCATAAAGTTTCCTTTCTTGTGTAAGGTTGAATAGATCAGATAAAATTCATCGGTTCAGCATCGATCGATAATTTCAACCCATGTGCTGTTGCTCTTTGGGTGTCGGTCAGTATCTTTTTTAAGATATTTTGTAAATTAGGTTCATTTTTATATTTTATGATTACTTGATAAAAATAACGATTATTGACCCGCATAATTGCATTTGGCGTTGGACCGAGCAAAATACTTTGGTCAGATAATCCTTCTTTTAACTCGTTGACGATTTCAAACATCTGTTTTGCTGCTTGATTTTCTTCTGGGTGACTGGCCGTGATTTGTACCGTAAAGAAAAACGGTGGGTAGTCTCCACGATGCCGGACATACATTTCCTTTTGGTAAAAGTCTTCATAATCTTGCGCCTTGGCTAATTGGATCGCATAGTGTTCAGGATTAAAGGATTGAATGATGACTTCTCCTGGTTTTTCTGCTCGGCCTGCTCGACCACTGACTTGGGTCAATAACTGGAATGTGCGTTCACTTGAACGGAAATCAGGTAGATTAAGTGCCGTATCAGCATTTAAAACTCCAACTAACGTCACATTAGGAAAATCAAGTCCTTTAGCAATCATTTGGGTGCCTAACAAAATATCAGCTTCATGATTTCCAAATGCCGTCAGAATTTTCTCGTGAGCACCTTTTCGTCTGGTTGTATCCACATCCATCCGCAAAACTCGACTTTCAGGGAAAAGTGCTTTTAGCTCTTCTTCCACTTTTTGAGTCCCAGTTCCATAATAACGGATTTTATCTCCGCCACAATTTGGACAATGATAAGGAATTCGTTCTTCATGACCGCAATAATGGCATTTCATCGTTTTCGTATCCATATGAAGTGTCAACGAAATATCACAGTTTGGGCAAGGCAAAACATAGCCGCAATCTCGGCACATTACAAAAGAGGAGTACCCTCGACGATTTAGTAATAAAACACTTTGTTCTTTTTTAGCTAGACGATCTTGGATTTTTTCTTGAAGCGCTAAAGAAAATGATGACGTGTTTTTATTTTGGATTTCTTCACGCATGTCTATAACATCGATCGTTGGTAAGCTCGCTGTCTGATTTGCTCTCTTAGATAGTACCAATCGTTCATAAACATTTTTTTGCGCCCGCGCTCTAGTCTCTAAAGAAGGTGTCGCACTTCCTAAAACAACAGGACAATGATGATATGACCCTCGCCAAATAGCCAGATCTCGTGCGTGGTAGCGCGGTGTTTCTTCTTGCTTATAGCTCGCTTCATGTTCTTCATCGATGATCACGACGCCAAGATTTTCCAAAGGTGCAAAAATGGCCGAACGTACTCCCACCACGACTTGCGCTTCACCACGTTCGATTTTTCGCCACTCATCGTATTTCTCACCTTGAGACAAGGCACTGTGCATTACGGCAACTTGGTCACCAAAACGGCTTTTAAAACGCTGTACCATTTGTGGTGTCAATGAAATTTCTGGAACTAGCATCATGGCTGTTTTCCCTTGATTCAGCACTTCTGCGATCACTTGCAGATATACTTCTGTTTTTCCGCTGCCAGTAATTCCTTCTAGTAAATAGGTTTGACTTAATCCTTGCTTCATCGACCCTAGAATTTTTTCTACTGCAATGTGCTGTTCGTCATTTAACGCAAGTGCTGTGGTTTTTTCAAACGTGTGATCAGCAAATGGGTCACGATACGCTTCAGCTTCGATAAACGTCAGCCATTGCCTGTTTGCTCCATCATTTAAAACGGCGGTACTAAACCCTAGTTCTTTCATCTCTTTGACTGTAGTCATTTTTTCTAAGCCTAATTGCTGCAAATAGTTGATTAATTGCTCTTTCTTTTGCGAACCTTTTCTAAGCTCCATTCGCGCTTCTTCTAATTGTTCAAAGTCTTTCAACGCTTTAATATAGCGGATCGTTTTCACTCGATTTCGTGTGTTCACTTCGTAACGGATATCGACTTTTTGCTGTTTTCTAAGTTGCATTAATTGCGGTAAAATATTACGAGCTAAAGCATCTTCCCAAGCGATTTCTTCCAATCCATCGAACAATTCATTTTGCACATTTTCTTCTAATTCATCTGTTAAATATATGTATTTGCTATAGTCTGCGCGCATCACACTTGGCAGCATAGTTTGTAAACAAGTAATTTTAAAGGCAAATGTTTTTTCCTTCATATAGTCTGCAAGTTCCAACAGTTCAGCATTTAACACAGGTTTTAAATCTAAAACAGAAAGAATTTCCTTCCATTCAAACTTTTGTGCTTTGATTACTTCGTCAGAAACTTCAGCAATCGCTAAAATGAACCCTTGTAAATGCCGATTTCCATTGCCGAAAGGAACTTCCACCCGCATACCAACTGCTAATTGTTGTTCTAAGTTAAAAGGAATCAAATAAGTAAACGGTTGGTCTGTCTGCATCGTTGGGACATCAACAATCACTTGTGCCGCTTTTCTCATAAACATTCCTCCATTCTATAAAAATTTTCTATCAATCTAAGGGGCTCGTTCAGCTTTTCTTTGCCTATTGTACTAAAGAATCAGACATTTGTCTTGTTCCTCTGATTTGTGTTACTAAAAATTAAAGCTCTCGTTCATTGTTCTTTTTAAAAGCATATAAAAACTGAGATGAAAACTTTTCATGGTTTCATCCCAGTTCCAGCTATTTTATAGACTTTTTTCTTCGCGGATGCGATTTTCAAGTTCTTTTTGTTCTTGTTCATGTCTCATTTTTTGTTCTTCTTTTGCCATACGCATTCTTTCGCGTTTTTCTTCTGGGCGAGGATCGTTGATTACTGTTGCAGCGTCGATTTCTTCTAGTGCTTGGCCTACGCTTTTTACAGATTCAAAATTTTCAAGTGTTGGTTGTGCACCTTCGTCTAATTCGTGCGCACGTTTGCTTGCTAGAATAACAAGTGAATATTTTGATGGTACTTCTTTTAATAATGAGTCAATAGATGGTTTTAGCATCATAAGGCTACATCTCCTTCAACATTTTAATATATTTACCAATTACTCGATCAACGCGAAAGTGTTCGCTCGCGATAATTTCTTTGATTCGCTTCACTGCCAATGGCACTTTATCGTTCACAACGGCATAATCATATAATGCCATCATTTCGATTTCTTCGCGAGCCACACGCATTCTTTCTTCAATCACATCATGATCATCGGTACCGCGACCAACAATTCGTGATTTTAGCTCTGATAAATCTGGTGGTGTTAGAAAAATAAATACGCCGTCCGGCACTTTTTCTTTCACTTGTTCAGCGCCTTGGACTTCGATTTCTAAAAAGACATCTTTTCCCTTATCAAGCGTTTGATTGACATAAGAAAGCGGCGTTCCGTAGTAATTTCCTACGTACTGTGCATATTCCAGCATTTCACCCGCTTCGATCATTGCTTCAAATTCTTCTTTTGTACGGAAGTAGTAATCTACTCCTTCTACTTCTCCTTCCCGCATTTTACGGGTAGTCATAGAAACTGAGTACTGAAAATCATTCTCTTCACTATCAAAAATTGCTTTTCGTACCGTTCCCTTACCAACTCCAGAAGGACCCGATAGTACAATTAATAATCCACGCTCTGACATGACGACTTCCTTTCAAAATATGTCTTTTAAGTATTACTTCTATAATGCACTTTTTTTCAGTAATTTTCAAGGCTTTATTGCTTAATATTTTCAAAAAAGGAATATACTTTTCCATCTAGATATAGAATAAAATAATTTCATCCATCACAACATTATCTACTTTGTTGAAAAGATAACAACGTTTGTCCTGCCTATAACCTTTTAAATAACATTCACACAGAGAATTTTTATCCTATTGTCTTCTATCTCTCAAAAATGTCACCTCTATTACAAAAATATTTGCAAAAAAAGTATACACTTTACCCACTTTTCAAGTAAAATGAAGTTATTACGCACTTTTATGTTCTGGTAACCTAACAACTTACAAAATTGATCTATAAAAAACGAAGGGACTTAAATCTATGTTCATAAAAAAAACATTTTGGAAAGCCACAACAGCCTTCTTACTTGCTGCTTGTATTTCACTTGGAGGTTTTGTACAAACAAGTTATGCAGAAGAAGACCTAATGGAATTTGCAAAAAAATCAGGTTATCCTATAAAAGAAGGCTATCGACCAAAAGCCTCTATCGTGATCGATGCTGATTCTGGTCAGATTTTATGGGAAGAACAACCAGATCTATCTTGGAGCCCCGCAAGTATCGCTAAAGTCATGACGATGTATCTAGCCTTCGAAGCGATGGAGCAAGGGAAATTCAACTTGGACACTACTGTCACAGCAACTGAAAAATATGTAAAGATCTCTCAAATCTACGCTTTAAGCAATAGCAAGATCACACTAGGAGTCGAATATCCTGTTCGCGACTTATTTTCAATGGTAGCAGTCCCCTCTTCAAACGTTGCTACACTGATGCTGGCAAATTTAGTTTCTGATAATGATGAAGCTGGATTTATTCATAAAATGAATGAGAAAGCAGCAGAATTAGGCATGACAAATACAACTTACTTTAACAGCAGTGGCGCACAAATCAGTGCCTTTGACGGATTGTATCAAGCACCAGGCATCGATCCTGAAGGCGATAATAAATCAACTGCTAGAGACTTGGCTATTTTAACGTATAATTTAATCAAAAAATATCCTGATGTTTTACAATTCACTAACAAGCCCGTTGTTACGACTATGGAAAATACACCTTATGCTGAAACTTTTGAAACGTATAATTACTCATTGCCCGGCGCAAAATATGGCTATGACGGAGTTGATGGATTAAAAACTGGTTCAAGTCCAACTGGTGGATTTAACTATATTGCAACAGCTAAAAAAGGTGATATTCGACTGATTGAAGTTGTTTTAGGCGTAGGTGACTGGTCCGATCAAGAGGGAGAATATGAACGGCACCTTGCTGGAAATGCGATTTTAGATCATGCCTTTTCTACTTATGAATATAAAAAATTACTTTCTAAAGGGTCAAATAAGATCAATGAAAAAGAAATCACGCTGGAACAAGATTTTTACGGATTTGCTAAAAAGGATACTGAGCTTAGTTTCACGTTAGCAGATGGTAAACTATCTTTAAATAATGAATATGGTCAAGTGTCTCCAACTATCCCTGCTCGTAGTGTTCCGTACCAAGAATCTAACTCAAAATCAGTTGTGGACCCTTCTGCCAAATCAGAAAAAAAGAAGGCTACCCAGCCTTCATCTATAAAAAAGGAGGAGCATCCTTATTTGCTCACCGGTATCTTAGCCATTTTAGGTTTATTACTACTGATTCTTTCAAAAATATTTAGAAAACGCATCGCTGGCACTAGACGTGGTAGCAGAAAAACGTCAACACCAACGACCCGTTTGCTCTTTATTTTAGGAACTCTTTTAATCCTTTCAGCAGTTTGCGTATTTATCTTTTTATAAAAAATAAAAGAATGAGACAAAACTAAAAAAAACGGTTTTGTCTCATTCTTTTTGGATTATTGTTGCGCTTAAAATCCCATATTTGATAAAGTATTCACAACACCCATAATTTCATCATGGCGTTTGATTTTTTTATCCACAGGTCCATCTACTTCTTCGGCATCCACACGGACAACGAAACGACGGTTCAATGTGACAAATGCCTCTTCATTCACACGAATATTTAAAAGCTCCTCTGTAAATGAAACACAAGCATCTTCCCAAACGTCAAATGGCTCTTTATCAGAAATGATTTCTCTTTTTACCACAGATTTCCCGCTTAATTCATGAAACGTTACATCATAATACTTTGACATTATTATTCACCTCTTTGCTTTCTTCTCTTTAATTATAGCTTTAAAAAACGGAATCACAAACTATTTTCTATTATTCGACATTTTGAATTTGTTCGCGAATTTTTTCAAGCAACGTTTTCATCTGAACTACGATATTTTTGATTTCTATCGGACTGGATTTTGAACCGATCGTATTCACTTCACGGTTCATCTCCTGAATCAGAAAATCTAACTCTCGACCAACTGGTTCTGGCTGAATCAATAATTCCTGCAACTTATCCACATGAATCGCTAGACGATCTAACTCTTCGTGAATATCTCCTTTTTCAAGTAAAATCGCAAGCTCTGTCAATAAACGAGTTTCGTCTACTTGACCGCCTAGCCAATCGTTCAACTTTGTTTCAAATTTTTCACGATAATCTTTTTCATAAATTACAACAAAGTCTGATAATCCATTGACTAAATTAATAAAATCCTGACTATACGTGTTCAACACTTGTTGAATCTTTTGACCTTCCTGTAGGCGGCTGGCGTCGATTCGTTCCACCGCTTTTTTCACGCACTCTAAGACTAGTAAGCCAAACGATTCGTCTACTTCCTGCTTTTCTGTGACCTCAACATAATCTGAATTGTTAAGTAATTGATTGATGTTTTGTGCAGGATCAAATTCAGCTTGAGGATAATTTGCCGTTAATTCTTGTTGGACTTCTCCTAATAATTGATGGATGAGATTCCAATGAACCAACACTTCTTTCGTACCACTGCCGCTTTGTTTGATATTGATATAGGCTTCGATCCGCCCGCGTTGCAATGTCTCTTTCATTAATTGGCGAATCGCCATTTCGTAAGGATTGACCTCTTTTGGCATCCGTAATTGAATATCTAAAAAACGTTGATTAACACTCTTGATTTCAACATCAATTTGATAGGCGTCATTTAAAAATGTTTCTTTTCCAAAACCAGTCATACTTTTCATCGACAGGGTGTCCTCTCTACATAGATTTTAGTGCATTAGATAATATCTCAAATTCTTCATTCGTTAAAGTGATCCCTTTACCCATTTTTTCATGATCCGCAGACCAATCTCTTAAATCGAATTTCGGCGGACGACCATTCCAACTGACTAAATTGAATTCCTTACGCCACCCTTGATTATTTTCTGATAGTACTGCAATTTCTTCTACGATTTCATATGAAAATTCTTGTTTCATTGTTCATCCACTCCTTGTATTATAAATTCTTTCATTAAAATTTGTAGCGCTTGAACTGGTAATTTATCTAGTAAAAAAACCAAGCGCTGCGGTTTTTCTTTTTCATCTGAATCCAGTAAATTATTCATTAATGATAACTGTTGTTTATCCGAAAGTAAAAAGTAGTCTTCATAATATTTCTTCAGCCATTCTTGGATAGAGATCATTCCGATCGTCTCCACCAGATTCGTCTGCATCTTCCCACTTTTTTGGAGAAGTTCCACTAATTCTTGGATCTTGTACAACTTAGAAGCAGAAATTTCCTGACTCTTTGCTATTAATTCGACTAAAACCAACCCGATATTTTCCGTATACACCCTGTCTTTATAAACTTTACGCAATTTTTTACAGATTTTATTTTGTTGTTCAGTAGAATCCCATAGATTTATTTGATAGGTATTTTTAATAAAGGCAAAAAAATCACGTTGGAATATCTCAGCATTTTTCAACGTCTCGTCAAATGTGTACCAATGGCCTAAATACTTCCGTCCAATAACTTTCATTGTTTCTAAATACCCTAACTGGATATTTTTGGTTGAACGGACCCCATCAAATAAAAGAACTGCCCCCATGGACCACGATGTCTGTAAGTTAAGCATTGTAGTCGTAGCTGGTATTTTGATTGGTTTTGTGATCCCAGGACCCTTAACGTCGACCACGATGCATTCTGTAGCTCCATTTTGCAAGGCAACATCCACTGGGATATTATTTCGATAACCACCATCTACATAATATTTCCCATCTATTTGAGTGGCTGCCATAGCGGGAAAAAAAGAGGCCGAGGCTAACAACCAACTCTGCCAGCGATCACTTTGGCATGTATTGAAATGTATATTTTTTTCTTGTAGACCAGGTAATTCAGTCGTTACTATATAAAAATCTGACGTAACTTCTTGCATTTTTTTTTGAGAGAATGTCTCTTTGATCAAATTACGTAACGGTAACGTAGAAACACCGTTTGATTGGATTGCATTTACAGTAAATGAGCCGATTTGGCTAACCATGCCGCTTAAGGTATCGGCTGACGTTGCCGTAACTGGAAAAGATAAAATTTTTTGCGTATCGATTTTTTCCCACATATTTTTAGCGGCTTCAAAATCATCTTGTAAAATCAACGCACCATTCAATGCACCTACCGATGTCCCTGTAATAATAGTCAACGGGATATCTAATTCCTCCAACGCTTGCCAAACCCCAATTTGATAAGCGCCACGAGCTCCCCCGCCGCCAAGCACTAATGCAGTATTATAACTTAAATCTTTGGTACTTATTCGATCTTCATGAACCGCGTATCCTTGTTTCAAGAAAACGTCTTGTAAGTGTAAGGTGAGTGATTGAGAAAAAACAAATGTGATCGTTGGTTGAAATGTTTGTTTAAAAAGTTTTTCAATCGCCAGAAAGATTGCTGTCCAGCTAAGTTTTACTGATTCTCGTATCAATACATTTGTGACAGCCCCATGTTCAACAGTCAAAAATATATAGGGATTCTTTCCCTTATAGATAACATACGCAGTTCCTGAATTTTCACGTGTTTTTTTATAAAATACATGTCTAGCTAAAGTATGAGTACTATAAAAAGGAAATAATAATATGCTTTTAGAAACCTGTCCAGAAAAATAATCCCACTGCGAAGCAACCATTTGTTCAATCTTCATTTCAAATCCACCTCCGTCTTTTTAAGTATACCAAAACTACCCAAAAATTACTTTTTATTTAAAGTATATAAAAAAGACACAATTTCAATAGTTTTTCACGTAAAATAGAAGCGTTACACTTTTGCTTTAACATTGACTTTGCTAAAAAACGATAGTTTAATAGAAGATGGTGTTTTTATTTTGTCACCAACTTAATTAAATAAACACAGATTGCCGACCTTTTGCAGTCAAAACTAGCAACTGAAACTTTTCGGCTTATCTATATAAAAGAATAACTAATTACAAAGGATGTTTATATGAAAAAAAGAAAAGTTTTACTGAAAATTTGCTCACTGATATTGGTTCTAGGCTATTTTTCAGGCATTTTTACAGCTACTAGTGCCTACGCTCAAGAAGATATTCTAACAATTACTCAAAATGCAGGTTATCAAACGAATGAATTTTATAAACCAAAAGCCTCAATCGTAATCGAAGCTCAAACGGGGCAAGTCCTTTGGGAAGATAATCCAGATTTAAAATGGAACCCAGCCAGTATTGCCAAATTAATGTCTGTTTATCTTGTATTTGAAGCAATGGCAAACGGACAATTTACTTTGGATACAACCGTTAAAGCAACAGATAACGATCAAGCTATTTCACAGATTTATGAATTAAGTAATAACTCGATCGTTTCAGGCGTAGACTACCCCGTTCGGGACTTGCTTTATGCAACACTCGTGCAATCATCAAATGTCGCTACTGTGATGTTAGCAAACCTTGTAACTGCCAACGATGAAGCAAAATTTATCCATATGATGAATGATAAAGCCAAAAAACTTGGTATGACAAATTCGACGTTTTACAATTGCAGTGGCGCTGAAACTGGTTCATTCAACGGTTATTACAAGCCTGAAGGAATCGACCAAAATGCGGATAACGTCACTACAGCAAGAGATTTAGCTATTTTATCTTATCATTTACTAAAAAATTATCCAGATACAGTAACATACACAAGCCCAACTCAAATCACGATCATGGAAAATACGCCTTACGCTGAGGTTTTAGAAAACCATAACTATTCGTTACCTGGCCTAGCTTATGGCTATGAAGGTGCAGATGGTTTAAAAACTGGTTCTAGCCCAACTGGTGGCTTTAACTATGCAGCAACTGCCAAACGTGAAAATACACGTCTCATCGAAATTGTGCTAGGTGTAGGCGATTGGGAAGATCAAGAAGGTGAATTGCAGCGTCACGCTTTTGGTAATGCCATTTTTGACCAAGCTTTTGCTACCTATGAATATAAGCAATTACTTCCTAAAGGAAACAACACGATAAACAAAGAAGAAGTGATTCTAGAGCAAGACTTTTATGGTGTTATTCAGCGAAATACTGAACCGGCTTTTAATCTATCCGCTGATAAAGTAACATTGAACACTAGTCTTACTCAAGTTTCACCTACAATTAAAGCTCCTAGTGTTGGCTTTAAATATGCAAAAAAACTAAAAGCATTACAACATTCTACTCTTTTGAAAAACGGAAACAAAAAAAATAGTTTATCTACCTTTTTTATAAATGGTTTGTTGGTCATTTTAGGATTCTTATTCATGGCTTTATCAAAACTATTTAAAAAAGAACCCTCAGAAACTGGTAACGCTAAAAACATTAGCCCTTTATTCGTTTTAGGGATCATTCTTGTTCTTGTAGGAATTGGTTTGAGTATATACACAGTAGGCGTTGGACCTTGGATTTAATTACAACAATGAAAGAACAGCTACCTAGTGAAATCGCTAGGTAGCTGTTCTTTTACGTATCTTTGCTAACTTAGTAAAGAATAGACATTTTATAAAATTCACACAAATTTGGGCAAGAAAGTTGAGAATTAGCTGTTTGTTATTAAGGAATTATTTATTTTTTTTAAGTTGCTTGATTTGTTTTTCGATTTGATCAATTTGTTTACCTAATGCTTTTTGTTCATTTTTATCACGTGATACTTTTTTCTTGTTGATCAATTCTTGTTTTTCTTTGATCAATGCGTTAATTTTTGCTGCGTTATCTTCAACTGGTGTAGATGGTACTGTATTTTCTGTTGAACCACCTGTTGCGCTACCGTTTTTCAACGCTTGGATTTCACGTTCGATTTCACCAATGCGAATACCTAATGCTTTTTGTTCTTGTGGGTCACGACTAACTTTTTTCTTATTGATTACTTCTTGTTTTTCTTTGATTAATGCATTGATTTTTGCCGCTGTGTCTTCAGCTGGAGTTGTTGTATTTCCAGTTGAGCTACTTGTTGTGCTACCTTTTTTCAATGCTTGGATTTCACGTTCTATCTCGCCAATACGGATACCCAATGCTTTTTGTTCTTGCCAATCACGGCTTACTTTTTTCTTGTTGATTGCTTCTTGTTTTTCTTGGATTAACGCGTTGATTTTTGCTGTGTTATCTACAAGTTGTGCTGAGTTCGCATGTACTTGAGTAGCCGTTGCTAAAAATCCTGTTCCCCCGATTGATAACGCTAAACCAGCAACTACTGCACCTTTTACAAATTTGTTCATTATAAATTCCTCCAATTTTTTTATTCGAACACTACTATTTATATAACAATAGTTCCGATACACAGATTATACCCACAGTTTCAAAAAAAGTAAACTATTATTTTATAAATAGTAGTATCAACTATTTCTGAAAATCAAGAAATTTATGAAAAAGATTGATTTACCAAGGGTTTTTAAATTTTCCAAAAAATTAAAAAACTAATTTTTTTGCTCAACTTCAAACAAAAAAACCAGTTTCTTAAATTAATTCTTTTAAATAACAATTACTATAATTTATCATAGTTAATCAAAATTATAGAGGTCATTTCAAAAACACATTATTTCTATTTTTTACACCCATCATCAGTAACAAACTTAACAGTAATAAACCTACTATACTAACTAACTTGGGTTTTTTATTAGTTTCTCCTGCCTTAGGTAATCTATTTTGATTACTATTTGAACCTACTTTGCTATCTGTAGAGGAATTAATTTCATTTCCTTCAATTTTTGTATACACGTAAATCACTTCTTGAGACTCTTCTAAAAAAATCCCTTTTTCATTTAATGGTACTTCTTTTAGTGACCAACCTGCTATTTCTTTCGCTTTCGCTTCATATGGTAACCCTACTTTTCCTGACAATACTTCTTTTGTTGCTATTTCATTGCCTTCTTCATCTTGATACTTGACTTCAATTGGTGCTGCTTCTTTACGTTCATACACATAAATCACTTCTTGAGGCTCTTCTAAAAAAATCCCTTTTTCATTTAACGGTACTTCTTTTAGTGACCAACCTGCTATTTCTTTCGCTTTCGCTTCATACGGTAACCCTACTTTTCCTGACAATACTTCTTTTGTTGCTATTTCATTGCCTTCTTCATCTTGATACTTGACTTCAACTGGCGCTGCTTCTTTACGTTCATACACATAAATCACTTCTTGGGGCTCTTCTAAAAAAATCCCTTTTTCATTTAACGGTACTTCTTTTAGTGACCAACCTGTTATTTCTTTCGCTTTCGCTTCATACGGTAACCCTACTTTTCCTGACAATACTTCTTTTGTTGCTATTTCACTGCCTTCTTCATCTTGATACTTGATTTCAACTGGTGCTGCTTCTTTACGTTCATACACATAAGTCACTTCTTGGGGATTCTTAGCAAATTCACCGCTCGTAGTTCCTTGTATTTCTTTAATTTCCCAACCAGTTATCTCTCTAGCTTCTGTCTCATATTTTGATCCTGCTAGACCAGTCAGAGTAATAGAATCTGAAAGTTCATTCCCTTCTTCATCTACATATTTAACAAGTATAATCCCTGTTGCTATCTCCCATATATATGTATCTGGATTAGTTCCATCATATGTTAAACCTAAAATATCACTAGACTCGTAGGTTTTCCCTGTTGCTAGACCAATCCAACGACCAGTATATATAGTATTAATTGTCGGAATAAGACGCAGACCTATTTTTTGGTTAAAGTTTTGTCCAGCTCCTAAGATTATAGATTCAGGAGGCCGGTTACCTACTCCTGCATTTAAAAATAAACTAGTGAGTTTCATATTACTGCTTAGCGGCAACCCCGAAATATCAATATGCTTCAAACTGCTCATTCCTGAAAACATACCATCAGCGTATTTAGTATTGTTAACTAAATTTATGTTTTGTGGAAGAATTAATGTTTCTAAACTCGCAACATCTTCAAACATGTTGTTAATATATGAAAGTGATCTTGGCGTATTAAGTGAACTAAAATCAGCACTATAAAGCTGAGTAGCGCCAGAAAACATAGCACTATAGTTTGTTGTTGCGGAAAAGTCTACTAATTCCAAGCCCTCAATAATTTCTAAATATCTGTAATTGAATAACTCTTTAGTTACTGCCCCAGCTTTTACGGGCTGAGTAAATACAATTTTTTTCACCTCTCCAGTTTTAGGTCTAGGTCTAAATGAAGCTGGGACACCTAATGTACCCGCACTAATATATGATAAAATACCATTTTCAAAAGTCCAACTAACTGTGCCAAAAACACCTACTTCTACCGCTTTAGTTGAATCATCTGAAAATCTATTACCTTCTTCACTGTTATCTACAGACAAGTTTGAATCATAACTTTCTACTTCTGCTTCAGAAGGTAGTACGGAAAGTTGATTGCTATCGCTGGACCCCTTCGTTTGATCAACTTCTTCATTGTTATCCTGTTCACCTATTTTTTCATTTTCTAAAGAGGGAGTTACCTCTGCACCATCCTGTTCTATGTTTAAATTAGCTTCATTTGCATATACTTCAACAACATTCAACAAATTAGATATGAATAACATACCTACTAACAGTAGTCTTAATTTCATTTATACAATCCTTTCAGCATTTCAAATCCGAATTATTTTTTGTTAAATATCATTTTAAGTTAAATTATTAAATAATGATTATCTAATTTAGGGATATTATTCAAAATAAGGTATGGTGCACCCAAAGTTAACTCATTGTAAAAGACATATCGAGCTTTGAACTCATTGTTGAAAACGCTTCATAATTCTATTTTAATTTTTGAGTTTTCGTTTGTGTTGACAAACAATTTTGAAAGCCATTTTATTTAGTCAACTTCTAACAAATTAATTAGATTTTTAGCTACTACGTAGGCAAGAGCCCCTCCTAAAAATGGTCCAACAGTATATACCCATAAATCTGCTACCCCATATTTACCTGCGTATAACATAGGAACTACGCTACGCATAGGATTCATAGATGGTCCTGTTAACTCCGCTCCAGCAATAATCAGTGCCATTAAAGCAATTCCGTTTATAAATGGTGCAGCCTTTTCAAGAAAGTTCTTTCTACTTGTTCTTATAACCACTAAAGAAAATAGAAATGTAAATAAGGCTTCTACCAAAAATGCAAATCCTACTGACAAACTGCCTATGTTACTTTTACCTAGATCATCTATAGGCAAATTTTTCTCAAGCAAACTAAACAATAAAAATATTATTGATAAATTAGCCCCTATAAATTGACCAACAAAGTATAAAATCATCGTCTTAGCATCAATGGTTTTATTTAGAAAAAAAACAAACGTTATCACAGGATTAGCCTGAGCACCAGAAATATTCCCAGCTAATACGGACGACATAATAATCGCTGAAAATGCACCCATTCCTGATATCAGAATATTTGATAATTTTTCGTCTTGAATTAAAACCATCGAAGATACTGTTAACGTTATCATAATAAACATAGCGATTGATTCACCCAATATTATTTGAAAAGATCTTTTTGTCATATACTCCTCCCACACCAATTAACTATTTATTTAACGTTAAAGTTGGGACAGAAATATTTAATTCCGAAAACCTAAGTAGGTAACGTTTTATGTCTGTTCCCACAATATATATATTTTTTTGTAAAGGGTTGCTTTTACACCACTGTTTATTAGGATTATAGGTGACTGGATTACAACTCGTGGAGTTACGTTCCAGTCACCATTTATTTTTGGTTTACGTGCGTGTATACGGGTGATTTATATTAGAAACCTTTTAAATAGCCCAAATCATCAATCTAATTGGACACATCACTTATAGTATTCACAACAGATTCAAGTGTTTCAATTATGTTCTCCCCAACTTCTACACGTACTAATATACAGTCATCAGATGTTGACACTCTTATCGCAGTACTATCCTTCCAACTCTGATAAAATGGCTTCATTAAAAGCAGGAATATCTTTAGGCTCTCTACTTGTAATTAAATTATTATCTTTAACTACTTCTTCATCTTTAGTTATTGCACCAGCAAAATATAAATCTGGAATGACAGGTTCTGTAGCTGTTAAAATCCTTCCCTTCACAACACCTGCTTGAATAAAGATTTGTGGCCCATGGCATATAGCAAATACAGATTTACTCATTAACATAAATTCTCTAACCACTGAAACAAATCTATCATCTGTTCTTAATTGGTCAGGTGAAAAGCCTCCGGGAATAAACAGCGCATCAAACTCAGAAATAGAAATACTCTCTATCGTGGCATCTCTCATAAATTTAGTCCCATGTTTGCCTAAAAATCCTTCATCTGGCGATACTAAGGTAACTCTATGCCCAGCTTTCTTTAA
The DNA here is from genome assembly GCF_050531475.1 of Enterococcus sp. DIV0724b. Classification (NCBI taxonomy): domain Bacteria; kingdom Bacillati; phylum Bacillota; class Bacilli; order Lactobacillales; family Enterococcaceae; genus Enterococcus; species Enterococcus sp. DIV0724b. The sequence goes on along the minus strand of NZ_CP172890.1, from coordinate 220,170 downwards.
CGCTTCAACAGGTTCTACTAACTCTACATCTTCAACAAGATTCGTTGCAATTACTAAAATATGCTTCATAGTTATTCTCCTTTGCATTTATTTTTTATTTTTTTCTTTCTCATTACTAGCATTACTAATCAGTGAATGAGAATACTCCTCCATGAACTAATACGTCTCTTCCACCGTATTTAGCAGCATCATTCCAAGACATAAATGCCCAAACTGTTCCTTCATCTAAATTAATATTATGAGAAACGGATACGCCTGTACTTTCAATCCAATTTACTGTATATAGATTTCTAGACAATTTATGGACATAAATTTTTTCTGTTTCAGAATTGCCATAGGTCTCCTGACTTAAAGATGTCCAAGTAACATGATTATCCTCGCTATATACTAATTTAAAATGATAGCCTGTTTCAAATAAAACTTCTGCTGTTCTTCCTGAGAAAGGATGAACCTCGGTTGCTAAATCTAAAACTTCTGCCGGACTAACATCCTCATTATCCCAATTTTGTTCACCTTTCACTACTTTTGCACTCAATTCTAAATTTCCTAATGGAAGATTAGGATATGCTTCTTTCATTGCGTTAATCAATTCTTCGCTAGTTGTCGTCTTTTCAGATTTTTCAATGAAAACTTCAATATATTGCTCCGTAAAATCCAAGTTTTGTGTACTAAAATCATTGTCCACAATAAAATGTCCCGGAACTACCTGATTTAATTCTAGTTTTTTAAAATACTGTAAATCTTTGATCCACTGCTTTTGCTCTTCAATTGTTGGAGTGTCAGCTAAAAATAGATGTTCTCCTTCAGCTACACAAATACCGCCAAGTAACATCTTATCTTTCGCATTGAACAAACTTGTCTTTAGAGGTTCCTGTCCAACTATTTGAAATTCTAACTCTTCAAAAAGTAATTTTCCGTAAATAATTTCGGGAATAATGATTTTAGTCGGGGTATCTTCTTTCAAAACTGGAGACCATATATCTAATTTACTTGCATAACTTTTTTTCATTCTAGCAATGGTATACCGAGTAGCTAGAATATCAGCATCTGGGAATACCTCCTTAATAAAACTTGTACCAAAATAATAATCTGGATCGCTATGAGAAATGTAGATTGTCGTCAGTGCTAGATTTTTCTCTTTTAAAACATCTATGATCTTTTGAGCATCTGATTTAGAAAATTGGGTATCTATAAGCAATGCCTTTCCATCTTTTTCGACAATTATTGCAGTTGTTCCCATTATCTCGTCTGGTTGCATGACATGGTAACGGTGAGTATTCTTCTCTATCGTTTTATAGATTTTTTTATTCATAAGTGTTCCACCATCCAATCTTGATTCTCACTAACTACAACGGAAATGCTGTACAGATACATGCAAAACGCTGTAATAATTTTTATTTCATTAAACATTTAATATATTATTCGCTATTTTATAAACATATAATTATTTCTGACTGTTTCATTAAATAAACTTGTTTTATATGATATCCAAACTTTGTTTACTTCTTGGGGGCGGATATATAGAATCTATAAGCATTAATTCTTCCGCGGTCAATTTAATAGTAGCCGATACTATATTTTCATATACATGCTTTTCATTACTTGATTGTGGAATTGCAATTGTAGAGCCATTTCTAATCACCCATGCAAGCATAATTTGATAAATCGTTACGTTTCGTTTTTCAGCTATAGAGCGTAGAATATTATTTTGAGTTATATTTGCTCCTCTGCTATCCCCTTGATCAATTGGTGCATAAGCGATTAAGGGAAGATTTAACTTTGTTTGAAAAGGTAATAAGTCATATTCAATTCCTCTGCTCACCATATTGTACAAATTCTCATTAGCTGCACAACTACTCCCGTTAGGAATACCATAGAGCATTCTTAGGTCAGCAGTGTCGAAGTTTGATACACCCCATGAACGTATCAATCCTTTAGCAACTAAGTTTTCCAAATCATATACGGTTTTTTCTAAGGGAATATTTCCTCTCCAGTGCAATAAATACATATCTAAGTAGTCTACTGAAAGTCTAGATAGACTATTTGTTAATGCCTTGCTCAAATGAGGTTCTTGCCCATTTTGAGGATAGAATTTTGAAATTATAAATAAATTGTCCCTATCATACCCTTTTATTGCTGATCCTACCAAAGACTCTGCGTTTCCTGAGCCATACATTTCAGCCGTATCAATTACATTAGCCCCACTATCTATCGCCATTCTTATGGCACCAATTTCTTTATCTCTTGTAGAGACATGATCTCCCATATGCCATGTTCCAATACCTATAGGGTGAACCATTTTACCGTTTAACAATACTTTTTTCATGGTTTTCTCCTCTTTCATAAGTATTTGTAATGCATTGAGGTTACTCGGACATCTCTTCATAAGCTTCGATTTTAGCAGCTAAGCGTTGGATTTGAATTTCATTTTCTATATAATTAAGTGAATTTCCTAACTCGGTACCTCTTTTTTCTTCCAATCTCTCTAATTCCTTTTTTGTTTCAACAATAAATAAATTTAGTTTTTCTTGCATCAAGACACACCTCCTAAATATTTATAAATAAAGAATATATTATCAATATAAATTTGTTAAACAAATAGCATTACCATATTTTGGGAAAAAAGGCATAATTTTGTATAAAAGTTTTGATATCGTTTTTTATTTAAAAGAAAGAATATTTTTTATACAATCAGAAAAATTAGAGCCTAATTTCCATAATTTTTTGAAGAGTTTATGCAAACAAATTTATATCTATTGACATCACAAATATAGTTTTAATTATTATCTTTAGCATAATAAAAAAGCCTAGATAGAATTCATCTAGACTTTGATTTAATTATTTTACCATGTATTCAAATAATTCTTACATTGATCCTTTAAATACATCTGCATTTTTCACAAAATAGTCTACTCCTGAATAGATCGTAAATAGCAAACAGATGTAAAGCATAATTTGATCTACTGGAAAACCAATTGCAGCAAATGGAATATTATTGATAAACAATAATATAATCGCAACCATTTGTGTTGCTGTTTTCACTTTACCTGGCCAAGCAGCTGCCATCACTTCTCCGCCTTCAACTAATAACAAACGCAACCCAGTAACTGCTAACTCTCTACAAACAATGATTGCCACTACCCAAGTTGGTGCTTTTTGTTGCCCAACTAAAACAATAAAAGCTGTCATCACGAGCATTTTATCTGCTAATGGGTCAGCAAACTTACCAAAATTGGTAACTAAACCTCGTGCTCGAGCAATCTTGCCATCTAACCAATCAGTAATACTTGCCACCGCAAAAATAATTGCGCCAACTAACTGAGTAACTGCTAAAGATGTTCCTGCTATTGTGATTGTTCCCCAATCCATTGGTATGCTAACGACAGCGATAAAAATTGGAATCATAAATATTCTAATGACTGTTAATTTATTTGGTAAATTCAATGCCTATTGCCCCTCTCTTCTCTTCCTTATTTTACGTTATCTTATAGAAGGTGTCACGAAAAAAGATACATTATCATTCTAAAGAGAGTTGTTTAAGTGTATTTGATTAAATACTCTCAATAAATGAGCGAGAAAAATGTTGGAAATGGTTTGTTCTCCATCCCAAATTTTTCTCGCTCATTTTTTCTGTGAACAATTTCTTTTATTGCGGTTGTTGAGACTGCTGTGGTTGTTCTGTTTGTGCATAAGCTACATTCATATTGATATTTCTTGGTCCAATTCCAGTATTATTCGGATTGAATTCTGCTTTTTGTCCATCTAATTTGAACTCCATATACTCAGATGCACCTAAACTTATGACCATTTGAGTTGTGCCTGCTGGTACTTCAACTGTTTTAGGCTGACCTGGCTGAATTGTTTCTTGATAGAAATAACCATTGTCATTGTTTGCCGCAGTCGCAATGTAAACACCGACCCAACAAGGTCCTGTCACAGCACTAAACTCAAGTTTCGCTGGATTTGCTACATTGACTGCACTCATATTGACAATTGTACCAGATTCACTATCGAATTTTACTTCTGTTGGTGCTTTTGGTTCTGACGAAGAACTCGTCGAAGATTCTGTACTACTTGATGCAGGCGCTTGACTTGATTCAGAACTTGAACTTGCGCTTGAATCAGATTCTCTTATGATCTCAGAAGCTGGCGGCTGAATGATAGGTGTTGTTTGACGATCCTGCCATGTAATATAAAAAACAACAATTGCGATTGCTAATCCAATCAGTGAAAATATAACTGCAGGTAAACTACGCATAAAACGTTTAGCTGAGCTATGTTCATCATACATTTGCGTCCTTGACTCATCTAATGTTTCGTATTGGACCGCTGTTTCGATATCTTCTGGTTCATCTATTCCATCATAAATTTCTACTAATTCATTGCCATCTAATCCGACTGCACTTGCATACTGGCGAATAAATGCACGCACATAAAAAGTTCCGGGCATAGAGTCAAAATCATTTTCTTCGATTGCTATCAAATAGCGTTTTTGTGTTTTGGTAATTTGCTGCAGTTCATCTATTGACATATTTTGCTGCAGTCGTGCATCTCTTAATTTTTTTCCTATATTCACGCTGGCCACTCGTCCATCTTCTCCAGTCTCTCTAATTTATCAGTTTTGCCTACTATAAATCAGGCGATTTTTAGTCATGCAGCTTTTGGGTAAATAAGATAAAAAATCTCTGAATAGACTCTTATCCAACTGCTCTTTTGTATGGTTTAAAGTTTGTGTTTATTTTATGTAAAACAGTTAGGTAAAGTTCTCTTATTCTACTTGAATTACCTAATCAAATAGCTAGAAACTTCTAATTATCCAACTGTTCTAAGGATAACATAAAAAAATACTACTGAGGATAACATTTTTGAAAGTTTTGACTAAATATCGGACTTTTTTTGTTTGATATAATCGTTACTTCTCATCCTTACTTTTCTATCCTAGGATCTGATGATTTTTCTCATAGTGAGGAAAATCATCAGCATCTAACAAATAGTGTTTATTTTTTTGGATACATATAAAAACGACTTAAGCCATCTTTGTTTATAAACACTTGTGCTAATTCTTTAACATCAGATAGTTGAATACTTTCAATAACTTCTGGTGTATCAAATAGCGTAGTTTCACCATATAGTGATTGTGAAAATTGGTTTGCAATATATTCTAATGAATTTAATGACTGAAAATACTTGCCGATCATTTTCTTCTTCAATAAAGATAAATTCTCATCTGTTACTTCAGAACTTTTATCTGCCGTTAAAAGAATCTCCTCGATTCGTTCAGCCAATTGCTCAGGATGATCACTATCTCCACCAAAATCGGCAAAATGAAAGCTACGATCCAAATTAAATTCATAGCCAAAGCTATCGTCTAACAGCCCTTCATTGTACAAATTCAAATAGTTTTGTGACGTATTGCCAAATAGTAATTGGAACAGCAAATTCGCTGTAGTTTTGTATTTAAGCAGTTCTTTGCCATCTGTAGGAAGTTCGTCTAACCCTTTTAAGCCAACAATAACTTTTGAACGGCTAATAGCCATAGAAAGAGAACTTTCCTTGATAATATCTGCTGCTGTTTCTTGAGGAAAATGACGTTTGATTGGTTCGGCTTTCGCAAATGTTTTAGTAGATTGATTCTTTCGGATAAACGTCATCAATTCTTCTGGGTCCATTTTCCCAACAACAAATAATGTCATATTACTTGGGTGATAAAAGGTGTTGTAACAAGTATATAAGTCTTCTGCTGTGATTTCGCCAATACTTTCCACGGTTCCTGCAATATCGATATGCAGAGGATGTTTTGGATAAAGATTACCCAATGTCCCGAAAAATAAGCGCCAGTTAGAATCATCCAAATACATTTGGATTTCTTGTCCGATGATCCCTTTTTCTTTATCCACTGTTTCTTTGGTAAAGTAAGGCTCTTGAACAAAATTTAGTAACGTTTCTAAGTTTTTCTCTACTTGATCTGTTGTTGAAAACAGATAGCTTGTTTTTGTAAAACTTGTAAAGGCATTAGCAGAAGCGCCTTGACGACCAAATTGTTGGAACACATCGCCGTCTTCTTTTTCAAACATCTTATGTTCTAAAAAGTGAGCAATCCCATCCGGTACCTTTACAAAATCAGTTTCGCCGATCGGCACAAATTCATTATCGATCGAACCATAGTTGGTCGTAAACAAGCCATAGGTTTTGTTGTACTCTTTTTTAGGTAGCAAATAAACAGTTAATCCATTATCTAGGACTTCTGTGTAAAGAACTTCATTGATTTGAGGATATTCTTTTTTATTCATCGACTGTTTCTCCTTCCAAAAAGAAAATGGCTTGTAGTTGCACTAATTTGGCAACACGTTGAACATCAGCGATCGTGACAGCTTCCATTCGACGAATCCACTCATCATCTTTTAAACGAAGGTGAGGAATCAAATCATTCAAATATTCATTTTCTAAGACAGCACCTGCATTATCTAAAGAAAGTAAATATTGATTTTTCAACATGGCTTTTGTTTGTTCTATTTCTAAGTCTGTCACATTTCCTTGGCGGATATTGTCTAATTCTACTGAAATCAAGCGCAGAACTTGGTTGCGATTTTTACCATCGATTCCCGTCTGAACGCTTAGAAAACCACGGAAGGTATCAATACTGCTAGATGCGTAATACGCTAAATTTTCTTTTTCACGGACATTCATAAATAATTTAGAATGTGGAAATCCACCAAATACACCATTGAAAATTTGTAGCGCAAAATAATTTTCGTCTCCATAATAAACATCCGTATGATAGCCTAAATTCAATTTAGATTGAGCTAACGTTTCTTGTTCAGAACGTTCTTCAATCACATTTCTAGATGGTTGCGCATAAAAAATATCTGCAATTCTAGACGCGCGATCTTCAAATGGTAATTTACTAAACAATGCTTTGACTTCAGCTTCATCCACATCCCCAAGGACAAAAATATCGACTTGGTCCTCTTGAATCATTTGTTGATGATAGGCCGCGATACTTTCAGCTGTTTCTTTTTCTAGATCCGCGATAGTACCGAAACTTGGAATTTTTTGGTCTTCAGATTGACTGAAATACAGATTTTGTAAAGCCAATGAAGAATAGACTTGTTTATCTTCTGAAATACTTTCATAATAGGCTTTTAAATTTTCTTTTTCGCGTTGGAAAGTCTCTGCTTCAAACTGCCCATCGATAATATTGGGATAAAATAAAATCTCTTTCACAAAATCAGCAGCATCCGCTAAGACATGGCTATTTTCTAAATATTTATCATTGACTAAGTTCATAGAAAGGTTTAACAAATGTAAATTTCCTTTCTTGTTTACGTTGATTCCAAAACTAGCCCCATATAATTCGGCTAGTTTCTCACTTAATTTTACTTGGTCTGGATAGTTCAGGCTATTTGTTTCTAGTAGACTAGATAAAAGTGTCCGCTTCGTGATTATTTCTTTATTCAAACGCGTATTAAAACGAACCAAAATACGCACTGTTTTATATTTTTCTGTTGGAACAACATGTAAGTTGACCCCTTGTGCTAATGCGATCGGCATCTTGTCAGCTCCTCTTTTTTCATCATAATAAAGCCCAGTCTGAAATACAATCATCTGGCCGTTTTTAAATGTTTTTTTAATAATTTCTACATCCATTTAATTATAGCACAGCTCAACTATCTTTCCTTGATGTGAGAGTCTTTCATTTCAATTTTTTTAAATTTTTCTGTATACTTGATTTGAGAAAGGGAGGTTAAACTTATGATCAAAGAATTTAAAGAATTTATTATGCGTGGAAATGTCCTTGATTTAGCTGTTGGGGTCGTTATTGGTTCTGCTTTTACTGCCATTGTGACACAAATCGTTAATGGGTTGATTACGCCACTCGTTAGTTTAGTATTCGTATTGACTACTGGAGAAAAAAGCGCAGATGATGCCTTAGGCGCGCTCGTTTTTCATGTTAAAGGCGTGGCATTCAACATTGGCGATGTAATCAGTGCACTTATTACATTTTTAATTACCGCCTTTGTGTTGTTCCTAATCGTAAAAGCTGTTAACAAAATGAAGAAAAAACCGCAAAATGAGGAAGAAGAAGTTTCTGGACCTACAACGGATGATTTATTAGAACAAATCCGTGACTTATTGGCAGCTCAAAATGCTACGAAAACAACTGGTATTTTGAAAGATAACGCCGAGGATATCAAAAAGTAACTATCCGTGATTAAATCTAGCTCAATTTTTTTAATGAACGTTCCCAACAAATGTATCTGCGTTTGCTGGGAACGTTTTCGTTTATACAAAGAAGAAAAAAATGACACACATTTTTCTATGCGTGCCAATTTTTTATTTAGTTTCTTCTCATATTGATATGAGGAATATCATCTTCTAAATACACATCAGAAATTGCTTCGAACCCAAAAGCTCCATAGAAATCTGTCAAATGTGCTTGCGCACCAATGATAATTGGTCGGTTTGGGTATTTATCCTCAATTACTTTCAATGTTTCTTCTAAGAGTTTGTTTCCTAATTTTTTCCCACGATAATCAAGATTTATTATTACTCTGCCAAAAGTCACCGTATCTCCTTTATCGATTATTCTAGTGTAACCAACAATATCTGGTCCCTCTTGCAACCAAGTATGCCAAGCAAACTCATCAGCTTCATCCACCTCTTGGTAAGGACAGTTTTGTTCAACCACAAAGACAGAGATTCTCAGCTTTACAATTTCTAGAAATTCTTTAGTCGTCAGTGTTGTAAATTCTTTTGCATGATACTCCATTGCATTGACCTCCTCAGCATATTAAATAGTATAAAAATAAGAGTTTTAATAATTAAACGAACAGCTGTACACCATTCCATAGATTTAACAGTAATACCAAAAGGATCACAACTTGATAAATTTGAGTCACTCGTTCAGAAGAAATCTTCCCACTAATCAACGCACCCACGAATCCGCCTATAACAGCAGCTGGAATCACATAAAACAAGATTGTCAGATCAAACCGCCCAAACCCTGTTGATTGTGCAATCGTAAATAATTTTGCCGCCTGCGAAAAGAAAATCGTAATGATCGAATAAACGGTTGCTTCTTTGATCGGAATTCCAAAACACAACATCAATAATGCTACATTGATCGGTCCGCCACCAATGCCCAATAAAGTAGAAATAAACCCTAAAAACAAACCAATACTCACATACCAAATGGGATGTGACAAATCGAAAGAACGATCATTGCCAATTTTTGTATAGAAATAAGCAAATAATAACGTTACGATCGTCAGAATAATTTGGATCAATTGAACATATTTCTCATCAGAAAAAAAACGTAATAATGATTCAAATACCGTATTCCCTAAAATTCCACCAATTACAGAACCTAAAGAAACAAAGAAAGCAATCGGAAGTTGTAATTTCAACCCATTCTTCATTTGTCTTAGTGTAGAGACGATCGACATAGTAAAAACGGCTACGCTAGAATAAAATGAAATTGCTGCTAATGGATGAAAGTGTAACGTATCTAGTACGGGTTTTATGATCACACCGCCGCCCATTCCTGAAATCGCACCAACTGTATTTGCTAAAATAATGACAATAAAATAAATAATTCCTATATGCACAATATTTTTCCTTTCCTAAAAGTAATCACACTCTCTTTAGGCTTTTCTTCGTCTAGCAAAATCAACAAATTTGAATTTATCTAATCTGTGCCTAGATTCTGTGTATTCAAAACAACGTGTATCTTCTAAACTAACTACACTACGAACAACGACCACATGAGTATCATCTTGTATATCCATTAATGTACGATCTTCTTCTGTTACAGCTTCTACTGTGATCTCTTTTTGCGCGTAGCTGATCACTAACCCTAAATCGTTTTCAAAATAATCATAGATAGAATCTGCTGCCCGCTCCTCAGGCAACTCATTAATAATGTCTTTTAGTAAATAATCGATATCAACGATTACCACTTCTCCGTCAATCTCCCGTTGTCGGACTAAACGCCAAACCACAGCCTCTTTCTTCCATCCGGTCAAACGAGCCAAAGATTCACTGACATTCTCTTCTTTTAGTTCTACGACTCTAGTGATGCTATGTATTTGTTGCGCACCTTGCAACTCTTTATAACTGATGACACCAGAAATCGGCAAATCAAATTTTCTTACATTTAAGACGATTGATCCTTTACCTTGTTGCTTTTGGATATACCCTGCATTGATCAGCAAATTCAATGCTTTACGAATCGTTTCTCGTGAAACGGAATACTGTTCAACTAATTGATTTTCACTAGGTAACAAGGTTCCAGGTTGATAATCACCATCTAAAATCCCTTTTTCAAGCTCTAAAAATATATCATGAAACTTATTCATGTCCATCCCTCCACCTTAGGATACTCAAGGAAAATGATAGCACATTCTTCCTTAAAAAAATAGCATTCTCAACAAGTAAGCTTTCGAATCGAAACAATTCATTTAGATTATCCGACTTGTATTTACAAGAGTTTCATACTATAATGAAAACGAAAACAACAACATGTCTATACAAGTTAAAATAAATTTTAGTCAGGAGCCCTTTATAATGAACTTTCTTTTACTAACACTCACCCATAATAGTTTACACATCCAAGAAAAAATGGAGAACACGCTCATCTCAGAGCATATGTTTCCCTTTTCTGATTTTGAATTCCCTAAAACAGCGGTAACTTTAGCTGCACAGATCAAAGAACAATTTCCAATGGCTACAGGCGCTGTTTTTAATACCGTAGTGCCTGACTTCTATAGCGAAAATATAAAAGTAACACCTTTAAACGTAGGCGTAGAAAGTCTAATCAAGCATTTTTCAGAGTTATTGAATTTACCGATTCTTAGCGTTTCTGAGCTAGAAGCTGCTACAGATCTAGCTGCTACATTTAAAGAAAAAAAAGAGTATTTAACTTGGAATTTGGATTATTTTGGCTATACTCCAGGCAAAGAAGAGTATTCAGTTGAATCCTTATTGACGATTGGTAATGGTTTTATGGGCTTACGTGGTACAGTCCCTGAAATGACCCTCTCAAAAGAATCCTATCCTGCGACTTACATTGCGGGACTTTATAATGAAGAAAAATCAGAAGTTGCTGGTCAAATCGTTGAAAATGAAGACTTTGTTAATACACCAAATAACCAATATATCAGTATCAAAGTAGAAGGATCAAACGAATGGCTAACTCTTGAAAAAGCCACGTTGCGTTATTTGCATAGAAATCTAGACTTAAAAACAGGTTTGTTTTCTTCTCATATGATTATTGAAGATAGCCAGCAGCATCAAGTAAAAATTACAGCTAAAAAAATAGTCAATATGGCTAAAAAAAATAATTACAGCATCCAATATTCGATCAACCCATTAAATTTTTCTAAAAATATTACAGTCAAAACAATAACGGACGGATCTATCTACAATTTCAATGTTGAACGTTACCGTAATCTAACGGCTAAACACTTTCATGTCACCCAATTGCTCGCAGAAAAAAACAACACAATGATCGAAGTTCAAACCAATCAATCGAAAATAAACGTCCAACAAGTAGCCAGGATCACGGGTGATTTTTTTGAGGCTGATTCTATTAAAAATTCTATTGGAAAAGAAATCATTGAACAAGAAATTACATTTTATGCTGAGCAAAATAAGATGTATACTTTCGAAAAACATGTTCAAGTTAAAGCATCTATAGCAAAAGAAAATTGGGAAACTGCCTTACTTCCAGCAACTTCTTTTGACTCAGAATTGGGTGAAAGTAAACATGCTTGGGCGTCATTATGGGAAAAATCAGATATCCAGGTTACAGGTGATTTGATGTCCCAAAAATTATTAAGGATCCATACGTATCATTTATTAGTTTCGGCTTCTCCATTTAATAATAATGATTTAGATGTTTCTGTAACTGCCCGCGGTTTACATGGCGAAGCCTATCGTGGTCACATTTTCTGGGATGAAATTTTTATTCTACCATTTTATATTCTTCACTTCCCAGAAACTGCTAAACAGCTGTTGATGTATCGTTATAACCGCTTAGGTAAAGCGAAGGAAAATGCTCGCGAAAGCAACTACGCTGGTGCCATGTATCCTTGGCAATCGGGGCTTGATGGTAGCGAAGATACACAAAAACTTCATCTGAATCCATTGAATGGCCAATGGGGTGAAGATCATAGTGTCCTTCAGCGTCATGTCTCATTAGCAATTGCATATAACGTCTGGATGTACTGGAACAATTCTGGAGACGATCTGTTCATCAAAGAATATGGTGCTGAAATGTTAGTAGAAATTGCTAATTTTTGGCGCAGTGCTGCAACTTTAGACGAAACGACTAATCGCTATTATATCGATAAAGTCATGGGACCAGATGAATTTCACGAAGCTTATCCTGAAAGTACAGAAAGTGGCCTAAAAAACAATGCCTACACAAACTTAATGGTAGTCTGGTTATTTGAGGAGTTAGAAAATATCCTTTCACTACTAAATACGCAAGAACAAACAGAATTATTTAATAAAACGGGTATTACACAAGAAAATCTCAAAAGAATGGAAGACATTCGCAAACGTTTATCGATCGAAGTCAATGAGGACGGGATCATCGCCCAATATGAAGGTTATTTCGATTTAAAGGAAATTGATTGGGAAAAAGCAAAGGAACAATACGGCAATATTTATCGAATGGATCGTATTTTAAAAGCAGAAGGTCAATCACCGGATGATTATAAAGTCTCAAAACAAGCAGATACTTTGATGTTATTCTACAATTTAAATAAAGAAAAAATCGATGAAATCTTAGCTGAACTTGGCTATGATTTACCTGCCGATTATCTTGAAAAAAATCTTTTATACTATTTAAATAGAACATCACATGGTTCAACGTTATCAAGAATCGTCCATGCGCAATTGGCGGAAGAAGTAGCCTTTCATGATTTATCTTGGAAGTTGTACCAAGAAGCTTTATACTCTGATTATCAAGATATTCAAGGTGGTACGACTGCTGAAGGAATCCATACAGGTGTGATGGCTGCAACGATTTATGTTACTTTGACCACTTATGCTGGAATTGATATTAAAAAGAACCACCTAACGATTCAACCAAATTTACCGAAAAATTGGACCGATATGACCTTCAATATTGATCACAAAGGAATTCACTATAATTTGATCGTTTCAAAAAATGCTGTTCAAGTTTGTCCGTCACAAGATACAACGGTAATCATCCAAAAGCAACCTTACCAATTGATTGCCCATAAAGTCACAACAATCAACTATTAAACATGAGACAGGAGAATACACATGAAAAAAGGCTTTGTTTTTGATTTAGATGGCGTGATTACTGATACAGCCAAATTCCATTATATTGCTTGGAAAGATTTAGCAGCAAATTTAGGAATAACGATCGACGAAACATTTAACGAAACATTAAAGGGCATCAGCCGCATGGATTCTTTGGATAGAATTTTAGCTTATGGACGCAAGGAAAATGATTTTACGACAGCAGAAAAAGAAGTATTGGCCCAAAAGAAAAATGATGAATACGTTAAACTTCTGGATGATCTTTCTGAAACTGACTTATTACCTGGTGTTCATGACTTTTTAGTCCAAGCAAAAGAACATAATATTCCTTGTTCAATCGCTTCAGCTTCGAAAAATGCCCCAATGATTTTAGAAAAGTTGGGTGTGCTTGATTTCTTCGGGCATATCGTTGATCCGGAAACTCTGAAAAAGGGGAAACCTGATCCAGAAATTTTCGTAAAAGCAGCGGAAAGTATCAAAGTTGCGCCACAAGATGCCGTAGGTTTTGAGGATGCACAAGCAGGAATCGAAGGCATCAAAGCTGCAGGAATGTACGCTGTCGGTATTTCTGCAACTGAAGTTTTAGTAGGAGCAGATTTACAGGTTGCTTCAATGAGTGAATTAGATGTTGAGCAATTAATAACGATTTAGAAAATAAATGAACAGATCCAAAACGTTAGACCTAAACATCTAATGTTTTGGGTCTTTTCATCTTAAAATAAATTAGTTAAATGTAATTCTTAAGATACTTTTAAACATTTCAATATAAAGTCTTTTGTGTTACAATATCATTACAGAAAGAAATGGGGTTATGACTAATGAAAAGGAAATTGTTTAGCGAATTATCACCACTGACTTATGAAATATCTATAAAAAAGAATATTCTCCAGAGAAAAATACGAGATTTTGTTCAGCAAGAACAACTTGCGCAAACTAAAAATGATGCACTTCTACCTGTATCCGTTTACAAACATACCTCTTTGATACGTAGAAAATTAGGGAATACGGATCTGACCTTACAGGAAAATAAAGCATCTAATTTGAGGATTGCCGCACCTAAAGTATCAAACATCTTGATCAAGCCTAATGAAACATTCTCTTTCTGGCATTTGGTTGGTAAATGCTCTACAAGTAAGGGATATAAAAACGGTGTAACGATTTTTAACGATACTGTTCGTCCAGGTCTTGGTGGCGGTCTTTGCCAGTTTACTAATTTGATTCATTGGATCATTCTTCATTCACCATTAGAAATCACTGAGCATCACCACCATGACGGCTTAGATCTTTTCCCAGATTATGGACGTAAAATTCCTTTTGGGACAGGAACATCAATCGTTTATAATTATCTGGACTATCGTTTTAAAAATAATACAAACAATACTTATCAGCTAATTATTTCTGTTAGTGAAACTCACCTTAATGGTGAACTTCGCTCAGACAACGAACAAATTTATAGTTATCATATTCGTGCTGAAAATGAATATTTTTCAAGAGAGAATGGACACGTTTTCCGTAATGGGCAAATTTTCAGAAAATGTATCGATAAAAGAACAGGTAATCTATTAGAAAAGAAAATGATCAAAGAAAATCATGCACGCGTTTTATACGATACAATGAATTTAGAAATAAGAACTACTCATTAAATGTACTAAGCCATTATACTATTTATACGTTCATTCTAGAAAAACTAAAGAAACAAAGAGTAAAAATCGGAAATAACATTTTTACTCTTTGTTTCTTCAGTTAGTCAATGTAGTAAGTTTCTTCCATTTACGAATTTTAGTTCGGAAATTGGTAAATGGTGCTACCGTATTGATGTGTACCCATTTGTATAAAGGCCACATCGCTTTAGTCGTGGCATAGTTTCTCTGCCCTGCTTCAAATAACTCTTGATCAGACAGTGTTTCTAGCCAGATACACACCTGATTGACAGACTCTCTCAGCATTTTTCTTTGTTCTGCGATACTGTATTTCCCATATTTTTCATAAAACGACTGATATAAGCCACCTAAATTATTCCATTTATACCCTTGCGCAGGCGTTTGGACTACTTTTCCTGCTTGTTCATCTTGCTCCCACTGAAGAATCAAGTTCACCCAGCCAAGTTGATAAGACAAATTTTCAGAAGGCGTTTTATCTACCTCATCGATCCGTTCATTCTTTAGCGCTTCCGGCACTTGCTCAAACTCTTCATCATACTTCTCGTACCTTTTTTTGATTTCATCAATCAATTCCTGTTTATTTTCGTATGTACGCATAAATAGACCCCTTTCGTGTTACGATCTGCTTCTATTTTAAACCTTGTCATAATGTCAAAGTCAAGTATACTAATAAAAAATGACTACCTATTTTAAGGAGCAAAAGAATGTTTAAAATCAGCGAATTTTCTCAATTAACAAACATCAGTCCACGTATGCTCAGACATTACGATAAACTAAATTTATTAAAACCTGAGATCATCCATCAAGAAAATAATTATCGCTACTATACAGCAGAGCAAATCAATCAAGCGAATCGAATCCTTTCGCTTAAAAATGTTGGCATCCCGCTAAAAGAAATCAAAACACTTTTAGAGAATGAAAACGACCAAACAGACTACCTAATCCATCATCGAACACTACTTGAACGGGAATTAGCGGAAAAAAAGCTACAACTTGCTTATCTAGACTGGCTGGAAGAAAAAAAGAAGTCTCCAGAGAAAACAGGAATGAATTATCCCATCGAAACAAAAAAAATGAACGATCTGCTCGTTCTTACTTATCGGCAAAACGTAACCTCTTACTATGAAGAAGAGCAACTTTGGCAACAACTTTTTGCGACTATACGAAGTGAGGATATGTCTACACTAGGTCAATCGATCGCCGTTTTTCATAAGACTACTTCGAAGAATATCGACATCGAAGTTATGGTTAGTCTTCCAGAATCGCTTAAACACATCTATCCAGAGACTAAAACCTTCTCTCCAGGATTGATTGCTTCTGTTGTAACAAACGGCTCTTACGCTTCTATGCCGACTATTCATACCGATATGAACAACTGGTTGAACGTGAATGAGTACACACTTTCTGGAAATACCTTTAACATTTATCACTCTAGCCCAGCGAATGAGGAACGGGAAGAATGTTATATTACAGAGGTTTGTTATCCCATCGAAAAAACATTCAACCAGCACTAATATTTATCTTTCTTTTTGTTTATATTTTACTATTTTCAGTTTATAATCAATATATAGTGATAGTTAATATGGATAAACAAATGGAGGAAAATAAACTTGGAACAATGGAATAAAAAGTGGCTTGTTGGTCTAATGATACTTCCAGCAGACTTAAGGCATATCTATGGGAGGGATAAAAAATGGTAGAGCAGATTCGACTCGTTTATCAGACATTTATGAACATTCTCTATGTACTATTAGACCCGCTTTTAGCAGGTCTCGTTCTTTATTGTATCCTTTCAATCAATCGACTAAAAAAAGAAATGGCTACATTAAAACATAAAATACATCAGCTAGATAACAACTGAGTAACAGCACATGAGGACCCATTTCTCATGCGCTTTTTTGCTATAAAAATCAGCTACTACTTTACCAGTCCTTTTAAGACCGTTTTGACTACTTTAAATTCTTCATCCAAAAGAATCAAATCAGCATCGTATCCCACAGCAATCTTCCCTAATTTCTTTTCACCTAAAATAGTAGCTGGTGTAGTTGAACCCATTTTGATTGCATCATCTAACGGAATGCCCATCTCCACACTCAATTTCAGTGCTTCATTCATCGTGACTGTGCTGGATGCTAATGTGCCGTCATTTAAGCGGGCAACGCCATTTTCAACCGTGACATGATGTCCGCCAAATTCATAAACACCATCTCCCACACCCATAGCTTGTAAAGCATCTGTGATTAAAACCATCCCGTCTGCTCCTTTTATTTTGTGTAATAGACGGACGATTCCCGGATGTAAATGAATCCCATCAACAATTGCCTGAACACTGACCGCATCATTTTCAAGAGCTGCAGTAACCAAACCAGGTGCCCGATGATGGATCGACGGCATTGCGTTGAAACAGTGAGTTATATGTGTAGCACCTTGTTGAAAAGCAACTTGGGCTTCTTCGTATGTTGCATCAGAATGTGCAATGGCAACGACAACGTTTTTTTGTTTTAAATAGGTGATCAATTCCAAACAACCTGGTAATTCTGGTGCTACGGTAACCATTTTGATCAAATCACCTGCTCGTTCAAAAATCATGTCCATTTCTTTTAAGTCTGGATTTCTGAGATAATTCGGATCTTGCATGCCTTTTCGTTTAATGTTTAAATAAGGGCCTTCTAAATGAATACCTAAAATCTTCGCTCCTATTTCATGCCCTATAACTTCTTTGGTTCGATCGATCATTGTTAACAATGCTACTAAAGAAGAAGTGACTGACGTTACTAAAAAACCAGTAGATCCAGTTTCCAAACACTTTTTAGACACTTCTTGAATACTTTTTGTAGTGCCATCCATCATATCAAAGTTGTTGGCTCCGTGAATATGAACATCGATCATTCCAGGAATCAGCAATTGTTTTTGGCCATTGATTCGATGATTCACGACCTCATTAGAAAAAGTGTTAGCCTCTGATGATTCTATCGCTAAAATACGTTCATTTTCTATCAGGATATCGACTAATGCTAGGCTATCTTCTTTACTGATCATTACGTTTTGAATAAGTGTTTTCATTTTTTTCCACCTTCTACAAGAATGATTTTGACTTCGTTTTTTCGTAATTGCTTCGTGATTGAATCTGGCAGTGGTTTATCTGTGATCAATAGATCGATTTTTGCAAAATCTAATTTAAAATTGGTCGTATTTCTAACTTTAGAGCTATCGAGTACAACGCAGGTTCTTTTCGCATTTTTGATAATGGTTTGTTTTAATTCGATATCTTCTAATTCAGAGTAAAACAAGCCTGCGTCACTGATGCCTGATGCACCGATAAACGCGATGTCAAAATAAAAATTAGCTAATTGGGCAATCACTGATGTCCCCTTCAACAAGTGAGAGTTAGAGTTGAAGTATCCTCCTAACAGATAGACATCCTGTTTATTATTCACTTCTGTCGCTGATATTGCATTGTCGATCGAATTGGTGACAATCAGGACATTTTCTTGGGTAAGTTCTTTTGCGATAAATTGAACAGTTGTTGAAACATCTAGCCAAATGGTTTGATTATCTGCTATTTCTTTGACTGCTTTTCGTGCAATTTGAATTTTTTCTTGGCTATGTTCAACTAAACGCTTGGAGTAATCTTCGATTTTGGTTTTAATGATCGGCAATGCAATTCCTCCACGATATCTTTCAGCTAAACCATCATTGACGATCAGTAAGATATCTCGGCGAATGCTGTCTTTAGATATTTGGAAATAGTCGGCTAATTCGGTTGCGTCTAGCTTTTCCTTCTCTTGTAGTAACTCTAAAATTTTTGCGATCCGTTCTTTTTGATTCATACGTTACCTCCTGATTTATTTTGAGTATAACAAAAAAACTCCCGTTTGCACATTAATAAGTTTTTCCGAAAATATTTTAAGTTTTCGTAAGCAAAAAAAAGACTTTTATCTAAAAAGTCTTTTTTACAACGATATTCATTTGGCGATCGATCATGTATACAGTGGGTTGACTATAGACATAAACAAAATCATACTGCCTTCCAACTTTTTTCCTATAGATATGTTTGGCTAGTTGCTCAATACTTTTTTCATCCTCTCCAAACACGAATATGAATAAATTATTTTCTTTGTATAGCTTATAATTACCACTTTGGAGTTTTTCAACTTTATTATCGTAAGCCTCGATTAAATTAAATAATGAATGCCAATTAGCAATTGAAATAGCAACCTTTTTCTTGGTATTATCAGGCAAAGGTAAATTGATTCTAAGGACATCATTTCCATATCTCTCCTTAATGATTTCAAGGATTTGCTTATCGTTATGGACATTGATTTCGTCAATACTCAACGCTTTTAGAACACTTTCTTTCAATGATTGGGTAACTTCTACACCAATATTTTGAGTTGGATTTTGTATATCTGGTTTATCTAAAAGGATTGCTTCTTGGTATTTTTCAGGTTCTATTTTTCGAAGAATTTCCAATGCTTCCCGTTCATCTGGACGTTCCATTATGGGCATGTGATCGCTCCTGTTCTTGCTTTGTTATAGTCACATTATACTAAAAATTTAGATAAATCAACTCCATAAAGCAACATAAAAAAGCTGAACATCTAGTTAATTTCACTTCAGCTAATTGTGTCCCTTCTTCTACAAAAAACTCTTGCTCAGGATATTTTCCATTAATGACTGTTTTTGGTATAGGATTAATTTGTACTTTAAATCATTTTCTCTGTGTATGTTATACTGTACTCATGATAAACGTCAAAGGAGTTTACTTATGATCATTGTACCTACAAAAAAATCATTACCACTTTTCAGCGAATTTCCAGTTTCTACTAATATAACAAGTTCAACTGAACGATCATTTTTTTCTTGGCACGCTAATTATTTTACTTTGGACAGAAAAAAAATTTTAGTTTTAGTTAATGACCTGTCTTTTTCTCCAATCGTTTTAGCTGATATTAATGCAGCAAACAGACAACAGATTTCTGATTATGTAAAAGAAGGAATTGAACATGTTTTTGGTTATAGTACAGACAAACCTTATCAACTAAAAAAATATTTTTTGAGAGCTGGCAGAATGGAAATTTCTTATGCCTATAACCGTTCGATCAGCGGTATTAACAACAACATGATTCAAACGCTGAAATCTTATCCCGAAGATATTGACCTGAATTCACGACTACAGACTTCTGTAATGGAATTCCTCGCTAAAACGCCATATCGCAGTATGACTCCTGAATATTCTTTTAGCATTGACGTTGTAAAAAAAGAGTTAGATAAGCTATAGGCTTTCTAACTCTCTTTTTGAGCAACTTTATTGAACAGTTTAAAACATTGTCAGAGCAACGATTTGGAAATGTTCATTTACTTATACCCTATTGAACTTTTCTCCTAACGAAAAAGCACCATGATTTTCATCATGATACTTGTCGTACTTTTAAAGTCGGACACTAGTCCTATATTTATTATAGTCTACAATTGATTTTCATTCAAAATTGACTCTAGAAAACTACCGCTACCTTCCCCAGATATATTCATTTTTTACAGAACGCTATCATACTTGTTCAATTTTAATTTATTTCTATTTTTTTAAACGAATGTTCAAATAACAATTTCTACCCAAATGATCTTTCAATCAATGTTCAACTGGTCCCATGATTATTAAAAAATCTTTTTCAGAATAGTTTCCCCTAATGAAGCTATTTTCATTGATGGTACAAAGATCGAAGCGGATGCCAACAAGTTCAGCTTTGTGTGGTAAAAAGCGACAACATGTTATGAACGTTCTTTGGATGAAAAATCCGAAGCGTTCTATCAAGCTCTTTATCAAGAAGAGATCGTGCCCTGTTTAAAAGAAGAAGGTCCAGCCCATGGATTGACGAGCGACCAGCTAGAAGAAGTTACTCGCCGTCTACAAACTGATTTACAGAAAACAGAAGAACCTACAAAAAATACCTCCGGAAAGTCCAAACAGATTACCTACCAAGAAAACAAAAGTATGAACGGTACAATAAACTTTATCAAGAACGAAAAAGCTTTTCCAAAACAGATACCGATGCCTCCTTTATGCGCATGAAAGATGATTACATGCGCAATGGTCAGCTAAAGTCAGGATGCAACTTACAAATCGCAACAAAAAATCAGTACATGTTAACCTATGACCTATTCCCGAATTCAACAGATACAAAAGCCCTAAATCCGTTCTTAGATCGCTTTTTAGACTAGCACAAAGAATTACCAGAATATATTGTGGCAGATACTCGGTACGGTAGTGAAGAAAATTATATGTATATCAACAATATTCTGCATAAAATTCCTTTGACTACGTATGGCGGTTACCACAAAGAAAGTAAAAAATACAAAGAAAATTCATTTTTGATTCAATATTTATAGTTTTATTTCATAACTATCTTTTTATAAATGATTGCGTTAGCTAAAAGAATTGCTACTAAATTCAATGGTATTAACTGAGTTACGGACAGCAATTAAGGACTGCTCCAATTTTTTACCACTTTTCCCTTTAATCATTTGTTTTCCATTTATTGCAACAACTTTCTTACTTGCATTTTGTGCATCTGAATTAAGACTTTTTTTAGTTTTTTTAGCTTCAGGTTTGTATTCGTTGCAGACGGTTTTACATTCTTGTATTAACGCTAATTTTTGTACTCTCTTTTTCTCTTGTTTTTTGTAGTAATCGAGCTCTATCTTCAACAGAGTAACATTCGTAGTTTTGTGTGTTAAGCTTTGTTTATCACTAGATTTCTGAGCTTCTCTATTGTATTCATCAATTTTTCTCTGATAATAATTTATATTTGATTGATACGATGCGTCTAACTTCATAGTCAATAACCTCTTTATAGTTTGAATGAATTGGCTTCTGCTCTATCCTCGTCTACAGCTTTTGTAGCAGAATTCTGCATAGCAATGCCTATTTTCCTAATATTTTGACTTGCTTTTTTTATATTGCTTTTAATTCAAGTGATACGTCAGTATTGTAAGTGCTTGGAGTATTTCCTTTGCAAAACGGGAAAACGGATTGAATAACTTCGGTCACGTCTGAATCAGATAATTCAGAATAACAGCCACCATTCAGTCCATTTTGAATCGATTTCATTAAATTCATAATAGCCATACCTTCACGCTCTTCAAAATTTTGAAGTTGCCGTAATGTCTTTAATAGAGATTCTGAAAGATTTATAAAATCTCTTCCTGATGCATTTAAAGTAGAGGGATCATAGAATATTTTAATACTCCCATCAGAATTGAATATACCTGAAAATGACTTATTCATATGACCTACTACTGGAAATTTTGCAGAATTTGACTGTACTAAAAAACGCTTACCTATTGTTTTTCCTAGAGGAACAAACCCCACTGGATCAAGTTCATGTCTATAATCTCTAATTCTATTGTTGTAGTACCCTTGATCAACTAAATCTCGGTATTTTTTAGGTAAAATACGATAACAGCGAGCAGCAGCAAAAGTTGTTGCATTTTTATTATTCATAACGCCCATAAATTGAGCTAATGCACCACCTAGACTGTGACCTGTAAAACTATAATCAGCAGGTTTTCTATTATTTACTACCTTATTTACTCATTTTTCATATTCAATAAATTGATGATTATCACTGGCAGAACCTTTACTCCAGCCAGCTAATGAATGAGAAATGATGGGATTTTTAATAGTATTCGATGCATTTTCTGCAATAAATCTCACGTATTGCGTTTTGGAAGAATTCTCTTTTATGTTATCTACTGATAGGTTTGTTCCTAATTGATTAAAATTTGTCGTCCAATCCTTTAGTTCAGAAGAGCCACGAGATACAAAGATAATATTATCAGGTTGTCCACCATTTTGGATTTTGTCATAATCAGCTTGATTTACTACTGCAACTGCTTGTAGTCCGGATTCTTTATCAATAGAATTAATTACTCTATAATCACCATCTTTTGTCTTTAGCACCGCTCCTATAGTTAAATTTTCATCTTCGTAACTATCAAAAGATAACTTTGAAAAAGTTTCATCTTTAATTTTATTAGACATCGAGTCCTCCTTATATTATCATTTAGTAATTAATAACTATACTATCACAAGAGGTGTGTTATGATAAGAAAAAAATATATATGTTTAAGTATTTTAATATTGACAATTGTATTAGCCTTTGGAGGATGTAAAAGCATGGAAGAGAGCGAAATGAATTATTACATGAAAGAACAGAAACCAAAAATAGAAAAATTTTTAAAATATAATTATAACAATATTAAATCAGTTACATTAACGCAAGCTAATAAAAATCCAATGGGTGGATTCTCAATTAAAGGATATGTTAATGAGAATAAAAATTTAAAAATATCTGTACCTGCATCACTTGAATCGGATATTGAGTATGTAAATGGTTTAGCTGATCCTTTCTTTGAAAAAAATTATAAGTTTCCTGGACAAGATACAAAATCCGTTTCTGAAATAGAAGCAGAGGAAAAAACAACAATGTCTTCTTCCGCTAGAATGAGCTTATGGAAAGAAAAATATGGATCAAAAACAACTTGATTTTAAAAGAGAACTGAGGATAGATAAAGAGGAGTTAGCTTGATCTCCGACTCCTCTTTATCCTCATCCTGAGAAACATCAATTTAGTAAGGTATCTTTTTTAATTCCAAGGTAAACCAATTAATTTTGATGTTTTTGCATACTAAAAGAGTGGTATTCCTGGAACTTGATATAATTAATTTTATGTAAAATTGATATTCACAAGATATTCTTTATAGTTGTTATTTTTGTATTCATTAAGTCATAAAATATAGTAAATAAAAAATGACGGTAGGATTTAATAAATGAAGGTTTTATCCAAGCAAAGAGTTCTAGTATTGATAGTGATAGGTGGAGTTTTCTTTATGGGTAACGTATCAAATGCAGCTAGTTTAGAAGACGTAAAAAAATCCGTTCCCAATGGAAGTGGGGAAATAGTACATCCTAATTTATATAGAGACTTAACACCCGAAGAGAAAGAATCGTTTAAAGCTTGGCCAACCCCTCCCACCCAAATAAATCATTTCAATCATTAATTATAGTAGGTTTGAAACAATTATCAATAAAGAACAGAAAATTACATTATATTGAGAAGAACAACTATTCAATGAAGTGTCTTCGTCTATTGCACTACACAAGTCGAAAGAATCTGTACTATTTAAATAAAAAAATGTTATTAAGTAAAAGTAGAAAAAGTCAGGACAAGATGCTCTGACTTTTTTATGTTTAATAAGGTATACGTAGTTAAACTATCTTAAAACGCTGCTATAACAATGTTTTAGAGTGTTCAATTTTCAGCATTTGTTGAAGAAATCACTGGTTTATTACCAAAAAAAGTACAAATTTTTATTGGCGCTGGCCTTTTTTCTACAGCTATCATTCAGACATTATCATTTCTTGAAATCAGCATTCTGACCAATGACGTTTCTGCTCTTTCCATTGATCACCCTGAGAAAAAAGCCTTGATTACAATCAGCGGTGGTGAGCTGGAAAAAAATACGCGTGCTCTTGTTGGCGATGTTGCTACCTATGCTTTTAACAAGATTGAGGCGGATTTTTGCATTATTGAAGCTGCTGGTTTTAATACACATGAAGTAACGACCACACCATTGAGTGAAACATTTGTTTATCGTACGATGATCCAGCATACCAAAGGGCCCAAAATCGTTTATCCCCCCTCCGTTAATTTAGAGACCGTTAGCTCATTTATGATCGAACGTTTTTATTTGATATATTATATACAGATATGTCGATTCCATCTTCCATTTTAACGAGCTATCAAGCACAAGGAATCCCCGTTAAAGTGTTATTTGAATAAAAAAGGTATACTAGAAGGGTTAGCTTTTTCTTAGGTGATTGTCAAATTGAACACAAGCTGTCATCTTGAACTTTTCATATATATTCTTTCATGAACAGTTCCTTAGATTGCATTGAATTTATCCAAACAATCGCTTATTTCAAGACAAAGAAAACGCTTTACAAAAAAATGATCGGAGAAAATTTATATGACACATACATTTCCAGAAAATTTCTTATGGGGCGCGTCCATTTCCGCCCACCAAACAGAAGGAGCTTACCAAACGGACGGCAAAGGATTAAGTGTTCAAGATACACGACCAAGAGATAATCATGAAATCGCAGATTTTAAAGTGGCTGTAGATCATTATCATCATTACAAAGAAGATATCCGTTTACTGGCTGAAATGGGCATCAAAATCTTCCGCTTCTCCATTGCTTGGACAAGAATTTTTCCAAATGGTCGGGGTGAAATCAATCAAAAAGGCTTGCAGCATTACAACGCAGTTATTGATGAATTACTAAAATACGGGATTCAACCTTATATCACCTTAAATCACTTTGACTTACCTCAAGCCTTAGAAGATGAAGGAGGTTGGAGCGTTCGTAGTACCGTAGATGCTTTTAAAGTATATGCTGAAACTTTATTTGAAGCATACGGCGACCGCGTAAAACATTGGTTGACGATCAATGAGCCAAACATCATGCTATTAGTTGATAAAAAAATTCTAGGGAAAGAAATCCCACTACAAGAAAAATATCAACAATTTCATCATCTAATGATTGCTGAAAAATATGCCTTCAAACGTTGCCATGAATTGATCGAAGGTAGTCAAATTGGTCCTGTACCGAATATTTCTCTTGTGTATCCAGCAACGAGCAAACCAATGGACAACCAAGCCGCTCTTTATTTTAATAGTGTTCGTAATTGGGCCTACCTAGATTTTTCTTGTTTTGGCCGATACAACGCTGTATTTAAAGACTATTTAAAT
This sequence comes from Enterococcus sp. DIV0724b, assembly GCF_050531475.1. Lineage (NCBI taxonomy): Bacteria > Bacillati > Bacillota > Bacilli > Lactobacillales > Enterococcaceae > Enterococcus > Enterococcus sp. DIV0724b. Next base: position 194,401 of record NZ_CP172890.1, on the reverse strand, counting down.
CGCAATGATATCACGATTGAATTTGCCGCTGAAGATCAGGAATTGATGGAAAACAACTTCCCAAATTTCGTTGCTATGAATTTTTACACCACAGTCACTGTAGAAAAACCAACCGAAAAAGACGGTATGGCAAACGGGATCAGTGATCAACAAAGTGAAGATATTATGGAATGGGGATTTTATAAAGGCTTCACTAATCCTCATTTGAAGAAAAATGAATTCAATTGGACGATCGATCCAGATGGTTTAAAAACCACGTTGCAAACACTCTATGATCGCTATCACTTGCCGATCATTATTACCGAAAATGGTTTAGGAGCAAAAGATGAATTAACAGCAGATGGTAAAATTCACGATTCTTACCGTATCAACTATTTAGAGCAACATATTGCTCAATGCTTACAAGCCATTGAAGCAGGTGTTGACTTGATTGGATACAGCCCGTGGTCAGCAATCGACTTGATCAGTGTTCATGAAGGTATCAGCAAGCGTTATGGGTTTATTTATGTAGATCGCACAGAGCAAGATGAAAAAGAACTCGCTCGTTATAAAAAAGATAGTTTTTATTGGTACCAATCCTTGATCAAAACGAATCAACTGCCCTCTTAAAGAAAGACTAACTATAAGAAGTCAAGTAAAGAATAAAAGAATTAGTCCAAAATTTAATAACAAAAAAGTGCATAACAAATAAGAGAAAGCAAAGGTATTTTTTTGAGTTACATTCGTATTTCGTAAGGTTCGTTCTTTTTGAGAATCGCATGAACGATGTAACATAACTTTCTGGAAACTGCTCCAAGAGCTGTGAGGTGGTGTTTCCCTTCAGAACGTTTCTTTTCGTAGAAGGCTTTAAGAACAGGATCATGTTGTACTGCAATTAAAGCAGCTGAAAATAAGGCTTTTCTAAGATAAGGGGAACCACGTTTACTCATAACGTTATGTGTTGCTTGATATTGACCAGACTGAGAAACAGTCGCGTCTAGACCAGCGTATGCGACTAATTTTGTAGGATTGGAAAATTTACTAATGTCTCCAATTTCCCCAAGAATAGTAGCGCCATTGATTGGTCCGATTCCTGGGATCGTTTCAATGACAGAATGCAGAATAACCATGATTTTTTTGATTTCAGTTTCAGTATCTTTAATTTGGGCTTCCAGAAATTTAAGTTGTTCAATCATTGATCGTAATTGGAAAGTAAAGGTCTCTTGAGCAAAAGTAATACCAAAAGATCGACTCGCAGCACTTTTTAAGGCATTGGCTTTATCTATCCCTAAACGATTGTGACTCGCTTCTTTAAGTAGTTTCGCAAGAGTATTCGCAGAGATATCATGGAGTGTTTCAGGAGAACTAAATTCAAGTAAAATTTCTTTGGATGCTTTACCAAAAACACCTGATTTACCGAATACTGAGTCATACTCAGGGAAAACTTGGTCTAATACGGCAATGATTTTACGTTTAAAGTCACTCGCTGTCCCAACTAGATAAGTACGATAACGGGAAAGCTGTTTAAGAGAAAAAATATTTTCATCAGAGAGTGTCGTTTCAACAAAGGAACCGAAGCGAATCAGATCTGCAATTAAAACTGAATCAATAATATCATTCTTACGTTTACGAATTTCTGTCCCTTTACGCCACCCATCCGTTTGGATGGGGTTAAGAACATGAATTAAAAACTCTTTTTCATGTAAGTATGAAAAAACCGTTAACCAATAATGACCGGTAGCTTCCATACCTACAGTAAAATCATCTGATGAAGAAGAAAAATCATGAATTTTTCCAAGTAATTTTTCTCCACCTTCAATGGTATTCGGAAAAGAAAATCCTTTAAGAACAACCTTTCCTTCATCATTCATGATTGAAGCAACATGGGAACGTTTCCCAATATCAATTCCAATGTAGAACATAATTATACCGCCTTCATAAGGATTTGGATTGAAATCCACTCAACTGAAAAGCGTTACTACCTTGTTCTAGATACGGAGTAAAGCCAGAAGGCTTTCAACATCTAACTCATTCGTAAACAGCTAAACAGAGAGAGGTGTCAGTCTTTCGATGACGAGTTCATAGACTCAAGGAGAAAACGACATAGCCTCTCAATCCAGTAATTATATTATCTCAAATTTATTGAGTTAATACCTAATGAAAAATAACAATGGTTCATAAGGTTATCCACTAAAATCGGAAGATTAAAACCTTAAATATAATATACAAGGAGAAAAAAATGAATAAAGTATTTACTTTTTTAGAAACAAAATTGATGCCGCCTTTGAATAAAGTTGCGAACTTGCGCTTTATTCGAGCGATTATGCAAGCCGGGATCATTACGGTACCGTTTACGATCGTCGGATCGATTTTCCTGATCATCAATAATTTACCGCAGATTATTCCACCATTAGCACCATTTTTTGAAAATACTATTTTGAAATTTGCTCCGATTTATAGTGTGGCTACCACCATGTCGATCGGCTCGATCGCCATTTTTTACTGTTTGGCGACTGCTTATTATTTAACCGATATTTATCGGAAAGAAGAAAGTGACGGGCTGAGTAGCTTTGTTGGGGCTATTTTAGGATTGTTTGCCTTTTTGATGACGATTGTACAAACAGACATCGTTGATGGCGGTGCCCAGCTGATTCAATCTGAAAGTGAAACATCAATCGTTTATAATGGAATCGCACTCGGTGGTTGGGTCACTCGCTTTAGTGGTGTTGGGATTTTTATCGGGATTATCACAGCTGTAATTGCGACTCAAATTTATCGTTGGTGTGTGAAAAAGAAGATTACCATTCGAATGCCTGAAGGGGTTCCTGATGGTGTAAGTAAAGCTTTTGCTTCATTGATTCCTGCTATTTTTATTGCGTTTGTGATGTTATTTATCAATACAATTTTAGCGGTGTTCCATACTGATTTACATGGATTATTGTCAAAACCATTTGAGTTCGTTAAAGATCTAACGGGTTCTTGGTTAGGAATCATTGTGATTATGCTATTGATTCATCTGCTGTGGGCTGTTGGGGTCCATGGAACTGCCGTTATTAAAAATAGTTTTATCAATCCAATTTTATTAGTTGCATTGACTGAAAATGTGAATGGCGGAACCAATATTTTTGCTGGAGATTTTATTAATATGTATATCTTTATCGGTGGCGCTGGTAGTACACTTGGTTTAGTTTTACTGATGATTTTTGTCGCAAAATCAGACCAACTTAAAGTGCTTGGTAAGGCGGCTGTGCTTCCTGGCTTGTTTAATATCAATGAACCTGTGATTTTTGGGGCACCGATTGTTTACAATCCTTATTTAATCATTCCATTTATTGTAACACCTTTGATCAATGTGACGATTGCCTACTTTGCTTCTTCTGTTGGTTTCGTGAATAAAGTGACGACTGGAATTCCTTGGATTTCGCCTGTGGGAATTGGGGCATTTCTTGGCACTGGAGGAGATTTTAGAGCTGTATTGATTGCCCTGATTAATTTGGCGGTTTCGATTGTTTGTTATTATCCGTTTTTCAAGATGTATGATGGGAAGTTGTATGGAGAACAGACGATGTCATTGGAGAAAGATTGACTCGAATGTACTCTGCTTAAATCATACAGGTATAGTACATTAAGACAATTCACCCAGGATCTACTTTCAAGTTCCTACTAGTCAATGTATTATAAGCTCCTATTTTGCTGAGAATACTCAACACGTACTTTATCTTAAACAAATTTATTGTTTCACCTATGAACCTCTCCAAAAATATCTCCACTCTGACATTTTTACCTATTTAGTATACATTTCTTGAACTGACAAAAAAGAGAATTGAAGGACAATATTCTATCAAATAATATACCGTACAACCTTAAAAAGTATAGAATCGAAAATCTACTTTAATTCTCTTGCTTGTATTTGAATACCCAAAATATAGTTGACATATTAAAAACTGACTGCCAGCTTCTAATATGTCAACTATACAATGACCTCTTTAGTTCGTTTGTCCATGTGTATTCTAGCTGCAAATGTTTCAAAAGTAACTAATACAGGCATTTGATGATTTAACTCTTTTTGATATATAGATAATTTAGGATTTACTAGCTCTATATCTTTAATAGTTTCAATAGTGAACTTTCCTTTTAAAAGTAAGCTTTCATGTGTAACCTCTTCATAGCAACACACAGTTCCTTTAGAATTACGCTGGATATTTCTAACAGTTTCTCCATTGCCATCTAAGTAGAATTGTAATTTTAATAGCCCTTCTCTCCACAATGGTGATGATACAGCAATTACCGTAGGAAACTCACGCTTATCAAGGGTTGCAATTAAAAACACATTGCTTAAATTTAGTAGCTTCATAATTCGTTCGTGTAAACCCAACTCAAAAACGCTCCTTGTTAATTATTCATTTTCTTGTCAATCAATGGTCCAATGTATTTAAAGATTTTACTTTTTTTAATCCATTTCATTTTAAAAGGGAGCTTTATCGCTCCCTTAAGTATTTTAATAATAGTAGCAATATTTTAATTGTACTACTTTTTTAAGATATACACTTTTTTCATATTTTATCTATCTTTTTTTATAAAATATGAAAATGACTAAAAATACAACGATCAAAATTAAAACTACGACAATTGAAATGTATAGAAACATGTTTGAATTTTCAGGTTCAATGTTCACGTTAGCTTCATTTATCTTTTTTGCCTCATCTGGTAAAATCTCAAAACTATACTCTAAATTATACCTATAATGATAATTTGTTTCATCATAACTATATTCACCTATACTACTTTCATTCCCATATAAAGTACCTTTTACAGTATATTTGCCTGGATCAATCTTCTTATTTGCCATGCCGATCCTAAAATCCATGATCGAGTTTGGCGCAAACTGCATCTCTTTCTTTACAATACTCGCCACCGCCTCCGTATCACCTTCACGATAAACGTTAGCATCAATTACCATTTGTTTTAAATAACTAGTTGAATTATTTTGTAATTGCAAAATTGTGTTACTACGTCCATACTCCGTTTTCATAAACGCCTTTTCTAATTTAATATTAGATGTGACATCATTTTGGTTTTCTCGAATAATCATAGCTAATACATAGGAGAATGTATTATTGATTGCTACTGCATCTTTATCGTCTTTATCGGCTACTAATTCTTGTCCATGCTCTCTGAACTGGATACCACCAGCCAATACACCATCAAAGTTTTTTTCTGGCATTTTCACTTTAAAATCAACGGTTATTTTCCCTTTTTTGGGTACTGTCACCTGTTTAGGAAACGTAACAATTTCACTGATATCTACTGGCAAATTTTCAGTGCTTTTTAAATCATTCTCCCGATATTCTACTACGCCATTACCATTTGTTTTTGCTGTGTTTACTGAAATATCTACTAGTACGTCTTTATCCGTCGCATTCTCTAATTCAACTTGTAATGTTTCTTCTTCTTTCGGTTTTAGCAATAAGTCGAAGTACGTTAACGTTTTATCTATTTGTTTGCTAGACTGAATAGGTTTTACAGAGAATTTAAACTCCGCAGCAGTTCCATATGTAGTTCCCATAATTAAAAATAGTGTAGTTAAGATAAGTGAAATAGTGATATATTTGATTTTTTTCATAAAATTCCTCTCTGACCACTAAAAAAAGTCGATGGAGAGTTGTACTCTCCATCACTTTTTTATTCTGGCACATTTTGTAGTTGCCAATCTAAATTAGCCGTGTATTTATCTTTAACTTTCTTGGTACTTCCTGGTACTTTTAATACAACTGAACTTTCTGCCGTCTTTTCAGATGTATTACCAAATGCTATCGTCATGTTTTGATTGTCCTCTTTGCTTGTTGATTGAGCAAACAAGTTGGAATCCCCACCAGCAGATACCGTTACTTCTTGTGATAAATTCCCTTCAAAAGATTGATTCAAGCCTTCAAAAGTATTTACTTGAGCATTTTTTAATACTAATTCAACGTTAGACAAAACATTCTCTTTTTGACTATCATAAAATTCACCAAGTGACATTGAGAGTTTCCAACCACTTTGATCTTGAGAAGTATCATGCAATTGTACAAAGTTCGGATGTTCTGTTCCATCTGAACTTTTTAGTAAATTTGCATTGTATTGACTATCTTTATTTGTAATCATTTGCTCACCAAAATCAAATGAAGGAACATATACTAAGTTTAAGTTTCCTAGTTGTTCACCGACTGTACCTGTATTAGGTGAAAGAGTTTCTGTCATCGCTTCAGGGTTCAACACTGGGATTTTACTTACTTTTTCTGTTGTAACGCTTGTTCCCGTCTCTGTTCCATCGGCTAGACTAAAGATAGCATCGTTAATCAACTCTGTTCCTTGTGCCACACCTGTTACTTGAAGCTTATACTTCAAACTTACTTCAGCATCTGCTGGGATAGCATCGATCAATATTTTTAACTGATTAAGATCTTTATCATAAAAATCATCTGGGATATCAATCTTGTTCCCGTCCACAACTAATTCATACTCTCCAACATTTCGAAATAGCGTTGCATCTGGTAGCTGATCTGTTAATGTAACATTTTCAAGTGCAGTACTATAATTATTCAATTTGATTTCGTATTGTAGGATATCACCAATAAACAATGCATTTTGTTCTCTGCTCAATCCGTCTGCTTTTGTCACATTCGTATACCTTTTTTCAGGTTCTGGCATCGGCACATCATCTGTTTCTATCTTAGCTTGGGCCTCGTTTGCTTCAATGACGATATCATTTTCAACAGCTGGTTGGCGGTATGTTAAATTTCCGTTGATTGGAAATACATAATATCCTTGACCATCAATATTTTGATAAGCCTCCATCAGTTTAACATCTGATTTTGCAGTCGTTTTGAATTTTATTTCCATCGTTGATGGAAAATTATCCATCTGAATTAATGGATTTTTTATGTTTTTCAGGTCTAATACGATTTTTCCATTATCGTCAACGCTTATATCAAATTGATTGGTGATTGTAGTGTTCGTATCCAAACGTTTAACTGAAATATCCGATGCAGTGATTGGATTCAATAAATCATAATGCTCAATTTGCATATTGATTGTATATTTATCTGGCAATACAATCTGCGTCTGTCCACCACCACGTGAAGGATTCATCTGGATTGCTCGATACTCCAACGTGTTATCCGTAATGTTCGTACCAGTCTCATCACCATAGAGAACGGGTGCGTTATACCCTAATCGTAGTAAATCTAAGTCAATATTCCCTAACCATTGGGCAGCGCCCACTCCTGAACTAATATAACCATACGTAATCGGAAAACTTGCTTGATCTTCAAACATTACTGTAAACGAATTAGCAGGAGTCACAGTAGTCATCCCTGGATCTTGCCCTTGAACTCCAAAGTTCGTCGTTACGCCCGCACCATCAGGTGTAGCTAAAATATACTTCAAATTATTTTGACTAAATGAATAAACATAATTTTTCACTTTATCAATATCGAAAGCATAATACTCGGTATTGTCGACATTACCAAAAGATAAATAACCAGAAATATTAACTGTTTTGGCTGTTGCGCTATCATAGAAGTACATCGATGTATTCAAACGACTATTATAGAACATATTCGTTATAGACATGATTTTATTATCAGGGTACCCACTAAGCGTTGAGTGAAATTTCAGTGGTATATTCTGATTTAAGTTGGGACTTGGAAAGAATTGCCATTGAATATCCACATAACGTCCCTTATAAATCCCTGCACGTTTGTAATAAATAAAATAACCACCGTAATTTTGAATTGCAACCATTTCATCCTTCGTTAATTGTTTCTCAGCAATGGTCGACGTTGCATTCGTCGTGTTGTACCCAACAAGCGTTACCCCTGGATAAATCTTAGGTGTAAAATTAAATTTGGACGGAAAATCCCCCATATTGTCTTGGTTTATACTACCTGCCGCACCTGAAAGTGGTCCTAAGTACATCGGATCGTCTGCCGCATATAAACTAACATTATCTGAGCTCGCTTCTTTTGTTTGCTTCTTATCCGAATTCGTTGTTTTTTCCTCAGAATCTGATGTTGACGTCTCATTTGTATTAACAGTTACTTTAGTCACAACTGTCGATACTTCATCATTGAATCCAAAATCAAACTCATAAGTTTGTTTTTTGTCTACTATTGATGAAACCAATTCAATATCACTAATAAATTGGGATTCTTTAGGAAAAATAAGGCTGTTTTTGTCTTTGTTGTATTCTATTTCTCCAGTGATATTTTTCACCGTTAGTTCTGTTGGTAGTGTATATTCGTATTTCTTTGACAAGGCTTCACCAGTAACTTTTAATACAAACGTATTCTTTTCAACTTTAACATCTGTATAATCCTCATAGCCGATAATAACTGGCGCAATTGTTGGTGATGCCGAAGTTTCATTGGTTGGTGTATTTTGAGTATTTGGCTCTTGTCCGCTTGTTGCTGGAACATTGTCAGTTTTTTCATTAGCAAAACTTTCTGAAGAACCTATTAGCGGTGAAACTACCAGTAAAGCAACTAGTAAACACTTAGATAGCTTATTTTTCATGTTCTTCCTCCTTTCTTTTTTTTTTGAGAAAGATAATAAGAAAAAAGGCAATCGCAATTATTATCAAACCTGGCACTAATAATTTGCTCGCAGCCTCTCCTGCTTTAGGTAAATCTACACCAAAATTATTTCCATTATTCTTAGTACCGGTATCATTTTCTTCTGTGGTTGACTCAGTTACTGGTCCTGGGTTTGGTGCTGGATCTGGACCTGGATCTGGAACTACTTCCTCATAGACGCCAAAAAAGCTTGTGGATCCTTGACTTCTAATACTTGACGGCTCTTCTGCGAAAACAGCACTAACATACGCAAAAAAAGTAAAAAACATGGCGAAGCTAGCTATTAGAAGAAACACATTTTTTTTCATGATTCACCTCACACTCACTCTGTATTATCAATAACATAGCCTACTTATACTAAAGAAGAGGCTGACATATACAGCCAACCTCTACTTATGACAGAATCATATATTATTATTGAGCTGGAGTGTCTGATAGTACCCAGTCTAAGTTTGTTACATAACGTTCTGCTTGCTTCTTAACTGAACCTGGCACTGAAAGTTGTACCGCTTTATTAACTTGTGTTGCTTGAAGTTGTGGCTGTTCTTCACCAGCGATTTCTGCATAACGTTGGTCTTCTTCAACAGTTCCCCAAGAATTAACCCACGTTCCTTCACCTTCAGCAGCGGCTGCAGCAAATACTGTTTGCGCTTCGTTATTAGGTAATAAATTGATTGGATTAGCAACAACAGATGGCGTTGTAGCATCTTCCCAAACACCAAGAGTATTTGGTTGTGTTAGTGAAATTTGTGTAGCATTTCCTAACGTTGCACCTGAGCCAGAAGTAAATTCATCTTTTTGAGCAACGGTTAATGTCCAACCAGTATACTCACCACGTTCATCTGTTACTTGAACGTAATTTGGTACGTATTTCTCTACTCCACCTTCTGCATTACGTAATGGTGTTGCATATGCATCATAAACAGTGTCTTTATTTGTAATTTGGTTTAAACCAAAGTACAAATGTGGCACATAGTCTAAACTTAATGGACCATCTGTTCCTGGCTCTGGATCTGGACCTTCTGGGTCTGGATTACCTGGATCTACTGGATCAGTTGGATCTGGATCTTCTGGATCAACTGGGGGTACAGTTTCATCATTTTCAAAATACTTGATTGATCCTTCTGAACCTAATTGAGCAACATCTTCTGCATATGCACTAAATGTTGAAATTGATAATGACCCTAAAACGATTGAACTTAATAATAAACTTGTAGCTATTTTCTTCATAATAACTCTCCCTTGAAACAAAATTTGGTATATTCTATACCTTATAAATAAGGTACCATTTTAAAATGAGTTGTGATTATCCTAAAAAGAAAAATAACAGACTTAATAGGATAAAAAGATTAAACAAGGTTATAATTATGCAACGTTTTTTCCATGATACATTTATGTATCGCATTACTTAAATTGTTCCAGCAATACAAATCGTTGATATCTGAAAAATATAAATATCTCCATTTTCCCACTTTGTCTACGCCAACATCAGAAATCACTATATCCGTTTCATCGTTAGCCTCATTGCATATCTTTACTATGCCATCCATAAAAATACTATTCAAAAAATTTTCAATGATTGTTCTGTTAAATGATTTTCTATACAATAATATTGCTAAATTTATTGTCGAGGTTTCTTTTAACGTACTTGTTAATAGCTCAGAGGTATTGAACGTATAGCTTTTAAGATAGTCATTTTTATCCGAGCAACTCAATTCTGATTCAATGATCTTCTGGATTCTTTTTTGTTTTTCAAATTGTAAAACATTCTCTCTATCCATCCTAGCTATTTTCCAATACTCAAACTCTTTGTATACAATCAAACGAACTATCAATTCACCTAACATCTCTAACGTATCCATCGTTGAATTTAAAAATTCAGAGAGGATTCTATCAATAATTTTCAACAATTGAGAAACAACGCTATTTTTTTCCTTTAACTGGGATAATTTTTCCCCAATTTCTAAAAAAACACTCTTTTCATACAATTCGGGAGCATAAAATAATGTTAATATCTTAAAAAAAGACAAATCATTTTTATTTAGACTCGTTGGAAGTGTTACATCCAGATTAGGAATTGATTCTTCAATTAAAAATATACACTCTTCTAACATATTTGAAGTAAATTTTACCTTTCGATTCAATTCAGCTGATCTAACACATATATCTGAAAGTATTAGATATTTTTGAATTGATTTACTTAATAGTGGTCCTTTATGTGCCATCTTACTATTTTTATTAGTAAGACTTTCACCGAAAAATAGTTTAATATAGTACTTTATAAAACGTATGATTTTTTCATTGCCTAATAACTCTATTTCTCCTTGTTCTTTTGCTAAAAATATTTCTAAATCATTTGCCTTAAAAAAAGAAGTGATTTTATGTAAAATTTTATAAATATACGATTGGCTTACATTCACAGACATTGATAACTTGATCGTATTTGTTTTTCTTTCCTTTAACAAGATGGTCAAAATATGATAAACCATTGAATGATTGACATAATACTTTCTCGTTTCAAATATTACCTTTTGTTCATATACATTTAAGAAATGTTCATTTAACTTATAATTTTGACCGACATTTTCTATAGGTTTAACGTCAAATATATCTTCAAGTTCTTCATTTAGTGTATTAATATTCCTAGTTATATTTTTTTTAGAAATGTTTATATTTTTTTCAAGTTCAGCTCTTTTTACATGTTTATATTTTATCAAATAATCTAAAATTTCAATTTTGTTTATTTGAGTACTACTCAAAAAGATAGATGTTAAATTATACATTGATTCCCCCTTACTTTTAAAACAACTATGCACCTTAGAGTGTAATGAATTTCTTATTGTCGATTATGCATAGCTTCAGCATCTAACAAAATCCTCTCTGTTTCCTTTCCTAGTAAACTAGACTTATTATTATATAATATATATTACAGCACATCATATTTGCTTTATGCTCAAAAAAAAGACCAAAAAATTCATTTTTTGATCTTTCTATTTTTTATTTCCAATAATTTTTTTTCTATTGATATAATGTCTCTAAACTCTAAACCTTGTTTAACATACACTATTGTACTATCCGAAAAATGAACATTAATTTCTGGAGTCATGCTTGTCACTATCGTAAGATCATATCTACCGACTCTATCTTCTGTAAATTTAGTATAGCAATGTATATTGTATCTATCTCCAAAGTAATTGTACATTTTTCTCATCACTATATTTTCGTTTAATACGCCTGTATCCGTGTTTAATAAGATACTAACTTCTTCTTCATAAATGGATAATTTTCTGATTTGTCCAAATATTAAAAAATATTTTTTTATGAGATTACTACTATTCAAATCGAATTTATTTTTTATACACCTTTCCAAAAGTACTTCTAATTTTTTTCTCAAATTAGGAAAACTATATGGACTTTCATCTTTGGCCAAATCTTCTAATTCAACAGCTTTTGGATAAAGAATAGAGACCAAATGACTAGCATAAAGTCCTGGTTCTATCAATTCTATTTCTTGTTCACTTAGCGTAAAAAATTCATTCTGAAAATGCCGAATGAATCGTTCGTTCACTTTGTGTAAGAAAGAATTGTTTTCTTTCGTAATGGTTCTTATTGTCTTTCCCAAAGGTGTTTCTAAAAATCTGGGCGCTGCCATTAATGAGAGAAAAAAATAAACTAGTTCCCCTTCATCCTTAAAAATACGCCTATCACGATGAAAAAAAAAGAACTTAACAATATAGTTACTTTCAATCTTTAAGTGTTTAGGACTAATGAAATTATACCCATTTCTTGACCTCATTAATTGAATTCCTACTAAATTAAATACTTGTTGAATATTAATTAGATTTATTTTGCTTCTCATAGACAACTCAGTCAAACTACTTAAAATTTTTCCAACATACTCTTTCGATATTTTCTCAAATGGCCATACTTCACCTTTGTATATATCCCAAAAATACTTTCTTGCTATTGAACGTATGTACCACTCATCGCCAAGTAAAACTACATTTCCCTTTTGTTTTGAAATTTCTAAATGATTCTTCTCAATGATTTTCCTAATCCTTGTTAATTTTCTTCTATAACTGGATCCACTAATAAAATATTGTTCTGAAAACTTGACTTCATTTACAGAATCACCCAATATTAAATTTTTGAAAAGACATATACTTAAGTCACTTTCAATAATACTCACTCTTAATCTATTATGTTCTGAAAGACTTTTGATCACTAATCTCGCACCAGAACGATCTTTTATTAAACTCTTTTTTTCATGTCTCATATCTTCAAGATAAGACTGTAGTTCTATAATATACTTTTCTGCTGTATTTCTAGATAGTTTAATTTTTTCTACGATCTCGTTATATCGAACATAATCACTTTTCATTTCTAATAAATCTAAAATTTCTAATTTTTTTTTTGTTGTACTCTCCATAATTTCGTGTATTGAAATCATTCTTCCACCTCAATTTAACTCTTCCGAAAATATAATAAAATTTTATATTTATATAAACTATTTCTTAATTTAGTGTATTGAATAGATTAGAAAATGACAAATTTCCTGCTTACTATCCATTTTTTAACAGTCAATACACAGTAAAAGATTGGATCACTTTTTTTATCATTTTATTCATAATTTGATATAAATAAAAACTAATTATCATTTATAATTTATTTATACTAAAGAAGGAGGATGCATAATGATTACTTTAAACGTTTTTTTTGATTTAAATCCGGTATACAAAGAAGATTTCCTTAAACTACTGAACAATATGGTGGTTGAATCGAATAAGGAGACCGGTTGCACCTACTACCATCTTCTAGAAGACCAAACACAAGAAAATCGTTTTACTTTAATTGAGCATTGGGACGATCAAACTGCCTTGGATGGTCACAATAAAACTGCTCATTGGATCAATTTCAATAATACAGTCAACGATTATTTGAACCATCCTTATGAAGAACATCATTACACTGAAATAGACTTTTAGGTCTATAAAATAGCTATTTCATGATAAAAAAATAGACCTCTATTCCGCTTTCAAAAAAAAAAGGAGATTTAGATGTTTCATTATCTAAATCTCCTTTTTTGAATTATACTATCTACTTTGCACTAAAGCTTCTCATCTTTCATTATTCAGTATCTTTTTCTTTTTTTCGACGTTCTAGTTCTCTCATCTCACGTTTTTCTTTTTTTTCTTCTTTCTTAAATGTCACGTGTTCTTCATTCTTGTCGATAGTCGCTTCAAATTGTTCTTTATTTTTTTCTTCTCTAAAAGATTCTCTATTTTCTTTTTCCCCATGGCGCTTTGTTGACATAATCAAACACTTCCTTTAATTTTCTTATATTCCAACTTTTTTTCTTCTGCTTATTCATTCTCTTGTCCCACTTGCTTAACGACCACTTGACAGATAGCCGAAATGTATAAATACTATGTCTAGATTATTGTCTTAATTTTCCTATAAATGGATATTTAAAATAATCATTTCCTCTAGATATACTAGATTACAATGCTTATTTGTGTCCATTTGTTGTTTACCCCCTTCTTTCACAATAATACAATTTTTCGTCGTTTTTTTTATTCATATTTTTTTTAAAAACCTTCAATTTTTGACGTAAATTGAAGGTTTTATTTCATCTGTGTTTAGTTTATCATCAGACTAATTTAAACTAAGAAGAGACTAGCTATTTTAGATGTCTTTGACAATCTTAATTCATCCACTTCCGATTCATCTAAACTGTTCTCCGTAAATCCGTGATACCGTGTACTTATTGATCACAGGTACCAACAAATTCATTACTAAGATCGCGACCCCGATTCCTCCAGGTAAATCCATACTGATCCGCAAAGTTGCTGCTAGTACACCACAGCCAAGCGCAAATATATACTTCCCTTTATCCGTCAACGGTGAAGTCGTATAATCCGTCACCATAAAGACAGCAGCAAAAATCAATGCTCCACTTAGCAAATGAGCACTCGCAAAAGCAAAATTAAATGAACTACATAATAAAATTGACCCATAAAATGAAACCATTGTAATAACTGGCACCAACGGATTGATAATCTTTCGCACAATCAAATAACTCGCTGATAAAAGCAACGCAAACTTGCACGTTTCACCAATTGGGCCACCCAACCCAACCCCCATAAACAAATCAACTAAATCAGGCGTTGTCGGTGAAATCTCTCTCGCAAAATTCCCTAAATCGACTAATGGCGTTGCAGTTGCCACCACATCCGGTTGCGGTGTGACCCAATTCGTGATCCACGGTGAAAAGAATAATTTCAACAACACTCGGGCTGCTACAGCTGGATTCAACCAGTTTCGACCAATTCCACCTGCCAATTGTTTTACTACAATGATCGCAATGAAATCACCAATAAGCAACGTCCATAAAGGAGCTGTAACTGGTAAGGTCAAAGCTAACAACCACCCTGTGATCACTGCGCTGTAGTCCGTTATCGTCACTTTCTTCCAAACAATTTTCTGAAAAGCAAACTCAAGTCCCACACAGGCAACAATACTTACAATCACCATCACTAAAGACCATAATCCAAAAAAGTAAACAGCCGCAATTGTTGGAAATACTAAAGCAATCAACACTTGCTGCATGATCCACTGAGAGGTCCATTTTTCTCTAATATGAGGACCCATAAACGGTCCAGTACTTGTATATTCTTTATTTATCATCATCGACTCTCCAATACTTTTTGCTTCGCCGCTCGGATATCACCTAAAATATCGATTTTTGATGGACAAATATACGAACAGGCACCACAATCGATACAATTCAGAACCCCTAAGCGTTTTGTTTCTTCGATATTACCTGCTCGATACGCATTACTGATAGAAATCGGTTGTAAATTGACTGGACAAGCATTGACACACTCTGAACAGCGTATACAATTTTGTTCTTCTGGAATGTTTGCTTCCTCTCTAGTCAACGCAAGGATCAATGAGGTTGTTTTCGTTACTGGCTCATCTAAATTTTGGATTACTTTTCCCATCATCGGCCCACCATTAATCAATTTCATCGGGCTTTCAACAAAACCACCACACGCTTCAATGACATTCTCGATTGGTGTACCAATTCTCACACGTAAGTTTTGAGGATGCTTGATCGGTGTGCCTGATACAGTCACAACACGATCGATCAATGGTCGATTTTCCTTCAACGCATGAAATGTAGCGAATACCGTTGAGACATTCATGATTCCGACATTTAAATCAATCGGTAATTTCCCAGCTGGTAGTTCTTTTCCAAGAACTGCTTTAATAACAATTTTTTCAGCTCCTTGGGGATAATGATTCGGTAAAATTTTTAGCTTGATTTGCTCATTGTCGATTTTAGCTTCCAAGTTTCTGATTGCCTCTTCTGATGAGCTTTCTATCGCAATCACACATTGCTTGATCGACATCATTTCTTGAAGCATACTGATTCCTGCAATAAAATCATTCATTTGCTCAATAATAATTCTTCTGTCGGCCGTAACAAATGGTTCACACTCGACCGCATTAACGATCAATGTTTCCATGTACTGATGTTCTTTCAAAAGAAATTTTACATCTGTCGGAAAACCAGCGCCGCCCATCCCGACGATTCCGTTGTTTTTGATTATTTCCACTAAATTTTCACTACTTGCTTGCGGTAGTTCATATGTATCTTTAAAATCATTTTTAATGACCACAACGGATACTTCGTTTACGCCAATGATTCTCTGTTCGATTTTTTCAACCGTTCCTGAAACTGAGCTATGTATGTTGGCTGAAATCATGCCATCTTTGGCACCGATCAGTGTACCGATTTTCACCGTCTGCCCTGTGGAAACAACGATCTTTGCCGGTTTACCGATATGCATATTCATTGGTAAGATAATCCTACCTGGGGCGTTTAGATCTTTAATTGATTCTAGCTTTGTTAACCATTTATTTTTGGGGACTAGCACGCCGCCAAGTTTTCTTTTTATTCTAACAAACATTGATTTACCTTCCTTCTAATTAAATTTTTGTCTATCTATAAATGAAAAAGTAATAGACTAATGCAATTGCTACAACGACTAATTGCATCGTTAAACCTAAAATTTCATATTTTTCTCTTTTCATGAATACTCCTTTACCATTTCTATTATTCTATGTATTACAAGATTTTGCTCATTAAATTTAGCATATCATTAAATTTTGCAGCTCAGAATTATTTTTTTCCGCTCATTGTCGAAAGATGAACTTGCGATTCTTTTGAGAAGTCAATTCTTTTACTACTTCTTTCTATGTAAAAAAAATAAACCGTTTTCCTCTTACTATTGTCGAATATTAAACGATTGTTCGTTAATAAAAAAAGATAAAAACCAATATTTTCCAGTTATAAAACTAATTTTGATATTTTTTAGCAAAAAAATAGACATCCTCTTTCTGTATTTTTACATACAGAAAAAAGATGTCTGTCATTTTTGGTCATTTGCTTTTAACGACGTTTCGTTTCAAACAATGGACTAACGGGTTTATTTTCATGGATACGCTTGATGGCATCACCAATCAATTCACCAACACTGATTTCATCGATTTTATCGATTTTACGATCATCAGAAAGATAGATAGAATCTGTTACAACTAATCGTTTGATGGCAGAATCTTCAATACGTTGTAAAGCTGGTCCTGATAAAACAGGGTGTGTACATGAGGCATACACTTCTTTTGCGCCAGCTTCTTGTAATGCATTAGCAGCTAATGAAATTGTCCCAGCTGTGTCGATCATGTCATCGATCAAGACACAGATTTTGCCTTCTACATGTCCAATAATATTCATTACTTCAGCAACATTCGCTTTTGGACGACGTTTGTCGATGATTGCAATCGGTGCTTTCAAATATTCCGCAAGTTTGCGGGCACGTGTCACACCACCATGGTCAGGAGAAACAACGACAACATCGTCTCCTTGAATGCCATGTTCCATAAAGTAATCTGCAATTAATGGAGCGCCCATTAAGTGATCCACTGGAATATCGAAGAATCCTTGAATTTGAACGGCATGTAGATCTAATGTCAACATTCTAGTTGCTCCTGCTTTTTCAAGCATATTTGCTACAAGTTTCGCTGTGATTGGTTCACGAGCACGAGCTTTACGATCTTGACGTGCATAACCATAGTAAGGCATCACAACGTTAATTGTTTTTGCACTTGCACGTTTTAAGGCATCGATCATGATCAATAATTCCATCAAATTATCATTGACTGGACTACTTGTTGATTGGATGACATAGACGTGAGAACCACGAATACTTTCTTCAATATTTACTTGAATTTCACCATCACTGAATTGCGTGACAGAAGATTTTCCTAATTCTACACCGACAGCAGCAGCGATTTTTTCTGCTAATGGACGATTCGAGTTAAGAGAAAAGATTTTCAATCTAGGATCAAAATAATGTTTTGACATGAGGACCTCCACTTTCTTTTACTGAACAATAGTTTCCTTATAAATAGTAGTCACTTTTTCAAAATAAATCAAGTGATTTTGAGGCATTCCTCTAAATTAATACGATTTTCTAATAAAAATCAGCAAGTCTTCACGCGAAAAAAATGAAAGTAGTCAAAATATGTGGTTTTTGTTATTTTCTTTTGAAAAATCAGAGCATTTCCTAATGACAACAGACAAGAAATATATTACTATTTAGGAAGACACAAAAAATGAAAGCGCATTATTTTTTGTATTTAATTATGAACATTGCGCTGTGTATTATCTAGTTTCGCAGAAACTGTTGAACATTGTCACTATCTAGCTTCGCGGGCTAGTCTCGACTGAACGAGCCCGCTACGCTTTAAATTTAAGGAGGAATTTTGTGAAAAAGTCTGTTTTGAAAAAAGTACAACACGGGTTTCAAGTATTGATGGTTTCAACTTTATTAGCAGGTACCAGCGCCACT
This sequence comes from Enterococcus sp. DIV0724b, assembly GCF_050531475.1. Lineage (NCBI taxonomy): Bacteria > Bacillati > Bacillota > Bacilli > Lactobacillales > Enterococcaceae > Enterococcus > Enterococcus sp. DIV0724b. The sequence goes on along the minus strand of NZ_CP172890.1, from coordinate 175,890 downwards.
ACTGCGTTAGCGATCGAGCAGCAAACTGGAGAATCAACGCAATCAGAAAGTACTACTGTTTCAAGTACAACATTATCGGATGAACAAGATACTGATACGCCAACTGATAAGGTTCAGACCTCGCAGAGACTTACCATTTTAGGCACTTCAGATGTCCACGGCCAGCTATGGGACTGGTCGTATGAAGATGATAAACAAACTCCTGTAGGGCTTTCTCAAGTTAGTTCTGTCGTAAATAATATTCGATTAGAAAATCCGAATGGCACTATTTTGATCGATAATGGAGATATGAACCAAGGAACGATTTTAACTGATGATTTGTATAATAAAGCTCCTTTGATCGATAAACCAAATCCAATGATCAAAGCGATGAATTATATGAAATATGATGCAATGGTATTAGGGAACCATGAATTTAACTTTGGATTAGACTTGATCAAAAAACTTAATACTGAAGCAGCGTTTCCAATCTTATCTGCGAATACCTATGTAAAAGACTCAAATAGCCGCTTTGTCGGTGGTACAACGAAGAAAGACATTGACCTAGATGGAGATGGAAAGAAGGATTTGACTGTCGGTATCATTGGGCTGACAACGCCACAAATTCCATTATGGGACGGTGCTAAAGTAGACAGCCTGTATTTTAATCCTTTAAGAGAAGAAGCAGAAAAAGCCGTAGCGGAGTTAAAAGATGAGACTGATATCATTGTCGCTTCGATGCATGCTGGACGTCAAAGCTCTGATCCTGCTTCAAGTGCTGATGAGGTCATCACTAAAGTTGCTGGTATTGACGCCTATATTTTGGGACACGATCATCGCTCTTTTGCAGAACAAGTGCAAGGACCAAATGGCCCTGTTCCAGTAGCAGGACCTAAAGATACCGGAACAGAAATGGTCAAAATCGATCTTGATGTCGAAAAAACAGGAGACAAATGGCAAGTCAAAACCAGCGACGCTACTATTGTAAGCACCAAAACAGTCCCAGCTGACGAAGCATTAAAAAAAGAAACTCAAGAATACCATAACAAAACGAGAGAATTTATCTCTGAAAAAATCGGAACAGCAACTGGAAACTTTTTACCCGCTGAAGAAGTAAAAGGAATTCCAGAAGCACAACTTCGTCCGACTGCGATGATTTCTCTGATCAATAATGTGCAACGAAAAGCAACCGGCGCACAACTTGCTGCCTCTGCTCTCTTTAAAGCGGATAGTAAATTAAACGCAGGCGATATTTCTTATTCTAATATTTTTGATATTTACAAATACCCTAACACACTGGTCAGTGTCAACATTACTGGAGAAAATCTACTAAAATACATGGAAAATCAAGCAGATTACTACAACACGCCTGGTCCAGATGATCTAACAATCAGCTTTAATGAAAAAATCCGTGTGTATAACTATGATATTTTTTCTGGAATTTCTTATAAGATCGATATTTCTAAACCGCATGGTGAACGAATTATCAATCCAACAATCGACGGAAAACCAGTTGACCTTACAGCAAACTATACGATTGCTATGAATAATTACCGTTATGAAGGTTTACTAACGCAAGGAATCGTTACAGGGGAACCAATCAAATCCACTGATCCTGAAACATTACGCGGATTAATTGCTGATTATATCCGTGAAAAACAAACTCTTGATCCGGCACAAGAAATCGAGCACAACTGGGAATTGATCGGTTATCATTTTAATAAAAATTGGCGCGATCTAGCTGTTAAACTAGTGAATGATGGTACCTTACAGACTCAACCTGCTGCCGATGGTCGGACACCTAACGTCAAACCAATCACGAAACAAGATGTACGCAACGCAGGTTATCAGCCTGATTCAGAATCAATCACAATCATGCATACCAATGATGTGCATGGACGTTTGGAAGGAAACGGAAAAGATGTCTTAGGTATGGCACGTTTGAAGACTTATAAAAACGCGATCAATCCAGACCTCTTGATCGATGCTGGTGATGCGTTCCAAGGCTTGCCGATTTCTAATTTCTCTAAAGGGAAAGATATGGTCAAAGTAATGAATGAAGTTGGCTACGATGCGATGGCTGTTGGGAATCATGAATTTGATTTTGGTTTAAAAACTGCATTGGAATATAAAGACGAGTTAAACTTCCCAATCTTATCCAATAATACATTCCAAAATGGACAATTAGTTTTTGAACCCTATACAGTCTTAGAAAAAGGCGACAATAAATATGCAGTTATCGGCGTAACAACACCTGAAACAGCCACAAAAACCCATCCAAACAATGTGATAGGTGTGACTTTTGCTGACCCAATCATCGAAACTAAAAAAGCAATCGAATCAATCAAAAATTCAGGCGAAACAATCACTGCATACGTTGTGACGGGGCATCTAGGCATCGACGAAACCACTCCTCACGAATGGCGTGGCGATACTTTGGCTGAGACACTAAGCAAAGAATTCCCTGATTTAAATATCACCGTTTTGGATGGACATTCACATACAGCCGTTGATGGCGGAAAACAATTTGGAAACGTGATGTACACACAAACTGGAAATTATCTAAACAATGTCGGTTTAGTTAACGTTAATTTGACAGACCTTAGTAAAAAGACCGCCTCACTAACACCAGCAGACACTTTAGCAACGCTAGAAGAAAATCCTCCAGTTAAAGCATTAGTTGATCAAGCTAGAGCGAACTTTGAAGCTTGGGGATCAGAAGTCGTGATTGAAAATAATCCTTATCAATTTAACGGAGAACGCGACAATGTGCGAACCAGAGAAACGAATTTGGGGAATCTGATTGGCGATGCGATGCTAACTTACGGACAGCAAGGCTTCAAAAACAAAACCGATTTCGCTGTAACAAATGGCGGCGGTATTCGAGCAAATATTGAACCAGGTAAAGTGACGTTAGGTGATGTCATTGCTGTTATGCCTTTTGGTAATAGTATTTCTCAAATAAAAGTGACAGGTAGTCAAGTTAAAGAAATGTTTGAACTTTCGCTTCGTTCAATGGCGCAAAAAGACGAAAATGGCACAGTAATTTTAGATGAATACAACCAACCGAAACTAGGGGCAAATGGTGGTTTCCTTCATGTTTCAAGTACCATTCGTGTACACTATGATTCAACGAAAAAAGGCTCTCTACTGCCAGCAGATGAAGGAAACGGAACAGACAAAACCATCATCGGTGAACGAATCTTACAAATTGAAATTCAAGACCGCAAGACTGGAAAATTTGCACCAATCGATGAAAAAGCCACTTATCATATGGCAACGAATGATTTTCTGGCAGCTGGTGGTGATGGCTACGATATGTTAGGTGGTGAGCGTGAGGAAGGACCTTCTTTAGATACCGTTTTGATCGATCATCTAAAACAAGGAACAAACATTCGTCTATACGATGCCGCAACAAATATCGATCTCGCACAATACAAAGAACCCTTTCCAGGTGAACGGATCATTTCTATTTCAGAAGCTGAGTTTAATAAGAAAAACAAACCAGATCCTGTACCTAACCCAGATCCAAAAGATCCAATTATAACAAAACCTGTTGGAAAAACAGCAGATTATCCAAAGATGGGTGAAACGATTGTTACTTATGGAAGTTTAGGGTTACTTATCATTGGTCTTTCAAGTTATAGTTTTTATAAATATAACCGAAAGCGGAAAATAGGATAGATAAAAAAGAGAGCTAGCCACCTGCTTAGCTCTCTTTTTTGTCTTCTAATATATTTGGCGAATAATGGTTTTCTTTTTTTATACATCCACGCTCTTTCTGATTGTTTCTCGTTAACACTTTTCTTTATAAATGTTAGTTTATTTGATCTATAATTCTTTGTTTGAGCTCATAAATATAACTCATCACGTCTATATCATTGCGTTCAATATATCTCCACAGAATAGCGCCCCAAAAAAACAAATTCCCTAACACCAAAAAAGAAATAATCTTTTTGTTTCTTGCAGAAATATACGCCTCTCGCCATTTAGGATCATTTCGTCGCTTTTTTAAGAATTCATAGGTATGGTATGCCATAAGTTCACTCCTTTAACATGCTACAAACCAACATATTATTTTCTTCATGTTACACTTATAATTAATTATGACATAAAAAGAAAACAATAACTATAAAAATATGTATGATTTTTAATATTAAGTAGGAATAATGTTTTGCAGACGTGATAAAACAAATAAAAAAGAAGATGAATGCCAAAATATCAGCATTTATCTTCTTTTTATTCTTTACTTCTCGTTATTCATATAAGGCATATTCTTCCCATAGCCTTCTTTATTCACTTGTCTTGCTCGAGCAATTGCCAAGTCAAATTCTGCCACATCATCCGTAATCGTTGAACCTGCTGCGATAACAGAATTCGCTGCAACATTCACAGGAGCAATCAAGTTTGTCGCTGACCCAATAAATGCATGATCGCCAATGCTAGTCCGATGTTTGTCTTTGCCATCATAGTTCACAAAAACTACACCGCAGCCAACGTTAATATTTTTACCTAAGTCAGCGTCCCCAACATAAGTCAGATGACCGACTTTAGTATCTTCTGCCACCGTTGCATTTTTGATTTCCACAAAATTACCAACGTGAACACGTTCGCCGATTTCAGCTTTTGGACGGATATGCGCAAATGGCCCTACATCCGCATCTTTGCGAATAATACTTTCTTCGACAACTGATTGGGTGATTTTCACATTATCTTCAATTACACTATCAACGATTTCAGAATGGGAACCAATAAAACAATCATCACCGATCACTGTTTTCCCTTTTAAATGCACACCAGCTTCAATCACTGTATCTGAACCGATCACGACACCTTCGTCAATATACGTTGAGTCAGAATCGACAAATGATACACCATTTCTCATATGCATCGTATTCAAACGACGGTGCATGATTTTATTCGCCTCAGCTAAGGCCACACGATCATTGATTCCCATCGCTTCTTCAAAATCAGCCATTTGATAGGCCGCGACAGTTTTACCTTCTTTTTTAAGGATCTCAATAATATCTGTTAAATAGTATTCCCCTTGGGCATTGTTGGTATTGATTTTAGATAAAGCATTAAACAAGGCTTCATTATCAAAACAGAATGTTCCAGTATTGATTTCTTGAACACGAGCTTCTTGTTCTGACGCATCTTTTTGTTCTACGATTTTTTCAACGATCCCTACATGATCGCGAATGATACGACCGTATCCAGTTGGATCTTCCGCATGCGCTGTTAAAATCGTCGCACTTGCGTTTTTACCTTGATGGTAATCAAAAAGGTTCGCTAATGTTTCGGAAGTCAAAAGCGGTGTATCTCCTGTAATAACCAGAGTCGTTCCTTTTTTTCCTGCTAAATGCGATTCTGCTTGCAACACAGCATGTCCTGTTCCTAATTGTTCTGCTTGTAAAGCATATTGGCTACGCTCACCTAAATGGCTTTTGATTGCCTCTGCCCCGTGCCCTACGATTGTGACAACTTCACTTGGATTCGTTTTTTCGACTTGGTCCATGATGTGCTCTACCATTGGTTTTCCAGCGACAGGATGCAACACTTTATAAAGTTTTGATTTCATACGTGTTCCTTTACCAGCAGCGAGGATAATGACATATCTGTTTTCCAATTGCTTCACTCCTAAAATTTGTTTTATTTTCAATAGTTTAGTTCGATTTAAAATAGCGCCATGTTTTAGTTTAGCCTACTCTTTATGGTTTTTCAACTGAACCAATTGCTTTTTTGCTATACCAATTTATAATTTTACGTGTTTGCGTTATAATATATCTACTTATACGTTATCTAGCTACACGAGCTAACCTTTCGAAAAAAAGATAAAAATGGATTGTGACAAAAAACGTCACATTCAATTTTTCCTATTTTTCTGTCAAGGTTGAACGAGCTCGTTTCGCTTTTATTTAGGGGGGTGATAATATGATACTTAAACAAACACACGTATCTCATTCAAAAGCCCATTCAGGTTTGACATAATAAAGTGCTTTGGTTGTTGAAGGATTGCCTTTACGCAAAGTACTTTATCACTTGAATGATAGAGAGGAAATCCATTATGACAAAACAAATACAACCATATCAATTTAATTTTATTAGAAAACAAGCCAATATTTTGCTACAAGCTCATTTATCTGTAAATGATAAAAATACAATCAAAACACTACAAGCGATCGTTCTTGAAAAAGTCAATGAACAGTTTGGTACAGACAAAGAACAGTTACAGCCTTTATTAGATGGATTTTTAGAAGCTGCGACTTCTAAGCCTAGACTGGAACAGTATTTGGAAGGGTTAAAAGAGGCGGTTATTCCGTTTGATCCGCCTTCAAAACAACAACTGACAAAGCTCTTTAAAAAGACGAAGAAATTGAAAATTCCAGACTGGGAAACAATGGATTTGAGAGATTATACTTTTTATAGTTGGAATGATAGTGGAAAACAGCAGAAATTTATTATCGCTTCAATCGATGGACAGCTAGTCGGCGTTTCAGGAACGATTGCTCCTACGACTCAAAAAGGCATCTGCCCGATTTGTCATGAAACATCAGAAGTTTCGATGTTTCTGTCTAAGGTGAAAGAATCTGGTGATGGTATGTACACAAAGCGTGGGAATTATATTTGCTATGACAGTGAGAAATGTAATCATAATATTGAACGTAGAGAAGAGTTAGAAGCGTTCGTTCAGAATGTGAAGTTTATGAAGTAAAACATTACCTAGAGGAAATCGCCTCTAGGTTTTTATTTTTTTGACTTTCTCAATTTTGCTATTGGCAAGGAAAAATTGGGGGAACTTGATGTTTTTATCAAATTTAGCCTGATTTTTAGAATCATTTGACTATTTGGCATTATTAGATTAACTAGCTATTTCTCTTTAAACTAAAATGATTTATTCTGTCAAAAAGATCTTAAAAAAAATAAGCTAACAGTTGAACAAATACGCATTACTGCGTATCATACTCTATATAAATAGAATGAGATTTAAAATAAAACACAGCTCATTTTTTAGTATGTTGTGTGTAAAAATTGAGTATACGTATATTTAACAGTAGACAGGGTTTGTAATTTTTCTTTTTAAATAGCATAAATTTTATACCGATAAATGTCACAAACTAATATTATATTGAGAAGAACAGCTATTTACTGAGGTCCATTCGTCTATTGTGCTGAATAAGTCGAAAAAAAGTGTGCTATTTAAATAAAAAGTGACATTATTTTTTTAGCGGTAATTTTGAATGGAAATAAATTGTAGAGTACAATATCGACAGGGCTGATGTCCGACTTTAAAAGCATGAAAAGCACTATGATGAAAATCGTAGTGTTTTTTCATACCGTGTACAGAACTTTCGGGCTGAACTTAAAGAATAATATATTATGCAAATAAGCATGATTTTCATATTAATATTTACAAATAATGAAACTAATGTTATTTTAAATTATGTAAAGTGTAACGCTTACAAAAATAGAATATGGAGGTCAGCTAAATGAAAAAAATGTTAGGTTTAGTATTGTGTACCATAATTACATTAAGTTTTGCAGCACCGACAGTATCTTTAGCAAATGAACAATTAGAGCCACAGTCTGAAGATTCGGTATCACCAATTTAAAATCCTCAAGGTACTTTTGAGAATTTTAAAAGTTTCGTGGATAGTAAAATCAGTTTTAATGGAAATAAATATGTTCTTGATGACCCTATAGAAATTAAGGAAGTTTTGATTCAAAATGAAAATCAAATCAGTTTAGAAATTAATTCAGAATTTTCAGGTTTAGCATACTTTGATTTCATTATAAAAAATATTGAAGATATGAATGCTAAATTAGTAAGTGGGAGTTACCATGTAGCTGCTGATAATGGAATTGAAAAAAATACCTTAGCAGTAAGAAAGCCAGCTCCTGAAAAACCATATCAGTTGACTTCTCATTGGTGGGGATTGAAATTTCAGTCATTTGGACACAATGGAACTATAGACATAAAAACATTATTTACTAAATCAGTTACATTACAAGGAATAGCAGCAGGAGTATTGGGATGTACTCCCGCGCAAGTTTTAGGGATTATTCCAGCACTTGGTGGTGGATTTGATCTATTGATTGTAAATTCAATAGATGGTCTTATTGATAAAGAACAAGATAAAAAAGGTATTCAGGTAGATACAAATAATTGGGTGCCACATTTTTCTGTTTATGCAAATTAAAAAATAGATTGGAATGATTGATTATGAAAGAAGTAAGTAATTGGGTAACGTTGGTTCTTTTAATTTTAGCCTTATTTCTTTTATACTCGTATTTTTATGTTGGGCAAGAAATTCAATTTTTGCTATGCGCTATATTTCTTTTAGTTGTTTGTAGCTACCGTTTAGTTAAAAAATTTGTAAAGTGAGATAACAATGATAATTATTTTATATCTTAGTAATTGTTTGCATAGTTAGGCTTATTAAAAAAAGTAATCCGATTAAAACTATGAACAGGATGAATGATTATGAAAGAGATGAATAACTGTCTAACCTTAATATTTTTAATAGTGGGGCTGTTTCTTCTATATTCGTATTTATTTATGGGACATGCAGCCCAGTCACTAATTGGTGCAGCAATTCTTCTAATCGTTTGTTTATATCGTGTGATTAAAAAGTACAGATACTAGACAATAAGAGTATACGTAGATATAAAATTAAAAGATTTAAAAAGAAAAACATAAGGATATTAAAGACCGACAGATCTTTAATATCCTTATGTTTTTTATCTAGGAGGAGAAAAAATGGAGCGACAAAAATGGACAAAAAACATTTTTTTATTAGGTATTTTTTTTTGTATTTAGTTTTTCGTTTTTAGCAGATAGCAAAACTGTACAAGCAGATTTTGTACCACCAGAAGTAGAAACAGTTGTGATACCTGAATATAATCAACCATTCAATAAAGTATTTACTATGCAACCTACACCATTATCAGTAGTGAATGTATTAAATTTGGTTGAAGGATCAACTAGTCGACAAGTGAATCAATTACTCAAATATACTTATCCCTCTTACAGCGATGCTCAATTAAAGTCTGTAACAGCGAACCTAGAGCAATCAAATAAATTTTTGACTAGCCAAGGCTATAAAACTAAAATCAGTACAGGTCCTTATATAGTTTTCATAAATAAGAGAGGTGGATACTAATGAATCAGTACAAAAAAATAGGAATTTCACTGGCTTTAAGCTTTTCGTTCATGGTTGGTTTTTCTTCACAACAGTCTGAAGCAGCAGAGTTATTTGTGAAATCTGAGGAGATCCCTTCAGATATAACTGAAACAGCTAAACTGAAGTGGGAAGGCTATTTACAAAATATGTTGTATTTAGAAGGTTCCAATTTAGGAGACTATTATTTAGGACAACCATTCACCATTAGTTATTCTGAAGGACTGACATACAATTTTCCAATTGTAAAGAATGAAAACAAAGAGATTAAATACGTATTGCAGGTAAATAAGGACGATCAGCAGACTGATCAGTCAATTATCTTAACACAAGCGATAGCAAAGCAACTAGAAAAAATAAGTACTGAGTTGAATACTACGAATAATCAATCAATTTCTTTAAAAGGAAATGTACAGAATGTGTATTATGAATTTAAAGAAATAGAAAAACCACTGATTTTAGTAGATGATGATGTGAAAAAAGTAGAAGATACTAATACTGAAGAAAATGAAATATCTAAAGATATCACTCAACCGCTTGCTACACCGAGAAAAAAATTATTGCGATCAGCTGTTGAATTTGAGCATAATATACTACCATGGAAAGCCTATGAGTTACAAACAACTCAACCATGGTGTCATTACTTTTCAGTAGCAGCAATTATTAATTATCAAGCTGGAAAACAAATTACTAGTGCAAGCAATCTTATACACGGAACTTATCCAAATGCAACTGAAGCACAATTAATGGATGTAAAATGGATTGTAAATGAATCAAAATACATGAATGTCATTAATTATACAAATAAAAAATATAATATGGCTATTAAATATGACCCAACTAAAGTTCCTTTTTCAAAAGTGAAAAGTGAAATTTCAGCAAATGCTCCATTAGCTGCGGTGTTACGAGATTATGAAGGAAAGACTGATGGTCACTCAATTAATGTAATTGGTTATACAGCGCCTAAAAATGGAGATACCAAAACGTATCCACCCTATTATTACTACTGGAACCCATGGTGGGAAGAAATATTTGTCGTCTCAAGTTCTTCCGATTATATGACATTAGGACAAACTAAGTATAAATGGAATGAGACAGAGTACAACTACAGATATAAATAAAAGAATAATAAATAAAAGCAATTTAGAGAATGCCTCTAAATTGTTTTTATTTGTCTTTACTAATTTGTTCAGTAGAGTATACTCATATTTTACATAGAAAGGACTGCTTTTTGGGAAACACGTTTTTAAAATATACTGACACAATAATTTTATGCCAGCTCTATTTTGTTCGATCAGTAGTTTTAAGATTTCATATCGTTTTTTTGATTTCCTCAATTTTACTATTATCAAGGAAAAATTGGGGGAACTTGATGTTTTTAATCAAGAAGGAAATAACTATAATGTTACATTTCCTGATGTTCCAGAAGTAATGACATTCGGCAATGGTATCGATCATACTGTAGACATGGCTCAAGAAACTTTGGGTTTGGCAATTTATAATAAAACAGAATTGCCTACCACATCTGATCCAAGAAAAATAAAATTAGACAATGAAACGAATTTCGTCTTAATGATCACGTTAGATCTAAATGAATATAGAAAAAAACTTCATTCAAAATCTGTAAGAAAAAATACAGCGATTCTAGAATGGATCAACGACTTAGCCGAAAAAGAGAATATAAATTTTTCACAGACTTTGACAGAGGACCTTAAAAATAAGTTAAATGTTTGAAAAATTATGCATGCTGTTTAAAGTTATTGTACGAACTAGCTCTTGTTAATAAAGCATTTCCACCGAAAACAAATATGGTCAAAGTCCACTTGGTTTTCACACTAAAAATGATATCCTTTTTTAATCAACTTAGTCTTCTCTCACGGGAAAAGTAACTAAATTAAGATTCTGCTGGATGGGGATTAATCTAATTGTTTTTAGTTTCCTCAGATTGATAGTATGATCTTTGATTTTTCAAACTTGATGAAAGAATAAGAAATTTGGTTATCTAGAAAATTTATGATGGATTGTGAAATTAGACTGTTTAGCTGTTCTTATGGATGCCAACCGTTGATTTTTAAAAACCACAGCGATATTCCCAGCAATCTGTGATAATGTCACTTTCAGACTGTATATTCCCTAGTAATGATTATTATAGAAAAAATTTATAGAGACAACCTGTCAACATTCTTATAACTCTCTATCGATATACTTTCATTTTCTTCTAAATAAAACATTCCTGGATCAATTTTGATACATTTTTTTATCTCTACAATTCAAATAAAAAGAATCTCACAGTATGGATCACTCCTTTAAAAAAAGCTTGATCCTAAAATCTAAACAGAAGGTTGACTCTACTCTAGAGTCTGATGCTACTTAATAATTAAACAAATGAAGTCCGGTGCTCAAGAACCCAGCTTCTCAACTCAGCTTTCTCCATTGAACTAACTACTATCACTTGATCCCAAAACTCACTTTCAGAAACAAAGCCATAATGACGCATCTTAGTTAAAAGAGTAGCTGCTTCTTTTTTTAGATAGTCCATGTTATTCAAACGTTCATCCTCATATTTATCAATGATAGGTTGTGAAACGTTTATAAATTGAATTAATTGTGCTTTATTCATATGAAGCCCAATTTTTATAAGATTAGAATTGAATTGATTAATACTAATTGCTCGAACGTTGTATAATTGAAGATTTACATCTCCCGCTTTTGTTACTAATAGATTGAATTCAACATCTCTATTTTGACTTGTTGTTACAACTGTTTTTGCTGAAGCTTCTGTATTAGAAGACAACAGCCCCCCGAAAATTGTTAAAGATAATACTGCCGAAAACAAAATCATTTTTTTCATAACATACTCTCCTTTTTCTAGTGAAATAAAAATCATCACTCTTGAGTAGAGTCAACCTTCTATTTAGTTTTTATTCACTATTATTCTGTATAGTCGACAACCACACCATAAATTTATCGCATTTCCCGATTTTCATTAAAGTAAATGCGCATTGATTGTGAGACTTGTTTCTTTCCTTACATTTCCTCATCATTACTAAATAAAATAATTTTTCTGCTGTTGCCCATTGGTCTACTTCAACGTCATTCTGCCATAAGAGACTCCGCACAATACTGCACCAAATAAACTGACGCTTCACTTTCCCTTTTGATAGACCTAACTCCATATCATAGAAGTAACAATAGCAAAGTCACCCCTGATGACCAATGATCTAGATACTCATAACGACGCCGATTGGACAATAAAACACTCGCAGCATAAACAAAAACCTATACAGTATATGAAGTCAGTGCTAAAAAATAAAAGAGGAAAAAAAACAAACCAGTCAGTCCAAAGTAAAAGAATGAGATACTACCATATCAACTCGTATCATTGACATCAACCATCGTTTTGACAGGTAGATTCCAAATTCCGATCTCTTTACTCATAGAAGCGCCACCTGCTAAGAAAGAAGGAATGAAGTAAGAAAACCAGATTTTTTTATAGCGCTTTGGATCCATCAGAAAACGGCAAAGGGGTAAATCTTTTAATAACATTAACTTACCATTTAAGTACTTTTTAAGGAACACACTTGCAAGCGCTTACCATCATACTTTTATGATATAATCACTTTTCACCATAATAATATTTGTATTTTATTGAAAAGTAGTTTTACAAAAAGGATATTAGAACTTAAAGCTGGGGTGAATAATCAAAACCAATTTCTACATTTTAGAAGCTGACAAAGCAATTGATTTAGTGAAAGTTATTACCGATTTTTCTACAGAGATTCTTAGCCCAAGTCTGTTTCACGCCATGCCCTTAATCGAACCCCCATCCGTTCAAGGGCTATTAAATAATTTTGTCAGTCATTGTCTTGAAAAAAATATTGCGCTTGACCTACAAGTCTGGAATCAAATCGTGGATATAGAAATCAGCACTGTATACCTGATACGCATTTTATCATTCTTACTAGACAATGCGCTTGAGGCCGTTGAACAAACAGAAGCGCCGCAAGTTCAAATCCATTTTTCTAAAGATAATACTAGCACAACGATTACTGTGGCTAATTCTTATCTACCTCTGGATGATAAAATCTATCTATCGATTTTTAAAAAGAATCATAAAGACATAGGTCTTGCTATTCTTTCAAGAAGTCTTAAACAGTACAAAAACGTTCGCTACACGATTAATAAAGATCCTACGACGTTTACCACTACTTTAACTATTACCGCTCCGGATTGCTTTTCATTTTTTTGCAATCAGACAAAAAAACAATCAATATGTACGTAATCCGTTTTCACTTTAAGCCTTTTTATCACAATGAAAAGAGAGATATGCGTTAACATACCTCTCTAATGTAGATTATGCCAGTGAAAAACTGGCAGGCTGTTTTCAGGTGTTTAAACCATCTTACTCGCCAAAGTAACACACTGCTCATTTTTAAATGCTATAAATAGTGAGGATTATTCCTCGCTATTTTAATGCGTCAAATATAAAAACTGGATATACTTTGTTTTTATATTCGTTCACCAACGCAAGTAAATCCAAAAAAATTCTCCCTCTTTTGTCAAACTTATCCTTTCTTTGGGACAGTTTTGACTATTTGAATTCTTTCACGATATTCTATTGACTATCCCAACCTCTTTACGTTAGAATAAATTTACAACATAAAATAAAAAAGGCGCCCTGTCAGAAGACGGACATCTTCTAAACAGAGCCCTGTATTATCAGCGCAAACTAATAATACAAGTTGCCTCGCCAATAATTTCTTATTGACTACCCTTATTGTACTAAAAGTAAGAACGGATTTCCATTCTTTTTTTACTTACTCAATAATGATAGTGAATGGTTATTTAACGATCGCTTCATGGTATTAGTAGCTGACTAATATCATTTTTTTGTGTTTAACATCAGGTAATTAGAGCGAAAAACAAAATAAAAAGGCACTCTGCAAAAGGACGGACATCCTCTTACAGAGCCTCATATTATCAGCGCAAACTAATAATATAAGTTGCCCTAGTCAATATTTTCATATCGACTCTTTCATTTTACTCAATTTTTGTAAGAAATACTAGTACTTTTTACAGATTTGAGTGTATTGAAGTAGTTGGTGGTTATTTGTTGCACTTTTGCACGGTATTAGTTGGTAGCTAATGCCGTATTTTTTTCGCTCTTTTTATAAATAGCAAGTACCGCTCTCTCCTTTTTCAATACGATATTTTCGTATTGGTATTCTACCAATTGGTGCTTGCGAGCGGATTTACTAGGATCGATCACTACCATATGTTGCCCCTTCAATCAAAAAAGGCAGCCAAGTCAATGCGTATAAATGGGTTAGAACAGATAAATAAAAAATTTCTTAAGTTTACATGATTGAATGGTGCAACGTAACGATTGTTTTTTAGTCTATCCGTATTCTTAGCAATCCGTCTGGCGGAAGATGGGTCGTTAAATAAAAAGTTCGCAGGCCTGCAGAACCTGCGAATTTCAAACAGCTGTTTATCACTTTAGAAACAACCCAACCATTTTTTTACTATTACATGGTGAGCAGCTGCTTGTTTTTTAATTTGTTTATAAAACCTATCATCTATCATCCAGCTGAATATTACTTATCTGTTTAAGAATATCGCTATTTGTCTTATTCTTCCCTGTTTCCCAGCTTGAAATACATTGTCTTGTTACATATAATATATCCGCTAACTCTTGCTGTGTTAATTTTAATTGTTGTCGCATCTTTTTCACTTCTGAAGCCATTCTTTTCTCCTTACACTTGAAAGCGGGGCGTTCAGCTCTGGCTGAAAAATAGGTAAATTTAGTTGCGTTGTTTTACCATAGCTAGATTTTATCTTTTCTCTGAAGACCTAACCCGCAAAACTAGATAATTAGTAATGATGTATACTCATTATGGCGCTATTGATTTTGAACCGTTGAAAACACTTTTCGATTTTCCCATCCTATTTCTTTAGTAAATCAAAACAAGTCTAGTATTGATAAATATCATCAAAATCGAACTTGTCTTCTCTACAGTTGAGCTTTTTTCTATGCGTTTAACCTTTTAATTATTTTCAAAAAGGTGCGTTGTTTCTTCTACCTCAACAGCATCTTCCGTAACCATTTTTTGCACGTCGTTCCCCTCTATGATAATATCATCTGACAGATTGTCCAATTCATCTTTTTCTTCTTCAATATCTTGAGTGGTCTTTTTGACACGATTAGATAAATCATTGGTTTGCTTTTTCAATGATTCTAACGTCTTATCCGATATAGCTTGTACTTTGTCCTTAAAGTCATCTGCTTGATTACCTAAATCCTCACGAAGCTTATCGCCTGATTTCGGTGCTAGTAAAAGTGCTGCGACGGCTGTCACTGCTCCTCCAATAATCGCGCCTAAAAATAATTCATTTTTTTTCATATCTGTTCCTCCGTTATCTTTTATTATTTCATTATTTTTTTAATGATTTCTTTGACTGGAATGCTCTAAAAGCTACTCCACCTACTTTGCTGACAACTCCTACTTTAGTTGCTGTCTTTCCAACCACGCGAACTTTTCCAAGTATATTTCTGCTAGAGTAATTCAACTTAGAAACGCTTTCGCTTAAATCTGCAACAGCCACAAACAATGGATCGATCGTTGCTATTTTTTTATTGACATCCTCTAGCAACTCGTTACTTTTCACTAAAAGTCCCTCAACTTGTCTAGATAAAATATCTACATCTTTTGTTACGACCCTAATTGTTTTATTCGCCTCATCAACTGTAGTGGCTACTCTCTCTACTGTTTCACCTACTTTTATCAATACTAAAATAATAAATACAACTAATACAGCAAATGCTACTGCAACAATAATGGCTGCAACTTCTCCGCCTGTCATTCGCTTGCTCCTTCCATTACTTTACCTACACCTTTATTCCAGCTGATCCGATAGCTCTACATAAAGCTCTCTAAACGTACCTTCTTCATCATAAACCGCCGAAATCTCTTTCAAAAATTCTTGCTTTTTATCTAAAACATTGGCATTTGAAGCAATCACAAGGTAGTCATCTTTGATTGGGGTTGTTGTTCCTTTTATTCTCTTTTCATAACCAGCCAAACCAGATACAAGTTGCTGGTCTGATAGGTTCATATTTTTCCCTAGTGCTTTGACCAAATCCTTGACATTATCATTTGGCAACGTTCCTTTGATGGGTGTAATTTTAATATTCACTATCTGTGATTTTACATACGTTTGTTCTTGATCGACTGAATAGGTATACGTCAAAACCATCTCTGAGAAAACCTGTAGTTCATCTCCTTTATAAAATGGAGTCAATAACCGAAATTCTAATTCTTTATTTCTAGCAAAAATAGAGTATTTTGTCTTTCCAGATTTTACTGTTACAGATGGAATTTCTTTTTCGAGAATCTTTTTTGTTTTTCCATAGTAAGTTGGCAGCATTACTTTATACTTATTTTTCAGTATTTCTATCGCTTCTCCTTCGTTCTTGATTGTTGAATAATCCGCATCACCAAACGATCGAGTCCGTTCTCCAGACCAACTGAGCGTTTGCTCTTCTTTTGAAAAATGATCAAAGCGACTGGATTGCTTACACCCTACAGTAATCACTAGAATAATAGCTAGTATGATTCCTATCTGCAGCTTCTTGTTTCTCACTCCGGAACCACCACCCGTGTCGGCTCTTGACCTGGGAATACATCTTGTGAAAAGCTCAACTCAACTGTACTCGTATCTGAAAGCTCATAAAGAACCACACTTTCTACGCTCTCACCTTGTTGCACTTCTTTTGATTGTGTGGCAACTAACTCTTTAATATCTAAAAACGACGTATCTTCTGGTAAATTACCAAGTGAAAGCGTCTGGCCGCCTTGTTTAGCAGTCACCCACTTACCCCATACAGATGGTTGAATCGCTTTTTCACTTAAATTAGTAAACGTATAACGAATGGCTAAAAATTTCTTTTTATCTACTCCTGTAACGCGTCGTACAGCCGTCGTTTCTATTTTAAGTTCATCGTTTGCGATAGTAACGACGTCACCTTCTTCTTTTTTTTGCAGTTCTTGCTCTTGTTCAGCTTCCTTCTCATCAAAGCCTGTTTCTTTAAACGTAGCTACTGCACTATCAATTTTTTCAGAACGTTTCTCATATGAATTGTCATCTGCAGAATAAAAAGTCATTTGTACAAAACCATGTTCGGTCCAAATATAATAAAAATGGGCCCAGACACTTTTCTCATCATATTTGGTATTTAATGTATATTTATATGCTGGATAGTTTCCGACTTTAAATTTTTTCATATAAACATCTTTTAGCTTTTTATAATTATAACGCTCTTGCAGTTTTTTTCTCGTTTGCTCACCAAATCCCTTTTGAGTAACTTCTTTTACAGGAGACGTTATAATAAACAGATACGAGTTACTTTTCATATCTTCTGCGCTAAAAATCGTTTGAAGTCTATAGTCATTTTTTACTTCTTTATCTGGTTTCCAAGCAGCTGGTAATTGCATTTCATAAGAAACGCCTTTGTTTTGAAACTGTTGCTTAGTTTTATCCAATATTTTTGTACATCCGCTTAAAAAAAATAAAATAGTGACTATAGATAGAGTAATTGTCGTTATTTTTTTCATTATTTGCTCTCCTCTATACTTATCTTGCGATTCTTTTTCTGATACCAATGGGCATATAAACTAAAGAGAACGACACAACCAACAAATAACAAGATACCTAATTTCATTCCTTTTGGATAATACGTCAACTGAAGACTGTGTTTCCCTTTAGGCACTTTTATGGTAATCAACGCATTTTGAACTGCTTTGATTTTTACTGGTTGTCCATCAACTCGAGCTTGCCACCCTGAATCATATGGAATTGTAGTAAAAATAACTTGCTCTTTTTCAGAATAAGTTTTAGCCTTAGCTTGATTCCCCTTGACTTCAAAGACTGTTTCTTTCTCTTTGATTGCTTCGATAGCTTGATCAAGTGCATCTGTCTTCAATACTAGTACGGACGGGCGAATCAATTTTACAGCATAACTATTCTTGAATTTTGCCGTTACTTTTACTTTTGTTGCTTTCTCGTAATACCCAAGATTGTGATACGGTCCTGTTGAAGAAAGTGGACTCGTATCGTTGTGTCCTTCGACACTGACTTCGACTGTTCCCTCATCCATTCCATCGGATGCCCTGGCATCCAGATTAAGATAGGCTTGCGTTTTTTCAGGTATACTAACTTCCCAAGTAATACTTTTTTCTTCATTGCTACTTTCTTCTGAATAAAAGGTAAAATCTCCTTCTTCTCGCACATACATATTTTTTCTTGAGACTTCATTTAATCCTGTAAATTGGAAAATAGGCTCTTTCTTATCAGATAAATATTGGATCAATGCTGTTTGATTTCCATTATTTTTAATTTGATAGATTCCTTCATCGGTCGCCATGCCTAACGGTAACGCATATTTGTTTTCATACAATCCGTATTTCCCTTTCTCTCCAACTTTTTTAAAGCCATATTTTTTAGGATCTTTTTTAGCCAAGTTGTATTTAACACCCAGTAAATCATCCATTAAAATCGTATTATTCGCATATTGAATGGTTAGATTAGATCCTGGTGATCGGTAACCTAAACGATCTAAATACTTTGAAGAATTACGATTGCGGATAGATGAAAACATTGTCACTCCCGAATAATTGTAATTAAAACTATCCGTCCGACTGACTTCATCTAAATTTTCCAAGCGATAGAATGTATCATTATTCGATTTTGTTTGTTTCACTAAAGGGTCAATATCTTTATATCCATCCGTATATCTTGCTCTACTTGTATATCCCCACTCTTTATTGATTCCCAACATGATTTGATGGGTATTAAAAAAGAGCTCACTGCAAATACAACAAACTAATAGCACGGGCACTGCCCAAACATGCTTAGATAGCTTTTCTTTCACTATAAAAAGGAGTAAATAGATAACCAGCAAAGTACTAGTTACAATCAAGGATTCCTGTGTAATGTAGCTATATCTTTTTTTATTAGAAATAATCGCAATTACTATAAAAGTCCCCATAACTGTCAGTGCTATATTTCCTAATAAATTGAGATCTTTTTTCTCGAATTTTTCTAACCCAAATCCAGCTAATATAAGAACTAAGAAAGCATACAAAAAACTATAACGATACAAAAACATATTTGGAGAATGCATTCCTTGCCAAAATAAATTCAACGGTTGAATATAAACGCTTGCTATCATTATAAGAAGTAAGCCGCCATATAATAACTTGTTTTTCAAAGGAATCTTTTTGCTAACAAAATAGAAAATAGAAAATAATAATGGTAGTAGTCCAACAGAGATAAAGGGACTGCTGCTATACTTGGAGGTATCATACACACCAGAGATACTCTTCACAATAAAATCCCACGGACCAACATCTTTTGTAAAAAAGTGATTGATCTTGTCTAATTTTTCTCCGCTTGTTCTTAAATCAATCACAGATGGCAGAATAATAATCATTGATGCTCCACCAGCTAGTAAAGATGTGATTAGGTATGGAAAAACCGATTGTTTATATCGTTTCCAGTCTGTAAATGAACGAGTAAAAAAATATAAAAAGCTAAATAGTCCTACCATAAAAGCCATATAATAGTTTGTAACAAATAACAATAAATAGGAACTAAATAATAAAATGGGTTTTTGTTTATCCATTACCCGATGAATACCTAGTACAACTAAAGGAAGGTAAATTAGTGCATCCATCCACATTAACATAATAGAATATGCTACAGTATAACTCATCAAAGCGTAGCACACACTCATAGAAATTTTTGTCCATTGAGGGATCCGATATGTATGATGAGCGAAAATCCAAAAAGTTACACCCATTCCACCAATTTTTGCCAATAAAATCACGTACATCGCATCTGGCATATGTATATTATCAAAGAAAATCACAATAAAACTGAATAGACTATTTATGTAATAACTCATCAACGAGACAAAGTTCAAACCTAACGAACCTGTCCATGTATAAAAGAAAGATTGTTCTCCATGTAATAAGTTATTGAAACCTGAATAGAAATTGACTAATTGACCAAAGCCGTCACTCGCTAAAATCGTCCGATCACTTGTGGGATAGATCCCTAATTGAAAATAACTAGCAGCCATGATTATAACTGGGAGCGTAAAACTAAGCCCTATAGCTAAACTATTTCTTTTAAAAAATGATTTTTTTCGTAGTTGATTCATTCTTATCCTCGCTTTTCTTACTCAATTAAACCAAGTCGATTAAAAGGATAGTACCTAAATTTAACGACTCCTTCAATTTTATTTTTATCTACTAAACCTAATTCTCGACTATCTGTTGAATGCCTTCTGTTGTCTCCTAAAACAAAAAATTGATTATTGGGAATTTCAGAAAGACCTTCTAATTTAGCTGCAACCTCCCATGTCACGCGAATTTTTAATGTCCCATCAGGTAAATCAAGACCTGAAAGTTCCGATTCATTTGAAGGTGTAGGATTTTTTTTAGCCATTTGAGCATTCAAATATACCGTATTTTGATCTAACCAAATCCGATCTCCCGGCATCCCGATTACTCTTTTTACATAGGATTCATTCTTTTTTTCTCTTGGTTGGAATGTAATCAAAGAATACCGTTTGGGGGCTTCGTGCTTGGAAACAAATAGATGATCGTTATTTTGTAAAGTTGGCTTCATAGACTCGCCACTTACCGCATGGGGAGCGACCTTTATAAAAAATAAAATACCTAGTAGAAGGATTACTGTCAGAGCAATGGATTTAACTCTTCTATTTTTAGTTACTGGCATCTTAGATTTAAATGATTCTTTTTTTAACTCACTACTTAGTAACTGTTTCAACTTACTTTTTATGTTAACCATCCTTTCGTTTATATCTTTCACTTAATTTAAAATTGTTTCATTTGATGAATCGGTAATACTCTCATCTTTACAACACCTATGATTTCTTTTTCATCTATATAACCATACTCTCGACTATCAGCAGCATAGGGCCGGTTATCTCCTAAAATAAGATATTTTCCTTTGGGGATATATTCTATATCAGGTAACCAATCCTCTGTAAAAGTAGCCTTACTTGCTTTCACTCGTTTCAGTTCATTTTTCAAAAAGCGTTCATAAACTTCATGATTATTGACATACAGTTTATCCCCTTGATAGCTGATTGCTTCTTCTGGCAAACCAATCACTCTTCTAATCGACGTTTCCTTACTTTTTTTATCTTTATACAAGATTAAATCGAAACGCTTTGACTTAGCTAATTTATTGACGAAAACCCAATCACCATTGCTCAATGTTGGAACCATTGAATACCCTTCTACTTTAGCAAAGGAAAATGTAAACACAGACAGGGTATACAACAGCAGACTTAGTAATGCTAAACTAATCCCTAACTCCGCTAAAATCCGTTTGATACGGCGTATGTTTTTTTCTTTTCTATGACTCTTTTTCATTTCATGATCATTCTTTGACTTTTGTTTCTTCCTTATTGATCCTGATGGACACTTTTGCTGCGGTTTCCTTTTTCTGTTGGAATGCCCACTTCTCCTAACATCATTCAACGGATTAGCTGAACTGGTTGATTTTGTTTTAGTGCCTGTTTTGTTAAGAGTAAAGTGACCGTTAATGCTTTTTTTACTCATATCCCTCTCTTTTTACTATAATCATTTTTTTTGTTTCAATGCCGATTCATTCACGCTGAATAGCTTAAATATTTTCTTTTGTGATCCCTTAATTTGTTTCAAATCTTCTAAATAATCGGACACCGTCTCTTGATCATTCAACTGTTCTGTTGTTAGTGAATAGATGTTTGTCCCAAAGTCACGCAACTGAACATAATAACGATTCATCGCTTGTTGTCCATCCTTTGCAAGGCTATTTGATGGTGTTGAGCTTCCATAAGAGGCTAATAGTGAGCTTAGCTCCATCAATTTTTCTTTTGATTTCTCTATGTCTGCTCCATTTTGAAGTCCAAACAATTGTTTGTTTACTTCCTCTGTAATAAAATAACTTTGAACAATAATATTACTATCTGCTGCAGATAAATTTGTTAATTGATAGTAGCGAGCATACAAGCCGCTACCCGCAAAACATACGCTTAATACAAGTAACATGATTCCTCTTTTTAATCGAGCTTGTTTCATTTTTTTTAACAAACTTTGTGCACGTAGCCACTGTTTCTTTTTCCGTTTATTTTTTGGTCGCTTTCGGTTCAATTCGTTTAATTTTTTATTCGTAACATGAAATGAGAAGAAAGAAAAAATTCCTACAAAAAAAGTAATTAGAAACGCAGAGAAACAACTGACAAAAAGCCATTCCAATATAGTCATTATCTATTTCCTTCCTATTACTTAGCTTTTTCTTTCTGTTTCTTTTTTCGTTTCTTTTTATTTTTCTTATTAGACAATCTATTTACCAATAAATAAATGCCTAGTAAGCTTGCTAAAATTCCACCAGTAATCGCTGCAATTATTTTCCAATTGATTCCTCTATCTTGTATAAGTGAAACATCCTCTTCATTGTATTTATCCGCATTTTCTTTCGTAATGTTAAACTCTTCTTGCCATTCCCATTTCTTATCTCCTGCTGTGACTAAAATATGACCTACATAATCTCCAGCTACAAATGATTCGCCATTTAATTGAACAGGAAAGGTCATTGAGGAGTTTGGCGCCATTCGATAGTTTTCTTTTTTCGTTTCATACAGCACTTCATCCGAACCTTTTTTAAGGATTTGTGTATCAACAGTCATTCCTTCTACATAAGTAGCTTTTGTATTAGAGAAATTGACGAGAAAAGCATTTCGATAGTTGGTTAATCCCGCAGAAATTTTATTAAACGATAGATTGGGCTGCAATGTTGTATCGGATTCACTTAAAAGCATGCCAATAATAAATACATATTTATTTACAACACCTTTTGTAGCTGCTGCTGCTTTTTTTTCTTCTTCCGTTTCGGATTTCTGTAAATAAATCCCTCCAGAAATATATCCATCATATTTTTCTTTTGGCATAGCGATTTCTACAGCTACTCTTTTTGTTTCTTTTGGCGCTAGGGATACTTTTTCTGGTACCTTAACAATATCTTTTATGTCATACTTCAATGATGGATCATTTTCGATCTTTGTTGGTCCATATTCAATGACACCATTACTATTTGTTTTTGCACTATTTATACTCATGTCCACAGAAAGCTCTTTGTCGGTCATATTGTACAATTCAACTTCAACCGTTTGTTTTTGTTCAGGAGTCATTCGTAAATCAAAATAACCCGCACTTCCTACTTGATTTTTGGGTTTTATTATTTTATAACTATAACCAATTCCAGGCGATTCTTCTTTCGCATATGTAGTTTGTGGGATAATAAATGCCAGACAACTTATGTATAGGATAAAAAAAATACTTTGTTTAAAATAATACTTCATAATTAATTCCCTTCTAGTCTTCTTTACTAGAATGTGTTACCGACCCATGTGGATCGGTAACCATTCATTTGTCTTTCAAAAATAATTGACTTACTTAGCGGCAGTCATTGCCCAAGTCACTTCACCTTTATAGTTTCCTTCAAGAATTGATTGCTCTTTACCTACTGTTAATTTTACTGATTTATCAGATGCTTGTTCACCAGAAGCAGTCAATTTACCAAAATGGATAATTGATTGACCTTGTCCACGATCTTTATTTTCCCCTGTGTTGTCTACAATTACAGATGGCGTAGTTTCTGATACTTCTGCTTGAGAAACAACTGAACCTTCTGGCAGTGCAAGCTCTTGCGCTACATTTGTTTTAACGCCAATATTTCTATACAATAACGTTGCACCCTCAAGCGCACGATCAACTGTTTCTGCTCCTTCTGTTACTGTTGTTGTCATTGGTTTTGTAATTTGGGCAGTTAATGTGTAGTTATGGTTCAAGGTACTACGAACATCTTTGATGGTTACAGAGTTAGCCGCCACACCATTTTCTTCAGTATAGTTTTTAGCCCAGAACGTACGATCATTTCCGTCCGTCACAATTGCTTTTTCACCAAAACTCAATGGTGTTACATCTTGGACACCAAAAATAACTGGTTTAAGTGGACGAGTAATTGTTCCAGAAGCGATTTCTGTATCTTCTTCACCATTTGGGTCTGTGATTATCGGTCGGCTAGTGTCGGTGTCATCATCCGTATTACGAGTGAACTGGATGTCCATATCGCCCTTGAACGTTGTATCATCTGCCTTTGTGATTCCTGGTACTGCTACTGCTACTCCTACGGCTGCTAATAGTGCAGCTCCGCATAATTTACTTGCTAATTTCATTTCTGTTTCCTCCTAAAAAATATGTTTTATTTATGGTAACTCGGAAATAATCCAAGTCAGCACCGTTGAGTAAGTTCCTGGTTCTTTTTTTGTTCCACCAGGGATTGATAAATTAATTGCATCATTCATATATGCAGGTTGATTGCCCTTAGAAGATTCTTTGATGGGTAACCCATTTTGATCTACCCTAGGGCTCAATGTTGGTGTTTCATTCTCTGCATTGTCTTTGGATCTACCGAAAATAACACTCCAGGTTCCCCCGCCTGCTCCTTTGTCTGCTTTCGCCAAAGTATAGGTTTCTCCTATATTATTTAATCGAATCACTTCTTTTGAAACGGCAGGATGTTGGCTGATGCCATTTGGTGTATTGATCCAAGATTTATCAAAAGAGAGGATCGCTCCATTCAGCGATTGCTTCTGTTGATTAGTAAATTGTGTTTCTTGACGAACTTGTAGACTCCAACCTGTCTGCTCTTCTCTATAATCTGACACTTGAATGAATGTCCCTCGGGGAGCAAGAATTTTTTTGAATAATAGAGCGTCTGCAGAATAATTGATGTCTGTTGTAACTATTTTGTTACTGCTAAAATTAATACTAGGAACAAAATCGATCCTCAAAGGTCCCTCTGTGCTGCCGTATGCCTCTTCCGGTTCTAACACTTGGTTAGGATTAGGATTTTCAGGATCTAAGATGCCAAAAGCTGGATCTACCAATCCCTTAAATGTAATGCCCATCTCTCCATCAGTCTGAACTTGAGAATGAGCAATGATTGGAGTCAATACTCCGATTAGCCCCACAGTGAAAAAAAACAAACTAGAAATCCAATACCTTGTTTTCATACACTCACTGCCCTCCTTTGTTCTTTTTAGTAGATTTTGTTCTATTAGTTATAAAATAGAATAAACATACTAAAAGAACGATTAACAGTCCGCTAAAAAATAGGCTATATTTTACTAATTCACCGGAAGAAGGAAGTCGTCCTTGTGGTTTTACTATGCCCTCTGATGAACTGGAGACCTGTTGTTCACTACTGCTTACGTTGCTCCCATCAACTAAGGTGATTTCTCCCTTAGTTGGAACTTGGACCCCTTCTTCAGCAGTGACACTCCCACTATTTATGACTAGCAACGTAAGTAAAAGAAGCGTAGAGAGCATGATTTTCACTAAATAACTTTGTTTTTTCATCCTTTTCCTCCACCAATCTACTTCGCATTTTCCAAAGCAATCGTTATTTTTGCTTGATATTTACCCAGTGCTTTGATTGCTCCTGGAGCTAAGTCTAATAAGAAACCATCCCCTTTAGACCAACGTTCTTCGGTGACATTGTAACTGCCTGAAACGGCATTCAAGTGACTAAAAATAACTATACTTTCATCTGTTAGCGTTAATTCATCGTCTTCATATTTGTATTTGATTGATCCAGGCATTTTTGCCTCATCATCTTCTAAACTTGTCAACGGCTGATCTATTTTGGCTTTCAGATCCCATGTCATCTTATCCGCCCGTGTGTCAGATACAACTAACGGTTGACCAATGATTTTAGGATCGGTAAATTTCACGGCATTTATTGTTGCCTTTTGAAGTTCAAAATCTAGTACATCCGGTGATGAAAGAAGTTGTAACGAACCTTTAAATTGATAAGTAACTAAGTTTTCCCCTTCCGAAATGGTGATTACTTCATTATCCGGCCTTTTCACTAGATCATAATGAGCATCTCGAAGTTGGGATACTACTTCTGTAATTTCTGTCATTTTAGTCAAATCAACCACAGCATTGACTTCCTGCAATTCTTTGTACGGTTTATGCAGCGGGTTCCCCTTCTCATCTACAAAATTAACCGTCAAACTTGATTTAATGGTCGGATCAATCTTGATTTGAATTGATTCAGTTTCCTGATTTGTTCCTTTTTTCGCCTGAATGACTGCAGAGTAAGTTTCTCCTACTTCTGGTGTGTTTGTAAGTGTCGTATCAATTACGGTTAACTCAACACCCTCCGTTAGACCTGTTTCAACATCCCAACCTTTAGCCTCTGATTTTTCTAAAATCAAGGTATTAATTTGTTCTGTAGATAAATCTGCCACGTCATTCTTTTTAATCGTAAAATCATGCGCTCCGATAATTAATCCCGTGGTTGGCGGTGTATCTTCAACGACCATTACAGGCACTTTAATCACCGTCGTTTGTGATGGTTCATTGATATCTGTCATACGAACTTCTGCGTATTGTAGCCCAACTTTTGATGTATCTACTGGTTGTGCTGAATTTACATATTCAAATGTTGCAGTATGATCAGGCAGAACAACAGGATTTTTTATTAACGAGCTTGCTTCTTTTTCCCATGCACTCCCTTTTTTTATTGTTTGAGCTATTGGCGTTCCACCAAGATTGTAGACATTGATCTGAATTGCGTATTCTTCAGAAGGTAACCCTTTCATAGGACCTTCTGTTTCATCAATCGCCAGTAAGGACGTATTATATTTTTTGATGGTTCCAGGCACTTCATTTAGCTTATCTGGCAGCGTATTTCTTGGAATTGCCAATGTTCCCTCAAATTCTTTTAGGCTGTTGGCAGAAAAGGGAATTTTTTCTTCACTTCCATCAGGGTATGTCGCATAAATGGTTCCCTGATCGTTCTCCGTAGGTATTTGGCTCAACGTATAGTCTGTTTTAAACTCTGCTTTTGAATCTGAATAAACATTGAAGCTTTCAGGATCAGCTTTCAGCTTCATATACGGCAATTCTTCTCCTGCAAATACTTCATAGCCTGTTTTGAATACCTTTCCTGATTCAATATTTTTCCCAGGAGCTCCTAATTGATAGGCAGAATCCTTATCTCTTAATAATACTTTCCCTTGCTTATAGTTTTTACTTTCCATACCATCACGACTGAAATCCTTACCAAAATAATTTTTCCCAGGGTAAACGTAACTAGACCAATCACTTACATGATATTTCCGATAATCAGATAACCAATTTCCTTGAGCGTCTTTTAGTTTAATCGTAAATCTTTTTCCTTGTTCTGGCTCCATATAAAATCCACTATTATCCCCTAATGAATAAACAGGAACGCTATCATTCAAATAATCCAGATCCACTGACTCTAACATTGAAAAATGCCTAGTTATATCAAGTAAATTGTGCATTTCTAATTGAACTGAAAAATTTAGATTTCGATTCAAAGATAATTTATATACGTATACAATTTGGTTTTTTCTATCCACTAGAAATTGCCTTATTTCATTTTCCTTTTTATAAAAATATTTCTGAAAATTTGCCGATTGGCTAACAACCCCCAAGTCAGCTCCCCAATGAATAGTCTCACTGCCATCGAGATAAACTGGTCGTTGGTCAATTGCAGGAATAGGATTTACTAAAGCTGAACTAAACACATAGTTAGCATTTGATTGGTCATAAATTCGAAAACCGGCCTGACCTGAACCTGCCAACTTAAGAGTTGAGCCATTAACAGGATTGGTAATGATCCCTTCTGTAGAACCTGCATCTATTTCTTGCCAGCCATTTTCCTCACCTGAAGGAAACTTTTGAAAAATAAGCATTGCTATTGATTTGCTTACTGGGCTTTGCTCCGTCGTAAGCGTAATTTCTAGATTATAGGATCCTACACTATTTTCATTAATAGTAGGAATTTCTAGTTTGACATCCGGCTCTTCACCTGATGATAATTCCCATACTTTTAAAGATAGATAGTTTTTAATATATTCCTGAATTTGTGCTGGTGTCTTCCCTTTTAGCTGTCCAGGCGATATCCACTCGATAGCTGGATTGTACTCTAACGCAAATTTGTTTTCTAAGAACTCTATTTTTTTTTCATCTGTAATCGGAGTGACTGTCACTGGAATCGGAATCACCGTTGAAACTTCTGGAACTGCTCTATCTGTCATCTTGATATATCCCCAATGGAATCCTATTTTACTGGAATCATAGTCATAGGTATTCACAGGTTCTGTGGGATGCCCTTCTTTATCTGCTACCCATTCGTAGACTGCATTTTTAGACTCTGAGCTCCCTGTAGTTTGATATTTTTTAAAAATCTTATTCCCATCACTTCCCATTTCCAATGTTTCTCCTTGTTTGATAGTGAAATAGGCTGATTTTAAATTGGCTCCAAAAACAATGAATTCACGTATGGTCACACCTTTTTCTCCGTTTAACTCAACTTGAATCGTTCCAGTATACGTCCCCACAGAATTATTCTTTATGGTAGATGTTGTAAAAGAAGTTGGTACTGATTCACCTGTACTCATATTCCAAGCTCGTAAATGAGCTTTGGATTGGATCAAGTCCAGTAATTCCTCTTTATTTTTATCTTTTGTGTCATCAGGATAAAGAAGTGTTTTTTCATCCGCTTGAACCATCACTTGATTTGTTAATAAAGCGGTTGTTTCTCCTTTTCTCGTCACATTGATTGGAACTTTAATCGTGGTTGATACGGTCGGATATACCTTATCCGTCATTTTTACATGCGCCCAATGAAAGCCTACCTCACTAGTATCGAAGTCAGACAATGCCTCTCCTTTTCCATCTACAAGTTGATAGGTTGCATTCGTAGCTGTTGTATTATCCACTGTTTGAAATTTTGAAAGTAAGTTCGTGGGATTCGTTCCTAACGTTAGTTCTCCATTTTCTTCAATTGATACGACTTTGGGATTTGCGCCAAAAACAACGGCTTTGCGGGTAGTTGTTGCCACTTCCCCATTCAGCTCAACTTGAATCGTTCCAGTATACGTCCCCACAGAATTATTGTTTATGGTAGATGTTGTAAAAGAAGCTGGTACTGATTCACCGGTACTCATATTCCAAGCTCGTAAATGAGCTTTGGATTGGATCAACGCTGCTAATTCTCCTTCGTTTTTACCTTTTGTGTCATCAGGATAAAGAAGTGTTTTTTCGTCCGCTTGAACCATCACTTGATTTGTTAATAAAGCGGTTGTTTCTCCTTTTCTCGTCACATTGATTGGAACTTTAATCGTGGTTGATACGGTCGGATATACCTTATCCGTCATTTTTACATGCGCCCAATGAAAGCCTACCTCACTAGTATCGAAGTCAGACAATGCCTCTCCTTTTCCATCTACAAGTTGATAGGTTGCATTCGTAGCTGTTGTATTATCCACTGTTTGAAATTTTGAAAGTAAGTTCGTGGGATTCGTTCCTAACGTTAGTTCTCCATTTTCTTCAATTGATACGACTTTGGGATTTGCGCCAAAAACAACGGCTTTGCGGGTAGTTGTTGCCACTTCCCCATTCAGCTCAACTTGAATCGTTCCAGTATACGTCCCCACAGAATTATTGTTTATGGTAGATGTTGTAAAAGAAACTGGTACTGATTCACCGGTACTCATATTCCAAGCTCGTAAATGAGCTTTGGATTGGATCAACGCTGCTAATTCTCCTTCGTTTTTACCTTTTGTGTCATCAGGATAAAGAAGTGTTTTTTCATCCGCTTGAACCATCACTTGATTTGTTAATAAAGCGGTTGTTTCTCCCTTTTTAGTCACATTGATTGGGACTTTAACAATCGTTGATATGTTTTCGTTAGTTGCCTCTGTCATCTTTACATAGGCCCAATGAAAACCTACCTCACTAGTATCAAAAGCAGACAAAGCTTCTCCTTTCTCATCCACAAATTGATAACGTGCATTTTTTCCTGATGCACTTTTTATGGTT
The DNA here is from genome assembly GCF_050531475.1 of Enterococcus sp. DIV0724b. NCBI lineage: Bacteria > Bacillati > Bacillota > Bacilli > Lactobacillales > Enterococcaceae > Enterococcus > Enterococcus sp. DIV0724b. Next base: position 145,727 of record NZ_CP172890.1, on the reverse strand, counting down.
TGAAACTTACCAAATAAATTGGTTGGATTCTCACTTAAAGGTAAGGGGTCATCTTTGGCAATTGATACATACGCTTTCGGATTTGCGCCAAAAATAATGACATCTTTTTGCACAACTTGCTTTTGTGAATCCATAGTCACTTCATATTGCGCCTTATACGTCCCCACAGAGGAAGCATCAATCGTTGTTTGAGTCAGTTCTACTGAAACTGCTTCTCCAGTCTCCATATTCCAAGCTTGAGCTTTTGCTTTTGCTTTTACTAACTCTTGTAATTCCTCGGCCGTTTTATCCTTTGTGTCTTGTGGATAAAACAGAATTTTCCCTTCTATGTTCTCTGTTTGTACAGCCACTAGATTGTTAAATGCAAGACTTGTTCCTGCATCAGTAATCGTTACAGGAATAGGCACACGAATACTAGAGTGATTGGTGTTTTCAGTGATTTCTACATAAATCTTTTGAAAGCCAACCTTAGTACTATCTGGAATTAAGGGTGAGCCATCTTCCTTTACGTATGCATAAGTTGCCCCAGCAGTTGGATTGGGAATCACTCTACTTGAAAAAAGTAATTTAAGTCCTGTTTCAGTGGTGATGTCAGGAAATACCGCATCTTTTGCTAATTTCAATACTTTAGGCGTAGCTTTCAATCCTTCAGCATTTTCCACAGGATCAAGCGCTCTGGCTTGTGCATCTTTTTTAGTTAATGCATTAAAAGAATCTGTTGGATTTACACTAGTCTTACTTGTCGATTTGCTATTTTCTATCCCTTTGATATTTTTTCCTGTTTCAGCAGAGATTGGGGTAGTCTGTCCGAATACTATATTCGCTGCCCCTATTCCTAATATAGCTAGACTAATAATGCCCCATAACTTGATCTTTTTCCGACTATCCATTTAGTTCTCCTTTCCTATTTTATTGGAACAATCAACACTCTCCATGCGTATATGCAACACCTCCTTTGAGTCAATCGACACATTGAAAAATTCTACATTACATGCTGTTTTTGAGTGTTGATGATGATAGATAGCTGTTCCCTTATTTCACTTAGAATTTATTAAAAGGATTCTTTCAGAGAGAAACTATTTTCATTAATGAATTAAAAACATGTAACCTTTCGTTCGGACTGTGCGGATATAGCTTTGGCTCTTATTGTTTTCCCCTAATTTTATTCGGAGTTTAAAGACAACATTTGTCACTAAGTATTGATAGTTTGTAATCGTATGTTTTTCTTTCCCCCATACTTCTTGATAAAGTTCATGGTAAGAAAGTGTCCGTCCCTCATGCTTCATTAAATATGTAAGCATCTGGTATTCCGTATTGGTCAATTGGATTTCTTCGAGACCATTTTTAATTACACTAATATTTAGCGAATTCAGTTCCAATGAATCAGTTTTCTTTTGTTTGCTTTGTTTTGTTTCATTTCCACGCTTAAATCCCTTCATCCGATCCAACAAATGTTTCAATTGAATAAACGAGACTTCATAATCCATACCTTCGCGAACTATTCCATCAATTCCCAAATGTAAGTAGACCAAATCTGTGGTTTTAGTTCTATTTTTTGTTAACAATATAAGGTGCCCATCAAATACGTCTCTTACTTTTAAAATCGTTTCGTAACACCTTTCAGAATTTGTAGCTTCCATTTCATCTATGAGCAAGATATCTAAATGATTCTCTTTCTGTTCAAAGCCGTTTACATGCGTCATGTGAATTTGAAAGTTCAACTTCTTTAACACCTCCACATACGGTCGTTCTGTGTTGGTTTCGCTAGATAAAATACCGACAGAATACATACATATTCCTCCTTTTTTCTTCGTGTATCATTTATTGATTTCCTGAACATTTAACGTTATTAATAAGAAAGAAATTATCCAATTTCATTATTTTTTTATTATTTAATATTTTTTTAGATAAAAAATATTTTTCAAATAAATTTAAATTATCACTTGAATGCATACTTAGTTTAATCTAAAATAAACAATATGTTTCGCCGTTAAAACGTTTCCATTCTGCTTTAGCGTTTTTTTCAACTGCCTTATCCAGATAAATTGACTAATTATGTATGAAATAACAACTATGGGGGAAAAAATTATGAGAGAAAGTATTTCTATTTATATTGTAGAAGACCAGCTAGCTTACAGAAAAGAGCTACAAAAATTTATCGATTCATTAGAAATTTTTAACAACCATTTTTTATTGAAAGTACATTCACTTGACAACTTTATTACATTTTATGAAGAATTAGATTATTTAGATATAAAGGATAACGATATAATTTTGCTCGATATTGATTTACAAATGTCTTTTTCTGGCATTCATTTCGCAAAAAAGATTAGAAAAAAAAATAAACAGTGCTTTATTCTGTTTTTAACGAATATGGAAAATAAGGGAATAGAAATAATTAATCAAAATATCAACGCTACCTCTTATATTCTAAAAGGGAATACCATAGATACAGGCCACCTAAAAAATCTATTTATTTCTCTTAAGTCTGAAATAGACTCACGAATTCAAAATACCGAAGGTTATCTATCTCTCAAAAAAAACAATGAGACTATTTATATAAAATATGAAAAAATTCTCTATATTCAATCCGTTACTGGTATACGAAATATGCTCCTCGTCAAAACTATTAATTCTGAACAAATAGTAGATGGCTCGATTAATAAGCTGAAAAAAGAAGTACAATCCAACTATTTATATACTGATTTACGCTCCTTTATTATTAATTTGACACGTATTGCTTCATTAAACTATTTACTAGGACTTGTCGTATTTGATGATGGTACGGAATTGGAAGTAGGTGAAAAGATTGTATACAAATTAAAAAAAGCATTAATATAACGCCTTCTTAACAAAATTTTACTTTAATAGAAAGGGTGATACTACTGGAACCTTCCTTACAAATTATTTTATTTGCTTTGAATTTCTTACAAATCTGTTGGTTAATAGGATATAAAAATTATTATTCTTTCAAAAAGTCTATGTTTTTGACTAGTTATCTTATTATCTTGATACTTGTAACTGGAGCCTATCCACATATAAATACAGTTTGGTTCCTAGCCATTTTTGTTCTAATTGAAATATTTTTTATGTACCAACGTTTTAAAAAATGGCCTCTGATTGTCTTCTTTTACTTTTTAAAAAATGCTTTGATGATTCTTTCTTGGTCATTTACTTGGCACCTCCTATATTTTTTATCGGTAGGTAATCATATAGATATGAAACAATTCATTGCTCTGATACCGATGGTGTTAATACTTCAACAAATACTATTATTTTTATTAATCCAACTCAGTAACTGGTTAAATAATAAATATTCTATAATTATATCTATTGCTCAGCTTCATAAAAAATATACATTACAGTCTCTATTTTCTCTTTGTCTTCTTTTGATTTTCAATGTTTTAAAGCGGGAAAATCGTATTGAATATGATTTAGAAACATTTTTTTATCTTACTTTGATCTTATTAGCTATGACCGTAGTATTTAGTTACATCGTTTATCTCATTAGTCGATATTATCAACAGCAACAAAGTATTGAGCTGCTTACAAAAAAGACCTTAGACGAATCAAATAAAGTTTCTTTAGCTAATGAATTTCAACATGATTATCGTAATATTCTACTGAGTTTAAATACCTATCTTGATCAAAATGATATTGACAATGCTCGTGCCTATCTTTCCTCTATTACTAACTATTCAAAAACCTTGATTAGTGAAGACGTATTTTCCCAAATTTCCATTATAAGTAATTTACCGATTCAAGGATTGCTTATAAATTTTTTTGGAAAAGCTCAAAAAAATGATATCTCTATACATTTTTCAGCAAATAAACAAATTTCTGATTTAAACATTACAATCGACCTGATAGATTTTATCAGATGTATGTCGATCCTTCTTGATAATGCTATTGAAGCATCTCTTAATGAAGAAAATCCAACTATACAGATAAGTTTTAAGGTGAAGCACCAGCAACTGACTGTTGAAGTAAGAAACGCTTACAAAGGGACTACTCCCCTTAATAAGATGCTTAAAAATAACTTTACAACTAAACAGAATCATCAAGGGAAAGGATTACATATTTTTTCCAAATTATTAAAACAATATGCACATGCCAACTACTCCTTTGAACAAGATACAGATTCTTTTATAGCAACATTTTCGTTACCAAAAAGTAGCTAAACTTTTATAAAAATAGATGTAAAAATCCCCCAAAACAAAACTAACAATCCGTTTTGTTTTGGGGGGATTTATCTGAGTAAACGTTAATAAACAAATAAATGTGTCATTTATTTGTTTATTAACGTTTATTGTAACTATTCGCTTTTTACTTTATTCCTTCTAACTGTCAATTAAAATAAATATGTCGTTGCCATTTCTTTATAAATATCCACCATTTCCAAATAATTATCCACATCCACATACTCATCTACTTGGTGAGGCGTTTCATTACCGGGACCAAAGATAATTACCGGGAAAGCTTGTTTGCCTTTGGTAAATTCAGCAGCATCCGTCGTGCCAGACACGCCAACCATTGGAATATCGACATTGACTTGTTTTTTTGCTACTTGTTGGGCGATTTTTGCGATATCAGAATCTTTTTCGCTTTTCACTGAAATTTTATTTGCTTCGATACTTAACGTTAAATGATACGTATCTTTTTTGTTTAGTTCATCGATCAGTTCATTCATTTTTTTAATAACAAGATCATTATCATAACCAGGGATTGTTCTGATATTCCCTTGAAGACTTGCTTCACTTGGAATACTGTTGATTTGTTCCCCGCCGGAGATCATTGTTACATTATAGATAAAATCGCCTAAGACTTCATCTGTATGAACTTCACTACGGAATAATTGGTTTGCTCTTGTGTAAAAGTCATTCAAATGATCGATTGCATTTACACCAAGTTGAGGCATTGAGCTGTGGGCATTTTTGCCTTGACTGGCTACTTTAAAATTGATTGAACCTTTGTGTGCATAAACGATACCTGCATATCCTGAGGGTTCGCCGATCACCATTGAAGTTACATCATCCACGTAGCCTTCTTTGGTTAATTGTTCGGCTCCTAATTCGCCGACTTCTTCACCCACTGTGGCGATTAAACGTAAACGTCCGTTAAAATCTGCTTTTTCTTCTTTTAATTCAATCATTGCAATTGCCATAGCGGCTAACCCACTCTTCATATCACAAGTGCCGCGACCATACATCTTGCCATCACGAATTTCAGGTTTGAACGGATCAGAGGTCCAGTCAGAAACATTTCCTGCTGAAACGACATCCATATGTCCTGAAAATGCTAAGACTTTTTCACTATTTTTATTACCGATTTCAACAATTAGGTTATCACGGTCTTTGTCATATTCTAAAAAGCTTGAGTCGATGCCGTGTTTTTTGAATAGTTTGCTTAAATACTCAGCAACTTCTTTTTCATTGCCATTGACTGATTTGATTGCAACAATGTCTTTTAGGATTTGGATTTTTTCTTGTTTTTCCATGGTGTTTGCCTTCTTTCATTTGACTCATTCAGTTTCTCATCGTGTGTGAAAAAAACTGGATAAATTTGTTTACAGGTTAACTATACACCTAAATGGAAAATTCGTTAAATAAAAGTGGTTATTTCGGGAAAGATCTCCTATTCTCAAAAAAAAACGAGCTTGGGACGTAAGTCCTAACGAAAAATCCAGATATCAGTCAAATTGATTGGCATCTGGATTATTTTTTTGTACAAAAATAAGAACACCTTTGCTAAAATAAAAGTGACTAAACCAATAAACTAGCGAGGTGTTCTTATGTTTAAAAATTATACCACAAATCAAGTCGTTCTTCCTCTAGATTTTAGTTTTCAGTTAGAAAAAAATGATATTGCTTTTGCCATTAATCAATTAGTCGAAAGTATTCCAGAGGAACGCTTTCTTCCTTTTCACCATCAAATGGGGCCTTCTTCTTATCATCCAAAAATGATGATGAAGATGATTTTATGTGCTTACACGCAATCTGTATTTTCTGGTCGTAAGATTGAAGCGCTAACGAAAGACAGTATTCGCATGATGTGGCTTACTCAAAGTTATCAACCTAGTTATCGAACCATCAATCGTTTTCGAGTGAATCCTTTAGTGAATGCACTCCTTCGGGAGTGCTTCGTCCAGTTTCGTAGCCAATTAGTCAAGGAACAATTAATCGATGAAGAAGCCATTTTTATCGATGGTACAAAGATTGAAGCCAATGCCAATAAATACACCTTTGTTTGGAGAAAATCCATTGATAACTTTGATAAAAAGCTTACTGAAAAATCAAATTTTCTCTACGATGAATTGTTAAAAAATCAAATTATTCCTGAAATTGAGCGAGAGTCCGCAAAGGAATTATCTGTCACTGAATTAGGCAAGATTGAAGAAAATCTAGCGCAGGTTGTAGAAAAGTTTACAGTCAAAATCGAACAAGCAGAGGATGGAATTACTCGCAAATCAATTCGTTCTAAACGAAAAGTTCCAAAAAAATTAAGGAAACTTTTCAAGGACTTTAAAGAGCGAAAACTCGCTTATCAAAAACATAGACAAATTTTAGGACAACGAAACAGTTACTCTAGAACAGATCCAGAGGCCACTTTTATGCGCATGAAAGATGATCATATGAAAAATGGTCAGTTGAAAGCAGGTTATAATCTTCAAATCGCCACGAACAGTCAGTATATTTTAGGCTATGATCTTTTCTCAAATCCAACAGATACTCGAACATTCCGCCCTTTTTTAACCACCTTAAAAGAGCGTTTCTTTGATCTACCAAACTATATTGTCGCAGATGCCGGCTACGGAGGAGAAGAAAACTATCAAGCGGTTTTAGAGGATCATGAGCGAACACCACTCATCACTTATGCCATGTATCATAAAGAACAGAAGAGAAAGTTTAAACAAAATCCGTTCCTTCCAGCAAACTGGCCGTACCAAGAAGTAGAGGATACGTTTCTTTGTCCAAACGGACGGAAAATGAATTTTCGAAATTATTCTATTCGTACAGATAAATATGGATTTAAACGATATTTAAAACGGTATGAATGTGAAGACTGCTCGAATTGTCCTCTTCGAAGACAATGTACAAAAGCGAAGAGTGACAAGAATCGTGAGATTCAAAAGAACATGAACTGGGAATATTTTAAAGCGACAGTTCAACAGCTGCTTTCAGAAGTAGAAACAGGTAAACTCTATCGCCAACGAAAAATTGACGTCGAACCTGCTTTCGGACATTTGAAGGCTTGTTTAGGCTTCACTCGTTTCTCTGTTCGAGGAAAACAGCAGACACACAATGAAATTGGTTTCGCGTTAATGGCAGTAAATTTAAGGAAATATAGGCTAACTAAGCTAATAAACAAGGATGATTCTCTACACAATCTAAAAAATAGAAGAGCGAAAATCATTTTTTACGATTTTCGCTCTTCTATTTTAAGATTCTTGGGACTTACGTCCCAAGCTCGGTCTCCATTCTATTCATCAAAATAATTCCCAGGAACTACATTGATCGTTTTCGTCCGTGTATCCACATCTTCTACATAAAGCAATGACGTATAATCTTCAATCGCTCGTTGTCCTTTAAATTTAGATTCCGCAAACACAGTGATCCCAACAAGCTCTGCCTCAAATTCTTCAATCAGGCTCTTCATTCCGTTAACCGTGCCGCCACCTTTCATGAAGTCATCCACGACTAACACTCGTGAACCACGTTTTAAACTGCGTTTTGATAGTTCCATCTTTTCGATTCGTTCAGATGAGCCTGAAACGTAATTCACGCTAACTGTTGAACCTTCCGTGATTTTTGAATCACGACGCACGATTACAAACGGCACATTCAAGTAATACGAAACCGCTTGGGCGATCGGTACCCCTTTTGTCGCCACTGTCATAACAGCATCGATTTTCTCACCTAAATATTTAGAAGCAATGATTCTCCCAACTTGGCGCAACAATTCTGGCTGTCCTAGTAAATCAGAAAGATACACATATCCTCCGGGCAACAGACGATCTTGTTCTGATAAACGTTCACACAAAGCCATCACTAATTCTTTTGATTCCTCATATGGAATTTCTGGGATAAATCGTACACCGCCAGCAGCTCCTGGAATTGTTTCAAGAATGCCTGTCCCTCTTTGTTTGAATGTCTTTTTGATGATCGCTAAATCCTCACTGATCGATGATTTAGCTGATTTATAGCGTTGTGCAAAATGGGTCAAAGAAACCAATGTATGGGGATGATCCAACAAGTACTGTGTCATATCAATCAATCGTTCGCTTCTCCGAATTTTAGAATCTGTCACTTCTTCTCCTCTTTCCTTTAAGGTTTATTATTCGTTTGAATAATGACTATCCCTTATTTTTTATAGGTTCGTTATTCATTATTTTTCAACAAGTAAAATAAATGATACTTCCTCATAATCTATCGTTCCTATTATAGGGTGTTTTGCAAAAAAAATCGAGCATTTTTTGTAAAAATCGAAAAATAGTTCGCAATTTGAGAAACAAAAAAGAAGATAAAAGAGAGAACTTTCGTTTTTCTCCTTATCTTCTTTTCATTTAAATTGATTTATCTTTGACTCATCTTCTTATTTCGTTGCATCGATACAACTACTTTACGGACGATGCTGACAAGGATAAATAGCGCGATAAAAATCAATGTAATGCTGGCACTTGGCGGTGTTTCTAAATAATAAGACCCCGTCAATCCTGTTAGCATGCCAATCAATCCCATGATGACACTAATAATAATGACTGTGTTAAATCCTTTACCGATGCGCATCCCGATTGCAGCTGGTAAAACCATGATCGCTGATATCAATAACGCACCCGCAATTGGGATCATTACCGCGATTGCCACACCTGTGATCACGTTGAACAACATCGACATCCAGTGAATCGGTAATCCGTCCACATGAGCTGTATCTTCATCAAAGGTCAACACATACATTGGACGTTTAAATAAAACAAACAAAATCACTAACACCACAAACAGAACCGCTAAAATAACGACCTGTTGCCACGTGATCGTCACGATCGAACCGAATAGATATGACTGAATACTTGCTGCTGAATTTCCTCCGCTGAGGTTCATCAGCACCAGCGCTAATGCTAAACCACCAGACATTAAAATCGCAATCGAAATTTCCGAGTACGTACTATAAATCATTCGCAAGTATTCTAAAATAATTGCTGCAATAATCACGACAACCAGCGTCATGATATCTGGATTCCAATTTAAGAAAAATCCTAAAGCAACTCCGGCGAGTGATACATGAGAAAGAGTATCCGCCATTAAAGATTGTCTTCTAATCACAAGAAACACACCTAACATCGGTGCAATCACCGAAATAAAAGTTGCAGCTAAGAAGGCTTTTCTCATGAACTCATATGAAAGCATCTCCATTGTGAATCCTCCTTCCGAACTAAACGAATTTGCCGATCAGCATATGATTTGATATCCTCATGGTCGTGAGTAATCATCAAAATCGCTTTACCATGATCATGGGCATTATGCCGTAAAAGGCGATAAAATTCATTTCTAGACGTTTCGTCCATCCCTGTTGTTGGTTCATCTAAAATAAATAAATCAGGGTCTGTCGCGAAAATACGAGCCAAACTGATACGTTGTTTCTGCCCACCAGACAGTTCACCGATCCGTTTATGGCGCATGTCCCACATACCAACTGCTTTGAGTGCTTTTTCCACATGTTGATGATCTCTTTTTGTTAGTGGTTTAAACCAGCGATTACGTGGAAAACGGCCTGAGCGAACCAATTCGATCACTGTACTTGGGAATCCCGCATTAAATGATGCTACTTGTTGGGGAATATACCCGATGCTCAATTTTTCACCTGTCGTATTTTCTTTGGCAATCGTGATTTCCCCTTTAGTTGGTTTTAATAACCCTAAAGTACTCTTGATCAAGGTCGATTTTGCTGCACCATTTTCTCCTGTTAGAATCACAAATTCGCCAGGATCAACATGATATGAAACATCTTCTAAGACTGGCTCATCATCATAATAAAATGTGAGGTCTTTGACTTCTAGATAATGCATGACTCTACTCCTTCTTTAACCTTATAAACTGCTTAAATCGGGAAAAAAACGGTTCGTCTTTTATCCCGATTCTATTTACTTGATACTTTTCTTCAACGCTTCAAGATTGGCTTTCATCACTGAAATGTAATCTTCACCTTTATCTTGTTCTTTTTGGGTAATGCTTTCTAGCGGATTAAGGACTGCTAATTCTACATTTGTTTCACGTGCTAATGTTTCCGCAACTTTTGATGAAGCTGATGTTTCAAAATAAATCACTGATACATTATGTTCTTTGATGTATTTTTTCAACTCTGCCAAACGGCTTGGTGATGGTTCTTGATCAGGCGATATTCCCGCAATTGATTCTTGTGTCAAACCGTATTGTTTTGCTAAATAACCAAACGCTGCGTGCTGTGTCACAAATGTTTTGTTTTTAGCACTCGCAAATGCTTCTTTATATTCTGTATCTAACTCTTTTAATTTTTCAATATACGCTGTAGCATTTTTCTCAAATGTCTCTTTTTCATCTGGGTATTTTTCAACTAAGGCATCACGAATTGCTTCGACTTCTTTTTGTGCTAAGACTGGATCTAACCAGACATGAGGATCTAATTCGTGATCATGGTCATGTTCGTCATGATCAGCTTCTTCGCCATCATGATCATGCTCGTGAGCGGCACCTGCCATTAAATCGATTGAACCAGCTGCTTCTACAACCGCAACTTTTTTCTCGTCAACATTTTCTAGAACATCCTTGACCCATGTCTCTAATTCATGACTGTTGTACACAAACACATCTGCATCTGTGATTTTGGCAATGTCTTTGGCACTTGGCTCATAGTCATGGGGCTCTGTTCCAGCCGGGATCAATAATTGAACGTCTCCAGCGTCACCTACCACATTTTTAGCGAAATCGTACATTGGATAAAAAGTTGTCACGACTTTTATTTTATCACTTTTCCCTGAATTGTCTTGCTCTTTTGTTTGTCCGCAGGCAGTTAGTGTAACCATTACAGCCATTAAAAGGAATCCTACAATATATTTCCAGCTATTTTTTCTCATCTATTTTATCTCCATTTCGATTTGTCTCAATCAAATCGTAATATTTACGATTTACTAGCAAGAACTAATTTAACAGAAGGAAAAGAGAACGTCAAGAGAAAATAGAAAAAAGATTTTATTAAGATTAAACTAATGAAACTATTTCCTGAAATGCATGAAGCAATAACCAAAATTTACAATTTCGATGAAGAGGTTGGGACAGGAGTGTTTAACCCCGAGAAATAAGAAGAAATTCACGAAAATCGCTCTTCTAATTTTTGTGAATTTCAGCTTACTTCCGAAGGGGTTGCTTCTGCTCCCACCGTTCATTCGTATTTAGGGTGTGAAACAAAAGTGCTGTTTACTTTTGTCCCACATCCAAGATTACGCACTATTCTACCGTATCAATGAATTAGGAAGAAAAATTAAGTTTGGGAATATGTCCCCTCAAAAATAGATGCATCTCTCCTTTTAACACTCTCATGACTAACAAAAAACCACTCAATTGAGTGGTTTTTTGTTAGATTCAATGTTCTAATATTTTCTTTTTCGTTTATTTTAAAGTCCGTACAATATACACTTCATCGCAAAAGCCTTTTAAGCCATTATAGATCCGTTGTGCACGTGTTTTCTTCTTGCATAAAGCAAAAACGGTTGGACCGCTACCGCTCATTAACGCTGCATCTGCTCCATATTTCATCATACGATCTTTGATTTGTTGAATCACTGGATGACGCTTGATCGTCACACCTTCTAACGCATTACCGATTTTTTCAGTCATTAACTGATAGTCATCTGTCTCAATCGCTTGTTTCAACCCATGAATATCGGGATGCTGAATACTATTGAAGGACAAACTGCCAAAAATCGAACTCGTTGAAACACTCATTCTAGGTTTTACTAAAACGACCCAACATTGCGGCATGGATGGTAAAAACTCGATCTTCTCTCCACGCCCAGTAACAAAGGCTGTACCACCATGGATACAATAAGGAACATCTGAACCGATCTTGCTACCTAGTTCAGCTAGTTCTTCTAAAGACAATCCTAAGTTCCACAAACGGTTCAAGCCACGTAATGCAGCAGCACAATCACTACTACCGCCAGCCAATCCAGCTGCTACGGGTATTCTTTTTTCTATATAAATTTTAACTCCTTGAGTAAGATTAAACGTGTTCTTCAGCAATTCCGCTGCCTGATACACATGATTTCTTCGATCCACTGGTAAAAAGGAGCTATCTGTTTCGATCACTATTTCGTTTTTCGGCAATACCTCAAAAGTCAGCCGATCCGCTAAATCTACACTAGCCATGATCATTTCTAACTCATGATAACCATCGTTTCTTTTATAGAGAGCATCCAACCCCAAGTTGATTTTTGCGGGCGCTTTTTCTATGATTTCCATTATTTTCACCTATCTAATCCCATACCTAACCGTCTTCACAATCTTTTAAATTCTAACATATGTTGTTGGAGAAGTATATATTTGTTGAAAATTTGATATAATTTCCAAACGTTGCATGAGCGAGGTTGGGACAGAAGTGTTTATTTCCGAAGGTGTTACCGTTTATTCACCCTCCCATCGTTACAACCCCTCATATATCAATGATTTTTTAATACTTAAACATTAAATATAGCAGAAGCATTTTTTACGTTCAGTTTAGGGAATTTTTTTGAATAAAAATGAGCTTTTTCTTTATTTTCGTCAATAAAAGAACGGTGGTTATTTAACTATCATTCTATCAAACAAGTTTTTTATCTTAAAATACTGAAAAATAATGACAAAATTGAACAAACAAATTAAATAAATAGCGCTATACTCTTTTTGTTCTCATGACGATGAGGATTAAAAAATTAGTTTTTAAATAGGAGGAATAAGTATGAAAAAAAATCTTTTACGTGTAACCTTAGCTACATCGATTATTCTAGGTGGATCAGGAATTTTTACTGCTCAAGATGCATCTGCTCATGGTTATATTTCAAGTCCACCATCAAGAGCTTACTATGGGGCACTTGAAAAAAATACGATTGGGTATCAAGCCGCACAACAAAAGTACGGCGCAGTTATAAACGAACCACAAAGTTTAGAAACTGGAAAAGGGTTCTCAAAAAATTTTGGAATCAATTTATTTCCATGGGAAACGGGTGCTTCTGGAAATGGACCTGCTGACGGAAAGATCGTCTCTGCAAATGATGCATTAGGCAGTCAAATCAGTATTCAAAAAGAGAATTATTGGAAAATGAACGACATAAATACAGGTAAACTGGATATTACTTGGCATTATACAGCCACTCATGCGACAAGCCGTTGGACCTATTACATCACAAAAAATGGCTGGAATCCAAATAGCCCAATTAAACGCAGTGACCTTCAATTAATCAAAGATGTTCCATTTACTGGAGCGCAAGCTAATACTAGCTTAACACATACGGTGGATATTCCAGCAGATCACAAAGGTTACCATGTTATTTTAGGGGTTTGGGATGTAAGCAATACAGGAGCTGCTTTCTATCAAGCTGTGGATGTAAATATCAAAAATGGTACCGAAACAACTCCTCCAAAACCTGAAAAAGCGCCTGCCACTCCAACGAATGTAAACGCAACGGAGATAACAACTACTTCTGCAAAATTAACATGGGTAAAAGTAGACAATGTACAAGAATATAACATTTATAGAAATAATAATAAAATTGCAACAACGTCAGCAAACACCCTCACCGACGAAAACTTAAAAGAGAATACAACCTATAATTACCAAATCGAAGCAGTTGGTACAAATGGACAACTATCTGAAAAATCTAATACAGTGACGATCCTAACAAAATCTGCTGAACAAAAAGACAACCAAAATCCAACGGTTCCCGCCGGCCTACACACAATGGAAATAACTGAAACTTCTGTTACCTTAATGTGGACAAAATCAGAACACTTTTTAGGAGTCAAAAATTATGAAGTGTATCGTGACGGGAAAAAAGTTACGACAACTGCAAATACAAATTTTAAAGATACAGGATTACAAGCCAACACGACTTACGCGTATACAATAAAAGCCTTCAGCTTAGGCGGAAACCCATCACAACTTAGTGAAAAATTTTCTGTCACAACTAAAAAGGCAGCAGTAACTTCTGGAAAATCAACTTGGGATAAAACAAAAGTGTATAATTCTGGGGACGAAGTTTTCTATAATGGCTTAAAATATCAAGCAAAATGGTGGACTCAGAATGAGAAGCCTGACGAATCAGATGCTTGGAAATCACTCTCTAATACTGCTGTAGAATGGAGTGCAAAAAAAGCTTACAATGCAGGTGAACGTGTGATTTTCCAAGGAAAAACATACAAGGCAAAATGGTGGATCAAAGGTGCTCAGCCCTCAACCTCAAATGTTTGGGAATTAGTTTAACGACCTATCGTATCCTTTTATAAATTTAATCAACAAAAAATCCTAGCCAAAAGCAGTTTCGCTTTAGCTAGGATTTTTTTGTCTGTATTTATAAGCAATCAAAGAATTTTTCTTCTATTTTTAATGTAAAAAAAATACAACTGGAAACATAGATTTCACGCCTTATCAACCTATATACAATCGTTTAGTAATATATCACCTGAAATGATGATCGTACGGGTAGCCATCATTTTTTCAGCTAATACATCTGGTTGTTTTTGTTCTTCTTTAACCTTTTCTTATTCACTCATCTCTTATTCTTCTTTGTGTATCTAGCGAAAGTCTGGCATAATTTTAATTTGTACACAAATTATGACATGAGCGATTTAGCTACCATTCATCAAAAAAGTAGAGCTAAAGCGAAAACGCTTTAGCTCTACTTTTAAAAAATCAACTAAATTCTTTAGACTGCTTCACTGACAAATTCAATCTCTACTGTGCGTGTTAACACATCAGAATAACTATAAGAAACTCGTTCAAATGAGTTTTCATCTGGATCTAAATCTACAACGAAGACAGATGGATATGTTTCTGTCAAAATACCGTTACGTTCTGTTTGACGCTTTCTGCCGGTCTGAGCAACTAATGTGATTTTGCTGCCGATACGACATTCTAGATCTTTTTTAATGGAAGCTAAAGTTGTTGGCATTGCATTCACCTCATTTTCCATTGTACCACATATTAATAAAAATAACAAGTTTACCATAGCAGAAAATGAAATGCAACTAATTATAATTTATAAATGGATAATTATTTAATGTGAAAAATACTAAAATTCTCATTTAATCATAAATAATAGCTTTCAATTTCTTTTTTGCTCGATCATAAGCACTTCTAACCGTAACCTCGCGGCTATCTGTGGCTTTAGCAATCTCTTCTAATTCTTTGCCACTCATATACTCTTCAAATGTCGTTCGTTCAAATGGTGACAGCACGATCGGTAGTTGTTCTAATTTTTCCCGTATGATCATTTGCTCTAATGCATCTCCATCTTCGATTCCTATATAATCAAAAAAAGCTTCTCCCTGATTTTCTATTTTTTGATCTAAAGAAATGGACTGTGTATCGATTGTCCGTTTGAGCGCACATTGCTTTCTGATCAAACTACGAATATGATTTTCAAAATTTGACCTAAAAAATTTTCCAATAGAAACATTATGCACTTCTTCATATTTTTCTAGTGAACGATGAAAAATGATCCGACCTTCTTGTAGCCAATCTTCTCGATCAAAATCCTTCAGGTAATACTTTTTTTGAAACTTGTACACCACCGGATGATATTTTCGATACAGACGGTCAAATGCTAATGGATCTCCTTTTAATACAACTTCATACTTATTCATCAACAACATTCTCCTTCCAAGCATTCTACCAAAATGCTTGGAAAAATCGTACCATTGTTTTTTGAAAAAAGGGAATAAATTCACAATTAATCTTTCTTTTTGGACAATTCGTCCAATTTATCGGACAGTTTTGACAATTGTTCTAAATTCCACGGAGAATTTCGTCGAAAATCTTGAAAATGGATATCCGTTGCATGAACTGCTATCGTACGTTCTGTTTTTTGAACATTTTTATACAATTCATTCGCTGATGCTCGTAAAGCGCCTTTTGAAAAAACCAGCCATTGCTCTGCCAAGTCACTCGTTGCAACCGTCACTTGAGTCAATCGATCATTTTTCTCTCCTGCAATCCGCTCAATATAACTATCTGCAGTCTCTTCTTCTTTCGTGAAAACTACTGTTAAATGGTATTTTTTATACGTTTGCTGAATTCCAGGAACTAACTGCGCATCAAAAACCACAATAACATCCAAATCTTCGTATTTGGCATAATTAGATAAACGCTGCAGTAATAATTCTCTAGCATCTTCAAGTTTATTTTGATTTTTTAGCTGAACCAACTCCGGCCAAGATCCGATCATATTATAACCATCAACGATCAATAACTGTTTTTTCATTCTGCTTTGTCACCTTCTTTATACAGTTGCTGAGACAGAAGATTAATACCAACATTACTTCTATCTCGCCATTAAACTAACGATTTAAAGAGGATTTCGTCCACGATAAGCTTCATACATCAACAAACCAGCTGCAACACCCGCATTCAAACTTTGAACATGCCCGCTCATCGGAATCGTCAATAGTTCATCTACTTCTTTATGCAGTCCCTGACTCATGCCACGGCCTTCATTACCAATGATCAAAGCAATCGCGCCTTGGCTATTCCATTTACGGTAATCCGTGCCTTTCATATCTGTTCCGAAAATCCAGAAACTATTTTCTTTAAGCGCTGCAATACTTTGCGCTAAATTTGTTACACGAGCAACTGGGATATACTCGACTGCACCAGTTGAAGCTTTCGTCACAACTGGCGTAATTCCAACTGCACGGTGTTTAGGAATAATGATCCCATCTACGCCAGTTGCATCAGCTGTTCTCAATATCGAACCAAAATTATGCGGATCTTCTAAACTATCTAAAATCAAGAAAAATGGTGTCTCTGTCTTTTCTTTCGTACGATCAAGTAATTCATCCAACGTTAGGTATTCATACGCTGTAATCGCCAATACGATCCCCTGATGGACACCATGATTGGTCATTGCATCGAGTTTTTGCTTTGGTACCCATTTTACAGGTACAGCATTTTCTTTTGCTAGTAATTTTAAATGTTCGACTTTCTCACTTTTGCTATCTTCTTGAAGAAATAATTTATTCCCTCGACCTTGCTGAATCGCCTCTATCGTTGCATGATTGCCAAAAACAAAGTTGTCTTCGATCTCTTCTTGGGAGACTTCACGCTCTTTTTTTACTGGTTCTTTTTTAAACGGCTGATTTTTTTGCGGCTTGTTTCCCTTAAAAGGACGTTTTTTATCATTTCTCATTTTTTTCACCTACTTTTTTTATACACCAATCGATCAATTCTTCCAAACGTTCCGTTTGTTTAGTAAGGTGCAGATAGCCCATCAACGATTCAAATCCAGTTGCAATTCGATACGTTGTGATATCAGCATTTTTCGCAGACGTATGGCTTTTTGCATTGCGGCCGCGTTTGTACATTAATTCTTCACTTTCTGAAAGTAATTTTTCTTCCAACATTTCTTGAATCAAAAAAGCTTGGGCTTTTGCTGAAACATAATGTGTTGCCATACGGTGTAGCGTATTTGGTTTGGTTTGTCCTTGTTCCACTAAGTAATCGCGGATATAAATCTCATAGATTGCATCTCCTACATAAGCCAAAGCTAAACCGTTTAATTGAGTATAATCTCTCATTCACTTCTTCTCCATCTAGTTCCTTGTGCTGTGTCTTCCAAGGTTATTCCTTTGTCTTTTAATAAATCACGAATTTCATCACTACGGGCAAAATCTCGGTTTGCACGTGCTTGATTACGTTCTTCGATCAACTGATCAATGTCGTCATCTAGCAACTCTTCTGATAAAAAGAAAATACCAAAAATACTTAACCATTGTGTAAACTGTTCTAGCGCTTTTTCGATTACCACTGCTGATACAGCCTCTTGCTCACTGTATTGATTTAGCCATTTCGCCATTTCATACACCACAGTGATTCCGTTTGCTACGTTAAAATCATCATCCATTTCAGTTGTGAAACGTATTTCCAAATCTGCTAATTCTTGTAACTTTTGAGTATCTTCGTCACGTTCTGTTACTGCATCGGTTTTTCTAAAGGATAGATTCTCAAACGCATTTTTTAATTTTTGTAAATTAACGCCTGCTTCTTTCATCGTTGTTTCACTATAACGAATTGGGCGGCGATATTGTGTAGTAGCCATAAAGAAACGCAAGACTTGAGGGTCGACTTGCTTCACTAGTTCATGAACTGTTACAAAGTTTCCTAGTGATTTGCTCATTTTTTCATCGTCTTCACCAATCGTGACAAAACCATTGTGCATCCAGTAATTGGCGAATTTTTGACCTGTTTTTGCTTCGCTTTGCGCGATTTCATTTTCATGATGAGGAAACTCTAAATCTTGACCGCCACCATGAATATCAATTGTATCACCTAAGTGTTTCGTTGCCATAACAGAACACTCGATGTGCCAGCCAGGACGACCAGCTCCCCACGGAGAATCCCAAGAAATTTCGCCTTCTTTTGTACCTTTCCACAACGCAAAATCTAACGGATCTTCTTTCAGCTCTTTTTCTACGCCTGTCCGTTGACTAGCACCAACTTCTAATTCATCGATCGATTGATGGCTAAGTTTTCCATACCCTTCAAACTTGCGTGTCCGATAATAAACATCGCCTTGCGATTCGTAAGCATAGCCTTTGTCGATCAATGTTTGGATAAAGGTTAAAATATCCGGCATGTGATCCATTACGCGTGGGTGAAGTGTTGCTGGTTTTACATTCAAACTATTCGTATCTTCTTCAAATGCATGAATAAAACGATCTGCAACTTCTGGTGCTGTGATGCCAAGGTCTTTCGCAGCTCGAATAATTTTATCATCTACATCAGTAAAGTTTGAGACATAATTTACTTCATAGCCGCGGTATTCTAAGTAACGTCTGATCGTGTCAAACGCCATCGAACTGCGAGCATTGCCGATATGAATATAATTGTAGACTGTTGGTCCGCAGACATACATCCGGACTTTTCCTTCTTCTATTGGTTGAAATACTTCTTTTTCTCTCGTTAATGTATTATAAATTTGAATCATACGCTACCTCCAATTTTTTCTCCTTTAATCCTGACAATTTTTGCCGGGATTCCGACGGCTGTTGCATCATCTGGAATATCTGTTAAAACAACGGCAGAAGCACCTATTTTGGCTCGTTCACCTATTGTAACAGGTCCTAATATTTGAGCATGTGCATGGATCATCGCACCTTTTTTGACAGTTGGATGTCGTTTTCCAGTATCCTTACCTGTTCCGCCTAATGTCACACCATGAAATAACACAACATCTTCTTCGATTTCTGCAGTTTGACCAATCACAACGCCCATACCATGATCGATAAAAACACCGGGTGCGATCGTTGCTCCGGGATGGATTTCAACTCCTGTTAAAAATCGCCAAAACTGCGCGTGGATCTTCGCTATTAAAAACAGCCGATGTCTATATAAAAAATGAGAAAAACGATGCCAAAACAACGCATGCAACCCTGGATATGTAAGCAATGCTTCCAATGTTGAACGTGCAGCTGGATCATTGTTTTTGACTGCCCTAACAGCTCTTTTTAACCAACTCATATTTTTGCTCCTTTCGTTTGATTTTAATCATAAAAGCTTAGCAAGCCCATTCAGTTCTTTTTTTCTGGAGGCCTATTGATACTAAAGAAATAAACGCCTTTTAAACGAAGTAACTTCGTTTAAAAGACGCTTATGCGTGGTTCCACTTTTTTTCACAGGTTTCCCTGCCTCAAAACAGATAACGGTTGTTGGCCGTTTTCAGCTACGTATCGCTGAAACTATTCAAAGATGCATTTCAAAAAGTGCTGACAACTGTTTTCACCATCCACAGTCTCTCTAAAGACAAACGCTTTTTTACTTCTTCTTCTCAACATATTTCTATTATAAAACGTTATTTAAATGATCCAACGCTTTTTCTTTCCCTAAAAGTTCAATTGTATCGCCTAATTCTGGCCCATGCATTTGTCCTGAAACAGCTACACGGATCGGCATAAATAGATTTTTACCTTTAACGCCTGTTTCTTGTTGAACCGCTTTGATACCTGCTTTAATACTTGGGACATCAACCACGTCCATCGCTTCTAGTTGTGCTTTGAAAGCGGCTAAAACAGCAGGTACAGTTTCTCCAGCTAAAACTTCTTTCGCTGCATCGTCTAAGACTGGATGTTCATTGAAGAATAATTCAGATACATTAACGATTTCTGCAGCATAGCTCATTTGTGGTTGGTATAAGCTAACGACTTTTTTCAACCATTCTAATTTTTCGCTACTTGGTTGCGCTTCGACTTTGCCTTCGGCTACTAAATATGGAAGACACATATCCGTTAAGACATCTAAGTCTAATTGTTTCATGTATTGGTTATTGACCCATTCAAGTTTCTTCCCATCAAAAGCTGCTGGTGATTTGCTTAAACGTTCTGGATCAAAGATTTTGATCAATTCTTCTTGTGAGAAGATTTCTTCTTCTCCAACTGGTGACCAGCCTAATAAAGCGGTAAAGTTGAACATCGCTTCTGGTAAATAGCCAAGTTCACGGTATTGTTCGATAAATTGTAAAATTGATTCATCACGTTTACTTAATTTTTTACCTGTCTCAGAGTTAATGATCAAGGTCATATGGCCAAATTCTGGTGCTTTCCAGCCAAATGCTTCATAAACCATCAATTGTTTAGGCGTATTGGCAATGTGATCGTCGCCACGTAAAACATGGGTGATTTTCATCATATGATCATCCACTGCTACAGCAAAGTTGTAAGTTGGCATACCGTCACGTTTTTGGATAACAAAATCGCCGCCAATATTATCTGATTCAAAAACGATTTCGCCTTTGACCATATCTTCAAATGTATAAGATGTATTTCTTGGTACACGGAAACGAATAACTGGTTTCAATCCTTGTGCTTCTTTTTCGGCTTGTTCAGAAGGTGTCAACTCTGAACATTTACCTGAATAATGAGGCATTTCGCTGCGAGCACGTTGCGCTTCTCTTTCAGCTTCTAATTCTTCTTCAGTACAATAACATTTATAAGCACGATTGCTTACCAACAGTTGATCGATCAAAGGTTGATAAATTTCGCCACGTTCTGATTGACGATAAGGACCGTACTCACCTGGTTTTTCAGGAGATTCATCCCAATCCATCCCTAGCCAAGCTAAGTTTTCTAGTTGGCTTTTTTCGCCATCTTCAATGTTTCTCTTTTGATCGGTATCTTCAATACGAATAATAAAATCACCATCATTATGACGGGCAAATAAATAATTAAATAAAGCCGTTCTTGCATTTCCAATATGCAAGTGTCCAGTTGGACTTGGTGCGTAACGTACACGTACTTTTGTCATTGTGCATTCCTCTTTCTATTTATCAAGTAAAGCGACCGCGATCGCTCCCATACCTTCTTCTTGACCAATAAAGCCCATTTTCTCCATCGTCGTTGCTTTTAAATTGATTTGATTTGTTTCGATTTGACAGGCTTTGGCGATGTTTTCTTTCATCTGTTCTAAATAAGGTTTCATTTTTGGTTGTTCTGCTAAAATTGTACAATCAATATTGCCAATAGTAAAGCCACCAGTTAAAATTTTTTGATTTGCTTCGTATAATAATTTCATTGAGTCCGCATCTTTAAATTTCGGATCTGTATCAGGGAACAAATGACCAATGTCGCCAAAGCCAGCAGCGCCTAACAGCGCATCCGTAATTGCATGCAACAATACATCTGCATCCGAGTGTCCTAGTAATCCTTTTTCAAATGGTAGTTCCACACCACCGATGATCAATTTTCGTCCTGCTACCAATTGATGAACGTCAAATCCTTGCCCGATTCTTATCATATTTTTTCACCTAGCTTCTTTTTCGTTTCACGATTGCTTCGCCAATCAGCATATCTTCTGGCGTGGTCAATTTAATATTTTCATAACTACCCAATACCATTGAGACAGGTAAATGACTATATTTTTCAATAAGTGATGCATCGTCTGTTCCTAAATATTCTTCTTGTTGGGCACGAACATGAACTGCCAATAAATCCTCCCCATAAAAAGCTTGCGGCGTTTGAATTTGCCATAATGTTTCACGTGGAACTGTCTCTTGTACGATTCCTTCAATCACTCGTTTGATCGTATCTTTGACTGGAACACCTAAAATTGCAGCTCTCGTTTCTTGTACCTTTTGGTGTAATAATTTCAATTGTTTCAAAGTGACAAATGGTCTTGCACCATCGTGAACCATCACAATATTTTTTTGATCAAGTAATGCTTTTAACCCATTATAAACACTGTATTGCCTTTCACAACCACCAGAGACGATCGTAATTTGACAGTTTTTTTTCTTTGTTTCTTTTTTGACCATTGCCGCTAATAAATCTTGTTCCTCTTCTTGCGTAACCAAGACAATGTGTTTACATGCAGGATCATTTAAAAATGTATTTAATGAATAAGAAATAACTGGCTTTCCAATTAAATGCAATAAAATCTTATTTCGGCTGGCACCCATTCTCTTACCTTGTCCAGCAGCCAATAATATGACTTCATAATCCAGTGCTTTGTTTCTATTTTCAGCTTTTTTCATTGGCTCTATGTTCTTCTTTACTCTCGTCGATCCCACGACCTGAGTGAGCTGGTTTAGCAAAAATCATCCGACCTGCTGCCGTCTGCAATGCGCTTGTTACAACTACTTGAATATGTTCGTTCATGTAATGCTGCCCATCTTCAACTACAACCATTGTGCCGTCATCTAAGTAAGCCACACCCTGTTGTCGTTCTGTACCAGCTTTAACAACCATCACGTTCATCGTTTCACCTGGAATCACAACAGGTTTTACGGCATTTGCTAAGGCATTAATATTCAATACCGGAACATTTTGAAACTCAGAAACTTTGTTCAAATTATAGTCGTTTGTTACAACTACACCATCCAATAATTTGGCTAATTTAATCAGTTTACTATCGACTTCTGAAATATCTTCAAAATCGCCTTCATACATTTCAACTGAAATCCCATCTTCTTTTTGCAGTGCATTTAAAATATCCAAACCACGACGTCCACGAACACGCTTTAGACTATCACCAGAATCAGCAATGTATTGCAGCTCATACAGCACAAAATTCGGAATCAAAATAACCCCTTCTAAAAAACCAGTTTTAGCAATGTCGTAGATTCTACCATCAATGATCACACTTGTATCCAAAATTTTGTATTTATGAAAATGATCCTCGACTCTACGATCTAGTACTTCGCCTTCATTTTCAACCTGAATTTTCTTTTGCTTAGGAGTGAAGATTTTGCGCCACTCATCAATACGAGTTGTTCCCATACGAAATCCAAGGTAACCAAAAATAATCATGACCAAAATCGGTAATACACTATTTACAAACGGGATATTCAAGTTGTACATTGGAATCGAAATAATCACACCAATGACCAGACCAAGAATCGCACCGATACTACCGAATAATAGATACGTCAAACTCATTTCATTTAATGCTGCTTCTACTTTTTTTACAGCTGAAACAATATACTTCGCTAACCCTAACGATAAAATAAAGAAAATAAGTGCACCAATCAAACTGTTAGTAAAGTTATTGTTCAGCCATGTATTATCTGCCTGTTTCGCCATGTCCCAAGCCATCGGTAATAATGAGATACCTAAGCTTGCACCTGCGACGACCATCAGCAGTGTGATGACACGTTTCTGCATAGATTCATCCTCCAATATAGTCATACTTATTTAAAGATTGAAAGGAGAGATCGATCTTTAAATCTTTTATCGATCTCTTGACTCTCACTCTATTTGAATACTTTTCTTAGTGTTTCTCCGATTGTCGCAACACCAACAATCTCGATGCCTTCTGGTGGAGTCCAACCACCTAAATTATTTTTTGGTAAATAAATTTTAGTGAAACCTAGCTTCTGTGCTTCTCGTACTCGTTGTTCAATACTATTCACACGACGAATCTCACCAGTCAAACCAATTTCACCAATAAAACATTCTGTTGGCTTTGTACCATTTTCTTTATAGCTGGAAGCAATGCTCACAGCCACTGCTAAATCAATGGCTGGTTCGTTGATTTTCACGCCTCCAGCAGCTTTCAGATACGCATCTTGATTTTGAAGCAGCAATCCGGCACGCTTCTCTAAAACTGCCATAATCAAGGAAACACGATTAAAATCTAGTCCAGTCGTTGTCCGTTTGGCATTCCCAAACATCGTTGGTGTTACCAAAGCCTGAACCTCAACTAAAATCGGACGTGTTCCTTCCATCGCTACAACAATTGCTGAACCAGTGGCATCAGCCAGTCGCTCTTCTAAAAAGACTTGAGAAGGATTCACGACTTCTTCTAGTCCATGCTCCCGCATTTCGAAAATACCGATCTCATTGGTGGAACCAAAACGATTTTTTACTGCTCTTAATATTCTGAATGTATGATGCTTATCACCTTCAAAATATAAAACAGTATCTACCATGTGCTCAAGCATACGTGGCCCTGCAATCGAGCCTTCTTTGGTCACATGACCTACAATGAAGATCGCAATCCCATTGGTTTTAGCTATTTTCAATAGTTCAGCTGTCGTCTCTCGTACTTGGCTGACGCTTCCGGCCACACTGGTCACATCAGGTTGCGTCATTGTTTGAATGGAGTCGATGATCACATAATCTGGTTCCAACTTTTCGATTGCACGACTTATTTCGTTCATATCTGTTTCAGCATACAAATAAAATTCCGTATCGATCGAGCTTAAACGCTCAGCACGCATTTTGATTTGTTCCGCACTTTCCTCACCAGATACATAGAGTACTTTGCCGCCGATTTCAGCAAGCTGTTGTGACACTTGTAATAACAGTGTTGATTTACCGATCCCAGGATCTCCGCCAATCAGAACAAGTGATCCAGGAACGACACCGCCACCTAACACACGATTCAGTTCTACCAACTTAGTTTTAACCCTGGGTTCTTTCTTAGGAACAACTTCCGCTAAACGCTGCGGCTGAGTCTTTTTACCAGTTAAACTAACTCTAGCACGACGATCTGTCGTATCTTGAATGATTTCTTCGGTCATTGTGTTCCACTGGCCGCAATTCGGACAGCGTCCTAAATATTTAGGGGAGATATACCCGCACGTTTGACACTCAAATTGAACTTTTGCTTTTTTTGCCATATGCTATCCCCTCGTTTTGATGTATTCTTTATTTTACCATAGTATCGGTCTCTTAGACTAAGACTTCCCACTATAAAATACGCAGTTTTCCAGTGAATTTGTCTTAATTTTTACCAGAAGAGCCAAATCCGCCTGTGCGTTCTGTTTCTACGTCATCAACATCGGCTAAAAGAAATGGTTTAAAGATTCCTTGTCCAATTCGTTCGCCTTTTTCGATGACCATCTCTTCATAGCCGAAATTTAAAAATTGAAACATGATATGCCCTTCATTGCCTTCGTTATTATAATAATCGCGATCAATCACACCAACGCCATTGGCTAACATTAAAAAGCGTTTCAAAGGATTTGATGAACGACTCACTAATTCTAAATACTCATTTTCAGCCATGTACGCTTTGATTCCAGTTTTTACCAAAACTGGTTTTGGTGCTATACCTTGTGCTTGTAGTTTCCAAATGCTTGGGACAACGACTGTTTCAGCCGCTTCAAAGTCGTAGCCTGCAGCCCCTTTTGTCGCACGCTCAGGAAGTGCAATGCCTTGGTCTTTATAATCTGTAATAATCTCAAATCCTCGTTGTTTCATCAAAAATCTCCTCTACTTGTAAACTATTTCTATTTTAACATATTCCAATGATTCCAAGCTTACTTTTACAGTATCTTTACTATTCTCTCGTATTTTTTTAATGTTTACACATTATTTGGACTCATTTTGTTCATATTTTACTACTTCATAAAGTATAAAAGAAAAAAATAACATCAATCCGACGATGCTAATCACATGGACATGCTCTACTAACTGAAGAGCGGCTGGATTATGCGTTCGATGTGCCGTAATCTGCAAAACTGTTTTAACGGGTAACTGTGCTTGTTTCGCTAACAACCATAAAACACTCATCAATAACAACTGGTGAGTCACACTGCCTTTGGTTTGAGTGCTGTATTTCGTAATAATGCGTTGGTCTTGAGGTAAACTCTCTTCTTGATAATACTGCTGATTCAAGAAATTACCTGTCGCACTTATAAAACAGCTGAGCAAAAAGACGCCTACTGGAAAAAGCGGTCGAAACAATAACAACAATAATGACAGGATAAAACCGCCCAGATGAATAATTTTAGCATCCACTTTAGGAAATATGCGGTATAAAAATTTAATAACAACGGCTGACCCGATTATTCCCATAATATAAGGAACATATAAATTAGTAGTCAGGCGATCTATTCCTAAACGTAACGAAACATAAAACGTCCCAAAAAGCAGTAGAAAATTCATACACATACCATTAGCAAATGTTAACAAATTCAACCATAAAGGGAGTTTCCAACTTTTTATTTGACTGTTTAAATACCAGCCGGCCACTAAAAATAAGATAGAAAAACCGATAATGCCAACATCTAGAAGTTGCGGATCAAATAGCAATCGGGCGGATCGAATAAATAATAAAAGAATAAAGAAAAACAAAAATAAAAAGAACTCTTTGACTGAGATTACTTGTTGATTAACTTCATTGAAATCAATTTCATAATCTGGGTAATGAGTAACCGTATGATAAGCTGCTATATACAGTAAAGTATACTCGGCTAAAACTAAAGGAAGCCTCAATTCTTTCGACAACATCAGCGTTGCAATCACGCCCCCGAATATCAGTAAAATAAAAAGATATTTTCTACCCGTCAAAGTAGAATATCCTTGGTGCTTCTCATGATAATTGACAGTAGTATTAGCGGCAGGCAACCATGACGCACTGATCCCAAGTAAAACAGCTGAAAAAAGATAGGCAGGAAAATAAAATTGGCCTAACACGCCAACCAAACAACCGGCACCTCCAAGCAGAATCGAAATGATCAGCACATTAAAACTCGTCAACGCTAGTTTGAAACTTTTTAACAGAAATATCCCCGTCATCCGAAACGTATAAAAAAGGACAAAAGGTAAAATTCTCTCCATCGTGGTTCCATCACTTAAACTCAAAAATAAAAAATATGGAATAAAAATAATTGTATTGGATAAAATAAACGGCGCAACTTGAAGAAAATTGCGGGCTAGTTCTTTTAGTTTGGACATCAATCATGCTCCTTCAACCTAGTCTATTTCAAAATATACCTCTGTATTAGACTTATTCAAAATAATTAAGCCCATTTTATCGTCGCTCTTATTATAACCCATTGTAACTTTGATGACTCTTTTTTTAAAGATCTGACCATTCATTATCTAGCCTATAACACTTAAGCACTAAGATTCAGTATTGGTATCTAAGCAAACACATAACAACTATGGGGTCAATCAAACCTTTACCTAATCAAAAAAGTGACTAGGACATAACTCTGTGAGTCATATCCCAGTCACATGGAATCCGGATAAACGGTGGGAGCAGAAACAATCCCTTCTTATTTCTCGGAATTAAACACTTGTCCCAACCTCGTTCCTACGATTAGTCAAGTAGAAAATAAGGAAAAATCGTTTAAACGTTTGTAAACGAAGGAAGTATTTTAGACTAAACTGCGTAATAAATAACCCTGATGAGTCTGTATTTTTTTCAATCAGGGTGTTATACTCTATTTTATAAGGCTTTGCCTTATTGGTCCTTAGAGGCCGTGTACGCATAGTCGTACTTTGTCTCGTTCTTAATCATGGAATAGAGACACTTCAGTAGTTTGTTCATACAGGCTACGGTCGCATCCTTATCCTTTTTGGGTAGAGGTTGCGTTTTTAATTTGTAGGTGTATCCACAAATGGAACTAAGGCTTCTGTAGCACTAATTTGAGTCCAATTCGCTCCAACTGTTGCTTCTTTTTCAGTTTGAGAATCATTGCCTAATAATCTGATGGTCAATTTATCTTTAAAATTCGGATTGACCTGTCTCACTCTCAATTCAGTATCTTCTCTTAAAATAAAGCCTAGATCTTGACGGTCATGATACTTCCCGTTGCTCATCCCTGATTTAATAATCATAGTCGGCTCGGGTATACTAAAAAACCTCTTTCATCTTACGAGACCATATTCACTGACCTCAAAATGAATGGTCATATTCCCTTTATACACATCTGTATTTTTAAACTTGCTTTCTGGAGCTGACAACTTAAAATCGGATGATCTATTGGCTGGTGTCAACTCAGCTAGTAGCTCGCCTGATTTTAGTGGTTTCATCGAACCTTTTCTTCGTACATTTAAATCTACTAAATTCTTGTCATCACTATTTTTAAGCTGCACAACCGGCTCTGTATAAACTTGAATTCTAGCATCTGACTGCCCTGTAAAAGAAACTGCTCCGCTTCCTTCGACGGACTGCCCTTCATTTTTTAGTTCTATACTTTTATTGGTCGTAATGTATGCTAACGGGTTCTCAACAACCGTGACCTCTACCTCAATATCAGCTAGTGCATTTGTTGCCTTACTCTTTATAGTGACCTCAACCGTTGTTTTCCCCAGCTTATCAAATACCTTCTCACCCTTAAATCCAACGACCTCTATCGTGTCAAAAGGAAGAATACTTTTTAGATCTTTAACAAAATCTGATGCGTTTAAATCACTAACTGTCGTGCCTAATTCAACCATCTGTGGTACGCCTTGTGCTGTCGGTTTTGGCATTTGAACAGAAGAAACACTTTCACTAATTCCTCGCTCATTTGAGACGTTCACAGGTATTTTAAACATCAAATTGCTAGCATCATAGACATCCATTAGCGCTGCATCCAATGACAGAGGTGCTTCAACAGCAATGTTGATAATCGCAGCCCCAGTCTCTTTTCCTAGCTGTTCCAGCAGGTCCTTACTAACATTAAGATGCGCAACCTGTTCCCCATTTTCTGTCGTAGAATAAGTTACTTCAGCATTCTTTGACCAATCATTATTTGTTTTATCATCTGTTATTTTTATCTTTGTATTTGCTTCATCCAATTTACCCGCATATTTACTTAAATTTATATCCAAAGATAAGGGTTCATAATATTTTGAGCTCCCTTGCTTCGGTAAAAACTGGTGGAGTTCCGCTTCAATCTTTCCATTCGTTTGATTTATTTTTCCTTCTATTTCTGCTTTTTGATACTTAACTGGAACATTTATTTTAGCCGTAGTATCTAAAATTCCAAAAATTCTTCTTCTTGGTACATCAAATATGCCAAACTGCATTGCTTTTCCCCACTGGAAACTCATATTTTTATAAAGGAGAGTAAATACATATGGATTATACGCCATATTTTTTTTCGGCCAAAACAGCTTATAATATTCTTTTGTGCCACTAGTAAATGTATTGGCTTCTAAATCTTTCTTGAAAATATCATCATCAACTACCGCAATATTTTGGAGAGAGTCTAAGGAAAAATCCAAGCTTGACTCAAGGTCAGGATTTTCTTTTACAATTGGAAAAATGATATTAACTCCCTCCAACGTGTGATTCAAAGCTGTTCCAACCATCACCTCCAACAAGAATGGTTTTCCAGGAGCTGCCGGAACACCAGGATATATTGGCGCTGCTGACGAAGCAAACTCAAAAAAAGGTTTGTTATAAAATTTTGGGATATAGACACCGTCTTTAGTTCGTATGTTTACATAAAGATTTAGATACTCACCATCTTTATATGCTACATTTTTAATTTCTATTGAGTCATAATAAGCTAGCTTTACTTCCTCGCCCCCAAGACTTTTCCAACTCACAAATCGTCCTTCTTTTGTAAATGTTACATCATCCAAAAAGCTTTTCCCTAAATACTGGAGAACGACTGTATCCCTAAGTAATTCTTCCTCTATAGGTTTACCACTTTTGTAGTCACCTTCTTCATTCATAATTGTTGTCAATTCAGACGTGTAAAAATTACTTTTTGCTTTTTCTACTTTGATTGGGATACTAATTCGACTCTTTCTCTGCGTTTCTTCACTCTGAATCATAACAGCTATTTTCGTGTCGCCTACTTGATCAAATTTTTTAAACTCTTCCACACCTAAAACATTAACTTCGTCAAACTCTAAATCACTTTTTAAATCAGTGACTAGTTTATCTGCGGATAATTCAGCCGTAGAGCTACCTGCACTAACGGTGGTTGGGATCGCCTTAGCCGTGGGAGGAGTTACGTTAAACGCACATACCGTC
The DNA here is from genome assembly GCF_050531475.1 of Enterococcus sp. DIV0724b. Lineage (NCBI taxonomy): Bacteria > Bacillati > Bacillota > Bacilli > Lactobacillales > Enterococcaceae > Enterococcus > Enterococcus sp. DIV0724b. The sequence continues at coordinate 115,310 of NZ_CP172890.1, read as the reverse complement.
TCAACTTTTTCTTGTGTCTTGTTATTTTTTGCAACAAAAGAAAAGCGAAATTCATTTTCATGATAGCTTTTCATTAATTGTTCATCATTTTTGTTTATCTTTAGCGTACTTTTGACACTTACTGACTGATTGCCATCAGAGCGTAAGCGTTCTGATGCTTCCGGTGAGATGCCTATAATCAGTTTATTTTCCTCTAAACGTTTCGTTACACCTGTAGCATCCGTATATTCTTGGCCTTTTTCACTGATGATTTTAGTCTGATCTAAAAGTGACTGTTTATCATAGGCCTGTAGCTCTTTCACTTCCAGAGACAGCTCAAATTCTTTAGTGTCTAAACTGTTCTTATTCAGACACTGTTTTATTTCAAGTTGAATCATTTCTTTTTTTTGTACGGCAGTAAGGGTCAAAGACTTATTTTCTTCCATAGCCTCAGCGGTTAAATCATCGATTACAATTAGACTTAACATGAGAATTAGAATGGTGCTTACTGCTAAAAGAAGTGAGGTTTTTTTGGCGGAATAGCTAGTATTATTCTTCATTTCATAATTCCTTTCTTAATTGCTCTACATAGAATCTGTTACACTTGCCAATACTATTTGTATTAGTTGGTGCTTATTGTTCGCTCCTCCAACTAAGTTTAATAAACATCCACTAACTCTTAAACTAAAGCGAGCGAACAATTGTTTTTATAACAATCGTTTGCTCGCTTCACAGGTCTTACTTTTTCAAAAGTGATCATTTGAGTCATTTTATCGTAACAAATTGAATGACTACACTTTTTATCACTCATTTAACCTTATTGCTTTCCGTTAATAACTACTGGCCTTGAGCTTATTGATTGTTACAAAAAAGATGATTATAAAAAATGGAGAGAATCATTTTTTATACTCTCACTCCTTTTCAAGGTTTATTCTTTAACACTTGAAGCTTGAACGTTGTTTGTGAACCCGTTAGCCTTTGCTGTACTTCATCTTGAGTATACCCAAACATTTCCAGTTTCACTGTGTGCTCGCCAACTGGCAACTCTTTAGGCAAGGGAACCTCCGTTACAGCCTGACCCGGTTTTACTAATCCCGTCGTCAATATAGGTGTCGTTCGATCATTTAGGGTTACTTTAAATTGGATATCAGCCTTATTGAAACTAGGATTTACTAAGGCTATATATAACACTTTATCTCCTTCTTGAATTGCTATATCTCGAAATCCAGGAAAAGTAATGCTATTTATTGGTAAATTTTCCGGTTTCTTAATTTTCGCTTCGTATTTAACGGCTTGCGCATCATAATGAATGGCGCTCGTCTTCAACCCTCTAAAAAAAAGGAAGGCGAGTAGAATCGTTACAGCAACAACCGTACTGATTAAAATAATTAGTCTTTTTCTTTTTGAATGATTTTTCTTTTTTTTCATATATTCCTAACCTTCATTTATTATTCTGCGACACTGTAGCTGTAGGTCAATATATCTTCATAATTTCCTACTATGCTTGGTTTAACCGAGCTGCTTCCTAAGATTGCTTCAGATTTAATTCTCGGATTCGTCTTACTGAGTTCTCCAAGACTTGGTGCATTGTTGGTGATGATGGTACTCGTAGTCCCAGAAGTCTCATGAGCATACTTAATCAGCTGGTAGCGAATATCTTGAAATTCATCTTTATTTACTAAATTAAACTTATTTTTTGAAGTAACCGTAAGACTCACCTTATTCTCTCCTTGATAAAATCTCCCTTGTGTATCAAATAATGAAACGGTTGTATCTATCCGTTCGTTTAACTTTGAAAAGCTTAATTTAGAAGGAATAGCAATGATATACGTTGGATCTGATACAACTTTTTTTGAATGATAGTAGATGATGGGAACATCCACATCCTTGCTATTCTCAGATGCATCCACACTATCACCCCTCCCAAAGATATCAATAGAAAAAAACGTCAATACTATAATCAGCACCGATAATTTTATTTTCACCATGTGTTCTCCTTCTCACTGTAATTCATCCAACTTAACTACCTTCAATAATTAACTCTGTTTAACTAAGTATTATTTACGACTCATAAGATTGACAATAACGTCGTGATAGGATGTTTTAGCGTCTTATCGATTTCTTGCGGCGTCTCACTAAAGGATACTTCGACCTTTGCACCAATTCCTACCTAGCCAAAGTTAAAATCTGAAACTGATTTAATGAAAATATCTCTGCTATTAGTTTTTTTGACGATATATTTTCTTCTGTCACTGACTGACCCGCTGCCACTTTCGTCAAGCTTTTCTCTGCAAATGTTCGTAATCCTTGAAAAAAACATGCTAATTTTTCTTTTTATTCATTGTAGGTAACATCTAGTCCTTTTTTTAGGTCAACTTTGTTTCTTCATGAACAACTCATAACAATAACTGTCAGCAATCTATAACTACACTTTATTTTTTTTAATTTCTTTGTATTACTTAGCTGTTAAGGTTGTAAATCATCTAAAGTCCAATTAACTGTACCAGTAAATGCTTTACCTGCTGCATCATCTGCTTTAGGATCTGTTACAACTAATTTAATATCTTTAATTTGAGTTGCTACTCCACCTTTAATTGCGTTTGCTTCAGTTTTTTGGATAGCTGCTTGTGCAGTTGTTTGTCCAGCTTCTAAAGTCATTGATTTTTTCCCACCAGCAAGTACAATTTTGGAATCAGGGTCTAAAGTACCTAACACAGTGCTGTCTGATGCTGGATTTTTTGGTGTGAAATCATTTGTATTTGGATCAACTTCACCGATATCATATGATTGAGCATCTTCTAATGTATAAATTAATTTAGACGTTAGTTTTGTACCATCAGTTGCTGTAAGATCACTTAATTGGGCCTTTAAATCCCAAGCAGGTGCGCTATCTAGTTGTCTGTCATCATTTACTACCAAATATTGTTTATCTGTACTAGTATTATTGAAAGTTGCTGATGCTCCAACAGCTTTTTGCTCCCCAAATTCAAAGTTCCCTGGTTTCCAAATTAATGATATGTTATTTGCAAATGGTTTGTTTTCCCCAGGAATTGTTGCCTCATCTGATTTGAAACTAACACCAACATCTGTTGCGTCTCCAAAAGTTTTAGCATCTGCTGAAGTTGCGAATAACATCATTGCTGATGCTGATAATAAAGTAACTAAAATTGTTTTTTTCATTTTTATACCATCCTATGATAAGTATAGCTATGAATCGCTGACAGGTATTATTATAAATTGTTCATTTCTTCTATTGTAAAAGCTCAATCTGTTCTTTTAATAATGTGAATAAATAGGTAATCAAGCCTAAACAGCTCAATGAGATGAACAATAAACTAAAATTCAATACATAGTTTATTGTTCTTTTTCTTAATTTTTTCAGCAAAAATGCTTCTCTCGAGAGAGTGATTAAGAAAATTAATAGCGAGCCTATAGAAATTGCCCCTAAAATAAAAATCCATAAGTAATCAATCATATCTTTCCTGCCTTTCTAAATTTTACCCAACATAATGTTTTTTAGGCTGAATACTCCAATAAAAATGATTAAAAGTGAGAATCCCATCAAAGTTAAAATAAGCGAAGTAATTAATCCACCCGTTGAAGGCAACCGACCTATTGGTTTTGGATTCGGTATTGACGGAAATTGTTCTTCCGGAATTAGTGACGGTTGCTCAGGCTTATCTAAATCATTCACTGTAAAACTAATACCAACATCAGTTCCATCAAAATTTGTTTTTGCTTCTGCTATTTTTCCAGAGTACATGCCACTTATTATCATAAAAAAAAGCAAACCCACTACAAATTTCTTCATTTTATTTGCCCTCTTTCTTTTTCTTTCTCTTTATCTTCTTCCTTTTTTTACGTTTTTTCCATTCAATTTCCATTTTTTTTCTTCTATTTAAAAGGACTCCAGTTACTCCAAACGTTGTAATCAATAAGAGAATAGCAACGACTTTTAGCCAATTAGGCGTGATAATTTTAAATCCACTATCTTCATTCATTTTTTTTGCTTGTTCCCCAGAAATAATGAACTCTTTTTCAAAATTCCAATCATTGTAACTATTATTTGCATTCATCTTTACTATATAGGTTCCTGCTCTAACTGCTGCCGTTCCCCAGTCCATTTCAAAATCAAAATGACTGTTTGGGGCTAACATATAGTTTTCAACCTTTTTTTTCTTTAAAACATTTTGTTTTCCTTTCTCTGTCACTTCCGCTGTAACCGATAGATTTGAAAGAACTTTCGGTTCTGGATTTTGAAGTGAGGCCAACACCATTTTTTTCCCACGTTTTAAGGTAGACTTAACATCTAATAAGTTTAGCGTCTTAGAATCTTTATAATCATCTCCAGATTCTGACGTAAATAGCCCAACACGATAAGAAAATTTAGTTTTCACTCTTTCTTTTTCCTCAGAATTATTTAGTTCAAAAACCAATGCGCCCATCTTAATTCCAGGATAGCTGTCCTTGGGTGGTGTTAATTTAAATGTAGCTTCTTTTTCTTCAAAATTTTCAATTTTCATACTTGGTGTTTCCACTTGTACCATAGAGCTTATTGGAGCTTTTAATGTTGAATCAAATAACTTTTCATCCTCCGTATACTCGATTGTTCCACTGTCTCCCGTATAAGCATCGGTTACATAGATTTTTAAATTAACCGCTTCTTTTTGGGTACTTTTCACTCTTACCTTTAATTGTTCTTCTTCACCAGGTTTCGTTTGAAGATAAAAATATGTTTTCTCAGGATCAATTTGTTTTGCACTACGAACGGCCGAAACGGTGTATCCTAAATTTGATTGTTCGTCCGCTTGTGACTGATTAGGAAATGTGAATAACACTAGACCTAGAAAAAAGAGTAGGTATACATATCTGTTTTTTTTCATATAATTATTGACTGCTCCTTACTTGTCCAATTTGAACGACTAGCTGTTTTTTTTAACATAAATTTCTACATAATACTGATCGTCCTCTTCTAGATAAAGCTCTGCACCTAGAATCGCTGACGAATCTTTTCTTTGTTTAGATAAATGGTTGTTTACCACTGCCTGTGCTTTTTCGATCGTTTCAAACGGTCCTTCTATTTCTATATTATCTTCTTCCCAACCGCTTTCTTCCTCTTTTAATTCTGTCATTACAATAGTGTAGGTGATAAAAACGACACTACCGGCTAGGATTAGTAATATCAAATAGATAGGCCATAGAATATTGATTCCTGAAACTAAACATCCTAACCCGCTTAAGCTTAAAAGAATCCAATGTATTGACCCTTTTCCAGCACTGACTTGCTTCACTGAATAGATAGCTGTTGCCAGAAAAAAAGTCATCACTATCAAAAGGAAACTGGTTATTAGATAAATATATAAAGTGCTCCAATTACCATTCATAAAAGATAGTAGTTTATAAAGTAACGATAAGCGTTTGTCTACATAGAAATAAGCTTCTTGGTAAAAAAAGGTGAATTTTATTACATACACAATCCAAGCAATTACAAGAGCACTTTCCATAAAATAGAATATCCACAGTGGACTTTTTTTTATAATGGTTTCTTTCGCCACTAAAAATTCCACCTCCTTATTTTTTATTTTTTCATCTGACGATACTTTCTATTTGAAAATCATGTAACGATCCATTCTCTTTCACAATAAATCGAAACCAACTATGTAATTTTAATTTAAATTACTAATTAGCTTGCAGAAATGAGGTGTTCTTTTAATTTGATTCCCTCATTAGTACTTTTTAAACTGCTTTCAGTTGTAGAAAGTTTCTATAAATTTTAATAGATCTATTCATGTTTCAAGAAAAAAGTATAATTTTTCAAACTATTACTTGATCCTATGTACCTCTGTTAATTCACTTCATTCTTCTATGTGAAAAATAACCATCATTGCTTGACCATGTATCCTTTTGCTTGTATCGTTTTAATAATACTTGAATCAGCCGATGCATTTTTTATTTTTTCTCTAACATGGAAAATAATATTTGCTACTTGATATGTAGGCTGATATGAAGTGCCCCAAATGTTCTCATTGATTTCCTCATAATTAAATACTTTTCCTGGTTGACTGCAAAGTAACTCCATTAACTTGTATTCATTTTTAGTCAAGCCTACTTCATTTTTATCGCTGTCTTTTGTATAAAGAATCAGTGACCTATTTATTGGATTTATTTTCAACAGCGGCATCTGTCCATTCGATACATGTGGCTCACTATTTTGCTGGTCCAGCATCTTATTTGCCTCTTGCCGCTGCAGATTATTACGAATGAAGAGGATAACTTCTGATGGAAAATGACTCTTATCAAACGTAGCATCCGCTCCTATCTTCAGATATATTTGTCTGATTGTAGAGGTAGCAACTTCAGAAATAACCCAAGTAAACGTCCCGCTATTCTCTTTAATCTTCATAATCCATTCACAAGTGGTGCTTATTTCTTGGTTTGCATCCTCTTTAATTAAAATTCCATCAAAATCAGAAGTTTTCTGTATAATATCAGTTTCATCTAAACTTACTAAATTAAGATCATATTTTTGAAATGCTTCAACTAGCTGTTGGTCCATTTCTTCATTTGAAATGACACCTAAATGATACATATAATCCCTCCATTGTCTTAGTCTTCTTAATATAATTAATAGCCTTACTGTGATAAAAAAGTATAGTTTAAATTGCTGTCATAAATCTTAGAATAAATAGGTGCAACTGCTAACCCAATCTTCCATTGAATGCTATAATAAACATATTAGTAGATTAAAAATATCTATTTAAATTAAATTATTTAAATGAATGTTTAAAATAAAAAAACGATAGATTGTTTTAACAACATTATAATAACAGCTCTTTAGAGTTAAAAAACCTCCTTGTAAGCGCTTTTCGATATACTTTCACAAAAATAATTTAGTTTATATTTTTTATTATATTGAATATCATTTTCTTGAACTGTATAGTAATGATAAAAAGGAGACGCTAATGATAAAAATAAATATATACATTTTAGAAGATAACAATGCTTATAGAAATAGAATTCAGCAGATACTACAAACTTACAAATCAACTCTTATTTCTCTTGAGTTCCCAACACCTCATAACCATTTAAACTTTATGAGTGAGCTTTCAAGCAAAAAAATATCTGATACTGATATTTTCATCTTAGACATTGACCTTAAAACAAATTTTACGGGGATTGATGTTGCTAAAATGATCAGAGAAAGAAATAAAATTTCACCCATTATTTTTTTAACCAGCATGACAAATCAAGCTATCATGGTCATTAACGAATCTATTCAAGCAAAAGGCTACTTAGTAAAAGAAATCCATGATGATCTAATTCTAGAAGCAAATCTATTTAGTTTGCTCAGCAAATTAGAACAGGAAATCCTGCCCAAACGGGATGACAAGGAGATTTTAACTTTATCTACTCGCAATGAAACAATGTTTTTCCCCTACTCGGATATTCTTTACATCGAATCTGTGAAAGGCACTACAGGTAAAGTCATGGTAAAAACTGTTAACCAAAATCAACTGATTAATTGGAAAATCGGTAACGTAAAACAGCATATAAATCAGGAGTATATGTATACAGGTTTACAATCTTTTATAATAAATTTAGAAAATATACACGGCTTCAATCGGAGCTGTAATGCCATTATCTTTAAGAACTCTGAACAATTACTTGTGGGGCTAAAGGTTTTTAACAAAGTTGTCCGTGCAGTAAAGGAGTATCGAGATGATTTCACCTAAATTATTTCTTTCACTAGTTTCAATTAATTATTTTTTATTTGTGTGGTTCTCTTCTTATAAAAAACTAACATCGCTCAAAGAAAAAGTTCTATTAACCAGTGCCTTATTGCTACAATTTTTAGATGGGATTTTACCAGCTATACGTCCTTTTGTCCCAAGTTTTCCACTATTTTTTTTACTTCAAATTTATTTACTCATCCGTAAAGGGTATAATTGGCTGACTCCGGCAGTGATTAGTGCACTGGAAGCCACGCTCATTATTATTTCATGGCTACTTACTTGTGATTTGTGGACCATGTTATTTCTAAATCATGTATTCTCTGCTCAGATTTATTCTAAATTTTTAATAGTTATGGTTGTCTTACAACAAATTTTGCTGTTCATCTTGATCAAAGTGATTAGCTACTTTGATCAAAAATATCGTCTCATTCAAATGATTTCTTTAATGAGGAAAAAACATTTTATTTGGGCATCGATTATTTTTTTACTTATCGTTGTTCTGATAACCGCTGAGCAAATTTTCGTCACAGAAAACTATCCTGTTTTTTATTATCTAAGCTTTGTCATGATCTCTAGCTTTACTTTTTTTCTAATCGGAAGCTCATACTTTATCAGTAAATACTACAGAGAAAAAGAGCACACTCAAGCTTTATCTAATGCTTTTAAAAAGGAAGAAGCACGAATCTCATTGTCTGATGAATTTCAGCATGATTATAAAAATATATTGATCAGTCTGACAAATTACTTAGAACACGGTGAATCTGAAAAAGCCATTGCTTTATTGAAAGAGATTACGGATTACTCCACGGAGGTTCTTAATCCCAACGTATTTCAAGCCATTCTATTAATTGAAATGCCTACAATTCAAGGGTTATTAAATAATTTTATTAATAACTGTCTTGAAAAAAATATTTCGGTTGATCTTAAAGTATTCAATAACATTATTGATATCAATATGGAGACTGTCGATTTCGTTCGCAGTTTATCGATTTTACTAGACAACGCCCTAGAAGCAGCTGAAAAAACAGATTTTCCATATATTTTAGTTAGTTTTTCAAAAGATTCTAATGCCACTACTGTGACTATATCTAACTCCTTCTTACCGTTAGATGATAAGACTTATCAATCGATATTTAAAAAGAAATTTTCTACTAAAGATGACCACAAAGGATTAGGTTTGCACATTTTTTCAAAAATTATTAAACAGTATAAAAACGTTGATTATACAATAACAAAGGATAATAGTATGTTTACTGCTACTTTAAAAATTTTCACATCTACAATATGATTTCATTTAGTTGGGTAATCTTCTAAGGTAATCAGCAGGCCTATATCCTATTATTTTGAAAGATATACAAAAATAGGATATAGACATTCTTGGAATGATTTTAATTTTGTACAAAGAATAATAATCGAAAATAAACTAAGCAACTCCTCCTGATATTGCTTAGTTTATTTCTAGCAAAACATGGTAAAACACTTTTCCTGAATTATACGAAATAAAAAAACGACAGAACATCATCGTTGTCTGCTCATCCATGATGTTTTGTCGTTCATGTATATGGAAGCTTGTTCCTCAGTATACTAAATGAGAAGAAATTGACACGGAAAAAGAGACTTCTGATAAAGAAACAAGGCTAGATTTGACAACAATTGTCAAATCTAGCCTTGTTTCTTTTTTTGAGCCGAAAATCTGTATCAGGAATCACAAATAATTACCGATTCGATCATAAATAATTAAGAATTAAAGACATCCATTATTTTTCACGTCCTATTTATTAAAACTAGCACTTTAAAATTCTATACTCTTTTTTTCTTCTTCAAATTTTTTTCCCCACTCGCACAGAGAAATAAGAGAGCTATAAAGTTCTATCCCTTTTTTACTCAATGTATATTCAACACGAGGCGGAACTTCATGGTACGATTTGCGATTTATTATACCATCATCTTCTAATTCCTTTAAATTATTGACTAAAACACGTTGGGTTATTCCTTCTAAAGACCTCATTAATTCTCCATTTCGTTTAGTCTCTTTAAATAATTCTTCAATAATTGGAAGTTTCCATTTTCCATTTATTGCAGATAATGCCACCATAATACTTGTTTTTTTACTAGCGTGCATAAAAAGGCTCCTTTATTTTAATAAATATTACTATTTTGTCACTATATGAATAAAAAGTGCCTACTTTTAATTCATATCATAATAGTTAATAATAACAATATCAAGTGTTTCAAAAAAATAATGAAAGGAGTTTTTAGGATGAGACTAAGTATTTTAGATCAATTGAATGTGTCAACAAACAGCAGTTCAATTGAAACGCTACACCAAGCAGAAGAAATAGCATTATTAGCTGATAACTTAGGATATACACGTATTTGGTATTCAGAACATCACGGTTCTGATGCGATGGCAAGTGCTACTCCAGAAATATTAGTAGCCCACATCGCAAGTATTACTGAACGTATCCGTGTAGGAGCAGGAGGCATAATGATGATGCATTATTCACCTTTAAAAATTGCAGAAACATTCAAGACGTTATCAGCATTGCATCCTAACCGAATTGATTTAGGGCTAGGAAGGGCTCCTGGAGGGAATCAATTAACTACATTAGCTTTAAATCCATCTATGAATAATAATTTAAATTTAGATGATAAATTATCCGAAATTTTAATGTTTATGGATGATAATTTCCCAGAAGATCATTTTTACTCTAGGGTTTCAGCTGTTCCTAGAGAAGTCATTTTTCCAAAAATATGGCTGTTAGGTTCTGGAGGTGCTAGTGCTAAGCAAGCAGGGCTCTTAGGAATTAATTATAGCTTTGCTCAATTTATAAGTGGTCCAGTAAATAAAGATACTTTAGCAAATTATTATGATAACTTTATACCTTCCATATATCAAGAACGACCTGAAACTAATGCTGCTTATTTTACAGTTGTGGCCGATTCTAAAGAAGAAGCGGAATATAGATCAGCAAGTTACCAGCATTTTGTATTTGCCACAGAAAGAGGCCTTCCAAATAAATTTGTGTCTCCAGAAGAGGCCTTAAGTTATCCATATACAGAAATGGAAAAAGCGGATTTGGAAAAAAACCGTAGTCGTTTTGTCATTGGTGATAGCAAATCTGTTGCAGACTATTTTAGAAAAGAGGAAGAGTTAGGGGTCAGTGAAGCTATGATAATAGCAGCAGGATATACCATAGAAGATCGTAAGACGACCCTTAGATTATTAGCAAAAGAAATGTTATAAGGAGGGCGAAGAAAATGTTACCTGTTCTACATAAAATAAACAAATTAGCTAAAAAAGCAAGAGAAGAAGGATTAACCTTAAACGAGGAACGATTAAGAGCAGAATTACGGGAAGAATACTTACAAACTATCCGTGATCAATTTAACAACACTTTAATGGGTGTGACCATATATGATCCCATAGGTGATGATGTAACTCCAGAAAAATTAAAAAAAGAGCAAAAAAAATATTTTGGAAAGAAAGTAGGAAGTTAAATGATAGAAGAAATTATGAGCGCAAGAAAATCAGTTCGAGAATTTGAACAAGATTATATTATCTCAGATGAGATCCTTGAAGAATTATTAGAAAAAAGTGCTAGCGCTCCATCCGGACATAATTTACAAAGTTGGAGAGTTGCCGTTATCAGAGACCCGAAAAAACGGGAAGCTATAAAAAAAGTGGGACATGAGCAACCACAAATAACATCCTCTTCTGCCTTATTGGTTATCTTTGCTGATACAAATTCTAAGGCTAACATGGAGAAAATATATTCCCAAGATGTCGCTAGCGGTTTCCTACCAAAAGAAATGTTAGCGGATAAATTAACTTCTTCAATTGAGTATTATGCGAGTCAAAGTCAAGAATACTTGACTCAAACGGCAATTATCGATAGTAGTTTATTTGCTATGCAACTGATGCTTTTAGCAAAAGATCGGGGTTATGATTCAGTTCCTATGAGAGGATTTTCTCAAGCTGAGATTGGTCAAATTATTAACCAACCAACTAATTATCTCCCAATCATGTTAATCAGTATAGGAAAAGCTAGCCAACCGGCATTTGATACTTCAAGATTACCAGTTGAAGCTTTCACCGAGTTTCATTATTGATCTATTTTGACTGACACATTACTTTTTCTACACGATCACTAAAAAAGAAACGTATTTTAGGTAGAATTCAAATCGCCAAAGAACACCCCAAAAAAATTGTACTTTTTATTTACAATTTTTTTGGGGTTTTTGGGGTAAAATACTTATTTACACTTGTGACTAATTATAGCTAAAAATCGATAACTTGTTGCTGTATGACTATTTGCAAATATTATGCTAGTTATTAGCGTTTTCTATATCTTTATATATTTGTTACTAAGGGTAATAAAACGAAGCAGATAAACGATTTGTCCCAGAAGAATTCTGTCTATAATAAACATGATACTCAAGAGAATTTTTTCAATAGATTATTTATAAATAAATCTGTTAGAGATGGAAATAACGTGATATTTAACAAGAATAATTGCATGTTTAAACGGTAATTCATTGAATTTTATCCACAAGTTATTTTTGAAAGGCTCCATGAAAAATTTTACGAAACTTACTTTTAATCTTTTTTTAATCTAGCCTTTCTGTTATAATGGTTTTCACATTTACTATACAAACAGTAGATGAATGATCATATCAAAGGAGAGATAAATGTATGAAAACTGTTTACAATTTTTCAGCTGGTCCCGCCGTTTTACCTAAAAGTGTATTGGAAAAAGCACAATCCGAATTGGTGAATTACGAGAACAGCGGCATGTCCGTGATGGAGTTGAGTCACCGGTCCTCCCTTTTTGAAGCGATCATTGAAAATGCTGAAACCTTACTCAGAGAATTGATGACTATTCCTGATAACTATAAAGTGCTCTTTTTACAAGGTGGTGCCAGTATGCAATTTACGATGGTTCCTTTGAATTTAGCGCAAAATAAAAAAGCCCTGTACGTCAACACTGGTTCATGGGCAAAAAAAGCAATTAGCGAAGCAAAAAAACTCGATAATGTTGATGTTCAAGTGATTGCTTCAAGCGAAGACAAGAATTTCACTTATATTCCCGAAATCCGTAAAGAAGATATTCCTCAAGATGCAGCGTATGTTCACATTACAACAAACAATACGATAGAAGGTACAACGATTTATGATTTACCTGACACAGGTGACGTACCGATCGTTGCTGATATGTCGTCAAATATTCTATCGATCGACTATAACGTTGCTGATTTTGGGCTGATCTATGCAGGTGCACAAAAAAATATCGGGCCAGCAGGACTTACGGTTGTTATCGTTCGTGAGGATTTGATTGGGCAAGCGGATGTTCTTAGCGCGATGCTAGATTACGATATCCATGCAAAAAATGGCTCAATGTACAACACACCACCGACTTACAGCATTTATATGGCTAAACTTGTCTTTGAATGGATCAAAGAACAAGGTGGCGTCAGTCAAATGGAAAAACAAAACAAAGAAAAAGCAGCGATTTTATATGATGAGATAGACTCATCTAGCCTATTTTCTTCACCAGTAAATCCAAAAGACCGTTCAATCAACAATATTCCTTTCATTAATGGAAATGATGAACTAGATAAAAAGTTCAATCAAGAAGCCTTAGCAGCAGGATTTGAGAACTTAAAAGGCCACCGTTCTGTAGGAGGAATGCGTGCAAGTTTGTACAACGCATTCCCAAAAGCTGGCGTTGTCGCTTTAGTTGATTTAATGAAAAAATTTGAAGCAGAAAATGGAGGAACAAAATAGATGTATGATATTAAAACATTCAATGCGATTGCCCCAGTTGGTTTAGCACGTTTTAACGAAGAAAATTTTACGATCAATAAAACTGAGACACCTGCCGGCATCATATTACGTAGTGAAAAACTCCATGATTACGACTTTCCTGCTTCTGTTTTAGCTGTCGCTCGTGCTGGAGCTGGAACGAATAATGTTCCAGTCAAACAATGTACAGAAGATGGTATCGTTGTTTTTAACACCCCAGGTGCCAATGCTAATGCTGTAAAAGAGCTCGTTATTGCTTGTCTACTTTTATCTGTTCGTCCGATTTTAAAAGGTTCAAACTGGGTTCAAACACTGACCGGAACAGATACTGAAGAACAGGCCGAAGCGCAGAAAAAACAATTTGCTGGTACTGAATTAGAAGGTAAAAAATTGGGCGTGATCGGTCTTGGTGCAATCGGTGCTATGGTAGCAAACGACGCCTACCGTTTAGGCATGGAAGTAACAGGATTTGATCCTTTTGTTTCGGTTGATACCGCTTGGAGTATTTCACGTCGGGTCAAACGAGCACAAAGTATGGAAGAAGTCTTGAAAACCTGTGACTTTATTACCGTTCACGTTCCTTTATCTGAAAATACCCATCACTTGATTGGTAAAGAACAACTGGCACAAATGAAAAAGAACGCTGTTTTGCTTAACTTTGCCCGTGGTGAATTGGTCGAAACAGACGCCGTGATTGAAGCCTTAGCGCAAGAAGAAATCAGTAATTTTGTAACAGACTTTGCTGATGAACGTCTATTACACAATGAAAAAATCTTAGTCTTGCCTCATCTAGGTGCCTCAACAGAGGAAGCAGAAATCAACTGTGCCAAAATGGCCGCACGCACTTTAAAAAAATTCCTAGAAACAGGGAATATCAAGCGTTCTGTTAATTTTCCTACTGTAGAAATGGCCTTCAATTCGCCTTTCCGTTTTACGATCATACACAGAAATGTTCCGAATATGTTAGGTCAAATTTCAACTGGAATCGCTAATTTAGAGATCAATATCGAGACAATGATCAACCGTAGTCGTGATGATTACGCTTATACGATCGTTGATATTGCCGAAACAGACGAAGCAAAAATCAATGCCGCAGCGGAAAAAATCCAAGCTGCAGAAAATATTATCCGAGTACGGACAATCAAAAATACTGAGGCGGTGAGTTACTAATGGTTATGATCCACCCTTTTAAAAGCATTCGTCCAGCTACTGAGTTCAGCGAAAAAATTGCTACGTTACCTTATGATGTTTTAAATTCTGCAGAGGCGCGCCAACTAGGTGAAAATAACCCTTATTCTTACCTGCATATCGACAAAGCTGAAATCGATTTACCTGAAACACTTTCGCCTTATGACGATCAGGTTTACGAAAAAGCAGCAAGCAATTTACAATCATTTTTACAAAAACATTGGCTGATCCAAGATGACCAACCGCGTTTATACCTTTACGAATTAACAATGAACGGCCGCGCTCAAACCGGTCTTGTGGCGTGTACTTCAATCACTGATTACACTGAAGGTAAGATTAAAAAACACGAATTTACCCGTCCAGAAAAAGAAGTCGATCGTATCCGTCATATTGAAGCATGCGATGCGAATACTAGCCCGATTTTTCTAACTTACCGTAAAAATGAACAGATCCAAACGTTAATGAACGACTGGAAAAAATCACATGATCCTGTCTATGATTTTACTAGTTTTCATGAAGTTACTCACCGTGTTTGGCTTATAGATAAACCAGAAGTGATCGAACAACTCGTTACGACTTTTGCACAAGAGGTTGCGGCTTTATATATTGCAGATGGCCATCATCGGACGGAATCAGCGGTCAAAGTTGGTCAAAAGAAAAAGGATGCTCATCCTGAAGCTACTGATTCAGCAGAATTCAACTACTTTTTATCTGTGATTTTTCCTAAAGAAGAATTGGAAATTTTAGATTATAATCGTGTGGTGAATGTTCCCATCGAAGCTGATTTCTTCGAACAGTTGGAAAAGAGTTTCACTGTGGCAAAAACTGAGGCAGGAAAACCGGCTCAACCAAAAACATTTGGTATGTATTTGGCAGGTCAGTGGTACGCACTAACTGCTAAAGAAGCAATTCTATCTGATGATCCTGTTGACGGTTTAGATGTTTCTTTACTGCAAAATCATGTATTCGCAGCTATTTTCGATATTCAAGATGTGCGTACAGATAAACGGATCGATTTTGTCGGCGGTATTCGTGGAATGACAGAATTAGAACAACTGGTGGATAGTGGACAATGGTCAGCGGCTTTTGCGATTTATCCAACGACGATGGATGATTTATTGAACGTTGCGGATGCAGGTAAAATCATGCCGCCAAAATCAACTTGGTTTGAACCTAAATTATTAAGTGGATTATTTGTGCACGATCTAGAGACAAATAACGCATAAAACTGTAAAATAGAAGAATAAAATCTAAGCTTGGACAAAAGCAAAATTTTTGTCCAAGCTTTCTTGCAAATAAACCGAAAAGACTAGATAATAGTCTTATCTAAAATACTCTGGAAAAGTTAGGAAATAAGTGAGGTCAACCATGCGAAAACAATTAAAAGAAGCCAAACGAATCGTCATCAAAGTTGGGACAAGTACCTTGATTTACCCCAACGGAAATATCAATTTAAGTGCCATCGATCAATTAGCCTTTACCTTATCCGATTTACGTAACCAAGACAAAGAGATCATCTTAGTCTCGTCTGGTGCAATCGGTGTTGGCTTAAATAAGTTAAACATGGACAAAAGACCCCCGACCATTCCAGAACAACAAGCAGTTGCTGCGGTTGGGCAAGCGGAGTTGATGAACATTTACAACCAGCGCTTTTTGACTTATAGCCAGCAAATCGCCCAATTATTATTAACAAGAGATGTGATCGAATATCCTGAGAGTCGCAAAAATGTAACGAACACAATAGAACAACTCCTGAAAATGGGGATCATTCCAGTCATCAACGAAAATGATACTGTCGCAATCGATGAATTAGATCATCTAACAAAATTTGGCGACAATGATCAACTATCGGCAATCGTAACTCAACTGATACAAGCAGATGCGTTGATCATGTTATCCGATATCGATGGGTTCTTTTCTGATAATCCGAATACTAATAAAGACGCCACACTCTTTTCTGAAATCAATGAGATCAACGACGAGCTTTTACAATTAGCAGGTGGCAAAGGCAGCCGCTTTGGAACTGGCGGTATGTACAGTAAATTGAAAGCTGCAGAACGTGTACTAGCACATAATGGCGCCATGATTTTAGCAAACGGGCAGCAGCCTAAGATTATTTTTGATATTTTAAATGGTGAAATGATTGGTACGTTATTTATTTAGTTCAAAAAAGGAGGAACGTTTCATGACTGATTTAATACAATTAGGCAAACAAGCGAAAGAAACAGCTTATCAACTAGGTTTGATGGACGCAAAAACAAAAAATGATCTGTTACTGCATATGGCGGATGAGCTAGAAAAAAATACTGCTACAATCTTACTCGAAAATCAGAAAGATTTAGCCACAGCCACAGAAAACGGGATTACTGAAACAATGCTTGATCGTTTACGTTTAACTGATGAACGAATTAAAGAAATGGCAGATGGCATCCGCCAAGTAGCAACCTTGCCTGATCCGATCGGTGAAGTCGATAAAATGTGGAAAAATGAAGATGGCTTGATGATCGGTAAACAACGTGTGCCACTGGGTGTAATCGGCATCATTTATGAATCCCGTCCTAATGTAACGACAGATGCAGCAAGTCTTTGTTTTAAAACAGGTAATGCCGTCATTTTACGTGGTGGAAAAGAAGCTTTTCATTCTAATCAAATTTTAGTAACTGTTTTACAAAAATCATTACAACAAAAAGGCGCTTCTCCTTTTGCAATTCAATTTGTTGCTGATACTTCTCGGGAAACGGCTCAAAAATTGATGAAATTAAATGACTATCTAGATGTGTTGATTCCTCGTGGTGGTGCTAACCTGATCAAAACGGTTTTAACGACCGCAACTGTTCCAGTGATTGAAACAGGAACCGGTAATTGTCATGTTTATATCGATAAAGATGCCCAATTAGAAATGGCTACTAATATCATCGTCAATGCAAAATGCCAACGTCCTTCTGTTTGTAACTCAGCAGAAACATTGTTGATCCATCAAGATATAGCAGCAGATTTCCTTCCTGTTATCGAAAAAGCTCTGAATGAATATAATGTAGAATTACGTGCCGATGAACGAGCGATAGCAATTTTCAAGCAATCGATCCCAGCTACTGAAGAAGATTGGGAAACTGAGTTCAATGACTTCATTTTAGCCGTTAAAGTCGTAGATTCTTTAGACGAAGCCATTCAGCATATCAATCGCTACAATACGAAACATTCTGAAAGTATTATCAGTGATAATTATTTTGCTACACAACAATTTTTACAGCAAGTTGATGCGGCGGCTGTTTATGCTAATGCTTCTACACGTTTTACGGATGGATTTGTTTTTGGTTTCGGTGCAGAAATCGGTATTAGTACACAGAAACTGCATGCTAGAGGTCCGATGGGATTAGCGGAATTGACCTCTACAAAATATATTGTTTATGGCGATGGACAGTATCGGAAATAAAAATAATAAAAAATTCCTTAGAGACAATTGTCTACCTAAGGAATTTTTTCATATTCTTTATTCATTATGTCCCGATACATACCTGGAATAGACTCCCAAGAAACAAAAGATATTCGTCGTACGTACATTCCTTTATGTTGTACTAATGCGTAGTTTTTACCTTCAGGTGCTTGACCACCAGAAAAAGTCAATTTACTCCCCTCACCGAAAGGATCATCCGCTACCCAAATATCCTCATAAGGATCTGGAATTTGTAACCCCTCTGTGTTCTCTTCATACTCTTTTCCACCATTGTAGGTAACTTTCGTAGGCAAAGTGGCATACCCTATTTTCATTTCCATAAATGGATTAAACCGATCTATCCATTGATTTTTATATTGATACACATTCAAAAAAATCACAGCAACTAGCAAAACGATCACGATTGTGAACAATCCATACTTATATACTTTTTTTAACTTTAAATCTGTATCGATTCTTTTTACCATCTTTGAATCTCCTTTCATAAACTCATCTAAAGTAATCCCAAACAACTCGCTTAGACTTATCAACATGTGGACATCCGGATAAGTACGCCCAGTTTCCCAACTAGAAATCGTTTTGTCTGATACATTTAGCTTTTCCGCTAAGTCTTTTTGTGTCCATTCATTTGTACTCCGATATTTTTTTAATTGAGTTTTTAGTTCCACTATCCATGCTCCTTTCTGACTCTAATTTATAATAAAAAAATTCATTAGACTACCTTGTATTTGTAGAAAGAGGATAATCAAGGTATCTACATTTTATAGAATTCTTATATATCAAGGCTTTTCGCTCTCTTCATTATATCAAAGAGAAAGAACTTTTTACGGATATAGTTTATTCCTGTTGCTTAATATCTTACAATAATATTTTCTTCAGATATACATTTAGAATTCCTTTTGATACACTATCTATAGCTATAAATGACACAAGAGAAAGTTATACACGCTTAAAAAAGGAGGTTTTCTCATGAAACGTGATGGTCACACCCACACAGAATTTTGTCCACATGGAAAAGTCGAAGATACTGAACTACTGATCCAGCGTGCAATCAACCTTGGATTTAAAGAATATAGCATCACAGAACATGCACCTTTACCCAAAGGCATAGAAAAACTGGCTATAGGAGATCCTAACATGTGGACAACTGCTTCCATGGCTCTAAATGATGTGGATAACTATTTCAAAAGAATGAATGAACTCCGAAAAAAGTATGCTTCTGACATCATTATTCACATTGGGTTTGAATTGGATTATTTTTCAGAATTTGAAGGCTGGACTCGTGATTTTTTAGCTGAATACGGACCACAAACAGATGACGGGATTTTATCGGTGCATTTTCTTGAGGGCAAAGATGGATTACACGGAATCGACTACTCTTTTGAAGAGTATCAGACAGGTGTTGTTGATTATTTAGGTAGTTTTGAAAAGGCTCAAAAACGTTACTATCAAAAGGTTTTAGCCTCTTTAGAAGCAGATTTAGGCCCTTTTAAACCTACACGCTTGGGACATATTTCTTTATGCCAAAAATTCGAACGTTTCTTTGATCAATCGGTTGATTATCCTTCTGAAAATATAGCACTTGTCCACACCCTTTTAACACGTGTGCAACAGGAAAAATACAGCTTAGATTTAAACACAGCTGGATTTTATAAACAAGGTTATCAACAGACTTATCCACAGGTGTGGATAACTAAAAAAGCGAACGCATTAGGAATTCCATTAGTTTATGGATCAGATACTCATGCTTTGGCTGATGTGGGACAGGGATATGAAAAAATCGAGAAATGGCTTTAAAAATACTAAGATCCGTTGAGTAATTACCTCAATGATCTTAGTATTTTTTATATTCTTTTTAATTCAAGGCTTCATATTGCGGTGTTTTCACTAGCTCATAGATCTTGATCTGATCATCATTTCCTACTGTTTCATCAAAATGAATCGTTTGAATCGTAAAATTATCATACAGCTTAACGTACATCTGTCTCTTACTTAAATCGTAAATAGAAGTATATTGTGTATATTGTCGGTCTTCTCCTTTTGGCTCATCTAATTTGACTACGCCTTTGACAATATCAGATGTGGATAAAATATGAAAAGCTTTATTGATAATGGCATTTTCCCCAACTGGGTCACTAAATTTTAACAAATATGCTGCTCGAACAAAGCGTGAAGTGGCAGTGTAATCTCCAGGAATACCATGCATGCCCGATCCCTTACCAGCAGATAAGACTTTATGATCGTGGAACATTGCATCTTTTACATTTACATCAGACAATCCTGTATAGTTTTCTAGATTGGTCATATGCCAATCAAACTTAGGGCTGTTGGTCATTACGCCAATTGGATTTTCGTATACAACAAATCCTAGTTTTATTGATGGTTCAACAACGATTGTACGACCAACAGCATCCGTAAACATAAAATGTTGTGGCAATCCTGGCGCTTTGCCGTTCATTGAAAGATCAGCAATTGCCACTGTTGAAATCTTTTCTTCTACTTCTTGTGTATCCTTACAATTAGCTAACACCCAACAGACGAATTGCTCCGCTATTAGTGGTAATTTTCCAGCTTTTTTAATTTCTTCAACGGTTGAATATTGATTAAACTCTGCAAAATATTGTGTGATTCCGCCAAGTCCCCATTCGTTGACACCATCGACCACACTTTGAGCAACGGTTTGTTGGTTTTCCTTTATCCCCATCCCTAATACTGAATAAAGCGTTTGCCATTTTTCAATGCTTTCCGTAATGTTAAAGTTTTTAGGAATTTGGACCCCAACGTAATCAAACTCAATATTGTATTCTTGTGTTCTGCCTAAATAATGACTTCCTTCTAGTGATTTCAAACTTATCCCTGTACACATGGTTATCCCTTACTTTCTATAAAGATCGTTTTATACTATATATTATACACATGTTATTATAAAAACGACTAATCAAAATTATTTTTCAATTTTATCCAGATCGAAACCTTTCGATTTTCTTTAATTTTTTCTTTCTGACAATCAATTTTTCAATGGATATGCTAAACTATATATATTCTATTTATTACGTTGTGAGGTTGATTATGAAGAAAAAAATACAGGCATTTACTAAAGAAAACTGGCCTTATATGACCGCCAGCTTTTTCATTCCTTTTTTTATAATGGTCATTATTTATTTAAGTATTGGCATTTATCCTGGCAGTAGCCGAAGTGTGATGGCAAGCGACTCCTTTTCACAATTTTCCAATTTCCATGCTAGTTTCAACAATGTGCTGCATGGTAAACAAAGTATTTTTTATACTTGGAATGCATCACTTGGATTAAATTATCTCTCGCTGATTTCCTATTATCTCGGGGGACTATTTACACCACTGGTGATCTTCTTTAAAAACCAAAATATTCCGGATGCACTGTATTTGATTACACTGCTGAAAATTGGTTCTGCTGGCTTGGCTTTTTGGGTGTTTGCTAGAAATACCTACAAGATACCAAAATGGGGCCATGTCATGCTTAGTGTCCCGTATGCCTTGATGTCATTTGCTACAGCTCATTCAGAAATTATTATGTGGTTAGACGCGTTTACTTACTTGCCACTAGTTATTTTAGGGATTCATCGACTGATGGATGAACGAAAACCAACTCTTTTATTTGTAAGTTACTTGCTATTATTTATTTCCAATTTCTATATGGGCTTTATGATCGGTGTTTTCTCTTTCCTATATTTTGTGGCTCGAATGTTGACGAACTGGAAAAGTTACAAAAAGCGTATCCTACCTTATGGAATCACCTCTCTGTTAGCAGGCGGCGCTTCGATGATTTTAGTATTACCAGCGGTCCTTGATTTACGAGCAAACGGTGAAACTTTGTCTCAAGTAACCCAATTCAAAACCGAAGCAACTGCTTTTTGGGATATTGTCATGAAAAATATGATCGGTGTCTATGACACGACCAAGTACGGCTCGATTCCCTTTATTTATGTGGGGCTGCTTCCTTTGATATTCTGTGTTTTTTACTTTATCACAAAAGAAATTCCTAAGAAAAACAAGCTTTTATTTGGTAGCCTGTTTATCATTTTAATTGCTAGCTTTTATATCACGCCACTAAATTTATTTTGGCACGGAATGCATGCACCGAATATGTTCTTGTTCCGTTATAGTTTCCTCTTTTCTTTCTTAGTGGTGCTACTAGCGGGGTATGGCTTTGAGAAATTCAAAACCGATGATTTAGGGTTGCTAGCTGGTTCTACGATCATGCTGATTGCGATTTTTGCATTGGCTGAAGGAACAAAAAGTACGACAAGTTATGACTATATTCCGATTTCAGCATTTGTTATCACAGCTTTGTTTTTACTCCTGTATCTTGCCGGAATCGTTTTTTATCAATTGAAGAAAATACCCATGCATTATCTGATCATCTTACTGTTATTGCTTGTTTCAACTGAAGCGTTTATTAATACCAACTCGATGCTAAAAGGAATTTTAAAGGATTGGAACTATGCTTCACGCAGTCTTTACTCAGAACCATATCCATCGATCAAAAAACTAGTGGATAAGACGAAAAAAGAAAATGACGAATTTTATCGTTTGGAGAACTTAAATCCAGTTTCCTCTAATGATAGTATCAATTACGGTTACAGCGGTGTTAGCTTATTTTCTTCCATTAGAAATCGTCATTCCTCTTCTTATCTGAATGACTTAGGTTTCCGTTCTAGAGGAACTGGTTTAAATATTCGCTATCCAAATAATACCCTATTGATGGATTCGCTCGTTGGCATCAAATACAATATTTCTGAAAGTGATCCATTGAAATTCGGCTTTTTCCCAACAGATAAAGCGGGAAAATTTTCACTTTACGAAAACAGCAATGCGCTACCTCTAGGCTTTTTAGCAGATGAAGATATCTATAAAGTCAAACAGCCAGCCAATGATAATTTAAGTAGCCAAACTGAATTATTCAATGCATTAGCTGGACAAAAAGAAAATTACTTCAAGTTTTATCAACCAACACTGATTGATAAAAAGAATGTCAAAATCGAACAAAATGCCGGTTCTGTGACATATAAGGAACTACAAAATAACGTTGCAAAAGATCTGACTTGGACAGTTGATGTACCTGCAAATACGCAAGCCTATCTGAGCCTGTTCCCAACAGATTTTGGGCAGTTAGAAAGTTCAACTGCCACAATGTCTGTAAATGGGACAAGTCAAAAATCACAAATCAATATTACTGGTCAATACTACAATATTGGTTACTACGATAAGCCAACTAGCGTTACGTTTACGGTCAGCTTCTATGGCACAACAGCAGTCAGCTTTATGGAGCCAAAAGTTGTTGGATTAGATACAAAA
Organism: Enterococcus sp. DIV0724b; assembly: GCF_050531475.1. Lineage (NCBI taxonomy): Bacteria > Bacillati > Bacillota > Bacilli > Lactobacillales > Enterococcaceae > Enterococcus > Enterococcus sp. DIV0724b. Next base: position 91,816 of record NZ_CP172890.1, on the reverse strand, counting down.
GCCTTTGAAAGTTCCGTTCAAGCAATCCAAGATAAAGGAGCTGATTTAACAGCTAAAGGACGTAAAGCGGTTGGAACTGTGAAAGCAGAAAAAGATCAAGTCCTTTTAACAACGATTCCTTATGACAAGGGATGGAAAGCTTATGTTGACGGTAAGAAAGTACCCGTTAAGTCGTTTAAAAAAGCCTTCGTTAGTATTCCTGTAACACAAGGTGAACATACAATTGAATTTGTTTATCTGCCAGAAGGATTTGTGCCTGGTGTGATTTTGTTTATTGTTTGTATTGGTGGTTTTGTGGTCTATGTACGATTTACGAACAAGCCAAAATTGGCGTTAGTAAAACCGAATAAGCGTAAGCGTCGAAAACGTTAAATCGATGATTTGTGAAGGAGCTTTGTTATGAAGCTCCTTCATTTTTTGTTATAGAGACTGCTTTTTTTCTGGTATATTTGCTATTGGTTGGTTCCAACTGACATTATTTAGTTGCTTTTAAACTGTTGTCAGCAAGTGTTCAAATTCTTGGTTACATAGCTGAAAGAGCAATGTTACATTGACAAAATAGCGCTTTCATAATAAAATCAATTTAATAAATTAGAGTGGAGGTAGTATTATGACCAACAAAAGATATATTTCTGTTTTCGGGACTAATTTAGCTATCGTAATTTATTATTTTCTACCAAGAGTACAAATAACAACGCTGTCTCCTCATTGGAATATGTTTTTTAATTTCAGATATGTTTTGGTAACAATAATTACACTATCTATGTTGATCATTACTTTCCAAAAAAAATATTCTAACAAATGGAAAAATGTCTATTTGAGCAGAATGGTCGTTAGTTCATATGTTTTATTTTTATTCGCCACTATTTTCTATTTTATGATGACTGAATTTTTATAGTACTCAAAATTGTAAAACAGATGGTAATTTGACCTATAATTTTATCGTTTTGGTTCTGTGATTATTAATTAACGATTCTTATAAATCCCAAAAAGTATTTAGACCAATACTTTTTTGGGATATTTTTGTAATACCATCATAAATTTCTACAAAAAAATAAAAGTAAATTTCAATGAAACCTTTTTGGTAAAATTAGAGTCTAATAGCTATAACTGGGGAGGAGAAGTGTATGGAAAAAAGGGAACAAATACGTTTGGTTAAAAAAGCAAAAAATGGCGACATACAATCATTTATAAACCTTTGTGAAGCCTATCAAGTCGTATTGTACAATTCTGCATATAAATTACTTTTAAATAATGAAGATGTAGCCGACTGTCTACAAGAAACTGAAATTCGTGCGTGGCAAAAAATTTCTAATATCAAAAATGAATCAGCGTTTAATTCTTGGATTTTTAGAATTATGATCAATATCGCTAAGGACATTTTGAAAAAAAGAGTGGAAACAATTGCATTTGAAGAAAGTTATATGTGTACAAAAGAAAGTTACTCTAATCGGTATCACTTAGAAGAAGAATTTAATAAATTACCAGATAGATATAAAATTTCGATCATTTTACATTATTACGCAGGTTTTAACATCAATGAGATTGCTGAACAACTGAATCTATCTAAAAATACAGTTAAAACAAGACTTGCACGTGGCAGAATGAAATTAAAACTATTTTTGGAGGGAGAAGAGAATGGATAATAAAAAGAATGAGATTATCATACAAGAAAAGGAAATCCCAAAAGAAGTAATGGAAAAATTAGTTCAGAATCGCGAGAACCTTATAAAAAATCCTATTAAACAAGAAAAAAAGAGATTTCAAATGAGATACAAGAAACAAATATATGTTACTTTGGCAATAGCTGCATCCCTTATTTTAATTGCCTTAATCAACCCACAAATAAATACAGCAATCAAAAACGTTTTAGGTATTAGCCAAGATTCAGGTGTTGCGATGGTAGAAAATAACGGCATAGAAAGTGAACTCAATTTAACTAGTGCACAAAACGGACGCGAGATTATGTTAACAAAATTTATATCCACAAAGAAGAAATTTGCCTTTGATTATCAATTTAAGTTAGATGATGAAAAACTGAAAGAGTTATTGGAAAAACAACGCTCTCCTGATCGAGTATTCACTAAAAATACGGAAAATGCTCAACATATTGACCTTGGTCTTTTTGTTAATGACAATGATGAAGACATATTTGGTGGTGTTTCATCTCACTCTACTTTTCACATAGAAGGAGATACTTTTTATGGTTCTGTTATAGCAACTTTTAATCAGGAAAAAATTCTTGCAGATGCTAAATTGACTCTCCACATTTATAAACTATATTGGCAATATGCTGAAGAACTTGATCAAGCATTTCTCGAAGCCGCTAAGACAGGTAGTCCTTTACATAAATCAGTAACGTAAATAATATCACTAACATAAAAGCAACTAGTGATCCTTTACAAGCAACCATTCGATTAACTGCTCCCCTCGAATAATTCAGTTCTCCTGAAAAACTTAGTACCCCAGCAGTGGATTTATATAAAGACGGTAAAAAAGTTGAAAATCAAAGATTTACACAAGTATATAATTTAGAGACAGGGACGTTTGATTTATCGATTAGTCTGAGCTCATTAGACAAATTATCTGTATATAAAATTCAAGTAAACGAGATAGATGATTCTTCTAGTGAAACAATCGAGGAAATCGGCTTTTTCGAACTACAAAATAAATAGTCAAATCCATCTAAAATTAAAGAGTGAAGAATCAAAGATAATTTTGTTCTTCACTCTTTTATACTTATCAATTACACTTCTTGATCACTTCTAAAAACCACTGCCTAAATTGATCTTCATCAAGATCTACACAAACTCGACAGTTCGCTTCTTTACCCAATTGTCCATCTAAATCAACCAATGTAGCCCCTGATGTCAACATACCTTGAGTTTCAACTGCAACATATGACTCTTTAACTTCAAACATTTCAGGCTCTAACAAATAAGCAATTGCACAACCATCATACATCTTCAAGCCAGTCTCTAAGTTACCTCCACGATAGTGTTGAAACAACTGAGCGATCATGTCTCCAGTTTTATTCATTTTCTGGATCTTGTCACAATCTTCTGGCAAGACTAATGCTTTCTCTCCAACATCTAAGCTCACCATCGTCAACGCTATCTTACTTTCAAATACGATCTTCGCCGCTTCTGGATCAGCAGCAATGTTAAATTCTGACAATACTCCATAATTCCCTCTACCTAAAGACCCTCCCATAATCACAAGTTCTTCGATTCTTTCCGCACATTCTGGATAAAGTCTAAGTAAAAGTGCAGTATTCGTTAATGGTCCGATCCCAACAATCGTCGTTTTTTCTTTAGACTCCATCAACACTTTGTACATTTCGATCACTGCATGATTTTTTGTTAATAGTTCGTACTTAGATTCTGGAAATTCATACCCATCCATTCCGGTGCTGCCATGAATATCACTTGCATTGATTGCTTCACGTAGCAACGGGCGATCAGAGCCAATCGCAACTGGTACTCCCTTGTCCCAAAAAGCCAACAGTTTCAGCAAATTTTTTGTTACTTTATCCACGCCGACATTGCCTGCAATTGTCGTAAAAAGCTTGACGTCCAACCTTTCATCAAATAACGCAGCAGCAATTGCAACAGCATCATCGATGCCAGGATCTGTATCGATGATGATTTTTCTTGGTTTCTTCACTTTATGATTCCTTCCTTTTAAACTTTAGGTACGCAAAAAAAGCAAATTCTCCCACGCTATTTTTACCTCACTAAAGCTACCCCTTTTTTATATAAAAAGCGGGAAACAGAAAAAAGTGCCTGTCTTCCCGCCTTCTTCTATTTTTAATAGTCTAATTGCTTCAAATGTAGTAAAAAAGAATCCTTCGTCAAACTTTTGATCGTATACAAACGCTCAATTTGTTTGTGGATTTTTTTGTCCTCTTTTGTCGTAGGGTCAAAAACATCCAGTAACTTACCCACGCCATATTCCACTAATATACCGATTCCACCGCTACCAACCGCAAAACCCAGTGTATCCGTATCACTTAATTGTCCCTTTTTAATTTCTGCGATAGTTTGGCTAAAATCCCCTTCAACGATGATTTCATCTGTTTTCTTGTTTAACGCTGTTACTAATTCATCTTTTGTTCTTACCGTTACCTGCTCAAAACCCATCTCAAAAACCTCCTTTTTCAATTATTATACGCTATTCCTATTTTTTTACTAGTGGTAATTGAGGCTGGAAAAAAGGGTGTGGGACAAAAGTAAAAAGCACTTTTGTTTCACACCCTAAATACGAATAAACGGTGGGAGCAGAAGCAACCCCTTCGGAAATAAGCTCCTGTTCCAACCTCTTCAAATGTTCTCCCCGATCATTACCTCTTCCACCAGAGAAGCGGCTTTGCCTTTCCCTCGCTCAACCAATAATGCTAGTTGAATAAAAGCAAACAGCACATTACTTTGCTTGGAATAAGCAAAGTACCTAGACTCCCAGTTTGTCACATAGTGTTCTTTTTCTTTTCGCGTATCTTTAAATCCATATACCTGATCGCCATATTTATAAAATATATTGATAAAACGCTCATTTAAAAATGAATACTTCGTTTCACCAACATTCGATAGCGGAGCCGTTCCTAGATCAATCGTATGATAACCTCGCTCTTGATATTCCGCAATGAAATGAGCTAGCAAGAAATCGGTAACCTGCTTTGGAGCCATTTCAGTATAACGTAATAAGTCATAAGACATTTCTAGATTTTTAACAATTGGCTTAGCGGTAATAAATCCAACTACTTCATGCCGTTCATTTTTCATGATGCCAATATCGCTTAACATGAGATACTCTCTATCAAAATGACCACCGACAAAATTCCGTTCCCGAGCATTCCCGAGCCACTCCTCTGATACACGAGCTAACGCTTGAAAGAGCTCGTCTGAAACAGGTTCGTGATACATCCTAAATGTGTATCCTAAATTATTTAAATGCTTTAACTCCATACTCTTTGTCACTAAAGAAATCGATTCCGAGTTGCCATGAGCAAGATCAACGATTCCTTCTTCGCCAACCTTCATAAAATTAAATCCTAAATCATGAAGAACCATTGTGTATGTTTCACTAACACGGTAAAATGCCGCTTGATACCCAAGTAAGTCGGCAGCATCCATAAAAGCTAATGTGGCTTGAGCCCATTTTTCTTTATTGCCGATTGGATCAGCTAAAACAAAACACTTATTGCCTTTGATTTGATAAGCAAATAGGACTTCATCTTCATTTTTTTCCTGGTAGTAGTAATAAGAATAATTTTTCAAATACAGCAGATGACTCCCTTGTGTCCCCCCATATTTATCGATTAGCGCCGTTAAACGAGCTTCATGATAAGACTCACCTAAACTTTTTGTCGTGTCTGCTAAGTACTGATATAGCGTAATCAAGCCGATCATCGAAATACCCAACCCAATCAAACCAGAGAACCAAACATCATCTGATGGAAAGAGTAAAAACATATGCGGAAGCGGTCCTGTTTTATCCGGATGAGAACTATAATACCCAGCTACTGCATAAATAATAAACAAGAAACTAAACAAAACACTATCAACAGAAAGTGCTCCCCAAGAATAAACAAATTTTTCTCGGTAAAACTCTTTTCTTGCTAAAAAAACAGCTGAAAGAATTACGAGATACACTACGATCAGCTGCCAAGAAGACGTTCTAGAAACCGTATTAACAATCCCAAAAATCAACAACCCAATCGTTGGCCAATACGCTTTTTTTACTTTCATAGAAATCCCTCGAGCAAGCCCTAACAATAAAAATCCGATCAACATATTGAAGGTTTGATCTAAAAAATCAAAAGAAAACGGCAATAAAAATTTAAACAATCGACTAACATTCGATAAGTTGGTGATCGTTGAAAGCAAAACCATCATAATCCCCGCAAAATAAAGAGCTGCTACTAATATGAAGTGCGCCACTTTTTGCGAGAACATTCGTGGTAAATTATCTAAAAATCGATTGATTTTGATCCCTGTTTGATGAATAAATAAAATAATTCCAGTAATAAAAGGCAAGACATAATAAAATAGACGATAATATATTAGCCAAACAACTGCAGTTGATTGCCCCACGCCTAATTGTGCTAATCCTAAAATCATCAATACATCAAAAGTTCCCATACCACCTGGCACCATTGTCAGCATGCCGATCAAGGTCGCAATCACAAACATTGGATACACCGAAAGCAGCGATACATCGACTTTCATCAATGCTCCTACACTTAAAAAGACAAACATCGCACCTAACCACTGCCCAAGCGAAGCCCCAAATAGAAGATAAATACCTTTTGGGAAAAAATCTTTAAACAACGTATATTTTTTTAATTGAGTAAACAGCAATAACGCTGGCGCAATAAAACTTCCAGCAAGCAGCCACACCCAATACTCTCGAAACAAACTATCCGGTCGAATAAAAAAGACATCAATAAATGCAACAAATGATAAAATAGATAGACCAGAGATCATAAACAGTGCAACTTTCGAAACCGTGGCTACAACTTTTTTACGCGGCGCGTCTTTTCCATAAAAATTAGCCCGTAACGTTGCGCCCACCACACCGCCAAATCCAGCGAGATTATTGATCGTATTCGTGACCCAAGCAGAAACAAACCATTCCCAACGTTTCATTTTCGGCTTACCTTGCTCCTCCAATACTTTTACAACCACTAAGTCGTATAAAAGCATCGGCAATACACCAATAAATCCGGCTAAAACCATTCCTATTATACGAAAGCGGTTCTGCTTCCCCATAGTATGAAAAACGTCCTGCCAAGTCATTCCTTGGACAATATGTGTTACCTGATTCGCAACAAAAATTAAAACCGAACCTAGAAAAATTAATTTTAATATTAAGCTGTGCTCTTTCATCCAGTGTTTTAGTTGCCTCAGTCTATTTTTCATCTGCTCACCACCTTTGCATAGTTTAAAAGTTTTCTTTTATATGTTATCTTATAACTGGTTATTTTTCCAGTTTCGCTATTGAAATACACAAATACAGTTGTTAGACTCGGAATACAAGCCTAACAACTGTTTCAAACAAACGATTTTACTTGTTCTTATACTCTTGACCAATCTTATCTGCCACAATAATCGCTGCTTTCACTTGATCTATCGTAATTGGAAATGGCATTGAGTGGATCGATTCTTCTGGAATACATGATTTTTCAGCTACTTCTGTTAGCTCAGCATCTGAGATTTCTTTCACCCCTAAATCGGCTAAACAAACAGGTAACCCAATCGATAAAGCAAAATCCAATACCTCATATAATTCAGCTTTTGGTGCGTTTTCTAAAACCAACTGACAAATCGTACTGAACGCTACTTTTTCCCCATGTGTTGCACCATGTGCGTCATGTAAAACGGTCAATCCATCATGGATCGCATGGATTGCAGCCAAGCCAGCACTTTCAAACCCTAAACCTGAAAGTAAAATATTTGCTTCGATAATATTTTCTAAAGCTGGTGTTACCACGTTATTATCTGAAGCTTCTTTAGCTTTTAGTCCGTCTTCTAAAATCGTTTCATAACATAGTTTAGCTAATGCTAATGCCGTATTCGTGCCTTTAGCCGGCGGACAAACCCCTTCACGAGCCCCACAAGGCAAACCAGCATTTACATTAGAATAAGAATTATGCGTTGCTCTTGCCTCAAAATAAGTTGATAACGCATCTCCCATCCCAGATACCAAGAAACGTGTTGGCGCATTCGCGATAACGACGGTATCGATCAAAACTACACTTGGGCTTTGAACAAAGTAAGCATAATCATCAAACTGACCATCTTCTGTATATAGAACTGCGGAATGGCTTGTTGGAGCATCTGTTGCAACGATTGTTGGTACGATGATCAAGTTGTGTCCTTCAGCTACACATTTCGCTGTATCGATTGCTTTCCCACCACCAAGGCCGATTACACAATCACACTCATTTTCTTTCGCTACTTTTTGCAGGCGGGCTACTTCTACCCGTGATGCTTCTCCGTGGAAATTACTTTCAACAAAAGAAATATTAAATTTTTCAGCGGTTTTATCCAGTTTGTCTTTTACTCGTTCGACATCATCTGCGTGAGCGATCAAGAGTGCTTTTTTTCCAAATGTTGTGACAAAGTAACCTAAATTCAATAACTCATCTTCACCTTGAACGTATTTCGTTGGACTAATAAACGCTTTTCTCATGTTTGCAAACTCCTATTCTCATTTTATTTTTAAAGGCGCTAACTGCTCCTTTATGGCATCAATCGGTGTATCTACTTGTAGTAATGCTGCCGCTGTATAAGCGCTCTCTACTAAAGCTGTATCAAACAGTAACACTTCTTTTTCCGTCATATCAATGGCCATTTCCAAATTCATTTTGGCACTCCCTAAATCATAAAAAGCGAACAAGGTCTGCGCAGGATTTTTTTCAAATGCATCCATGATTTTTTCAAATGAAGTTCCAACCTCACCTTGATCTAATCCTGCTGCAACAGTGATCGGCACATCTTTTGCCACTTCTTTGATCAAACGATCGACTCCTTCGCCGATTTCTTTGACATGCGAGACAATTACTACACCATTACTCATTGAACACACCTGCTTCCATTAAAGATTGAAAGAAATACATACTGGACATTGCGCCTGGATCAATATGACCGATAGAACGTTCACCCACATAAGACGCGCGCCCTTTCGTTGCTGCGATCTCTTTCGTCGCTTCTACGGCAGATTCAAGTGAAGCATCTGTTAAGGTCCCATTTTTGATTGCTTCGATTGCTGGTGCCCATGCATCCAGCATCGTTTTTTCGCCTGGTTTACTGTTCCCACGCTTTTCGATTCCTGCTAATCCTGCTTCTAAAATGGGTAACGCCTCTGAAGTTGTTGCCGAAGTTTTAGCCATCTCCATCATTGCAGTTCCATAAAGCGGACCTGATGCCCCACCGACTTTGCTGATCAAAGCCATTGCCGTCAATTTGAAAATATCTTGTACTGTTTCTGGTACTTTACTCTGCAAACTTTCGCTTACAGCTTCCATCCCTCGCGCCATATTATTTCCATGATCACCATCACCGATTGGCGTATCTAATTCACTTAAATAGTCTTTATTTTTATCGATTTTTTCTTTGAATAATTGTAGTGATTTTTTTAAATTATCTACAGTAAACATATAAATTCCTCCATTTTCCAAAATATACTGATCAGCGCTCAAACTATGTCAGGCGTTACCAAGCAACAGTATCAACCTCTTCATTTAACGCTTCTACCCAATCATCTTCTACTTTCAACAACGTTACAGAAAGCCCCTCCATTTCTAAAGAGGTCATATAATTGCCGATTTTTGAAAACGAAACTTCTACGCCCTCAGCATCTAATAAACCCATTGCATCAGCGTAAAAAATATATTGTTCCATCAATGGCGTTCCACCTAATCCGTTCACTAAAACAGCGAACTTATCACCCTTATTCCATTGAAAAGCTGCGGCTAATTTTGAAATCAATTCTTTCGCCATCTCCTTAGATGGTTTGATTTTTTCTCGTTTATAACCAGGTTCACCGTGAATTCCGACACCAAATTCAATCTCATCATCAGCTAACACAAACCCTGGCTTTCCAACTTCTGGAACCGTTGCCCCTGTCAAAGCGACCCCAATCGTTTTTAAATTGCTCACAACCCGTTCTCCTAATGCAACTAATTCCTCTACAGAGGCACCATTTCGTGCTGCCGCTCCTAAAATTTTATGAACTAAAATAGTTCCAGCTACGCCACGTTTACCTTGAGTGTAGGTGCTATCTTCAACGGCAATATCATCATCTACAATAACTGTACCGACTTTGATATCTTCCATTTCCGCCAAATCTTTTGCCATATCAAAATTCATGATGTCACCAGAATAGTTTTTTACAACCATCACAACACCTTGTCCTTGATCAACTGCCTTGATTCCTTCATAAATCTGATCAGGCGTTGGTGATGTAAAAACTTGACCGCAAACTGCGGCCTGCAACATCCCTGATCCGACAAATCCGGCATGGGCTGGTTCATGACCACTACCGCCGCCGCTGATCAAAGCAACTTGTTTGCCAATTTCTTTTTGCTTCAATACGAATGTTTCTGGAACTTGTTCTATTGTTTCATGATGAGCTCGGACAAATCCTTGTACCATTTCCGGCACTACATTTTGCGCTTGGTTGATAATTTTTTTCATGATATTCCCTCCTGTTATGCCTGTGCTTTAGTGACACCAATTTCGCCTTAGTCGGACGAGCTCGTTACGCTTTTACTTTGAAACACAGTGAATGAAATAAACTGATGTTGAAAAGTACAAGGTGTAGCGAAGCGGAACGTTGTTACCATTGTGTTATCTAGCTCCACAAGCTAACTCCTCGGAAAAAAGATAAAATCTGATTGTGGTTAAGAACGTGACCCTCATATTTTCCTATTTTTCTGTCGGAGTTGAACCAACTCGTTGCGCTTTTATTTATTGTATACGTTTACAATACTCGCATATGGGAAATGTTGCAACGGACAAACAATAAAATGTGTCCGCTTTCATTTTGTTGCACTTAAAGATTGTAGTTTTCAAATGGAATACAGCGTATAATAGAAACAGATATTATTGAAAAGGAGCAGAGGCTCAATGAAGCAATTGATTAACTCCAGTGGGCAGATTCGTCAGCAATTATTAGCTGGGCTTACCTATACATATGACGACACATTAACTTGGCACACCAAGACTGGTATTGTTACTAAAAAAATGATTTCTAAAAATAAAGTGGTTTTAATCAGCGGTGGTGGCTGTGGGCATGAACCAGCTCACGTTGGTTACATCGGTGAGAATATGCTAGATTGTGCAGTAATGGGTGCTATTTTTGAACCACCTGCCAGCTCAGAAATTCTTCAAGCTATCGAAGAAACCTACAATGGTCAAGGCACTTTACTGATCATCAAAAACTTTGAAAAAGATTTAGCTAGTTTTTTAGAAGCTGAACGTTTGGCGAAAGCAAAAGGGTTAGCGGTCTCTCATGTGATTGTAGATGATGACTGCTCCATTGAAAGTGGCTCCTTCAAAAAAAGACGGCGCGGTGTGGCTGGAACTGTTTTTGTTCATAAAATTTTAGGTGCAGCCGCATCACAAGGAAAATCTCTAGATGAGCTCCAAGCATTAGGTGAACAGCTGATTCCTCTGATCAAAACATTAGGTGTCGCTTTTTCACCCGCCTCTCCCATTGGGATCATTCCCCAGCAATATGAATTAGCTGAAGATGAAATGTATTTCGGAATCGGGATTCACGGAGAGCCTGGTTATCGTATCGAAACGATGCAATCTTCTGAACGAATCGCTATTGAGCTAGTAAACAAATTAAAACAACAATACTCAAAAAAAGACCTGATCCAAGCGGCTGTACTAGTGAACGGATTAGGCAACATTCCATTACTGGAACTTGGTGTTTTTATGAATGATGTTCAACAATTAATGGACATTGAAGACATTCAGGTAGTTTATAAACGAATGGGCAATTTTTTAACTGCTTATAATACAAACGGCCTTTCGTTAACTTTATTAGCAATCAAAGACGATAAATGGCTGGATTATTTACGTGTTCCAACTGACGCCTTTGCTTGGAGATAAAAAACAAAAAGACAATGAACAACAGCGTAAACTCCACTTACATGCTGTTATTCATTGTCTTTCTTCAAAACCCATTAAAAAAGCAATTTTCATTTGCTCTGAAAAACGATGTGAATCAATCTTGCAGCCATCAATGATCCATTTTGTCGTTAATGAAACAAATGCATTTGCATAAAATTCTTCCAAAAATATGCGATCTGCTTCCCCAACCCCCTCATCTGTTTGCTTCTTAACAACTAGAACTTGACGAATCAATGCTTTTAAATGTTGCGTATAATATTCTTGAAATGAATTTTGTCCCTCAAAAGTCAGAATCCTGCGATAAAAGACCTGATTCTCCTCAAAATAGACAAATAAATTCTCCACAATGAATTGCCAACCTTCATAAGCCAAATTATCTTCGATTTTCTCGATTGCCTCTTGCCGGAAAATCCAGTCCGCCAACTCATACTTATCTTGAAAATAATCATAAAACGTCTGACGGCGCATATTGCTTTCCTTCATAATTTTCGCGATCGTTACTTTTTCAAAACCAATATCCGCAACTAGTTTTTTAAATACCTTCGCAATTTTCTTTTTCGTAATCAGTGATCCTGTCATCTGTCTGCACCTTTAGTTTCTTTAGTACTTTTATTGTACCAGTTAATCCGTATTTAGAAAATCAATCATCTTATTATTAACTAAAAAACGATAACGTCAAGGCGTTGTGCCAAGCTTTATCGTCGAATTATGTTTATCTAATGTTCCAAATGTAAATACCATATAAACGATCGTAACAATTAAAAATAAACCCAACAACAAAGTTAAAAGTAATTTAAATTTCACAAAAATCAAATCCTTTGAGTTTTGATAGTTCCGTTTATATAATTAGAACAGTTTACAATCTAATGGATATGCGCTCGGTAATTGGCGTGTTTATCCAGATACTCTTTATTTAAGCGGTGGTAATTGCCCAATCCTAGCCGTTTGATTGAAGGCATATAAAAAAAGCTACTAAGCATAATATTGTTAATTTAAATTGCACACTATAACCTAAACACTAATTTGGGTTACAGTGTGCTATTCTTTTTATTGTGACTTTTGAAATTATTTTCTACATCAATCGTGTCTATTTTCTTTTTACTTCTCCAGAACGTCTTTCTTGTAATTCTTTTTCTTCGGCAATATTTTTTTGTTGCTGTGCAACATCGTATACACGATCAATTGGATTCTTATTTATACCGCCGGAACCTGTATTAACCATTGTGCCCCAACCCTTTTTCGTTGGATTTTTACCAAGAGCTCGCATCCTGTCATTTCTTTCTTTTATTCTTTTCTGCTTAGATCTCCTTTTTTCATCGAGAATATCAGAAATTTTATTAATAACGTTCATAAAAATGCCTCCGTACACATTAATCCTATCTAATATTTTTTTAATCATTATATCATATTCTTGTAAATAATACTGGTTATCATATCTGACAGAATCAGTTTGTGTCTGATTTATTCTTGTTTAACTTTCAAATAAATGTTTGTATTACTTATAATCGTAACTTTTGAACACCTGTTGTTCTGATTACAACGTATTACAAAGCATTTATTATATTTTACTAACAAGTAATAAGATTCACTTCTCACAAAAATTACAATTCATTAACTTTGTTTCAATAGACAATGTTGAATTAATATCCGATATTTAAACTTTTGGTATCACATATTTTTTCTTGATTTTTTAAATTTTCGCTAAATCCAGCTTTTGTTTAGCCCACTTTCCAATGTATTACTCACTCATTCTAGTTTAAATAGCTTCATACTTAATCGATTTTTATTTCTCATAAACCTTGTTACTGCTAAACAAAAAAAACGAGATCAGCTAAAAATTAGCTAATCTCCGTTTTCATCCCATTACTATCCTTCACTTTGTCTCGCAAGATATGTTTCCAGATACTCACTCAGTAGTTTATACCCTTCCATCTTTTGTTCCACTTCTTTCGGGCAATAAATCCATTTACCCATGACTTTTCGTTTCTTAGAAAGTATCGCTATTTCATCTAAAAAATCATTCAAATCATTGATTAACTGTTGACTACTTAATTCATTGCCTAACAAAATATCTTTCTTTTCCCGTTCATATACTGATGCCCACAAATATGGTAACACTTCAATTTTGCGAATATTCGCGTAAAAATCATCTTTTGGCATCATTCCTTTATGTCCCATTCCTCGTCCTGGTTGGAAAAATGAATGGATGTCCCACTCTAATTTTTTTAAACGGCGTAAGGAGGATGCTTGTACATCTTCTGAATCACGACTATTTTGATCATAGCCTTCCTCTAATGCCCAAGAACTTCTAGTAACATTTGTTTGAGGATGCTTCTCTGAAACTCGATCAAGCATTTCTTCGATTGCTAAAGTAACAGTTGGTCTTTCTTCCTCGATTTCTGTGGCGGACTTCACGGGCCTGTTTGCTTGTAGAAAACTTTCTTTTGTCGGAAAATTTCTACTTGCTTGTGTAGCTGCTTTTTGTTGTGGTTCTTTGGGAAGCGTTGGCGGGGCAGCTGGCCCCACCATTGTATTACTTGACCTTGTCATGGGTGCTTGCTGAACAGCTACTGCTGGTTCTTTTTTAACGACTGGAGCAGATTGTGCCGTTTGACGCATTTTTTGTTCTAATTCAGCAATTTTTTGGTGTGCTTTGATCAATTGAACATCTACTTTACCCACTGTTTGTGTCAACTTCTTGATTTCTGTCGCATTGGATTTTAATTGCTCTTGATCTTTTTGATGTTGTTCAGCCAACTTTTTCGCTGAATCACTTTTTGTTAGTTTCGCTGTGGGTACTTTTTTCTTTTCATTTTTAACTGTTGTAAGTTCTGTTTCAACCGCTTGCAACTTTTCTGTCAGTTGATTGATTACTTGATTTAATTTAATGGTCTCTGACGCTGTTTCTTGTAACTGTCCATGATCCTGTTCAATTCTTGCCAATGCCTCAGAATCTGGTTTTGCTTCTAAAACGGTTGATTCTACAGCGCTCAATTTATCGTTGATCTGTTGTAATTGTTGCGATATTGTTGTAACCTCTTCACTAGTTGTTGCTAACTTATCGGCTAGCTTATTTTGTTCATTGCTTGTTTCTTTAGCTGTAGCAAACTTTAGTTTTGGTCTTGGAGTTGGTTTATTTTCTTTGATTGTTTTATTTAATTCTATGACTTGTTCGTCTGAACGGGTCATTCTTTGTCCTAGCAAATCAATTCGCTTGATTGCTTCTTCTAAGCGTGTTTCCACAGTTGGCCCTGCTTTTTCACCTGGTCCAAACGTAATTTTGAATTTTGGCGGCGTTTTTGGTTTAGGCATATTTGCTAATTTATCATCTACATAAGTTTTAAATGTTGAAAATTCTTCCATTAATTGACTAATTTTTTCATTTGTTGCTTTTAGTTGTTTAGCATTTTCAAATTCCAATGCTTCTTTAGCAGCAACTTTACTTTGTACAACTTTCACTACTGGCGGCGTTCTCTTTTCCTTGACTGCTTGAATTTCTTTGTAAATATCATTTAAATTTTCACTAAATTGATTCATCATCTCTGTTAAAAGTAACACTTCACTATTGGTTTCTTGTAGTCCTTTTATCATTTCAAGTGGAACTTCCTCTGAAAAACTAGACATGTGCTCTAAAGGCAATTCAGGAACTTCTAAACTACTGATCCAAGTACGCAAATCGCTGATTTGTAACTTACTTAGCGGATGCGCCAAAGCTAAAAGTAGTGTGATGTAAACTGCTTTTTGTGTTACGCGAACATAGAGACTTTTTGCAACGCAGTCTTCAAATTCATGGTTAAACTGCTCAGGAAGATCTGCTAAGAGTGCTTCAAATTGCTCTGGTTGCTCATAATCAGTCGTTACCTCAAACTTTCTTAATAGATAAACTGAGTATTGACTCAAGACATCTTCTGAATAAATCTCTTCTCCTAAGCGATTTGCTTCGATTTCTTTTCTTAAATAAACTTTTTTATTTCCTGCTGTATTCTTTGTAAGATTCACTTTTTCCATATGTACTAACGGCCCCTTTTTTACTTGTACCTTACCTTTTTATAATCAAAGAGGCTGGAACCAATGTTTTGTTTTGAAAATCATGACCATCAACTTTTCTATCTTTCACTTTAAAGTCGATCAGATTGAATGGGTCACACAGGATCAAAATAACTTTTATAGTACCAGTTTGTTTGGATTAAGGTAGCATCAAGCCGCACTACGCGACTTCTGTTCCAATCCCCTCTACATCCTTTTTGTAATTCTATGTTGACTACGTTCTTTTTTGAACAATCATCCTCAATTTTACCTTAAAAATAAGCCTCGTTGTTTTCATAAAATGTTCAAATATTGTAAAAAAATGAGAATATACCGCGTTAATTTAAACTTTATATATTTTAATAAACAAAAAGATAAGATAAAGTTTATTTAAACCATTATCTTATCTTTTTTAATTTAATTATATAAAAATACCGTTTCTTATTTACTCTTTATATTGTCGTTCAATTCGACGATCTGGGATGATCCACATGATCAAAATAGCGATATTGACAATCAATACAAAATAAGGATGAATCAACCAGCCTAACACCAAACCTAGAATATTCAAACAAATGCTTACATAGGATTTATTATAGCGCTGAAACAATTCACTCAAAGTAGAATCGCTGCCATTTACCCGTATCAACGCTCTAGTTAGTATCAAATATGAGCTGTTCGCCAAAAGCGTCATCACACCATAAGTTAGCTGAGGGACTAAACTATCGATAAAGTCACCTACCCAGGCAGTAGCAAATGGAACAAGCGTTAACGTAAAAATAAAAAAGTTGTTCGCCCAAAGAACACGTCCATCGATTTTTTTTACTAATTGAAACATGTGATGATGATTGTTCCAATAAATGGCCAACATCACAAAACTTACTATATATATAAATAATTTGCGCTCAATTCCAGCTAAACCAGCTAAAGTATCGGTTGTCGGCTGGTGCAATTCTAAAACTAAGATCGTCATCACAATCGCAATCACAGCATCTGTAAAAGCTTCAAGTCTTGATTTTGACATATTTTCATCTCCCCATTTTTTATTTTACGTTCTTTTTGGCTAATTGCAATGATTATGACCCGCCTAAAGATGGAGAGAAAATCAGCCTAAAGGTTGATTCCTTGATCGACGATTCTTGCTATACTTTATTCATAGAGAACGAGAGAAAAAATGGAGGTTTTTAAAATGGGACAACGCTCAATGATAATGAATATATTAATGGTAATCGGGTTCTTTTTCGTAGGAAGTATTATTTTAAGTATTGTACTTGGACTTTTAGGTGGTCTGTTATGGTTTGCAATCAAAATTATGATTCCTGTAGCTATCGCTGTTTGGTTAGTTCGTATGATTTCAGGTCCGTCAAACCGTCGTAGATATTATTAAGAGATAGACAAAAACGATTCAACTCGAAAGGAGTTGGACCGTTTTTTAGTTTTTTCTTTATAATTGGCTTGCCTAATTATTTGCTTCTGTTGTGTACATCTTATCTTGGTAACGCATTAACTGTTGTTCTTTGATCTCCTCAATAGCTTTTACAGCATACCTAACGCCCTTATGATAATCTTTATGGACTTGTTTAGAGACGGTTAAAAGATTGCTCTCATGATCGCTTCCGCCTGCGGATACAAAAACTAAATGATGAATCTCGACTTGACGATTACTTGCTGGAATTCTAACGCCAAACCGATTCGTAATCGCTAGATCTTCTCCAGTTACTCTGCAGTAAAAACGATCTCTACTAGCAATTCTATAAGGCAATGTTGAAATTCCCCGCTTGAAAAAAGTCGCTTTACCATAATTCCTGCTGCAGCGATCCGAGCAAAATGATCTTCTCCGACCTTCTAAAGGTTGATTACACCACTTACATAATCCAATATCTTCCCTAAAATCGATCGTTTCAAATCCTAATTTTTCACCAAACGCTTTTTCATATTCATAAAGACTTAACCAACGTCTTGCATAGGTATCTGTTTTCTCTTGTAAACGCAATTGACTTCCTTGTGCTTTATAAATATATTTATTGGGAATTTCTTCTACAGTTTTCTGGATTTCTCTTTTCCTTTCAGAAGAAAATGCTGAAAACTCATTAGCAGACAACTCTCCGACTCCAAACTGTCCAACAGTTTTGCATTTAAAGCATATATAAAATTGAGGTAGCTCTGAAGAATCTTCAGGAAAAAGTAATTCTACTTTTCTTGAACATTTTGGACAATAGGCTTTAGGTAGTTTAAAACGATGATAGTTCATGGTGTCATTCCTTCATGTTTTTTTCTATTATAACGTATTTTTTAAATGAAACTAGCAAAAAAAGTAGAGAACAATCCCAAAAGATTATCCTCCACTTTTTGTTATTCAATTCAAAATCGATCATTTACCCTAATTTTTCAGTTTTTTTAACGATTTTTTTGATTTCATGAATGGCTTTCTTTTGCTCCAAGTAGCTTTTCACTTTATTTTCATCGCTATCGATTTTACCTAAGGTTGAGTCTAATTTATCGATTTCAGCATTGATTTGATAAACTAATGATTCTTGACTATCAATCCAATTTTCAGCATTTTCTACAGCTTTATCATGTGCTTTTTGTTCTTCTTTTTCAATCTTGTTTTCTTTGCGGATAATTGATTTTACTTCATGTAACGCTTTTTCTTGTTCAAAAAAATGTTTGATTTTGCTATCAGTATCTTCCATTTTTTCAAGAGTCACGTCTAACTTATCCATTTCTTTACCGATCTTTTCTACTAATTTTACTTCTTTTTCTGCATAATTTGCCATTACTTGTTCCTCCTTGTCTTATCTAAATGCGTAAACGATATGTGTGATACCAAAAAGCATAAAATAAAATCCAACTAGAAAACTTAATGTTAGTGCAGATGATAAAGGATTCATCAATAACATTATACCTAAAATGATACCCAAAACATCCACGACTAATGTAAACCAGAAGTAACCAGTGCTAACTGATTTCGCTAAATCTAAAGCGAATAAGCCAAAAACAGAGTCTAAGATAAACCAAATCGCAAATATAAACGGTAAGGCTGCAACTCCGATATTTAAGTTAAATAAGAAATACACACCGATAATAATATCGATTACACCTAAAACAATTGGTGCATACGCTTTGTATCCTGTTAATTCCTTCATTCTGTTACGGGCGAAAATTTCAAAGATTCCTTTCAAAATCGCAAATATAGCGAAAACCATTACGATTGCAATTAAATTTCCAGCCGGATCTTGAAATGATACTAACGCTGTTAAAACAAATAGAACGCCTAGAATCAATGAACCCCAGTCTATACCTCTTTTGCTTGTTTCATTCATACTATTCCACTCCTTCTTCTTTCTCTCTACAATTTTATGGTACTCCTAAAAAAAGTTTAGGTCAAAAAAAAAGGTCTAAAAAAACAAACGTTCCTTATTTCTCATAAATCACACAAAATCAGCTGTTTTCTTTACAAGATTAAGAGTGTGAGGCAAAACTAAAAATCAGTTTTGCCTCACACTCTTAATCCTAATACACGGTTTATTTCTCTAAGCTAGACACTTTATATACACAAAATGAAACCAAAAAAACTACCTCTTATTTTTCATTCTGTTTGGTAAAGGCGTGGCCACGTGGTGTTGATGTTCGAGCTCGCCAATAATATCCGTCAATACATGTCGAGTTACGACTTTTTGATATTTTGCACTATGGCTATAGGTACAGTTTTCCCTGATATTCTTCTTAACTTTTGGTTCAAGATAATCTAAATTTGAACTCTCCCTTCAGCCTTTTCTCTGTTTTAGAACTAGACAATGAATAATATACGAACAAAAAATGGTCATTTTTTGTTCAGTTGTATGTGACCCCCGTATAATAATTTTTAAACGCTTAGACTAACGAAGTATGTTAACCACGTCTTTTTTAGCTGCAGAATTAGCTGGTGCAAAACTAAAAACAATTCCCAAAGTACTAGTTACTCCTAATGTCAAACAGACCGTAAATAGATCCAGACTTACTTTGAATGGTAATGCCACAGAAATAAGAAGAGCAATTAAGAACCCAATAATATAACCAATAAAACCACTTGAGATTGTTAATAATAGTCCTTCTATTAAAAATTGATTACGAATATCTTTTTGTCGAGCACCAACTGCCCTTCTAACCCCAATCTCTTGCATGCGTTCAGATACTGATGTATACATCATATTCATTACTCCAACACCAGCAATCAACAAACTAATACCAGCAATACCCGAAATAAATATAGTTAACATTGACAAAATTTTACCTATACCATCGGTTAATTTATTCATATCAAATATTTCATAACTACCTTGAGAGGTCATGTGTCCAGACTCAGTTAATACTTCCAAAACTTGATTACTAATTGTAGAAGGTTTGTTCCCCTCTGAAATATAGATGCGAATACTTGTTATTTGGTTTCCTGTCGGTTTATAAAACCCATACGTTCTTTTTGGTATTTCGATATTTGCTAATTCAGAAAATACATCTCCAGAATCTGAATCAAATATTCCAACAATTTGATAAATTGTACTATCAATTTCAATTCCTTTTCCAAGAGCTGATTCAACTGAATTTTTAGTAACTCGTTTAGCTAAATCAGTATCAACCACGGCCACTTTGTTTTTAAATTCTATGTCGGCTTCATCTATACGCCGACCATATTCAACAGACCTACCCTGAGATTTTATGAGAGAAATAGATTTATTGTATTTTGTCCCTTGTAAAATTAAATCTTTATATATCATATCTGATTCGTTTTCTACATACTCTACTTTATCTACCCCATTAACTGATTTTACAAGATATAAGTCCTGATCGGAAAAATAATTGATATCCGATGTATCATTAGTGCTATTGGGAAAAAAATTAACATCACTCGTAATATTTTTTGTATTTTCTTGGGTTAAATTTTGAATTGCATACCTTTCAAATCCCCTACCAAGGCTAAGTATTGTAATTACGGAACTAACACCTATAACGATGCCAATCATTGTAAGCATACTTCGCTTTCCATTATAGCGTAATGCTCTAAAAGCATTTTGAAGCGATAATTGGATATTCATTCAATTACCTCACCATCTTCTAATCGAATACAGCGATTACAATAACTGATAAGACTCTCATCATGTGTAACCAAAATAATAGTTGTTCCTGCTTGATTAAGCTCTTTAAAAAGCTGCATAATATTATTAGATGTTTTAGAATCCAATGCTCCCGTCGGTTCATCTGCGATAATAAATTTAGGTGAATTTACAATTGCTCGTGCAATTGCAACTCGTTGACGTTGTCCCCCAGATAATAGCCTAACTGATCGATCCTCAAAACCTGCAAGTCCCACTTGAGATAAACTTTTTTTTACTTTTGTATAATCAATTTTCCCCGCATAACTCATAGGCATTGAAACATTCTGTATAATAGTCTGATTTTCAATTAAGTTAAAATTTTGAAATACAAACCCTACATTTTGATTTCGAATTTTCGATAAAGAATCATCTGACAAGCCATGAATATTTTCTCCTTCAAAAAGATACTGCCCATCAAATTGTTTATCAAGAAATCCTATTAAGTTCAACAATGTCGACTTCCCTGAGCCTGACCTACCCATAATTCCTATAAATTCGGTGTTTTTAATTTCTAATGAAATATGATTAAGAACAGGAGATTCTGAATGTGAATCCCGATAAGATTTTACAATATCTGTAAGCTTAATTAAAGTAGTCATTTGATATCCTCAAAATTCTCAGCAATTTTATCACCTTTCTTCAACCCTTCCTTAACAATTATTTTACCATTCACTTCTTCAGTTTGAACCGTTGTTGTAACATATTCACTATTTTTCTCTAGTTTAACTTGATTATTAAGAATAGCCGTTTTAGGAATAATATAGCCATTTTTCTTAAGATGAATTTGAACATTAAAACCATTTTGAATATTACTATCTGGCTTAACCATAAATTCATAATAAGTTGTGTTAGAATCTGCTGTTTTTGCAATAGGAACAGATGAAATATTTGTAACTTTTCCAAAATATTTTTGATTCGAATTTATTGGTTCGACAGATACCTTTTGTCCTACCACTATACGCTCAAAATCAAACTCTGATATTTGGGCAATAATTTTAGTGTTAGGCGATACAATCTGAATTAACGGAGCAGCATCTTTATTTTCCTCGGATACTATTGCTATACCCGAATTCTTTGCCTTTACAACATTTACCTTAGAAGTTTGGGAAACCTTAGCTTCAGCTTCTGTAAAATTCGCATTTGCTTGATCCAATGCAAGTTTTTCTGATTGAACCGCACGAAAAGCAGTTTTCAATGATTCATTATTCGTTTCAATTTTGCTGTTAATTTCACTTCTTTCATCTTCATTAACTTTATAAAATTCAGAGCGCAATTCTGAATCTTTTGTTTTAGCATCAGCTAAATCTTGATTAGCATTATCAAAATTTTGTTTCGCAGATTCTATTGCAAAACTAAGACTTGTCATATCAATATTTACATTATCCAACATTTCTGTATAGGTTAAAATAGTATCTCCTTGATTAACTTCTTGTCCATTTACAACGTTTATTTCGCTAAGCTCCCCTAATGATGAGTCAAGTACGTAATTATCAGTCTTCTCTGGTGAGACTATACCTTTAAAAATATCGTCAGGCTGATCATCAATCACAATAGTTGAATACTCTTTTTCCTTATTTTCAGATTGAAGATTAAACAAAATAATGGATGAGAACACTATAATGGATAAAATAAATGAAATAAACATAAAAATCGCTATAACTTTGTGTGTATCATAAAAATTTTTCATTGTTTTTCCATCTTTTCTAAAACATAGTTTTCCAATTCGTCTGAACTTGAAAACGTTTGGCTTAGATCAAACAAACCATCATTCTTTAGATATAAAATTTTATCAGCTAACTCATGAGCTATTTTAGGTACATGAGTTGAAAATATCACTATCCTATTACTTCTTTCAAACTTCAGAATACGAGAAATTTCTTTGAAGCTTACCAAATCAATATCTGAAAAAGGTTCATCTAAAAGAAGAATAGGTGGATTTGATAGTAAAGCTAAAATTAGAACAAGTTTACTTCTCATACCTTTTGAATATTCAGAGATTCTCTTTTTTCCAGGTTGAAAATTTAGTCTATCAAATAATTCTTTTTTTTGATCTTCCGAATAATTTGAATTTTTAAATTTGAATGTTGTGGCGATAAATTCATCTGCAGTCATAAATTCGAATGGAACTTGATTATCTTCAATAAAAAGCGATCCTTCATTGAATTCTACATTTCCACTGTCTGATCCTAAATTATTATTTATAATGTTTAAAAGCGTTGTTTTACCTATACCATTTACACCAAAAATACTGTAAATAATTCCTTGTGAAAAATCAAATGTTACATTTTCAAAAATTTGATTATTACCATAACTTTTTGATAGATTGGTAATTTTCATAATACACCTCGCATAACTAAATTTTCTAAAAAAGCAGCAGCAATAACTAATATTGTTGCACATGTTAAATATTTTATTTTTATTGTACCAGCTATGCTCAAAGCAATCGAAAATGATAAAACTTCAATTACTCCATATTTCATAACCTCGACAATATTCATTGCATTGCTATTCAAAGCAAGTATAACTGAAAAAAATAGTGCATTAAATCCAAAAATCCAATAAGGAATATATTTATTTAAGAAACCGGAAGACCATATCATCAACATCACAATCAGATTTCTTTGTATAATACTTACCGTTGGAATAATATTAGGGACTGTAGCAACTGTCTGTCCTGTTGAAAAAATAGATAGTAGTAAAACAATTGCTGTAGGTATCCAAAATGTTATGAATATTTTCAAAACTTTCATATCTTCATCTCCAAAAAAAAGCCATCGCGGCAAGCAACATCACTGGAACAAACATTGATATAGCATAGTAGTCTGTTTTTTGACCATCTTCATGTTTGCTTTTAGCTACTAATACTGCAACCCAAATTCGAAAAGCTGTTACACCACTTAATAAAAAAAATGTTAGCACTAGGTAAACTATATCCAAACTACATAAAATACCACTAATTATTGCTAATATTAACTGGAAAAAAAGGATCATTTTGCCATAATTAACGATAATATTTTTACTATTTCCGATTATTTTATAATAATTTAAAAATCTTAAACTCATTACGTTAGGCATCACAAATAATGAAATGTATGCAACTATAATTAACATTTTCGAAATTTGACTAACCGTAATTATATTCAAAAAAACAATTGGAATCGCATAAACTGCAGCAGAATTATTCAAATATTTTTCGATAAAATCACCAACTAATCCACCTATGTTTTGATTTTTCAATTTATCTTTTTTAAACAGTATAAGAATACTTATTGCTTGGTATATTAATCCGCAAATCATAAGATAAAAAAAAGTTCTGCTCATTTCAAACTTACTTAATTCTATATTTCGGTTGAAATAATTCCAAAATTGAACTATGCCGTAAGAAAATATCCCAACCAAAATATACTGCATGAACCAGTATTTAGACCCAATTTGTTTTTTTGAATAATAATTATAAAGATAAACACTTACTAAATTAATCAATGACAATATTAGTCCCAGCAATACATTTGTCGGCGTAACCTGCCCCATAAGCGGACCTAATGCGACCCATAAAGAAAAACAGAATATACTGGCTTCACAAAAAAACAATCCTGCTATTTTTTTTTTATTTTGAATCTTTTCATAATGATTAAAATTTGTTCCAACCAAAAAATCTTTTATGCGAGTTTTACCATTTTCAGAATCTGAAATACTTCTATAATAAAGTGTACATACTAAAAAAAATAGCAACTGACCAATATCAAAGAAATAAGGTTCTATTTGACCCTTCAATATCAGCATTTCAATAAACAAGAAAATACTAATTAGAAATATAGCTTTTAAAAATGAGTAACATACAAAAAAAATTTTTTTATGTATTTCTGAAATATCCTTTAATAAAATACTTGATGAAAAGAAATATTCTTTGTTAAGTTTATAGCGAAGCCTGATTAACTCAAACATTGTTCATCATCACTCCTATCAATGCAAAAACAATATTTACAATATAAAAAACTGTTGCTGCGTACAATAATTTTTTTTTTTCGTATACTTTAGAATAAATAATCGTTAGTAGCCATAAAAAGATTAACAATGTTGGATTTATTACATTAAACAGTTTAAAAAATGTGGTATCTTTCAATGCCAGAATTATTAAACTATTTAGAAAAATATATCCTAAAAATAACGTTTGGATTTCGTTTAGTGATTCCTTAGAAAACTTGATGAAAATTCTATAAACAAATTTCAGCATAACTGATGAAATAAAAATTGACAATATACTCGATAACACACTGAATACGATGGCAACATACCTTACACTCAAATCCGTACTTTCTCTAAAAATGAACAGAATCGGAACTAATAAAATCCCAAAGATCAGGAAAACTTGAATCATTTTTTTTTTCATATATAATACCCCTCATATTATAATCATAACGTCTACAACATTTGAGTTGTAGACGTTATGATTATTTTAGTAACCTACGACCCAGCTTCCACTAAAAGCTTGTGAGGCAAGATAAGCAAGTCCAAATTGAGCAAGTAAACTTACAAGCCAACCCCATCCACCAGTGGCAGCAGAAAGAGCTGCACGAATTGATGATCCTGCCTTCCATAGCGAATAAGCCTTTTTAATAACTGAAATGACTTGTATTTGTCTCCACCCAAGGATTCCAGAAAGCATTGCTGGAGAACATGCAATTGTAACCAACGGAATAAGTGCCATTCCTCCAAGTCTAACATTACGTTTCAATCCCATTTCATTCATAAAACTAAAAACTCCTTTCAATTTTTAAGTCTCACTCACACAGTAAAGTATAAGTAATACAAAAGTATCATTACATTATCTAATAGTCAATATTTTTTTTATAATGTAAGCAATATATTTTTTAAACTGTTGATCAATCTTTAAAATAAGTTCTAATCTATTCAATACCAAGCTCACCTGCTCCCCAGAAGTCCCCCTAAAGTGTATAACACTTACTATGCTTGACATAAGCAAAAAGAAAGTCATTTCTCACTTCTGATACGCACAACAAAATGAAAAAATATTCAATTTTCTATTTTGCTCTTTTTCATTTTTCAACTTTTTTAAGAAATTCTCAACCCTCCTTCTTACCAGTAGCCAAGTAGAAAAGAAATAATTAAAAGTATTTCAGATTGTAGATAAAAAATACAAACTGGTTTCTTATCTAGAGTATTTGTTTGTAACTTTTGCATTTTAAATCAGTTGGAAATTTTTTTAAGTTCGTTGCTGCAAAATTGATACCTTTTAATTCCAGCCCTCTGTCGATTAACCTTTAAGGTTAGTTGAATCAGGTAATAATTTTTCACCATCCTATGGCTATGAGCCATACACAAAAATTTTTATAAAAATCAAAACCTCCAGTGAGAACTGGAGGTTTGCTCTGCGGCTGAAAGCCTCTTTTACCGGCTACGGCCTGAAAGGCCTTCTGATCGGGTCTCCCTCACGCACCACTTCTTCTCGCTGATTCTAAAAGAATCTCATTTTTTATTTTTTGCTATTTTTATTACCTGTGAACGGATCATACTCCTCAAACAACGTCAGCTGATCTGCTATATGATCTTCCTGAACTTGATTGCGTATATATTCTTCTATTTGTTTTTTGTTTCGGCCAACGGTATCGACATAATAACCACGACACCAAAACTTACGGTTGCCGTATCGATACTTTAAATTTGCCTGTCTATCGAAAACCATTAAACTGCTTTTTCCTTTTAGGTAACCAATAAAACCCGAGACACTTAATTTTGGTGGGATACTGACCAACAAATGAATGTGCTCTCGACGTGCATTTGCCTCGATGATGTCGACCCCTTTTCTTTCACATAATACTCAAATAATTTCTCCGATACTTTTCTTGTACTTGCCATAAATGATTTGGCGACGGTATTTTGGCGCAAAGACGATGTGATACTTACATTTCCATATGGTGTGTGATAAACTTTGATTGTCCTTTTTCATAAGGGAACCTCCTTTAATGTTGATGATACGGTCGGGAAACCAATATTAGTTTAACATTTTAGGGGCTTTTTTATTACCTCGCTGGAAGCTCTATGGAACCACCCGCATAGCCGGTGGTTTTCAGAACATACAATAAGGGCACTTATGTTGCTTTACAACATAGTGCCCTTATTGTATGAAAAAAAACAAGCTATCTCTATAAAAAAGATCAGAGTCAAAAAACAATTAAAGTTTTTGACTCTGATCTTTTTTATTTTTTCTTACCAAGTGAACGAAATGCACGTTTGATTACATCAAAAAAGCCTAATGACTGCACCATATGATCAGGTGCTACATATTCCTGCATTTCCCTAAGCACTTTTTTAGGCTGCTTAGACGAAAACGTAAACGTTCCATTTTTCTTAGTCTGGATTGCGTAGCGTGGAATCCATTTCCCTTTAAACATGACTGAAGCGATCACATAATCAACTTCCTCCCACGGAATTTGAACAAATTTTCGGCTGTCACGGGAATTGTAAAATTCAAAACCTTTGTCGCCGATCATAATTTTCCCGTAATCTGTAAGTCCTGTAAAAGCGGTGGCATCCGTTATGAAATCTACTTGTGTATTCAGCGATTGAACCATTTTATCTGCTCCGTTTCTTCCATGATTTATATTTTCTATTATATGTGTTTTTACCCCATTAAGCTATGTAAATGAAACTTGGGACAAAACCAACTGGCTTTATCCCAAGCATAAAACGCATAGACAGATTATAATAATCCGATTACGTGGCCAAGTACGCCGACTACGAATAAACCAAGAATGATAACGATTGGCGAAACTTTTTTCTTCAATAACCACATACAAAAGAATGTAAGTAATAACGCCGCTAAACCAGGAATCAATTGATCTAAGTTATTTTGCAATGTTGTTACTTTCATTGCAGATAATGCTTTACCTGAGCCAACTTCTTCAAATGCTTTTTGTAGACCTTCGCCGTTGATTGGAAGTTTATCCCATTCAACGTAAGCACCTTTATCCAATTTAACTGTAGAAACTACTGGTATAAACTTGATCGATACCCACCGCTGTACGAGCGCTGCCAGTACAAACATACCAAGAATCGAAGCACCTTTTGTTACATCTTGTAGTAAACCACCTGAAAGGTCTTCAGTGATTTTAGAACCAGCTTTATAGCCAAATTCTTGTGTATACCACATAAATCCCCAGCGAATTAAGTTCCAAGCAACAAAGAAAATGATTGGGCCAAGGATATTTCCGCCAATTGCAAGAGAAGCACCCAAAGCACCTAACATCGGACGAATCGTAAACCAGAATACTGGATCACCAACACCGGCCAAAGGACCCATCATCCCAACTTTAACCCCTTGAATCGCTACATCATCAACAGGTGCGCCGTTGGCACGTTCTTCTTCTAGTGCTAACGTTACCCCTAGAATTGGTGAAGCAATGTATGGATGCGTGTTAAAGAACTCTAAGTGACGTTTTAATGCTGCTGATTGATCTTCTTTTGTTTTATATAATTTTTTGATCGCTGGGATCATTGAGAATGCCCAACCACCATTTTGCATACGTTCATAGTTCCAAGAACCTTGGATGAATGTAGAGCGCCATGCAACGGCTAAACGATCTTTTTTTGTTAATTCAATTTTTTCTGCCATGTCTCTTTCTCCTCCTCTTATTTTAATAGTCGTTCAAGATATCGCCTAGTGGATCGCCAGTATTGCTTCCACCGCCGCTACCATTTGAAGAACCACCCATTTTAGAAAGGTTCAAGTAGATTAACGCTAAAGCTACACCTAAAGCACCAAGTGCGATCAATGTTAATTGAGAAATTGCCGCTACAACAAAACCAATGATAAAGAATGGCCATACTTCTTTTGTTGCCATCATGTTGATTACTAATGCGTAACCTACAGCTACGACCATACCACCACCGATTGCCATACCTTCAGTTAACCATGCTGGCATTGATTCCAATGCTGATTGAACCGTTTCTGCTGGAATGAATAAAAGAGCTGCTGCTGGAATCGCAATACGGATCCCTTGCATACATACTGCTAAAATGTGTAACATTTCGATTTTTCTAATATCGCCTTTTTCAGCTGCCGCATCCATCATGTGCACGATCGGTACAGCAAGTGTACGAACGATCATTGTTAAGAAAAGACCTGCTACTGCAAGTGGTACAGCAATCGCAATTGCTGATGGAACACCTTTAACGCCTTGTCCGCCTAATACTAAAATAATTGCTGATGCAACAGATGCTAATGCCGCATCTGGTGCTACTGCGGCTCCGATGTTCGCCCAACCAAGTGCGATCATTTGTAACGTTCCACCAAGAACGATACCTGCTTCCAAGTTACCAGTTACTAAACCGATCAAGGTACATGCCACTAACGGTTGATGAAATTGGAATTCATCAAGAATTCCTTCCATACCAGCTAGAAAGGCAACTAAAATTACTAAAATAATTGTTATAATAGACATGATAAGCCTCCTATTTTCATTTGAATTTTTGGATTATTTTGAGTGTGCTTGTGCCAACTCATGTTTTGCTTTTTTAAGAATTTCATCCATGTTCGCGCTAGAATCATTTGGTACTTTACGAACATCAAATTTTACACCTAAATCTTCTAATTTCTCAAAAGCTTCAACATCTTCTGGTCCCATGGATAACACTTTACTTACGACTACTTTACCGACTGAATGTGCCATAGAACCAACGTTTACTTCTTTGATATCTACGCCTGCTTCAACCACTTTTACCACATCTTCTGGATTTTCAAATAGCAATAATGCTTTTGTATTCCCAAAACGTGGGTCTTTTGAAATTTCAATCATTTTACTGATCGGAATAACATTCGCTTTTACTCCTGGAGGAGCCGCTTGTTCGATCAATTTTTTACGAAGATCATCTTTAGAAACAGCGTCTGAAACAACGATAATTCGATTTGGTAGAACTGATTTTGTCCAGGCAGTCGCTACTTGACCATGCAATAAACGAGAATCGACACGTGCTAAAACGTATTTGATTTTGCCGTCGCCGACAACTGTTCCTTCTGGTAATGCTCCTTTAGGTTGTGCATCTTCCACAACAGCTTTCGGTGCGTCCGCAGGTTCTAGCTCTTCTGGTTTGATTCTTACGCCTTCTTTAGCTGTTTCAAGAATGTGTGTTGCGATTTCTTGAGCAGAGTTCATTGAGAAGCGTGACGCATAAGCTTCAATTAACATTGGTAAGTTCAATCCACTAACGATCGCCCATTTGTCTTTATGTTCTTCAAAAAGACTATTTGCTTGGTTAAACGGTGTTCCTCCCCATAAATCGACTAAAAATAATACTTCGTCCTCTTCATCAAAAGTTGCAATTGCCTCTTTCAACTTTGCTTTTAAATCGTCTGGGCCTTCACTAGGCATCAATACAACTGCTTGTACTTTTTCCTGTTCACCAAAAATCATGGAACCGGATTGTAAAATGCCTTGAGCAAATTCCCCATGGCTAGCAATAATAATTCCTACCATAATTTGATACCTCCTATATTTTTTTCGACTACTTTGTCACTACCATCATCAATAGATGAAAACACCGACTAGAAAATATAAAAAAGAAAAAATGCGTTACTTAGTATGTTCTCAATTACTTCTTGCGATCTATCAGATGATTTTTGATGACTACCTATTACTCAACGATTACTCCCTACACCGACTTTGCTCGATCGGATCACTCCTTCCAATTCTATGCATAAGATACGACAATTAACATCAAGTCAGTCCATCACACCATTTATATAGAAGCTGAAAAAGAATCACACTAACTGTTCTTTCTTCAGCAATTCCATCAAATCTACTTTATTGTCTGCGACCACTTTCCGAATTTCCAACGTAATACCATGCTCATGTAAATACTTGAATGCTGCGATGTCCTCTTTATTAACCGCAACAGCATTTGTGATCATCCGCTTACCATTAGTAAAACTCATCCCGCCAATATTGACAGAATGGAATACTACATTGCCTTCTACTACACGCTTTACATCTTCCGGGTTTGTAAACAACAACATTACCTTTAAACTATCAAAACGTTCATCTGAAAAAATATCGATCATTTTTTCAACCGTAATCACATTTACTTTAACACCCGGAGGTGCAGCTTGTACGAGCAATGCTTTTCTCAGTGTATCATGTGCAACTGCATCGCTAATAACTAAGATTCGGTTTACATTGGTGCTTTTGGTCCAGACAGTCGCAACTTGTCCATGGATCAGACGATCATCGATTCGCACTAAACGAATATCCATCATGTGTATTGTTCTCCTTCTTCAAGGTGCTCTATAATGCAAATTCTTGATTCATTATTAATAAAATACTATGTCTAATCATTTATTGCCAAAATAACGACTAGTAGGATCAGCCAAATCATTACAAATGAATTGATTGAACAATAGACAGATTTCATCCATTGATTTATTTATAGCAATTTTCGTGCCAAAATTAGTGTATTGTCAAAATAAAGGAAAAACTAAGGCTTTTTTTAAGAAAATACACAAAGAAGATACACTAAAACAGTGTATCTTCTTTGTGTATTTCTTCTAGTGTATCTTCTGTATTTTGGACTTGATTCAATTGTGTATTTTTGATCAGCTGAATAATGTAATAGACTTCTTCTATCGGTAACTCTATTTTGAATAGTTGTTTTAGATACATTGCTGCTTCCATTACAATCTCATAGCTAGGCTCAGTTGTAACCTGCCTTAATTCTTCTTCTGTAAGCGTCAATGTATCGTGCTGTAGCACTCTCTCTAGCATACCTGCTAAATGCATAACTAAATTAACATAAAAAGAATAATCCAGCTTCAAATCCAGCTTCGTTCTGATAATGTTTGCAAATTCCCATAAAGGATCAATTATTTTTTTAGGATTGATAAAAGTAAAGCTTTCTTCCATGTAATCAATACAGATTTTTTTAGCCATTGGTTCATCCATTTCCTGTGTTTCAACATAGATGTCACTAGCCGTTAATAACTGATCGATCACAGATTCAGCTTCACCTGAGAAAAAGGTTTCCATCGGAATAAATGGTGCTGCAATTTTTGGATCAGTAATGCCCGTCGTAGCAATTATACGATACTCTTCTTGAATCGTAACAAGCTGCTCTTTCATATCGATAATGGATAACGGTAATACTTCCAATTCTAAGCCTAATTGCGGTGGAACAGCGGCTTCAATCATTTCTTTCATCCGTTTAGCTGTCCCTTCACCGGAGGCACAGATTGCGATGATTACTCTTTTTTTCCAAGTTTCCAAGGGATCGATTTCTCTTTCCTGCTGGATTTCAGCATATCCTTGGAAGTTTTTCAGTGAATCATATAATGTGTCCAGCTGTGTATCGATCAACGTCGTTTTTCTAGCAGTCTCTAACACAATTGGCGTTGTGACCATATCTACTGTTCGCACTTCGATTCCTGTCTGCCGCGTGATTTCATCTGAAAAAGTAGCTAAAGAACCCATATCCACTAAAAGAATTACACCGCTGTCTTCATTAACTTCTTTGACTACATTGACGATTTGGCGCAATGCTTCTTTCGGCTGCATTTCTAGAGGCATGTCAACTGCTCTTAAATTATCAACATTCAACAATTGAGAGACCACTTGAACCATACTTGTAGCTGTACTTTTTCCATGAGCTGCAACGACGATCCCGATCCGGCCTGCATCTTTATTTTCTCTTAGTGAAATCAGTAAAACTGCTAGATAATAGGTTTCAAATTCTGGGATCTTCATTTGATAATTGATTTCGATAATGCGTTTGATTTCTTGTGCAGTCTCAAATTCTACTGGATAGTCCAATACCATGTTTTTGATATTTTCATTTAATTGATGTTGGCGTTCTTCGCCATTTTGAATTCGTTTTAAAAATGAACTTATATGTAAACTCATGGCATAAATAAAATTAGATTGAAAATTATAGTTTAATTTTTGTTTGGCAAAAGTATAGATTTCTTTAGTAACGTCGATTATCCGTTGATCTACGATTTCTGCTAACTTGTTTTCAGTATCAAACGTAAACCCATGATCTTTATAGAAAGATTTTAAATGCACATTAATATCTGTTGTAATAAAGTTGTTGATTACTTCTTGTTCTAGTCCATCTGCTTTTAGCAAGGCTGCTTTGTCACCAATAATCTCATATAAGTTATATGGCAGCTCATACGAATCTGACTGTATCGTTACTAAAGGTTCATTTGGCGTAACAATCATTTGTGGCTCCAAATATTTGGATAGTTCTGCTAGTGCATCGCGATTACTGGCTAGCTGCATCATGCCTTCTTTGATACTGTCTGTTAACTCATCGATCGTAATCGTCAGTTCATCTTGGTCGATATGATTTAAAAAGCCTCTGGCTGTCACTAGCTGAACATTGGATTTCAATTGGCCTACATTCCCATAAGAAACACTGCCGATCAAGGCTTTCACTACATCTTCTGATAAAGAAATTTTTCTTTGAATGCGTGAAGCTTCCATTGAAATCATCACTCTCAGCAGATCAATTTTTTCCTTTGCTGGTCGATCAATAAAATTCGGCAACTGAATAATGATCGGAATTCTACGAACAAAGGTATTTAATAAAGAGGAGGTAGGATTTTCAGTTGTTGCACAAATAATCCGGACATCTGCATGGCGATTTTTAACCGTTTCACCTAATCTTGAATATGTTCCATGGTCCATAAAATAAAAGACCATCTCTTGCCCTTCTGGTGGTAAGCGGTGAACCTCATCAAGAAATAAAATGCTTCCGTCTGCTTCATGGATGATCCCTTCTTTCGCTTTAGTTGCGCCAGTAAATGCGCCTTCAGCATAGCCAAAGAGATGGGACATCAATAATTCCGGGTTGTGCGCGTAGTCGGCACAGTTAAACACAACTAGCTTTTTATCCGGATCGATCACATGATTCAACAATGCAAACTGAAACATTGCATGAGCAAAATACGTTTTTCCAGATCCAGTTGGTCCGGTAATCAAACAGTTTAATCCTTTTGGTGGGTAAAGAATTGCGGCTTTAGCTTGTTCAACAGGTGTTCTCATGCTGCCTGTAGAGCCAATCATTCCTTTAAAAATATCTTCTCCAGCAAATTTTTTAGTTGGTTTATGTATAGGATTCGCAGATGTTCTTCGCTCTTCAAGCAAGCTATGTTCACGATAACTTTTTACAGGTTTCGTCAACGGCTGGTATTTAAAAATACTTTTATCGACATACTTAACTGGACGTCCTTCTGTCTTCTCTAATAACCCTTCCCGAACAAGCTGATTCAAGTCTTTACTGGCATTTGTTCTTTGGATACCCAAAGCATGGGAAACATCTTCAGTCGTCAGACCGCTTCCTAAAGAGACATCGCTTGATGTGAGATTTTCAGTCTGCTCTTTTACATAAAGATAAATTCGGTCTATACGCTTCATGTCATTACTCCTTCCAATTTAAAAGCGAAATCAATAAATGATACACTAATTTTATGTGTATCATACAGTGTATCGATTCAAAAGTACACTAATAACCTTTTTATTAAAATGTTTCACATGAAACAACGATTTTATAAAAAGGACTCACATTTTAGTAAAAACCATAAGGGATTTCTGAAAAAGTCTGAAATTCCTTGAAAAATATGGGTTTCCTCGCTATAATGCAGAGAGGTTTAACTATTCTATATGAAGTGAGGAAAACAATTGATTACTGTAAATGATGTAAGTTTGCTATTTTCTGACCGCAAACTTTTTGATGATGTAAATATTAAATTCACACCTGGTAACTGTTATGGTTTGATTGGTGCTAATGGTGCCGGTAAATCAACATTCTTAAAGATTTTATCTGGCGATATTCAGCCAACAACTGGAAATGTTGCTTTAGGCCCTGATGAACGTTTGGCTATTTTGAAACAAAATCACTTTGACTTTGAAGAAAATACGGTTTTAGAAACGGTTATCATGGGTCACAAACGTTTGTACGAAGTAATGAAAGAAAAAGATGCTGTCTACATGAAAGAAGATTTCACTGATGAAGATGGGATCAAAGCAGCTGAGCTTGAAGGTGAATTTGCCGAGTTGAATGGTTGGGAAGCTGAACCCGAAGCAGCCGTTTTGCTACAAGGCTTGAACATTCCTGAAAGCTTGCATGACCAAAAGATGAGTGAATTAACAGCTGGTCAAAAAGTGAAAGTATTGCTTGCTCAATCTCTATTTGGTAAACCTGATGTTTTACTACTAGATGAGCCGACCAATGGTTTAGACACTCGTTCAATCAATTGGTTAGAAGAATTCTTGATCAACTTTGAAAATACTGTTATCGTCGTTTCCCATGACCGTCACTTTTTAAATAAAGTATGTACGCACATGGCCGATCTTGATTTCGGTAAAATCAAATTATATGTTGGGAACTATGATTTCTGGTTGGAATCAAGCCAATTAGCGGCAAAATTACAATCAAATGCTAACGCAAAAAAAGAAGAACAAATCAAAGAATTACAAGACTTTATCGCTCGTTTCAGTGCGAACGCATCGAAATCAAAACAAGCAACTTCTCGTAAAAAAATGTTGGATAAAATCACATTAGATGACATTCAACCATCTTCACGTCGTTATCCGTTTGTTGGTTTTACTCCAGATAGAGAAATCGGAAATGATTTACTTCACGTGGAAAATGTCTCTGTGACGATCGATGGTAAGAAGATCTTAGACAACATCTCATTCTCTTTAAATAATGTTGATAAAGTGGCATTCATTGCAGATAATGATATCGTTACAACAACTTTATTCAAAGTAATCATGGGTGAAATCACGCCTGATACAGGTAGCGTACGTTGGGGTGTTACAACAACTCAAGCATACTTACCAAAAGATAACAGCAAAGATTTTGACACTAATTTAACTATTTTAGATTGGTTACGTCAATTTGCAAGTAAAGAAGAAGATGACAATACATTTTTACGTGGATTCTTGGGAAGAATGTTATTCTCAGGTGAAGACGTACTGAAATCAGTTAACGTGCTTTCAGGGGGCGAAAAAGTTCGTGTGATGTTATCTAAATTGATGTTATCTAAATCAAACGTGCTTGTTCTAGATGATCCAACGAATCACTTGGATTTAGAATCAATCACTGCTTTGAATGATGGACTAATGGCATTTACTGGTGCAATTTTATTCGCATCACATGACCACCAATTTATTCAAACATTAGCAAATCGCATCATCGCTGTTTCTGACAAAGGTGTTGTCGATCGTGCGGATACAACGTATGACGAATTCTTAGAAAATAAGGATGTTCAAAAACAATTAGATGAATTGTTTTCTGGTGAATATTAATTTTTAAAATGCCTATAAAGAGGATGGAACAAACTCTATGTCCTCTTTATGGCTTTTTTGTTATTTTAAAGAACTTAAACCAACTGTTGCGGCTATTTTAATCAATAGTCTAATTCATTTGCAAATTGGACTGCGGATGTCCTTCTTTTGCCATTGAATACACTTTAGCAGATTTAAAAGAATCCCATAAATTGGCTTGCCTCATTAAAATCAAACGACTAGTAAGAGCTTCCTCTGATAGTCCAAAAGTAGTAGATATCTGAGAAATATTCCACCCTTTTTCTAATGAGTAAAATAACACACTATCTGGAATCAAAATCATAGATGCACCTATATTTGCTTGAAATTCGTGCAGTTCCTGATGATGCCATTGCTTCATGTTCTTTGCTGTATCAAAAAAAAGCTGATTTTTGCCATCCATGTGGAACAAATAATGAATGATCTCATGACTTATCGCGAAATTTTTACTTTTTTCATCTAGCTCTTGATTAAATCCAATTGTAGTTTCTAATCGATCTTGAATGAGTAGTCCGGCAATCGGCCCACTTGCGATATCATTAAATTTAAATCCTCTAATCGTCACACCTTGAGATTGTACCAGCTCCCATATTTGAGAATACTTATACTCCTCACAGCTTATCCCATTATCTAACATAAACGTTGAAATATAATCATTTAGTTTAACAGAAAAATCAACATATTCTTTCATATATTTGAACATCTACCATCCCACCTTTTTTTATTTTTCTCCTTGTGCTTTGTAGAATACACATTCTCACGTTTATACGCTCCTTTTTGTAAACTAATCGTAATACATTTGTAATGTTTCTGTAATCAGACCTAAGACCTATTTTTTTGTCTCTATCCTGATTATCAAATTTTTAAAATCAGCTACAATTCAATCTAAAAAAGGCTTCCTTAACTCATATACGTCCAAAAATTTATTCAACTTTCCACTCAGTTTTATACTGCTACATAAGTCAAATTGATGAAATGAGTGTTTCCAACACGAAAGTTATAAGCTGAACCAATTCCAACATCCGATGTATTGACCAATATGATATCACCATTTTTTTCAATAATGATTGCAGTATTGGCATAAATTGCTGTACTAGGGTTTTCTGTCACCATGTTCACAGCGACTCTAGATCTTGGGAATAACTCTGGATTCGCTATTTTTCCAATTTTAAATTTATCATTTCTTGAAAATGAAAAAGCTTTGATACTCGTCAAATTCACACTAAAGAAGACCGTTTTCCCTTGTTTAATAATGTTTTTATCCACAATATTGAAATAATTTGTTTCTTCAAACGTTACAGAAGTTGACTGATCATCATATTCAGGATTTCCACTCGTTTCAGCCCTCAACAGCTTAAGTAACGGCAACAAATCTAGGGTGTAAAATAATTCATTGATCCCATCTTT
Source organism: Enterococcus sp. DIV0724b (assembly GCF_050531475.1). NCBI lineage: Bacteria > Bacillati > Bacillota > Bacilli > Lactobacillales > Enterococcaceae > Enterococcus > Enterococcus sp. DIV0724b. Next base: position 54,265 of record NZ_CP172890.1, on the reverse strand, counting down.
TATATAATAAAATTGAACCTTCATTTGTGTGTTGCTGGTTCTGTCAAAGAATAGTGTTCCTTCAAGACTTGTTTCATGCTTGACCAAAGGAATTTGTGCATCATTGAAAATTACTTTATAATTTTGCACATCATCTTTTACAGCTATGCTAAACGTAAGCTGATTATCTTCTAAACTTTTAAGCTCGTAATACACGTTAGGATAGGCGAAACTTTTGACCCACTTGCCTTCTTTTCGCGCATACATATGGCCATCTCGAGGTGCTTCTGGAAATACTGAAGAAAGTACTCCGCTCTCACTGATAGTAATAGTCTTTCCATCTGGTTTTACGATTCCCGGTGTTTCATTTGTTGCAATCGTGATTTTGGGTATTTCAACGTGATCTTTGGCTAGTTTGATAACTTTTTCTGTGTTTAGGTTGGCTGTAACACTATAGGTCCCACTGCCGCTTAATTCTAAATAGCCATCTGTATTATTGATTTGCGTAGGGCGAGAATTGCCGACACCTTCTCCGCTATTAATTGGCGTAAATTGTTTTCCGTCATGTGTTAGTACCCATAATGAGTCATCTGGTAAAATATAGGCATGATCACGATTTGGTTGTTTGATTTCTGATAAATTGTTTACAGGAACTTCCCAGTCTCCAAAGTCACAAAACTCCGGAACAGACGGTTGTTTTTCATTATCGTTACAAATTTTTGGTTTAACCATTGTTTTTTCCTCCTTTAATAATGTCTGCAAAACATGCTGCGCATTCTGTTACTTCGACGCCTAAAAATTGTGTTAAGGCTTTGATAAATCGTTTATTTTTGGCTAAGGCTGCTGATAGTAATGCTTCATCCTGATTACTTGCTTGCCAGGCTTCAAATGCTGTCATCATTGCAATAGACAAATGTTTTACGGTACACCATTTTTCTTTATCACCGCGACTTCCATATAAGTCAAAAAGATAGAGCATATCTGTCCGCCTTAATTCAGCTAAAGTCGTGATTTCTTCTTTATATTCGGTAATTTTTTGTAGCTGTGCCTCAAGTTCTGTTTCTAGATCAATCAAGCCATTTTCTAATTCTGACACTCTTTTTTCCAATAAGGTTTTAGCATGCATTTCAGCACTTGCAATTTGAACAAAGCTCCTAATTAGATCTTCTGCGATACCATCTGTTGAATGTTTATTTTCCATATTCATCCTCTTTTCTCTGATATTTTGCGATTTCTCTTAACATGAGATATTTACTTTTTTGTTGTTCATAGAAAATCGAGTCACTTTCGACTTTAAAAAGACTGATGACCGTTTGATAATCTTTAGGATGTTGTTGTAAATGACTCTTCATCTTTTGCGCTTGCTGCTCATATTTATTCATATCCTCACCTGTTCACATGGGAATATTTCAAATAATTCACTAAAGTTGCATTGAAAACCCCAGTCCCTTTCAGCTCTACTTTTTTATAACCTGGTGTCAAAATCGCTCCTCGTTGCCAAGTCGGCATAAACCCAACCGCTTTGAGTAAATCATAGTTAGACAATCCTTTAACAGGAAAAACACCTTCTCCATCAATCCATGCCCCATTATATTGCGCTTTCAAATAAGGAGTAACATCGATGCCTTCGATCCAAACTTCAAAATCAGATACGCTACTGGTAAATAAAGAGACACCTGCACTTAGCGAATGATTATGAGGTACGGTTGTATGTTGGTGAGGATTTGGACTGACTGCACTTTGGTTTACAGTTAAACTTGTCTCGTTGACTTGAACAGCTGTGGAACCCGTTGCACCACCAGCACCAATCGGCATAGCAAATGGTTGGATAATAATTTTAAATTCAAACCGCTCGTAATAAATCAAATCGGGACTAACTGAGATATAAAAAGTGGCAGGATGATTGGTATCACCCTGCCTTGTAAACTCCATCCCATAAATATCAACTACTTGGTTTCGTCGTTGAAGCTGACCTTGTTTGCTTTCGCTCGTCCGATCAGCAATTCGTTCAGCCATTTTGTTTAAGGCTGAATCATATGTCATTTTCACTACTGACCACTCTCCCTGTCTACTTTTAAGAATTTTTCTAAGACAACACTGTTCGTTTCTACACCACTTTGGTCGATTAAGTAGTTTATGCTAGTAATGTAAAACCAGTCATCCATTTGTAGGATTTTTTTCATATAATTGGAACATTCCTCCACCATCAATAATTGATTATCATAAAGCAAACGAACTTTATCGCCTACATTGATTTCTTCTGGCAACTCTTCCACTGTCAATTCGATTTGATAGGTACGTCTGGACTGTTTCAATTTTTTTACTGCTGCATCATAGGCTGTTTTAGCCGCTTTAGCTCGATCTTCATCTGTGATCGTCTCTTCGTTTGTATTAAATGGGGCTAAATCGTTGAATGAAAAAGCTCCTTCAATCACTTTAGCGGATTCTAACGCTATACTCTCTGTATCGATCACTGAATATTCAATATTGCCGTTCGGAGCTAATTTTGAAAACTGAATATAATCATAGCCTCGCTCATTGTTGATCCCTTTTCTCAAAATCACGACTGGAAATTTAGGATCTTGGCTGGCTTTATTTTCATATATTTCTCTAAGACTCATGCTCGACATCCCGGAATCTGATTTTTCACCGTACACGGTGGCAATATTGATAACATGATCAAAACTATGAGCAATTGTCGGCTCAGCAATGATGCGGATATTTTGCTTGCTACTTGGTTTTGTAGAAAATAGGTAGGATTTCTTTTCTCCGAAAGAACCAATTTCCAGCGCACGGCCAAAATGAAACCCGACACGCCAAAAAAGATCTGGCGTCAACTCACACGTTTTCGTCAAACCTTCTAATTTATTCTGTCGACTGTAGACATAATCGATCACACGCATCGCTGAATCTTGTCTATAATTCACATTCCAGCCTGGATAACGAAAATCTAGCGTGCTATAAATATCATTAACTGTTCGATTTTTAGCAGCTAAATTGGTCGAAATTTGTCGGTACTCCCATTCAGAAATTACATGCGCTAAATCGATCGATAACGTTTCATTCTCCTTATCTAAGGTATAACCGGTCACGATTCCATGAAAGACTTTTTTATTGATATATAGCTTCATCTCCTCACGACCATTGATCCATTTGGTATACTCTATCGGCAAAACGATTTGAGTGGTCGGCACATACATCAATTCATTACTCCAACTAAGTGTGTTAAGAATTTTAGTCCCTCGTTTGATGACTTTACCACCTTCTAATATTTCAAAAAAGAATTTAGTATTGCTTTTAGCATAAGGATCGATTTCAACATCAAATGCTTGTTCAAAAATGATGATTTGGTCAAAAATCAATTCATCCGTTGCACTTCCATTTGTACGAATTCCTTTGACATAAACCGCAGTTCCATTAGGTACTTTAAGCTTGACCTCAAAACCAGAATTTTCAACTCCGATCACTTTGGGATACGCCTCTTTCACATCGGGACGGTCAATGGGTGTAGCTTTGATACGCCCTAATTCTTGATCCGTTTCAGCATTGATGAATGCGATATATTCTTCTCCTTTATCTGAGCTAAAATGCCAGCCGGAAGCGTGTATTTCTCCTTCTTTGATTCCTAAAAAATCCAATGTCCCTACGTTCGTCATTGTTTCGAATGTCTCAAAATCGCCTAGATCAGACGGTAATTGATTCAAAAAATGATGCCAACGTTGCGCTGCATCTACTCTTCTTTGAAAATGTTCTGTCCCAGCTCGTTCAAAATTTTTAAGAAAAGCCAGTGTCGCTTGTTCAACATCTGCAGCATTCTTAAAGCCTTCCACAGATTTAGGCTCAACAACACCGATCCATTGACCATTGAACATACACCAATCAATCAAACGAGTTTGAACTTCCACACTGGTATAGTTTCCGTTGATTCCTGCATGAGCTAGTAAACGCTGAACGTATTCTCGACCACTAGCAGTTGGACTGCCCACTAATGGATACGCGGAACCATCCCATTGAACAAGTCCATAGGCTGGTCCGCCATGAGATTGATCTGTGTCAGGATTCATTGATCCACCTGTTTCAACATCGATATTTCCCAATAAACCAGCGATCGAAATCATATTATAGCCAGATTTATTTAGCAACTGTGCAATCGACCAAGCTCTCCGTTCTTCTTCTGACGTTATTTCTGGTGCAGGAGTGGAACCGCTAGAACCTTTGGGATTGCGGTAAAAAGTCGTTGGCGGATTACCATTATAACTAAGTCTGGATGCGTGATTGTCGATTGAGATTCCATTAGCAAACGCATTACAATGAATAATAGAGGTGTTATCAACAAATATTCCTGCATGTCCCTCATCACCACCAGAAGCGCCTCTTACGCCCCATATAAAAACATCTCCCCGCTGTGGATTACTTACTTGCTGCCATCCAATGCCTTCGAGATGCCCAAATAGAGTATCTGTATTTCCCATCGTGCCGACAGCAAATACGCCAGCTGCAATCAAGGCATAATAAACAGCTGAACTACAATCATAACTATTTGGACCTAACCTAGCCCCTTGACTGTAGGATACTTTTCCTTTGCGTTGATCCATCCAATTAATTGCTGTTTCAATGCTTGACATCTATTTACCCCCCTATTTTACTTTGTGCTTTCCATGTTCCGCCTTTGCGAATTTGATTGGCACTTTTATTTGGTTTCCCATCATCGCTGAATAACGTTTTTGGAACATCGACCCATTTACCTGATTTTCGAATCTGCCAAAACCCGCCTGTGTTATCAAGAGACTTCCAAGTACCCTTTTTTCGAATCGCCATCGGTCGGTAGTCAGCAATGATATCTTTAAATCGGATATAGCTATATTCAAGGGGAAATGTATCGTCCCCATAAATAGTTATTTTCAGCCAAGTAATCCCTGTTGCATCAAATGTATTTCTTGTAACATCGTTGTACCACGTTCCTCCAGAACTATTAGGAGAATGGGGATTGTTCCAGCCATCCATCGCATATAAAGGCTGCGTTCCATAATATCTTTGTTTCAACGTTTCAGTAAATGCATGCGTATATGATGCACTCGCTGGATCTTCTGTCTGCACAGATGTTTTGGCCACGATCAGCTGCCAGTCATACTCTGTTGCTAAATTTCCTGCATAAACATAGGGTGTATAGATCCCTGTTGTTGCTCTAGTTCCATAAGCTACCAATGAGAGCCGCAATCTATACAGATTACCATTAACATTTTCAGCCGTAATCCCTTCCCCATGCCCACTTGTTTTAGGAAACCCTGGCGGATTTCCCGGCATCGCTTGAAACTGTGCTGCTGTCGGCGCCCCAGCGATATAAACATCTCCTGGAACACCAGGATCATGTCCCCAGCTTCCTCGAATCGGAGCATATTTCTTTTCCGCCATAATTACTCACCTTCTCTTAATTCTACTTTTAGTTCTTCTTTCAATTCAGCTTTCAACTGTTTCAACAATGCTGTATTGATTCCGCCAGCCAAATCATTTTCAGTTGATTTATTATTTGTTCTAATGTAGTGAGCACCATCAGGAGACCCACCAAATAAATTGATATTCCCACCAGCAATCCCTTTACCAGGGATAAAACCACCTTCAAGACCGCCTTCCCAAACACCGATTTCTTTTAATTTTTCGATGATTTTCAATAATGCATCCAGCATTTTCTCAATCAAATCCCACTGTCCGCAATCAGAACAGATCAATGCTTTGTTCATCAATCGTTGATTATTTAAAAAATCCAGAATAAAATCTTTAATATCACACATATCAACTGCTGGTAATTCTTCTCCTAAATAGCCTAATAAACAATCATTCATGTTATTTAAATCTTGACAGTTATTGTGTAATAGGGGTAATTTAGGATTCAATCCTGTGTTTTTCTGTAGGCTTTTACACTCTTTTTCTCTAATCCCATGTAAAACAAATTCTGGGCTCGTTGTTTTTAATTCTTCGCACGCTTGGCAATCTGTCATTTTCTTTCATCCTCTCTTCTTCCTCTTTCATAGCATCAAATCTCTACACATATGGCGAAACGGGTGCTTTATTTTTATTAGCAAACTGAATTTTCACATTCGCACGATCATCCAGTGGGCTTGATATACTATCGTTAAAGACTTCAAGAAATTGAATCCAACCACTGTCGCCTCCAGGTGGAAGAACACCTTTCATCCCGATATTGATCGTTTGATTGATTGCCCAAGTCCTATCCTCTGTCGTGTTATGTTTCACCTGAAATATGCGGGCTTCTTTATCACTTTTAACATATAGGTTGATCACAAATTCATTTACAGCACTAACATGTTCCGACTTATATGTACAGTCATTCACTGTTACACTGCGTACTTGCCATTTCGCAGTTAAACCACTTTCTTGTCCCATCCCAAAATTGACCTTACCCGTCACGCGGCCTCGCCCCAATCTTGTAGTGTAGGAACTATTTAGCCAATCTGTCCAGTTAAAAACAAAATTTCCTGTACTTCTATCAATCGAAACACTCATTTCTGGCGTGGAATAATCAATTGTGTAAGTAGCATTTACTTCCCAATTTTGAGCAGCTAGAGCATCTAAAGCTGCCTCAACTTTTGCCATTTTTGCCCATAATTTATTGATAGAGTCTTCCAGTTCATGAATTTTGAGCCATTGCCCACAGTCACTGCAAACCATTGCTTTATTCATCAACTGTAGGTTGGTCATTAATTGATCCATAAATTCTTTCCAATCACATACACTCTGATCTGCTAAAGTAGCTTTTAAAGCCCCAAGCAGACAGTCGTTAAGATCATTTAAATCCTCACAGTTGGTGTGAAGAACGTCTAGATCAGGATTTAACCCTGTATCTTTCTTCAAGCTATTGCATTCTTTTTCTGTAATACCATTTATGATAAAATTCGCTGCATAGTCTTTTAAATTGTCACATGCTGTACAATAATCAGCCATTCTTTTCATCTCCTTTTCTAAATATAAGGTGGAACGGATGTCAGATTTTTATTGGAAAATCTAACTTGCCCATCCACAATACTGCTTAACACTTTTCCTTGATCTTTAAAGGTAAAAATTTGTAACCAGCCGCTATTTTGTCCAGAGCCTAAAACTCCTTTTAAATTGATAGGGATTGTTTTATTGATCTTATCCGTGAACGTTTCCAAGCTATTATGAGGACGCTCATATTCTAGGGTTCCACCTGAAATTGTTGGTACATAAAACTTAATGATGAATTCTAAGCTTCTGACATTCAATGATTGATATGTTACAGTATCCAAGGTCACACTTCTAACTTGCCATTTCGCATTCATCCCATTTTCTTGAGTCATGCCAAAATTGATTCTTCCGGTAAGTTTTCCTCGCCCCATTGGATTGGTGATAACAGAACCGTTCATATCCCAATCAGTCCAGTTAAATTCAAAATATCCTGATCGATCAATATGAATCTTTAATTCTGGTACTTCAGATTGCACTAAACGACGCACATCAACTTCCCATTTTTGGGCAGCTAATGCATCTAATGCTGCTTCGACTTTCGCCATTTTTGCCCATAATTTATTGATTGAATCTTCAATTTCATGAAGTTTTGCCCATTGCCCACATTCACTACAGATCATGGCTTTTTGAATCGTGTATAAATTGTTCGTTAGTTCTTTCATGTACTCTTTCCAGTCACAAACAGTATACGCAGGTAATTTGTCTTGTAACGAATGGAGTAAGCAATCCAACATATCATTAAGGTCTTCGCAATTTTTATGCAATTCTTTCAAACCTGGGTTTAAGCCCGTATCTTTTTGTAGGCTTTTACATTCTTTATCTGTGATGCCGTTCTTCACAAAATTCGGTGCATATTCTTTTAGAGCGCCGCAAGCTGTACAATAATCAGACATGTATTTCCCTCCTTTTTTAAATCGTTAATCTGTCAACTTTGACGTACACACAGGTCATTTCACAGCAATTATTTGTTTCGACGATGATGCCGTTCGTTCCATGATGAACACTGAAACCAAATGTACTGCCACTTGGTATCACTAATTGATTGATGTTGATGGCTTTTTCTGAACAGCACTGATCTTCGAGATAGTATATTTCACCACTAGCCGTCAAGGTCAATTTACCGTTATACTCGCCTAAAATTTGCATTGTGTTACCATTCAAGGTAATCACTGGATCTTTCATCGCTCCGATCAACGTGATGGTGAGCTTGTCACTATCCATGATCGTGTCACTGTAAAACTGTCCTGCAATAATATCTTTACATGGCTCTGCCTTACAGATTTTATGTCCAAGCATTTTTTCTTCAGACCAAATCTTTTTCCCTGCCTCACAGTTATAAATGATTTGATAAGTATCACCACATTGGCTATAAAAAGCATTTGCGACGTCTTTTTTCAGTTCGCAAAGTGAGTTATCTCCAGTTAGAAAATCACATTCACAGACGCATTTTGGACACGGTTCATGTTTGGTTTGGGTGCACGAAATACAACAATCTTGGCACTCATCGACTTCTTGAAAATCTAAACAGTCCATAAAATTACACGCTACATATGGTTTTAAGAAAACTTTTTTCGTGTCTGCTTTATGCCAAATTCCTTCGTATAAGACAAGATCGATATCAATATTGACAACATGTCGTTCCATTGAATAGGACTCACTGAAATCTTTGATAAAGGCATTCGTCCATAAAAGTTGTTCACCTTCAATAGCCCATAACTTGCCTGCTTTGACGATGTTCATGAAGACATAGTCTTTGTAAAATTTCTTTTGATCACAACTCAATTTTCGCGTATCGAGTTTTAGCGTCATGCTTAGTGATTGCTCCAGAGAAAACTGTTGCTTGGCTTTAAAATTGGCATAGCTGCCATGACCGAAGCTGTATTCTGTTGTACCAGTTTTAAAACCGCCGCTGAGATCCGCTGATTGCAGCATTTCGTAGTTGTCGATTACGAGATCGTTGAATTGGATGTATTTTCTGTTTAATATTGTCATGATTTACTCCCTTCTTTGAGGTTGGTTAGTTGTATAAAAAAGAACAAGAGCTAAATAAAGCTCTTGTTCTTTTTTATTATTTTATTTATTTTTTTGATAGTACCATTGAACGAATTCTAGAATTTCTTTGTCGGAATAATCTAGGTTTTTGAGGACTTCGGCTAAAGCATTAATATCGGTATTTTAATATGATGACTCTACTAACCTTCCTTTGCTCACATCATAATGCAATGTCTCTTTTTTCTCACCGTCTACATTCCCTTTAAGAACAAGAGATGATTCAAGAACTTCATTGGTTTTATTACCAATTACAAAATCTAGCTCAAAATAATCATAGTCTATTCCTTTCTCTCTAGTAAACTATAGAATCTCACTGTATTGGTTAATTTCTACAGCTTTTTCTTCTAAATCTTCTGCCATTTTTTGATTTTCATTGTCAACTGTCTCTTCTGTAGTTTTTTCTACTGATGATGGACTAACTGATTTTTCCTCAGTATTATTACTGGAACCACATCCTGCAAGACCCATTATTAACCCTAATACCACAACACTTAATTTTATTTTTTTCATTTTTCTCCTCCAAATGTAACAAATATAACTATGGTAGTTTATTTCTTTAAAGTATACTTTTTTTCAGAGATAGAAAAAGAACAGAAGCTTAGTCTAGCTCTTGTTCTTAATTATCACTTTATTTATTATCATAATGATACCATTGGGCAAATTCTACGAGGTCTTTATCAGAGCAATCTATACTTTTTAGGACTTCTGCTAAAGCATCAATATCTGTATTATCTCCAGATGATTCTACCATTCTGCCTTTACTTACTTCATAAATTAAACCATCTTTTTCTTTCCCATCGATATTTCCCTTAAGGGTCAGTCTAACATCTAGGATTTCCCTTCTACTTGAAGCAAATGTAAATGTCATTTCAAAATAATCATAATCTATGCCCTTTTCTCTTATCAAACTCAAATAGTTGCCATAAGATTTAATATCTACACCCTGCTCCTCTAATTTTTCAGCTAGTTGATTCATCTTTTCAGCTTCTTTGGCCGATGTATCTTCTGTAGTCTGTTCTATAGAAGAATCTGTTGATTTTTTCTCTGAGCTTTTATTAGAGCCACAACCTACAAGACTCATGGATACACCCATTACTAGCAGTGATAGAACTATCTTTTTCATTATTTTCCTCCTAATGTAATAAATAACGTCCAATTATAGTTTAACATAGATTTTATATAGAATAAATTCTTTTTCCAAAAAAATCATTTAAACAAGAGGTAATTAACTATCTTATATCATTTTATCTCAAATATCGGCTAGCTCGCTTCATCATATAATCAGCATTTCCACCGACTACATTTTGTGTTACTCTGTTTGCGTTATTAGTTGTATGACTGATGTTATTGACAACTGTTGAAACAGCTGGCACAAGCATAGATGGGGTAGTAAATCTGTTCGTCAATGCATTAAATGCTCCTTTAACATCAAGATTATTTACTCTATTCATAAAATCAAGTCCAAAGGTTTTGACGGCAGCTCTCCGCTGGACAAATTCGCCAGGAGTCAGCATCGCCGGTATTGTGTCTGTCCCTTGTTTTTTAAATATACTAGTCAATCCTCCAGAAGCCAGATAGTCAGGAACGATACCTCCTGTTGCTCGTTTAAGTGGATTTACCGTTTCTACTTTAACATATATTCCTTCTATAGCAGTCTTAAATCCTTCTACTAAAGAATTTCCTAAATTTGTACCTATATTTCTAAAATTAGATGCCGCCGCAGAATCTTTTGAATTCAGTCCACTAATTACAGCATCTATTTCTTTAGGAATATTTTGAATTGCTTTGATAAGCCCTTCTGTTAGATTAGTTGTATATGAATCCCCGATTTTTTTAAAGGTTTCTATGTGCCCATTAAGAGCAGTGATAAGGTCTGTAAATGCTGTACCTATTGTTCCAGTTGGATTGATTTCATTGTACTTTGCCATGATATTTGTTGCAAATCCATTACCAAAATCTGAAAATTTTGGTAATAAGTTATTCAATGTATCTGCTAACTTTGTAAATGCATCTGCACTACTAGTAATTTTTTCAGCATCATTATTTACTTTTTTATCAATGACAAAGAGACTAAGTTTTTCTAAACACTCTTTAACTGCTGTTATTTTCTCTTCAAATTCAACTGAATTTAAAAGAGGAACATTTTGTATTTTCGTTATTAAATCATTGATTTTTTGAACTTTATTAAGAGCAGCTTTCATATCTTCTTCAAAAGTATCTGTTCCTTGTTGTACAACTGGTTGCGGCCCTAAACTATTATTCTGTCCTAATTGATTGTTAATTTTAATCCTATCCTCGGCTAACGTCATAAAATTAGTATTATCTGTAGTAGCTGAACCATTTGAACCTGAGGTATTACTTAACGTGAACTTATCAACAGCCTTCATAGCTTCAACAATCTGGCCCATTGTTTTTTCAAACTTTGCTGTGCTTCCTTCATCGAAATTAAAATTCAAAGCTTTTGCAAACTGATCTCCCATTAAATTTAGCTGTGTTAATTTATTCACTGCATTTGTAATGATAGACAATTGTTCATCCAAATTCTCTAATGTTAGAGACTCACCATTTTCATCTGTAGGTGAAAAATCGGTAAGTAATACCTTACGAATCGTATCTTGCATGAGTTTTACTCTGTCTTCGAATGTTGCAAAACTTCCTTCATCAAACTTAAAATCAAGAGCATCTTTAAGTTGAGTTCCCAGTTCATTTAATTTCGTCAACTTATTGATTGCTTGCTGAATATCCCTTTCCATCGCCCATGTCCAGTCAGGCATATTGCTTCTAGTTCCATTTTCATCTCTAGGTGTAAAGTCGGTACTTAGGATTTCCTTGATTGCTTCTTTGATTCCTTTGATCGTCTCTTTCAGTTTAGTCACTGCGTTTGCATCAAAGGTGAATCCCATAGCTGTTTTCAAATGTTCAATCAATTTACTTAAATATTCAGCCTTTTCAACTGTTGCCTTTAGAGTATCAATGTCCAACTTCATATTAAGATCAATTTTTTCAAAGCCTTTTATGATATCCTGAATGTTTTGTAATTTACTTATAATATCACTAAAACTTAATTCCGTATTTTGGATTTTATCTAGCTGTTCCATGATTCCAACTAAATGAGTTACATAGTTTTTAGCGTCTTCTGCAACACCTGAATCAATATTGTCACCTTTGAAGGCTCGTTTTACATCATCGAACCAACCTTTTGTTTTGGTAAAATATTCAAATGTTTTTTGAATCTCTTCGATTCTATCTTTTAATCCCTCAGGGTCTTTTATCTCAGTCTCTTCAAGCTTTTCAATGGATTTAGCCACATCTGCTAAATTCCCTACAGCTTTTGCTGCATCTTCTCCAATTTTCGTATCGGTTTTTCCTCCACTGAAAAACTGACCCATTTCTTTAAAGAATCCTACTCCTTTTTTCAAGTATTCAAAGACACTTTGAATTTCATTGATTTTCGTTTCAATATTTGCAGGAACTGTAATGTCCTCAAACTTCTGAAGTTCCGTTCCTACTTCTGCAAGTTTGATAACACCTTCTGCTACAACTGCGGTATTTAATGCGCCAACGGCATTTTTGAATAGATCTACCACGTTTCCTAGATTAGCTGCAGTAAAATAACCGATGGCTGTTGCAACAGATTCTATTTTTCCTTTGACGCTTGAGGTGTCGTCTGGGACTTTTTGATCTAACTGATTAAGTGCTTCTGAAACATGCATCAATTCTTCTGCTACTAGAAAGACTGTTGCTAATCCTGCCCCAGCAATCAATGCGCCAACACCTGATGATACTAAAGCACCGACAACGCCGACTAGAACGCTCATGCCTCCGATTGCTATGCCAATATTGGCTAGCTTTGCTGCAACATTGGCAATGTCATCTGGTACTTTTTCATCGATTTGTTTCATTGCTTCAGCTGCTTTTGTGAGGAGCGTTATAATACCCTCGATAGATGCCAACCCAGCCATAGCCATCTCTGGTTTCTTTTCAGCTAACAAGCCGACAACGCCAACAAGAATACCCATTCCTCCGATGGCAGCACCCATAGCTAGAAGTTTTCCACCTAGACTGCCAAAATCACCTGGTACTTTGGCAGCAATTTGTCCCATTGCTTCTGCTGTTTCACCTAATAAGCTACTAAGATCACGAATCATTTTAAAGCCAGCTTTTGCTTCTTTAGGATGATCCTTCGCTAATTTTCCTGCTATCGCTACTAGGACACCCATTCCGCCTATTGCAATGCCCATACTTCCTAAGCGAGAACCCATTTCACCAAAATCGGATGGCACTTTTGTCACAATTTGACTCATCGTTTCTGCTGCTTCTTCTAATAATTTACCGATTTCTCGGATCATTTGAAACCCTTTTTTCGCTTCTTTGGGATTGTCTTTCGCTAATTTCCCAGCGATGGCGATTAAAACACCCATTCCTCCGATCGCGATGCCCATACTTCCTAAACGAGAACCCATCTCTCCAAAGTCTGCTGGCACTTTGGAGACAATTTGACTCATCGTTTCGGCTGCTTCTTCTAATAATTTACCGATTTCTCGGATCATTTGGAAGCCTTTTTTCGCTTCTTTAGGGTTATCTTGAGCTAGTTTGCCTGCGATGGCAATTAAAATACCCATTCCACCGATTGCGATGCCCATGCTTCCTAAACGAGAACCCATTTCTCCAAGATCTGCTGGCACTTTGGCAGCAATTTGACTCATCGTTTCGGCCGTTTCTTCTAATAATTTGCCGATTTCTCGAATCATTTGGAACCCTTTTTTTGCTTCTTTAGGATTATCTTGGGCCAGCTTTCCTGCTATCCCTACTAATATACCCATTCCTACGATGGCGATCCCCATACTTCCTAAACGAGAACCCATTTCTCCAAGATCTGCTGGAACCTTTGTGGCGATTTGACTCATCGTTTCGGCTGCTTCTTCCAGTAGTTTGCCGATTTCTCGAATCATTTGGAACCCTTTTTTCGCTTCTTTGGGATTGTCTTGCGCTAGTTTTCCTGCTATCCCTACTAATACGCCCATTCCTACTATAGCGATTCCCATGTTTCCTAATCGAGCACCCATCGACCCTAAATCTGATGGTACTTTAGCGGCGATTTGGCTCATCGTCTCCGCTGCTTCTTCTAATAGCTTGCCAATGTCTCGAATCGTTTTAAAGCCTGTTTTTGCTACTTTTGCATCACTACTTGCCAATTTGCCAGCTATCGCTACTAATGCTCCCATTCCTACGATGGCGATCCCCATATTTCCTAAACGAGCGCCCATTGATCCTAAATCTGATGGTACTTTTACAGCAATTTGGCTCATGGTCTCCGCTGCGTCTCCCAATAGTTCTCCGATATCTTGAATCGTTTTAAAACCTGTTTGGGCTTTTTTCCCATCGCCACTGGCTAATGCACCAGCTATAACCGCTAAGGTCCCCATTCCTACTATAGCGATGCCCATATTTCCTAATTTCGGCCCAATTTTGCTTAAATCTGATGGCACTTTATCGTTGACTTCTTTGAGCGTTGCTGCCCCTGATTCTATGGATTTAGCCGCATCTTCTATAAAATTGAATCCTTTAAATTCACTTAAGCTTTTTTCAAGTTTTTTAACGCTTGATTGGACTTTGCTTTTCTCTATTTTTAATTGTTTGATTTTACTGTCTATTTTAGAAAGCTGCTTTGCGATTTCTTCAGAGTTGGATTTCATATCTATTGATATTTTTTCTATTGCCACTCTGTCGCCTCCTTTCTTATTTTGTTATGTGGATCTTTTTCTGATACTAAACAAAAAAAACATGGCAACAAGCTCATGCTTTTTCTAAATATTATATTTTTTTCTAGTATTCACTTATCACTTCTTTCACAGAATATTTTCTCTAAACTAAAACTAAAGACTTTATATATCTGCGTCTTTACTCACAATAAAAAAATACTGATAGATCTTTTACTATCAACAGATATTGTAACTATTTACTGATAATATCATTCTACAGCAGAATTCAAATCTGAAAGTTCGGAAATTGTTCAGAATATACTTCTTTATAGATTATGTGTACGCTTATCCAAACATGACTAGATTCATCATTAGTTTCTGTTATTTATTTACTTATATTCCAATCAAAAAGTATTATTATTGTATCTATGAGTAACATACTTTCTTTTTAGTTCCTGCAAAATACTTATTTTACAGAAATGAGGATTTAACATGAAAAATTTGAAAATTATAAGCTTCTTTTTGTTAGGCAGTTTAATATTAGCTGCCTGCGAAAACTCTAGTAATACTTCTTCTCCTAACAAACCTATTCAAACTAAACAAACAGAACGCACACAACAAACAACTAGTGAACACTCTGTTAATGAAACAAGTAGTTTAGAAAATCTGAATGCAGCTATGGAAAAACTCAAAACCGGAGACATCACTGAAATTTCTGGCAGTGACTTTATTGTTGGAGAAGATATTGAGCCTGGAAGATACATTATTAAACCCGCTGAAAATGAGCCTGTACAATTCAAAATACATTATAGTAATGGAGAGTCTCAGACTTACTATTTAGGAGTATCTACAAAAGAACTGGCAGCTTTCAAATTATCTAAAAGTGACCGCATTGAGTTAACAGTTAAAAGAATGATATTAGAGGCAGAACTTTTAAATGATCCTCTTCCTAATCTAGCCAAAGGTGAAACTGCTTATACTTCTGGCAATGATGTGGTTGTAGGTGAAGATTTACCTGCAGGACAATATACAATTAAACCTATAGAAAATGAAAAAGTCCAATTTAAAATTTATCATAAAGATGGAAACCCTCAATTATATTATCTAGGAAAATCTACAAAAAATTTAAAAGCTTTTAAATTAGTAGCTGGAGATCGAATTGCGATTACTTCTAAACAAAATATTTTAGAGATGACAAGAACTAAGTAATTTGCTAATAAAGCTAAAAACACACTCTTTCTTTTGAATATAAAAGAAAGAGTGTGTTTTCACTATTCATAACATTTTTCACTGAACCAATTAATCCGCCAAATCATCATTTGTATAAAACAAAACAGCGTACTCTTTTGGTTTCTTCACTTTGCGCTTCGTTTCATTCCCAAGCGATTTCCATTCTAGAAAATTACTATAACTTTCTTCATTCGCATATTGTCCGTAAGCCACTAATAATTCAGCAACGCCCCACTCATCTAAGATAATATTCGGGCGTTGCTTTAACACTTTGGCTACATAATGAGCCATGTACGTGTAAATATTCAAATTCGCAAAAAATGTTTCCGATTCTTTTTCTACCGAAGTCTCATTTTCACATGCTTGTCTGTAGATTAACCGAAAAAAACATCTGCTTCATTAAAGACTTCTGGATGATTTTCCATGATTTTGTTTAGGTTTTCGATCACAGAGAATGGCAGCATATACTCGCCCATCTGGTCGTCGATTCCTAAGAATGTTGCAACTAAATTGTAGATAGCTAAATGAATTTCATCACCTGCACCTACAAAAACAGATAACAATTCTTCTTTGCTAAAGTCTTCCATATCGCCATTTTCCTTCAACTTATTGAAAAATGGGATAATTTTCATGATCGCATCAACAATTCTTAAATCTGAACGTGGTGTGATCGTGATATCTTCAAACGCAACGCTGAAAACATAATACGATCCGACCTCTTTAGCGCCTTCCGGTTTTTGTTCAAAATGAGTTTGAGGGACACGAAATCTCACGCTATAGTCCGCTTTTTTCACTTCGGTTTTATTTGCATCACCGATCACTGACACCTCTTGATCTTTTACCACCGCAAAAGGGGTATCATTTTCATTCGTTTTTTTCAAATTATTGCTGATTGCTAAAAAATCAGCGGCTTTCATGCCTTTTTCTTCCATCTCTGTTCCTCCTAATTTTAAAAGCTGAAAGAGCTTGGTCAGCCTTGACTGGAAAATAGGAAAGAATAACTGAGGTAGTTTTTGCCTCATTTATTTTTTCTCTTTTTCCCGAAAGGCTAGCTCTTGAAGCTAAATGATTTTTATTACTCTGCTACACGGTACATTTCAAAGAAGTTACCATTTTTATCGCGTTGTACTGAAATTGTAAACTCAAAAGTAGTTTCTTCGTTATTCACAGTTCCAGGGAATGACGTAATCAAGACGTTGTTATAAACATAGTTTTGTTTCACACCATCTGTTTGTTCTTGTGTAAATGACATACGCACACGACGTGCATCTAAGACATCTTCATTTCCAACAAAGTGCTCTACATCAACTTTTTTCGGATAACTGATCACTAGATCTTTTCCTACTAATGATTTATGGAATAAGATTTTTCCATCTGCTAAAACGATAAATTGTTTTTCGTTGATTTCAACTACTGCTGGTGTGTTAACGCGATTCAATAGTGATTCTGTAACATTACAGCTGTCGGCAATCGCAGCTGATGTAAAGGCACATTCGTCCATATTCATATCTGCAAGTTGAACATAGCCGTAATCCACGCCATCGATCGTAGTAGCAGAAACTGCTTTTTCAGCTGTTTGAATCAACCAGCCGCTTGTCAATGTTCCTTTAGACATCAAAGGGTTCAATTTCCAATAGTTCGCAGTTGCACTCTTACCAGTTAATGTTCTTTCAATTGCAATACTTGTTGCATCGTAGCCTGCACCAAAACAGCTTGCTTCAACTGGGTCAACGGTTAATTCTCCAGCAAATTCATCGATACAGCCGATCTTAACAACATCATTGACTTCAAAATCTTCAATACTGTTATAAACATAGATCGAAGAAAAACCAATCGTTGAAATAATCGAATTTTCTGGTGTTACATCCACATGAATGATAATCCCATTTTCGCCTGCTGCCCAACCTGTACCACTTCCAGCTTCAGGGAGTTTAGATAAATCGATCACTACAGGATGGAACCCGGCACCTTGTACCGTTACTTGTTTTTGATAGATATCTGAATCTGATTGATTTTGATCTGCAATATCAGAAATAGCTGTGTCAACTCTATACGTTCCAGCTGCTGGGAAGTGAAGGTAATACGTGATCACACCCGCTGCGAATTCTGTCGCATCTGCATTGACTGCAAATGAAGCTCCTGATGCAGATCCAGCAGCATTCATAACCGTCAATGTTCCTGAATTTTTGCATCCTTCCGCTAAACAATTAAACATATCTTCTGGTGTGCTATAAACATTGTAAACTGCACTGGTTCCGTTATAATCGATATAATTTTTTGTATTTACTTTTACACAGCTGTCGATATCCGTTAATACGGCAAAATCAACTTCCATTAATTTATTTAATGATTTCATCCCAATTTTAGAAATCAATGTATCATTGCTACATCTTGTCATTTATAATTCCCCCTATTATTGATTATTTTGAACGACACGTGTTGCATCGCGCTCATATCTTCCGCCATTTTTTTGGTTTAATATTTGTAATTTTCTTTGAATAAATACTTGTGCATCAACAGTATCTTTTTTAGCAATTTCTTTTACTTTTTTCTCTTTTGCCATTTTCTTTCCTCCTAATTTTAAAAGCGTAGCAGGCTCATTCAACTCCGAACGAGAAATAGGAAATTAGGACTGAGATGTTTTTTGTCTCATTCATAATTTATCTTTTCTCTGAGGAGTTAGCTTGCGTAGCTAGATAATTTTAAAACGTAGCAGCCTCTTTCAGCCCGCTTTAAACATTTTTACATTCTGTCCATCCAAGCCATACATCTGCTTCAGCAGAAATTCGCCATCTTGCTCCATTACGTTATACACTTCACCTACATAAAAAGTCTTGACCTGTCCGCTAGGTAAAACCATTCGAGCTTCACGCTGAAATGTATGCTTAGACACTTGCCGACTGCCGCAAGACGAACAGCCTGATTTTTCCACTTGATTCTTGATTCCCAGAAATTGGATTTTCATCTTTTCGCCTCCAATTATTGTCTTTTTTTCTTAGTAAACGAAGATTCATTCATCAATAATTTCTATAGCCAAGTAAGAGATTTTTTTTGTGTGACCACCACAGGACTTACAAAATTTTTCTGTATAGTCAACACCTAACGATATTAATTCATTTGCTAATTGCTCCGAATAGGGTCTTTCAATCTTAATAGTTTGTAAGGTCTGGTTAAACACTTCATCATTACCTAATTCATATTTTTCACCAGGACTTAAACGAACATGGCTATAGGCTATCCTGCCATTTTTTTGGTAGGCTACATTTAATGTAGTGACTGTGTCGATTACACTGACCAATTTAAAATACTTACTCATAGGTATCCTCGCTTTTTTCTCTTACCCATACTCTTTTTTATTGATTTGAATCTTCTGTTTACGTGTCCTATACAAATCTCTTTTGATGTGCGATCGTCACATCATGATCTATATAAACGTAGACAAATTTTTTATCCGCTTATTCGATTCTTTGGATATTTGTAAAAATCTATCTGCCGGAATTTTCGGGATTTGTCTCATACGATAACTTGAATTATTACAGCGTGCTTGACTGGAAGTAGACTTATTTTGAGCTTCCGTCAGCCAGTGCTCTCATAACTAGTTTTCGATAAAATCATCTTATACTAAATAGTGTTTCTGAAAATTCGGACATCGTTCATATTTTGTACTTCGTCTGAATGTCAGACAACAAATCCGGACGCATTTTTCTAGGCAAGAATTTATTTATCAAAAAAGATTCAACGATTTATGCTGTTGTTTATTTTTTGATACTATCATCTTACAATGGAAATTTGTTCCAAAAATCCGACTATCGTTCACAGTTTAGATAGTCAAGTGTAACTCTTTTGCGACTTGTAAAAAGAACCAGTCCCGTAATTCAAACGCTTTTGTTCTACCAACAAAAATCAGGCCATTTGTAATCAAACCTTGAATCGTGTATTTTGGCATGCGCCGCATATATAGTTCTTGAATAATCATTTTAGTATCTTCACAACACTCATCCAAAATAGTAGAAACAACACGTTTATTCCTTTCTAGTGCAGCTAATCTTTGATCCTGTTCGATGGTAATCATTAATCGATCTTGAACGTCATAATCTTGTCTACTTCCTTTGATCCCTGCATTTAAGTCACTTTCACGATGAGGATATCTTAATTCCTCTTCACGTTGTTTGATGTATTCTTCAATCCTTGGGTAATCTCCTAAAATATCCTTAATGTAGTTAAATGTTGATTTTCTCATCTTTTTTCCTCCTTTTAATCTTCTCATCTTCGCTATTGCTACCAACACAGCGACTCCTTTTTTTTGACTATCATTGAATAAAAAGTTAAAACGAACTATTTCTAGCCAATACGATCATTCGATCCCATCGTAAATATGTCTAATCAAACGTTTTTTTTGTTTGATAAAATAATCTTACTGTAAATTACTGCTTTTTTTCTTTTAAAATCCTGTCAATTTCCTCCCATATGATTTTATCTACTACTTTAGATCAAAAAAACAGACGTAGTCAGAAATATTTTTGAAAGTTAAGCTCTCAAAAATACTTGTGATTAACGTCTGTTCTATATGTAATCGATCATTTCAATTTGTTGATTAATTAAGATTCTTTCCCTATTACGTATTTTTTTCATACCCATATAATTTTAGTTTACCTGAAAGATACTCACCTAAGTAAATTTCATTAACGCCTTTGTAATCTTCATTTTGCACTTGCTCCGATAACCAATCAATGTCTTTATCGATCAATTCCAATACGTCATAATTTGCCTGACCATCTACAATAATCGGATATCTAATATTTTCATCTCCGAATTCTATGATCGTTAATTGACCATTTTGTTCTAAGACGGCTCTTTTTACATTTTCAACTTCATAAATAGCATTAGCTCTTAATTTAAACATTAATTCATTAGCTGAAATACCGCATCTTAAACACTCACTCACATCAACCTTTCCATCTTTGATCAATGTAATTGGTCTGCCATCCACAATATACTTCACATATCGATTGTGTTCTTTCGCAAACTTAACAGTCAATACAAGCAACGTCCAAATAATCAGAACTAAAACAAACTGTAAAACACCAATTGAATCATTGTAGATCACACCCCCGATAATTCCCCCAAGGACATAATTTTGAACTTGATCCATTGCAGAAGATGGTGCTAGGTTCCCTTTTCCCATTAAATTGATTTGAATAATTAAACAAATAATCCCCAAGCCAAGTTTGATAATGATTGGGCTATAAACTTGCATGATATCTTCCTTTCTATTCTATTATTTCGTAATTGAAATTTCTGGATTCATCAAATATGCTTCTTCTAAGATGTAAGAGTTTTGATCTCCACTTAATGTTGTTTTATAATAGCTATCTTCAATTTTTACAAGTGTTCCATCAACTAACTGAGTTGAATTTACAAGAACTTCTTCTTTATCAACACCTTTTTCTCTTGATATCTGTTTCACAAAATTGACCATTTGAGATGATTGTGAATTTTTGCTTTGATTTTGTGTGTAATCAGAATACTGTACACCCAGTAAGAACAGTAGTAGCAAAAATGTGATAATACTCAAATCACGGTATTTAGTTTGAATACGATGACGCATATACAAACTAAAGGCAATGATTAAGACGATCAAAGCACCAAAAATAAAGAAATATTTGATATAATCGTTTAAATTTGATTGTGTCTCTAAATAGTCTATACCGTAAAAATTCAATAAAAACTCCTCCAAAAAATTAGTCTATAGAATATGTAGTAGTATATCATGTTTTAAAAATCAAAAGTAATAAAATACTTACTTACCTAGCCTAAGATCCATTGCTAAACCTATGCAAAATATAGAGGTTGAAACAAAAGTAACAAGTACTTTTATGCCAACCTCCTGTTTTTTATTTAACTATAAACCAATCACCAATTTATCTCTTTTTCCCTCTAGAAAAGACCGCGATACAACCGTTTCCTGTATGGCTAGTAATGGTTGGTCCCAGCGGATGTAAACGGATCTCTTTGACTTGGATTTTTTCTTCGATCATCTCTTTAACTTTCTCCGCACTTTCCAAATCACCAGCATAAGCTATAAATACCGTTTGTTTTAACGGTTCGATCATTCCTTGAACGGTCTCATCAGCTAGCTTCTTCAATGCTTTACCGCGACCGCGGACTTTTCCAATATTTTGCAGTTTCCCTTGTTCATCTACTACAATAATTGGTTTAACATTCATTAATCCACCGATTGCTGCTGCGGCTTTTGAGATTCTACCACCACGCTCTAGATGCTTTAGATCATCTACAGTGACCCAAGAATGAACTGTCATTTTATTTTCAGATAACCACAATAAAATATCTTCTAAAGAATGACCATCTTCTTTCAATTGAATCACTTCACTGACTAGTAACCCTTCGCCTAAACTAGCTGCTTTTGTATCAATTACATAAATCTCTGCATCACTGTATTCTTCCTTCAATATGTCAACAGCCTGCATCGCACTTTGATAAGAGCCACTCAGCCCAGAAGAAAAAGCTAAGTACAATATCGGCGTTTTCTTTTCTACAAATGGTCTAAAAAATTCAATATAGCGACCCACATTTACTTGAGAAGTAGTCGGCATGCCGCCTGTTTTTATTTCTTGTAAAAACCAATCATAGTCAAACGTTGTCCCTAAATCATCGACCAGTTCTTTTCCATTTAATTGAATGGTCATACTAATAAAATCAACATCATTGGCTTCTAAATATGTATATGGTAAATCACAACATGAATCTGTCATTAATTTAAATGTCATTTTTAAATCCTCCCTAACTGTTTTTCTATTTTAACATATAATTATTGGATACTCATGCTTTATTAAAATCAAACCCGACTAAAAAAGACCGTATTTTGGATAAAAATGACTAAAAAAACGAGAGACATTTTAGTACGTTGTCTCTCGTTTGCTTCTTAGATTTAAATTTGTGCCCAAACGCTTTCTAATACATTTGTTTGATTACGGTCTGGACCTACTGAGAATGTTGAAATACGCACGCCAACTAATTCAGAAATACGGTGCACATAGTTTCTTGCATTTGCTGGAAGATCAGCTAATGTTTTGCATCCTGTAATGTCTTCTGACCAGCCTGGCAGCTCTTCATAGACTGGTTTACAGCGGCTCAATTCTTTCAAGCTAGCTGGATAATGATAAATCAACTCACCATCTAATTCATAGGCTGTACAGATTTTGACCGTGTCTAAACCACTTAAAACATCAATCGAATTCAATGATAAATTCGTAATACCTGATACGCGTTTAGAGTGACGCATCACAACAGTATCAAACCAGCCCACACGACGTGGACGACCTGTTGTTGTACCATATTCTTTCCCAACTCTGCGAATTGTTTCTCCTGTTTCGTCAAACAATTCTGTAGGGAATGGGCCATCGCCAACACGTGATGTGTAAGCTTTACAAACGCCAACGACTTTATTGATCTTAGAAGGGCCAACACCGCTTCCGATCGTAACGCCTCCAGCAACTGGATTTGATGATGTAACGAAAGGATAGGTTCCTTGGTCGATATCCAACATAACACCTTGTGCGCCTTCAAATAATACGCGTTTACCTGCATCTAATGCATCATTTAAAATAACAGAAGTGTCTGTTACGTATTGTTTGATTTGTTGGCCGTACTCATAATATTCTTCGAAAATATCTTCAAAAGCAATTGGTTCGCTATCGAACATTTTTACAAATTGACGGTTTTTTTCTTCTAGATTGATTTTCAAGCGTTCTTCAAAAATCTCTTTATCTAGTAAATCTGCTACACGAATCCCTACACGAGCTGCTTTATCCATGTATGCAGGACCAATCCCTTTGATTGTTGTACCAATTTTATTTTCGCCTTTAGCATCTTCTTGCAATTGATCCAATTGGATATGATAAGGTAAAATCACATGGGCACGGTCAGAAATACGTAAATTATCTGTTGTGACATTATTATCTTTTAAATAAGCCAGTTCTTTTACTAAAGATTTTGGATTAACTACAACGCCATTTCCGATTACGCTGATCTTGTCTTTGTAAAAGATACCTGAAGGAATCAAGTGTAGTTTATAAGTAACACCATCAAATTTAATGGTATGACCTGCATTATCTCCGCCTTGATAACGTGCGATGACCTCAGCATTCTCACTTAAAAAATCCGTGATCTTTCCTTTTCCTTCATCGCCCCACTGCGTTCCGACTACTACAACTGATGACATTCGAACACCTCGTTCTAAATTATTTTGTCCTGATTCATTGTACCAAGAAAGCAGAACGCTTTCAAGGAAAAATCGAATATTATCATTTTAGAAAAACAAAAAACACTTAAAACACGAACATTAACTAGTATTAAAAAAAACATTAGATAAAAAAGCGAATAATATTTACTTGTACTGGGAATGAAAGGAAGTTGGCTCATTCTTTTTGAAGCCCGTTATCTAAAAATAATAAATTTCACATTTCTTTTTCTAGGAAACTAACGTAAAATATAATACGCAATTTATTTTAAATAGGAGGGTTTTTATTTTGTTGGGTGTTGTTTTATTATTTGTTGGAATTACATTGATTAGTAACGGTTATTGCGGGTTAGCAGGAGTAGATGGTAAATCGACTGCCTTTTTGAACTTGTTTACAGGAAGTGTTACGTTCATAGTCAATACGACTTTTTTATTGCGTGGTGACTACTTTTCTGCTGGCACTGGTTTTTTATTTGCATGTACGAATCTCTTGATGGGGGTTATCTACTTGTTTGATTTGGATTGGCGGGCATATGGTATTTTCGGTTTATTTGTTGCTGTAAATGCCATTCCTTGTGCCTACCTTTCATATGTTAGCGGTGATTGGCGTTTTGCCATCATTTGGATATTATGGGGAATTCTCTGGTTTTCTGGATTTTTACAAAATGTTCTAGCACTTCCAATCGGGAAATATGTTTTGTATTTAGCGATTTTTGAAGGAATTGTTACTGCTTGGATTCCAGGATTTTTGATGATAACAGAATTATGGTAAATAAAAAAAAACAGCTATAGCCGGAATAAATACCTGCTTGTAGCTGTTTTTATTTAATGGTTAAAAGTCATCTGGCCTTTGGGATAGCGAAGCAAATTTATTGAACTCTTTAATAAATAATAATTCGACCGTTCCTCGGGCACCACTTCTATTTTTCTCAATAATTACTTCAATAACATTATCGATTTCAGGTTCCTCACGATTACCGTCTTCCCCCTCTTCACCACGATCATAATAATCATCACGGTAAAGGAAAGCCACGATATCCGCATCTTGTTCAATAGATCCAGACTCACGAATATCACTAAGTACTGGTCGTTTATCCTGACGTTGTTCTACGCCACGGGATAATTGAGATAATGCAATAACTGGAACTTTTAACTCTTTCGCCAATTTTTTTAATTGACGGGAAATTTCAGAGACTTCTTGTTGACGACTCTCGCGGCCGGTTCCTTCGATCAGTTGTAGGTAATCGATCAATATCAACCCAAGATTGCCACGTTCTTGTGCTAATTTGCGGCATTTTGCTCGAATTTCTGTAATTTTAATCCCCGGAGTGTCATCGATATAAATTTGGGCTCTGGACAAACTTCCCATCGCAATAATTAGATTTTGCCATTCTTCTTCTGATAATTGACCTGTCCGCAAGTGCCCAGCTTCTATTGAACCTTCCGCACAAAGCATCCGGTTAACAAGCGATTCAGCACCCATTTCCAAACTGAAAATAGCAACAGATCGGTCAGTTTTAGTCCCAATATTTTGGGCTATATTTAAAGCAAAGGCGGTTTTCCCTACGGCAGGACGAGCTGCTAAAATAATCAATTCTTCTGCTTGTAGTCCGGCTGTCATTTTATCTAAAGCTGGATAACCAGTAGGTAAACCAGTAATTTCTTCATCATTTTGATACAATTGGTCTATATTTGCTATCGAGGTATTCAATACATCTGCGATCGATAAGAAGCCACTTCTGTTTCTTTTTTCTGAAACTTCTAAAATACTGCGTTCTGCATCATCCAGAATCGTCTCAACATCTTCGCCTTGTTCAAATCCTTTTGTAACAATCTCTGTGGCAGTTTGAATCAGGTTGCGAAGCAGTGATTTTTGTTCAACGATTTTAGCATAATAAACAATGTTAGCAGCTGTTGGCACAGCTAAAGCTAAGTCAGATAAGTAGCTTAAGCCACCTACATCTTCAAGTAAATTTTCTTGCTCCAAGCGATCTTTGATCGTAATAACATCAATCGCTTCATTTCGATCATTCAAAGTAAGCATAGTCTGAAAAATCAATTGATGATTACGGCGATAAAAATCTTTTGGCTCTATGTACTCTAACGCATCGATAATAACCTCAGCATCTAAAAAAACCGACCCTAAAACGGCCTGCTCTGCTTCCATACTTTGTGGCGGTACTCGATCTTGCCATACTTCATTCATTTTTTTCTCTCCTATAGCTAAAATTACGCTTTTCAGTCTTTCTATTTTAACAAGAAACAACTGAAATGTACAATGACAATATCGAATCGTTTCTTCTTAAGAATAAGCAAAAAGTGATTGAGGCATAACTCTTCGAGTCATATCCCAATCACATGGAATCCTTATAAACAGGGAGAACTGGAACAACTTTGCTCCAACCTCTTTTCTAATTATTCTTCTACTACCTGAACTTTAATCGTTGCAGTGACTTCATGATGTAATTTCACTGGAACTTTTGTAAAACCTAGTGAACGAATTGGTTGTGATAGTTCTAGCTTACGTTTGTCTAATTTGACCTTATATTGCTTGTTTAAGGCCTCCGCAATTTGTTTTGAAGGAATAGATCCAAAAAGACGTCCATCTTCTCCAGCCTTCGCTTTAAGCTCTACAATAGTTTCTTCTTTTTCTAAGAAATCCTGCATTTTTTTAGCTTCTGCTAATAGTTCAGCTTCGTGTTTATCTTGTGCTTTTTTTTGTCCAGCTAACGCACTGATACTGCCTTTATTTGCCTCTTGCGCATAACCATTTTTAATTAGAAAGTTTTGTGCATATCCTGTTGGTACTTCTTTTACTTCCCCTTTTTTTCCTTTACCTTTGACATCTTGTAAAAAAATAACTTTCATACTATTATTCCTCCTCATTTTAAAAGCATAATAAGCTTATTCAGCATTGAAATAAATATAGGAAAACAAACTTGTGATGCTTTTTTCCAGAAGACTAGCTTATGGAGCTGGATCATACATCACATCTATATTTTGCTGAATCACTTTCAATAACTGCTCTTTTACTTCAGCTACCGTTACATTCGTTAATTGTACCGCAGCGTTAGTGAAATGACCACCTCCGCCCAAATTTTCCATGATTAGTTGGACGTTTATTGACCCATTACTACGTGCGCTAATCCCAATTTGCTTATCGGTTCGTTTGGTTATCACAAATGCAGCATTGATTCCTACCATTGATAATAACGTATCTGCTGTTTTCGCCGCAGTAACACTATCATATTCCTTCTCTTCACTGCCTGTCACAATAACCGTATCTGGTGTGACGTACTCACTTTGGGCAATTAAACTGTTCATCTCCAAATAACTGGTTAAATCTGAGCTTAATAGATATTGTACTAAAGATGAATCGGCCCCACAAGTTCTTAAATAACTAGCCACATCAAAGGTACGTGCTGTAGTACGAACACTAAAGCTTTTTGTATCGACAACAATCCCAGCAAGTAAGAGTGTTGCTTCAAATTTATCCAACTGTTTTTGCGTATTACTTTGATATTCAATTAATTCAGTCACTAGCTCTGAAGCAGATGATGCAGAAGACTCAATATAAGAAAGTAATGGCTTAACTGGAAATTCATCCCCACGTCGATGATGATCTATAATCACAACTTTATCAAACTGTTCATATAGTTCTTGTGAAATTGAAAGTGAAGGCTTATGGTAATCTACCATAATCAATAAACTGCTATCCGTTTTTCTTTTCATTGCTTCTTTTGGTGTGATAATTTGTTTTGCTAATTCAGGATACTTTTCTAGCTCAGCCATAACTCGATCAACATCAGGTATACTTTCAGTTTTCTCTAAAACAACCCAGGCGTCCTTATTATGAAATTTAGCTAATCTTGCCATACCAAATGCTGAACCGATTGCATCCATATCGGGAAAACGATGTCCCATAATATAAACATCTGAGGACTCTGCTAAAATTCCCTGGATGGCAGTACTCATAGCACGAGACCGAACACGTGTTCTTTTGGCAACTGACGCTGTTCTACCTCCATAAAAAATTGGTTTAGCATTGTCTTTAGCTTCTTTCACAACAACTTGATCTCCACCTCTAACCAGTGCTGTATCTAGGTTCGTTTGAGCTGTGTTACCCGTCTGGCTTAAAGTTTCTCCACCATAAGAAATTCCCATACTTAATGTAATCGCTATCTCTCTTGTACTAGATTCTTTTCTAATTTTATCTAAAATTTGAAATTTCGATTCCATCATCTTTTTTACATCTTCCAACTGTGCAATAAAGAAGTAACGTTCTGCATTCAATCTTTTATAAAAAACTTGATACTCATCCATCCAATCAGAGACCATTGTAGTAATAAAACTGTTCAAATAGGAAATTTCTTTTTCATCCATACTATCTGTAATATCATCATAATTATCAACTGAGACAATACCAATAGCGGTCTGCATTTCTAATTTTTCATGATATAAGTTACTTTCTTCTGTAATATCTTTAAACGTAATCGTGTTTTGTTTTGTATCAATATTGAAGCGATAAACATGATCCCCAACTTTAAATATATCTTTCCCTTTTTCTGCTAACGTTACATATGTTTGTATTAATTCAGGACTGATCAGAGTTTGACCATCTTTCCGAAAAATACTCTCTGCAAATGGGTTCAACCATTTTGCTTCTTTTGTATCAACATCATAATTAATAATCCCAACAGACACTTCATTAAATGCATAATCCAATGATTTTTCTGCAATCGTACTGGCTTCTCTAATTTTCTCCGTATTAGATATCTCAATTTTCTTGATTAAATTAAAGATTCTATTTATCAATATGAGATTGAGTACAAGCAAACCAGCTATAGCAATATATTTATTAGATACAAAGAAAAATATAAGTACTTCTAATAAAAAGAGAACGAATACAGAACCCAAAATCCGTTTCATTCTAATTTTTCTCATTATAAAGGCTCCTCCGTGTTCTACAGATAATACTATTTTAGCATAAAAAAAGGATTTCTGCGAATGCTGAAATGTTTCACGTGAAACATTTCAGTATCTCTATATAGCTTATTTTGAGTTATATAATATAAAAGCTTCGTTCCATTTTATCAATAAATTAAATAAAAAAAGAACCAAAGAAACTAGTTCTTTGATTCTCATAATTCTATATTATTGCTCTTCACCAACAAATGGTAATAAGCCCATGATACGTGCGCGTTTGATTGCAATTGTTAATTTGCGTTGGTTCTTAGCACCAGTACCTGTTACACGACGTGGCAAAATTTTCCCACGTTCAGAAATGAATTTTTTTAATAATTCGATATCTTTATAATCAATATATTCAATATGGTTAGCAGCGATATAATCGACTTTACGACGTTTACGTCCGCCTCTTCTTTGTTGTGCCATTCTTATTCCCTCCTATCAAATTCGTTTAGAATGGTAAATCATCATCTGAAATGTCAATAGTAGAACCTGTTCCAGCAAATGGATCAGAATCTCTATCAAAATCAGGCATACCGTTATTGCTAGACTGAGAGGATGATTGATTAAAATTGTTTTGCCCTGAAAAATTATTATTCTGTGGTTGTTGGAAACTTCCGCCACCAGCATTATAACTTGGTGTCGAATCTGATCCTTCTGTTGTTTGTCTTTGTTCTGATGCAGAACGAGACTCTAACAACTGGAAATTCTCACATACAACTTCGGTCACGTAAACACGTTGACCTTGTTGATTTTCGTAATTTCTAGTTTGAATACGACCAGTTACGCCTAATAATGTACCTTTACGCGCATAGTTTGCCATTGTTTCAGCAGGTTTACGCCAAATCACACAGTTAATAAAATCTGCTTCGCGATTTCCATTTGCATTCGTAAAGTTACGGTTTACTGCTAAAGTAAATGTCGCAACTGCTGAACCACTAGATGTATATCGCAAATCGGGATCTTTTGTTAGTCTTCCAACTAATACAACGTTGTTAATCATTTAAACATCTCCTTTCGTCAATCCAAATGTTTCACGTGAAACATTTGGTTATGCTTCTTCCTTGATAATCATGTGACGGATAATATCGTCATTGATTTTAGCAAGACGATCAAATTCATTGATTGCTCCTGCAGTTGATGGAGAAGATACTTTAACGATATGATAGATGCCTTCACGGAATCCGTTCATTTCATATGCTAAGCGGCGTTTTTCCCAATCTTTTGATTCGATAACTTCTGCTCCGTTATCTTTCAAAATTGTGTCGAAACGTTCTACTAAAGCAGTTTTTGCTTCTTCATCAATGTTCGGACGAATAATATACATAACTTCATAATTCGTAACTTGACTCATTGATTTTCACCTCCCTATGGACTTTAGGCTCTTAGATTGCTAAGAGCAAGGAGAGTTATCTAAAATATATAGACTACTCACAATGTTTCATTATACAGCTAAAAGCTGATAAAATCAAGTGTTATTAGCAATTTTTGATCTTTTTTTTGCAATCATTTTTTCTCTCATGTCTTACTTTAATATACGTATAAATCCGCTAGTTTCACTTTTTACTTATAATTCAGGTTATTTATTTTTCGTGGTATACTATCCTTGTTCGAAATTACACAAATAATTTTATGTCGTTTGAAAGGATGCTGTTACATTGAATCAATTGTTAGAATACCAACCGCTCAACTTGTACACGAATTATCTTGAGGCTACACGTAATAACCCAGAAACTGCCATTATTCATGATGAATCTTTGCCGGCTTTTCCTGAACTTGGAACTAGCTACACTTATCAATTAAGTCACGAGGCAATTTTAAACCGCGCTTATCAACTAGCTAGTTTAGGTGTGAAAGCTGAAGATAAAATCATTATTTTCAAAAGCTCAAAATTCGATACGTATTTGTTGGCAGTGGCTGCTTCTTATTTAGGTGCTGTTCCAGCGATGATTTCTTATCATTTTCCAGCTGAAACAATTGAAGTCTTTGTCGATCGTTTAGAAGATCCGTTTATCCTGTTTGATGAAGAAACAGAAGAGAAAATTAGGAACGTAAAAAATAGTGCTCCTGAAAAACAGATTTCAGTCGCAGCACTTTTACAAGCTCCTGCTAACAAGGTACCCCAAGTAGAATTACCTAAAGATATGATTGCTTATATGACACACACATCTGGAACAACTGGAATTCCTAAATTGATTTGTCACTCTGCTAATTCTATGGGCTGGCGTACAAAGTGGCAAAAAACGATTTTCACAAAAATTGCCGATAAGAAACTTGTTGGATTTCATATTTCACCAGTCCATTCTCGTTTTAATATTGGAATCTCTTCTTTGATGGCAATGGGGTTTCCGATGATGCCATTATCGATCTCAAATAGCGAATCCGTTTCAAAAATGCTTTCAGAGCATCAACCGATCGCTGTTGAAACACACCCTAACAATTTCGTTCAGTGGACATCTTTGGCAAAAAGACAGCCTGAAGCTTTTGCAAGTGTTCGTTATTATCACTCTACTTTTGATGCTATCAACAATGCTACAATGGCAAGTTTTTTAAAAGCTTCAGAGAAGAATGATCCAATTTTCCTTCAAGTGTATGGGCAAAGTGAATGTGGCCCAATGATCTTGAAAGCTCATACTTTAGACTCTCTTAAAACGTCCGACGCTCGTGATATGGGGGTTGGTTTAGAAGGATTGACTGAAGCACGAATTGCAGATAAAGAAGGCAATGTTTTACCTGCTATGACAGATGGACATATCCAATTTTTATCTAAAGGGCGTGCACTAACTTACTATAAAGAAGATGAACGTTTCCAATCAACTGTTTTTGGCCCTTGGTGGGACAGCGGTGATTATGGTTTTATGGATGAAAATGGTCATTTATTCCTTAAAGACCGTCAAGTAGATTTGATTGATAAAATTGATAGTAATTTGGCGATCGAGGATCATTTGTTAGATGCGCTTGATTTTCTTCAAGAAGTAATCATTGTTAGAGCGAAAGATAATTCTCCTCAACCAATTTTAGCTGTTGATCCAAAACAAGGGATGGATTGGGATGCTTGGTGGGAACAAGTGACTGATTTACCACATTTAAATAAACCGATTATTATGGAGTGGGACGAAATTCCTCGTACAGCTACGATGAAAGTCCAACGATTACAGATTGAGAAAGCTTTGAAAGAAAATAAATAGCATTAACTAAAAAGAATCACAGACTATTTAATTCCAGTCTGTGATTCTTTTTAGTTAGTAAATAATGTATCATAAACACCATGTTTTAATAATGAATCTCGGGATAGACAAACACCTATTCCTACTCCATCTGGCACTCTAATTTCACCCTGTTTCATTTCAATAGGCTCTGTCAAAATATCTTCATAGTAATAACGTTCAGAAGCAGAAATATCTCCTGGAAAAGTGAAGATTTTTTGAGAAGCAAATTGTAAATTCAACGCTCTCCCTATACCAGATTCAAACATTCCCCCCAACCAAACAAGCAGCTCTTTTTCTTTACAGAAATCGGCTATTTTCATAGCTTCTGTAATCCCACCTACTCTAGGAATCTTTAAATTGATACTTCGACAACTCCCCAAAGAATAAGCTAATTCACAATCTTTAAGCGATCGAATGTTTTCATCTAAACAAATATCGGTCTTTATTTCTTTTTGTAATTGTGCGTGATCCAGAAAATCATTCGCCGCAAAGGGCTGTTCGATCATTGCTAAATTATACGTATCTAATTGCTTTAGGTGCGGAATATCCTTAATAGTATAGGCTGAATTGGCATCGACCATCAACAGAATATCAGGAAATTTTTGTCGAATAGCTTCGATTGGTTTTAAATCATAACCTGGACGTATTTTCAATTTGATCCTTTTATATCCAAGATCAATATACTTTGTAATTTGATCTGTTAATTTTGTTAGATCAGTTTGAATCCCAATACTAACACCAACTGGAATCTGTGTTCTGGTATCATTAAAATACGTTTTCAGACTCTTGTTGCTACGTTTGGCATATAAGTCCCAGATTGCTGTTTCAAGGCTAGATTTAGCCATTTGATTGCCCTTTACTTCCTCAAATAGCACGGAGACTTCCTTAGGATGTTGAATATCTGCATTTATCAATAACGGAATCAAATGTTTTTCAATGATAATTCTAGCTGTATCGATTGTCTCTTCTATGTAATCTGGCTGTTCAAAAGGAACCAATTCTCCTATACCTTGATTACCCAATTCATCTGTCACTAATAAAATATCAAAAGCTTTCTCTGTTAAACGACCATAACTTGTTTCAAATGGACTCTTTAAAGGCAGTCGAACACGATAACGATCGATACGGTGAATTTCCAACTTAGTTTCCTCCTTTTAAAAACGGAACAAGCTGTTTTGCTCTGATAAAAAAATAAGATCATCTGCAGGCAACATTCTTTTCCTCAAACAGATTTTATCTTTTTTCCGAAGAACTAGCTTGTGCACTAACAAGTATAACAAACAGGATAATCCTGTAAGTAAATTAAAAAATTAACCCTGAGTTCCTCTTTGTTTTACTGAAAATTTCCTATTTTCTTAAGGATTGATTTTGTAGCTAGCTAAAAACGTATAAACGACTTTCTCAACTATCTCTGGTTTTTCCAAATGAATACAGTGACCAGCATCTTTTGCGATTTCAATAGATATATTGGGGTGATTTTTCTGCATACTTTGGGCGATGTGTTGAAATTTAGCATCTAATTCTCCTACTATCAATAACATGGGTGCTTTTATCTTGTCCAACTCTTGCCAAAAATCAGGTTGAACCCCAGTCCCCATAAACCATAAACTACAGGCCAATCCAAAAGCTTGTTGAGATAACCGCTCTTGACGAAGCGTTCTCTGAACTTTAGTTGATAATCGCTTTTGACTATCAAAAAGAGACAGATTCTCCCACTTATCAACAAAGGCTTCAATAGAGTGACTCATAATAAAACCAGCTAGATGTTCATCAGCACATTTGCGCATCATTCGTTCTGACATGCTCTTTAAACCCGGAGAACCACTCTCTAAGATCAGTTGATGAATCTTTTGAGGAAATAGACAGGTGAATCCTAAAGCCACTCTAGCGCCCATTGAATAGCCTAATAAAGAAAACTCAACTATACCTAACCCTTCGGTCAATAATGCAATATCTTGACACAAGCAATCCATTTGATAACGATATGGATGGACATAGCAATCCGTTTTGCCATGGCCAATCAAATCAATTGCTAAAATATTGAGTCCATTTTCTTTTTGAAAAACTGGTACAAAGGTCTGACTAGTGCCTGTAAACCCATGAAGACAAACCAATGTTGGTCGGTTTTCTTCATAGGGTGAAATCCATTCATAATAATATTTTACGCCATTTATAGTCGTATTCATTTGTTTTTCCCAAATTTTTCTTTTAATCCTGCAACCACTTTTTCGTATAGTTGAACATTTTCCTGACGGTCACCAACAACTTCAATTATTTGGAATTTTGGCTGTTTCTGGGTGGCATCCAATAATAACGCTAACTGTTCCAAACTCTCAGCTTTTATATATTTTGCATTATATAATTGAGCAACTAAAGAAAAGTCTAAATCAATCGGCGTTCCAAAAATAGGTTCAAAATCAGCCACTTCTAACTGACGTTGTGAAAGAAAAGAGAAAATACCACCGCCATTGTTGTTCAATAAAACAATTGTCAAAGGCAGATTATAGCGTTTAGCTAATAGTAGACCATTCATATCATGATACATCGCTAAATCACCAATCAACAAGACATTTTGACGATCTGGATTAGTCGCACACATTCCTAAAGCCGTTGAAACAATACCATCAATACCATTGATTCCTCGATTACCAAATAACTGGTAATGATTTGCTTCCGCCGTTGAAAAACGATCTAAAAAGCGAATCGCATTACTGTTCGAAACAAACAACTGACCGTTTTCTGCCATTTTTTTATGAACAAGAATACTTGCTGTTGTTTCATTTAATGTGTTCATGTCGCTAAGTTCATTTAATTGTTGTTCCGTTGTTAATTGCCAATCAATCCACTGATTACACCACGAATCCACTGTTTTAACTTTAACCTTTTCTATGATTGCTCGAGCAAAAGTTTGTTCTTCTGCCTGGATGGCAACTTGAGTTTGTTTTAATTGATCCTGCCAGTCACCCACTTCATCAACAAAGTAGATTGTTGTCGCATCATCGAGTGATTGTAGCCAGAACATCGTATTTTTAGAGATAGGCAACATACCAAAGCGGACCACTACTTCTGGTCGTTGGGACATTTCAACTTCTTGGATAAAAAGATCCGCATAGTTCATGATCAAAGGACTAGTTTTACCACATGATGTGATATTTGCTAGTGGATCACTAATGATCGGCCAATTTAAGGTTTCTGCTAATTTTATAAATACTTCAGCTTCTTTTGGCGTATGACTTCCACCAATAACTAAAACACCTTTTTTTTCTTGCCAAGCATCAACACATTCAAGCAGTTGCTCTTCTGACAATTGCTTTTTACCTACTAATATTTCAGTTGCCTTTTCAATAATCAACGTTCGATCTAAATCTGGTAGTAAAGGTTCTCGCAGCGGAAAGTTCAAATGAATAGGACCTTTGGGT
Source organism: Enterococcus sp. DIV0724b (assembly GCF_050531475.1). Lineage (NCBI taxonomy): Bacteria > Bacillati > Bacillota > Bacilli > Lactobacillales > Enterococcaceae > Enterococcus > Enterococcus sp. DIV0724b. The sequence goes on along the minus strand of NZ_CP172890.1, from coordinate 18,444 downwards.
ATTTGGCACGCAGTATCTGTAGCACGCATTCCTTGCCAATAAGCATAATCCAGCATCGTTTTAGTTCCTTCTGGAATTGCCATTTCTATAAATTCTTTTACATGGTTTTGAAATAAATGGAATTGATCCATTGCTTGAGGTGCCCCTACTTGTCGTAATTCATGCGGCCGATCTGTTGTTAAAATGATCAATGGAATATGACTAGCATTTGCTTCGCAAATCGCTGGATAATAATTTGCTGCGGCCGTTCCTGATGTACACAATAACACAACTGGTTTGAGACTAGTTTTACTTAATCCTAAGGCAAAAAAGGCCGCAGATCGTTCATCAACTTCAATGAAGGTTTCGATTTTTTCTTGTCGATGCAACAATAATGCTAATGGTGTAGAACGAGAACCAGGACTTATCACAGCTTGCTCTACCCCGCTGCTGATCATCCCTTCAACAAAGGTTTGTAAATAATTTGTCATATCACTTTGATTTGTCATGATTCGTCCCCCCCTATTCCTCTTAACATCGGTTGAAATTTGATTTTCGTCTCTATTCGCTCTTGTTCTGCTACAGAGTCTTTCACAATCCCACAACCCGCGTATAAGTAACCGACATTATCAGAAAATACTGCTGAACGAATCCCAACCGCAAATTCTCCTACATCTTCTTTAATAGCGACCCAGCCGATTGGAGCGCCATATAAACCTCGATCTAACCGTTCATGTTCTTTAAGCCATGCCAAAGCTAATTCCTTCGGTTCACCGCCTAATGCGGGTGTTGGATGTAACTGTTGAATGCCTTTTAAGAAACGATACTCTTTTTGTCGCTGTCCTTCAATCGGTAGATGTAAATGCTGAATATCGCGATTCTTTAGTAATTCTGGTTTCTGAACTTGTATAGAAGTCCCTGTCATTTTTTCTAATTCTTTGATGATTCTATCTACAACAATTTTATGCTCTTGTTTATTCTTCATATCATTCAATAAATAGTTACCTAGCGCATCATCTTCTGTCTCCGTTGTTCCACGTGAAACAGAACCTGCGATACTGGCCGTTGAAAAAGTCTTTGTAGAAGCTTTCAATAAGCGCTCCGGCGTAGCCCCAATAAAGACATGTTCATTCGATTCAAACACAAAAAAGTACGTATTAGTTTGCTGTTGTTGAAGATTCTTTAAAATGACCTCTGCCTGAAATGGACGGTCGCTTTTCACTTCCATCCTTCTTGCCAAAACAACTTTCTCTAAGGGACCTGCTTCTCTTAATTTTGCTACCGTTTCATCAACTACCGTCATCCATTCGGACACAGCGATTTCTTCTGCTTTTATTTTGGTAGTATCTTTTTCTTCTATCGCCTGAGTATCCATTATTTCTGCGAATTGAGATGTGAGTTCCAACCACTTTTGCTGTACTATTTCTTTATTTTCTGCACTGAAATTCAGCGTAAGATACTGTTTTCCAGCGGTTTCTGTAAGTAAAAAAGTCGGTAAATAAAACAGCCCTTGTTCCATCATTCCCCAGTCATTTTGCTTAGAATGCTTGCTATCAAAAGCAAATCCTCCAAATAAAATAGCCCCTGTTCCAGAAACAGAACAATTTTGATAAATTTTATCTTTTTCTCCTAAAATAAATGCATCTACTTGTTCAAATGAAGCTTGATCATGCACTAATTCTTTTTCTTTACCGAAACCGACTAGCGTAAAATTTTTATCAGGTGTTTGCCAATAAAAACGTTTCCCTTTAAATGCTTTTTGCCCCTTCTCAAAAGAAGTACGCAAAGAAACTGTATTTTCATTTATTTCTTTGACCCAACTAAATTGACGATAGCCATCTTCATAAGCTTGTTCTAATTCTTTAGGAATGCTCATTTGCTTAAAAAAGCCTCCCTTTCTCTTGTTGTTAAGCGGTGTTTCGCTAATTTCCCACTAGCTGTTTTAGGCAGTGAATGGCACAAATAAATTCGTTTAGGTAGTTTATATTTTGCTAAATAATGTTTGGCAAATGTATTGATTCTTTCTGTTGTGATCGTTGATTCTCCAACAATGTAAGCTACTGGAACAGCGCCCCATTTTGCATCGGCTTCACCAACTACGGCAACTTCTTTTACCCCAGGAAACTCTTGAATTACATGTTCAATTTCTGTGGGGTAAATATTTTCGCCGCCTGAAATAATCAACTCACTTAAACGGCTCACTAAATACAGATAACCTTCTTCATCTAAATACCCCATATCACCCGTTTTAAACCAGCCATCTACTGTCCATTTTACCGTTTGCCATTGTTCACCATTTAAATACGCACGAACGACATTCTTTCCTTTTAATAGAATCTCTCCAACTTCATTCGGAGCCACTCGTTTTTCTTGTTCATCAACGATCTTGATTGCCATCCCCATCAATGGTTTACCAGCAGAACCAATTTTATTTCCCGCATCTTTAAAGCTTAGTGCCACGACTTGAGAGCAGGTTTCGGTCATTCCATATGATTGAATCACAGGAATACCATAGCTTTCACATTTTTCCAACGCTTTGGGAGAAATCGGTCCACCACCAAGTAACATTGCTTTAAAAGCTGAGCTATAGCCCTTCTTAGGATAATTTTCCAGTAATTCTTGCAGCATAATCGCCACAACAGAAATCACGGTCCCCCGACCTTCGGCTAAATCATTTGTGACTATTTTTGCATCAAATTTATGATATAAACGGAAACTGCACCCCAGCACTAATTGACGAATAATGATCGACAAACCGCTAATGTGAAATAACGGTACTGGACACAGCCAACAATCTTCATCTGTAATGTTCATATTTTCTTGCGTTGCCATAGCACTAGCCAAATGATTACTAAAACACTGCACGACACCTTTAGGATTTCCTGTCGTACCTGATGTGTACATGATTGAAGCCGTAGCTTTAAGTTGATAGATGGAGTCTATTTCTGTTTCTACAACTGCTTCAGTACCTTCTGGCTCTATCATTTCAATTAGTGTTAATTGATCCAATTCAGTAAAAAATGGCAAACTTTCAGTAGAAACCACCACCAGTTTCACCTTTGAATCGGTCAATTGGTAGTGGAGTTCCTGTAAGCTTAAATGTGTATTTAATAAAACTAGCTCTTTACCTAATTCCCACAAAGCTAAAATTGAAAAATACATTTCTTTTGAATTACGGCTAAATAGAGCAACTCGTTTTTCTTTATTTGGTATCTTTAACGAAAACGATGCTGTCCATTGCTTGACCTCTTGAGCAACCTCAGCAAATGTCCAGGCTTCATCCTGCCAATAAAAAGCAGGGTGATCAGGTCTTTCATTCACTTGTTTTTGCAGCCAACTACTCATTTTTTTCACCCTTTTATTTTATGGAAATTTAGGGAATTGGTCGAAATCAGGGTCACGTTTTTCTTTAAAAGAATCGCGTCCTTCTTTGGCTTCATCCATTGTGTAATAAAGTAACGTTGCATCTCCTGCTAATTGCTGAATCCCAGCTAATCCATCTGTATCAGCATTTAAAGAAGCTTTGATCATGCGCAATGCAAGAGGGCTTTTCTTCAGCATTTCTTCTGCCCACTCCATTGTAACATCTTCAACATCTGCCAAAGGTACCACTGTATTGATCCAGCCCATATCCAAGGCTTCTTCAGCTGAATACTGTTTACATAGGAACCACACTTCTTTTGCTTTTTTATGACCAACCACACGAGCTAAATAACCAGAACCATAGCCGCCATCAAAACTACCTACATTTGGTCCAGTTTGGCCAAATTTAGCGTTATCCGCTGCAATCGTTAGATCACATACAAGTTGAAGTACATTTCCGCCGCCGATTGAATATCCTTTGACCATTGCAATAACAGGTTTTGGAATCACACGAATCAAACGTTGTAAATCTAATACATTTAAACGAGGAACACTATCTTCCCCTACATAGCCACCATGACCGCGAACTTTTTGGTCTCCGCCAGAACAAAATGCTTTGTCTCCTGCACCAGTTAAAATAATGACGCCAACATCTTGTTTATCACGGCTAATGTTGAATGCATCAATCATTTCCATAACGGTTTTTGGTGTAAAGGCATTATGCACCTGAGGACGATTAATCGTGATTTTCGCTACTTTTCCTTCTTGTTCAAATAAAATTTCATCGTATTCTTTGATCGTTGTCCAGTTTCTCATTAGGAAACCTCCTTATAATTTTAAAAGCGTAGTGGGCTCGTCCAGCCTCGACTGGAAAATAGGAAATTATGACTGAGGTGCTTTTTGCCTCATTCATAATTTGTCTTTTTCCCGAGAGGCTAGCCTACGTAGCTAGATAACATAAAAGCGGATCGGGCTCGTTCAGCCTTGACAGGAAAATAGGAAAAATTGACTGAGGTGCTTTTTGCCTCATTCCATTTTTATCTTTTTCCCGAAAGGCTAGCCCGTGAAGCTAGATAGTTTAAAAGCTGAGCAGGCTCATTCAGCCTCGACAGGAAAGTAGGAAACTATAACTAAGGTGCTTTTTGCCTCATTTATAGTTTATCTTTTTTCCGAAGAGCTAGCTTGTGCAGCTAGATAATTTAAAAGCTGAGCAGATTGTTTTCAATGTTTCTATTATACACAAATATAGAAAATTTAGAATGATAGACGGTTTAGAGGGTGGTGAAATTGAATGGAAATTTACTAGACAAAATATAATGGTTATAAAGAAAATTAAAAAAAATCAAGCATTTAAAGTGGAGTAGTATCTCGTTCTGCATTGCCGTTTTGCAATTTGATTTAGAAAAACAACTAAACATAAACCCACCAAAAATCTCAACTAGTTGATTTTTGATGGGTTTAAATTTAACGATTTACATCACTATCAATGCGCTAACATCTCCTGTGCTATCTCAAATCCAGTCATACCAACAGGATAATAAGTCGGCCAATTATCCATTTCTTCCAATAACTTTTGTTGGCTTTCATTACCAAAATAAATATGGAAATGTGCTGCTTTTGACGGTGCGATTCCATGATCTGAAAATTGAACATACTTATACGGCGTGTCTTCTGTGGCTTCAAATAAATAGCGAACCCCACGATTTCCTGCTTTATACGTTAAGATTTCTTTGCCTGCGTATTTGTATTTCGATGAATACTTCTTATCCCCTACTATAAACGTCATAGCATCCTTGCTAATATCAATTCGATCCACGTCTGTTTGATACCCTTTTTGATAATAGGCTTTGTATTCTTCTGCCGTCATTTTTTTCGTTAGTTTTTCTTTATAATCAAATACTTGATCAAACGTGCCGTCTTCTAAATAAGGAAACACCGATTGCCACTCACCTACATAATCAGAAAGGGCACGATCTTTAACGTTCTTGTCCTCAAAATAACCATTTGAGACCGTCTTGTTTACGGCAGTTTCAGTTAGTTCTTTTTTAGGGGTAACGTCTGTTGATTTTACCAATGCTTCCAAATTCTCTTTCATCACGCTAATATATGTTTTTCCAGCTTTCATATCTTCATTGGTAAGGCCTTCTAACGGATTTAATACAAGTAATTCAACACCTGTCTCGTTTGCTAAGGTTTTCGCTACTCGGTCATTTGCGTTTTCTTCAAAATAGATATAGTTGATTCCTGTTTCTTCAACTAATTTTTTCAGTTCTGCAATCCGAGAAGGCTGTGGTTCTTGATCAGGAGAAATTCCTGCAATTGGTATTTGTTTTAAATTATAATCCAAAGCTAGGTATGAAAAAGCTGTATGTTGGGTGATAAAATTCTTTTGTTTGGCATTCGCTAATTTTGTTTCATATAGCTCATTAAGCTCCGTTAATTGTTCGATATAATCAGCTGCATTTTTAGTAAATGTCGCTTTTTGTTCTGGAAAAAGTTTAATCAAACCATCTCTGATCGTTTCAACTTCTTTGATCGCTCGAAAAGGACTCAACCATAAATGAGGATCATACGCATGGGAATGTCCATCGTGATTTTCTTCTGCTGAATGATCGTGATCTTCACTACCAGGTAAAAGAACCATACCTTCACTTGCTTTGATACTCTTCACATTTTTTAGTGATTTCTCCATCTTAGGAACCCACGTTTCCATGTATTCACTATTGTAAACAAAGGCATCTGCGTCTTGTAGTTTAGCGATTTCTTTTGCAGAAGGTTCATAATCATGGGCTTCCGTTCCGGCAGGCACCATTAAACTAACTTCTCCAATGTCTCCAACAATATTTCTTGTAAATTCATACATTGGATAAAAAGAGGTAACAATCATTAGCTGTTTGTTATTTTTATTCTCTTTTATTTCCGTTTTCGGTTTGGTACAAGCTGTTAAAATAACTCCTAGTAACAATAGTCCTGTGATAATTAGTTTTAACTTTTTTTTCATTTCTGATCTCCTCAATCATTTTATTTATGATGCACCGCACCTTACAAATAATTACTAGTGCGAAAAACGCATTTGTTAAAGAATTTAATTGTTCATTTGACCGCTCCTTTCCGATTCGCGTTCTACAAAACGTAACGATTACGTTTTAACCACATGAGAATATAACAATATTTTTTATCGTTGTCAAGATACAAATAAAAGACCAAGAAAAAAACAATTACGCTTTTTTCTTGGTCTTTATCTACTTTTTTAATATTATTCCATATAAACACTATTTGTAGGCACTACCTGTGCTCCAAAGGGCATCAACGCAAGCTTAGCTAGTTTAAATGACTGCATCCCAAATGGAATTCCAATGATTGTCACGCATAAAATAATGCCACTGACACAATGACCTACCGCTAACCAAAAGCCACTAAAAACCAGCCAAAGAATATTCACTAAAAATGAGGTAGTACTTGTGCTGTACACAACTTTTTTACCGAAGGGCCAAAAACTTAGACCTGCCAGTTTAAAACACTGTAATCCGATTGGAATCCCCACAATCGTAATGCACCAAAGAATTCCTGCTAAAAGCCAAGTCAATCCTCCAAAAAATCCACCAAAGATAAACCAAATAATATTTCCTAGACAACCCATCTTAACTCCTCCTATTTCTACTTTAATTAGATAAAAATAGATTATACTACAAAAATAGAAAACAAACTCCTACTAAAAGCATAAATTTACCAAATTATATAAAATCACTTGTGAACAATCAATAACTTAGTTACTATCGTAAGTATGAATCATTCTTTTACTAAGAAGGAGAGGATTTTATGAGTACAGCAATTGTAGTTTATCAAAGTACACCCATGCTTGGAAAAAATAAATTTCCCAATGGTAATATTCTAGGGATGTTTAAACAAAATAAACTAGTAACAACGTTAAATAGAGCCCTCGAAAAGGAGGGTAGTCACTGGTTAGCTGTTTTAGACAACTCTATAGCTGATATCGACGTTATTGCTCAAAAAGCTGATGCCATTATTTGTGTACCTGGATTGCAAAAGCAGTTTGATATCAAGAATTATCCTAAAGAAAAAGTGTTTTATTTTGATTCTTTACGTTATCATGAATTAAATCTAGATAAAGTTCTCAAATTTCTAGAGTCGATTGAACAATAATATGAAAGGATTGATTGGTATGCATTTATTAGACTATTTGAATGTTAAAACAACTGAACTAACTAAAGAAAAAGTAGTTTTAACAATGAAAATAGAAGATTTCCATAAACAGCCTTATGGAATTTTACATGGAGGAATGAATGGTATTTTGATTGAAACAGCCTGTAGTTTAGGTGCGAATGAACAGCTAGATGAGAATTCTTATGCAGTCGGTATTGATCTTCAAATCAATCACTTAAAAGGTGTTTCTGATGGTACATTAACAGTAATTGCAACTGCTGATCGAATCGGACAAGCAGTTCAAGTTTGGGAAGGAAAAATTTTTAACACCTCAGATGAGCTGACAGCAGTTGGTCGCTGTACATTGATGAGTCGCAAAATGGATACATAAATAGAGGTTCGGCAAAACGTAAAAATAGTTTTGTCAAACCTCTTTATTTGTTTCTAATTCGTTGAATGCTTATTATGAAGGATTCAAAAATAAATAAAGAGACACTTTTTAAACGATCATTTAACTTTTTGCTAAATGATCTCCCCTGTGATAACTTTTAGCTTCATTAGCAAAGAAGACATCACTTCTAATTCCCTTTGATCCACTTCTGAATATTTTTGATTCATAATTTTTTCTCTTTCTTTTTTTACAACTAAATACATCAAGTTCAACTCTTCTGAGGTTAAATTTGATAAATAAACATGATTCGGCTCAGAGTAAGCAAATGCTTCTATTTCAAATGTTTCCGGATTCCGCTTTAGGCTCGTTCTGATCTGAAAACCATTTGAGAAGGTGATCATCTCAACATAAAGATACTCTGAAAAAGTAATCGGTCTACGTTCATAAATTGTTGTTTTTCCTCCAAATATTTCTAATATATTTTCAAGAAAGTTAGATAATGCCGTTCCAATATTTAATTGCTTTGAAAAAGTTTTAGATAATAATAATTTTTCTTGTGTCATATTTTTTACCTCTCACTTCTTATTACCCTTATTATAATCATACTTTTTTTCAAAACAAAGCAAAACGATATTATGTTTTTTTTGAATATAAAAAAGATGCAAAAAAAGAACACCTCAGCTTTCCACTGAAATGTTCTTTTTTATTTATTCTTCTGTTGTCTCTATGTCTGATGTATCAGTTTCAACAACTGTCGTTTCTACACTCTCAACTTCTTCAACGATTTCATCTGGCTCTGGCTCTACAACTGCCATCGTCACAACTTTTGCGTCATCTTCCATTCTCATCAAACGAACACCTAATGTGGCACGCCCTGTTTGAGAAACTGAATCGACATTGAAACGAATAATGACACCTTTATTGGTGATCACTAGAATATCTTCATCACCACGAACAGTCGTAAGCCCTGCTAGTGGCCCATTTTTCGCTGTAATGTTGGCTGTCTTGATTCCTTTACCGCCACGGCCCTTCACAGGGTACTCAGAGGCTTTTGTACGCTTGCCGTAACCATTTTCCGTCAACACTAGAACTTCCGTGTCAGCGTCGAGTAGAGAGGCTCCTACGACGTAATCATCTTCTCTTAGACGAATACCACGCACACCAGATGCTGTACGTCCCATATCACGGACTGCTGTTTCAGCAAATGTCACAGAATAACCATTATGGGTTCCGATGATCATGTTTTGTTCGCCATTCGTTAAAACAACATTGACTAGCTCATCATCTTCTTTTAGACCGATTGCGATCAAACCATTGCTTCTAATGTTAGAGAATGCTTTGACTGCTGTACGTTTAACAGTCCCTTTACGAGTCGTGAAGAATAGATAATGTCCTTCTTCTGCTTGTCCTTCAACAGCGATGATTGCTTGGATCTTCTCACTAGAGTCGATACCTAACATATTGATTACAGGAATTCCTTTAGCTGTTCTGCCATATTCAGGAATTTCATATCCTTTAGCACGATAGACTTTACCGTTATTCGTGAAGAATAATAACGTATCATGGGTTGAACAAGAAACAAGATTTTTCACGAAATCATCATCATGAACACCCATTCCCTGAACACCACGACCACCACGGCGTTGTGCTCTAAATTCACTATTTGCCATTCGTTTGATGTAGCCATTGTTCGTCAAAGTAATCACGACTTCGGCTTCTTCGATCAAGTCTTCATCTTCTAAACTTAGAACTTCACCGACTAATAGTTCTGTACGGCGAGCGTCACCGTATTTATCATGAATCTCACCTAACTCTGTTTTGATGATTTCAACTACACGTTCTGGTCGAGCTAAAATATCATTCAAATCAGCAATAAATTTCAATAATTCTTGATACTCATTTTCGATCTTATCACGTTCTAAACCTGTTAAACGGCGTAAACGCATATCTAAAATCGCTTGTGCTTGACGATCTGAAAATTCAAAACGTTCAATCAAAGAAGCTTTTGCTTCATCATCTGCTTTTGAGTTTCGAATAATTGCGATGATCTCATCAATGTGATCTAACGCAATTCGTAACCCTTCTAAGATATGAGCACGCGCTTCAGCTTTTTTCTTATCAAATTCTGTACGACGTGTAATAACTTCTTTTTGATGCTCTATATAATTTTCAAGAATTTCTTTCAAGCTCAAAATCTTAGGAATCCCTTTTTCGATTGCCAACATATTAAAACCAAAAGAGGTTTGCAATGCTGTCATTTTATAAAGGTTATTCAAGATAACAGAGGCACTGACATCACGACGAACATCAATGACGATCCGCATACCTTCACGAGAAGATTCATCACGTAAATCAGTGATTCCTTCGATTCTTTTTTCACGATGTAATTCTGAAATCCGTTCAATCAAGCGAGCTTTGTTGACCATATACGGCAATTCAGATACTAAGATACGCTCTTTACCGTTTGGCATATCAACGATCTCAACTTTAGCACGAATTGTAATCGATCCTCGACCTGTTTCATAGGCGCGACGGATACCTGATTTACCCATAACTAAACCACCTGTTGGGAAATCTGGTCCAGGTAATACTTCCATCAATTCATTGGTTGTTGCATCGGGATTTTCCATCAATAAACTTGCAGCTTCGATTACTTCCGCTAAATTATGAGGTGGAATATTGGTTGCCATCCCAACAGCGATCCCTGTCGTTCCATTCACTAACAGGTTAGGGAAACGTGCTGGCAGTACATCCGGTTCTTGTTCTGAATCATCATAGTTTCCATGAAAATCGACTGTATTTTTATTGATATCACGTAACATTTCCAACGCAATCTTACTCATTCTAGCTTCGGTATAACGCATGGCAGCAGCACCATCACCATCGACAGAACCGAAGTTCCCGTGTCCATCAACTAACATACTACGGTAGCTAAACGGTTGAGCCATTCGTACCATTGCTTCATAAATGGATGAATCTCCGTGTGGATGGTACTTACCCATAACGTCCCCAACGATACGAGCTGATTTTTTATGTGGTTTGTCTGGTGTTACACCTAACTCATTCATCCCATATAAAATACGGCGATGAACCGGTTTTAACCCATCACGAACATCCGGCAACGCACGCGCCACAATAACGCTCATTGCATAATCAATGAAGGATTCTTTCATTTCACTGGTCAGATTGACGTCTTGAATGTTCTCTTTGATTTCTTCACTCATGAATTTATCTCCTTCTTCATTAAATATCTAGATTCTTCACGTAATGGGCATTTTCTTCAATAAATGCTCGGCGTGGTTCAACACGGTCTCCCATCAACATTTCAAAGATTTGATCGGCTTCGATTGCATCATCAACGCTGACACGTGACATCAAACGTTTTTCAGGGTCCATTGTTGTTTCCCATAATTGATGGTCATCCATCTCTCCAAGACCTTTATAACGTTGAACGCTTGGTTTTGGACTGGCTGGTAGGCTCTCTAAAACTTGAGCTAGTTCTTCCTCAGCATTTTTTCCTGGTTGAACGTAGGTGATATTTTTTCCTTGTTTGACTCCATATAAAGGTGGCTGAGCGATATATACATATCCCGCTTCAACAACCGGACGCATGAAGCGATAGAACAGTGTCAACAACAGTGTACGGATATGTGCACCATCGACATCGGCATCGGTCATGATTACTAATTTGTGATAACGTGCTTTAGATACATCAAAATCAGCACCAAAGCCTGTACCCATCGCTGTAAATAGTGAACGGATTTCTTCATTCGCTAAAATTTTATCCATGCTGGCTTTTTCAACATTCAAGATTTTCCCACGAATTGGTAAAATCGCTTGGAATTCACGGCTACGTCCTTGTTTTGCTGAACCGCCGGCTGAATCTCCTTCGACGATGAAGATTTCGCATTTTTCAGGATCTTTACTTGAACAATCGGCTAATTTACCAGGTAAATTACTGATCTCAAGTGCTCCTTTACGACGCGTTACTTCACGTGCTCGTTTAGCAGCCATACGGGCTTTAGAAGCAAGTAGGCCTTTTTCAACGATTTGTTTCCCAACAGTTGGGTTTTCCATCAAGAATTTATTGAAATACTCAGAGAATAAACGGTCTGTAACAGTCCGAACTTCTGAATTTCCTAATTTTGTTTTCGTTTGTCCTTCAAATTGTGGTTCTGGATGTTTGATAGAAATAACCGCTGTTAATCCTTCACGAACATCTTCCCCTGTTAGGTTTTCGTCATTTTCTTTCATGATCTTTTGTTTACGGGCGTAATCATTGATTACACGTGTTAATGACGTTTTGAAACCTGATTCATGGGTTCCGCCTTCATACGTATGAATGTTGTTGGCGAAACTTAGTAAGTTAGTATGGTAGCCATCTGTGTATTGCATAGAGACTTCAACGATGATATCTTGCTGTTCCCCTTCAATGAAAACTGGTTCTGGGAACAAAACATCTTTATTTGCATTCAAATGCTCTACGTAACTCTTGATTCCACCTTCGTAATGATACTCTTTCAAGACTGGTTTTTCTTCACGTTTATCTTCAATAGAAATTTTTAGCCCTTTATTCAAGAACGCTAACTCTCTAACACGTGTTGCTAATTTATCAAAGATAAAGACAGTTGTCTCTGTAAAAATTTCTGGATCTGGAACAAAATGGACAGTCGTTCCATGACGATCTGTGTCACCAATCACTTTCAAATCATCTTTTACAGCACCTTGGTGGAATTCTTGATAATAAATTTTACCTTCTTTGTAGACTTTTACATCTAACGTTGTTGATAGAGCATTCACAACGGAAGAACCTACCCCGTGAAGTCCGCCGGAAACTTTGTATCCGCCACCGCCGAATTTTCCTCCAGCATGAAGTACGGTAAAGACTGTTTCTACCGCTGGTCTGCCTGTTTTGGCTTGAATACCGACAGGAATCCCACGTCCATCATCGACAACGGTAATACTGTTATCTTCCTCAATTACTACTTGGATACTTGATGCAAAGCCTGCCAAAGCCTCATCGATCGAATTATCAACGATCTCCCAAACTAAGTGATGCAAACCTTCCGAACTCGTTGATCCTATGTACATACCAGGACGTTTACGAACCGCTTCAAGACCTTCTAATACCTGAATCTGACTGGCATCATATTCTTGTGCACGTTCTTTCATGTTTTTTTCTTCTTCTGTCATATAGATGCTTCCCTCTCTATCTCTCCCTGATGAACATAAAAAATATCTGGTTCAACAGTTAATTTATTGTTTAAATGATCCAAACTTGTCGTTGTTAAAAAAGTCTGAACCTTTCCTTCAATCGTTTCTAGCAGGTGCAATTGTCGTTCATTATCTAACTCACTCATGACATCATCCAATAACAACACAGGATATTCGCCTGTTTCTGAATACATTAAATCAATTTCCGCAAGCTTTACGCTAAGAGCCGTGGTTCTTTGTTGACCTTGTGAACCATATGTCTGGACGTTTTGTCCATTTACATTAAAAATCAGATCATCTCGATGAGGACCTAAAAAAGTATTTGCCTTAAACAATTCGCGTTTCCGATTGTCAAGAAGGCTCTGCAGCAGTTGCTTTTGGATCTCTTCTAGTGAAATATTTTCTTTGTCTAACGGGATACTTGAAAAATAGTCGATCGCTAATTCTTCTTTTTCATGGCTGATTTTTTTGTGCAGTAAATTCGCCCAATGCTCTAATTTTTTGATAAATTCTAGGCGAGCAAACAAAACCTTACCACCAAATTCCGCCAATTGTTCTGTCAAAATATCTAAATAAACAAGATCTGACTGTTTTTTTTCAGCTAACTGCTTTAAATATTGATTACGTTGTTTTAAGACAGACTGATATTGAACCAAATCATATAGATAAATCGGATTGACCTGACCTAATTCCATGTCGATAAACTTACGACGTAATTGTGGTGAGCCTTTAACTAACGATAAATCTTCTGGCGCAAATAAAATGACATTTAGTTGACCGATATATGAACTCAAACGCTTCTGTTCAATATGATTGACTTTTGTCTTGCGGCCTTTGTTAGAAATAATGATCTCAAGCGGCACCGTTCCTGTCTTTTTTTCAATAACTCCGCTGATTCTTGCTGAATCGGAATCCCAATGAACCAATTCTTTCTCGTTACTGGTTCTGTGACTGCGAGTCATTGCTAAAACATAAATACTTTCCAAGAGGTTTGTCTTGCCTTGTGCGTTTTCCCCTAGAAAAATATTTAACGTTTTAGGAAAATCTAAGGTCAGCCCATCATAATTACGATAATGCTGCACCTCGATTTCATTCAGTCTCATCGACTGCCTCGCCTTTTTTGACCATAAAAAAAGTACCTTCTTCAGGTATCTCGAGCATCATACCAGCATATAATTTTCTACCGCGGCGATTCTCTAATTCCCCATCTACGAAAACACTATTTTCGGCTAAATACCATTTGGCAGCACCGCCACTGCTGATAACGTCGGCTTCTTTTAAGACTTGACCTAGTGTCATGTAATCAGTTTCTAAAACAATCGTCTTTTTCAAAATGCATCCCTCTTTTTTATCTTCACTTTTACTCTTATATTATACTCTTTTTTACGTCAAAAAACAAATTTATCCGTCTAATTTTCTTTCTAAGCAATTTTGAATGCAATCGATAAAAAATATTCTATCGATTAAAAAAGGCTTAAAATGCATTTTAAGGAGAAATTTGTAAGTTTTGTCTCTTAAAATTTTTTTCAGTGTTTCTCATTTAAGGATTTTTTTGAAAAATAATTGACTTATACAGTCTAACGATATACAATCTAATTGTACAGTCACACTGTATACAATAATTTTATAAAAGGTGTACGCTAAATGACTATCAATAAGATTTTACCTCTAACAGAAACAACTTTTTATATTATGATGTCACTCATTGAACCTTCTCATGGATATGCCATCATGCAAAAAGTAGAAGAAATAAGCAATGGTCGAGTACGCATTGCAGCTGGCACAATGTATGGCGCAACAGAGAATTTATTAAAACAAAAGCTAATTTGTGAGGTTCCTGGAGAAGATAAACGTCGGCGCGTATACAAATTAACAACTGCTGGCAAAAAAGTTTTAAAGCTTGAAGTCGAACGGTTAAAAGAATTAGTAATACTTGCTGACAATTTATTATAGGAGGAACAAATGAAAAAGTTAAAATTATTCATTGATATAAAAAAAGAAGAACAGTATTTAAAGGAAATGGCTGAACAAGGTTGGGCTCTGGTAAAATATAACGTTTGGGGTATCTATACATTTGAAAAGATAGCGCCAAAAACGCTGAATTACAGAATTGACTATCAGACATTCAAAAAGAAAGCTGATTATATTGCGTATCTGACTTTATTTGAAGATAGTGGTTGGCAGCATATCAGTGGTACAAAGAGTAGTGGTTTTCAATTTTTTGTACCCTTAAACAGTAACAATCAAGATTTAGATATATTTTCAGATGCTTCGTCAAGTAATGAACGGTATAAACGTTTATATGATCAAGCTATTCTATGGGCGACATTGATGATTCTTTATTTCTTTCTGTTGCAGCCTTCATTTGAAAATATCTCTTCATGGTATTTGACTTCAAGTATTTGGGCATATACTGGTTTTCAATTGTTTGGAATGATCCTTGTGCAAACATTCTTTTTGAGCCTTCAGATAATGCCTATGATGTTTTTTATGTTTGGTGCTGTCTACTTTACAATTATGGGAACCAAAGCAAAAAAACTTATAAAGAAATATGAGACTGGATAATATCCCTATCTTGATCTTAGCTACGATAAACATAAAAATGTGTGAGTGAAAAACTGAAATTTAGTTTTTCACTCACACGTTTTTTTAAATTTTTTAATTTGTACGAACTGGCGTAATCAATTGAATAAAGTCTAAATCAGTTTCTGTTGGTTCTAAGGTAAATGGACGAATCGCAGAAATAAATTTAACTGTAATGCTCATATCTCCAAATGCACGTAAGGCATCTTTCATATAATCTGGGTTGAAAGAAATTTCCAATGGATCACCTGTTACTTTTTCGTAATTTAATGGTTCTTCCACTTTACCAATTTCTGGAGAATTTCCATAAAGAACAACCGAATCAGAAGCAATAGCTAAACGAACAATATTATTACGACCTTCATGTGACAATAAAGATGCACGATCGATGGCTGATAAAAGTTCGGGAACATAAAAATCAATTTCAGTATTAAAGCTTGTTGGAATCAAACGATTTGTATCAGGATAATTTCCTTCTAACAAACGAGAATAGAAATACATATTTTGTGTTTTGAATAATACTTGATTTTCCATGATACTGATTTCGACCATTTCTTCTTCATTTGTAAATGAACGAGAAAGTTCAGTCAGACTTTTTCCTGGAATTACAATATTGAAATTTTCAGCTGCTTGTTCAATTGGGATGATTCGTTGACTCAAACGATGTGAATCTGTTGCTACAGCTAATAATTTTTGATTTTCTAAAATAAAGTGAACACCCGTTAAAATTGGACGACTTTCATGAAGAGAAACTGCGAAACCTGTTTCATTGATAATTTTTGTCAACAGGTGCACTGGTAATTGAATTTGGTTTTTAGCATCAATTACAGGAAGATGTGGATAATTATCTGCATCTAATCCGTTAACTGTAAAATCAGCTTTTCCGGATGTGATTGCTACTTGGTTGTTGTCTAACACTTCTAAAGTAAACATATCTTCTGGTAATTTACGGATGATTTCTCCAAAAAAACGTGCTTGTAAAACAATACTTCCTGTTGATTCGATTGTCATTTGAGCTTTTTCGTCTTCTTTACTTAGGAAACTTTCAATAGAGATATCTGCGTTACTACCTGTTAGGGATAATCCTTCGTCAGTTAAAACGATTTTTACACCTGTTAAAATTGGAATAGTAGTTTTAGAAGAAATCGCTCTTTGAACGGTTTGTAATTCTTGTAAGAATGTATTTCTTTTTACGGTTAATTTCATAATGATTGAACTCCTTTTTAATTGATTTTAAAAGCATAAATTTTTGCTAAGACAGTTTTGTATTTATATATAAATAAATAATAAAAGTAGTAGGTCCTGTTAATTCTGTGGAAAAGTCAGGAAATGAAATAAAACAGAAGTTTTCCACCTGTGCATAACTTGTGGAAAACTTTTTGCTTTTTCACTTTTTTATCCACAGGCTATGAATTAAGCAAGTTTTTGATTTCCCCAACTTCTTTTTGAATTGTCGGATCTTTTTCCATTAATTGTTGGATCTTTTCGTGAGCATGGATCACCGTAGTATGATCTTTTCCGCCAAACTCGGCACCGATTTTTGGTAGAGAATTTTCGGTCATCTCCCTAGAAAGGTACATCGAGATCTGTCTAGGAACAACAATTGATTTCACACGTTTTTTGCCTTTTAAATCTTTTAATTGGATATGGTAATACTTTGCCACTTCTTCTTGGATTTGTAAAATCGATAGATGATTTTGACTGCCGACAGATTTTAAAGATTTTAATGCATCAGCAGCTAGACTTGTTGTAATATCCTCACCATTAATCGTAGCAAATGCTTGAACTCGGACTAGAGCGCCTTCTAATTCACGAATATTGGAATCGATTTGACCGGCAATGTAACTAAGCGTATCATCAGGAATTTCCAAGCGTTCTGCATCGGCTTTTTTACGTAAAATGGCAATTCGAGTCTCTAAATCAGGCGGCGTGATATCTACAGATAAGCCCCAAGCAAAACGAGAAACTAACCGTTCAGGTAGTTTTGGAATATCGTTAGGTGGTCGATCACTTGTCAGTACGATTTGTTTGTTTTCGTTATACAAATCGTTAAAGGTGTGGAAAAATTCTTCCAATGTTGCTTCTTTTTCGGCTAAAAATTGAATATCATCGACAAGTAGAAGATCAACATTTCGGTATTCTTTTCTAAATTGTTCTGAATTCTTGGTTTGGATTGAATTGATAAACTCATTTGTAAATGTTTCGCTACTGACGTACTTTACTTTAGCATCTGGTTGGTTTTGCAGCATTTGATGACCGATAGCATGCATTAAATGTGTTTTTCCTAAACCAACACCGCCATAAAAGAATAACGGATTATAGATAGAACCAGGATCTTCTGCTACAACTAAGGCTGCAGCGTGAGCCATTTGGTTCCCTTTTCCGATAACGAATGTGTCAAAAGAATACTTTGGATTCAACAAAGCTTTTTTCCCATGTTCAGCAATTTTTTCTTGCGTAACAGGGGCTTTTTTCTCTTCTGTGACAGGCATCGTTTCTTTTTCACCAGTAATAACAAAATGAGGCATCACTTCAGCACCAGTCAATTTAAAGCCGGTTTCAACGATTTTTGCGGCTAAATTCTTTTCCCAATAGTCTTTATGAACAGCAGAAGGAACTTCTAACCATAATTGGTTATTCTCCAACTTTAGCGGTTGCGTTGTTTTTATCCAAGCGTCAAAACTTGGCGCAGATAAAACAGATTGGTAAGTATCTTCCAGATCTTTCCAGAAACTTTCCATATCGGGCAT